>CAWEEI010000006.1:0-752901 GCA_963808025.1 uncultured Acidobacteriaceae bacterium | reverse complement strand
TCCGGTTTCTTAATAGAAGGCAGCTTGTTGCCCTGGTGTTGGCGATAATCGTGTTTGCTCCTGTGCTTCGGTGGTATGTGCACATGGCGGGCGAGCGATCCGAGTATTACTTCTTTCCTGCAAGAATGGATACGCTGGCTTTTGGAGCGCTGCTGGCGCTGTGGAGGAGTTCGAAGCTGAACTTCGCCGTCCCTGGCTGGTTGGCGTCGATCAGCTTAATGGCCTCAGCGTCCGCATTGTTGCTCGATCCACGACCCGCAGCGGAATAAGCTCTTCGCAGTATTTGGCTCTACTCTGATCGCGGCAACCATGATGCTCATCCTTGCCTTCGTGCTGGATCGAGCCGCCAGCCATAACGTGATTTGTCGCGTATTACGATCTAGCCCCCTGGTACATGGGTGATTTGCCCTGCTCCTCCCATTTCCTTAGCCACCAGATCAACGGAGCGAGGATCATCCAAGGCACTGCAAAAGCTAGATATGGCCCTGCAAGCTCACCCGCGGTTTTCCTGAAAGCCCATGCGGCTATGAGAAATGGCCCGGCTTCCAGACCGAGATAAATGCCGGTGCCCCAAACCAGCCAGACCCAAATGCTCTCTCGCGATCTTGAGATGGATAGTTTCATTGTTCAGCGCTTACGGTGTGTGCAGCATGGTGGGACAGAAGCAGGTCCTTCGCTTCGTTCAGGATGACAATTCTAATGGGGATGACAATTTTTCGGGGGTGACAATTTCAGGGGTATTCCCACCTCAGACGGTGAAGCTGCCTGACATGGGGCACCCGGGTTTGGGGCGGCATGACAATTTTGAAAAGCAGGTCCTTCGGCTTCGCCTCAGGATGACAATTTTTAGGGGTGGTGGGGCGGGTCAGGGGTGGTATTGGGAGTCGGTGACGGGTTCGAGCCAGTCGACGACTTGGTTGTTGAGGCGTTCCTGGATGGCGATGTGGGTGAGGGCGGTGGTGGGGGTTGCGCCGTGCCAGTGTTTTTCGTTGGGGGCGAACCAGACGACGTCGCCGGGGCGGATCTCTTCGATGGGGCCGCCGAGGCGCTGGGCCCAGCCGAGGCCGGCGGTGACGATGAGGGTCTGGCCGAGAGGGTGGGTGTGCCAGTGGGTGCGCGCGCCGGGAGAGAAGGTGACGGAGGCTCCCTGGACGAGGGCGGGGTCGGGCGCGGTGAAGAGAGGGTCGATGCGGACGGCGCCGGTGAACCAGTCGGCGGGGCCGGGGGTGGAGGGTTGAGAGCCGTTGCGGGTGATGTGCATGGGGAGATGATAGGACAGTTGCAGGTTGCAGGTTGCAGGTTGCTGAGTGGGGAGTTGGGCGATGGGTTCGAGGTTCACGGTTCGAGGTTCAAGAATCAGGTCCTTCGGCTTCGCCTCAGGATGACAGTTTCTAAAAAACACTCAGGATGATTTCCTGAAAAATCCATGGCACGAAGCCCATGTCTCAGAAGCGAGACCCTTCGACAGGCTCAGGGCCGGCTATGGGGCACCCGCCCAATCTGTTGGGATGCACCTTTCCGGTCGTCGCCGCATCCCCCACCCAAGCGGAGCTTGGATGGGGCACCCGCCTCTAGATGTGGGTGAGGGTGCGGAGAGGGCGAAGTAGCGGTGGGTGAGGGCGATGTCGTGGGTGATTTGGGTGCGGAGGAGGTCGGGTGAGTCGAAGCGGATTTCGGGGCGGAGGCGGCGGAGGAAGGTGAGGCGGAGGGGGGTGGTCTCGGTGAGGGATTGGAGGGTGGGGGTGTCGGGGTGGAGGAGGTGGGTTTCGATGGCGAAGGAGTGCGGGGCCGAAGGTGGGGCGGACGCCGATGTTGGTGACGGAGGGGAAGGTGAGGGGGTCGGTTGGTGAAGCAGGTCCTTCGCGTTCGCTCAGGATGACAATTTCTTTCTTTGCGGAGGAGGTGTGGGGCGCACCTTCCCACATCTCAGAAGCGAGATGTGGGGCACCCGGTTCGGGGGTGATGGTGAGGGTGGTGATGTAGACGCCGTGGGCGGGGAGGAGGTCGGGGTAGGGGGCGAGGTTGATGGTGGGGACGGTGTAGCGGGAGCCGTAGCCGCGGCCGGGGGCGGGGTGGAGTCGATGGAGAAGGGGCGGGTGAGGAGGGCGCGGGCTTCGGCGAGGCGGCCGGCGGCGATGAGGGTGCGGATGCGGCTGGAGGAGACGGGCGCGCCGCGGAGGGTGAGGGGGGCGTAGGTGGTGACGCGGAAGTTGAGGGCGCGGCCGAGTTCGGCGAGGCTGGCGATGTTGGCTTGCGGCGTTGTGGCCGAAGCGGAAGTTTTCTCCCTCGTGGACCTCGGTGACGTGGAGGGTGTCGCGGAGGATGGATTGGGCGAAGTCGTGGGCGGAGGTGTGGCAGAGGGCGTCGGTGAAGGGGAGGACGAGGGTGGCGTCGAGGCCGGTGGCGGCGAGGAGTTCGAGCTTGCGGGGGAGTGGGGTGATGAGGGGGAAGGGCTGAGTGGGGCGGAGGACGTGGGCGGGGTGGGGGTCGAAGGTGATGGCGAGGGAGCGGCCGCCGAGGAAGCGCGCGCGGGCGATGACCTCGGCGATGACGGATTGGTGGCCGAGGTGGACGCCGTCGAAGTTGCCGATGGTGGCGACGGTGGGGGCCTTTGGGGGCGGGACTTCTGTGAGGTGAGCGATAAATCTTCATTGGGGAACGGGCTCAGAGAATATTGTGCAGCATTGAGGGAGGGCATACCCCAGGGGCTAAAGCCCCTCTTCTTTTTTGGGCGGCTGAGAGGCCAAGGCTGAAGCCTTGGCTTACCTAGAGGCAAGGGCAACGGCAAGAGCAGAAGCAAAAAAGCAAAGCAAAAAAAGCAAAGCAAAAAAGGCAAAGCAAAAAAAGCAAAGCAAAAAAAGCAAAGCAAATACAGGGGTCCTTCACTGCGTTCAGGATGACGGCACGTTCAGGATGACGGCTTCAAATGGGCGACGACGGCTCCGCTCAGGATGACGGCCTCATATCGGGCGCGGCCTCCTGGGTGGGCGGTGGGGGTTGGATGTTGAAGGGGAGTTGGAGGGTGTCGTAGGCGAGGCGGATGTTGGGGGGGAGGATGGCTTCGGTGGCGGCGTGGTCGAGGTCGTGGGACATGTGGGTGAAGTAGGTGCGGCGGGGGGCGATGAGGTCGACGAGTTCGAGGGATTTGGCGAGGTGGGCGTGGGTGGGGTGGGGCTCGCGGCGGAGGGCGTCGAGGACGAGGAGGTCGAGATTGGCGAGGAGGGGGAGGCTTTCGGCGGGGATGTCGTTGAGGTCGGTGAGGTAGGCGGCGGCGCCGAAGCGGTAGCCGGTGATGGTGTGGCGGCCGTGGGTGACGGGGATGCGCTGGAAGGGGATGCCGAAGAGGGTGACGGCGGCGCCGGGTTCGGCGGGGATGCGGTGGAGGGTGACGCGGGCGCTGGTGGGGTAGCGGGAGTTGGGGTCGAAGGTGTAGTTGAAGATGCGTTCGATGGTGTCGGCGGTGGGCGCGTCGGCGTAGAGAGGGAGGGTGTCGGGGGCGTTGTGGAAGCTGAGGGGGCGGAGGTCGTCGAGGCCGAGGATGTGGTCGGCGTGGGGGTGGGTGTAGAGGACGGCGTCGAGGCGGCGGAGGTTGGCGCGGATGGCCTGGGCGTGGAAGTCGGGGCCGGTGTCGATGAGGACGTTGTGGTTGGCCCAGGAGATGAGGACGGAGGGGCGGGTGCGGCGGTTGCGGGGGTCTGGCGCTGGAAGACCGGGGATTGGGGAGACGGCGGAGGTGCAGACGGCGCAGTCGCAGCCCAATGTGGGCACGCCCATCGATGTGCCGGTGCCGAGGAAGGTTAAGGTTGCGTCCATTGTTTAGAAGCTGACCTCAGGGGCTAAAGCCCCCATTCTTTTGGGGCGGCTTACGGCATCCTTCGACTGCGCTCAGGACAGGCTCTGAAGCCGTGCCCTTAAGCAATACGGTTGGAAGTCTGTGGCGATACAAATACGGAGATTCTGAGCTGCGCTCAGAATGACGGCGTAAGACAAGAAGCAGAAGCAGAAGCAACGGCAACGGCAACGGCAAAGGCAAAATACGGGGATTCTGGGCTGCGCTCAGAATGACAGTTCTAAAAACTACAGCAGGTCCTTCGGCTTCGCCTCAGGATGACAATTTCTAAAAGACACCCAAGATGACATTATCTAGCGGACGATGCTGGGGCGGCCGGGGGTGGGTGCGCCGGGGGAGCCGGGGGGTGGGGGTTGGCGGGTGGCGGCGGAGCGGGCGAGGGCCTGGGTGACTTCGAGGAAGCCCATGCGGACTTCGAAGAGGGCGTTGTCGAGGAGCGCGGACTCGGCGGGGGTGAGGTTGCCGCGTGGTTTTTTCGGCGAGGATGGCGAGCATGTCGATGCTGGAGCGGGCGCCCATGAGGTCGATCTTGGGCTGCTGGCCGGGCTGGGTGGCGCCGCCGAGCTGGAGGATGGTGGTCATGTAGATGGACTGGACGATCTGCTCGAAGGTCATGTCGGGCGGGCGGTCCATGCCGGGGTTGGCGGCGCGGACGGCGGTGTCGAGGCGCTCGGAGGTCTGCGGTAGGCGGCGTTGGCCTGCTCCATCTCGGCGGGGGTGGGTGGGGGCGGGAGGTCGGGTTGGGATGCGGCGGGCGGCGGGCTGCGGGCGGCTTCGGGGGTGGGGGGATTTGAATTCGAGGGGGGCTCGGGCGCGGGTGCTGGGCGGTGGGCGCGGCGGGTTTCTTCGCGGTCGGGGGAGGGGTCGGCGTCGGGGCGGGGGGTGCCGTCGAGGGTGAACTTGCGGCGGTCGGTGACGACGAAGGGTTTGTTTTGCTCGGACATGATTACAGTGTCTCATTTCGTGCATTGATTCAGATGCGCGATGGCAAAGCGGTGCTTCAGGGTGCTGGGCAGGGTCAGGATGACAGTGGGAGTAGGGCAGGGCGATCGGGGTTGCGGTGCCGGCGGGGTAGGTGAGGGTGAGGCGGTTGGATTGGGCTTCGGCGAGGGCTTCGCGGCGGAGGTAGGCGAGGGCGAGTTGGATGGGGCCGGTGGGGAGGGGGATGGCGGCGGCGGTGGTGATTTCGCCGACGGGCTTGGTTCGGCTTCGGCGTGTCGATGGCGGTGCCGGGGGTGGGGAGGGTGCCGGTGAGGAGGAAGCCGGTGAAGGTGCGGTGGACGTTGCCGCGGGAGCGGATGCGCTCGACGATCTCCTGACCGAGGTAGCAGCCTTTGGTGAAGTGGAGGGCGTGGGGTTGGGCGGTCTCCTGCGGGAGGTCGCGGGATTTTTCGGTGTTGCGGATGTCGATGCCGTAGCGGGGGGTGCCGGAGAGGATG
The DNA here is from genome assembly GCA_963808025.1 of uncultured Acidobacteriaceae bacterium. Lineage (GTDB taxonomy): Bacteria > Acidobacteriota > Terriglobia > Terriglobales > Acidobacteriaceae > Edaphobacter. The sequence continues at coordinate 747,612 of CAWEEI010000006.1, read as the reverse complement.
CGGAGGTGTTCGAGGGCTTCGGGGGAGACGGGAGTTGCGCCGGCGGCGGTGAGGGCTTCGGTGAGGGAGGCGATGGTGGTGGGGTCGGACCAGAGTTCGAAGCGGGGGACGAGGGGGGAGTGGGCGTGGATGATTTCGATGGTCGCGGCGTGCCAGACGATTGATTGGAAGGCGAGGGTTGAGGACTGCGGGATGGTGAGATTGAAGGAGGTGAGGATGTGTGCGGCGCCGGGGCCGGCGAGGAGGAGGCCGTGTCGTTCGGATCGTGATGTCGGTGAGTTCGACGTCGTCCATGATGATGAAGTGGTCGAGGTGGGCGAGGAGTGGGGCGATCTGGTCGCGGGTGGTTTCGAGGAGGATTTAGTCTTCGAGGGCGAAGGCGGTGAGGTCGGCCTGGATGCGGCCCTGGGCGTTGAGGACGAAGTTGTAGTTGCCCTGGCCGGGCGCGAGGGACTGGATGGAGTTGGTGACCATGCCGTTGAGCCAGCGGACGCGGTCGGCGCCGGTGACGCGGATCCAGGCGATGTCGGAGAGTGGGGCGATGGCGGCGCGGTGGAGGAGGGCGTCGAGTTGGGCGCTGGTGGAGAGGACTTCGGGTTGGAGGGCGGCGGGCATGGCGAGGATGCGTAGTATGGATTATAGCGACCGGATGGATGGGGTTGCGCGGAGGCGATGGTCGCGATGGATGCGTGGTTGATGGGCTGCGGAAGACGTGTCCCGGGGGCTAAAGCCCTCGCTCGTTATAGGGCGGATGTGCCGGGACTGAAGTCCCGGCCTATCTCAGAGGCGGGTTTGTTGGCGGGGGGGTCAACTCTCGTTGACCATGAGCTGGCTGTGCCGGGAGTAAGTAAAAGCAGGTCCTTCGCTGCGCTCAGGATGACAATTTCAAATGAGATGACAATTTTAAAAAGAGGGTGGGACAAAAGCAGGTCCTTCCCCTTCACTCCGTTCAGGGTCAGGATGACAATTTTGAGGGGCGCGCTTGGGATGACGCGGTGGGTTTTGTGCGGCGCGATGGGGGCGGTGTTGTGTGTTGGTGTGGCGTGCGCGCAGGCGACGGGTGGGACGGCGCAAAGTGGGGGCAAGGGTGCGCCGATTGCGCAGGATGATGCGAAGCACGCGCCGCTGACCAAGGAGCAGGCGAAGGAGTTGTTCAAGTCGGTGGACGAGATTTTGCAGTTTGTGAGTGCGGACACGGACCTGCCGATTGAGCACAGCGTGAAGCGCAGGCTGGTGACGCGCGATGAAGTGAACAAGATGCTGCGCGAGAAGTTCGACGAGGACGCGGGGGCGAAGCGGCTGGAGCGGTCGGAGATTGTGCTGAAGAAGTTTGGGCTGCTGGACCGGGACTTTCATCTGCGGCCGTTTATGATCTCGCTGCTGACGGAGCAGGTGGCGGGCTACTACGACAACAAGACGAAGACGGTGAACCTGCTGGACTGGATTGCTCCGGAGGAGCAGAAGCCGGTGCTGGCGCATGAGCTGACCCACGCGCTGCAGGACCAGAAGGTGGACCTGACGAAGTGGTCTGAGGTGAGCGCGCAGGACACTAGCGAAGAATGTGCAGGAGGACAACCGGCACATCGAGACGGACGAGGCGGATACGGCGCGCGATGCGGTGGCGGAGGGGCAGGCGATGGTGGTGTTTATGGACTACTCGCTGCGGCCGACGGGCAGGACGCTTGCGAGCGCGCCGGAGATGCTGGACAAGATGAAGGAGTCGATGTCGGACACGAGCGGGTCGCCGATACTGGCGCGGGCGCCGCTGCTGCTGCAGGAGTCGCTGACTGTTTCCGTACAGCGAGGGGCTGAGCTTTGAGGAGGCGATCCTGCTGAAGCATGGGAAGGACGCGGCGTTTGGCGATGTGCTGGCGAACCCGCCGGGGTCGAGCTTCGAGATCATGCACCCGGAGGCGTATATGGCGCATGTGCCGGTGCCGGTGCTGCGGATGCCGGATATCCATCCGCTGATTGATGCGGAGTACACGCCGTATGACGTGGGCGTGATGGGCGAGTTCGATGTGAAGGTGCTGACGGAGCTGTTTGGCGGCGCGGAGATTGCGAGCGCGCTGTCGCCGGAGTGGAATGGCGGGATTTATTATGCGGCGCAGCGGAAGTCGGCGGTGACGGAGGAGGAGAAGGATTCGACGGCGTCGATTGCGATTTTGTATGAGTCGAAGTGGAAGAATGCGGAGTCGGCGCGGGCGTTTTTGCGGGTGTATGCGGGGCAACTGCCGCGGAAGTATTCGGGCCTGGTGCGGCGGACGAAGGATGAGGCGGATGGGGACGAGCAGGTGTACACGACGAATGAGGGCGATGTGCTGCTGTCGATCGACGGGACGGGGGTGTTTGTGAGCGAGGGGTTTCCGGTGGAGCTGGCGCGGAAGTTGCGGGAGATGATTGGGGCGGTGCAGTCGGATGGGCCGACTGCAGGTGGCGGGTGAGGGGGTGCGTGGGTTGGAGGTTGGTGACCCGGGGATGAGTTTGGTGCGGGAGTTTTCGTCGGCGGGGATGATGAAGGTGGGGTTGGGCGGGGTGGGGCGATATACTAGGGCTACGCCCTAGGCTAGGATAGAGCGGGCCTACAGCCCGCGGATTCGGGGTTGGGCTTTTGAGGAGTGACGGGATTGCAGACGGCGGAGATTGGGATTATCGGGGGCAGCGGGCTGTATGCCATGCCGGGGCTTGACGGGCGTGCGCGAGCATGTGGTGGAGACGCCGTTTGGCGAGCCTTCGGATGCGCTGGTGCTGGGCGAGCTGGAGGGACGGCGGGTGGCGTTTCTGGCGCGGCATGGGCGGGGGCACAGGCTGCTGCCGAGCGAGCTGAACTTCCGCGCGAACATCTATGCGATGAAGAAGCTGGGGGTGGAGCGGATTCTGTCGGTGTCGGCGGTGGGGTCGCTGAAGGAAGAGCACAAGCCGACGGACTTTGTGATTCCGGACCAGTTTATCGACCGGACGTTTGCGCGAGTGGGGACGTTCTTTGGCGAGGGGATTGTGGCGCATGTGGGGTTTGGCGATCCGGTGTGCGCGACGGTGGCGGAGGTGTTTGCGAAGGCGTGCGCGGAGGTTGGCGTGGTGGGCAAGCGCGGCGGGACGTATGTGTGCATGGAAGGGCCGCAGTTTTCGACGCGGGCGGAGTCGAATCTGTACCGGAGCTGGGGCGCGGACGTGATTGGGATGACGAACCTGCAGGAGGCGAAGCTGGCGCGCGAGGCGGAGATCTGCTATGCGACGCTGGCGATGGTGACGGACTACGACTGCTGGCGCGAGGGCCACGACGATGTGACGGTGGAGCAGGTGGTGGCGGTGCTGCACCAGAACGCGGACAACGCGGCGAAGGTGGTGAAGGCGGCGGTGCGGCGATGCCGAAGGAGCGCGGGTGCGGGTGCGGGGACGCGCTGAAGTATGCGATTCTGACGGACCGGGCGGCGATTCCGGCGGCGGCGAAGGAGAAGCTGGGGTTGCTGTTGGGGAAGTATTTGTAACTGTAGAGCTGCAGTGTGCTGTCGAGTTCAGCCTGGCCTGTGCGCATGTAAGCCTTCGTAGCATGTTGCTGGCGGTTACGGCCACGTGAATTGGACTAGACGCGTTGGTTACAAATTGTAGATTGGTCGATGATTCAGTTGACATATTGAGCGGAGAAAGCGGGAGTATGGCGATTCTGGTGGTTGGTTCGGTGGCGTTTGACAGCATTGAGACGCCGCATGGGAAGGTGGACCATTGCCTGGGCGGGGCGGCGACGCATTTTGCGCTGGCGGCGAGTTACTTTACGGATGTGCGGGTGATTGCGGTGGTGGGCGAGGACTTTCTGCCGAAGCATGAGGCGGTGTTTGACGGCGCGGGGGATCGATACGCGGGGGATCGAGCGCGCGCCGGGGCTGAGCTTCCACTGGACGGGGGCGTATGCGGGGACGATGAGCGAGGCGCAGACGCTGGGCACGGACCTGAATGTGTTTGAGAGGTTCGAGCCGAAGATTCCGGCGGCGTATCTGGACACGGAGTATCTGTTTCTGGCGAACATCGATCCGGTGCTGCAGGCGCGGGTGCGCAAGCAGATGCCGAAGGTGAAGATGGTGTGCGGCGACACGATGAACTACTGGATCAAGGACCATGCGGCGAATCTGGCGGTGGTGCTGCGCGAGCTGGATGTGCTGCTGATCAACGATGGCGAGGCGCGGATGCTCTCGGGCGAGACGAATGCGGTGCTGGCGGCGGAGAAGGTGATGGCGATGGGGCCGAAGTCGCTGGTGGTGAAGCATGGGGAGTATGGCGCGACGGCGTTCTTCAGCGAGCGGATGTTTCCGGGGGCGGCGCGGCGCGGCCGTTTCGCGCGCCGGCGCTGCCGCTGGCGGAGGTGGTGGATCCGACGGGCGCGGGCGACTCGTTTGCGGGCGGGTTCTATGGGTATCTGGCGTCGCAGCCGGAGCTGACGCCGGCGGTGTTCCGCAGGGCGATGTTTTATGGCGGCGTGATGGGGTCGTTTGCGGTGGAGCGGTTTGGCACGGAGCGGCTGCAGGCGGTGACGCGGGCGGAGATTGAGGCGCGGTTTGAATTGTTCCGGGAGATATCGCATCTTGACGCGGCAGAGGTCTAAGGCGGTGGTTGGGGGCGGCAAAGAATGGCAGAAGCAGGTCCTTCGCCCTTCGGCAGGCTCAGGGTCAGGATGACAATTTGTTTGGTGGACGATGTGCGGGCGGCGACGCGGGAGGAGACGGTGCCGGTGGCGATGGCGGCGCTGCTGCTGGGATTTGCTGGCGCTGATGGTTTGCTTCAGTAAAGGTTACGTATTGCTGTATGGGGATGCGGTGGCGCACCTGGGGATTGCGCGGCGGATTGTGGACTCGCGCAATCCGGGGCTGGTGCAGCTGGGCGGGGTGTGGCTGCCGCTGCCGCATCTGCTGATGCTGCCGTTTGTGTGGAAGATGGAGTGGTGGCAGAGCGGGCTGGCGGGGGCGTGGCCATCGCTGGTGTGCTATATCGCGGGGGTGGTGGGGTTCTTCCGGCTGTGCCGGCGGATGCTGGTGCCGCGCTGGGCGCTGGCGGCGACGGCGTTCTATGCGGCTGAATCCGAACCTGCTGTATCTGTCGACGACGGCGATGACGGAGCCGCTGTTTCTGGCGCTGCTGATGTGGATGGTGCTGGTGACGGTGGAGTGCGTGGAGGCGATTCGGGCGGCGGATGCAAGGGTGGCGCGGCGGCGGATGGTGGGCTGGGGGTGCTGATTTTTGCTGGCGGTGTTTACGCGCTACGACGGGTGGGTGCTGGGCGCGGCGGTGTGGTGCGTGGTGGCGTGGGAAGTTTTGCGGGTTCGAGGATCCGGGGCCGAGGTTCGAGGGGTATTTGTAACCTTTACGGTGCTGGCGGTTGCGGGGCCGGCTGTTGTGGCTGTGGTACAACCAGCACTTCTATCACGATCCGCTGGACTTTATGCGCGGGCCTTATTCGGCGGCGGCGATTGAGAGGAGGACTTCGCCGCCGGGTCGAAGCATTATCGGGGTGGCATAACCCGGGGTGGGCGCTGCTGTTCTATACGCGGACGGCGCAGGTGGATGCGGCGGCGTGGGAGACGGGCTTTGCGGTGATGGCGGCGGCGCTGGCGGGGTTGTGGATTGCGGTGCGACGAGGGATGGCGCCGGCGACAGCTGCTGCTGTGGGTGCCGCTGGCGTTTTATGTTTATTCGGTTGCTTATGGGTCGGTGCCGATCTTTATTCCGCAGTTGTGGCCGCACTCGTACTACAACTCGCGGTATGGGGTGGAGCTGCTGCCGGCGCTGGCGCTGTATGCCTGCGTGGCGCTGGCGGCGCTGGAGGCAAGAGTTGCGCGGCGGAGGTTGTTGTACGGGGTAGCGCTGGGGCTGGCTGTGCTGAATCCGCTGGCGATGATCTATGGGACGGCGTGGGCGCAGGAGGCGGTGAAGCTGGCGCTGCGCCGGCCGACACGGTCGACCAATGTTGAGAGATATTCGCCGCCGCTGGTGCTGAAGGAGGCGCTGGCGAATTCGATGACGCGGGCGCCGTTTGAGCGGAACGTTGCGCTGGTGCTGGACGATCTTCCGCCGGGGTCGACTATTTTGATGGCGGAGTCGGATCACATTGGCGCGTTGCAGGACGCGGGGATTCCGCTGAAGCAGACGGTGAACGAGACGGACTACGACAGCTGGCACGCAGCGCTGGAGGCCCCGGCGAGTCATGCGCAGTATGTGGTGGCGTTTGCGGGGGACGCGGTGTCGGAGGCAGTGGCGGCGCATCCGGAGGGGTTGGAGGAGATGACGATTGTGTGCGGGACGGGGGAAGGGTGCGCGCGGATTTACCGGTCTGCGAGGTTTGCGGGGTGGTAGAGTGGGCCGGGGGAACGCCATGCTATGCTCAGGGGAACCGTGAGCTGGCCGGGTGCGGTGGAGAGGTTCAACCAGTGGCTGGATTCGCGGGCGCGTACAACCCAAGTGCTATGTCTGGCCGTTGAATTCGGTTCGATGATTGTTGTGGGTGCCTCTGCTTGAAAGAGCCTACGGACAAGACCAGCAAACCAGGGAGCCGGTCTTTCGGCCTCGATATTTTGCGCGCCGCTGCGATTACCGCGGTCATCTTGCATCACGAGATTACGCTGACTCGGTTCCCGATATTGGATGGCATGGATGGCGTCTGCCTTTTCTTTGTGGTTTCGGGATTTCTGATTGGGCGAATGTACTTCCAGGGCTCACGCAAGCCATCGTTTACGATGCTGAGTTTCTGGATGTCGCGCTGGTGGCGGACGCTTCCTCCGTATGCCGCCGCGCTGCTGCTTTATACGATTGTCCGGCACACGACGGGCTCCATTGCGGCACCGCAGCCGTCGCTTCCGTGGTATTACGGCGTCTTCCTGCAGAACTATCTCGGGCTCACGGGATTTGGCGTTACCTGGAGTCTTTGTGTCCAGGAACACTTTTATTTAGTGCTTCCGTTGTTCGGTTTGGCGATTACGCGTTTGCTAGGCCGGAGGTGGTTCGGGTATCTACTTCCTATCCTGTTTTTTTTACCCGTTATCTTTCGCGACATCCCCATGCTCCATGGGCCGGAGCAGTATTGGTTCTTCAGGAGCCATCTTCGTTGTGAACCGTTGATTGCCGGGGTCTGGCTGGCGTTCCTTGCGGTTGATGAGCCGGCGACCATGCTGCGTATCCGGCGCATTGCACCCTGGTGCATCCTTCCTCTTCCGGTCATCTTTTATTTCGTTCCATACTGCCAAGCCACGTGGTTTAAAGTCACGTCCGATGAGTTGATCCCTTTGGGCTTTGCGGCCTGCGTCTGCAGCCTCGGGGATTTTGGTTGGAAACCGGCCACATGGTTTGGCCGTGGCGTGCGTTGGTCGGTGCAGCTGATTGCCCTCACTTCGTACAGCATTTACCTGGTGCACACCACTGTCGATCCTGTTTTGCGCGGGTTTGCGACCGAGGTTTTGCACCTGCAACGAGGGGCTGCTCGATCGCTGTTCGTTATTGCGGGGGTTCTGGTGATTGGTGAATTATTTGCGTACTTAATCGAGCGGCCGACGATCCTGTTGCGCAATCGGGTGATGCGTCATGCGCCGGAGCAGACGTTGCCTTCGCCGGTTGAGCCGGGCGTGGTTTGAGTGCAAAAGCAGGTCCTTCGGCTTCGCCTCAGGATGACAATTCATAAATATAAAGGATGACAATTTCCCCGAATGACGGATGGGGCAGGTGATAGCATCGGCAACGATAGTGTGAGGAACGATTTCAGGTGACTCTACCGACGCATTTCAGCACGATTGAGCAGGTTGCGTACTCGCAGGGGACGGTGACGCGGCTGCTGATGGCGTGCGCGATGGGCGCGGTGGTGGGTATGGAGCGGGAGTGGCGGCACAAGGCTTCGGGGCTGCGCACGAACATGCTGATCTGCATGGGCGCGGCGATGTTCACGATGCTGTCGGCGGTGATTGCGGGGGATGTGAGCCCGAACCGGGCGCAGATTGCGTCGAACATTGTGCAGGGGATTGGGTTTCTGGGGGCGGGGCTGATCCTGCATACGCGGAACCGGGTGCTGGGGCTGACCAGCGCGGCGACGGTGTGGGTGGTGGCGGCGATTGGGATGGCGTGCGGCGGCGGGCTCTATATAGAGGCGGGGATTGCGACGGCGATTGTGTTTGTGTCGCTGCGGTTTATCGGGCTGCTGGAGGGGCACCTGGGGTGGAAGCGGTATCCGATGCTGTATGAAGTGCGCGGGAGCGATGAGAACGAGATGTTCACGGACATCCTGTGCGCGCTGGACAAGGCGCATATCCGGCTGAATATTGTGGAGAGGGACACTGTGGGGGTGCAGGAGCGGGTGACGTTTACGGTATCGGCGAGCAGTGCGCGGCACAAGGCGCTGCTGAAGGAGTTGATTGCGTGCGATGCGACGGACCATGTGGTGTCGTTCAGGGATGAAGAGGAGGAGTAGGGCGACTTTCCGGTAGAGCAAATGCAAGAGCCAATACGGAGATTCTGGCTGCGCCAGAATGACGGCATTTAAAAAAGTACAGGATGACGGCATTCGGGGTACGGAGTGAGGGTTCGGTCTGGCGGAGGGAGACCAGGAGAGTATGAGGGAGCAGTTGAAGGCGATTCCGTTTGTGAAGGCGCATGCCAATGGCAACGACTTCCTGATTGTGGAGGAGCGGGTTGCGGGCGGCGCCCATGCGGTGCTGGCGCGAAGGCTGTGCGCGCGGCATACGAGCGTGGGCGCGGATGGGATCGAGTTTCTGGAGCGGAAGGCTGGGGGCGAGTTTTTTCTGCGGCTGTTCAACGCGGATGGAAGCGAGGCGGAGCTGAGCGGCAATGGGACGCGGTGCGTGGCGGCGTGGTTGGCGGAGAGCGAAGGGCTGCACGAGGTGGCGCTGGGGACGCATGGCGGGGTGCGGCGGTGCCGGGTGATGGATGCGAATGGGGCGCTGTATCTGATTGAGAGCGAGATGGGCGTGCCGCAGGTGACGCCGCGGACGATTGTGCTGCCGGATGTGGGCGCGGTGTCGGGCGCCGAGGTGAATGTGGGCAACCCGCACTTTGTGGTGTTTGTGGAGGGCGCGGACGGTGAGGATTTTAGTTCGCATGGGATGAAGTGGCAGGAGCTGGGGGCGAAGATCAGCGTGAATCCGGTGTTTGTGCAGGGGACGAATGTGGAGTTTGTGCGGGTGCGGTCGGCGGAGGAGATTGCGTTCCGGATCTATGAGCGGGGATGCGGGCCGACGATGTCTTCCGGCACGGGCACGTGCGCGGCGGCGGCGGCGGCGATGGTGATGCATGGGGTGGCGCGCGACCTGACGGCGATTGCGGAGGGTGGGATCGCAGAGTACGGTGTGGCCGGCGAACGACGAGGCGATGCGGCTGACGGGGCCGGCGGAGATTGTATGCGTGGGTGAGGCGTTTTGAGCGGGGAGATACTGAAGCCGGCGGCGATCGTCAAGGCTGCGGGGCTTAAGTCTGGGGCGAGGCTGGCCGTGGTGTCGCCGGCGAGTGCGGCGAAGGCGGAGCGGGTGCAGGCGGGGGTGGAGTGCCTGGAGGGCCTGGGGTATGAGGTGGTGGTGATGCCGCATGCGCTGGAGCGCGGGCCGATTTATTATGCGGGGACGGTGGAGCAGCGGGTGGGGGACCTGCATGCGGCGTTTGCCGACACGGCGATCGATGGGATTGTGTGCACGCGCGGGGGGTGGGGGTCGGCGGAGCTGCTGCCGTGGCTGGATGCGGAGCTGGTGCGGGCGAACCCGAAGGTGTTTGTGGGGTACAGCGATCATACTTCGTTACATATTTGGATGGCGCGGGAGACGGGGCTGGTGACGTTCTATGGGCCGATGGTGGCGGCGGATTTTGCGCGCAAGGATGGGTTCGATGCGGCGAGCTGGGGCCATGCGATGAGTGGGGATGCGGGGTGGTCTGTGGGCGCGGGGGATGGGCTGCGGGTGCTGCGCGGAGGAGTGGCGGAGGGGAGGATTGCGGGTGGGTGTCTTTCGATCTTGGCGGAGGGGTTGGGGACGCCGTATGGGCCGGTGCGGGCGACGGCGGAGGAGCCGAGGATTTTGTTTCTGGAGGATGTGGGGACGAAGCCGTACCAGTGGGACCGGATGCTGCTGCATCTGCGCTATGCGGGGATGATGGAGCATGTGACGGGGATTGTGTTTGGCGATATGCAGCAGTGCGTGGGGCCGGAGGAGATGCCGCTGCTGGAGCAGGCGATGCTTCATGCGCTGAAGGATTTTGCGGGGCCGGTGGCGATTGGGCTGCGGTCGGGGCATGTGGATGGGGCGAATGTGACGGTGCCGCTGGGGGTGAGGGTGCGGCTGGATTTGAGCGAGAGGGAGGCGGGGAGGTTGGAGTTTTTGGAAAGCGCTAGCTATTAGCTTGATGGACGAGGGCATACCCCAGGGGCTAAAGCCCCCGATTCTTTTGAGGGATTGAGAAGGCCAAGCCTGAAGGCTTGGCTTACCTAGAAGCAAGAGCAAGAGCCAAAGCAAGGGCAAGAGCAAAGCAAAGGCAACGGCAAAAGCAAGGGCAAGAGCAAAAGTAAGGGCAAGAGCAAAAGTAAGGGCAAGAGCAAAAACAAAGGCAAGAGCAGAAGCCAGGCAAGAGTCAAAGCTAAAGAGCCAGGAGCTAGAGTTGAAGACGGGGAAGCGGGTGCATTTGATTGGGGTGTGTGGGACGGCGATGGCGTCGCTGGCGGGGATGCTGCTGGCGCGCGGGCATCGGGTGACGGGGTCGGATGCGGCGGCGTATCCGCCGATGAGCGATGTGCTGCGGGGGTTGGGGATTGAGCTGATGCAGCCGTATGCGGAGGCGAATCTGGCGGCTGCGGCCGGATCTGGTGGTGGTGGGGAATGCGATCTCGCGGGGGAATGTGGAGCTGGAGTATGTGCTGGACCAGCGGATTCCGTTTACGTCGATGGCGGCGGTGCTGCATGACGAGTTTCTGCAGGGGCGGGAGACGCTGGTGGTGGCGGGGACGCATGGGAAGACGACGACGACTTCGATGCTGGCGTGGATTTATGAGGTCGCGTCGAAGACGAGGGCGGAGTTGGCGCCTTCGTTTTTGATTGGGGGCGTGGCGGAGAACTTTGGCACGAGCTTTATGGTGCGCGATGGGGCGGGGCCGTTTTTGATTGAGGGCGACGAGTACGACACGGCGTTCTTCGATAAGGGGCCGAAGTTTCTGCACTACTTTCCGGACGCGGCGATTTTGACGCATGTCGAGTTCGACCATGCGGACATCTATCCGGACCTGACGGCGGTGAAGACGGCGTTCAAGCGGCTGGTGAACCTGGTGCCGCGGCGGGGGCGGGTGGTGGCGTTCGACGGCAGCGAGAATGTGAGCGAGTGTGTGGCGAAGGCGTTCTGCAAAGTGGAGCGGTATGGGTTTGGGTTGGAGTCGGAGTGGCGGGTGGTGGATTTGGTGCATGAGGGTGCGGAGTCGCGGTGGACGCTGCTGCGTGGGGGCGAGAGATTTGCGGAGCTAAGGCTGCCGATGGCGGGCGAGCACAATGCGCTGAATGCGACGGCGGCGGCGGCGCTGGCGGCGGGGCAGGGGGTTTCGGCGGAGGCGATTGTGGAGGCGCTGGGGACGTTTCGGTCGGTGAAGCGGCGGCTGGAGGTAAGGGCGGAGGTGGGTGGGGTGACGATCATCGATGACTTTGCGCACCATCCGACGGCGATACGGGAGACGCTGCGGGCGCTGCGGGGGGCGTATCCGGGCCGGACGCTTTGGGCGGTGTTAGAGCCGCGATCGAATACGCTGCGGCGGAATGTGTTTGAGGAGGCGCTGGTGGAGAGTCTGGCGCTGGCGGACCGGAGCGTGCTGGCGGGGGTGTTCCAGTCGGAGGCGATTGCGGAGGGGGAGCGGCTGCAGCCGGAGCATGTGGCGGCGGCGCTGCGGGCGCGCGGGCAGGACGCGGCGGTGTATGCGGATGCGGATGCGATTGTGGCGGGGATTGCGGGGGAGTTAAGGAGTGGGGATGTGGTGGCGATCTTGTCGAATGGGGGGTTTGGGGGGATTTATGAGAAGTTGCCGCGGGCGCTTGAAAAGTTGCCGCGGGCGGTGGGGGCGCGGTAGCCCACATCTCGGTGAGACTGCATGATCGTCCCTCAGCGGCTAAAGCCGGTCATGTTTAGGGGCTGTTACGGCACGGCTGAAGCCGTGCCCTTAAGCAAGACGGTTGGAAATTTGTGCGGGCACGAAGTGCCAATGCAGAGATTCTGCGCGTGACGCGGAATGACGGCGGAAGATTTATAGCGGGTTAGGAGCTGAGGGCGGATTCGATGGCGAGGGCGACGCCGTCGGCGCGGTTGGAGGGGCCGATGGTCCAGTCGCGGGTGAGGGCGAGGGCGCGGAGGTCGTCGGGGGCGTTGGCCATGAGGATGGGGTGGGCGGCGGCTTCGAGCATGGAGACGTCGTTCCAGTTGTCGCCGATGGCCATGATTTGGGAGGCGGGGATGTTGCGGGCGGCGGCGAGGGCGAGGATGGCTGCGCCCTTGGAGCAGTTGGCGGGGAGGATGTCGAGGATGGAGAGATTGCGGGCGGGGTATTCGGTGCGGTGGAGGGTGAGGAGGGGTGGGGGAGATTCGTTCGATTCCCACGTCAGGCGGTGAAGCTGCCTGACATGGGGCACCCAGGTGCTCGCCGCCGGAGCGGCCGGAGGGGTGGCCGGAGGCGGCGACGCCGGGGTGCTGGAGGAGGCGGGCTTCGGCGCGGGTCATGCGGTCGATGGTGCCGCAGAGCATGGCTTGGATGGGGGCGTTGCTGGGGGCGTCGAGGGCGGCGGGGGTGAGAGCGGATTCGATGGGGACGATGTGGGCGATGTAGGGTTCGTTGACCTCCATCCAGCGGCCGATGGAGGCGTGGAGTTGGTCGAGGTGTTCGACGACGAGGGCGCCGCGGGTGTCTTCTCCGTCGGGGCCGACGCGGTCGAAGGTGAGGACGAGGGCGTTGCGGAACTCTTCGATGTGGGCGCAGAGCCAGAGGGCGGTGGCGTGGGGGAGGTGGGTGCGGGCGAGGAGCTGGGTGGGTTCGGTGGCGGAGCCGAGGGTGCGGGTGACGGTGCCGTTGGAGCTGATGAGGGCGAGGGCGTGGTGCAGGCCGAGCGGGCGGAGGATGCGCATGGCGTAGGAGTGGCGGCGGCCGGTGGCGACGACGATCTCGATGCCGGCGGCGTGGGCGGCGTGGAGGGCGGCGAGGGTGCGCGGGGAGACGCGGCCGTCCTCGCCGAGGAGGGTGCCGTCCATGTCTACGGCTATAAGACGTGGGGCGATGAGGGGGGCGGGCACGGGGCTGTGGCTATTGTATGGGGCGGTGGGGGGATGGGATAGACGCAGGTCCTTCGCTGCTCTCAGGATGACAATTTTTGTGGGGTTCTACCAGTGAACCCACTCATCGCGATGAAGCTACGATGAATGGGGCACGATGCGAATGTCTGTTGAACTCCCCACGTCAGGCGATGATGCTGCCCGACATGGGGCACCCAAGACCAGGTGCAGCGGTCATCTCATGCCACTGCACGTCAAGGCGCCGCGCGACGCTCAGGATGCAGAGTGATTTGGAATGTCGCGACGGTATCGCTCTGCTCTCCGGGCTCATACACCGGCGCCTTCCACCACTCATGATGCACCGCGGCCGAGACCTCCACGTCGTCGTGAATCCGCTTCACCGCGCGCACGTCGAAGCTGTTCTGGGTAGTGCCGGAGGGAATAAAGTCCTTGGCGTTCTTCTTGTGACTGAACGAGACCTGAACCAACTCCTGCGGCGACAGGTGATACGTCAACCATGCCTGCCCGCCCTTGCCCTCTCTACCGATCGCATCGCCCATGATGTAGCCCTTGTTGGTTAAGCCCTGGATCTGAATACCCTCTGTGTAGAGGTATTGGCCTCCGAAGCTCCGCGTGGTTGCAGAGTCGGTATTCGCCCCTTCGATCCGGAGATCCATTCGCTGTAGGCCGGGAAACCGCGAGAGATAGATGCCCGGACGGACGCCCGCGTGACGCGGCGCATCCACCGGACTGACGTCGTCGTGAACCAGGGAGTCCGAGTATAACGTCATCCAGTGGTTGAGCCACGGCAGCCGCCAGCTGAAGTCAAAGGACCCGAAGCGCGCACCGGGATCATCCCGCGAGTTCTTTTGTGCAACCGGGACATTTTGAAAGCTAAAGAAGCTCCTAAGGAAGGTTCTGACAGTAATGGGCACGTGCCCCTCACCGCCCCAGATCACGGTCCGTTCAAACCCCAACTCGACATTTGGCGTGGGCTTGAAGTTGATCTTCTCCACATGCATCCAGGGATCGTTTGGATCGCTATGTCCCTGGAGACTGCCCACGAAGAAGTCGTAGCGGAACGGGCCGGTGAGCCGCGACAGCAGAGGGATGTAGAGCGGCTCGGTGCGGTCGATCTGAAACGCGTAGATATTCTCCGCGTTGTTGCTGTAAGTGAATGCGCCGCCCACCGTAGGCGCAAACCAGTGATCGCTCTTGCCGAATGAAATCTCATGATTCAGCAATCGGTAGGAGAGGTTCGCTTCAAGGATGCGAAAGTCGTTGGCCGACGCGATCGGACCCGCAGGAATGGTCGCATAGACCGGGGGGGTCGAATATGGATGATCATCAGCCGGATCATCGATAGCCACCAGCATTGCCACCAGACCTGGCGAATAGCCCGCCGCGCCCGGCGCATGTTGGTACTCGCCGCGCGCATACAGGCTGAAACGGCCGTACTCCACGCTGCCGCCCGCGCCATCGACTGTGTTGAAGCCTGGCTGGTAGGGCCGCCCATAATCGTTCACCAGGGTCTGCCCCAGATGAAAGCTGTCGCGCAGCGTCAGCCCGGCGATGCCTTGCATCCGTGCGTAAAGCCCCTCACATGCATAGGAAAGATGGCTGGAATCGTCGTCAGCTTCGTCGCCCAGCTCGCGCTCGACCGCAGCCACAATCTCCTGCGCCTGGGCATTGCTTTGCAGATCGGGGTGCTCCGAGCTCTCTTCGATCACCCGCTGCATGCTGCGCCGCGTCCAGGGACGCAAGCCAAGAAATGCCGTGTCGGCATACCCCAGGCCGCGCAGCCGGTCCAGAGCCGAGTACATCCAGCTATCCATCGGCACGTAGACATCCGCCGGCCGGCTCGCGCCCGGCCCGGTCTTGCACGGCGGCAGCTCGACCGCATCCACCGCAGCTCTCGCGGTCCCAGCTGCAAATGAACACAAGGCAGCCATCCCAAGCGCCGCCGCGACCGGGAAGCTGCCCCCCCGCCTCCAGCTTCCTGCTGCAAGCAACATGGTCATCCTCTCTGCCAAGTGGCCACGTTTGATAATTAAACCGCGCGAGTTGAAGCGATAGATGTGCGCAGCGCCTGGACGTGTTCGCGTACCAGCACCCAGAAACAACCTGCGATGAAGCCAAACGCCAGACCGCCCAACATAATGTACATCCTCTTCGGCGAGGACTTTGTATCCGGATAAGAAGCCTCGTCCAGCACCTGCAGCACCGGCGCATCGCGAGCTTCGTCCAGCCGCGCCGCCTCATATTGGCGCGACAGCATGTCGAACAGCGCCTCGTGATACTTCACCTCGCGCTCCTTGCGGACGTACTCCAGCTCCACCTCCGGCACCTTCGAGGTCGGGATCGACATCGACGATCCGCCGCCGCTCCCCTTCTGCATACTCGCAAGTTGCCCCTGCAAGTCCCCAATCTCGCTGCGCAGCCGGACCACGTCAGGATTGTCTTCGGTGGCCCCATCGCGCAGCGCCGCCAGCTGCACCTGGCGCACCTCAATCTCCGCCTGCAAATCGGCAATGCTCTTAATCTCCGACTCGGTCTGGCCGGTCGGCGCAATCAGCCCGGACTGCTCCTCCGTCTTCTTCAGTTCGACCTCAGCATCCTCCAGGTCGTCCTTTTCTTTGGCCAGCTGCTGCTCGAAGAACAATCGCCGTTGCGAGGCCTGACTCAGCGCCAGCCGCCCATCCGTCTCGCGCAGTGCATCCATATACGCGTTGGCCAGATCGTGGGCCCGCTGCGGGCTCTTGTCCGTAACATCGACCGTGATGATCGTGGATTTCGCATCGACCGTAACCTCCGTGTTGGCGCCCAGCATCTTTTCTGCCTGGCTCTCCTTCTTCACCCTATAAACTTGTTTTAGATCGAAACGCTGCACCAGCTCGCCGGCAATCGAGCGGCTTTTCAGGATTCCGGCATATAGGTCGCCAGAGGTTTTTCCAGCCCCAAGCAGATCCCCCGCTCCCAGCGCGGAAAGCTGACCCGAAAGGGCAGAAGCCAGCGAGGCGTTGCCGTTCAGGCTCGGCGGAATGAATGCGACCTCGGACGTAAAGCGATGAGGCAGCAGGAACGCAATGATGGTGGCGGCTGCGAGACAGCCAAGCGATACTTTCCATATGGTTCGCTGGGACTGGCGAAGCTTCTGGAAAACCGCTACCAGATCGATCGCATCATCTTCATCTACCAGGACCGGCGGATTGGTTTTATGCAACTCCGCCACATCCAGTGGGTTCGTATCGTTTTCAGCCATCCCTGTCCCTTTTCGCTTCGTTGTTTCAGTCTAATCGGTCTGATTGGGAGCATCGCTTGGTTTATTGTGCCGGCAGTCTTGGAACAAACTTGGAACAAACCATTTGTCCCGTCAATCGGAGAACCATGCCCACAATACTACGCAGGAAAAGCCTTTCGTTACATCCGCTCGATCTCCAGCCAGCTCCGCATCGTCCAAATCCGAGTCTCCGGCGAGAGGCATCGAGTAAAATGGCCGGATGTGCATCGCAAACATGATTGAGGGATTTGGATGAACTCCAAGCTCAAGAAGCTTGTAAAGGAAAAGATCCCATTTGCTCTGCCGGTTGCCAAGTCAGTTTTGCGTTCCCTAAAGCACCGCAAATCCAAGCTGAAGATCCGCAGCCTTCTGAAACAAGGCGGCGAGATTATGGTTGAGGTTGGCTCAGGAGACAAGCGAGGGCAGGGCGGCTGGTTAACCATTGATATCACCAGGAATTGCGATATCTTTTGGGACCTCAGGAAGGGACTCCCGTTTCCGGATGACAGCGTGAAGAAGATTTATTCGTCTCACTTCTTCGAACATCTCTCATTTAGAGAGACCCAGAAATTCCTGGTTGAATGCAAAAGGGCGTTAGCTCCCGGTGGAAAATTTCTTGTCTGTGTTCCGAACGCCAGGATCTATCTCGAAGCCTATGTAAAAGGGGTTCCACTCGATTCCGGTCAGTTCTTCGGGTACAGACCCGCATTCAACCACACGACATCCATCGACTGCGTCAACTATGTCGCCTATATGGATGGCGAACATAAATACATGTTTGATGAGGAGAACCTGCTCTTTGTGTTGACTGCAAATGGCTTCAAGAACGCCCGGCCAAGACAATTCGATCCTGCACTGGACCTCGCAGCAAGAGACTTCGAGTCCATTTATGCGGAGGCGGAAAAATGAGTGCATTGTTCAATCCCAGAATCTTCCAGGAATAAGAGCCCTCATCTGCATGTAGAAGATTGGCCGGGTACGGGCGCTGAAGAGATTGGCGAACACCCCCGAGATTGCATAAGATACAACGGTCGCAATCGCAGCGCCCATGGCAGCATATCTAGGAATGAGATAAAGGTTCATCGCTGCATTGATGAGTGCGCCAGAAAGCGTTCGGTAGAGCGATAGAGTCAGCAGGTTCTTTGAAAGGTCCCACGGAGATTGGGCCACCCCCAGGAAGACGAAGACAGAGGCCCAGACGTGGACCGCGAGAACGGGCGCGGCGGCTCGGTAGTCCTCCGAATAAAGGACCCGGATAATAAGGTGGGACGCAAGCGCTACAACCGAGCCAATCAGGTACGCCGTGACTGTCATCAGCGAAAAGAGCTTCCGTATTCGGTCATTGAAAACGGCAGGCTGGTCTTTGACCTTCATGATGGCGGGTTGGACTGACGAGACGATTGCCGTTGGTATGAAGTACCAGACCTCGGAGACCCGGGTAGCGGCGGCATATACCCCTACTACAAAATCACCCCGCATCACCTTCAGCATGACTGTGTCGAGCCGCACGTAGATCATGATGGCCATGCCAGAGAACAGCAGCGGCCAGCTTTGCTGGAGCAGCGAAGCCGCTCGAGGCCAGCTGGCGCGCCATGCCGACAACCGTCCGCCCGAAAGCCGGTAGCCAAGCATCAGGCCCGCTGCGCCAACCGCGATCTCTCCCGTATAGGCCGCTGCAAACGTCCAAAGAGGCGCCTTGGCGCAGATCAACCCAACCCGGATGGCGGCAAAGATTAGGAAGGCCCCATTCTTCGCCCAGACTGTGATCTTCGATCTCACCTGCGATTGAAAGAGAGAATCAATGGTGTCGAGCGCCTGAAAGACAAGCGTCAGCGACAGAATGGAGACCAGCAGCAACGCCTGCTTATCCTGCGGTTGGATGAGACGCAGGGTCACAATCGACAGCACAACCGCCAGCAGCCCGCCGCCGCAGCGAAGCGACAGGGTTGTGCCCAGAATCTCATCGTGGTCATTCGCGTTGTGAAGCAACTCCCGCACTACGAGGCCCTCAAGCCCAAGGGTGGTTACGGTCCCAAACAGTGCGATGAAGGAGAGTGCAAAGTTCAGGCTGCCAAACTGGACGGGGCCCAGGTAACGCGCAATCCATACCCCCACAAACAGGCCCATCCCCATCCGGATAACGCGATCCACCAACAACCAACTCGCGTTTCCCAGTATCCTTCGGAGACCGGGACCGATCTTCTCGAATCTCCGCGATAAAGACGCGCAAAAAGCTGGTTGATTCAAGTATCAGCGTCCCGAACCTGCGCTCGCTGTGCTAGCGATCATGGTCCCTTCTTTTTCGGCCACAGAAGCTTTCGGCGGGACACCATCTAGGAGAGAACAGTGCCCACCGCGGCATCGGCTCGTCCGTATACTATAGCAAGTCGAAATAGCAGTAGCTGATACTATTCAGCACCGGAGTTTCAGCATCGTAGCCGAGTCAGCGATCACGGATGGAAAGAGGTTCGAAACACCCGTAGCCTTATTTGTCTTCAATCGGCCAGACACTACCAGCAGAGTATTCGAAGCAATCAGACAGGCACGGCCGGCCACGCTTCTGCTTGTCGCCGATGGACCAAGAACGGACAAGGTCGGCGAAGACGAACTCTGCCGTCAAGTGCGCGAGGTCATATCTCGAGTGGATTGGCCATGCGAAGTTCATACCAATTTCTCCCATATCAATCTTGGCTGCCAGGAGCGGATGATCAGCGGGTTGGATTGGGTCTTCTCTCTGTTTGAGACCGCGATCATCCTTGAAGATGACTGCCTGCCGGACCAGTCATTCTTCCCATTCTGCGAGGAGCTGCTGGAGAAGTATCGCGGCGACAACCGGATCGCTTATATTGCGGGAGCCAATCTCGTAGAGGATCACTTGAGGACCGAGTACAGCTATTTTTTTTCTCGTATCGGCGGCATCTGGGGATGGGCGACCTGGAGGTTGCAATGGCGGCGTTATGATCGCAACTTAAGCGACTGGCCTAAATTCAAGGCCGAACATCTGCTCGCCGAGATCTTCGACCAACCCGAAGCGGTTGAATTCTGGACCGGAATCTTCGATGCAATGTATGAAAAGAGAGGGCCAAATACCTGGGACTATCAGTGGCTCTATACCTGCCTGCGAGATAGCTTGCTGACGGCCGTTTCCAGCGTCAACCTGATTGCCAACATTGGCTTCCGGCCTGACGCGACTCATACCACCGAAACTGATGCTCGATTTATGCTTACAGCAAATCGGATCGAGTTTCCTCTCCGGCATCCCTTTAGTGTCGTGCCTCTGCGCAGCATGGACACACGCCGCGTTCAGGACATGATTTCGTCGCCGTTCATTCATCGCATATCGAGAACCAGCCGACGGATCGCCTCACGTCTCTTCCGATGAAGGTCTAGCAATCTCGTTATGCTGGTCAGCCGGTCATCAGCTGGTAATCTTCGTCGACCAGACTTGGCCTGCGATGCATGAGATTGACGAGCCGCGCCAGCCGCAAGCTTGTTGCTGCCCGGAACAAATACTCGCTCTTCGGTTGTTTAGTGAAGAGGTGGTAGGAGCCGTTGGACAGCAAGTTTCTTCCGAAGCGGGCAGCCAATCTCTGAAGGCCAGCATGTGTATAGAACGCGATATGCTGGCCGGTCACGGGCGAGTAATACCACCAGTCGGAGAGTTTTGGCGCCGGTTCGGGCAAGAGCCAGGTGGAGACGAAGACATTGTCCGAAAGCTCCATCAGGCCAGCGAAGCCGGAGATAGGGTCGGTCAGGTGTTCCAGTACCTCAAAGGCGGTGAGAAGGTCATATCTCGCGCCCTCCTGATGTTCGAATCCACGGGCATAATCGTTCGTGGCATATCGGTCGCACCAGCTGAAGCGGAAGCCCCGGTCCCTCATCAGACGAACAAAAACTCCGTGCCCCGCTCCATAGTCGACCGCGCAAGTAAGGTCTGGAAAGAGCAGATTCAAGACCGCCGTCGTCACCTCGCAGTTCACGAGATTTCGTTGCATAATCCCGACATCCTGGCGGGTAATCGCAGTTGTGTAGGCCTCTTCAAGCCAGTATGGGGATTCGGTCTGAATGAAACCGCACTCCTCGCAACGGTAGTATCGGACTGGATACTTCCCGAGGACCTCGGTTTTCGCAAATGGAGCTGAGGACAAGCCGCATATCCTGCACAAGGGCGCGGCTTCGGCTTCGAGATTGGATTCGGCTAGTTCACCTTCCACCTCGCCAAGCGTTCGGGCTGGGCTGGCAGAACCTTGAGAGACTGATCGGCTAGCGCCCACGTATTCTCCCCATGACGCCCTTGATGGTATCAGAGGAATCGCCTCAAAAATTTCAAGTTGGGCTGCCCTATAATGAGCGAATGCGGCTTCGGGTGAGACGGTGCAGGAACTCTTTGGTCGCCCCAGCGCCTTTCGTCATTCGGAGTAGCAATGTTTTTTAGTACCGCTGCCGCGCGGGTTAGGGTTGCAACGCTCCTTGGCATCGATACCCTGCTGAAACTTGCTGGCAAACCAGCTCCGCGTCCAGATCGCGTCCTCATCGTCCGCCTGGACGCGATAGGCGACTTCATCCTATGGATGGATGCCGCCAAGGCAATAGTCAGACACTACAAAGGGCGCGGCAGGACCGCCGTCCTGGTCGCAAATAATGTATGGGCATCGTGGGCGAAAAACCTTGGCATCTTCGAAGAAGTCATCCCCGTCGACGTCTATCAATTCCACCACGACCCTCTGTACCGCTTTCGAACCGGGCGACAGATCCGTAGATGGGGCTGCACCATCGCAGTCGAGCCGAGTTACTCCCGTTCCTGGTTGCTCGGCGATTCGGTAATTCGAGTGTCAGGCGCGAATGAAAGGATTGGTTCCGCCGGCAACACTTCGGAACCCCAAACGCACAAGCAGAGAATCTCCGACCGTTGGTACACCCGCCTCATCCCCGCCGATCCTTTGCCCCTTATGGAGCTGGAACGCAACGCCGAGTTCGTGCGCAATCTCGGCGAAGCCGGCTTCCACGCCGCGCTTCCTCAGTTGCCCGAGACCAGCCTACTGGAGGACAACGCCGCCTTCATTGCCGCCACAGCAGGAAAACCGTTTTACGTACTCTTCCCCGGAGCAAGCTGGGAGGGAAGGCGATGGCCGGTCTCCGGCTTCCACGAAATTGCCGAGCGGCTTTACAACCGGACCGGCTGGCTTGGTGTGGTCTGCGGCGGAGGTTCCGATCGTGAGATCGCCGGCGAACTTTGTGCGCGATCCATCTCGCCTCTGGTCAATTGGGCCGGGCGAACGACCCTTGGGGAGTTAGCGGCCATCCTCAATGT
Source organism: uncultured Acidobacteriaceae bacterium (assembly GCA_963808025.1). Taxonomy (GTDB): domain Bacteria; phylum Acidobacteriota; class Terriglobia; order Terriglobales; family Acidobacteriaceae; genus Edaphobacter. Next base: position 725,755 of record CAWEEI010000006.1, on the reverse strand, counting down.
GGCGCGGCTGTTGCTAACGAACGAAACTTCGGCGGTCCATATTGGCGCAGCCTGCGGCACTCCCACGGTATGCTTGCTGGGCGGCGGTCATTACGGGCGATTTTTGCCGTATCAGATTCAGGGGTCAATCGCCAGGCCGCTACCCCAGGCCGTCATCCACAAGATGCCGTGCTTTGGCTGTAACTGGCAGTGCATCTATCCGCGGCCGGAGGGCGGCCCAGTGCCGTGCATCGAGCAGATCGACACGGAAGAGGTATGGCAGGCGGTAAGTGAAGTCCTCTGCTGGACTGAATAGCTTATATGTAGATCGCGCCGGGCGTTCCGTCGATGAAATTTGGAAGTGTTAGGAGAGATCACAATGGTTAAGACCATTGCCAGAAACCTCGCAAGACGGTTTGGATACGAAGTCTTCGGCCCACCGCGCGCCTTCGCAAACCAGCGATCTCTAGCCGGTTTACTGCTTCAGGAGCGCATCAATCTGGTCCTCGACGTCGGAGCGAATACGGGTCAATTTGCGGCTGAACTGAGGGACTCTGGGTATCGCGAAAAAATTGTCTCTTTCGAGCCGCTGCAGAGGGCCCATGAGCAGCTGTGCAGACAGGCGGCCGCAGACCCGAACTGGGAGGTTGCCGATCGGACGGCTGTCGGCGATGTAACCGGATCGATCCAGATGCATGTCTCGCAAAACAGCGTGAGCAGTTCGATTCTCGAGATGCTTCCCAGCCACTTACAGGCGGAGCCGCGGTCGAGCTATATTGGCACTGAGTCGGTGCCAATGGGCCGTTTGGACGACCTCAGCACTCACGATCCAGCCGACCGCGTCCTCTTGAAGATTGACGTCCAGGGGTATGAAAAGCAGGTCCTCGACGGGGCGCCACGGCGACTTAAGACGTGCCGTGCAGTCATCTCCGAGATGTCTCTTGTGCCTCTTTATGAGGGGCAGGTGCTGGCGAGCGAGCTATGGGACATTCTGGCCGTTCACGGCTTTGAACCCTGGTCAATCGAGCCGGGCTTTCGCGATCCCGGGACCGGTCGCATGCTGCAAGTGGACGGAATCTTCGTTCGCCGGGCAGCTGTCGAATCTCACGAACCATCGCTTTGATGCAGCTGGGATATTATTTCAGGAAGTATCGCATGTCATCCGAGGTCGCATTGCAAACCGAGTATGCCACTATCTGCGGAGGAAAGCGAAAGAACGGAATACTGGCCGAAGGCCGCCCGAACTGTCCCCTCGTAAGCGTCATCACGGCGGTCTTCAATGGCCTTCCCCACGTCGAGGGATGCCTGCAAAGCGTACTCCGCCAGGACTACCCCAACCTGGAGCAGCTCGTTATGGACGGCGGATCCACCGACGGCACTATCGACGTGCTTCGCCGATACGATGACCGGATCGCATTTTGGCAGAGCGAACCCGATCGCGGGGTCTACGATGCATGGAACAAGGGCCTGCGAGAAGCGCGCGGCGAGTGGATCTGCTTTGTCGGCGCAGACGATGAACTCCTGCCGGGAGCAGTGAGCGCGTATATGGCGCTCGCCGCTAAGAATCCGAACGCGGAGTATCTCACGTCGCGAGTCCGTTGGGTACATCCATCCGGCTACTCCCGTACGGTCGGAAAGCCATGGACATGGCGTGCATTTTCCAGATATATGTGCACTTCCCACGTAGGAAGCATGCACCGCCGTAGCCTTTTCGACCGCTTAGGGATCTACGATGCCTCCTACAGCATCGTTGCGGATTATGAATTTCTATTACGGGCACGACAGGATCTCAAAGCAGCCTACATGCCACTGGTCACAGTAAATATGCGCGCCGGTGGCGTCAGCGACTCAAAGACGGCGCTGCACGAGCAGGAGCGAGCAAAGGTAAATGCTGGCGGGCGTAATCCGGTTCTGGCCTCGATTGAGTTTCGTATCGCCAACATAAAATTCGCCCTTCGTCCATTGCGCCGCGCCTTGCGGAGGTTATTTGAATGATGACAAATTGTTTCCCTCAAGCTCGATGCCCTGGCAGGTGGCTTGGACCAGTTCTCAGCCGCCCGAGCAATGGCGGTATAGGTTGAGTATTGCCGTGCAACACGCCGGCTCGGAACACATAACGCCCTACCAAAATGGGCGATACGTCTGGCTGCGAAACTACCTCTATTACTGCACAATCATAGGCGTGTTCTGCAATTTATTGTTTGTGCGTCTTAATTTCCACATGCACTTAGTTGAAGCGAACCTCCTCATTCTATGCCTGCTTGTCAGAGTGACAAGAATCTCTCCTTGGATATTGGCGTTCATGGCTTACATGGCTGCCAGCGGAGCAATTGGAATTGCCAATGGAACCGACGCTTTCGCCGGATTTTTTGTGCAATTTAGGGCCATCTCCATCAGCCTTCTATACTATTATTTCTTCTTCAGGCTGATAAAAAACGATTTTCGGCGGGCATTCCTGACTTACGCAAAGGTCGCGTACTGGTTTGCCGTTATAGCCCTTCCAGTATGGGCAGTCACCTGCCTTATGGAGCACGAGTATGTAAGGCTTCGGGGTCTCGCCACCGAGCCGGCGGATTTTTGCATCCTCGTCTTGCCGGCATTCTATTGGTACGGTTATCAATTCCTTACCGCACGCAGACATGGTCTCAAGGTCTGCATCTTTGCGCTGGCTGTGGTCCTTTCCGCATCTTCTCTTGGGTATCTGAGCGTCGGGTTGGGCTTGCTGCTGCTTCTCTCGAAACGTAGAAAGCATAGGCTGGCCGCTCCACTGCTGGTCACTGGACTTCTAGTCCTGGCATACATAGAATCGCCTTATTTCCGAATGAGAGTCAGCGACACTTTGGTCACCGCCACTGTCGGGGACTTTACCGGAACCAACCTCAGCACTTATGCTTTGCTCTCCAATGCAATCGTAACCGAGAGAGTCCTCGCAGAAAGTCCGGTCCTTGGCAATGGCCTGGGGTCCCATCCAATATCCCATGAGCGCTTCTTGTACGGCCTTCAAGGCATCGACTTCTTTGTTGAACAGCACCTGCAAGACTCAAACGCTCTTGAGGCGGCATCATTAACTTTGCGTGTGCTTTCCGAGTTTGGCTTCCTGGGCTACCTGGGCGTCCTGGCCTTTCTAATTCACTTCCGTGTTGGTGGCAAGGGCGACTACGGCGCCATTAGCAACGCGCTCCTTGTTTGTTTCTTTCTTAAGTTGATTCGCGGTGGTCAGTATTACCCGCCCGAGCAATTTTTCTTTATCTTCATTTATGTTTTGAACTACCGTCAGGCGAAGCGCGAAGGATCGATTGGCGCAAAAGCATTGCGCTCTCCTCCTGCAAGGCTCATTACGCCGTTTCCACTCGGTAACAGATTGATGACTGAATAGCACACATCAGCGCTATTCTGCACACACAAGCGGCATAAGAAATCAATGATATCGACTTCGCGCATATACGATCGGACTTTCCTTGTCATCGCGACAATGGCATATGTTCTATTAGTTATCCCCTTCCATCTAAGGCCGGATAACTTTATCGTTGACGACGGTTACTTTTATCTGCAAATCGCGCGCAACATCGCTTCAGGCTATGGGAGCACCTTCAATCGGGTAATGCCAACGAATGGCTATCATCCTCTATGGATGCTCTTTTGCGTCTCCGCGGCAGCATTCGTCAAATCCTCAACAGGTCTCATTCAAGTCGTAGCAACTATCTCAGAAGCACTTATCTTGCTGTCCATCTACCTATTTATCTATATATGTCAGATATCCAGAATACAAGGGGCATCAGCTGGGATCGCTGTCATCATTTTTATGACAACCACGCTGGGTATTTGGAGAATGCTGGAGGCTGATCTTTCCTTCGCTATGCAATTGACCATTTTGGCTTTGATTGCAAAGCGGCAATTGAGTGGAGCGCAACTGACCACTCGCCATGCGTTATTGATGGGTTGCCTGCTCGGGCTTGCGCTGCTGGCAAGACTTGAGCTTATTTTCTTTGTATCAATCGTCTATGCCTATATTATTTTCGACTTCACGCGCAACCCGCCTGCGGGACACGGGAGCAGTTGGATTGTCAGTGCGGTTGTGATGGGTGCGGCTATCTGTCTTCTGGTAGCTCCGTACCTATATTGGAACTATCGGGAATTCGGCCACATTGTCCCCATAAGCGGCGCGATAAAGAGTGTCTTACTGGCGCGGTTTCGTCTGCCGGAATACTGTATTCCGGTAATACTGGCCGGCTGCCTCAATCTTGCTCGCTTCAAGTTGGCCGCAAACTCACCATTCGCTACCGTGGCGCTCCTTGTGTCCGTCTCCAGCCTAAGTCATCTAGCCTATAGCCTCTTATTTGGAAATGTGGCGGCCTGGTACCTCACAACCGGCTATATGAGTGTTGCCATATGCGCAACATGGCTGTTCGAAGCGTTTCTCGCCAGAGGCAGCTCTCCCGGCCGACAAGTAGCCTGGAGTAGCGCGATTACTTTTGTTGCGCTTGGTGTGCTAGGAAGTCTGCGACTGGTTTCTAATTTCACCTATACTCGGCTTATTGACGGAAATGTTAAGTTTGGGGGAAACTATACGGAGCCTAAGAGAGCACTTGCAGAGAAACTGCGGCGGATCCTTCCTCCAGAGAGCAGGATTTATGTCTTTGATGGTCCGGGAGGAATCGCATATTACTCTGGTATGAGCGTCATTCCGACCGATGGATTGGTAAGCGACTACTCTTACAACTCACAGCTGCTTACAGAGGGAGTAGGCCGGTATATGGCTCAGGAGCGAATAGACTACATCATAGCGCCGGCCTTGAGAGAGGGACAGGCCTATACCAATGCCGACCTGGACACCAAAGGCGTTCCTGGCGGACAAGAGATCGAGATTTTTACGCCATTGCATCACAAGAGTGCCGGTGCCTTTCTGGTCAGCGATGAGGACAAAATCGCGACATTTGCCACGGTGGTCCCAAATGCAGAGCGATCGACGCCAGGCGTTGCCCTCTGGCGGATAAACCACTAGAAATCGATTTTCAAGATAGGGCTTGCTTGCCAGTGGATCGACAACAAATACAAGGCAGTATGCCGGCGAGCTTACGGCGAGCAGGGGCTGGTCCGTTTGGGATTCTGTGCCGCCCTCACCCGGCAATAATCTCTGTTCGCTGGCCGCTCCAGTCAGCGGATGACGGCTTGGGATCGGGCGATGCGTTATATCGTCAAATATGCAAATACATTATAAGGCCCCAATGGACGGGCGAGGAGGGCGTAGAGCCCGTGAGACCCAGCATCCTTCAATTGCACATGAGAGCTTGCGTCCAGGCGCACCAGGGGAGCTGCTCGTGAATCTACCTCTTTCGCTGACATCGAATCGGAAGCCTACCCTCGTGATATCAGGCGTGAATATCACCAATACTGGCGTGTTGGCGGTATTCACCGACGCGCTGACGTCGCTATCGTCCGAGTGCCGGGACGCCTACAGAATTATTGCTCTTGTCCACAGTAAGTCGCTCTTCGATATCCCGGGTATTGAATTCATGGAATATCCGGACATTAAGAGGTCGTGGTCAAAGCGGCTGTACTTCGAGTACGTCGAGTGTCGCACTATCAGCGAACAAATCAGACCCCATTTATGGCTCGCAATGCATGATGTAACTCCCAATGTCACCGCATCGATACGCGCTGTTTACTGTCACAACCCAAACCCATACTATCCATTCCGGGTAAGCGACGCTTTACTCGATTGGAAGTTCGGCGTCTTTACTTTGCTATACCGCTTCTTATATGCAATCAACCTGAACAGCAACGACTTCGTGATAGTGCAGCAGGATTGGCTTCGTCGGGCATTCCAGAAGCGATATGGCCTGCGCAACGTGATTGTCGCGCATCCGTCTGTGGGCCATGTAGGCGTGCCTGCACAAACTGGGCTCTCGAACGGCTCAGAGGGCCTCTATAGGTTCTTTTATCCGTCCTTTCCGCGGGTATTTAAGAACTTCGAACAAATTCTCCGCGCCGCCCAGGAGCTGGAGGCAAGCGGCTTCGATCGCTTCGAGCTGTGGCTGACGATCGACGGAACTGAAACTCGCTACGCAAGAAAGCTGTTCCATGAATTCTCAAGCCTGACCACCATTCGCTGGCTCGGCCTTCTCCCCCGAGAAGAGGTAATGCTGCGCTATCAACGTGCAGACTGCCTGATTTTTCCGTCAAAGCTCGAGACCTGGGGGATGCCGCTCACGGAGTTCAAGTCCACTGGTAAGCCCATCCTCGCGATTGACCTTCCTTATGCGCATGAGACCGTTGGAGAGTATGGGCAGGCAGCTTTTTTTCCGCCTGGCGGTGACATACAATTGGCTGCGATGATGAGGGCAGCGGTCAATCATGGGCGAGTCTTCGGACCTGTTCGCGCTGATCAAATCGCCCAACCCTTTGCCGAGAATTGGCAAGAGCTTTGGAAGATGTTGCTGGGATAGCAGCGTGGAATGAGCACACGAGGAGGACCGGTGGACCGGAAGCACTACGCAGGAATCATCGAGAAGAGACTGAGTGAAGAGTGCGACCGGCTTCGCGAGGAATTTCACCGGCACACGATACAAAGCTGTGTGGTCGACAATCTCTTGCCGGAAGAAGAGGTTCTGGAGATATTCAAGGCCTTCCCCGATAAGAGCTCGATGATGCTCAAGAAGAGCCTGCGCGAGAACAAGTACGTTGCCGCGCAGATGGACCGATACGCGCCCATCCTCGAGGAGATCATCTACGCATTCCAGGAGCCCGGCGTTCTGAAGGCGGTCGAAGAGATCACGGGGATTCAGGAGATGATGCCCGACGGCCGCCTCTACGCCGGCGGGATCAGTTTGATGGCGCTGGACAACTTCCTCAATCCACACCTCGATAACTCACACGACCGAAACCGTGAGGCGTACCGCGTGCTGAACCTTCTCTATTATGTAACTCCGGACTGGAGTCACGAGAATGGTGGCAATCTCGAGCTATGGGACGAAGGTCCCAAGAAACCCCAGCGCGAGATTAGCAGCCTCTTCAACCGGCTCGCCATCATGGCGACCCACGAGAAGTCGTGGCATTCCGTCAGCAAGGTGAACGTTGATCGATCGCGATGCTGCGTATCAAACTACTACTTCTCAGCCAAACCGCTTGAGGACCACGACTATTTCCACGTCACCTCTTTCCGCGGCCGTCCCGAACAGCCCATGCGCGATTTCGTTCTCCAGGGCGACATCGCAGTTCGCCAGGGGATAAGGCGAGTATTTAAAAAGGGCATCGTAGAAAACCCGCACGTATATAAAAACAACGACTAGCGTTTATTCGAAAAAGTGGTCGCCGATTTCGTCCTAGCGGCGCGATAGCACCAGCTGCTGCGTATGCATGCTGGCCTCGGTCTCTGGGACGCTGCCGTCGTTCACCTCGACCTCCTCTGGTGTGCCGGAAAAGACGATGCGCGTCGACGCGCTTGACCGCCCTGGGATGCGCAGCCTCTGGGTCTGCCTCGCCGTGGCGGAGCGGACCGTGACCGGCACCTCCGCCGCGGCATATCCATCGTTATGCACCTCGACTGCGACCAGCCAGCCGGCGGACACTCCTGCTGGCGACTCAAGCGGGCTCGGCGTAACGCTGACGATGTTCAGGTCGGGCAGGCCGCGGTCGCGATACACCCAGTCGTCAAAGAACCAGCGCAGGTCCTGGTGTGCGATATCTTCGAGTGTCAGCTCGAAGCCCTTGGGATCGCGATCCAGCTTTGCGCCCGGCCGGTACGCTTGTAGCGCCTGCTGTAGTGCACGGTCACCCACCATGCCGCGCAGCATCCACCACACCGCCGCTGCCTTGGTGCGATAGAACTCGTCGCCCGAGGCCACCACCAGGCTCTCACCCGCCGCACTTACAGTCCCCGGCGCATCGTCTGCATTACTCCCCGAAACAGACGAACTAGTCCCTTCCGCCGCGGACACCGGCACCTCCGGCTCGGCCAGCGCCAGCGCGCGGTCCGCCTCCTGCATCTCGGCCAGAGCAGCCGCACGGCCCTGGCTGCGCTCGGTCCATAGCAGCCCGGCAAACTCCGCCAGCCCCTCGTCGATCCACGGCTGGTTGGAATGGATCCAGGCATGCGTCAGCGAATGCGCAAGCGACGGCGCCAGCGTCGCGGGATCGGCCGCACGCATCGGCCGCACCAGCAACGCGCCGTCCTCAAATGGCTGCCCAGTGTGGTCGAGGATCGTTAGGCTGCCCAACGGCTGCGCGCCAAACCACTCCTTCAGCATCGGCGTCACCATCTCCGCCGCAGCCGAGTACCCCGCCAACGCGTCATCGTTCCCGGTCACCGCCTGGATCAGCTCGCGATTCGCCACCGTGCCCGCCTCGCTCGGCGCATGCCCCGTAACAAAGAGACTCGGCGTACGAAACCCCAGCGGTCGCGCCTCAAACTCCGCCGTCGCAATCCCCGGAGCCTCCGCGATTGGCACGTCAGCGTTGTCGCTGATCGCGATCAACTGCTCGCGCCGCCCGCAGAAGAACGCAGCATCCGGCGGCTCGCCCACGTACTCCACAGCAAGCCGCAGCCGGACCGTCGCTATCGACTCGCGCAGCTTCGCCCGTCCCACCGCCTGGAAGAGCTTCGCGCCGTCGCCCAGAAACAATGGCCCCACCGACACCGGATACCACATCACGTTCCCAAAGCCGCGCAGCGCCGTGCCCTCGCCGGGCGCATCCGGCTTGCTCGCCGCGATTGCGTCCCAGTCCTCATCGACCGCCTGGTCCGTCGGCGCCCCGATCCGCAGCAGCCGCTCAGCCGACTGCGAAATCGCCCCCGAGTAGAGCACCGTCAGCGTCATCGAGGCCCCCGGCGCAAGGAGCTGCGGAAGCTCCACCACCGCCTCAGCCATCTGCCCCGTGTGGTCGGAATCCGTATCCAGCATGTGCGTTGCGAACTTCAGTTGAGTCGTCGTATGCGATCCGGCGTCGACGCTCGAAATCGGCATCCCAGTGCAGCGAAGAGCTGATGTCGAGGGCCAACTCGTGCAACGGCGCAACGCCATCGTTGCGCACCGTCAGCCCCGCGTGTACTGATATGCCGGCGGAGGCAGGCGTTAGATGCGCATCCAGATCGTAGGCCGTAAATGTAAGCGCATCCCGCTCCGCGTCCGGCACTCCATCGAAATCGTCGTGCGTGGCCGCAGCGGCATTCGCCGGGGTCGCGTCAGGCTGTGTGGTCTCCGAAGCAGGCGCATCCGCATCGCGCGAGAACAAGAACCTTCCCCTTGGGCGGGGCAGACGAGTTCGACGCGGCCGCAGGCGTCGCCTGATCCGGTGCCTGCGCATCCGCCGCTGCCGCTTGAGTTGCCTGGGCAGCCCCACCCACTCCCGCCAACCCCCACGCCAGCACAACCACAGCCGCAATCGCTCGTCGCTTCAAGAGCCCAATCCCTTCCTCGGCTTCCCGGAATCCTGCTTCTTAGACTCCGCCGCCTTCGCAACCGGCCCCGCCGCTCGCCGCCTTTGCCGCATCGCCTCGTACATCACCACCGCGCCCGCCACCGAAACATTCAGCGACGACACCCTCCCCGCCATCGGAATCCGCAGCAGATGGTCGCAGGTCTTCTTCACCAGATCGTGCAGCCCCGCGCCCTCACGCCCCAGCACCAGCACGCAGTCCGTCCGGAAGTCGAAATCCATATAATCCGGCGCGCCGCGCTCATCCAGCCCCAGCACCCACACATTCGCCTGCTTCATCTGCTCCAGCGCGCGCACCAGGTTGGTCACCCGCGCGATCCGCACATGCTCCGACGCCCCCGCCGAGGTCTTCGCCACCGTCGCCGAAACCGGCGCCGACCGCCGCTCCGGCAGCACTACGCCGTCCACCCCAGCACCGTCCGCCGTCCGCAGCAGCGCGCCCAGATTGTGCGGGTCCTCAATCCCATCCAGCGCCAGAAAGAACCGGTGCGCCTGCTCCCCATTCGCCTGCCCCTTCGCCCCCAGCAGGTCCTCAATCCCCAGAAACGCCCGCTCCCGCACCACCGCCAGCACGCCCTGGTGGGCGTCCGTCCGGGCCATCCGGGTCAGTTGCTCGCGCGATTCCAGCGGTCACCCGCACCCCGGCGGCGCGGCACATGCTCGGCCAGCCGCTCCAGCCGCGCGTCCCGCCGCTCCCGCGCCAGCATCACCTGGTCCAGCCGCCGCGCCCCCGACCGGACCGCCTCCTCCACCGGATGCAGCCCGTAAAGAACTTCCATCTCCTGAGTTTACCTGTGAAATTCACCTCGCCAAATTTCCCAAATGGCCCTACAATTCTCATTAACGCCGTCTTAACGCCCTCCGGTCCTCGCATATACGCATTCGAAGGGATTTCGATGACTTTCCTATTTCGCCGGGAAAAGCGCACCTCCGACCGAGACTTTTCCGCGCGTTTTGGCGTCTCTACCCTTATGCGTAGCGCGGCAATCGCCATCTCGACGGAACAGGCGGAGCAAAGCCAGCGTGAAAACGCGGCCATCGCCCGCGGCCTCAAGTCCCAGGACCCCGAACTCCTCGACCGCCTCATTGAGCTCTACCAGCACCGCCTGCTGCGCTATCTCCTCTTCCTCACCGGCAAGCGCGAGGTCGCCGAAGACCTCTTCCAGGAGACCTGGATGCGCGTCCTGCTGCGCGGCAGCCAGTACAACGGCAAGGCCCGCTTCGACACCTGGCTCTTCACCATCGCGCGCAACCTCGTCATCGACCTCTCGCGCAAGCGCACCATGGCCTCGCTCGATGAGATGAGCGAACCCACAGACGACGGCCGCGCCTTCGAGATCGCCACCGACGGCCCCTCGCCGCTCGACCAGTTCCAGCTGCGCGAAGACCGCGCCGAGGTCGCCCAGGTCCTGCTCAAGCTCGAGACCAACTACCGCGAGGTCCTCACCCTCCGCTTCCACGAGGAGATGTCGCTCGAAGAGATCGCCAGCGTCACCCGCGCCCCTCTCTCCACCGTAAAGTCGCGGCTCTACCGCGGGCTGGCTGCCCTGAAGCCCGAGATCGAGCGTCTGCGCGAGTCTCGCAGCGCCCTGGAGGCGGCCGGATGAATGCTTCCTTCAATCCCCAAGTCGACTCCCCGCAGAACGAATCCGCCGTCTTTGCCCACAGCGCGCTGAACGGCATCCATCCCGTAGCCCGCGCCGGAGTCGTCAATCGCACCCACCGCGTCGTGCGCCAGCGCGCCAGGGTCATGCAGCAGCGCCGCAGCCGCGCGCGCAGCCTCGTGCTTCCACTCATCCTCTGCTCGGTGCTGCTCATCCTCACCTGCCTCGCGGTGTGGACCGGGCTCGATCAATATCAGGCCACTGAGGCTGCCGAGGCAGTCCAGGCCGACGTCAGCGCTTTGGCCGCGATGGACACCGGCAACCACTTCCTGGTGGTCCTGCTGTGGTTCGTTCCCGTCTCCATGGCGGTCCTCGCGATCGTCTGGTACCGCCGTTCGCGTGAGGGCGCCCGCAGCGAGGTCTCCCGATGACCCTCCTCTGGAACCGCCGGACCTCCGGTTCTTCCGAGTCCATGGGGCCGGGTGAGGGTGACAGCCTCAAGATGATCCCCCTCTGGGCGAGCGTCCTGGCCATCGTCGTCTTCGTGGGTTGGATGGTCTTTATGAACAGCGGGCCTGCGCCGCGTCACCACCCAAGCGCCTGGCAACAGGTCACTCATCACGCCTTCGTCTTCACCACCGGGACCGCGCTGGCCAGCTATATCCTGCTGGTCGGCTACGTCAGCCGCGACGTCAAGCGCCGCGCCATGTCCGCCCCGCTCTGGATGCTCATCGTCCTCGTCATGCCCGGAGGCATGGGCGCGGTCGTCTACTTCCTGCTGCGCCAGCCCATCCTGATCCGCTGCCCGCACTGCACCACCGAGCTGCCCGAAGGCGTCCACTTCTGCCCCCAGTGCCGCTTCCAGATGGCCCCGGTCTGCGGCCAATGCTTCCGCAGCGTGCAGATCACCGACGCCTACTGCCCGCAGTGCGGCCACGATGTCGCCGAAGACCTCGCCCCCGCCCGCCTGCGCGCCTACAGCGACACGTAGTGCAGTTGCAGGTTGCCGGTTGCAGGTTGCTCCCTACCCATTCTCCGCCGCCGAAGCGCACACCAGTGTGCTGGGTTTGAGTTCGTGGCATAGATATTAGTATTGTCATCCTGAGCGTAGCGAAGGACCTGCTGTTTGTTTCGGTTGGCGATTCAGCTCAGCCTCGCTATCCAACCTGCAACCGGCAACCTGCAACTGACAACCGTGCCCCTCACCGCCCTCATCATCGACGACGAACCCCTCGCCCGCCAGGAGCTCCTCTACCTGCTCCAGTCCGCCGAAGGCATCGAGGTCCTCGCCCAGGGCACCAACGGCATCGAGGCCGTCGACCTCATCCGCACCCACAAGCCCGACGTCGTCTTCCTCGACGTCCAGATGCCCGGCCTCGATGGCTTCGCCGTCCTCAAAAAACTCCTCGACAAGAAGACCGGCCTCCCGCAAGTCGTCTTCGCCACCGCCTTCGACCAGTACGCCGTCCGCGCCTTTGAGGTCAACGCCGTCGATTACCTGCTGAAGCCCTTCGACCGCAAGCGCGTGCTGAAGACGGTGGAGAAGGTGAAAGCCAGGCTGGCCGACCGCGCCGACTCCGCACCCGACCCCCGTCTCGACGCCCTCCTCCGCCTCGTCGAGACCAGCGCCCCGCCAGCCAAACCAACCACCGGCAAGGTCATCGTCCGCGCCCTCGGCCGCCTGCTCCTCGTCGACCAGCGCGAGATCTGCTTCGCCTCCATCGAAGGCGGCGCCATCTCCGTCGTCGCCCGTGGCGTCGAGGGCCAGTCCAACTGCCGCACCCTCGAAGAGCTCATGGACCAGCTCGATCCCGAAGCATTCTGGCGCGCCCACCGCTCCTTCGTCGTCAACATCCAGCACATCCGCGAGGTCGTGCCCTGGTTCAAATCCAGCTACCAGCTCCGCATGGACGACCCCAAAAAAACCGAGATCCCCGTCAGCCGCGCCCAAACCAAAAAACTCCGCGAACTCTTCAACCTCTGACCCCGCGCTAAGCCGGTGCCCTAATGGTTGAAGCCGAAGCGATAGACGATCCCCACCGTCCCCACCTTCGAGTAGATCAACTCTGAAGGCGTCGGCACCAGCGGGGGTTGTTCGTTAGTCTCACCCCAGCGCTGAAGCTGCGCGTCCACCTTGATCCCCCAGCGGTCGCCCAGATCGTAGTCAAATCCTCCGCCAGCCGAGTAGACATTGGTCGTCGTCTGAACATACAGATGCTGTGTGCCATCAGGATAGGTGTATGGATACCCATACGGCGTATATTTCATCTCCCCTCGCCCAAACAGAACGTCGCCATAGGGATGCCATCGGTGCCCCAATAGGAAGTCCACCCGCAACCCCGCCAGCGCACTTCTCTGGTTGTCCACCAGCCCCCGGTCGGTAGGATAAGTGCCGCGCACCTCAATCGTCGGCCGCACCCAGTGAAACGGCGGCAGGGCCAGGTCCGCGCCCGCCATAACACTGAAGTTCTTCCCGCCGCCGAGCCCCGTATACACCCCGGAGACCCCGCCAAAGGCCGACAGTTGCATCGGCTGGACGGCCGTCGGGTGTTGTCCCTCCGCACCCAACCCCCAGCCCATCGTCGCCAGCAGCAGCGCCAGCGTCCCTAACAATCGTTGTTGCTTCATTCGGTTCCGGCCCCTCAGCATCTCTCCGTCGCTGCGAATTCGACGGCTCACCATCTTCTCATCTGGAGACGAAACTGGGGGCCAAAAAAATCACCCTGACACCAAACTCCACAGCCGCTACACCAGCCTCGGATTCCGCTCCGCAAACTGCCTCTGGTGCCAGTAAGGCCACGCCATCGGCCGCTCGCTCGCCGCATCCAGCTTCGCCACCTGCTCCGCCGTCAGCGCCCACCCCACCGCCCCCAGATTCTGCCGCAGCTGCCCCTCATTCCGAGCCCCCACCACCACAGTCGCCACCGTCGGCCTGCGCAGCAGCCAGTTCAGCGCAATCTGCGGCACCGTCTTGCCCGTCTCCCGCGCCACCTCGTCCAGCGCGTCAACCACAGAATAGAGATACTCCTCTTCGACCTGCGGCCCCATATCCACCACCAGCTTCGAGTTCAGCCGGCTGGCTTCAGGGATAGCGGTGCCCCGCCGAATCTTCCCCGTCAGCCGCCCCCAGCCCAGCGGCGACCACACCAGCGCCCCCACCCCCTGGTCCATGCGCCAGCGGCATCAGCTCCCACTCATATTCGCGCCCCACCAGCGAGTAGTACACCTGGTGCCCCACATACCGGCTCCAACCATACCGCTCGCTCACCGCCAGCGACTGCATCAGCCGCCATCCCGAAAAATTCGAGCACGCAATATACCGCACCTTCCCAGCGCTCACCATCTCGTCCAGCGCCTTCAGCGTCTCCTCCACCGGCGTCAGCGAGTCCGTCTCGTGCATATGAAAGATGTCGATATACTCCGTCCCCAGCCGCTTCAGCGACCCCTCCACCGACTGCACCAGGTGATACCGCGACGACCCCACATCGTTCGGCCCCTTACCCAGCCGGAACGTCGCCTTGGTTGAGATCAGCACGTCCTCGCGCTTCAGGTGCGCGATCGCCTTGCCCAGCACCTCCTCGCTCCGCCCGTCCGAATAAATGTCCGCCGTATCGAACAGCGTCATCCCCGCGTCCATGCAGATGTCGACGATCTTCCGCGCCTCGCCCGCATCGCTCGTCGCGCCCCACGCGTCGAAGAACTCGTCCTTGCCGCCAAACGTCCCACACCCGAAGCAAAGCTCCGGCACCTTAAACCCCGACCGCCCCAGCAAACGATATTCCATAGGCTTTCTATGATGCCACGCGCCCATCGCAGGTCGCACAATCTCTGGACTACTGCCCTGTGGTCTGCTATATAGCGAGAGAACCCTCATGCGCACCGTAGGCAATCTCGTGTGGCTCATCTTGGCTTGGTTCGTCGCGTCCACACCAGCTCTTTCGCAAGCACCAGCGGCTGAACCCATCCCAGTACCCTCCGTGGATTCGAAGAACTATTTTGACTTCGGCCACGTGAACTCATCCGACAAGAGCTCCTTCTTACTCATCCCAGTACCCGAGACGAAAGAAAACCTTACCGGCGATCCTCGGGCAGACAAGTTGATCCGTTCTGCAAACGACGCGATGCATCGTCGAGATGAGGCCAGCGCAAAAGAATTGCTCGATCAAGCGAAAAAGGTAGCTCCCGAACAGCTGGGCCTGTGGGGCACCTACGGTATCCTCGCCGCCCATCAAAAGTCCTACAGCGAAGCATTGGAGGACCTCCAAAAGGAGCTTAAGTTCCATCCCGACCAGACGCACCTATACCCTCTGGTAGAAGGCCTTCAAACAAAGCTCGGGCAGAACGACGCTCTTCTAGAAACCTACCGCGCCTGGGCAGCCACGAAGACAACCAACCCATACGCGGTGACCCAGTACATGGAGATCCTCATCGACAAGGGAGACCCGCTATCCGCGTTCGAAGCGGGAAAGGACGCTGGAAGCTACCTGCCAGATAGAGCAAAGCAGAATGGGCAGTTCCTTATGGCGATGGCGCAAGCACTGATGATCAGCGGAGATAATAGGGGCAAGAACGCACTCTACGGGATACTTGGGGAATTAAGTTACGTGTCCCTCAACAACACAGCCTCCGATCTCGCTGATGCCTCGCGCGATCTACCTCTGGCGGAGCTCTGCGCCCGTGCCGCACTCGATGAGCTCACCCACGAGAGCAAGACTTGGACACTCGAAGGCGACTCATCCAAAGAGGAAGACAAGTCGCGAGATGTCGTCAACGTCTGGGACACACTCGGGTGGACCCTCTTCAAAGAGGGCAAGCCAGAAGAGGCGCGCAGCCTTCTGCAAGCTGCTTGGCTCAACCGCCCCAGCGTCGAAATGGGGAAGCACTTTGGCGAATTCCTTTCCGCCACAGGAAACAAGATCGCGGCACTTTCCACATACCAGATCGCCGTCGCGACCATGCCGCCATACGGCTCCCTCGACGCTCTCACTGACACCGCAAGCCAATTGAAGGACATAGAGGATCGCGAACATGCACTTCTTAGCGAAGGCGTCCAACCCGCCAATGCCGATCCTAATGCCGCGCTTGCTTCATTAAAGACTCTCTTGCTCAAAAACACTGGTGGACAAATTGGCGAAGCTGAATACAAGCTGCAGCTCAAGAACGCGAAGGTTGTCCGGTTCGCGCCGGTCGATCGCAAAGCAGTCTCTGGGGACGAGAGCATTCTGGCTCAGGTCTCACTTCCCGACCTCTTCCCGGATGACTCCGAAGTTACGCTGATTCGCAACGCGCGCTTGAGCTGCCATGCAACAACCTGTGAGTTGTCATTGGAACCCTAAGGCCCACCTTCTTGCCTTCCGCGGGTACAGCGCAGCACGCCTGAGGTTTCTGTTCCAGCATTTCTCGTCGCATGGGGAGCCATCCCCCAGATAGCTTCGTCCAACACATGGGCCCATCTTCCTTAACTGTCGTTGTGGGCCGTGGCGTTACCAATCTACGAGGAAATCCCAATGAACGCTCGACTCCTGTTGGCCCTCTTGGCCTTCTCCCCGATCGCCCCCGCCCTCACGGCCCTCGCCCAAACCCCCGACCCCTGCGCCACCGCGCCCGCCACCTGCGCCACCCTCATCGAAACCCACGCCACCGCCGAGACCCGCATCCCCAACACCGCCATTGATGTGGAGATCAGCGTCAGCGCCACGGGCAAGACCCTCCCCGAGGTCCAGCGCGACCTCGCCAACAAGTCCAACGCCGTGCTCGCCTATCTGCGCGCACAGAAGGTCGACCGCCTCATCACCACCAGCGTCTCCTTCTCGCCCGAGACCCGCTACGACAAGACCGGCCCCGACAAGACCGTCGGCTACGACGGCAGCGAGCAGGTCTCCTTCCGGACGACTCCGGACAAGGCGCCCGACCTCCTCACCGGCGTCCTCACCAACGGCGCCAACAGCATCGACTCCACCTCCTTCACCCCCACCGAAGAAGAGATCGCCGACGCCCGCCGCAAACTCGCCGAGGATGCCACCCGCACCGCAATCGCTCAGGCCGACTCCATCGCCGAAGCCGCCGGAATCAAAGTCGCCGCCATCCGCAACATCAGCGTCGACAACAGCGCCTTCGAGCCCGTCCGGTACAACGCATCTGCCATGATGGCAACGGCAATGGCCGCAGCACCCTCACCACCCCCCATGAACACCGCCGCCGGCGACCAGCAGCTCTCCGTCCAGGTCAACATCACCGCCGCGGCCCTGCGCTAGGCCGCCTCCTGTGTCCCCACCCTACGGCCCACAATTTTCGCGAAAATTTTCCTTCCCAGCCCCATGCCTCCCAGATTAATATGCCGGGTATGAACCGTTGCCGGCTTGCCGTACCGTTGGTCGTCCTCGCCCTGCTCCTCTCCGCACCCTCGCTGCTGGAGGCCAAGCGTAACCTCGCCGACTACACCCTGCGCCTGCACATCTACGGCAGCACCTGGAGCCACAACGGCTTCGGCTACCACGGGTATGGCCGCGCCAACCTCTTCGACGAGCAGGGCACCCCCCACGGCGTCGAGTACACCTACGACTGCGACGACCACCTGATGGCCTCCTCCGGCAACGAGGCCTATCCCGCCAAATGGAAGAAGCCCGCTCAATCGATAGAGGTCATCTTCGGCGAGATCGGCGCCAAACCGGACTCCTTCCAAGCCTGCGAGTTCAAAGTCGCGGAGAAGCCCTTCGTCTTCTACCGCCACAACGGAGGGCTCGAGACCGAGTCCGCCGCTGAGTTCCTCGCCCACCACAAGTCGGAGGCGCCCGGCCCGCCCACGCCCGCCGACGTTCCCACATCAGCCACCCCGCACGTCGGCTTCTGATCCTAAATGGGCCACAGCAGGAACCTTTGGACAGGCGTGGCCCTATACGCCGTCCTTTTCCTCCCGTGCAACTCTGCCTTCTCCCAGAGCCAGCCCTACCCACCCGATCTCCAACAGTTGCTGCAGCGCCTGGCAGACGTCGCCGAGTCCCTCGAACACTCCCTCCCCAGCCTCACCTGCGTGGAGAGCGGCGTCAGCGAAGGGATCAACAAGGGTAAGGTAAAAAAGCACGTCGAGTTCACCGCAAATATGCGCGCCATCCGAACCGCGGCCGGCGCCCTGGATGAATCCTTCACCCTCACGCAGATCAACGGAAAGCCATACTCTAAATCCAGCTATTCTTTCCCCTTCTTCACCCGCGGCGGCTTCGACAGCGCCCTGGCCTACTTCCTGCCCACCCACCAGGCCTGCTACATCTTCTCTCTCTCCACGCCCAGCCGCATCGACTTCATGATCGCCCCTGACGCAGGCTCTCATCCTCCCTGCCACTCCGATGGCCTCCACGGCTTCGCCATCCTGGATCCCCGCGGCAACATTACCCACATCGAACGCACCGTCTCCGAACAGGCCGTGCACGACTTCCAGCTCACCCCATTCGCCTCTATCGACTTCGCCCCGGTCGAGCTCAACGGCCAAACCTACCGGCTCTCCCGCCACATCGTCACCGAGTATCCCCATGGCGACAACACCGGCCGCTTCGAGGCCACCTACTCCGGCTGCAAGCTCTTCACCGCGTCGGTCACCATTCTGCCCGGTACTGAAGTCGTTCCAGATACCCCGCAGCCGCTGAAATAGCTCTTGATCCTGCAGCCACTCTGCCCCACCGTCCCTTCCGAATCCGGCCACCTCGCGATACCATCAAACAAGCATGTGCGTCGCAGCCATCCCGGTGAATCCCTCCCGCGCGACCGCCCCCCGTCGCGATCAGCACTAGCTGCGCCCAATCGCACCCGCATCCGCGCCCACCCACGCGCCCGCACGACCCCCCAATAACACTCTCAGCCTGAAGATCAGGAGAACTCCCATGTTCGACCGCTTAGACCAACTCGAAGCGCGCTACGAAGACCTCGGCCGCCAGCTCTCCGACCCCACCCTGGTCAACGACCAGAAGAAGTTCCAGTCCGTCGCCAAGCAGCACCGCGACCTCGAACCCACCGTCGAAAAATTCCGCGAGTACCGCAAGATCAAAGAGGGCATAACCGACGCCCGCGCCATGCTCTCCGATGCTGATCCAGAGGTGAAGGCGATGGCGCAGGAAGAACTCTCTGCGCTCGAACCCCGCCTCGCCCCCGTCGAAGAGGCCCTCAAAGTCATGCTCCTTCCCAAGGACCCCAACGACGAAAAAAACGTCATCCTCGAGCTCCGCGCAGGCACCGGCGGCGACGAGGCCGCGCTCTTCGTCGCCGAGGTCTTCCGCATG
Organism: uncultured Acidobacteriaceae bacterium; assembly: GCA_963808025.1. Taxonomy (GTDB): domain Bacteria; phylum Acidobacteriota; class Terriglobia; order Terriglobales; family Acidobacteriaceae; genus Edaphobacter. Next base: position 706,467 of record CAWEEI010000006.1, on the reverse strand, counting down.
TACATGCGCTTCGCCGAGCAGCACAAGTGGAAGGTCGAGGTCCTCTCCCAGACCGAGTCCGGCATCGGGCACGGACTGAAGGACGTCACGGCCATCATCGAGGGCGACCGCGTCTACTCGCAGCTCAAGTACGAGTCGGGCACCCACCGCGTGCAGCGCGTCCCCGCCACCGAGACCCAGGGCCGCGTCCACACCTCGGCAATTACGGTTGCGGTGCTGCCCGAGGCCGAAGAGGTCGACATCAAGATAGAAGCCAAAGATCTCCGCATCGACACCTTCTGTTCCTCCGGTCCGGGTGGCCAGTCGGTCAACACCACCTACTCCGCTGTGCGCATCACCCACCTCCCCACCAACACCGTCGTCTCCTGCCAGGACGAAAAATCGCAGATCAAGAACCGCGAAAAGGGCATGCGGGTCCTGCGCGCGCGGTTATATGAAGTCGAGGCCGAGCGCATCCACCAGCTCCAGGCCAAGGACCGCAAGCAGCAGATCGGCTCGGGCGACCGCTCGGAGAAAATCCGTACCTACAACTTTCCCCAGAATCGCATGACCGACCACCGCATCGGCCTCACCAACCACCAGCTCGCCGCGGTGATGGAAGGCCAGCTCCAGCCCACCATCGACGCCCTGATCGCCCACTACACCGCTGAGAAACTCAAGGCCGACAACGCCACCGCCGCCTGATCCGCAGCCCCCCACGCCCCGCCTGATCCGCATGGCCCTCGATCTCGCCCACGGCAAACGCGCCTACGACCTCCTCGGACGCCACCCGCGCCTCTACCGCGCCGTCCGCTTCAGCGTCTGCTTCGGCCGCGAGCGCCGCCTCCAGCAGCTCGCCGTCGCCGCCACCGGCCTCGCTCCCGGCGCCACCGTCCTCGACCTCGCCTGCGGCACCGGCGTCAACCACCCCCACCCCCACGCCCTTGTCGGCCGCACAGGCTCGCATCCTGGCCTCGATATAGCACCGGCATGTTGGAAACCGCCCGCGCCGCCGCGGACCATGGCTGGACCAAACATGACCCTCAGGCGACGCCGCCTGCCTCGACCTCCCGGCTGCCCTCGCTGGACGCTCGCCCTCTCCACCTTCGGCCTCTGCGCCATGCCCGGAGCGCTCGCCGCGCTCCACCGTGTCGCCCGCCTCTAAGCCGCGGCGCGCCCTTCGGGGCGCTCTCGATGCTCATAAGCCTTCACTGGCTGGGCAAGTTCAACCCCATCGCCGGCCGTCTTCCAATACACCACCAACTCGCTACCAGCAAGGACGCCGTCGCCTCCATCCGCGCCACCTTCCCCCACGTCCAACTCGTCGAGCTTCAACGCCGGCTCCAACTTCCCTCGCCTGTCGCCCACCGCTGAGCCCTATCCGTCCTAACCAGGCTTTTCACCCACATTTCTCCGCCCCCCTGCACACAACGCACGGAATGCGTTACCTTCTTTACCAGACCTTTTCTCGAATCTCGAACCTCAAATCAGGAGAACACAATGGACCGCAGCGCAAGCGCAGTATGGAACGGCAGTTTGAAGGAGGGCAAGGGCACCATCTCCACCCAGAGCGGCGCGCTCAAGGCGACCCAGTACAGCTTCGCCGCGCGCTTCGCCGAGGGCGTCGGCACCAACCCCGAGGAGCTGATCGCTGCCGCGCACGCCGGCTGCTACTCCATGGCCTTCTCGGCCGAGCTGGGCAAGGCCGGCTTCACCCCCGACTCGGTTGAAACAACCGCCGTCGTCACCCTCGACCTCCACGACAAGCCCACCGTCACCAAGAGCCACCTGACGATGAAGGCCAAGGTCCCCAACATCGACAAGGCGAAGTTCGACGAGATCGCCGCCGGCGCCAAGGCAGGCTGTCCCATCTCCCGCCTGCTCGCCGCCGCCGAGATCACCCTCGACGCAACCCTCCTCTAGCCATGACCTCCTGAGCCCGCCATGGCAAAAGTCTTTCCCGGCCGCTACGCCGCACAGATCGAAGGCCCCTTCGTCGTCTTCCTCATCGGCATGAGGGTCAACCGCCTCTTCGCCGTCCATAAGTGGCTGCCCGTCGCCCTCGCCATGCCGCCCATGCTGCAGGAGCTGGCGGCAAACAAGGACACTGGCTTCCTCCACGCCGAATTCGCTATCCAGTGGCCGGGTATCACCACCATCCAGTACTGGCGCAGCTTCGAGGCCCTCCACACCTACGCCCACGACCGCGACGCCAAACACATGCCCGCGTGGGCCGCCTACAACCGCGCCGTCGGCAACAATGGCTCGGTCGGCGTCTGGCACGAGACCTACGAGGTCGCCCCCGGCCACTACGAATGCGTCTACGTCAACATGCCCCGCTGGGGCCTCGCAGCCGCCGGCGAACACGCCTCCGCCATCGGCCGCCTCAACAACGCCACGTCCCGCATGGCCGCGAGGAACTCCAACAAGTAAGCCCCTCATGCGGCGCTAATGCGCGTGCGAATGCCCGTGATCGTGGTGATGATGGTCGTGCGCGCCCACCGTCTCCAGCGCCGGCGGGGCCGAGCAGCCATGCGTCGTCTCGCACCCGCGAATCTCAAACTGGATCGTCGTATGCGTGATGTGGAACCCATCGCGCAGCGCGCAATTAATCGCGTCCAGAATGCTCGCGCACTCCGATACAGGCATCTCCTCAATCGTCACATGGCTGGCCAGCGCATGGCTCGCCGACCCCAGCGACCACACGTGCAGGTCGTGCACATCCAGCACGCCCGGCACCTCCGCAATCGCCCCACGCACCTTGCTCAGCGCCACCGCCCGCGGCGTTCCTTCGAGCAGAATATTCAGCGTCTCGCGCACAATCGTCGCCGAGCTCCACAGAATCATCCCCGCAATCAGGATCGACAGTACCGGATCGATCCACATCATCCCGCTCAGCAAAATCCCCACGCCGCCCGCAATCACCGCTGCCGTCGAAAGCGTATCGCCCAGCATATGCAGAAACACGCTGCGAATATTTACGTCGCCGGAGAACTTCCACAGCAGGCCCGCAATCGCCCCGTTCATCAGCACGCCCGCCGCCGCGACAATCATCATCAGCCGCGGCTCGACCGACACCGGAGCATACAACCGATGCACCGCCGACACCGCAATCCACCCGGCCAGCACCATCAGCGTCAGCGCATTCACAAACGCCGCCAACACCCCCGCGCGCTGGTAGCCGAACGTCTTCTCATCCGTTGCTGGCCGCCGCTGAAAGTACACCGCAACAAACGACAGCGCAATCGCCAGCATGTCCGAGACGTTGTGCCCCGCCTCCGAGATCAGCGCCAGCGAGTGCGCCCGCAGCCCAAAATAAAACGTCGCCACCACATAGCAGAACGTCGCGGCCAGCGACACCACCAGCACCCGCTGCATCTTGCCCGACGCTGTCGCCACCATATGCATCAAGTCAAGTATACGAGGTTCGAGGTTCGAGACTTAGACCTTGGGTGCCCCATGTCAGACAGCTTCACCGTCTGACGTGGGAATACTCCTCTACAGGCCTCCAAATTCGCCCGCCATTTCAGCGATATACTGAACGTTGCATGAATTCGACCTTATTTGATCCTGTAGACACCCCTCGTCGGAAGACACCGGCCGAAATCGACGCCCATCCCCTCGACCTCGCCGACGCACGCCGCGTCCGCTCCACCACCGTCCTCTCCGTCCGTCGCGGCGACTCCGTCGTCATGGCCGCGGACGGCCAGGTCACCCTCGGCGCCGCAGTGATGAAACACTCCGCGAAAAAAATCCGCAAGCTCTACCAGGACAAAGTCCTCGCCGGATTCGCCGGCTCAACCGCCGACGCCTTCTCGCTCTTCTCCCGCTTCGAGGCCAAGCTCGAACAGTACGCCGGCAACCTCGGCCGCTCCGCCGTCGAGCTGGCCAAAGACTGGCGCACCGACCGCATGCTCCGCCACCTCGAGGCCCTGCTCATCGTCAGCGACCTCGCCGCCACCTTCGTCCTCAGCGGCAACGGCGACGTCATCGAGCCCGATGAAGGCATCGTCGCCATCGGCTCCGGCGGCAGCTACGCCCTCGCTTCCGCCCGCGCCCTCATCGAGAACACCGAACTCACCGCCCGCCAGATCGCCGAAAAAAGCCTGAAGATCGCCGGCCAGATCTGCATCTACACCAACGACCAGCTCACCATCGAAGAGCTCAGCCAGTCGCAGGAGTCCATCTTCAAAGGCACGGAACCGCGCTCCATCGGCTGATGCAAACGAAAATGGTTACAAGACCGGACAGCCCGCTAGGCAAGTCGCTTTTACGTCTCACCGCGATTCTTTTGTCCGTCGCACCGCTAACACTGTGGTTTATGTGGATGATGGTTCCGGTCGATCACAACGATCCATGGGCAAAAATGCCGCTCCTCTGGATCATCTATCCTGCCGGGTTGTTCCTGGCCGGAGCCGCCAGTTGGATCTATTGGTGGAGCTTCTACGAAACGCCTCGCATGTTAGACCTGCCGCTACATGCAGAAATCTTTAGAATCTATATTGTGGGTTACTTGCTCCTCTCAACCGGTACGATCTTGATGACAGTGATTCAACTCATGCTCCGAAAGTGGTAACAAATGGCAATCTTTCTACCCGGAACCGCCGACGACCAGGCCCTCGCGCTCGATGAGATGACTCCGCGCGAGATCGTCACCGAGCTCGACAAGTACGTCGTCGGGCAACATGCGGCGAAAAGAGCTGTGGCTATAGCTCTGCGCAACCGCATGCGCCGCCAGAAGCTCTCGCCCGAGCTCGCCGACGACATCATGCCCAAGAACATCATCATGATCGGCCCCACCGGCGTGGGCAAGACCGAGATCGCGCGCCGTCTGGCCAAGCTCACCAACTCGCCCTTCCTCAAGGTCGAGGCCTCCAAGTTCACTGAGGTCGGCTACGTCGGCCGCGATGTCGAGTCCATCGTCCGCGACCTGGTCGAGATCGCCATCGACATGGTGCGCGAAGAAAAAATGGAAGACGTGGAGGACAAGGCCGAGCTCAACGCCGAAGACCGCCTGCTCGACCTACTGCTCCCGCCGCCGCCCGCGCAACCCGCCGCACCCACATCCTCCGCATCGCGTCCCACCGTCGTCGCCATCACCCCCTCCGGCGTCCGCGCCATGCCCATTGACCTTCCCGCGCAACCGCAAACGATAGACGCAATCGCCGCCTCCGCCGACGCCTCCGAAAAATCCGCATCCAAGCCCCGCGAACAGACCAGCCACGAGCGCACCCGCGAGAAACTCCGCCAGCAGTTCCGCGAGGGACGCCTCGACGACCGCATGGTCGAGCTCGACGTCCGCGACCGCAACCAGCCCAGCTTCGAGTTTATGCAGGCCAACGGCCCCGAAGACATGGAGATGAACCTCAAGGACATGCTCCCGGGCCTCTTCGGCCAGCGCACCAAAAAGCGCAAGATGAAGGTCGTCGAGGCCTTCGACTACCTCGTCCAGGAAGAAGAGCAGCGCCTCATCGACATGGACCAGGTCACGCGCCTCGCGGTCGAGCGCGTCGAGGACTCCGGCATCGTCTTCCTCGACGAGATCGACAAGATCGCCGGCCGCGAGGGCTCGCACGGCCCCGATGTCTCGCGCGAGGGCGTGCAGCGCGACATCCTGCCCATCGTCGAAGGCACCACGGTCAACACCAAGTACGGCATGGTCTCCACCGACCACATCCTCTTCATCGCCGCCGGCGCCTTCCACGTCTCCAAACCCAGCGACCTCATCCCCGAACTGCAAGGGCGCTTCCCCATCCGCGTCGAGCTGCAATCGCTCACCGTCGAGGACTTCGTCCGCATCCTCACCGAACCCAAGTCCTCGCTCGTCAAGCAGTCCACCGCGCTGCTCGAAACCGAAGGCCTCAAGCTCGAGTTCACCCCCGAAGCTATCGCCGAGATGGCGCAGTTCGCCTTCCGCGTCAACGAGACCACCGAGAACATCGGCGCGCGCCGCCTGCACACCATCATGGAGCGCGTGCTCGACGAGATCAGCTTCCAGGCCCCCGACCTCTTCAAGAGCCCGCGCTCCGAGGCCACTGAAGAGGGCGTCGTCGCCCGCGTCAACTCATCCGCCCCGCTCACCTCCGAACCGCAAAAAGCCTCGCCCCCGCTCCCCGTCATCGAACGCCGCAAGGACGACGGCACCGTCGAAAAGGTCATCGTCGTCGATCCCGACTACGTCAAGCAGCAAGTCGCCTCCATCGTCAAAGACCACGACCTCAGCCGCTACATACTATAAGCTGCGATGATCAGCTACCCGCCGCCGCCCATCGCTGAAGTCACCATCAACGCAATGCAGCAGCTCGTAGACGCCGGCGCGTCTGAGGCGGAACTCGTCGCTGCGATGCGCAAGCCGGCTTCGGTACTGGGTCAGGCGGATTGGGCGGCGGCGTGGGCGGAGGCCCAGGCCCATTGGAAGTTGTAGCCGCCGAGCCAGCCGGTGACGTCGACGACCTCGCCGATGAAGTAGAGGCCGGGGATGAGGCGGGACTGCATGGTGCGGGCGTCGAGGGCGGAGGTGGAGACGCCGCCGGCAGTGACTTCGGCTTTGGCGAAGCCTTCGGTGGCGACGGGGGTGAGTTGGGTGGCGTGGATTTTTTCTTCGAGCGAGGCGATGGCAGCGTTGGAGAGGAGGTGGGTGTTGGGCTGGAGGTGGTGGACGAGCCAGCGCTCGGCGAGGCGGGCGGGGAGGATTTGGCGGAGGGCTTCGAGGGCGTGGGAGGGGAGGCGAGGGGATTGCGAGTTGAGGAGTGAGGAGAAGACTTCGTGGGCGGGAGCGAGGTCGAGCGAGATGGATTGGTTGGTGCGCCAGTAGGAGGAGAGTTGGAGGATGGCGGGGCCGGAGAGGCCGCGGTGGGTGATGAGCATTTTTTCTCGAAATGCGGGCGCGGTACTTCGTACCGTTCTGGGCTTCGCGTTGGCTACGGAGGACTCGGTGTTGGGTGCGAGCGAGGCGATGACTTCGGTGGAGAGGCCGGTGAGCGTAGCACCAGTGGGATTGGTCTGCGGGGCTGAGGACGAGGGGGACGAGGGCGGGGCGGGGTTCGACGATGGGGTGGTTGAACTGGCGGGCGAGGTCGTAGCCGAGGGAGGTTGCGCCGAGTTTGGGGATGGAGAGGCCGCCGGTGGCGACGATGAGGGATTGGGTGAGGATGGGGCCGGTGGTGGTTTCGATTTGGAAACGGGGCTGACCAGAGACAGAAGCAGGTCCCGTGGCTTCGCCACGGGATGACAAATTAATGACGGAGACGATGCGGGTGGAGAGCTGGATGCGGGCGTTGGCGGCGGAGCATTCGGCGAGGAGGAGGTTGAGGATGTCGTGGGCGGAGCGCGAGCAGAAGAGCTGGCCGAGGGTTTTTTCGTGCCAGGGGATGTTGTGTTGCTCGACGAGGGCGAGGAAGTCGAGGGGGGTGTAGCGGGCGAGGGCGGACTTGGCGAAGTGAGGGTTGGCGGAGAGGAAGTTTTCGGGGCTGGCGTGGAGGTTGGTGAAGTTGCAGCGGCCTCCGCCGGAGATGAGGATTTTCTTGCCGGGAGAGGGGGCGTGTTCGAGGACGAGGGTGCGGCGGCCGCGGCGGGCGGTGTGCGCGGCGCAGAAGAGGCCGGCGGCGCCGGCTCCGAGGATGAGGACGTCGGTTTGGGTCATGGGGCTATACGAGTATCGCAGGGGAGATGGAGTCTGTTGGAGGAGCGGTCAGGGCGTTGGGGCGATGCAGTAGGCTGAGAGGCCTCTGTCGGGTAGCATCTCAGTTTGACGTGAAGGACTGAAGTTACCGAAAAGCTGACTTTACAGGCACGCAGGCACGACCACACTCGCCCGGTGAGAGAAGCTTGCGTAGACTTAGCAGTAATGGGCAGGCAGACACGATTCCATATGCTCCCCGACGATTGCCATCGCTTCGTGCAATTCTTGCAGGAACGAGAATCCGGTGATCGTCACGATTGGCATTCCTCTAGCACCCCGGAGCTTGAAGAGTGTGTCCGTCCATGGGAAACGGGAGGGATGTATTGCCTATGGAACCAGGCGATCCTCCCGGAGCTTAGACGAGAGGCCACGGGTGCCTATTTCAATATCTGCTTCTCGGCAGCAGTTATCGAATTGAGCTATAAGTCTCCGGTAGTCGAAGCCTGGAACGGACAGCCTGCGCTCCTCCAAGGACGAATCTGGACTGGTTGTGGGGGCGAGAACAAGGCATTTCAGAGTTGGTACAACGCAGCGGTACGTTGGATTCTAAAGAACTTTGTTCGCGATCAAGCCTTGGGTCTGGATCGCGACTCTGTCGGCCCAGCCGCTTACGAGTGGTTTCGGAATGGCGGATTGCTGCTTCCGTATTTCAGGCCTCCATTGACTGACGCATGGCTGGGTTGGACGAGTGTTCAGAACCAGCATAGGAGCGAGCTGAAATCGTAGCCGTCGAAGATCTCGCCGTTCCCAAAAAACGGGGTTATGGGTAACGTCGGTTGTCTCGGAGTTCAAACTGGGACGCTACCCTCTGTTGCGCTCCAGCGATCCCTTGCGGCGGCTTGGAGTAGATTCTCAACATGATGTTTGCCAAGCGGCTTCGCGAGGGAGTTCGACGCGGGGAGATCACTTGTTCCGTCCGCATCTGGATGAGCGCGCGCGTCAGTGTGGGACGGCGGTATCGCATGGAGGAGGGTGAGATCGAGGTGGATTCGATCGAACCGATCGGGTTTCCGGACATCACGTCGGAACTGGCGCGCGAGTCGGGATTTCTCGGGGTCCTCGATCTGCTAAAGGTGGCGAAGCATGGTAAGGGCGAGAAGATTTACTTGGTGCGTTTCCATTTTGTGCCAGCGTCTCGGGTCAATGCCAAGGCGGCAGTCAAGGAGATCAAGAGAGAAAGAAGGCAAACCCCAGGGGCTAAAGCCCCTTCTCTTTCTTGCCGGCGGAGAGACCCAAGCCTGAAGGCTTGGGGTACCTAGAAGCAAGGGCAAGAACAAATGCGGAGGTGTGAGACCCAAGGCTGAAGCCTTGGGGTACCTAGATGCAGTGGCAACGGCAACTACGGAGATTCTGTGGGTCGCGTGGAATGACGGCGCTGGGGGCCGTATGGTGTGGGGCGCGCGGCATCCATAGTATTGTGGGCGAGTGGGAGAAGACGGTCGTTCGCTGGCGCGAACGATAACCCACCCAAGCGGAGCTTGGGTGGGGCACCCGCAACAAAGCATTCCCACGTCAGACGGTGAAGCTGTCTGACATGGGGCACCCAAAGGCAAGTATGGAGGCGAGGATGAAGATTGATGTGAAGGATTACCGGGTGGGGAAGGGTGAGCGGGTGCGGCTGAAGGATTGGCCGACGAAGGGGAAGGCGTTGTGTGCGACGAAGGAGGAGTATGCGGCGGAGCTGGCGAACCATGTGAAGAAGCTGAGCGAATTGCAGCAGCTGTTGTATGGGGCGGACAAGTATGCGCTGCTGCTGATCTTCCAGGGGATGGATGCGGCGGGGAAGGATGGGGCGATAAGGCATGTGATGTCGGGGGTGAACCCGCAGGGGTGCGAGGTGGCGAGCTTCAAGCAGCCGAGCGCGGAGGAGCTGGAGCATGATTTTCTGTGGCGGTCGACGGTGCGGCTGCCGGAGCGGGGGCGGATCGGGATCTTCAACCGGTCGTACTACGAGGAGGTGCTGGCGGTGAGGGTGCATCCGGAGGACCTGAGGGGCGAGGGGCTGGCGGCGGAGTTGCGGGACAAGGATGTCTGGAAGGAGCGGTACCGGTCGATTGTGGAGATGGAGCGGCATCTGCACAGGAATGGGACGCGGGTGGTGAAGATCTTTCTGCATCTATCGAAGGAGGAGCAGCGGAGGCGGTTTCTGGCGCGGATCGATGAGCCGGAGAAGAACTGGAAGTTCAGCATGGCGGATATCCATGAGCGGAAGTATTGGGGGAAGTATATGGAGGCGTTCGAAGCGTGTTTGAGCGCGACGAGCACGCGGCATGCGCCGTGGTATGCGGTGCCGGCGGACGATAAGGAGAGTGCGCGGCTGATTGTGTCGCAGATTGTGCTGGAGACGATGGGGGAGTTGAAGATGAGTTATCCGAGGACGACGGCGAAGAGGAGGGCGGAGTTGGAGGGGATACGGAGGGAGTTGGGGGCGAGTGGTAAGTGATGAGTGGTAAGTGGGTAAGGCGGGGTGGGGCGGCATGAAAGACAAATACGGAGATTCTGCACGTTGCGCAGAATGACGGCCTGAAAGCTAAAGGCAAATACAGGGGTCCTTCACTGCGTTCAGGATGACGGCCTGAAAGCTAAAGGCAAATGCGGGGGTCCCTCCGCTCGGCGCTGCGCTTCTCGGTCGGGATGACGGGGGTGGAGGGGCGGGGAGAGAAGCAGGTCCTTCACTGCGTTCAGGATGACAATTTCAGAAAAACAGATGTATTCCCACGTCAGACGGTAAGACTGTCTGACATGGGGCACCCAAGCACTCGGGTCATTTGAGGACTTCGATGGCGGCGGCGCCGAGGCCGAAGCCCTGGACGATGGTGGAGACGTCGAGGATGTTGCGCATGATGGCGCCTTTGGCAATGATGGGGGGGACGACGATGGTGTCGCCGGGGAGGACGACTGCGCGTCTTCGAAGTCGCTGTCGGCGAAGAGGGCGCGATGGCCGAGGCTGGAGTACTGGTGGCTGACGACGGAGCCGTCGGCGCGGAGGACGAACTCGCGCTTGCGGTCGCCGACGCGGTCGGGACCACCGGCGAGTCGGAGGTAGTCCTTGACGCGCTTGCCGCGGGCGAAGAGGAAGGCGTTGGCGTTGTAGACCTGGCCCTCGACGGCGACGGTTGCGGGGGTGCGGGGGACGACGAAGCGGTCGCCGTCCTGGAGTTCGATGTCGGGAACGGCGGCGATGCCGCTGCTGTCGGGCTTGAGCTGGAAGACGATGCGACCGGTGGGCTGGGCCTGGCGGAGACGCTGGACGGCGGCGCGGGCGGAGGCGGAGGCCTGCTCGGCGGCGGCGGCGTCGCGGTCGGTGAGGGCGGTTGACTGCTGGGCTGAGGTGTTGGCGGAGATCTCGGACTCGAGGGCGTCGGCGAATTCGAGGAGGCGCTGACGCTGCAGGCGGCGGACGGAGTCGCGGGTGAACTCGGAGGCGTAGAGGTAGGCGTCGGGGGTGAAGCCGCCGGCGCGGGCGAGGAGATGGTGGAGGGTCTCGCCGGGCTGGACGCAGTAGACGCCGGCGGCGACGAACTCGCCTTCGAGTTTGACGAACTTGGTCTGCTGGGCGCTGGGGACGCGGATGTCGGCCTGGGAGAAGATGGTGACGACATCGCCGGCGAGGAGTTCGAGGTCCTGCGCGGGGTCGTGGTCGATGACGGCTTTGGCGAGGTTGAAGGGGAGGAGCGAGGTGGTGAGGTCGGTGGCGCTCTGGCGCTCGATGACGGCGTAGTTCCAGTCGATGTCGGGGGCGCTGAGGATGACGTCGTTTTTGGCGGCGAAGGTGGAGTTGGCTGTCGGTGAGCGTGGCGCCGAGTGAGTTGCCGCCATTGCCTGAGCCGGTGCCGGTGGTTTGCTGCGTGGAGGAGGACTGTTGGGTGTTGGTTGATTGCTGGGGATTGGTTGATTGCTGAGGGTTGGGGGATTGCTGGTTGGTGGTGGTTTGCTGCGATGTGGGAGGTGTTGTGGAGCTGTTGGTTGCGACGCTGAGTGAGCCCTCGGTCCGGTTGGCCGGTGTAGTCGGAGGTGGGCTGGCCGAGCTGGGTCTGGCGGAGGTAGTAGTCGCGGGTGATGAGGGCGTCGCGGTAGGGGATGAGGTCGGAGATCTTCATGCCGGGGACGCCAGGCGTAGCGGCCGGGGTTGACGACGTTGCCGCGCAGGGTGACGGCGTTCTGGAAGCGGTTGATGATGGCGAGGACGGTGACGATGTCGCCGTCCTGTACGGGGGAGTTGTCGGTCGAGGCGAGGTCGACGTCGATGACGGAGCGCTCGGCGTGTTTATAGATGCGCTCGACGCGTGCGCGGGAGTCGGCGGCGACGGTGGTGAGGCCGCCGGCGAGGGCGATGACCTGCGCGAAGGTTTTTTCGTCGCGCAGCTCATAGATGGCGGGCGTGGCGACGGAGCCGGAGACAGCGACCTGCGGGCCGGCGGCGGGGATGAAGATGACGTCGCCGGGCACGAGGCGGATGTCTTTGGATTTGTCGCCATGGAGGAGGAGATCGTAGAGGTCGAAGTGGGTGATGGTTGCGCCGTCGCGCTTGACCTGGATGTCGCGCAGGCTGCCCTGCGGGGTGGGGCCGCCGGAGGCGAAGAGCGCGTTGAGCAGCGTGCTGAGCGAGCTGATGGTGAAGTTACCGGGCTGGCGGGCCTGGCCGACGACGAAGACCTGGATGGAGCGGAGCTGGCCGAGATTTACGTTGAGGTCGAAGTTGCGGTAGACGCGGGCGAGCTGGGCCTTGAGGAAGTCCGCGAGTTGGGAGAACTGCAGGCCGGCGACGTGGATGGTGCCGACCTCGGGGAGGGAGATGGAGCCGGTGCGGTCGACGATGAGGTTGCCGCGGAGGTTGACCTGGCCCCAGACCTGGAGGCGGAGCTCGTCGCCGGGGCCGATGACGTAGTCGGGGGTGACGGGGATGTTGTCGACGGGGGCGAAGGTGGAGGGCGCGGAGTTGAAGATGGCGGCGCCGAAGATGGGGAGGGTGCGGCCGGTGGTGTCGGCGACGAACTGCTGGAACTCGGTGGGGGGAGCGGGAGGGAGGGGGATGGTTTGTTGGGTCTGGGAGTTTTGGGTGGGTTGCTGGGTGCGGGGTGAGGCGGTGTCGCCGATGTCGCGGTCGGCGAGCGGGTTGCTGGGCGGAGGGGCGACGCCGGTTTGGGTGACGGTGGCGGGTTGGGAGATGCCGGGGGATTGGATGGTGCTGGATGGAGGGTAGGTGTCGGTGGGAGAGGTTTGGGCGTGGAGGATTGGGGTGAGGAGGAGGGCGATGGCGAGGGTGCGGAGGAGGCGGGATGGAAGCACGAGTGGGCGATCCTGGGTGGGACTCTGTTTGGGATTAGCTGGGTCAGACGTTTTTTTGGAGAGGAGCATGTTTGCGCAGGAACAGTTTACTCGACTTGGGGGGAGGTGGGGGTGCTGGGGCGGGTGCGGGGGAGAGTTGTGAGTGGTGGGGAAAGGCGGTCGTTCGCTGGCGCGAACGATGGCCCACCCAAGCGGAGCTTGGATGGGGCACCCGGCTATATACTCACTCCACGCCACGACCCACCCAATCCATGCCAGAGAACCAGGACATCCCAGAGGAGTTGCCGCTTGCGGATGAGGCGGTCGAAGATACTCGCGGCGGCACGCCCACATCTCAGGAGCGAGACCCTTCGACAGGCTCAGGGCAGGTTGTGGGGCACCTAGTGGTGGGGGCTGCTGAGAATGCGGATGGAGACGAGACGAAGGAGGAGACGGCGATGCTTGATGTGCATCCGGCGCACCATGCGGCGAGTAGCTGGAAGGAATTCTTCATTCACATTGCGACGATTGTGCTGGGGTTGCTGATTGCGGTGGGGCTGGAGCAGGGGGTGGAGTGGGTGCACCATCGACGTGAGGTTGCGGCGGTGCGCGAGGAGTTGCGTGACGAGCGCGAGGTGAACAAGAAGCTCTTCCAGCGCGAGACGGCGGCCTGGCGCTGGGAGGCGGTGGAGCTGGAGAACAACCTGACGGTGTTGGCCTATCTACAGCGGCATCCGGGCACGCCGGATGAGAAGCTGCCGGGCGGCCTCGTTTGGTTCCACCTGAGCCCCGGCCACAGCGAGGCAGCGTGGGATGCGGCCAAGAGCAGCAGCGTCACCAGCCTGATGCCGCGTGAAGAGGTCGCGGGGTATGAAGGCACCTACTTCGAGCTTAAGAGGATCAGCGATGATGAGACGCTTACGTGGGACGCGATGAATGACGCCGCCCGATACCAGTTGACGGACAGCCAGCTTTCGCACCTGAGCCCGGCGCAGATTGGGGAGATTACGACGCTGACGCAGATTGCGCTCACCAAGCTTTGGCTGGAGGGTGTTGCGCTGGAAAACACGGCGGGGCTTTTCAAGGATTTCCCGGCATCGATCACTGAGGACGAGCTCGATCGGGTCCATCGTCGGCGAAGCTTGGCCGAGGCGATGAAGGACCCGGCGTTTGCGTTGTCGATCGAGCGGATGGAGGCGGCGGGGTATCCGGCGCCAGCGGGGGGTGGGGGGAAGAAGTAGGGGGTTAGGAGGGGTGCCAGGTGGTGTCGACGCGGACGGGGATGTCGTTTTTGATGGGGACGGTGAGGAAGGTGGGCGGGTCGATGTGGAAGTCGGTGAGGGTGGCGGGGACGATGCCGGTGATGTGGTGGGCCGTGCCCTGGATGGTTTGTTGGAAGGGGACGTGGGTGTAGTGGGCGGTCTGGCCGGCGAACTGGACTTCGAGGTCGCAGTCGAGGGTGGGGAGGTTGACGGCGGACTGGGGGATGCGGAGGCGGACCTGCACGATGGGGTATTGCGCGCCGCGGGTGGTCTGGATCATGTGGAGGTCGCGGTTGGAGTCTCCGGAGTCGAAGGACTTGACGGGCGCGGCGATGAGGAAGTCGCACTGGCCGGCGTGGCAGATGCCTTTGCCGCGGGCGGCGTGGCTGACGCCGTCGACCTCGTGGAGGGGGTGGGACATGTGATAGGTGAGAGTGGAGGCGTCGAGAGACCAGGATTGGTCGGGGGGTTGTTGGGCGGCTATCGGAAGAGAGAGAGCGAGGATTGCGAGGAGGGTGAGAGTTTTCATGGGGCCTTTTCGCGATGCGGTTCGGAAGTTATTTGGGGAGTTGCGTTGGCTAAGGAAGACGTGACCTCAGGGGCTAAAGCCCGACCTTCCTTTTTGACTTTTACGGCACGGCTAAAGCCGTGCCCTTAAGCAATACGGTTTGAAGTTTGTGGCGACATTTTTAAGCGATGCGGTTTGACGTTTGTGGTGGCATGAAGGGCAAATACAGGGGTCCTTCAATTCGTTCAGGATGACGGCGGTGAAGGTTAGAAGCGGATGGGCCAGGAGACGGCGACGATGGCGGCTCCGTAGCTGGCGGCGGTGATGGCGGCGACTGCGCCGTGGGCGGAGGCGATGCCGTGGACCTTCTGGCCGCTTTGGATCTGGTCGAAGGCCATGACGCCGAGGATGGGAGTGAGGATCATGCCGGGGGCGTGGAGGTAGATGAGGTACTTGTGCCATTTGACGCCGCCGCGGGCGGGTTCGTGGGAGACCTTGGGGGCGAGGATGGCGTAGGAGGCGGTCCAGGCGTACATGGCGACGGCGGTGGCGCCGAGGGCGACATGGATGTCGCGCGAGTCGGTGTTGGTGTAGTTGCCGTGCTCGGGCGGCGCGCCGGCCGCGCTGATGCAGGCGGCGACGACGGGGATGACGGTGATGAGGCCGAGGCGCTGATGGACCTTGAGCATGTGGGTGCGGCGGTCGAAGAGGGCTTGCTGTTTGGCGGAGCCTTCGGTGTCGGCGGGGGTGAGGCCGAGGTCGCCGAGGGAGGGGCCGGTGTCGGGGCCTTGCGCGGGGGGTTGCGACAGGATGGGGATGGACGCGACCGGGGTGGGAGCGTCGGGGAGGGAGGCGAGTTCGGTTTGTTGGGCGGGAGCGGTGAGGGTGAGGGTGAGGGTGAAGGCGGCGGTGAGGAGGGTGATGCGGGAAGCGGAGGCCATGAGTTCCCCTGGGGATGGGATGGGCGGTTCGGCGGACTTGCTTATTGTAAGGCGGATTTTAAGGCAGTTGGTTGTGATGGCGGTCACGGAGATTGGGGTGCGAGCGAGCGAAAGGCGGTCGTTCGCCGGGGCGAACGATAACCCACCCAAGCGGAGCTTGGATGGGGCACCCGGGGTGGTGGCTGGTCAGGACTTTTTGGCGGTGGATTTGGGGGCGGCGCCGTTGGGGGATTTGGCGGGGGTGGATTTGCGGAGGCGTTTGAGCATCTGGGCGAGGGAGGTCTCGTTCAAGGCTTCGAGGCCTTCGGCGCGGACGCGTTTGAGGACGGGGGTGAAGGCGGGATCGTCGAGGGTGAGCCAGTCGGTTTCGGTGGCGATGTAGATGTCGCCGAGGCCGATTTGTTTGGGCGGGAGCTTGAGTTTGGCGCCGCCGTGGGGGCCCTTGCGCTGCTCGATGAGGCCTTTTTTCTGCAGAAGCAGGAAGCAGCGGCGCACCATGACGGCGCTCTCGGTGAGCTGCTCCGCGATGGCTGCTGAGGTGTGCATGGCGGCTGGCTCGGAGGCCAGCACCGTGAGAATTTTTAGACTTAATCCGAAACGACCGCTCTGTGCCATGCAGAGCAAACTACCACATGGGAGGGGAGATGGGGTAGGGGGAAGAGACAGTGGTTAGTGGTTAGTGATTGGTGGTTAGTGAAAGGCCAGCGGGGTGTGGGGGCAAGAACTGCAAATACGGAGATTCTGCGCGTCGCGCAGAATGACGGCGGTGAAGGGTGCGAGCGGATTACGTCCCACTCATCGCGATGCGATGAATGGGGAACCCGAGCGGATGGGGCTTGAAGAAAAGCAGGTCCTTCGCTGCGCTCAGGATGACAATTTCTTTTTGAGGGGATGTATTCCCACGTCAGACGGTGAAGCTGTCTGACATGGGCACCCAGAGATGGGCGCGTGCTAGGCTGGCGGGGTGAATATTTTGTTTGTTGGGGATGTGTTTGGGCCGGCGGGGCGGCGCATTGTGCGGGAGCATCTGCCGCATGTGATGGAGACCAATGCGGTCGATCTGCTGGTGATCAATGGGGAGAATGCGGCGGGGGGATTTGGGATTACGCCGGCGATTGCGGAGGAGCTGTTCGACCTGGGCGCGCAGGTGATTACTACGGGCAACCATGTGTGGGACAAGAAGGAGATCCTGGAGTATATGGATGTGCCGGAGGGGTCGCATGGGCGCGGGCGGAGGGTGCTGCGGCCGGCGAACTATGCGGTGGGGACTCCGGGGTACGGGATGTATGAGGGTGAGTTGGCGAACGGGCAGGCGTATGCGGTGATGAATTTGCAGGGGCGGGTGTTTATGGGGAGCTGCGACGATCCGTTTCGCAAGGCGGACGCGCTGCTGGGGAAGGTGAAGGCGAAGGTGGTGCTGGTGGACTTCCACGGCGAGGCGACGAGCGAGAAGTCGGCGCTGGGGTGGTATCTGGATGGGCGGGTGACGGCGGTGCTGGGGACGCATACCCATGTGCCGACGGCGGACGAGCGGCTGCTGGAGCACGGCACGGCGTACCAGACAGATGTGGGGATGAGCGGGCCGTTCGACTCGGTGATTGGGGTGGAGAAGGAGATGGTGGTGCAGCGGTTTTTGACAGGGATGCCGGGGAAGTTCGAAGCGGCGAAGGGGAACCCGAAGATGTGCGCGACTTTGATTGAGTGCGATGGGGGAACGGGAAGGGCGAGTGGGATTAAGAGGATGATGCTGGGGGAGTAGCGCGAGCTTACGGGCTGATTGCGAAGGGCTGGGTGGTAGGATTGAGGGAGTGGAGGCGTCATGGCGACTCTGACTCAGCCGAAGATTGTGCAGACCGAACCAGAGTTTACGCCGGCGGAGCAGGCGTTGATTGATGCTTTCGATGAGCATCTTGCGACGTTGCCTGCCGAGAAGCAGAAGGCCATTCGCGCTGATTTGCGCGCTAACGCTGAAGCCCACGGCGAATAGCCCAGTAGGCCTCCATAATCGTCTTCCCTCTTTCGGAGCTGAAGTCGACCTCGTATTCCTTCATTCTTGCTTGGAACTCTTCGGGCGTACAGATGCGCGCGGCTAGAAGCAGATCTCGCTGCTCGCGAATTTTGGCGTAGTCGACGTTCTTGCGGCGGCTGGTGGCGGCGCGGCGCTCGCGTTCGATCTCTTCGTCCTTGAAGTTGCTCTGGTCGGACATGGGGCTCCGGGTTGGGTGGGTTGTGCTTCAACGATACCTGAGTGAAGTGGGGTGCGATGGTGGGGTGTAGAATTCGGCGGCGGCTAATTTATTTTTTTGCGATGGAGATTTGATTTATGCGGATTGGTTTGGGGATGGCGGTTGGGATTTGGGCGGCGATGGCGAGCGTGGCGGTGGCGCAGAGTGCAGGCGTGAACGGCGCGGCGGCGGGGACGGCGATGCCGAGGGTGGTGGAGAAGGATGGGCGGTGGGCGTTGATGGTGGATGGAGAGCCGTATCTGATGCTGGGGATGCAGCTGAATAATTCGAGTGCGTGGCCGGGGGTGTTCGACGAGGTGTGGCCGGCGGTGGACCGGCTCCATGCAAATACGATTGAGGCGCCGATCTATTGGGAGCAGATGGAGGCGGTGGAGGGCAAGTTCGACTTCAGCGTGGTGGATGCGCTGCTGGCGAGCGCGCGGGCGCATAAGGTGCATCTGGTGCTGCTGTGGTTTGGGACGTGGAAGAACGGGTCGCCGCATTATGTTCCGGAGTGGATGAAGAGCGATCCGGTGAAGTATCCGATGCTGGTGGATGCGAAGGGGATGGTGCGGGACACGATGTCGCCGTATGGGGCCGCGACGCTGGCGGCTGATACGCGCGCGTTTG
This sequence comes from uncultured Acidobacteriaceae bacterium, assembly GCA_963808025.1. Classification (GTDB taxonomy): domain Bacteria; phylum Acidobacteriota; class Terriglobia; order Terriglobales; family Acidobacteriaceae; genus Edaphobacter. The sequence continues at coordinate 687,973 of CAWEEI010000006.1, read as the reverse complement.
CGGCGCTGATGCGGCACCTGAAGGCGGCGGATGCGCGGCATACGGTGCTGATGGTGCAGGTGGAGAACGAGATCAATCAGTATGGGAGTTCAAGGGACTATTCGGCCGAGGCGGTGAAGGCGTATGCGGGGGTGGTGCCGGAGGAGCTGGTGAAGGCGCTGCACACGCAGGAGGGGACGTGGGAGCAGGTGTTTGGGGCGGAGGCTTCGGACACGTTCCAGACGTGGTCGATTGCGCGGTATGTGGAGCAGGTGGTGAAGGCGGGGAAGGCGGAGGATGGACTGCCGATGTATCTGAACCACTCGCTGGGCGATGCGGGGCGGCCGGCTGCGAATGGGCGGCTCTCGGGCGAGGACCAGATGAACCATGCGCTGGATATATGGAAGGCGACGGCGCCTTCGCTGGATTTAATTTCGCCGGACATTTATATGACGGACTATGCGCGCTACATGCACATCGTGCAGATTTACGGGCGGAAGGACAATGCGCTGTTTATTCCTGAGACGACGAACTCGGCGCTGGGGGCGAAGTTTTTGTTTGCGGCGCTGGGGCATGGGGCGATTGGGTGGTCGCCGTTTGGGTTGGACCTGACGGGCTACTCGAATGCGCCGCTGGGTGCGCCGCTGGTGGATGAGAAGCTGATCGATTTATTTGCGCTGAACTATAAGTTGCTGGGGCCGATGGCGCGGGAGATTGCGAAGCTGAACTTCGACGGCAAGGTGCAGGCGGTTGCGGAGGACCCGGCGGTGCATACGCAGTCGCTGGAGTTCGGGCCGTGGACCGCGACGGTGGTGTACGGGCTGAAGCAGTTTGGCGCGACGAGGAACCCTCCGGGAAATGCGGACCCGGTGGGTCGGGCGCTGGTGGCGCAGCTGGGGCCGGATGAGTTTCTGGTGACGGGAGTCGATGCGCGGGTGGACTTCAAGCCGACGGATGCGGCTTCAAACAAGCACAGGGAGTGGGTGCGGGTGGAGGAGGGACAGTATGTGGATGGGAGGTGGAAGTTTGTGCGGATCTGGAATGGGGACCAGACGGATTATGGATTGAACTTTACGGAGAGGGAGCAGGTGTTAAGGGTGAAGGTGGGGGAGTTCTAGGTTCGGGGTTCGGGGTTCGTGGTTCGAGGGTCTGGGCGGAATGAAGAACAAATGCGGGGGTCTTTCGACTGCGCGCTCCGCTCAGGATGACGGCGGTGGGGGGGTGTGCGGATTACATCCCACTCATCGCGATGCGATGAATGGGGCACCGGTGGGATGAGGCTTGACGAGAAGCGGGTCCTTCGCTGCGCTCAGGATGACAATTCTTAGAGAAGACGACAGGTTCTTTTCTGGGGGGGCATTCCCACGTCAGACGGTGAAGCTGTCTGACGTGGGGCACCCAAGGATGGGGCGGGTTACTCGGCTTTCTTTTTGGCGACGGGGTGGTGGCCGGCCGACTTGGCGGGCTCGGCCTTGGGCAGGACGACTTCGCCGTCGGACATGGTGATCATGATGGGGTTGGGGGTGAAGGAGTCGTAGGTACCGGAGATAGTGATCTTGTTGCCGACGGCGGCAGCGGCTGCGGTGTCGGCGGCTAGTTTGTCGGCGGCGTCCTTCTTCTTCTTATAGGCCAGCTTCTCGGCGGGAGTTGCGTGCTCCTTGAGATCGGGGAGGGGGTCGGGCGGAGTGAGGTTGAAGGTGAAGTCGGCGGTCTTGGACTGGACGGCGCCGCTGGAGATGGCGACCTGGATCTGGGTGGGCGTGGAGGCGATGACGAGGACGTCGGGGAACTGGGCCGACTTGCCCTTGACGCTGTCCCATACCTTGGCGGCCTGGTCGGGCGTGCCGTTCTGGAGGATGAACTCGCGATCGTCGGGGGCGAGGACGGCGAGGTCCGGGGTGGTGGCCATGGCCTGGTTGACGTAGTCGGCGGGGGTGGGCGCGGGTTTGACGGAGGCGAAGAGGCCGTCGGGCGGATTCAGATTGGCTCCTGCGGCAGCGGCGAAGGCATCGTAGCCATCATCCCCGCCATGGAACTTCTTGTAGCAGTACTTGGCGGTGGGGGCGAATTGGGCCTTCAATGCGTCGGGAGCATACGTGACGACGCGCGAGGCGTAGAAGGCGCAGTCGAGGAGATCGGGCGGGGTGGACTGGTAGTACGCAAAGGCGAGCTCGAAGATGTCCTGGAGGACGGGGCCGGGGGTCTGGGTCTGGGCGGCCGGGACGAAGGCCAGCTCTTTCTTATACGTGTCGATTGCGGTCGCGGTGTCCTTCTTGTTGAGGGCGTCTTCGCCGATGGTGCTGTAGAAGACGGGGAAGCCATTGGTCTGGAGGGTCTTGAAGTCGGCGTCGGCCATGGCGGCGGGCTTGGGCGCGACGAGACCCCGCTGGGCGAAGCCGGCGGCGGCGTCGAGGGCTGCCTGCTTGGCGGCGGGATCGGTGAGGGCCTCGGCGGCTTGTTTGCGGAAGTAGACCTCGAGGATGAGGGCGTGCATCTCGGTGGGATTGAGCTGGAGGACGCGGTCGGCGGCGTCGACGGTCTTGACGGGGTCAAATGTACTGTAGGCGCCCATGAGGGTGACGAGGGTGTCGGGGCGGCTGGTGGGGCATGCGGACTGGGGGAAGGCAGTGAGGTAGGCCTCAATGGCCGCCGCTTTGGCCTTGGGGTCGGCCTGGCCCATGGCGTTGGTGTAGGCGGTGTACTCGGCGTCGGGCAGGGCGCAGGGGGTGGCGGGCGCGCCGAGGTTGACGGGTTGCTGGGCAGAGGCGGAGGACAGACCGGAGGCAATTGCAACAGACGCCAGGAGAGAGGCTAATACGAACTTCTTCATTCAGAACTCCTCAATCAATATGAATCTTAATGTCTTTATGATGCCTGCCGCCCTGGGGACCCGGAGAGGAACAGTCTTCCCGGCTTGGGTGCGGTTGGCCGGGGAAGTTGCCGCACGCACGCTTGCGAGACACACGATGCTGATTATAGGAACCTCGCAGCCCGGTGGCAAGTTCGCCTCAAGAGAGACGGGGCCGGACTATAATTAGACGCGTTCGGGCTGCATCCGCGATAAACGTTGAGTTGACGACGGAGTGGCACTGGAGATGATGATGAGCGTATATGGGTCCCGCAATATCCCGGGGGCTAAAGCCCCGGTTGAAACTGAGTTGGTTGTGCCGGGACTAAAGTCCCGGCCTATCTCAGGAGCGAATCTTTCAGTAACTGTGAGCAGGCTGCGTGAGCCGAGGGTGACGGCGGGCGCGCTTCTGGAGAAAAAGCAGGCGGGACGACCGATCAGCGCGTTGACCGCGTATGACTGGCCCACCGCGCGCATGGTGGACGAGGCAGGTATCGATGTGGTGCTGGTGGGCGACTCGCTGGGCATGGTGGTGCTCGGGTATGAGAACACCCTGCCGGTCACGATGGAGGAGATGCTGCACCATACGCGGGCGGTTTCGCGGGGAGTGCGAAGGGCTTTTCTGGTGGCGGACATGCCTTACGGTTCGTATCACGGGACCGTCGATGAGGCCGTGGGGAATGCCGTGCGCTTTATTAAGGATGCGGGCGCGCAGGCGGTGAAGATTGAAGGCGGCACCATGCGCGCGGAGCTGGTGCGGCGGATGACGGAGGCGCAGATTTGCGTGGTGGGGCATATTGGGCTGACGCCACAGTCGGTGCACAGCATGGGCGGGTACCGGGTGCAGGGCAAGACGGCGGAGGCGATGGATCGGCTGCAGGCGGACGCGCGCGCGCTGGAGGAGGCGGGCGCGGTGGCGATTGTGCTGGAGGGGATTCCGCGAGAGCTGGCGGCAAAGATTACGAGCGAATGTCGCGTGCCGACGATTGGGATTGGCGCGGGGCCGGAGTGCGATGGGCAGATATTGGTGTTTCACGATTTGTTCAACTTGACTTTTGCCCCGCGGGCGAAGTTTGCAAGGCAGTATGGCGATGCGGCGGGGTTCTTTGCCGAGGGGCTGGCGCAGTACAAGGAGGATGTGGCGGGGAGAAGGTTTCCCAGCGATGAGGAGAGCTATCATACCGGGCCGGGGGTGAAAGCTGGGGTGGTGGGTGAGTTGGTGGCGAGGAAGGCGTAGTGGGGGTTCAAGGTTCAAGGTTCGGGGTTCGAGGGTCTGGATGCGAGTTTGTGGGACGCCGGAGGAGATGCGGGGGGCTTGCCGTGAGTTGAAGGCGGGGGCGGTTTGGGTGCGGCGGGTGGTTGCGGGTTGGGATTGGTTCCGACGATGGGGGCGTTGCACGCGGGGCACATGAGCCTGGTGGAGGCGGCGCGGCGGGAGTGCGGGGTGGTGGCGGCGTCGATCTTTGTGAACCCGACGCAGTTTGGGCCGGCGGAGGACTTTGCGGCGTATCCGCGGACGCTGGAGGAGGACTGCGCGAAGCTGGAGGCGGCGGGGGTTGCGGTGGTGTTTGCGCCGGCGGCGGAGACGATGTATCCGGCGGGGACGACGGCGTTTGTGGATGTGGGGGAGCTGGGCGAGCGGCTGGATGGGGCGTCAAGGCCGGGGCACTTTCGCGGAGTGGCGACGATTGTGGCGCGGCTGCTTAATATAGTTGCGCCGGAGCGGGCTTACTTTGGGCAGAAGGACGCGGCGCAGGTGGCGGTGGTGCGGCGGATGGTGCGCGATCTGAATCTGGGGGTCGAGGTGCGGGTGTGTCCGATCGTGCGGGAGGCGGATGGGCTGGCGATGAGTTCGAGGAATGCGTATTTATCGGCGAGTGAGCGCGGGCGGGCGTTGGTGTTGCGGCGGGCTCTGGATGCGGCGGAGGGGTTGGTGGGGGAGGGTGAGGTGCGGGCTTCTGTATTGCGAGAGGCGATGTTGGGGGTGTTTGCTCGCGAGGGGGTGCGGGTGCGAATGGATTATGCGGAGGTGGTGGATGCGGAGAGTTTGTTGCCTGTGGTTGAGGTGAAGGCGGGGGATTTGGTGGCGGTTGCGGGGTGGGTGGGGGGGACGCGGTTGATTGATAATTTTTTGGTGGGGGTGTAGCCGATTTCTCCGCTATATTGGCGTCAAGCTTCCGAGGAGAGGACCATGGATCAGTTGGTTGGGACGCACGGCGGGGACGATGCTTCCGGAAAGAACGCTTTCATGAGTCGGTCAATGTTTTGGTTCAACCTGATCTTTGCCGGAATAATGTTTCTGTTCATGGCTGCCAGCGCGATTGCCCTTTTTGTTCGCGCAGGTGGAGATCGACCGGTCGATTTGTTCAGAGCCCTTGGGCTGCCCTCGATGGTCCTGTTGCTTGCCGTGGGTGCGATTGTGAATGTGAGGCGGATTCTCTTCACGGTGACACAGGATCCGGCTGTGCTGCGCGGAGTGGCGTCTACAGGTCTGCTGCTGCTCGGCTTCGTGTTCATGACGATGCAGTTGATGATGCATGGCTCTTTTTGAGAAGACGACTCTTCTAATGAGCAGACGGAGAACGGTCGTTCGCTGGCGCGAACGATAGCCCACTCATCGCTTCGCGATGAATGGGGCACCCAGGGTGGTGGCGGCATGAAAAGCAAATACGGAGATTCTGCGCGTCGCGCAGAATGACGGCAGTAGGGGGGCACCCGGCGGGTTTAGGAAGCGAGCTTGACGGGGGCGATGCGGTCGAGGGCCATGATGGCGTTGGCGAGGGAGTTGGAGGCGGTCTGGAAGGTGACGGAGGTGTTGAGGAGGATTTCGGCGACTTCGAACTCGCCGGCGTTGAGCAGGTTGGTGATGGTGAGCATCTCGTGGTGGAACTGCTGGTGCCAGTGGAGGACGGTGAGGTACTCCGGGGTCTGGCGCAGGTGGAGGTTGTACTGGGAGAGCAGCCAGCGGCGGATGGAGCACTCTTCGGGATGCTGGACGGAGTAGGTGGCGCGGTCGCTGAGGGACTCATGCATGCGCGCGGCGGTGAGGAGGGTGATCTTCCAACGGACGTGGCTGGCGATGGCGTCGCGCGGGGTGACGATAGGCTTGGCGATAAAGGGGGTGCAGGACATTACGCTACCTTGGGTGGGTTATCGGCGGATTTCGGGGGGAGCATGAGGCGGGGAAAACGCATATTGGCGGACTATCGGCATAAGGGGAGGGGCGCGATAGGGGTGGGGGGATTTTTTTAGGGGGGTGGGGGTATTCCCACGTCAGACGGTGAAGCTGTCTGACATGGGGCACCCGGTAGGGGGCACCCGCAGTAAGATGGTGGGGATGAAATATCTGATTGCGGTGTTGGCGGTGGCGGGGGTGGTGGTGAGTTCGCTGGCGCTGCGCATCCACTTTATGGACCCGGCTGCGGCGTCGCCGTGCGCGGTCTCGGAGCACTGGGACTGCGGGACGGTGAACCATGGGAAGTACGCGGTGTTTCCGCCGATGAGCTTCGACGAGAAGCCGGGCGCGGTGCATATTCCGGTGGCGGCGATTGGGATCGCGGGCTATTTGGCGATTGCGGTGTTTGCGCTGCTGGGGCGGCTGCGGATTGTGCTGGAGCTGGCGCGGGTGGGCTTCTTCTGCGCGGCGATGCTGACGTATATCGAGGCGTACATTATTGAGACGTGGTGTATCTACTGCGTGTGGTCGCAGGCGATCATCGCGGCGATAGTGCTGACGACTATTGCCGCGCTGCTGATGCGGCGACGGCGGCGGCGGGAGTCGATGCGCGCGGTGCTGAGCGAGGACTAGACTAGTCCGATGTGGCCGATGCTGCTGGAACTGCTGCCTCACTTTACGCGACTGCTGCCGATGGCGGACAAGTATCTGTCCACGCGCTCGGCGAGCGAGAAGGCGCAGGAGGCCGCGCTGGCGGCGCTGGGCGCGGAGGTGAGCGGCAGGCTGGGGCGGTTGGGCGAGGTGCATGCCGGCATTCAACAGCAGTTGCAGTGAGCAGGGCGAGCAGCTGGCGGAGACGGCGATTGAAGTGAAGCGCGCGCAGGCGAGCGTGGAGGGGGTGGAGGCTCGGGTGGCGGGGCTGGAGAAGACGGCGGCGGCGGCGATGCGGCTGCTGGTGGGGGTGCTGGTGGGGGTGGTTTGCGCGATTGGGCTGCTGGGGGTGGTGCTGGTGAGGGTGTGGGGGCGGTAAAGGGCGTGCGGGGAAGGTAGAATTTTTGTATGGGGATCAGCCGGGAACAGGCGCTGGATTGTCTGCGCAGCGACGACCTGATTGGGATTGGGATGGAGGCGGACGCGGTGCGGCGGCGACTGCATCCGGAGGGAGTGGTGAGCTACGCGGTTGGGGGGAGGGTCTGTTGCGGGGGCGGGTGGTGGGGCGGCTTCGGTTGAGAAGATTTGCGCGAAGGTTCGCGAGATTGCAGAGATGGGTGGGCGTGGGGTGCGGTTGGTGGGGCTGGGTGAGGCGGGTGGGAAGATTCGGGGGGTGGGGGAGATTGAGGGATTGTTGCGGGGGGTGCGGGGGCGGTTTCCGGCGGTGTGGATGGAGGGTTTGACGGCGGGGGAGGTTGCGGCTGTCGCGAGGGAGAGCGTGTGCGGAGTGCCCGAGGTGCTGCTGCGGCTGCGCGATGCGGGGCTGGATTCGATTGCGGGGGATGGGGTGCGGGTAGGGGAGGGTGCGGAGGCGGTGTGGTTGGAGGAGCAGCGGACGGCGCATGGAGTGGGGATGCGGACGGTGGCTGCGATGGTTTTTGATGCGAGTGCGGGAATGGAACAGCTGGTTGCGGCGATGGGGGCGGTGCGGCGGTTGCAGGAGGAGACGGGAGGGTTTGCGGCGTTTGTGCCGCGGAGCTTCCAGCCGGAGGGCGGAGGGACGGGGTATGGCGTGGAGGAGCCGACGGCGGTGGGGTATCTGAAGGTGCTGGCGGTCTCAAGGATGATGCTGGACAACATTGAGAATGTGGAGGCGGGCGGTGCGGAGCGGGGGCTGAAGGTGCTACAGACGGGCCTGGGTTTCGGGGCGAATGATGCGGGGTGGTGGATGACTGAGGGGCGGGCGGCGAAGGGTGCGGGCGAGGAGGAGTTGCGGAGGGTGATTCGGGATGCGGGGTTTAAGCCAGTGGAGCGAGATGGGGTGTATGGGGTGATGTTTTTAAAGTTAAGACCTATGTCACGGACGCCTTGGTGATATTGAATTTGCCTCCTCGATCGTCCACGTAGACCTCGCTTCCCTCACGAACATCGATCTTCTGCGCAAGCCAATGCGGGATGGTTACCACCAAGTCTTCGCCGTCAACCTCAGAGATTCCCCGTGCGACAAGGGAGAGCTGTTCCCCTCCAGCGTCGAGCGGTATCCGCAATACCAACTTGTCTCCCTCCCGATCAATCGGACCACGCAACGACAGGTAATTCTCCACGGTGACCTCCCCCTGCGTACTATACCGACATCACGCCGGCCTCGGCGATTGCGGCAGAGATGAGTTCGTCGGCGACGCCTTGCTTGCGCAGACTCTCGGCGATGGCCTGCACCTGCGAGCCTTCGAGGCGCTCCAGGTCGGCGCGCAGTCCTTTGCTGATGTAGGCCTTGATCAGCGATTGATAGCCGGAGAACCCGAGGGTTGGGGCGATCTCCTTCAGGGATTCGATGACGCTCTTAGGGATGCGCAGGCTGATTGACGTCATCTCACGCGGCGTCCGCATCCGTTCCCACATTCGTTCTTTAGCCGTCTTCATAAGTCTTCCTTTCCCGCTTGGTCGCGGGGCGCGCTGAGATAATCCTTACGACTTCGCCTTCTCTCTCAACATGAACTACGTACAAAACACCAGTTGCCTCGCCCAAGCCAATGACCGCAGTCCGTCTTTCCTCGTCTGCCGTTGCATCCACGTATACCGATAGATCGTCGAAGAATACTTCGCAGGCGGCTTCGAATCCGATTGCGTGCTTTGCCCGGTTTTCCGTCGCCTTCCGGCTATCCCAGACGAAATCCTGGTGGCGGTAGAGGAAGAAAACGTCCACGGATTAAGTATATACCATGTATATATGAGGCTAGATGCAGCCCATTGCGGTGCGGACCAGGGCGGCGAGTTCGCACACCTTGGTATGGGAGAGCTTTCGCTGCTGGGAGCGAGGCTCGGTCAGACTCTCGCGACGCACGGTTGTGATGTTATCCGCCTGTGCGGCGGAGTCGGCGGGCAAGCCTGTCTCTCCCATGCGCAGGAGGAGGTGCGCGGGACGCAGGAGTTGGATGGAGGTGGAGAGCGGCACGACGAGGACCGAGTTGGAACGGGGATGATGGTTGCGGCCGTCGGGCGAGACGATGACGACCGGGCGCCTCCCCTTTCCGGGTGGGTCGGTGGGCAAACTGGCCCACCAGACTTCTCCGCGGCTTGGCAGGCGCGAAGCCGCGGGGTTCACTGGGCGATCTCCGCAAGCTCCGACTCGGAGAATGCGGCCCAGGCTGTATCTTCGGCCAGCTCGCTCTCGGAGGCGGCGTCATAGAAGGCCTTGTACGCGGCATCGATGGAGCCTCGAGCATGGGCGGCGATGGCCTCGCGCAGCAGCTGGTCCAGGGCCTCGGAGTCGGATTTGATGCGGCGGGCCTTGCGAATCTGGCGCACGAAGCGCTCGGACTGCCGGGAGATGCTGTAACTTTTCTTTACGCGTTGCGAGGCAGTCTTCATACCAACATACTACCTTTTTCCTACCGGTCGAGCAATGCGGCATAGCGTCCGGGGCGGGAGCTATGGCGGGATGGGTAGCAGTCTGAACATCTGATATTCTGATATTCAGAGGATCGGATATGGCGGCGACGACGATTAAGATGGGGAAGCGGGGGACGATAGTGCTGCCGGCGAAGCTGCGGAAGCAGTTTGGGCTGGCGGACGGGTCGCTGCTGGTGACGGAGGCGAAGGATGGGGAGATTCGGCTGCGGCCGGCGTTTGTGTATGAGCCGGAGGTGTGGAGTCCTCAACGCAAGGCATACCTGACACTTATCAACGCGATGACGCAGGAGGAGTACGACGAGGTCTCGGCGCTGCTACGGGAGGAGGGTATCGATCCTACCGATGCTCCTGGGCTCGATCCCAATCACCGCTCCACGCTGCCAACGGCGAAAGATTGGAGAGCGCACCTGAAGCGGCGACATGCGGAGCTTCTCGAAGAGCAGCGCAGTGCGTGACCTTAATCCGCTTACCATCTATCTGGATTCCAATGTGCTGTTTTCGGCCTCCTACCTTGCGAGCAGTCGATTTCTGAATTTCTGGAGGCTGGCGGGCGTGACGCCGGTGACTTCGCCTTATGCGGTTGGGGAGGTATGGCGCCACATCAAGCAGTCCGCGCAGGGTGTGCGGTTCGAGAAGCTTATCGCCGCCACGAGGATGGTCAGCGACGCGGATTCAGGTTTTGTGCCGGAAAGTATTCAACTGTTGGAGAAGGACCAACCGATCCTTGCCGCGGCGATTGCGGCGAGTGTGGACTATCTGGTGACGGGCGACAAGAGCCACTTTGCGCATCTCTATGGCAGCAGGGTTTCGGGGGTGCGGATCATCAGTCCTTCGGAGTTTCTGGGTCTGTATGAAGATCGCCTCCCTGAGTAGTCCTATCGCGTAGAATCGACGGGAACGTAAAGACTTTGGCGGAGAGTATTTCTGAGCTCTTTTTTCGATACGATGCGCGCGTCGCCGGCGATGTTTCTGGCCTCGAAGGGGCTGGGGCATTATCTGCGGACGCACTATGGGGACCACACGTTTCAGCGGGCTGTATCGCTGGAACACGTTCGATACGGCGATGCTGATTCCGTACTTCATCGTGATGATTATCCTGGCGTTTTATGGGGTGCATCGCTACCAGCTGGTGTGGCTTTATTACCGGAACAAGAAGAATGCGGCGAAGTGGGATGAGCCGGGCGGGCGGTATGCGGAGGGCGAGCTGCCGTTTGTGACGGTGCAGCTGCCCATCTACAACGAGCAGTTTGTGATTGACCGGCTGATCGATGCGGTGTGCCGGCTGGATTATCCGCGGGACCGGTTTGAGATCCAGCTGCTGGACGACTCGACCGACGAGACGGTGGAGGTGGCGCGGGAGATGGTGGAGCGGTATGCGCGCGGGTTTGCGGGGATGGCGGCGCAGCCGATCGTGCATCTCCATCGGACGAACCGGTATGGGTACAAGGCGGGCGCGCTGGATGAGGGGCTGAAGGTGGCGCGGGGCGAACTGATCGCGATCTTCGATGCGGACTTTGTGCCGTCGCCGGACTGGCTGATGAAGGTCGTCGACCACTTTGCGGAGCCGAAGATCGGCATGGTGCAGACGCGGTGGACGCACCTGAATCGGAATTACAGCTTCATGACGCAGGTGGAGGCGATCCTGCTGGATGGACACTTTGTGCTGGAGCATGGCGGGCGGTCGCGGGCGGGGGTGTTCTTCAACTTCAACGGGACGGCGGGCGTCTGGCGGCGCGAGGCGATTACGGAGGCAGGCGGTTGGCAGCACGATACGCTGACCGAGGACACGGACCTGAGCTATCGCGCGCAGATGGCGGGATGGAAGTTCAAATACCTGCAGGATGTGGAGTGCCCGGCGGAGCTGCCGATTGAGATGACGGCCTTCAAGACGCAGCAGGCGCGCTGGGCGAAGGGGCTGATCCAGACGGGCAAGAAGATCCTGCCGCGGGTGCTGAAGAGCGATGCGCCATGGCACACGAAGCTGGAGGCGTGGTACCACCTGACGGCGAACATCAGCTATCCGCTGATGATTGTGCTGAGCGTGCTGCTGATGCCGGCGATGATTATTCGCAGCTGGCAGGGGTATATCCAGATGCTGCTGATCGATTTTCCGCTGTTTGTGGCGAGCACGATGTCGGTGTCGACGTTTTATCTGGTGAGCCAGAAGGAGCTGTTTCCGAAGACGTGGTACAGAACGTTTCTGTATGTGCCGGTGCTGATGGCGCTGGGCGGGGTGGGGCTGACGATCACGAATACGAAGGCGGTGATGGAGGCGCTGGTTGGGGCATGAAGTCGGCGTTTGCGCGGACGCCGAAGTACCGGGTGAGGAAGAAGGGCGAGGCCAGCCAGGCGAAGGTGTATCGCAAGCGGCTGGGGATTGTGCCGTGGATTGAGTTGGCGATTGGGACGTACTTTGCGTTCACGGTGTGGTATGCGATGTCGACGGAGAACTACTTTACGGTGCCGTTTCTGCTGCTGTTTGTGATGGGGTACTGGTATACCGGGCGCTGAGCCTGCTGCAGGGAAGGTTTGAGCGGACGGGCAAGGGAACCAGTGGGTCCGAGGTGCATGAGAAGCCGTATCCGGTGGGGATATAGGATTTGGGTTGGTAGCAAGCAGTGCTATCATTGCTTGCATGGCGACGTTGCACATCCGCGATCTTAAGGATTCTGTGAAGGAGAGCCTGCGCGTCCGAGCCGCCGAGGCTGGCCGGTCGATGGAGGCGGAGGCGCGCGCGATCCTGGAGGCGGCGGTCCATAGGCGCGAGTCACGTGTGCCGGAGGAGCATCCGTATCACACCATCCGTCGAGCCGTGGCAAAATACGGGCCGATGGATCTGGAGTTTCCTACGCGCGAGGGGATGTCCGGCGCACAGTTTGTTGCCCTCGTGAGGGCGGCTGTGGGAGCACATGGTCCTCTCGACATCGAGATTCCCGCGCGAGGGCCGTCTCATCGAGAGATTCCGGACTTTAGCTAGTGGCCGAGAAGATCATTCTGGACACAAATGTGATTTCGGCCCTGATGGGACCTTCTCCGGTGGAGCGCATTCTGGAATGGTTCCATGGATTGCCAATCTCTTCTTTTCGAACGACCGCGATCAATGAGGCTGAGATACGTTACGGCGTCGCACGGCTGCCGGAGGGACGGAAGAGACGCGAGCTCACGTTGCTGACGGAGGAGTTTCTCTTCGCAATTTTGGAGCCGCTCCCATTCGATCATCTGGCCGCGCTTCGCTATTGCGGAGATCGCGTCGAAAACGGAACATGCAGGCATCGAGATTGATGTTCCGGACATACAGATTGCGGCCATTGCGGGGAGCAGGGGGTTCACGGTGGCGACGCGGAACGCGAGGCACTTCGCGCACTCCGGAGTGCCGATTGTCGATCCGTGGAAGACGTAGGGAAGAAGCCCGGTGCGGTGGCCGGGCTTCTTTGTTTGAGGGTGGGCGATTGCAAGAGCAAATACAGGGGTCCTTCACTTCGTTCAGGATGACGGCGTTTGAAAAGAGGAGTCCGTTCTAGAAGCGGAGGCCGAAGGTGATGGGGATGTAGGTGGTGCGGTTGCTGTTGGCGGGGTAGAAGTCGGTTGCGGTTAAGGGAGAGGTGGGGACGTTGGCGGCGGTGACGCCGGTGCGCTGCGAGTTGAGCAACAGGACGTAGCGGGCTTCGGCGTAGAACCTCTCGCTGGCGAAGCGAGAGAACTTGTAGGTGAAGCCGACGCCGCCATTTATGCCGAAGGCGTTGCTGGTGTACTGGTCGATGGTCTGGTTGGCCTGGTACTGGTAGCAGCCATAGTAGTAGTCGCAGTATGTGGCGACGGTGGGGACCTGAAAGTCGGTGACCTTGTGGTAGAAGCCGCCCCCGACGACCGCGTAAGCGCCCAGCGAGCCACTGGTGGGGAGGGTGAATGTAGGGTTGAGGGTGAAGGACCAGACGTGGTTGTTTCCGACCAGTTGGGAGATGCCGTTGGCCGCGGACACCTCGCCCTGCGGGGAGCATAGCTCCGCAGCCACGTCGGCCGCGGTGCAGTAGTTGTAGACATACAGCTGGTTGTTGAGCGTGGCTTGCTGAAGGCCGAAGTGGTTGTAGTCGAACTGCAGCAGGACACCGACGGTCTTGTTGAAGTTGCGTCCGCCGCCGCCCTGGAAGGCGTAGCTGGTGGTCTCGTACTTGTGGGTGTTGCCGATGGGGAGGTCGAGGCCGGCGCCGACGAGGAAGGTCCACTTTTCGGAGCCGTCGGAGTTGGTATTGCCGCCGGAGTAGTTGGGCCGGCCATAGTGGCGGCGGGGCGGCGGTTGGGAGCCGGCAAGGGCGGCGGAGCTGAGGTCGAAGCGGGCGTCGGAATCCGAGGAGGAGACGCTGCTGGAGTAACTGTTGGAATCGAGGGCGGCCGGGGCGGCTTCTGAGGCGAGAAGAACGGGCGCGAGCTGGGTCGATGTGACGGCAGGGGATTGCTGGGCCTGCGTGAGCGTGGCGGTGCCTGCGACGAGGAAGCTGAGGGCCGCGATGCGGCGAGCGAGACCGGTGAGAGTGCCGTGGATGAGCATGGTTTTGATAACTCCCTTGAGGTTTAGAGTCCTTCGAGTTTGATAACCCGGATCGACTGAGATTGTTGTGCCGGTAAAAGCTGCCCAACTCAATCATCTCATTGCTTTATAGGACGCAGGAAGGGAGGAATTGGATCACTCCAATTGGGGGCGGATTTTGATGGGGTGAAAGGCGGGGGTGGGCTGGAGGGCGAATGGCCCGGTCTGCCGCGATGGCTTAAACTTAGATGCAGGCATGCAAACGCTCTCGGTGATCATTCCGTTCTTCCAGCGCGAAGCCGGAGTTCTGAGCAGGGCGCTCAACTCCGTTCACCGGCAGGAGGTGCCTCCCGGCTGGTCGATCGAGGTGATCGTCATCGACGACGGTTCGCCACTGCCAGCCAGTCACGACGTGGCCAGCATAAATCTCAGCGAGCCGATCTACCTCCGAGTGCTCACCCAAGAAAATCGCGGCGTCGCGGCGGCACGCAACCGCGGCCTGGACGAGGCCGATGCGCAAACATCGTTGATCGCCTTCCTCGACTCCGACGACGCGTGGCCCGCAAACCATCTGGCGCGGGCGATCGAGGCGCTGGAGCAAGGTTTCGACTTCTACTTCACGGATAACGACCGCCCCGGTCACCACGAATCGCACTGCCGGGGACAACACTTGCCGGAGACTCACGCCTTCATTCTCGCCTCGGGCCAGGCAACCGGGTTCCTCGATATTCCGCGGGAGACCATGGCTGCGCTCGTGCTCTCGGAGCTTCCCGGCCAGGTATCGACCGTGGTCTACCGCAGAGAGGTCCACCCCGGGCTACGCTTCAATACCGAATTGAAGTACTCCGGCGAAGATACTCTCTTCTTCACCCGCCTGGTCGCCGCCGCACGCCGCATTTGTTTCGACCTCGACGGTCTGGTGCACTGCGGCGAGGGAATCAACATCTACTTTTCCAATCTCGGATGGGACAACCCAGCCTTCATGGCAATCATAGAAGACCAGGTGCGCTGTCGTTCGCTGGTCGCAGAGCACCAAGAACTGTCGCCGTATATTCTCCAGCAAAATGCCATCCGTTTGAGAATGGACCGCGACGACTTCGCCTTCCATGCCCTGCGCCGGATGGTCAAGACCTGGGGAAGGATTCCGCCAGAGGTCTTCCGGCTAGCGCAGACGGACCCAAGCTTCTATCGATGGTTCCCGCTCGCCGCCCTGCGCGTTGTGGCCGGGTACTTCATCGGGTCCTACAAGCCATAAGGATCGGCGCAAGCAATATCCGCGCGCCGCCGTTTGGCGCATGCGCAGCACGCATTTGACATAGAGATCAATTTAGGTAAACCTAACCGTTAGGTGAGCCTAATTGTTTCTAAGCCTAATGCCCTCAGGAAAGACCTTCGCAATGCTGGTCGCGTCGCTAATCGCGCTCCTCGGCTCATCAGCGCGCGCACAGAGCGGCACCAGCAGTGCGCTCGCGGGAGTTGTCGCGGACAAGAGCGGCGGGGTCATTCCCGGCGTCGAGGTGAAGGCGACGGAAGTGAACACCGGCGCTACGCGAACGGTCCAGTCCAATCTGGACGGCCGCTTCCTCTTCTCGCAGGTCAATCCCGGCACCTACCGCATTCAGGTCAGTGTGGCCGGATTCGGCGAGGGCCAGTCACAGCCGGTGAGCGTCGCGGTGGGCCAGACGGCCACGGTGAACTTCGCGCTCTCCGTCGCGGCAACCTCGCAGTCGGTGGAAGTAACCGCGGAGTCCGGGCTCATGAGCCTGGAGAACGCAAACACATCGACCACGCTGAGTGAGAAGACCATCGAGAGCCTGCCCAACCCCGGCCAGGACCTCACCTACATCGCGCAGTTCGCCGAGGGCGCGTTGATGAATACCGCCGGCTCGTCGAACGATGCAAAAGCGGCGGGCGGCTACGGCAACGTCGAGTTCAACGGCCTGCCCGCGACCTCAAATGGTTACATTCTCGACGGCTACGATTCGAACGACCCATTCCTCGGCCTGAACATCGGGCTGTCGACGAACCTGGTGATCGGCCTCGATGCACTGCAGGAGGCGACGGTCAACACCAACTCCTATGCCGTCGATCAGGGCCGTTACGGTGCGTCGCAAACCATCTACTTCACCAAGTCCGGCGCCAACCAGTTTCACGGCGACGCATACGAGATATGGAACGGCTCGCTCTTGAATGCCAGCGACTACTTTCTCCACGCCAACGACACGCCGGGCAACATCGCGAAGAAGCCGCGCTCGACCGTGAATGAGTTCGGCGTCAGCGTGGGCGGACCGGTCCGCAGAAACAAGCTCTTCTTCTTCGCCCACTATGAAGGCATCCGCATCGCGCTTCCGCTGGTCGCGCGCACCACGGTGCCTTCGCAGGCGTATCAGGTGTATGTCCTTCATCAGTTGCCGCTGGGAGGGACCGATCCGATCAACGGAACTGTGCTGCCAGCCCAGCCGCAGGAAGTGGCGTTCTATCGCAATATGTTCGCGCTTTACAGCAATACAGCCGGCACGCCAACGCCCGTGCTCTCCTGTCCGCTGGATGCGAGTGGCGTGTTGCTGTCCGGGACCCAGACCTCAACCAACCTCTTCAACGGCGCCGGCTGCGCCAACATCCGCACCCAGTCGATGAACAACAGCGACAGCGAAAATCTCATCGTTCTCAAGATCGACCACACCATCGACGCAAATAACAGCCTCTGGTATCGCTTCCAGCAGGACACCGGCCTGCAGGCCGCCTACACCGACCCCATCAACCCCATCTTCAACGCGTACTCTCCGCAGCCGCAGCGCACGCTCGTCGCTCGGCTACACGCATCTGTTCACGCCCGAACCTCGTCAACCAGTTCAACCCCGGCGCAAGCTGGTACTCCAGCCTCTTCCTGCCGAACAACTACGCGCAGGTGCTCGCAGACCTTCCCGATCGTGCTGGCCGGCGGCAGCTCCAACGCGCCCTTCACCACCATCGGCGGCAACGACCAGACCTACACCCAGGGCCGCAAGGTCACCCAGTGGCAGATCAACGACAACCTGATCTGGACGCGCGGACGCCACAGCTTCAAGTTCGGCGAGAACTCCCGCCGCCTCGATGTCAGCGACTACGACCTCGGCGAAGGCGTCGTCCCCACCGTCGTCTACAACGATCTCGCCCAGTTCACCTATGGCGCAGCATCCACCGCGACCGCCGGCCTTTCCCGTCACCCAGAAGGAGAGCATCGCCGCTGGGCAACCTCGACCTGTACGCGATGGATACCTATAAGCTCGCCCGCCGATGGACCTTCATCGCCGGCCTGCGCGCGACCTGGAACACCAACCCCGTCAACCAGCACGGCCTCTTCGCGCGACCCGCGGGATCGTTCCTCGATATGTCCCACGACCCCCAGTCAGCCATTGAGCCAGGCGATCGAGACCAACGTGCGCACGCTCTTTCCCGCTACGCCGCTCTTCAGTTGGCAGCCGCGCGCGTCGCTGGCCTACAAGCTCTCGAACAAGACGGCCCTGCACGCAGGCGGCGGCGTCTTCAACGACATCATCCCCGCGCAGGTGGCCGACCTCGGCGCAACCAACCCTCCATATGCGCCTGTCTTCGTCGGTGGGATCTACGGACAGGTGGGCGGCGTGGCATCGCGCCGGGCGTCACCAACAGCGCCGTCGACGCAACAGTCGCAGGCCAACCAATCGTTTCCAGAGCGCGTTCTCGCGTCGGACGCCGCCCACGCCGCTCGCAGTCAACCTCAACACCTTCCCCAGCGGCACCCTCAAGACGCCTTACTTCGAGCAATGGAGCCTGGGAATCGAACGCGAGCTGGGTGCGCGCGGTTCGCTGCGCGTCGACTACGTCGGCACACGCGCTGTCCATGAGCCCTATCAGGTCCAGCTCAACGGCTACCAAACAGTCTGCGCCGGATGCTTCGCGCCCTTCGCCTACAACCAGCCGCTCGATTCGCGCTTCGGCAGCGTCAATGAATTCCGCACCGGCGCGGGCAGCCACTACGCAGGCCTGCAAACCAGCGCGGCCAAACAGTTCGCCGGCCTGACCCTGCGCGGAAACTACACCTTCAGCCATTGCATCGACGAGGTATCGAACGGCGGCCTGCTTCCGTTCTCCACCCTCGGCATCCTCGCTCCGCTGCCCGGCTCTCTTCGCCCCGAGTACGGCAACTGCGACTACGACATTCGCCACAACCTCTCCGCCTTCGCAATCTACGAGGTCCCTTTCCAGTCGAAGCACGCGCTCCTGCAGAAAACGCTCGGCGGCTGGCAGCTCTCCGAGACAGCCTTCCTGCACAGCGGAGTCCCCTTCAGCGTCCTCAGCGCGCCCTACACCGCGAACAACAACGGCATCTTCCAGGGCAGCGGGCCGCAGTATGCCAACCGCGTGCCCGGCGTCCCGCTCTACCGCAGGAGCCCGGTCTCCGGAGTCACCCAGCCCGGCAGCGTGCAATGGCTGAACCCCGATGCCTTCGCGTCGGTGGTCGATCCCGGCACCGGCGCATGTGCCGGAGGCGACTCGCCCGCCAACTGCCGGTTCGGCAACTCCGGCCGCAACAACTATCGCGGCCCTCACTTCACCTACTCCGAGATCTACATCACCAAAAAAATTCCCCTCGCCGAACACGTCGCCTTCCGCTTCGACACCCAACTCTTCAACGTCTTCAACCATCCCAACTTCGCCCTGCCCAGCAACCAGGCCGGCACGCCCGGCGAGCCCGCAACCCAAACCGGTTTCGGCGCCATCACCAGCACCATCTCTCCACCCACGGGACTGCTCGGCGTCGGCCTCGGCGGCGACAGCTCCCCCCGCATGATCGCCTTCCAGGGACGGGTTGAGTTTTGAGGGGTCATCGCGACCACGCCGAGAGATGTCCCCGCGCTCCGAAGCCTGCGCCTGAAAGCCCTCCGAAACTGCGGAGATGAGTTCCTCTATCTAAAGTTCGTCGCCTGGATCGGGGGCACGGCTTGGGACCGCGTCAAGCGCGCGGCCCAGTGGATCGCCGATCGCCCCAGCAGCACGCAGCCGGAAGAACTCCCGCGCACCTTCCATCGTATCGAGGCGCTCGGCCACGGCGCGCGCGACCCATTCTTCCAGGGACACGCCGCGTAGCCGGGCCTGCACCTCGGCGGCCCTGACAATGCTTTCGGGCAACAGCACAGGACTGGTGGCAGCGGCCATCACACGAACCTCTCCCTGATGATACCTCCCGGCGTCATAACCCGGATGCCGAACCGTTCAGCAGCAGGCAGGAAGTCACGCACATTATGGGTCACAATGGCATACGCGCGGCCATTGGTCGCGGCTTCAAGCACCATCTCGTCGTCGGGATCGGTTAGCTGCGGCCTCCACTGATAATCGACCTGGACCGCCTCCATCCGGCCCGCCAGCCCGCGGACTGCATCCTCAAGCAACTGGTCTGAGAGGCCATGGACCTCGCGTTGCCCGGGGCGCTTAAGTACGCTCTCATATTCAAAGAGCAGGGTCGGCGTCGCGACGGCAGTGTAGCGCCCCTCGCGCAACAGTTGGAGCAGCCGAAAGCTTGCGCCCTCCCGGCTGCGAAACGCCGAGACGCTTAGGCCCCCTGAATTGAAGATGACCGAGACATACCCAACCAACCAGAACCACCTCCGCCCCAAACCGGTACCCACTTGGTGTCAACCCCCACCCCCAAAATGCGCGCGCAGCCGTTTTGGTGCATACTAGATTCATCCGGCTGACACACCGCAGGCCGGAGTAACCCGCTCCCGTTGGCGCAAGGCGCCGGGCATGCGGACAAGAGTTTTGAAGAATTTAGAAAAAAGGCCGGCCAGGCAGAGAGATTCGACTCCGTGGCTGGACAGGTTTGAAGGGAAAATGATTGCATCCGGACCGCAAACGGCCCCGCCTCAGGCACGATCTGAGGTTGTCTCGGCCACAAACTCCGCATGGCAATCTTCGCTCGAAGCATCCCAACGTGTCTCCGATCGCTTTTGTTATCAACAGATCGCTCCTCCCGGAGCGTTCTGGACGCAGTCCGCGCTGAATCTCGTCGCGCCTGCATCGTTCGGCCTACACAGCTTCCCGAATCCCCACCCTGTCCCCACCCCCGGTGAGCGGCGCCTAGCACCTCGCTAGCGCCCTCCGATCCCTCTCGCCTGCCCTGCCGCTCGCACACCGGACTGATCCGGAGCGGGCAGAAAGAGCAGGACCGATGTCGAAAGAAATTTATATCTCCAGCACGCCGCACGAGACGCGTCTGGCCATCGTCGAAAACGACGCCCTCACCGAAATCTATTACGAGCGCGAGAACGAATACACCCTCGCCGGCTCCATCTACAACGGCCGCGTCACCCGCGTCCTCCCCGGCATGCAGTCCAGCTTTGTGGACATCGGCCTGGAGCGCGACGCCTTCCTCTACATCACTGATTTCATGGAGGAAGCGCCCGACCCGGAGGAGTTTGACACCGCCGCCACCGGCGACCGCGCCGCCCCGCGCCCCACGCTCTGAACGGCGAAGACTCCAGCCCTCCCGCGCCGAAGCCGGCAGCCGCGACGCGCGGCGGCCGCGAGTCGCCGCGGCGGACGTGATCGCGACCGCAACCGCCGTCCACTTCTGAGCCCACCAGCGCGGCGCTCGCGCGCCCGAGTCCGGCTTCATCCCGCACCTCCAGCCGCCGCCGAGGGCGCTGAGATCGGCGAAGGCGCTCCCGGCGCCGACGGCAGCCGCCGCTGGCGTGGCCGCCGCGGACGCCGTCGCGGACGCGGCAATCCCAGCCCGGCGAGCCGGGGCAGGGAAGCGCCGCCCCGCCTTCAGCGATGACCGCCCCCGACGAAGAGATTCTCATCGAAGGCGGCGCCTCCTTCGACGAACGCCGCTCCTTTCGATATCGACGCCGCCGCCGCAACTCCGCCCGATCACACCCCGCGCGAAGCAACTCCAGCGAAATGCCCGCGGCGACAATCGCACGCAGTGGCCGCCGCGACCGTGGCCGCAACGACTCCCGCCGCCGCGACGCCGAGCGCTACGACGCTCCCGCTCACGACACCTATCCAGACCAACGCCGGACCGTCCTGCGCGCGTCCCGCGCGGCTTCGCCCCTCCCGCGACCTCTACGGCGTCGACTCCGGCGAGTCTCGCTCCACCGGCCCCGTCGCCAACGCCTATCCCGACGCGGATTCCGACGCCGCCCCCACCGCGAGCCCATCGTCCTGCCCGGCGAGTCACTCTCCAAGTACCGCAAGGGCAGCGAAGAGACTGCTTCCATCTGCGCCCGCCGCACCCGTCACCGTCAACCTCGCCCCGCCCGCCAACCTCTATACCCTCGCCGAGGGCTGGGACGGCGGCGCAACCCTCCCCGGCGAGACCCTCTCCCGCCGCCGGCCTTCAGAATCCCGCAGCGAATCCCGCCCCGAATCCCGCTCCAACGACCGCGACCGTGGTGGCCGCGACTCCCAACGCGAAGGCCGCCCCAACCGCGATCGTGACCGTGGCTCCCGTGGCGACCGCGGCTCCCGCGACGCCCGTGGTCCTCAATCCGGATCCCGCAGCGACAGTCGCTCCAACTTCCGCAACGACGCGCCCACCCCCTCGCCTCAAACGACTCCGGTAATCGCTGCCGCCGTCACCGAGTACGAGCCCGCCGAAGCCTCTGCCTCCTACCGCGTCGACCCCCTCCCCCGCACCGAGTATCGCCAGTCCGGCGCAACTCTCGAACCACCCGTCGACTCCGCGCCCGCCGCCGAAGCCGAGACCCACGACATCACCTCCATCTCCGCCGGCGGCGAGATGCACTCCGAGCCATCGAGGCCCGCCCGAAGCCCAGCACCAGCCCACCCCCATCGAGCTCCCCGAGCCCGCATCGCCCATCCGCCACGAGGGCGCCGTCGTCTCCGGACCCGAGACAACGACATTTGCACCGGATTTCGCCCCCGGCGCCGGCCAGCTCGACGAAGAACTCATCGACGACGACGACTTCCGCGGCAACACCCTCCACGCCTCCTCCATCGAGGAGATCGACGACCTCGACGAGGAGACCCTCGAAGGCGCAGCCGACCTCGGCACCATGATCCGCGAGATGTCCATCGACCACATCACCCGCACCGCGCCCGAGCCGACGAAGAGGACGACGACTCGACGAAGAAGACCTCGAAGAAGACGAACTCGACGACGACGATGAGGACGACGACGAAGAAGACATAGAAGAGTCCGAAGATGAAGACGAAGCAGAAGGCGATGGCTACCAGCTAGACCGCATCCCCGCCGAAGGCCAGTCTGAGTCCGACGACGAATTCCAGGAGCAGGCCCTCACCTCCTCCTCCGCCGCCTCCACTTCCGAAGCCCGCAACGAAGCAACCCATAACGAAGGACAATCCGCCTCCACCCCCGCCCGCGAACCTGGCCGCAATCGCGACTCACAGCGCCGTCCCGGCCGCCGCGATGGCCGACGCGACAACCGCCGCGGCCGTTCCGACCGCGGTGATCGCTCAGACCGTTCCGACCGCCCCCGCTACACCGGCGGCGCCGGCGACCGCGAGCGCAGCAGCAACGGCCGCGGCCGCCACTCCGCCCAGACCACCAACCTCCCCGCCATCAGCGACCTCCTCAAGCCCGGTCAGGAGATCCTCGTCCAGATCGCCAAGGAGCCCATCGCCAAAAAAGGCGCGCGCATCACCTCGCACATCGCCCTGCCCGGCCGCTTCCTCGTCTTCATGCCCACCGTCAGCCACACCGGCGTCTCCCGCAAGATCGAGTCCGACGCCGAGCGCCGCCGCCTGAAGGAAATCCTCCTCAGCGAAAAAGGCGAGGCCTCCGGCGGCTTCATCGTCCGCACCGCCGCCGAAGGAGCCAGCGAAGAAGAGCTCCGCAGCGACCTCCGCTTCCTGCTCAACCTCTGGGCCGACATCAAGGCGCGCAGCGAATCCTCCAAATCCCCCGCGCTCATCTACCACGACCTCAACCTCATCGAGCGCATCCTGCGCGACCAGGTCACTGACAACTTCTCCGCCATCTGGGTCGACACCGAGAACGAGTACGAGCGCGTCCTCCGCTTCCTCCAGCGCTTCCAGCCCTCGCTCATCCGCCGCGTCAAGCTCTACACCAAGGAGACGCCGCTCTTCGAGCAGTTCGGCATCACCGAGGAGATCAACAAGGCGCTGCGCAGCAAAGTCTGGCTCAAGTCCGGCGGCTCCATCGTCATCAACCAGACCGAGGCGCTGGTCGCCATCGACATCAACACCGGCAAGTACGTCGGCAAGACCGCGCGCCTCGAAGACACCATCGTCAAGACCAACCTCGACGCCATCCCCGAGATCGTCCGCCAGATCCGTCTGCGCGACCTCGGCGGCATCATCATCATCGACTTCATCGACATGGACGAGCGCCGCAACCGCAACCGCGTCATGGCCGCCCTCGAAGACGAACTGAAGTCCGACCGCGCCCCCTCCAAGGTCCTCCAGTTTAACGACTTCGGCCTGGTCGCCATCACCCGCAAGCGGGTCAAGCAGTCGCTCGAGCGCACCCTCTCCACCACCTGCAACATCTGCACCGGCACCGGCATGGTCAAGTCGCCAATCACCGTCTGCAACGACATCTACATCGAGATGCGCAAGATGCACCGCCACCTGGAGCGCGGCGACGTCATGCTGCGCGTCCACCCCGAGGTCGTCAAGCAGCTCAAGACCTCCGGCGCAAAGTGGCTACAGGAGATGGAAGAGATGGTCGGCAAGACCATCCTCGTCAAGAGCGACCCCAGCCTGCACCCCGAGCAGTTCGACATCCACTAACTCAGGGTCAGGATGACGGCGGTTGGGGGAATGAAGGCACTGTGAGGCAATGACGGCAGTATAGTGGTTTTTTATTGGGCCATGGCCTGGACATAGACTTTGACGATGGCGCTGGTGTAGGGCTGGTTGGCGGGTGGGGGTGGGGCGGGTTGGGCCTGTTTGTCTAACTTAAGGATGGGGTGGGGGGCGAAGTTGCCTTCGACGGCGAGGAACTGGTGCTGGCCGGCGGGAATCATGGGCATGGTGAAGGACGCCTGGAAGTTGCCGAGGGGACCAACGGGCGCGGTACCGGCGCGGGGGCCGTTGAGGGTGTCGACGAAGATGGAGACGGAGGCGCCGGGGGTGAAGCGGGAGCCGCGCAGGACGACGGGGTTGCCGACCTCAACGACGGAGCCGGGTGGGTAGAGGGTGTTGTTGGAGGTGTTGACGAGGGCGACGGTGGGGCCGCAGCCGCCGGGCTGGCAGACGAAGATGGAGGCGGTGGCGATGGGGCTGCCGGCGGCGGCGGCGTGGAGCTGATGCTGGCCGGGCGCGGTGGAGGACGGGATCTGGACGTTGGTCTGGAAGGTGGAGCCGGTGGCGCCGACGACGTTGTTGCCGAGCTTCTGGGTGTTGTTGTCGAGCCAGAAGAGGACCTCGTTACTGCCGGCAGCTTCGGTGGCGGTGGTGAGCGGGTCGCTCCAAGGAGCGCAGGTGAGGCCGTCGCACTCATGCACGGCGAAGCGGTAGGTGGTGGAGGGTTTGAGGTCGGTGGCGTCGAAGGCGAGGGCGGGGATATCGATGGAGGTGGGCGGCGGACCCCAGGCGAGGGTGGACTTGACGGTGCCGAGGACGGTGCGGTTCCAGGCGATGTTGAGCGCGTTGACGTAGGCGCCGCGGAAGTAGGAGGCGGTGACGGGAAGGAACTGGCCGGCGACGACCTCGGGCTGCGAGATGGCGATGGTGGGCGAGAAGAGGCTGCCTTTGTTGGCGGCGGCGGTGGTGTTCTCGATCTGCGGCTTGGCGGGGACGGGATAGACGAGGCCGAAGTCGAGACCGAGCTGCGGGCTGATGGCGATGACGAAGGGCTTGAGGCCGGCCAGATTTGCGAAGTAGAGATTCTGGAAGAGGGAGCTGAATTCGGCGTTGATGTTCTGCGCATTGGCTCCGAGGGTGTTGGAGCCGACGAAGCCGATGATGGCGGCGGAGACGTGGTCGCGCAGATGCTGGTCAGTGGCGGCGGCGATGGCGGTGCCGAGACCCTGCACCGCGACGTTGACGGCCTGAGCGGCGAAGGCGGCGGCGGCTTCGGGGGCGGAGGCGCCACCGGTCGCCACGACGCTGGCGGCTTCGCCCACCATTTGTTTGGACCATTCGACGATGGCGCCGAGGAGCTGGTTGGTGACGTCGCCGCCGAGGACCTCTTCGATGTCGATGCTGGTGGCGGGGGTGCAGACGGCGGGCAGGGTGAAGGTGGGGGCGGTGGGCTGGGACGAGGTGCAGGTGACGGTGATGTTGGCGTTGTAGACGACGGTGAAGACGGGGTCCTGCGGCTCGGTGGGGCAGCTGTCTCCGTGATGGCAGGTGTGCGGCGAGGTCTCCCAGAAGGTGATGCCGTTGAGGGGCACGAAGAACTCGAAGCGCACGCGGTGGCCGGTCATTTGCTGCATGGTGTTGGGGTCCTCCCAGCTCTCCTGAAAGTTGGCGAGGAGGTAGCTATGAGGATTCATGACGCAGGGCATGAAGTCGTAGGCGGTGTTGGGTGGGGTGTTCTCGAGCAGCTTGATGCGCTGCAGGACGTCGTTGCAGACGCCGGCCTTCATCGCGCTCCAGAGGGTGTCGAAGTAGCCGGTGCGGAAGAGGACGGAGTCTTTTGCGTTGGCGAGGCCGGGGAGTCCCGCGAGCTGATCGGGCTGGAGCGAGGGGACGGTCGCGACGCGGGGTGTGCCGCTTTGATCGACGAAGCCGAGGTTGAGGCGCAGCGGCGCGGCGATGTAATAGAGGGAGCCGGAGGGCTTCCAGGGATCGATCTCGGGAGTGGGTGGGGCGGCGGCGGCGCGGAAGGTGAGGGAGGCGAGGAGAATTATGATGGCGGCGCGGAAAGCGCGGGGAAACAAGGGGGTGCGGCGGGGGTGCGGGGAGGGCATGGCGTGATCTCCTTGCGAGTAGATGAGCGAGGGAAATTCGCCATGAGTATACGCCAGGGGCTGGACTGGAATTTGGGATTGTGATGGAGGGGGTCCGGCGATTCTTCCCGGTGGGGCGGCGCAGAGGAGAGCGGTTACGCTGAGAGGGCGGTTGCCGATTGCGGGGCGCCTGGCTGGAAGAGGCTTGAACGATAGGTTGCGAGCCAGCTCAAGAGTTCCTTCGGGGGCAGTGGGCGGCTGAAGAGATATCCCTGCGCGGTATCGCAGCCATTCGCGCCCAGAAAGTCCAGTTGCTCCTGGGTCTCCACGCCTTCGGCGACGACCTTCATGCCCAGCTCGTGACCGATTTCGATTGTCTTGCGCACCACGACACGGTCGCTTGGCGAGTCGTGCATGTTTTGGACGAAGCTCTTGTCGATCTTCAGCTCGGTTGCGGGCACGTTGCGCAGTTGTTGCATCATCGAGTATCCGGTGCCGAAGTCGTCGATGGAGAGTTGCACCTGCTTCATGCGCAGGCGGGCGAGGACATCGAGGGTCCGGGTGAGGTCCTGAATGAGGGCGCTCTCGGTAATTTCAAGGATGATCTTCTCCGGGGCGATGCCACGGGCCGCGATGAGGGAGGCGATTCTGTCGGGAAAGGAAAGGTCTTTGAGGGAGCTGGCGGAGGCGTTGAGCGAGAGCGCGGGAGCGACGCCGACCGCGTCGCCGAACTGGGCGATTTCCGCGAGGCCGCGATCGACGACGCTCCAGCCGAGCTGATGGATGAGGCCAGCCTCTTCGAAGCGCGCGATAAATTGGTCGGGGAAGATGAGGCCGCGGGTTGGATGCATCCAGCGCACAAGGGCCTCGAGGCCGATGACGTTGCCGCTGGGAATATCGATCTGCGGCTGATAGTGGAGCACGAACTGAGCGGGCTCGAGGACGCTGGGCAGGTCCAGGTCTTCGTGGGTGCACTGCGGTTTGGGCCGGGAGACGGGGGCTTCGAAGATCCCGGTATGAATTTCAAAGATGGCTTTGAGCTCGGCCACGCGAAAGGGCTTCTGGAGATGGCGAACGCTGGAGAGCCCATGGGCCTGGGCGAGTTCGCGGGCCGTCTCCAGGATGCGGTGCCCGACGCCGCTGATGAGGACGATCGCGACTTTGCACTGTTGCTTGCCGAGCTGACGCAACAGCTCGATGCCATCGACATTGGGCATCTTGAGGTCGATCATGATGAGGGCGGTGTCCGGCCCGATCGCGTTGAGGAAGACCGCCGGGTCGGTGGTTGCGGTGCAAGGCAGACCCATGGACTGCGCGGTGGCCGCGATCAACTCGCAGATGTTTGTATCGTCGTCGATGGCGAGGATGCTGTTGCCAGTCATCGGGCCTCCATCACGGCGCGCACGACGGAGTTGAACTCCGCGCGCTGGTAGGGCTTATGCAGGAGAGGACCGTCGACGAGCGACATGCTGCGCTCCGCGAGCGCGTTGGCGGGAAAGCCGGAGCAGTAGATGACCTTGATCTGGTGGAGCGACTCGCGGATTTTTTCGGTGAGCTCCACGCCGT
The DNA here is from genome assembly GCA_963808025.1 of uncultured Acidobacteriaceae bacterium. GTDB lineage: Bacteria > Acidobacteriota > Terriglobia > Terriglobales > Acidobacteriaceae > Edaphobacter. The sequence continues at coordinate 660,452 of CAWEEI010000006.1, read as the reverse complement.
TCATGCCGCCGGGCATAAGGATGTCGGTCACGACGAGGTCGATGTCTTTGTGCTGCTCGATCACGGCGAGGGCGCTGGCGCCGTCGTGCGCGTGATAGGCGGTGAAGCCCATCTCCTCGAGATAGGTCCTTGCTACTTCCACCAGGTCTCCTTCATCGTCCACCACAAGCACTCTTCCGGTAAGCCTGGATGCGGAGACGGGATGACTGACGGCGGAGGCCGGCCCGGACAACTTCTCCGCGAGCGGAAGGTAAATCGATACGGTGGTGCCGTAGCCAACCTCGCTGTAGATGCGGACGGTGCCGCCGGATTGCTTGACGAATCCGTAGACCATGGCGAGCCCGAGGCCGGAGCCTTTGTCGCGCGACTTGGTGGTGAAGAAGGGCTCGAAGGCGTGCTTCAGAGTCTCTTTGGACATGCCATGCCCGGTGTCGGAGATGGAGATGCAGGCGTAGTGGCCGGACTTCAGCTCGCCGGTCTGCACTGGCGGGTAGCTCTCCTCCAATTCGCTGAGACGCGTGGCAATGGTGAGGGTCCCGCCCTTTGGCATGGCATCGCGCGCGTTGACGGCGAGATTGAGGAGCGCGCTATCCAGGCCTGCACTATCGACGAAGACCGGGGGGACCGATTCGTCCAGATGGGTTGCGATGGCAATGTCCGGACCGAGCGCAGGCGCCCAATCGATGAGACTGCGGACGCAGTGATTCAAGGAAGTCGGCGCAGCGTTCAATTCCACATTGCTGGAGAAGCCCAACAGGCGGCGGATGAGATCGGCGCCACGGATGGCGGCGGTCTGCGCGGTCTTGACGCGCTTCTGGGCTGCGTCGTTGCCCCCGACGAGGGGCTCCAGCAGATCGAGATTGCCGAGGATGACGCCCAACAGATTATTGAAGTCGTGGGCGATGCCTCCGGTGAGCTGGCCGATGGCCTCCATCTTCTGGCTCTGGTAGAGCTGGCTCTGGAGATGCTTGCGCTCGGTGATGTTGCGGGCAATCTTTGAGGCGCCGATGACCTTGCCGCTGCTGTCGCGGATGGGAGAGATGGTGAGGGAGACATCGATCAACTGGCCGGTCTTGTTTTTGCGCACGGTCTCAATGTGATCGACGATCTCGCCGTTCTTGATGCGCCTGAGAATCTCCTGCTCCTCGCCGGTGCGGTCTTCGGGCAGGAGCAGCATGATGGGCTGGCCGATCATCTCCTCGGAGGTGTATCCGAAGAGTTTTTCCGCTCCCTTGTTCCAACTGGTGACGATTCCTTTGTCGTCTTTGCTGATGATTGCGTCCTCTGAGGACTCGACGATGGCGGCGAGACGGGTGCGCGCCTGGTCGATGCGCCAGCGTTCGGTGATGTCGCGATAGGTGACGATGACCTGGCCCGGCTCGCCGAAGGAGTTGGTGACGGGAGCGGTGCTGATCTCCCTTGCGCCTGTCTCGCCGGTGGAGATTCTCCGGAAGAGAAGCTGGTAGTTCTGCACAAACTCGCCGCGCAGCGCCCTTATGGTGGGCCATTGCTCGGGCGGAAGCGGCTCGCCGTTTGGCGTGAAGCATTCAAACTGGCCGAGGATGGAGCTGTAGTCGTTGGAGCCTTCAGGAAGGTAGAGAAGCCTGGTCACCGCAGGATTGGAGAGGATGGTCTTGCCTGCGCGGTCGAGGACAAGGACCCCCTCGGTCATGTTGTCGAAGATGGTTTGCAGCTGGAGGCGGCTGGTCTCCAATCGGCTGGCCTGAAGGAACAATCTACGGTCGAAGATTGAGGTGAGATAGACGATCACGAGGACCAGGACGGTCACAATCGAGATGCCGGCGAGGGTGAGGCTGGAGACATCGACGGCATTGGCAACGCCGGCGTTCATGTAAGGGAGCGGCATGAAGCTGACCGCCGCCATGCCGACATAGTGCATGGCGGGAATGGCCAGACCCATGACGAGTACGCTGCCGATCCTGCGCAGGCTCCAGGGAGCGAGGTGTTCTCTGAGCGAGAAGGCGAGGTTCAACGCGACAAACGAGATTGCAATGGAGACCGAGATGGAGAGTCCGACCAGCCAGGGAGAGTACATGCACATGGCGGGAAGGCGCATCGCCTCCATGCCGGTGTAGTGCATGGCGGCGATGCCGCCGCCCATGGCGACCCCGCCAACAAGCGTCTGAACACGGCCCATGGTGGGCCGGCTGACTGTATAGAGAGCCACGCCCGAGGCGAAGATGCCAACCAAGAGCGAGAGCAGTACAGTGGGCCAGTCGTAGATTACGGGGACGGGGAGGTGGTAGGCCTCCATGCCGACGTAGTGCATGGCCCAGATGCCGAGGCCCATGGCGAATGCGCCGCCGCAGAGCCAGACCAGATGCGCGCGGCCGCGCGCCGTCGTGACGCGGCTGGCGAGGTCGAGTGCCGCATAGGAGGCGAGCACCGCGATGAAGATCGAGAGGGCGACGAGACGGTAGTCGTAGAAGCCAGCGAGGGTGACGGCTGTCGTCATAGCGACACCGTTGCCTCGCGGTTTCTCAAGCGGAAAGGATTGAAGTGAACTCTGGGGAGTCCATCCTCAATGGAAGTGCTCTTCATTGCCATTGATGCGCCCTCGAACGACTCGGCAAGGCCCGTGCGGATGTACTCCCCTATCAGACCGGGGCAGGGCGGCGATAGCGATAGCACTTAGGTGTGATCGGCATCACAAGAGGGTGAGCTGGCTCAGTTGACGAAGCGGCGCATGCGGATGTTCATGACGATGCCGAGGGCGAGGAAGCTGAAGATGATGGAGGAGCCGCCGTAGCTCATCAGGGGCAGAGGGATTCCGGTGACGGGCATGAGGCCGACGACCATGCCGATGTTGACGAGGATCTGGAAGAGGAGGACGGCGACGACGCCCATGACGATGAAGGCGGCGGGGATGTCGGGGGCCTGCTGCGCGTCCTGGATGAGGCGCATGAGGATGAGGAAGTAGAGGAAGAGGACGCCCATGCCGCCGACGAAGCCGTGCTCCTCGCAGAATGCGGCGAAGATGAAGTCGGTGTAGGGAATGGGGAGGAAGTCGCCCTGGGTCTGGGTGCCCTTGTTGGCGCCTTTGCCCCAGAGGCCGCCGGAGCCGACGGCGATGAGGGACTGGCGGATCTGGTAGCCGGAGCCCTTGGGGTCGGCGTCGGGGTTCATAAAGCTGGTGAGGCGGGCCTGCTGGTAGGGTTTGAGGCGCTTGCCGCTGAAGAATGCTCCGCCGGCGACGATGGCGACTCCAAGGAAGAGGATGGCGACCTGGCGGGGCCGGATGCCGCCGAGGAAGAGGCCGGCGACGAGAATGGGGAAGTAGGTGAGGGCGGTGCCGAGGTCGGGCTGGATGAGGACGAGGGCCATGGGGACGCAGACCATGGCGAAGGCGCGGAAGATATCGAGCCAGCCGAGGCCGCGGCCGGCGTGGTACCAGAAGAAGCGGGCGACGAAGATGATGAGGACGAGCTTGACCCACTCGGAGGGCTGGAAGTGGACACCGCCGCCGAGGTTGATCCAACGGCGCGCGCCCATGACCTTGGCTGCCGGCGACTCTGACGGCGACGAGGAGGACGAGGCTGACGCCGTAGGCCCAGGGGGAGATTTCGAGGAGCCAGTGGTAGTCGACCATGGAGATGAGGAACATGAGGCCCATGCCGACGAGGAGGAAGCCGATCTGCTTCTCATCGAAGCCGCGGAACTTGGTGTGCATGGTGGCGGACTTGATCTCGAGCACGCTGATGAGGGAGACCAGGGAGACCAGAGAGAGGAGCATCCAGTCGAAGTCGCGGAAGGAGGAGATGCTGCGCATGGGCTGGACTCTAGTGTGCGGCCTAAATGGGGCGGCGGAGGCGTCAGGGACGGTTGACTACTGCGGTACCGGCGCTGCCCGGTTTGGGCTCGGTGGCGACGAGGGCGGTGGGTGTGCCGTTGGCGGGCGGAGTGGGTGCGGGGGTGGGCGCGGGCGCAGGCTTGGGCGCGACGGCGATGAGGTTGCCTTCGCGGCGGCGCTGCTTGGAGACGAAGGCGTTGATGACCTGCGCGGCGAGGGGCGCGGCGGCTTCTGCTCCCCAGCCGCCGTGCTCGCAGAGGACAGCGACGACGATGTCGGGATTGCGGCGCGGCACCATGCCGACGAACCAGGCGTTGGCGCGCGCGTTTCCGGTCAACAGGTTGTTCCCGTCGACGCTGTGGTTTACAACTTGAGCGGTGCCGGTCTTGCCGGCGAAGTCGATGCCCTCCAGACGGACCGCCGCTCCGGTGTCAAAGCCGCCCGGGAGCATGGTTTGCGCCATTGCATCGGTGATGGTCTCCCAGTTATCGGGCGCGATGGGGATGGTGCTGTCGCCGCTGCCGGGATAGGTGGCGTCGATCGCGGAGGCCATGCCGGAGGGAAGTTCGTCGGGGAAGACGACGTGGGGGCGCTTGAGCACGCCGCCGGAGGCGATACCGGAGAGTGCGCGGGCCAGTTGCAGGGGGGTCGCCTGCACGGCGCCCTGCCCGATGCCGACCGATATGGTCTCTCCCGCATACCACTTTTCATGCTGGGTCTTGAGCTTCCAGGCGGTCGACGGCATGGTGCCGGTGGCCTCGTCGGGCAGATCGACGCCGGTCTTCTGCGAGAGGCCGACCTCGGTGGCGTATTTGGCGATAGTGTCGATGCCGAGCTTTTCCGCGAGGGTGTAGTAGTAGGTGTCGCAGGACCACGGGATGGCGTGGTCGATGTCCACCATGCCGTGAGCGTGGTCGCAGGCAAAGAAGCGGCCGTAGAAGGTGGCTCCGCCGCTGCACATCACATGCATACCCTGCGCGACACCTTCTTCGAGGCCGGCCAGCGACATGATGATCTTGAACGTCGAGCCCGGCGCGTACTGCGCCTGGATCGCCTTGTTCATCATCGGGTGGTCGGGGTCGCTGGAGACCTGCGACCAGTAGGCTTTGGTGAGGCGGACGGCGAACTGGTTGGGGTCGAAGGTGGGGCGCGAGACCATGGCGAGGATCTCGCCGGTGTGCGGGTCCATGGCGACGATGGCGCCGTTGCGGCCCTCCATGGCCTGCTCGGCGACGCGCTGGAGGTCGAGGTCGATGGTGAGGCGGAGGTCCTGGCCAGGGATGGCGAGCGGTCTGGCCGAGCTGGCCGACCTCGCGGCCGTGGCTGTCGACGACGACATCGCGCGATCCGTCGGTGCCGCGGAGGATGGAGTCGTAGGTCTCCTCGACGCCGAATTTGCCGACCATGTCGCCGGGCTCGTAGAAGTCGAACTTGGAGCTGTTGAGGTCTTCTTCGGAGACCTCGCCGACGTAGCCGATGAGGTGGGCGGCGAAGCCGTCGCGGGGGTAGAGGCGGCGCTGCTCGTCGAGGGTTTCGAGCTCGGGCAGCTCGTTGCGATGGGCCTCGATGAAGGCCTGCTCGTCGGGGGTGATGTCCTGCTTGAGGGGGATGGGGACGTACTTGGGCTGGGCGGCGTAGCGGCGGAGGATGGCTGGACCTGTTCGACGGGGAGATCGAGTCCGCGGGCGATCATGGGAACGTCGGCGTCGAGACTTTTGGCCTGTTCGCGGAGGAGGTAGCAGGAGACGGAGGGATAGTTGTCGACGAGGATGCGGCCCTCGCGGTCGAAGATTTTGCCGCGCGGGGCGACGACGGGGATCTTGCGGACGCGGTTGGCGTCGGCGAGCAAGCGGTAGTTGGTGACGCCGAGGATCTGCAGCCTCCACATGCCGGTGGCGAGGATGGCGAGCACAATCACGACGACATACTGCGTGGCGTGAAGCTTGGTGGCGGAGACTTTTTCGTCGCGGTCGGTGCGGCGTTCGGGTTTTGAGTTGAGGGCCATTGGAGCGGGTGTTGCTAGTGTGAGTTTACGCGGGCGGTGCGGCTAAGGATTAGACGTTGGCGGGCGGGGATCGGCGTAGTCACGGCGGGGGGAGTCGGGCCGAGAGAACAATACAGCGGTGAGCGGCGCGGGAAAGGTGGTTGCTGCAAACCCACCCAAGCGGAGCTTGGGTGGGGCACCCACTACGGTCGTCATCACCCGCCGTGGTCGCAGACGGCCTACCCAAGCGGAGCTTGGATGGGGCACCCGCCGCAGTCTCCACCAGCCGCCTTAGGGTTGGGTGCCCCGTCCTAGCTTGGCTAGGGCGGGGTTGGGCCACGGAAGCGCAACTCGGGCGCAACTTCTCCTGACTCTTCCCGTCTCCGCGCTGTCCAATGCGACTCGATCTCAACTGTCCCCTCGATTCCCGTGGCCCAGTGGCGGAAGCTGCTCCAAGCCCAGTTTTCGGGGGCGGCGACCAGGCCACGGGCGACCGGGTTGCGGTGCATGTACTGTAGCTTTTCAATCCGTTTTCGCTCGCTGTGAACGTTGAAGTCATAGTAACGCGCCTGCCAGAAGGGTTCTGCCGCTCGCAGGGCCAGGGTTCGCGCGACGGATTGCTTCAAAGATCGCAACGCTCGAGAGAGCACAGCATCGAGCGGCTCGGAGAGTAGCAGGTGGACGTGCTCGGGCATCACGACGTATCCGGTGACGCGTAGCCGGTACCGGTGACGCACCCATGCGAGCGACTTCTCAAAGGTATCGCGGCTGGCGGGCGAGGCGAGCTTCGGCTGACGCCGGTAACAGCTGAATGTGACGAAATGCAGATCGCCGGTTTGTTGGAATCTGCGCAGTCCCTGCGGCATGAGGGAACGATACAGCGGGCGTGCGGGCGCGGGAAAGGTGGTCGCCGCCAGCCCACCCAAGCGGAGCTTGGATGGGGCACCCAATTCTGGGGTGGGGGGGTTACTCGCGGTGTTTGAAGTGGTCGAGGGTGAGGAAGATGGGGAGGGCGACGAACATATTGACGACGGCGCGCAGCAGCTCGTGCAGCCACTGGAGGTGGAAGCCGGCGATGCCGAGGAGACGGCGTTCTATCAGGTAGAGAAGGATGCTCTGGAGGAGGGAGAAGACGAAGGTCATGAGCGCGCGAGTGCCGATGTTCTCGACATCGATCTGGCTGCTGAGGCTGGCGCCTACATAGCCGATGACCGACTTGGCCATGCCGTTGACGCCGATGGGCTGGTTGGTGAGCAGGTCCTGCAGCAGCCCGATGCAGCCGCCGGTGACGGTGCCGGCGATGGGACTGCGGCGGCTGACAGCGAAGAAGAGAGTGACGATGAAGGGCAGATCGAGGATGGCCAGACGGGGCATCATCCGGGGGAGAAGCACCTGGAGGAGGATGGCCGCGACAGGCACGAAGACGGCCACAGGGATGGAGAAGCTCTGCTGCTCGACCTCGCGGCGCGACATGTAGCTGCGTGTGACCATGGGTTCCCGGCGAGGCAGTGGAAGATTGCCGCCCTCCACAGGCTAAATGGGATTGCGGGTGCGCGCGGTTGTCGAGGAGGATGCGGGGTTAGTTTGGCTTGTCGGGTTTGGATTGCGGCGGCGAACTGCTCTGAGGATTTGTTGAGGTGATCGGTGCGCCGGGGGTGAGGGCGGAGGCGGGAGGGGTTGCGCCGCTGGTGTAGCGGTCGGGATGCAGCGCGGGCAGGGGGCGGGGCGTGATGGGCGCGGGTGGAGGGCCGGGGGGAGTGGTGGTGCCAGGTGCGGTTCCGGGTGGGGTGGTTCCGGGTGCGCCGGGCGGTGTGGCGCCGGTTGCATCGGAGTCGTCCTGGAGTCCGGGGAGGCGTTCGGCGCTGATGTCGGCGGCGTGTTGGGCCTCGGCGGTGGAGAGGTCCTGCTGGGCGATTGCGGGCAGGTCGGACTGGGTGCCGGTGATGACCAGCACCTCGCCGACGCGGTCGAGCTCGACGGCGGGGCGGACGACGATGGCGGTGTAGGGCTGGTGGTCGGGGTCGGGCGCGATGCTCTCGACGGTGCCGACGGGGAGGCCGCGGGGATAGATCTGGTCGCCGCCGGAGGTGATGACGGGCTCGCCGGGCTTGATGCGCGAGTCGGCGGTGAGATTGCCGATCTGGGCGCGGCCGGTGGCGGTGCCGCGCAGGATGGCGCGGATGCGCGTATTGGCGAGGATGACGCCGGCGCCGGAGGTCTGGTCGTTGATCTCAAGCACCTGCGAGGTGGTGGGGAAGACGTCGCGCAGCTTGCCGACGATGCCGTCGGGGGTGATGACGGCCATGTCGGGCTTGAGGCCGTCGCGCCAGCCTTTGTCGATGGTGAGGATGCGCGACTGCTCGCTGCCGCTGGAGCCGATGACCTGGGCGGCGACGGTGGAGGCGACATATTGCTGGCGGAAGGCGAGCAGCGCCTGCAGGCGGCGGCCCTCGAGCGCGTCTTCGGCGATGGCGGCCTGCTCGATGCGGAGGCGGGTGAGCTGTTGGCGGAGGTCGGCGTTCTGCTGGCGGACGCTGCGGAGGTCTATATAGTCGGACCAACTATTGTGAAGGCCGGTGCCGATGGCGTGGGCGGCGCGCTCGAAGGGAGTGACGGTGGCCATGGACCACATCCGGATCAGGCGCACCTTGGGGCCGTCGGGCTCGCCGGGATCGGCCGGGCTGCGCACCTGCACGGCAAGGGCGATGGCCTGGGTGAGCAGGGCGAGGATGAGAAACAGCGCATTCTTGAAGCGGGTGAGGAATTCCATCGGCCTGGGAACATTAGAGCAGTTCCGAATGGTCCATCGGTTGGCAAAGATAATACCTGTGCCGATTTCTTTGACGCGGGGCGGGTGGTGGCCGGTGCAGTGTCCTAACAGGATTGCTAGGAATTGACTGGGAAATTTATTGGGTGACGGGAATAGGCTGTTCGGCTTCTAGGGGCTGTGATGCGGCACCTGGTTGCTCTCGCAGGGGACCAAAATTTTTCTGATACTGCTCTACCGCAGTGACAAGACCCTTGACAATGGAAGGAAGCACATCGGGAGTGAATACTACGCAGAGCTTGTCGATTACTTTCTGAGTTAGAGGCCCATTGCCACTGTCGGGCTCATTCGTAGGAACATTTTCCCCCAAGTACAACCTTACGTCTGTAAAACTTATAGCCATACGGACGCTGCTCACATAAAGTGTCGGAACATCTGCAAGGGCGATCTTATTTGTCTCGGACATCGAACTTTCCTCTCACATCAACTCGCTAGAGATATTGGGTTTCTGTAATTAGCTTGCGGAATCAAGTCATCCAACGAAAAGTATTGACCGCCCTCAAAAATGTCTAAAAGGGCATGAACTTTATTTGGTGAATCCTGAAGATCAAGCGCCCCCTTTTTGTCTTCCTCTTCAAAGCTGGGCACATCAATCGCGCTTGGACTCAAACCGCGCTCGATATACGGTGTGCTGCTTTCCCAGTCCAGCAGCTTGCTGAAAGGTACAAACCGCACCACGAGACCCACGTCATATACGGCAGCCAGTTTTTTGAGTGTTGTGACTGTCGCCCTACCGTAGTTAGGGCTTTCCAGTCTAGATATTGCATTCTGGCTCGTATCCGTCATTCTCGCCAGTTCGGGTTGGCTCCACCCCTTGTTGTCTCGGAGTTGGCGTAACTGGAACGCCAGTTCCTTACTTAGGGTGGAATCTAAGAATCTTACCCGAGCTTCCCGGCTCCTTCTTAGGCGACGAAGAAGGCTCCCCCGAGAAATTGAATTCGTGGGTTGTCGCTCTGCTTTGTTGGATTTTAGCAAGTCTCTCTCTGGCGATCCGTTTGCCATCTCGGTCATTCTTCACACTCTTTTCTGACCCATGAAGCATCGTCCACTCGTGTTTGCCTGGGCCAAAGAATCCATAGACACGGTAAGTCTTAGAGCCTTCATTGCTGCGAATGTCGGGTGGTCTGATCTCTGAGAAATCCTCTCCATCGAGCGGATCGAATTCTGGCCTTCTCCATAAACTACTGTTAACCGTCGCCATGATACGAAACTGGTCGGCTATCTCATCCTGCTCATCTGGGAGGAGTCCGTCGAACCATTTCTGTACAGGCTTACCCTCATCAGCGGAAGTGTATCCAAGGAATGTCCAGCGCCAGACCTCTCTCGTCGCCATTAGACTACCACAAAAAAGAGATAGGGAAATACAACTTTCCGTTGACCACTACACCAAATTTGGTAGAGGCGTACCTAGTCGATGGAGATCTTGCGGAGGAGTTTGAAGTCGGAGAGCATGCGGCCGGTGCCGAGGACGACGGAGGCGAGGGGGTCGTCGGCGATGGAGACGGGCAGGCCGGTCTCTTCGCGGATGCGCTTGTCGAGGTTCTTGATGAGGGCGCCGCCGCCGGTGAGGACGATGCCACGGTCGGAGATGTCCGCCGAAAGTTCCGGCGGGGTGCGCTCGAGGGCGACGCGGATGGCGTTGATGATGGTGGCGACGCACTCGGAGAGGGCTTCGCGGATCTCGGAGTCCTCGACGATGATGGTTTTGGGGACGCCTTCGATGAGGTTACGGCCTTTGATCTCCATGCTCAGGGGCTTGTCCAGTGGGAAGGCGGAGCCGAGCTGCATTTTGATCTGCTCGGCGGTGCGCTCGCCGATGAGCAGGTTGTATTTGCGCTTGAGGTAGGTGACGACGGCCTCGTCCATCTGATTGCCGGCCATGCGCACGGAGCGCGAGTAGACGATGCCGGAGAGGGAGATCACCGCGATGTCTGTCGTCCCGCCGCCGATGTCGACCACCATGTTGCCGCCGGGTTCCGTAATGGGAAGACCGGCGCCGATGGCGGCGACCATGGCCTGTTCGACCAGGTGGACCTCTGAGGCCTTCGCGCGATACGCCGAGTCCATGACGGCGCGCTTCTCGACCTGGGTGATCTCCGAGGGGACACCGATGACGATGCGCGGATGGACCATGCGCTTGCGATTGTTGTGCGCCTTCATGATGAAGTAGTTGAGCATCTTCTCGGTGTGGCGGAAGTCGGCGATGACGCCATCCTTCATGGGCTTGATGGCGACGATGTTTCCGGGGGTGCGGCCGAGCATCTCCTTGGCCTCTTTGCCCACGGCCTCGACTTCATTGGTCTGGGTGTTCACGGCGATGATGGAGGGCTCGTTGACGATGATGCCCTTGCCGTGCGCGTAGACGAGGGTGTTGGCCGTGCCCAGGTCGATGGCGAGGTCATTGGAGAAGAGCGAGAACAGCGAGCGCATGTTGTGGATGCGCGAGTACCGCATTTGATAACCGTTCGAGGACATGGGGCGCGTATTTTCCTGGTGAGAGCGAGATCAAAAGCCTATTGTACGGCTTCAATCTAACCGATGCCGGGAGGGGAAGCTGTACAACTTGCCGGGGGTGGGTTGCGGGGTTGGATTCGGGTGAGGGGTTGGAGCGCGGAGTGATGGTGGGTTGGCGGGTTGAGTCGGCCGGGAGGGTGGCCGGCCTCCTATATATAGTGCGGGCACAGGTGCTGCGTCATTTCACAGGGGGAAGCGGGCTGGGTCGTCCTTCCAGGGGTTGAAGACTGCAGCGCCGCTGCGGGCTACGTCGGCCACGTTCCGGGTTGCGAGGTAGAGATTGTGTTCGATGGCGGTGGATGCGAGGAGGGTATCGATGACGGGGGGAGGATGGCCGGTGAGTCGCTTGACTTCGCCGCTGATGGAGCCCCAGCGAAGGACAATTTGATCGGACACCGGCAGGATGCGGCCGGAGAATCTGGCCTCCAGTGCGATGACGGCCTGTTGCAGGCGTGGGCGTTGCCTGTCTCCCGGCGATAGATGCTGGATGCCCTTGCGGTATTCGGCGATGGTCAGAATGCTAAGGAACAATGTGTGCTCCGGCTGGGAGGCGATCCACTTCTCCAGGCGGCGGTCCGGTTTGGGGCGGGCGGCTTCAGAGACCACGTTCGTATCCAGAAGCCAGCCGTTCACAGGGCGATCTCTCTTCCGGTGTCTCTGTCGCGATCGATTTCGATCTTGCCGAGGCCGAGACCCTGGAGAAATCGCAGCAGTGGTTGATGCCCTTTGGGCCTGGGCAGGAGCTGCTCGTACTCCTCGGGCGCGATGATCACGGCGGCTTCCCTGCCGCGGACGGTGACCAGCTGCGGACCCGCGGTTCCGGCGCGTCGCACGACTTCGCTGAATCTGGCTTTGGCGTCCTCCAGCTTCCAGCGCTCGAGTTGGGCGACGGGCTGGGATTGTTTTGCGGTGCGTTTTGTGCGGTGTGTTAAAGAGGATGGCATCGCAATTCCCACTGTATACCCGATCTGACCATCTGACCAGATGAATCGGCGGGCCCAGGAGAGATATAGACGGAAGCGGGCCGGGGAAGCCGGGAATGTAAAATAGGTTGAGGGTTGAGGCTATGGACAAGACCATCCGCAGAGTGACCGATGCGAAGGAGCAGCAAGCGGGGACCTACCGCTACTGGCAGAGCATTCCGCCAGGCGACCGGCTCACGGCGGTCGCTGAATTGAGTGAGTCCGCGTACAGCTTCAAAGGAGTCCGCTTTGATGGCCCAAGACCTGAAAGAACTCTTGTCCGCTTTAAACGCGCACCACGTTAAGTATCTGGTGGTTGGCGGGTATGCGGTGGGTGTTTATGCGGAGCCGCGCGCAACCAAAGACCTGGATATCTTCATCAAGGCCGATGACCTGAATAGCGAGGCGGTCTTTCGCGCGCTCGCCGCATATGGCGCTCCTTTGACAGGCTACACTCCGGCCGACTTCAATGACGGAGGTTCGTGGTTCCAGATGGGCCAGCCGCCGCACCGGATTGACATTCTGCAACACATCGACAGCGTGGACTTCGACGAGGCGTGGGCCAACCGAGTGGAGACCGTCATCGACGGAGAGGTGCCCGCGCATGTCATCTCCAGGGACGATCTGATCCGCAACAAACTGCATGTCGGCCGGCCGCGCGACCTTCTTGACGTGGCAGAACTTCGCGAAGCAGCGACTCACAATCGCTGAGAGAGTTTGATACGGTGGGAGATGATCATCGGTGTGCCAAAAGAAGTGAAAGACCACGAGAGCCGGGTGGGGGTGACTCCGGCGGGAGTGCATGCGCTGGTGGCGGCGGGGCATACGGTGCTGGTGGAGCATAACGCGGGCGAGCTTTCCGCGATGCCGGATGACGACTATCAGGCGGCCGGTGCGGAGATCGTCGGCGGAGCGCGCGACGTCTGGCGGCTTGCGGAGATGGTGGTGAAGGTGAAAGAGCCGGTGGAGAAGGAGTACCGGCACTTTCGCGAGGGGCTGGTGCTGTTTACGTATCTGCATCTGGCGCCGCTGGCTGCGCTGACCGATGCGTTGCTGGCGAACAAGGTGACGGGGATTGCGTATGAGACGGTACGCGATCGCGCGGGCACCCTGCCGCTGCTGACGCCGATGAGCGAGGTTGCGGGGCGGATGTCGGTGCAGGTGGGTGCGGCGTATCTGGAGAAGGAGCATGGCGGACGCGGAGTACTGCTGGGTGGGGTGCCGGGAGTTTCGCCGGGCATCTGTGGTGATCCTGGGCGGCGGAATTGTAGGGACGAATGCGGCGAAGATTGCGCTGGGGCTGGGCGCGCGGGTGACGCTGATCGATCTGAACCTGAACCGGCTGCGCGAGCTGGACGACATCTTTGGCGGGCGGCTGTATACAGTGGCGTCGAACGCTACAACATTGGGTGCGCGACGCGTGAGGCCGACCTGGTGATTGGCGGCGTGCTGATCCCCGGCGCGGCGGCGCCGAAGCTGGTGACGAAGGCGATGGTGGCGAAGATGAAGAAGGGCGCGGTGATTGTGGATGTGGCGATCGACCAGGGCGGGTGCATTGAGACGGCGCGACCGACGACGCACTCCGATCCGTCGTATGTGGTCGAGGGGGTGGTGCACTACTGCGTGACGAACATGCCGGCGGCGGTGCCGAATACGTCGACGCTTGCGCTGACCAATGCGACGTTTCCTTATCTGCTGAAGCTGGCGAATCTGGGGGCGAATGCGGCGATCAAGGAGGATGCGGGGATTGCGGAGGGGGTCAATACGTTTGGCGGGGTGCTGACGTATAAGGCGGTTGGGGAGTCGCAGGGGCGGGGTTGGCGGGCGGTGGGGGAGTTGGTTTAGGCGGCACAATGGATGTTGCGACGGTGCAGCATCAGGAGGAGCGATATGGGAATTTATCCGGTTCGAAATGAGGCTGACCATCGACGCGCCCTTGCGCGGATTGAGGCGCTGATGGATGCCGCGAACCTGACGGCGGAGCAGGGGGACGAGTTGGATGCACTGGTTACGCTGGTGTCAGCGTATGAAGATAAGCACTTCCCGATCCGCGATGCTACTCCAATTCAGGTGATCGAGTTCATGATGGATCAGCGTGGACTGACGCGGAAGGACCTGGAGCCGATGATCGGGAGCCGGGCTCGGGTGTCTGAGGTGTTGAGCGGGAAAAGGAAGCTGACGCTGGCGATGATTCGGGCGTTGTCGAGCGAGTGGGGTATCTCGGCGGATTTGCTTGTTGGTGACAGCGGCGACAATAAGCGCGCGAAGCGCGGGCGCACAAGTTCTGCGAAGGACCCGGTGCGCGGGCCAAGGTCGCTGACACTAAGCCAATCCCGATAGCAGAGGGCTGTAGCGGCCTGATGCTCGAGCTTCGAAGGGTGAATTGCAAATGCAAAAAGGCGATTGCGTCGCGACACGCAAGAGGCCCGGGGCTAAAGCCAGCTCACTTCGAGCAGACTCATTCGTAGGGCTAAAGCCCTACGCTCCCACCGAAAAACAATCGAACGGCTTTGAGGTTTGGGCGAGTGCAAAGACAAATACAGAGATTCTGGCTACGCCAGAATGACGGCATTCGAGGGAGTCAAACCAATATAGGTTCGTCGGCGGTTGCGTGGTCCTTGGCGGCGAAGAAGGATTCGACGGAGGCGAGCACGGCGGGGCCGGATTTGGCGTCGAAGATGGCTTTGCGGAGGGCGGAGCCGTTGGGGATGCCGTGGGTGAACCAGCTGGCGAACTGCTTCATCTTGCCGACGGCGTCGCGATGGCGCGCGCGCGCGGCGATCTGCCCGGCTTCAGTCAGCGCGGCGGCGCGAGTGGCTTCGGCGGCCTCTTCCTAAGGGCGATCTCGTCGCACCAGCATCTGGAAGTAGGTGCGGATCATGCGGTAGCGGTCTGAATCTGTGGGGATGTCGTAGGAGCCGACGCCGGTGGCTTCCTTCGACGCGGTGTACTGCGCGATCTGGCGGAAGATCCAGGGGTTCGAGGGCGCGGCGCGGCCGATCATCACCGCGTCGCATCGAGTGGCGTCGACCATGGCGGCGGCGTCCTCGGGGGTGCGGATGTCGCCGTTGCCGATGACGGGGATGCGCACGGCGTCCTTGACCGCGGCGATGTACTCCCAGCGGGCCTGGCCGGTGTAGCCGTCCTCGCGGGTGCGGGCGTGCAGGGCGACGGCGTTGAGGCCGCAGT
This sequence comes from uncultured Acidobacteriaceae bacterium, assembly GCA_963808025.1. Classification (GTDB taxonomy): domain Bacteria; phylum Acidobacteriota; class Terriglobia; order Terriglobales; family Acidobacteriaceae; genus Edaphobacter. Next base: position 645,165 of record CAWEEI010000006.1, on the reverse strand, counting down.
CTTCGGCGAGGCGGGCGAGCGGGACGCAGACGATGTGGTCGTCGTTCCAGCCCATGCGGAACTTGACGGTGAAGGGGATGGTGACGGCCGCGCGAACGGCCCGGAAGATGGTCTCGATCAGCGGCAGGTCGCGCAGCAGGCCGGAGCCGCCGTTGCAGGCGACGACGCGCTTGGCGGGGCAGCCGAGGTTGAGGTCGACGAGGTCGAAGCCTGCGTCCTGAACGATGCGGGCGGAGTCCGCGAGGGTCTGCGGGTTGGAGCCGAAGAGCTGCGCGGAGATGGGGTGCTCGTCGTCGTAGTAGGTGAGGTAGCGCTTGCGCTTGGACTCGCGCATGCGGGAGAGGCCGTCGGCGGAGGTGAACTCGGTCATGATGAGGCCGCAGCCGGATTGCTGGTTGGTCGTGGGGGCGTCGATATCTGTGACTGCAAGATCGGACAGCAGGTCGATTCGACTCCGCTGCGCTCCGCTCAGGATGACAATTTTGAAGTGGGGTGGTGAAGAGGCTGGCGTTCTTGATGAAGCGGCGGAAGACGGTGTCGGTGACGCCGGCCATGGGGGCGAGGACGGTGGCGGGCGCGATGCGGACGGCTGCCGATGGAGAGGCTGGCGGGGACGCGGGTGTGCTCGGGCATCGCGTGCTCGGCGGGCGAGTCCCAGCGTTTCTGCTCGAGGGTGTAGCGCTTCTTCATCTCTTCAACCAGTTTATCGGGTCGGTCTGCGGCTAAAGCGAAAAGGCCTCCGCGGTTGGCGGAGGCCTTTCGCGCGAATGGTGCGGGTTATTTGGTGGCGGCGGCCTTAGCGGCGGTTTCGGCTTTGCCGGCGGCGGAGTTGGCTACCTTGCGGCGGAAGCGCTCGACGCGGCCGGCGGTGTCGACCAGCTTCTGCTTGCCGGTGAAGAACGGGTGGCAGGCAGAGCAGATTTCGACGACGATGTCGCCCTTGTGCGTGGAGCGGGTCTCAAACTTGTTGCCGCAGGCGCATTTGACGTGGATGTTCTCGTACTTCGGGTGAATGGCTTCTTTTGGCATGGTGCGAATCTCTTTCTGTTGAGGGTGTTGCCTGCCGGCTCGCGGTTCGCTTGCAACGGGGGTGGTCACCGTCACATCGATCTGCCTGTCGCGCCGCCCACAGAGCTCCGGGTCGTTTGGGGACGCGGAACACGATGGCATGGGGCTAGACGGTCCTGGAAACGAACTGCCTGGCTATCCTCAGTCTAACTTGGATTCCCACACCCGGCAATTCGATTCATGGGGGTGAAGTGCTGCGATACTGAGGAGCGAACGGAGTGCGTGGGATGACTGAGATTTGCATTGTGTGTGAGGGGTCGGGGCTGCGGATTGTGCAGGAGGGTGGGCGTCAGGTGGCGCGGGCGTGCGAGTGCCGGGCGGAGCGGCGCGCGGCGCGGATGCTGGAGCGGGCGCATATCCCGAAGCGGTACGAGCACTGCACACTGGTGGACTTCGACACGGAGTACGCGGGCGCGGACAGGAGCCTGCGGGCGGCGCGGCTGATGGCGCGGAGTTTTGTGGAGGGGTATCCGGTCGAGACGGAGGGCAAGGGGCTCTTGCTGACGGGCGATGTAGGCGTGGGCAAGACCCATATTGCGGTGGGGCTGCTGAAGGAGCTGGTGACGGAGCGCGGGGTGCAAGGGTTGTTCTACGACTATCGCGAGCTGCTGAAGCAGGTGCAGAACAGCTATAACCCGCAGGTGGCGGCGACGGAGCTGGGGATTCTGCGGCCGGTGTTTGAGGCGGAGGTGCTGGTGCTCGATGAGTTGGGCGCGGCCAAGCCGAGTGAGTGGGTGTGGGACACGGTGGCGCAGATACTGAACTCGCGCTACAACGAGCGGCGGACGACGATTATTACGACGAACTATGCGAACGAGGCGGGACTGATGGCGGCGGTGGGCGATATCGGCGAAGAGCCAGGCGGGGCGGGCGATGCGGGAGGAGACGCTGGGCGACAGGATTGGCGAGCGGATGCTCTCGCGGCTGCAGGAGATGTGCGTGGTGGTGGAGATGCGGGGCAAGGACTTTCGGCAGGGGGTGGCGCGGGCGAGGTTTGCGTGAAGGCAGTTCGCTGAGCTGTGTCACATCATGAGAGTTACCCGAGTCTGTTCCCACTCATCTTCTCGGCGAGTTTGATGCAACCATATACGAGGCCGTAATCCAGGAGCGCTACTGGAAGCAGGCTAATCCCAGTCAAGTTCCTATTGTCCCAAGGAATTAGCACAACAATGGGAATCTGGAGCAATGTTCCAAAAGCGACAGCGACCCAGAACCAGGCATGCTTTCTCAGATCCCATCTGGCTCTAACCACTAGCAGAACCATTCCGGTACAAATCCAAGCACCGATGCCGATTTGCCATCTTCCTAGAAATGAAAATAAGAGAAAAACGGGTAGCGCGCATAGGAGTGCAAGATAGGCCGATTTCGCGGTCAACTCTCGGGGTGTCTCGCTGCCGTTGCTCGATTGCATCAGTGCCGCCACACATGCCTAGTAAATCTCGAACACCATGCTCCGCATCACGCACCGCCAAGCTTTCGTGCTTAGGTTGCGAGGAAGAGGAGGAGGCCGGCACCGCCGACGCAGGCGACCCAGAAGAGGATGTCGCCGGGATGGGGGCCGCGGCGGGCGCGGGGAGCGGTGGAGTTGAGGCCAAGGTGGGACGGCATGTGCGAGGACGATGAGGCCTGAATGCCTGAGGTGCGTGACTTGACGGAATGGTTGATCGCGGTTGTATTCATGACCAGACGCTGCCATTTCAAGCTGCGCGGAAAGTCTCTGGTCGCGCGACGTGAGCTGCAACTACAGACAACAAAAACGTAGGCCCTGCCCTGCGCGGTGGAAATAGCTCTTTTGGGTCAGAACAGAGTAGCACAGGATGCACCAAATCCGGTTCAAAAAAATTGGGGTATAAAATTTCGGCTTATGGGCGAGGTTGAGGGGTCGGGCATGGGACAGAAGAGCGGGGCGGATGCGCAGGGTGAGGCGCCGATTTTTACGTCAGGACCCTTTGCGAACGGGCCGGAGGAGCGGGGCGGGCCGGCGAGGATGATCTGGGGCGGGGCTGCACTGGTCGCGGTGATTGTGGTGGGTGTGGTGGTGTTTGCCGGGAGGAAGAATCCGGAGGCGGCGCCGGTGACGTTGCAGCCCGCGGACGGCTACTCGGCGAGCCTGCCGCTGACGGACTTTGCGATGAGCGAGGCGGGCAACCTCTCCGGCGGCAAGCTGACTTACCTGGACGGGCGGGTGCGCAATGCGGGCGGGAAGACCGTGACGGCGGCGACGGTGCAGGTGGTGTTCCAAAACGATGAGGGGCTGGCGCCGCAGATCGATACGGTGCCGCTGACGCTGATCCGGATGAAGGAGCCGTATATCGATACCGAGCCGATGGCGCGGACCCGATCAAGCCGGGCGACGACCGCGAGTTCCGGCTGACGTTTGAGACGGTGCCGGACAACTGGAACAGCCAGATGCCGGAGGTAAGGGTGGTGGGGACGGAGTTGCGTTAGGGGCGGTTTAGTAGCGCGCCTGAAGGCGCAGAGACATGTCCCGGGGGCTAAAGCCCGGTTGATTCTGAGCCGGGTTATGCCGGGACTATCTCAGAAGCGCCACTCGTTTGGGGAGATTGATTCGTGGGGCTGAAGCCCTACGCTCCCACCGAGAGCAAAGGCAAATACGGAGATTCTGGCTGCGCCAGAATGACGGCAGTTTGAGGGAATGACGGCAGTTGGGCGAATGACGGCAGTTTGAGGGAATGACGGCGTTGAGGGATCAGGCGAGGGCGGGTTCGCGGGAGTAGATGTTAGCTCCGGTGGGGGAGGCGGGGGCGGCGGCGGAGACGGCGTCCTCGCTGGTGGGGACGTGGGGGAAGTAGGCGTTGGTGAAGTACTGGCCGAGCATGCGGTGGGTGTTGAAGAAGGTGCCGTTGATGCCGATGCAGTGCTGCTGCACGCGCGCCCAGGCGTTGGGGCGGGCGTAGAGCGGGGCGATCTTGTTCTCCAGCTTGTCGTAGAGGCTGGCGGCTTCGCCGTCTTCGTCGTCGGCGTCGTCGATGGCCCAGCCGGTGACGTCTTCGGCGCAGCCCTCGATCCACCATCCGTCGAGCACGCTGAGGCGAGGGCACGCCGTTGAGCGCGGCCTTCATGCCGGAGGTGCCCGAGGCCTCGTAGGGCCGGCGCGGGGTGTTGACCCAGACGTCGACGCCCTGGGTGAGCATGGCGCCGAGCTCCCAGTCGTAGTTTTCCAGATAGAGGATGTGGACGCCGCTGGCGCGGAGGCTTGCGGCGGAGGCGAAGACATCGCGGATGAGGCCCTTGCCGGCGACGTCGGCGGGGTGGGCCTTGCCGGCGAAGAGGATCTGCAGGCCGCCGATCTTCTTGGCGAGCTTGGAGAGGCGCTTGGGATCGTGGAAGAGCAGGCTGGCGCGCTTGTAGGTGGCGACGCGGCGGGCGAAGCCGAGGGTCAGCATCTTGGGGTTGAACTGCTGCCCGGTGCGCCGGGCGACCTCGGTGAGCAGGCGCTGCTTGGACTGCTCGTGGCAGTTGGCGATCTTGGCCGGCGAGACGCCGTAGATGGAACGGAAGTAGTGGTTGTCGTGACGCCACTCGGGAATCTCCTCGTCGAGCAGCGCCTGCATCGGACTCGGAGAGCCAGGTCGCCGCGTGGACGCCGTTGGTGATGGCGTGGACGTGGTAGTCGGGAAACATCTCCTGCGAGACCTTGCCGTGCTGCATGGCGACGCCGTTGACGTAGCGCGAGAAGCGCAGCGCGAGGTAGGTCATATTGAGCAGCGCGTTGTGCAGGCAGCCGAAGCGCTCGATGGTGTTGCCGCGGTCCGTGCCCAGGACGGTGTACATCTGGTCGAGGCCGAACTGGTCGTGGCCGGCGGGCACGGGCGTGTGGGTGGTGAAGACGCAGCGCTGGGCGATGGCGAGCGCGGTCTTCCTCGGTGGCGCGCTCCAGCGGCGCGCCGCCGAGCCGCTCCTCCAGCAGGCCGATGCCGAGCAGCGCGGCGTGGCCCTCGTTCATGTGGTAGACCTCGGGCTTCACGCCGAGCGCCTGCAGCATGGCGACGCCGCCGAGGCCGAGCACGGTCTCCTGACAGAGGCGGTAGTAGGTGTCGCCGCCGTAGAGGTGGTCGGTGAGATGGCGGTCGTAGGGGTCGTTGCCTTCGACGTCGGTGTCGAGCAGGAAGACGGGGATGACGTGGCCCTCGACGCCGACCACATCGAAGCGCCAGGCGCAGATGGAGATCTCGCGGCCCTGCATGGCGATGGTGACGGTCTTCTTCGCGCTGGGCAGGGTGGTCTCGGGCGACCAGGGCACGTCGGTCTCGGTCTGCTGGCCAACGGCGTCGAGATGCTGGCGGAAGTATCCGCGGCGATGGACGAGGGAGACGGCGACCATGGGGGCGGCGGTGTCGGCGGCGGAGCGCAGGGTATCGCCGGCGAGCATGCCCAGGCCGCCGGAGTAGGTGGGCAGCGCGGGCGAGAGCGCGATCTCCATGGAGAAATAGGCGATGCGGCGGGTGGTGAGGTCGGGGCTGGGAGAGATCGATCGCGGGTGCGACTGGGGTCGGCAGGCTCATAGGAGAGGCGTCCTTTTGAAATTCAAGACTTCGGATTCGAGACTGCGGTGGCGCGTGCCGGTTGGCGGCGGAACTGGATGTCGATCGAAGCAACAAGAGTGCCCGGGAACGGTTGAAGATGAGGCCGGTTCGGGGGTGAGCGGACAGTTTACCAAAATGTTGGGGGCTGCGAACGTTGAAGAAGCGGCTGGGGGGTTAATGGCCAGTGAGAGGAGGAATTATCGGATGAGAAAACCGAGCCTTGCGGCGTAGCCTGCGATGACCGCGAGGATGAGGGCGAGCGCGGTCCACGGGCCGGCCTCGCGAAGACGCGTGCGCGCCGCCTCGATCGCCAGGATGATCGCGAACACCAGGAGCATGAAGACGACGCCGTCCCAGACGAAGATGCGGGTGCCATCCGGTGTGACGCCCAGGTCGCTCTCCAGATGAAATACGGGCAGGAAACTGCCCACCGCGAAGACGAGGAAGAAGAGGAGGAACTGGAAGAGGGTGGTGAAGACTCGCTTCATCGCGCTTGGCTCCTTGGCGGGATCAATGGGTGTGGGGTTTATACGATCTTAACGCCTGATGGGGGATTTTGTTGCGAAGAGAATGAATGGATTCGACAGCGGTGGGAAAAACGACTAGTGGCGCTGGGCCTCGAGCACGGCGACTCGCTCGCTGAGGGAGGCGATCACGCGCAGATTGGTGAGTTCGGCTTGCGCGCGGGACTCGGAGATGGCGGAGAGGAGCACGCTTAGCTGGGAGTCGCTTTTCTTGTCGAGAGCTTCAAGCTTCTTATCGAGAGACTCGAAGCGAGCATCGCTCTCTTGGTCGGCCGCGTTGAAGCGGATGTCCATGTGCTTTTCGAGGGCGGCAATTTGCTTTTCCAGCGTGGCCTGATTCGCCTTGAGCTCGCGAATGTCGGGTGAGAGGACGTCCTGTACGAGATGCTGCGCGGTTTGGAGGACGTTCTCGCTCATTCATCGACTCCGTAGGTCAATAGCTGCTCTAAACAATGATAGCTCTAAAACGCGGACGGGCTTTAGATTCTTCAGATCTTCGTGAAGCGGGTCTGCTGCTTCCCCCGATGGCCGACACCAATGCAATCTCAATTCGCATCGGGTTTTTCAATATGGTCGATCACCAAATTGTATCCGGGCCCCTTGTCATTTTGTAGGCGAATTCCTAGCTTGCCGAGCCCGGCCATTATTGAGGGCAGTGCATCCTCGGCCCAGTCCCGCCTGTTCACCGTGAATTGGAAGTTGTATCGCCCTTTTAGTCCAGTCTTGTCCTGAACAGGTTCTTGAAGACCGGAAATACCAATCCCAAGGTCGTCCATTGTGCATCCAAAAAACTGCCACGTCATGTTCTCATCTTGATCTCTGGTCAGAGTCATATAGCCTCCGCTCGGAAGTCTCGTGGCATCGTCTGGAGGTGGCGGTATCTCCGGAACAGCAACCAATTTATTGTGGTCCTTATTCACCACGATGCTCAGGTATGGAACCTGGGTGTTCACCAGATGCGCTTGAACTCTGTAGCGCTCCTTTAATAAATTTCTCAGTGCTGCGCGGAGATAAACAGATAAAGGGCCGGGCTCGCTTCCCCAATCCTTTAAGTCTTTCTCCGCTACGCGCGCTTCAATGTCATATCTTTCACTCGTCACCCAATCGGGTGCATTCGTTATGCTCGCATTCTTCCCCTCCACTGCATCTTTAGGAAAGTAAGCTAACTTTAAAATGCCATATGTAGATACCCCTATGAGGCGGATCCCATCTGGAAGAGAACCTCCTGTCCAGGGTCCGAACGGGGGATGTTGGTTAAGTTTGATCGACGCAACTTCAAACTTAAAGTCGTCGTGCAACTCAGGGTTGTTGTTTGCGGTCTGAGCACATGCGCTCTGCTCAAAAAGGCACGCCACCGATACGATCAACATCGCAGAAAATCCAGTGAACGCCCGATAACTCATATGCATTTCCTCTAACTTCAAGCGGTAGCTCAATAAACGCTATGTGTCGGGCTTTCAGCCCTTGAATTTGTTGCGGGCCGTGACCTGGGCCTGCGGCCCAGGCTGGTATGGAACGGGCCTTCGGCCCTTGCCAGACGGTACTGCTGCGCGCAGGAGCCAAGGGCATGATCGTCTTTTTAGATTTTTGTGAAGCGGGTCTGCTGCTTCTCGCGGTGGCGTTCGAGGGCGAGGGCTATGAGGCGGTCGATGAGCTTTTTGTAGGAGAGGCCGGAGGCCTGCCAGAGCTTGGGATACATGGAGATCGAGGTGAAGCCAGGCATGGTGTTGATCTCGTTAATATAGATACGGGGCTGGGACTTTTTCTTACTTCCCTTGCTTTTGGCTTTGGCCGCGCTGCGCGGTGCGGCGGGCTCCATCAGGAAGTCGACGCGGGCGAGACCCGCGCAGTCGCAGGCGTGGAACGCGGCGAGGGCCATGGCGCGGACCTGCTTCGATTCGGACTTCGACAGTTTGGCGGGGATGATGGGGATGGATGGGTTCTCCGGCGAGTCGGCGTACTTGGAGATGTAGTCGTAGAACTCGCGGTTGGGGACGATCTCGCCGACGACGGAGGCCTTGGGCGCGTCGTTGCCGAGGACGGAGACTTCGAGCTCGCGCGGCTTGGCGCCGGGGCCGCCGACGCCCTGCTCGACGACCAGCTTGCGGTCGAAGGTGGAGGCGAGGTCGAGCGCGGCGGCGAGCTGCGCGCGCTGCTTGACTTTGCTGATGCCGACCGAGCTGCCCAGGTTTGCAGGCTTGACGAAGACGGGGTAGGCGAGCGATTTTTCGATGAGCTTGATGGAGCGCTTGGGGTCGGCGCGCCACTCGCTGCGCAGCAGCGTGACGTGCGGGGTTTGCGGGAGGCCGGCGGCGGAGAAGAGGCGCTTCATCGCGTCCTTGTCCATGGCGGCGGAGGAGCCGAGGACGCCGGAGCCGACGTAGGCGATGTCGGCGAGTTCGAAGAGCCCTTGAATCGTGCCGTCCTCGCCGAACGTCCCGTGGAGGACGGGGAAGACGACGTCGAGCTGCGGCGGTGAGCGGAGTTGACGGGATGGGCGAGCTCGGCGCCGGCGTTGAGCTCGAGGGTCTCGGGCAGGTGGGGTTGCGGGGGGAGGCGCGGGATGTGGAGGGGCTCGCCGCTGCGGAGGACGGCGGCGGCGGCGGCGAACTCGGCGTCGTGACTACTGGCGGGTGGGTGCGGAGGCGGAGACGGAGGGGAGTGGGGCGCGCGGCGGCGCTGAGCAGGCGCTGGGCTTCGAGGCCGCTGTGCCAGTGGCCCTGCTTGTCGATGCCGATGGGCACGACCTCGTAGCGCTTGCGGTCGATGGCCTTGAGGATGGAGCTGGCGGAGAGGAGCGAGACTTCGTGCTCGCCGGAGCGGCCGCCGAAGAGAATGCCGACGCTGAGTTTCTTCTTTTTCATGACTGACCTTTTTGCGTAACTGACCTAGGGTACGGCAGATTGGGTGGTTGCGCGAGGTGATTGTGGGGTGGTGGGATAGACGCGAGCCGCGGGGATGATATCATGGGTGTATATCATGGAGGTGAGGGATGAGGACGCTGGTGGATTTGCCGGAGGGGGAGCTGGAGCAGCTGAATGCGCTGAGCCGGACGAGGAAGACGTCAAGGGCGGAGTTGATCCGTCAGGCGGTGGCGGGATATCTGGCGCAGAACCGCGCTGGGCTCGATGAGTCGTTCGGGATGTGGAAGGGCCGCGGCGTGGACGGAGTTGAGTATCAGCGGCGGCTGCGAGACGAGTGGGAGCGGTGAGTGATCCCTCCATCCTATTCGACACCAATATTCTGATCGACCATTTGAACGGGGTGAAGCGCGCGACGCAGGAGATTGAGCGCAGCCCTGGCGGGGCGATCAGCATCATTACGTGGATCGAGGTGATGGCCGGGGCAGTGGACGCGGAGGATGAAGCTCGGCTGCGGGTGTTTCTCGCGCGCTTCCGGTGCCTGCCCGTGACAGACGCCGTGGCGGGGCGCGCCGCGGAGAACCGGCGGGTGCGGCGTATCAAGCTGCCGGACGCGATCATTCTGGCGACGGCGGAGACGGCGGGACGGCAGCTGTTGACGCGGAACGTGCGGGACTTCCCGAAGGGAATGCGTGGGGTAAGGGTGCCGTATCAGGTCTGAGGGTGAGGCAGATAGGGCGCGGCATGACCTATCTGTGGTAGGGTCGAGAGTTGAGGAAGAGGGAGCGATGAAGTTCAAAATTCATACAGACGGGTTTGAGGGGTTTGTGGAACGCTCAATTGAGCGGGCGCGGAAGATGGACCGAGGCGAGCGGATCAGGCCGTCGTTTGGGATTACGTTTGAGTCGCCGCTACAGATGTTCGAGGTGCTGACGGCGCAGCGGCTGCGGGTGGTGGAAGTGGCGCGGACGAAGCCCTACTCGGTGATGGGGCTGGCGAAAAAGCTGAAGCGCGATCCGAAGTCGGTGAGGCGGGACGTGAAGAAGCTGGAGCAGTACGGCGTGGTGCGCACGCGGGAGGCGATCAATCCGGGGCATGGGCGGGTGAAGATTGTGGAGCCGGTGGCTGAGAGGTTTGAGTTGAGGGCGAGTTTTTAGGAACCTCTGGTGACTTTTGGCTCGCGCTCACGGTCGGTATGGGGTTCTCGAGGGCGTGATCTTCACTTTCTTATGGCCAAGGATCGGGAACAGGCCTTTGGAGTCCAGCAGTGTGTACAGTCCTATCGCCGCCGAATCCATATCGGTATTTGGCCCAATGGTTATCGCCTCAGGAATGAGCAGTGGCTCAACGGATAAGGGAGCTTCCAGGTAAGGGACCACCCCGTTCCTTCCTTCACGAAATAAAGCCTCGTTCGACAGTCCCATTCCTAAGCCGATCGTCTTGACAAGACGCCATTCAGCCTCCTGTCTAAAGCCGGGATGTTTCATAGCGACCGCGGCGGCGAGTGCCTTACTAAGCTTGGCCATATCCTCTTCCTGTATGTGCTCCATAATCACTTCAGTTACTGCTGAGGCCAGAGTTTGTTGCTCCTGTTCTTCGTAAACGCAGCGCACCAGTGTGAATCCTGACAGCCTGGCCGCCGAGAAGTGACCGTCGCCGAATCCGACTGCATATCCATTGCCAGCCCCTGAGTATGCTAGCCATTGGCTCAGGAGATCGCCCTGCTCTGAGAAGGATGCAACGTAGGCCTGAACACCTGTGGTCAGGGTGGATAGTCCTTCTTGGACCTTCCCGAGGAGTGTATTGGTCGGGCCATGCGCACGCTTAAGATAATCGCGGATATGATCCGAGATCACTGACACCGCATAGCGAAATTCACCAGAGTCGTTGAGGTTTAAGGCGCTGCTCGCCCAGATTTTCCCGCTTCCCAATATCCCGAGAAGCCCGCTAGCGTTCGTGTAGTGAAACAGCGTGCCAGCCGGGTTCTGGTTGAGAAGCTCGTCAATCTTTTTCATTCGATAATCGTAAGCTCAGGTTTGCACAAACAGCGGCGCTGCATCACAGATAAATTCTGTTGAGGGTGCGGGGGAAGGGGATGGTTTCGCGGACGTGGTCCAGGCGCAGGTCCAGGCGACTGCGCGCTCGATGCCCATGCCGAAGCCGGAGTGGGGGACGAAGCCGTAGCGGCGGAGGTCGAGGTGCCAATGGGCACTCGGATTTGTGGCGGCAGGAGAAGCAGGTTCCTGCGGCAGGCTCAGGACAGGGCCTTCGCGTTCGCTCAGGATGACAATTTCTTTGGTTGGACCGGAGGTGTTGGAGGGACTTCCCAGGTCAGACGATGGAACTGTCTGACCTGGGGCACCCGCTACTTAGATGAGGCGGAGCTGGCCGACGAGGCGGGCGTGGTCGGAGAAGACGGTGGAGGCTTTGCGGGTGACGGACTCGAGGGGTTCGTCTCGGTCGCAAGCGGGTTCGAGGATGCCGGGGGTGGTGTCGGGGAGGGTGGCGAGGATGGGGACGACGACGGGCCAGTCGATTGTGCTGGCTGCGGAGGTGTTGCCGCTGGTTGTGTTTTCGCTGGTTGTGCTTCCGCTGGTTGTGTTGCCTTGGGGGGCAGCGTAGCCGGGCCAGAGGTGTTCGTCCTTCATGTCGGTCGAGGTGCTGTGGGCGGCTTCGGGGGCGAAGGGGCCGTGGTTGTCATGCAGGTGCACCTGGGCGATGCGGTTGCCGAGGAGTTCGATGGCGGCGGCGACGCCGGAGTCGTTGGCGACAACGCTGGGGTCGGCAGCGGGATCGGCGGCAGCGGCGGCGGGGAGCTGGCTGAGGTGGAGGTGTCCGAGGTCGAGGCAGACGCCGACCTTATCGAAGTGGCCGGTCTTGAGGATGTAGAGGAGGTGCTCGGGGGTGGTGACTTCGTTCTGCAGGTTCTCCAGCAGGAGGCGGATGCCGAGCGGGGAGGCGAAGGCCTTGAGGTGTTCGATGGCGGTGAAGGAGTTGTCGATGGCGGCCTCGTCCCAGGCGGTGTCCTTGAGGCCGAGGTGGAGGACGACGTCGGCGAAGGGGACCTGCTCGGCGGACTCGATGGCGCGCTTGACCTCGTCCATGGCGGCGATGCGGGAGGATTTTTCGTTGGCGATGAGGTTGAGGTTGGGGGCGACGTGGCGGGACCACTGCGAGGTGTCTCCGCCGCGGAAGGCGCGGCCGCCGTCGGCGAGGAAGATGGGCTGGTGGAGGACGGCGCGGACGGGGTTGGAGCGGAACCAGGAGGCGGCCTCGCGGATGGATTGGGGGTCGGTGTAGTCGAAGTGGTGGCGAGCGGCGAAGAGCTCGATGGTCATGGTGCCGGGGGTGCGGGCGCCGGCGGCGAGCAGGGCGTCGAGATGGCCGGAGTGGAGGCGGTGCTCGAAGAAGACGTAGGTGGAGAGTCCGGGATGCATGAGGAAAGGGTACAGGAGTGGGGGTGGGGCGGGGTGGAGGGGGGTGGCGGGTAATGCGATTGCGAGGTGCTCGCTAAAGATAAGTCTTCAATTCCTCGGACATAGCCTTGGAAGTCTTTGCGGCGGCAATAATCCTCTGAAGGATCGCCGATTTCATCGGGAAGTGCCGTCTCATCGCGCCAGACGCTAGATGCTTGTTCATTAGCGCCTCTTCCTTCGGGCTAACCATTCTGGCATCCCCAAACGTGACGTAAGAATACGTCGCAGTGCACCATTGGTGGTCGCCGCGATTTAATACGCACTCTTTTCCTGCACGAAATTCGTCTGTCGTCAGATTTACAATAATGAAGTAGTCATCATGTTTGGCGGGATCAGAGATGACGATATATAGATGGCTACCCGGTCCAAGGAGAAAGGTGTCGCCGAGTCTCATTGTCGATGCCACAATGGATCACCCGGCATTGAGAAGATAGTTGAGAAAGCGGAACTCTTCATTTGCTTTCTCTAACCTTCGAATCTCTTCTTCGCTCTTGTTCGCAATGCGCAGGATTGTGCTTGGGTCAATTGGTACTGAGCTATGGCCAGGATCGCTCCATTCAGGGCAGTGCTTGTGGAACCAGTTGGGGATGCTCCCCCTGATAGCGTCAATCGTAATGCGCGATTTCTCTAAGACCTCCATCTCTCTTTGTGAGAGGACGCCTTTGTTCGGCTCTTTTCGCAACACGAATTTGTATGGCTCTTTTTTCTGGATCACGTTGTTCCACTGGATCTGATCTCGCTCTTCTCCTTTGCCCTTCATGAGGTCATAAATTCCGCTGACAATGGGGCCTTTCTCAAGAGATGCTAAAGCGTCCCCTGTGATTGAATTGCCCCACAAAATGAGAGCGGAGCGATCTGCATAATATAGCTTCTTGATGAGAGGGAACAAGTCATCAGCTCCTCCCTTGCGTTCGATGAGGAAGCCGGTGGCAGCGATTGCTTTGTCGATTTTGAAGTCGAGGATCATGAGAAGAAAAAGCGAAACAAAAGTCTTCCCTCCATCATAGCAGAACGCGCAAAGGTCGCTAATGGCGGATGCGGTTCAGTTTTCGTCTTCCCTATCAGTTCCGCATAAAAGCCCTACGCTCCCACCGAAAAACCAAATTCGTAGGGCTATAGCGCTGCGGTGTCGCCGCCGTGGTGGCGGGAGACGGTGATTTCGTGGAGGGTGGGGCGGGCGGAGGGTGGGGCGGAGCCGAGGTCGTCGATGAGGGCGAAGAGGTCGGCCTCGCCGCGGCGGCTGAGGTGCATGAAGGAGATTCCGAGGACGCGGCGGGTGTGGGCGCGGTGGCGGACGGAGCCGAGGGCGCGGAAGGCGACTTTGCCGGTGTCGATGAAGAGGTCGATGAAGGTGCCGACGGCGAACTCGGAGAGGTCGGGCAGGCGGAGGAGGCAGCCGTGGGTGCTGAGTTCGAGGAGTTGGCCGGGGAGGGTGGGGTCGGATTCGAGGCGGCGGACGGTGGCCTCGCCGCGGTAGCGATAGCGCGGGACCAGGCGGTTCTCCGCCGAGCGGCGGTTGGCGGACATTGTGAGTTCGATTCCCATGCGTGGTCCCTGAGGAAGCTATCGGCAGGAGGGGTGGTTTTGTCTAGGGGTGGGAGCAAAGGGCCGCTCCTCCTGCAAACGCGTATCGTTCAAGTAGCCGCCGTGTCCTCCCCCATCCAAATCGCCGCAACCCGAGCACGCCTCCGCCAAACTCCCCACCCTCCACGACTTCTTCTCCCCCGGCGGCGTCCTCTCCCGCTCCTCCCTCGCCTTCGAGCATCGCAAGGGCCAGTACGAGATGGCCCGCGCCATCGAGCAGGCCTTCGAAGACAAGCGCCATCTCATCGTCGAAGCCGGCACCGGCACCGGCAAGACCCTCGCCTACCTCCTGCCCGCGCTGCGCCTCGCCCGCGCCCGCCAGCAGCGCGTCATCATCTCCACCGGCACAAAAAACCTACAGGAGCAGCTCTTCTTCAAGGACGTCCCCTTCCTCGAATCCATCCTCGGCCCGCTCAACGTCTGCTACATGAAGGGCCGCGGCAACTACCTCTGCAAGCACAAGCTCTACGCCCTGCGCGACTCGCCGCTCCTCTCCGGCCTCGAAGAAATCTCCCAGTTCCACGCCATCGCCGCATGGGAAAAAACCACGGCCACCGGCGACCGCGCCGAGATCGACGCCCTGCCCGAAAACTCCGCCCTCTGGCCCAAGCTCGACGCACGCGGCGAGGCCTGCCTCGGCCAGACCTGCCCCGACTGGGACAGCTGCTTCATCACCGCCATGCGCCGCAGCGCGCTCGAAGCCGACATCGTCATCGTCAACCACCACCTCTTCTTCGCCGACATGGCCATCAAGCTCCAGGCCGGCAGCGTGCCGCCGACGCTGGCGTCCTCCCCGCCGCCGGCGCCGTCATCTTCGACGAGGCCCACGAGCTCGAAGAGATCGCCAGCAACTACTTCGGCATCGGCCTCAGCACCCAGCGCTTCGACGAGCTCGCCCGCGACGTCGAGACCATGCTCCGCGCAAAACCCGCCTCCACCCCCGCCATCGAGAGCGCCACCGCCACCCTCCGCGAACGCGCCCGCATCTTCTTCGCCGCGCTCCCATACGATGAATCCTCCGCCTCGCGCCCTTCAGCGCTCGACTCCAACCCAACCCTCGGCCGTATGACCTTCCTCACCCGCGCCGAGTTCCTCGAAGAACGCGGCGACACCTACACCGGCGCCCTCAACGCCCTCACCCGCCTCGAAGGCGAGCTCGAACGCCTCAAAGATGTAGACGAAGCCCCCGGCCTGCGCAAGCGCGCCGCCGACATCGCCACCCACCTCAACTTCCTGCTCGAATCGCAGGACCCCAACACCGTCTTCTGGATCGAGCGCCGCGCCGCCGCCGGCGTGCGCAATCTCGCCCGCGCCCCCGGCCACGCCAGCCACCACACCCACCTGCAGGCCACGCCCATCGACGTCTCCCAGATCATGGCCGCCGCCCTCTTCGACGCCTACTCGCTCCGTCATCCTCACCTCCGCCACCCTCACCGTCGCCTCCGGCAACCAACGCCTCCGGCTTCGAACACATCTCCAGCCGCCTCGGCCTCGCCAACGCCCGCGAGCTCGTCGTCCCCTCCCACTTCAACTATCCCCGCCAGGCCCTGCTCTATCTCCCGCCCGGCATGCCCTCGCCCAACGAGCCCGACTTCTTCCCCCAGGCCGCCGAACGCACCCGCCGCGTCCTCGAGATCACCCGCGGCCGCGCCTTCTGCCTCTTCACCAGCCACTCCCAGATGCGCGCCACCCACGACCGCCTCGCCGCCGAGCTACCCTACCCGCTCCTGCTGCAAGGCACCGCGCCGCGCAACATCCTTCTCGAACAGTTCCGCGACACCCCCAACGCCGTCCTCTTCGGCACCTCCAGCTTCTGGCAGGGCGTCGACGTCCACGGCGAGCAGCTCAGCTGCGTCATCATCGACCGCCTCCCCTTCGCCGTCCCCTCCGACCCCGTCGTCAAGGCGCGCATGGACGCCATCGCCGCCGCCGGCGGCAACCCCTTCTTCGACTATCAGGTCCCCAGCGCCGTCATCACCCTCAAGCAAGGCTTCGGCCGCCTTATCCGCTCCCTCTCGGATCGCGGCCTCCTCATGCTCCTCGACCCTCGCATCCAGCGCCAGCGCTACGGCCGCATCTTCCTCGACTCCCTCCCACCCTACCGCCTCACCCAATCCATCGAAGACGTAGAAGCCTTCTTCGCTTAGCGACAAAGGGCCACTCGTCTATCTCGTCAGCTTCGGATACACATATACAAATACCGGAACTTTAGGATCGAAGTTGAACGCATCAATCTCTTCCTTGGTGCGGAGATTGGAAGGCGGCTGTATCTGCTCTGCCCTTACAACGAATAGTGGGCTCAAAAAATATTCGACATAATTCAAGCCACAAATATTTGAAAAGTTAGCCACGGTTTTGATATCCGGATCTTGTTCGCCCCTCTTGAGATCTTGGTACTCCACACCTGCATTCATCCCCCCGCGACGAAAGATATCCCGAATCTGAGTTGCAAGATGCTCGGCCTCGATGTCATTGTGGGGAGCGACGATCCGCACATTTTCCGTCGGACAGGTGCCCCATGCAGAGCGCAGGATATTCTGCTGAGTCTCCTCCGAGATCACCCTAGGCGTAATTTGAAGCTGCGTTGCACGAACTGCTTCAAGTATCTCGTCCAACTTAGTAATTAGCTCATCCTGATCCTTCGCCTGAGCCGTAGAGAGCTGATTCAGAAAGTCGCGCAATATCTTGTTCTGCTTCTCTGTGAAGCCATCGCACTTGATCACGATTGAACCTTGGTTATTGGGCGCAATAGGACTGCAGGAGCCCTTGGTTTCCGATGTGATAGGGACACCCTGACAGGTGCCGCGGGACGTGAGAAAGAAGGATGCAGCAACGACGACCAAACCGAGATGTCTCACTTGTGGTTTCCTCCATCCGCAGAGGACTGATTATTAGTGATGGTGACCTTCCCCGAGTTGCCAGGGAGGATCGGGCTTGCGTCGCCGCTCGTGGTATTTACTGTGGTAACACTTCCGAATGCACTGGTCCTAATTCTCACAAACAAGAGAGAACCAAATGCGAGCAAGCCGAAAAAGACGGTTACCACCAAGAGTTTCGAAAATCGCTTGTTCTTGTCCTGTGGTGTTCCTGGCATCCGAGACAAGACGATGATAATCACCGCCATGACCATCAGGACGGTCCCCGTTGGGCCTGCGTACCTGCCCACCGCCTCGGCGAATTCTCCGTTCGGAAACATATACCGCTATGGTAAAGGTAGCTGGCGAATCTGCCAGACGACCCCACAATGAACCCCGCCCCCCTGCCGTATGATGATCTCTCCTCACCCTCCCGATCCTCACCACCGAGCTCTACCGAAGGAGACCCCATCCCCGCCATGACCACCCAATACAACCCCGGCCCCCGCTACCTCCGAGCACTCACCGGCCTCCTGCTCGCCCTGCTCCTTGGCGCCGCTGCCTTCGCCCTCTTCGTCCGCCACGCCACCACCGGAACCCTCGGCCATCTCGCCACCCTGCTCACCGGTCGCACCGCCGCCTTCGACACCTCAGTCCCCGTCGTCGTCGAGCAGATCCAGCGCCTCAGCCGCCTGGAGACCGTCGTCTACTCCCTCGACACCGTCGTCGAGGGCGAACGCTCCTCGCCCATCCTGCCCGACGCCCTCGCCGGCGACAAGATCCTCCTCGTCGTTCACGGCCAGTCCATCGCCGGCGTCGACCTCGCCCAGCTCAAACCCGAAGACGTCCGCATCGACCCCGCCACCCACTCCATCCACCTCACCCTCCCGCCCTCCCAGCTCTTCGTCACCACCCTCGACAATCAGCACACCCGCGTCTACGCCCGCGACACCGGCCTCCTCGTCCCCGCCGACCAGAACCTCGAATCCGACACCCGCGCCAAAGCCCAGGACCAGCTCCAGCAGGCTGCCCTCTCCGACGGCATCCTCGACGCCGCCCGCAAGAACGCCCGCGCCACCGTTACCACCCTCCTCTACTCCCTCGGCTTCCAGCAGGTCGACGTAAATTAATCGTTCATCAAATAAAATTGACAGCGCCCGCTTGGAATTCACTCACCTTCCACATGCCGCCTGCGCTATCATTCTCCGCATGAGGTTCTTCCCCAGATTCGGCGCGTTCGGGACATCCGGGACATCCGGCGCGAACGAACACGCCAGCGCTGCGCCGGACACGATTCAGCCCGAAGAGTCCCACCTGCTCAGGACCATCGGTCTGGTCTCCGCCGCCTTGGGCGCGGTGGCCATCGGGCTCGTCGTGGGACGCGAGGTCCGCCGCCGATACAAATTCAACCGCCGCACCCCATACGATCTCTACTCGCACTCCGGCGACCAGCTGGCGGACGCCGACTGCGGCGTAGGCATCTGATCGTTTTTGCCCTGGGGTATCTAAGGCGGGACGCTTGCCCCATTTTCTCCAGGCCACGCCACATCCCATAAATTTGCGCCTACATTAGGGTGAAGCTCCTCTACTGCGCGCTTCACCCCTATGGCCCTCTCTCTCAACTGGTTTACCGAAACCGCCTTCGGCCGGGCCCTCTATAGTCCCTTCCAGGCCATCATTCGCGGAGCCCGCCGGGTCGCGCATCCCGGCCTCCCCAACGACCACGCCGTAGTCCGCACCAAATACGGCGCCCGTGAGTTCGAGATTGTCGTCCGCCGCTGGAACGCAAGCGACCGCATGGCGATCGACCAATGCTTCACCGAGGCGCAATACGATGTCCCCTCCGGCGCGCACGGCGAGCACGCCGCGCAACTCTATCGCGCGATCCTCGCCTCCGGCAAAACTCCCCTCATCGTCGACTGCGGGGCCAACATCGGCGCCAGCGTCCTCTGGTTCAGCGCGCGTTATCCCGAGGCGCACATCGTCGCCGTCGAGCCCGCCCCGGACAACTTCGCCCTGCTGCGCCGCAACTGCGCCGGCGTCAACGCAGACCTCAGGTGCGCGGGGATCGGCGCGCAAGACGGCGTCGCCCGCCTCAGCGAAAAATTCGGCGGCGAGATGGGCTACCGCGTCAGCCAGCACGAAGGCCAGCACAGCAATGGAGTCGAGGTCGCCGTCCTCTCCCTCGAAACCCTCATGGCCGGCAAACCCCCCTCCGTCTACACACCCTTCCTGCTCAAAGTCGACATCGAGGGCGCCGAGAAGTCCCTCTTCACCGGCCCCGCCGCCGTCCTCGACCAGTTCCCCATCATCATCATGGAGCCCCACGACTGGATGCTCCCCGGCCAGCAGACCTCCGTCGAGTTCTTCCGCTTCCACGCGGCGGCCGGCCGCGAGTTCTCGATGAAGAACGAAAACGTCGTCTCCATCGCCCACCACCCCACCCTCGCCCACTGCACCGTGATCCCGCCGCCGACCAGCCCGAAGCCCTGAAGCGCGCCCCCGCTTGATTTACCATCAACTCCGATGCAATCCCCGATCCTCTTCAAAACAGCCTTCCTCTTCCCCGGCCAGGGCTCGCAATACGTCGGCATGGGCCGCGACCTCTACGACCACCACCCCGCCGCCCGCGCCGTCTTCGACGAGGCCGACGCCGCCCTCGGCTTCGCCCTCTCGCAGCTCATCTTCGAAGGCCCGGAAGACACCCTCAAACTCACCGAGCACACCCAGCCCGCCATCCTCACCGTCTCCATCGCCGCCGCGCGCGTCCTGGCAGAGCAGGGAATCGCCCCCTCCCTCGCCGCCGGCCACTCCCTCGGCGAGTACTCCGCGCACGTCGCCGCCGGCACCCTCCCCTTCGCCGACGCCGTCCGCGCCGTCCGCCTCCGCGGCCGCTACATGCAGCAGGCCGTCCCGCCCGGCGAGGGAGCAATGGCCGCCATCCTTGGCCTCGACCCTGCGCTCATCGCCATCATCTGCGACCAGGTCTCCGACCAGCTCACCCCGCTTCCCAAGACCCCCGAAGCCGCCACCTTCGATCCCAAACTCGCCGTCGTCTCTCCCGCCAATCTCAACTCGCCCGCACAGACCGTCATCTCCGGCGCAACCCTCGCCGTCGAACGCGCCGCCGCTCTCTGCAAGGAAGCCGGAGCCAAACGCACCGTCATGCTTCCCGTCTCCGCGCCCTTCCACTGCGCCCTCATGCAGCCCGCGCAGGACCGCCTCGCCGCCGACCTCGCCGCCCTTACCTTCCACGACCCCGCCCTCCCCGTCGCCGCCAACGTCAGCGCCGGCCTCGTCACCACCGGCCCAGTCGCCCGCGCGGCCCTCATCGCCCAGGTCACCGGCGCCGTCCGCTGGGTCGAGTGCATCCAGCTGCTCGTCGCCCAGGGCGCAACCCACTTCATCGAGGTCGGCCCCGGCCGCGTACTCACCGGCCTCCTCAAACAAATTCTCGGCAAGGACTCCACCCTCCCCGCCCTCAACGTCGAAGACTCCGCCTCCCTCGAAAACACGCGCAGTGTCGCAGTTTGAAGGCCGGGACAAACGAAGTTACCGATAACCACGTTTTTCGCGCAGCAATGCTTGATGGGTGTAGTCTGCTGCCAACCAAGAACGGCGGGGGTGGAACATTCTAAACCGCATGAAGTGCCTGGTCTTATTGCCGTTCGCTTTCGCGGTGATTTCCGGCCAAGCCCAGACGGGTCCTCAAAACATATCGTCGGCGCAATTGCAGGCGCTCCTGGACCTTCCACTAGACCAGGCTATACAGCGCCGGGACACGTATAAGGAGCCCCTCAGAGCCGCCTATGCTCGCCAGATTGCACTGATCGGGAAAGACTGCCAGACGGAGGCGGCTCAAGGACAGCAAACCTACAATATTTGCATGGGACGAGCTGATGAAGAGGCTGATAGAGATTATGCAACTTTCTACAACAACCTGCAGTGGCTCTGTCATGATGAGGAACAGCTGAAAACACTTCAGAGTTCACAGACGACTTGGAAGGCCTATCGGGAGAGCGCGCTGGACGCCGTCCACGCTGCATGGTCAAGCGGTACGGGAGCGCCCGGGTTTGCCAGTGAGGTCTACCTGACGCTGCTCCGTGACAACATGAGAGAGCTCTACCAAATTTACGGCTTGAATATCTCTCAATAGGCGATCTGCTACCCACGCTACATGAATCACTTCAAACTGAGACACCACCAAACGATCTGGCCGGTTTTGCGCCAGGGTAGATTTACTGGAGAAGCTGTCAGAAGATCAGCCGCCAACCGCGGTTAGAATGGGGGGCATGATGCAGCCAGGCGATGTGGTCGAAGACTTCACCCTCCAGAATCAGGACGGCAAGACCGTCCACCTCAGCGACTACAAAGCTTCGCCCGTCGTCCTCTTCTTCTACCCGCGTGCCGACACTCCCGGCTGCACCATCGAATCTTGTGGCTTCCGCGATGCCTTCGAGCAGTTCCAGAAAAAAGGCATCGTCGTCCTCGGCATCTCGCGCGACACCGTCAAGGACCAGAAAAAATTCAAGGACAAGTACTCCCTCCCCTACGACCTCCTCGCCGACCCCGAGATGCTCCTCATCAAGCGCTACGACCTCCTCAAGAACAAAACCATGTACGGCAAGCCCGTCACCGGCGTCGAACGCACCACCTACGTCATCGGTCCCGACACCGGCACCGGCCAGCAGCTCCTCCACACATTCTCCAAAGTCACGCCCCAAGGCCACGCCGAAGAGGTCTTCGCCCTGCTCAAGGAAACCGGCGCGCTCAAAGCCACAGGGAAGAAGAAGTAGCCATGACCGGCGTGCTCCCTGAGATCGTTGCGGGCGCAGGCGTGGCCGGGCTCACCGTTGGCGGCTTCCGCTACGCATCCCTCTGGCCCACCTCGCAGATATTCGGCCGCACCCTCATCGCCGGCAACGACCCCACCGAGATCGCCCTCACCTTCGACGACGGCCCCAACGAAATCGCCACGCCCATGCTGCTGGAGCTGCTCGCCCGCCACAACATCCGCGCAACGTTCTTCTGCATCGGCGGCTTCGCCCGCCTCCAGCCCAAGCTGGTCCGCGAGATCGTTGCCGCCGGCCATCTCGTCGGCAACCACACCATGACCCATCCGCGCCTCTCGCTGCAGACCGGCGCGCGCGTTCGCCGCGAACTCGCGGAGTGCAACGCTCTGCTTGAGGACCTCACTGGTCTCGCCGTCCGCTACTTTCGTCCGCCTTTTGGCGCGCGCCGGCCCGTGGTCATGCGCGCCGCGCGCGAGCTCGACCTGACCCCCGTCATGTGGAATGTCGCGGGCTTCGATTGGAATCCCATCGGCGTCGACGGCATCCTGCGCAATCTGGAGCTTGGCCTCGCCCGCAACCGCAGCCGCCGCCGCGCCTCGAACCTGCTGCTCCACGATGGCGGCCACAGCGCCATGGGCGTCCCGCGCATCGACACAGTCAACGCCGTCGCCCGTCTGCTCGACGCCCACCAGGCCGAGCAGTTCCGCTATGTCACCGTCGATGCCTGGATGGGTCCCGCAACCAACACCTACGCCGCCCGTATTCACTGACTCCAGTCACTCGCGCGTGTCCGAAATCTGCCCACTCCCTCCACGCGCCGTCAGCGCCAGTAACCCCGCACCCAGCGCCAGACCCCCAATCGCATACAGCCCACCCGCAAAGCTATGCGTTGCGTCGCGCATCCTCCCTGTTAGGTACGGCCCAAGAAATCCCCCGAAGCCGCCAATCGTAGTGATCGTCGCCACCGCACCTGCTGCCGCAGCCCCTCCCACCATGCGCGTGGTCAGCGCCCAGAACGGCCCCATCGTGCTCCACAGCCCCATCGCCACCATCGACATCGCGCACAGCGCCACGCCAATGCTCCCCGCCCGCGCGGCCCACACAAACCCCGCCGCCGCCAACATCATGCACCCCGCCAGATGCCACCGCCGCTCATTCATCCCATCCGAACTCCGCCCAATCAACACCGTAAAAATCGCAGCCAGTAAATAAGGCACCGTCGCATATCGCGCAATCAAACTCGCATCCGCCCCCGCCGCCCCGCCGCGCGCCAGCCCACTCAAGATCAGCGGCATCCACAGGTTCACGATGTACACCCCAATCTGGATCACGATATACACCCCCGCCAGCAGCCACACCGCCGGCAGCTTGAACGCATCCAGCAAGCGATGATGCTCCGTCGCCCCGTACAGCCTCCGGTCGCGCTCCAACTCCCCGCTCAGCCACGCCTTCTCCTCCGCCGTCATCCACGTCACCTTCTCCGGCGAGTCCTTCAGCACAAACAACACCGATATCCCCAGCAGCACTGTCGGTATGCCTTCGAGCAGAAACAGCCACTGCCATCCGCTCAGCCCGCGCACCCCATCCATCCTCAACAGCGCACTGGAGAGCGGCGCACCCACCACTCCCGCCAGCGACGTCGCCGTCATAAACTTCGCCACTGCCCGCGCCCGCTCATGCGATGGAAACCAGAACGTCAGATACAGCAGCATCCCCGGCACAAACCCCGCCTCCGCCACGCCCAGCAGGAACCGCAGCAGATAAAACGACCGCGGCGACCCGATCCACACCATGCACGCCGACACCACGCCCCACGAGATCATGATCCGCGCAATCCACACCCGCGTCCCATAGCGCCGCAGCACCAGGCTGCTCGGCAGATCGAAGATCGCATACCCCAGAAAAAATATCCCCGCGCCCGTCCCGTACACCGTGTTCGAAAAATGCAGCTGCCGCTGAATGTCCATCGCCGCGAACCCGACATTCACCCGGTCCATATACGCCACGATATACAGCACAAACATGTACGGGATCAGCCGCCGCGTAATCCGCCCATACAGCGCCCGCCCATCAACCACCGCAATCTCCGTACCAACACCCATCGCACCACTCTACAAGCTGCGTCACCCGCGCACAGCCGCACCCTCCGCCGCCAGCAGCTTGCGCTTCCTCTCGACCCCCCACCGATATCCCGTCAAACTCCCATCCCTCCCCACCACGCGATGGCACGGCACCGCAACCGCCACCGGGTTCGCCCCGCACGCCGCCGCAACTGCGCGCGCGGCCGTCGGCTTGCCCAATCTCCCGCGCCACCTCCGCATAGCTCCGCGTCTCACCGCGTGGAATCTCGCGTAGCGCCTTCCACACACGCTGCTGAAAGGCCGTCGCCCGCACATCCAGCGGAAACGTCGCCGCCAGCGGATGCTCACTCATCTGGCTCGCTACGAAAGCGACCGCCTCAGCCAGCCATCCCGTATTCCCCTTCGCCGCCACCAGCTCCGCTCTGTTGAAGCGCCCGCGCAGATCGCTCACCAACTCCGCATCGTCCCTACCAAACGCAATCGCGCACACCCCCACCGCGGTCGCCGCCACCAGCATCCGCCCCAGCGGACTCGCCGCCGTCGCATACCGAATCACCAGCCCCGCGCCGCCCTCGCGCATCACCCGCGGAGTCATCCCCAGCGCCTCGCCGCTGCCCTCATACAGACGGCTCGACGACCCAAATCCCGCGTCGTAAATCGCATCCGTAATCCGCTTCGGTCTTTGTGCCTTGCTCGCCGTTCGCCGGCCGCAGCGCATCCTTGAACCTCGCGACTCGCTGCGCCTTCGCAAATTCACCCGGCGAAACCCCCAGCACCCGCTTGAACCCACGCAGCACCGCCAGCCGCCCCGCGCCCGTCACCTTCGCCAGGTCCTCCAGCCGCGTCCGCTCTCCCGCATGATGAGCCAGATACTCAGTCGCCGCCGCGATCATCGCCGCCTGCGGATCGGGCCGCGGCTCAGCCCGCTCCGGCTCGCACCGCTTGCACGCACGAAAGCCCGCCGCCTCCGCCGCCGCCGCCGTCGCGAAGAAACTCACATTCTTCCTCGCCGGCCTGCGGCTCGGACAACTCGGCCGGCAATAAATCCCCGTCGACTTCACCGCATAGAACAAACTGTCCGTCCGCTTGCCTGTCTCGCGCCAGCACCTGTTGCCACTGCCGGCCCGGAAAGAGACTCGGCGCACCGCGGCCAGTCATACCATGCCGCACCGCTCCATCGCTCTCACCCAAAGCAGGCATCCCATAAGCTCCCATACGAGTATCGTCATCCGCGCCGCGCTCCGCGACACTCCGCATCGTTCACAGAACTTGCAGTCGCACCGTTTCCTCCAGTGCCCGGTCTTCGAGCATCCGCTATCGCGGCTTGAAGTTTGGAATGCGGGCCAGCCTGTCGTTGAACGGCAGGCGCCGTGCAATCCTGCGCCGATCCGGTCCCAAAACGATGGTCGAGAAGACCGGGGCCACCCAGGTCGCAAAAACCGCACAGAAGAGAAAAATCTCCGTCCCAAACGTCAGCAGGTTGATCACCCCGTTCAGCGCGCCTTCGGGCGCAACATGGCTCACCAGCGCGATCACCAGCAGCCCCCACGGCGACGCCCGCAGGTCCCCGAAAAGCGAGTCGAACGCAAAGAAAAGCACCAGCCAGATCAGCGGAGCGACCACCAGCACGCCGACCCATTCATCCATGTGGTAGGCCTCGGCGGTAGGGCTGAAGGAGATGCCAGTGGTCGTGTCCTCCTCCGACAGCCCGCCAATCTCATGTTCGTAAAGGTTGCCGTAGTTAAGGTTGGGCTTGTCCGGCCAAAAGACATGTGGGACCGCATTCAAAAGAGCCGCAGTCAGCGGCGACAAGCCGAAGACGTGGCCTTGGTCGGTGACCTCGATCAGACTGTCGTCGACGGAGATGAATTGCAACCGGTCCCAAAATCCCTGCGGCGTGTTGTAGTATCCGGCCGATCCCGCACTCGCCTCGAGATAGCTCTGCCGTGTCTCCTCGGGATGCTCCAGCAGCTGGGTGGCGATCGCCATCCTTTGCTCTGTGGTCGGTCGATCCGTGAAGTCTCTTCCGTACTGCGCATAGGGGACCAGATACTGGAAGATCGCAAAGGTCGCCAGCAGGCACGCTCCCACCTGGAGCGCCGAGAGGCGAAACCGCAGCGCGCACACCGGGACCAGCCAGCAATAAAGAGGGATCAACATCCCCTGCTTGGAGAACGAAAAGATCCCGTAGACAATGAAGAAATAGACGGCCACCAGCGCTACCGGCAAGTTCAGGCTGCGCTTGCCTCCGCTTTGGCGGATCTCATGCATCACGCCGATGATGATGGCCAGCGGGATCAATTGATTCAGCTGGGTGAACGCCGTCCGCAATCGCGCTCCGCTCGGCCCCAGCATCACCAGCAGCAGCGGCCCGCCCACTCCGACCACCATGCAGCCGATCGACGCGCGATACATATCCGCGTCTTTCATCAGGTCCTGCACCAGCCCGGTCCTGCGCGAGAAGCGCCGGCTCACCAGCACCGCTGCCAGCATCCCGCAGATGCCGCCTACATAAACCTTAATCGTGGTATGAGGATCGTGCAGGTTGGAGTCCGCGGGCTCTCCCAAATAGGCTTTGTAGCAAAGGCCAATCACCACCACAAGGACCGAATAAAAAAAAACATAGACGCCCGAGGTTCGTGTCAGTCCTCCCGCGGTATTGAAGGCAAACGTGGCGACCAGCAGAAAGATGACGCAGCCAATGCTGAAGTAAAGTCCTGTTCGCTCCAGTTGCTGGATCACAAAGAGCCCAGCGGCAAAGAGGGCGGCGTTTTCTATTGGTATGCGTTCTGGGAAGGGGATGCGCACGCGCTTGCAGTCAGTCTACCAAAGCAATTTGGCTGTGCCGCCGCCGCCAACGAGCGCGACGATCCTTACGGAACTCGACCCGTCGGCGCAACATAGGGGACGAGGCGATCTTTCAGGCGCAGAAAAAACTCTTCGAAATAGCGCCGTGAGAGAAGGCAGACCGCCGTCGTAACCGCAAGCACAACGCCGAACCGCAGAAGAACACGCCCCAGCGTCAGTTCAGCAGGCACGTGATGAAAGTCGACAAACAAATCCTGATACACCTTGAATCCGAAGAGATGCAGCAGATACAAACCATAGCTTATGTATCCATAGAAACGCAGCGGTCTGGTCACGCGGTAAACCCCGGGATGGTCCCCGTATTCCAAAGCCAGCAAGAGCAGCGATGTAAACAGAAAGATGAATGGCTCAGGCTGCAACGCTGCCCCTGCGGCGGTCGATCGGCTCAGGAGATGAAAGCAAAATCCCGCCACCAACAGCGCCGCGCCCGATAACCCTGTCCAAAGCGTCAGCGAGCGAACTCTGCTCAGGGTAGCGCCGGGCATGCGCAGAAATATGGCAATCAGAGCACCCGCGGCAAGATTGTCCGTGATGAGCCACGTTGCGGTGTGAGGGTCGCCGAGAGGCAGGACCCGGCTCGCAGAAAGGTAACGCAACAACGGCGACAGCAGGATGCTGCCCACGCATAACATCGCGAGCGTCCCACTCCGAAGGCGGCGCACAAGAAATGGCCACACCAGATAAAACTGCTCCTCCACAGCCAGCGTCCACAGAACGCCGTAATGCTCTCCACGCAGACCGCCGGTGAAGTTCGCGAGGTACAGCAGGCAGAACAGAAGGTACGTCCAATCGAGATGACTGTAGAAACGAAGGATCAGCAGCACCACAAAATAGAGTGGAAGAATGCGCAAGGCCCGGCGCGTATAGAAGCTCCTCCAGTAATTGGAACTGCCTCGCGACTCCAGCAGAATTCCGGTAATGAGGAAACCGGACAGAACAAAGAACAGGTTCACTCCCACCCAACCCGGCGAAGCCAGCATCGCCAGCAATCTCGCAGCCCTCGAAATCGACTTGGCCGGAGGCAGCCACCAATACAGACCGTGGTACATCACCACGGCGAGCACCGCTATGCCGCGGAGCGCATCCAGACCGGGCATCTCGCGCTTCAATAGCGGTGAGTGGAAAAGGGTTGTCGGGGGCGGGGAGACTTCCGTCGTTTCGTCTGGAAGGCGGTCTGGCATCTGATTAAGTCTCCACCCTGTTTCAGCGGGTCGCAAACAGGTGGGACGCATCCACCCATCGTGTGCGGAATCCCTTGCTCTCCAGCAGCTTCTGAATTCCACTCGGCGCCGTCAGTTTGCCGCGTCTCTCAAGCTTGGCAAAATGGACCTCGATCATCAGACTTCGCAGTTCGGGCGATCCCAGCAGTTGGTCCATGCCGGCAAGTACCTCCACCTCGAATCCCTCCACATCGACCTTGATCACATTCGGAACGTGCCCTAGTCGATCGCGCAAAGTATCTCCGCGAAAGATCGCAATAGACGCCGAACCCTCAGCCCGGTTGGCTCGATCAGCCTCGGTTGCAAGGTGGTTTTCGGTGGACTCCGCGCCGGCGATCAGAACACCCGTCGCGTCGGCCTCTCCCAACGCCACGTTTTCCACGCTTAGCCATGGACAGTCGGGCAGTCGCTCTCGGATGCGCTGACAGGACTCCGCCCATGGCTCAAACGCAACCACCCGTCCATCTTTGCCGACCCACCGGCAGAACAGCTCGCTGTAGACGCCAACATTGGCGCCCACATCCCAGACCACGTCCCCTGGCCCCACCGCCTCGTCCAAAGTTTCGCGGACCCGCATCTCATAGGCGCCGGAAGTCCTCAAACGATTGACTAAGCCGATCAGGCCAACCTTGCGCGCCAGCGAGCGAACCTTAATCACCCATGGATGCACCGACTGAGACCATCCTTAACTCGACCGTCTTAAGTTCTATGGAAGCTGCTTCCCGACTTTCACCCGCCTTCGTGTCACGAACGGAGCGGGCGCGCCGTCACCTGAGTCTAGCAGCCGGGAGGCGCGTTCCAGGCCCGTGGGACACTCCGCGCCGGTAGGGACTACACAGGTTCGCGCGATGGGAAAACTGTCAAATTCCTTTGATTTGGCCCTTCAATCGCTTATGGTATGGAGCGAGCAGAGGCTGGCGAGAGACATGGCGCGAGAGGGCGGAGTGGCGGCATTCGGCGAGGAGTTGCGGCGGGAGCGCGAAGAGCGGGGTGTGGCGGTCGAGACCATCTGCCAAGTGACCAAGGTGTCGGCGAAGCACATCCGGCGCTGGAGGCGGGGGAGCTCGAAGGAACTGCCGGGAGGGGTCTTCCGGCGGGGCTTTGTGCGCAGCTACCTGCGGTGCCCTGGGGCTGGAGGAAGAGGCCTGGATGAGGCGGTTTGAGGAGAGCTGCCGGGAGAGCGGGGTGAGCGAGCCTGCAGGAACGGAGTGGGTGACCTTTGCCGAAAACGTGAAGAACAACCGGGCGCTCCTACGCGCCGGCGCGCCGGACTGAAGTGGGTTGGGGCCGGGCTGGTGCTGCTCTGCCATGGCCCTGGCGGGGTGGTGCGGCTGGAGGCTGGCGACCACCGGAGGTTGCTTCCGGCAGCCCATGGTTTGGATCGCTCTAAATTCTTGGGTTGACAATGCGTCCGTCCAGGTAATTTACTGTTTCCTCGATTGAAATTGTTTGTAAGCGCGCGCTGAGAATTATTTTGCCATCGCGCGCTGCATTCACGGCATGCACCGCTCTTCGGCACATGTGTGTGCCGGGGGCCGGCGAGCTGAAGGTTAATGCGGATGACAAGGCCGGCAAAGCCCGTCGGATGTAGGTAAGGAAGTTTTTCAGGAGATGATGATGACGCTGTCTAGACGCTGGGTTCGCGGTGCTGTGTGGGTTGTGCTGTTGATGGCGGGTTCGGTTCTGGCCCGTGCGCAGGAGGTCTCAGGAAGCATCAGCGGGACGGTCGTGGATGCGACAGGGGCAAGCGTGAGCGGCGCCGTGGTCACCCTGACGCAGACCGACCGGGCCCATGTTGAGCGGACAGTGAAGACCAACAAAGCGGGCTTCTATACGGCGACTTCGCTTCCTCTGGGAACCTACTCCGTGACCATCGCCATGAAGGGCTTCAAGACGGCTACCGTCACCGGCCTGGTCCTGAACGCCAACGACGAGCTTGAAGGTCGACCAGAAGCTGGCCGTGGGCGACGCCGACCGAGACGGTTGACGATCGTTGCCAGACCAGGCGCAGGTGAACCTGGAGAACGGCAAGAGCGAAGGCCTGATCACCGGCAACCAGATTGCGCGAGCTGGTGCTGAACAACCGGAACTATGAGCAGTTGCTGACCCTGCAGCCAGGCGTGTCGTACGGCAGCGCGACCAACGACCAGCTCTATCATCGGCGGCGTGTCGCATCCCGCTCGGGCACTTCAGCAACCAGGTGCTCTTCTCGATCAATGGAGACCGTCCCACCGCCAACAACTGGACGATCGACGGCGCGGACAATGTGGATCGCGGGGCCAACCTGACGCTGCTGGCGTATCCCAGCGTGGATGCGATCTCCGAATTTGTGACCCTGCGCGGCACCTATGAGGCGGAGTATGGACGCAGCGCCAGCGGGCAGATCAACGTCATCACCCGCTCCGGCACCAACGCCTTTCATGGCGGGGCCTACGAGTTTTTCCGCAACGACATTCTTCAACGCCAATAACTACTTCAACAAGCTCACACGGCCGTCACACGCCAGTGCCCGTGCTGCGCTACAACGACTTCGGCTTCACCGTGGGCGGACCGGTCATCATTCCGCACCTCTACAACGGCAAGGACAAGACCTTCTTCTTCTACTCGCAGGAATTTCGCCGCGATGTGCAGTATGCCCCGGGCCAAACGGCCTATGTGCCAACCGCCGCGGAGCTGGCCGGCAACTTCACCAGTGAATACTATCCAGGAGGCGGCAGCGCGCCTGGCCCGGTCGGGGTCTGCGGGAGCTTTGCCACGGGCGGCAATATCACGGTGACGGGGCTGCAAGGTGCGGGCCCGGCAACGAGTTCCTGCACGAGTTACACGACCAACCCCGCCATCTCAAGTACGGCGCTCGCCTATGTCAACGCTATCTACGCAAACGTTCCACAACCTCCCAGCATGGCGGATCTTACCGCCGGCCTCGATCCGCACACTCTGATCTACAACAGCAGCAATGTCTTCAACAATAGCCAGGAGCTTGCCCGCATCGACGAGGCGGTCAACAAGAACTTCAATATCTACTATCGCTATATTCACGATTCTCTGCCCTCGATGGAGGGTGGTGGTCTGTTCGCCGGAAACAGCACGCCGAGTCCTCTGCCTGGAGTCTCGAATACCTCAACCAAGTCGCCGAGTACCTCGCACATGGGACACGCGACGGTTGTAGTTCGTCCCACGATGATCTTCGACTTCGGCTATGCCTACAGTTCGGGCGCTATCCTGAGCACCCCGGTTGGATTGGCGGCCAATGTCAACTCCCCCAGCATTCTTCCAGGCATTACCCGGCCGACTAACCTCGACAGCCTGGGCGTGGTTCCCAGTCTATTGTTTGCCGGAAACGGCCCGAACATTCAGAGCGCGGGCATATTCAGCGATCACGACTACAACAACAACGGGTTCGGCAGCATCACCAAGGTCATCGGGAACCACAGCTTCAAGTTCGGCATGAGCTACAACCACTTCCAGAAGCTGGAGACCGCAGTCGGCAACAATGACCAGGGCCAATTCAGCTTCAATGCCACCGATACTCCTACCAGCGCCCAGTTGACGGCGATCGGGGCTAATCAGCCAAGCCCCTTCGAATTGCAGTTCGCGAACTTCCTGATCGGCTACGCCAATGGAGGCTACGTTCAGGCCAACCAGGCGCCTACGGCTAACATCAACTCTAATTCGGTCGAGGGGTATGCACAGGACAATTGGAGGGCGACGCAGCGGTTGGCGTTGACCCTTGGCATTCGCTACAGCTACTTTGGGCAGCCGTACGATGTCAACAATCAACTGAGCAACTTCTCCCCTTCCGCCTACAATCCAAACTGGGCAGAGACAATCGACAGCAACGGCAACCTATGCACTTTCTCCGGGCAGGAAACTTACATCACAACCGGGACAACCACAACGTATACCTTGCAGGACTGCCCCAACGTCAATGGGCTGGACAACAGCGGCGTGGTAAACAGCGCTTATCAGCCGAACATATACGCGGATCCACTCAACGGGATGATTCTCGGCAGCCCGGGCTTCGCCGCAGCGTCGGCCCTGCCCGGCTTCAACGAGCCAACCCAGTGCCCCAATGGCGCCAATCCCTGCGCACAACCGATCATCTCCCACGGTTCACCCTATAGCCAGGAGGTCGGCCATGCCGAGAAGCATGACTTTGCCCCGCGAGTTGGCTTTGCTTACGATGTCTTCGGCGACGGCAAGACCTCATTGCGCGGGGGCTACGGAATGGCATATGACCAGTCCTCGGTCAGCATGTATGCGCAGGAGATATTCAACAATCCGCCCTATGTAACCACCAGCATCAATCCCGTAGCCAACCTCGACAACCCGGCAGGGTAATCTGTCTTTCACTACCGCAACTCCCCCCGCCCTGCGCGCCACGCCGGTGATCTATCAGACGCCGTATGTGCAGCAGTTCTCGCTGGATATTCAGCAGCAGATTACGCCAACCATGATCCTGGATGTGGGCTACTTCGGAGACCACGGCGACCACCTGCTGGGAGTCGTCGACATCAACGAGCCGGTGCCGGGCGCGTTTGCCCAGACCAGCATCGGATATGGCCAGGTGACAGGGTGCACCTGCCTTCACCAGCCTACGCATGCGAGGCTCCGTTGAACCAGATTCGCCCGTATCTAGGGTATACAGCGATCAATGCGAGCGAGACCATCTTCAACTCCAACTACAACTCGCTACAGGTCAAGGTGACCAAGAAGTTCAGCGGCAAGAGCTTGATCGATGCAAACTACACCTTCAGCCGCGGGCTTACCAACGCTCAGGATGACTACAGCACGGCCCCGCAGAACACCTATAACCTTGGCGCGGAGTATGGTCCCACCGCCTACAACCGCAACGACATTCTCACAGTCGACGGAGTCTGGGACCTGCCCTGGTACCGCGACCAGCAGGGCATCATCGGCAAGATCCTCGGCGGCTGGGAGGCATCGGGTCTCTACACCGTCAACTCCGGTCTGCCTCTGACGGTCACGATGTCGGGCGGCGGCACGATCAACTACCAGGGACTCACCAGCATCTACAACGGCCAGACCAACGGCGGCATCGCCAACGACGCGGCCGGCCTGGGCATCCTTGGCCCGAGCGCGGCGAGCCTTCGTCCCAACGTGGTGCTGAACCGACCGCTGGCTACAGCCAGGTGCAGCTGAAGACTCGGCTGAACTGGTTCAACCAGACAGCCTTCACCGCACCCTCGCCGGCCAGCTTCCAGGTTGGCAACGAGAAGCGCGGTGGCATCGATCGGGCCGGGCTTCAACCGGCTCGATGTCGGTCTCTTCCGCAACTTCAAGATCTATCAAGACTGTGGTCTTCCAGCTGCGCGGCGAGGGCTTCAACGTGCTCAACCATACCAACTGGGGCAACCATCGAAACGGTGGCAACTAGCAGCAACTTCGGCCAGGTCACCTCCACGCGCGATCCTCGCATCCTGCAGCTTGCGGGTAAGTTCAACTTCTAACCCCTGCCCCAACCTCGCGGCGCCTGCCCTCAACGGCAGGCGCCGTCTTACTTTAAGCCATACGCATCATTCCGCGCGTCGTCCCATGTCGCCCAGCTGGCTTCCCCCGTGCGCATGCGCGAGGTAAGATTGTAAGGTTGGATGTTTCCCCGCACGTGACCCGTTGGAGGTGTTGATTTGGCAAAGCGCGACCGTTTTCTGTTTACCAGTGAATCCGTGACCGAAGGTCACCCCGACAAAATTGCCGACCAGATCTCGGACTCGATCCTCGATGCCTGCCTGGCGCAGGACCCCTTCAGCCGCGTCGCCTGCGAGACCCTCACCTGCACCGGCCTTGTCGTCATCGCCGGCGAGATCACCACCACCGCCTACGTCGACTTCCAGAGCCTGGTCCGCGGCACCGTCGCCGCCATCGGCTACGACAACGCCCTCTACGGCTTCGATTCCAACACCTGCGCCGTCATCTCCACCATCAACAAGCAGTCCCCCGACATCGCGCAGGGCGTGGACACCGGCGGCGCCGGCGACCAGGGCATGATGTTCGGCTACGCCACCAACGAGACCCCCGAGCTGATGCCCACGCCGATCTCGCTCGCCCACAAGCTCACCGAGAAGCTCTCCGAGGTCCGCAAGTCCGGCCTGATGTCCTACCTCCGCCCCGACGGCAAGAGCCAGGTCACGGTCGAGTACGACGCCAACCACAAGCCCGTCCGCGTCGACGCCGTCGTCATCTCCACCCAGCACGCCGAAAACATCGGCAACGACGAGCTCCGCGCCGACATCCTCAAGCACGTCATCCAGGCCGTCATCCCTGCCGCCCTGCTCGACGCCGACACCAAGTACCACATCAACCCCACCGGACGCTTCGTCATCGGCGGCCCCATGGGCGACACCGGCCTCACCGGCCGCAAGATCATCGTCGACACCTACGGCGGCATGGGCCGGCACGGCGGCGGCGCCTTCTCCGGCAAGGACCCAACCAAGGTCGACCGCTCCGCCGCCTACATGGCGCGCTACGTCGCCAAGAACATCGTCGCCGCCGGCCTCGCCGACCGCTGCGAGGTGCAGCTCGCCTACGCCATCGGCGTCGCCGAGCCGGTCAGCGTGCTGGTCGACACCTTCGGCACCGGCAAGGTGGATGAGGACAAGCTCGAAGCCCTGGTGCGCGCCAACTTCTCCCTCACCCCCAAGGGCATCATCGAGAGCCTCAACCTGCGCCGCCCCATCTACAAGGCGACCGCCGCCTACGGCCACTTCGGCCGCACCGGCAAGGACTTTACCTGGGAGGCGACCGACAAGGCCGCCGCCCTCAAGGCAGGCGTTCGCGAGACTGCCGCCGCCCGCTAACCTCGAAGCACTGCGGAGGTCCCCATGCGGCGGCAGCTACCACCCTGGGCGATGGGACTGGCGATCGCCCCCATGGGCTTCTACTTCGGCTTCGTCTCCACCGCGATGCCGATCCTGCTCGCCGCGCACAGCGTCCCCCTGGGCAAGATCGCCAATATCTCTGCGTGGGGATTCTCGCCCAGCTTCTGGGCCTTCCTGCTCTGCCCCATCCTCGATGTGCGCTTCAGCAAGCGCACCTACGCGCTCGTCTTTGCCGCGCTCGCCGCGCTCTGCCTCGGCGCCTGCACGCTGCTGACCTCGAACCTCATCGCCTTCACCGCCGTGCTGACGGCCGGCTGCGCGGCGGTCGTGATCTTCGGCAACGCGCACCAGGGATGGATGCCGGACGTGGTCCACGACAAGCACTACTCCGCAGTCGGCGGCACCAGCAACATCGCCAACCTCGGCGCGGCCGGGCTGTTCGCCACGCTCGCGGTCGTGCTGATGCGCACCCTGCCCTGCGACGCTCGCGGCCGCGCTGCTCACGCTCACCGTCATGGCGCCGACCGCGATGCTCTTCTTCATCCCGCTGCCATCCAAGCCCACACGTAGCGCGGCGGAGATGTTCAGCAGCTTCTTTCGCGATCTCTACGAAGTCTGCCGCCGCCCCGGCTGCCTCCTCGGCCTCGCCTGCTTCCTCTCGCCGACCGCGTGCTTCGCGCTCACCAATCTCTTCTCCGGCATGGGCGCCGACTTCCATACGCCGGAGAGATGGGTGACCGCCCTGAACGGCCCCGGCGTCGCCATCGTCTGTTCCATCGGCTGCCTCGTTGGCATCTGGTTCTGCCAGCGCTACCTGCGCAGAACGGTGTATGTCGTCGCCGGCTTCGGCGGCGCGGCCGCGGCGCTCGCAATGATCTGGATGCCGCACACGCTCGCGTTCTTCGCCATCGGCGTGCTCGCCTACAACTTCTTTCAGGGAATCAACTACACCGCCTTCTCCGCCTTCGAGTACGAGATCGTCGGCCCGGGCAATCCGCTCTCCTCCACCCAGATCGCCCTGCTCACCGCCTCCGCCAACCTGCCCATCAGTTACATGACCGCGGTCGACGGCCACTTCTACACTACCCACGGCCTGCCCGGCCTGCTCGGCGTCGATGCCTGTTGCAGTATCCTCGTGGGCACCATCCTTTTGCTCGTCTTCCGCAGGATCGCCCCACGCCGCACCATCGCCGCCGAGCCGCTGCTCGAACTCCGTGGCTAGCTCGACAAGCCCCCCGACCCGCCACAGGACGATAATGGTAGCTCCATGCTGATTGACCTCGACCAGGAAGTCGCCGGCCGCAGCTTCCGCAGCGACGTGTGCGTGCTCGGCGCAGGGATCGCCGGGCTGGTGCTGGCACACAAGCTCGCTGCGCGCGGAGTCAAGGTGCATCTCCTGGAGGGCGGCGGCCTCGAGCCCGAACCGCGCAGTCAGGCCCTCTTCGACGCCGAGATCGCCGGCGACCGTTACACCGGCGCGAGCGACGGGCGCTCTCGCGTCTTTGGCGGAACCTCAACCCAATGGGGCGGCCAGCTGCTCCCCTACACCGGCGATGTCTTCTCCCCGCACCCCGGAATGCCCTCGCACCCATGGCCCATCAGCGCAGCCGAGATCGAACCCTACTCAAGCGAAGTGCTCGAAATCATGGGCGTGAATGCGCTGCCATTCGATTCCGATCTGCTCGCCGCCCTCGGCCGTCCGCCGGTGAAACTCAACGAAGAAATACGCCTGCGCTTCTCCAAGTGGGCCCCCTTTACCCGCCGCAACCTGGCCAACAGCCTCGGCCGCCAGTGCATCGCCCACCCCAACGTCACCGTATTCACCCACGCCAACGCGATGTCCGTGGCCCTTGATGACTCATCCGAGCGCGCCGCCTCGGTCACCGCGAAGAACTACGCCGGCGTGACCTACACATTTGTGGCTGATCACTTCTGCGTCTGCCTCGGCACCATCGAATCGTCCCGCCTGCTCCTCGCCTCAACCGGCCCGAACGGCATCGCTGTCGGCAATCACTTCGACCAGATCGGCCGCTACTTTCACGACCACCTCAGCCTGCGCGCAGCAGTCTTCGGCGGGCCTGCACGCGACAGGCTTCTGCGCAAGCTCGGGCCCTTCTACGTCGAGGGCACATCGCACACCTGCAAGCTGGAGGCCTCCGACGAGTTGCGCATCCGGATGGGCCTGCCCGCGGCCATGGCCCACATCGTCATCGACGAGCCGCCGCACTCCGGCGTCGCCGCCGTCCGCAACCTCCTCAAGTCCGTGCAGCAGGGCAAGCTCAGCGAGGCCATCCAGTCCAACATCGTCGCCGCGATGCATGGAATCTTGGACATCGCCAGCCTGTTGTGGCAGTCGCGCATCCACCGCCGGAGGGCCGTCAACCGCCGCGCCCGCGTCTACTTGAATATCGACCTTGAGCAAGTCCCCCGCGCAGACGACCGCATCCGCCTCAGCGAAACCCGCGACGCACTCGGCCAACGCAAACCGATCGTTGAATGGCGCATCGACCAGCAGGAGTGCGATACCGCCCGCCGCTTCGCCCAGATCGTCCGCGCAGAACTGGAGCGCCTGCACCTCGCGCCCTTGGCCTGGATGACCGGCGTGCTGGAAGCCGGGCCGCTGCCAACTGCAATGTCTGACACCTTTCATCCCATGGGCGGCCTGCGCATGGGCAACCACCCTCAATCAAGCGTGGTGGACCCCAACCTCAAGCTGCACGGCGTCGCGAACCTGCACATCGCCAGCTGCGCGGTCTTTCCCGGCGGCGGCAGCTCCAACCCCACATTTACCCTCATGGCCCTCACCCTGCGCCTCGCCGATCGCCTCACCGGCCTGCTTCAGAAGTAGCGCGTGCCTCTACGCCGTCTCTCGCAATCCCCCCGCGACCGACGCCAACTCGCGCCGCAGTTCGACCAGCTCCGCATGGCTGAACCGGCAATCCTCCAGCGCGCGGCAGTTGCTCTGCAGATGCCGCGGCTGCATCATCGCGGGGACGACAGCGTCGATGCCCGTGCCCGCGAGGACCGCATTCAAAATCACCTCCGGCAGCAACTGTGGGTCCTTTAGGTCGAGCTTCGCGCGCAGCTCCTGGGGCAGCGCAGGGTCGTCCGCCAGCGCCGCGATGCCGCGCAGCGTCTGCCCTATGCCGGTTGCGCCCCCGAAGGGACGGTTGCCGGCCAAAAACATTTGCGCCTGCCCACTGCCTGGATCCCTCAGCCCCGCGATGCTCTCAAGAAATCCAAACTCGCCAATGTCGCAGGCGAACTGCGCACTCCGCAGCACACCTGGCCCGCTTGCCAGCGCAGCTGCGATCACCTCTGCCTCGCCCGAGATCCCCGCGACGCGCACCTTGCCCTCCGCCACCACGCGCTCCAGTTCCAGCAGCAGCTCCTCCTGCGCAAGCACGCTCAGCGGGGCCGCATGCATCAGCAGAATGTCCACGTAGTCGGTGCGCAACTCGCGCAGGCTCTTCTCCAGGCTGCGGCGCAGCACGCCCGCCGAGAACTGGTTCTTACTTTGCAACCGCCCCGCCTGCTTGCGCGCGACCTTGCGCAGACCGGGTACCAGCTTCACCGCGCCACGTGCCAGCGGCTTCATCGTCTGCTTCCAATTGTTTCGTGCCGGAAGAATGCCAAACTTGGTGCACAATGTAACGCGCTCACGGCGTCCCGCGCAAAACTCACCCAGCAACCCTTCGCATGCGCCGTACCCGTACGATCGCGCGGTGTCGAAGAACGTGATCCCTGCATCGTATGCCGCGTTCAGCGCCGTCACCGACTCCCGCCTGCCCGCGCTGCCCATCATCGCCGCGCAGCCCAACCCCAGCACGGAGACGTTGGGCCCACCGCCCGCAAGGGACACATATCGCATAGGTAGACCACCTTAGCATGGCTCCATGACCCACGGCTGATCGCTCCGCAAGATTCCGCGCGCCGCGCATCCGCGCCCCGGAAATGCCTGATTTCACTATGTCGCCACCCACCCCATCGGCGTAGACTTGCCTCACCCGTCGCATTTGCATCTCAATCGATAGTTCTTCATACGAGAGGGTATGCATGCTTATCAAGTCCGAGTTCGATATTCAGTTCGACCTGCCTCATCCCACCGCAACGGTGGCGATGCTGCACCTGCACCCGTCGCTCGAGCGCTATGTGCGGCAGGGCAACGTGCTGGTCATTGAGAACCTCGATGGCGGCGCCGCGCCCGGCTACGGCCGGCTGATCGGGTCGGAGGAGTATATCGACAGCTTTGGCAACCGCTGCTCGCGCTTCGTCGCGCCGGCAGGCCATCTGCGGCTCAGCGGCACCAGCACCATCGACGTCGATGGCATGCCGGAGCCGGTCAACCCAAACGCACAGCAGGCGCCCGTCGAAGAGCTTCCCTCCGACGTGCTACGCTTCCTCCTGCCCAGCCGCTACTGCGAGGTCGACCGCTTCGTGCCCATTGCGCAGGACCTCTTCGGCTGGATGACCCCCGGATGGACGCGCGCCGCGGCCATCCGCGACTGGGTGCACGAGAAGGTGCGCTTCGACTACCAGGCCGCCCGGCCCACCAAGACCGCGATGGATGTCTTCACCGAACGCGTCGGCGTCTGCCGCGACTTCCAGCATCTCGCCGTCACCCTCTCCCGCTGCCAGAACATCCCCGCCCGCTACGTCACCGGCTACCTCGGCGACATTCGCTGGCCGTACACCGGCGCCGGGGACTTCAGCGCCTGGTATGAGGTCTGGCTGGATGGCCGCTGGCACACCATGGACGCCCGCCACAACGAGGCCCGTCCCGGCCGCGTCCTGATGGCCACCGGACGCGACGCCGCCGATGTCGCCATCACCACCTCGTTCGGCAACGCAGTACTGCGCAACTTCTACGTCGAGAGCCAGGAAGTGAATGAGGATGGCACCATCGTGCCGCCCCTCTCCTTCGACATGCAGATGAGGACGGTCTAGAGCGCAGCCTCAAAGCCCCTCACTCTGAACCCAAAAAGCCGTCATTCTGGCCTGAGCGAAGCCAAAGGCCAGAATCTCTGTATTCGCCTTCGCATCCCACCCACGAGTTAAAGAGTTACCAAAGCCGCGCCGTTGTTATACCCTCAGCCTAACCTGAAAAAATATATCTCCCAACTCTCCCCAGCTCAGCGGACGTGTTGATGAACCTGACATTGACCCCCGCCGGCGCTCCCGTTAAGCCGGCAAGCGAGATGCGCCCCCCGCCCCCTGCCGCACGCCCGGCTAGGCTCGTGAAAGCGTCGATGCTCGCCATTGCAGCCGTATTCTTCACGCTGCACTTCGTCCATCTCCAGGCCGACTTCCCCAACCACTCCCCATGGTCGGATTGGTCGAAGTACACCGACGAAGGCTGGTACGGCGACGCGGCCATCCGCCACTACCAGCTGGGCCACTGGTATGTGCCCGGCGACTTCAACCCCGCGGCCGCACTGCCCGTCTGGCCGGCCATCGAGCTCGCTCTCTTCCGCTTCACTGGAGTGGGCCTCACCGCCGCGCGCGCGCTCACCGTCACCGTCTTTGGCCTCATCATGGCCAGCTGCTACCTCCTGATTCGCCGCTGGCCCGGACCCGAAAACCCGTCCCGCCATACGCCCAACGGGGCAGGGAACTTCACCGCCGGTTCAATCGCGCCCGCACTCACCGTCCTCCTTCTCGCCATCAGCCCTTACTGCTTCGCCTTCATGCGCCTCGCCATCCTCGAGCCCCCACTGGTCCTGCTCGCCCTCGCGGCCCTGCTGGCGGCCTCCACCGCCGGCCGGTCAAGCTCGCCTTCATGGCCGCTCGCGCTTGGCCTGCTCCTGCCGCTTATCGTCCTCACCAAGACCACCGGCGTCTTCCTCTTCCCATCGATCTTCTATCTGCTCTGGGCCGCGACCGGCTATCGCCTCAGGCCAACCCTCAAGGTCTCGCTCATCTCCGCAACAACTGCCGCCCTGCTCTGGTGCGCCTACTACCTGCTCTTCGTCCGCCCGCACTACCTCATCG
Source organism: uncultured Acidobacteriaceae bacterium (assembly GCA_963808025.1). Lineage (GTDB taxonomy): Bacteria > Acidobacteriota > Terriglobia > Terriglobales > Acidobacteriaceae > Edaphobacter. Next base: position 604,458 of record CAWEEI010000006.1, on the reverse strand, counting down.
ACTACCGCTATCTCTTCAGCGCCAACGCCTACACTGGCGTCACCGCGGACACCTTCTGGTCCGTCCTCGGCGACACAATCTCCGATGAAATGTGGATCGGCGAGACGCTCTCCGTGCTGGCGCTCGTGGCGCTGCTCTTCGTGCTCGCGCTTCTATGCACGCGGCGCTGCCGCAGCAATCCGCTGGCCGCGGCGCTGCTGCTCTGGGTCTTCGGCTACGGCGGCTTCGTCGCCTATCACGCCAACCTGCAGCCCAGATACTACCTCGTCCTCGCCGTGCCCCTCATCATGCTGGTGGCGATGGTGTTTGAATGGGCGCTACTCGCCGTACTCAACGCATGGCCGGGCACACGCAAGCCTGTCGGACGCGCGCGAGTGAGCGCACTCCTGCTCACCTCCGCCACAGCCATCTCCGCCACCGCGCTACTCTTCGTCATCGTCAACGGCGCGCGCATGACCCTCGGCTTTCTCCTGCATCCCGAATATCAATTTGTGACTGCCGCAGATCAAATCCGCGACGCAATCGACCGCGAGTCCGCCGCGGACCCGCACCACCCCCGCCTTCTGCTCTCCATCTCCGGCGCCGACCTTTCGCTCATCGCCGGCCTTCCCTCCATCTGCGACGACTTCGGCACCATGACCCTGCCCGGCCGCGTCGCCGCCTACCGCCCCGGCTGGTTCGCCACCTGGAACGACGTCGAAGACGACAAGATGGAGTCCCTCGCCCCGCTCTACCGCCTCGTCCGCGTCGGCGAATGGCCCGCCTTCGACGACCCCGAACGCAACCTCCTCATCCTCTATCGCCTCGACCCCGTCGCCTCGCCCGGACCTCCCGGTCGCCCCGGCCGCCGCCGCTCGCTCTCCGTCCCGCACCGCCTGCGCACCAAAATCGGCGAGCAACCCACCGTCCGGCAACTCAAACACTGACCTCAGTCTGTAAACCTCGACCCCCCAAAACGGGGTCCTGAAGCCATTGCTAATCCATCGACATCCCCAATTGACTCCCATCCGCCACTCGGCTATTCTAAAAGCTCGCGCAGTCCCGCGTCTGCACGTCTGCGGCAGGTCACGCCCGGTTTGGGCAGGTACTGGTCTCAGGCACTGCAGCAGGATGGGACAACCGTGGTGGATTCACCGGGAGCAGCCTGTACGATTGGCCGCCCTGAAGCACCCACTTACCAGGCAATGTGCGTATCCCAGGCGGTCCGGCTTTCCCGCGTTTTGAGCAGGGAGCGCACTTTCAGCTCCAATCCTCACTTCGCTGTGCCGTGCCGTCCGGATTTCGCCCGATTCGCGTTCCGCCGATGCACCGCGGCTCGCATGGAAGTTCAACGCAGCAGAGCACAGTCAATCTCTTCCGTACGACGCCGGACTGGCTGGATTATCCAGCTACAAGGAAGACGGCAGAACCAGGGAGTAAACACGAGCATCATGAATAACACCACCACCATACCGAGCGGCAAAGACATCCAGCGCAAGTGGTTTGTGCTGGACGCCACGGGCAAGACGCTGGGCCGGCTCTCCACCCAGGCTGCGTCCATCCTGGCCGGCAAGAACAACGTGCTGTACACGCCCTACATCGACATGGGCGACCACGTGATCGTGGTCAACTGCGAAAAGATTGTGCTGACCGGACTGAAGGCCGACAAGAAGCTGTATCGCCGCTACACGGGCTTTCCCGGCGGCCTGCGCGAAGAGTCGTTCGTGAAGCTGCTGGCGCGCCGCCCGGAGGCGATCGTCGAGCAGTCGATCAAGGGCATGCTGCCGAAGTCCAAGATGGGCCGGCAGATGGCGACCAAGCTGAAGGTTTACAAGGGCCCGCATCATCCGCACCTGGCCCAGCAGCCGCAGCCGCTGGAAGGCAAGGCGTAGAAGCTTTGCGTCACTATTGGCTTTGATAGGTCCGGCTGTAGCCCAAGACTTCAGCTTGGGTCTCGGATCGGGTTTCAGAGGTCCGGGCTTTAGCCCGGACATCGAAGGAACAAATAAAGCGAGGGGCTTTAGCCCCTGAAGTTCAAGGAGCATCATGGCGGATTTAGTTCAGTACTACGGAACCGGGCGGCGCAAGTCTTCGATCGCGCGCGTATTTCTGCGTCCCGGCAGCGGCAAGTTTTCGGTCAACAAGAAGGAATGCGACGTCTACTTCGTCACCGCGCAGCAGCGCGCGGCGGCACGGCGCTCGCTCGGCATCGCCGACATCGGCGAGACCTTCGACGTGATCACCACGGTCAAGGGCGGCGGCGTCATGGGCCAGGCCGACGCGGTCAAGCTCGGCATCGCGCGCGCGCTGATGGTGTTCAACCCCGAGCTGCGCAAGGCGCTCAAGGCCGAAGGACTGGTCACCCGCGATTCGCGCGGCAAGGAACGCAAGAAGTACGGACAGAAGGGCGCACGCGCACGGTTCCAGTTCTCGAAGCGGTAGTTGCTGGTTAGTTGCTGTTGAGCATCAACCCCGGACTGGAGACGGTCCGGGGCAAGGAGTCAAATCTCCCGCAGCCTGTCTCGTCAGGCAAGGGATCAATCCAGGCACCAGTGATCGCACCTGGCAGCCTTCACCAAGGAGATACATTTGGCAAACATCACCATGAAGGAACTGCTGGAGGCCGGCGTCCACTTCGGCCACCAGACCAAGCGCTGGAACCCGAAGATGAAGGAGTATATCTTCGGCGAGCGCAACGGCATTTACATCATCGACCTGCAGAAGACGCTGAAGATGTTCAAGGAGGCGTCGAAGTTCGTCACCGAGCTCACCTCCTCGGGCAAGCTGGTGCTCTTCGTCGGCACCAAGCGCCAGGCGCAGGACGCGATCGCCGAAGAGGCCAACCGCTGCGGCATGCCCTACATCAACTGCCGCTGGCTGGGCGGCCTGCTCACCAACTGGGTCACCGTGCAGAAGTCGGTCAAGCGCCTGCAGGAGCTCGACGACATGTCCACCGACGGCCGCTATGAGCTGCTGACCAAGAAGGAAGTCATCAAGCTGGAGCGCGAGCGCAAGCACCTCTCCACCAACCTCGCCGGCATCAAGAGCATGAAGCGGCTGCCCGACGCGATCTTCGTGGTCGACTCGAACAACGAGGCCATCGCCGTCGCCGAGGCGCGCAAGCTGGGCATCCCCGTGGTCGCCGTCGTAGATACCAACTGCGACCCGACCGTGGTCGACTACGTGATCCCCGGCAACGACGACGCGCTTGCGCGCCATCCGCCTCTTCACCACCAAGATCGCCGACTCCGCCGCCGAAGGCGTGCAGATGGTCTCCGAGAAGGCCTTCGCCACCGAGGTCGCCGACGTCCAGCAGGCCGAAGTCTCGCCGGAGTACGTCGGCGAAGAGGGCGAAGAAGTCGGAGACGCCGCATTCGGAGAGGTCCACGAGTCCGCCGGCCTCGCTGCCGCCTCAACCGACGATCTGGCGGACGACGACAACGTCGATCTCGCCGCGGTCCTCGGCGGCAACATCCGCAAGGCGCCCGCCGCCGCAGCCGAGGAAGAGACCGAACCCGAGCCGGCCCACGCCGCCTCCGGAGCGTAATCATCCTGCAGGCCAGCTCTTCACCCAAGGCGCGGGCGATTCGCGTATTCTATTGGTGCAGAGCAGCTGCTAGAGGGAGACCGCCCGATGAACAATGTTCAGCTCTATTTCGCGATCGGCGTTCCCACCTTCACCGTTTTGGTGGGAATCGTGATTGGCTTGTTCCAGAGCAATCACGTGCTCAATCAGCTGAATCTGCGGTTTACTTCGCTCGAGTCAACCATGAACTCGCGCTTCACGTCCCTTGAGGGCAGGATACAGTTGCTCGATAGCGATATGAAGATTCTGGTCCGTGTAGGCAATGACCTCGATGTTCGTCTGGCCCGACTTGAAGAGCGTCTGGCCCGTTGATGGGATTGGCTTCGCGCCCGCGTTGCCCGTGAAAACCAATTTGGCAGGACCACAGAAACCTGCTGTTCACACAGGAAGGGATTCAGAACCATGTCTACAGAAACACCCGTAAAGATCGACGCCAAACAAGTCAAAGAACTCCGCGAAAAATCCGGCGCCCCCATGGGCGACTGCCTCAAGGCCCTCCAGGAGGCCAAGGGCGAAATGGAAGCAGCCTTCGTCGTCCTGCGCAAGCGCGGCATGGCCTCCGCCGCCAAGAAGGCCAGCCGCACCACCAACGAGGGCGCGGTCGGCACCTACATCCACGCCGGCGGCAAGATCGGCGTGCTGCTGGAACTGAACTGCGAAAGCGATTTTGTGGCGAGAACCGACGACTTCCAGGAGCTCCTCCGCGACATCGCCATGCACATCGCCGCCACCGACCCCCGCTTCGTCTCCCGCGAAGAGGTCACCGAGGCCGACCTCGACCGCGAGAAGGAGATCTACCGCGCCCAGGGCATCGCCTCCGGCAAGCCCGAGGCCATCGTCGAAAAGATGCTCACCGGCAAGCTCGCGAAGTTCTACGAGGAGTTCTGTCTGCTCGACCAGCCCTTCATCAAGGACCAGTCGCAGACCATCGCGCAGATCATCGCCACCAAGGTCGCCAAGCTTGGCGAGAACATCTCCGTCCGCCGCTTCGCCCGCTTCAAAGTCGGCGCCCCCGACTGGACCGTCGCCCAAACCAAACCCGCCTCCGAAACCCCGCAGGCATAACACAAAATCACTCGCACGTCGGGCCCGGGCGAAAGCTCGGGCCTTTTCACTTTCTGCCATCACCCATTCACAATTAAATCCTCAGCCCGCCCATACGATAGCCTGAATGCATCTCACTTAAACCAAGAGGGGCTCACACATGGAACTAGGAATGATCGGACTCGGACGCATGGGCGCAAGCATGGTCCTCCGCCTGCAAAAAGCCGGCCACAAATGCGTCGTCTTTGACACCTCCGCAGACGCCGTCGCCGCCTCAGCAAAGCAGGGCGCAACCGGCTCCGCCTCACTCGCCGACTTCGTCCAGAAGCTCGCCACCCCGCGCGCGATCTGGCTCATGGTTCCGGCGGGCGTCGTCGATCCCACCCTCGAAAAACTCGTCCCCCTCCTCGCCTCCGGCGACATCCTCATCGACGGCGGCAACTCCTACTACCACGACGATATTCACCGGGCACAAGAGTTAAAGGAGAAAGGCATCCACTATGTCGATGTCGGCACCAGCGGCGGCGTCTGGGGAGCCGACCGCGGCTACTGCCTCATGATCGGCGGCGAGCCCGATGTCGTCCAGCACCTCGACCCCATCTTCTCCGCGCTCGCCCCCGGCCTCGGCAGCATCTCCCGCACCCCCGGCCGCGACAAGGTCGGCGGCACCTCCGAGCAGGGCTACCTGCACTGCGGCCCCAACGGCGCCGGCCACTTCGTCAAAATGGTCCACAACGGCATCGAGTACGGCATGATGGCCTCCTACGCCGAGGGCCTCAACATCCTCTTCCGCGCCAACGCCGGCAAGAAGAAGGTCGAGGTCGACGCCGAGACCACTCCCCTGCGCAATCCCCAGCTCTACCAATACGACCTCAACCTCGCCGACATCGCCGAGGTCTGGCGGCGCGGCTCCGTCATCGCCTCCTGGCTGCTCGACCTCACCGCCATCGCCCTGCTCGAAAGCCCCGGCCTGCACGACTACACCGGCCACGTCTCCGACTCCGGCGAGGGCCGATGGACCATCCGCGCCGCCATCGACGAGAGCGTTCCCGCGCCCGTCCTCTCCGCCGCGCTCTACGCCCGCTTCAGCTCGCGCGGCGAAGCCGACTTCGCCGACAAGGTCCTCTCCGCGCTACGATTCCAGTTTGGCGGCCACCACGAGAAAGCAGCCGACAGCAAAATGGAGTAAAAGCCCTTCAGCAAAAAATGGAGTAAAAGCTCTTAAAAAAAATTGGAGTAATCAAGCATGGCCATCCCCCGTTCCGGCGCGCTCGTCGTCTTCGGCGTCTCCGGCGATCTCGCCCGTAAGCAGGTCATCCCCGCGCTCTACGCCATGGTCAAACGCGGCGAGCTCGATGTCCCCGTCATCGGCGTTGCCTTCACCAAGTGGTCCGTCGACAGCGTGCACCGCCACATCACCCAGAGCATCAAGCAACACGGCGGCATCGACAACCAGCGGGCACTCAAAAAACTCCTCTCCCTCGTCACCTACGTCTCCGGCGACTATAAGGACCCCGCAACCTTCGCCGCTATCAAGCGCGCCCTCGGCCCCGCGCGCCGTCCCGCCCACTATCTCGCCATCCCGCCCTCGCTCTTTGAAACCGTCATCACCAACCTCGGCGCAGCCGGCCTCGGCAAGGACGCGCGCGTCATCATCGAGAAGCCCTTCGGCCGCGACCTCGCCTCCGCCTGTGAGCTCAACCGTGTCGCCCACTCCGTCTTCCCCGAGGACTCCATCTTCCGCATCGATCACTTCCTCGGCAAGGAAGCGATCATGAACCTCCTCTACTTCCGCTTCGCCAACTCCTTCCTCGAGCCCATCTGGAACCGCAACTACGTCGCCAGCGTGCAGATCACCATGGCCGAGAACTTCGGCATCAAAGGCCGCGGCGGCTTCTACGAGACCGCCGGCTGCCTGCGCGACGTCATCGAGAATCACCTCTTCCAGATCGTCGCCCTGCTTGCCATGGAGGCGCCCGCCACCCGCAACTACGGCGCGGTGCAGTCGCGAGAAGGCACAGGTCTTCGAGGCCATGCGCCCCCTCACATCGGACGACCTCGTCCGCGGCCAGTACATCGGCTACCGCAAGGAAGCTGACGTCGCCCGCAACTCCGACGTCGAGACCTTCTGCGCCCTCCGCCTATTCGTCGACTCCTGGCGCTGGGCCGGCGTGCCTTGGTATCTGCGCTCGGGCAAGTGCCTGCCCACCACCGCCACCGAGGTCCTCGTCGAACTCAAGCCTCCGCCGCAACGCCTCTTCGAGGACTCTGCCTCTAAAGACAGCCGTGCCAACTACCTCCGCTTCAGCCTCTCGCCCGACGCCTCCATCGCCCTCGCTACCCGGGTTAAGCTTCCCGGCCACGAGTACATCGGCGAGCAGCGCGAGCTCTTCCTCAGCGAAGAACTCGCCGGCCAGGAGCCCCCCTACGAGCGCCTCCTCGGCGACGCCATGCGCGGCGACGGCGCCCTCTTCACCCGCGAGGATGCAGTCGAAGCCGCATGGAAGGTCGTCGACCCTGTCCTCAAGAAGCACCACCGCGTCAGGTTCTACAAGCCCGGCACCTGGGGTCCCAAAGAGGCCAACGCAATCCTCGCCCCCGGCCAGACCTGGCACAACCCCGGCCCGGAATAATCCGATACTGCCTTATCGCAGATTCCGTGCCACCGTAAACGCCGCCGCAACCGCAAGCACCGCATACACCCCACCCTCATGCACCCGCGGCCAGCCGAACTCACCCGCCCGCATCGCCCGCCGATAGCTCACCGCCGCAAACCCCACCCCGCACGGCAGCAGCACCACGAACAGCGCATTCAGACGCATCGCCTCCATCCACCGCCCGCGCAGCAGAGCCGCCAGCGCCCGCGTCGCGCCGCATCCCGGACACTCGATCCCCAACCACAGGTGAATCGGACACGCAGGATAGAATCCCGCAGGCCATATCACCAGCGCCGCGCACACCAATACCCCACCCACTAGTAGCGCATGCGCCAGCCACCTGCGCCGCTGCCAAGCCACATCCCCCATCAAATCGCCGCGCCCCGGTACCGCGCCATACGCTTCAGCTCGTTGATGCGGTTCAGATGGTACTGGAAGTAGAGCCCGCCGAAGAAGAACGTCATCACCCCGCTCAGCGAGAGGCCTACCGGCTCCGGCCCGTTGAAGTGCTCCTCCAGGCTCGCACGCATACTGTACCGCGCTATGATCCGCACAACCCACACGCCCAGCCCGATCAGGTTTCTCAGCGGATGCGCCCCATAGTACGCCCACACCCAGCCGTAGTTGTACCCCGGCTCGCCCGTATGTATCAGCACATGCGGCGTAAACACGATCTGCAGGACCAGCAGCACCGTCGCCGTCGCGTAGTAGAAGATCGCCGTGCTGTTGGGCTGCACCCGCTTCATCCACGAGGCCAGCACCAGGTTCCACACAAACATAAACAGCCGACAGGTGAAGAACGCGAACAGCAGCACCAGCCCCCAGGAGAGATTCGGCGCGTCGGGATAAGCACCAACGCCGCCCGCCGGATAGCTCGGCGCAGCATAGCTCGGCGCAGCATAGCCCGGCGCCGGATAGCCCGGCGCAGCATAGCCCGGCGCAACCGGCGGTTGCTGTCCACCTGCCCCGCCCAGAATCTGCGCCACCGGCGTCCACTCCGCCATCTCGTCGCTCTTCGCCAGGTCGGTGGGCAGCACATTGCCGCTGGCCACGTACCGCCGCAGGTCCTCGAGCGTGTAAGGGCCGTAGTTCTGGCCGTTGCGTGATGACGTGATACAGCATAGTTTTGCTCCTGAGAGAAGTGGAGTCGCGTCGATCTGGCCGACTCCGTGGCGACGGCTCAAGTCTCGCTTGGTAGGACAGGTAGATGAGAACACGCGAGCGCCGCGCGGCACAACCTTCTTTCACGCGGCACATAGTCGGCCGCCGCTAGCCCGCCTGCACCAGCCGCCCGCTGCGGCTGACGATCGAGAGCCGCTCCGTGCTCAGGATCTTCTTCGCCTGCGCCTTGGCGTGGTTGGCCCACGGCCCCACCGGGTCCAGCCGCACATAGGTCAGCCAGTGGCGCAGCGCGCGCCGGCGGTGCCCCTGCCGCTCGTACGCCAGCGCCAGATTGTAGTGCGCGTCGGCATACTGCGGCACCAGCGCGATCGCCCGCTGGTACGCGGCGATCGCGTCGGGCAGCCGCTTCAGCTCGTCCAGCACATTGCCCAGGTCGAAGAACGCCAGCGCGTACTCCGGGTCGGCCTCGGTGGCCATGCCGGTAGTGCTGCTCCGCCAGCGCAAACTCGCGCTGGTTGTAGTGGATCGTTCCCAGGTTGATCGCCGCCGCCGCATACTCCGGCCGCGCCGCCAGGATCTGTGCGATACATCTCCGCCGCCTCGGGGATGGTCGCGCGGTCTTCTTCCAGCTGCACCGCGCGCTGGAACATCTCCTGCACATCCACCTGCCGCTGCGCCGCGCGCCCCGCCGCGCCCACCACGCTCAACTGCCGGTCGCGCGTCGCATCGAAGTCGAACGCCAGCTGCTGCGTCACCGGATCGACCAGCGCGCCGCCGTGGCGGAAAGCTGATGCGCGACCCGCGCCCCACGGCGCTCGCCTCCGTCAGCGGATTGCCCATCCCCGCCGCCCTGCGCATCGCCTCCACCGACTCGCGGATGCTCTTCGCCGTGATGCGCGTCGCGCGCAGCGTGCGCAGTGTGCGCAGCTGGGCCAGGTCTTCAAAGGAATAATCTTGGTTGGCGGGGATGAGTCCGGCCTGCTCCCACGCGCGTCAGCTGGCGGGCCCGCAGATGCAGGATTCGAAGTACGTCTTGACGGCTGTATCGGGTCACGAATTGGGTCTCGACAGGAACCGTGCTCTGCTGCTTCTGTTGCGAGTATCCGTCGCCCGCGCCGCACAGACAAGGGCCTCGCTGTTAACTTCCGCAGAAACTCGTGGATATCGCGTACCTAACGTGGTTCCTGTTTCGGTCTCAGGCGCTCTTTACAGATTTGCTATCCCCATCCGCGAAGTCGCCTCCGCCTGGGACCGCACCGCCAGCGGTCGCCGCACCGTCTTCACGATGTAGTTTGAAAGTCGCCCAAACAGGTGAGACATCAAAAGTCATATCTGAGGTAGAGTCATATAAGGAGGGGTTGATGGCACGTAAGGCTTCCATCGTTGTGGACGAGACCGGAGTAGAAGGGTTCTTCAAGCGGGCAAGGGCACACGCAAAGACGTTGGACAGGGGCGAGAAGATACCCTCCGAGATCGTCATCGCCTTTGAGAATCCGGCGGACTTCCTCCGCATGATTACAAGCGAACGGATGAGGCTGCTCCACCTGCTGCGAGACGAGGGCGAGCGTCCGATCTCCGCGCTCGCAGCCCGTCTGCGCCGAAACAGAAGTGCCGTCAGCCGCGACGTAAACACCCTGAAGGAGCACGGCCTGGTAAAGACGCGCTACGTCACCAACTCCGGACACGGACGCAATCTCGTGGTCACGCGCGCGGCGCAGCGCCTGGAGCTTAAGGCAGCTCTCTAGCAGAGTTCGCATTGCTATGGGGTTGGTCGTCAAGGGCCAAAGGCCCGGTATATACCAGCCTAGGCCGCAGGCCTAGGTCGGAAGGCAATAGAGAACGCAAGGGCTGTAAGCCCGGCACAAAGCCTTACTACACAGCTTCGAGGAATCCGCTCTAGCTGCGCCCATGCAAATCCGTCGCGCGAGCCCTTCGCCATCAACTACGTACCCTTATAAAACTCGCTCCGCTTGCGGCTATACGCCACATACACGCACAGCCCGATCACCAGCCACACGAAGAACCGCACCCAAGTCCTCGCCGGCAGCCCCGCCATCAGCAGCAGACAAAACAACACACTCAGCACCGGAATCACCGGCCCAAACGGCACGCGAAACCCCCGGTGCCGCTCCGGCTCCTTATACCGCAGCACGATCACCCCAATCGACACCAGCACAAACGCAAACAGCGTCCCGATGTTCGACATCTCCGCCAGCGTGCCCACGTCGAACAGCCCCGCCGGAATCGCCACCAGCATCCCCGCGACCCACGTCGCAAACGCCGGCGTCCGGAACCGCGGATGCACCCGGCTGAACGCAGTCGGCAGCAGCCGGTCGCGCGACATCGCAAACCAGATCCGCGCCTGCCCATACTGCCCCACCATGATCGACGAGATCATCCCCATAATCGCGCCCAGCAGCACCGCCAGCCGGACCCAATGCAGCCGTGCGCTCCCGGCAACAGCGACACCCGCTTCAGCGCATTCACCACCGGCGCGCCATCGCCCGCCACCGACTGCCACGGCACCATCCCGGTCAGCACCACCGCCACGCCGATGTACAGCATCGTGCACACCACCAGCGTCGCGATAATCCCGATCGGCACATCGCGCTGCGGCTTGCGGCACTCCTCCGACGCCGTCGAGACCGCGTCGAACCCGATGTACGTAAAAAAGATAATCGACCCGCCCGCCAGCACCCCCGGCCATCCATTCGGCGAGAAGGGATGGTAGTTCGCCGGATGAATAAAGCTGATGCCGAAGAAGACGAACGTCAGGATCGCGCCAATCTTCACCAGCACCATGATGTTGTTGGTCCGCGCCGACTCGCGAATCCCCACGCACCAGCACCACCGTCAGCAGCAGCACAATCAGGAACGCCGGAATATCGAAGCCCGCGTGCCATCCCGGCGCGTAGATATCGTTGCCCGCCAGGTCCTGCAGCCCCAGCGGCAGGTACGCCGGCGAGAGCCACTTCGGGCTCAAGCGGAATCCGCAGCCAGTCCAGCAGATCGACCAGGTGCGCCGCAAACCCCACCGACACGCTCATGTTCGCAAACGCATACTCGAGGATCAGGTCCCAGCCGATGATCCACGCGATCAGCTCGCCCATCATCGCGTAGCTGTACGTGTAGGCCGAGCCCGCAATCGGGATCATGCTCGCCAGCTCCGCGTAGCAGAGCCCGGTCAGCGCGCACACGATCGCCACCAGCACCAGCGACACCACCAGCGCCGGCCCCGCGCCCGGCCGTCCCGCCACCGCCCCACTCGTGTGGTGCAGCCAGCCCACGAACAGGTCGATCACCGGCGACCCCGACCAGTCGCCATGCTTCGCGGGATTGCCCCCGATCGCCGTCCCGATCACCGTGAAGATGCCCGACCCGATCACGATGCCGATGCCCAGCGCCGTCAGCGACACCGGCCCCAGCGTCTTCTGCAGCGCGTGCTCCGGCAGCTCCGAATCGCCGATCAGCTTGTCGATGGATTTGGTCGCGAAGATTTGCCTGGGCAGCGTCGAGTCTCCTGCAAGGGAGGTGTGGGATACAGCCGGCGACAGCAAATTCTCTGCGATCGGTCGGCGTCTACGCGCTTGCTCTTGCCGCGCGCCGCCTTCTTCAGCTTGGCCTTGTTCTCGCCGCGTGCGCCGGTGCGCTTGCCCTTCGGAGCGGCCTTCTTGCGTGCCGCGCGCTTGATCTTCTTGCGCTCAATCTTGTCGGTAATGCCGGTGGTGTTTGCCATGGAGTGTCTTGACTGCTTTCCTGAAAAAGAGGTTACACAGCGCGCAACTTCAAGCCGCAAGCGGAGAGATCAGATCGCCTCAAGCTGGGCAAACTTCTCCACCAGCTTCTTCACGCCGTGCTGTTGAAATTGTACTGTAATCTTCGCGTCGTCCCCATCGCCTTCGCGCCGAAACACCGTGCCCTCGCCATACTTGGGGTGCCGCACCCGCGCGCCCTGCCGCAAACCCGTCTTCCCAGTCGGCGCCGGCACGTCAAGCTTCGGCCGTGCTGATCTCAGGCCGCCGGCGCTTCTCTGCCGCGCCCCGCAAAGAAGTTCGCAATATTGTCCATCGAATTGCCTGCCCAGCTCCAGAGCCCGCCCCGCTCGCAGAGACAGGCCGCGACCCCGGCGCAATCCGCGTCGTCGAAAACTTCGTCGCGCCGTCCGCGCCCACCCACACCCGCCGCACTCTGGTCCTCATCCTCATAGCTGTAGTGCCGCTCGCCCGCATCCTCCGCATCGCGCGGCCGCCCAAACCGCCCCCGCTGCGGATATGGCGTCGCATACGCCCCGCCCGCAAACCCTGCCCGAAAACTGCGGCCGCGCCACCGGGCTCCCCAGGTCCTCCATCAGCCGCCCCGGCACCTCCTCGAGAAAGCGCGACGGAATGCTCGTCTCCGGCATGTCGGACCCGTAGCGCCGGCGGTAGCGCGCCCGCGTCATCACCAGCGTGTCCATCGCGCGCGTCATGCCCACGTAGCACAGCCGCCGCTCCTCTTCGAGGCCGGTCGGATCGACCAGCGTCCGCGAACTCGGAAACAGTCCCTCCTCCATCCCCGCCATAAACACCAGCGGAAACTCCAGCCCCTTCGCCGCGTGCAGCGTCATCAGCGTCACCCGCGCCTCCGCCGAGTACGAGTCCGCATCCGACACCAGCGCCGCGTGATCCAGAAACTCCGACAGCGTCTCGCCCCGCTCCTGCGCGTCCTGCGCGGCATTCGCCAGCTCCTTCAAGTTCTCAATCCGCGAGAACGACTCCGGCGTCGCCTCCTCCTCCAGCGCGCGAATATACCCGCTGCGGTCGTTCAGAAACTTGATCAGCTCCGGCAGCGTCGCCGCCTCACCCGGCTTGCGGAACGCCGCGCTCGTCTCGTCCGTCCTATGATTTGTCATCCCCGAAGCGGGATCTGCTTCGTCAACCCCGCAGCCTTGCCATCGCCTTCAACACCACCGGCGCAAACGGATTGAACTCCGCCGCATCGATCCCATGCGCCGCATCCGAGTCCCTCGCATTCTCCGGCGCAATCGTCGACATCTCCTCGCTCGGCCCAAAATCAAACCCAAAATTGAAGCTCGTATCGAACGAAGTATCCGCCGCCACTCCGCCGCCAGTCACCACCGCCGGCTCCTCAGCCTCCTCCGCAAAGCTCGTCTCGCGATCGAAATCGACTGCATCGTCGGTCCCACTCCGCAGCATCGCACGGTCGTCATCCACCAGCGCCAGCATCGCTCGCCAGCTTCTCCGCAAAGTCCGGCCCCAGCATCGCGCGCGCATCCTCAATCAGCCGGCGAAACTTCCCCAGCGCCTGCAGCGCCCGCGCCGGCAGCAGCCGCTCCTCGATCGCCCGCCCAATCGCGTCCCACGTGCTCATCCCCGTGGTCAGCGCAATCCGCTCCAGCGTCTCCATCGTCGTCTTCCCGATGCCCCGCGCCGGCGAGTTCACCACCCGCCCCAGCGCAATCGAGTCGTGCGGATTCAGCACCAGCTTCATGTAACTCAAAATGTCCTTCACCTCGGCGCGGTCGTAGAAGCGAGAAGCCGCCCACCATGTGGTACTGGATCTGGTACCGCCGCAGCGCCTCTTCCACCAGCCGCGACTGCGAGTTCGTCCGGTACAGCACCGCGCACCGCGGCAGGTCCTCCTCCCGCCCGCCGCGCGCAGATACTGCGCGATCCGGTCCGCGATAAACAGCGCCTCATTCTCGCCGTCCGGCGCCTCGTAGTACCCAATCAGCGACCCGCCCTCGCGCGTCGTAAACAGCGTCTTGCCCTTGCGCTGCGTGTTGTTCGCCACCACCGCGCTCGCGCCCTCGAGAATCATCTGCGTCGACCGGTAGTTCTGCTCCAGCCGTATCGTCCGCACCTCGGGAAAGTCCTTCTCGAACTCCAGAATGTTGCTTGATGTCCGCGCCGCGCCAGCTATAGATCGACTGGTCCTCATCGCCCACCACGCACACATTCTTCTGCCGGCCCCGCCAGCAGCTTCATCAGCTCGTACTGCGGCCGGTTCGTGTCCTGGTACTCATCGATCAGCAGATATTTGTAACGCCGGTTGTATCGTTCTCGCACCTCGGGCGCAACCTTCAGCAGCCGCACCGTCTCCAGCAGCAGGTCGTCGAAGTCCAGCGCGTTCGCCTTCACCAGCTCCTTGCGATAGATCTCGAAGATGTGCGCAATCTTCTCCTCCATCGGATTGGTCGACGCCAGAAAATACTCCTGCGGATCGATCATGTGGTTCTTCGCCCAGCTGATCCGCCCCAGCGCCACCCGCGGCTTCAGCTGCTTGTCGTCGATCGCCAGCCGCTTCAGCGCGGCCTTCACCACCGCCTGCTGGTCGGTCTCGTCGTAGATGGCAAACGTCCGCGTCAGCCCCGCGCCATTCACGCGCAGCGCCTCGATGTCCCGCCGCAGCACGCGCACGCAGAAGCTATGGAAGGTAGAAAGCAGCGGCTTCGCCAGCGAGCTGTGGCCCAGAATCTTGTCCACCCGCTCCGCCATCTCCTTCGCGGCCTTATTCGTAAACGTCACCGCCAGTATCGCGTCCGCCGGCACGCCGCGCTCTTCAATCAGGTACGCGATCCGGTGCGTGATGACCCGCGTCTTGCCCGAGCCCGCGCCAGCCAGCAGCAACACCGGCCCATCCACCGCCTGGATGCCTTCGCGCTGCTGCGGATTCATGTTGTCGAGAAGGCGGGACGGCATCTGATGGGCTCCGCCCCTATGTTAGGCGGTGCGGCCATGAAAAACGAGGGGCCTTACCGATCTGAGGGGACGATATCGGACGAAGAGATGCACCAGTTGTCGGAGACGAATTCTGGCTTCCCTCTGGGAAGCAGGACCACCGCAAGGCGCGGGACCGCTTCTTTTACGTTCCCAATCAGGTTCACGACACGTCCGTACTGTACCCCGTCTTCTGCTGAGACACGCAGAACCCTCTCATAGCGGCGCTCCATAATCTGAGACATTAGCAGCGGTATCTGTGCCTCTGTAAAACTCGAGGAATTAATGCGGGTCTCACCACTCGCCAAGAGATCAAGGACAATAGTTCGATCATCGGCAATGTCAGTCGTCTTGCAGGCGCGTGAGACGTACACTTGAACGCCAAATAAGTGCCGCGGAGGGGCGATATCCTGCAGCCGATCGCATGCAAGCCCAAAGGTGCCAAGCACAACAAGCGACCCGATGTATTGCGTAACTGGCAGATTCGACAGCATCGATAGTTGTCTCCAAAATAGTAGACACCACAGCCAAAAGATTTGTTCCGACTCCTACGCAGCGCCTAGCCGCGCGCGGCCACGCACTCCCCGCACCCGCACACCCGCCTCAGATACTCCCACGAATAAATTCCCGCCTCGTGCCCATCGTTCCACTTGAACTTCAGCGCATACTTGCCCACCGGCGTCACCTCCACCGGCCGCGGCGGTGCCTCATACATCTGCAGCAACGCCTGCCCCTTCGGCTTTGCCTCACCCGGTGCACGCCCGGCCTGTTCGCGTTCCTCGTGGCAAGTCGCGCACGGGCACGCATCCCGCAGCCAGCGAAAGCTCCACGAGCTGCTGTGCCCGTCGTGCCACTCAATCTCGACGCCCGTCCCCTCCGTCTTCTTCACCCGCACCTTCCTGGGTGTCACCGCCGCGTCGCTCAGCTTTCCATCCGCCTGCTCCGCGTCCCGCCGCGCCTCCACCTCGCTCACAATCCGGATCCCCTCATGGCTCATGGCTTCAACTCCTTCACCGCGTTGCGGTCATACCGCAGCTTCAGCACCAGGATGCTCAGCGACAGCACCAGCGTCACCGCATTCGACGCGATCACCGGCTTCGATCCCGTATACATCCCATACAGCAGCCACAGAAACACGCCCACCGAGAACAGCAGGAACGTCGGCAGCGAAATCTCGCGCGCCGAGCGCAGCCGCAGCACCCGCACCAGCTGCGGCACAAACGCCGCCGTCGTGCAGAACGCCGCAACGAACCCCAAATCCTCAATCGCAGCCGAACCAAGCAGCATCACGCCTGCCTCCAGAAGAAGTATGCCGCCATCACGCACCCGACCACCACCACCATCATCCGCAGCACATCCGCATTCATCCTTCGAGCATACTGCGCCCCCGCATACCCTCCAATCGCCGCAAACACCATCGAGATCAGGCAGTAGTGCCACACAATCGCCCCGCCGAAATAAACGTCACCACCGCGCACAAGTTCGAAAGACACGCCGCCGTCACCTTCAACGCGTTCAGCTCGTTCATCTCCTCCACCCCGAACAGCGCCAGCGCGCTCATAATCAGGAATCCCGCGCCCGCGCCAAAGTAGCCGATATAGAAGCACACCGGAAGCAGCGTGCAGAACAGCGGCAGCATCGCCGGGTGCCTCTCCACATGCGGCTCCGCCGACCGCTCGCGCAGCCAGCGCGAGACCGGCCCGCTGACCCAGAACAGCAGCGACGCCACCAGCAGCAGCCACGGCACCAGATGCATAAACGTCATCTGCCTCGTATGCAGCAGCACCACCGCCCCGCCCACTCCGCCCAGCACCGAGCCGACGCCACCACCGGCAACAAGTCTCGCCGCAGATCCGCGCGCAGCGCCCACACCGAGGTCAACTGCCCCGGCCACAACGCCACCGTGTTGGTCGCATTCGCCTGGATCGGCAGGCACCCCAATCGCCAGCATCGCCGGAAACGAGATGAACGACCCTCCCCCCGCCATCGCATTCATCACGCCGGCAATAAACGAAGCCGCGACCAGCCACAGATAAGGCAGTGCGAACTTAGGCTGGAGATCATCTCTTTTCATTGTAGTGCGATCTGATACGCCCGCGTCGGCATCTCCGGCGTAGCCGCAATCAGCTGCCGCGTATACTCCTCCCGCGGCGCCTCGCACACCTGCAACACATCGCCAATCTCCACCAGCCTCCCCCGCTGCATCACCGCAACCCGGTCGCACAGATACCGCACCAGCGGCATCGAGTGCGAGATAAACAGATACGTCAGCCCCAGCTCCCGCTGCAAATCGCGCAGCAGATTGATCACCTGCGCCCCCACCGACACATCCAGCGCGCTCACCGGCTCGTCCAGCACCAGAAACCGCGGCCGCAGCGCCAGCGCCCGCGCAATGTTGATCCGCTGCCGCTGCCCGCCGCTAAACTCATGCGGATACCGCTCCAGCGCCGGCTCCTCCATCCCCACCGACCGCAACAGCTCGCGCAGCCTCGCCTCCATCCCCTCCGCCGGCCGCTCGCGATGGATCGCAAACGGCTCCGCCAGAATCTGCCGCACGCGTCATCCTCGGATTCAGCGCCGCATACGGGTCCTGAAACACGATCTGCATCCGCCGCCGCAGCGCCCGCATCCGCGCCGCACCCGCCGCCGGCAGCGCCGCGCCCTCAAACCAAATCTCGCCCGCCGTCGGCTCAATCAGCCGCAGCAGCATCCGCGCCACCGTACTCTTGCCCGACGCCCGACTCCCCCACCAGCCCCAGCGTCTCGCCCTCGCACGATCGCGAACGAAACGTCGTCCACCACCCGCGAAACCCCACCCTCGCGCGCGTACTCCTTCACCAGCCCTCGCGCCTCCACCAGCGCAGGCGCGTGGCATGGCCCGGCTTCCTCAAGCGTCGTCGCTGCGCCATCCAAAGCTGGCATAGCGGGATGGTAGCATTCGATGTGAACCTCGCCACGCCATCCCAAAACTCAGGAGCCGTCAACGTATGCCGGACGCCTCAACCCTCTCGCGCAAAGCAGTCCTCGTCACCGGAGCCAGCGCAGGCATCGGCTGGGAGACCGCGCTCGCCTTCGCCGGAAAAGGTGCGTCTGTCGTCGCTACCGCGCGCCGCGAGAGCCGCCTTCGCGAGCTCTGCGACCTGATCGTCGCCCGCGGCGGCAAGGCCGTCTACTTCGCCGGAGACGCCGCCGACGAAGCCACCGCACAGCCAGTGCGTCGCCCTCGCCATCAAAAAGTTCGGCCGCCTGGACATCCTGATCAACAACGCCGGCGCAGGCAACTACAAGAACCTCATCGACACCTCCGCCGAAGAGTACGACGCCTCATGGACTCCAACATGAAGAGCAGCTTCCTCTTCACCCGCCACGCCGTCCCGGTCATGATCGCAGCAGAACGGCGGCGAGATCCTCTTCATCTCCTCCGTCGCCGGCCTGCAGGGATACGCCGGCGAGGCCGTCTACTGCGCCACCAAGTTCGCCCAGATCGGCTTCGCCCAGGCCCTCGATGGCGAGCTGCGCAAGCATGGCATCAAGGTCGGGACCATCTGCCCCGGCGGCGTCAAGACCGAGTTCGCCCTCGGCAAGGGCCGCACCGAGGACGGCGTCCAGCACTCCCACATGATGGAGCCCAAGGAGGTCGCCGAGGCCATCCTCTTCGCCTGCAGCCAGCCCGCCAACTCCCGCATCCTCCAGATGACCGTCCGCCACATGGGCGAACCCGGCCGCTGACCCCTCCTCACATCGCCGAAATAAACCGCCTCTTCCAAGCCAAAACTCCGCAAAACACGTCGCCGAAAGCCCCTGCCAGCTTCCCATCGATTCGTGTATGCTTGTTGCCTCCCCGGGACAACCGGTAGTCCCGCGGGGAAATTTCCGGAGCCGATCGGTGCATCCTAAGCGCACTCTGCGCCTGCCGGAAGACTCCGCCAGATGAGCTGGAGACGATCCTTATGACTAAGACATTTGCCCTCGGAATTGGCGGCGCCGCCGGCCAGGGTGTGGCCACACCGGGCGACATCTTCGCCCTGATCTTCAGCCGCCGCGGCCTGCACCTCAACGCCTACAACGCCTACCAGTCCATCATCCGCGGCGGCCACACCTTCCTCACCATCCGCACCGGCGTCGACGAAGTCCGCAGCATGGGCGACGGCATCGACCTGCTGATCCCGCTCAATCAGGACACCATGGACCGGCACCTGCGGCTGCTGACCGCGGGCGGCGCGTGCATCTATAACGCGGACACGATCAAGCCGGGCCAGGCGGCTCCGGGGGTGCAGCTCTGCCCGTTGCCGGTGAGCACGCTGGCCGACATCACGCCGCAATAAAGTGGCGCAGAACACGCTGGCCATGGGCGCGGCGTTGAGCATGATGGGCGTTGGCTTCCAGTCGCTCGGAGTCGTGCTGACCGC
The DNA here is from genome assembly GCA_963808025.1 of uncultured Acidobacteriaceae bacterium. Lineage (GTDB taxonomy): Bacteria > Acidobacteriota > Terriglobia > Terriglobales > Acidobacteriaceae > Edaphobacter. Next base: position 584,942 of record CAWEEI010000006.1, on the reverse strand, counting down.
GCAGTTCGGCCGCAAGGGCGAGGCCGTCGTCAAGGAGAACGTCGACATCGCGCGCGCCGGCTACGACTACGCCACCGCCAACTTCAAGCCGTTCGACACATCCGCTGCCCATGACGGAGAACAAGTATGCGGTGCTCAGCGGCAACACCGCGCTGGCCATGGGCGGGGCCGCGGCGGGCTGCAAGTTCTACTGCGCCTATCCCATGAGCCCGTCGACCGGCGTGCTGCACTGGATGGCGACCCACGGCCGCAAGGCCGGCATTCTGGTGCGGCAGGTGGAAGACGAGATCGGCGTCATCAACATGGCCATCGGCGCGGCCCACGGCGGCGTGCGCTCCATGTGCGCGACCTCCGGCGGCGGCTTCGCGCTGATGACCGAAGGCCTCGGCCTCTCCGCCATGGCCGAGATTCCCGTCGTCGCCATCAACTGCATGCGCGCCGGCCCATCCACCGGCGTCCCCACCAAGACCGAGCAGGGCGACCTCTGGCAGGCGCTGGGCGCGGCCTTTGGAGACTTTCCGCGCGTGATCGCCGCGCCGCTCGACATCGGCGACTGCTTCACCCTGATGCCCGAGGTCTTCAACCTCACCGACAAGTTCCAGTGCCCGGCGATCGTCCTCTGCGACCTGCTGCTCTCCGAAGGCCGCCTCAGCGTCGATCCCAAGCTGCTCAACTTCAACCCGCCCATCGACCGCGGCGAGCTCATCACCTCCAACGGCGACCGCGCACGAGCCGTACCTGCGCTACAAGATCACCGAGAGCGGCGTCTCGCCGCGCGCCATCCCCGGCATCGAAGGCTTCACCCACGTCGTCTCCAGCGACGAGCATGATGAGAACGGCGTGCTCATCTCCGACGAGTACACCAACCACGCCAAGCGCCGCGCCATGATGGAGAAGCGCAGCGCAAGGTCGCAGGCATCGAAGCCGCCGTCCCCAAGCCCAAGCTCGAAGGCCCGCCCGACGCCGACGTCACCCTGATCGGCTGGGGCTCAACCGACGGCACCATCCGCGAGGCCCGCGAGATGCTGGCGGAGCAGGGAATCACCACCAACCAGCTGCAGATTCGCTACCTCGTCCCGCTGCACGGCGACGCCATCGTCGACATCCTCGGCAAATCCAAGCACACCATCATCGTCGAGAACAACTTCACCGGCCAGTTCGCGCGCTACCTGCGCAGCGAGACCAGCTTCGTCGCCAACGGCCACATCCGCAAGTACGACGGCGAGCCCTTCATGCCGCACCACATCGTCGAGGCCGTGCGCGAGCAGCTCGCCGGCCGAACCACCCTTTCCGTGCCAACCCACGAAGTGATGGTGTAAGGAGACAACCTCATGGCGACAATCAACGTAATTCCCGTCGACGCAATCGCAACCCCCGTCACCGCCGCCAGCTTCAAGGGCAAGGTCGATCCCGACTGGTGCCCCGGATGCGGCGACTTCGGCGTCCTCGCCGCCGTGCAGAAGGCGCTGGTCGAGCTGCAGATTCCCAACCACCGCGTGGCCACGGTCAGCGGCATCGGCTGCTCGTCCAACTTCCCCGGCTTCATCGAGACCTACGGCATGCACACGCTGCATGGCCGCTCGCTGCCCGTGGCTTCAGCGGCCTGAAGCTGGCCAACCACGACCTGACCGTGCTGGTCACCGGCGGCGATGGCGATGGCTTCGGCATCGGCTGCGGCCACTTCGTCCACGCCATGCGGCGCAACATCAACCTGACCTACATCGTCATGGACAACCAGATCTACGGCCTCACCACCGGCCAGACCTCGCCCACCAGCCGCATCGGCATGAAGACCAAATCCAACCCCTACGGCAACATGGATTCGCCGGTCAACCCGATCACGCTGGCGCTCTCGGCGGGCGCGACGTTTGTGGCCCGCGGCTTCAGCGGCGAGCAGAAGCACCTGACCGAGCTGCTCAAGCAGGCCATCCCCCACAAGGGCTTTTCGTTCCTCGATATCTTCAGCCCCTGCGTCACCTACAACAAGGACAACACCTTCCAGTGGTTCCGCCCCCGCGTCAAGAAGCTCGAAGAAGACGCCGCCTACGACCCCACCAACTGGCCCGAGGCCGTCAAGCGCGCCACCGTCTGGGGCGACGAGATTCCCATCGGCAAGTTCTTCGAGCGCACCGACCTGCCCTCGCTCGAAGAGACCGAGCCCGTCCTCGACCTCGGCCCCCTCATCGACCGCCCGCTGCACATCGCGCCCGATGTGGCCGAGGCGTTCGTGCGCGAACTGATGTAGGGATCGGTACACATCGGCCAATCGACGCTGCCGGCTCACATACTCCAGTCCGCCCACCTCAGCCCTTCGACCCGCGCAAACTCACGTACGTTGGCCGTAACCAGCGTGAGCCCGCGCGCTAGCGCCTGTCCCGCAATCAGCGTGTCATAAGGCCCAATAGGCTGTGTCTGTTTTTCGAGTGCCGCTCGGATCGCCGCCGCACTGGCTGCATCGTTATCAGTAAAGGGCAAAACCTCAATTCCCTCGCGCAGGAACCGCGCCAGCCGCTGACGATTGGCAAATGGATAGGCGCTTCGCTCCACCCCATACTGCAACTCGAACAGAACGACCGACGGCAGAAAGAGCGGCTCACCCTCAAGCGACGTCTCTTCATACTTGGAACGAACCTTACCGGCGACATCCTCCAGAAGGACGATGCAAACATTGGTGTCCAGCAGATAGCTCACTTAATATGCAGACGTATCTCTGCCGCTCCCTGGTCTCTTCCATTCGGGAAGAGCGGGTCCGCGCCGTAGCCGTCCATCTCCGTCCACATCGCGCGAATCTCCTCGCGAGTCCTCTTCCTGCCCGGCGCAACCGGCTCCAGCAGAACACCGCTCTCAACGCGTCGAACCGAGACGACGCCACCCGGCAAGCGGAAACCCTCGGGTAGGCGCACCACCTGACCGCCTGCCTCCTCGGACAACTCAACCATCGCCTGTACTACATCGGATTGGATCGCTGGGCCGCTCATAGCCGCAAGTATAGCCTCGCTAACAATGCCAAACAATCACAAACACTCGCCCCTAAATATCCAAATTCTTCACGTCCAGCGCATTCTCTTCGATGAACTTGCGGCGGCTCTCCACGTCCTCGCCCATCAGCGTGGTGAAGATCTCCTCGCAGGCGGCGATGTCTTCGAGGCGCACCTGGAGCAGCGTGCGCCGCGCGGGATCCATGGTGGTCTCCCAGAGCTGCGGCGCGGTCATCTCGCCCAGCCCCTTGTAGCGCTGCACCTGATACTCCTTCTTGCCCTGCTCGATCACGTACTCGAAGACCTCGCGCGCCGTCTTCTTCTCCACCGGATCGTGCGCGATCCTTGCCGCCGCGCTTGGCCGGCTTCGCCTCCGCCGCCGTCCCCGGCGCGGATGCGTCGGCGGCGACGCCCTCCTCGGACGCAGCCTCCTCGGCCTCCTCTTCTGCCTCAGCCTTCGCGGTCTTCGCCGCGTACTCGATGTAGAACGGCGGCTGCAGCCTGTCCTTCAACTGCGCGTGCTTGGCCAGCATCTGCCGGCTCTCCGCGGTCGAGGCCAGCGCCCAGTCGATCTTCCGCACCGCGCCCTGCGAGTCGGTAAAGCTGACCGAATACGTCTTGTGCTCCTCGTCCAGTGCCACCTCGCTGACCTCGCGGAACTGGTACTTCTTCACCAGGTCCTTCAGCCGCCCGCGCATCTCCTTCAGCTTCGCCGGCGACTCAAAGTCCACGCGCCGCGCCGAGTCCTTGCCCTCCTGCGCGAAGATCTGCGCAAAGGCCTCCGTCACCTGCTTCGTTGCGCAGACGCTTCTCCACCTTGTCGAAGAAGCCGAGGTACTCGTTCAGCTGCCCCATGAACTTGGTCAGCGCCTCGCCTTCGATCTTCGCGCCGCCATCGCCGTAGCGGATCACCATGCCGTCCGAGGCGCGCTTGACCATCACCTGCACATACTCGCGCTCGTCCTTGATGTACTGCTCGAACTTGCCCTTCTTGATCTTGAACAGCGGCGGCTGCGCGATGTACACATGCCCGCGCTTGATCAGCTCCGTCATGTGGCGGAAGAAGAAGGTCAGCAGCAGCGTGCGGATGTGCGAGCCGTCGACGTCGGCATCGGTCATCAGGATCAGCTTGCCGTAGCGCAGCTTGGTCGCGTCGAAGTCGTCCTTGCCGATGCCGCAGCCCAGCGCGGTAATCATCGCGCGAATCTCTTCGTGGCCCAGCATCTTGTCGTAGCGCGCCTTCTCGACGTTCAGGATCTTGCCCTTCAGCGGCAGGATGGCCTGGAAGCGCCGGTCGCGCCCCTGCTTCGCCGTGCCGCCGGCCGATTCGCCCTCGACCAGATACAGCTCGCACTTCTCCGGCTCGCGCTCCGAGCAGTCGGAGAGCTTGCCCGGCAGCCCGCCGCCATCCAGCGCGCCCTTGCGCCGCGTCAGGTCGCGCGCCTTGCGCGCCGCCTCGCGCGCCCGCGCCGCGTCGATCGCCTTGTTGATGATCTTCCGCGCCACCGTCGGGTTCTGCTCCAGGAACGCGCCCAGCCGCTCATTCACAAACGCCTGCACCGTCCCCGCGATGTCCGAGTTCAGCTTGCCCTTGGTCTGCCCTTCGAACTGCGGCTGCGACAGCTTGACCGAGATCACGACCACCAGCCCCTCGCGCACATCGTCGCCGGAGAGGTTCTCCTTGACGTCCTTGAACAGCCCGAGCGACTGGCCGACCGCATTGATCGTCCGCGTCAGCGCCGTCTTGAAGCCGGAGAGATGCGTGCCGCCATCGACCGTGTTGATGTTGTTGGCAAAGGTGAACACCGTCTCGGAGTAGGCGTCGTTGTACTGCAGCGCCAATCTCCATGGCCACGCCGTCGCGCTCGGCCTCCATGTAGATCGGCTTGTCGTGCAGCACCTGCTTGCCGCGGTTCAGGTGCTTGATGAACTCCGCGATGCCGCCGACGTACTTGAACTCCTGCCGCTTGCTCTCGCCGGTCTTGGTGTCCGTCGTGCGCTCGTCGGTCAGCGTGATCTCAAGCCCCTTGTTCAGGAACGCGAGCTCGCGCAGCCGCTGCGCCAGCGTGTCGTAGTTGTACTCCGTCACCGTAAAGATCGACTTGTCGGGCAGGAAGTGGACCTTCGTGCCCTTGCGCTTCGACGGCACCCATCTTGCGCAGCTTGCTGGTCGGGATGCCCTTCGCGTAGTCCTGCTCCCACGCAAAGCCGTCGCGCCAGATCTCGACATCGAACTCCTGGCTCAGCGCATTCACGCAGCTCACGCCCACGCCATGCAGCCCGCCCGAGACCTTGTAGTTCGACGCATCGAACTTGCCGCCCGCGTGCAGCATGGTCAGCACCACCTGCACCGCCGGCATCTTCTCGCCGTTGATCACCTTGTCGTCCACCGGAATGCCGCGCCCGTCATCCACCACCGTGATCGAGTTGTCCACGTGGATCGTCACATCGATGCGCGTCGCATGTCCGCCCAGCGCCTCGTCCACCGAGTTGTCCACCACCTCGTAGACCAGATGATGCAGCCCCTGCTCGCCGGTCGAGCCGATATACATCGCCGGCCGCAGCCGCACCGCCGTCAGCCCCTCCAGCACCGTAATGTTCTCCGCCGAGTAGCCGCCGCCCTCCTTCGGCGCATTGCTTGGCGCGCCACGCGGCGGGGTCGGACAGCGTCGGCTGTGCCTCCAAAAGTTCAGCTTCAGGGCTGATTGCGGTCGATGCCATTCACACTCCATGCGGCTGGGTTGAGCCGCAAGATTCAGGGTCAGTCGGGCGCCGCCTCCGGAAACATCCAAGAGCATCCACAAAGGTGCGCCAAATCAATACTTTCCGGTCGATATTCGACCGTCATTTTCCTTCCAATTATAGCATGTTTGCATGCGGTCGCCTTTTCGCGCTGTTCCGGCCCCAATTCGGGCCCGTTTTCCACCTTTTTCTCGATTCGGATCCTCCTCGCCAAATTCTCCCTTGCGCAACCGCCCCGACTATGAGATAACTACGTCATGCGTAGTACGCCAAACGTAGATGAAGCCGAAAATCGCGCGGAACCCGGCCACTACTCCGACCCGCCCCTCCTCGTCCTCGCCAGCCTCGCCGGCGGCCCCAAGCACGGCCACGCCATGATCGAGGACATCGCCGGCATGTGCGGCACCCGCCTCGGCCCCGGCACCCTCTACGGCGCCATCGCCCGCCTGGAGCAGCTCGCCTGGATCGAGCCCCTCCCCGCCGAGCAGCGCCGCCGCCCCTATCGCATCACCGCCGCAGGCCTGCGCGTTCTGCGCGCCCGCCTCGCCACCCTCCAGCAGTTCGCCCAGGCCGGCCTCGGCCGGTTGGAGCCCCTATGAATCCCCGCCTCGCCCGCCGGCTCACCCGGCTCTATCCCCGCGCCTGGCGGCGAACGCTACGGCGACGAGTTCGAGGCCCTGCTCGAAGCCGGCCCCAGCGACCTTCGCACCCTCGCCAACAGCGTCTTCTCGGCGCTCCACGAACACATCTCCCCAACCCAAGGAGCCAACATGGATCGCGACTCCCAAATTCCTTCGGCGCCATGCTTCGCCGGCCCAGCGCCTTTCTTCCGCTGGCCATGTCGCTCAGCGCCCTCACCATGCTCCTCGGTCTGCCATCGCCGTCGGCCTGATGCACCACAACGCCGTCACAATCCGCGATGCGACGACGAAGGAGCCATCGCCCATCTCTGGCAGCTCCTGATGACGGTGCAGATGCCGATCGTCCTCTTCTTCGCCATCAAGTGGCTGCGCCGCGCCCCCGGCCAGACCCTGCGCGTCCTCGGACTTCAAGCCGGAGCCTGGCTCGCCTCCTGCGCCCCCATATACTTCCTCCATCTGTGAGCGAGAGTGGGTGCGTCTGGAGGGTCGAAGATTTGGTGAATATGACCGAGCAAAAGTCGATTCTAGATGGGCTGCGAAGGGTCGCCTGATACCGAATCGGGATTGACCGATGCGGCATCCTATGGGGATAATGGGGCACTACAACGCTAGAGTGTCACATACAATCGAGAAGTAGAGCCATGAACGTACCCTTGAATAATCCGAAAGCAATTGCCGAAGCAGGAGAGCGCATCTACAAGGAAAAGTTTCAGGCGGCCTTTGAGGCCGCACACCTTGGAGACTATGCCGCGATCAATGTCGGTAAAGAAACTGCCTTCGTGGGCACGACCCCGGAAGGGGCATTCGAGTTGGCCCGTAAGGATGACCCGCAAGGCATCTTTCATCTCGTTCGTGTTGGCTACGCTGGCGCATTCCAGCTAAGTTATCAATACGGACGAGATGGCACCCAAGACTGGCTATTTGGATAAGGCGGGCCACCCGCATATAAAAATCCGAGTGTGGGGTCTGTCGCCAAACTTTAGTCGAGAGTTTGAGGCGATGATCGACACTGGCTTCTCGGGGTTCCTGATGTTGCCTCTTGTGCAGGCGTTACCGCTCGCGCTTACTCTCTTCGGCACAACCCAATATGAGTTAGCCGATGGTAGTATGAGTCCTAAGCTCTTGGCGCACGGCAGCATCGACCATGAGGGAGAGGTCACCAGTGGTCTTATCGCATTAGAAGCCAATGCGAATTGCGGGCCGCTCGTCGGTATGGAATTTCTGCGGCAATCGAAGAAATTGCTCTTGCTTGGTAGAAATGTGGTCATGCTTCTCGACGAACCGCCAGTTACCGCAGAGGAGGTTCCAATTGATTCACAGGAGCCTCCGCCATCTGAGCCCGTGGATTCAAAATGACTCACTACCCTCTGACGATCATCGTTGGAGCCGCGCGCGCCATCTGCTACACTCAAAAGTCGCTGTCCAACGTAGCTTTTCGTCAGGAAACACCATGCCAAAGTTGAAGACCCACTCCGGCGCAGCCAAGCGCTTCACCAAGACCGCGTCCGGCAAGTTCAAGCGCGGCCAGTCGAAGATGCGCCACATCCTCACCTCGAAGTCCATCAAGACCAAGCGCCACCTGCGCCAGGGCCCTTGATCTCCGAGGCGGATACCCCGAAGATCGCCCGGATGTTGCCCTACGCCTGAATCAGGCAGGGAAGCAGCACAGTTGTTCAAGTCAAGCCGCTGAGTCCGGATTTGCACTTCAGAATCCAGCCAGCAAAGGGCCGCAACCGCGTTACAGGCCCCTGGGATTTGCGTAGCAAAGCCCACCGAGACTTGAACCCGCATAGCTGCGTGAAGAGGACCCCTTTCCTCCAGCCGCTTAACCAAATAGGCGCTCCGCGCCAAACCACGCAAAAAGGAGAACCACCATGCCCCGTGTCAAACGGAGTACCAAACGCAGCGACCGCCGCAAGAAGATCCTCAAACGCGCCAGCGGCTACTTCCTCACCAAATCCAAGCTCTACCAGGCAGCGCAGGAGGCCGTCGAGCGCGGCCTGATGTTCGCCTACACCGGGCGCAAGCAGAAGAAGCGCCAGTACCGCGCGCTCTGGATCGTCCGCATCAACGCCGCCTGCCACGCCAACGGCATCAGCTACTCCACCTTCATCAACGGCCTCAAGCTCGCCGGCAATCCGCTCGACCGCAAGATCCTCGCCGAGATCGCCGCCCACGATGCGGCCGGCTTTGCGCCCTGACCGAGACGGCGAAGGCCGCCCTCGCCACAGGCCAAGTCCGCCCGCGAGAAGTCCGCCGCGTAGCACAGCACTTCGTCCGCAACCCAGAAGGGGCATGGCCAATTCAGCCATGCCTTTTCTCTTGCCTGCGCGGATTCCCATCCAGAACGCGCCGCGCCGCGAACGGCTATCCTAGTGCCATGGCCCTGTCGACCGCCGACCTCGAACCCGCAGTCGTGACGTCGCCCTCCGACAGCCCCGCGCCCACCCCATCCCCCGACACCCCAGTTCGAATCCTGGGGCCGCTACCCCAAATACAACGCCCGCGTCCTCCCGCTCCACTGGCAGTCCGACTTCCCCGCCGCCATCGCCAACCTCCACGACTCCGCGCTGCCCGTCGGCATGGGCCGCAGCTACGGCGATGTCTGCCTGCTGAAGGACGGCACCCTGCTGCAGACCACCGGCATGGACCGCCTCATCGCCTTCGATCCCGCCACCGGCATCCTCACCGCCGAGGCCGGCATCACCCTCGCGCAGATCCTCGACTTCGCCGTCCCTCGCGGCTTCTTCCTGCCCGTCACTCCCGGCACAAAGTACGTCACCCTCGGCGGCGCCATCGCCAACGACATCCACGGCAAGAACCACCACGTCGCCGGCACCTTCGGCTGCCACGTCACCCAGTTCGAGCTCGTCCGCTCCGACGGCTCCCGCCGCCTCTGCTCGCCCACCGAAAATCCCGACTGGTTCGCCGCCACCATCGGCGGCATGGGCCTCACCGGCTTCATCCCCTGGGCCTCGCTGCGGCTCATCCCCATCGTCTCGCGCACCATCGACGTCGAGTACACCCAGTTCCACGGCATCGACGAGTTCCTCGCCCTCACCCAGCGCTACGCCCACTCCACCTACACCGTCAGCTGGGTCGACGTCACCAGCACCGGCCGCAACTTCGCCCGCGGCATCTTCATGGCCGGCGAACACGCCACCCTCCCCGGCGAGCTCAAACCCTCGCCCGAGCCCAAGCTCGTCTTCCCCTTCGAAGCTCCCGGCTTCGCGCTCAACCAGCTTCTCTGTCGCCGCCTTCAACACCGCTCTTCTTCCACAAACAGATCCAGCGCGCACAAAGCCCTCGTGCAGGACTACGAGCCCTACTTCTACCCGCTCGACGCCGTCCTGCACTGGAACCGCATGTACGGCAAGCGCGGCCTGCTCCAGTTCCAGTACGCCATCCCGTGGGAGCACGCGCGCGAGGGCACCATCGCCATCCTGCACGAGGTCGCCAAGTCCGGCCTCGCCAGCTTCCTCGCCGTGCTCAAGGCCTTCGGCGACGTCCCGTCGCCCGGCATGATGAGCTTCCCCAAGCCCGGCATCACCCTCGCGCTCGACTTCCCCATCAAGCCCGGCATCAGCTTCCCCCTCTTCGACCGCCTCGCCGACATGACCCTCGAGTTTGGCGGCCGCCTCTACCCCGCCAAGGACGCCGCCATGACCGCCGCCCAGTTCCAGACCTTCTACCCCCAGTGGCAGCGCTTCGCCCGCTATCCGCGACCCCCTCATCACCTCCAGCTTCTGGGAGCGCGTCACCGGAGACACAACCAGCCCTATGAGCACCCTCGCACCCACCGTCGCTCGGAGACATCCTGCCGCACCCCGCCCTCAACCAAACTCACCCGAGAAAATCCTCGTCCTCGGCGCAACCTCCGGCATCGCCGAGGCCACCTGCCGCATCTGGGCCGCGCAGGGCGCGCAGCTCTTCCTGGTCGCGCGCAATCCCGAAAAACTCGCCGCCGTCGCCGCCGACCTCCGCACCCGCGGCGCAGCCTACGTCGGCACCGCCGTCGCCGACCTCGACGACACCGACACGCACGCCGACTGCTCACCCACGCCATCAACTCGCTCACCGGCATGGACGTCGCCTACCTCGCCCACGGCATCCTCGGCGACCAGCCCCAGCGCCGAGCAGGACTTCGACGCACGCCGCGCAGATCATCCACACCAACTTCGTCGCGCCGGTCTCGCTGCTCACCTGGCTCGCCAACTTCTGCGTGCAGCGCCACGCGGGCGTGCTCGCCGTGATCTCCTCCGTCGCCGGCGACCGCGGCCGCAAATCGAACTACCTCTACGGCTCGTCGAAGGCCGGCCTCACCGCCTTCCTCGGCGGCCTGCGCAACCGCATCGACCGCGAGGGCGTCACCGTCCTCACCATCAAGCCCGGCCCGGTGAAGACCGCCATGACCGCCGGCATGAAGGGCTCGGAAAAGTTCGCCGACGTGAACAAAGTCGCCGCCGCCATCGTCAAAGCCATCGACAAGCAAAGCCGACAACCTCTACGTGCCCTTCCAGTGGCAGCCGATCATGTTCGTCATCCGCAACATCCCCGACCGCATCTTCAAAAAGCTCAACCTCTGACCCGACACCGAACCGGGTGCCCCATCCATGCAGTTCTATCGCATGGGTGGGTTATCGTTTGACCGCACTCGAATTCAATCCCTACTGCTGCTGCGCCATCTGCTGCTGCCGCGTCGGCGGCGGAGGCTGCTCCGGCAGCGCCGTCGCCTTCTCCACCAGCATCGACCAGTCCTCCGGAACCGGCATCTCCTGGTCGAGCGGCGGCGTGCCCTGCTCGGCGTCACCCGCACCGCTACCGTCAGCTCGCTGTTCGCGCGCCCGCGGAAGATCCCATGCGTCGGCGGCACGTCGGCATAGTCCCGCCCAATCGCCGTGCGAATATGCCGGTCGCCCGCCACCAGCCAGTTCGTCGGATCGAACCCCACCCACCCCAGCTGCGGCAGCAGCGCCTCCACCCAAGCGTGCGTCGCCGAGTTCACCGAGCGGTCGTGGTCGCTCTGCCCGTGGAACAGATAGCCGCTGACGTAGCGGCAGGGAATCCGCAGCTTCGACCGCACCAGCGTGATCATGATGTGCGCGAAGTCCTGGCACACCCCCGCGTGGGTCAGCAGCGCAAGGTCGATCGGCGAATCCACCTTGGTCGACTTCGGCACATACTCAAAGTGGTTGTACATCTGCTCGTTCAGCTGGTGCAGCACCATCAGCGGGTCGTCGCGCCGCCGCACATCCAGCTCCTCGGCCAGCGCATCCAGCGCCGGCGTCGGCGTGCAGAACTCGCTGGGCAGCAGCATCTCCCAGTAGTCGCCCTGCTCGATCATCTCGTCCAGCTCGCCCCACGCATCCGGCGCGAGGAATGCGGGAATCTGCGCCGCCGGCTGCACCTCCACCAGCGACTCCGCCACGATCACCAGCTGCCCGTGCTGCCCGGGAATGTCGAAGTGGTGGACCTGGTTCGCCAGATGGTCGCGATAGCTGAAGACCCGGCAGCGCGGGCTCACCGAGAGATGGAACGTCAGGCAGCGCTGGTTCTGGTCGGAGCGCGGATGCATGCGCGTCTCCATCATGCTCTCGCTCACCGGGTTGCTAGTACAGAAACTTCGTCAGATGCCGAATCGAATAATACATTCCGCTCCTCGCTTCTACTAACATACCTGCAACCTGCAACCAGCAACTGCCTCACCCCGCCAGCGCGGCCTGAATGCTGTAGTCGATATAAAGCTGGTAGATCATCTTGTGAATGCTGCGGCACTGGAACTGAATGCCGCGCAGATAGGCCACGACGTCTCCATTCAAAATCTCGTCCACGCTCGAGTAGCTCAGCGACGCCTGCAGCCGGCCCACCAGCCGGCGCAGCGGCTCCGCGCGGCTCTTGCCGCCCTCGCCGTGGATCGCCTCCAGCGCGCACTGCAGCGTGTCGATCGAGAAGCGCACCGAGTGCGGAAACTCCTCGTCCAGCAGCAGAAACTCGAGGATGCGGTCCGGCGTCAGGTCCGCCGTGTACACCTTGCAGTACGCCTCAAACGCGGTCGCCGAGCGCAGCAGCCCCATCCACTCCAGATACTCATTGCCCTCGGGAATGCGGTCGACGTGGCTCCACAGGTCTTCGTGGTACGCCTCCAGCAGCAGCGCCGTCGCCGACGCGCGCTCGATGTAGCGGCCCACCTGGATAAACTGCCAGCCCTCGCCGTGGCTCATCGTGGAGTCGCTCACGCCCTGGAACTGGTGCACGCCCTCCATCACCTGCTGCAGAAACTCGGTCGGCTGCTCGAAGCCCGCCATCAGTCTCGCCCTGCATCTCGCGACTGCATCTCGACCTGCATCTCCGGCCGCGTCACCTGCAGGTAGAGGCTGTTCAGCCGATGCCACTGCTCGGTCGAGATCTGCTCGCGCACATGCCGCGAGTTCTCCCGCGCCGAGATAATGCAGGAGAGGATCGACCCCTTCAGCCCGGTGTCGAAGGAGAGCCGCTGGGTCAGCTCATACGGGTCGCCCGTCCACTTCACCTCTTTCGGGACTGCCCAGGCACTGCAGCATCCGCTGCCAGCGCCGGTCCGCGCTGGTCGCGCTCTCGTCCAGCATCAGGTTCAGGTTCACGTCGAGCAGGCGCGTCGTATGCTCCGCGCGCTCGATGTAGCGGCTCATCCAGTACAAACTGTCGGCAACGCGGCTCAGCATCTATCCCCCGTCCGGCAAATCATCGCGCTACTGGCTCAACACCCACGTGTCCTTGCTGCCGCCGCCCTGCGAGGAGTTGACCACCAGCGACCCGCGCTTCAGCGCGACCCGGGTCAACCCGCCGGGCACGATGTTGACCTTGTCGCCGTAGAGAATGTAAGGCCGCAGGTCCACGTGGCGCGGCTCCAGATCGTCGCCGATCAGGCACGGCGCGCGCGAGAACGAGATCGTCGGCTGCGCAATGTAGTTGCGCGGGTCGGCCTCGATCTTGCGCGCAAACTCCTCGCGCTCCGCCGCCGTCGACTGCGGCCCGATCAGCATCCCGTAGCCGCCGCTCTCGCCCACCGCCTTGATCACCAGCTTGTCCAGATTCTGCAGCACATGCTGGCGCGACTTCGGGTCGGTCAGCAGATACGTCTTCACGTTCTGCAGCACCGGCTCCTCCGCCAGGTAGTACTTGATGATGTCCGGCACATACGCGTACAGCGCCTTGTCGTCCGCCACGCCGGTGCCAAACGCATTGGCCAGTGTCACGTTGCCCGCGCGGTATGCATTGAACAGTCCCGACACGCCCAGGATCGAGTCCGCCGCGGAACGCCAGCGGATCGATGAAGTCGTCGTCCACGCGGCGATAGATCACGTCCACCCGGCGCAGCCCGACTGGTCGTGCGCATGTAGATGATGTTGTCGTGCGTCACCAGGTCGCGCCCTTCCACCAGCTCGATGCCCATCTGCCGCGCCAGGTATGCATGCTCAAAGTACGCCGAGTTGAAGACGCCCGGCGACAGCAGCACGATGTTCGGCTCCGGCCGTGCCCTCCGGCGCCAGCGAGCGCAGCGTGCCCAGCAGCAGTTGCGTGTACTGCTCGATCGGCCGCACGTTGTAGCTGCGGAACAGCTGCGGAAAGATCCGCTTCATCACGCGCCGGTTGGTGAGCATGTAGCTCACCCCCGAGGGCACGCGCAGATTGTCCTCCAGCACCACAAACTCGCCATTCTCCAGGCGGATCAGGTCCGTTCCGCAGACCGCGACATACACGTTGCGCGGCACCTGCAGGCCCACCATCTGGCGGCGAAAATGTTTGCAGCTGTAGACGATCTCGCGCGGCACCATGCCGTCCTTCAGGATGCGGCCCTCGTTGTAGATGTCCCTCAGAAACAGATTCAGCGCGGTCAGCCGCTGGGTCAGGCCGCGCTCCACCGTCGCCCACTCCGCCGCGGTGATGATGCGCGGCACCAGATCGTAGGGGAAGATGTGCTCGCCGCCGTCCTCGCGCCCATAGACGGTGAACGTGATGCCCTGATTCAGGAAGCTCAGCTCGGCGGAGTGCTTCCGCCGCTGCAGCTCATCGCCGGGCAGGGAAGAGAAGCGCTCAAACAGCGGCTCGTAGTGCGGATGCAGCTCCTCCGGCCCCGCGAACATCTCGTCGTAGGCGTGGTCCAGTAGATAGTTCTTCAGCGACGCGTGCTCGAACTGTTGCGCCTGGGCTGGTTGCATGGGAACTCTAAGTATAACGGGACAGAGCCGCAGGCACCAAGAATCCGCCACCGAACCATCGCACCCGGTAGCCAAAATAGCCCGTCAGCCGCTCCCAGCGCCCCTAGAACCCCTGGTCCGGCCGGAACGCCGTCACCTGGTTCTTCACAAACGTCACCGCCATCGGCTTGCCCAGGTTCGCGTACACCACCAGCCGGTTGCCGTACTCGTTGCTCACGCTCTTCGACACCTGCCCCAGCGACAGCTCCACCTGCGCGCTCGTTCATCCCCAGAATCACCTGGTGCGCGTCCACCGCCTGCCAGATCTGCGGCCCCCAGTGCTTGTACAGCTCGTGCGGATCGTCGTAGAAAAAAATCTCGTCGGTATAGAACGTGAAGTCCCCGCCCTGCTCATATCCCACCGGCACCGCATACTCCTTCGTCGGGTCGGCCGACTTCGGCATCGTGAACGCCAGCAGCACCTGCCTGTCGCCGCCCGGAATCCGGAACGGTCGCCGACTTCGGCGCGACCTGCTCGAAACGCATCCTTCACCACCAGCGGCTCCGCCCCCAGCAGCGTCCCCGCGGTCTTCGCGTAGTCGGCGTGGTGCGCCGCATAGGGGTAGTAGTCCATCTGCCCGCCCGCCGAGACCCAGATCGTCTTCCCGTACAGGTCCTTCAGGTCCGCCATCGATCGACGGCCGCTCCTTCTTCAGAAACACCAGGTCGTCCGGATCGATCGGCCGCATCCTGCGCCGGCGCGACCTGCACTCCGGGCGCATTGCGCTCATGGTGCAGCCACGCCAACTCACCCCCCACCGCCAGCAGCAGCACCGCCGTCCCGCCAATCGCCGCCTTCTGCACCGCCTTCATCCGTTCCACTCCTCGCTTTTCAACTCACAACCTGCAACCGGCAACCTGCAACTTCCTCAATCCACCGCCTCCGCCACGCTCTGCTCCCGGTTCGCCTCCATCAGCGACTCCGCCGTCAGCGCATCCGCCCTGCGCAGCGCGGGGAACAGCCCCGCCGCGCTCCCGGTCACGATCATCGACGCCAATCCCGCCGATCACCACCGCCCGCACCGCGCCCCACCACTGCGCGGTCACGCCGCTCTCAAACTCGCCAAACTCGTTCGACGCGCCGACGAACAGCCAGTTCACCGCGCTCACCCGCCCGCGCATCTCCGGCGGCGTCGCCAGTTGCAGAATGCTCGACCGCACCACCACGCTCACCATGTCGCTCGCGCCCACAATCACCAGCGCCAGCAGGCTCAGCCACATCGTCCGCGAGAGGCCAAACACCACCGTCGCCGCGCCAAAGATGCCACGCAGAACAGCATCAGCTTGCCCGCATCGCGCTTGATCGGCCGCACCGTCATCACCAGCGAGACCGCCAGCGCCCCCATCGACGGCATCGCCCGCAGCAGCCCCAGCGCGCGCGGCCCCGCATGCAGAATGTCGGTCGCATAGATCGGCAGCAGCGCCGTCGCGCCGCCCAGCAGCACCGCAAACAGGTCCAGCGAGATCGACCCCAGCAGCAGCTTCGCCTGCCACACGTATCGGAAGCCGGCCAGCATCGTCTCCAGGTTGAACGCGTTCTTCACCACCCGCACCGGCCGCGTCCGCATCGCGCCCACCAGCGCGATGAACGCCAGCAGCGTCGTCAGCGTAAACGCGTATACCACCGCGGCCCCGTTCCATCCGGCCAGCGCGCCCGCGCAGCGGCAGCGTAAACAGCAGCCCGCCCACCGCCGGGCCCGCGATATTTGCCGATCTGGAAGACGATCGCCCCCCAGGTCACCGCATTGACGAAGTGTTCCTTCGGCACCAGGCTCGGCAGCAGCGCGCTCGCCGCCGGCCCGCTGAACGCTCGCCCCATGCCAATCCCCAGCAGCACCGCATAGATCGGCCACACCCGCGCAATTCCATGCGTCGCAAACCGCAGCAGCAGCGAGCGTACACACCGCCTGCAGGCCATAGCAGACAAGGATGATGCCGCGGCGGTCGTACCGGTCCGCGACATGCCCCGCCGCCAGCATGAAGAACAGGCCCGGCACAAACAGCGCCAGCCCGGTCAGCCCCAGGTCGAGCGCCGAGCCAGTGATCTTGTAGACCTGCCACGCTACGGCGATCGTCTGCGCCTCCGCCCCCAGAATCACCAGCAGCCGCGCCGTCTGGTACAGCCGGAAGTCCCGCGAGAGAAATGCGCTGCCCGCGCCAGCCTCCGCTACCACCGTCCCGCCACTACCCTCTGCCATATTGCCTATGGTTTCACATTTCGCGCGCCCTGATACCCCGCGCTCAGCGCACCAGAATCAGGTACACCGCCATCCCCACGCCGATCGCCGCAAGCACAACCGCAAGCGCCACCGCACCCGCCGAAACTTTCCCCGGCACCCATGTGCCCGTGCTCAGTTGCCGCACCAGCTGAACATGCCGCATAGCAGCGCCCAGATTCACCGCCACGCCCAGCGCAACCAGCCCCACGCCCCCCCACTTCGAGAACCCCGTGGTATGCACCGCCGCATGGGATTCGCTCGCCTGCATCACCCGCAGAAACAATCCGAACCGCGCCACCGCGAAGCCCACCCCCATCAGCCCCAGCCCGGTGCGCAGCCACGCCAGCAGCGTCCTTTCCGCCGCAAGATACACCCGCGGGTCGTCAACCGGTTTTGATCCAATCCTCGCGGTTCCGCTCCCGCCCTCTGCCATCCGCCTATGCTTTCACACTTCCCAGTCGCATATGAGCAGAAACAGTCGGCCTCTACAGATTTCGGCTCTAGCAGCCGGAACGGGGCACTTCAGCTAACATGATGGTGGCTGTGAGCCCTCCTGAAGCTTCTCCCTATGTATCCTCCCGCCCCGTCGATTGCTTCTTCCTCTTCCTCTGCCCCATCAGACGCGGCCAAACGGATCTTGCCATGGCTCGTGGCAGTCGCTTTTTTCATGGAGTCGCTGGATACAACAATTCTCAACACAGCGGTCCCTGCCATCTCCTCGGCGTTGGGCGTAGCTCCGCTGAGCATGAAGGCGGTACTGGCGAGCTATACGCTGAGCCTCGCGGTTTTCATCCCGATCAGCGGGTGGATGGCCGACCGATTTGGCACCCGCCTCGTGTTCGCATCTGCGATCGGCATATTCACCTTAGGCTCCTTTCTATGCGGGATATCGAACAACATTCACCTGCTGGTGGCGTGCCGCATCCTTCAAGGCTGTGGCGGATCGATGATGGTGCCAGTCGGCCGCCTGACTCTGGTGCGAACATTCGCCAAGTCGGAGCTGCTGCGCACCATGAGCTTTGTCTCCATCCCCGCACTGGTAGCTCCCATGCTCGGACCGATCGCCGGAGGGCTAATCGTTGGGTATCTTCACTGGCGGTTCATCTTCTTCGTCAACATTCCAATTGGCGTTGCAGGCCTGGTCTTGGTCTACATGCATCTGCCCGACTACCGCGAAGAGAATATCCACCCACTGGACACAGTCGGACTCATTCTCTTCGGTTCCGGCATCGGGTTGCTGTCTTACGTGCTGGAGATCTTCGGAGAACATACTCTCAGTGGACGCGAGATGTCCGGGCTTCTCGCAATCTCGCTGGCGTTGCTTGTGGGATATGGAATCCACTCCAGAACTCTTGAGTTCCCATTGCTGCAAGTCAAGTTGTTCGCCATCCGCACGTTCCGGGCCGCTGTGAGCGGCAGTTTCTTTACCCGGCTTGGCATCGGCGGGGTACCGTTTCTCCTGCCTCTTCTGTATCAGGTGGGACTGGGTTTCACTCCAATCCAATCGGGGCTGCTCGTCATGCCCCAGGCGCTCGCCGCCATGAGCATGAAGGCGATCATGCCGAGACTTCTGAGAAGCATCGGGTATCGCGGCGTCCTTATCTCCAACACGGTAATTCTCGGGGTCCTGCTCATGGTGTTTGCGACCATAGGCCTGCACACGCCCGTCTGGGCGATCGTCCTCCAGGCCTTCCTTTATGGAGCATTTACGTCCCTTCAGTACACCAGCATGAATACGCTGGTCTACGCCGACATCACCGAAAAGGACGCCAGTAGCGCAAGTTCCATCGCAAGCACCATGCAGCAGATGTCGATCAGTTTCGGCGTAGCAATCGCAGGGCTCGCGACGGCATTCTTCATTCCCAGCTCACACTCCAACCCGGCCGAAATGATCCACGGGATCCACAAAGCTCTGATGGCTCTTGGAATTTTGACAATCCTATCGACGATTGTCTTTCGGAGCCTACGGAGCGGAGACGGCGACGATGTGAGCTTGCATGCGCTTGATCCAGCGAGTTAATGGGCACCAAATCCCCTGATAGGCTTTTGGCACCTTCGATTCTCAACTGACGCCACATCCGAGCAGGTTCAACGTGCGGCGGAGTGCGAAGAAACCCGGACCGGTCGGGAGCGAGAAGGGCCATCCCCATTCGCGCCGCTACGCGCAACGGAGATCTTCAATCCCATCGCCGCAAGTACCGAAGAGAGGGTTGCAAGCGTAGGATTTCCTCTCTCCGAAAAGGAGCGATAGAGGGTCTCGCGCTGCACCCCCGCCTCCTCGGCCACTTTGGACATCTGATGCGCCTGCATTACGTTCTTGAGCGCCTTGAGGAATGCAGGCAGCGAATCATCCAGGCCCGCATTCAGATAAGCCTCAGCCTCCGCCGGGTTCGATAGCCGTCTCAGCAGCGAGTCTCGATACGGACTTGTCTTTCTAGTCATGTCTGCTCCAGAACCTCTTCGCACTTGCGATATCGGCGGACTGGGTCTTCTTCAGTCCGCCTCCGATCAGATGGACTTCGTTGCCCACTTGGCCGAAGTAGACGCGATAGCCCGGGCCCAGATCGATTCTCAGCTCCGAAACCCCTCCGCCGACAGGCTTTACATCGCCGAAGTTGCCGTCCTCAATACGGTCGATCCTGATCTCAACCACCGCTCTCACCGCGAGCGTCAAGCTTTCCAGCCATTCCGTGAATGGTTGGCGGCCTCTGCTGTCCTCGCAGATCAAGATCTCTCGGGGAGCCGCTTCCAAGCATCCTCTCAACTACTCTGTGACTTTTATATCACACGCACGCATGTCTTTAGTTTTCAATCCGAGAGCCACCCACAACCTACCGCCCAAGATAATCCTTGTACTGCGTCTCCACCACACCCGTATTCCGCGCCAGCGTCAGCTTCGCCTCGTTGTACTCAAACTCCGCGCCCACCAGCCGGCTCTGCGCATCGGCCAGCGTCGCCTGCGCTTGCACGACGGGAAGATTGTCGTCCACTCCCGCCGCAAACCGGTCGCGCGTGTCCTGCAGCGCCTGCGCCGCCAGCTCCACATTGCTCTTCGCCACCTTCACCAGCTCCTCAGCCGACTCCACATCCAGCCGGCTCGCCCGTATCTGAGCGTCGATCGTCACCTTCAGCGCATCCACCTCCTGGCGCAGCGCAATCAGCTGCGACTCCGCCACCTCGCGCTCCCCGCGAAACCGGCCCTCCTCAAAGATCGGAATCTTCAGCGTCCCCTGCGCCGTAAACACCCCGTGGTAGAGCCCGTGCGTCTCGCCCAGCACGCCGTAGTACCCATTCACCGCAAGCTGCGGCACCCGCTCGTACTTCACCGCCTTGCGCGCGCGCTCAGCAACCTCAATCTGCGACTCCAGCGCCAGCAGGTCCTTCCTCCGCGTATAGGCCAGCGCCTTCGCCTGCTCCAGCGGCATCTCGGCGAACTCGGCATACGGAACCGCATCCGTCAGCATCAGCTCCTGGTCCGCCGGCAGCCCGATCAGCCGGTTCAGCGCAATCTTGTCCTTGGCAAACGTGTTCTCCGCATTCACCACCGCCTGCTGCTCGTTCTGCATCTCCACCCGCGCGCGCAGCACATCCAGATTCGTCCCCACCCCTGCATCGTGCGCCAGCGTCGCCTGCCGCAGCACCTCTTCGTCCGCCTGTTCCAGCGCCTGCGCGTTGGCGATCTGCGCCTGGTCCGCCAGCGCCGCCAGATACTGCGTCCCCACCGCCTGCACCACGCCGCCGCGCACGTTCAGCGTATTCAGCTCCGTCACCCGCGTCCCCTTGCGCGCCGCTGCATACAGATAAAAATCCGGCAGGTTGAAGAGCACCTGGTCCGCGCTCACCTGCACATCCGTCGTGTCCACCTTCACAATCTCGTGGAACGAACCCGCCGGCAATCCAAACGCCGCCAGCGACGCCGGCTTGAACCCCATCGCCGCCAGGTCGATCTCCAGCGCATCCGTGTACGCCGTCGCCTTCATGTTCGGCATCAGCGCAAACACCGCCGCCAGAATCTGCCCCTTCACCTCCTGCTCAATCTGCGAAGCCAGCAGCACCTGCAAATTGTTCTTCACCCCACGCGCAATCGCATCGTCCAAACTCAGCGCCAGCGGCCCCCCAGTCGCTTGGTCAACCGTCACGCCGTCAAACGCCGTCGCCCGCGGCAGCCCAATCCTTGCGCCCACCGGAACCACCGCATCCCGCCGCATCGCCAGCACCGCACTCGGCGCCATCGGCAGCGAGGCCATCTCCTGTGCCTGCGCCGCACCCGCAAGCCCGCAGCAAACACACGCCATCACCGCCGCACGCGCCGCGCCCTGGAATCCCGACTGTAAGAAATTAGCCACGCTTCCTTTAGAGTGCCACGAACTCCCATCGGTTGCGAAATCTACCGAATCTGCACCAGCCCCGCATCCGCCCCAACTCCCGCCCCCGCGCCTGCCCCATGCGCCCCCCCCGGCGTCACATGGCTCGTCTGCGGAGCACGCCAGTGGTCGATATAACTCACCTGATGCACGCAGCTGATCGTACAGTTCGGCGCACAACTCTTCTCCGTCAGAAACTCCCGCTTCACATCGGCCCGCATATACTCCGCCAGCGGCACGCCGGGATACCCCCGCTGCTGCGAACAGTAATGCACCAGCCCAAACTCGCAGATATATAGATAGCGCCCGCCCGCGCGGCACCGCCAGTCGTTCGGCTGCCCGTTGGCAATCGCCTCCTGAAACTTGTTGAACCGCGAGTAGCTCCGCCGCGTCAGCCGCCGGACTTTATCCCATACGGTGCGCTCTTCCTCCCCCAGCGGCTTCAACTGCCCGCTCCCGTCATGAATAATCCCAATCGTCGACGAGAACCCCAGCCCCAGCGCCCGCTCGCTCACCGTCAGCGCGTCCGTCGGGTGCGCAATCCCGCCGCCCACCACCGAGTTGATATTCACATGGAAATCCGCATGCTCCGCCAGCATCTTCAGCTTCGCGTCCAGCACTTTCAAACTCTTCTTCGACACCTCATCCGGCATCACGTTGTCGATCGAAATCTGCAAATGGTCCAGCCCCGCCCGATTCAGCCGCTCAATCCGCTCCGGCATCAGCAGGTAGCCATTCGTAATCATCCCCGCAATCGCGCCCGTCTTGCGTATCCTCGCAATCACCCGGTCGAGCTCCGGATGCAGCAGCGGCTCGCCGCCCGAAATCGTAATCACCGAAGTCCCCAGCCGCCCCAGCTCGTCGATCCGCCGCTCCATCTCCTCAATCGGCACCGGATCCGACACATCGTCAAACTCATTGCAGTACGTACATGCCAGATTGCACCGCCGCATGGGCACAATATGCGCCATATACGGGTGCCCCGTATCCACCAGCGCCGACGCAATCGACCCCAGCTCGCGCAGCTTTCGCACCACCGCCCTGCGTCTGCGCCCCATCGTCATCCTGCGCCCCGAAGCTGCTTTCCCTGCAACCATATCCCTCTCTTCATTGAACCACATCGGCACCCACGCGCAGCCTAATTCGCCCCGCCGCCGCCATTCCCGCACCGCACTGCGCTATCATCCTCCCATAAAGATGTCGCTGACCCAGCGTCCCCAAGGGTGTTCTGACCAGGCTGCATCCCTGCACCGGCTCCCACACAGAGTAATCGCCGATGAAGGTTCACCTCGTTCCGCTCCGCCAGTCCGCCCACCACGCCCTCGTCGTTCAAAATTGCACATCTTAAAGAACGCACATTCTGCTAATCTTGCGACTCCATCCTACGAGTCCAGAGAAGTCACGAGCCAACTCTGTATTCCGGCCGCCTCGGGGAAGATTAGTGCAAGAGTGTTTGTTGGTGAAGGAAGTGCTGCGAGATATGCCTGGGGGCGCGCAGACTCACCTCGCCCTGTGTGATGACGGACTTCTCTACGTCATCAAATGCCCTAACAACCCACAGGGACCCAATGTTCTTGCGAACGAGTTCATCGGCTCATCACTCCTAAGCGCGATCGGTCTGCCGACAGCAAAGTGGAGGTTTGCTCGCTATCCTCCAAAACACAACTGTAGCTTTAATTACAGACATGGGACTGGTATCGTCCTACCCAGGTGCCGTCTGCACTTTGCATCCCGAGTGTTAACGCCTTCATCGAAGGGAAGACTTTACAGCTACCTCCCCGACTTGTTCATTGACCGTGTGGAAAATCGGTCAGCCTTTCTTGGTGCGATGGTGTTCGATATCTTCGCCGGCTCACTCGATACACGGCAAGCCGTTTACGTTGAGGATCACATAAAGAGAACCTTCAAAGCGGTGTTCATTGACAACGGCCATCTCTTTGGGGGACCAAGTTGGAACTTCGATGTCCCCGGAAAGTCGGCTCTCTGCCTACAACGCACCATATATCCCGAGGTTCTTGACTTAGCAAGCATTGAAGGGTGGATTACCCAAATCGAAACAAAGATCCCGGAACTCCTTCCCAGCATTCTGAGGGCCGTCCCTAAGCAATGGTATAAAGGGGAAATCGCTTGTCTGCGAGAAAGGCTCAACGGTCGTGCGGCCTCATTAAGAGGCATTTTTTGGGATGAGATGTCGCGCTCAAAGCACCCGATTTGCCAGTCAATAGGAAGAGTTCATGATCGAGGAGCTCGAGCAACCACTCTGGAAAGCTGATTGCTCAGCTCGTCCCCTCGAGCAACCACGCCTGGTTAGCTGAACGACTCACTGGCGCAGCGTATGCACACCCACTGGGTGTCTGCGTCAGAAGGTTTCCTGTCGCACGATTCACAATCGTCACTGAGCCGTCCCCAGCCTGTTCGAACTGCCACCGATCTCGTGCGCTGCTCATCGCAGTAACCATTACGATGCCATCGCCGTCGAGTTGCGGGGATAAACCCTCAGACAATACAGCTCCGGCCGTCAATAATCCAACGAAACCGTCTCCGCCGTCTTGCAATGTCCAAATTCCTGCCACTGACATTTCACCGAGCCCACAGTTTGCCTGGGCTTGTGCGCTCGCCCCGTTAGCAGCTGTGATCCGATAACTTCCAACAGCCCTGTCAGCAATGCTGTCCATGACTCGAATGCCAACTCCACCATTGTCGAGAAGAAGTCGTGCCATTCTTACGGTTGAAAGGTCAAAGACAATTGGCTTCCGGGGAGACAGTGTTTGGGTGCGAGCCATAGAAAGCATGTGCTCGATTCCAGCGGGCGTGACTGATGTGTCAGGCAACGGCGACGGCACGCTATAGTTGGGGCTCAAGGAGCTAGAAATCTCTGTGATGCTCGCGCCCGGGGCTAAATTGATAAATGGGCTCGTTTCACCGGTATCTACTACCCCACCCATAAAAAGCGTCAACGGTGAACCAGCGGGTATGGATATGTAGCTGTTTGTCATTGTTCCAAGCAGAGTTAGGTTGCCCTTAAAACCGCTGACTGACATCGCCGGATTGGAGGAGGTGTAAATCGTGCCTCCTTGGTGGGTCACACTTCCGCTGCCAGTCAATAGAAATTGCGTTGCTCCTTGGCCAGAGTCGTGCCAACCATCCCCAATCAATAGATGGCCGCCCAGATCGACCTGGTAGGCGGATGAGCTCGTCATGAACTCACCAACCCTCCCCAACGACTCCACGGCGTTCTGTCGTGCAGCTCCGCCATGAATGGCCTGGGCCCATCCTGCGGTGTCGAATGTGGTCACTTCATCTTCTACGGTTGCATCATCCAATCCGTCCACTTCTACTCCAAGGGCTTGGTTGTTGACCGTGCACTCATCACAGAAAATGCGGGTCGATGGGACGTCCGGCACATGCAATTGAATGTCGGTGCTTAATGGCGAGTAAGAGTCGAACCTAAAGTCCTCAAGCTGTACTGTTTTCCCATAGCTTTCTATAACCGGGCCTTGAAATGTCGATGGCACCACAAGTGTAGTGAGAGCGCCGTCACCCAGGATGCCAACGCTTGCCTGTTGAGAAATCTCCAGTGGCTGCGTCACGTTATAGCTTCCTTCAGACAGATGAACGACGCCACCCACCGCTGAGGCCGCATCGATGGCTGCCTGCATAGCAGTCCCGGAGGCCCCTGCGAAAAGATCGAACACCTGCCTGTTGCTGAAGGGTGGGACATATATTTCCGTCGGGACCGAAACCTGCACTGATAAGTCAGCCGTGCTCGCGGCTTCATCCACGCTGGTGTATTGACCAATGTTTCCACCAAATGGCTGTGAGACTGAATACGTGTTGCCGACTGACATAAAGGTTGCGGGCGAATTGCAAAAGCTATAGAGGATGTTAAAGTTAGGATTCAGGCCAAGGAACTGGTTATCGAATACCAAGAGTGAGCCAGGTGTTCCAGTTGCGATTGGCGTAGAACCGGGATTGACGATGGTGTTTCCCTGGATGATGATGTTTGCCGGCGCGCCAGTATCGCCAGTGAGAAAAAACGTCATTGAATCCATGGACAGGTTGCTTCTGATCGAAAACGGTCCTGTATTGCCCATTTTTATGTCCGCTACGGTCGATCGCACGAACACGCTGTTTGAAACATTGAAAGCTCCGGCTCCGTACCAGTTTGTCACTCCGATGGCATCGTCGGTAAACAGACAGTCCAATACATTCCAATTTAAGGCATTCCAGTCGCCTAGGCTGAGGCCTGCCACTGTATTGTGATCGAAATGAACACGAGCAACTGTGGTTTCACCAGCCCATCCCGTATGGATACCTGTTTCGGTATTGATGATGCGGCTGTCATGAATGTAGTTTCTTGTCGGGTAGAAGTTGCTAACGTCATCCCAAGTGACTTCAATATCCACGCCGGTAGCACCTCTTCCGTCCCATGTGAGGCGCCCGATGTTGAAGCTTGTGCAGCCACTAAGAGTGAGCATTGTCCCACCTTGTGATCCAGCCCAGGAGATACTGGTGTTTAGTGGGTCCTCTCCAAGGATTGTGATATCACTCAGCCCCGTTACAGTCAGCGGTCGGGTTATGATGTAAGTCCCACGCGGAATCCACAGAACAGCGGGATGCGAGCTTAGCGAATCAAGTGCGGCCTGAATTGCACTGGTATCGTCAGTTACTCCATCCCCTTTTGCCCCAAAGATTGTTTTGAGGTTTTCCCATGACGCGAATGGGCCGTCAAAGGTTTGTGCTGATTCGACAAACCCTGGCTTCGGAGCGATGGAACCCAAAACGCATGTAAAGGTAGCGTCGGTAGTCATCCCCAAGAAAGTGCTAGTCAATGTTGTGCTTCCTGGGTTGTTGCAGGAGAGCAATCCCGAGGAGACGCTCGCGATGGTAGGGTCTGTAGCCCACGCGACATCTGCCGTTGGCGATGATGTCGATCCGTCAGAGTACTCAGCTACCAGCTGATACTGGAATGAAGAACCTGATCGGATAACCAAAGGCGTTACCGACAAATGGACGCTGGCGATCTGCGGGGTGGTGCCTGAGATCGGGGTTGTACTTGAGACCGGATGCCCTTGCAATCCGCAACCAACCGAAACAAGAATCCCCAGACTACTCACAAGAGCCCCATAGACGTTCCAATGCCGCAAGCACATAACAGCCTCCTTGCGGAGGCTGTGCCGGGGTCGCAGAGATCGAGACCAAAGCACGAACACATAACCTAACGCATAGTAGTCTGTATCGACCTAACTCTCGCTACGTGTGGCTCCTGCGTCGAGACCGCACATGACATTGGTCACGTGACCGAAGATTAGGTACCTTTGCCAGCGGACGGGTCATTGGGCCGCTTCCCACAGTGGCCCCGCCTGGGATACCTTCCTCCTCCGCGTCCCCGAGCGCCAAATCAAACAGCTCCCCGCCATCCTCGAGCCCCACCTCGCCGAGAGCGAAGCCCGCGGCCGCCTCGCCCGCCAGGCCTGGGAGCAGTACTTCGCCCCGCCCGCCATGTTCAACGGCATCGTCGCAACCCTCGCCCGCATCCACGCCCAGCGCCGCCTCCCCGAGCGCCCCATGCATCTCTTCTGGGGCTACCTCCTCTGGCGCCGCCGCGCCCGCAACGCTGCCCGCGCCCTCGCCAAAAAACTCGTCCTCGCCTCCTTCCGTCTCCTCCGCCGCCCCTTCGTCTACGACCTCAGCCGCTAAGCCAAACGCCCATACCGCGCTCATTTGAATGGGATGAACACCTCGGCATAGCTGCCCGGCGAGGCCTCATTCACGGTCGCGGCGATTCTGTCCATATAAAGCCGCACGATGCGCCAAGTCGAGTTACCAAGGACAACGATGGCGATCTTCCGGGCCGCCAAATTTTGCTGGTAGCGAATCCGCTTGTCGGTCGTCAGCAACAGATCAAAGCCAGCGTCCTCGGCCGCTTTTAGCAGTTCGCCATTGGAGATTCTGTCCCACCCGAGCTCTATCGCCTCAGTGACCTCGTGGGCCGAGAGCGCTGCGGCAATGCCGCTCGGCGTCCCGTGGTCAAAGAGAATGCGCATCGATCAAATCAGGCGCGCCAACGGGTACCGGCGGAGGTTCAAGGCTGCGCGCGGCGAATTCCAGCACGGCCTGGATCTGCTCGCGGGTCACATGAAACTGCTCGATGATCTCCTCGATGCTGGAGCCGGCCTCAAGGTTCTCAAAGACAGTGGCGACGGGCATGCGGGTGTTGCGGAAGACCCATGCGCCGCTACGCCGGTCAGGAACGCTTTCGACAGCGGGACACTGCGACCAATTGAGCGTTGCCATGGCACACCTCCTCCTTCAATTATGCTCCAACCGCCTAGCGATACTGCTCAATCCGCCCCATCAACGCCAGCTTCTCCGCTGCCGGCAAAAAACTCGCCTCCACCCCATTCGCCGCAAGCTCCCGCAGCTGTTCCAGCGTAAAGCCGAACCGCTCGTGCGCCAGTACATACTCCGCCAGCAAATTCGACCCAAACATCGGCGGGTCGTCCGAGTTGAGCGTCACCATCAACCCATTGTCGAAGTACTCCCGCACCGGATGCTCCTCAAAACTCGCACAGCATCCCGTCCGAATGTTCGAGGTCACGTTGATCTCGATCGGCACCTGACGCTCCGCAAGCACCTGCAGCAGCTCCGCATCGTGTTGCGCCGCCAATCCATGCCCAATCCTCTCGGCCCCGATGTTCAAAGCCGCCCAAATCGAAGCCACCCCATCCACCGCCCCGCCGGACTCGCCCGCATGGGCCGTAAGCCGTAGCCCCGCGGCCTTGGCCTCCGCATAGCTCTCCTTGAATAAATTTGCCGGACCGCGCGCCTCATCTCCCCCAATGCCGATCCCCACAATCGACGGATACTGCGCCCGCAGCTCCGCCGCCTTGCGGAAGACCTTCGCCGCCTCCTCCGCGCCAAAATGACGCACCGCATCGATCAGCCAATAAACCGTGGTGCCGAACTCATGCTCGCCCCGCACCCGCCCGCGCTCAATCGCCTCCACGTACGGCTCGACCGCCGCGCGCTTCCAGTAAAAAATAATCCCGAATGAAATGTAGACCTCGGCATGGACCACCCCCTGCGCCGCCAGCGCGCGCACCATGTTGTAAGTGATCAGCTCGTAGTCCTCCGGCGTGCGCAGCCGCTCGCTCATGGCCCTGAAGGAGTCCATGAAGCCGAGAAAGTCCTTATACGTGTACAGCCGCCGCGCGTCCGCAAGAGTCAGCGGCTGCGCGTCATGCCGCTGGCTCAGCGCGACCAGCGTCTCCGGCTCAATCGTCCCTTCCAGGTGCAGATGGAGCTCAACCTTGGGCAGCCCGCGCAGCCATCCCTCGATATCGATCTCGGCTGGCTCAGCGGGCGGCTTTCGTCTCATGCCCTTCATTCTCATAGGGTATTTGATTGCGACGCCCCGCGCCCGGAGGCCAGGACCCCCACACGCCCTTACCTCCGTCGCGGATTAACGCCAATTTTTTCTTGACATCCCGTTCGCAGTGGTAGAAGTTAAGAGCAATCAACAAATTTCAAGTTTTACGCGAACCGACAGCTCCCCCTTCTTCCTATCGCGAGCGCTGGATTCGCCGTACGGCACCATTCTATTCAATGGTGCCAATCGCATTTGAACTCCACCCATCCCCAGCGCACCCCTGGGATACAACGAAGGAGTTTCCCCGCCCTATGCACCTTTCTATCTCTTCCAAACGGCTTCTCGCCCTCGCTTTTGCCGCTCTGCTGCTGCTTTGCCCGGCCCTGAGACTGCATGCTCAGTCCACCGGCAGCGGCACAATCACCGGTACGGTCACGGATGCGAGCGACGCGGTGGTTCCCAACGCATCCGTCGTCGTTACGGACACTGACACGGGAGTCTCGCGCACAGTTACCACTACGGCCGCTGGCGGGTATGTGGCCCCGTTCCTGCTTCCTGGCAACTATGAAGTGGTGCTGGGGGGCGGGAGCTTCTCGAAGGTAGATCGCAAGAATCTTGTGCTGACGGTCGGCGAGACGCTGACCATAGACGCGGTGCTGCCTGCGGGCTCCGCTTCGACCGAGGTAACGGTTACAAGCGAGTCGCCGCTGCTCGACACTGAGAAGACCGAGGTCTCGCAGACCATGGACCAGCACCTCATCCAAAATCTGCCCGTGAATGCGCGCAACTGGGACACATTTGTGCTGGGCACGCCGAACGTGGTGGCCGACGGCGGCAGCGGGCTGGTCTCGTTCCATGGAATCTCCGGCCTTTACAACCAGAACTACGTCGACGGCGCGAACAATAACCAGATGCTTTTTGCCGAGGCCCGAGGCCGCGCATCGGGAGCGCCCTATATCTATTCGCTGGATGCGATCAAAGAGTTCCAGGCTGAGACTTCCAACTACTCTGCTGAATTCGGCCAGGCCGCCGGCGGACAAGTCAATGCAATTACGAAGAACGGTACAAATTCGATTCACGGCGATCTCTTTTACTATCTCCGCTACCCTGCATTGAATGCGCTGGATCCCTATAGCAAGTGGTCTGCTCTACATAACAATGGCAACCCATTCCTGCTGACCCAGCCGATTCATCAGCAGCAGCAGTTCGGCGGCTCGGTTGGCGGCCCGATCATCAAGGACAAGCTTTTCTACTTCTTTACCTACGACGGCTTCCGCCGGGTCGGTAAAGTGCTCTATTACACCACGGATCTGGTATCGACCACGCCGACTGCGGCGGGTACCTCCACAACAACAATTACCCCGACGCAATGCCCCACCACGATCACCGGATACAACATCCCTGCAACCACCAGCACCCAGTGCGGGGCAGCCGTTCTTTTTATGTTGCAGCTTGCCGGGTACAACTTGGATGGAACGCCCGCCTCGCCTCCCAGTCGCTTCTCCAAATCCAACATCTTCTTCCCGCGTCTGGACTATCAGATGAACGAGAAGAACCACTTCTTCGCTGACTTCAACTTCGTGGACTTCGATTCAACCAACGGTTATGCTCCCAATCCCGCATACTCCAACAGCTCTGTCTCGACCAATGGACCCACCAGCTATCATGAGCGTTTCCTGGTATCGAACTGGACATCGGAGATTACCCCCAACGCGGTGAACGAGGTCCGCTTCCAATGGGGTAAGGATCTTGAGACAGCCGGGGCGAATGCAGCCGGTCCGAGCGTTACCTTATCGAACCTGGAGGCTTACGGAATGCCCAATGCGCTGCCCCGCCTGGGCGAGCCGAATGAGACCCGCTGGCAGGGGACTGACGTCTTCTCCTGGAGCCACGGTCACCACACCTTCAAGTTTGGCGGAGACATCAACGTCGTCCACGAGATCATGATCAATCTCTATCAGGGCGGCGGACTCTATTCCTACGGCGCCAGCAGCGCGGTCGCCAACTTTCAGAACTGGGCGTCGGACGCCTTTGCGGGCTTGGCGGGAGACACCACCCCAAATGCTGGAAAGCTTTACACGAACTTCGTGCAGACCATCGACAACATCAATGGTCCCACCGCGGCTGCCGGCGGCGACGACTTCTACATGCATATGTATGATGGCTTCGCCGAAGACACCTGGAGGCTTCGCTCCAACATTACTCTGAACCTCGGTGTCCGCTACGATCTGCAGCTCACTCCGAATCCGCTGCACCCCAATACTAGTTCGCCGATTGCGGCCTACTACAACACCACCATCAAGAATGTAACTGACCGCGTACAACCGCGCATTGGCCTCTCCTGGAGCCCATTGGAGGGTACCGTGGTTCGCGCTGGATACGGGATGTTCTCCGGCCTCAATCAAGGCAGCACCTACTACGCCATGCGCGTAGAGAACGGCATCTACCAGGAGAACTTCACGGTAGGCACCAATGGCGTGCCTCCCATTGCAATCTTTCCCAATGTGCTGTTCCCTCTGCCTACGCCGGACCCGAACGTCTCGGGGGCGCTCCATCCGGTCGGTGCCAACGCCCCTATCGTCCAGCAGGGATTCCCGGCGCCCGGAACCACTCCCGCAGGCCTGGTACCCGCCTTTCACGGGCTCAGCCCAAACTTTGTTCCACCGCTGACCCACGAAGCAGATCTGAGTGTCGAACAGAGATTGCCGGGTAAGATGACCGTGTCCGTGGGATATCTTGGCTCTCGGGCTCTGCGACTGCCGGTTTTCGTCGACGCCAATCTGATTGGACAAACGCCTCACGGCCTGCGCACCTATGCGGTCACCGGCTATAACGGGGCCCTGACTGCGCTCACAGTGCCCTTCTACCTAAGCTCAGACCGCGCCAATACAGCGCTCGGCTCGCTCAACACTGGCCTGAGCGTGGCTAACTCCTGGTATAACTCACTCGCCACAACCCTGCGCCGTCCCTTTGCCGACGGGCTCGAGGTGCTGCTGAATGAGACGTGGTCGCACGCCATTGACGACGACCAGGTTTCCGGTAACTTCGGGACGTTCTATGGTGGCAATCCACCCCTCGATCCAAATAACATTAAGGGCGAACACGGGGCGTCCGACCTGGATGTTCGCAATAAGTTCAACGCCACGGTCGTATACAAGTCGCAACTCTTCCCCGAAAACAAGATCTTCAAGTACGGTCTCGATCCATTCACATTCTCCGGCACCTATACCTTGCAGGACGGTTTCCCTGTAGTCGCCGGAGTCAGCGGTTATCCAGGCAGCTCCACGGCCTCTTCCGCATTGGCGGGCGCTGACGGCGGTGTCACCGGCGGGGCTATGAGTTCAGGCTCAGGCCTTGCAACCGCCGGACGTCCTCCGCAGATAGGCCGCAACAGTCAGCGCGGTCCCGGTTTCAGGATATCGACTTCCGCATCGCGCGGGATGTTCAGATTTACGAAGGCGTGCACTTGCAGTTGATCGCAGAGGCCTTCAACATCGCCAATCATCGAATCATTACGGGAGTAAACAGCACCTACTCCGCCTATGTTGCTCCTGCGGCCACCTACGCCGGAGCGGCATGTTCGGCAGGTAGCGTATCGCTGCCGACCGGGGCCACCTTTGGCGGTTGCCTCGATCCATACTCCTCCGCAACCGCAGGATTCAACACACCCAGCGGCACCAACAACCTGCTTGTCGGACCTCGCCAGCTGCAGGTGTCTGCCAAGCTGTTCTTCTAGTCAACGTAAGGTAAGCAAAACTTAATACCAAAACCAGCGGCCCCGGAAGCTCGAATCGATTCTCATCGATTCGGCCCTCCGGGGCCGTTTTGCTGCGTTAAGTCCCAATTGCAGGCGCCCTCCCGAAAATCAGCCTGAACAAAATCACGCCAATCGCCGATAGAGGATTTGAAGTCTGCCTGAAGGACTCTTGACCGTCCACGGCGCACTTGATTCGCTTGGCATAGTCCGAAAGTGTTATTGCCGGTTCGGATACCCCATGTGGAAATTGAGATGTAACTTATGAAACGGGCCCCTATCTCCGCGTTGTTGAGCTTCAGTCTGGGGTGGGGACTTGCCGCGACCGCCATGGGACAGGGCAGTTCCTCCCCTCTGCCTCGCCTCCACCCAGCTCTCAACCAGAATGTCCATCCCTCCTATGAGGTGCATATTGCGCCCACCACCCTCGCGCCCAACACCACCTCACTCGAGTCCGGCACAGACCACTGGAGCGCGCGCGGCTTCGACCTCAAGACTCTGATCGCACTGGCATGGGACGTGGACGCCCGTCGCGTCGACCTCCGCAGCGACAAAACCGCCGCCCGCTACGACATGGTGCTCACGCTCCCCGAGGACGTCGATCCCGACGCGATGCAACACCTCCTGCAGGATGCATTGCAGAAGAAATTTCGCCTCGCGATTGCGCCCGAGAGCCGCTCGATGGACGTCTATGTCCTCACCGCGCCCAACGGACCCGGCCCGGCGCTACGCCGCCACGAAGCCTCTGTTCGCCGCGCAAGCAGCGATCCTCTCCTCAAGCGCGTCTCGCTCGATGAATCCACCGCCGATGAATCCGCTCCCGAAACCGGCGACCTGCAGCAGATCACCTACATCGGCAAAGAATGCGCCGGCGTCGTTTCGATCAACGGCATCGTGGCGTCCGCGGAGAGCATCTCCGAATTTGGCCGGACGCTGGAGCCAAATCTCGACCGCCTCCTGGTGGACGATACAAACCTCGCAGGCAGCTTCGACTTCCGCATCGGCACCTACCGCAACCAGCAGGAACTCTTCAAACTGATGCAGCAACAGCTTGGCCTGGTGGTCGTGCCCGCCCAGCGCAAGGTCATCGTCCTCGCCGTCCACGCCGGCTAGCGCAACTCGGCGGATGGTACTCTATCGGCATGGAGATCAGGCTCAGCCCGGAGCTTGAAGCGGCGGTCGAGCAGGCTATCGCCA
The DNA here is from genome assembly GCA_963808025.1 of uncultured Acidobacteriaceae bacterium. Taxonomy (GTDB): domain Bacteria; phylum Acidobacteriota; class Terriglobia; order Terriglobales; family Acidobacteriaceae; genus Edaphobacter. The sequence continues at coordinate 551,438 of CAWEEI010000006.1, read as the reverse complement.
GCGGCCGCTATCGCAGCGCCGAGCAGTACATCGCCGAGGCCGTCGAGTTGCTCCACGAACGCGAGCAGTGGCACACCGAGACCCTCGAAGAGTTTAACGCCAAGCTGGACGAATCCATCGCCGAGGCTGAGCGCGGCGAACTGATGAGCATGGACGAGTTCCGCGAAGAGCGGAAGAAGACGAAGGCGGAGTGGGCCGCTCGCAACAAGCAGCCGGTGTGAGCACTCCCTTCATCACGCCGACTGCCAGGCGCGACATCGATTCGATATGGCAGTACATCGCCCGGGACAGCATTCATCACGCAGACCTGGTGGAAGCAGCGATTGCAGCGACCTGCTTTGCGGTTGCCCAGATGCCGGGATTGGGTCATCGCCGCGCAGGGGTCAGGCGTCCCAATGTTCTGTTTCTGACCGTATCGGGTTACGAACGATATTCCATCGCATATCTGGCGGATTCAGAGCCTCTGCGCGTATTGCGGGTGGTGCACGGTGCGCGCGATGTTCCCAAGCTGTTTGAATAGGCGAAGCACCCAGTCATCGCGCAATCTTCTTCTGCGCCTCCAGAAACCGCCGCACCCGGTCCAGCGACCGCGCCTTGCCGAACACAATAAGCGATTCAAGCAGCGGCGGGCTCGCCGTCTTGCCAGTCAGGATCGCCCGCAGCAGCATGAAGTTCTCCTTCACTGACCAGCCCTTCTCCTCGCCCAGCCGCTTCAGCGCCGGCTCCAGCTCCTCAACCGCAAACGTCGTCGCCTCCAGCAGCGTCAGTTGCTCCGCCGGCAAACGCAAGCGTCTCTTCCAGCGTCCGCTTCTTCGGAAGGAAGACCTCCTGCGCCGGCATCACCTCATCCTTGAAGAAGAAATCGGCCAGGTCGCCGAACTGCGCCAGCGTCTCGATGCGCGTCTGCACCAGCGGGGCGATTGCGCGCAGGTAGCTCATCGGAAAAGATCGTGCCGCGCAGCGCATCGAAGAAGGCCTCCGGCGTCAGCGCGCGAATGTACTCGCCGTTCAGCCACTTCAGCTTGGTCAGGTCGAAGACCGGCCCGCCCAGCGAAATCTTTTCAAACACAAACCGCTCCAGCATCTGCTCCAGCGTAAAGATCTCCGCCGCAAGGTTCGCCGCCTTGTCGTCGCCAGTGCCCGTGCCGCCGGCCGGCATCCCGCCGCCCATCAGGCCAAGGAAGTTCAGCAGCGCCTGCGGCAGGTATCCGGACTCGCGGTAGTAGACCAGCGACACCGGATTCTTGCGCTTGGAGATCTTGCTCTTGTCCAGATTGCGCAGCAGCGGCATGTGCCAGAAGCGCGGCACCTCCCAGCCGAACGCCTTGTAGAGCAGCACATGCTTCGGCGTCGACGAGATCCACTCCTCGGCGCGGATCACGTCCGTGATGCGCATCAGGTGGTCGTCCACCACATTGGCGAGGTGGTACGTGGGGAAGCCGTCGGACTTCAGCAGCACCTGGTCGTCGACATTGTTGTGGGAGAAGGTGACCGCCCCGCGCAGCTCGTCGCGGAACGCAGTCTCGCCGTCCGCCGGCACCTTCAGCCGGATCACAAACGGCCGTCCCTCGGCTCAGAAACGCATCAATCTGCGCCTGCGGCAGCTCGCGGTGCGCGCCGTTGTAGCGCGGCGGCAGCTTGGCGGCGATCTGCGACTTGCGCATGGCTTCGAGTTCTTCGGCGGTCTCAAAGCTGCGGTAGGCGTGCCCGCTTGCCAGCAGTTGCTGGACGTGTTCGCGGTAGATCTCAGTCCGTTCGGACTGGCGGTACGGGCCGTATGGGCCGCCGACATCGGGGCCTTCATCCCATGCGAGACCAAGCCAGCGCAACGAATCGAAGATCATCTGCCTCCGAACTGGAGACAAACCGCGAGCGGTCCGTGTCCTCAATCCGCAGCACGAACTGCCCGCCGCGCTGCCGCGCAAACAAGAAGTTCAGCAGCCCAATGTAGGCTGTGCCGACGTGCGGGTCGCCCGTGGGCGAAGGCGCAATACGAACGCGAATGGGAGCGGAGGTCGGATCAGGCATGATCTGGGTCAAAGATTGATGGTAACAGGGCGAATCAGGCCAGAGCGATCGCAGTTGACCAACTTGACCAACTAGACTGGGAGGTGAGGGTGCGATGGCGACCTACAACATATATGAAGCCAAGACGAACTTCTCCAGGCTGGTGGAGGAGGCCAAGCGCGGCGAGGAAGTCGTGATCGCGAAGGCCGGCGAGCCGCTGGTGCAGATGGTGCCCATCGCGGCGAAGCCGAAGGCGCGCAGGAAGTTCGGACAAAATTTTCTTGGGATTACCTATATCGCGCCGGACTTTTACGACGACCTGCCACTGGATATGTGGGAGGCATTGCGCGACGACTTCGATGAGGAGAAAGCTCATCGTGGCGACGACAAATGATTCCGGCGGAGCGGAAGTACCTGCTGGACACCAATGTATTGATCTGGTTGAGCAGTGACTTGAGGCGTGTTCCGCGGACAGTACTCGAATTGTTCGAAGACTCCGATTCAAGTTTATTCGCGAGCACCATCTCCTTCTGGGAGCTGTCAATCAAACAAGGGCTGCGCAAGCTTGATTCCGTAAACCGGTTCGATATTATGACGGGAGAGTACGGGATTCGAGAGCTGCAAATCACATCGAAATATACGGACGCAGTGCGGGAGCTGCCCCGGCTGCATGGCGATCCGTTCGACCGGATGCTGGTGGCGCAGACGATGGTGGAGGGTATGGTTCTCGTGACCTCGGATGGGCGTTTGACGGAGTATCCGGTGGCGGTGCTCCGGGTCTAGACGGCGGCGCGGCTTTGATGCGGATGGGGCAGAATGGATGGATGAAATTTACTGCCTGTTCGCCCCTGCTCTATACACGCCTCCACCTTTCAATCTTATCTACCCTGCTCTGTGTTTCGGCCTCCGCGCAGGTGGATGTCTTGACCCAGCACAACGACAACGCGCGCACCGGCGCGAACCTGCAGGAGACCCTACTGACTCCTGCAAACGTGAACAAGTCGCAGTTCGGCATGCTGTTCAAACGCGTCGTCGACGACCAGCTCTATACGCAGCCACTGGTCGTAACCGGCGTGGAGGTGAATGGCGGCACGCACGACCTCGTGATTGTCACCACCGTCAACAACAGCGTGTATGCGTTCGACGCGAACGATCCCGAGGCGACCGCGCCGATCTGGCATGTAAACTTCGGCACGCCCGCCAATGTGCATAGCGCGAACTTCGGCTGCATCGACATGAATGGCGCGATCGGAATCATTGGCACGCCGGTGATCGATAAGCAGCGAGGCGTGGTCTATGTCGTCGCCCTCACCAAAGCTGGCGCGCCCGCCATGGGAGTCGACGCGCCGCTGGGGACGGGCTTTGCGCAACGGCTGCATGAGCTCGACCTGGCAACCGGCGCGGACCTGCCGGAGAGTCCCGTGACCATCAAGGCCGACAGCTTCAACCCGCTGATGCAGAACCAGCGCCCCGGGCTGATGCTGGCCAACGGCATGGTCTATCTCGGCTACGCCTCGCACTGCGACCGCGAACCGTACCACGGCTTCCTGATAGCGTACGACGCGCAGACTCTGCAGCAGGTCGCCGTCTTCAACGCTTCGCCCACCGGGACCGAGGCCGGCATATGGCAGACCGGGCAGGGCCCCGCGGCCGATGCGGACGGCAATGTCTACGTGGGCACCGGCAACGGAAGCTGGAATGGCGTGGACAACTTCAGTGAGAGCGTGCTGAAGTTCACGCCGAAGCTCAAGCTGCTCGACTGGTTCACCCCCACCAACCACGAGGCCCTCGACCAAACCGACACCGACATGAACTCCTCCGGCGTCACGCTCAGTGCCCGGAACGCACCTGCTGCTCGACCGGCGGCAAGGAGGGCGTGCTGTACACACTGGATACGCGCAACCTCGGCCATCTCGGCGATGAGCACGCCGTCGAGCACTTCCAGGCCACGGCCTCGCATCTGCACAGCCTGGTCTATTGGCAGAGCGCGAAGGCTGGCCGGCTGCTCTATGTCTGGGGCCAGCGCGACCAGGCCAAGGTCTACGAGTTCGACGGCGACAAGCTGATCGAGACGCCCGTGGCCATGCGCGACACCCCCAACGAAGGCCATCCCGGGGCCATGCTCTCGCTCTCCGCCAACGGCGCGCACGACGGCATTCTCTGGGCCGCGATCCACGCCACGGGCGACTCATGGCACGAGTCGCGGCCCGGCATTCTGCATGCCTACGACGCCGACGACATTCGCCACGAGCTGTGGAACTCGCTCGAGCTGCCTGCGCGCGACGACTGCGCGCGAGTACTCGAAGATGGCCCCGCCCACCATCGCCAACGGCCATGTGTACCTCGCCAGCTTTGGCACGGAGAACGTCGGCACCGGCCAGTTCTGCGTCTACGGCCTGCTGCCAACCCAGAACGCGGCGAAGCCTGCCGCGCCGCTCGGAGTCAGCGCGCAGCAGCAAGGGCGCAGCGACGTGACCCTCACGTGGGCCGCCGTCCCCGGCGCGAGCTTCTATCGTGTGGATCGCACCAGCACGCACGTGGCGAACCCGCGAATCGAGAGCGGCACCGTCGCGACCGGCCTCACCACCCCGCGCTTCCTCGGCCCCCCACCCGACCGCGGCGAATCGGCAACCTACACCGTCTACGCCGTCGGGCCGAACGGCGTAAGCGCCGCGTCCACGTCAGTGACAGTCGGCGTTGCCCGCCCAATCCCGCCCGAAGAGTGATGTGCTGTTTCACAACTCCATCGCGAATTGGTGGGTGGGGACATAAGTCGCCGCCGCTGGTTCCGCAGCCAACGCCAGCACCAGCCGCTCCAGCACCAGCAGCTTATTTGCCGGCGAACTCCGCAGCTCCAGGTCCGCCTTCGCCACCAGCCGCAGCGCGCGCGTCAGCTCTCGCCGCGACTTGTACCGTCGCGCCTGGCGGATCAGGTCTTCCGCCGCGAACGGCGGCATGCGGAAGCCCTGCCACAGCACCGCCCAGATCGCCCGCGAGTCGCGCACGTTCTTCTCCAGAATGATCAGCATCTGGCGAAACGTGCGCGCCAGCATATACAGGTGCCCGATCGCCGCGTCCTCGCCGCCGTCCGACGCATTCAGCAGCCCATGCAGCAGCAGCAGCGCGCGCGTCCGGTCGCGCTGCGAGATCGCATCGGTCAGCTCATACAGCGACCGCTGCTTCGCCGCCAGCACCATCGTCTCCACGTCGCCCAGCGTGACGCGGCTCCTGCCGTCGACATACAGGCACAGCTTCTCCAACTCGCTCGCGACCATCATCATGTCCGCGCCCAGCGCATCCACCAGCTCCCGCGCGGCGTCGGGATCGAAGCTTGATGCCGCGCGCCTCGGCCGATGCCGCGACCCAGCTTGACCGCGTCGCCCTCGTCCACCCGCGCCAGCTCCACAAAGCCGCACCAGTCGCCCAGCGTCTCGCGGATGCGGTCGTAGCGCTCCTTGTCCTGGTAGTCCATCTTGCGCAGGTCGGTCGGGATGCGCAGGTGGTCGGCGACGAACAGCAGCACCGCCTGCGGATTGGGCGAGCGGAAGTACGCATCGATCGCCTCGAACTCCGCCTTCTTGCTGCCGCGTCCGTACAGCGCCTTCAAGCCGCGCACGAACAGCACCTGAAACGGCGCCATCAGCGAAGGCGTCTGCGCGCGGTCGAGCACCTCGAAGATGCTGGTCTCCGCCAGGTCGAGGTCGTGCAGCGAGAAGTCGCGCATCTCCGGCGGCGCCAGCGCGGCCAGCACGCCCTGGCGGCATCGCTGGTAGAGAAACGCCTCATCGCCCAGCAGCACGTAGCCCGGCCGCAGCGTCGCGGGCGAAGCAATCTCCGCAAGAAAACGGTCGGTCGAGGCGAAGCTCTTGAGCGCGGCGGGCATCAGAACGACTCCAGCATATCGCCCACCAGCGCCTGCGCGAAGTCGCGCGCCAGGCGGCTGACCGCGGGCGTGTCCTCGCGGATGAAGCCGGTCAGGTCCTGCGTCGACTGGTACTGCTCGCGGTAGGAGAGCGCGTCGTTCCGGTAGAGCACGCGGCCATCGCGCGCCGTCAGCACCACCTTCACCGTGATCGTCACCAGATAGCTGGAGGTCTCGCCGGTGGTGGAGTCGTAGGTCAGCGGCACCGAGGTCTGGGTCAGCACAGTGCCGCTGAGCGTGGCATCCGCGTCGGCGGTTGCTCGCTGGTCGACGCGGTACCGGTGCGCGTGTTCAGCTCGCGGACCACCGCCTGGGTCAGCGCCATCTCCGTGTGGTAGGCCTGCGCGTGCGTCGCGAACACCGGCACCGCGATGCTGTGCGCACGTTCGCCCGGAATGTGCGTGGCCGCGCCGGCCGTGTGATATCCGCAGCCGACCAGCGGCGCGAGGAGAAGCGTCGCGGAAAGAAGGAGAGGCACGCGGGGCGGATGGTAGCGGAGGGCGTAGGGCGTCTGGCGCATGCGTCTGCCCTATTGTCGCACTCAGGCCACGTGTTGAAGATGGGTGTCTTTGAAGTGTGTCGGATACTTCAACCCATAGCCCAGCAGCCGGTCGAAGGCGATGTGGCTGAACCAGATGATCGCAATCGCCATCGCCAGCGGCCGGTGCGCGCCATAAGCCGAAGGCGAAGCAAGGCGAGCGGGACAGAAGACCACGTGCCCGAGGTTGTAAAGCGCCGCCCCAACCCGCGGATTCGCCAGATAGCCCAGCATGAAGAGATCCGGCGCCAAAAAGAGCACGGCAAAGAGCAGCCAGCTGAAGTGGAGGTGCGCATAGAGCAGGACCGCGGCGATCAGCAGGCAGGCCTCTTCCATGCGGAGCAGAACTGCGGGACGGGTAAACATAATCGTCTCCTTGCGACTGCAAGTCAGTCAACGTGAAACAGATGAGGCGACCCGAAGGCCGCCTCATTCTATTTGTACATGTCTCGATCTACGCCGGCGAAGGCTGGCCTTCCGAGAAGCCCGGCTTGCGCCCTGGTCCCGGTTCCGGCTTGACCACCTTCTGTCCGTCGCCCGGGCCGGGGTCGGCATACGCCAGCGGCGACTTGAACGGCGGCAGCTCCTTGCCCTCGATGATCAGGTCGATCTCCGCCTTGTCCAGCGTCTCGCGCTCCAGCAGAGCGGCCGCCATGCGGTGCATCACGTCCGCGTTCTCCTCGCAGAATGCTGTACGCCGACTTGTAACCCTCGTCGACAAAGGCGCGCACCGCCACGTCAATCTGCTTGGCCGTGTCGTCGGAGTAGTCCCGCGCCTGCGCAATATCGCGGCCCAGGAACACCTCCTGCTCCTTCTTGCCGTAGGTCAGCGGGCCGAGGTCGCTCATGCCGTACTCGCAGACCATCTTGCGCGCCAGCTCCGTCGCGCGCACAATGTCGTTGCCCGCGCCGGTGGTCTTGCGGTTCATGAAGATCTCCTCCGCGCAGCGTCCGCCCATCAGGATCGCAAGCTGCGTGTCGAGATAATCCTTCGTCACCGTGTGCTTGTCCTCCTCCGGCAGGTGCATCGTCACGCCCAGCGCCATGCCGCGCGGGATGATCGTGACCTTGTGCAGCGGGTCGGAGTGGTTGCGCTTGGCCGCGACCAGCACGTGGCCGGCCTCGTGGTACGCCGTGTCCTTCTTGTCGTCGTCCGAGAGCAGCATCGACTTGCGCTCCGCGCCCATCAGCACCTTGTCCTTCGCCACCTCAAAGTCGAACATGTGCACCGACTTGCGGTTGTAGCGCGCCGCCGTCAGCGCAGCCTCGTTCACCATGTTGGCCAGGTCCGCGCCGGAGAAGCCCGGTGTCCCGCGCGCCAGAACGTTCAGGTTCACGTCCTCCGCCATCGGCACCTTCTTCGAGTGGACGCGCAGCACCTCTTCGCGGCCGCGAATGTCCGGCCGGTCCACGATCACGCGGCGGTCGAAGCGGCCCGGCCGCAGCAGCGCCGGATCCAGCACGTCGGGCCGGTTGGTCGCGGCGATCAGGATCACGCCGTCGTTGGACTCGAAGCCGTCCATCTCCACCAGCAGCTGGTTCAGCGTCTGCTCGCGCTCGTCGTGTCCGCCGCCCAGGCCTGCGCCGCGGTGACGTCCGACGGCGTCGATCTCGTCGATGAAGATGATGCACGGCGCGTTCTTCTTGCCCTGCTCAAACAGGTCGCGCACGCGCGACTGCGCCCACGCCGACAAACATCTCGACGAAGTCCGAGCCGGAGATCGAGAAGAACGGCACATTCGCCTCGCCGGCAACGGCGCGGGCCAGCAGGGTCTTGCCGGTTCCCGGAGGCCCGACCAGCAGCACGCCCTTGGGGATGCGGCCGCCCAGCCGCTGGAACTTCTGCGCCTCGCGCAGGAACTCGATGATCTCCTTCAGCTCTTCCTTGGCCTCATCCACGCCGGCCACGTCCTTGAACGTGATCTTCTTCTGCTGCATGGAGAGCAGGCGCGCGCGGCTCTTGCCGAAGCTCATCGCCTTGTTGCCGCCCGACTGCATCTGCCGCAGCAGGAAGAACCACAGCCCCAGCAGCAGCGCGAACGGCGCAATCGAGATCAGCGTGTTCACCCAGAAGTTCGAGTTCTGGTCCTTGTTGGTGATGTTCACGCCGTGGCGCGCGAAAGATCGTAGAACATCTCCGGATCGTTGGCCGGAATCGTGGTGTGGAACGGGTCGTTGTTGGTGTAGTGCCCGTCACCGTCGTGCCGTCGATGATGACGCTCTTGACCTTGCCGGCTGCGGCGCTGTTCAGCACGGTCGCTATAGCTGAGCGTGGTATCGTTCTGGCCGCCCATGTCCTTGCCCACGAACTGCCACAGCATGACGCAACACGCGCCAATCATCAGTACCCAATCAGAAGCTGTTTGACGGTCGAGTTCAATTGCGTTTCCTCATTTTCCAGGCCTGAATCACGCCAGTTCGAGCAACGACAGCGTACCTGTCGAGACGGAAGCCAGACGCCTGCATGGATGCAGCGTTCGTTGCTGCATTAGACGCCCACGGGGACTGAACGGTTCCAGATCTTTGGCAGGATCGCCACACCCTGCACTTGCTCGGCGCGGCTAGCTGCATCGATTCTACTCTGACCGGTTTAGATTGTGCAGAATTATGCTCCGGGCCGCCATGCCCAATCTGCAACCTTTGTCTGATTCCAGCGAACCACCCGCGGCTGGCCTAATTCAACACCCCAACCCAGCTCAGATGTCCTTTCGAGCAGTGCACGATGCGGCTAAGCCGCAGCTCTCGGGCGGAGCGCTCGGCGCGCAATTGCCCGCTCAGGTGAAGGGCGGAGCCGGTGCGCGGGTGAGATCGCTGGGTTCGCAGCTGATTCCGATTCCGATCCCACGCCCGCCAGCGCCAGCAGCCGCGCCGTCTCGTCGAAGCTCAGCCGCGCCCCCAGCTGCCGCGCCGCCGCCCGCACCACCCGCCGCCGCAGCGCCGGATCCAGCCCCCGCAGCCGCTCCATCTCCATCGCCACCGACTCCCCTCGCCCGGCGCCGTCGCAACCGCCCGCCCCCCCCCGCGCACCGGCTTCCCCGGCAGCAGCAGCTGCGGCAGAATGCGCCCCAGCTCCGCCTGCCAGCGCGCCTCGTCCTCGCGCGCCAGCTCCGCCAGATTCGCCAGCGCCCGGTCGATCGCCGGGTTGTACTCCCGCAGAATCGGCAGCAGATGGTGCCGCACCCGGTTGCGCGTAAACGCCTCGTCCGCGTTCGACGAGTCCGTCCGCCACCCTGCCCCACCGACTCCAGATACTCCTCCAGCTCCCCCGCCTCACCCCCAGCAGCGGCCGCACAATCTTTGCGGATCGCGCCCCGCCAACCGCCCCCGCCTTCGCGTCCTCCACCGCACCACCGGATGGATCCCGCTCAGCCCCTCCGTCCACGCCCCGCGCAGCAGCTTCATCAGCACCGTCTCCGCCTGGTCGTCCAGCGTATGCGCCGTCAGCACCGAATCCGCATGGCCCTGCGCCATCAGTCCGGCGAAACATTCGTACCGCACCTCCCGCGCCGCCTCCTCCACCGTCTCCGCCCGCCCCGCCTGCGCGGCTGGCGGCAACCCGCTCCGGCACGCTCGCTCGATGCACATGCAGCGGCACCTCGAGCCGCCGGCACAGCGCCTCCACGAACGCCAGGTCGCCGTCCGCCTCCTCGCCGCGCAGCCCGTGATGCACATGCACCGCCGACAGCCCCACCCCCAGCGCATTGCGCGGCAACGCATTCGCCGCGTGCAGCAGCAGCAGCAGCGCCACCGAGTCCGCGCCCCCCGACACCGCCGCGCACACCCGGTCCCCCGGTCGAATATGTTCGCGGTTGAGCGTGGGCGCGGGCGAAGCCATCGAGATCATGGTACTGCGCTGCGGCATCCGGGGGCATTGGCGGCGGTCTCTGGCCTCGCTTGCCTTGTTATACTTCGTGGGCTATGCGTGTATTTGTCATTCTTCCGGCCGCCGGTATCGGGACGCGGATGTCCCAGAGCGCGAGCGGCGCCGGCGCCTCCACTGCAACGCCGAAGCAGTTCCTCTCCATCGCCGGCGTCCCCGTGCTGGTGCACTGCCTGCGCGCGTTCCTCGCAGTCCAGCGCGTCGACGCCATCTACGTCGCCGTCCGCCAGCCGGAGATCGACCGCGTCCGGCCCAGCTGGCCGAGTTCGGCCTGCCGCAAGGTCCATGTCGTCGAGGGCGGCGACATCCGCCAGCAGTCGGTCGAGCAACGCGCTCACCCATCTCGTCGCCGACACCGGCTGCGCCGAGGACGATGTCGTCCTCGTGCACGACGCCGCGCGCCCCCTCATCGACCCCGCCACCATCGACCGCACCATCGACGCCGTCGTCGAGCACGGCGCAGCCATCGTCGGCCTGCCCGCCGTCGACACCATCAAGCAGGTCGAGCGCACCGCCCACGGCGCCATCGTCACCGCAACCATCCCGCGCGAGCGCATCGTCCAGGCGCAGACCCCGCAGGGCGCGCGCTGCGGCCTCCTGCGGCGCGCCTTCGCCGAGGCCGACGCCGACGAGTTCGCCGGCACCGACGAGGCCAGCCTGCTGGAGCGCGCCGGCATCGAAGTCGCCGTCGTCCCGGGCTCGCCCCGCAACTTCAAAATCACCCAGCCCGGCGACCTGGAACTGGCGGAGTTCTACCTGCAAACGGCCACCGCGGATAAACGCGGATGAACACGGATCAAGAACAAGCAACGGTTCAAGACAGTGACGAGCTCAAGAACCAGCGTTTTGGCGGTCTTCATGCCGACGTGACCGATGTGGTTCTTGAAAGTCTTCTACGAAGTCTATAACGAACTAGGCGGAGGATTTCTTGAGAGCGTTTACCATAAGGCATTCGCTATTGCGCTTCGACAGGCTGGGCTCGCGGTCTCAAATCAGGTCGCCGTCCCGGTTCATTTTCGCGGCGAGGTAGTGGGCGATTTCATCGCCGATCTCACTGTGAATGATCGCGTATTGCTCGAATTAAAGGCAGTGTCAGCCTTGGATAAGGCCCACGAGGGACAGCTTCTCAACTACCTCAGAGCCACCGATTTCGAGGTCGGCCTGCTCCTCAATTTCGGCCCAAGGCCTGCAGTTCAAGCGGTTCGTGCTTGGATAATCAAAAATAAGAAAATCCGTGTTCATCCGTGTTTATCCGCGGTCGGCTCTTTGAAGGCGGACGAGCTGATGAGTATGCGCATCGGCTACGGCTTTGACTCGCACGCCTTCAAGCCCGGCGTGCCCGCTGATCATCGGCGGCCTCGCCATCGAGCACACCGAAGGCCTCGCCGGCCACTCCGACGGCGACGTGCTCCTCCACGCCATCACCGACGCCCTGCTCGGCGCGGTCTCCGCCGGCGATATCGGCACCTTCTTTCCGCCCAGCGATCCGCGCTGGAAGGGCGCGGCCTCCAGCGTCTTCCTGAAGACGGCGCTCGAAGAGGTCGCCACCGCCGGCTACCAGCATCGTCAATATCGATACGGTGCTCGTCATGGCGCGGCCCAAGATCGTGCCCATCGCCGGCGAGCTGCGCGAGCGTGTCGCCGAGCTGCTCGGCATCCAGCCCGGCGAAGTCGGCATCAAGGCCAAGACCCCCGAGGGCCTCGGCCTCGACCACGTCGCCATGGCGCACTGCACCGTGCTGCTCGAAAGCCTGCCCGGGCCCGAGGCGCTGGGCGAGTTGGCCGCGACCGCCGACGCCGGTTCCGAAGAAGAGCTCAACGCCGTCGTCGAAGGCCTGGTCGGGCGGACGGCGCGACCTCTCCGCGCTCGGCCGCAAGGTGCCCAGCTTCGACACCGACGACCTGACCTGACTCGTTGACCCGACTGACACTTTCGTGGATTGACAAGCGTTATCGCACCCATCTAAACCCGATGGAATCGACCGGGCCACGCTGTCCGGCGAAATCCAGTTACTATGGAGCCCTGCGGTGATTGCTGTACGGGAGAGTGGGACGATGATTACGACAGTGCAGCAGCACATTCTGCTGCAGCAGGCAGAGATCAGCGAGGCCAGCGGCAAGTTCAGCTGGCTGCTCAGCGGCCTCACGCTCGCATGCAAGATGATCGAGGCCAAGATCCGCCTCGGCGGACTCAGCGACACGCTGGGCGAGTACGGTCTGGTCAACGTGCAGGGCGAGGAGCAGCAGAAGCTCGACGTCTACGCCAACCAGGCGCTGCTGCACTGCCTGGGACTGCGCGACTCCGTGGCCGCGCTGGTCAGCGAGGAGGACCAGGAGACCGTGACCTTCGGCCGCAGCCTGGAGACCGGCAAATACATCATCGTCTTCGACCCCCTCGACGGCTCCTCGAACATCGACGTGAATGTGAATGTGGGCACCATCTTCAGCGTGCTGCGCAGGCTCGAGTCGGACCACAGCACGGACCTGATCCCCTCCGTGCTGCAGCCGGGGTATATGCAGGTCGCCGCGGGGTACGTGGTCTATGGGCCATCAACGGTGCTGGTGTACACCACCGGCCGCGGCGTGCATGGCTTCACGCTCGACCCCAGGATCGGCGCCTTCGTGCTGAGCAACGAGCACATGAAGATGCCCGAGCAGGGCAAGTACTACAGCGTGAACGAGGCCAACGCCGAGCAGTGGCCGGAGGAGTATCGCGGCTATGTGGACAAGCTGCGCACCGGCGGCCTGAAGCGCAGCTACAGTTCCAGATACATCGGCAGCCTGGTGGCGGACTTCCATCGCACGCTGCTGAAGGGCGGCGTCTTTCTGTATCCGCCCACGCTGGCCCAGCCCAACGGCAAGCTGCGCCTGCTGTACGAGGCCAATCCGCTCTCGTTCATCGTGGAGCAGGCGGGCGGCATGGCGTCGACCGGCAGGCAGAGGATTCTCGACATCAAGCCCCACGCGATCCACCAGCGCACGCCCTTCATCGTGGGCAGCCGTTGCGAGATGGAGGCATTGCAGAAGTGGATGGGCGCGTGAGCGATGCCATAAGCGATGCGCTGCCCGGCTTCTCCGCCGTCGTCACCGACATCCAGATGGTCTCGCGCGATGCAAAGTCAACTCGCTGGCGGATGGCCCTCGACCGCACCAACTTCTCCGTAGGCGATGTCGGCTCGTTGCACGCCGTCGCCCGCAGCGGGACCCGCATCGAAGTACCCGTCCTCGCAGTCGTCGTCGATGACGCCGGCGACCTATGGCATGTCGTCGAAAAGCCCCTCGCCGCCGGCACCGACGTAGTCGGCCGCGTCTCGCAATAGCTTGCCCTAAATCCCCTCGCCCATATTCACCACATCCGGCCTTGAAGCCTGCTCGCTGCGGTACTGCTCCCGCTCTTCCTGCTCGGCCTCAAACATATTCACCGGCTCCTTCCCGTCCGCCGGATGCAGCTCCCCATCCAGCTTCTCCAGTCGCGCCTTCAGGCGCTTCACTTCATCCGCCAGCGCAATAATCACGTCGGAGAGCGGGTCGCTGATCTGGTGCGGATCGGTGACCAGCACGCGCTTGCCGCCCTGGTAAACGATGTGCGCCGGCACGCCGACCACCGTAGAATCCGGAGGCACATCGTGCACCACCACCGAACCCGCGCCCACCCGCGAGCGCTCTCCGATCACAATATCGCCCAGAATATTTGCGTTGTCGCCCACGAAGACGCCATCGCGCAGCGTGGGATGCCGCTTGCCGTGGCCCTTTCCCGTACCGCCCAGCGTCACACCCTGATACAACGTGACGTCATCGCCCACGACCGCCGTCTCGCCGATCACCACCCCCATGCCGTGGTCGATAAACAGCCGCCGCCCCAGCCGCGCGCCGGGATGGATCTCCACGCCGGTGCGAAACCGCGTCAACTGCGACAGCAGCCGCGCGAGCAGCTTCCAATTGCGGCACCACAGCCAATGCTCCATCCGATGCGCCCACACCGCATGGAGTCCCGGATAGCAAAGCAGCACCATCGCGCGCGAATCCGCCGCCGGATCGCGCTCCATCACCGAGCGCACATCTTCGCGGATCGAGTCGAACAAGCTCATGGCGCGAGCGGTGTGGTCGGTGTGGCCAGCGCCTGCTGCCGCAGGTCCTCGAACAGCAGCGTGGAGAGATAGCGCTCGCCAAAGCTCGGAATAATCACCACAATCAACTTGCCCGCGTGCCTTGGTTCGCGCGCCACCTGCAGCGCCGCATGGACCGCTGCGCCGGAGGAGATGCCCACCAGCAGGCCCTCTTCTCTGGCCAGCCGCCGCGCCATCGCAAAGGCCTCATCATTGGTCACTTTGACGATCTCGTCGATCAGCTCGGTCTTTAGCACCTTGGGCACAAACCCCGCTCCAATGCCCTGAATCTTATGCGGCCCCGGCGCGCCGCCCGAGAGCACGGGGCTGTCCGCCGGCTCCACCGCCACCGTCCAAAACCCCGGCTTCTTCGGCTTGACGTACTCACTGACGCCGGTCAGCGTGCCGCCCGTGCCGACGCCCGAGACCAGAATGTCTGCCGTGCCGTCGGTGTCGTTCCATATCTCCGGCCCCGTGGTGTAGAAGTGGATCGCCGGGTTCGCCGGGTTGTTGAACTGCTGCAGCATGTACCCGTTGGGCGTCTCGCGCAGTAGCTCCTCCGCCTTGGCAATCGCGCCCTTCATCCCGTTCGCGCCCGGCGTAAGCACAATCTTCGCGCCGAACGCCAGCAGCAGGATGCGCCGCTCCACGCTCATCGTCTCCGGCATCGTCAAAATAATTTCATAACCCTTCACCGCCGCCACAAACGCCAGCGCGATGCCTGTGTTGCCGCTGGTCGGCTCAATCAGCACCGTCTCGCCCCGCTTGATCTTGCCCTGCCGCTCGGCGTCCTCGATCATCGCGTAACCGATGCGGTCCTTCACGCTCGCCACCGGGTTGGCGCTCTCCAGCTTCGCCACCACGCGCGCGTTCAATCCCGCCGTGACGCGGTTCAACTGCACCAGCGGAGTTCCGCCAATCAGGTCCGTAACGCTTGCCGCAATCTTCATCGTTCTCTCCTCAAGTACACACGCAAAAGCATACCGCGCTTTCGGTCTGAGTTAACTCAAAGTCAGCCCACCTCAAACCTATCGCCCCGCGCCGGGATAAGCACCTCCAGCTTGTACCGATTCTCGATCTCCACCTTCAGCGCCTGTTGTGCCGCCGGCTCGCCATGCACCAGAAAAACCTTCTTCAATGCGGGGCACCACCGGCGCCATCCAGTCCAGCAGCTCATGCTGGTCGGCGTGGCCACTCAACTCGCCAATGGAGTCGACCTCCGCGCGCAGGCGCATCGGCTCGCCAAAGATATTTACCTCGGCCTGCCTCTCCACAATCTTTCTGCCCAGAGTGTTCGCCGCCTGGTAGCCCGTGATCAGAATCAGGTTGCGCGAGTCCTCAATGCCATTCTTCAGGTGGTGCAGAATGCGCCCCGCCTCGCACATCCCCGACGCCGAAATCACCATAAAGGGCATCCGCAGATCGTTCAGAGCCTTGCTCTCCTGCACCGTGCGCACGTACTTCAGCCGGTTCCAGCCAAGGGCGTCCTCGCCTTTGGCCGCGAACGCGGTCGCCTCGTCGTCCCACTCCTCCGTGTGCTGCTTGAAGACGTCCGTGACCGCGACCGCGAGCGGGCTATCCACAAAGATCGGGAACTCGGGAATCTGCTTCTCGTCTATCAGCTCATGCAGCAGCAGAATAAGCTGCTGCGTGCGCTCGACCGCAAACGCCGGAACGATGATGTGCCCTCCGCGCCCCAGCACCCGCTTCACGATGCTTGCAATCTTGTGCTTCACCGGCCCGATCGGCTGGTGCAGCCGGTTGCCGTAGGTGCTCTCCATAATCAGATAGTCGGCCGCCGGCGCGGGGTCGGGGTCGCGGATGATCGGCAGGTTCTTGCGCCCCACATCGCCGGAGAAAAGCAGCCGCGTCTTCTGCCCGTTCTCCACCGCATCGATCAGCACGCAGCTCGAGCCCAGCATGTGCCCCGCGTTCCACGAGGTCATCGTGAACCCCGCGTCCGCGGTCGAGCCCGCCAGCAGCTGCGGCGTATGCAGCTTCACCGGCACAAACTGCCGTTGCACCTGCGCCGCGTCCTCCTGTGTATAGAGCGGCTGCATCGGCTCCGCGCCCGCGGGCACGCCGATGGCCGTGCGGCTGTGGCGTCGCCGGCTCAGGAAGTCCACATCGCTCTCCTGGATGTGCGCGCTGTCCTTCAGCATCGGGTCGCAGAGGTCGATGGTTGCAGGCGTCGTGTAGATCGGCCCGCGATAGCCCTGCTTCACCAGCAAAGGCAGGTCGCCGCTGTGGTCGATGTGCGCATGGGACAGCACCACCGAGGTAAGCCCGTTCGCCCCGCTCCCCGATACCTGCTCCGGCGCCAGCGCGAGATGCGAGTTGATCTCGCGTGCCTCCTGCCGCCGCCCCTGAAAGAGCCCGCAGTCCAGCAGGACGTTGCGTCCCGCGCATTCAATATGGTGCGACGATCCGGTGACGGTCTGTGCCGCACCCCAAAAATGCAAACGAATTGCCACGCGCTCTCCTCATTCCACAAATGTCCGCACGCGCCGATGCAACGCACCACGGCCCGCACAAGTCACAAGGAATGAAGATAGCTGCATTAACCGCCCCTGACAATCGGAGACGCCAAGGTGCGCGCCGTGTCGCCCTCCGCCGCAGAAGGAAGTTACATTTGCCTGGCTGTCCTGTTTGGTGTCCCCAACGGGATTCGAACCCGTGTTACCGCCGTGAAAGGGCGATGTCCTAACCACTGGACGATGGGGACCACACACACAAGCCCGCGCAAAATCTGCACACAGAACCCAACCAGCTCCAACCGGCGCGACCCACTCCATTATAAGACGACGCAACGCGAATCCCCGCGTGCACGCCTCCAGTAACATAAGAACGCACCAACCCAAGGCACACCGTCCCACCACACCCACGCGAAGGCCCCGCACCATGAACCTACCCGCCCCCGGCCGCATCGAAGTCATCACCGGCCCCATGTTCTCCGGCAAGAGCGAAGAGCTCATCCGCCGGCTCAAGCGCGCGCGCATCGCGCGGCAGCGGGTGGCGTGCTTCAAGCCCGACATCGACCTCCGCTACCATCGCACGGCCATCGCCTCGCACAGCGCGCAGACGCACGACGCGCTGACGGTGGCCAATGTGGCGCATCTGCGCGAGGCGCTCTACCCGCAGCTCTCGGAGGTCGGGGTGATCGGCATCGACGAGGCGCAGTTCTTCGATGAGGCGATTGTGCAGCTCACGGTCGAACTGGTGCATCTGGGCAAGCGGATCGTGCTGGCGGGGCTGGACACCACCTTCACCGGCGATCCCTTCGGCCCCATCCCCGCCCTCATGGCGATCTCGGATGAGGTGACGAAGCTCTCGGCGGTGTGCATGGTATGCGGCGCGCCCGCGATACACACTCAGCGTCTGGGCGCGAGCCGCGAGTTGGTGGTCGTCGGCGCAGCCGGCGTCTACGAGGCCCGCTGCCGTGCCTGCTTCCGCCCCCACCTCGAAGCCCCCGAGAGCGAGCAAATGGAGCTGCCCAGCGCCATCGCAGAGTAGAGAATGAGATACCGCTACTGCACGATGTACGCCTCAGACGTGCTCGTCATCGTCAATGAATTCGCCGGCACAAACGCCATCTTGATCGCGAAGACATAGGTGATCTTCACCTGCACCAGGCTGCCCACCGCCTCGTTGCCACTGGGATACGTCGTCCCCACGGTCATCGTCCCGCCGCCGAGGTTGGGCCAGCCCAGTCCCGTGACGTAGCTGTTCACCTGGGTCGCCGTCGCCTCGCAAGTTGGCGTGGTGGAGTCGGGACAGGACGCGCCATGCAGCATCGCGTAACGCGTTCCATCCCGCGCGGCCTCGGAGATCATGTCTCGGGAGTAGAACGCCAGACACATCGCCATAAAGCAGAACAGCAGCGTAAACAGCACCGGCAGCGTGACCGCCATCTCAATCAGCGTGCTGCCGCGCTCGCATCTCGCCAGATCGCGGCTCCAAACATTGCGCCCACGCAGAAGAAAGCCGCCCGACAAAAATGTGTTCTCGTGCGCCATCGTCATTGTTCAACCTCCATCACCGAGGATCCCGCAAGCGTGTAGGAGCCCGGCAATCCCGGACAGTGGATCGACGGCGTCACCGTGGCGCTCGTCTTCACTTGAACGAACTCCAGCGCGTGATTGCCCGCGCCCGTGCAGCCCGCGGTCGCGTTGGATTGGGCGTTCGATCCGGTATATTGTGTGCCCCCAAGCGCGCTGGAGCAGGCATAGTACGTGGTCGGCGTAACGCTCAGCGCCGCGCCAAAATCAGCTGCATCCATCTGTGCCGCGGTGGTCATACCGGAGGTGTTCGCGGCATAGGTCAGGCTCTGCATTCCATAGGCGGTCGCGACCCCCGCGGCGTTGGCGATCTCGATGGAGTCGTAGACCAAAATTCCCATCTCCCCGGTCCCCAGCAACAGTGGCGGGACAAAGAACGCGCAGATCATCGCCAACTCCAGCACCGCGCCTCCGCATTCGCCGCGCAACCCCAGGCAACGCCGCAGAATCCGCAGCCGCAGTAGACGGCCATAATCGCCTCAGACTCATCTCACTGCACCAACATCGCATTACCCACGCTCAAACTGCCCTCATTCACAACCGAAGTGGTATTCAGCGTCCCGCTTCCATTCATCACCAACGACTGCGCCACAACCTGCCCGGTGTTGACGCTGGCGCTGCTGTTGTCCAGCGTCAGCGCCGCGCCTGGGGCCAGCACCGCGCCGTTCATGTAGGCCGCGGAGCCAACCGAGATCGACATCGCCGCCGTATCGCTTGCCGCCTGATAAACCAAAATCCCGTTGTACACGCCCACCGTCGGCGCCGTCGCCCCCCCCGCCTCCTTGCTGCCTCCAGCCACCAGGTTTACATTGGCCCCCGCGCTCACCTGCAACGCGGCCGTCCCCGTCAGGTAGAAGAAGACGCCGTTGCCCCCAAGGTTGGAGTGTCCGCCCGACCCGCCGTCGAACGTCAACCATCCAGACGCAATCACGTAGGTGCCCGGATTCAGTGTGTCCGATGTGCCGTTTCCCCCTACCGTCAGGCCGTTGTAACAGATCACGCCACTTGCGCTGGCCGGTCCCGCCGTGAAGTTGCTGCTGCCGGTCCCAGGATTCGCGATGCAGCTCCCATAGCTGGGCGCGGCGGGCATCGCCGGCGCGCACTTGCTGGTGATGCCCTGCACGATGGTGGTCGAGGAAGCGACGCTTCCCCCGTTATTAATGTTGGTGGAGTTGTCCCAGTTGTTCGACACCGTGCCCAGCGTCGCTGCCGTCAGCGTCGAGCCGCCCACGATGCTGATCGCATTCGAGCCACTGGAATTGTCCACGATCCCGCAGCCCGTTGCGGTGAGGCTGGAGCCGTTCTCCAGATAAATAGTCTGGCCCGTCGTTCCTTCCATACACACGCACGTCTGGCTCACCTGCGCCCCGCCCGCGATCGCCTGCGCGGAGACGGACATCGTCGCCTTGCTGCTGGCAAACGCGCCCAGAAAGATCGTCTGGATCGGCTTCGAGACCGTCGCCTGCACGTAAGTCGCTCCCACAAAGTTGCCGGACGCCGGAGTCGTCAGCGTCACCGTCGCAGGGTTGGTCGCCAGCGTCGTGTCGAAGCCGTTCAGCTTGGCGATCGCATTCGCCGCAGCCTGCTCGTTCGAGGTGTTTCCATAGGTCAGCTCCTCCCCCGCCGCCAGAGCAGCAGCGTTCGCGGCTCCCTGCGCCATCCGCTTCTGACGAAACAGCGATCCCATGTCGACCGCAAACGCCAGAAAGCCCAGCGCGACCAGGCCCATAAAGGCCGCTACCACCACCAGCGTCTGTCCGCTCTCGTCTCGCAGCAACTTCATATTTTTCGTATCTCCCGGCAATGGTCTCTCCAACTCGCAGCTATAACCGGGGCCAAATCAACCGGCGCGCATCCTCGACCCTTGAAGCGTTTATCGGCAACCCACCCAATTCCAACAGCGTCCTTCATCGCCAATGCGTGTCCACTGGCCTCCACATAAAGCCCGTAAACATGCGACAGCGAAATAAGCGCCCCGCTGCGCTATCCTTGTCTGCACGCCGTTCCCAGCAAATCCCAGGTGAGGCCTGACATGCAGAGACGATCCGTACTCCCCCTCGCAGCCATTCTGCTGCTTTCCACCGCCACGGCATTGGGCCAGCCTGCACCTGCCGGTCAATCTTCTCCAGCCGCACAAACCGCATCCGCCTCCAACCTCACCTTCGACGTCGCCTCCGTGCATGCCGTGGACATGTCGCAGCTACAAGCCGCGGCGCAAGCCGGCAAGATGCCTAAGTTTGGCCTCTCGATTGATGGCTTGCGCGCCGAGTACAACCTGATGTCGCTACAGGACCTGATCGGCATCGCCTACAAGATCAAGCCCTACCAGATCTCCGGCCCGGACTGGCTCAGCCAGCAAGGGTTCAATCAGCCGCGGTTCAACATCGCCGCCCGCATGCCCGAGGGCTCAACCTCGGACGACGCGCCCGCCATGCTACAGGCGCTGCTAAAGGACCGCTTCAAGCTCGTCGCGCACACCACGGAACAGGAGCACCCGGTACTCGCGCTCGTGGTGGGCAAGGGCGGGCCGAAGATGAAGGACGCCTCCGGCCCGGCCGTGCCCCTCGACCTGACCGCCGAGCTCAAGCCCAACCAGATGAAGATGGACATGGGCGACGGCCCCATGATCGTCACCCGAAACACCGACGGCAGCGCCACCATGAATATGGGTTTGAAGGGCACCTTCAGCCAGCGGATGGATATGCAGGCCAAGGTCGTCCACATCGACGCCGACCACCTGAATATGGACGGGTTCGCCGATCTGTCTGACCCGGATGCTGCAGATCGGCGGCCCGGGCCAGCCGGGCTCGCAGGTCGTCAACATGACCGGGCTGACCGGCAGCTACCAGGTGTCGATGGAGTTGAATCTCGCTGACCTCATGGCCGCCGCGCAGGCGCAGGGCGGCGCGGGGCCCCCGTCAGGCGGAGCTTCGGGCGCGCCTGCCGGCGCAGCCGCGCCCCAGGCCTCCGATCCCGGCGGCGGAGCCGGATCGAGCGTATTTGATTCGGTCGAGAAGGCCGGCCTCAAGCTGGAGAAGCGCAAAGCCACCGTGCAACAGCTGGTCGTCGACAGCGTAGAGAAGACCCCCACGGAGAACTGAACCTGACACCGTGAACCTTTTTTCCCGCCCCTGCGTATACCCCTCGCATGGGCGTCCTGCAAATGACGATGCCGGCCATGGGCCTGGTTCCTCAAACCGTCCCGCGCAACCCGCTCGCGCCGAAGCACAACGCGCGTGGCCCGTCTCTTCCCGGCGGTACACTTCTGCCACAGGCCAGACCATCGCAGGCGGCCAGTCACGAGGCAAGGTTGCAACGCACGCCCGAACAGGAGGCCGCGCAGCAGGCGCTCGGCAGGCTGGTCCGCCAGTGCATGGCCGGCGACCAGCTCGCCTGGCAGCAACTGGTCGTCTCCCAGCACCGCCGCATCTACGCCATCTGCTACCGCTTCACCGGCTCCGCCAGCGACGCCGAAGACCTCACCCAGGATGTCTTCCTCAAGCTCTACCGCAACCTCGCCAGCTTCGACACCCAAAAAGGCAGCTTCCAGACCTGGATCACCACCCTCGCCCGCAACCTCCTCGTCGACCACTTCCGCCGCACGCGCCTCGACCGCGCCACCGACTCCCTCGACGCCAGCCTCTCCGCGGACGATGATGGCCCATCGATGGCCGACCGTCTCGCCGACCCCAGCCCCTCGCAGGAGGCCCACGCCTCCGGCCTCGAACTCAAGGTCCGCATCCAGCAGGCGCTGGCCCAGCTCTCGCCCGAGCTCCGCGAGGCCGTCGTCCTCCGCGACCTCGAAGACATGGACTATAAAGAGATCGCGCAGGTCCTGCGCATTCCCGAAGGCACAGTCAAGAGCCGCATCAGCCGTGGCCGCGGGGAACTTGCGCGCCTGTTGCAACGTATAGAAGGGCAGGTGGTCTAGCGTGGCGGACAACAGACAATTCGGCAACCCCAAGGCTCCGCAGTTCGGAGACAAGCCCGCGGCCGGCCAGCCCACCGACACCGCCCACTGCGGCCAGTGCGAGGCCATGCTGGCCGACGCGCTCGACGGCACACTCTCGCCCGCCGACCAGGCCCTCTTCGATCTCCACGTCGCCCACTGCGGCCCCTGCGCTCAGCTCCTCGCCGACGCCCGCCGCGGCGCAGCCTGGCTGGAGATGCTGCGCGACCCGCGCCCCGAGCCTCCGCCCGCCCTTCTACGAGCGCATTCTCGCCGAGACCTCCGGCAGTCGCTTCGGTAGCACCCCGCGCAATCGATCTTCCCGGTGCGGCCTACCAACCCGTGCCCGCGCCAATCCATGGTGCGATCCACGGCGCCGCAAACCTGCTCGGCTCTTAATTTCGCCGCGCAGGGCAACGTCCTTCCGTTCCGCGTCCGCGCCGCCTCTGCCGTCCGCAGCAGCTCCTTCGCTCAGCTCATGCTGCAGCCGCGCCTCGCCATGACCGCCGCGATGGCCTTCCTCTCCATCGCCCTCACCCTCGACCTCACCGGCGTCCGCCTGCAGGACCTGCGCGCCAGCGATCTGCGCCCCTCCAGCCTCAAGCGCGACTTCTACTCCGCCAACGCCCGCGTGGTGCAGTACTACGAAGGCCTCCGCGTCGTCTATGAGCTGGAGTCGCGCGTGCACGACCTGCAGAGCGCCACCGACAACGACGCCCCCGCCGCATCCGACCCCAGCCGATCCGCTCGTCCGACTCCCAATCAACCCGCATCGCAGCCCGCCCCCGGCGAACCAGCCCCCGCGCACACAACCGCGGCAGCAGAAGCCCGCGCCCAACTCCGGCACCAGCCGCCGCGAAGACGTCGCCACACCATCCAGTTTGCTGCCTATGCGTCGCGCAAGGCACCGCAAGCACAGTCGAAGGAAGCCTCGGTATGAACTGCGCCAACCATCCCGACCGTGAGCGCGTCGCCTTCTGCCAGAACTGCGGCAAGCCGCTCTGCGCCGAGTGCGTCCGCAACGTCGGCGCCTCCATCTTCTGCGAGCCCTGCCTCGCCGCCCGCGTCGCCGCCGCCGCCCCACCCCGCCCGGCTATCGGCATACCCCAGCCCGGCCGGTTATCCTCCGGCCTCAGCCTCACGGCCCCGCCGAACCCAACCCGGCCTCGCCGCGCTGCTCGGCTTCATCCCCGGCGTCGGCGCCATGTACAACGAGCAGTACGCCAAGGGCGTCGTCCACCTGATCGTCTTTGCCATTTCTCGTCTCGCTCGCCCACGACTTCTTTGGCATCTTCGGTCTCTTCGTCGCCGGCTGGGTCTTCTACATGGTCATCGAGGCGCACCACACCGCGCGCGCCCGCCGCGACGGCACGCCCCTGCCCAATCCCTTCGGTCTCAACGACCTCTCGGAGCGACTCGGCTTCGGCAGCGCCTGGCGCTCCAGCACGCCCTACTACCGCCCTGACGCCGACCCGCTGCACCAGCGCCCGCCGCCACCAATCCCGACCCGGCCTCGATCCCGGCCCAGCCTCCGCATACGCCCCGCCCGTCTCCCACTGGGGCGCACCGCAGGACGCCTACACAGTCCCGCCCATCCCCCCGATGCCTCCAATGCCTCCCTATCCCGACCCAAGCTCCCCTACTCCCGCCGCTTCCCCTCGGGCGCGATCTGGCTCATCGCCCTCGGCGTCCTCTTTCTGGTCGGCAATACCGGCATCTTCCACATCTTCCATACCCGCCTCTTCGGCCCGTTGCTGCTCATCGGCATCGGCGTCTGGCTCTTCGTCCACCGGATGACCTCGACCGGCCACGGATCGAGAACGACGGCACCACCGCTCCGCTGGCGTCTCGCCAGCGCCGTCAACAGCTCCATCTGGGTCGTCCTCGTCGGCTTCATCTGGCTGCTCGACTCCTCCACATCCTTCCCTGGTCGCGCAGTTGGCCAATCTACCTCATCGCCGTCGGGCTGCTGGGTCTCTTCAAGCGCACGTATGTACGGCGGCTTTGGCCCCTACACCCCGCCCTCCGCCGACCCGCCTTCCGCCTCGACTCCGCCCGCACACCACAACCGTCCCCACTCCGCCCGCGCACGGCGACGACCACGCTGCTGACCACCAGGAAGGCAGATAACCCATGGCCGCCTATCCTCCCAGCACCCCGCCCGCACCCCCACCCGGCCCACCTCCGGGCTACGATCCCCGCGCCTACCGCCGCATGATGCGCGACCAGCTCCGCGCCCAGCGCGACGCCATGCGCGCCCAGCGCCGATCACCTCCGCTACCAGATGCGCGGCATGCGCCGCCGCTCGCTCCTCGGCCCGCTCCTGCTGATCGCCCTCGGCGTCCTCTTCCTGCTGCTCCAGACCGGCCGCCTCGACCACCAGCTCTTCTGGGAGCGCTACGGCCACTGGTGGCCGCTGCTGCTGCTCGTCGCCGGCGTCATCCTGCTCGCCGAGTGGGCCTTCGACCAGTTCCGCCTGCGCGATCCCAACCAGCCGCGCTATCGCCGCTCAGTCGGCGGCGGCGCCGTCCTGCTTCTCATCGTCTTCGTCGTCATCGGCATCCTCGCCACCGAAGGCTTCCGCTTTCGCCATCCTCCCGACGCAGTCGTCATCCACGGCTTCACCATCAACCCTGACTCTCTCGACGAGCTCTTCGGCGACAAGCACGAGTCCGACCAGACCCTCGACCTCCCGCTCTCCGCGACCGGCGCCCTCGCCGTGGTCAATCCCGCGCGGCGACGTCACCGTCAGCGGCACCAGCGACGACGGTCGCATCCACATCGCCATCCACAAACAGGTCTACGCCCGCGACGACTCCGAGGCCGACAGCAAGGCCCAGCAGCTCACGCCCGCCGCCAACTATCGACGGCTCCGGCCTACGCTCACCATGCCCTCGCTCGATGGCGCGCGCGCCGACCTCGTCGCTCACCGTGCCTCGCCGCCGCCGCGATCACCGTCACCGCCAACCGCGGCGACATCCACATCAACTCCATCAAGGCCTCCGTCACCGCCACCGCCAACCACGGCGACATCGAACTCTCCGCCATCACCGGCCCCGCCACCGCGCACATCAACAACCCAGGCGCCTCACTCACCGCGCACAGCCTTGGCTCGCGGCATCACCGTCGAAGGCCATGCCCAGGACGTGACCCTCACCGACATCTCCGGCCCGGTCTCTGTCTCCGGCGACTTCTTCGGCACCACCCACTTCGAGCACATCAACGGCGCCATCAAGTTCCACACCAGCCGCGCCAACTTCCAGCTCGCCCGCCTCGACGGCGAGGCTGAGATCAGTCCGCGCTCCGACCTCTCCGCCGATCAGGGCGTCGGCCCCCTCGTCTTCACCAGCAACAACCACAACATCACGCTTGACCGCATCTCCGGCGACATCAACGTCACCGACCACAACGGCTCCATCGACCTCACCGCCGCCGCCCCGCTGGGCAACATCACCCTCGAAGACCGCAACGGCACCGTCCGCGTCACCATGCCGCAGCACGCCGGCTTCGTCGTCCAGGCCAACACCACGAACGGCCAGATCGACGACGACCTCCACCTCACTCCCTGGGGAACGGGCAACAGCAAGAGCCTCACCGGCACCGTAGGCAGCGGCGGCCCGCACCTCTTCATCACCACCACCAACGGCGACATCTCCATCCACAAGGGCGATGTTCAACCCATGCCGCTCAACCCACCCGCCCCGCCAAAGCTCACCCTCGCTCCCGCGTCTGTCCCCACCCCCACCCACCCCGCCAAGCCCCATACCAAATAGACCGCGATAGCAGCGGACCACCCCACGCACTCAATCCCCAACTGCCGTCATTCTGGCGCAGCCAGAATCTCCATATTTGCCTTTGTGCATTCGGGGACCCACATCCCAGCCCCCCACCCGCCCCATATCCGAACCATAGACGAGCCTCTTTACAAAAAGACGCAGAAAGACTACAAATCCTCGCAACTAATTCCAGCCATCCAGGTTGGACTAAATGACAGCCCTTGCTTGAACGCCGAGATCAGGTCTGCCCATCGCCCGTCGGGAACATCACCCGATGGAGGGCCCGCATGAGTCGCAGCATCGCCGTATTGTCTTCGTCCTCCCGCTTTCGTTTCGACGGCCTGCTGCTGGCACCCACCTTACTCGGCTGCGCCCTCACCCTCGCCGGTTGCGCCAGCAACTACGCCACAGCAGTCCCGCCACAGGTAGTGGTGACCGTCAATGGCGCCAGTTCAGGTCCGCCTTGGCTCCACCGCCCAACTCTCTGCCACCGTCACCAACTCCACCAACACCGCAGTCACCTGGCAGGTCAACGGCATCGCCGGCGGTTCAAGCACAGTCGGCACCATCTCCGCGACCGGCCTCTACACGCCGCCCGCCGCCATCCCCTCGCCCAACACCGTCACCATCACCGCCGTCACCGTCGCGACGCCCACTGGTCACTGGCACCGCCACCGAGGCAGTGTGGAACCCGCTGCCCGCCGTCGCCACCGCCGCCATCACCCAAAATACCGGCGCAACCACCGGACTGCTCGATGTCCTCGGCACCGGCTTCGTCGCCGGCTCGCAGTTGCAGGCCGCGGGCGTCACCGCAACCACCACCTACGTCTCCGCCACCGAACTGCAGGCCACCATCCCCATCGCCACCGGCGCCACCAGCGTCACGGTCGAT
Source organism: uncultured Acidobacteriaceae bacterium (assembly GCA_963808025.1). Taxonomy (GTDB): domain Bacteria; phylum Acidobacteriota; class Terriglobia; order Terriglobales; family Acidobacteriaceae; genus Edaphobacter. The sequence continues at coordinate 524,310 of CAWEEI010000006.1, read as the reverse complement.
GTAGTCAATCCCAACCCCGGCGGCACCGCATCGCCAACCGCCAACGCGCCGGTCTCGAACCTCAAGGCGACGCTGCAGGCGTCGGCGCGTCTGCTCGACCAGGCCACCTTCGGCCCGACCCTCACCGACATCCAGAACGTCGAGACCATCGGCCTGCAGGCCTATCTCAACCAGCAGTTCGCCCTGCCCGCCACGCTTGAGCCGGACATTGCCACCCCGCCGCCCACCGCCTGCGCGACCAACACCATCCCCTGCCAGCAGTCGGAGTGGTGGCAGGCCGCCATCACCGCGCCCGACCAGCTGCGCCAGCGCGTCGCGCTTCGCCCTCAGCGAGATGTTCGTCATCTCCACCAACTCGGTCAATGCGCGCTCCGTGACGCACCTACCAGAACATGCTGGCCAGCGACGCCTTCGGCAACTTCTACACCATCATGCACGACGTCACGCTCTCGACCGGCATGGGCGCATACCTCAACATGCTGAACAGCGCCAAGCCGGCACCGTCAACGGCGTCGCGCAGATCGCCAATGAGAACTACGCGCGCGAGAACATGCAGCTCTTCACCATCGGGCATCGACCTGCTCAACCAGGACGGCAGCTGCAGCTGGACTCCAACGGCAACCCCATCCCCGTCTATACCGAGGCCCAGGTGCAGGCCTTCGCCCGCGCCTATACCGGATGGACCTACGCGACCGCGACCGGCGGATCGCCCACCACCTATCCCAACAACACCGCCAACTACGACTCGCCCATGGCGCCGGTCGAGACCCAGCACGACATGACCGCAAAGGTGCTGCTGAACAGCACACCTGCCCGCCGGACAGACCGCCGAGGCCGGACCTCACCGGCGCGCTCACCAACATCTTCAACCACCCCAACGTCGGCCCGTTCGTCTGCCGCCAGCTGATCCAGCATCTCGTCGCCAGCAACCCCAGCCCGGCCTATGTCGCGCGCGTGGCCGCGGTCTTCGCCAACGACGGCACCGGCGTGCGCGGCAACATGAAGGCCGTCATCCAGGCCATCCTGATGGACCCCGAAGCGCGCGCCGGCGATACCAACCCCAGCTTCGATGGCGGCCATCTGCGCGAGCCGATGCTCTACATCACCAATGTCATTCGCGGCCTCGGCTTCACCAACACCGACCCCAACGGCTACTACTCCTCGCTCAGCAACTACTCCACCGCTGCTCAGCGAGAAGCCCTACACCTCGGGCAGCGTCTTCAACTTCTTCCCGCCGAACTACGTGATCCCCGGCACCACCACCAACGCGCCTGAGTTCAGCATCGAGAACACCGCCTCGGCGATCCTGCGCCTCACGGTCGCCGACGATCTGGTCAACAACAAGATCTCCAGCTTCAGCGTCGACCTGAGCGCCACCAGCGCGCTCGGCATGATGGCCTCGGCCACCGGCAACGCCACCACCGACAGCACCAACCTGGTCATCGCGCTCGGCACCATCTTCATGCATGGGCAGATGCCCGCGCAGATGCAGACCGACATCGTCAACCACGTCGCGACGCTCACCAATATCCCGGAGCGCGTGCGCGTCGCGACCTACCTCGTGATCACCAGTTCGCTCTACAAGATCGAGCACTAGAAGTCAGTTGTTCGCAAGTGGGAAGGCTGGGTGATTGCAATGGGCGTCAATCGTCGGAGTTTTATCAAGTATGCATCGCTGGCGGCGGCGGGAAATGCCGCTGCCCTGCGGCCCTTTGGCGCGCTCAACGCCCTCGCACAGAGCCCGACCGACTACAAGGCGCTGGTCTGCGTCTTCCTCTTCGGCGGCAACGACGCCAACAACACCCTGATCCCCTTCGACACCACCGGCTACGCGAACTACGCCAAGATCCGCGGCCCGCTCGCGATTCCGCAGACCGGCACCGGCGGCTTGATTCAGCTCGCGGCAATGCCCAACTTCGCGCTCAACCCCAACCTGCCCGACATCGCAGACCCTCTTCAACAACAAGAACGCCGCACTCGTCGCGAACGTCGGCACGCTGGTCGAACCCACCACCAAGGCCCAGTTCCAGGCCGGCACCGGCCTTCCCACCAACCTCTTCTCCCATCCCGACCAGCAGCTGGAGTGGCAGAACGCCTCGCAGAGCGGCTCCACCTCCACCGGCTGGGCCGGCCGCATCGCCGACCAGCTCAGCGCCGCCTACAACACCGGCGCGCAGGTCCCCATGATCACCTCCGTCGCCGGCGACACCCTCTTCTGCAACGGCAGCGCCAGCACGCCCGTCAGCGTCAGCCCCGGCAACCTCGGCGGCGCGCAGTGCTCCGAAGGCACCACCGAATGCGGCGCGCAGCTGGCCACCGCGCAGGCGCTGCTCAGCTTCGACTCCGGCCTCACTCTGGTCCAGGCCGACAACACCATCACCTCCAACGCCTACTCCTACGCCAAGACCCTCACTGCCGCGGTCCAGTCCGTCTCGCCGCTCAAGACCGTCTTCCCCGCCAACAACGGGCTTGCCGCGCAGCTGCAGCAGATCGCGCAGATCATCCAGGTCCGCGCCGCCCTCGGCGTCTCGCGCCAGATATTCTTCGCCGGCATCGGCAACTTCGACACGCACTCCAACCAGCTCGCGCTGCAGAACGCGCTGCTGGCCGGCATCTCGCCCGCGCTTTCGGCCTTCTACAACGCCACCGTCGAGATGGGCGTGCAGAACAGCGTCACCAGCTTCACCATGTCGGACTTCAGCCGCACCTTCCAGCCCAACTCCAACACCGGCAGCGACCACGCCTGGGGCTCGCACCACATCGTCATGGGCGGCGCCGTCAAGGGCGGCCAGATGTACGGCACCTTCCCCACGCTCGCCCTCGCGGGCCCCGACGACTCCGGCACCAACGGCCGCTGGGTGCCCTCCACCGGCAGCGTCCAGTACGCCGCCACCCTCGCCTCCTGGTTCGGCGTCAGCGCCGCCCAGATGCCCAACGTCTTCCCCAACATCGGCAGCTTCTCCACCGCAAACCTCGGCTTCGTCTAGAATCTGCCACCAGTTAGAGAAGAGCTCTCATTGCTACAGAGTTAAATCTTCAAGGGCCAAAGGCCCGTAACATACCAGCCTAGGCCGAATCGGGGTCCCCGGCGGGCGCATTTGCCCGCTGGGGTGAGAAGGCCTAGGTTGGCGGGCGATAAGAAACGCAAGGGCTGTAAGCCCGGCACAAGCCTCACTACACATCATCGAGGAATCCGATCTAGGTTACATACACGTCCATTCTGCAACCAATCCAGTTACATATAATCCACCCCATACTGCACCGGGATCTGCGTAAACGCAATCCGCGTTGGCGCAGACTCCTTCGCCGGCAGCATGCCCGCAAAGTGCAGCGTGCTGTGCCCATACTTCAGGTTCAGCTTGTCCATGGTCGCCGCAAGCTCCGCCCGGTTGTCCTCGTCGCCGAACAGCGACCCCTGAAACTCGCTCTCCGGAATTAAATTGTGCATGGTCACGCCGACAAAAAATGGCCGCGCAAACTCCGCGCCCTCCGGCCGCTTCGCCCACACCCCGCGCAACACTCCCAGCAGCGTCAGCGTGTCCTGGCAGGGAGCGAAGCGCGCCTCCATCCCCCACCCCGAGTGGCGCAGCCCGCTAAAATGTTTCTTCGTCTTGATCCCGGCCGCCTGCTCCCTACTCAGCGCATACCGGATCGTCACCCCCATCGAGCCCGTGTAGAAATGCTCCATCCTCAGCCGCATCGCCGCCTTGTGTAGCAGCTTATGCGCCACCGCCCACGCTCCCTCCGGCGTCCGGTACTGCGGCGCCATCACATGCGAGTGGCCCAGCGACTTCTGCACCCCCGTCGTCACCGCCGCGCCGTCGTCGCCCGTCTCCGCGCCCCTCAGCCAGTGGTACAGCCGGTCGCCCCACACGCTGTCCCACAGCGCGTGCATCCCCGCGCGGTCCAGCGCCAGCAGCTGCTCCATGGTGTGGATGCCCTTCGCATTCAGCCGCGCCTCGGTGCGCGCGCCCACCCCCGGCAGGTCGCGCAGTTCAAGATGCGCAATCGCCCGCGGCATCTGCGAGGGCAGCAGCCCGATAAGCCCATCCGGCTTCTGCATGTCGCTGGCAATCTTCGCCAGATACCGGTTCGGCGCCATCCCAATCGAGCAGCGCAGCGCCTCTCCTGCGTGCTTATAGATCGACTGCTTTATGTCCAGCGCAATCCGCCGCGCCCGCGCCGGCTCCTGCTCCCGTCCCATCAGTTGGCACACCACCTCGTCGATCGAGGGCGTGTGCGCCACCGGGCAGCAGCGCTCCACCGCCTCCGCAATCCGGTGCGAGTAGTCCGCGTACACCGCGTGGTCGCCCTGACCAGCACGATCTCCGGGCAGATGCGCTTCGCCTCGCCCACCTGCGTCCCCGTCTTGATCCCCAGCGCCTTCGCCTCGTAGCTTGCCGCGATGCAGCACCGTCGTGTCCGCCTGCGTCGGCACCACCGCCACCGGCCGCCCGCGATACTCCGGGTGCAGCTGCTGCTCCACCGACGCGAAGAAGCTGTTCAGATCGATATGCAAAAAGCCGAAGCGGTCGGATTGGAGATCGTGCGCCATGCGCCTCCGGCATCCCCACCATTATATTCGCCTTTTATTTGCTCGCGTCCTTACGGCCCGCCCACGCTCGGCAGCGTAAACGTGAACACCGATCCATGCCCCAGCTGGCTGGTCACCCCGATCTTCCCGCCGTGCGCATCCACAATCGCGCGGCAGATCGCCAGCCCCATCCCCGTCCCGCTGATCCGCTCCCTCTGCCCCTGCCCGCGATAGAACTTGTCGAAGATCATCTCCTGCTCCAGCGGCTCAATGCCCGCGCCCCGGTCCGCCACGCTGAACGCCACCATCGCCCCCTGCCGGTCCGCCGAGACAAAAATAGGCTGGTCCCGCCGGCGAATACTTCACCGCATTCTCCAGCAGGTTGGCCAGCACCTTGTGGATCCACGCCGCGTCCGCCAGCACCCTCGGCAGGTTGCTCGCAATCGCGATGCGAAACTCCCGCGATGGATGCGCCCCGCGGCTTTCGTCCACAGCGGCGTGCACCAGCGCCTCCGCGGACTGCGGCTTCACCTCCAGATGCACCTTGTGCGCATCCAGTTGCGCCATCTCCACCGCCTGCTCAATCAGGTGGTTCAGCCGGTCCGACTCCTCGTCGATCACCGCCAGCATATCGGTGCGCTGCTCCGCGGAGAGCTCAGGCTGCGAGAGCAGCGCCGTCACCGACGCCCGGATCGACGTCAGCGGCGTGCGCAGCTCGTGCGTCACTGAGTCCAGCAGCGCCGTGCGCAGCCGCTCCGTCTCCTGCGCCGCCTCCGACCGCGCGCTGTTCTCCAGCGCCTCCGCGCGCTCAATCGACATTGAGATCAGTCCGCTCAGCGCCTCCGCCGTCTCGCGCGAGAGACTGGTGGCTTCTATCAGCAGCGCGCCCGAAGGCCGCACTCCCGTATGCAGTGGAATTGCGCTGGGGAACCCATCCACCGGCGGACGATAAGCAGGCAGCTGCATCGCCTCGCGCAGGTCGCGCACAATGTCCGCGCGGCTTCGCTCCGGTTCGTAACTCGTTCCGGCGCGCACCATCGTCGCATGGTCCGGCTTCCACGCCACGTGCGGGCTCGATACCCGCAGCGGGTCGGAGAGATAGATCCGGTCCTTGTCCGCGAAATAAACCGTCACCGCCGGCGAGTTGAACGCGCTCGCCACGCTCGACGGAATAAAGTTCAGCAGGTCGGCGACGCTCTCCGGCTGCAGCAGCTGCCGCCCTAGCCGGTACAGCATCTCGGCCTCGCGGCGGCGCGTGTTGGCCTCTTCCGTCTCCTCCCGTATCCGGCTGGAGAGGTGGCTGGCGAAGATCGCAGTGCCCAGAAAGGCAAACAGCGCAACCCAGTTCTGCGTGTCCGCGATAGTGAACGTGCCAATCGGCGGCAGGAAAAAGTAATTGAACAGCGCGGTCGCCAGAATCGACCCTGCGACGGCATAGCGCAAACCCCAGTTTGCAGCCAGCACCAGGATAAACAGAAGCAGGGTGAGCGCAACCGTAGTGGGGTTGGCGCTGCGGAAGAAGTGGTGGTAGAAGCCTACAATACCGGCAAGCCCATTGAGTACGGCAAGCCAGCGGACAGCCTCGACCATGCGCTTGGTATACACACTGGGGATTTTACAGAGCATACGCTCCGCGCAGATGCGACGCTTACGACCTTTTAACGCATTCTGCGTTCTCATAGTAGGAGCGGTGCCCGCCTCATTGCCTCGCGCAACCTCAGCACCTGAGATCGCCAGATGAATCAGACACAAACCCGCGTCAAAACCCCCGAAGAGTGGCTCGATGCAGCGGAGGGGACAAAGCGCGGTCGGCTCAAGATATTTCTCGGCTACGCGCCCGGCGTGGGCAAGACCTTCATGATGCTCGGCGAAGCCGTGCGCCGCAAGAGCCGTGGCACCGACGTCGTCATCGGCGTGGTCGAGACCCACGGCCGCCCCCGCACCGCCGAGCTGGCCGCCCAGCTCGAACAGGTCCCCCGCAAAAAGATGGAGTACAAGGGAACGCTGTTCGACGAGATGGACGTCGATGCAATCCTCAAGCGCCGTCCGCAGGTGGTCCTGATCGACGAGCTCGCCCACACCAACATCGAGGGCAGCCTGCACGCCAAGCGCTATCAGGACGTGCTCCAGATCCTCGAAGCCGAAATCGATGTCCTCTCCACCATCAACATCCAGCATGTCGAGAGCATCACCCCCCGCGTGCAGTCCCTCACCGGCATCACGGTCCGCGAGACCGTGCCCGACTGGGTGCTCGACCGCGCCGACGAGATCGTGCTCGCCGACCTTACCCCCGAGGCGCTCGCCAACCGCATGAGCCGCGGCGATATCTATCCCGTCGAGCGCGCCGAGCGCGCCCTGCAGAACTTCTTCCGCCGCGGCAATCTGATCGCCCTGCGCGAGATGGCCCTGCAGCGCGTCACCCGAGCCGTCGATCGCACCCTCGACGACTACGTGCAGCGCAAGCAGCTCAGCGGCAACTGGACCCTCGCCGAGCGCGTCGCCGTCTGCATCAGCGCCAACCCGGAGTCGCGCGACCTCATCGCGCGCGGCGCCCGGATGGCCGAGGCCATGTGCGGCGAGCTCTTCGTCCTCCACGTCGAGCGCGACCGTCCCGAGCCCGAGAAACGCCGCAGATCGCTCGAGGCCAACATCCAGTTCGCTGAAAACGTCGGCGCCAAAGTCGTTCGCCTCAAGGGCAAGAGCGTGCCCGAGGTCACCGCTGACTACATCGCCAAGAACAGGATCACCCAGGCCATCTTTGGCCGTTCCGCGGTCAAGGGACTCAAGAAGTACCTCTACTATCGCGCATTGCAGCAGTTCATGACCGACGCTCCGGACGTAGACTTGCATATTGTGACCCAGATCACGAAGTAATGTGAGGGCATCACGTAGAGTTCCGGAGTGGAGTGCTTTGATGCGTATCCTGATTGTCGACGACGAAGCACAGATTGCCCGTGTCCTGCGCACCTCGCTGCAGAGCAACGGCCATGAGGTCACCGTCGCCCACGACGGCCTCGATGGCCTCGAGCAGTTTCGCAAGGTCCAGCCCGACCTCGTCATCACCGACCTAGCAATGCCCGGCATGGATGGTATCGAACTCACCCGCGAGATTCGCCAGCGCTCCCAGGTGCCCATCATCGTCCTCTCGGTGCGCAACAACGACGCCTCAAAAGTCGCCGCGCTCGATGAAGGCGCTGATGACTACATCACCAAGCCATTCAGTATCCAGGAACTGCTGGCCCGTGTCCGCGTCCAGGCGCGGCGCATGGCCGCCGCTACTACGCCCGAGGAGACCTCGATCGATGTTGGCGACTTCCGCATCGACGTCGCCCGCCGCAAGGTCCAGGTCAGGGGCGTCGAGGTGCATCTCACGCCCAAAGAGTTCGACCTGATGGTGTACTTCGCGCGCAATGCGGACCGGGTACTCACCCACAAGACCCTGCTCAAGGCCGTCTGGGGCGTCGCCGGGGTCGATCAGCCGGAGTATCTGCGCGTGCTCGTCGCCCAGCTCCGCCGCAAGATCGAGGACGTGGGAGGCGACCGCGGCTCCGAACCCAAATACATCCTCAGCGAGCCCTGGGTCGGCTACCGCTTCAGCCCCCGCCCATCCGACCACGACAACGCCGAGCTGCAGCCAACACAGTAACCGTCATCCCCCCCCAAGTGCCGTCATTCTGGTCTGAGCGAAGCCGCAGCGCCAGAATCTCCGTATTTTCTCTTTTCCGCATCGACTCTTCCCCATCTAAGGCGAGCCCCTTTCCTTATGAAATCTTAACGTCGTTCCTACGGCTTTTTACCTTCCCGCCTGTTCCACTCAATAGTTGTGATGGCTCGCCGGAGAAGCAAACGGCGCGGCGGATCACAGGAGCTTTGCCATGCTTGATCTGGTCTTCCTCGCAACTTCTCTTGTGTTCTTCATTGTCGCCCTCGTGTACCAGCACGGCTGCCAGTCACTGAAAGGCGGGCGCGACGATGCTTGAAAATATCCTCTTACTTGTACTCACCGGGGCTTTGCTGGTGTATCTGGTCTTCGCCCTGCTGCGTCCGGAGAAGTTCTGACATGACATCCAACGGCTGGTTGCAGATCGTAGTCTTCTTCGCGCTTGTGCTGCATCGCAGCCAAGCCGATCGGACTCTATATGGCGCAGGTATACGAGCGGAAGAAGACGCTGCTCGATCCCGTGCTCGGACCCATCGAGCGGCTGCTCTACAGAATGACCGGCGTCGACCCCGATGCCGAGATGCGCTGGACCGAATACGGCGCGGCCATGCTCATCTTCTCGCTCGCCACGCTGCTGCTCACCTACGTGGTAGAGCGCACCCAGCAGATGCTGCCGCTCAACCCGCAGCACTTCGCCGCGGTCGAGCCCTACCTCGCGTGGAACACCGCCGCCTCGTTCACCACCAACACCAACTGGCAGTCCTACGTGCCCGAGACCACGATGAGCTACCTCACCCAGATGTTTGGGCTGGCGACGCACAACTTCTGGTCGGCAGCCGTCGGCATGGCTCTCGCCATCGCCTTCATCCGCGGCATCGCCCGCCGCGAGATGAAGACCCTGGGCAACTTCTGGGTCGATCTCACCCGCGGCACGCTGTGGGTGCTCGTCCCCATCTGCCTGGTCTACGCCCTTGCGCTCGTCTCGCAGGGTGTGGTCCAGAACTTCAAGCCCTACGACACCGCGAACGCTCCTGGAGAAGCAATCCATCACCGCCACCGGCGCAGACGGCAAGCCCACAACCACCGTCGTCACCACGCAGACCATCGCGCAGGGCCCCGTCGCCTCGCAGGAAGCAATCAAGATGCTCGGCACCAACGGCGGCGGCTTCTTCAACGCCAACTCGGCGCACCCGTTTGAGAACCCCACCCCGCTCTCCAACCTGCTGGAGATGTTCTCCATCTTCCTCATCCCCGGCGGCCTCTGCGTCACCCTCGGCAAGATGGTCGGCTCGCCCAAACATGGCTGGGCCGTCTTCGGCGCGATGTCAATCCTCTGGTTCGCCGGCGTGCTTACCTGCTACTGGGCGGAGGCGCAGCCCAACCCGCTGCTGCATGGAGTCGATCAGCACGTCGTCTCCACCGGCGCCGCGCAATCTCCCGGCGGCAACATGGAGGGCAAGGAGGTGCGCTTTGGCATCGCCAACTCCGCACTCTTTGCCACCGTCACCACCGACGCCAGTTGCGGCGCGGTCAACGCCATGCACGACTCGCTCATGCCCCTCGGCGGCCTGGTGCCGCTCGCCAACATCCACCTTGGCGAGATCATCTTCGGCGGAGTCGGCGCCGGAATGTACGGGATGCTGATCTTCGTCATCCTCACCGTCTTCATCGCGGGTCTGATGGTGGGGCGCACGCCGGAGTACCTCGGCAAAAAAGTGCAGGCCTACGACGTGCAGATGTCGATGCTCTATTTGCTCATCTTCCCCGTCATCATCCTCGGCTTCTCGGCAGTGTCGGTGCTCGAGCCCTTCGGTCTGTCCAGCCTCGCCAACCACGGGCCGCATGGCCTCTCGGAGATCCTCTACGCCTACACCTCGGCGACCGGCAACAACGGCTCAGCCTTCGCCGGCATCAACGCGAACACGCACTGGTACAACTCGACCATGGGAATCTCCATGCTGGCCGGGCGCTTCCTGATGATCGTGCCCATGCTCGCCGTCGCGGGCAATCTGGTGACCAAGAAGATCACGCCGCCCTCCGTGGGCACCTTCCCGGTCACCTCGACGCTCTTCACCGTGCTGCTCACCGGCGTCATCGTCATCGTCGGAGCGCTCACCTTCTTTCCGGCATTGGCCCTCGGGCCAATTCTCGAACATCTATTGCTGCGCGTCGGCACAAGTTTTTCCTAGGCAGCGTTTATCAGTAGCAGGTTGGATTTGGGTCTTTGGAGAGAGCGATGCACGCAACACATACAGGAACTTCGAAGAAGCGGGCGCTGTTTGAGCCCGCCATCGTCAAGCGCGCCACCCTGGATTCGCTGAAGAAGCTGGATCCGCGCGACATGGCCAAGAACCCCGTCATGTTCGTGGTCGAGGTCGGCTGCGTCGTCACCACCCTGATCCTCCTGCTGCCCGAAGGCAAGCACGACTTCGGCTTCAACCTCCAGATCACCCTCTGGCTCTGGTTCACCGTCCTCTTCGCAAACTTCGCCAACGCCATGGCCGAAGGCCGCGGCAAGGCCCAGGCCGACGCGCTGCGCAAGGCCAAGTCCGAGACCACAGCCTACAAGCTGCTGCCTGGCGGCCAGACCGAAGAGGTCCCCAGCTCGCATCTGCGCGTCGGCGATAAAGTCCGCGTCATCGCCGGACAGATGATCCCCGGCGACGGCGAAGTAATCGAAGGCGTTGCATCCGTCGACGAGTCCGCCATCACCGGCGAGTCGGCCCCCGTCATCCGCGAGGCGGGCGGCGATCGTTCCGCCGTCACCGGAGGCACGCGCGTGCTCAGCGACATGATCGTCGTCAGCATCACCGCCAATCCCGGCGAGACCTTTCTCGACCGCATGATCGCCCTCGTCGAAGGCGCCGAGCGCCAGAAGACCCCCAACGAGATCGCCCTCAACATCCTGCTCGCCGGCCTCACCATCATCTTCCTGCTCGCGGTCGTCACGCTGCAGCCCTTCGCCATCTACTCCGCTGCGCCGCAGACCGTCTTCGTCCTCATCTCGCTCCTCGTCTGCCTCATCCCCACCACTATCGGCGGCCTGCTCTCCGCCATCGGCATCGCCGGCATGGATCGCCTCGTGCAGCACAACGTCCTCGCCGTCTCCGGCCGCGCCGTCGAAGCTGCCGGAGATGTGGACACGCTGCTGCTCGACAAGACCGGCACCATCACCCTCGGCAACCGCCAGGCATCGGAGTTCCTCACCGCCGCCGGCGTCACCAGCGAAGAGCTCGCCGACGCCGCCCAGCTCTCCTCGCTGCCGGACGAGACGCCTGAGGGCCGCTCGATCGTAGTGCTGGCGAAGGACCAGTACGGCCTGCGCGGTCGCGAGCTCGCCAACCTCAACGTCGAGTACATCCCCTTCAGCGCGCTCACCCGCATGTCCGGCGTGGACATGGAGGGCCGCAGCATCCGCAAGGGCGCAGCCGACGCGATCGCAAACTACCTCAAGGAGAACGGCTCTTTCCTTCCCGATGAAGTGCGCTCCACCGTCGAGACCGTCGCCCGCGCCGGAGGCACGCCTCTCGTCGTCGCGGAGAATGGCCGGGCCCTCGGCGTCATTCACCTGAAGGACATCGTCAAGGGCGGCATGAAGGAGCGCTTCGAGCAGCTGCGCGCCATGGGCATCCGCACCATCATGATCACTGGCGACAATCCCCTCACCGCCGCCGCCATCGCGCGCGAGGCCGGCGTCGACGACTTCCTCGCCGAGGCCAAGCCCAAGGACAAGATGGACCTCATCAAGCGCGAGCAGGCCCAGGGCAAGCTCGTCGCCATGACCGGCGACGGCACCAACGACGCGCCTGCCCTCGCCCAGGCCGACGTAGGCGTCGCCATGAACTCCGGCACTCAGGCCGCCAAAGAGGCCGGCAACATGGTCGATCTCGACTCCAACCCCACCAAGCTCATCGAGATCGTCGGCATCGGCAAGCAACTCCTGATGACCCGCGGCGCGCTCACCACCTTCTCCATCGCCAACGACGTGGCAAAATACTTCGCCATCATCCCCGCCATGTTTGCCGGCGTCTTTCCCGTGCTCACCGCGATCAACATCATGCATCTACGCACGCCGGAGTCGGCCATTCTCTCCGCCGTCATCTTCAACGCGCTCATCATCGTTGCCCTCATTCCGCTCGCGCTGCGCGGCGTCAAGTACACGCCCATGTCCGCGGCCGCGCTCTTGCAGCGCAACCTGCTCATCTACGGCCTGGGCGGCATCATCGCCCCGTTCATCGGAATCAAGCTCATCGACATGCTCATCGCCGCGATCCATCTCGCGTAGTCGCAACCAAAGAGGGAAGCCATGAAACAACACATCATCACCTCGCTGCTCTACACCATCGTCTCCGCTGTGCTGCTCGGCATCGGCTATCCGTTGGTCGTCACCGGACTGGCGCGTGTCTTGTTCCCCGCGCAGGCGAACGGCTCGCTCATCGAGCGCAACGGCGTCCTCGTCGGCTCCCACCTCATCGGCCAGACCTTCGCCGGCCCCGGCTACTTCTGGTCCCGCCCCTCGGCGGCGGGCAACGGCTACGATGCCGGCAACTCCTCCGGCTCCAACCTCGGCCCCACTAACGCAGCTCTCGTCACGCGCGTCGCCGCCTCCGTCCAGACGATCAACCCCAAGGGCACATCCGCGCCCGTGCCCATCGATCTCGTCACTGCCTCAGCCTCCGGCCTCGACCCCGATATCTCGCCCGCCGCCGCCTACTACCAGGTCTCCCGCGTCGCCGCAGAGCGCCACATCACAGAAGACGCCGTACGCACCCTGGTCGCCACGCATGTAACCCCACGCCAGTTCGGACTCCTCGGCGAGCCCCGCGTCAATGTCCTCGAGCTCAATCTCGATCTCGACAAGTCCGCCCCGGCGCCCGCGAAGTAGCTTGGCCTGCTCCCCGTGTTCTGGGCTCGGGGAGCCCGACGCGATTCGGGCCGGAGTCTGCCCTCCGGTCCGGTCGCGTCCCATAGCCGGGTGCCCCATGTCAGACCGCTTCTGGTCTGACGTGGGGTTTGTCCTCCCCTTGCCTGAACACATTTACAACACCATTAAATTCTCGCCAATTTCCCCCAGATGCGGTATTGTCAGAACTAAGCACTCAAGACTGTTTTCCTTCGTTGCCAAGCCATCTCACGCGCTTGCGCTCAGTCCTTTGTTGCACTTGAAAAGGCCGCTAAACCCATCCCGAGCCACGCGTCCTCCTACCAAGTTCCACACGAACCATCCGTTCTAAACGAAAATCCAGAGCTTTCCGGTCAGGAAGTTGGGCCAACAATATACCTCCAGGAGACATCGCTTATGTCCAGGCAGACGTGTATCTTCCGCATGATGTTGGGGCTGGCTCTCGTTCTTTCCCTCACCCCGTTCGCTTCGGCCCAGCAAACCCTTGGAGGCATTACCGGCGTTATCACCGACGCGCAGGGCGGCATCCTCTCCGGCGCCACCGTCCTCGCCACCGGCGATCAGACCGGGCTCAAGCGCACGCAGCTCTCCGGCGACGATGGCTACTACAGCTTCGTCAACTTGCCCATCGGCGCCTACACCCTCACCGTCACCCACGACGGCTTCCAGACCGAGGTCTTTCCCGCAATCACCGTGCAGGCCGACCGCACCGCAACCCTCAACGCCACCTTGACCCTCGGCGCGGCCTCCACCTCCGTCACCGTCACCGCCTCCCCGCTCATGAACGCCGTAGACACCACCGTCGGCTACGTCCTCGATAAGGCGCAGATCGAAACGGTCCCGTTGCCCACCGGCAGCTTCACCGGCCTCGCCATCCTCTCGCCCGGCGTCAACGCGGAGTTCTCCGGCGGCACCGGCGCCAACAGCGGCCTCGGCAACGCCCCCATCTGGGCCAACGGTCAGCGCGACACATCCAACAGCTTCTCTCTCAATGGCGTCGACGCCAGCAACCTGTTCAACGGCAAGAGCACCAGCCAGGTGGAATCGGCCCGCATCGTCAACAACACCGGCCAGTCCAACAACGCCGGCGGCGGCATCGTGCCCAGCGGCGCCTCCATCTATCTCTCCATCGGCAATTCGATCCCCACGCCTGCGCCCGAGACCATCGAAGAGGTTCAGGTCAACTCGTCGATGTACGACGCCGAGCAGGGTTCCACCTCGGGCGCCCACATCGACCTCAGCACCAAGGCCGGCACCAACGAGTTCCACGGCAGCGCCTACTACCACCGCGGCACTAACTGGCTTAACGCTGCGCCGTTCTTCTTCAAGAAGGACAACAACATCCCCCTCAGCGACAAGAACCCCGAGCTGCACCGCTACACCGCCGGCGGCGAGGTCGGTGGCCCCATCATCAAGAACAAGCTCTTCGGCTATGTCGCGTACCAGCACTTGCACATCTCCGACCAGGAGACCGGCGACGAGCTGCTCGTCGTCCCGCCGGGCCTGAGCGACATGCGCACCACCACCGGCAACCCAGGCGGTGGGCCCAACTATGCCTACCTCACCAATCTGGTCAACAACAACTGGACCGCCAACGAAGGTGTTTCGGGCTTGAGCGTCACCGCCAGTGACTGGGCGGCCAACCCGGTCGGGACCACTCTCTTTACCTATCCATCGCTCCCTGGCGAGCCGGGCAAATGGCTCATTCCCAACCAGACGCCGGGCGACGTCGCCAACCTCTTCTCGCCCTACAACACCTTCCTGCCCGGCACTGCGCGCTTCAAGTCGGACCAGGGCGTCGCCGACCTCGACTGGAACGCCAGCGCCAAGGATGTGGTCTCGCTGAAGTATTACTACCAGCACGATCCCAGCTCCTCGCCCTACGCCTACTCCAACGTCCCCGGCTTCACCGCGCACGTCGACGCCGGCAGTCAGGTGGCCTCCATCAACAACGCGCAGACCCTCAGCAACAGCCTCAGCCTCACCGAGACCCTCGGCTTCCTGCGCGAGAAGGCCTACGCCACCAACGATCAGCCGTTCACCCCCGCGCAGGTGGGGATGACATCCGCCTTCGGCAACTACTTTCCCGGAATCACCATCAACGATGCGATCGGCGACCAGGCCGACGATCCCGGCTGGTCGCCCGCGTCAACATCGCTGTATGGCCTCACCGCGAACTCCCTCGCCATCGGCCCCGATGCGGCCTCGCAGGGATCGAACACCGGCGTCTTCCAGAACCGACTGATGCCCTCCGCCAACGCCATCTGGACCAAGGGCCGTCACACCGTCACCTTCGGCGGCAGCTTCGCCTACACCCAGCTGAACCTGCGCGATCTGCGCACAGGAAAAGGCTCGGTGGCCACGCCCGACTTCTTCTCCTTCGCCAAGAACTGGGTCACGCCCTACTCCACCCAGAACTTCACCGCCACCACCTACCTGCAGGGCAACGCCAACCGCTACTATCGCGCCAATGAGGTCGGCAGCTACGCGCAGGACAAGTTCCAGGTCACGCCAACCCTCTCCCTCACCGCCGGCATACGCTATGACTGGGACGGTGGCCTCACCGAGAAAAACGGCAACCTGTTCAACTTCAATCCCGCGCTCTACACCCCCACCGTGTCCACTTCCGCCTGCGTCACGGCCCCATCTGCGTTGCAGACCTCCGCGCAGTGCTATCCGCAGAACGGCATCCAAATCGCCGGCAACAACGTCAACCCCACGCCCGGCACCAGCAAGACCACCCTCACCGGACGCCAGTGGGGCTTCGGCCCGCGCATCGGCGCGGCCTGGCAACCGGAGATGTTCAAGAGCAGGCTGGTCGTCCGCGCCGGCTCCGGCATCTACTACGATCGCGGCGAGCTCTACACCTATCTCTCGCCCGGCTTCGCGGCCGGCGAGATCGCCGGCGGTCCCTTCGGCGTCAACCAGACTGAGCCTTTCGTCAACCAGACCCAGTGCCCGTACAACACCGGCACATCTTACGAATACCTCTTCTACATCCCCGTCTGCGGCAACTACAACGGAACGACCGTCGACAACTCCGTGTACAACCTCGGCCACCCGTGGGGCACCGCCGCGGCCGCGCCGCCCAGCAATCCCAAGGCGTCCGATATCACCAACTCTCTGCCCACTCCGTATCAGATTGCGAACGGCGACGCGCCCTTCACCCTCGGCGTCTACAACTCAGCCAACAAGCTTCCTTACAGCATCAACTTCACCCTCAATGTGCAGTGGCAGCCGCGCAACGACCTGATGGTCGAGGTCGGCTACATCGGCAATCTCGGCCGTCACCAGGTCATCCCCGTGCCGTTCAATCAGGCGCACGTCGCCAGCATGGGCAGCCCGTACAACGGCCAGACCTACAGCTACGGCTACACCGTGCTCAACGAGAACACCTTCGAGCCCCTATGCCTCAGCACCACCTCACCCCCGCCGTCCTGCCCAGACAGTCAGGAGATGATGGACAACTACGAAGGCGGCAACGTCGATCTTCGCGTGCCCTATCTCGGCTACTCCTCCGAGTCGCTCTCCTACACCGCGGCCGGGATATCCGCCTACCACGCGCTGCAGGTGCACGTCATCAAGCGCCTCAGCTACGGCCTACAGGCCGGCGGCTCATGGACCTACTCCCACACCACCGACGAGCAGAGCGGCCTGGGTCTGTTCTACGACGGCAGCAATCCCGAAGCCCCTCCCTACCTGCGCTCCGGATATGGAACCGCCGACTTCGACCGTACCCACGTCATCACCTTCACCTACTCCTACACCGTGTCCAAGTTTTTCTCTGAGAGCAGTCTCGAGGGCAGGATCGCCGACGGCTGGACGCTGCAAGGCATCACCACCCTGCAAAGCGGACAGCCCTATAGCGTCTACGACTACTCCGGCGCTGTTGGCAGCCTCTACTACAGCACCTTCGACGGCATCACCAACCCCATCCTTCCGCTCGCCCCAGGTTGCACCAAGAGGAACGCCCTCACCGGCGCGTCCGGTGCCTTCTACAACATCAACACCGGGCAGGGCGCGGCGCTGAAGCAGAGCTGCTTCTCCATTCCTCTCATCGCTCCCGGCACCGACGGCGTTCCCGCAGGCGACTATTATGAGACCGGCTTCACCAATGGCCAGCGCAACATCTTCCGCCAGTCCTTCCAGAAGCGCGCCGACGCCTCGCTGGTGAAGACCGCAAAGCTGACCGAGCAGACCACCCTGCGCTACACCTTCGATGTCTTCAACCTCACCAACACCACCAGCCTGGACATTCCCCAGAACAACGTCCAGCAGAACCAGTCGTTCAACAACGTGCCCGTGCAGGCCGACTCCGCCGCCGATGTAATGCCGTCCGGATGCGGCACATCCGCGGCAGCTCCCGGCGAAGAAGGAATCTACAACTGCCCCAACGGCCTCGGCATCGTGAAACACCAGATCGGCAACGCACGCCAGATCCAGATGTCCCTCAGTGTGCTCTTCTAAGCACAAAACAAAATCCGTGCAGGATGGCCTCGGCCACTCCTGCACGGATTAATTTGCCAACTGCCGTCATTCTGGCGCAGCCAGAATCTCCGTATTTGCGTTCGCTTCCCTTACCGTTTCGGCGACAACCCAAACGTAACCGACAACACAATGCTCCTCCCGGAGAAAATACTCACATTGTCCGCCCCGCTGATCGGCGCGGTCGGCGTCGTGGCGACAAACGCATCGGTATACGTCTGCCCGTTCGCCATCAGAGGAACTCCCGTAGCCGAGGTGGCCTGCGTAATCCCAGTCACGTTGTGCAGATCCAACAGGTTGTTCACGCTCAGCCGGATCTTCGTCTGGTCGAAGCGCGTCCCGCTGCGAATCGTGTAGTTGATGTAGGTATTGGTCACGTCGAACGGACTGATCAGCGTCTGGTTGTGGTACCCGCTGTCGTCGATGTAGAACTGCCCGACCCGCTTGTTGAACAGCCCCGCGTCCCAGCCGCCACGCAGGTAAGTCACGCCCTCAGCCTCCGTGTCGGAGGGCGTCTGCTGCACCCACAGCCCCGACGGCGTCGCCTCGTTCAGCGGAAACTGGTACCCGGTCGATCCACTGGGATAGATCGTCGCAAACGCCGTATAGTACGCCCGCTCGATCGTCGCATTCAGGTACGCGCTCAGTCCATGGCCGATATAGATATTGCTCTGGCCCTCCAGCCCCTTGCTGATCGAGCTCGGCTGCGCGAAGAACACCGGCTCGCCGGTCGACGCGTTCGTCTCCGAGGAGAAGCCGCTCTGGAACCGGATGTGAAACGCATCCACGTCCAGCGTCACGTGCTTCAACTTGATCACCGTCCCGCCCTGCCACGTTGTATTGTGCTGCTGCTTGGGCAGCTGCGCCACCGGGATCGTAAGGCCGGACGTGCCTTGGTTGTAGTCGAAGGTGGCGCTGGCGGGAACGATGCTGCCCGTGGAAAGCTGCGCATACGCCGACCAGTTCGACCGTATGTGATAGTTCGCATCGATCGAAGGCAGCGTCGAGTAGTAGCTCCCGCCATTGGTAATGAACGCCGCCGGATTGCCAGTGGCATTCGAAGTGGGACCCGTGCCCAGGTTGCCGAGGTCTTTCCGTCATCCGCAAACTGCTTGGTGGCGACCGTGTAGTAGGAGAACTTCACCCCCGGCGTGATCGTGAACCGCTTGAACGGGTGAAACTCATACTCCGCAAAAGGTTGGTAGGAATCCGTCCAGAACATCTCCGCGAAGTTCGGCAGCGCCTGGTCCGCCCAGTTATTCAGCGGGTCGCTGGGATACTGGTGCCGGTTCGTCCTGGCCCACTCGTACCACATGCCGGCGCGCAGGATGCCAAGCTTCGAAGTTTGGTTGATGTTGAAGGTCTCGCCATACTTCCGATAGCTGTTGTACTTGTCCACGCCGCAGGGAATCGCGGTCGTCGTGATGCCCGACTTGGTCTTCGAAACCGGCACATTGCACGGCGCCACCTTGATGCCGTACCACGTGGTTGAGGTCGGGTTCCCGTTGTATGGCACAGTGGTCGATTCAGTGATCGGCACTGCGTTCGAGTAGACCTCGGAGTTGTCATAGTCGTACGATATATGGCTTGAAGTCGAGATGAATATTGAACGGCAGCACCGTCTTGAAATCGCCGTACTCAAAGTCCGTCGGCACCTGATAACGGTTGTACTGGTAGTCCAGATAATCCAGCGGATCGCTGTTGTCCGCGAGGTAGAAGCGAATTCCCGCGCCCGTATAGGGCAGCAGCGGCCCGCTCGTGCCCGAGGCGAAGCAGCTGTAAGAGCCGTTCGACGGAACGCCATACATCTGGCAGCGCGTCGCGTTGAAGTTCGGCGTGTTGGCGTGCAGATAGACCACCCCCGAAAATCCGCTCACGGATGTGTTCTCCGAGAACTTGTACTGCGCCTTGATCGAACCCGCATCCCGGTTCTGAAAGTTATTGGTCTCGTAGCCCTTCGAATCCATGTGCTGCACATCGATGTCGAAGCCTGCCTTGTGGTTGCCCATCAGGCTGCCTGAGTCGTACTGAACGTCCGCCAGCAACGTGCCCCACGAGCCGTACGAGACCCCCGCGCGAATGCCCTGGATCGGCGAGATGTCCCGCGAAAGCAGATGGATCGACCCGCCGAACGGCGTCGGTCCAATCGTCGAGGCCGTACCCGGCGAGCGGTCGAAGTCGATCCCGCCCACCCACTGCGTCGGGAAGAACGCCCACGAGTGGTGCGTCGGCGTATTGGTGTCGTAGAACGGGATGCCGTCAAAGTCGATGTCGTAGTCGCCATCCGGAAACCCGCGGAAGTATGTCTTCGACTGCCCCAAACCCGTGCCGTTGCCATTGGTGGTAAACGTCCCCGGAGCCATCTCCACCGCCTCGCCGTAGTCCGCCAGCGGCGACGTGAAGTTCGCGATAAACGCCTGCGTAATCTCAGTTCGCGCCGAGTGCTCCTCCAGCAGCGCGTCCATCGGAGCCAGCGCCGCCGCAATCGAACCCGAATCGTTCGCCTCCACCGTAATCTGCTCCGACGCATTGCCCATCTCCAGCGTCACCGGCACATCGACCGGCTGCGCCGCCGTCACCGCCACGCCGATGATCTTGGCCGTGTTGAACCCGGAGGCGTCCACTTTAATCGCGTACTTGCCCGCTGGCAGGTTGGCAAACGAAAACTTGCCCTGGCCATCCGAGTTCGCCTTTTGCGTCGCGTCGGTGCCCTCCTCGCGGATCGCCACCGCCGCACCCGGCAACGGCACCCCCTTCGGGTCGAACACAGTCCCGGTAATGGTCGAGCCGGACTGCGCATAAATCGGCCCCGGCGCAATGGTCGCGGCAACAGGCAAAGCGAGCGCGGCGAACAGCGCCAGTCGGGCAATACGAGACAATTTCGTGGTCATTCTTATGGTTCCCTCTCTTGTTTGTTTGGTGGATCGAATCGTCTGGCCTCTTGAACGGCACCCAGCCTCAGCGCTGCGGACCGCCTCAATATAGGACTAACTCAGTCTTGTATAAATAAGACTAAGTCAGTCCGAGATAAATGACAAACCCTCTGCGGATGCCGTAACCTCGTCGCCCCTTGATAAACCGATGCCCGTGTGCGAACAATTCAACAAGCAAACCATAAACGGAGAATCAACAGAGCGTTTCAATCTCGTTACAATCGCCGTTCCTTCAGGACCGCCCCTGCGCCGCGACCCGGCCCTCGTCCCCGCACCGCCCCACGTACAATCGGCGGAATGATCGCTTTCCTCCGCGGCCGCCTGCTCTCCAAATCGCCCAACCAGGCCATCGTCGAGTGCGCCGGCGTCGGCTACGACGCCACCATCAGCGTCGCCACCTTCACCGCGCTCCCGCCCGAAGGCGCCGAGGCCCGCCTGCACATCTACACCCACGTCCGCGAGGACCAGATCGCCCTCTTCGGCTTCGCCGAGCCGCAGGAGAAGCGCCTCTTCGAGAAACTCCTCACCATCTCCGGCATCGGCCCCAAGCTCGCCATCACCGTGCTCAGCGGCATCGACGCCGACCGCCTCGTCGCCGCCATCCGCGCCGCCGACCACGCCACCCTCACCCGCATCCCCGGCATCGGCAAAAAGACCGCCGAGCGCGTCGTCCTCGAACTCAAAGACAAGCTCGACGACATGGCCGCCTCGCCCGCCGCAGCCCCCACCCACTACGGCCCCGCCGGCGACGACGCCCTCTCCGCCCTCGTCAACCTCGGCTACGCCCGCCCCATCGCCCAGCGCGCCATCGAGACCGCCACTCGCCAAAGACCCCGCCGCCGCCCACGACTTCGAAGTCCTCTTCCGCGCCGCCATGGCCACCATCCGCTAGCCACGCCCCCGCCTTGCTCCATCTCCCCACCAAACGGTAGAACTAGAGAACACAGTCTAGAGGCCCCCACCGTTGCAACTCCGCAGCCTGCTGAACGACCAACCCGGCGGTACCCGCGCGAAGGTCATCTCCCTCTATGCCTTCCTGCTCGCCTTCAACCTCGCCGCGTGGCTCTGGGCCTTCGTCGCCTTCCGCCACTTTCCCGTCCTGCTCGGCACCGCCTTCCTCGCCTACAGCTTCGGTCTCCGCCATGCCGTCGACGCCGACCACATCGCCGCTATCGACAACGTCACCCGCAAGCTCATGCAGCAGGGCAAGCGCCCCGTCGCCGTCGGATTCCTGTTCTCCCTCGGCCACTCCACCATCGTCGTCATCGGTTCCATCGTCCTCGCCGCCGCCACCCTCTCGCTCCACCGCCACATCAGCGCTGGCGCGGACATCCAGGGCATTGCCGGAATCGTCGGCACCCTCATCTCCACCCTCTTCCTCTTCGCCATCGGCATCGTCAACCTCGCCGTCTTCGCCGCCGTCTACCGCACCTTCCAGCGAGTCCGCCGCGGCGGAGCCTACGTCGAAGAGGACTTCGACCTGCTTCTGGGAAGCCGCGGCCTCCTCGCCCGCCTCTTCCGCCCTGTCTTCCGCATGATCTCCTCCAGCTGGCACATGTATCCGCTCGGCGTCCTCTTCGGCCTCGGCTTCGACACCGCCACCGAGATCGGCGTCCTCGGCATCTCCGCCGCCGAAGCCGCCAAGGGCCTCTCCCTCTGGTCCATCCTCGTCTTTCCCGCCCTCTTCGCCGCCGGCATGTCGCTCGTCGACACCACGGACAGCATCCTCATGCTCGGCGCCTACGGCTGGGCCTTCGCCCGCCCCCTGCGCAAGCTCTACTACAACATGACCATCACCTTCATCTCCGTCGTCGTCGCCTTCGCCGTCGGCGCCATCGAGGCCCTTGGCCTCGCCGCCGACCGCCTCCATCCCCAGTCCGCCGCCCACCCCGGCGTCCAGTCCGCCTTCTGGACCCTCATCCTCCAGCTCAACCGCAACTTCGGCGTCCTCGGCTACCTCATCATCGCCTTCTTCGCCGCCAGTTGGATCGCCTCCGTCGCCTTCTACCGCTGGCGCCGCTTCGACACCCTCGACCTCCCGCTATACGCCCGCCTTCTTAGAGCAGAGTTCGCATTGCTATAGAGTTTGTCGTCAAGGGCCAAAGGCCCGTTACATACCAGCCTAGGCCGGAGGCCTAGGTTGGTAGCCAATGGACAATCCAAGGGCTGAAGGCCCGACACAAAACCTAGCTACGCACCATCGAGAAATCCGCTCGAACCAAGCAAAATGGCCGAGGGAGAGGGATTCGAAGGTTTATTATCGAGCGAAATCCATAGGTTCTATGGCGTGGCACCTGAGAATGAACCAATGGGATAAAGCCCATTCGGGCAATTCAGCCCATCGAGCCGACCAAGGCAATTCAGCCAATCAAACCGATACGCTCGGTCAAACCCATCGCTCCCATAGGGTATGACTACTACTGGCGAGACTGATACAGCCTGCAATACCGATCCGGCGAAAGTTTGAGCTTCACCCCGCCGCGCCTCCTGCGAATCCCCATCCCCAGGGCTTTCCGCCCGTCAATGTTCATCGGATGACCACTGCGCCGCGCGAGTTCAACGATCGTCTCGAATTTTGAAAGACAAGCAAAAACGGCTAATGGGGCTCCCGACTTCCTCTTTCGTGAACGTGAGGTGCTTGCTCTTTCCCCATCCGTGAGGCGTAGAATAGGCGAATACCGCCCGGGTGTCATACAACAGGATTGCGGATCAGGCGAGCGGGGATTTGTAGAGGCTATCGCAATGGACAACACGCCCACACCGGAGTCTCTATCGGACTCCAGATTCCGATTGTCAAAGAAAGAGGGAATCACTTTGGCTATCGGCAGTGCCATAGCCTTATGGTCCCTCAAAGTTGACGATCCGTGGGTTGTTGTTCCTATGCTCACCGTCTCTGCGCTCGCCTTCGTCTTGCTTTGTGTTTGGCATGAGGGAGGCGTCATTTGGCGAGCAATGATCGCCTGCGTACTCGTCGGCGTATTGTGCTTCATTGGGTGGCGCGAGTTGCGGCATCCCGCAGTGGTAACAGCCCCGGCTCCACTTTCCCCATCAGCCCCAGTTATCACGCAGACTGACAAAGGTGGCAAATGCACAAACGTCGTCGCGGGCCGCGACGCAAACGTTGATTGTTCGGAGAAAGACAATGGGAAGCCTCAGCGTTAGGGTTACGCTGGTACTTGCAATGAGCGCAGTTGTCCATGCGCAGGTCGTTACACAGCGATCTGATAAGAGCGTATGCAGCAATATCGTGGCTCTATCTGGTAGTGCCGACATAAAGTGCTCATCCCTTACCACGCAGCAGGCAAAAACGCTTCGGCAGATACGCGATATGGTCATACAGATTCTTGCCAAGCAGATCGACACGGACAAATTAGCGGAACTGGTGAGGTCATCCCAACCGAACGTGCAGCAGGGAGATTGCGGGGTTATCCAAAACGGAGGCTCAGGAAACATCGCTGCTCCGGTTTGCGCACCACCACAACGAGCCTTGAGCAAGCAACAACACCAAGTCTTGGTCGGTGCCCTCCGCTCATGGTGTCCGTTTAGGGTCGCAGTGCGCGGCATTCAGGGAAATGCCGAAAGCATGAGGTATGCAGAGAACTTGTCACAAGCTCTCAAGGATGCCGGCTGCACTCCCGAGCGTCCGAAGTTCCTCATTGATACAGCGCCGAGTTATGGAGTGATGCTGGCGGTACACGACACCAATTCTCTGCCGCCCGGGGCTGAAGCGTTGGCGAATGCCTTTGGAGTAGCCGAAGTGCATACAGTCGGAAGTGTGACCGATGTAGTGGATCCTGGAATCGTGTATGTAATGGTTGGATTTGCAGGACCAAAGCCGCAATGAGTTCCTTGTATTCAATTTCGTTGGCGCTCACCGTGACGGTGGCTTCACAGGCTTGCGGCCAGACAGTTACGCTGCGTTCGGATCGCAGTATATGCAGCAATGTGGTGGCGCTTACCGGCGATGTGAAGATCAACTGCGCGAATCTTACACAAGCACAGAAAAAAGCAATCGAAGAGATTCCAGCGATCTTGAAGACGGCTCTTACCAATGAGCAATACCTTCAGGCGATCAAGACCAAGCTGGATGAGGTAGCGAACAAACAAGGTGTCAACGCTTCAAATGGAATAGCCACAAAAGGCGATAGCAACGTGACCGGCAACGTCGTTACCGGAAACCAAAATATCCTTGGCAACAACAATCAACTCAACATAGGCAAGTATCAATCGCGAAAGCTGGCGACTGATAACCTCGCGGAAATAGAGAAGTATCTCGCTGAGACCCCAACGAAAGCAGTCGTTCAGTATGTGCAAGGGGACGGGGAGCCGGCGGAATATGCGCAGCAAATTGTCGATATGTTGCGAGCGGCAAAGTGGGACGTGGAAGGCCCTTCTGGGGTGATGATCTTCACTGCAAGCGGTGGTCCTGAATACGGTGTGACGATTAGATACGTGGGCGAAAAAGTTCAAACCCCCGGTGAGATGGTAAACGTCACAGATGCAACTCCGTGGGGGAGATTCATGCTTGCTATGCAGCACATCAGGGGCGATGGCGATATAGTTCTTGCCGATCCAGAGCCTAAATGGACTCCGGGAGAGGTCATGATTTTGGTCAACTCAAGTCCGTTGTCTAAGCCGCAATGATAGCGCCGGGATAACCAAAATGGCGGAGGGAGAGGGATTCGAACCCCCGTTACCCGCTAGGGTAAAGCGGTTTTCAAGACCGCCTGTTTCAACCGCTCACACATCCCTCCGCACGGGCCAAATCCAGCGGCACCTATATTGTAGCCGTACGCACTTACAGAGATCGCCGCATGCAAACCAGCCGCCAGAGCCATCCTTCCACGCAACCCTGGCATTCTCCCACCCTCACCCTTTATCATGGTTCCATATGCCAAGAAAACTTCGCTGGGGCGTCCTCAGCACCGCCGCCATCGGCCTCAAGAAGGTGATCCCTGCCATGCAGCAGGGACAGCTCTCCTCTGTCGCCGCCATCGCCTCGCGCGACCTCACAAAATCCAAAGCCGCCGCCGCTGCCCTCGACATCCCCACTGCCTACGGCAGCTACGAAGAGCTCCTCGCCGACCCCAACATCGACGCCATCTACAATCCTCTTCCCAACCACCTCCACGTCCCCTGGACCATCAAGGCCGCCGAGGCCGGCAAGCACGTCCTCTGCGAGAAGCCCATCAGCCTCACCGTCGCCGAGGCCGAGACCCTCCTCGCCGTCCGCGACCGCACCGGCGTCAAGATCGGCGAGGCCTTCATGGTCGTCACCCATCCGCAATGGCTGCGCATCCGCCAGTTGCTCGACGAGGGCCGCATTGGCCCGCTCCGCTCCGTCGCCGGCTTCTTCAGCTACTTCAATGTCAACCCCGCCAACATCCGCAACCAGGCCGACATCGGCGGCGGCGCGCTGATGGACATCGGCTGCTACATGATCACTCGCCGCGCGCTTCGGCTTCGCTCAGGAGCCCACCCGCGTCGTCGCCAGGATCGACCGCGACCCCAAGATGCACACCGACCGCCTCACCTCGGCGCTGCTCGACTTCCCCAACGGCCAGGCCACCTTCACCTGCAGCACCCAGCTCGTCCCCTACCAGCGCGTCCAGTTCCTCGGCACAAAAGGCCGCATCGAGGTCGAGGTCCCCGTCAACGCGCCGCCCGACCAGCCCACCCGCATCTTCATCGACTCGGGAAGCGACCTCTTCGGCGGCGGCATCGCCACCGAGACCTTCCCCGTCTGCGACCAGTACACCATTCAGGGCGACGCCTTCTCCAAAGCCGTCCTCGAGGACGGCGAAGTCCCCGTCCCCATCGAAGACGCAATCAACAACATGGCCGTCATCGAGGCCATCTTCCGCTCCGGAAAATCCGGCCAGTGGGAATCTGTGTAGTCGCCCAGACACTGGCACCCTCTTTGCATCGCTGCCATACTGGTAGGCGTCTAATGGCTGCGCGTGTCTTCCGCAACAGTCAGCGTCCACCTACCTATGGCGACCACCAGCGCACCCAAGCCGGCCCTCGAACCCAGGTCCTTCGACAGCACCCTCGCCAGCGCGCGCACCACCATGATGTTCAGCGAGGTCGTCTCGCTCGCCATCGACAGCTTCCGCGCCAGCAAGGCGCGCTTCCTGCTCACCATGCTGGGCATGGTCATCGGCTCCGCGTCCATCATCCTCGTCGTCACCGTGGGCATGACGGGCAGGCAATACGCCATCGACACCATCTCCAGCCTCGGCCCCAACAAGATCGAGATGCAGTACAGCGGCGGCAGCATCATCGGCCCCGACAACACCACCACCCCCGACTACATGACCCGCGAGGACATGCAGGCCGTGGTCGACCAGGTCCCCGGCATCGTCGCCTACTCGCCCATGCTGGAGGTCCACGACCGCATCAGCGTGGGCGGCGGCGTCACCAAGGACACCATGCTGCTCGGCGTCTCGCCGCAGTACAAGCAGGTGCGCGGCCTGGTCGTCCTCGCCGGCCGCTTCTTCGACGACCAGGACGCCGCCGCCCACGCCAAGGTCGCCGTGCTCAATCTGCCGCTGGCCGACCGAGCTCTACGGAAGCCCGCAGGCCGCCATCGACAAGAGCATCTCCATCAAGGGCATCCCACTCGTCATCATCGGCGTCTTCAAGGAGAGCATCGACACCTTCGGCCAGTCCGAGATCAGCGACCAGACCATCCTCATCCCCTACGAGGTCGCCCGCTACTTCACCGGCACCGACACGCTCAAGGAGATCTTCTTCACCGTGCGCCAACTCCGAAGGATGGTCGAGGCCGCCGCCGTGCAAGATCAAAGCGATCATCCAGAGCCGCCACCGCCCCACCAGCGTCTACCGCGACCAGACCTTCACCGACATCCTCGCCGACATGGGCAAGATCGCCGACGACCTCACCGTCGTCCTCACCCTGGCCGCCGCCATCACCCTCATCGTCAGCGGCGTCGGCATCATGAACAGCATGCTGGCCAACGTGCAGGCCCGCGTCCGCGAGATCGGCATCCGCAAGGCGCTCGGCGCCACCCGCCGCGAGATCCGCCTGCAGTTCCTCACCGAGGCCGTCTTCCTCTCGCTCGCCGGCGGCATCCTCGGCACCATCCTCGGCCTCGGCATCCCGCTCTCGATCCGCTGACCTCACGCCTTACCGGATCCCCGTCGGCTGGGTCTCCGCCCCCATCGCGCTCGCCACCTCGGTCATTGTCGGCGTCATCTTCGGCACCGTCCCCGCCAACCGCGCCGCCCGCCTCGACCCCGTCGAAACCCTCAAGTACGAATAGAAATTTGCCACCACCAATATGTAAACCGTATTGCTTAAGGGCACGGCTTTAGAGCCTGTCCTGAGCGGAGTCGAAGGATGCCGCAAGATCCGCCAATTAAATGACGAGGCGCTCTGCTTTGCGAGCATTTCGCGAAGCAGAGCGCCTTCTATTTTCTTGCCTTGCCTAAGCCGCCGGCTCCGCCGCATCCTCCGGCTGATCCCCCTTCACCGTCACCTTCAGATGGCTCGTCACCTCGCGGTGCAGCTTGATCGGCACATAGAACTCGCCCAGCGTCTTCAGCGGCTCTTCCAGCGAGATCTTGCGCCGGTCGACCGTGTAGCCCTTCTCCTCCAGCTGGTGCGCAATGTCGCCCGACGTCACCGAGCCGAACAGATGGTCGTTCTCGCCCACCTTGCGCTCGAACACCAGCTCCACCGCCTCCAGCTTCTTCGAAAGCTCTTCCGACTCGATCTTCTCCTTCGCCAGCTTGCGCACCGCCGAGCCCTTCATCTGCTCGATCACCGCCCTGTTCGCCAGCGTCGCCTCAATCGCCAGCTTGCCCGGCAGCAGATAGTTCCGCCCATAGCCGTCCGCGACCTTCACCACATCGCCGCGATGGCCCAGCTTGTTCACGTCTTCCTTCAGAATCACTTCCATTGCATCTTCTCCGATCTAAAGCAGCCAGTCAAGTGGCAGCTGAAATTGCGCAAAATTGTTACGCCGAAACCTGCATCGGTTCAGCGATGGTCGTCGCCCGCGGAATGGGTTCGCCAAACTCCCGCATCACTGCCAGGTGCCCTTGGATGGCCTCTTGCATGTTCTTCTTCGTCGCGGGCAAGCTTGGGCCGGTCGTGATGCAGCCGGGCAAGTCGGGTACGTAGGCGCTGTAGCCCGTCGTCGTCTTCTCGTAGACAACCAGATACTCGCTTCTCTCCTGAACCTTCACTCATGGCTGCCTCTTCTCCAAACCTGCTTGCTTCAGAATACTCAGCTTCGTGCCAACTGCGAGTTCATCGGAGGGATGTCCGGGAATGGTAACTGTCCCCGGCTTCTCCGGATGGCGAAAATGGCGGTGGCTGCCCGTTGTTCGTACATGAATCCAGCCATCGCTCTTCACCAGCTTCAGGATCTCGCGTACCTTCACCGAAGTTAGAACCGCGCGGCAAAGGCCAGCAGCGCAATATTGCGCGACTGCTTGATCGCCAGCGAAACCTTGCGCTGGTGGCGCGTGCAGACGCCCGTCAGCCGGCGCGGAACGATCTTGCCCCGCTCCGCGACAAAGCCCTGCAGCAGCCGCACATCGCGGTAGCTGATCGCGTCGATCTTCTCCGTGCAGAACTTGCAGACCTTCTTGCGCCGGAAGAACTTCCGTCCGCCCGGTCCGCCGCCCGGTCCGCCCGGCCCACCGGGACCGCCGCCGGGCCCGCCCGCGGGACGCGGTGGCCGCGCGCCGCCTGGCCCCGCATACGCGGGACGCGGCGTGTAAGGCCTGCTGGGTTGCGATTCAGTCGATGCAGCTTGTGGTGCGGATTGCGGGGTGCTTGTCTCGTCAGCCATGGTGAATCTTCCTTTCGTTGCTCTCGCGAATCCCGCTCCAGAGCTCGCGCTGGAGTCTTTGAACATCTCGCCTCGAATGCAGGCGGGAAGGGAAGCGGGTTCGGGGTTGAAATCTATTGGGCGGAGCCCACTTGCTGCCCCGCAAAACTCAATTGCGCTAAGCCGAAGCAGCGCACCGGCTCGTCGGCCGCCTCAGCCGCCGCCTCAGGCTCCGCCGCCGCGGACACCGCCACCGGCGCCTCTGGCCGCGGGATCGGCTGCGCGCTGCGCTTCACCTTCGTGTCGCGCAGGGCCTTCACCTTCGCCAGCCGCTTCTCTTCCTCGTCCATGCGCACCGTGATGAACTTGATCACCGGCTCGGACACGCGCAGGCGCCGCTCAATCTCGCCGATCAGGCTGCCCGGAGCGGCAACCGTCAGCAGCACGTAAAAGCCGTCGTTGAACTTGCGGACGGTGTACGCCAGCCGCCGCCGGCCCATCTTCTCGACGCTCTTCACCTCGCCGCCGCCGCTGGTGATGTTGCCCGAGAAGCCCTTCAATCAGCTTGTCCAGATCGGCCTCTTCCACGTCCGGACGGACGATAAACATAATTTCGTAAGTGCGATTCATCTCGTTTACTTCTTTCTGCGAAGTTCTGCTTCGCACCGTGCCGGCGTGTCTTCTGCCAACCCGGTCTGGAAATGCCGTTGCAGGTTACAGGTTGCGAGTTGCAGGTTCTTGCTTCGTTCTTACTGACCACTACCCACTGCAACCTACAACTCGCTCCTATTGAACTCATTCATCGCAGCGCCCACACCCTTCGTAAGCACCACCTCAACCGCATTCCTCACGCGATCGAGCACCTCATCCAGCACCGCAAGCTCCTGCTTGCGCATCGGCGAGAGCAGATAATCCGTGCCGCCCGCCTTCACCTCTCTGCCATCCGCCAGGGGAGGCTTGCCAACCCCGATGCGAATCCTCAACCACTCCTCCGTGCCCAGCGCCCCGGAGATCGACTTCACTCCGTTGTGCCCGTTCGCCGAGCCGCGCTCGCGGATGCGAATCGTGCCCAGCGGCAGGTCCAGCTCGTCGTAGATCACGATCACGTCCTGCGACGGAACCGGAATCTCCAGCTCCCGAACCAGCGCGGCCACCGAAAGCCCGCTCAGGTTCATAAACGTCTCCGGCTTGGCCAGCAGCACCTCTTGTCCTGCCAGCTTCGCCTTCCCCGTAAGCGCCCTGCCCCGCCGGTTCGCGATGGTCGCGCCGCAATACTCCGCAATGCGGTCCACCGCGAGAAAACCGGCGTTGTGCGGCGTGAACTGATACTCGATGCCGGGATTCCCTAAGACCGACAATCAGCTTCACGCCGCCGTTCCTTTGCCCTTCAACTAACAACCTGCAACTACAACTGCAACTGTCCTTACTACTTCTTCTTCGCCTCAGGCTTGGCCTCGGCCGCCGGCGCCGCAGCAGCCTCATCGCCCTTGCCCTTCTTGGCAACCTCAGGCTCGGCCGGCGCCGCGGCAACTGCCTCGGCCTCCGGCTCCTCTTCGCGCATCGCGGTCACGTGCGCAACCGTCGCGTGCTCATCGCCCAGAAACTTGATCGACCCCGAGTGCGGCAGGTCGGAGACATGGATCGCCCCGATGAGCTCAAGGTCCGACACATCCACATCCAGATGGCTCGGAATATCGCCCGGCAGGCACTCAATCTCCACCTCGCGCAGCACATGCTCCAGAATCCCGCCCTGGCTCTTCACCCCGACCGGCACGCCAATCAGCTGGATCGGCACCGAGACCCGCATCGCCTTGTCCATCGCAATGCGCTTCAGGTCGATGTGCAGCAGCGCGCCCTTGATCGGCTCATGCTGCCAGTCCACGATCATCGCCTTCACCACCGACTGCGCCGGTCACATCCAGATCGAAGATCGTGTTGTGGCCCGAGTCCGAGTGCAGGATCTTCGTGATCACCTTCGGATCGACCGCAACCGCGACCGACTCCTGTCCCGCGCCATAGACCACCGCGGGAATCTTGCCCGAGACGCGCACACGCCGCGCCGCATTCTTGTTGAACTTGCCCTCGCGCGGCGTCGCAACCACCGCGGGAATCGTAGAAGTTGCCATGATCCATCATCCTTTCGGGCACGGGAAGACAGTTGTCAGTGGCCAGTGGTTAGTGGTCAGTAAAGACCAAAACCACGACCATCAACGCTGTCTCCGTCCGCTCCCTTTGCGGCTCTGCCGCGAAATCTAACTGCACTTGCGTCTTTCACTAACCACTTAGCCACTAGCCACTAACCACTGCCCTTAGTTGAACAGCGTACTCACGCTCGTCTCCATATGAATGCTCTCAATCGCGCGGCCCAGCAGCCCGCCGATCGAAAGCACCTTGATCTTCGGCACCCGCAGCGCATCTTCGCGCAGCGGAATGCTGTTGGTCACAATCAACTGCTCCATCGGCGACGCCGCAATCCGCTCCACCGCCGGGCCCGAGAGCACCGGATGCGAAGCGCACGCGTACACCTTCCTCGCGCCCTGCTCCAGCAGCGCCTCCACCGTCTTCACCAGCGTTCCCGCCGTGTCCACGATGTCGTCGAGGATCAGGCACGTCCGGCCGCGCACATCGCCGATCACGTTCATCACCTCGGTCACATTCATGTCCGTCCGCCGCTTGTCCACGATGGCCAACGGCACTTCCAACTTCTTGGCGAAGAATCTCGCCCGTTCCACGCCGCCCGCATCCGGCGAAACCACCGTCAGGTCGGGCAGGTCCAGCTCCCGGAAGTAGCTCACCAGCACCGGGCTGGCGAACAAATGGTCCACCGGAATATTGAAAAATCCCTGGATCTGCGCTGCGTGCAGGTCCACCAGCAACGCCCGGTTGGCGCCGGCCGTCGTCAGCAGGTCGGCCACCAGCTTGGACGTGATCGCCACGCGCGGCCGGTCCTTGCGGTCCTGCCTCGCGTAGCCGTAGTACGGCATCACAACCGTGATGCGCCCGGCCGATGCGCGCTTCAGCGCGTCCATCATGATCAGCAACTCAACCAGATGCTGGTCCACCGGGTAACACGTGGGCTGCACCAGAAAAACGTCCGCGCCGCGAACGTTCTCCAGCAGTTGAAACATCACCTCGCCGTCGGCGAATCGCTGCAGACGGGCCTCGCCCATCGGCACGCCGACGAACTTGCAGATCTCCTCGCCCAGCGCGCGATTGGCCGACCCGCAAAAAATCTTGAAGCGCTTGTCTTCACTCAGCTTCGGAGAGCGCTTCCGCTCCGCAGCCTTCTAATCGGATCGATAATTCTGGACGCGTCGGGCACCGTTATGGCGCCCGCTGCCCGCTTTGGCAGAGGCTGGGAGGTGTGTTACTGTCTCCTCAGCCTCACCTGAAATAGGGGAAAGGACCGCAGTCGTGTCTTGGTTGTTCACGTCGAAACCCTCCAGGCTGGTTGACCTTGGTAGCTCCTGCTGCTTTACGTCTTACGGCGCCTTTTTGCGGCGTCGCTACTTCGCCCTGCGAAATAATCAGACTCGGCCCTTCAAACTTCCTGCTTCTGAACCTCTACATCCGCGCCCATTGCGGCGCCAGTTGCAAACTTCAAAAATCCGTCCAACTCAAGCGGCATGTTGCTGCCGCCAAAGAACCCTAAGTTGCTGTTCGCTCGTGTCCTCTGGCAAGCGAATCGACCTTTGGCTGGGCGACCAGGATTCGAACCTGGACAAAGTGCGTCAAAGGCACTTGACCTACCGTTAGTCGATCGCCCAGTGAATCCGTTTGACCGCCCGGCGAAACTCAATCGCCAGCTCGATCGCCCAGTAAGTCCGCCGGCGTTCCCCCGGCAAACCTCACTCTGCGAACATTGTGCGCCAGTACTCCCCCCGGGGCAAGGTCTCCGTTAGGATCGCCTTGCAGCCGGAAGCCTGTACGCGTTGTTGAGCCGCACTCGCCGCTGCCGTGGACCGGTAAAGTCCAAACAGAGCCGAGCCCGATCCGGAGAGCGCCGCATACAACGCAGGGACTGCCCGAATCCATACCCATCAATTCGTGCTTGATTTCACGCAGGAGGGGATACTGAGGAAAGACGACCTGTTCAAAGTCGTTTTCAATCCCGGTGCGGACAAGCGCGAGAAGAAGGCTCTCGGCAAGATCGTTCCGTGTGTTGCCTGCCATCAGGGAACCCCCCTCAGGACCAAGGCCACGAACGATACCGGATGTGTCAGAGGCTGCCTCTGCCGGGATCGCGACCCCAAATGCAGATGCGTAAACGTGACTCAACTCCTTAACTCTATCCGGTTGTGGCCTCTTCTGTCAATCCGCCGCCCTCTGGCAACCTCGAGACCCGACACCTCGACAACTGCCTCTCGTCCCAATCCCGGAACGCCCGCGGCGTCGAAACCCCCACCCCCGGCAACGCCACCACGCACGCCGTCGCCGGCAGGTCCGGCATCGCCCACACCCGCTCCCCGCGCCCCAGCCCCAGCACCGCGCCACCCACCAGAAACAGCGGCACATCCGACCCCACCTCGGCAGCGATCTCCAGCCGCTCCGCCTCCGGCAGCGCGACCCCCAGCTCCCGCTCCAGCCCAATCAGCGCCGCCGCCGCGTTCGCCGACCCCGCCCCCATCCCGCCCTCCACCGGCAGCTCCTTCTCAATATGGATCGCCACCTCCGCCGCCACGCCCATCCGCCCCAGCGCCCGCTCCACCATCTTCCACGCCGTATTCCGCCCATCCACCGGCACCCGCGCATCGTTCGTCGTCAAAGTAATCATCGGGTGCCCCAGGTCTCGATTTTGAGACCTGGGTTCACGGGCCTCCACCGTCACCACATCATACAGCGCCAGCGTCTGATACAGCGTCGCCAGCCCATGGAACCCATCCCCGCGCACCGGCCCAATCGCCAGCCCCAGATTCACCTTCGAATGCGACCGTACCCGCGTAGCCATCGCCTCCAATTCTATCCACCGTTCCCGCCCCCTATGATGTATCGACATACAGACTTCGCGCGGATTTGAGAATTGAAGTGGCTGTATGGGACCAGCCGTTTCAAGTTGAGCGATGTGCATTGGGAGAAGATCGAGGAATTTCTGCCTGAGCGCAAGGAAGATGTGGGGCCGGGTACAGCGTCTGACGACCGCGTTTTTGTGAACGGCGTTCCGTGGTCCTGCGTTCCAGAGCGCTCTGGCACGATCTGCCGGAACGTTACGGGAAGTACAAGAGTGTGCATAAGTCAGCCGTTGCCGCGAGGTGGGTCTGGGAGAAGGTCTTCCATGAACCGTTTCGCGCCCGAAAGAGCTCGCGTCTTATGATCGATTCGACCATCGTGCGAGCGCATCAACAAACGATCGCGGGCCGCAACACGGAGGACTCGGATAGGCTAAGGGGCAGGTCTGACGATCAAGTTCCGTCTGCTCGGCGATGAGCATGCCCTTCCCGTCGACTTCACCGTGACCGCCGGTCAGGTCAACGACTGCACCCAAGCTCCGTTGGGCTGGGAGAGAGCAAGGCAAGCTATAGTACTGGCGGCAAAGGCCACGACAGCGATGCTACCGTCGCGGATGTGGTCGCCATGTGGCGGTCGCCGTAATCCTTCCCAAACGAAGCCGCAAAGCTCAGCGCAAGTTGGACAATGACCTTGGTAAACAGCGCAACCGCATGTAACGCCGCTTCTCCAAACTCAACACTTCTGCGATTCGCCAACATACGAGATAAAACAAGCTAATCTCGACGCTCTCGCTTGCTCCTGGGTCTTACTCGGGCATACGGGCTAGGGGAGGGTGCCGGCGAGGACGGTGATACCGGGGGGTGCGTCGGCTCCGGTGAGTTTGACGACAAAGGCGACGTCCTCTCCCGACTTGAGGCCGGCGACGATGGAGCGGTAGGCGGACTCGTCGGGGACGGGGCGCTTGCTGGCGACGGTGTCGATCTCCGTGATGATGGCGCCCTTGGGCATGTTGATCTCGTCGGCGAAGGAGCCGGGGCGGACGCTGGTGACGATGACGCCGCCCTTGACGCCGAGCTTGGAGGCGATGGCGGGGGGGATGGCGGTGACGGTGATGCCGAGCTTGCCTTCGCCGGCGTCGACTTCGGCGGGGGCGGAGCTGTCGTCGGGCGCGCCGTTGATCGGCGATGTACGATCGGCGCGGTCGGCGATGCCGACGGTGGCGGTGTGCTGTGCGCCGTTGCGCAGGTATGCCCATCTGGACGGTGGAGCCGACCTTGCGCGAGGAGATGTCGGCGACGAGCTGGTCGCCATCCTTGATGGGCTTGCCGTCGATGGAGACGATGACGTCGCCGGGCTGGAGGCCGGCCTTGGCGGCGGGAGCCGCCGGGGGTAACGCTGCCGACCTGGACGCCGCCGTTGGCGAAGCCGTACATCGCGGTTCGACGGCGGAGGTCGGCGCTCCGTTGAAGCGTGATGCCGATGGAGCCGCGGACGACTTTGTGCTCGGGACCGATGAGCATGTTGTAGACGGAGGCGATGGTGTTGGAGGGCATGGCGAAGCCGACGCCCTCCGAGCCCGAGGACTGGGTGTAGATGGCGGTGTTCATGCCGATGACCTGGCCGGCCATATCGACCAGCGGGCCGCCGGAGTTGCCGGGGTTGATGGCGGCGTCGGTCTGGATGAACTTCTGGAACTGGCTGGTCGGGCCGTTGGGGCCGGGCTCGTCGATGGAGCGGTTCTTGGCGGAGACGATGCCGGCGGTGACGGTCTCGGAGAGGGAGAAGGGGCTGCCGATGGCGAGCACCCAGTCGCCGACCTGGGCGCCGTCGGAGTTGCCGAGCTTGACGGTGGGGAGCGGCTCGGGCGCGTCGATCTTGATGACGGCGATGTCGGTCTCGGAATCGACGCCGACGACCTTGGCGGGACGGCCTTTGTCGTTGGGGTTGTCGGGATCGGTGGAGAGCTTGACGTAGATCTTGTCGGCTTTGTCGACGACGTGGTTGTTGGTGATGATGTAGCCGCGGGAGTCGACGATGAAGCCGGAGCCGAGGGCCTCGCGCTTGCCGCCGGAGTCGTCGTCACCCTCGTCGCCGCCCTGGCCGCTCTGGCCGCCGAAGAAGCGGTTGAAGAAGTCCTGCATGTCGCCGGGGGTCTGGTCGTCGCCGCCGTCGGGGGAGTTGGGCTGGAGTTGCAGCGGGCCTTGCTGCGAGCCGCGGCGGCGGGTGCGCGGGTTGGCGGACTGCTTGGGCAGGGTCTCGGTGTTGATGTTGACGACGGCGGGGCCGACGTCCTTGGCGATCCGGGAGAAGCCGTTGGAGAGGTCCTTGGGCGAGGGGATGACGAGGGGGCGCGCGTCGGAGGAGTCGACGCCCTGCTCCTTGCCGCTGACGGAGCGGGTGAGGATGGAGCCGGCGAGGATGCCGACGGAGAGCGTGGCGAGGAGCGCGAAGGTGGCGGTGAGGCGGTGGTTGCGGATGCGGGCGAGAAAGGTCGCGGCGGGAGTGTCCATAGGTGGGTTGGTCCTTGATCTTTAGGTCGTGCTGGGCGGCGGCGGTTGCTTGCGGCTCGCGTGAGGTTCGTTGCACGACAGCTCAAGATGAGTATAGCTGTTTGGTGTGGTGTGCGGCGAGATGTGTGTTCGCTGTGTGGTTAGACGCGGGGGGTGGGGGAAGTGTTGCGGTGGTGGGCGAGTGGTAAGTGGGTAGTGGTAGTGGTAAGCGGAGGGCGAGCGAATTACGTCCCACCCATGCCACGCATGGATGGGGCACCCTGGCTGAGGTGGCGCGATTCCCATGTCTCAGAGGCGAGACATGGGGCACACAATGCTAGGGCTGATGGGCGGCGAGGTGGGCGGTGTCGAGCAGGGTGAGGAGGATGCGGCGGAGGGCGAGGGTGCGGCCGGTGGGGTCGTACCACTCGTTGAGGGTGTGGATGCCGCCGCCGATGCCGCCGGCGCCGATGGCGATGGCGGGGATGCCGAGGGAGAGCGGGATGTTGGCGTCGGTGGAGCCGAGGCAGGGTTCGGTGCGGAGGTTGAGGTGACGGTCGACGGCGCGGAGGGTGGCGAGGAGGGGGGAGTCGTCGGGGAGGGCGCCGCCGGGGCGGTCGCCGATGAGGTCGAGGGTGAAGTTGGGTTGGTTGAGGGTTTGGCGGAGGGTGAGTTCGGCGGCGTCGAGGGCGGCGGGCGAGGTGGAGCGGAGATCGAGGAGGGCGGTGGCGGAGGCGGGGATGGAGTTGATGGAGGTGCCGCCGGAGATGAGGCCGATGTTGAGGGTGGTGCGGGGGTGCGCGCTGGTTTGCGGTCGAGAGGGGTTCGAGGGCGAGGAGGGCGCGGGCGAGGATGAGGATGGGGTTGGGTGCGCCGGCGTCGGTCCAGGCATGGCCGCCGGGGCCGGTGACGGTGACGCGGAAGCGGCGGCTGGCGAGGGCCTGGGTGATGACGGCGGAGGCGCCGGCGCCTTCGAGGGCGATGGCGGCGGCGATGTTGTGCTGGCTTCGGGGCTGGCGGGATCGAAGAGGTGACGCATGCCGCGGAGGTTGCCTTCGCCCTCCTCGCCGACGTTGGCGGCGAAGAGGATGGGGACGGCGGGGGTGAGTTGCGCGTGGTGGAGGGCGGCGGCGAGGGCGAGCAGGGCGGTGAGGCCGGCGGCGTTGTCGCAGGCGCCGGGGGCGAGGATGCGGGTGTCTTGTTCGGAGGGGTTCGGTGGGGGTGGTGGAGGGGAAGACGGTGTCGAGGTGGGCGGAGAGGAGGATGTGGGGTTGGTTTGTTTGCGGGGGTATTCCCACGTCAGACGGTGAAGCTGTCTGACATGGGGCACCCAAAGACAAATGCGGGGGTCCCTCCACTGCGGCGGCAAGTGCGCCGCCTTCGGTCGGGATGACGAAATCTCTTGCTGCTCCGTCGTTCACATCTTTTATCTCTTTGCTTGAAGGGAGGGTGGCGAGGGCGTTGCCGGCGGCGTCGAGGTGGGGGTGGGTGAGGCCGAGGTCGGCGAAGCGGTCGAGGAACCAGGCGGCGCGGGCGGACTCGCCGAAGGGTGGGGCGGGGATGCGGAGGATTTCGAGCTGCCATTTGCGGAGCTGGGGCTGATGGAGGTGCAGCCACTGGAAGGCGCGGTGGACGGCGGGGTTGGCGGCGAGGCGGGCTATGCGGAGGTTCGGCTGTCATGCGAGGTCCGAGGTTCGGGGTTCGAGGTTCGAGGGGTAGGTGACGGAGACGAGGAAGAGGCCGGTGGGTGGGGCGGTGGGGCCGGCGGCGGCGCGGTTGCGGGCGGCGAGGAGGGTGGGGATGGAGGATCGGGTCGAGGCGGTGGGCTCCGGCCTGGACGAAGGTGCCGACGAGGTTGCGGACCATGTGGTGGAGGAAGCCGTTGGCGGTGACGGTGTAGATGAGGAGGTTGTCGCGGGTGTCAAAGGCGGAGTGGGTGATGGTGCGAGCGAAAGACAAATACGGGGGTCCCTCCGCTAGGCGGCGACTGCGCCGCCTCCGGTCGGGATGACGGCGTCATTTTCGGCGCGGTGGGTGAGGTCGGGGTCGGCGGCGGCGAAGGTGGTGAAGTCGTGGGTGCCGAGGACGTGGTGGGCGGCGGTGTTGAGGGCTTGGAGGTCTAAGGGCCAGGGGCAGGGGTAGACGTAGGGGGCGAGGGTGGGGGGGCAGATGAGGTCGTCAACACGGTTCGAGGTTCGGGGTTCGGGGTTCGAGGTTCGGTGTTTGTGGGGTCATGAAGTGCAAATACTGAGATTCCGGGCTTCGCCCGGAATGACGACTCTTGAGATGATGACGACTCCTCCTTGGGGGCGGGGCGGAGGGGGAAGATGCGGTACTCGTAGGTTTTGCGGAGGGCGGAGTGGCGGGCGTGGAAGGTGGGCGGAGCGGTTTCCACGGAGAGGATGCGGATGGTGGGTGGGAGACAGCGGTTGAGGGCGAGGTGGAGGTTGGCGGGCGGGATGGGCGCGGCGAGGGAGAAGGTGGCGACCTGGGCGAGGGCGTGGACGCCGGCGTCGGTGCGGCCGGAGCCCTGAGGGAGGACGCGTTCGCCGGTGGTGCGGTGGATGGCGTCGGAGAGCGCGCCCTGGACGGTGGGGAGGCTGGGCTGGATCTGCCAGCCGTGGTAGGGCGTGCCGTCGTAGG
The DNA here is from genome assembly GCA_963808025.1 of uncultured Acidobacteriaceae bacterium. Classification (GTDB taxonomy): domain Bacteria; phylum Acidobacteriota; class Terriglobia; order Terriglobales; family Acidobacteriaceae; genus Edaphobacter. The sequence continues at coordinate 484,911 of CAWEEI010000006.1, read as the reverse complement.
CGAGGATGAGCTTCAAGTGGGGCATGTTTGAATTGCACGGTAACACGGTTGTTGCGAGGTTCAAGGTTCAAGGTTCGAGGCGAGAGCAGCTTGGTTGGTATACTTGGGGTTTCGGAGGGGTAGCGGCGGGGAACTGGGTTGCGTGCTGCTCCGTAGTCTTTATGAATCGGCGGCCTGCCGGGGAACGTCTTAATCAGATTGAACCTTGAACTTGAATAGCGAATGCAAAGACCAATACAGAGATTCTGGCTGCGCCAGAATGACGGCCTTTGGGAGGTCGCTCTATGGCAAAGGGGAATATAGCTGCCCGCCGTTTGCAAGCGGCTGAGGGTGACTCGTTGGAATTACGAACTGGATGGAGATTGCCAAAGTGAGATTAAGGGATTTGCAGGCGGCGGCAGCGTTGTGCTGCTCTTGGTGGGCGGAAGTGTGCAGCCGGGCTGGCAGTCAAGACGGCGAACCCGACGCCGGTCGCGGGCGGCGCAGGCGGGTGCGAGCGGGCAGTCTGCCGGCGGCGCCGGCGCCGAAGCTGACGGAGCCGCTGTATCTGCGGGACACGGGGAAGGACTACACGCCAGCTGACGTCGATTTTTCCGAATCCGCTCAAGCCGTTTACGGCGACGGACTTTCCGGCGTCGCGGCTGGGGAACACGCCACGGCTGGACCAGCTGCTGCGGGATGGGAAGATCTATCTGAGCCTGTCGGATGCGGTGCTGCTGGCGCTGGAGAATAACTTCGACATTGCGATTGCGCGGATCAACCTGGACATCGCGGACACGGACATTCTGCGGGCGAAGGCGGGCGCGAGTCTGCGCGGGGTTTCGACGGGGCTGGTGACGAATACGCTGGGCGGGTCGGGTTCGACGGTGACGGGCGGCGGCGGGCCGGGCGGGACGACGAGCGGCGCGGGCGGCGGCGGCACGGGCGCGATCGGGCTGGTGTTGAGCACCAATGGCGGCGGGCCTGCGCCGGAGAATCTTGACCCGTATCTGACGGGGAATTTGCAGTATGAGGCGCTGAACCAGCAGCAGTCGAATCTGCTGTTCTCGGGCGGCAAGCCGGTGCTGACCACGGACACGTCGACGTACAACTTCGGCTATCAACAGGGATTCTTGACGGGCACGCAACTGGCGGTGACGTTCAACAACACGCGGGTGAGCACGAACAATCCGTTTACGGACTACAGCCCGGACATTACGACGACGTTTCGCGCGACGGCGACGCAGCATCTGCTGCAGGGGTTTGGGCTGGGGAATCAACGGGCGGTTTATTGTGCAGGCGAAGAACGACCGGCGGATTACGGACTCGGCGTTCCGGCAGCAGCTGCTGTACACGGTGAACCAGGTGGAGAACATCTACTGGGGTCTGGTGAGCGCGTATGAGGATGAGCAGGCGAAGGAGCGCGCGCTGGCGCAGTCGACGCAGCTGACCCAGGACAACCGGAGGCAGTTGCAGATTGGCACGCTGGCGCCGCTGGATGTGGTGAACTCGGACTCGGCGGTGGCGGCGGACAAGCAGGCGCTGGTGGCGTCGCAGTCGAACCTGGAGTATCAGCAGCTGATTATGAAGCAGGCGATTGCGCGGAACCTGGAAGACCCGGCGCTGACGAATGCGCCGGTGATTCCGACCGACCGGGTGGCGCTGGACCGGCTGCCGGAAGAGGACATGACGCAGGATGCGCTGGTGCAGCAGGCGTATGCGAACAATCCGCAGATCGAGCAGGCGGCGCTGAGCATGAAGAACAACGAGATCACGATCAAGGCGGAGAAGAACGGGCTGCTGCCGACGGTGGATGCGTATGCGTTTCTACGGGGCGAGCCAGTTGGCGGGCGCGCAGAACCCGAACGCTTTGAACTTTGCCACCCAGACGACTTACGCGCCGGGGAGTTTTCCGCCGATCGGCTATGGGACGGCGTTTGGGAATCTGTTCAACAGCACGGCCCCGGACAAGGGCGTGGGAGTGAACATCACGATCCCGCTGCGCAACCGGGTGGCGCAGGCGGACCAGGCGCGGTCGCAGATGGAGTACCGGCAGGCGCAGATGCGGTTGCAGCAGCTGTATACGCAGATTCGGATCCAGGTGATCAATGCGCAGTTTGCGCTGACCAACGACCGGGCGCAGGTGAAGGCGGCGCAGGCGGGGCGGGACTATGCGGCGCAGTCGCTGGACGCGGAGCAGAAGAAGCTGAAGCTGGGGGCTTCGACGTCGGCGCTGGTGCTGCAGCAGCAGCGGAACATGGCGAGCGCGGAGAACACGCTGATCTCAGCGACGGCGGCGTATGCGAAGGACCGGGCGGCGCTGCGGCAGTTGCTGTCGAGTACGCTGGACGAGTATGGGATCAGCATTGGGGATGCGGCTTCGGGGGTGGTGACGGCGGCGCCGGTGATTCCGGGGCTGACGGCGCCGACGGGGCCGGCGGCGGTGAAGCCGATTTCGGTGGGGCCGTGAGGCAGTTGCAGGTTGTCAGTTGCAGGTTGCAGGTTGTTGGTACAAAGCTTCTCCTCCCCGAACTGTCGCATCTGGAGGTGCCTTGTGAGCCCGTTCCATCACGACCCGCAACGACAACCTGCAACCTGCAACTGACAACCTGCAACTGACACTGTGGTGACCTTTGGGGGGTGGGGATGGAACTTGCGTGGGATTCAGGGAGCGGGTTGGCGAGGGCTAGAATTTTTAGAGAAGAATTAAGCCGGATTGTGGCCTTTGTGCGCTGCGAAATTTGCCTGCGCGTGTGCGGTTTTTGGCAAGAGACCCCTGGGGATCGTTGGATTGTATGGATGAGACGCGGAGCAGTGGTGGTGGGACGACGGCGGCGGTGGACGACGGATATTTTGACCAGGACGGCGATGCGGGCGAAGATGCGGGCATCGACGATGGGGCGATGGGCGAGGGCGGGATGAACTCACTCTCCAGGGCGGCGTCGGCTTATCTGCGCTCGGCGATGCACCAGCCGGTGGATTGGATGGAGTGGGGCGCGGCAGCGTTCGACCGGGCGGCGGCGGAGGACAAGCCGATCCTGCTGGACATTGGCGCGGTATGGTGCCACTGGTGCCATGTGATGGACCGCGAGTCGTATGAGGATGCGGCGACGGCGCGGCTGATCAATGAACATTTTGTAGCGGTGAAGGTGGACCGGGACGAGCGTCCAGATGTCGATACGCGCTACCAGGCGGCGGTGTCCGCCATCAGTGGACAAGGCGGCTGGCCGCTGACGGGGTTTTTGACTCCGGAGGGCAAGCCATATTTTGGTGGGACTTATTTTCCGCCGGAGGACAGGCATGGGCGGCCGAGCTTCCAGCGGGTGCTGCTGACGATGGCGGAGGCGTTTGAGAAGCGGCGCACGGAGGTGAATGAGTCGGCGGCGAGCGTGATGAACGCGATCGAGCACAATGAGTCGTTTTTCCGGGCGCGCGGGCGGAGGTTGCAGGAGCTGGGGCCGGAGCTGGTGGAGAAGATGGTGCTGTCGGCGCTGAAGAGCGTGGACATGAAGCATGGAGGGTTCGGGTCGCAGCCGAAGTTTCCCCATTCGAGCGCGGTGGATTTGTTGCTTGAGGTTGCTGCGCGCAGTGGGACGAAGGGCGAATCGAAGACGACGGTGAAGTTCAACGGGCAGGGGACGGTGGCGTTGGGCGATGCGGCGCGGCTGGCGGCGGTATTGACGCTGGAGAAGATGGCGAAGGGCGGGATCTACGACCATCTGGCGGGCGGGTTCCATCGCTACTCGGTGGATGAGCACTGGACGGTGCCGCACTTCGAGAAGATGGCGTACGACAACAGCGAGCTGCTGAAGAACTATGTACATGCATACCAGACTGTCGGGCGACGAGGAGTTCAGCGCGGGTGGCGCAGGAGATTGTGCGCTGGATGGATGAGTGGCTGAGCGACCGCGAGCTGGGCGGGTTCTATGCGTCGCAGGATGCGGACTATTCGCTCGAGGACGACGGCGACTACTTTACCTGGACGCGGGACGAGGCGGCCGAGGTGCTGACGCCGGATGAGCTGGCGGTGGCGGCGATGTACTACGACATCGGCGAGATTGGCGACATGCACCACAACGTGGCGAAGAACGTGCTGCATGTGAAGCTGGGGCTGGATGTGGTGGCGCGGCGGACGCATGAGACGGTGGAGGCGGCGCGCGGGTTGCTGGAGTCGGCGAAGCAGAAGATGTATGCGGCACGGCTGAAGCGGGCGACTCCTTATGTCGATAAGACGATTTATGTGGCGTGGAATGCGATGTGCATCTCGGCTTACCTGGAGGCGGGGCGAGTGCTGGATGCGCCGGGGGCGCGGGAGTTTGCGCTGAAGTCGCTGGACCGGGTGCTGGAGGCGGCGTGGAGTGGCGTGAGGCGGGTCTGGCGCATGTGGTGGCGTATGGCGAGGCGGGCGGGCAGGCGGAGCGGGTTGCGGGCGTGTTGGACGACTATGTGTTTCTGGGTCATGCGGCGCTGGATGCGTGGGAGGCGACGGGCAAGCTGCGGTACTACACGGCGGCGGCGAACCTGATGGAGAGCGCGCTGGAGCGGTTCTACGATGCGGCGGGCGGAGGGTTCTTCGACACCGAGACGCCGGCGGAGGGCGAGCGGCAGGCTGGGCGCGCTGGGGGCGCGACGGAAGCCGCTGCAGGACTCGCCCACGCCGGCGGGCAACCCGATGGCGGCGACGCTGCTGATGCGGCTGGGCGAGCTGAACGGGCGGCTGGATTACGCGGAGAAGGCGCAGGAGACGCTGGAGACGTTCGCGGGAGTGGTGGAGCACTTTGGGCTGTATGCGGCGACGTATGCGCTGGCGCTGCAGCGGATGGTGCGCGAGCCGGTGCAGGTGTGCGTGGTGGGCGACGACGCAGCGGCGCGGGAGCTGGAGGCGGCGGCGCTGGAGGGGTATGCGGTGAACAAGAGCGTGGTGCGGTTGAAGCGGGTGCAGCGTGGCGGATGCTGCCTCCGGTGCTGGAGAAGACGCTGCCACGGCTGCCGAAGGTTGAGGGGAGCTTTGCGGTGGTGTGCAGTGGGGATACCTGTCAGCCCCCGGTGAGGGGGGTGGGGGAGTTGGTGAAGCAGTTGTGAGTGGTGAGTGGTGAGTTGTGAGTTGAGGCGGGCGCTCCGTTGGGGGCGTCCGTTTTGTTTTGTGGATCGGATGGGGCGGGGGGATGATTTAGTGGATAGGATTGAGTGCACAATGATAAAGTTCTCTCCGCTCTACCTTGGTTTCCTGTTGATTGTCTCCGCTGCTTTTGGTGTATCGACGGCGACTGCTATCGGTCAGACGAGTGGTTTGCCGGGCGCGAAGGGTGCAAGCGCAGCGGACGCGGCGGGCGATAAAGCATTGGCGTTCGATGTGGTGTCGATTCGGCAGAACATGTCGCGGGGCGTGCATGACGATTTTGGGCCGACGGCGGACGGCTATCGCATGATCAACAAGCCGCTGTTTCTGCTGATCATGACGGCTTATGTTCCACAGTCCGGTGGCGCGGCACTGTTCGCACCCAACAATGTGCTTGGGCTCCCGGACTGGGCGATGGGCGACAACTACGATGTCGAGGCGAGGGTGCGCGAGCAGGACCAGGCGGATTGGCAGAAGCCAGCTTTGCAGCCGGCGATGTTGCGGGCGATGCTGCAGTCGATGCTGGCGGACCGATTCAAGCTGGCGGTGCATCGCGAGATGAAAGAGGTGCCGATATATGCGCTGGTGCTGGGGAAGAATGGGCCGAAGTTCAAGGAGACGCCGCCGGATGAGCCGCATCCGGGAGCGATGGCGCTTCCGGGCGGCGGCGGGTATATGATCCCGGGCGACGGCGGGCAGAACGTTCATTTTTACGACGCGACGATTGCGACGTTTGCTTCGCTGCTTTCGACCCTGGCGGGCCGGCCGGTGCAGGACAGGACGGGGCTGACGGGCAGGTACGACTTGTCGTTTCAGAAGCCGGTTCCGGCGTCGGCGGATGTGTCCGACCCTGGGCCGACGATTTTTTCGGTGATGGACGAGCTTGGGTTGAAGCTGGAGCCGGCAAAGGGGCAGACGGAGACGCTGGTGGTGGACCATGTGGAGCGTCCTTCGGGGAATTGAGACGGGGTATTCCCACGTCAGACGGTGAGACTGTCTGACCCTTCGGCTAGCTCAGGGCAGGCTATGGGGCGCCCGGGACGGACAACGGCAAAGACAAATACAGGGGTCCTTCACTGCGTTCAGGATGACGGCATTCCAGTGGCGGGCTAGCTGCCGGTGAGGGGGTGCGGGTGGGTGGGGCTGTGGGGTCGGGGCGGTGCGAGGAAGAGGTTGGCGGGGTCGGTGCCGAGGGGGATGGAGTTCGCTTCGAAGGCGAGGAGGATGCGGCGGCGGAGTTCGCGGAGGATGGCGTCTTTCTGGTTGATGGCGACGCGGATGGTGATGGGATAAGTGACGGCGCGGCCGGAGATGGCAGTCGATGCCGGGGACGTCGGGGTCGGCGACGGCGATGTCTTTGAAGGCGGGGTCGTTGCGGACGGCGAGGGCGGTGGCGCGGAGGAGGTCGAGGACGCGGTCGGGGTCGGCGGAGGCGTCGACGACGATGGGGAGGGTGGCGACGGCGAAGTCGCGGGAGTGGTTGGCGACGGTGGCGACCTGGGAGTTGGGGATGAAGTAGAGGGTGCCGTCGGCGTCGCGCAGGGTGGTGAGGCGGAGGGTGAGGTCCTCGACGGTGCCGGTGAGGGAGGCGATTTTGACGGTGTCGCCGACGTTGTACTGGTTTTCGATGAGGATGAAGATGCCGTTGAGGATGTCCTTGAAGAGGGACTGCGCGCCGAGGCCGATGCCGACGCCGACGACTCCGGCGGAGGCGAGCAGCGAGGTGGTCTGATGCCGATGATGTCGAGGATGTGGAGAGGACGATGAAGCCGATGACGCCGTAGGCGGTGGCGCGGAGGATGGCGGCGACGGTGCGGAGCTCGGAGGCGCGCTGGGGGTTGGCGGCGGACTGGTGGCGGGCGAGACGGTTGAGGCGGTTGACGAAGAAGAGCACGATGCGCAGGAGGATGAAGGCGTAGGCGAGGATGAAGGCGATGGCGGGCAGGTCGTGGTGGACGAAGGCGAGGAGGTCGTGGTGCCAGCCGTGGCGAACGTCGGCGAAGGTGAGGTCGTCTTGCAGCGGGAGGGCGAAAAGGAACATGATGGTGGGCATCTCCGGTTTTTACCAGTATCTCTCGGCGAGGATCCAGCGGTTGTGCGGAGAGGAGCAGTTTGCTGCGTGGCGGCGAAGGAGGAAGAGATGAGAATACTTCGTGGTGTGGCGATTGGGATGGCAGGGATAGCTCTGTGCGGGCTGATGTGCGCGGGGGTTGCACGGGGCCAGCAAGGCGGTGCGGCGGCAGCTGGACAGGGATCGATTCAAACGCCACAGGCGCCTTCGTTGCCGTCGCTGACCGACGACACGAATAGCGATGGGATGGGCAGCATCGAGGAGCAGCAGGCGCGGCTGCGCAACAACGAGCGGCAGAAGCAGTTGGTGGACGATACGGCAGAAGCTGCTGAGTCTGGCGAACGAGTTGAAGGCGGATGTGGACAAGTCGAGCAAGGACACGTTGTCGCTGGATGTGGTGCGCAAGGCGGATGAGATTGAGAAGCTGGCGCACAGCGTGAAGGAAAAGATGAAGGGGAGTTAGGGGCGAGTTGCCGGTTGCCAGTTGCAGGTTGCCGGTTGTTAATTTCGGGAACCGCCAACACGGAACGGAGAACGCAGAGGCTCTTGTTTTTTCAACCAGCAACCAGCAACTACCAACTCACAACTGCTTTAAAGCGGCGGGGGTGTTGAGTTGGGGAGTGAGCAGGGTCTGGGTGGGGGTGGCTGAGTTGCGGAGGGCGGTGATGATCTGGTCGGGGGTCCAGGTGGGGTGGGCGGCGAGGAGGAGCGCCGCGGCGCCGGCGACGAGCGGGGCAGAGGCGCTGGTGCCCATGGCCTCGATGTAAGGGGCGTGGCCGAGGTTGAAGCAGCCGAAGCTTTGGGGTTGGTTGTTCGGTGAGGAGCCGGGCGGGCCGGAAAGAGTGTTGGGGATGCCCGAGCTGCACGCGCCGCGGACCCAGCCGGAGACGGCGGTGTCGGGGTCGGGGGTGGTGACATCGGGGTAGCTGCCGCCGGGTGCGGCGATGGCGTTGAGGGGCGGGCCGAAGTTGGAGTAGTAGGGCAGAGTGATGGGGCCGGGAACGCAGGTCGCACTGGAGCTGAGGTTTTCCGCGCAGGCGGGGTTGGTGGAGGCGACGACGGCGAGGACGTCGCGGGACTGGGCGGGGAGCTCGATGTAGCGGGGGTTGGAGAGGTCGAGGCCGTCGTTGCCGGCGGAGGCGATGAGGACTGCCCCGGCCTGGGCCGCGGCGTAGGTGACCTGGTTGAAGAGGGCCTGGAGGCCTGCGCCTTCGCCGGTATCGAGGTCGACGAGCATGCCGAGGGAGAGGTTGATGACCTGGGCGTGGTTGGCGACGGCGTCGTCGATGCCCTGGATGACCCAGCTGAGCAGGCCGCTGGCCTGGCCGGTGGCGCATTGGGTGGCGATGTCGGGCGCGGGGCTGGAGGGGTCGGGCAGGCGCTCGAGGACTTTGATGTTGAGGATGGTGGCAGCGGGGGCGACGCCGATGATGAGGCCGGTGCCGGGGCCGATCGCGCCGGCGGCGAGGGAAGCGGTCCAGGTGCCGTGGCCCTGCTGGTCCTGGGGGGTGCCGTCGTCGCAGGGGCTGGGCAGGCCGGTGGTGGGGACTGGTCGATCTCGGAGAGGATTGAGGGCGAGGTTGGGTGCGATGTCGGGGTGGGACTGGTCGACGCCGGAATCCAGAATGGCGATGCGTACGCCTGCGCCGAGGGTGGTGTCCCAGGGACCGGTGGAGGGGCCGCCGGGGACGTTGGCGCCGTAGCCTCCGGCCTGGCGGACGGCCCAGCCCTGGGGGGTGTTGTAGTAGGTGTCGTATGGGGCGGGAGGCGGTGTCGGCGGTGGGGGCGGAGGCGGCGGGGTGGCGATGCCGATGGTGGCGGGGACCACGGAGCGGAGGATGAGGGAGTTTGCGGAGACGATGCGGTCGTGAACGATGAAGGCGACGTTGGGCTGGGCGCGAAGGGCGGCGATGGTGGCTGCTTCATCGGGGCTGGCGGTGGTGTCGAGGACGGCGATGCCGAAGGTCTGGTGGATGCGGAGGATGGTGGAGTTGACGAGGCGGGCGTTGGCCTCGATGTTGCCGGGGACCAAGCCGTTGCGGTAAGCGATGAGATAGCGGTGGGGGACGATGGCGGCGATGGGGCTGGGGACCTGCTGGGCCGATGCGGCAGCGGACGCGGTAAGGAGGAGGGCGAACGAGATGCGGAGTTGGCGCAGGGAGTGAATAGAAACACCTCGGAGAGTGGCGCCGTTGCAAACGCGGAGCGGCGCTGCTATGTGTATCGGCGCCGGGGCGCGGAGGGTGAGTTTGCGTGGAGGGTGACGTGACCGAAGTCCCGTTTACCGTTGAATTTGTGAGTGGCGACGGATGAGTTGCGCGATTGCGGGCGGAGTAGTGTACAAATCTTGAGAGTGCCCCCTAAGCAATTGGTGGATGACCCGGATAGTGCATTGACCGGGCTGGAAAGCGCGTGATGTAATGACCCCTTTGTGGGCATAGGGAATTGTTGCGGGATGAAGGAGAGCTTTGCATGGTTGTGGCAGGACTTTTGGCAGTGGCGATTCAGGATGCGGGGCCGTTTGTTCCCGCCGTCGCCGGCGATGATGGACGAGCGATTCTGTGGATTGCGATGGGGGTGGGCGTGCTGGCGCTGGCGGCGGCGGGGCTGCTGGCGCGCGCGGTGATTGGGATGGACACCGGCACGGCGGAGATGCGGGCGATCTCGGACGCGATCCGCGAGGGGGCAGAGGCGTTTCTGAAGCGGCAGTACAAGGCGATCGGAGCGATTGCGCTGGTGCTGGCGGTAGTGGTGTTTGCGGGGTACCATGCGTCGCCGCGGACGGCGCCGTTTGCGCTGAAGACGGTGGTGAGTTTTCTGGTGGGGGCGGTGTGCTCCGGCCTGGCGGGATTTACGGGGATGTATGTGTCGATCCGGGCGAATATACGGACGGCTTCGGCGGCGCGTGGGAGTTTGAACAAGCGCGTTGCAGACGGCGCTGCGCGGCGGCGCGGTGACGGGGCTGGTAGTGGTGGCGCTGAGCCTGCTGGGAGTGGGCGCGCTGTTTCTGTTCTTCGGCGGGTTAGAGGACCCGACGCATGTGCCGTACCAGTTGGTGGGGTTTGGGTTTGGGGCGTCGCTGGTGGCGCTGTTTGCGCAGCTGGGCGGAGGGATTTATACCAAGGCGGCGGATGTGGGCGCTGACCTGGTGGGCAAGGTCGAGGCGGGGATTCCGGAGGACGATCCGCGCAACCCGGCGGTGATTGCGGACCTGGTGGGCGACAATGTGGGCGACTGCGCGGGGCGCGGCGCGGACATCTTCGAGTCGACGGCGGCGGAGAATGTGGGCGCGATGATTCTGGGCGCGGCGCTGTATCCGGTGTTTGGGGTGAAGGGGATATTGTTTCCGCTGATCGTCCATGCGATCAATCTGGTGGCGAGTTTGATCGGCGTTACGGTGGTTTCATGCAAAGAGGATGAGGACCCGATGCATGCGCTGAACCGCGGGTTCTATCTGACGTCGGCGGTGGCGCTGGCGGGGTTTGCGGCTGCGGTGTACCTGATGCTGAACGGGCCGGGCGTGGGCTGGACATGGCTGCTGGGTTGCGGCGTGATTGGGCTGGTGACGGCGTTCCTGTTTGTGTGGATCACGGAGTACTACACGGAGTCGCGCTTCCGGCCGGTACAGTCGATTGCCGAGGCGAGCACGACGGGGCCGGCGACCAACATCATCAGCGGGCTGGCGGTGGGGATGGAGACGCCGGCGCTGCCGGTGGTTGTGATCTCGGCGGCGCTGCTGCTGAGTTACTACTTCGGCGTGCGCGGGCTGGCGGGCGTGGTGGGGATCAGTGACTACGCGAAGGGAATCTACGGGACGGCGATTGCGACCATGGGGATGCTGAGCTGCGCGGTGTACATCCTGGCGATGGACACGTTTGGGCCGATTACGGACAATGCGGGCGGGATTATCGAGATGTCGATGCATGAAGGGCCCATTCGCGAGAGAACGGACAAGCTGGATTCGGCGGGGAACACGACCAAGGCGCTGACCAAGGGATATGCGATCGGGTCGGCGTCGCTGGCGGCGTTTCTGCTGTTTTCGGCGTATCTGGAGGAGATCAAATCTATTGTAACCGATAAGGTTGCAAATGCGGGTGGGTACATGCCGCTGGGTTGGAGCTTTACCAATATCAACCTGGCGCAGGTGCCGGTGTTTGTGGGCGCGCTGCTGGGAGCGATGCTGACGTACCTCTTCAGCTCGATGGCGATCAAGGCAGTGGGACGCACGGCGGAGATGGTGGTGAAGGACGTGCGCGAGCAGTTCAAGGACAACCCGGGAATTATGGCGGGGACGTCGAAGCCGGACTATGCGAGGTGCGTGCATATTGTGACCGGCGCGGCTTTGAAGGAGATGGTGCTGCCGGGGCTGCTGGTGGTGAGCCTTCCGGTGGCGGTGGGCTTGATCTTCCGGCACTTCAGCGAGAGCTATCAGGCGGGGGCTGCGCTGTATGGGGCAGGCGGTGGCGTGCCGCTGGTGCCGATGATTGCGGGACATGCGGTGAACCTGGCGGGCGCTGAGGCGGTTGCGGGGCTGCTGATGGTGGGCACGATCTCCGGCGTGCTGCTGGCGATGCTGATGAACAATGGCGGCGGGGCTTGGGACAACGCGAAGAAGTTTATCGAGACGGGGCAGTATGGGGGGAAGAAGTCGGACGCGCACAAGGCGGCGGTGGTGGGGGATACGGTGGGCGACCCGTTCAAGGACACGGCGGGGCCGAGCCTGCATGTGCTGATTAAGCTGTTGGCGACGATTACGCTGGTGCTGGCTCCGCTGTTTGTGTAGGGGCGAGGCGAATGGAAGAGGCAAGGGCCGCTCGGGGACGGGCGGTCTTTTTGGATGGGATTGCCCTTAGCGGTTGTGCCACGCTGCCAGCAGCAAAAGAAAAATGACAGAGCCGCTGATGACCTGCAGTATTCCGCCGATCATCCGGCGACGCTTCACTTCGGAAGAACGAAACGAAGTGCCGATGCCAAAGACGGCGATCTGGAAGATGAGACGAATGGCGAGAGGCATTCGCCATTCTAGCCCGTTCGATTAGACTGGCTGCGGTTAACTGGCTCGAGTTCCGGGCGCGGAGGAAAGTCGATGAAGAGGATTGCGTTGGCGGTGGTGGTTGCGGTCGTAGGGTTGGGCACGGCGGCGATTGGGCAGGGGGTTGCTCCTGCTGCGGGTGGGGGTGTGCCTTTCGCTGCGCCGGCGGCGATTGCGGGGGATGGCGGGTTGACGGTTTGGGCGAAGGGGGTTCCTCCGGCGGGGGTGGCGCGGGTTGGGTTTGGCGACTTCACGGTGTTTCTGTCGCATCGCGATGGGAATGGGCGGGTGGAGGTGCACCAGACGACCGCCGACTTGATGGTCGTCCAGTCGGGCGGGGCGACGCTGGTGACGGGCGGCGAGGTGGTGGACCCGGTGCAAACGGGGCCGAATGAGATTGGCGGGTCGGCGATCAAGGGTGGGGTGTCCCGAGTGCTGGCGGTGGGGGATGTGGTGGAGATTCCGCCGGGGGTTCCGCACCAGTACTTTATTGAGAAGGGTGGGCAGATTACTTATTTGTTGGTGAAGGTGCCGAAGAAGTGAATTGAGGCCTGCCTGGATGCGAGTGATTGGAAGAGTGTGGGCGATGCGGCTGCTTTGCTGGGCGATGGGGCTGGGATTGTTTGCGGCCGGAGTTGCACGAGCACAGATTCCGGCGGGTTACGCGGGAACTCCAACGCCAGAGCGGATTGCAGCGTGGCTGAAGAGCGACATCGGGCGGGACCGGGCATGGGGCGCGTACTACGCGGCGCAGACGAAGGATGCGAGCTTCCTTCCGGAGCTGGTGGGGATGGCGGAGCAGTGGGAGCCTCTGCCAACGCATGCCGATCCGTATATACCACCGCATAGGGGCCAGACCACGCTGGAGCCTGAGCAGGTGGACCGGCTGGACGCGATGACGGCAGTGCTGGATACGGTGATTCTGCTGGGCGGACGAATCTCCGCACAGGGACTGCTGAGGCTGCAGGGGGACTTTCCGGCGCAGACTGCGGTGCTGTTGTCGCGGATGCCGGAGCCGGAGGCGGAATCGACGCTGCTGGCGATGGTCCATGATACCGATCGTTCGCACAAAGAGCAGAGGCATGTGGCGGCGGATCTGCTGGCGCGGGCTAAGACTCCACCTGCGGGGTTTGTGGCAAGCCTGACGTACGGGGTGGATGTAGAAATCGAGGTGAGCGTGAGAGTTCCCGACGGGCCGGCGGAGAAGAACCGGGTGGAACTCACTCTGTGAAGCCGACATAGCGATTGTACGTCCACAGGACTTTGACTGGCCGCAGGTGGGGCAGTATTCGCTGCGTACATACATCGACGCAAAGAATGCGACGAGCTCTCGCATTGCTGGGAGGATTCTGGTTGCGCGCATCGAGGGAACACGGACCATATCGTATCCTCACTGCTACCAGATTGGCGACCTGGATACACGGGGAAGGTTGCAGATTGTGGCGGAGCTGCTTGGGCGCGATAGCCTCGAAATTCAGTCAATTGAGAAGACGACGATCCTTGTCACTAGCACAGCGGAGTACGAACAGAAGCTGCGGGAGTTTGTGGCGCAGGAGGAGGAGAAATTTCTGTCGGTCGAGACACAGTTACAGGCGAAGGGGCTGGTGACCCCTGACGAGATTGCTCACGGCGAGGTAAAGCCCCGCCTGCATCTGCTGCTGCAAAACCTGCGATCACCCAAAGATAAGAACTTCGGGTTGCCGGAGATCGACTTCCATGACCCAAGTATCGATTGGGGTTTTCCGCCGCGAGGACCCCGATGAAACGAATTATCTGTTTCTCTCTTGCTGTCTTTGGGGTTGGCGGGGTGGGTGCGCAGACGTTTGTGTGGCAGCCTTCGGCGGGGCATGTGCAGGTGGCAATATGGCCGGGGGTGGCGCCGGATGCGGGGTCTGTGGCGGGGCCGGAGTTTGCTGAGACGACGACGGAAGCTAAGGACCTGGTCGCAGGCAGGCCGTGGGTTGCGGTGGACAACGTCTCGCGGCCAACGATGACGGTCTATTCGCCAAAGGGGAGGAACACGGGTGCTGCGGTGGTGGTGTTTCCGGGCGGGGGCTATTCAGTTCTGGCAATCGATCTTGAAGGCACGGAGGTCTGCGACTGGCTTACGGCGAAGGGGATCACGTGCGTGCTGTTGAAATATCGCGTGCCGGATTCGGGTCCGGCTTACCATGACGATTGCCAGTGCAATATTCATCCGAAGGCGCCTACGGCGCTGGAAGACGCGCAGAGAACGGTGGGGCTGGTGCGGTTTCATGCGGCGGAGTGGGGCATCGATTCGCACAAGATCGGGGTGCTGGGGTTTTCGGCGGGTGGGCATCTCGTGGCGAATATCAGCACGCACTTCGAGCAGCGTGCTTATGCGCCTGTAGATGCGGCGGACAAAGTCAGCTGCCGTCCGGATTTCGCGGTGGCGATTTATCCGGGGCACATGCTGGAGAACACGACGAAGGAGTTCGAGTTGAATCCGGAGATTCCTGTGACTGCAAGGACGCCGCCTACGTTTCTGCTGCAGAACGAGGACGACAACGTGGATGGGGTGAAGCAGTCGCTGGTGTACTACATTGCGTTGCAGAAGGCGGGCGTCCCGGTGGAGATGCACTTGTATGCGCAGGGGGGACATGCGTTTGGGCTACGGCCGACGAAGCTTGCGGTGACGCACTGGCCGGGGTTGGTGGAGACGTGGCTGGGGAGTATTGGGATGATTCCGGAGTAGGGGCGGTGGGGTAGAATTTGACGGCAGGATGAATGGGTCGTTGAGGTGCTGCTATGGGGCGTCGCAATGGATCGGGCGGGGAGCTGAGGCGGTCGGCGGGGGTTGCCGAGGCTGAGGCGCCTGGGATGGGGATGACGCGCGAGCAGTTGGTGGAGTTCTACCGGCTGATGTATCTTTCGCGGCGGACGGACGACCGCGAGATTGTGCTGAAGCGGCAGCAGAAGATCTTTTTCCAGGTATCGTGCGCGGGCCATGAGGCGCTGCTGGTGGCGGCGGGGATGGCGATGAAGCCGGGGTACGACTGGTTCTTTCCGTACTATCGCGACCGGGCGCTGTGCCTGGCGCTGGGCAATACGGTGGAGGAGCAGTTGCTGCAGGCGGTGGGCGCGGCGGACGATCCGGCAAGCGGCGGGCGGCAGATGCCGTCGCACTGGTCGAGCAAGAAGCTGCATATTGTGACGGGGAGTTCGGCGACGGCGACGCAGTGCCTGCATGCGATCGGATGTGCGGAGGCGGGGAGATTTTTCACGCGGCATCCGGAGGCGGCAGCGAAGCATGAAGGCGACTACCGCGAGTTTAAGGATGTGACGTTCCATGGGGACGAGGTGGTGTATGTGTCGATCGGGGAGGGGTCGACGAGCCAGGGGGAGTTCTGGGAGTCGCTGAATACGGCGAGCAATGGGAAGCTGCCGGTGCTGTATGTGGTGGAGGACAACGAGTACGCGATCTCGACCCCGGTGGAGGCGAATACGCCGGGAGGGAATATTTCGCGGCTGGTGGCGAATTTTCCGAATTTTCACTTTGCGGAGATCGATGGGACGGACCCGCAGGCGTGCTGGGCGGCGATGACGGAGGCGGTGGCGTATTGCCGGGCGGGGCTGGGGCCGGCGCTGGTGCATGGGCATGTGGTGCGACCGTATTCGCACTCGCTGAGCGACGATGAGCGGCAGTACCGCAGCGAGGAAGAGGTGCAGGCGGAGCTGGCGCGCGACCCGCTGGCGCGGATGCAGATGTGGCTGCTGCGCGAGGGGGTGCTGGACGAGGAGGGGATCAACCGGCTCGAGAGCAAGGTGGATGAGGAGGTGCAGCGCGCGGCAGACCGGGCGCTGGAGGCGGTGCTGCCGAGCACGAAGCGGGAGGCGATTCTGCGGCATCAATATTCCGAGGACCTGAAGCCGATGGATGCGCGGTTTGACACGCAGCCGGAGGCAACAGCCGACGCGAGCGAGCGCACGATGGCGGAGCTGATCAACCACTGCCTGAAGGACGAGATGCGGCGCGACGAGCGGGTGGTGGTGTTTGGCGAGGATGTGGCCGACGCGACGCGGGATGCGGCGCTGCGGGAAGGGAAGATCAAGGGCAAGGGCGGGGTGTTCAAGCTGACCGCTGGGTTGCAGACGGAGTTTGGGAGCGACCGGTGCTGGAACTCGCCACTGGCCGAGGCGAATATTGTGGGGCGGGCGATTGGCATGGCGCTGCGCGGGATGAAGCCGGTGGTGGAGATCCAGTTCTTCGACTACATCTGGCCGGCGATGCACCAGCTGCGCAATGAGCTGCCGCTGATCCGGTGGCGGTCGAACGGCGAGTGGAGTTGCCCGCTGGTGATTCGGGTGCCGATTGGCGGGTATCTGACGGGCGGGTCGATTTATCATTCGCAGTCGGGCGAGTGCCTGTTTACGCATACGCCGGGGATGCGGGTGGTGATGCCGTCGAATGCGCTGGATGCGGCGGGGCTGCTAAGGACGGCGATTCGGTGCGACGACCCGGTGCTGTTTCTGGAGCACAAGCGGCTGTATCGGGAGACGTTTGGGCGCGGGGCGTATCCGGGGCCGGAGTATGCGGTGCCGTTTGGCAAGGCGAAGGTGGTTCGCGCGGGGAAGGACCTGACGGTGGTGACGTACGGGGCGCTGGTACCGCGTGCGTTGCAGGCGGCGGAGAAGCTGGCGCGGGAGAAGGGCGTGGATGTGGAGCTGATCGACCTGCGGAGTTTGAGCCCGTACGACTGGGAGGCGATTGCGGAGTCGGTGAAGAAGACGAGTAGGGCGATTGTGGCGCATGAGGACACGCTGAGCTGGGGGTACGGCGCGGAGATCGCGGCGCGGATTGGGGAGGAGCTGTTCGATTGGCTGGATGCTCCGGTGCGAAGGGTGGGAGCGATGGACACGTTTGTGGCGTATCAGCCGGTTTTGGAGGATGCGATTCTGCCGCAGGCGGAGGATTTGTATAAGGCGATGGAGGAGATGGCGGGGTATTAGGGGTGGTGGCACGGACGCGTTTTAGAGCGTCCTTTTACTTGATGGTGGGATAGAACGTAAATCCGTCGTGAAGTGTGACGCGACCATCTTTCACGACGAAGTCGGCATAGAGATTGCCAGCGTTGGGGCAGCAATTTGCGTCTCCGGGACCATAGACGCGTTCGTCATAACCCAGTTCGGTTGCAAGGCTCACCCACGAAAGGGCAGCGGGACTGTCCGGGTAGTCGCCTTCGGGCAACTTTGCGTTTGTCAGGGAAGAGAAAGTGTCGAACCAATTCTGGTTCCAGAGATAAGCGTTGTTGCTAGGGGACCAAGCAAGTACACCGTTTGGGCCGCCGTTGCAGCTGCCGCACTTGATCCAGTATGACCACACGATGGCGTCGTTGCCTTCCGCAGTCTTTCCGATGTCAATGTTGTTGAAGTCGAGGTCTGAGAAAAGGGCTGCGACGATCTTGGTGTGCCACCAGCTTCGGGATTCGAGAAGGAGCACCTCATGCTGAACCTTCGAGGGCCAATCCTCATCATCCTCGCTTTTATGGAAGCCGACGGGGCAGACTCGACGCTCCAGCGTGAGATGTTCGTCGGGCTTGAGTTCAACGGGCCATGAGGCGTAGAGGCGGCAGGCGCGAAAGGACGCTTTGGCGTCTGCGGTGTCTTCGCTTAAGTCGACGGCAGTTACGTATGGATGGTGGTTGATGAATAGCACGGAGCTTGCGCCAAGGGCGATAGCGCCAAGGATCACAGCGGTTGCGAGGGCGACGCGCGACATGCGGATACTGTATCGCAGGAGTGTGTGGGAGGACCGATGTGCCGGGCTTTCAGCCCTTGGTCTCTTTTGGTAGGTGGCTTTCCTAGGCCTTCGGCCTAGGCTGGTATGGGACGGGCCGTTGGCCCTTGCGGTGCGGGTGTTCGCTTGAGCTTGATGGTGAGGCAGGTGGGGCAGAGGCAGCCGGTAGTTGGGTCGTGGGGGATGGGGTGGGTGTGGGGGAGTTGGGCGCACCAGCAGTTGGGGCCGGGGTTGCAGGAGAGAAGAGTGCCGCATTGGGAGCAGGGTAGGTGCATTGGGTCTTATTATCGCGTGGTTCGTTCGGGATGATGCGGGTTGGTGGGTGAGGGCATGTCCCGGGGGCTGAAGCCCGGTTCTGTGGTGGGGGTGGGATGCCAAGGAGACCCAAGGCTGAAGCCTTGGGCTACCTAGAGGCAAGAGCAAGGGCGGTTCGCGCGGAGCGCGAATACCCCACCCTGCGACGGTGAAACTGTTGTGAGGATGGGGCACCCAGTGATGGGGCGGGTGGGTTAGAGGCGGCCGGTTTGCTTTACGGCGTCGAGGATGGAGTGGAGGCGTTCGATGATGGGGTACATGCTGTGCTCGGTGTTGTCGAGCTGCTGGGCGAGGAGGAGGACTTCGGCGGCGTGGGCGCGGGGGACGATGACGACGCCGTCCTGGTCGGCGACGACGATGTCGTTGGCGGCGACGGGGACGCCGTCGACGGTGATGGGGAGGTTGGCGCCGGCGAAGCGGTAGTGGGAGACGGCGGTGGAGGGGACGATGCCGGTGGCGTAGACGGGGAAGCCGATGCGCTTGAGCTGGGCGAGGTCGCGGACGCCGCCGTCGACGATGGCTCCGGCGAAGCCGCGGGCGGACATGGCGGTGCCCATGAGGCCGCCGACGCCGGCGATGTCTGCGCCGTCCTCGACCTTGATGACGTAGACGGAGCCGGGGGCTCCGGAGTCGATGGCGGCGAGCATGCCGTCGAGGGCGTGGGGGTCTTGATTTTCTTCCTTGCGGAGGAGGACGGTGAGGGCGGTGCCGGCGAATTTGGTGGGGAAGATGGGCTGCATGCGGTGGGAGAGGTAGGTCTTCTGGTGGAGGAGCTGCTCGACGGCGTCGGCGACGGAGGCGGCTTCGACGTGGCGGTAGGCCTCGACCATGCGGGCGGGGTCGTGCTGGTAGTCGGCGAGGGTGAGTGGGGTGTCGGCTTTGATGACGGCGGCGACGGCGAGGAGGGTGAGGGCGGAGGCGGCGAGGAGGGTGCGGGGGCGGAGGGATTTCATTTGGAGGGAATGATAGAACATGGGGCGGGTGGTGGTGTGGGGTCCCGATTTTGTTGACTTCCCACGTCAGGCGATGAGACTGCCTGACATGGGGCACCCAAGGTTTGTGGTGAAGACGCGGAGGAGGTTGGCGGAGAGGATTTTTTGCGAGGGCGGCGGGGGAGTGGCCGCGGGCGGCGAGGGCGGCGGTGATTTTGGGCAGGTCGGCGGCGGAGTCGATGCCTTCGGGGAGGGCGGAGATGCCGTCGAAGTCGGTGCCGATGCCGACGTGGTCGATGCCGGCGACGCGAGATGATGTGGTCGAAGTGGGCGATGAGCGATTGAGCGGTGGGCGGGGGATGCGGGCGGCGAAGTCGCGGTCGATCCGGTTGGAGGCGTGGAAGGGGATGGGTTGGCCGCGTGCGGCGTACTTGGCGGCGAGGGCGGCGTGTGCGCGCTGCGCGTTCGGGTTTGAGGGCGATGAGGGCCTGGCGGTAGGTCTCGTCGACGAAGGCGGAGTAGAAGTTGACCATGACGGCGCCGCCGTTGGCGGCGATGGCGCGGAGTTGATCGTCGGTGAGGTTGCGGGGCGAGTCGCAGAGGGCGCGGGCGCAGGAGTGCGACGCGAGGACGGGGGCGCGGGTGACGGCGAGGACGTCGGCGAGGGTCTGGTCGGAGACGTGGGAGACGTCGATCATCATGCCGAGGCGGTTCATCTCGGCGATGACCTCGCGGCCGAAGGAGGTGAGGCCGGGAGGGACGGCGGCGTCTGGGGTTGGGTTGCGGAGGTCGCCGGAGGATTCGGCCCAGTCGTTGGAGTTGGCCCAGGTGAGGGTCATGTAGCGGACGCCGAGGGCGTGGTAGACGCGGAGGAGGGCGAGGGAGTTCTCGATGGCGTGGCCGCCTTCGATGCCCATGAGGATGGCGAACTTTCCGGCGGCGTGGGCGGTGAGGATGTCGGCTGGGGTGAGGCAGAGGGCGAGGTCGTTGGGATGGCGGCGGACCTGTTCGAGGACGGCGTCGATGAGGGCGAGGGTGCGGTGGGCGAAGCGGCCGGGCCAGTGCGTGCGGGTTCGGGCCAGATGGCGAAGAACTCGGCGGCGAGGTTGCCGGCGCGGGCGGAGGCGAGGTTGAGGTGGCCGGTGCCGAGGGGCGAGGCAGGTGAAGTCCCAGTGCGGCGGATTCATCTTCCAGCATGCGCTGGGGGGTGTCGGCGTGGGTGTCGATGAGGAAGGGGAGGGGGAGGGTTGCGGGGTTGCGCGGGTCGATCATCTCCCTTGATAGTAAGGGAGTTTGGGGGTGGTGGGTTGGTGGGGGCAACCTGTGGGTGGGGGATGGGGTCTTATGGGGTGAGGTGACGGTAATGGAACAGGAACTGGATTCGAGCAAGACGGCGGCGCGGCCTTCGCATGAGGCGATTGAGAAGGCGGGCGAGGACTCGATCGACGACTTCAAGAGCGAAGAGAAGAAGATCGATCAGGTGGCGATGAAGGGGGCGAAGCGGGCGGAGAACCGGATCCACAACAATGAGGAGCGGATTCCGGGAAGCACGATTTTTTCGAAGTAGGCGAGTTGAAAGGAATGGCCCCGCTCGGTGAGCGGGGCCATTTTTGTTTGTGCGGCACTCGCGGCACTGAGTGTCATCGATCAAACAGCGCTTCGAGATCGCGCTTGCCGTGGACTACTCGGAGGATGGATATGTATGATCCCTCGACGGAGTAGACGATTACGTACTCGCCGGTGGAGAAGCTGCGTGTGCCTGCGCCAAAGTCGTCATCGCGGGCGCGGCCGGCGTAAGGGAATCCGGCGAGCAGGAGGAAGTTGCCGGTGATGGCGTCGATGAGGCGGTCCGCGATCTCGATGCTGCTGCTCTCCGTGGCGACGTAAAGCCAGATTTCGTCGAGATCGGCTTCGGCGCGGGGCGATATGCGATGCGGCATTAGCGGGTCTGGGTGAGTTGGGCGAGGAGGCGGGTGCGGCCGCGGGCTTTCACTTCGGCGGCGAGACCGTTCATGGACTGTGGCGTGATGTCGCGGCCTTCGCCTCGGGCGAGGGAGGCGCGGGCGTCGTCAAGAGTTGCGAGGAGCTCGATGCGGCGGCGCTCGCGTTCTTCCCAGAGGGCGAGGGCTTCGCGTATGGCGTCTTCTTCGCTTTGGAGGCGACCGGACTCTACGGCGCGGCGGGCGAGAGCTTCCTGGTCGGCGGTGAGGCGGACTTCCATGGGTTGAGGGTACGCTTTGGCGGGGTGGGGTTCAAGGCGAAGTTGTGCCCAGCATTCCCACGTCAGACGGTAGAGCTGTCTGACATGGGGCACCCGGATTGGTGGCGCGCTAGCGGGTGAAGAGGTCTTTGACTTGCTGGACGATGACGTCGCGGGAGATGTCGGAGATGGCCTCGGTGAGGGGGAGTTGTTTGGGGCAGGCTTCGACGCAGTTCTGGGCGAAGCCGCACTCCTGGATGCCGCCGTCGCCGGCGAGGGCGCGGAGGCGCTCTTCTTTGAGGACGGCGCCGGCGGGATCCATGTTGAAGAGCTTGACTTGCGCGATGGTGGCCGCGCCGACGAAGTTGGTGGAGTCGTTGAACTGGGGGCAGACCTCCATGCAGATGGTGCAGGAGATGCAGTTGGAGAGGGGGTAGCGCTGTTCCTGAATCTGCGGGAACTGGCGGGGGCCGGCGCCGAGGTCGTAGGTGCCGTCGATGGGGACCCAGGCGTGGACGGCTTTGAGGTTCTCGAAGAGGACGGAGCGGTCGACCGCTAAATCGCGCACTATGGGAAACTTTGAGAGGGGGGCGAGTTTGATGGGCTGCTCGAGTTTGTCGACAAGGGCGGAGCAGGCCATGCGGGCGCGGCCGTTGATGAGCATCGCGCAGGAGCCGCAGATCTCTTCGAGGCAGTTGGAGTCGTAGGTGATGGGGGTGGTGGGTGTGCCGTCGGCGGTGACGGGGTTGAGCGCGATCTCGCCGAGCAGCGAGGTGATGTTCATGTTGGGGCGATAGGGGACGGCGAAGCGCTCGGTGCGGGCCGGGGTGGTGGGAGTGGCCTGGCGGTGGATTTCGACTTGGATGGTGCTTGGCATGGTTCTTATGCTCCGATTCTAGGTTCTGCGCTTCAGGTCGTGTTCTGCGCAGCAGTCGTAATCTAGCCGGACATAGTGGCCGGATGCCGCCCTCAGCGATGTCTCAATACTGTCCTTTAACCGTGGGGTACATAATGCCAGATCGCGTTCGGCACGGTAAAAGAGGAGAAGATGTTGGTCCCTTGTTAAGCTGTCTTCGGTTAGATGAGGACGGGCCTCGAAGTAGGACCTTGTATTGGTCTCCTGGGTCTCGGCTGCAACGTTTGCAGTTGTGTGTAGATTCGGATTTGAGTCCGAGGTTTCGCCGTAAGGCTCACTTCTTCGCGTCCTGGACAATGTGTTCCATGCGCCCCATCGAAACGCGGCGGTCGCCAGCGACTCGAAGGTGAAGAAGCTTTATATCTCCTGATTGAACATCGCTTGCAGCCGTTCCTGCTTGTTCTGTTCCGGATGATCCTTAGCAGCGCGCGCCAGGTCGGCAATCGAGGTTTTTCAGCTTGGTCTGTTCTTGAGCTCAGTCACCTGATCGATCTTCCTTTCTTGAGTGTCCCAGGGGCTAAAGCCCCTTCTCTTTCGGTGCAGTTTTTCTCGGGGCTGAACCCGGACTATACAGAAGGGTATGAACCATCTACGGTACGCCCCCAGACTTAGCGCGATCAGGATGCCGCAGGTGACAAAAGCGATGTGGACAAAGAACTCTTTCCAACTCAGGTTCGGATGTTGCGGCGCGTGAATATCCATGATGGGAGTCTACAGAGTAAAAGGTTAGGCCGACGCGGTGTAGGTGCGGGGGCGGGGTTTGATGAGGGTGGTGTCGACTTCTTCCCAGGAGAAGGCGGGGGTGTTGGTGGTGGGGTCGTAGACGGCTTTGGTGGTTTTGAGGAAGTCGGGGTCGTTGCGGTCGGGGAAGTCGGGTTTGTAGTGGGCGCCGCGGGACTCGTCGCGGAGGCGCGCGCCCTGCACGATGACGCGGCCGAGCTGGAGCATGTTGTAGAGCTGGCGGGTGAAGGCGAAGCTGGTGTTGGCCCACTGGGTCTTGTCGGAGAGATTGACGTTCTTGTAGCGGTCGAGGAGTTCGACGAGCTTGGCGTCGGCCTCGTCGAGGCCCGAGTTGTAGCGGATGATGGTGGCGTGCTTGGTCATGGTCTCGCCGAGCTCGCGCCAGAGCTTGAAGGGGTTTTCGGTGCCGGGGTTGGAGAGCAGGGCGGCGTTCATTTCCTTCTGGCGCTGGAGTTCGGCGGCGTGGCCTCCGTCGCCGGGCTGGGCGGGGAGGGACTTGGCGTACTTCATGGCGTGGGGGCCGGCGACGAAGCCTCCGTAGATGCAGGAGAGGAGCGAGTTTGCGCCGAGGCGGTTGGCTCCGTGGATGGAGTAGTCGGCCTCGCCGGCGGAGTAGATGCCGGGGATGTTGGTCTGCTGGTTGAAGTCGACCCAGAGGCCGCCCATGGTGTAGTGCATGCCGGGGAAGATCTTCATGGGGACTTCGCGTGGGTCGTCGCCGACGAACTTCTCGTAGATTTCGAGGATGCCTTCGAGCTTGCGGTTCAGGGTCTCGCGATCGATGTGGGTGACGTCGAGGTAGACCATGGGCTGGTTGTCGATGCCCATGCCGAGCTCGTAGACGACTTTGAAGATGGCGCGGGTGGCGACGTCGCGGGGGACGAGGTTGCCGTACTTGGGGTACCACTCTTCGAGGAAGTACCAGCGGTCGGCCTTCGGGGATGGATCTGGGCGGCGCGCTTGTCGAGCTTGTCCTTGGGGACCCAGACGCGGCCGCCTTCGCCGCGGGCGGACTCGGACATGAGGCGGAGCTTGTCGTCGCCGGGGATGCAGGTGGGATGGACCTGGATGAACTCGCCGTTGGCGTAGTAGGCGCCCTGCTGGTAGAGGGCGGACTGGGCGGAGCCGGTGCAGACGACGGAGTTGGTGGACTTGCCGAAGATGGCGCCGTTGCCGCCGGTGCAGACGATGATGGCGTCGGCGGGGAAGGTGCGGGTCTCCATGCTGCGGAGGTCGAGGGCGCAGATGCCGCGGCAGACGCCGTTGGCGTCGAGGACGGCGGAGAGGAACTCCCAGCCTTCGTACTTGGTAACTTTGCCTTCGGACTCGTAGCGGCGGACTTGTTCGTCGAGCGCGTAGAGGAGTTGCTGGCCGGTGGTGGCGCCGGCGAAGGCGGTGCGGTGGAAGAGGGTGCCACCGAAGCGGCGGAAGTCGAGGAGGCCTTCGGGCGTGCGGTTGAAGGGGACGCCCATGCGGTCGAGGAGGTCGATGATGGCGGGGCCCTGGTCGCACATGGCCTTGACGGGGGTCTGGTTGGCGAGGAAGTCGCCGCCGTAGACGGTGTCGTCGAGGTGCTTGAGTGTGGAGTCGCCCTCGCCTTTGAGGTTCTTGGCGGAGTTGATGCCGCCCTGGGCGCAGACGGAGTGGGAGCGCTTGACGGGCACGATGGAGAAGAGGTCGACGGTGCCGCCGGCTTCGGCGATTTTGATGACGGCGGCGAGGCCTGCGAGGCCTCCTCCGACGACGATGATGCGGGGTGCGGGCATAACTTAGGCTCCTCGCGCTACGACAGGTCGAGCGCGTCGTAACGATCAAGCGAATATTCCGTATTGGGTAAGGTCTTAGGAAGGTCAATCCCCTTAGCCTTGACTGCTAAGAAACAAGGGAAATCGCTTGGAACGACTAGAAATTCTTGCCCATCCGAAAAGCGGAGGTCGAGGCCACTTTCCAGGCCTTTCCCGACTCAAGTACTGTCAGTTTGGAAACCAGGTATGGTGTGAGGAGGTGATCGAACTGGACAAGCTGCTCGCCTTCTGCCGTCTGCGAGGTGAGTTCAAATGACAACACTCCGACTTCAATTTTCTCTGCAACATCGTGCATATTTGAGTGAACACGAACTCCGTTTGCGCGGTCGGTCCAGAAAGATACCGTTTCGACTTTGCCGTGTTTGTCCAGCATCAAAGAGATCGACTCTAAGGGTCTCTTCAGCGCGTCAACGAGGAGCCCAGGCCCCTTCCACTCAAATGGATAGTCGCTCACGTGTCTATCGAACCTCGCCAGGTTGCGATGGATTGGTAGTTCCTGCGGGAGCCGTGGTGGGGGCAGGTTGGACGATTGTGGTGGTGTTGTCGGGTAGGACGTCGGCGGGGGCGTTGGCATATTTGGGGTTGCCGACGAAGGCGTAGATGCTGGCGAATCCCATGAGGCAGAGGGTGATGCCGATGGCGGCGCAGACGTAGCCGAAGCGCTTGCGGGCGCGGTCGCCGGGGGTGATGCCCCACTTGGCGGCGAAGAGCCAGATGCCGTAGGAGAAGTGGAAGCAGGTGGCGGCCATCGCAATGATGTAGATGGCGAGCATCCACGGGTTGCTAAGTTCGTGCTGGACTTTGGCGAAGGCCGCGCCGGGATGCTCCGGCAGTTGGACGCCGGAGAAGCGCTGACGCCAGACGTGCTGGACGATGTAGGCGAAGGCGATGAGGCCGGTGATGCGCTGGGTGAGGTACATCCAGTTGCCGGCCCAGGGGTAGACGTTGACGTTGGCCCGGCCGCGGAAGGCGATGAAGACGCCGTAGAGGGCGTGGAAGGAGAGTGGGATGAAGATGAAGGCCCACTCGAGCACGCGGACGAGGGGGAGGGAGTTGAGGAACTTGACCTGCAGGCCGTAGGCGAGGGGGCCGTTGACGGCTTCGAAGTTGGAGAGGATGTGCTCGACGAGGAAGGCGCCGATGGGGACGATGCCGGAGAGGGAGTGGAGCTTGCGCCAGAGGAAGGAGTGGCCGACGCCGGGGTGGAGGGGTTGGATGCCGCGGATTTCTGCGTGGGGTGCGGGCGCGGTGGTTGCCATGGGCTGGTGTGCTCCTGTGACTACCGCTGGCGTGCTTTTTCGGGGCGCGCGGAAGGGAGATTGCGGCGGCTAGTGGATTATTCCGCTGGGGGGATGGGGGCGTCAATAGAGATGGGGCGGATGTTGTGCGATTATCGGTGTAGGTGTGCGAATAGTGGAAAGAGAGGTTCAGGGTTCAAGGTTCGGGGTTCGAGGTGCTGCCCAGCGACTAGGGCAGGTGGGTGAGGAGGGTGCGGAGGGCGCGGGCGCGGTGGGAGTGGGCGAGGCGGGTGGCGGGGTCGAGTTCGGCCATGGTCTGGTTGAGGGAGGGGATGAGGAAGAGGGGGTCGTAGCCGAAGCCGAGGGCGCCGCGAGGGGCGGCGAGGATGTGGCCTTCGAGGGCGCCTTCGGCGGTGAGGAGGATCTCTGTATCGCGTGCGAGAGCGAGGGCGCAGCGGTAGCGGGCGTGGCGGCAGGGGTCGGGGATGCCGAGAGGGCGCGGAGGAGGGCGGCGTTGTTTCTTTCGTCGAGCGTGGATGCGGGCGCGGTGGGGAATTGCTGGTCTTCGGCGTAGCGGGCGGAGCGGACGCCGGGGGCGTTGTCGAGGGCGGGGACTTCGAGGCCGGAGTCGTCGGCGAGGATGAGGAGACCTGGGGCGTGGGCGGCGTAGTAGAGGGCTTTGGCGCGGGCGTTGCCTTCGAAGGTGGGCTCGTCTTCGGGTGGGGCGGGGATTTCGGCGAGGTTGGGGAGGGGTTGGATTTGGATGCTCGGGCGTGGATGCGGCGGCGTAGGCGAAGTCGCGGAGTTTGCCGGGGTTGGTGGTGGCGACGTAGAGGTGCATGGGTTGAGGGTATCGCGGTCGGCTTCGCCGATGCCCACTCATCGCGATAGGACTGCGATGAATGGGGCACCCGGATTAGAGGATGGTGAGCGGAAGGCGGTCGCGCACTACCGTGCGCGATACCCCACCCTGCCGCGATAGAGCCGCGTCGAGGATGGGGCACCCGGGTTAGTGGCAGTGGTGGGTGGGGGTGGTGGCGGGTTCGGGTTCGGCGCAGCAGGGTGGGGGGCGGCGTCGGGGAGGCGGGGGCGTTGGACATTTCGCGGAGCATGGCGGGGCCGCCGGTGCGGAGGAAGCGGATGAGGAGTGAGCGCGCTGATTGCGAGGAAGACGATGTTGAGGAGGGTGGTGTAGTTCCAGTGGACGGACTCGTTCATCAGCGCGATTTGGTGGTGCGCGGGAATGAGGTGGAGGGCGGCGAAGAGGGCTTCGACGGCGAGGGCGGCGGAGGCCATGGAGATGTAGAAGAGGACCGCGAGGATGGCGGCGACCTTGAGGCCGTAGTACTTGCGGTAGATGTTGAGGATGGGGAGGATGAGGAGGTCGGCGAAGAGGAAGCTGATGACGCCGCCGAAGGAGATGCCTCCGTTCCAGAGGACGGCGGCGAGGGGGACGTTGCCGACGGAGCAGACGAAGGAGAGCACGGCGACCAGCGGGGCCGATGAGCGGACCCCAGACGCGGGCGAGGGTGGGGTGGCCGGTCGAGGAAGAAGGCCTGCCAGAAGCTGGTGGGGACGAAGGCGGCGAGGATGCCGGAGATGAGGAGGCCGAGGGCGATGTCGGGGATGAGCGAGTACCAGTCCATCCAGTAGTAGTGGCTGGTGGCGGTGATGCCGGCGCGGGAGGAGATTTTTTGCCAGAAGGTGCCGGTGTGGAGGCTCATGTCCATGGCGGCGTGGCCTTCCATGCGGCCGGCGAGGCCGCGGTTGGCCTGGGCGCGGGCGGCCTCGATGAGGCGCGGGCGGAGGAAGGTGCGCAGGAGGAGGACGAGGATGGCGATCATGATGGGGCCGCCGATGAACTCGGCTGCCATGAACTGCCAGCCGAGGACGACGCAGAGGAGGACGGAGAGTTCGATGACGAGGTTGGTCGAGGCGAACTGGAAGGCCATGGAGGCGATGAAGTCTGCGCCCTTGCGGAAGAGGGTGCGGGCGAGCGCGGTGGCGGCGTAGGAGCAGGAGGAGGACGCGGCGCCGAGGGCGGAGGCTTTGAGGATGGTGCGGGGGGAGGAGTCGGGGAGGAGCTTGGAGAGTTGGGCTTTGGAGACGACGGCTTCGATGACGGCGGAGAGGAGGAAGCCGAAGCAGAGGGCCCAGAGGATCTCCCAGGCCATGATGCCGGTCATGCGGAGGGCGTCGAGGGAGTGGGCGAGCATGGTGGGGTCCTCTTTATAGATCATGATATTGGATGAGAACGTAGAAAGACGGCTCTGCGGGCGGATTACATCCCACCCATGCTGCGCATGGATGGGGCACCCCAACTCTAGAGGCGCGATTTTATGCGGGGCCTTCTGTGGATTGGATGCTGGAGTTCAGTTGACGCTTCCAGTCGAGGATGCGGGCGCGGGCGGAGGCGGCTTCGGCGGCGGGGATGTCGCCGGATTTTTGCAGGAGGATGGAGAGGCGGGTGTGGGCGAGGGGGTCGTCGGGGTCGATTGGGCGATGAGGTTGCGGGCGAGGGCGAGGGCTTCGGGGAGTTGGTTGGTGTCTTCGAGGGCGCGGAGGAGGGCGTGGGTTGCGGCGGGGTGGTTGGGGTTTAGAGTGAGGGCTTGGTGGAGGTGGGGGATGGCGGCGGATGGGTTGCCGGCGGCCATTTGGTCGAGGGCGAGGTCGAGCAGGCTGTCGGCTTCGGTTGCTGTTGTGGTCGGCCGGCATGAGGTGAGTATAGAGGGGAAAAGGACGACCGCGGATTGGCGCGGATGGACGCGGATTAAAAGCAAGAGCGGGGACATGCCCACGTCAGACGGTGAAGCTGTCTGACATGGGGCACCCACTATTTGGCTGGATGTTTAGGAGATGCCGGGGAGGAAGCTGAGTTTGCCGTCGGAGTTGCCGAGCTTGTCGGTGGGGACGCCGATGGTGTCGAGCAGGGTGATGTGGAGGTCGGCGAAGGGGGTGCCGTCTTTGAAGGCGATGTGCTGGCCGGTCTTGATGCGGCCGCCGGCGTTGCCGACCACCACGGTGGGGCAGTGGTCGTGGTCGTGCGGATTGGGGTCGGCGAGGCCGGCGCCGTAGACGAGCGCGCTGTGGTCGAGGATGGAGCCGTCGCCCTCCTGAATGCCCTTCAGCTTCTCGACGAAGTAGGCGAACTGCTCCATGTGGTATGTCTCGATCTTGATGAGTTTCTCGATCAGAACGGGATCGCCGCCGTGGTGCGAGATGGGGTGGTGGGCCTCGGGGACGCCGATCTCGGGATAGGTGCGCACGCCGCCTTCGCGGGCCATCAGGAGGGTGGCGACGCGGGTGGTGTCGGTCTGGAAGGCGATGGTGATGAGGTCGAACATGAGGCGCGCGTGCTCGGCGTAGTCGAAGGGGACGCCCTCCGCCGGCTTTTCGACGCCGGGGGGGATGAGGTCGGCGTCGTTGGCGGAGGACTGCATGCGCGTCTCCATCTCGCGGACCGAGGTGAGATATTCGTCCAGCTTGCGGTTGTCGGTGGTGCCGAGGTCGCGCTTGAGGCTCTGCGTGTCCTGCATGGTGAGGTCGAGGATGCTGCGGCGGTAGAGGGCCTGGTTCTTGCGCTGGACCGGGTCAGCGCTGATGTCCAACTGGCCGAACATGCGCTCGAAGAGCAGGCGCGGGTTGGCCTCGGGGGGCAGGGGTTCGGTGGCGGATTTGAAGGAGAGCGTCTGATAGGCGCAGGAGTAGGAGTCGCATGCGCCGACGGCGTAGTTGTCCTCGCAGGTGACTTCGAGCGAAGGGATGCGGGTCTTGCCGGCGAAGGCGCGGGCGGCGAGCTGATCGACGGATACGCCGGCCTCGATGTCCGCTCCCTGGGTCTTGCGGATGCGGTGGCCGGTGAGGTAGGTGCCGACGGCGCGGGCGTGGTCGCCGGGGCCATCGGGGCCGCCGATGCCGACATCGTGCTGGCTGAGGCCGGACATGACGAGGACGTCCTTGCGGAACTTTTCGAGCGGCTTCATCACGCGCTGGTATTCAAAGTCGGCGCCGGTGGTGGTGGGAAACCAGGCGTGGGGCATGATGCCGGTGGGCGCGTAGACGTACATCATGCGGAGGGGCGGTGCGGGCGTGGACGTCGATTTGGCGAAGGCGGGGAGCATGGCATCGAGGAACGGCAGGGCGATGGCGGTGCCTGCGCCTCGTAACAACGTTCTGCGGGAAAGCTGCCTCATTGGTGCCTACTCTCCGTTGGGGCCGTGGACGGAAGCCTGTCTCGTGTCGGCCTTTTGATTGGTGTCGACCTTCGGAACTTCGCGTTGCCTCATCTGGAATGGAGCGCTGTCCACGATGCCGTCGATCAAGACGGAGAAGCGATCTCCGTTGCTCTGGACCTGCTGGGCGATCTTCTCAATCGCCGGTTTGTCATAGGATTCTACTCCCCGGCCCATGGCGTAGGTAAGCAATTTTTCGGTGAGTCCGCGAACGAACTGGGGAGACTTTGCCCGGATCAGCGCCTTGAGTTCCGCGGCTCCGTTGAAGGTGGTGCCATCGGGGAGCTGGCCTTTGGCGTCGATGGGGATGGCGCCGTCGGCGGTGCGGTAGCGGCCGATGCCGTCGTAGTTTTCGAGGGCGAAGCCGAGCGGGTCCATGCGGCTGTGGCAGGTGGCGCAGACCGGGTTGGCGCGATGGGCCTCCAGCCGCTCCCGCACCGAGGCGGAGGTGCCGACGTCTTTGGTGTCGAGCGCGGGGACGTTGGCGGGCGGCGAGGGCGGCGGCGCGTTCAGGATGTTTTCGAGGATCCACTTGCCGCGGATGACGGGCGAGGTGCGCGTGGGGTAGGACGATGCGGTGAGCACGCTGGCCTGGGTGATGATGCCGCTGCGCTGGGTGCCGTCGAGCGAGACGCGGCGGAACTCATTGCCCTCGACGCCGGGGATGCCGTAGAGCGCGGCCAGGCGCTGATTGACGAAGGTGAAGTTGCCGTCGATGAAGTCGAGGATGCTGCGATCTTCGCTGACGATGGCCTGGAAGAACATCTCGGTCTCGGTGCGCATGGCGTCTTCCAGCTGCGGGCTGTAGTCGTGGAAGGTCTTGCGGTCGGGCTTCTGGAACTGGAGGTTGCGGGTCTGCAGCCACTGGCCGGCGAAGTTGGTGGCGAGGGAGTGCGCTTTGGGGTCGGCCAACATTCGCTTCACCTGCGCGTGGAGCACATCGGGCGAGTGCAGCTGCTGCTTTTCGGCGAGCGCGAGCAGTTCGTCGTCGGGCATCGAGCTCCAGAGGAAGTAGGAGAGGCGGGAGGCGAGCTCGATGTCGCTGATGCGGTGAACGCCGGGGGTGGGCGGGTCCTTCTCGACGCGGAAGAGGAAGTCCGGCGACATCAGGATGGCCTCGAGCGCGACCTGGATGCCTTCTTCGAAGGAGCCGCCGTGGCTGCGGACGAGCTTGGTGAGGTGGACGAGGCTATCGACTTCGGCCTTGGTGACGGGCCGGCGATAGGCGCGGTGGGCCAGGCGGGCGACGATCTGGCGGTTGTACGCATCCTGGTGCGCCTTGGTGGGCGGGCCGTTGAAGAAGATGCGTTTGTAGCTCGCGGTCTCGTGCGGGGGGGTGGCCTTGGTGGGGCCGATGATCTGCAACAGCTTGAGCATGGGCAGCGTGCCCTTGACCGGCGCGGGCTGCTGCGAGTCGGGCGCGACCTCCATGAAGCCCTCGAAGACGTGCGGCCCCTGGGTGACGGGAATGTCGCGCGCGATCATCGCCGTCTCCTGGTTGCGCTGCATCACCATGGGCTGGCGCGAGACCTCTTTGCCATCGATATAGAAGTGGCCGGTCATGATGACGCCTTTGGCGACGCCCTCCGTCCATTGGAAGCGGAGGGTGTAGATGCCGTCGACGGGAAAGTCGTGGGTGATCTCGACATCGGCCTGCTGGCGCTGGCCCATCTTCTCCGGCTCGTACTCGGCGGAGATGGACTTCTGCGGGGCCAGGGGGATGGCGGCCTGCGCGACCTCTTCGGCGGCCTTCATGTACTTCTCGGTGAGCATGGGCGAGAGCGAGAGCACGTCGCCGATGTTGTCGAAGCCGTAGCCGTAGGGGTCGGGGGGGAAGTCGTCGGCGAAGCGGAGGTTCACGTCCACCAGGTCGCGGACGGTGTTGTTGTACTCGTAGCGGTTCAGGCGATGGGCGGTCATGCGGCCGGGGTTGGGCGGCAGCTTGCTGTCGGCGAGGGCGTACTGCTGCTCGATCCAGGAGGTGGCGGCGGCGATCTGCTGGACCGGTGGGCGGGGGCGGCCCTCGGGAGGCATCTCGCCGGCGCGGAGCTTCTGGACGACGAGCTCGAAGACATCGCGATTCTTCAGGGCGTCGTCGGCGGACTTGGTGAGGAACTGCTGGAGGTCGAGGTCGCCCTTGAGCTTGACGGGGTTGTGGCAGCCGATGCAGTTCTGCTGGATGAGGGGCTTGACGGAGTTTTCGTAGTCAGCGGCGGCGAGGGGTGCGTCGGCGGCGGCTGGGGCAGCCTGAGGCAGCACGGGAGGCGTGGGCGCCGGGGAAGGCGCGACGGCCACGGATGGGAGTGTGGCTGGGCCGGGCGCGGCAACGGTCTGCTGCGCGCCAGCGTCGGAGGTGACTTCTCCGACGAGCAGGCAGAGCGCCAATCCCATAGCAGAAGCGATGGCTGCGAGCCCGGGCAACCGATTGTTCATCTACTCACTCCTGGCACTGAGGCCCTGGGCCGTGGGGGGACGGCCACGAGGCTTTGAAATCAGCCTGTTTGGCGCTGACCTATTATCGGCGGCGGAGGTGGGATTGTGAAGGGGTTATTGCAGGAGAATTTGGTTACCGGGCTGGGTGTGGTGTGAGTATAGAGGGGAGAAGACGACCGCGGATTGACACGGATCGAAAGCGAGGGTGAGCGCGGGTGAAGACAAGAACAGGCAACGGCGAATGCGGGGGTCTCTCCACTACGTGCTGCGCACTCCGGTCGAGATGACGGAATTTATTGTTTGGTGAAAGAAAGGGATTGCATGGCGGGGATGAAGGCGCATACGGAGTATCTGACGATGAGGACGAGGGAGCGGTATGAGATGGTGCATCTGACGCCGGAGGTGGAGGCGATTGTGCGGCGGAGCGGGGTGGTGGATGGGCTGTGCTTCGTCTCGCCGATGCATATAACCGCGGCGATTTATGTGAATGACCATGAGGATGGGTTGATCGAGGACATCGGCGTGTGGCTGGAGAAGCTGGCGCCGCGATGGCCGGGGTACAAGCACCACCAGACGGGCGAGGACAATGCGGATGCGCACCTGAAGGCGCTGCTGCTGCACCATGAGACGACGCTGCCGGTGACGGATGGGCGGCTGGACCTGGGGACGTGGCAGAGGGTGTTTTATGCGGAGTTCGATGGGCAGCGGGCGAAGCGGGTGATTGTGAAGGTGCTGGGGGTCGAAAAGGCTAACACGTTGAACACCGACAAGCGCTGATTTGTTTTGGAGCTCTTGTTAGTTGCTGTCGGTGAGCATCAGTGTTAAGTCTTCAGGTGGTGACGGCGAGTTCTTCTTCGAGTTGTTGTTTTTCGGCGAGGGCGGTGTAGTAGCCGTTGAGGGCGAGGAGTTGGTCGTGGGTGCCTTGTTCGGCGATGCGGCCGGCGACGAGGACGGCGATCTGGTCGGCGTTGCGGGCGGTGGAGATGCGGTGGGAGATGAAGATGGTGGTGCGTCCGCGCATGACTTCGCGGAGGCCGGCGAGGATGCGCTCTTCGGTGTAGGTGTCGACTGAGGCGAGGGCGTCGTCGAGGATCAGGATGCGGGGTTCGCGGATGACGGCGCGGGCGATGGCGGTGCGCTGCTTCTGGCCGCCGGAGAGGGTGATGCCGCGCTCGCCGACGAGGGTCTGGAAGCCGAGGGGGAACTCGAGGATCTCGGTGGCGATGTGGGCGATGCGGGCGGCGTCTTCGATCTCGGCGTGGGTGGCGTCGGGTGCGCCGAAGGCGATGTTGTGGGCGATGGTGTCGGAGAAGAGGAAGGTCTCTTGCGGGACGAAGCCGATGTCTGCGCGGAGGTCGGATGAGGGGATAGTCGCGGATGGGGAGGTCGTCGATGAGGAGGGAGTCGGGTGGGGCGTCGTAGAGGCGGGGGATGAGGGAGACGAGGGTGGATTTGCCGGAGCCGGTGGGGCCGACGATGGCGAGGGAGGAGCCGGCGGGGATATCGAGGGTGATGTTGTGGAGGACTTCGGGGCCGCCGGTGGGGTAGGTGAAAGAGAGGTTGCGGAGGTGGATGTGGCCGTGGATTTGGGGTGGTGGCGGTAGAGAAGCAGGTCCTTCGCTGTGCTCAGGATGACAATTCTGTGGAATGGGGGTGTTGGCGGTATAGCCCACCCAAGCGGAGCTTGGATGGGGCACCCGGTGCATCGGCGATGGAGGGTTGCTGCTTCAGGAGCTCGTCGATGCGGACGACGGAGGCGGTGCCGCGCTGGAAGAGGTTGACGACCCAGCCGACGGCGATCATGGGGAAGGTGAGCTGGACCATGTAGACGTTGAAGGCGGCGAAGTCGCCGACGGAGATGCGGTGGGCGACGACCTCGTGGCCGCCGACGAGGAGGGTGATCATCAGCGAGAGGCCGAGCATGAGTTCGAGGGAGGGCCAGAGCATGGCCATGAGGCGGACGAGATGGAGAGAGCGGCCGATGTACTCCTGGTTGGCGCGCTCGAAGGAGGCGATCTCGGCGTCCTCCTGGGCGAAGGCGCGGATGAGGCGGGCGCCGGAGAAGTTTTCCTGGGCCTTGGCGGAGATGTCGGAGAACATGGCCTGGATGCGCTCGAAGCGGCGATGGATGCGATGGCCGAAGGACTGCACGAGGAGCGAGGCCAGCGGGAGTGGGCCGACCGCCCAGAGGGTGAGCCACGGACTGATGTGGATCATGAAGGGAAGGGCGGCGGCGGTGAAGACGATGCAGTTGGCGGAGTACATGATGGCGGGGCCGAGGAGTTGGCGGACGGCGTTCAGGTCGTTGGTCGTCCGGGCCATGATGTCGCCGGTGCGGTGGGTGTGGTAGAAGCTGGCGGATTGGCGTTCGAGGTTGGCGAAGAGGTCGTTGCGGATATCGAACTCGATCTCGCGCGATGCGCCGATGATGACCTGGCGGGTGATGTAGAGGAAGACGGCGGAGAGCGCGGCGACGAAGAAGAGGCGGAGGGCGTGGTGGAGGATGAGGGCTTCGGTGACGCCGTGCTTCATATCGTCGATGGCGTGGCCGACGATGAGCGGGAGGATGACGCGGACGGTGTTGTAACAGAGGACGGCGAGTCCGCCCCAGGCGAAGGAGGGCCAGTAGCGCTTGAGGTAAGGAAATAGGGGGCGGAGGCGGTCGAGCATTGAGGGTTAGATGTGGCGGGGGAGGGTGGGGGTGCGGTGGGTTTGTGGTTGGGTGTCGACGCGCCGGATTCAGTGGCGACACCCCACCCTAGCGAAGCTAGGATGGGGCACCCGACGAATCTCGGGGTTGAGATGTGGGTGCCCCGGTTGGTGGTTATTGGGGCGTCGTGGCCGGTGGGGTTGCGGGCGCGGCGGATGGGGCCGTTGTTGTGGCCGGCGGGGCTGGCGGTTTGGCCAGGGCAGGCTTGGGCGCGGGCGGTTCTTTGTCGCTCTGGCTTACGAGTTCGACGTCGAAGATGAGTTCGGCCCTGGCGGGGATTTGGGGTGGGCGGCCGTCGGGCCCGTAGGCGAGCTGCCAGGGGATGAAGAGACGGCGCTTGCCGCCGACGCGCATGCCGTTGAGGCCGAGTATCCCATCCGCGGATGACTTCGTGGTGGCCGTAGAGGAAGGTGTGGGGCGCGCCCTGGATGGCTGAGGAGTCGAAGACGGTGCCGTCGGTGAGGTAGCCGGTGTAGTTGACGGTGTAGTACTTGTTCGGTGCGGCGAGTTCGCCGGTACCGACCTTGGTTTCGACGTAGTCGAGGGAGACGCTGTTGGAGCCGATGCCCAGCCGTTCAGCGAGGTCTGTGCCCTCCATGGGCGAGACGTTCTCGAGCTTGACGGTGGGGATGGAGGTGATGGTGAAGAGGTGTTTGGCGCAGGGGGCGCTGGCGGGCAGCGCGGGGATTTTGGGGGAGAGGCCGGACTCGTTGACGCAGCCGCGGGCCGAAGCGGCGGCAGCGCCGTTGGGTTTGACTGGGGCAGTTGCGGATTTAGGTTTGGTTGCGGTTTGAGCTAGGGCGAGGGTGGGAATGAGCAGGAGGATCGCGGTGAGCTTCATGGTGGGTCTCATGGTAAATGGTGGGATGGGGGTTGGGCGAGTCTGATGTGTAGACGCTTACATCCCACTCATCGCGATCATGCTGCGATGAATGGCGCACCCGGCTGTGTTGGCGCTATGTGGGGGTGCGGAGGAGGAGGTAGGCTCCGGTGATGCCGAAGAGGAGGTCTGGAGACCAGGCGGCGAGCATGGGTGGAAGGGTGGCGATGTCGCCCATGGAGCTGAAGATGCCGGCGACGACCCAGTAGGAGATGGCGACGCCGACGGCGGTGGCCACGCCGGCGAGGCCGCGGCGTTTGCCCATGGAGACGGCGAATGGCACCGCGAGGATGGCCATGACGAGGGTGACGGCGGGGTCGGCGAGCTTGCGCTGGAGCTGGACGCGGAGCAGAACGGTGTTGAAGCCGGACTGGCTAAGGTCGGCGATGTAGTGGGAGAGCTCGGAGTAGGACATCTCTTCGGAGGGCGTGGCTTCCTTGGTGAAGTATGACGGCTGCTCGTGGATCTCGGGGAAGGTGGCGACGGGGAAGGGCTGGTAGGAGGCGATGGTCTCTCCGTTGAAGGTGCGCTGCCATCCGTTATCGAAGACCCATTGGTTGACGCTGGGGTCCCAGGTAACGCTGGTGGCGAAGATGCGGCGAGTGAGGGTGAAGGTCTGGGGGTCGAACTCGAAGACGGTGAGGTTGGCGAAGGCGGCGCGGACGGGGTCGAAGGCTTCGTAGGTGAAGATGCGGGCGGGGGCGCCTTGGCCGGTCTGTCCGGACTGTCCTGAGATCCATTTGTGTTCGGGATTGAGGAAGGTCTGGGCAGGTTTGCCCTTGATGACGTCGCGGAGCTGTTCCTGGCGGCGGTTGGCCTGGGGCAGGTAGGACTCGTCGAAGGCGAAGAGCGCTGCGCCGAGGATGGCAGCGAGCACAAAGACGGGGGCGACGACGCGATAGATGCTGATGCCGGTGGCCTTCATGGCGGTGAGTTCGGAGGAGCGGCTGAGCGAGCCGAAGGTGATGAGGACGGCGAGCAGGGAGCAGAGCGGAGTGACGGCGTAGAGGATGTAGGGGATGAGGTTGAAGAGATACTCGCCGACGATGATGAAGGGGGTCTGGTTGCGGACGATGTCGCCGATGAGTTCGAAGAAGGTGAAGATGACGTAGAGGGAGGTGAAGGAGGCGATGGAGAGAAGGAAGGCAATGCCGTAGGAGCGGAGGACGTACTCGTCGAGCAAGAGGGGAAAGCTGGTCTTGAAGAGGCTTCGCATGCGCTGGACGAGGGTGGGGCGCGGATGGCGGGGGTGGGCGGCGGGTTCGTAGATGATGGGTGCGGGGGAGGATGAGGCGGCTTCGGGCGTGGCGCGGTCGCTGAGGCGCGAGGCGATGCTGCGCGGTGCGATGCCGGCGATGGCCCTGCCGAGGGTTGCGGCGAAGGAGGTGAAGAAGTTGAGGATGGAGCCGGTCCCGGTGAGCTGCTGGAGGAGGATGCATCCGAAGGCCGCGAAGATGAGGTTGGCTCCCCAGACGCCGAGCAGCGGAGAGAGTTTGCCGGACTTGGCGAAGCCTACGCCGAACTCGGAGAGCATGTAGTAGGCGAAGACAAGCAGCAGGGTGAGGACGAAGCCGGTGCTCTTGCCGCCGCGCTTGGACGACAGGCCCAGGGGGACGCCGATGAGCATGAGGACGAGGCAGGCGAAGGGATAGGAGAAGCGGGTGTTGAGTTCGATGCGGGCGGCGCGAGCGTCGAGCGAGCCGGGGTTGGCGCGGGCGCGCTGCCAAAGATCGTGGAACGAAAGCGCGTGGAGGGGAGTGTCCATGCGGGAGATGTGGGTGTCGTCGGAGTTTTCCAGCTGCAGGGTGTCGTCGGTGGAGGCGAAGGTGGAGATGTCGTACTGGTTGGGGTCGGTGGGGGAGATTTGGTGCCGGCCGCCATTGAAGAGGTGAAGGCGGAGGGATTGCGCTTCGGGTCCGCCGGGGCTGGAGATGAGGGCCTGGTCGGCGGTGGTGACGTTGGGGTTGGCGGGCTGGGTGAGGTCGGCGAGGAAGACGTGACGCCAGAGGGCTGCGCCGGCGGCGGGGTGGACGTCCTGAACGTAGAGGACGTAGTTGCGGAAGTCCTCATAGAAGACGCGTGGCTGGACCTCGAAGGAGGCTTGCGAGGATTTGAGCTGGTCCTCGAGGCGGAGGAGATCGGCGGCGCCGCGCGGGGCGAAGTAGAGAGCGTTGACCAGGCCGATGGCCGAGGGCGGTGAAGGAGAGGATGGAGACGATGCGCGACGAAGGTGAAGGCGCCGATGCCGCAGGCGCGCATGGCGGTGATCTCGGAGTCGGCGGCGAGGCGGGAGAGGCCGAGCAGGATGCCGGCGAGGACGGCGGTGGGGATGGTGAAGGTGAGGGTGTTGGGGAGGAGGTCGGCGAAGATGCGGAGGACGTCGGTGAGGGAGGCGGAGTCGCGGACGACGAGGTCGAGGATCTTGGGGAGGTCGCGCATGAAGAGCACGAAGGTGAAGAGGACGCCGCCGAGGAGGGCGTAGGAGACGACTTCGCGGAGGATGTAGCGGGTGAAGATGCGCATACTCTGTGTTCGAGTGTAGCGCGAGGGGTGCGGGCGGCAGCGCCGGCGGCGGGTTAACTAATTGCTGGAGTGGGTGTGGGTGCCGGGCGGCGTGGGGATGGGCTCGGCACAGTCGCCCTCGGTGTAGCAGGCGCGCAGGATGCCGGCGACGACGGCGAGGCCGATTCCGCAGACGAGGAAGATCAGGCCGGTGGAGATGTGGCCGGTGACGTAGGGCCAGAGGAAGATGGCGACGCCAGCGTAGATGAGCACGGTGAAGATGTAACGCAGGGTGCAGCGGGACATCGGGTGCCTCCTTAATACGAAGGACATAAATAAGACGCCGGGGGCGCGACGGGCCGTGCGCCATTTGTGGTGGAGTTTACTCCATGGGTTGGACTGTGCGCCAGCGTAGGCTATTTCAGATCGTGAGGGGAGGCACCGGCGCCCATGAGGATGAGGGCGCGCTGGGCGAAGGGCGAGTAGACGAGCAGGGCGGTGCAAGCGAGCGCGAGGCCGAAGTTGATGTGGTGCAGGAGGAGGAAGGGCGAGAGAGACCAGAGTTCGTCGAGCACGAGGAGGAGGGGCCAGAGTTTGAGGAACTTTTCGCGGATGCGTGGGGCGTGGAAGAGGACGGCGCAGAGGACAAAGGCGCGGACTGGGATCATGAGGCCGGCGGTGACGGTGAGCAGCAGCAAGGTTTGGGTAGGGTGGGGCAGGGCGGACGAGCAGGTCTTCAATCTCCGGCAGGTTGGCGAGCGCGCCGACGTAAAAAGCGAGGTACATGAGCTGGAGGAGGACGAAGAGGGTCTGGACGACGGTGTAGGAGGCGGGTGGGAGGTCTTCGGGGGTGGCGAGGAGGGTGAGGGGAGTTGCAGGTTGCAGGTTGCCGGTTGCTGGTTGGGGGACGAAGGCAGAGGAGGTTGCGAGTGGTAAGTGGTTAGTGGTAAGTGGTAAGGGAGGGGCGACGGACGGGGTGGGCGAAGTTGGTGGCGTTTGTGGTAGCGCCGGTGAAGCAGGTCCCTCCGCTGCGCTGCAGGATGACAAGTCCGGGGTGGGGATGATGGAATCGGCGTTGATCTGTTCGACGGGGGCGAGGAAGCGGTAGCCGCGGCGGGCGAGGGTCTCGATGAAGCGGGGGCTGGCGGCCGTGTCTCCGAGGGCCTCGCGGATGCGGTTGATGGCGGAGTTGACACCGTGTTCGTAGTCGACGAAGGTGCCGTCGGGCCAGAGCTCACGGGAGATTTGTTCGCGGGTGAGGAGCTCGCCGGGGTGCGCGAGGAGGAGGGTGAGGACCTGGAAGGGCTGGGCGTTGATCTTGATGCGGATGCCCTGGCGGCGCAGCTCGCCGGTGGCGGTGTCGGCCTCGAAGGCTCCGAAGCGGTAGCGCCTGGCTGGGCTGGGGTCGGGCATGGCTGGTGACGAGTGTAGCCGATGGAGTGTGTTGGCTGGGGTGGTGAGGCGTTTGAGGCGGGACTGGGATGTTGCTGGATTTTGGGCGGTTGCTGGGTGAGGAATGTTTGAGGCGCGGGTGAGGCGCGACGCATTGTTTCATGGGGCGGAGTGGGGCAGCGTCCAGTGCATGATGCGTTACTGGTTTGCACATTCGCGGGGATTGACGAGGGTAGCCGGTGCACTGGCGGTTGGGGTTGTGCTGCTTGCGGTCGCGCGGTGTGCGGTTGCGCAGGCCGACGGCGGCGGCCGTTGCGGGGTTCGATGCATATGTGCGGGGGGTGGAGGGCGCGGATCGGGCGGCAGCATGGGTCGCGGGATGGATTTCTTGCCGGGTGGATTCCGATGCGCAGGTCGAGGCGCGGCTGCGGCGCGGTGAATTGATTGTGGAGCGATTGACGCCGTTGGACGGCGGGGAGTTGCCGGGGGCGATGCTGCATCACTGGCGGGCGACGGCGTTTGCGCCGGGGGCGACCGCAGCGGAGTTTGAGCGATTGTTGCGGGACTTTGCGGCGTATCCGCAGGTGTTTGCGCCGGAGGTGTTGCGGTCGACGGTGACGGCGGAGCAGGGGGACCGCGTGGATGCGGTGATGCGGGTGCGGCAGAGGCACGTGATCACGGTGGTGATGGATACGGCGTATGAGGTGACGTTTGGGCGGGCCGATGCGCGAGCAGGGCTGGAGCATGTCGCGGAGTACGCGGATTGCGGAGATTGAGGGCGCGGGGACGAGCAAGGAGCAGGCGTTGAGCGCGGCGGAGGAGCACGGGTTTTTGTGGCGGCAGAACACGTACTGGAGTTATGAGGAGCGGGACGGCGGGCTGTATATGCAGGTGGAGTCGGTATCGCTGACGCGCGCGATCCCGGTGGGGTTGGGCTGGGCGGTGCGGCCGTTTGTGGAGAGCGTGCCGCGAGAGTCGCTGGAGTTTACGTTGCGGGCGGTTTGTGTGGCCTTGAAGAAGTAGGAAGGCATTTTGAAAGGAGAGACGATGACAATGAATAAGACTATTGGTATTAAAGAAGTGATTTATCGAGCGGCGCGGCGAGTTATCCAGGCGCTGGCGGCAGTAATTTGGATCGGCCTACTGGCGGGAGTTGCGGAAGCACAGAGCCAGCCGACGTTGCCAGCGAAGATGGGGACTCAGCCGGCAGGTGAGGGCGCATACAACTACCTTTATCGAGCGGGGCTCGTGTGCGGTGCAGGAGCTTCTGACTCCTCGGTTGTGATGAAGCCGACCGCACAATGCGGCGGTATTCTCTCTTCGTTTATACCCTTTGTCGATCTTGAGGCCGGCGTAATGGGACCGCAGGCAAGCCAACGCGCGGTTTCAGGGTACCTGAGCACTAACCTTGTCATTCCGATATTTCCCTTGCAGGACCTAGGC
Source organism: uncultured Acidobacteriaceae bacterium (assembly GCA_963808025.1). Taxonomy (GTDB): domain Bacteria; phylum Acidobacteriota; class Terriglobia; order Terriglobales; family Acidobacteriaceae; genus Edaphobacter. The sequence goes on along the minus strand of CAWEEI010000006.1, from coordinate 443,213 downwards.
AAGGCGCAGGGGTTGCCGCTTGTTGTGGGCGGCTATACACGCATGTTCGAGACCGGTAATGCAGTGGACTATGGCGTGGCCTTTACCCATCCGACGGATGAAAGCCATTCTGTTCAGCTCGAGGTGCGCGACTATTGGGCGTTTTCGAATCCGAGTCAGCACAATGTTGTGTTTCGGGTGGTGTGGCTTGTGGGAGTACCTGACTAATTCTGCGTGGAGAGGAAGAGAGCTTAAAGGAGAAATGAGATGAGTGTGACGACGATAGTTGTTGGAACGGATGTGAAGCGTGGGATGGGATCGGCGCGGCGGGTGCATGGGGCACTGACGGCGGGCGTGGAGCGGCGGGCGCTGGTGTGGATGGCGGAGCGAGCGCCCATCTGGGTAACGTCCGATGGGCTGACGGCGCTGGGACTGAGTGCGCAGGTGGGCGCGGGGGTGTTCTTTGCGATGGCGCGGTGGGGACGATGGGCGCTGGTGGGGGTGATGGTGTGCGTGGCGATGAATTGGTTGGGGGACAGTCTGGATGGAACGCTGGCGCGGGTGCGGCGACAGGAGCGGCCGCGCTATGGGTTCTATGTGGACCATATGGTGGATGTGTTTGGAGCGGTGACGTTGATGGGCGGACTGGCGCTCTCGGGGCTGGTGCATGGGGGTGTGGCGGCGGCGATGTTGGTTGGGTTTCTGGTGCTGGCGAGCGAGAGCTATCTGGCGACGCATACGCTGGGGCGATTTGAGATGTCGCAGGGATGGTTTGGGCCGACGGAGATTCGGCTGCTGCTGATTGCGGGAACGGCAGCGGCGATGCGGAGTCCGCTTGCGACGGTGTTTGGGCATCGGTGGCTGCTGTGGGATGTGGGTGGGGAGGTGGGCGCAGCGGGGATGTTTGCGATGGCGTTATGGGTGACGGCGCGGCATACAGCGGAGCTGTATCGGCAGGAGACGGTGCGATGAGGGGGCTGGGCGCGGGACTTGCGCGATGGGGGAAGTTTAATTTGGTGGGGGTGGTGGGGATGGGGGTGCAGTTGGGGGTGCTGGCGGAGATAAGCAGAGTGGCGCACGGGCATTATCTGTGGGCGACGGCGGCGGCGATTGAGCTGACGCTGGTGCATAACTTTTGCTGGCATATGCGGTTTACGTGGCGAGAGCGGCTTGGAGATGGAGCGAGTTTGTGGTGGCGGATGGTGCGGTTTCAGGCGGCGAATGGTGTGGTGTCGATGGTGGGGAATTTGGGGCTGATGCGAGTGCTGGTGAGCGGCGCGGGGCTGCCGGTGGTGGTGGCGAATGGGATTGCGATAGTGTGCTGCTCGGTGGTGAACTTTGCGGCGGGGGAGTGGTGGGCGTTCGCGGGCAATTCAACAGCAGGTCCTTCCCCTTCGGCTTCGCTCAGGGTCCAGGATGACAATTCTTATTGGCAATGAGGTGGTTCAGGGGTTGGGGAGGAAGCGGTAGCCGATGCCGCGGACGGTGGTGAGGTGGGTGGGGTTGGCGGGGTCGTCCTCGATGTAGCGGCGGAGGCGGACGATGAAGTTGTCGACGGCGCGGGTGTCGGTGTCGGCGTGGACGCGCCAGACCTCTTCGAGGATGGCTTTGCGGGGGATGATCTGGCCGGCGCGGTCGGTGAGGTAGCGGAGGAGGTCGGCCTCCATGAGGGTGAGGTGGGTGGTGCGGTTGGGGGCGATGAGTTCGAGGCGGTCGAAGTGGATGGTGCGGCGGTTGAAGGAGTAGGTGTCGGGGGGAGACAAATACGGAGATTCTGCCTCTGCGCTGCGCTCCGAGTCAGAATGACGGCTGGGGGGAGCTGGGGTGGCGGCGGTGATGCGCGATGACGGCTCGATGGTGGCGGTGGTTTCGGGGGATTGCCAGGCGGTGCGGCGGATGAGGGAGCGGATGCGGACGAGGAGGATGGAGAGTTCGAAGGGCTTGGGGAGGTAGTCGTCGGCGCCGGCTTCGATGCCATCGAGGATGTCCTGGGGGTGGGCTCGGGCGGTGAGCATGAGGATGGGGGTGAAGCGGTGGGCGGCGCGGAGGGCGCGGGTGATGGCGAATCCGTCGGCGCCGGGGAGCATGCAGTCGAGGACGATGACGGCGATTTTTTCGGGGCCGGCGGTGGGCGCGGCGAGGAGGTAGGCGAGGGCGGCGTCGCCGTCGGACTCGTGGTGGGTGCGGAAGCCCTCGGCTTCGAGGTTGAAGAGGAGGCCCTGGGCGAGGTGTTCTTCGTCTTCGATGAGGGCGATGAGGGGTTGGTCGCTCATGGATTGATCGTAGAGCATTGTCCCGGCGGCTGAAGCCAGGGGTTGTGGGGCGCGGTGATGTCCGGGCTGAAGCTCGGACCTATCTCAGAGGCAAGTGCAAGAGCAAAGACAAATGCGGGGGTCCGTCCACTTAGCTTCGCTCCGGTCGGGATGACAGAGGCTTATTGGCACGCTGGCTAGTCGTCGGTGGTGGCGAGGGTGAGGGTGAGGGTGAGGGTTGTGCCGAGGTTGGGGCCGGGGCTGGAGGCGGAGACGCGGCCGCCGTGCTGGCGGGCGATGGCGCGGACGAGGAAGAGGCCGAGGCCGGTGCCTTTGATCTTGACGGCGTTGCGGCCGGGGACGCGGTAGAAGCGTTTGAAGATGCGTTTGAGCTGGCGGGGTTCGAGGCCGAGGCCGGTGTCGGTGATGGTGAGGGCGACGTTGGTGTAGCGGACGATGGCGAGGGAGCAGCGGACGTTGACGCCGGCGGGGGAGTATTTGACGGCGTTGTCGAGGAGGTTGAGGACGGCGGTGCGGAGGTCTTCGGGGATGGCGCGGACGGGGAGGCGGACGCCGAGGGGGAGGGGGGCGAGCTGGATGGCGTCGGCGGGGAGGTGGTGGCGCTGGAGGGTGATGGCGATGCAGTCGGCGACGAGGGGCGCGAGTTCGAGGAGGGTGCGGGTCGGTGGCGGCTGCTGGCGCCGAGCTCGCCGGCTTTGAGGACCTGCTCGACGGTGGCGAGGAGGCGGTCGGAGTCGGCGAGCATGATGTGGTAGAACTCGCGGCGCTGGGGTTCGGGGAGGTCGCGGGATTGCAGGGTCTGGAGGTAGAGGCGGATGGAGGCGATGGGGGTTTTGAGTTCGTGGGTGACGGCGTTGAGGAAGGAGTCCTGGCGCTCGTTGCGGCGGAGCTCGCGGACGAGGAAGACGGTGTTGAGGACGACGCCGGCGACGAGTATTCCGAAGAGGATGAGGCCGACGATGAGCAGGGCGAAGCGGCGCTCGTTGAGGATGATCCAGGGGATGTAGAAGGCGACCAGGCCGCCGACGAGCAGGACGCCGAGGGTGATGGAGAAGGCGATGGCTCCGCGGCGGCGGGTGAGGTTCATCGTGTGCAAGTATAGTTGTCAGTTGCATGTTGCTGGTTGGGGAGGTTTGTATGGAGAGGCGGGACGTTTTGAAGGGGATGGGTATGGGAGGGGCGATGATGGCGATGAGTCAGGCGATGGGGGCGGCGCAGACTGCGGGCGGCTCGGGCAGCGATGAGACGGTGTATGAGCTGCGGGAGTATCACCTGAATGAGGGCAAGCAGGATTTGATTCTGGCGCGGTTTCGCGGGAAAGAGCGGGAGATCTTTGCGCGCTATGGGATGGTGGGCGTGGGGTACTGGGTGCCGACCGACGAGCCGCTGGCGGGGCGGACGATCGTCTATATGCTGAAGCACAAGAGCCGGGCAGCAGCGGATGCGAGCTGGAACGCGTTTCGCGCGGACCCGGAGTGGGTGGCGCTGAAGGCGGAGACGGAGAAGGATGGGGCGTTCGTGGCGAAGATCGAGTCGACGTTTTTGCGGCTGACGGATTTTTCGCCGAGGCCGTAGGTACGGGTTAGCGACGCGGGTAGTTGTAGTAGTAGGCGGCGGGGGGTGGGGGCGGGTAGGCGTAATACGCGTAGGGCGGGGCGGAGAGCGCGGCCCAGAGGAGCATGGCGAACCAGCCGATGCCGGTCCATCCGAAGAAGAGGTTGAGGAGGAGGATGAGGGTGACGTCGTGGCCGCGGCGGACGGCGAGGATGGTGGGCAGGAAGTAGAGCAGGGCGATGATGGAGAGGGAGATCATGGGGTGCGTCCTCGGTTGCGTTGAGTGTACTACGCGGTGGTGGGGCGGGAAGTTCCCTTTGAGTCGAGCCGAGACCTTAGAGACAGAAAACCCCATGTCAGACGAAGTCCGTCTGACATGGGGCACCCGGATTAGCGGCTGGACTAAATGACGCCGGCGGGTTTGGGATTGGACTTGTCGTACTTGGCGATCTGGACCTTTTGGGCGAGGCCGAGTTTGGAGAGGAGCCAGATGCCGTAGTAGTTGATGTCGAGCTCGTACCAGGCGAGGCCGTGGCGGGCGGAGACGGGGTGGGCGTGGTGGTTGTTGTGCCATCCTTCGCCGCCGGTGAGGAGGGCGACCCACCAGCTGTTGCGCGAGTCGTCCTTGGTCTCGAAGCGGCGGGTGCCGACGAGGTGGGTAGCGGAGTTGACCAGCCAGGTGGCGTGCAGGCCGACGACGACGCGAAGGAAGGTGCCCCAGAGCATCATGGTGATGCCGCCGAGGATGCGGCTGCCGGCGGGCGCGAGCGCGGCGCCGATGGCGATCTGCAGGAGGCCGACGACGGTGATGGGGACCCAGTGGAATTTGGAGAGCCAGACGTGGCCCTTGTCGCGGGTGAGGTCGGGGGCGTAGCGGCCGAGCAGCGCGGTCTCGGAGTGGAGGGCGCGGCCGGAGATGATCCAGCCGGCGTGGGCCCACCAGGTGCCGTCGTGCGGGGTGTGCGGGTCGCCTTCGTGGTCTGAGTTCTGATGATGGACGCGGTGGGTGGCGACCCAGAAGATGGGGCCGCCCTCGAGCGCCATGGTGCCGCAGGCGGTGACGAAGTACTCCAGCCATCTGGGGGTGCGGTAGCCGCGGTGGGTGAGCAGGCGGTGGTAGGCCATGCCGATGCCGACGTTGATGGCGAAGAAGTAGGTGATGGCGAAGGCGGCGAGGTTCTTCCAGGAGAAGCAGAAGAGCGCGGCGATGGCGCCGACGTGGAAGAGGCCCATGACGATGGCGGTGATCCAGTTGATGCGGCCTTCCTGGTGCTCGCGGCCCATGCGGAGGTCCTGCTTGACCTTGCGGGCGACCTCGGCGGCGAGCTTGCGTGCGGCCTCGATGCTGGCGGGGGTATCGAGAGGCGTGGGTATGGTGCGGGTGGGTGGACTGCAAGGACGGGTTGCGACGGTGGTTGGTTTCTTCGGGGGCGAGAAGCGTGGGAGTCATAGGGTTCGATTGGCCTCGTTCGTGGTGCTATTTACTGATACTGACTTCAACGCTAGCAGGGACGGCGCGGGGTTGGGTGTAAGACTTTTGTAATGGGTATATTCAAGTATCGATACGGGATGCCACTTTTGAGGGATGAGGAGGCGGTGGATGGTGAGTGAGGGAGTGGGGCCGTTTCGGCTGACGCCGAGGTTCAGCGAGCGGGTGTGGGGAAGGCGCGATCTGCGGCCGTGGTATGGGGCGGAGGCGACGGCGGGGAGGACGCAGCCGGTGGGCGAGGCCTGGCTGACGGGGCCGGAGTGTGTGGTGGAGACGGGGGCGCTGGCTGGGCAAGACGCTGAAGGAGGTGTGGGGCGCGGAGGAGTTTCCGCTGCTGGTGAAGATGTTGTTTCCGAGGAGAAGCTGTCGGTGCAGGTGCATCCGGACGATGCGCAGGCGCAGGCGATGGGGCAGGCGCGGGGCAAGACGGAGTGCTGGTATGTGCTGGAGGCTGAGCCGGGCGCGGCGGTGGCGCTGGGGTTGAAGGAGGGCGCGACGGCGGAGAAGATACGGGCGGCGGTTGCGGATGGGAGCATGGAGGAGTGGATGCGGTGGTTGCCGGTGAGCGCGGGGGACATGGTGTTTGTGGATGCGGGGACGGTGCACGCGATTGGGCCGGGGGTGGTGCTGCTGGAGACGCAGCAGACGTGCGACGTGACGTTCCGGCTGTACGACTATGGACGACCGCGGGAGCTGCATCTGGAGCAGGGGCTGGGGGTGATGAAGATGGAGACAGGGGCGGGGAAGGTTGCGGCGCGGGCGATGGATGGGGCTGGATCGGGATTCGTGCGGCTGATTGAGGAGAGGTATTTTGTGGTGGACCGGTTCGAGGTGGGGGCGGGGGGTGAGGTTGCGGTGCCGACGCTGGGGGTGGGATGTTTGGTGGGGTTGAAGGGGTCGGCTGCCGTGATCGGCGGCCCGGAGGGGCAGGTAGAGTTGCGGCCAGGGCAGGCGGTAGTGGTTCCGGTGGAAGTGGGAACAGTGAGTGTGCGGAGTGGGGCAGCGGCGAGCATTGTAAGGTGCTTTGCGCCGGCGGGCTAGCTAGTCGTTAGCTTCTAGCTGACTTTGCGCGGGGTGAGGCTGGATGGGTGGCTTGTGCGTCTATGGGCTATCGGGTAATGACGAGTAGGATGGAGCGCTGTTTAGATATTGGAGGGATGATGATGGTTAAGGAATTGGTGTGCGGGGTTGTGGTAGCGGTGTGTGGGGTGGGGATGGCGCAGGCTCCGGTGGCGGCTCCAGCGGGGGTGCAGGGCGGGGCTGGAACGGCTCCGGCGGTAGGGATGCCGCGGCGGGCACCGGCTCCGGCGGCGGTGATGCCGGCGAATGCTCCGGCGCCGGTGTTGTTGTGGCCGGCGGGCGCGCCGGGGGCGTTGGGAGATTCGGATGCGGACAAGCCGGCGATCTATGCGTGGCTGCCGGCGTCGAACCCGACGAAGACGGGGGTGATTGTGGCGCCGGGCGGGAGCTATGAGCATCTGTCGGTGGTGCGGGAGGGTTCGGATGTGGCGGCGTGGCTGAACGCGCATGGGATTGCGGCGTTTCAGCTGCGGTACCGGCTGGGGCCGAAGTACCACAATCCGATTGAGCTGGGGGATGCGCAGCGGGCGATCCGGCTGGTGCGGGCGCATGCGGCGGAGTATGGGATTGCGCCGGACCATTTGGGATTTTGGGGGTTCTCGGCGGGCGGGCATCTGGCGGCGAGCGCGGGGGTGAATTTTGACGCTGGGGCGGGGGTGAATTTTGACGCGGCGAATCCGAAGGCTGCGGACGTAATTGAGCAGCAAAGCAGCCGGCCGGATTTCCTCGTGCTGTCGTATGCGGTGATTACGATGGAGACGCCGTATGTGCATATGGGGTCGCGGCGGAGTTTGCTGGGGGACGCGCCGGATCAGGCGACGGTGGATGCGATGTCGAATGAGCTGCACGTGACGGCGCAGACGCCGCCGACGTTTATTTATGCGACGACGGACGACCACACGGTGCCGATTATGAACGCCGTGATGTTCTACTCGGCGCTGGTGAAGGCGGGTGTACCGGCGGAGATGCACCTGTTCCAGCATGGGGCGCATGGGTCGGCGCTGGGGACGGGGAACCCGGCGCTGAGTGTGTGGCCGGACCTGCTGATTAAGTGGATGCGGGAGCGGGGGTATGCGGCGGCGGATGCTGCCTCTGGGGCGGCGGTGGCGACTCCTTAGGGCTGATTTTCACACAGATTAATTCCTAAAAAGAGGTGCATAGGTTGGGTCTGGGGTGCATCGAATGCGAGGGCCTGTGCCTGCGGTACGGAGTAAGATGCAGTAGCGGAAGTTATTGAGCGAGAGGATGGACGGAATGCAGAAGATTGAGGCGGTGATACAGCCGTCGAAGCTGGATGCGGTAAAGGATGCACTGGTGGAGATTGGCGTGCAGGGTATGACGATTACGGAGGCGCGCGGGCACGGGCGGCAGAAGGGTCATACGGAGTTCTATCGTGGGCGCGAGTACTCGGTTGATTTGTTGCCGAAGGTGAAGCTGGAGGCGGTGGTGGCGGACGGGATTGTGGAGAAGGCGGTCCAGGCGATCATCACGGTGGCGCGGACGGGGACGATCGGGGATGGGAAGATCTTTGTGACGCGGGTGGATGAGGCGATCCGGATCCGGAACGATGAGCGGGGGGAAGTGGCGCTTGTAGTGCAGTTGCAGGTTGCCGGTTGTAAGTTGCAGGTTGCAGATGGTTAGCCCTCTCAGCAGCGATCACCAACTGACAACGCTGTGACTCGCAACCCGCAACGTTTTGGCTGTATGCTGTAGTTTCTAAATCAGACAGACAGCTATGGCGGAAGACGAGAGCCCAGGCAACGGGATGCGCGGCGAATACCAGCGGCGGATGCTGGCGATTCGCGATGCGTTCGAGGCGGGGGCGACGGGCGCGGCGACGATTGCGGCGCGGGCGCAGGCGATGGACGAGCTGATCGCGGGGCTGTGGACGGCAGGCGGTGAAGCGAGACGCCGGCGCTGCGGCGAGGGCTTGGCGCTGGTGGCGATGGGGGGTATGGGCGGCGGCGAGCTGTTTCCGTATTCGGATGTGGACCTGATGTATCTGCTGGACGGCGAAGGCGGCGGAGAAGGAGGTGAAGCAGCCGATCCGGCGCGATGAGCCAGGAGCTTTGGGACTGCGGGATCCGGCTGTCGCCGCTGACGCGGAAGCGCAGCGAGGCGGAGCGGTTCAACCGCGGACAATGTGGAGTTCGCGCTGGCGATGCTGGACCACCGGCTGCTGGCGGGCGATGCGGCGGTGTACGAGCAGGCTGGCGGATGTGGGGCTGCCGAAGATGCTGGAGCGGGAGCACAAGGCGATTACGGCGGGGCTGGTGGCGCTGACGGCGGAGCGGCACAAGAAGTATGGCGACACGCTGTTTCATCTGGAGCCGAACATCAAGGACTGTCCGGGCGGGCTGCGGGATGTGCATGTGTGCGGGTGGTTGAAGACGCTGGCGGACGTCGGCGCGGACGGAAGCGAGAGCCTGCGAGCATCAGCGGACTGGCCGCCGGCGGACGACGAGGAGTTTGCGCAGGCGGTGGAGTTTCTGTTCGTGGTGCGATGTTTTCTGCACTACCGGCATGAGCGCGACGACAATACGCTGGACTGGCAGGCGCAGGACGCGGCGGCGAAGGAGCTGATGGGGCTGGACCGGCGGCGCGCTCCGCGGCGGCGAGCCGGCGGATGCGGCGTACTGGATGCGGCTGTACTTCCGCCATGCGCGGAGCGTGGAGCGGCGGCTGACGCAGATGCTGGAGGCGGTGCCGGGAAGCAGCGCAGCGGGCGATGGAGCGTGCCGGGCGAAGGCGCGTTCGGCGAAGGCGCGGCGACCGGCGAGGCCGCGCCGGTGGGCTTCCGGGTGGAAGGCGGGCGGGCGGTGCTGAATGCGGCGACGGCGGCGGCGGGCGATCCGGCGCAGGACCCGGATGTGGTGCTGCAGCTGTTTGCGGCGATGTCGCGGACGGGGTGCGTGCTGGACCGCGAGAGCGAGGAGCGGATGTCGCAGGCGCTGCCGCTGCTGTCGGCGCATCTGGAGGAGGGGCCGGCGCTGTGGCGGCATCTGCGGGAGATTCTGCTGGGGACGCATGCGGGCAAGACGCTGCGGGCGATGCATGCGCTGGGGATTCTGGAGCTGCTGATCCCGGAGTTTCATGGGATCGATGCGCTGGTGATCCGCGATGCGTACCACCGGTACACGGTGGATGAGCACACGATGGTGCTGATCGATACGCTGCATGGGCTGGAGCGCCGCAGACGGGGCCGATGGCGGAGTGGGCGCAGCGGTTTGGCGCGACTGCTGCGCGACATGCAGCACCTGCGCGCTGCTGTACCTGGCGGCGCTGCTGCACGACACGGGCAAGGGCAGAAGCACGGGCGACCATGCGCGCGAGAGCGCGCGCATGGCGCAGAGCGTGGTCGGGCGGCTGGAGCTGGATGCGTATGAGACGGAGCTGGCTGCTGGGGCTGATCCGGAACCATCTGGAGATGTCGGCGGCGCTGCGGCGGGACATCTTCGACCTGGAGACGGTGCGGGCGTTTGCGGGCAAGGTGCAGACGCCGGAGGCGCTGCGGATGCTGACGCTGTTTACGTATGCGGACATCCAGGCGGTGCATCCGGATGCGCTGACGCCGTGGAAGGCGGAGAACCTGTGGCGGCTGTATCTGGCGACGGCGAGCTATCTGGACCGCAGCGTGGACGACGAGCGGGTGGGCGCGCGGGTGGGCAAGGAGCTGGTGCATCGCGTGGTCGGCGCTGCTGCCGGGCAAGCGGGCGGAGGTCGAGGCGTTTCTGGAGGGATTTCCGGAGCGGTATCTGCGGACGCGGACGCCGGAGCAGGTGCGGATGCACTTTGAGATGGCGGAGTGGATTCGCGAAGGACCCGGTGCAGCTGCGAGTTTCACTATGCGCCGGGGACGAGCGAGATCACGCTGGTGACGCCGGACCGGCCGCTGCTGTTTGCGGACATGGCGGGCGCGCTGGCGGCGTGGGGGATGAACATCGTTACGGCGGACGCGTTCTCCAACCGGCAGGGGATTGTGGTGGACAACTTCCGGTTTACGGACACGTTTCGCACGCTGGAGATGAATGCGTCGGAGCATGAGGTGTTTGTGGCGAGCGTGCATGATGTGATGGCGGGGAAGTTGCCGGTGGAGAAGCTGCTGAGCGGGCGGCGGCGGCGGGCAGAGGAAGGCGCCGAAGGTGGTGGTGGAGACGCGGGTGGACTTCGACGATGAGGCGTCGTCGCACAGCACGCTGCTGCAGGTGGTGGCGCAGGACATTCCCGGGCTGCTGCGGGCGGTGAGCCTGGCGCTGGCGGGGCGGGGGTGCAATATCGAGGTGGCGCTGGTGGATACGGAGGGGGAGACGGCGATCGATGTGTTTTACGTGACGCGGAATGGGGCGAAGCTGGACGCGGCGGAGGAGAAGGCGCTGAAGACGCGACCTGCTGGAGGGGATGGAGGCGAATGCGCGTGGGTAGTGGGCGCGCGGAGGTTTGGCGAAGAGCGGCAGGGGTTGAAGGGCGGAAGAGAATGCAAGAGATGGCAACCGGCGTCTTGTCTCGATGCATCGGATATGCAGTAGGAACAAATCTCCAACCCAGGTGAATCGTTGCGGAGCTGAAACGTTGCGAGACGGGGAAGATTTCGCGGATGGGCGATTTATACTGGAAACGACTATGACACCCAGTTCCCAGAGCAGAATTCGCAGCAACGGCCGGCCCACGGATGTCCCGCAGACAGGGCGACCGGTATCTCTTTGGGTCGCTGGACAGCTTCGGCAAGAACCGCGAGAAGCTGAACGAGGTGAACTGGGGGTACGACCAGCCGGAGGGCGTTGTGCTGGCGTCGCTGGATGCGGCGATCAACTGGGTGCGGAAGAACTCGGTTTGGCCGATGACGTTTGGGCTGGCGTGCTGCGCGATCGAGATGATGTCGATGGGCGGGTCGCGGTACGATATTGCGCGATTTGGGGCGGAGGTGTTCCGGCCGTCGCCGCGGCAGAGCGACCTGATGATTATCGCGGGGCGGGTGTCGCAGAAGATGGCGCCGGTGATCCGCCGGCTGTATGAGCAGATGCCGGAGCCGAAGTGGGTGATCTCGATGGGGGCGTGCGCGACCTCGGGCGGAGTGTTCAACAACTATGCGTTGCTGCAGGGAGTGAACCAGATTATTCCAGTGGACATCTATGTTCCTGGGTGCCCGCCGCGGCCGGAGCAGTTGCTGTATGCGATTACGCTGTTGCAGGAGAAGATCCAGCAGGAGCGGGGAACGGTGCGCAAGACGCTGAATCTGTCGTGAGGGTTGTGGATTGTCGGTGGCTGGGAGGGATTGGCAGACGAGCGATTTTCCGCGAACAGATGGCGGGGGTTGACGGTAAATGCTTGCTAGCGTAAGAATTAGAGTGTCAATTTTTCCTGTAGACAGTGGGGCAACTGCGGTACACTTTGGTTGACCCTGGATCACGAGCAGTTCGTTGAATGCGAAGAATTGCATTCGCTCATACAAGAAGCATTTTAAGTGGAGGAAGTCGAATGGTTTATCGCCCGTTTCGCAGTCTTGGCCGGTTCGTGCTGGCTGCATGTGCAGTTAGCCTTGGTGCAGCAAGCCTGGGTGCGCAGACACCCGCAACGACACCCGCAGCCACCGCCCCGGCGGAGCCAAACCCCTCTCGAGTGGATATTTTTCTGGGCTACTCCTATTTTGGCGCGCATGGGAAGCGTGAAGCCGCGGGTACATTCCCTATTCCTCGATCAACGAAGGCGCGATCGGCAGCGGCGCCTACTACTTCAACAAAGTATTTCGGTGGCGAGGTGCTGTATTCAGACCCATCCTGACGGCGCGAACGATCGGCTTATCGGGATTTCGGTGGGGCCGATCATCCGGCTGCCGATGGACCACTTCACCCTGTTCGCGCATGGGTTGGTGGGCGCCGAGCGGCTTGGGCGGTCCGAACAGCGACGTATCCGCCGACGGTAGAGCACTGAGCCGTACCGACTGGGGCGTGGGTCTGACGGCGGGCGGCGGCATGGACTATGACCTGCCGTTCTTCGAAGCATACGTTTCAGCCTGCGCCTGTTCCAGGCGGACTATCGCTACATCCATGACGACTTCGGCCCGTATGCTGGACGATTCCGACCACCGGCGCGCTGGGCGGCCGCGCGAATCTGGATGCGGTTGAGCTGAGCACGGGCATTGTGATGCACTTCGGCCACATCTATTCCTCCGCCGCCGGTGACGTACAGCTGCGCGGTGAGCCCGACAACCGGCTATCCTGGCGACCCGTTTACGGTGACGGGCACGGCGATGAACCTTGACCCGAAGAAGACGGCGACCTACACCTGGACCTCGACCGGCGGCACGATCTCCGGGACCTCGACCACGGCGACCATCGCCACCAAGACTGCCGCTCCGGGGACCTATACGCGTCACGGCCATGTGACCGAAGGCGCGAAGCCCGGGCAGTCGGCGGACTGCACCGGCGTCGTTTACGGTCATGCCGTTCCAGCCGCCAACGATCAGCTGCTCGGCGAACCCATCGTCGGTCAACCCGGGCGACTCTTCGACGATTACGGCGAGCGCGATGAGCCCGCAGAACCGGCCTCTGACCTACAGCTACAGCTCGACGGCCGGCTCGGTGAGCGGCAGCACGCTCGACGGCGACGCTTTCGACCGCAGGCGCAGCGCCGGGTCCGATTACGGTGACGTGCAACACGGTCGACGACAAGGGCAACACCGCGTCGGCGACGACCAGCGTGACAGTGATTGCGCCTCCGCCGCCGCCGGTGCCGCCGGCGCCGACGGCGTCGAGCCTGTGCTCGGTCAGCTTCGAGCGCGATGCAAAGCGCCCGACCCGCGTGGACAACGAAGCCAAGGCCTGCCTTGACGACATTGCCCTGAGCTGCAGAGCTCCTCCGATGCCAAGCTGGCGCTGGTTGGCAACGAAGACGCCAAGGAGCAGAAGGTCGATGCGCGGGAAGCGAAGATGCACCCAAGCATCCGAAGCCGAGCTTCGCGGCGGAGCGCGCGGTCAACACCAAGGACTACCTGGTGACGGAGAAGGGCATCGATCCTTCGCGCATCTTGGTCTACACCGGCGCGCGACGACCAAGACGGTAACGACCACGCTGATTCCGGCGGGCGCCACGCTGAACACTGCCGGCGACACGCCGGTGGACGAGAGCGCGGTGAAGGCTGTGCCTCGGAACCCGGTTCCGGTGGTAAAGAAGGCGCGGAAGAAGACGTCTTAAGCACGAGGAAGACGACTAAGAGGCTGAAGCACAAGGGCTGGCTGGGTTGGTTCCCAGTCAGCCTTTGTGCTGATTACCAAAGGTAGCTATGCGGGCACTATGTATCGTAGTAATTAGTAGAGCTAGTTACTTGTGAATTAGCGACGGATGGGGCCACAACATTGAATTGCAGAATGCGCGGATTTTATCGACTATCGATTGTTTGCCTCCTTGGCCTTGTGGGTCTTCAGGCCCGCGCGGCTGCGTGGTTTCCGTTTGGGCCGGACGGCGGGGATGCGCGCGCGTTTGCGGCTGACCCGAAGGACCCGACGCATCTTTATCTGGGCGCGGCGAATGGGTGGATCTATCAGTCGCGTGACGGAGGCAGGACGTGGGAGCGGCTGGCGCGGGTAGGACAGCGCGACGATCTGGTGATCGACAATATATTGGTTGACCCGGCGGACACGAAGCATCTGCTGGTAGGCGCGTGGGTGCCGGGCGAGCATACGGACGGCGGGATATTTATCAGCGGGGATGGCGGCGCGACGTGGGCCGCACAGGAGGAGATGCAAGGGTCAGTCGGTGCGCGCGCTGACGGAGGCGCCTTCGGACCCGAAGATCATGGTGGCCGGGATCGCTGGATGGGGTGTTCCGCTCGACGGACAGCGGCGCGCACTGGGTGCGGATCAGCGAGGAGGGCAGCAAGGAGATCCATGAGGTGGAGTCGCTGGCGATCGACCCGGCGGACCCGAACATTATTTATGCGGGGACATGGCATCTGCCATGGAAGACGACGGATGCGGGCAAGACGTGGGTGAGCATCAAGCAGGGGATCATTGAGGACTCGGATGTGTTCTCGATCATCGTGGACCCGAAGCAGCCGAACGTGGTGTATGCGAGCGCGTGTTCGGGGATTTACAAGAGCGAGGATGGCGGCGGGAAGTTTGAAAAGGCGCTGGGCATCCCATCGGACGCCCGGCGGACGCGTGTGCTGATGCAGGACCCGAACCATCTGGACACGGTGTTTGCGGGGACGACGGAGGGGCTGTACCGGACGTTCGACGGTGGAAGATACTGGCTGCAGACGACGCGGCCGGACCTGATTGTGAACGATGTGTATGTGGACCCGGCGAACTCGAAGCATGTGCTGCTGGCGACCGACCGCGAGGGAGTGTGGTCGAGCGACGATGGCGGCGACAGCTTTACGCCATCGAACAAGGGGTTTTCCGCGCGGCAGATTGCGGCGTATGTGAGCGATGTGCAGCGTCCTGCGACGTTGTATGTGGGAGTGGTGAACGACAAGGAGTGGGGCGGCGTGTTTGTGAGCGAGACGGCCGGGCTGAGCTGGTCGCAGCTGAGCGATGGGCTGGATGGGAACGATGTGTTCAGCCTGGGGCAGGCGCCGGACGGGACGATCCTGGCGGGGACGGCGCATGGGATCTACCGGCTGCACGATGAGCGTTGGCAGCGCTCGGAAGAGGATGAGGTTGCGACTGCTGCTGCGCCGGTGGCCGTGCCTGTGGCGCCTGTGCGGAAGGTTGCGAATACACCGGCGGCGCGGCGACGGGCGGCGGCGAAGTTGCGGGCTGAGGCTGAGGCTGCGGAGGCTGCCGCGAAGGCTGCGGCCGCGGCGCCGAAGGGCTTCAACGGGAGCGTGTACGGATTTGCGGTGAGCGGAGAGACGATCTATGCGGCGACCGCGGGCGGTGTGCTGCGCAGCTCGTCGAACGGGGCGACTTGGAGCGCGATGGATGCGGTGCCGTCGGATGAGTGGAGATTTGTGGCGGCGGCGAAGGCGAATGTGGCTGCGGCGAGCTTGACTACGATGGAGATGTCGAAGGACGGCGGCGCGACGTGGCAGGCGGTGGCGTTGCCGGCGAAGGTGGACCAGGTATCGGCGCTGGCGGTGGATGGGCGAGGCGGGGTGTGGGTTGCGGGGCGCGAGGGCGTGTTTGTCTCGACGCGACGCGGGCGGGAACTGGACGATGCTGGATGACATGTATGTGCGGAACATCAACAGCCTTTATTACGACGAGGCGACGGAGCGGATGCTGGTGACGTCGAACGGGCCGGCGACGGAGGTGTTTGAGGTGTCGGTCGCGTCGCTGCAGGTGACCACGTGGGAGACGGGATGGAACCTGCGGTTTGTGCGGCCGGTGGGCGACCATATGGTGGGGGCAACGCTGTTCGATGGGATTGTGGTGCAGCCGCGGATGGTGGACTCGGCGCTGGTGCGGAGTGGGGCGGTGGTGGCGGAGGGCGCGGGTGGGGGTGGGCGGAGTGGGGCGGAGATGGCGCAGCACTGAGGTTGTCTGCGGTGGTGAGTCAGTTACTTGGCGGGCGAAGTCAACATTGGCGGTTCGACCCTGCGCGCCGGAATCACTTAGCCACTTGCACGTTACAGTCGGTTAGTTTGTAGTGCCAGGCTTCGTGGTGGCTCTCGCGATTGATCGAAACTTGTTCGGGCAATTGAAATCCGCCAACGCTTTGATAGGTATAGGTGAGGATTATCCGATTGCCGGACCTGAAATCTCCATCCTCGCCAAGCCTGTAGGAGGTCATAAGAAAGCCTTGTGGGCCGGGACGGAAGTCTGTTTCCCGGCGATCGGAGGCAGATCCCTTCTCCGCTTCGCTCTGGAGACTCATATCGCGTGTGAGCAACATCTCGACATCAAACGTTTGGATCTTGAGTTCGAGTTTGTAGCCTGACGTGGACGACTCAACGTGGACGGGCGTACCTTCCGGCGGAAGCATCGCGTCATTGCTGGCAACCAACCAGCTATTCAAGCTGAACTGCACTGCATGTTCGAGAAGACCTTCCGCCATGCCTCCATGGGGGAGCTTCTGTTCTTCATCTTCCGTCATCCCGGATGACACTGCAGCGTTCTGTCGGGTGACAGTGACGCGGGTGTTGATGGGCTGAATTAGTTTAGCGATTTCCTCGTCCGTTCCTTCATCGCCGACGCGAACGGCCTCGGTGAAGTGCTGCTTCCAGTTGAACTCTACAGCGCAGTTGAAGGATTGTAGGTTCCTTTCAAAAGGAGCGTCATACTTCGCACGGGCCTGCTTTAGGAACGTTGCATCATCGGTTGCTGTCTGTGCGTGGCAAAAGGCTGCACAAAGGGTGAACGCCAAGGTCGAGTGGAAAAATCGCATGACGCATCATAAATCACGAGTTAACCCGGGTTGGGTTCTTAGGGCAATAAGTGGCGGGCAGTGCCTGAAAGGTCGCAATTTTGGTGACTTCGGTATTTCACGTCAATCGGACACGCACCTTGTCTGTGGTCTTGATTGGGGTGCGTGGCTCTCAGAGGTATGATTAAAGGTTGAGGTTCTCCCCCACAACACAACGTGGTTGTGCGAGAGTTTTTGTGTCTGGAAGCAGGGGACGATGGCGGACGTGGTGAGGAAGGTTGAGCTGTTCGATACCAGCCTGCGGGATGGGTTGCAGCAGCCGAATCTGGATATCTCGGTGCAGAAGGCGGTGGGACTGCTGGAGCGGATGGGTGCGTTTGGGGTGCGCTATGCCGAGATTGGGTTTGCGGGGGCAAACCAGTTTGTCAGCGATTTGGCGAGCGCGCTCGAGCGAGCGGATACCGGCGGGATGCGGCTGGCGCTGTTTGGGCGGACGCGGGGGCGCGGGACGCGAGTGCAGGATTGGCGCGATGCGCAGTTTATGGTGGAGCACAAGGCGCGGGTGGGCGCGGCGGTGGTGGTGGTGAAGTCGCGGTTGCTGGATGTGAAGAGCTCGCTGGGGGTGACGCCGGAAGAGAATTTGCTGATGGCGAAGGAGACGATTGCTTTCTTGCAGGACGCGGGGCTTGAGGTGCTGGTCGATCTGGAGCACGCGATGGATGCGGCGTGCGGGCGGTTGCAGTTTGGCGAGCGAGCGAATGCGGATGCGACCTTCCGCAGCGCTGGAGTACTTCCACGAGCTGGTGGAGCAGTGTGCGGCGCAGAAGGTGAGTCGGATTGTGGTGTGCGATACGACGGGCGGGGCGAGTCCGGAGGAGGTGACGGAGGTGGTGGGCGGGCTGGTGCGGGCGTGGCCGGAGACGAAGTTCGCGTTCCATGGGCATACGGACCGCGGGCTGGGTGTGGCGAATACGCGCGCGGCGGTGCTGGCGGGGGCGGTGCAGGTGCAGGGGACGCTGCTGGGCACGGGCGAGCGGTGCGGCAATGTGAACCTGACGACGGTGGTGGGCGGGATGCAGCTGCGGGGCGAGGCGGAGTTTGTGACGTGCGGATGAGTTGAAAGGACTGACTGGGCTCGCGCATTGGGCGTATGGGGCGTTTGCGCTGGAGACTCCGCATGGCGCGCCGATTGTGGGCGCGGGGGCGTTTGGAACGTGGGCGGGGATGCATGGCAGCAGCGAGGGCAAGGACCCGGGGGCGTATCTGTGGTGCGACCCGGCGCGGGTTGGCGCGCAGCCTGTGATCGGGGTGAACGGCCAGTCGGGGCGGGCGAATATTGTGCTGCTGTCGAAGCAGATTGGCGTGGCGCTGGATGGCGCGCAGGCGCAGCGGCTGCTGGATGCGAACCAGGGGATGATGGAGGGCGGCGGGTTTACCGCGAGCGAGGTGTCCTTCCGGCTGGCGTGCATGCGGGTGCTGGGGACGCTCCCGGAGCGGTTCAGCGTGAAGGGCTGGAAGGTGGTGGATGAGTCGGATGAGGCGGGAAGCCGGCGGGTGCAGGCGACGATGGCTCTGGCGGTTGGGGATGGTGGGGTGGTGACGACGACGGCAGAGGGTGCGGGGCCGGTGGATGCTCTGACGAAAGCGATGCGGCAGGAGCTGGAGAAGTGGTATCCGGCGATTGCAAGGTTGCGGCTGGAGACGTTCAGCGTGACGGCGATCGATGTATCGGCGCACGATACGGCGGCGCGGGTGCGGGTGACGGTGAGCTTCCACGCGGATGGGTTTGAGCCGTGGACTACGGCGGGGGTGAGCAGTGATTTGAATCAGGCGGCGCTGGGGGCGATTGTGGATGGGTTGGAGTATTGGCTGGGGTTGGTGGGGTAAGGTTGGTCTTGAGGTTGGGGAAGGGCTGAGGAGAGCGGTCGTTTGCTCCCGCGAACGATACCCCACCCTGCCGCGATAAAACCGCGTCGAGGGTGGGGCACCGGGGTTTGGGGAATCAGAAGATGCTGGAGGGTGGGGTTTTGACGTCGATGCGTGTGCCGGTGATGGTGCCTTGGACGTGTGCGAGCTTCGTGCCGGTTTCGTTGTACTGGTCGATGGTGAAGGTGCCGGTGAAGCTGTCTCCGTCGCGATCCAGGGTGACCTCTTCCTGAATGTTGGCGGGACCGATGAGGATGCTACCGGTGGGGTCCCAGGCCGCGGCGAAGTGGTTGAGCCTGTATTCACACTCGCCGGTCTGCTTCCATACGCCGAGGCAGAAGGAGGAGGTGATGGGCGAGCGGCCGGCGGAGTTCATGATTTCGGTGTGGTCGCGGTGCCATTGGGCGTAGCCTGCATCGATCTCGGCGCCGTCGGGGATTCCGGAGCTGCCTTTGGAGATGAACTTGACGTGCCAGAAGCCGACGATTGCGGCGTACGGGGATCGATCGCTTGAAAACGCCGAATCTGCTCCTCGTGAGCTGAGTCGATGAACACGAACCCGGCGACCTTGTCGGGGAAGAATCGTGCGAACCTGCGCATCAGAATCCCCCCTGCTGAATGGCCCACGAGGAGGTAGGGAGCGTCGACGTGCGCAGAAGCCAGAAGATTCTTGAGGTCTTCTACTTGCTCGTCGGTGCTCTCACTCTCGGGACGGACAGAAATGTGATCGACCGTACTTTGCCCCAAGCCCTCCCTGTCATAGCCGCAGACCTCGGTGAAGCGAGCAATCTCAGGCATAATCAGTTTCCAATCACCTGCTTCGCGGTACAGGCCAGTGCTGAGGACGACAACCGGACCATGGCGTTTCCCTTCGCAGTGAAGGTACAGGCGACGGCTTCCAGCTGGAAAGATGCCCGTCTGGGCCGAGCAGACTGCGGCGCCGCCGAGCATAAACACAGTGATAAGAAAAGCTGCACGAAGTGCCGTCATAACCTACTCCCAAACGTCGATGACTTGTTGAATCAATACTTGGTGCGTTAAGGAAGCTGCGTCAGAAAGTCATTCATCTCGCGGACGACTTGAGCTTCGTTGGAGAGATAAACATAGTGGTCTGCGTTTGGGATCATGACGATGTGAGCGCTTGGCACGCCGCGTCGAAAGTTATCTGCCCACTGGTCACAGCGGGTCTTGTCATCCCTGATGAGAGCGGTCTTTCGAGGACTGTCTGGCAGGCGGTCCCAGTTGTGGGGGCAGGCATAGATTGCGAGAGCGGGAACAGGAATTCTTGTGTACTTTTGCATTCCAAAGTTGAGCGCCGCACTGATTGGCGAACGAGGCGGTAGTGGTGGCATGTTCGCTATGCCGAGATTGTTCTGGTGAAGAACAGTTTGGAAGGTGGCGACAGCGGTCTCCAGTTCCAGCAGCTTCCTCTGCTCATCCACGCCACCGGCTTCGATCTCATTTATGCGCGTCTTGATGTCGTTCATCTCGACTTCAAAGAGCGGATGCTCGGGATCATCGAGGGCGAAGTCGGTCGCGGCATCGAGATAAATGAGGCCGGAAACCTTCTGCGGAAAGCGGCTGCCGATAGAACTCAGTTCCTCCCCGGCCATGGAATGCCCAACCAGCACAGGAAGGTCGATTTGCAACGCTTTCATTACTGCAAGTACGTCATCACCAAGGTGGTCCGCTGAGTAGTTGCCGTTGGCCGGTGCTGGTTTGCTGGATGCGCCAAAACCTCTTCGCGTGATGCCGTAGACGTGATGTTGCGCGGCGAACTGTGGAGCAAAACCATCGAAGCGATGCGCCGTATCTCCAGCGCCGGCGAGGAAGACGAGCGGTTTTCCAGACCCTCCCCAATCGAGAACCTCAAGTTTGACGTCTTTGTCGACCGAGACAAATTGCACGGTATGTGGAGAATGGTCGGCTTGATTCTGTGCGTACACTTCGCTTGCGGATAGCACAGAAAGAGTGACGAGACACAGCATCATGTTTTTCATGTTTGATCTCCCTGCCTCTACTGCTGTTTGGCAATTGAGGCCGTGGCAAGCGTCCCGCCAAGGCCCATCGTCTCGATTGCAGAGGACGGAACAATAACCATCGCTCCCTTTTCGCGAATTGCTTCGTAAAGCATGTTCATGCCGCGTAGATGCAGAGCTCCCGGGTTATCTGCATAAACACGCGATGCCTGCGCGAACTGCTCAGAGACCTGCACCTCAGCTTCGCCGAGAATTACTCGTGCTTGGCGCTCCCGCTCAGCTTGTGCCTGTTGGGACATGGCATTTTCGAGTGCTTGAGGAATGCGTACATCGCGTATCTCAACGGACTGAATGGTAATGCCCCAAGGAGTCGTCTTCTCATCGAGCACCTTTTGCAGCTCCTGGCCTAATGTTTCTCGGTCGGTGATCATTTCTGCGAGCTGGTGGCGACCGATGGACTCGCGAAGCGCAGTCTGCGAACCGAGAGTGATGGCTTGTATAAAGTCCTCCACTTCGAGAATGGATTTCTCCGCATTCCAGACAAGCCAAAAGATGATTGCATCGACGTTGACGGGGACCGTGTCGCGGGTGAGGGTCGATTCTGCGCTGACTGTTGTAACACGCACTCGTTGATCCACATAACGACTCAACGTTTCGACAATTGGGATAATGAAAAATAGGCCGGGCCCGCGTACGCCGCGATATCGGCCGAAGCGCAGGAGGGCCACCTTCTGCCATTGGTCTACAACCTTGATTGCGAAGAGGAAGTAAACGCCGATAAGGACGCCTAGGACGATGGCAACGGTAGAGTTGGTGAACTTCTCAACCGTGATCCCACCGAGGATGCAAAACAGGAATACGGTAATACCAACGCTATTGAAGTGATCAAACTTTGACATTTTATCTCCTCTTCGGTTCAACTTCGAATGAGAGCTCACGCAGGGCCTTCACTAGTTGCTCGACGGTGAAACCCGCTGAACCTGCCCGGGAAACGAATTCTCCAACCAGTTGGCCCAACTGCCGTTCGCGCTCGCCTTTGGCGTATTGATTCTCTTGTCGGCGATGAAAGTGCCGGAGCCTTGCTGTGTATCGACTGTGCCGCGATCTCCATTTCGCGGTAGACCCGCGAAACGGTATTGGGATTGATGACTAGATCGACGGCTACCTGTCGCACTGTAGGAAGCTGGTCCCCAACTGCCGATATCCCTGCGGATATTGCGGCCTGTACCTGATCGATGATCTGTCGGTACACCGGAACACCGCTATGGGAGTCCAGACGGAAGGCGAATAATGCTGTCCCGACTTTTGCTGGCTTTCTCACGCTCGCAATAATGTACTAGTTTACTAGTGCATGTCAAGAAGAGAGGTTGAAGCGAAAATGAGACCGCATCTGCCGACATTCGGCAGCAGGTGGCGGCATCTCGGTTTATCCAGCATTTGCCGCGCGAAAAGCAGGCCATGGAAATGACAGAGTGTGGAAAGCATGGAAAGCCATGAAGCCGGCTTCCCACCCTTCCCACACTCTTTGGAAATCCCTTCGGGATTCCCACATTCCCACGGCCTCGACGACTGGATATATGTCTTCTCGTGCCCCTCAACTCGAACCATCGCCACCGCAAGGGGCTTGTAACGGATGTCTCAGGTCCACAACGTAACGCATGTCCCGGTACACTCACGGGTTGGGAGCCGCGGCGGCCCTTGGTTTGGTTGCGTTGGCGATGTATCGCCATGCGACTGCGCTGCCCAGGATCAGTTCGGTGGCGGTGTTGCCGATCGATAATTTCTCAGGCGACCCTGCGCAGAATTATTACGCGGACGGGATCACGGATGAGCTGATTACGATGCTGGCGAAGAACTCGACGCTGCGGGTTGTTTCGCGGACGTCGGTGATGCAGTACAAGGGCGTGCACCGGCCGCTGCGGGACATTGCGCGCGAGCTCGGGGTGGATGGTGTGCTGGAGGGATCGGTCGCCCGCTCCGGCGACCAGGTGCACCTGAACCTGCAGTTGATTGAGGCGGCAACGGACTCGCATGTGTGGGCGGAGAGTTACGACCGGGACGCGAAGGACGCTGGGCCGCTGCCGCGTGAGGTGGCACAGACGATTGCGAAGCGGCTAAATAGCGCGGTACAGACGGCGCCCCCACAATATGTGAGCCCTGAGGCGCACGATGCTTATCTGCGGGGACGGTATCTGTGGTTTCTGGGCGATAACGACGAGGCCGGCAAGTACTTCAAGCAGGCGACGGAGCTGCAGCCGGACTACGCGCTGGGCTGGAGCGGGCTTGCGAACTACTACGGTGCGGGAGCGATCGAGGGCGACCTTGATCCGGAGAAGACGCTGGCGCCGCAGGAGGAGGCGGCCCGTAAGTCGATTGCGCTGGACGACTCGCTGCCCGAGGCGCACCTGGCGATGGGCGCGGCCTGGTTTGAACAGTGGGACTGGGCGCGGGCGGATGCAGAGGTCGACCGGGCGATCGAGCTGAATCCCGATTTCGCGGAGGCCTATCACTTCCGGGCGAAGATGCGCGAGGCGATGAATCGCAAACAGGAGGCGGTGGATGCGGAGAAGAAGGCCGCGGAGCTGGATCCTTTTCAACGGCCCTGGGCGCTGACCCTGGCGTACCTGGAGACGCGACAGTACGACGCGGCGCTCAAGGAGGGATTGCAGAAGTTGGAGACGTCGCCGCAGGACCAAATCCTGCTGGGCATTGTGTCCGATACCTACCGGTGTGAGGGAAGGCAGAAAGAGGCGGTAGAGACGATGGAAAAGGAGTTCCTGGCAGGGGGCGGCGCGGCCTCGGCAGCGGCGGTCCAAAGCGCCTTTGAGCAGGGTGGCTACGGGGCTGTTGTGCGCTGGCAGTTGGCCCGAGAGCAGAAGAGAGCCCTAAAGCACTATGTTTCGCCGGTCTCGCTGGCCTACCTGTATGCGCAGTTAGGCCAGCGCGAGGAGACGTTGGCTCTGCTTGAGAAGGGCTATCAAGAGGCTTCGCCGCTACTGCTTTGGATTCAGGATGACCCTGCGTTCGATTTTCTGCACGGAGATAAGCGGTACTGGGCGATTATCCGGCGGGTGGGATTGCCGACAGAGTATTGAGGGTGGGTGACGGCAGCGCGGGTGCGGGTGACGGTGAGCTTCCATGCGGATGGGTTTGAGCCTTGGACTACGGCGGGGGTTAGCAGCGATTTGAATCAGGCGGCGCTGGGGGCGATTGTGGATGGGGTGGAGTATTGGCTGGGGTTGGTGGGGTAGCTGGCGCGCCGTGCTATAAGATTACGTAATATCGATTCGTACTGCACAGGTGAAGCAGATTGAAGAGTCACTACCGCCTGTATGAGCTTGAGACGCAGAGTTTGAGGATTTGGTTTGCCGTATTTGCATGCAAATCCTCGGATCGGAACGATCTCCTTCTCTCCCGGCAAGGACGGGGGCCGGGATGGCCGCTTCGCTGGAAC
Organism: uncultured Acidobacteriaceae bacterium; assembly: GCA_963808025.1. Classification (GTDB taxonomy): domain Bacteria; phylum Acidobacteriota; class Terriglobia; order Terriglobales; family Acidobacteriaceae; genus Edaphobacter. Next base: position 419,174 of record CAWEEI010000006.1, on the reverse strand, counting down.
AGCGGTGTCCTTTCCGAGTGCCACAGCGCCAGCGAGCGGCAAGTTTGTCATACAGAGCAAGCATACGAAGGTTCCGGGAGCGACCTGCTCGGACTCTGCTTTCCAGACGCTATTCAATGCCGAATTGCCAAAGGTCGCGGCCTTGGCAAACGAGCGAGAATTGGACTACTACTTGCTCTTTACAAATCGGTCCTTAGCTGCGGGGGTGGAAAAGAAGTTGATTAGGGATCTAAGAAAGATCGAAGGGGTAAAGGACGCTTGGGTTGTCGCTGATGATCCGATCCGCCAGCATTTGGATTCGAACCCAGATGTGTGGAAGAGCATGGGATTTTTGCAGACGCAGACCTTTCGTTTTGCGCCGGATGACATCAATCAGGTTGTGAGAGCGTTTCATGCTGTCATGACTACAGAGGCAACGCCGTTTAGCAGCGCGGCAAACTTTGGCTTTGTCGGAAAAGAGGCCAAGAACGCCCTCAATGGGCTCACCAAGCGATATTACGAATACATGAAGCGCGACTCTCTGCCTAGCTTTGGCCGGATCAGGGATTTTCTTCAGGATGAGCGCAACGCCGAGTTGCGCGGCTTCTATCATGATGCAGCGGATGAGCTAAAGCAGAAGATAATCACGTTTCGCTCCGACTTCCACTTTGTCCGACGAAGTCCTGACGCATGTGTTCGACTTGATAATTTCAAATAATGACACGCTCCGTGGCAAGAAGCGCTTGGTGAGGACATTCCTCCATTACATGTACTTTGATTGCGATATCGGTGACCATGCTGAAACCAGCTAAGCATTTGAATTTGGACACCTCGGTTCTCTATGTTTTTCCGCTTTGCTGCTCAAGTGGCTGAGTAGGCAGCGCCTTGTCAGCTACAGTGATTTATTCCGGCGTTTGGAGGGCCAGCTGGGAAGCGATGCGCGGACTGCTTTTCTTCCCGCGCTTAGCTTTCTCTTCCTGCTGAACAAAGTTGAATATCACGAGAAGACGGATTCCTTCGAATACCGTGAAGCCGGGGTCTCGCAATGAAACTGGTGCGCCTTTACTCCAACCGGCCCTCGGTCTTCCTTCCGATAGGGTTCAACGGAGTTACTGACGCCAATCTCAGCGTTATCTTTGCGCGCATCACGCGACCGAAGGATTCCTGTAGGGACAGCCATAATCTGGGGAAGACGACGCTAATCGCTTTGATAGATTTTGGGCTTCTCAGGGATGTGACGAAGGCAATAGTTTTCTCGTTAAGCATTTGGATCGCTTTTCGGAGTTTGTTTTCTTCCTGGAGTTGCTCACAACCGATGGTGCGTTTGTAACTGTTCGGAGACATGTCCGAGCTCCGACTTGCATATCGCTAAAGCGCCACGCAAACGACCTTCCTGATTTGACGCTCGCTGGCAAAGACGATTGGGACCATTTCGAGGTTCCGTTGGATACAGCCAGGGGACTGCTGGATTCTTACCTCAATCTAAGTGTGATCGCGCCCTGGGGGTACCGGAAGGGCGTCTCGTATTTCCTGCGGACGCAGGCCGACTACCATGACTATTTCCAGATATCTAAGTTTCAGAAGGGGCAAGATTCTCAATGGAAGCCCTATCTGGCGCACCTCTTGGGCTTAATGCCGACAAATATCGAACGGAAATATGAGCTCGACGCTCAGGTGGAAGACCTCGGGAGGAAGAAGGAGGAGCGGCAGTCCGAGGTACAGATCGGTGAAGAGGAGTTTAGTCGCTTCTCTGCGCTGCTGGAGGTTAAGAGGAGCGAGTTGACGACGCTTTCGGAGCAACTGGAGAGCTTCGATTTCAGCGAGGAGGAAAGCCGCGTCAACAAAGAGGTCGTAGACGAGGTAGAGCGGCGCATCTCTGCCTTGAACGATCAGATATATAAGCTCAGCTACGACATCTCGCTGATGAAGGAGTCCCTGGCTCAGAAGGTGGAGTTCAGGCTGGATGCTGTGAGGCAGATTTACGAAGAGGCGTCGACATATTTGCCTGCCGAGCTGCTTAAGGATTACTCGGAACTAGTGACCTTTAACAAGAACTTGACCCATGAGCGAAATGTACTTGCTTAGGCAGAGGTCAAGGCATTGGAGGCCGAGGTCTCGGAGATGCGGGCTGAATTGACTACCTTGAATCCGAGCGACGTTGAGTATCTTCGTGTATCTGCGCAATGCCGATACATTTAAGAAATTCAAGGCTACTGCAGAAAATTCTCAGTCAGAATCAAGCTGATGTCACATATATGGAAGGCCAGATAGAGAGGTTGGGCCGCGTCAAGGGAGATCGCTAGGCAGATTCGAACGGTGGAAGTCGAGCGTCAGGAACTTATCAACCAGATCACGACTGACGTAGAGAGCCCAGGCTCGACGAGCAAGCGAATCTCGTGGAGTTCATAGCCTGGTCAGCCGTGTCTTGAATCTTGACGGCCAGTTTTATGTCACCCTCAATCGGAGCTCCAATCTGGAGTTCAAGATCGACACCAAGTTGAAGACAAGGGACGCGCCTGTGTCTAGCCAGTCTGAGGGCACGAGCTACAAGAAGTTATTGTGCGCGCTATTCGACATTGCATTCTTGTTGTGATGGCAGATAAGCCGTTCTATCATTTCGTCTATCACGATGGCATATTGGAGGGTCTTGATCCCCGAAAAAGGCGCGTCTCTGCTGGATCTGTTACGGGAAATCGCGGCCAAGTATGGATTCCAGTATATTATGTCCGCCATCGACTCCGACCTGCCGCGGGATGAGAAGGACAATCGCCTTGAGTTCTCGCCCGATGAGATCGTGTTGGAGCTAAGCGACCAGGGCACACGGGGTAGATTGTTTCGTATGGATGAGTTTTGAGTTCATGCGTGGTTCGACTTTCGAGACGACGGGCGATGTGGGATTAGAATTGGGGGATGAGTGGATTGGCGAGCGGTGCGGCGCGGCATGGGTTTCAGACCGGCGATGCGGGGCTGCGTGGGGTGGCGGGGAAGGTGGAGCGGGGGGAGCGGCTGGGGTTTGAGGATGGGGTGGCGCTGTATCGCAGCGGGGACATTCTGGCGATTGGGTGGCTGGCGAATGCGGTGCGCGAGCGGATGCATGGGGACGTGGCTTACTTCAATGTGAACCGGCACATCAATCCGACGAATGTGTGTGTGGCAAGTTGCCGGCTGTGCGCGTTTGGGCGCAAGAAGGGCGACGCGGGCACGTACACGATGGCGCTGGAAGAGGCTTGGGAGACGGCGGGGACGGGGCTGACGGAGGCGGTGACGGAGTTCCATATTGTGGGCGGGCTGCATCCCGATCTGCCGTTTGAGTACTTCATGGACCTGGTGCGGGGGTTGAAGGCGCGCTATCCGAAGGTGCACATCAAGGCGTTCACGATGGTGGAGGTGGCGTTTCTGGCGAAGCGGGGGAAGATGACGATCGCGGAGACGCTGCAGCGGATGAAGGATGCGGGCGTGGATTCGATGCCGGGGGGTGGGGCGGAGATTTTTGCGGATCGCGTGCGGCATATTATCTGCGACCACAAGATCGATGGCGGGGAGTGGCTGGAGACGGCGCGGACGGCGCACAAGCTGGGGCTGCGGTCGAACGCGACGATGCTGTATGGGCATGTGGAGAACGATGAGGACCGCGTGGACCACATGCTGCGGCTGCGCGAGGTGCAGGACGAGACGGGCGGGTTCCAGACGTTTATTCCGCTGGCGTTCCATCCGGACAATACGGCGCTGGCGCATATTCCGAAGACGACGGGGATGATGGACCTGAAGCAGATTGCGATTGGGCGGTTGATGCTGGACAACTTTGCGCACGTCAAGAGCTACTGGCAGATGGTGTCGCCGGAGATGGCGCAGATTTCGCTGCGGTTTGGGGCGGACGATATCGACGGCACGGTGATTGAGGAGAAGATCTATCACGATGCGGGAGCGACGACTCCGCAGGGGATGCGGCGGGCGGATCTGGTGCGGCTGATTACGGAGGCGGGGCGGGTGCCGTTTGAGCGGGACACGCTGTATCGGGCGGTGACGCGGAGTGAGGATACGTTTACGGTGGCGGTGTAGGGAGCGCGCGGCTTAGAGGGGATTAGGCGGTCGCGGGCTGGCGGTCACGTTCGAGCGCTTCGAGGCGCTTGTCGATATTGAGGGAGTGGATAACGGTGACGTGATTGGCGTCGATCTTGGCGGAGAGCGCGTTGAACTGTGCGTCCATCAGCTCTTTCAGGCCGGCGATCCTGGCCAAGACATTGTCGATCTTAAGCTGGGTGCTCTCCTCGTGTGAGTCGATGCGTGCGGCGAGAGCTTTGAGGTCTGGGGTGACCAGATCCTGAATAACTTTGCGAACGTCCTCGATGACACCCATAGTGGACCCTCTCAAGTTGTAGTTTACCACTCGGCTAGCGGGACTTCTTTTTCTTCGGGGTGGGTTTGGCGGAGGATTTGGGTGCGGGCTTTGACTTGGCTGCCGACTTCGGGGCGGGCTTGCGTGGGGCGGGTTTAGGAGACGGCTTAGGCGTTGGCTTCGACGCGGGCTTGGGTGATGGCTTGGGTGCGGGTTTGGGGGCCGAGGGTCTGGGTGTGACTTTGGGGGCGGGAGATGCGGCGGCCTCGGCGGCGGCGGCTTCGGCTTGCTGGCGGAGGGCGTGGATGACGACGCGGAGCATCTCTTCTTCGGGGGCGGGCTTGCCGGTCCAGATCTCGAACTGGCGCGCGCCCTGCTGCACGAACATCTCGACGCCGGTGATGATGGGGATCGACATCTGGCGGGCGAGGCGGAGGAGCGGGGTCTCGAGCGGGTTGTAGACGAGGTCGAAGACGAGGCGGGTGTTGAGGTCCTTGGCTTCGAGGATGGGCGCGGCCTTGTTGCCGGCCATGCCGACGGGGGTGGCGTTGACGATGACGTCGAAGGAGGTCTTGGGCAGGGCGTCCTTGCGGATGGTCTTGGAGCCGGACTGGCGGGCGAGCTTCTGTGCGGTCTCCGGGGTGCGGTTGAGGATGAAGACTTCGGCGCCCTTGTCGCGCAGGCCGAAGACGGCGGCGCGGGCGGCCCCGCCGGCTCCGAGGACGAGGACTTTGGCGCCGCGCAGGGCGAGGCGCTTTTCGAGCGGGCCGACGATGCCGGCGACGTCGGTGTTGAAGCCGAAGAGCTTGCCGGCGTTCTCGCCAGAGGGGACGCGGAGGATGGTGTTGCATGCGCCGATCTTGGCGGAGAGCGGGTCGGTGTGCTCGAGGTGGGGCATGATCTCCTGCTTGAGCGGCATGGTGATGGAGAGGCCCTGGATGGGAATCTCGTTGACGAGCTTGAGCAGGTCGGAGAGCTTGCCGGTCTGCAGCGCGAGGTAGACGGCGTTGACGGTCTCGCGGCGGAAGGCCGTGTTCATCATGATGGGCGAGAGCGAGGAGCGGATGGGGTTGCCGGCGACGCCGTAGACCTTGGTGGCGGCGTCGACCTGGTCGATGCGATAGGTCTCGATGAGGGTGCGGGCGGCGATCTGGCCGGGGCCGGTCTCTTCGCCCGGGGTGGCGGCGGCGAAGGTGAAGGCGGAGCCGGCGCGGACGCCGAGGACGCGGGAGATGATGCCGGCGTCGCCCATGCAGATGCCGATGATGTTGGTGTGGTCGTTCATGCGCTCGAGGAAGCGGATGAGGGTGACGTTGTCGAGAGGGCCTTGGCGGTGGGGACGATCTTGACGAAGTCGGGGGCGAAGCGCTCGATGCGGTCGAAGATGCCGTCGAGGTCTTTGGTGGCGGCGAAGTCGTGGTGGCTGATGATGAGGCCGATGCCGGTGTCGCGGAGCTTCTGGACGTCTGGCTTTCTTGAGGGACTCGGCGGACTCGAGTTCGAGGTCGACGAGGTGGAAGCCGGTTTCGGCGGCTTTGGAGAGGACTTCGACCTCGGCGGCGACAGTGCCGGCGAACTTGCCGCCGTTGGCGGCGCGTCGACAGGTGGCGATGGCGGTGGCGGCGGTGTTGTCCGCGAAGAACTGCTTGAACTTGGGCAGGGCGAGGAGGGGCTTGTCGAGGTAGTCGAGGCGGAACTCGAGAAAAGGGGTCTCTTTGACGACGGCGGAGGCCTTCTCGATCATCTCGGCGGGGGTGGCGCCGATGATGGCGACGCAGACCTTGGTGATGCGGGAGCGGAGGAACTGGGAGGCCATGCTGGGCGACGTTCGATCTCATAGGCGCAATCGCGTATCTTACAGAGCAGTCGGCTCGGATGCAAATTTTTCGGGGGATTTTTGGGCGATTGCGATTCGGTTGAGAGCAGCTGGTGCAGGTCGGTTGACGATCGGCTAGCGGTTAGCATAGGCGCAAGCGCGGGGTAAGTGGCGTTGGAGGTCGGGCGCGGGTACAGTGATGATTTAGAATGAGAGAGTTATGGATTGGGTAGAGAGCGCGGAGGCGATTGGGGCGGTGGATGAGCTGCTGGCTGGCGGTTGGGCTGGGGCATGGGCGGCGGAAGACGCGTGCGGGGACGTGGGTTGGAGGCGAGCGAAAGGCGAAGACGAGGGTGGGGACGGATGCTGTGCGCAAGCCGGTGGTGGGTGCCGAGACATCGGAACGCTGAGTAGTGTGGTGCGGGTGGCGGGTTGGGAGAGGTATGGCTGGCTGCGGCATGGGTTCAGTACGCGGGCGGGCGGGGTGTCGACAGTATATGGAGCAGGGCTCGCGGGGCGGGACTTTGAATCTGGGGTGGACGAAGGAGGATGATGCGGCGAATGTGGCGGAGAACCGGCGGCGGTTGCTGGCGGAGGTTGCGGGGTCGAAGGCGGCGGCGCGGTTGGTGACGTTGCGGCAGTTCCATTCGGGGCTGGTGCGGGTGGTGGAGGCGGAAGATGGCGCGGCGGAGGGAGGGCTGGAGACGGCGGATGGGCGGGCGGTGCTGCGCGGGGATGGGATGATGACGGATGTGCGCCGGGGTGATGCTTGGAGTGCAGGTGGCGGACTGCGTGCCGGTGCTGGTGGCGGATGTGCGGCGGCGGGCGGTGGCGGCGTTCCATGCGGGTTGGCGGGGGACGCTGGCGGCGGATTGTGGAGCGAGGGATTGGGACGATGCGGCTGCGGTATGGGTCGCGGCCGGAGGACCTGATTGCGGCGGTGGGGCCGTCGATTGGGGCGTGCTGCTACTCGGTGGGCGAGGAGGTGCGGTTCGGAGTTTGAGTCGCAGTTTGCGTATGCGGCGGAGTTGTTCAGCGAGGTGTACGACTCGGACCCGGTGCGGGAGCAAGTATCCGCTGCTGTTTCTGACGGCGCGGGCTCCGGGGCACTCGAATATTGGGCCGCAGATCCATCTGGATCTGTGGGAGGCGAACCGGCGGCAGTTGCTGGATGCGGGGATGAAGGCGAAGCGGATTACGGTGGTGGGGGAGTGTACGGCGTGTGCGCGGGTGGGCGGGGAGTTGAAGTACTTTTCGCATCGCGGGGAGAGCGGGTTTGCGGGGCGGATGATGGGGGTGGTGGGAGTGGCGGGGTAAGGCTGAGGACTTATTGACAATTGTATGTACAGAGCGGACAATTGGAGTGTGATGGGTGGAATTCGAGTGGGACGAAGAGAAGGACCGAGAGAATCTTCGCAAGCACGATGTTGGGTTCGAGACGGCGAAGCTGGTGTTCGACGATCCGTTGTCTGTCACTGTGCGTGCGGATTCAGATGAGGCGGAGGAAGAGCGATGGGTGACTATTGGATCGATTGGGCCACATTCAGTGGTTCATGTGGTGACCACATGGCGTGGAGATATGGTGCGTATGATTTCTGCGCGCAGAGCGACTGCGATGGAGAGAAGGAGTTATGAAGAGGCTCACGAAGGAACAAAAACGGGACATCGCAGCAATCGCGGCAAAGCGCGACGAGGATATTGATCTCTCCGATATGCCGGAGATAACCGACTGGAGCGGGGCGGTGGTTGGGATGTTCTATCGTCCCCCGAAGCGTCCGGTGACGATGCGGCTGGATGAGGATGTGCTGGCGTGGCTGAAGGGGTTTGGGCGTGGGTATCAGACGAAGGCGAACCTGCTGCTGCGGCACGCGATGTTGAATAGCGGGACGAAGAAGCCGAGCGGCGGTCGATAGGCAAGTCGGGATCAGTGAGTGGGGAGGGGTGTGTCGAGGAGGAGTTTGATGGCTTGTTGGTAGGGCATGGGGGGGACGGGCTGGATGTTGGCGGAGTCGTAGAGGAGACTTTGCTTGACGGTCTTGAACATGAGGGCGCGCACGGTAAATTGTTCGGCGATGTGGTCGACCATGAAGCGCTGGGGGGCGGTGGGGACGGGGTTCTGGTCGAGGGTGACGGCGCCTCCGGGATAGATGTGGGCGACCATGCCCAAGCCTATATTGACGGCGCGGAAGAGATCGGCTTCGAGATGGACCAAGCGGCGGGTGCGGGTGTCGATCCAGACGCGGCCTTCGAGGCCGGTGAGGAATTCGGATTCCATGTCGGGGGGCGACCACTTGGGGTTGGGTTTGAAGTCGAGGACGACGAGTGGGGCGTCGGTTGAGGGTTGGCTTGAGGATTGGCCGGGGTCCGGGGGCTGGCCGGGGGTATAGCTCCAGAGCATGGCGTCGGGCATAAGCTTGAGCAGCTGGACGCCCATGTCCTTGTCTTCCTGCTCGCGATGGATGTGGCGGGCGAAGGAGCTGGGCGAGGCGAGGAGGTCGTTGAGGCGGGCGCGTTCGGCGGCGTCTTCGTCCGGGGTGAGTGGGCGGCCATCGCGCTGGATGAGGCGGGCGACGCTGCCGTCGGGGGTCTCGATCTGGTCGCGCAGCTGGTCGCCCTTTTCGGTGACCTGCGTGGAAGCGGTAGCGCAGGTAGGAGCCGGGATGCTGGATGACGAGGACCTCGTTGTTGGCGCAGTCGACGGCCCAGCTGCGGGCGGGCGCGGCGAGGGGAGAGGATAGTGGCGGTTGCATCGAAGTTGCGGAGAGGAGTGGCGTGCCAGCGATGAGCTGGGATGAGGGTGAATACGAGCAAGAGATGCAGGTGCGGAGTCGATGCGGCTGCCGCATTGAGCTATCGCCACGGGCGGGCGAAGGTGTGAGGCTGGCTCTTATTTGCTGGGAATCGGATGAATACATTTTGCCCGTATTGATGGGTTTGACGTGGCGGGTGAGCGAGCGAGTTTTCCAGCGTTGCCGAGGATTGAATCCTAAGTGAGTTTAGAGCATTTTTTGCGTGTTTGTTGTGGGCCTCTGGATGAAGTTTGCGAGTGTCGTATTCTTGTGGAAGTGGCGTGCGGCGCCGAAATTTGGCGTGTGCCCGACGGGGAGATGGGCCGGCCTTAAGTTTGCCTACTGGGCGCGGGGCTGGGTATAGTTCGGGCAAGAGAAGGATTTGAGCCAATCGAACAAATTGAGCAAATCGCGCTGAGGAGAGCGACACGCACATGAAGCCAGCAGAGGGTTCCACCGTTATTGGAAGGTCGGTCACGATTCGCGGAGAGCTGTCTGGGAAGGAAGACCTGTTCATGGACGGCGTGGTGGAGGGGACGATTGCGCTGCTGGAGGGCCGGCTGACGGTGGGGCCGAATGCGCGGGTGATGGCGGACGTGCAGGCGCGAGAGGTTGTGATCTATCGGGCTGGTGGAGGGCAATATACGCGCGACGGGGCGGATCGAGTTGCGCGAGTCGGCGGTGGTGCGGGGCGACCTGTTTGCGGAGAGGCTGTCGATTGAGGAGAATGCGAGTATGAAGGGCCGGGTGGAGTTGCTGGAGCGCGCGGCGGGAGCCGGAACGGGCCGGACCGGCATGGAGATGCCGACGCCGATGACTGTGCCGGCGGGCGCCTGAATGGGGAGGGGCCGGGTACGATGAGCTTATTTGGGGCAAAGGACAAGGCCGGCGGCGGAGCTGCGGGGAATGGGCGCGTGTCGCGGCACTCGAGCGGATGGGGCCAACTGCTGCAGCGGATGCGTAGTGAAGAGTCGCTGCGCGTGCTGGATATCGGGCCGACGTCCTCCACGAATATCAACTTTCGTGACTTCGATGGGGCACAGCATCTATCTGGCGAACCTGGTGGAGGACGCGGCGAAGCGCGAGTGGGTCCTTCCACAGGAGGATGGCGGCGAGCCGATCTTCGATGTGGAGAGGTTTCTGGCGGCGCACCTGAATTTTTCTGGGCGCGGGTTCGATGTGGTGTTGTTCTGGGACACGGCGGACTATCTTCCGGAGGAGTTACTGGGGCCGGTGCTGGAGCGGATCCATGAGGTGATGGCTCCGGGGGGACAGCTGTTGGCGCTGTTTCATTCCAACGCCGAATTTGCGATTCAGGGTTGGCGAAGGACGGATTTTTGCCGCTACCACCTGACCGATACAAGTGCGGTGGATGTGCAGCGCGCCGGGGAATATCCGCTGCTGAATAACTACAGCAACCGTCAGATTGAAGGGCTGCTGAAGTCGTTCAAAGGCTTTCATTTCTTTCTGGGCAAGGACAATTTGCGCGAGGTTGTGGTAACACGCTAAGCGGCGCGGTGTGGGCGCTCTAAGTGGGGGAGAAACGCAGGTTGATTGGATCTGCAAGCCGCGCCGAAATAGTAGGCAAAGCTATTTAGATGCGGAGCCGGCCTTGGCGGCCTGCTTTCTTCGCTCAGCCCAGCGGCGCTTCATGGCGTCGGCGATGCGTTTGCGGCCTTCGGGACTGAGCCTTCGTTTGCGCGGTCGATGCTGGCGACTGCTGGTCTTGGCATTCTTGCTTCCCTTGGGACGGCCGGGGCCTTTGTGCGCCTTGACGGTGCCGGAGAGTAGTTCGCGCGCCTGCTGTAGTTTCGAGATCTGGGCGTCAATTTCCGCAATAATACGGCTTACTTCCATGTGCTGCCTCCTTGTTGCCGATCAACGTTTCTCTCGGCTGAGCTGATTCGATTTCGGTGAAATTTGATTGCCAGTTACACCCATCTGGCATGGAACGGTGGGCCTTAGTCACTTCTTGCCGCAAAAGGGTGGGCTTTCGATGACAAGGCAAAGAATACCTAAATTGAAACCTTCTTGTAAACAAATATATGTAAGCGCAATAGGTTAATTGGATAGTTAAGAGAGATTGCTCTCAGCAGTAAGAAGGTTTGCGATGTTAGACTGCGTAGCTATGCGACTGATTCCAGCGCGGCTGTGGGGTATGGCGATGCTGTCGGGAGTGCTGCAGATTCTGCCATTTCCCATTGCCGGGCCAGTGCCTGTCTGGCGAACCGCGTTGTGCTGGATTGCGCTGACCCCTCTGCTGAAGGCACTTATCGGCGACGATGCGAGCGGGCAGCCGCTGGACGCACTGCAAGGGGCGATGCTGGGGTATGCGTCGGGATTTGTCTGGTACCTGGGAAATTGCTACTGGATTTATGCCGACCATGCACGCTTATGGCGGATTGCGAAGCCGGCTGCGGCTGGGATACTTGTGCTGTTCTGCTTGTATCTCGGGCTTGTATCATGCGCTGTTTGGCGCGCTGGTTGCGAGCTTTCGACGGGTGGGATGGCTGGGAGTGCAGGGCGCGCTGCTGCTAAGTCCGTTTGCGTGGGTTGCGGTGGAGCTGGCGCGGGCGCGAATTACCGGGCTGCCGTGGGACCTGCTGGGGATTGCGCAGGTGGACAATCCACTGCTGACGCGGCTTGCGCCGTTTACCGGGGCCTATGGGATCTCGTTTGTGATTGCGGCGGTGAATGCGCTTGTGGCTGATGCGGATTACGCTGAAGGAGCGGAGATATACGCGGCCTGCGCTGACGGCTGGTGGGAGTGGCCATTGTGCTGCTGTATGTCGTGTTTCTGCGACAGCTGCAGAGGCGCGGCGAGCGAGGGTACGACGGCGGTGGCGACGCTGGTGCAGGAGAATATTGAGGTGGGGGCGGCGAATACCGGGCCGCAACTTACCAAGGCGGAGAAGCTGGCGGCTTATTCGCGAGCTGAGTTTGTATCCCGGGATGAGTTATTGCGCGGGGATTCCGGAGCTGGCTTCGACGCGATGCATACGGGTGATTCCGCTAGGCGAAGAGCAGCGGATGCTGTGCGCGCTGCCGGCGCGGACGGACCTGATTGTTGGCCGGAGGCGCCGAACGATTTTTATGAGAGCGATCCGCGGTTTCGCGAGGCGATGTCGGAGCTGGCGCGCGCGGCGAATGCGCCGATTATTGTGGGCGATATCGGGATCGATGCGGACCAGGCGGTGCAGCGCGGGATATGACTTATATAACTCCGCGGATTTTGTGGCGCCGGACGGGAGCTTTGTGGGACGGTACGACAAGATGCATCTGGTGCCGTTTGGCGAGTATATGCCGTATAAGAAGCTGTTCTTTTTTGCGGGAAGTTTGCTGGCAGGATGTGGGTGAGTTCGATCCGGGCAAGCGCAGGCTGGTGTTTGCGACGGGTGGGCATACCTATGGGACGTTTATCTGCTATGAGTCGATCTTTGGCGATGAGGTGCGGCGAGTTTGCGGACCTGGGCGCGGATGTGCTGGTGAATATCTCGGACGATGGGTGGTATGGGGATACCAGCGCCGCGTGGGAGCACCTGAATATGGTGCGGATGCGGGCGATCGAGAACCACAGCTGGGTGCTGCGGGCGACGAATACGGGAGTGACGGCTGCGATCGATCCTTATGGGCGGGTGGTGATGGCTGCGCCGCGGCATGTAAGGACGAGTCTGCGGGTGGGGTTCAATTATGAGAACGATGTTACTTTTTATGCGAGGTATGGGGACTTGTTTGCGTATTTTTGTGGGCTGGTGACGGTGGTGTGGGGTGGGGTTGGGTTGGGGGAAGAGGGCGGTGTGATGTCGTTGCTGCGAGCGGATTACATGCGCCACCCATGACGATAGAGCTGTCATGGATGGGTCACCGGGCATGGATGAGCCGACTGACTTCCCACCTCAGGCGGTGAAGCTGCCTGAGATGGGGCACCCGGATTTGTGGCGAGTTACTGGGGTGGGGTGGTGGGTGGGGGTTGGGGTTGTTTGTCGCCGCCGCCGAAGATTTTCTGGAAGATGTTTTTCTTCTTCTCGGGTTGTTCGGGGGATTGGGGCGGGGGTGGGGTGGATGCAGGGACAGTGACGGTGTTGGGGGTGTTGGGGGTGGTTGGGCTGTTGGAGAAGAGGCCCTGAACGGTCTGCGGGTTTTGGCCCATGTGGCTGCAGGTGCTGGTGGGGATGGTGCCGTCGAGGAAGGCGTAGGTGTAGTCGTCGGGGCAGGTGGCGTCGGCGGGGAGCCAGGAGTTTTTGTCGATAGGGATGACGGTGACGCCGGTGGGGGCGACGAAGGGCTTCATGTCGGAGTACTGGGCGAGTTTCTGGGCGCGCTGCATGAAGTCGGCCCAGATGGGCGCGGCGGCGTCTGCGCCCTGGATGCGGATGTCTGTGTAGTCGTCGTTGCCGATCCAGATGACGCAGAGGAGATTGGAGGAGTAGCCGGCGAACCATGCGTCGTGGGAGGTGCCGGTCTTGCCGGCGATGGGCGCGTTGAAGCCGTGCGCGTGGACGCCGGCGCCGGTGCCGTAGGTGACGACGCCTTGCAGTAGTGACTGGGTGAGGAAGGCGACGCGGGGGTCGAGGACCTGTTTGCCGGTAGGGGCGAAGTCGGCGACGATGTCGCCGGTGGTGTTGCGCACGCTGGCGAGCAGCCAGGGTTGCTCGATGCACGCCGGCGTTGGCGAAGACGGTGTAGGCGCCGGCGATGTCGATGGGCGTCGCGTTATAGGTGCCGATGGCGACCGATGGGGTGCCTCGAGCGTTGACGATGCCGGCGGAGCGGGCGAGGGCGGCGACGTTGCTCATAGCCAACCATCTGCGCGAGCGAGATGGTGGCGATGTTGAGCGAGTGGGCGATGGCCTGCGCGGCGGGAACCATGCCAGGGATACTCGCCCTTCTCGAAGTTGCCGGGGGTGTAGTCGTTGCCGTCGAACGTGAAGGTGGTGGTGTCGTCGTCGAGGCGGGTGAGCGCGGTGAAGGGGCCGTTGCCGTCGAGGTTGGTGCCATCGAGCGAGGTGTTGTAGGCAGTGGCGTAGACGAAGGGCTTGAAGACGGAGCCGGTGGGGCGCTCGGCGATGGCGTGGTTGAGCTGGGAGATGCCGTAGTTGCGGCCGCCGACGAGGGCGAGGACCTGGCCGGTGTGGGGGTTGATGGCGACGAGCGCGACCTGGGGATAGGTGATGTTGGTGTCGGTCTTGCGGTGCAGGCGGCGGACGAGCGTCGTCGACGTTCTTCATGCCGTCGTCGACGGCTGCGGCGGCGGCGCGCTGCAGTTCGGGGTCGAGCGAGGTGTAGATGCGGAGGGCCTCGTGGGCGCCCTGGTCGCCGATGCGCTTCTCGAGGGCGTCGTGGACGAGGTCGACGAAGTAGGGAGCCTCGGAGGCGTCGATGTTGGGGGGCGCGAGGTGGAGGGGCTCGGCCTTGGCGCGGTCGGCCTGTTCGCGTGTGATGGCGCCGGTCTCGACCATGGCGTCGAGGACGACGTTGCGGCGGGCGATGGCGCGCTCGGGATGGACGTAGGGATTGCGGTAGCTGGGAATCTGGATGAGGCCGGCGATGAGCGCGCACTGGGCGAGGTCGAGATGGCCGAGGTCCTTGCCGAAGAAGGCCTGGGCGGCCTCGCCGAATCCGTTGATAGCGAATGATCCGCGCTGGCCGATGCTGACCTGGTTGGCGTACATGGTGAAGATCTGCTGCTTGTTGAAGCGGGCCTCGAGCTGGTAGGTGATCATGAGCTCGGCGAGCTTGCGGGAGATGGTCTTGTCTGGGGTGAGGAAGAAGTCCGCGGGCGAGCTGCTGGGTGAGCGTCGAGCCGCCGCAGTCTCTTGCGGCCGGCGAGGAGGTCGTGGACGGCGCACCTGGCGATGCGGAGGTAGTTGACGCCGCCGTGCTCGAAGAAGCGGCGGTCCTCGATGGCGAGGACGGCGTTGAGCATGTTGGGGGGGATCTCATCGTAGGTGACGATGCGGCGCTTGGTGCGGTTTTTATCTTCGGAGAGGGCGGTGATGAGCTGGGGCTCGAGCTGGTAGGCGGCGAGGGTGGCGCCGTTGTCGGCGGTGATGGACTGGACGACTGAGTCGGAGGAGCTGCTGGAGGTGGGAGTGGTGAGGTTGGTTGTGGCGCTAGCGGTGGAGTCGGGGTTTGGGATGGGGGCGGCGCCGGTGGTGATGGTGGCGCCGTCGGTGGAGTGGTAGCTCTGCGGGCCGGGCTTGATGGAGATGCTGTTGCCGGCGAGGGTGTAGGTGCCGAGCTGGGGGTTGTCGTTGTAGCCGGCGGTGCGCAGGTCCTGCGCGATGAAGTTGACGGTGAGGTGCTGGCCTACGCGGACCTCGCGCGGGGCGGCGTAGACCTGGGAGACATTGGAGAAGATGGGGCCGGCGGCGAGGCGGTCGTCGACGATGTGCTGGTACTTGAGGTAGAACGCGCCGAAGACGGCTGCGCCGATGAGAAAGCAGACGAGAACGAAGAGGATGAGGGCGCGAAGGATGGGGTGGGAGCGGGACCGCTTAGGAGGGGCGCCGTTCTTGCCGAGTTTGAGTTTGATGGCCATGGGGGCAGTTGCAGGTTGCTAGTTGCAGGTTGTCAGTTGAGACAGAGACTTTGCCACTTCGGAGGTTGGGATGTCGTGGGTTTGGTTGGTGAGGCGGTTGAGGAGTTCGACTTTGCCTTCGGCGAGCTTTTTGCCGACGGCGACGCGAAAGGGGACGCCGATGAGGTCGGCGTCTTTGAATTTGACGCCGGCGCGCTCGTCGCGGTCATCGAGGAGGACGTCGAATCCGGCGGCTTCTAGTTCGAGGGCGATCTTTTCGCCGGCTTCTAGGAGGGCGGGCTCGCGGACGTTGGTGATGGTGACGATGATTTGGAAGGGGGCGATGGAGGGTGGGAGGGCGTAGGTTTCTTGCGCTTTGGGGTCGGCGGCGTTTTGCGCGGCGAATTTTGCCGCGGAGGATTCTATGGCGGCGGTGAGGATGCGCTCGATGCCGATGCCGTAGGATCCCATGATGGGAGTGGTTTCCTTGCCGTCTTTGTTGAGGACGGTTGCGCCCATGGATTTGGAGTATTTGTAACCGAGTTTGAAGATGTGGCCAATCTCGACGGCTTTGCCGATGCGCAGGGGAAGGCCGGCGATGGGGTCGGGTTCGCCCTCGTTGACGGTGCGGATGTCGGCGATGAGGGTGGGTTTGAAGTCGCGGCCGGGGGTGACGTTGCGGAGGTGGTAGTCCTCGCGGTTGGCGCCGGCGATGAGGTTGGTGCGGTGTTCGAGGGCAGAGTCGAGGATGACGAGGGTGCCGGGCTTGCGTGGGTGAGGCGCGGGGGTGAGGCCGATGGGGCCGAGGAATCCAGCGGGGGCGTTGAAGGTGGCGAGGATCTCTTCGGGGAGCATGGGGCGGAGCTCTCCACCTGCGATCGCGGAGAGTTTGGTCTCGTTGAGCTGATGGTCGCCGCGGAGGAAAGCGACTACGGCGCGGGTCTTGCCGACGGTCTTGATTTGTTTGTCGTCTGCGTCGGGATGCTCGACGATGTAAGCCATTGTTTTCATCTGGTGCGGCTTCTCTACCTGTAGATACGCGCCGACCTCTTCGATGGTTCGCTGGTTGGGGGTGTGGACGAGTTCGGGGACGTCGGCGGTGGGGGCGAGGTCGGTGACGGGGGGGAGGTTGCTGGTGGCTTTTTCGAGGTTGGCGGCGTAGACGACGTTTCCGGCGGCATCGCGCGAGCTGGCGATGAGGTCTTCGCCGGCATCGGTATAGACCATGAACTCCTGCGACTGGGAGCCGCCCATGGAGCCGGAGTCGGCTTCTACGGCGACGAAGTCCAAACCGCAGCGGGCAAAGATGCGGCGGTAGGCGGCGTCGTGTTTGGCGTAGGAGTCGTCGAGGCCGGCCTCGTCGATGTCGAAGGAGTAGGCGTCCTTCATGAGGAACTGGCGGACGCGGAGGAGGCCGGACTTGGGGCGGGGCTCGTCGCGGAACTTGGTCTGGATCTGGTACCAGATCTGGGGGAGCTGTTTGTAGCTGCGAAGCTCGTTGCGGGCGATGGAGGTCATGACCTCTTCGTGGGTCATGGCGAGGCAGAGGTCGGCGCCCTTGCGATCTTGAAGGCGGAACATGTTCTGGCCCATCGCGCTCCAGCGGCCGGACTCCTGCCAGATTTCGGCGGGGTTGAGGGCGGGGAGGAAGAACTCCTGGCCGATCTTGTCCATCTCTTCGCGGACGATGGCGACGATCTTGTTGATGCTGCGGTTGCCGAGGAAGAGGTAGCTGTAGATGCCCGCGCCGAGCTGGCGGATGTAGCCGGCGCGGAGGAGGAGCTTGTGGCTTGCGACCTCGGCGTCGGCGGGGGCCTCGCGGAGGGTGGGGATGAAGAGTTGGGACCAGCGATGCATGAGGTGGGAGCGTGCTTTCCGGCCATAAAGAGCGGCCTGCGGGGGGCGGGATTCGGCGATGTAGGCCAGAGGCCATTCTAAATGGTGAAGGAACGGGGATGGGCGACGCGACCCGATGTTCGCCCAAAGCCCACTCATCGCGTGAGACAAGGGCGCGATGAATGGGGCACCCGACGAGATAGCCGCGCGGGGAAATTTCAGATTTCAAACACCTTATGTGCTGTAGAGCACAGACATATGACGCCTATTGGACGTAGCGTTGAGAGTAATCGCACCTAACGCCCCGCATAGTGTGGGCAACGGTCCTTGCGGCCAGAGGCGGTATGTCCTCGCGCAAAGGAAACCGGTGCCTACAGGCCATACTTCTACCTCAGTGAATTCGACCCAGACCACGCAATCTGATTTTGTCGCAACTGCCCGCGGAGGAATACGCGGCGCTGGCGAAGCATCTGGTGCCGGTGGAGTTGCCGCTGGAGAAGCGGCTCTCGGAGCCGAACCAGCCGATCGAGTTCATCTACTTCCTGAACAGCGGTTTGATTTCGACCGATGCCGTAACGATGAAGGGCGAGCAGGTGGAGGTGGGGGTGATTGGGCGGGAGGGCTTCGCCGGGCTGCCGGCGCTGCTGGACCAGCCGCAGATGTCGCACTCGGTGATGATGCAGGGGGTGGGCGAGGGGACGCGCATCCGGTCGTCGCTGGTGCGGGCTGAGTTCCTGAAGGGCGGGATGCTGCAGAAGCTGGTGCATGCGTTTGCGTACCTGCAGCTGGCGCAGATTACGCAGTCGGTGCTGTGCAACCGGATGCATGAGGTGGAGGCGCGGCTGGCGCGCTGGCTGCTGACCTCGGCGGACCGGATGGAGTCCGAGGAGCTGCACCTGACGCAGGAGTTCCTGGCGCAGATGCTGGGGGTGCAGCGGTCGACGGTGACGGTGGCGGCGGGCGAGCTGCAGCGCAAGGGGATGATTGGGTACTCGCGGGGCAAGATCCATATTCTGGACCGGGCGGGGCTGATGGGGACGGCGTGCGAGTGCTATGGGATCGTGAATGCGTCGTACGACCGGGTGCTGAAGCGGGATGGAAATGGGGACGTGAGCTACGACGTTTAGGCGTATTTGCGCAGGATGCCCAGCACCTTGCCCTGGATGTTGACGTTGGCGGCGTGGGCGTAGATGGGGGCCATTTCTGTGTTGGAGGGTTGTAGGCGGATCATGCCGCCCTCGCGGTAGAAGCGCTTGAGGGTGGCGTCGGAGCCGTCGACGAGGGCGACGATGATCTCGCCTTCGCGGGCGGTGGCGGTGCGCTCGACGAGGACGTAGTCTCCGTTGACGATGTGCTCGTCGCGCATGGAGTCTCCGCGGACCTCGAGGGCGAAGACCTCGCGGTTGCCGATGATGTCGGCGAGCGAGATGGTCTCGGCGGTCTGGATCGCCTCGACGGGGCGGCCGGCGGCGATGCGGCCGAGCAGCGGGAGGCGGTCGAAGCCTTTCTTGCTGGAACGCGGCGGCAGGACGTCGATCGAGCGGCTGCGGTTGTGCGCGCGGCTGAGCAGGCCCTTGTTCTGCAGGTTGGTGACGTGCTTGTGCACGGTGGCGAGCGAGGTGAGGCCGAGACCGGATGCGATTTCCTCGTAGGAGGGGGAGTAGCCGTTCTTCTGCGTGAAGGTGGAGAGGAAGTCGATTACTTCTTTTTGCCGCCGCGTGATCGCCATGGGGGGATTGTAGCGAATAGAAGGCGAAGTTGGGGGAATTATTTTTTGGGGTGAGGTGAGGGAGTACTTACTCCGGGGGCTGAAGCCCGGTTTTGTGGTGGGCTTGGGATGCCAAGGCTGAAGCCTTGGCCTATCTCAGAGGCAAGGGCAAGGGCAACGGCAAGGGCAACGGCAACTGCAAGAACAAGGGCAGAAGCAGATGCTTTCGCTGCGCTGCGGAATGACAAACGGAGAACAGGCAACGGCAAAGGCGAATGCGGGGGTCTCTCCACTGCGCATCGCGATGAAGCCGCGATGCCTTGGTCGAGATGACGGACTTTGGGTGGGGAATTTCGGGGAATATACTTGGGGGGTGACGAAGACTTTTTATATTGAGACGTTTGGGTGTCAGATGAATGCCCATGACTCCGAGAAGGTGATCGGGACGCTGGAGCATGAGGGGTACATGCGGGTGGAGGATGAGGCCGATGCGGGGCTGATCCTGTACAACACGTGCTCGATCCGCGATAAGGCGGAGCAGAAGGTGTTTCACCGGCTGAATGAGTACAAGCGGCTGCAGGGCGAGGGCAAGAAGTTTGCGGTGCTGGGGTGCGTGGCGCAGCAGGAGGGGGAGAAGATATTTGAGCGCGCGCCGTATGTGTCGCTGGTGAGCGGGTCGGCGAGCTACAGGAACCTGCCGGAGATGCTGGTGCGGCTGGAGGCGGGCGAGACGCGGATTACGGGGCTCGACGACCGGCAGACGGAGGAGACGTTCGATACGGAGTTTACTTCGCGGGGCAATCCGCATCGCGGGTACATCACGATTGTGGAGGGGTGCGACAAGTTCTGCGCGTACTGCGTGGTGCCGTATACGCGGGGGAAGGAGCGGTCGCGGGCGTCGGCTTCGGTGATGGCTGAAGCGCGGCGGATGGCGGATGCGGGGTTCACGGAGATCCAGTTGCTGGGGCAGAATGTGAACTCGTATCGCGACCCGAGCGGGAAGATGAGCTTTGCGGAGTTGCTGGCGGCGGTGGGTGAGGTGAAGGGGATTCGGCGCGTGCGGTTTACGACTTCGCATCCGCGAGATTTTACGAAGGACATTGTGCAGGCCATCGATGCGGTGCCGACGCTGTGCGACCATGTGCATCTGCCGGTGCAGTCGGGGTCGACGCGGGTGCTGAAGGCGATGAGCCGGGAGTACACGCGGGAGTGGTACCTGGAGCGGATTGGGTGGATCAAGGCGGCGAAGCGCGAGATCAGCATGACGAGCGACATTATTGTGGGGTTTCCGGGCGAGACGGAGGCCGACCTCGAAGACACGGTGACGATGCTCGAAGAGGTGAAGTACGACGCGGTGTTTGCGTTCAAATACTCGCCGCGGCCGAACACGCCGGCGATTGGGATGGCGGACTCGATTCCGGATGAGGAGAAGGCGCGTAGGCTGCAGTTGCTGCTGGAGCGGCAGAGAGAGGTGCAGCGCAAGCACTATGCGCGGCACATGGGGCAGGCGATGGAGGTGATGGTGGAGGGATACCAGCAGGCGCGCGGGCAGGTGGTGGGGCGCAGCTCGCAGAACAAGACGGTGAACTTTACGGTGGGGCAGCCGATTTTGCCGGCGATGGGAAGTTATGTGCAGGTGCGGGTGACGCAGACGTTTCCGAATAGTCTGGCGGGCGAGGCGATTGTGACGGAACCCACTCATCGCGATGAGGCTGCGATGAATGGGGCACAGAGTTTTGGGGCACGCATCGAGGTAGCTTGATGAAGTTGGCGGGCGAAGTCGGGGACGCGGCTACCGCGGCGGCGAAGGCCGAGGTGGAGATGCAGATCCGCGGGCTGATGGTGGACCCGATTACGAACATGCCGATTGTTGTGCTGAAGGACGTTGCGAGCGACCAGGTGCTGCCGATCTGGGTGGGGATATTTGAGGCGAATGCGATTGCGCTGGAGCTGGAGAAGACGACGACTCCGCGGCCGGGGACGCACGACCTGATGCGCAATATGGCGCGCGGGCTGAATGCAGTGGTGCAGAAGGTGGTGGTGTCGGAGCTGCGGGATGAGACGTATTACGCGGTGATCTGGATGGAGCAGGAGGGCGAGGTGGTGGCGCTGGACTCGCGGCCCTCGGATGCGATTGCGCTGGCGCTACGCTGGGACTGCCCGATCTATGCGAGCCGCGCGGTGCTGGAGAACGCGAAGCAGGTGACGGAGGGGCCGCCCAATGCGAATGCGGAGGAGATGCGGCGGTGGCTTGAAAATCTGAACGACGACGATATGGGGCAGTACAAGATGTAGGAGCGAGTGGTAAGTGGGTAGTGGTCAGTGGTAAGTAGATGCGCGGCGGTGGGTGGTGTGGGGATTGCGTGGCTAAGGGAGCCAGTGGCAGAGGTGGGCGACTGCGGCGGCCCATTCGTCTTCGGTGGGCAGGTGGGGTGGGGGGACGGGGTGGTGGCGGGCTTCGAGGACGCCGTTGATGGCATGGCTGAGAGCGGGGGGCATGTTTTCTTCACTGCCGGTGAAGACGGTGGCCCAGGGCGTGTCGAGGAGGATGTCCGAGACGCCGGAGTCGCGGTGGAGGAGGACGGGGATGCCGCGCGCGATGGATTCGATGGCGGGGATGCCGTATCCCTGGACGGCGGGCATGAGGAAGAGGTGGGCCTGGTCGTAGAGGCGCTGGAGTTCGTCGTCGGGGACGAAGCCGTGGACGTGGATTCGGCGGGAGATGCCGAGGGAGGCGGCGAGGGCGGTGAGGGGCGCGATGAGCGGACCCTGGCCGGCGAGGTCGAGACGCCAGTCGATGCGGGAGGAGAGGGAGGGCGTGGCGCGTTCGAGTTCGGCGAGGGCGCGGACGATCCAGTCGATGCGTTTGTTGGAATCGACACGGCAGACGGAGAGCATGCGGAGCTGGGTGGTGACGGGGCGGAGGTGGAAAGGGGTTGCGTCGTCGCTTGTGGCGAGGCCGCCCATGCGGACGATGCGGGATTCGATGTTGAAGTCCTTGCGGCACTCGGCGCGGAGGTATTCGCTGGTGACGATGGTGTTGCCTCCGCTGCGCAGGCCGTGGCCGATGATGCGATTGGAGAGAGCGATGCGCAGGCGGGCTGAGGCGCTGCGGGTGTCTTCGCCGGCGAAGAGCGAGGGTGTGTCATGCATCAGGGTGTGGAAGCCGCGCAGGCCGGCGAGTGTGGCGTGGAGCGCGGGCTGGTATCCGGAGAGGATGGGTTGGGGCGATTGGGGTGGGCGGGATTTGAAGTGGGAGCGGAGGGCGGCGATCTTGCTGCGGGCGTTGGGGCGGGGCTTGAGTTCGATGACGGTGAGGGGGAATGCGGCGTAGCGGGCGAGGTTGCAGTGGTCCATGTAGGTGACGATGTGGGCGGGGAGGTTGCGCTGATGGAGCCAGCGGGCGAGCGCGAGGAGGCTGCGCTCCGCGCCGCCGAACTGCTCGATCTCGGCGATGACGATGGGGCGGGAGGCGGCGGTGGGGATGGGCTGGGGCATTTATCGTTGGGTCTAAGAAATCTCTGATTAAGTATCTCTTTGAGACTCAGAGCTTAATGGCTCAAAGCTTACAGCTCATGAAATGGCCTTGTCTTTCTCGCTGGAGACGAGTATTGATTCAGAGGCTCCCTAACGCTGCGCGAGCGAGTTGAGAGCGGTAAAGAACTCGGGGAAGGAGATGCGGGCGGCCTCGGCGCCGTGGATGTCGGTGTCGCCGGTGGCGCGGAGGGCGGCGATAGAGAAGGCCATGGCGATGCGATGGTCGGAGCCGGAGTCGATCTCGGCGCCGTGGAGGGTTTGGTTGCCGGGGATTTCGAGGCCGTCGGGATTTTCAGTGAGTTGCGCGCCCATGGCGCGGAGGTTGCGGGCGACGAGGGCGATGCGGTCGGACTCCTTGACGCGAAGCTCCTGCGCATCGCGGATGATGAGACCATTCGCGGTATAGCGGCGCGATGGCGGCGAGGACGGGGAGCTCGTCGATGACCTGGGCGGTGAGGGCGCCGGAGATGATGAAGGGGCCGGTGGATGGGTTGGAGCCGGCGCGATTGACTTGAATGCTGCCGATGAGTTCGCCGTGGTGTTCTTCGACGGTGAGGACCTTGATGCGGCCGCCGAGCGCGGCGATGACGTCGAGCAGGGCGGCGCGGGTGGGGTTCATGCCGAGGGAGTCGAGGACGAGGTTGGAGTCGGGGAAGAGGAGGGCGGCGCAGAGGAAGAAGGCTGCGGAGGAGATGTCGCCGGGGACGGTGGCGTCGATGGCTTTTAGTTTCTGGCCGCCGGGGATGCTTAGTTTGTCGCCCTTGCGCGTGAGGATTGCGCCGAAGGCGCGCAGGGCGTGCTCGGTGTGGTCGCGGGTGCGGATGGATTCGGTGAGGCTGGTGGTGCCGGTGGCTTGCAGGCCGGCGAAGAGGACGGCGGTCTTGACCTGGGCGGAGGGGATTGGGGTGGTGAAGTCGATGGCTTGGAGGGGTTGGCCATGGATGGTGATGGGGGCGTGGCCTTCGGTTAGTGCGATCTGCGCGCCCATCTGGGCGAGGGGTTTGCGGATGCGCTCCATGGGGCGCGGGGTGAGGGAGTGGTCGCCGATGAGGGTGAAGGTGTGGGGGTGTGCGGCGATGAGGCCGGCCAACATGCGCATGGTGGAGCCGGAGTTGCCGCAGTCGAGCGGCGCGGCGGGCTGGCGGAATGCGCCTGCGACGCCGGTGACTTCGATGACAGCGGCGGGGCCGTCGCCGGTGGTGGCGACGGTTGCGCCGAGGGCGGCCATGCAGGCGAGCGAGGAGTGCGGGTCGGCGCCGGTGGAGAAGTTGGAGAGGCGCGAGGTGCCATCGGCGAGGCCGGCGAGCATCGCGTAGCGGTGGGAGATGGACTTGTCGCCGGGTACGGTGAGGGAGCCCTGGAGGGTGCGGGCGGGGCGGATGATTTCAGTGGACATGCAGGTCTTATAGTAGCGGGTCTGTGGGGGGGAACTGGCAGCGTAGGGATGCAAAGGCAAGAGCAAAGGCGTTTTCGATTCCAGCTATGAGCTATCAGCTATGAGCGAGGACAAGGGCAAATACGGGGATTCTGCGCGTCGCGCAGAATGACAACCAGGTGAGGGGATGACAACATGTGTGGGACACAACTAGATGCGGGCGGCGTAGGTCAGTCGGCTTCGGCGAGGGAGAATTTGTGGCGGACGTCGGAGCCGCGGACCCAGAAGATGACGTCTTCGGCGATGTTGGTGGCGTGGTCGGCGGCGCGCTCGAGGTTGCGCGAGATGATGATGGCGTTGAGGGCCTGCTCGCTGACAGTGGGGTGTTGCTGCATGATCTCCGATCAGCTCGGCCTGGACGGCGCGGTTCATCTCGTCGACCTCGTCGTCCATGGCGAGGACGGACTCGGCCAGCTTGGCGTCGGCCTCGAGGAGGGACTGGATGGCGGTGCGGATCATGACGCCGACCTTCTCGCCCATCTCCTGGATGTCGATGGGGAGGGCGATCTCGGGCTGGTCGCGTCATGGATGCGGGCGCGCTGGGCGATGTTGGAGGACTGGTCGCCGATGCGCTCGAGGTCGCCGTTGATCTTGATGACGGAGAGGATGAAGCGGAGGTCGATGGCCATGGGCTGCTCTTTGGCGAGGAGCTCGTAGGCCATCTCGTCGACGGTGGTCTCGGCGGCGTTGATGGCCTGCCTCGATCTCGAGGACGTGGTTGCAGAGGCCCATGTCGCGGGTGAGGTAGGCCTCGACGGAGAACTCGAGCGCCTGCTGGGAGAGCGCGGCCATGGCGAGGAGCTTGTCCTTGAGCGCGGCGAGTTGTTGGTGGAAGTTGATGCGCGGCATGGGTGGCGGCTCTCCCTGCGGTGGATCGGGCTGCTGAATTTATACAGCCGTGGTTCCTATTGTGACGCAGATGTGAAACAGGTGTGTGAATATGACGTGTAAGGAAGCCGGGGAGGTACGGATTTTTTGGTGGATGCGGACGGATTTTAGCGGTAGAGGAGGTAGGGGGCGCGGCGGGCGCGGAAGGCGGCGAGAGCGGCGGTCCAGGCTGGCGGCGATGGTGCGGGGGTCTTCGCTGCGGGCGAGGGCGGCGGATGGTGTTCGGCGTTGGCGACGAGGGGGGCGGCTTTGTCGAGGTTGAAGTGGGTGGGGTAGAGGTGGTGGAGGGCGGAGATGATCTCGATGCCGAGCTCGGGGGAGTCGAGGGCGTTGCGGTCGGTGAGGGTGAGGCGGACGGCGGGGATGGTCTGGCCGTGGTAGGGGTAGTGGTTGGCGTCGTCGGCGATGGGGAAGGTGGTGGGGGTGAAGGTGACGCCGGGGATGTGGCGGGCGGTGAGGTAGGCGGCGACGTCGGTGCCGTTGAACCAGGTTGGGCTGGGCGGGCGCGGTCTTTTGTTGCGGGGGTTGCGCCGGCGCCGAAGAGTTCGAAGGGGTGGTCGGTGCCGCGGCCTACGGAGATGTTGGTGGTGTCGAGGAGGCCGAGGGCGGGGTAGAGGATGGCTTCGGTGGGGCTGCGGAGGTTGGGGGTGGGGTTGATCCAGGGGAGGCCGGTGTGGTCGAAGAATTCGGATGCGGTGCCAGTTCTGCATGGGGATGACGGTGAGCGTGGCAGGGGTCGTTGACGTTGGGTGATGTTGGGGCTGCAGGTGACGGTTGTTCGCCGTTGATGTAGCGGGCGAGCTCGCCGAGGGTGAGGCCGTGGCGGACGGGGAGCGGCATGTAGTTGATGTAGGAGCGGCGCGGTGTCGGAGACGGGGCCCTGGACGGCGTCGCCGCCGATGGGGTTGGGGCGGTCGAGGAGGATGATTTCGAGGGGGTGGGCGTGAGCGGTCTCGCAGGCGGCGGCTTCGAGGAAGTAGCCGACGACGGTCTCGTAGGTGTAGAAGCGGACGCCGGCGTCCTGCAGGTCGATGACGACGGCGTCGAGGTCTTTGAGCTGGTCGTGGGATGGGGCGCTTGTCGGAGTCTTTGGGGCCGTAGAGGCTAGATGACGGGGAGGTGGGTGGCGGGGTCGGTCTCGTGGGCCGATGGTGGTGGAGTCTTTGACGCCGAAGATGCCGTGCTCGGGGGAGAAGAGGGTGGTGAGGGTGACTTGCGGTATGGGAGTCGGGTGAGGATGTCGATGGTGCGGCGGCCTTGGGCGTCGAGGCCGGTCTGGTTGGTGAGGAGGCCGATGCGGAGGTGGTTGTGGTGGCGGGCTGCGGCTTCGTTGAGGGCGGCGAAGTGGGTGGATTCGAGGACGTCGATGCCGGTGAGGGTGGGTGGGGATTCGGCTTGTCATCGCTAATTGCTGCTGTCAATGGAGACGGGATCGTGTCAGATAGGGTGAACGTGGGTCTTGAGTAACGATGTCGCAAGTAACGGCGCTGGGGGGGCAGATGGCGTGGGATTGTAGAGGCCGAGGGCTCTGGCGGCGGCGGTGGCGACTTCGCCGCGGAGGGGGGAGATGGGTGGGTTGCCGCGGGGATGGACGGCGTTGGCGAGGAGGATGACGTAGGTGTCGCAGGCGGGGTCGATCCAGAGGCTGGTGCCGGTGAAGCCGGTGTGGCCGAAGCTGGGCGGGACGGCCGGGCGGACGATGGGGAAGATGGCGCCGCGGGGGCGGGAGAAGGCGGAGTTGATGTCCCAGCCGAAGCCGCGCAGGGCGATGCCGGTGGTGGGTTTGCCGTCGGGGGTGAAGATGGTGGCGCCGGCGAGGGCGGTGGCGGGTTGCTGGGGCGTGGTCATGAGCTGGAGGGTGGCGTGGTTGAGGGGGAAGGTGCTGGGGCGGAGCGAGCTTGTCGAGCAGGGCCTGCGCGAAGAGGCTGACGTCGTGCGGCGGTGGAGAAGACGCCGGCGTGCCCGGCGACTCCGCCCATGCGGCGGGTGGTGGGGTCGTGGACGGTGCCGCGGAGGAGGTGTCGAAGTTCGGGATTGGTGGCGGTGGTGCCTTGATCGTCGTGCTGCGTGGGGGCGATCATTTGCGATCGATTCTGGGTACCAGTACCAATCGCGCAAGCAGTGCAGTCCGTCGGCGAGCCTATGCCGCCGTGATCTCGTCACAGCGGGATCGTGCGTGAAAAACTGCCGGCACATGGGCTGCAATAGAAGGGATGATAGCGTCGTGTCGTTCATGCCGAGCGGCTTGAAGATGTGCTGTTGGGCGTAGACGTCGAGGGGTTGGCCGCTGAGTTTTTCGACGAGGGCGCCGAGGACGATGTAGTTGATGTCGGAGTATTCGAAGTGGGTGCCGGGGGTGGTGGTGAGCGGGGAGGCCATGGCGCGGCGGATGCCTTCGGCCTTGTCGGGCGCGGCGAGGCCCCAGGGGTCTTTGAGGTCGACGTCGGGCGGGAGGCCGGAGTAGTGGGTGAGGAGTTCGCGGATGGTGACATTTTGCTTTGGCTGGCGTTGGCGGCGAACTCGGGGAGGTATTTGGCGACGGGGTCGTCGAAGTGCGAGCTTGTGCGGCCTCGTAGAGCTGCATGATGGCGGTGGCGGTGGCGAGGCACTTGGTGAGGGAGGCCATGTCGAAGATGGTGTCTTCGGTCATGGGCTCGGCGGGCGAGGGTTTGCCGTCGAGACCGGGTTCGCCGGCGAGTTTGCGGATGCCGTAGGCCTGCTCGAAGACGATCTGGCCGTCGTGGCCGATGAGGACGACTGCGCCGGGGAGTTTGTTGTGCGGCGATGGCGGTGTTGATGACGGTGGAGACTGGCGGAGAAGTCGGGGGTTGGTGCGGTTGGAGGGGATGAGCGGTTGAGCGGCGCTCGATGACCTCGCGCCTTCGCGACTGCGCGAAGCATGGGGCACGACGCTGCGGCTGCGAGGAGTGACAGCAACAGGATAAGCAGAGCGGCGGCGATAGCGGCTTTGCGGCGCGATTGCTTGCGGAAGATGAGGCTGGCGAGGGAGCCGATGGCGAAGGTGACGAGGGCTCCGATGAGGACGTACCAGGTGCAGGCGATGTGGGGGATGGTGATGTCGGATGCGTGCGTCGAAGCCGTGTGATCAGCGAGCGAAGTTGATGGCCTTCGGGGAGCCGCCAGAGCCGAGGTTGAGGGCGAAGCCGCTGACCATGCCGATGATTGCTCCGGTCTGGGTGGCGTAGCTTGGTGAGGGTGCCGAGGAGGAAGACGCCGAGCAGGCAGCCGTAGGCGACGGAGGCGATGGAGAGGCCGATCTCGACGACGTGGCCCTTGCCGCCGGCGCGGACGCGAGTAGACGGCGATGGCGAAGAGGACGAGCGCCCAGAGGACGGTGGAGGCGCGGGAGATGATGCATGCGCTCGCGGTCGTCGGCGTGCGGGACGCCAGTGCATGTAGAAGTCGACGACGGTGGTGGAGGAGAGCGAGTTGAGCGCGGCGGAGAGGTTGGACATGGCGGCGGCGAGGATGGCGGCGACGAGGAGGCCGGCGATGCCGATGGGCATCTCGCGGACGATGAAGGTGGGGAAGATGCGGTCGGGGTTTGAGGTGGTAAACGAGGTGAGGGACGAGGGGTGCAGTCCGTAGAAGACGTAGAGGCCGGCGCCGATGAGGAGGAAGAGCGTGAACTGGATGAAGATGACGACGCCGCTGGAGAGCAGGGCGAGGCGCGATTCGCGCGAGGTTCGTGGCGGCGAGCATGCGCTGGACCATGAGCTGGTCGGTGCCGTGGCGAGGCCATGGTGAGGAAGGTGCCGCCGAGGACGCCGGCCCAGAAGGTGTAGGTCGGTGGTGAGGTTGAAGGCGAAGTTGAACATGTGGAACTTGCCGGCGGCGGCGGCGACGGTGTGGATGTGTGTGCCAGCCGCCGGGGACGTGGTGGCCGAGGGTCGCAGATGGCGACGAGGGTGCCGCCGATGTAGATGGCCATCTGGACGACGTCGGTCCAGATGACGGCGGCCATGCCGCCTTCGAAGGTGTAGAGCAGGGTGAGGGCGGAGATGATGGCGATGGAGAGGATGTCGCCGGTGCCGATGGCGATGCCGACGACGATGGAGACGGCGAAGACGCGGACGCCTTCGGCGGCGGCGCGGGTGAGGAGGAAGAGGCCGGCGGTGACCTTGTGCAGGGTGTGGCCGAAGCGGCGGTCGATGAGCTGGTAGGCGGTGAGCATCTCGCCGTGGAAGTATTTGGGCAGGAAGAGCGCGGCGACGACGATGCGGCCGAGCATGTAGCCGAGGACGATCTGGAGGAAGCCGAAGTCGCCGGCGAAGGCGACGCCGGGGATGCCGATGATGGTGAGGGTGGAGGTTTCGGCGGAGACGATGGAGAGAGCGATGGCCCACCAGGGGATGGTGTTGTTGGCGAGGAAGTAGCTCGCGCAGGGAGCGGTCGGCTGTGCGGTGCGCGCGGGCGAAGCGGAGGCCGAAGAGCGTGATGGCGATGAGGTAGAGCGCGACGATGGCGAGATCGAAGGCGTGGAGGCGGGCGGGCATTGCCCTGAGTATAGAGAGTGGTAAGTGACAAGTGGTAAGTGGCAAGGGAAGGCGTCACTAACTATATGATGGCTGGCGATGGGACTGTTTCTGGCGATCGATGCGGGAGGAACGAAGACGGAGTGCGCGCTGGGGGATGAGGCGCGCGTGCTGGCGCGGGCGAGCGTGGGGACGGTGAAGTTGATGCGGGTGGGCGAGGAGGTGGCGACGGAGCGGCTGCGCGGGTTGCTGGAGGAGGTTGCGGCGAAGGCGGGGGTGTCGCTGCGGGAGGTGACGCGGACGTGTTTTGGGTTGGCGGGGGTTTCGAGCGGGACGGTGCGGGGGTGGGCGGAGCGGGCGATGGCGGAGATGGTGGGTGGGGTGGTGGAGGTGTGCGGAGATGAGGAGATTGCGCTGGATGCGGCGTTCCGTGGCGGCCCGGGGATTCTGGTGATTGCGGGGACGGGGTCGAATGCGATTGGGCGTGGGGTGCATGGGCGGCTGGTGGGTGCGGGCGGGTGGGGGCCGGCGTTGGGGGATGAGGGGTCGGGCTTTTGGATTGGGCTGGAGGCGATTCGGGCGGCGCTGAAGACGCAGGATCGGAGCGGAGCGTCGTCTCGTTTGCTTGGAGAGATTCAGCGGGAGTGGGGACTGGGGTTGGTGGGGGATTTGGTGGCGTTGGCGAATATGAGGGTCGGGTCGGAGGGTGTGGTGGCGGACTTTGCGGCGCTAGCTCCGGTGGTGGCGAAGTGCGCGGAGGAGGGGGATGCGCTGGCGAGGTCGGTTCTGGAGTTGGCGGGGGTGGAGCTGGCGGAGCTAGTGCGGGTTGTGGTCGCAAAGGTTGGAGTTGGGCGAGATTGGGGTGGCGTATACGGGGAGCGTGCTGGAGCGGATTGCGCTGGTGCGGGAGGCGATGGAGGGGCGGTTGCGCTTCTCGGTGCCGGGGGCAACGGTGCGGCTGGGGGCAGTTGATCCGCTGGAGGGTGCGCTGTGGCGGGCGCGTAGGGCTTAACTAACGGTTGTAACGCGACCGTGGAGGATGGTTTGGCGTAGCTCGCCGGTCGGGGGAGAAGAGGTTGAAGTTTGCGGGGCGGCCGGGGGCGATGTCGGTGAGGTGGGGCAGGCCGAGCATGGCGGCGGGGTTGCGGCTGGCGAGGCGGACGGCGGTGGCGAGGGGTGCGCCGGTGAAGCGCTGGAGGTTGGCGACGGCGCGGTCCATGGTGAGGACGGAGCCGGCGAGGGTCTCTTTGCCGGCGGCGAGGTCGCTGGCGAGAAGGCAGCGGCCGTTGGCGACGGTGACTTCGAGGTTGCCGAGGGTGTAGGTGCCGTCGGGCATGCCGGTGGCGGAGATGGCGTCGGTGACGAGGATGGCGCGGGATTCGGCCTTTGGCCCTGAGCCAGAGGCGGACGAACTCGGGGGCGACGTGGATGCCGTCGCAGATGAGTTCGGCGTAGAGGTCGTGCGTCGTCGAGGACGACGCCGGCGATGCCGGGCTCGCGATGGTCGAGGCGGCGCATGGCGTTGAAGGTGTGGGTGGCGCTGGTGGCGCCGGCGGCGATGGCGGCGCGGGTCGCGGCGGCGGTGGCGTCGGAGTGGCCGAGCGAGACTTTGTGTGCCTGATTTGGTGGCGTATTCGATGAGGTCGAGGGCGCCGGGGATCTCGGGGGCGATGGTGATGAGGCGGATGTGGCCGCGGGCGGCCTGCTGGAAGCTGTTCGAAGAGGGGGATGGAGGGCGGCTGGATGTCGGCGGGCGGGTGAACGCCGCGTTTGGCGTGGGAGATGAAGGGGCCTTCGAGGTGGATGCCGATGGGCATGTGCTTGTGTAACGGATTCGGTACCATTTGCGGATTCGATGGCGTTGGCGATGCGTTCGAGGGCGCGCAGGGTGGGGTCGATGGGGGCGGTGACGGTGGTGGCGAGGTAATGTGCAACGCCTTTGGTTGCGAGAAATGCGCCGATGCGGTGAAGGGCGGAGAGTGTGCCTTCCATGACGTCGTGGCCGGCTGCGCCGTGGATGTGGATGTCGAAGAAGGCGGGGGTGATTGTAACGTCTTCGGTGGCTTGTTCTGAGGTTGCGGCGGAGTCGATAGCGGCGATGATGCCGTTGCTGTCGATGGCGATGCGGGGGTGGTCGAGGACGGCGTAGTGGGTGATGAGGCGGCGGGCGGTGAGGATCGTCTTCATGGCTGACAGCACGAGGCAGGCGTGGGCGACGGTGGGGGCGGGATGCCGAGATCGGTGGCGGGGGGGAGGGTTTTGGATTCGGCCCACTGGCGCTGGGCGCTGTGGACTTTGTCGGCGCGGGCGAGCCAGAGCTGGGTGGCGTAGTCGTAGTGCTCGAGGACGTTGCGCAGCCAGTAGGGGCGGTTGGAGCGCAGCCATGCGGATTCGTAGAGGTCGCGCAGGAGGGTGTAGCCGTCGCGGATGTCCTGCGATGCGGCCGTTGATGCCGTTGATGTCGCTGAGTTCGCGGTTGACGTGGGCGCGGGTCTTTTTGTCGGTGCTGGTGGAGTCGGCGAGGGCGCGCGCGTAGCCGGCGGCCATCTCGTCGGCGAGCTGGAATTTGAGGCCGATGAAGTCCATGCGGCGGGCGCCGAGTTCCATGGCGTCGATGGCGTCGGGCTCGCGCAGGGCGGTGGAGGCTGCGCCATATTTGGAGGAGTCGTAGAGGGTCGGGTCGCTGGGCGCCGGGGCTGTGCCGTTGGGGTTGGGGCCCGCGGCGGCGCGGGCCTGGGCGATGAGGGTGAGGGCGGCCTCGGCGTGGAGGCGGAGGTCGTGGGTGTAGGGGCGGACCTCGGCGGCGATCTTCTGGCCGTCGGCGGACCAGGGGTCGAGCCAGAAGATGTTGTTGGTGGCGTCGCCGACCTTGGCCTGGTCTTTGAGGATGGCGTGGGCGGCCATGAGTTCGAGCTGGGCCTGGTTGAGCGCGCCGGTGGCGTCGCCGTGGAAGACCTGGGCGTAGCTCTGCTCGAAGTCGAGGATGGAGGACTCGCCGGGCTGCCATGCGGCGGCGGCGCCGAAGAGGATGCCGTACCAGTCCTGATTGATGAGGCCTTCGCCGTCGTCGTTCCAGATGGTGTTGAGCTGGCCGGTTGCGCCGAGGCGCTGGCCGTCGCGGGTGAACTGCTGGATGTTGGCGAGGGCCATGTTGTTGTCGGGGTAGACGACGCGGAAGTTGTTGACGCCGGGGGAGACCCAGGTCTCGAAGCCGGCGTCGGTGAAGGGCGTGATGGACTTTGCGAAGCCGTTGGGCTCGGGGTTGTAGCCCCAGGCGATGGCGATGGTGGAGTCCTTGAAGGACTGCGGGCAGGGCCTTGAGGAGGTCGGGCGAGTCCTGTGGCGATGTCGCCCCAGAAGAGGAGCTTGCGGTGGAGGGGCTGGAGCGCGGTGACGATCTGCTGCATGAAGTCGAGGTAGACGGGCGCGAGGCCGCGGGCGTCGACGTCGGCTTTGGTCTGGCCGAGGCCGAGGTCGACGGTCTCGTCGGCGCCGATGTGGAGGAAGGGGCCGGGGTATTCGGCGGCGAGCTCGGTGAACTCCTGCTTGATGAGGGCGAGGGAGCCGGGCTGGCCGGGGGCGAGGACTGCGCCGTGGGGCGTCTCGGCGAGGGGCTGGTACTGCTCCCAGATGAGGACGTTGTGGAGATGGCCGAAGGCCTCCTGCTCGGGGACGATGGTGATGTGGTAGGGGCGCGGCGTAGGCGACGAGCGCGGCGGCGTCGGCGGCGGAGATGGCGCCGCCGGGCGGGGCGATGAGGGGATTGGAGGCGTAGGCGGCGGTGTGCTCGAAGTAGGGCGAGTAGAGGTTGATCTTGTAGGCGGCGAGGGTGCGGATGAGCTTCTTCTGGAACTCGAGGGTGGTGACGGGGCCGCGGGAGAGGTCGTCGTCGAGGCCGCGGTACTTCATGGCGGGCCAGTCGCGGATGGTGGCGGTGTGGAGGACGGCATTGGTGCCGATTGCCGGTGACGAGCTGCTTGACGGTCTGCAGGGCGTAGAAGATGCCGGCGGCGGTGGCGGCGGTGAGGGCGAGGCCTTTGCCGTCGGGGATGATGGCGTAGCCCTCGGGCTTCATCTCGTCGGGCATTGCGGGATGCGGGTGGAGCCGGAGGGCAGGCAGTCGGTATAGATGGAGTTGGCGAGTGGGGTGCCGTAGCGGGCGACGAGGATGTTGACGGGTGAGGTGGTGTTGACGGCGATGCCCTGGGCGGCGAGGGTAGGATTTGAGGTCGTCGATGGCGAAGTGGTCTTCGGGGGCGCAGGGTTGGGCGCAGGCGATCTGGATGCCGGAAGCGAGGGACTGGGTGCCGGCTGGGGCGACGTCGCGGGGGATGGGGATGAGCTTGAGGGTTGGAGCGGTCGGCTGGGCCCGTGTGTTGGAGACGGCGCAAGAGGCGAGCAGAAGAGGGACTATCGCCGGCCAGCGCGGTCTGGGGAAGAGCATGGTACTACGGTAAACCAGATGGGCGGGGAGGATGCGGGATGGCTGAAGCCCCGGGAACTCAGGTGAAGATACCCTGCTTCTCCACATTAAATGACTGTGAATGCGGCAGGAATTCTCGATGCGTTCACATAACTCTGGGAGCATACAGGCACAACGAGCAAAGGGAAGCTATCGATCGGGTGCGGAAAGCCCGGTCATTCTTATGTGTGTGGTTTCCTGCGGCTCCAAAATGAGATTTGTGCGAGGTTCCATGACGAAGCAACTACGAATGGCGATGCTGGCGATGCTGGTGATGACGACGGCGGCCGTACAGGCGCAGACCACCGACACGACCGCAAAGGCGGCCAAGACGAAGAAGAAGACTGCGAAGGTCGCGGCTGTCGAGTCCGAAGACGCATAAGGCGATTCGTGAGCTGCAGGAGAAGGATAGCGGCGCAGCAGGCGGAGATCGACGCGCTGAAGGCGGCAGAATGCGGCGAAGGATGCGGCGCTTGCGGCGGCGCAGTCGACAGCGCGACGAGCGCACAGTCGCAGGCCGATGCCGCGGCGACCGCACAGGCGCAGGCTGCCACGGCTGCGGCACAGTCGCAGGCGGACGCGGTGACGGGGCTGAAGAGCACGGTGACCGATCTGCAGAATGCGAATGTCGGGCTGGCGACGACGATCAGCGACGACCAAGAGCGACCTGAACGACGAGATCGAATTCGCCGCCGGCGCTCCACTACAAGGGCGATGACGATTACGCCGGGTGGCGTTCTTCGCGTTTGAAGGTGTCTGGCGCCAGCGCTCGGTGAACTCGGACATCAATACGCCGTTCAACTCGATCCCGTTCCCGAGCGCGAACGAGGGTCACGTGAGCGAGCTGAACTTCTCCGGACGCCAGAGCCGCATCTCGGCGGGTTGTTCCAGGGCAACACGGGCACCGTTCACACTGACGGGCTACTTTGAGGCGGACTTCCTGGGAACCGGCACCACGTCGAACAACAACCAGTGCAACAGCTATGTGCTGCGGCAGCGGCAGATCTGGGGACAGGCGGCGACCAAGTCGGGCTTCACAGTGACGGGCGGCCAGATGTGGTCGCTGGTGACGGAAGACCGCAAGGGAACGGACGCGCGCACCGAGATCCTGCCGAGACGATCGATCCGCAGTACACGGTCGGCTACAACTGGACGCGGCAGCCGGAGTTCCGGGTGCAGCAGAAGTGGGGCGACTACAAGACCGGCGCAGTTTCGGCTGCGGTGTCGGCTGGAGCAGGCGCAGATCACGAACTTCACGGCGAACGGCACCAACCCCAACCAGTACTTCTTCGGCGGGCTGGGGCAGAACGGCGGCCTGTATAACGCGGCGGCGAGCGCGGCGGGCACGCCGAGCTGCACTGCGAGCTACGGCAACTCCTCCGGTGATTACCTGCACGCTGACCACGAGCAACATCACCACCTACGCCAACAATGTTGCGCCGGACGTGATTGTGAAGGCGGCGGTTGACGAGCCGTGGCTTCACGTTGAGGTCGGCGGTATCGCCCGCTTCCTGCGAAACGAGTACTTCCCAGTTACGGGGTATACCGGACACGGCCTCTGCCCCCACCTACACCTACGGGACCACCTACACGAGCCACACTTCAGCGACGCCGGCGGCGCTTTTGGCGCGGCGCGCGTTTATATCGGCAAACCGGGCACATACCCTGCGATGGAGGTCGCGATCCAGGCGATGGCGGGTACTGGCGTAGGCCGCTATGGCTCTTCGCAGCTTGCTGATGCAACGCTTCGGCCGGATGAGACGCTGGAGCCGATCCGCAACTATCACACAATGGTCTCTCTCGAGGGCCACGTGAGTTCCCAGTTGGATGTGTTCGGTTACTACGGCGGCGAGTATGAGCAGCGGACCTTCTACGTGACGCCTGAAGGCAATCTGATCGGCTATGCTCCCACCAACCTGAACAACTCCGGTTGCTACAACCTGCCGGCTGCACCGACTACCACCACAATCGGCAACGCGGGTTCCACGGGTTCTCTGGGCGCCACCACCTGCGGCGAGCCTACCAAGTACATCCAGGAAGGGGTGGTGGGGTTCCAGTACCGTCCGATCACCAGCCCGAAGTGGGGCAAGCTGCAATACTCGGTGACGTACAGCATCATCAACCGTCAGCTCTGGGGTGGAACCACCACCGGCGTCACGACGCCGGGCGCTCCGCGGGCGCAGGATGGCATGATCCACGTGCAGATGCGTTACTACATCCCCTAGCAATGGGTGGCGCGCAGCCACTCTGGTTGCATCGAACCCAAATTCGAGTGCCCTGCCTTGCGATGCAATTTGCGGTCGCGGGGCGGGGCTTTCGTATTTGTAACTGGTTTTGGCGAATGCGGCTGTATTTGTAACTAGTTTTGATTAATTTGTAATTAGTTGGGCGTGAAGTAGCCTTCGCGGGCCTGGACGGTGAGGACTTGTTGGTCGCGGTAAGGTCGATCTTGTGGTGCTTGCCGGGTTTGGATTTGGGCGGGACGTAGCCGATCTCGTATTCGAGGCGCATGTCGGCGGCGATTTCGGCGAAGATCTGCTGCAGGGTCATCTTTGAGCTGACGGTGAATACGCGGCCGCCGGTGGCGTTGGAGATTTTGGTGAGGGCGTCGATGTCCCCGCCGCCGTCGCTGTAGTAGACGGAGTAGATGATGAAGTCGGCGCGCTGAGCGGCTTCGATGGCGTCTTTGGCTCGAACGTGCTGCCGTTGTCGCCGCCGTCGGTGAGGATGACCATGGCGCGGCGGCCGAGTTGGTTGCCGAGATCGATGTGGGAGACGGCGCAGATGGCGTCGAAGAGGAGGGTGCCGCCGCCGGTGGAGTAGGCGTTGAGGTCGTCGTGCGACTGGGTGAGGTAGGCGAGGGCGTGTTCGAGGGTGGGGACGGAGTTGGTGAGGTGGGCGAGCTGGACGATGGTGGAGTCGAACTGGACGAGGACGGCGCGGTCGGTCGGGGCGGGTGAGCATGGCGGGGAAGAAGGCCTTGCCGGCGGCGATCTCGTCGCGGATGTAGGCGCGCTGGGAGCCGGAGGTGTCGACCATGAGGGCGAGGGTGAGCGGGAGGCTGGAGCCCTGGGAGAAGTAGCGGATGGTTTGGGGCTTGCCGTCCTGCTTGAGGAGGAGGTCCGCGGCGGGTGAGGTTGGCGATGGGCTGCGCCGGATTGGTCACGGACGATGGCGGAGACGGCGACGAGGTTGGTGGTGATCTGGAGGGTGGGGGTTTGGGTCGGTTTATCCGGAGCCGGGGTTGTTTGGGCGATGCCGGGAGGGGCGATCGCAAGACAGCACAGAAGAAGCTCCGCCGCATAAGCAAGCGAATCCTGCTTCATCTCATTCGCCGAGGACGCGGGTGAAGATGGCGTCGACGTTGGCGAGTTGGCGGGTGTAGTCGAAGGCGGCGGCGAGTTGGGCGGGGGTGAGGCGGGAGGTGATGGCGGGGTCGCGGGCGATCTCGTCGCGGAAGATGAGGTCTTCTTTCCAGGCGCGCATAGCGTGGGATTGGACGAGCTTGTAGGCGTCCTCGCGGGACATGCCGGCGGCGGCGAGGTCGAGTAGGAGCTGGCCCGAGAAGATCAGGCCGCCTGTCGACTCGAGGTTGCGCAACATGCGGGCGGGGTAGACGAGGAGGCTGGCGATGAGGTCGTCGGTTTTGGCGAGGAGGTAGTCGGCGAGGATGGTGGAGTCGGGGAGGATGACGCGCTCGGCGGAGGAGTGGGAGATGTCGCGCTCGTGCCAGAGGGCGATGTTCTCGAAGGCGGCTTGCGCGTTGGCGCGGACGACGCGGGCGAGGCCGGAGATCTGTTCGCTGGTGATCGGGTTGCGCTTGTGCGGCATCGCGGAGGAGCCCTTTTGCTTTTCGGAGAAGAACTCTTCGGCCTCGCGGACTTCGGTGCGCTGGAGGTGGCGGATCTCGGTGGCGATCTTGTCGAGCGTGGAGCAGAGGATGGCGAGGGAGGAGATGTAGGCGGCGTGGCGGTCGCGCTGGACGACCTGCGTGGCGATGGCGACGGGTTTGAGACCTAATTGGTTACAGATTGCTTCTTCGTGTTCGGGCTTGAGATGGCCGAAGGTGCCGACGGCGCCGGAGAGCTTGCCGACGCGGAGGTCTTCGGCGGCGGCGTCGAAGCGGGTGAGGTTGCGCTGCATCTCCGAGTACCAGAGGAGGAGCTTGAGGCCGAAGGTGGTGGGTTCGGCGTGGACGCCGTGGGTGCGGCCGATGATGGGGGTGTGCTTGAACTCGAGGGCGCGTTTCTTTAGGGTTTCGGCGAGTGCGAGGATGCCGGCGCGGATGAGCGCGGAGGCTTCGCGGAGCTGGAGGGACTGCGCGGTGTCGACGACGTCGGTGGAGGTGAGGCCGTAGTGGAGCCAGCGGGAGGCTTTTCTTCGGGGTGGGCGGTCTCGATGTGTTCGGCGACGGTGGTGGTGAAGGCGATGACGTCGTGGCGGACTTCGGCTTCGATCTCGTTGATGCGGGCGACGGTGAAGTTGGCGCGGGCGGGGATGGCGTCGGCGGCGGGCTGGGGGACGAGGCCGAAGCGGGCGAGGGCCTGCGAGGCGGCGACTTCGACGGCGAGCCAGCAGCGGTACTTGTTCTCGTCGGACCAGATGCGGCCCATGGCGGGGCGTGTGTAGCGGGCGATCATGCTGTTAGGTCCGAGGTGCAAGGTTCGAGGTTCGAGTTGATGCAACTATACGCCGAAGAGGGCGGACATTTCGGCGTGGAGGAAGCCGTGGCCGGGTTTGTAGGGCTGGATCCATTTTCCGTCGAGGACGAACTGGGGGATGGCGCGCTTGCCGACGTTGGCGATGACTCGGTCGGCGGCGCCGGGGGTGTTCTCGATGTCGATTTCGTTGAAGGGGATGGAGTGCTGGGTGAGGAAGCGTTTGGCCTCGCGGCAGTCGCGGCACCAGGAGGCGGAGTAGAGGAGGAGTTCCATAGGTCTATTTTACAGGGTTGGGCTCGGGAGTTTGGGGGCAGAACGGTTCGGAGGGTTGAGGCGGCGTAGAGTTCTTCGGGGTCCTTCGACTACGCGCTGCGCGCTCCTCTCAGGATGACGACTCATCGCTGGGTGATCAGGGTCTGGGCGTACCTAAAGGGTGGGTGCGGCTAGCGGCGGGCGCGGAAGAAGTTGGTGAGGAGGGCGCTGCATTCTTCGGCGAGGAGGCCGGTGGTGAGGTCGACGCGGTGGTTGAGCTGGGGGTGGTTGAGGACGGCGAGTACGGAGCCGCAGGCGCCGGCTTTGGGGTCGGGCGCGGCGTAGACGAGGCGGGCGAGGCGCGCGTGGAGGATGGCCCCGGCGCACATGGCGCAGGGTTCGAGGGTGACGTAGAGGGTGCAGGCGGGGGGCAGACGGTAGTTGGCGAAGTGGCGTGCGGCGGCGCGGAGGGCGACGATCTCGGCGTGGGCGGTGGGGTCGTGGTCGCGGAGGACGCGGTTCTGGCCGGTGGCGATGATTTCATTTTCGTGGACGAGGACTGCGCCGATGGGGACTTCGCCGGCTTGCTCGGCAGCGCGGGCTTGGGCGAGGGCGGCGTGGAGGTGGGTGAGGTCGTGTTGCTCGTCGAGATTGAGATCGGCGTCGCTCATGCGGGTTCTTGTTGGGTGAGGCAGTGGAGGGTGCCGAGGCCCCAGACGAGGTCGACGGCGTGGATGCCGACGATCTCGCGGGTGGGGAAGCAGGCGGCGATGGTGTTGAGGGCGATGCGGTCTTGCGCATCGTTGAAGGTGGGGACGAGGACGAGCGATTATTGGCGATGTAGAAGTTGGCGTAGCTGGCGGGGAGGCGCTGGCCTTCGAAGTAGACGGGCGCGGGCATGGGGAGGGTGAGGATTTTGAAGGGCTTCGGCTTGGCGCTTTTCTTGCCGGATGGGTTGGTGAGGTTGCGGAAGGAGCGGAGGCGGTCGAGATTTTCGGCGAGGGGGAGGTGGTTCTCGTCGGCGGTGTTGGGCTCGACGCAGGCGAGGATGGTGTCTTCGGCGACGAAGCGGGCGATGTCGTCGATGTGGCCGTGGGTGTCGTCGCCGGCGCAGCCGCGGTGCAGCCAGAGGGTCTGGTCGATGCCGAGGTAGTCGTGGAAGGCGCTGTTCGAGGTGATGCGCGGGTCTGGCTTCGCTCGCCGAGGCCGGGGTTGCGCTGCTGGATTTCGGAGAGGAGGCATTCTTCGGTGGTGAGGAGGACGCCGGCGCCGTTGGTGTCGATGGAGCCGCCTTCGAGGACGAGGCGGTGGGGCTTGCGAGTGGGGAGTTCGACTTCGGGTTCGATCTCGGGGAGGTTGTAGAGTTTGGCGACGTGGTGGGGGATCTGGTTGTCGCGGTGCCAGTTGTCGTACTTGGCCCAGGCGTTGAACTTCCAGTTGGTGACGGCGAGGTAGTCTTGGTAGCTCGCGGAGCGTCGAGTCGTTTGACGAAGATGGGGCCGGAGTCGCGGAGCCAGACGCGGTCGGTGGGCCAGTGGTGGAAGTGGACGCGGGCGAGGTTGGCGCCGCCGCGGCGTGAGGATGGAGGTGGCGCGGCGTTCGGCGGCGAGGTCGTTGACGAGGATGTGGACGTCTTCGACGCGGGAGAGGTGGCGGACGATCTCGGCGTAGACCCAGGGGATGGGCTGGAATTTGCCGGGCCAGTCTTCGGGGTTGTGGGGCCAGGCGATCCAGGTGGCGGCGTGGGGGGACCACTCGGCGGGCATGCGGTAGCGGGGGGTGGGCATTGGAGTTCTATGCTAGTGGATATGATTCTGAGATGCCTAACACCCCCGACAACACGCGAGTTATTGTTAGTCAAAGTCGACAGAGCCTATGAGCATACCCTTCGCCTTCAATCCATGATCCGCCGATTTCAAGCCGAGGGAAACTCTCACGAGATCTTCTTCAAGGATGACGCTCAAACCCAAGAGCGCACGTACTATATCCGGGTGCTCAAGAGCATTCCGCTCGAATTCTCGGCATTGATCGGGGATATCCTCCAGAACCTGCGAAGCTCTCTCGATCATCTGGCATGGCACTTGGTAAAGAGCAGTCCCGTCACGCCCAAAGCCGCGGACCATCAAATCTACTTCCCCATCTTCGAGACGGCCAGCGAATACCGAGCCGGAAAGATGACAAAAATAAGAGGCGTGACGGACGCTGCAATGCAGGCTCTCGACGCTGTTGAACCGTACTACCGACCCGACATCACGCCGGGGATCGGAAATGGGGTTGCTCTCTTCTGGCTTCATGAACTCAACAAGCTCAATAAGCATCGCCTTTTGATTCCTGTGTGGGAGGATATGACGGCCCACACAATGCCAAAAACAAAACTAGCCGAGATGGAGGTCGGCTTGCGTGCGGCATTCGGCGATCAATGGGAGAATACGCTCATCGTCGCCCACCGCCCTATCGCACCTTTAGTAGATGGCAGCAAATTGGCTAGCCTTCCCATCTCGGAAGTCAAGGACAAGATGATATTCCGCTTTCAAATAGCCTTCGGAGAGCCAAAGTGGGTTTGTGGCAAGGAGGTCTTGTCCACGCTCGTCAATATGCAGCGGATTGTCAGGGAGCTTATCGAGGACTTCGATAGAAAGGGATTGCTGTGAGCGCACGCCGGTTTTTCAGAGGCAATAAATAACTTGGCTAACCCAAGGATTTGCGGCTGTAGACGGCGTCGGTGATGGCTTTGGTGTTGGCTGCGTCTCCCTCTTGCTTTGCATATAACAGCCAGAATCCAGAGACCACCAGTATAGCCACGCCGCTTTCAATGTCGCTCACGCCGATCCAATGCCCCAGCCTCATAAGGCCAATGAGGATTCCAGCGAATGCAACGGATATGAAAGAGTGAAGGAAAAAACCGAAGATTTTCATGTCAGCCATGCTCTCAGGCTCTCCAGCGGTGACGCAAGGGTAGGATTGGCTAAGCCAGCCTCTTCCGCTGTCCCTCGACCCTCACGTACTCGGCCCGCTGCACCTGCTGTCTGATGCAGGCGACGTCCGCCCATCCAAGATAGACCTCAGTGGGCCTGTAATTGAGGAGGGTTAACTAGCAATTCGGTTGACGGATGAGGGCATGCCCCAGGGGCTAAAGCCCGGATTTCTTGCCGGACTGAGGGGCCAAGCCTGAAGGCTTGGCTACCTAGAAGCAGAGCGGCTCGGCCGAGGGGCGGAATGGGAGTGCACTTCTTTGCGTGTTGGGCGTTGTTTGGCTGGCGGGGATAGGGTTGCTTTGGTGGGGTGAAAATGTTTGCTATGTGGGTAACATGTGCCCGGTAACTCGTTGGGTTGGCCCATTTGTGGGGTTGTGGGAAGCTTATCCACAAGATGTGGGGTTAATAGTGTTGATGCGGGGTTGCGGGGCCGGATAGATTGGAGGCGGATCGGTGCGTCATGCTGAGTGTCAGCTGAGTCTAGGGTAACCGGTTTGAGGAGGTGTGTTTTGCTGAAGTTGAAGAAGGTGCAGTTGCTGGGGTTCAAGTCGTTCTGCGACCGGACGGAGATCCAGCTGGCGGGGGATGGGATTGCGGCGGTGGTGGGGCCGAACGGGTGCGGGAAGTCGAACATCGCGGACGCGGTGATGTGGGTGCTGGGGGAGCAGTCGGCGAAGAGCCTGCGCGGCGGGAAGATGGAGGACGTGATCTTTGCGGGGACGCGCGACCGCAAGGCGACGGGGATGGCGGAGGTGTCGCTGACGCTGGTCGATCCGGAGGTGTACGACGGGGCGACGCTGGAGGCGAGTGGCGGAGGGCGGGGATTGGTCCAGTGACGGATCGAGTGAGCGGGCGCTGGATCTGGCGGGCGATTGGGACGAGGCGAAGCTGCGGCAGCGGATGGCGGAGGAGACCGAAGAGGCGGTGCAGGAGGCGCAGCCGGGGGTGGTGGTGGGGATTGACGGGAGTGCGGTGGAGCTCTGGGGTGGATGCGAGGAGAGCAACCCACCCTTCACGGTGAAACTGTGAAGGATGGGCCACCCGATTCTGGGGCGGGGGTGGTGTTGAAGATTCGGCGGCGGCGGTTTGGGCGGTCGCCGGTGCGGGCGGGCGAGGTGACGGTGACGCGGCGGCTGTTCCGGTCGGGCGACTCGGAGTATCTGCTGAATGGGAAGATCTGCCGGCTGCGCGACATTCAGGACATCTTTATGGGGACGGGGTTGGGCGGGGAGAGCTACGCGATTATCGGGCAGGAGCGGATTGGGCAGATTCTGAGCTCGAAGCCGATGGACCGGCGGGCGATTCTGGAGGAGGCGGCGGGGATTACGCGGTTCAAGACGAAGAAGCGGCTGGCGGAGCTGCGGCTGGAGTCGGCGAAGCTGAATCTG
This sequence comes from uncultured Acidobacteriaceae bacterium, assembly GCA_963808025.1. GTDB lineage: Bacteria > Acidobacteriota > Terriglobia > Terriglobales > Acidobacteriaceae > Edaphobacter. The sequence goes on along the minus strand of CAWEEI010000006.1, from coordinate 376,096 downwards.
TCGCGGGTGAACGACATCTTTGAAGAAGTGACGCGGCAGATGGGGTCGCTGAAGCGGCAGGCGGCGAAGGCGGAGCGCTATGGGCTGCTGCGCGATGAGCTGCGCGGCAAGCTGCGCGTGGTGCTGGCGAGCCGGATCGCGCAGATGGATGCGGAGCAGGCAGCGGTGGGCGCGCAGATTGGCGTAGCTGACGGCGCAGATTGAGGAGCAGGCCGCGGCGGTGGAGGCGATGGACGCGGAGCATACGGCGGGGGTGCGGCTGGGGTACGAGTTCGACCAGCAGATTCGCGAGGCGGGGGCGCGGGCGAACCAGTCGGCGGTGGAGCTGGAGCGGGCGGCCGCGCGGATGGCGGCGAATACGGACCGCGTGGCGGAGTTGACGGCGCGCATTGCCGCGGGCGCGACGGAGCTGGAGCAGGCGCGGGAGCAGATGCTGGGGCTGGCGGGGGAGTTGGAGTCGCAGCGGAGTTTTCTGGAGAGCGCGACGGCGGAGGCGGAGACCTCGCGGGAGGCGGCGCAGGCGCAGCAGCAGCGCGCGCAGGAGGCGGTGCGCGCGGTTGCGGCGAGCGAGCAGGCGACGGAGGAGAATCGGCGGGCGGGGTTGCAGCTGCTGCAGCGGGCGAGCGAGAGCCGGCAACGAGCAGGCGCAGGCGGAGGCGGCGCTGGCGGGGTTGGAGCGCGAGGCGGAGCGGCTGGCGACGGAGTCGGATGCGGGGCGGCGGGAGCTGGCGGAGCTGGGGGTGCAGCGGGGCCAGGTGGCGATGACGTTTGGCGATGTGACGGAGCGGCTGAAGGGGCTGGAGCAGGAGATTGCGCGAGCTGCGGCTGCGGATCGACGCGGCGAAGGCGGAGGAGGCGGAGGCGAAGCGGCGCGGCGATGAGCTGCGGCGCGGAGCGTGCGGCGCTGGCGGGGCGGCGGGGTTCGCTGGAGGGATTGATTCGGGAGCATAGCTACTCGACCGAGACGGTGAGGGAGATCTTCAAGGCGAATGCGAGTGGGGGATTGTCGCCGCTGGGGACGCTGGCGGATTTTCTGGAGGTGGATGGGCAGTATGAGGGCGTGGTGGATGAGTTTCTGCGCGATGAGCTGAACTATGTGGTGGTGAAGAGCTGGGACGCGGCGGATGCGGGGGTGCGGATGCTGGCGGCGGATGTGGCGGGGCGGGCGACGTTCCTGGTGCATGGAGAAGATGCGGGCGAGGTTCGAGGTTCGGGGTTCGAGGTTCGAGGGATTGAGGGAGTTGAAGGGGTTGTGGCGTTGCAGGATTGTGTGCGGGTGTTGAATGGGTTTGGGACGAGCTTGCAGGAGATGCTGCCGAAGTTGCGGGATGGGTTTATTGCGCAGGATGCGGCGACGGCGCGGCGGCTGGCGGGCGAGTATCCGCGGCGGATTTTTTCTGAGTCCAGGGGGCGAGGCGTTCCATGGCTCGACGGTGACGGGCGGGCGCGCGCGGGCGCAGGGGCCGCTGGCGCTGAAGCGCGAGTTGAGCGAGGTGCAGCACAGGCTGGAGGGTGTGGAGACGGAGCTGGCGCAGACGGACCTGCGAGCGGCGGCGATGGAGCACGAGCTCGGCGAGCTGACGGCGACGCTGGACGCGAAGACGCGGGAGCGGCGCGATGCGGAGCGCGAGTCGGCGAACTCGGGCGCGGCGCTGCGGCAGATGGAGTCGGAGACGGCGCGGATTGAGCGGCGGCTGCAGGAGTGGGCGCTGGCGACGGAGCGCAACCGCGAGGCGCAGGCGCAGCGGCAGGAGACTGATTGCGCGGAGGCGGCAGGAGGCGGCGGCGTTCGAGGAGGAGCGCGCGGCGTTGGAGACGCAGCTGGCGGAGTTGCAGCAGCGATTGGATGGGATGCGGGCGCGAGCGGGACGGCTTGCAGCAGGCGGCGGCGGAGGCTTCGGCGGCGCTGGCGGGGTTGGAGGAGCGGCGGCGGAATGCGGCGGCGGCGTTTGAGCAGACGCGACGCGATGGCGGATGGGCAGACGGCGCGGATTGCGCAGATCGAGCAGCAGATGGAGGCGGCGGGCGCGGAGAAGTTGCGGCGCGAGGAGGAGACGGCGGAGCTTGCGGCGCAGCATGTGGTGCTGGCGGAGACGCGGGCGAGCGCGGTGGCGGATGGCGCGCGGCTGACCGAAGAGGCGACTGAGCTGCGCGCGCGGATGGCGGAGCTGGATGGGCGGCTGCGCGCGCTGCGGCATGAGACGGAGGAGGTGCGCGAGCAGAGGGCGCAGCTGGCGGCGCGGGCGGCGAAGCTGACTTCGGACATCGAGCACATGGAGGCGACCTGCCTGAATGAGCTGGGCGTGGAGGCAGCGGCGCTGCGGACGGATGAGGCGATTGCGCGGATCGTGTATGCGGAGGATGGCGGCGCGGCGCTGGCAGCGGCTGAGGACGAGGCGCGGGCGCTGAAGCAGCGGCTGGAGGCGATGGGGCCGGTGAACATGATGGCGCTCGAGGAGTACAACGAGACGGCGTCGCGGCACTTGTTTCTGGAGACGCAGCGGAAGGACCTGCTGGAGTCGATTGAGAACACGCAGGCGTCGATCAAGGAGATTGACGATGTGTCGCGGGTGAAGTTCGACGAGGCGTTCAAGGTGATCAACGAGAACTTCGGCGTGACGTTTGCGAAGCTGTTTGGCGGCGGGCAGGCGTTGATGCGGCTGACGGACGAGGAGAACGCGGCGGAGTCGGGGATCGATATTGTGGCGTCGCCTCCGGGCAAGAAGCTGCAGAACATTCTGCTGCTCTCGGGCGGAGAGAAGGCGCTGACCGCGCTGAGCCTGCTGGTGGGCATCTTCCAGTTCCAGCCGGCGCCGTTCTGCGTGCTGGACGAGGTGGACGCGCCGCTGGATGAGACGAATGTGGGGCGGTTTGCGAAGCTGATCGCGGAGATGAGCGCGACGACGCAGTTTGTGGTGATCACGCACTCGAAGCGGACGATGCAGCAGGCGGACGTGATCTATGGCGTGACGATGCAGGAGCCGGGAGTGAGCAAGATTGTGAGTGTGAACCTGGCGGGGCGGAGTGGCGCGCGCGAGGGTGAGCGCGCGGTTGCTTAGAGGTTGCCGTAGTGGATCAGGTGGGGGGGGTGGGTTGGGTTAGGGCGCGGGGGATTTCGGTGAGGAGGGCTTCGCGTTCGATGTTGCGGTGGGCGCGGAGGCGGGTGGTGATGCGGTCGAGGTCGGCGTCGTTGTAGCCGGGGTGGCAGCAGAGCTCGTAGGTGCCGGTGGGCGGGAGGGCGCGTAGGAGTTCGCGAGGGTGGCGGAGGTGAGCTGGCCGGTGGCGGAGATGGCGATGGTGCCGTCGGTGGTGAGGATGGCAGTTGATGCTGATCTGGTCTGGGCTTCGAAGCGGGTGCGGAGGGGGCCGAGGAGTTTGACGCCGAGGCGGCGGAGGGGGCTGCCGTGGTTGAGCGCGAGCGGACCAATGCGGGCTCGAATGGATTGCGGATGGCGCGGATGGTGGCGGCGTCGGCGACGTGGAGCAGAGGGCGGGCGATGGAGGGGAAGAGGTGGGTGTGTTTGTGGGTGTCGATGTGGGTGATGGGGATGCCGGCGCGCTGGAGCTTTTCGATCTGGGCGAGGGCTTCGCGGGCGACGTCGTCGGGGTGGATGCGGCCGAGGAGGAGGTCGCGGAGGAAGTGGGTCAGGGAGGGGCGGAAGGATTTTCCGTCGGGGCCGAGGAGGGTGGGGATGCGGCTGGGGTCGGAGACGGGGACGCCATCGGTGAGGACGATGTGGCAGCCGACGCCGAGGGTGGGGTGGGCGCGGGCGACGGCGACGGCGTCGTCGAAGGCGGGGCCGTTGGCCATGAGGGTGGCGGAGGTGAGGACGCCGGCGGAGTGGAGTTCGGCGATGGCGCGGTTGATGCCGGGGGTGAGGCCGAAGTCGTCGGCGTTGAGGATGAGGCGGGCGGGCATTAGAAGGGATTGTAAAAGGTTGCCGGGTGTGGAGCGTTCGTGGACTCCGGCTGGTATGCGTCGATGCGCTACGAGGTGAGAGCCTGGGGCTTTCCGGTGCGCGTCTTTGGTGAGGATTTCGGTTTTGCGGCGGTGGGCTTCTCCGGTGTGGGTAGAGCGGAGGCGAGGTACGCGTCAAGGTTGTAGGCGGAGGTTTGCGCGGCGGCGATGGCGGAGGCGATGGTGGCTTTGAGGGCGGCGAGGGCGGCGGCTCGATTGGCGGGAGGGCGGGCTGCGATGTCGAGGAGGGTGGGGAGCTGAAGCCAGGCGAGGAGTTCTTCGAAGCGTTCTTTGTTGAAGTAGGTGGCGCCGGAGGATTGGTTGACGCCGGCGAGCCAGCGGACGTCGGGGTCGGACCAGAGGGCGGCGGTGCGGATGGCGTTGGGCGCGGCGGCGGCGGGCGACAGGAGGAGGCGGACGCGGGCGGCGGCCTGCCATTTGGCTTCGCCTTCGAGGCCGAAGTTGGAGAAGATGTTGGCGAGGGCGGTGCGGAGGCGGAGCTGGTCGAAGAGGGCGAGGGGGTCTTGTTGAGATGGGAGGGTGCGGAGGACGAGGAAGGCGAGGATGGGGGACCAGAGATGGTCGGCTGGTTTGGGGGAGTTGGTGGGGAAGATGGAGAGGGCGGGTGCGGGGATGGCGGGGGCGAGGGATTGGATGAGGTTGGGGAGTTGGGCTGCGGCGGAGGCGGTTGCGAGGAGGGATTCGACGTAGGTGGGTTCGGGCGCGGGTTTGCTCTTCCGGGCCGCGGGTTTGGTGGCGGTCTCCGCGGATGGTTTGGGCGTGAGGCTTTCGGCGGGGATGTAGGCGAGCCATTGGTCGAGGAAAGGCTGAGCGGATTCGGCGAGGGATTGGAGGCTCGAGCTTCGGTGCATCCCACCCATCGCCAAAAACTGCGATGGATGGGGCACCCGGCTGTTTCACCTCTTCGTCAGAGGCTGCGATGGATGGGGCACCCGAAGAACTTAGTGGGGCTCCGCTGGCGGCGGTGGTGAGGAGGTGAAGGTTGTGGGGGGAGATGGCGTCGCGCAGGGCATCGTGCAGCGGGCGCAGGCGGAGCATGGAGAGCGCGTCGTCGAGGTTGGGAACGCCGGCGCCGTGCGAGGTGATCGCAGAGGCGGTCCCAGGGCCACTCGGCGGAGGGGCGGAGCTCGCGCCAGTCGAGCAGGACGACGGACTGGAAGCCGCGCAGGTCGAAGTGCATGCCGTGGTAGTGGATGTCGGAGGCGCGGCGGAGGTATTCGAGGCCGTGGTTGTCGCGGAAGGCGAGGAAGACGTTGTGGTCGGCGGTGAGGGCGAGGCCGTCGGCGAGGCTGCGCTGGCGGAGCTGGCCGCTGCCCTTGTCCATGTAGGCGGCGGAGATGTGGATGGTGCCGGCGGTGGCAGTCGTACTTGTTGTTGTAGAGGACGAGGGAGCGCTCGCCGTCGGTGCGGTTGGAGTAGGCGAAGACGTTCTCGTCGACTGCGCCGTAGTCGTTCCAGAAGTCGTAGAGGGTGAAGTCGGCGGAGCCGGCGAAGATGCGGCGCTGCTTGAGCAGCGGGGCGATCTCGCGCTGGTGGCGGGCGACGAGATCTTCGTTGGGCCACTCGTCCATCTTGGCCTGCTTGAACTCCATGCCGTAGCGCTCGGTGTAGCCCTCGATCTGGCCGTGGCCGAACATGGGCAGGCCGGGGAGGGTGGCGAGCAGGGTGCAGACGCCGAAGTACTTGTCGCCGGTGCCGAACTGGTCGATGGCGGTGCGCTCGTCGGGGTTGGACATGAAGTTGACGTAGCGCTTCATGATGTCGGGATCGAACTCGATGGTCTTCTTGAGGTAGGAGCGGTACTTGGCGTTCTCCTCGTCGCGCAGCATGTTCATGAAGGCGGAGTTGTAGACGCGATGCATGCCGAGGGTGCGGACGAAGTAGCCTTCGAGCAGCCAGAAGGCCTCGGCGAGCAGCAGCGTGCCGGGGACTTCGGCGGCGACGCGGTCGACGACCTCGCGCCAGAACTCGTGGGGCATGAGGCGGTCGAACTCTTCCTGCGACATGGAGTTTTCCGCGCGCGAGGGGATGGAGCCGCCGGCGCCGGGGAGCGGAAACCAGAGGCGCTGGACGTGGCGTTTGGCGAGGACCATGGCGGCGTCGAAGCGGATGATGGGGAAGAGGCGGGCGACGTGGAGGATGGTCTGGATGACGTGCTCGCGGACGTCGGCCTTGGAGTAGTCGAGCTGCGCGGTGTCGTTCCAGGCGAAGGTGGTGCCGTCGTTGCCGTGGTAGACGTAGCGGGTCTCGCCGCTCGGAGTAGTGGCGCAGGCGGAAGGCGACGGCGGCGTCGGACTGGTCGTAGTAGTGGTCTTCGATCTTGATTTCGACGCGGGAGTCGCTGGAGAGGTCGGGGCCGTTGAAGCGGTAGGAGGGGAAGGGCGATTCCCAGCGGTGGAGGAACCAGTCGGGGTGTTCGATGACCCAGGGCGAGTCGATGCCCATGTGGTTGGGGACCATGTCGCTGGCGAGGCGGAGGCCGGCGGCGGCGGCGTGGCGCTTGAGGTGGTCGTAGGCCTGCCAGCCGCCGAGGTCTTCGGCGATGTCGTAGCTCTTGAGCGAGTAGGCGGAGGCGACGGCGTCGTAGTGGCCGCGCAGGCGCTTGATGGTCTGCGATGCGGTGCTGCGCTCCCAGAGGCCGATGAGCCAGAGGCCGGTGATGCCGCGGTCGGCGAGGAGTTGGAGCTCTTCGTCGGGGATCTGGTCGAGGCGGATAGATGTGGCGGCGATATTTTTTGGAGAGCTGCTCGAGCCAGACGTAGGTGCTCTTGGCGATGAGGACGACGTTGGGCATCCAGGCCTGGTCGGCGGAGAAGGCTTCGTACTCGTCGAGCGGCGCCTGGTAGCCGTGGCCGTAGCGGCGCAGGCCGCGGAAGCCGATGAACTCGTCGCCCTCGAAGCCCTGCGAGCCCCAGGTGGGCGCGCCGTGGCGGAACTGGTCGGGGCCGGGCGGATGGAAGCGCATCCAGATGGCGAGGTCCTCTTCGCGGAGGACGTCGATGGCGAGGAGGATGCGGCGGAGGTCGGCGCCGAGGAAGGGGGCCCAGCGCTCGCGGATGAAGTCGAGCTGGCCGGTGAGGGAGTCGGGCGAGGCGAGGAATGGGCGCGCGCAGGGCGTCGAAGAGGGTGCCGATGGCGGGCATCGGCGGGCGGGTGCTGAAGAAGTTGGGGAAGGCCGCGGTGACGTTCGAGTAGACGGTCTGCTGCTTGAGGGCGGTGTCTTCGAAGAGGGCGTGGAAGGGCTTGAACGCGGGGTTGATGTTGGCGATCCAGAGCAGGAGGAGCTCTTCGAGCGCGGCCTCGCGGTTGGGCAGGCCGTCGGTCGTGCCGCGCAGCCACTCGGCGGCGGTGAGCTGGCCGCGGAAGATGGCGGCGTTGGGGAACTGCTCGGTGAAGGCGAGGAGGAGCTGGTCGAGTTTGGCGGGTTCGAACTGCGCGGCGAACCAGCGGACGGCCTCGGAGAGGACGGTGGGGTCGAGCTGCTTGCGGTAGCTGGCGACGAGGGCGTGGGAGAGCTCGTCGATGAGGCCCATGGCGAAGAGGGCGCCGGCGTTGAAGGTGGCGGCGGGATCGGCGTTGGGGCGCGGACCTCGTTCAGTGCGGCGGCGAGGCGGCGCGCGGCGGCGACATTGGCGAAGACGACGTTGCCGGTGTAGCTGAAGAGCAGGTCGTCGACCTTGGCCGCTTCGCGGACGGCGCGGGAGATGTGGAATTCCATTGGGTGCGCCTCAGAGCACTACAAGAAGTATCACGTCTGCGGGAGGGTCTGGGCAATTGGATGCGGGTTGGGAGCAAATCGGGTTCGTTGCTGTTGCTTCCCGATGAGTCGCCGTTTACGATGCGTGCCTATGAGAAGCTCTCTACTTTGCCTGTGCCTGCTTGCTAGTTCCGCATCCCTATCCGCGCAGTCGTGGCGCAACGATAGGGCAAAGGTTTGTTTTGTGAGGCCGGAGGACAATGGTGCGATCAACATCTTGGAGAGTTGGGTTAGGCTTGCTGATTACAGCTTGCCCCTTATAGGGGGCGAGGCTGCTTGCGTCTTTGTGGGTCCAGGGAGCTACGATCTTCTCGTTACGTCGACCATTCCATACGAGCCGGAATCGAGAAATGAACGTGCTTGTAAATCGCCGGTCAAGAAGCTCCAACTCGCGCCCAACGACAATCTTACGTTCGCTATCTCGCCTGCCACAAAAGGCTCCTCATATGCGTGCGGTTGGCGAATTGAGCCGGTACCTCCGGCGAAGAGTAATCTGAAGAAAACTAAGTGACCATAAAGGCAACTCGCGTCGTTGAGAGGTCTATTCTTAGACAAGCGGGTTGCGGTGATGGCAAAGTTTGCGGCGATGGTGGAACAGGCGGGCGATGGGACGTGGAGCGCATGCATTGTGGGGGAGCATACCGTGCTTGGGACGGGAGCGACGCGGGAAGAGGCGATTGAGGACCTGCGGCGGGGGATCGCCGGATTGATTGAGTACCTCAGGGAGACGGGGCAGCCGGTTCCGGCGATGACTGAGGTTGTCAGTATCGAGGTGGCTGCGTGAGGGGGCTGTCCCGGCGGCTAATGTCCAGAGTGATCGCGGGTCTGTAGTGTCCGGGCTGAAACGTTAACCCAGTTCCAGGAATTCGTTTCGTGGAGAGGTAGAGACTCGGAGGAGCCGCCGACTTCGATGAGGAAGGCGCCGGTGGGGCGGGACCAGGTGTCGGTGGAGGGGGAGTAGGTGGAGAGGTAGAGCGGGTCGAGGGGGAGCTCGACGGTTTGGGTAGCGCCGGGGGCGAGGGTGACGCGCTTGAATGCGGCGAGTTTGCGGAAGGGCTCGCCGGCGGAGGTGGGGAGGGTGACGTAGACCTGGGCGATCTCGTCGCCTTTGCGCAGGCCGGTGTTGCGGAGAGTGAAGGTGACGGATTTGGCGTCGGCGTCGACCTTCAGGTTGGAGTAGGCGAAGTGGGTGTAGCTGAGGCCGAAGCCGAAGGGGAAGAGCGGCTGCTCGTTTTTGAGCTGGAACCAGCGGTAGCCGACGGCCATGCCTTCGACGTTGTAGTCGACGGTGAAGGGTTGCGGGGCGCTGGCGGGGCTGGTTGCGGACGACGGTGTCGGCGTTGTTGCCGGCGGTGCGCTCGGTGAGGCCGGTGACCTTGGGGTGGGGGAGCTGGTCCTCGGTGGCGGCGAAGGTGACGGGCAGTTTGCCGGAGGGGTTGACGCGGCCGAAGAGGATGTTGGCGATGGCCTGGCCGCCGCCGATGCCGGGGTACCAGGACTCGAGGATGGCTTTGGTCTTGGGGGCCCAGGGCATGTTGACGGGGCCGCCGTTCTCCAGCACGACGATGGTGTTGGGGTTGGCGGCGGCGACGGCGGCGACCAGCGCGTCCTGTTTGTCGGGAAGGCTGAGGGTGGCGGAGTCCTGGCCCTCGGTCATCCACTGGGTGACGAAGACGATGGCGATCTGGGCGGACTTGGCGGCCTTGGCTGCGGCGGCGTTGATCGGTGCCGGGGTCGTAGGTGACGGTGGCGTCGGGGGCCTGCTCCTGGATGTAGCGCATGCGGGGAGGAGGGGAAGTAGATGGCGCTTGCCCCAGGGGGATGAGCCGGGGCGGGGCTCGACGGCGTTGCCGCCGGGGGCATCGACCTGCGCGGAGCCGCCGCCGGAGAGGACGCCGACGTCGGCGTGGCCGCCGATGATGGCGATGCTGCGGGTGCGAGCGGCGGAGAGCGGAAGGATGCCTGGGGTGTTCTTCAGGAGGACGGCGCTCTCTTCTTCGATCTTCTGGGCGTCGTCGCGGCCGCGGAAGGGGTCGATGACGGTGCGGATGGGAGGGTGGTCGATGACGCCGGCGGCGAACATGCTGCGCACGATGCGGTGGACCATGTCGTCGAGGCGCGCCTGCGGGACGTCGCCTGCTGAGGACGGCCTGCTTGAGGGGCTGGCTGAAGAAGTTGTCGTCGCCGGGCTGGTCCATGTCGAGGCCGGCGAGCGCGGCCTTGACGGTGGAGTGGGTGCCACCCCAGTCGGAGAGGACGAAGCCCTTGAAGCCCCAGTCCTTCTTGAGGACCTGGTTGAGGGTGTAGTCGTTCTCGCAGGCGTAGTCGCCGTTGATGTGGTTGTAGGAGCACATGACGCCGGCGGGGTGGGCGTGGGTGATGGCGATCTGGAAGGCGAGCAGGTCGGTCTCGCGCAGGGAGCGGGGATCGAGGACGGCGTTGAGGGTGTTGCGGCCGGTCTCCTGATCGTTGAGGGCGTAGTGCTTGATGTCGCCCATGATGTGGTTGGACTGCACGCCGGCGGCGAGCTGGCCGACCATGGTGCCGGCGAGGATGGGGTCTTCGCGAGGAGTACTCGAAGTTGCGGCCGTTGCGCGGCTCGCGGATGAGGTCCATGCCGCCGCCGATGGACATGTTGTAGCCCTGGTCGCGGAGCTCGCGGCCGATGACGGAGCCGTAGAGGAAGGCGGCGTCGGGGTCCCAGCTGGCGGACATGCCGATGACGGAGGGCAGCAGGGTGGCGTAGCGGCTTTGCAGCGCGGCCATGCGCACGCCGACGGCGGAGTCGGCGAGGTTGATGTCCGGGAGATGCAGGCGGGGGATGCCGGGGACGAAGCCGGCGCCGCCGTTGTGGTTGGGCGCGACGTAGGCGCCGCCGCGGAGGACGCCCCAGCCGTCGCCGTGGACGAGCTGAATCTTTTCGTCGAGCGTCATCTCGTGGATCATGAGGTCGGCGCGGGTGTCGGGGTCGAGGGCGGGGTCCATCCACGGGAGGCGGGGTTGGGCGGCGGCTGAGGCGGCGGTGCGCTGGGCTGAGGCGGAGGGTTGCGCTGGCGCTGCGGCGGGAGACTGAGCGAGCGCGAGGCCGGCGGGGGCGAGCGTTATGGTGAGGCAGGCGAGCAGCGCGGTGCGGGTGAGGCTCATGGAGGGGTGTTTCCTTTCGTGCTTGGTGCGGGGCCGGCGCGGGGCGCGCGGGGTTGGGCGTCTCGGAGTCCGCTGGCCAGTATAGCGGGAAGCGATAGAAGACGGCGGGGAGTCGAGGTCGTAGATCATTTGTATTCGAAGAGGATGAGGCGTTGTCCGCGCCGGCGGCTCCACTTGTACTGGAGTTGGCCGAAGTAGATGGGGATTTGCTGTAGATGGGAGTGGACTCCATACATTAGCAGCGCGATTCGATCGTTCGTCTTCCAGGATGCTCTCCAGGCGGAGCGGATGCTGAGGAGCGCGAAGAGGATGCAATAGATCGCGAAGGGCAAGAGACTCTTGAGGAGGATGGAGCTGGCGATGGCTGCGAGAAGACCGATGACGATGGTCAGGCAGCGGTTGCGGTTGCGAGTGGCCTCTCCGGTCCAGAAGGGCTGTTCCGCGTTGCGAAAGCGCTCGGAGACTTCGGCGAAGGCGTGGCCCGCGCGGGTATTGCGCTTCCAGTACTGGCTCCATCGCGTGATGGCGAGATCGTGCATGGTCATGCGGCGGTCGACGTGCAGGATATAAAAGCCGAGCGCCACGATACGGCGGCATAGCTCGGGCTCCTCGCCGGCGATCAACGTGGGGTCGAATCCGCCGGTCTGCGCGAGGACACTACGGCGAAACAGGGCGTCGCCACCGCAGTACGGGGTGATGCCGGGCGCGTAGATCCAGTCGAGATCGAGGGTGCGATTGAAGATGGATTGCTCGGGATGGAGTTCGCGGCGGTGTCCCCAGAGGGCGGCCAGGGTGGGATCTGAGAACTCGGGGAGTGACGCTGAGACGAAGGAGGGATGGAGCACGGTGTCTCCATCGAGAAAGAGAATGATGGAGCCTCTGGCGGCGCGCCAGCCGGCGTTGCGTCCCAGGGCGGCTGAGGGGCGTTCCGGCTTAAGCGCTATTGTTTGCGCTCCTTCTGCTACGGCGCGGGCGATGCTGTCGTCAGTCGAACCGGAGTCAACGTAGATGACTTCCAAGGCGAAGCCGGGGTGGTCTATGGCAAAAACGGAGCGCAGGCAGCGGCTCAGGCGCTCGCCTTCATTTCTTCCGATGACGACTACGGAGACAAGGCCTTCTTCTCCTTGGTCCTGAGCCTGACCGGGGTCATTCAGCATTTGGTTATTTCATCCTGTGACGGAACCTGCAGGTCCTTTCGGGGCAGAACATGGGCTGGCACTCCCACGGCAATCGAGCGAGCTGGCACATCGCAGAGCACTACAGAGTTCGCGCCAATCGCGCAATCGTCCCCAACTTGGATGGGACCCAGAAGCTTCGCGCCGGCTCCGATGTCCACCCGGTTGCCGATCTGGGGCGAGCCTCGTATGCCGCGGTTGCGCAATCCCACCGTCACTCCGTTGCGGATGATGCAGTCATCGCCAAAGACTGCGTCGCCGCTAATAACGATACCTCCGATGTGCTCAATGACAAAGCGCCGTCCGATGACCGTCTCACTGGGAAGTTCGATCCCGAGAAGCATCTCCGAAAAGAATCTCAACACCTTATAGAGAAATGAGAAGGGCAACCGCAGTGGCCGCCAGCGAATGGTGTAGCGCCACCGTCCGAAACGGTAGACAACCAGGACCCAGAAGCCGTGACGTGTCCATTGACGGTTGTGAGAGCGCCAGTCTTCGCGGATGTTTTCGAACACGGTGCACCATGCAATGAGCGGTGTGGCATGCTTGACCCGCTAGGTTCGTGGAGCTCGGCTATGGTCGGTTAATGATCGTGGCTATTGTAGCGAGGTTAATGAATGGCGAGAGCTTCTCGAAGGTGACGGCCGCGCGCGAGAATTTACTCTCGGGTATATAGATAATGTCGCCGGTCTGCAGCGACACCTTGGGTTCCGATTTAGCCTGCAAGATATTCTCGTAGGGAACGGTCTCGATGCTTCCCTTGTACTCATGGACGATCTGGATCTTTGGGAATCTTCCTGACTTGTCAGTGACAATGCCGCCTGCCTCAGCCAGAATCTGGGCGAGGGTTGATCCGTCGTGGAGCTGTACCAGACCGGGACGAGCCACCTGGCCGAAGATCGTGACATAGCGGTCGTTTGGCGATGGCACATATATGACCACATTCCGACGCAATGGCATCCGGATATGCGGGTCATTGCTCTCGAGAAGCTGCTTGAAGTCCTCCCACGCAATGCTGTAATCGCCACAGAAGAGGGCGACTCGATCGGGCACTCCGGAGGGGATGCCGGTGATGGCACCTGAAGCCTGCGCCACTCCTGTTCCCGCCCTTGAGATCACCGACAGCAATGTCGGAGGCTCTGTGAACGTCATGGGTCCAGGGCTCGAGACGGCCCCCATGACCATGACATAGTCGGAAGCGTAGACGTCGACACCGACTACGACGGTGGGGGCAGGGGTGTAGTACCGGGAGAGGGCGGTCCGAATCTTCGCCGCGGCTTCGTCCCGGGTTGAATTCTCCACCTTGATGGAACCGGCGAGTCCAAGGGTGATCTGGCCGTCAGGACCGATGGTGTGTTTTCCAGAGAGTTTCGGGTCATTGTCATTAATGTCGATCGAGAGTTGATCGCCGAAACCCAGCTTGTAATCCTCGTTGGGTGAGGCCTCGCAGTCCTGGAGCGGGTCGACGGATTGTACCGACGCGGGCGAAGGGAGCTGGGCATGGCTGAACGTCAAGAACGAGAGAGCAAGCACCGGATACAACAAAATCGAAGACAAGTATTTCATCGTGAAACCCATCTCAAAAACCCCGCGATAGTGGCATTCGCCTGACATCTGAGGACACAAGGCGACCCTGCTGTTGGGTTCGTAAGCCGCCGGAAGGGAAGCCAGAGCGTGTCCTGGCGACTCGCCCAATTGCTACGAACCGGTACCCGCCAAATTAGGTGGACATCCAAATCTGGAACGAACCCAACTTCTCCTATCTAACGATATCTGAAGGGCTGAGATTCAAGGATAACCCATTCGAGTCAGTTGCAACGCATGATTAATCTTGCGATTGGGCGTCGCGAACTGGACGAGCGGTGGGTCGGGCGTCCGGGGGGGAAGAGCACCAATCGATTACCCGCGTAACTCCCCATGCATCTCTTGTAACCAGCGGCAGATTTGTGTTTTAGCCACGCAGGCGGGCTGCTATACATTGGGGAGTCGTTAGATTAAAAACTAAGAAGTGAAGGGGTCCTTTTATGAAGAATTTTGTGAGCAGTCTTCTTGCTGTTCTCGTAGTCACGTTGATTTCCTCCCACCTTTCATTGGCATCTTGTGCCGTCAACTCCAGCGTCTGCGGTATAAAGCCAGTTCCTGAGATTGACCCTGCCATGGGTACAGGAGCGCTGGCGCTTCTCGGCGGCGCCGTTATGGTGATCCGGGGACGCTCGCGGGCCAAGAAGAAGTAGTTATCGGCATTCTGTTTTCGCTGGCCAGGGCCTCACCTCATGAGTCTTGCGATGACGAGAGTGGCCCAGCCGTGGCCGGAGTCTCGGAGCCGTAAGAAATTACTTAAGTGGTTACCTGCGTAACCGCGAAGACGTCTGTGGTAATGCGCGGGATATTTGTTTTGACTTGGAATGAGTCTTCAGAGAGCGCGAGGAGCGGCTGGTCGAGAGTCTCCGATCAGTCCGTTTCTACGCGCTTTTGGGTATTGGCCTGTATCCTCGCCGTGGAGTGTTTGCTGGTCACGGATCTGCGTCACCCATGGCTACCCACCGCGTCGCGGGGCTACATGGAGGCCTGGCATCCCTGGCGGGAGCCACGGACCTACACAGAGCAAATCATCCTCTTTTTTGCCGCGCTGCTGTTTTTCAGCCGGGACAGGCTGAAGGTATTAGGGGGAGTAGGCGCCCTTCCTGTGCGCAAGAGCTGGGCAGCGGCACATGGCTTTGTCCTTGCGCTTTTTTGCGCCACGAACTCTTATCTCCTGCATACTTGGAAGCCCGGCACAGCGGAGCTCGCAGCGACCCTGGTCTGGTATGCAACGATCTGCCTTCTGCCAGTCACTTTGGGCGGAGCGCTGTTCGGCCTGCGGAGACTACTGTCGATGCTTGGCGGTCTGGGCAACGCATGGGGATTCGCCGCACTGTGTTGCGCCCTGATGACGGTGACTCGACTTTTGCTGGTGTTTGCGTGGGACGCACCGAACCTATGGCTCGGTAAGGCGATGCAGAGGGCAAGCTTTCTTGGAGTGAAGAGCCTGGTGAGCTTGTTCTACTCCGGCGTTGTCGCCGATTCTGCTCCTCACTTTGTTGTCGGAACGCGGACATTTTCGGTGCAAATCTCGGGTCCGTGCTCAGGCATCGAGGGGTTGGCACTGATGGTGAGCTTGACCGGGTGCTGGCTGGTGTACTCTCGCCGCGAGTTGAGGATGGGGCGGGCGTTGCTGCTGGTGCCGGCGTCACTGATTGTAATGTGGATGATGAACGTGGTAAGGGTTACCGCGCTTATTGCCATAGGCGATGCCGGCTACGGGAATGTGGCCCTGGGAGGCTTCCATTCCGAGTCGGGATGGATTCTGTTCAGCTGCGTGGCGCTGGGGTTTCTGCTTGCGGTGAACCATGTGTCCTGGTTCCGGATTGCCGGATCCACCGAGGCGGTCGTAGGGGGCCCCGCGCCACACGCCATCCTGGATCCTCTGGCCGAGACAAATGTCGCTGCGGTGTATCTCATGCCGTTCCTTACGATTCTTGCGGCGGGATTGGTCTCGGTGGCGGTGTCGGACGGCTTTGAATGGTTTTATGGGCTTCGTCTGCTCGCGGCGCTGGCAGTCTTCTGTGCGTACCGCCGGGAGTATCGCCAAATGGACTGGCGATTTGGCTGGCTGGGTCCCCTGGCGGGGGTCTCGGTCTTCGTTTTCTGGATTGCGCTTGACCGCTGGCTGGGAGGTGGCGTGGCCTCAGGCGGGGTTCCTTTGACGAGCATAGCCACTGGCCTGGGCCGACTGAGCAGCGGCCAGCGCTTGGTGTGGATTGTGGTGCGGGTGGTCGCTGCCGTGGTCACCGTGCCCGCCGCGGAGGAGCTTGCGTTTCGTGGCTATCTCGCGCGCCGCCTGATGTCGACCGATGTGGAGACGGTGCCTTTCGCGAGCCTGAGTCTTATTGCGGTGCTGGGGAGCTCGCTGGCATTTGGCGCATTGCATGGCAGGATGTGGCTTGCGGGGATTCTGGCAGGTGTCGTCTTCGCGCTGGTTGCAAAGTTCAGGGGCAGGTTGGGCGAGGCCGTGGCCGCGCATGCGACGGCAAACCTGATGATCGCCATGTGGGTGCTCGCGCGACGAGATTATTCTTTGTGGTGATGTCCACGGTAGATTATCTCGCTCTGACCACTGCATAGAGCAACTGTGCAGGGTATCCGGAAAAGGATTGTCCTGAGGACCAAGCCAACTCATGTCGACACGACGGATTCCGGTCGAACGCCGAAACTTGGGTTAGATTTGATACAGCGTGGCTTATTTCACCATATTCATGTCGGGTTTATTATGCACAGCTGCGGTATTCCGCGGGGGTACCCGGTGGGCCTTCCTGACGGTATACCTGGCGGTAATGTCGTTCGTGCCAACCAGCTTCTACGCAAGAATACAGCATTTGCCGACCCTCAGCTGCGAGGACGTGGCACTCCTTGCTCTGGGCATTGGGATGGTGCTGAAGGATATTCGCCGCTGGAGATTTTCCCGGATGGACTGCTGGATGGCGATGTTTGTCGTTGCGATCAGCTGGTGCGAACACTTGCCTTGGGGAAACAATGGCGCACTCCTGGCCCTCGAAGGAACAATTTTGGAGTGCGTTGTTCCTTACATGTTAGGCAAGCTGCTTCTGGAACAGCCTGGCATGCGGGAAAAGACTGTGAGGCGTCTTATCACTCTCGTGGCTGTGGCTTCGGTCCTGGCAATGCCGGAGTTTTTCTTGAAGGTGAACCTTTATGCTCATTTTTGGGGCCACTTTTTTCCGGGGCAATGGCAATTTACTCAGTACCGACGGGGGTTTGGTCGATTGGGTGGGCCATATGGAGGGGGGGAAACGGCCGGGATGGTGCTTTTAATGACTTTGATCCTGGCCTGTTGGATTAAAGGTGTTCGCCGTCGCGAGCGGCACCCCCTGAAATATGGGATGCTCATCATAGTGTCGCTCTTGGTGGCGATACTGATGACTCAATCGCGAGGACCCTGGCTTGGCCTGATTGTCGGCCTCTTTGTCGCCTCGATCGGTCGCGCAAGGCGTCCTGTTCGCAGGGCGGTCTTGGTATTTGGGCTTCTCCTGTTTGTTGGACTTCCATCGTATTCCATATATACAAACTATCTCAGGACCGCCAAGGCTGAAATAGGAAGTGAAACTCAGACCGCACAGTATAGGCAGGTCATGCTTGACAATTACGTTCCGATTGCCAAGCTAGGAGGTGCCTGGGGTTGGGGAAATTTGCATCCAGTTGTGCAGGGACAATTCTCGATCGACAATGAATTCCTACTTGTATGGATAACCGCGGGATATATAGGACTAACCGGACTGATCCTAATTTTCTTGGAGTCCATTATCTCGCTGGGCCTGCTGGGAATGAAGGCGCGCTCTTTCCAGGACCGGTACTTCACCTTTTCTCTGCTTGGGATTGTGATTGGCATGGCAGTTTGCCTTTACACCGTTTGGCTGGCGGATACATGCTATCTGCTGTTTTTCATGATCGTGGGATGGTCCCAATCAGTTTGTCTCGCCGGACCTTCCGATTTGCGACCTGGAATTGAAACAGTCAACAAAGGCCTTCGCCAGGAAGTTGCGATGCATGTCTATACTTAATGCGCGTGGGGTTGTTGTATGGGCAGTGTTATTTTCTAGAATGCCTTGTATACGATGCCGGGGGCTGGCTGGCTGAGTAGGATGGTAATTACGAAAGCGACCAAGCCGAGGGCGGTTGTGAAGGCTGCGCGCACGTAACGGTTGGTAAGTATAGGACCTTCGGGGGTTCTGATGGACAGGAGAGCAGCACGCAGCCACTCCCATCCTGCCAGCACCGTTGTCGCGCATAGCCAGATTGCCAGCCAGACTTCCAGCCATTGAATCGCGCTTAAGGCAGCAAAGATGCGGTCAATTTGCTTCCAGCTACCCCAGAACCAGAACATGGTGAAGGCGAACCAACTGAAGGTGAGGCCGCGGGCAAAGGCGACATAGACGGGGTTGCTTGCAAGGCTCTTGTAGCCCTTGCGGCCAAGCACACTTGTGAGCCGGAGCTGCCAGAACTTGTTGATTGCTACCCCGCCGCCCTGGAGTATGCCGAAGACCGCGAACTCCGAGGTACCGCCATGCCAGACGCCGACCAGAAAGAACGTTACGAAGAAGGAGAAGACGCCCAGATATGGTTCGAGCGCCGGCGAATTGGTGCGCCGCATGAGAGCGATCAGCAAGGGATTGTAGACGTAGGTTTTAAGCCAGGTCGAGAGAGTAATGTGCCAGCGATTCCAGAAGTCCAGGAAAGAGGAGGCGGAGAAGGGGCGGTCGAAGTTTTCGGGAAGTCGCACTCGCATGAGGCGAGCGATGGCGATCACGATGTCGATGTAGCCGGAGAAATTGGCGTAGAGGAAAAATGGGTATGCGACGACGAGGCGGAAGGCGGCAATAAACCTGAGCGATGGCGGCAGGGGCTGGAACATCTGCCCGAGGGCGTCTTCACGCAGCATATTGAGCAGCATCGCCAGCACGTTGACTTTGAAGAAGCCGCGAACAATGCGCTCAAGTTGCCGACCGACTACACGTGGGCCAAGGGGGATGGGCTCCGTGGCGAACTGGTCACGGGCGAATTCGTCGTAGCGCTGGATGGGGCCGGAGACGAGGGTCGTGAAATTGAGCGTATAGAGCAGGTAAGCACCGATCCCGACGTGCCGCTTTTCGCTCTTATCTCCAGTTTCAATAATCAAATGGAGTACGCGAAAGAAAATGTAGGAGAGCCCAAGGGTGAAGTAGGGGAAGCGAAGAAAGCTCACTGCCGGAAGGAAGGTGTACTTCTTGAGCCAGATGTAGACGAAGACGACGGCGACGATGCTCGACGCAATGTGCTTGATCCAGCCGCGTTCGATCAGGACGATCCCGGCATAGCCCAAGAGCAAAAAGGCAGCCAGAGGCAGAAGGACGGTTGGGTTATGCGCGAGCAGAGCGAGGAATACGACGCTGGCGAGGAGAAGAACGCTGGAGCGCCAGGCAGGGCGCTGGCTGAGGTTCGAGAGGATCGCCACGGCCAAACCATAGAGAACAAATTGGAATGAAGCGGAGTCCATCTCTAGTACTCCTTCGCCGATGCGACTTGCTGGGACGCGCCGGGTTTTAGCGCCGGTATCGCACCCGCGGTAAGCTCCTTGGCGAGGAGTCCTGCGATCAGGGCGTGGCCTGCGGCATCGGGATGGCCGTCGACGGGAAAGTAGTTTTGCTCGGGGTCGGCTACGGCTCGGAAATCGGGCAGGATGTCGACGTAGATGCCGCCGTGGCTCTCGATGATGGTGCGGAGTTCATCGTCGAGCTTGTATGGATCGTAGCCGGCTGGCCATTCACCCTGGGAGATCATGGCTGCCTGCGCGCGATTGGGCACGAGGACCGCTACCAGGGGCACACCGGCTGCGTGAGCCTGTCTCTCAATGTCGCCGACGCACAGTTCGAACTCTCCGAGTTCACCGCTCCATCTCTCACTTTGGCTGGCCTTCAGAAAGCCGTTTTCGGAGTCCGCCGCCGCAAGATAGGAGCGTATGTATTGGCTGCGACTGGCGTAGAGAAGGTGTTGCAGCAGAAAGCCGGACGACGTTCCTCGAAACCGTTCAACTCTCAGGCGCCAAGAGGAGGCGAGTTGATTCCATATATCGCCGGCGATCATGGCGATCGAGTGGCTCGATATCGCGATCTTCAGTTGGTTCCAGTGCCGTTGCGAGAGACTGCCGCGCTCCTGATGGGCAGGAGCGGCAGCAGAGGGCAGAACGAATTTGGCGTTCGCGATGTCCGTGGGGGTCAGTGCCCAAAAGAGCATGTCCGGCTGCTCCGCAAGCATCTCATTGAAACTGAGGGAGGTCCTGGCCGGGGTACCCCACTGCATGGCTTCGTTATACAACTCCACCTTTCGACCCGATCGCCTTGAAAGCTCCATGGGGAGCAGAGCCGCGAATGACTGGCGTTGTGCCACCCACATTCCGAAGTTAATCGAAGAACCGATCATCACAATTCGGTAGGCCCCTGGGAGCTTAGGGCCACAGTCCATGCCGGCGCGATGTCCGCAACTATTGAAGCGATATTCGACCAGATCGCTTTCCATCCCTTTCTGCCAGCAGACCGTATTGGGGATCCCGCGGACGCCTGTGGACGGATCGTTGAGCACAAGGCAGGGCAGGGTGGTCGAGGTCGATTCACGGAACTTCCGGTTGGCTATGAATCGGGTGCCCAGAACAAGAAAGACAACTGTAAGAAGGCTGACCAGAGGCAGGAGGAACCAGTCCGTGCGCGGCAACTTCGGCTCCTTGGAGGCCCAACCACACGCTATTCCTGCGCGATGGCCGCAGCTGTGGAATCTGTACTCCGCCAGATATTTGCTTTCAGATATTCGTTCCGAGCACGCAGAGTTCGGTATCGCAGGCGCGGCGCTGGAAAGGGAATCTTTGCCAAAACAACCCTGGAGACCAATCTGCACGCTGGGATACAGCCAATTCGTCACCGACATCAAGGAGACGGCTATCCAATCCCGACTTGGCAGCTTTTCTCCTGCGCTGGTCTTGTTGATTTCCACAGGCAATTTAGGCATGCGAGAAAATCTCCTCCAATTTTGTAATATTCTCGCCGAATCGAGGTTTTTAGAATTTGGTATTTAATGCGCTATGAATTTGCGGCTACGGGGAGTAGGTATTCTTGGTTTGATTTGCGGGTGCCGGACGGATGTTTATATCCGGAGTGGTGAGCCGATCCCGCCATGTAATCAAAACCAAGCTTCTTTGGGGCGAGACAGGTAGGTCATCAACGAGCGGTGGGGAACAGGGCCCTCGATTGAGGGTTCGGTCGAGACAGGCAGCCCATGAGGCGGCGAAGGGCCTGCCCGCTGCAAGATAACATTGCGCGGTGCACGCGTTATCGCGACCAAAGGTCGATACACTGCAGCCGGCGAGGTAAAAGAGGCGGACCTGAAATGTCGTAGGAAGGCGAACTTCCCGCGAGGTGACCGGGCAATCGCCGACGTTATGCAAGACATCGATTGATGGGTACGTATTGATCGTTGGGAGGATTTCGAAGTCCTGACTCTTGAAGCCGGCGAGTTCGAGCATCGCGCGCGCCCCCCACATGGCCGCTTGATCGTTCGACAAAACGACCTGGGCGTCGGGATAGATGGATGCGGATGCGCGGATGCGCTGGAACGCTTCACGGTCGACCTCATTCCGTCGGACCAGAATCGAGTTCCTCTTTAGAAAGGTTGCATCGTACGAGACGGCGTTGAATGCGAGGAGCCCAACGGCGGCGGCAACTCCAGTGGCGATCGCGATCCGGTTTTGCGAGGCGAAAGCGGCGGATAAGGCGCACACCAGGACAACTACACCCCAAGCGACTTCCAAATGGGTGAAGCGCGGCTCTGCGAAGGGAATGCCAACGCTGCGCCCCACAGCGTAGAGTACGAAGGCCACGACTGGCAGGATAAGCCGAGGAGTAGACTTCCGAACTGCGACAGCGGCGATTGCCGCGAGCAGGAACAGGACTATGCCGAGGTGAGGGCTCAGTCTAGCCATGTTGTCAGCCCCCAGAGGGGTGAGCGCATTGAGCGTGGAGAAAAGAGCCTTGAGGAGGCGGGCGCACAGTTTGAGGAGAGAGATAAGGAGAGTACTGTGAATGCCGTGCGAAGCAAGCCTCGGTGACGTGTCTACCTGAGAGAGAAATCCGGACGAGGCGTAACTGGTGCCGTACGCCGGGTTCATCCTGCGAAAGCAGGCCACCATGAGAAGTGTAGGGGCAAGGACAGCGATGACCGCGACAAGCATCTTCCGCGTGAGTCCGTTTTCGGCCTGGTAACTAAACCACGCGACGCCGAGCACGAAGATCGGGAGGCTGGTCAGCGCCTGCTCATGGCAGCCGGTGCCCAATGCAATAAGCAAACCCGCGGCAAACAAGCGCCCCGAGGAGCGGACTGCATTGTTAGAAAGAACAACGTAAGTCGCTGCCAAGATAAAGCATGCCGACAGGCCATTATTTCTAAATGACGAATGAATCAGGCCCCGGTACCAACAGGGCGACGTTGCATAGAGCAGAATGGCCGCAGAGGCCATCCAGTTCGAGGCCCCCAGACGACGGGCAATACCATAGAGCAACCAGGCTGCCATGAGCCAGCTTATGATGTTTGTCGCTAACAGAAGTGGACCTTCACCGGATCGAGACAGGAGACTTTCGACATAGTAGGTCACGTCGATAACGGGCCGAACGAAGCCGAAGTTCCCCGTGGCGCACCTGGGATCGTTGGCGAAGTACTGACTGTAGCCTTGGGATATCCAAGTGGCCGGTGATGGTGAGTTCTGAATTGCGCTGTAACGGATCAGTGCGAAGTCATCTTCATATGGAAAGTAGTGGAGGCAATATCGTCCAAGCGAGAGCGCAAAGACGATGAAGACGGTCAACAGGGCGATGGCAGGGGGACCGATGGAGAGATTCGTTTTTTTTGCCTTTTGGAGGTCTTCGAGTTGGGTCATACCAGGGACTCCTTAGCTGTCGCAAAGCTGTTTGAGACGACCTTCATTGGCGCGATGGGTGGGTCGGCGGCTTCGGTGAGGAGTTCCCAGTGGGTGAGGCCGGAGGGTTCTTCGGATTGCTTGGTGAAGCCGAGTTTTGCGTAGTGGTCGACGACGAGTTTGTTGCGGTCTGTGGGGCGATAGGTGCCGGTGAGCTTGTGGATGCCCGCGTTGCGGGCGTGTTCGAGGATCTCGCGCAGCACCATGTGTTCGACTTTGCGGCCGAGGACGCGGCAGCTCATGAGCCAGGTGTCGATGTCCCAGGTTCCGGGCTCGCCGGGGCGGCAGATGACGACGCTGATCATGCCGTTGTCGCCGAAGATATCGGCAAGGCGGACCTGTAAGGTGAAGACATCCGGATCGTTTTCGGCCTCGACGACTTCGGGATCGGTATAACGGCGGGTAGTTAGGTTGTACTGGTTGGATTTATTGATGAGCTGCACGATGCGCGCCCGGCCCGTGGCGTCGAAGGGCTGGAAGGTGATGGTCATATCCAGCGAGGCAAGGTAGGCGTCGACGCCGCCGACCTGCTTCTGCAGGGTGAGACGGCGGGCGTTGTCCTGGTAGAAGCCCGCGCGCTGGAGGTCCTCGTTGGCAAAGGCTACTGCTTCAAAGTAACCGGCCGCGGCAAGCGTTCTGGCATAGTAGGCGGGCTCTTCGGGCAGTTCGGGCACAGCGACCTGCGGGAGAAGCTTGCGGACGAGGCCACGCTCGGCGGGGTTGTCGTCGAGGAAGACCATGGCGTCGAGGCCGAGATTCAACTCCTCGGCGATGGCCTGGATGTTGGTGGCCTTATCGTTCCAGTTGGCCTGGAAGACGGCGATGTGTTCCAGCTTGAGGAGCATCTCAGGGTGCTTCTCAAAGGGTTCGCGGGCCACCTCGTCTGTGTTCTTTGAAGACACGGCGAGGACGATGCCGCGCTGGCGCAGGGCGAGGGCGAGCTGCTGGACTGCTAGATGGGCCTCACCGCGCGCGTCGCCCTGGGCGACTTTAATGCCTTCGAGGCCGTCGTCCCCGATGACTCCGCCCCAGACTGTGTTGTCGAGGTCGAGGATGAGGGCCTTGCGGCTCTTGCCGCGGATGGCCGCGACCGTGCGGGCCACGTGATCGGCGTAGAGCGGGATGAGCTCGTCGGAGAAGACGAACTTGGCCATGTTCCAAAGCTGTGGGTTGTGCCAGTCAGCCAGGCCGACGGTTTCGGCCAGTCCTGCAACGTCCAACAGTACGTCACCTGAGTCGCGCGTCTCTTCGGCCAGTTTGCGGTTGATGTCGTCGATTAGATTTTTCAGCGTCCCCGCTAGTGCGCGGTCCAAGCTGCCAAAGAGTGTCTCCGCCGGCGGAGCGAAGGTTTGGAAGATGCAGACCGCAGTTGAATTGGTCTTGATCCCCTCGCGAAGAGCCTCGAGATAGCCGAGGACACCCTGCACGGTGGCGGACGCCGCGCCAGGGTCGCCGAGAGAGAGCTTCAGTGGGAGCGCGCGGTAGTCGAGCGCGAAGAGTACTGCGTCGGGCCTGGAGCTGTTGACCTTTGAGTCGGGGGTGAGGGCTTCCTGCGCGACCTGGTCGTAGGAGGGTTCGATCACCTCAAGGGCAATTCCGTGGCGGGCGGCGCTCGCCACGAGCGCGGGCACGATGAGATCGGTGGTGGAGTTACTAAGGAGCGCGAGACGAAATGGCACGAGCGGATCGAGGGACTTGCCGCCGGAGCGGGCGTTGGCAATCGTCTTGGCCAGCTTTGTCAGTTGGTTCAAGTCCAAGGCGTGCGAGGCAAGCGATTGCAGTTGGCTTCCCAGTGGATCGGCCGAGCCCGCCAAGGCCCTCAGTCTCTCTGAAAACTCCTGGGGCGGCCGCGGCAGCCATTGCAATTCTGAATAGAGTTGGTTCATTTGCGATATTATCGCCCCCGGGTGCTTATGGTAGTTCTGCCGATGAGCGACGGAATAGGCTCCTCCAGCAAGATCAATTGCAGGGCATAGGGACCTGCAATGCCCAAAACTGTCATTTCCCTTCACAAAGAGATTCTGCGGGACACGAATCGCAGATTGCAGACGGCGAGAGATCGTGCGGTCTACGTTCGAGCCTTGATGAGAGCCACCAGGTCGCCCACATTGGCCAGTTTGCCGACCTCTGAGGTAGAGAACTTAACCTTGAATGCCTTCTCGACCGTGAGGATCAGCCGAATGTGAGTGATGCTGTCCCAGCCGTCCACGTCCTTTGCCGACAGCTCGGGAGTCAATTTAATCGAGTCATCGTCAAACACGCTTTGAAATACCTCGGAAAGTTGGGCGTAGATTTGGGGTTCGTCCACTGTGAAAGGTATCCTCGCGCTATTCTAAGTGACCAGAATTATAGCGTTTGCGCTTTTCGGCACCAAGGTGTGAGGGCCTCTGTCCCGCACGTTCCCTGGGGTGTGTATTCTACCGCTTTCGCGCACACCTTTCGCTGAAGAGCAGTTGGATTTGGCTGGCGTGCGGACTGTTGGTGGTTGCCGCATTGGCACCATTTGGCTGGCCTCTAGTCTTCCCAGTAGTGGGATCCTATCTCATATTGGCGGCGGCCTACCATCCGACAATCCGACTCCATAGCTGGAGCAAGTACGGAGACTTTTCGTATGGGACTTATCTCTACGCATTTCCAATTCAGCAACTGCTGATGCGCCGGATTGGCCACCATGTGTCGCCTTGGGTGTTGTTTGGCGTTGCCAGCCAGTGACTCTGGCTTGTGCGGCCATCAGCTGGCATGGAGTGGAGAAATGGTTCTTGCGGCGCGCGCATCGATTGCCTCTATAGTCGGCTGGCATGGGGATGGTGAGCACCGGATAATCTGGCGAGCTATCGTTGTAGCGCTACCTGGTGGGGAAGCGCCCCAAATTTTGCTCTGAACGGGCGCTACTGGCGATCTGAATAGAGTTGATTGGCGGTGGGAATTATTCCATCGGACTCTTCTTTCCGCGGTTGCCTGACCGGGCAACCTGCTGATGTGACTAGTGATGGGTTGTCACTCGAAAGTGCCATTCGTCTGGCGTGGATAGCAATCAACGGCGGATGGTATCATGTCTGTGTCCTTTCCGTTTTGGCTCGCAATTGACGGGGAAGGTGAGGACAGTCAAGGTGCAGGATGGCTGGGTCTTCTCGCGATTTATTAGTTTTGGAGTTGAGGGTGAGCGGGATGAATTTGCTCGAGACAGCGGCGGAAACTCTTCGGCGGGACTTCACGGCCTGGAGCAAATAAGGAGTTCCACGCAATATGAGTATGTACAGTGGCTCAACTGCGACAGGTGCGCCGTCTGACTTGAATTCGATGGGGCCGCCGCAGGACGAAGGAATCAAACTTAATCTGGATATAGCCCGGAGCCTCCGGATGCGGCGGCGCCTGGCGATTGCGGTTGGAATACTGGTGTTGGCCTGTCTTGTCTTTGTGGGACTTACCAGGAAGCCCTATTACAAGGCGACCGCTCTTATCTATGTGCAACCGATCGTTGAGAAAAGTGCAACCGATCCTACCGGTTCCTATGACTCTAATCGATACGATGCGTATATGGACCAACAGGTCCTGACCATCGAGCGCTACGATATTCTTGGCTACGCTCTCGACCAGCTCCCTCCTGCAATACGAGCGACCTTCAGCCCCGACAAGGCGACGGCCATCAAGGAGCTTGATGGCGGTCTTCAGGTCGAGCGTTTATCCGGGAGCTATGAGATAAGCGTAAGTATGGGACGAGGGGAGCCCTATACTGTGGCGCCGATTGCCAACGCAGTTGCGGCAGCCTACCTGGAGAATGGGCAGCGGGACGATCTGGCCCTGAACGAGCAGCAACGAGTGTCGCTTGAGCAGGAGCGGCAACGGATTTTGGACGAGCTTGAGAAGGACCGCCAACAACAAGCCGGCCTGAGCGGGGCTCTTGGCGTCGCGGACACGGCCGGCGACAATGCCAATCCCTTCGACTCTCACTTGGCCGATTTGCGCACTCAGTTAGGAGAAGCGCAAAATGCGCATGTTGTCGCGGAGGCCCAACTCGCCGCTTTGAAGAACAAGTCGCTGCCATCAAGCACCCTGGACTCCGCGGCGGATTCGCTTACACGAAGCGACTCCGAGCTGTCGACGGCTAAGTCTAGTCTCGGGGCACGACGCAGCGCTTTGATCACCGATATGAGTGGAATGACGCCGGAGAATCCGTCCTACGTCAGGGACCAGGCTGAGTTGGCCACGCTGGATCGACAGATCGCGGCCCTTACCGACCAGAAGAAGCACGAGTATGGCCAGACCTATGAGCAGCAGTTGGCGCTGGAAGCCCAGCGCACAGGCGACATACAGGCGAAGCTTGCAGCGGATCTGGCCCGCCAAACGGCCATAGCCACCGCCGATGCGCCGAAATTGCAACAGGCACAAGATCTCGCTGAGTCGATCAAACTGCTACAGGCGCGCTACGCCGACGTCGATAACGCGATCCACAGCATCTCGCTGGTCCAGAGTCCGAGCTTCGCCGCTCACACGTCGCTTGCGGCCGGGCAGCCAACAGCACCAGAGCCAAGTAAGAAGATTCTGATCCTTGCCCTTGCGCTTCCGCTGGCTGTCCTTTGTGGGGTAGGTGCAGCGATATTGAGACAGATGCTCGACTCCCATGTATACATTGGGGCGGACGTCGATCGCGTTCTGAGCTTCTCGCCGATAGCGGTGCTCCCGGCATCAGGAGAGGTCGGGTATCAGGTTGCGGAGGAGTTTCTGTTTCGGCTGGTTGCGGGCCTTGATCAGGCGCATCGTGTTGGCGGGGCGAACACTTTCATCTTTTCCCCAGCCTCGCAGGACACGAGTTTCGATAACCTGATCTCCTCCGTCGCAGCCGAGCTGGAACTGCTGGGCTACCGAACCATGACGCTGTCGGCCGCCGAGGCACTGAGTCCCATTGAGGGAACGGGGAAGAAGCCATATTCGGAGTGGAAGGATTCAACGGCATTGACGAGGCCCACCAGCGAAACCGGATTGCGAGTAAGGCGGGAGAGCCTCATCGATGAACATCTTGAGCGACTCAAGCAAAAGGTGGACTTTCTCTTTATCAAGGCTGGGCCATTGCGGTCTTCTTCGGAGAGCGAGTTTGTAGTCAGGCTTGGCGACGTTACCGTGCTTATCGCTGAGTCCGGCAAGACTACACGACGTGATTTGCAGAGTTGTCTTTCGCTGATAAAGCGACTGAGAGCCCGCGGCCTCGCCGCCCTTCTCATTGACCTTGAATTGCGCAATGCTGACAAGGACTTCCTCGAGTCGGTTCGTTTCGCAAGCAGTCAATCCTCGAGGAGCCGGATTAAGGTTGTTGCGGATGGAATGCTGACGATAGGGCGGTCATGAACGTCGTGTTTCACGGGAAAACCCTGAGATGGCGGTTTGGCAACTGTGGATCCCTTGTCGCCTTCGAGGTTTTCGTGGCACCATCCCTTGTTGAAGAAAGATTGCGGATACTTGAGCGAGCCTATCCTGCCAATGGTTTTTATGGCTTGCGGCCGAACCCGTGTAGGCCGATTTGCCACCTGGATCTACGAGTGAGAATCCGCTGAAGTGATCGCACAGGACGAAATTCCGCAGCTTTCTCCCTCCGCGCCTGCTCAATATGATGCGTCGATAGTGATCGTCTCCTTTAATACCCGCGAAATTTTACGTGAGTGCCTGCAATCTGTTCTGCTCGAAGCGGAAGGCCTTAATGCCGAAATAATAGTTGTCGATAACAATTCAAGGGACGGCTCAGATGAGATGGTTGAGCGGGAATTTCCGCAAGTCCGTCTGATCCGCGCCGACACCAACCTCGGTTTTGGCTCGGCCAACAACCTCGCTCTCGAGCAAGCGCACGGGCGCTATTTTGTATTACTCAACTCCGACGCGTTCCTCCGGCCCGGCGCATTGGCCATTGCCATTCGGCATATGGACGAAAACCCAGATTGTGGACTCGCAGGCGGTCGTCAGACCGGCCGTAACGGCAGCTTACAGCCTTCCACCCGTTCCTTCCCCACTATCCTCGATGAAGTCATCGTGCTTACCGGTCTGGCCGCACGTTATCCCAAGTCGAGGTTTTTTGGGCGCTTCGATCGCACATGGGCCGATCCCAATGAGCCTACGGAGGTCGATTGGGTGCCGGGAGCCTTCTGCATTATCCGGCCCGCAGCGCTTGCCACCACGGGTCTCTTCAACCCGATCTTCTTTCTCTATTGTGAGGAGGTCGATCTTTGCCTCCGAATTAAGCGCGCAGGCTACAAGATCTGGTATTGGCCGGACATCTTCATCGTGCATATCGGCGGGGAATCTTCGCGTCAGGTAACAGACCTCAAGGTATCCTCCAACGCCGGCGCACAGGTGATTCTGTGGAGGATGCGGAGCACCCTGCTGTACTACCGTATGTATCATGGGTGGAAGGTCCATGTTGTGAAGTGGATTGAACTCGCCCTTTACACGGGCCGGATCGCCCGTAATTACTTTAGCCGGAGCGCGATTCGCCAGGAACGCGGGCGCAGCAGCCGAGTCCTTATTCAATTGATGAATCAGGCGTGGAACGACACTCGAGGAGGAACCGTCTCACCACCCCGCCCATGGTAACGGGAGCAGACAAGACGCGCTCAGTCAAATCTCTCCTCGTTGCCCCTCTCCGAGCGGCGCTGCGAGCGACAACAGAACTGCGCGAGTCAATGCGCCGGCTGTATGCCCATGCTTCACTTGCGGCCGATACTATTTTCCCGCTTCCGCCTTCGACCGTTGTGCTTGGATGCGCCCGCGTCTATGGCACCCGCGCGTTGTACTTCGGCAAAGATGTGCTGCTCTATCCGGATTTACATCTCGAAACCCAGGAGCTTGCAACGATCTCCATTGGCGATGGTGTGGTTCTCTCTCGCGGGGTACACATCGTTGCCATGGCAGGCATCACAATCGGTGACGGGACCATGATCGGCGAGTACACCAGCGTCCGCGACGCGAACCACCATCGCGAGCCGGGAGTCCCGGTCCGCTATGCTGGATTCCAGGCCCGGCCCATCTATATTGGCAACGAAGTCTGGATCGGTCGCGGCGTAATCATACTGGGTGGCGTCACCATTGGGGACGGCGCCACAATTGGAGCCAACGCGGTCGTCAATCGCGATGTTCTCCCCGGAGCAACTGTTGCCGGCGTTCCGGCTTTGCCCATCCGCAGCCGGACAGTGGTGTGATGCGGATAGAGTGTGAAGACGGCCAAGAACGGCGCTTCTAAGAGGCTCCGACGCTGGCCTCATCATCATTGTTTCGGGCGTGGAGGAATGCCTGAATGAGCGCGGCGCGTCTTAGATGCATTGTTCGGTGAGTCATGTCGCGAGCGAGCTTGATCGAACTGATTCCGAGACGATGAAGCTTTTCGCGCTGCTCTGGCGAATACCGCAGAAGATTGGCTAACGCAGCGGGGTCTCCGGGGGGGAAAAGCAGTCCGGTCACGCCTTCATTAACGCAAGGGCGCAGGCCAGTCGTATCGCTGGCAATCACTGGGATGCCCTGGGAATAGGCATCGAAGACTATTCTGGGTTGCTCGTCGGAGATGCTTGGGACGACAACGGCGTCGTAGTTGCGCAGCAAGTGGAACAGCGGCGCTCCGTACGGCACCGTTCCCACCATTCGTACGCGTGCTGCACCGGTAAGCATACGGCATGCTTCTTTGCAGTCGGCCTCGAGATCTCCGTCTCCGAGAATGTCGAGTTCGATTCCTTGATTCTCTTCCGCCAGCAAGTGAATGGATTGCAACAGGACCGGGATCCCTTTTTTGACGGTCAACCTGCCTGCGAAGAGGATGCGAAGTAGCGATTCCCCTGAATGAAGCTTGTTCTGCCAGAGGCGCTCGGCCTCGTCCTCAGAGATTACGTCTGCATCATCGATCCATGATGCTGGAATAACGAAACCTCGAGCCGAAGCCGAACCAAGCAGGCTTTGGCGGTATTCGTCCTGGGTGAAGAAAGGCAGGTCCGTCCTGCTGACGAGCCAACAGCCCACCCTCTCATGAAGGATGGACCGGAGACGTACCTTCCAATTTACTCTGCTGCCTGGCTGTAAGCGCCAGGACGCGGATTCCACATTAATGAGAAGGATCTTCCGCTGCATCAGAGCTGATTGATGCAGCAATCCATCCAATCGGGATCGGCCAGCCTTCGATGCCAGTATGCACAATGTCTGCATTTCTTACGCCTCTCCATAAGGCACGTATGATCCTCGGCGTGAGCCTGAGGGACTGCGAGAAAGCTGTTTTGAATGGGCACCTCAATAACGTTGAGTCTGTTGGGCGACGAATCGAGACATACAGCATCCGGTGGCGGGGTTTGGTTCAGACAGGGACAGACAATGCTGAGAGCAGTGAGATACTCCAGGTGCCTCAGGAGATCCACTCCCCACAATTGATCAGCGAAGAGCCGGCCTGACGCATCCCGGTACAAAGGCATCTGCCACACGACCAGCAGATACGGATTCGAGATAACATGCGAAGGCCCGCTACTATGAGTTTCTGTTATGTTCGTGGAATGGAGGAGGGTGAATTCTTCATTGTCAGCGGCGCTCCCCATTGTTTGTTAACATAGCACCTGTGGATATCTTGTGAAGGAAGGCTCGTGACGGCAGTACCGGAGTTGCCTGACGATAGGGCGGTCGGCAACAGCATGTATCTGGCGCAGCACGGTTCCATTCCGCATAACAGATGGCCAAGTCTTTTGTTGAAGCGTAAGCTGGGGAACGTCCTCGACCGATCAAACATTAAAGAAGAGAGCGCGAACCATCTTCGCTCGATAGTCGTTCCAAAAACTCTTTGTGTTTTCGATAGCCCGCGCCCGAGCTGCTTCGGAGGCGCGGACCAGCATCTCCCTGTCCCTGTGATATCGTGCTATCCCGTCGGCCAGACCTTCGTCGTTCGCGTTGGGTGTAATCAAACCGTCTACGCCATCGCGTACAGTATCTACACTCGCAATGGAACGGAACGCGATTATGGGGCAACCGGCCGATATGCCGTCGAAAAATGCCCGCCCAAAATCGCTGGTCAGGTGGGGCATTAGGAAAATATCGGCTTTAGCCAGCGCCTCCCGCAGCGGGACCCCAGAATTCAGTGCTCCTGGAAATTCGACACGATCCGCAACTCCAAGATGTTCACTTAGCTCCTGCAGAATGCCGAGCAACACGCCTGTTCCGTAAAGTCGAGCCCGGACAAATATCCCCCGATCCCGCAACGTGGATATGGCCCGCAGAATAAAGTCGACCCCCTTCAACGCCTCCATGCGGCAGGCCGCACACAGCATAAGAGGACGTCCATTCCGTTGTTCAGTGCACCTGGCCGCGAATCGCTCGAAAGAGATTACGTCCTTCTCTTCGTGAACCGGCTGACGGATCGCAACTGCATGGGTCGCAAATAATCGATATCTGGCGACTGCCGCGGGTGTGTGGAGAAATGTAAGTGAACTATTCTGCACCCGCCGTCGAACGTTCCGATCAAGCCTGTTCAGCAGAAGACGCGCACGCCATCGCCTTAGCCAGTGCTTCTCGGTCCTGATCCATTCCCAATCCTGCATGTCATAGAAGTCTTCCGCTACAACAAACAAGGTCTTCTTCTTCAGTTTGGTAGCCAGATCATGTGCATAGTAGAGCGACAGATCGGAATGAAAGAAGTTCGAAGTGTGGATCAGATCCGCATTCAAAACAGCAGGACGGAGTGTGCGTCTAACTCTCGCCGCATGTGTCAGATCGAGTCTTCCCCGCCGTACCGGTAGTCCCACAAAGGAAATCATCTCAGTCGCGGGCATGCTTACTATGCCCGGACCCCATGACCCCATACGCTCCACAGTCGACAGTGGAGCGGCTACAGTAACAGGCCCAATCGA
Source organism: uncultured Acidobacteriaceae bacterium (assembly GCA_963808025.1). Classification (GTDB taxonomy): domain Bacteria; phylum Acidobacteriota; class Terriglobia; order Terriglobales; family Acidobacteriaceae; genus Edaphobacter. The sequence continues at coordinate 343,635 of CAWEEI010000006.1, read as the reverse complement.
TGCGACAAGCCCTTTCAGGTCCTCGGCCCAAAGGAGGCCGACTCATTAGGCGTGCCGTCTTCGATGACGAGCTAACTGGAATGTGGGTGACAAACAGATACATCGCATCGACTCCGCTAATTTCCTTCAAATTTAGCTTCACCTTCCAGGACAGTGAGGTTCTTGAGGTAGCTCTCGATTGACATAACGAGATCATGCCACGATGATTACCGTTGAAAACTCTATCGACGTGGCTAGTTACGATCTCGATCTTCTCATTCAGAGGTCATTGAGAAAGCCAGCTCGGCTGTGTGGTAAAATACTAGATATATAATCGAGAAATTATGCTACTTGCGATCGAGCTTTTCCCGCCGAAAAGAGGGGCTGAGATGAAAGAACTTCTAAGTGACGAGTTTGCCGATAAGCTGGTGAAGCTCGCGAAGGAAAGGGCCGAAGAATACCAGAATAATAAGCCATTTCCGTACATTTACTTCGATGACTTCCTTCCCGTCGAGGCCGCTGAGGCAGCGCTGAGAGAGTTCCCTGAGCCAAAGCAGTTGCCGTGGCAGCAGTTCGACAACCCCAATGAAAAAAAGCTGGCCTTTGAGTCAGTTGAGAAGTTACCAGCTGGCGACCGAGATGTACTTTATTTCCTGAACAGCCGGCCAATGATCCAGTTTTTGGAGACGCTTACGGGGATTGACGGTATCATTCCCGATCCGTACTTCAATGGCGGAGGGCTGCATCAGATCAAGCCCGGTGGCAAGCTTGGAGTCCATGCGGATTTCAACAGGCACGACAAGCTGCGGCTCGATCGGCGGATCAATGTTCTGATTTATCTGAACAAGGATTGGAAAGAGGAGTATGGCGGACACTTTGAGCTCTGGAACCGGGATATGACCGCTGCCGAGGCGAAGATACTGCCTCTGTTCAATCGCTGCGCGATCTTCAGTACCTCTTCGTGGTCGTACCATGGGCATCCCACGCCGTTGTCCTGTCCGCCCGATCGCACGCGAAAGTCGCTGGCGACATACTACTATACGAACGGCAGGCCGGAGGAAGAGGTTTCCGAATCTCATTCGACACTTTTCAGAGCGCGCCCTGGAGATACCGAGCCAGAGCCACCGTCTAAGTTTCACAATTTCATGCGGGCCGTGACGCCTCCGATTCTGGCCGATGCGTTCAAGAGACTCCGCAAATAAGAGACGGGTTTCGGAATTGCTGCTCGGTTATGTGCGTTGGAATGCTTGGCGCGCATCGATCAGGATTCCGACTGAGGTCAGCATGCTGGCCGTGATCCAGACTATGCAGACGGTCATCCATCGCCCGATGGAATGGTAGAGAATGGCGTCGACCTGGTGGAGCGAGATGACCTCGACGCACCAGGTGGTGAGCGAGAGTAAGACTCCCGAGACGGCGAGGACGGCCCCGATCCTTGCCCTGTAGAGTTGCGCCGTGGAGATCAGCCCCACGAACAGAATCCCGAGGAGGAACGCGACGAAGAGTAATTGCGGCAGATGCCGAAGGTCGTACTCATGCCGGCGTTGCGCTGCAGTGGCGAATATGTCATGTAGTATCCAGCGTATGTTGACGAGCATGTCGACGACCAGCAGAGACTCTATTGCGGTCAATGATGCGGCGAGCCTAGATACGGCTCGCACTCTGCGCGCGCGAGCCCATGCGATGGCCGAGCAAACGGCGGCTACCGCATACGCCACAACTCCGGTCGCTCGGGTGGGAGACAGCCACTCTTCACTTGGTATCATGTCTCATCCTTCGCAATATCTGCGGCCGTCCTACCTGCTCGAAAGGCACGATGATTCCTCCCTTGTTCGCACTGTTGTCCTGGATACCGATCAGCCTTTACCTGTTTTGGCGCTGTCCTGTTCGCGCAGCGATCCTCATCAGCTTTGTCGGAGGGTGGGCCGTTCTGCCCACTGCTCCCTTTGCTGCGACGAGCGCCCCTTTTCCTTACTGGATCATTGGAACATGCCTTCCGTCGAACTACCTCGTTACCAAGGCTAGCGTCACTGGGGCGGCGGGCCTCATGGGCGTCCTGTTCTTTGATCCGCGGAGCTTTGGCCGGCTTCGACCCAGCTATTGGGATATTCCCATGCTGGTCTGGTGTACTGTCCCCCTGCTTTCCGGCGTTGCTAATAGGCGAGGCATCGGTGCCAGTCTGAGCGGCGAGCTCTATCAGGTGCTGGCCTGGGGTGTCCCATACCTTGCTGGGCGTCTTTACTTCTCAGAGATGGAATTCATGCGGCTTGCTGCCAAGGCATTCGTCATTGGAGGAATGGCTTATGTCCCCATATGTCTGATCGAGTTCTTCACCGGGCCGCAGATTTATGCACATCTCTATGGCTATCAGCCGTATCGATGGACCGGAGCGCAGCGCTATCTTGGTTTCCGTCCCGTGGGACTACTGGAAGACGGAAACCAGCTTGGTATCTGGATGGCGACCTCAACGTTAATTGCACTGTGGCTTTGGAGGCGCGATTCGTTAAAGGAAATCCTCGGGATTCCTATTGCCGTGACAGGTAGCATTCTGTTAGCGGTCACCCTCTTGTGCCAATCGGTCGGCAGCATAGTCATTTTCGTTGGCGTTCTGCCGCTTCTCTTTCTGAGACAACGCTACATTCCACGCGTTCTAACGGCGACCGTGCTGCTGGCGATACTGGTGCTAACTTCGCTGCGTTTGGCGAATGTTGTATCGGTACGAGCGTTGGCGGCTCATAATAGAGCAGCCATTGCGACCGCGCGTTTTCTAAGAGAGATTGGGCGGAACTCCTTCGGATGGCGGCTCGCCCAGGATGAAAAGCACGTCGGCGTCGCGCTTGAGCGTCCTATCCTTGGCTCCGGCAAGTGGAATTGGTGGGACGGAAGTTCGTCGCGCCCCTGGTCTCTATGGCTACTGGCCTTCGGAATGTATGGCGTCGTTGGATTGCTAGCGTTGCAATGTCTTCAACTCGCTCCCGTGGTCCGGGTTGTATGGCAACCGCCTCCCCTGTGGAAGACGGACGCCTATGATCTCCGCCGAGTGTTGGCGACAATAGTCCTCGTGTCGGCGATTGACAACCTGCTCAATAGCTCAATGATTCTACCGGTAGTTCTCTTGATCGGCGGATTGAGCGGACGGATCTCCGCCGCTACCTATGTTGGAATGGAAACCAATGGGATAGATTTTCCAGTAGTCCGAGACTTGGCGTAGGCGCACGTCGAGTCGCTAGATTCGCTTCAGGTAATGGAGCGCGAGCACGACGGAGACGAAGAGGGCCGTCATTTTAAGGTCCTGATTCCATACCCCAACCTTATTCCGCTGCATGCCGATCTGCATCGATATGTAGAGCGGCAAATCGCCGCCAGCGACGGCGACCACTGCGCCGAACATATGAAAGAAATGATAGCCGATCAAGATGCCTGTGCAGATCGAGAAGCAGTAGGCCCCGTTACCGATGGCGTTGTACTTCGCTTTGCCCAGCGACAATAGAACTGGATAGGTCGTCTGATATAGGAGGGTCTGCCAAAGGCCAAGCGCGAGGATGGGAATCATCCACGCAGCTTCACGATAGCGATGATCGTAGAGGTGCAAGATCAATAGGCCGCCCCAATTGACCATGATGCTGAGCAATAGTGCGCCTGTGAGCAGCGCATAGAACCGATAGTGCAAAAAACTCGCCCTGAACTGGTCGATGGGTCGATGGATGATCTTCGCGATTAAGGGATAGCCCACCCTCTGGCCCAATGCGAGGATGATGGCGCGGGGAACGTCGGAGATCTGATAGGCAAGCCCATAGACGCCGAGGAGAGATAGGGTGATTCAGCCGACCGAGGACGAGTCTGTCCGCCTGGGTCGCGAAGAAGGTGAAGGCAGTTGCGAGCAGTATCCATCTTCCAAAATGCACAATCTGGTGCACCGATTCCTTGTCCCAGTGAAAGGAGTTGCGAATGCCCGGGGCGACGGAAGGGATGAAGCTAATGCAAAGGCGATAGACTGTTGAGACCAATTGGCCGCCAATGATTGCCCAGACGGAGGGCCAAAGGTATGCCCACACGACTGTGACCAGCAAGGAGAGGACGGCTGAAGTTCCGTCGATGGCGAAGAGGCGTTTGACCCCCATATGACGGGACAGAGTTAACAGATTCGTGCTGTTGAAACTGCTGATGAACGAGCAGAAAGCGAGTACCGGGAGCAGGATCTTTAGTCGCGGGTCGTGGTAAAAAATCGCCATCGGCCAGCTGAGGGCGACCGCAATTAGCCACAGTGCAGTCCCGCGCACTACCTGGATGGTCCAAGCAGTATTGAGGAAGATGGGATCGTCTCCGCGTGTGGATTGAATTACGCTGGGAGCGAGGCCGATGTCGGACAGCAGACTAATCCCTACAGTGAGCGTAGTGACGAGCGTCAATTCCCCGAAGTATGCGGGAAGCAGCAGTCTGGTGAGGACGAGGCTGCTCACAATCCGCAGAGCCATCCCGGATCCATACTCGAGAATGGACCAGACGGAGGCCTGGAGGGCCTTCTTCTTGAGTTCGCCCATTGGGGGCGGGGATTGGTCAGAGACGGCTTCGAAGGTCAAGGGATCCATTTCGCAGGGGATTTACGGTCGGCGGTTCCTAAAGTGCACGCAATCCGTGCGCTATCCCGCTTAAATTCGCACAGCTGCGAGGCCCGGTTGTCCACGACACTATGATACCGTCTGACGGTCGAGATCGGAGAGGGAGGTGGCAGAAGGGTAGAGAATCCGTATATTGCTGTGCTACTTTATATGGAAAGGGAAAGACTGTGAATGCGCGCAAGACTGCGGCCCGTGCCGCGGTCATAACTATCTGGCTGTTATCGCTCTCCGGCTGCCGTCTGATTCATGCTGGTCAGAACGTAGCGTTTCTCGGCGATTCGATTACCGAGGGCTGGCATTACCCCGTCGTCAATTTCGGTGTGCACGGAAATACCACAACGCAGATGCTGGGTCGTTTCGATCGACTCATTCCCGGTCACGGGTACAACGCAATAGTCATTCTGGGCGGCACAAATGATATTCTCCAAGGTGCCAATCCCACCACCACCATCCAGAATCTGGAAGAGTTGGGCGACCTTGCCGCTGAGCAACATGCTGAGCCGATATTGTGCGAAATCCCGCCCATCTTCCATAACTTTGATCGCTCCGACAAGAAAGACTACACACCACAGGTTCTCGATCTAAACAACCGCATCATTCGGCTTGCCGCTGCTCACCACTGGAGATTGGTTGACTATTACACTCCGCTGGTCCATCACCCGATGTTATTCATCTGATGAGGTACATATGAGGCGCAGGGGGTATTTAGTTATGGAAGGCGCACTGCTCCACCAACTCCCCTTGTCCTAACCGAACTATGGCACTTGCTGATCGAGCATGGTCAGTAGGTCAACTTATAGACAATAAGGATTGTTGGCAAGATGGATCATTCAGGATTGCAGATCCAACCCGATTCGAAGGCGAGCGACCCGCTCGCTCACTCAATGCCATTGGTTGTCAATTGTGACTGGGCACAGCCGGGTGAAAAGGGGGGATTTGAAACGCAGACGAGATATGTGCTCCGTTGGCTGAATTTCTCCGCGAGAGATCCCCTCAATATTCCAGTATTCGGTCGCATTGGAAAGTTACAGAGGTTATCGGCATGCCTAAGGACTGCATTTGCTGCAAAGAAGTCCGGCGCCGATATTGTGGTTACGAGTGACCCTTCGCTGTCGTGCATGGTGCAGCGATTTCTGAGATTATTCAGTTTTCACGGACCACATCTGGCCTTTACCTTCAACCATCCCCGGTTGCCGGTTGGGCTAAAAAGAGCATATTACCGTTGGGGATTTAGGGGAATTGATAGGTTTGTCGTTTTTTCGACGATGGAGCGCAAACTCTATCACGAGTATTTCAATATTCCATTGGAGCGTCTGGAATTTATCCATTGGGGGGTAGCTCCTCCCCGGGTTGACTCAGTGAACCAGCCGTATATTGATGGCGATTATATTTGCGCGGTAGGGGGAAATGCGCGAGATTACAAAACGTTAGTAGAGTCTGTGAAACGCCTTCCCGAAGTCAGCGTTGTGATGGTTGTCAGACCGAACAGCCTGGCCGGTATAGATATACCTCCAAATATTAGTGTCATGACGGAGATCCCCTGGGGCAAAGCCATGAATATAATAGCGTATTCCCAGTTCATGGTGCTTCCCTTGGACGGTTCCGATGTTCCATGCGGGCACATGACGATCGTTAGCGCCATGCACTTAGGCAAGGCAATTGCGATCACGCGCTCTACCGGTATCGCAGACTATGTTCGGGAGGGGGAGAATGCGTTGATTTTCTCCGCAGGAAGTGTTGACGAGATGACGGAAGTCCTGCGTCGCATGTGGTACGACCGCGAGCTGTGCGGAAGGCTTGGCGAGGCTGGACGTGCGTTTGCCGCAGAGCACTGCAGCGAGGCTGCGACTCTGGCGGGGTATATGCGAATCCTTAGGCAACTTGGCGTAAGGCTGGAAGCTTCGTGAAAGGGGCTCAGTCAGGGTTCAGCGCAGGATGCCTCACCTTGCGGGGTAGACAGTGTGAAAATCCAAGAAGCGCCCTTGCAGAGAATCATGAGAGCGTTGCGGTCAGCTGTCGTGGCATGGTATCTTCTGCGTATCCCGTAATCTATGTGTATGAGCGTAGTAGCTCGGTTGTTACTTTAGCCAGCAGGGGGGGTTGAGTGAGGCGCGAAGTTGAGTTTGCCTACTGGCGGGCGGTGTTGGCGGGCTTGGCTAAGCCCAAGGTTTCTATCATTCCTTATATTCCGGGCCGCCTCCAGTCTCCGCAGCACAGTCTCCAGGTCCTTACGGCTTGGGAGGGTATCCAGAACATTCTTGCCGATCTTATTGAGCGCTTCCACATCGATACGCGGTGCTGCCTGGAGTTCGGAGTCGAATATGGGTTTTCCACTGTGGCGCTCTGTTCCTACTTCGAATCCGTAACAGGTGTGGATACCTTCCATGGGGACCGCCATACCTCCAACAAGGAGGACATCTTCGAAGAGACTGTTCGACGCCTTTCGCCTTATCCGAATATCGAATTGGTCCGCAGTGACTACCGCGATTTCATCAAACAAGATCGCGGAAAGTTCGGCCTTATCCACGTCGATATAGTACACACGTTCGCCGATACCTTTGCATGCGGTTTATGGAGCGCGAATCACTCGCAGTGCACCATTTTCCACGATACCGAATCTTTTCCCCAAGTCAGGCAGGCAGTCGCCGAAATAGCCCGCGTCACGGGCAAAACCTTTTATAACTATCAGGAAAGCAATGGTCTCGGGATACTGGTTTAGTTGAAAATATGACTCGTCCGAGATTGCGCAATGTTGATTCCGTTTTTACACTGCGAAAGATCGCGAGACCTCCCCAGTTTCGCACGAGAGTCAGTGCTACAAGATTATGCTTTTTGCTCAGCTAGCGTGGTCCTCCGTACGTCTCACTAATTTCAGGCTGAGAAGAGGCACCACCATGCGGATCCTAGGGCCGCAGAGTCTAGCAGCGAGTCAGCTACTCTCTGGCGAGCTGTATGCACATTTTCAGGCAACTTGGCGTAAGGCTGGAAACTTCGTGAGAGGGGATCGGTATAACACAGATGTGGGAGGGGCGCTCAGAGCCGAGGAATTCGGTTGATGAGTATCACTCAAACAATGGAAGCGCATGGGCACGCGGAAACACTGCGCCTCCCGCATTAGATTCTAACGAGGTTCTGGTTCTGAAGCAACCCAGAGTGGGAATGAAGGGACGCTATAACCATAAAGGGGGATGTGACGGATAACGCCGATGGGTTAGGGTATGAGGGTGTAGCCGGAACCACCGAAGTCAACGCCAAGGTTTAGCGCTCAGGCCTGCGAGAACTTCCCAGCGAGTCTCTCTATGATATTACGTATCGTACGCTTTCTCACGGTCTTAGTGCTCTGCTCGCCAATTCTCGCGCTGGTCATCTCTACGGAGGCCGGTGCGCAGACGATCTTCAACTGCCCGTCTGGGTTCGTCAACGTCACCACCAGTCCGTGCGGGGCAAGCGCCTACGGCCAGTACGGTAGAAGCTATCCGTTTCAGGGTGTCGATGGGGTGTCTTCTTTAGTTGGATCGCAGATTCAAATTGTACCGGTAATCAACTCTCATGCCGCCTTTGCGGAGAGCTGGTCTCCTTCGGCTGTGAATGTGCAAGCGTTCAAGAGCACCTTTACATTTAATCCCAACGGCTACTGGTTCGGGTTCACGTTGAACAATTGCACCACCCTTTATGCCTGCGGCGGGATCGACGGTTGGGATTTTGTTGCTGGTGCGGGGCAGGAATCGGGCTTCTTTCAGCATTGCTGCGGAACGCCAATACAGGCTGTGGATAACATCTTCGCTCTGGAGTTTGACGGATGGAGCGGACTGCAATGGTTGACCTCCTTCAGTTACAGTTCGGTGCAGATTTATCAAACGGGGCAGTCACCGATCAATCCTCCCTACGGACTGGGCGCGGACTACTACAATACGACTAAAATCAGCACCTACCCTGTTCCCCTCAACTCCCCTGCCACAACGCAGGCGTCCCCCTCCAGCGATACATTTTCGGCAACCGTGATCTATACCGGCACCGACTTCATTTTGAACATGTATGACGTGACGGCTGGGGGATCGTGCCCAGGAGCCAGTTGCTTCACCTACACATGGCAGGGGGTCAACATTCCCGGCATAGTGGGGGGGGACACAGCTTGGGTGAGTTTTACCGCCGGGATGAACGGCATTAGCGGTTCCAGTGTCCCGCTCAACCTGAATTCGTGGAGCTACACCGTTCTTTCTCCCGCTTCTATCCCGACCTTTTCACCGATTGCAGGGACGTATGCTGGAACGCAGAGCGTGACCATTTCGGACTCCTCTTCCGGTGCGGTCATCTGCTACAACACGACTGGCGCACCGGCCACCAACGGCTCGACAGGCTGCGCAAACGGGACGCTTTATACGGGAGCGATCTCGGTACCCTCCGGGCAAACCCTCTATGCCGTGGCCGGAGGAACAGGGTATGGCGACAGTCCGGTAGGCAGCGCCGGATACAAGATTGGGTCAACCGCCGCGCAGCCCACCTTCCTTCCTGCTTCGGGAGTCTACCAAGGAGACCAGACCGTATTCCTGAGCGCGGCGCAAGGCGGCGTGATCTGCTACAACACGACCGGCTCCCCAGCAACCAATGGCTCGACGGGCTGCGCGACGGGCACACTTTACACGGGGCCGATCACGGTTACCTCAAATGAAACAATCTACGCCGTTGCTGGCGGAACGGGCTATGGCTCCGACAGTCCGGTCGGCTCGTCCACATATACGATCAGCCCTTTTGGGTCTTTAGGAGAGTCTGGCTGCACCTACAACCAGTGCGCGAATCCCGCCAACAGCCCGACCTTCTCGCCATTGCCCGGGACTTATACAGGCACGCAGAATGTGACGATTTCCAGCACCACCTCTGGCAGCTACATCTGCTATCTGGTGTCGTCTACCCCGCCTGCGATTCTTCCCCAGACGGACAACGGCTGGAACGGGGCAACCTCCGGCTGCACGGTGGGAACGGTCTATACAGGCCCGGTCGCTGTGTCATCCACTTCGACTATCTATGCGATAGCTACCACTGCCCTCTACAGCGGCGTGCCAGGGCCGCCGAGTTCTGTTTCACAGGCCAGCTATACGATCAACCCGGCCGTGTCGGGTACGACGAGCGCGGCGCTCTCATCTTCGCAGAACCCCTCGGTGTATGGCCAGTCGGTGACCCTGACGGCTACGCTCACAGGCAGCTCATCGGCGCCGACTGGTTCGGTGACATTCGTCAACGGTTCTGCTTCGATCGGGAATGCAACCCTGGTCCCCGGCGGCGGCCTCACCAGTACTGCGACCCTCACCACCTCTGCTCTCCCTGCCGGAACCAATCCGATTGTTGTGACCTACGGTTCCACTTCCTCACCTACATTGAATGAAGTTGTCAACCAGGGCGCCGCCGCCGCAACGGTAGCCTCCTCGCTGAGTTCAACTGTCTATGGCCAGGCCAATACGCTGACTGCCACGCTGACGGGCCTCTACGCCGCCCCGACCGGACCAGTGGTCTTTATGGATGGCGCCACGACGATCGCGACCGTGAGCTTGACCGCTGGCGCTGGGCTCAGCAGCACCGCCGCGCTTACGACTTCCACTCTGCCGGTAGGTACCCACGCCATCACGGTGAGCTACGCCGCAACGACGAACTTTGGCGCGGCGACCTCGCCCGTGCTCAGCCAGGTGGTGAACCCCTCCGCCACGACGGGAACAGTCACCTCCACGCTTACCCCTTCGAGCTTCGGCCAATCGGTGACCCTGGTTGCGACGGTCTCCAGTAGTTATGCGGCGCCGACCGGCTCGGTGACCTTCATGGATGGCTCGACCGCGATTGGCAGTGCGACCCTGACGCCAGGCGGTGGACTTAGTAGCAGCGCGAGTCTCAACACGTCCGCGTTGCCGTTGGGAACGGATTCGATCACCGTTGTCTATGGCGCGACAGCGAATTTTGGCGGGTCGACCTCGGCCGTGCTGACCCAGGTAGTCAAACCGCCCAGCACTACGTCAACGGTCGTATCTTCGGTGAACCCAGCCAGCATTGGACAATCTGTGACGCTCACGGCGACGGTTTCAAGCGGCAGTGCGGCACCCACCGGCTCTGTGACGTTCATGGATGGCTCGACCGCAATCGGTACCGCGACCCTGACTCCAGGAAGCGGACTAAGCAGCACCGCGACGCTCACCATAAGCACCCTGCCGACCGGCACAGATGCCATCACCGTCGTCTATGCCGCGACGGCCAACTTTGGCGGTTCGACCTCGGCTGTATTGAACCAGATCGTTAACCCAGCCACCACCACTGCGGCGATCGCATCTTCGCTGAACCCGGCCGGGAGTGGCCAGTCCGTGACGTTTACGGCGACGGTTTCAAGTGGTTACGCGGCGCCGATCGGTTCAGTAACCTTCAAGAATGGCGCCACCTCGATTGGTACTGCGACCCTGTCCCCGGGCAGCGGCCTTAGCAGCACGGCTACGCTTGCCGTCACAACTCTTCCGGGGGGCACCAGTTCCATCACCGTCGTCTATGCGGCGACTCCGAACTTTGGCGCGTCGACCTCGGCAGTCCTCAGCCAGGTGGTCAACGCACCCGCCACGACCGCGACCGTTGTGTCGTCGCTGAACCCCTCCAGCTACGACCAGCCAGTCACGTTCACTGCGACGCTCTCCAGCAGCAACGCCGCGCCGACAGGTTCGGTGACCTTTATGCAGGGTGCAACTGCGATCGGCACTGGGACACTGGCTTCATCGGGCGGTCTCAGCAGCACCGCGACGCTCATCGCCTCGACGCTACCGGTCGGCACCGATCCAATTACCGTTGTCTACGCCGCGACTCCGAACTTCGGCGCGTCAACCTCGGCCGTACTTAGCCAGGTGGTCAACCCCGCGAGCACCGCCGCTACGGTTACGTCTTCGCTGAACCCATCCAGCTCCAGCCAGCCGGTGATCCTGACCGCGACACTTAGCAGCGGCTATGCAGCGCCGACTGGCTCAGTGACCTTTATGGAGGGCTCGACCGCGATCGGCAGTGCGGCCCTGACGGCCTCAGGCGCTCTGAGCAGCGATGCGACGCTCATCACCTCCACCCTGCCGGTGGGCAGCGATCCCATTACGGCTGTCTATGCGGTGACGCCGAACTTCGGCGCGGCGACATCGGCTGTGTTCAGCCAGGTAGTCAATCCTGCCACCTCAACAACGGCCACGGTTACGTCATCGCTCAATCCTGCGAGCGCGGGCCAGTCCGTCATCCTGACCGCAACTCTGGTGGGCCTCTTTGCGCCCCCGACAGGTTCTGTGGTCTTCATGGACGGCTCAACCACAATCGGCAGCGGAACCCTGACCGCAACCGGAACTCTTACCAGCACAGCTACGCTGGTAATCTCCGCTTTGCCGGTGGGCACGGATCCCATTACCGCCGTCTATGCCGCGACGCCGAACTTCGGCGCCGCCACCTCGGCTGTGTTCAGTGAGGTTATCAATCCCAGCAGCACCACAGCATCGGTCACCTCTTCCGTGAGCCCGGCCAGCGTTGGCCAGTCCGTGATCTTCACTGCAACGATCTCCAGCAGTAGTGCAGCACCGACCGGCTCGGTGACCTTCATGGATGGCTCGACCCCGATCGGTACAGCGACTCTGGTCGCTGGGAGCGGCCTCAGCAGCACAGCCAGCCTCGCCACCTCTGCGTTGCCGGTTGGAACCGATTCCATTACCGCTGTCTATGCTGCGACGCCGAACTTCGGAGCTGCGACCTCGGCGCCGTTCAGCGAGACCGTCACTGGCCTGATTAGCGCTACGGCCTTGTCGGCCTCCCCGAATCCCGCCTCCGTCGGACAGACGGTCATATTGTCCGCCGCTGTCGGCGGGAGTTCGACCACCCCCAGTGGCACCGTCACCTTCTACTACGGCACGACCTCGCTGGGATCCGGAACGCTTGGCGCCTCCGGCAACGCGAGTATCACAACTACAGCCCTGCCAGTGGGTACAGATACCTTGACCGCCGTATTCTCCGGAAGCGCAATCTACTCGGCCAGCACCTCGCCCACGGTCTCAGAGTCGATCCAGGCGGCGGCTTCACAGGACTTCACTGTCGCGCTGGCCAGCCCGAGCGTCACCATCGCAACAGAGAACAACACCACTACCTCAGTCGCAATCTCCAGCGTGAATGGCTTTGCCGACACGGTAAATCTTAGCTGCGGCAGCCTGCCTACCTACATTACGTGCAGCCTGACTCCGTCGGCAGCGTCGCTGGCGGCGAATGGCGCTGCCTCTTCAGTGCTCTACATCGATACAAGCTCGGTTCTCGGCTACGCCCGCAACAATTCTGGCCCCCTGGATCCCGGGGGCCCTCCATTCAATCTGGCCCTGATGCTGTCCCCCATGGGTCTTTTTGCAGGGATTGCGGCCTTCCCCACGCGCAGATCCAGGCGCTTCCCCCGCCTCCGGCTGCTTTTACTCCTTCTGGCGGCCATTCCAGTCACTCTGGCCTTCAGTGGATGCGCCAGCCCGACCGTCATCTCCGCAGGGGGGACACCGCTCTCAGCAGCCGCCGGCACCTACACGATCCCGATCACAGCGACCGGATCGAGCACTAAGATCAGCCACACTGTGAACCTCACCCTTACCGTCACGCCGTAGTCGACGCTGATCTTGCCATCAAGGTCTCAGGGGACCGGGCACAAGGTAGAGCTGGACATCATGATCGCGGGCCAATCGGTAGGCCTAAGACAGCTGACGGCAGATTGGGGCTGGTAAACCGCTTCGGGTCCTTTTGCTCTATGTCGCGCTGGGCTAAACCCAGGAAATATGTGCGCTACAATTAGATGCATACAATGTCCGAATCAAAGCCCATATGAGATGTCTCATCTGAATTTGTTGAGGCTTATCAGGAGATGCTGATGGATGTGGCAGCTGCCCGATTGACAGGCAACCTGGTCAATGTCGGCTCGGAATCTTCGATCCATCCGATTCAGTTAACGGTGGTGTTACCTACGTTCAATGAGCGGCAAAACGTTCCTATTCTGTTGAAGAAGCTGGAGGGAGTACTTGCGGGCATTGAGTGGGAAGCAATTTTTGTCGATGATCAATCCCCGGATGGCACATCGGATGTGGTCCGTGGAATTGCGCGTTGCAACCGCAGGGTGCGCTCGATTGAGCGGATTGGACGGCGCGGTCTGTCTTCGGCCTGTATTGAAGGGATGATGGCGTCTTCCTCTCCCTATATTGCGGTGATGGATGCGGACCTGCAACACGACGAAGCCGTGCTGCCTTTAATGTTGCAGAAGATAGTGTCTGAGAAGCTGGACGTTGTCATTGCAAGCCGCCGTGTCGAAGGCGGCAGCATGGGCGAGTTTGCGGAGAAGCGCGTAAAGCTTAGCGACCTGGGAACACGGATCAGCAGGCTGGTGTGCCATTGCGATGTGACTGATCCAATGAGCGGTTATTTCGTTGTTGAAGCCAAGTTTATTCGCAGCGTTGTTCCGCGGCTGACGGGTTCTGGGTTCAAGATACTGGTCGACATACTGGCATCCAGCCCTACTCCGCCGAGTACGGGGGAGGTTCCTTACCTTTTTCGCAATCGTCAGCTAGGTGAGAGCAAGCTTGATGTGAATGTTGAACTTGAGTATCTGTTTCTGGTTGTAGACAAGGTAATTGGCTCATGGGTGCCGACGCGGTTTGTACTCTTTGTGATGGTGGGCGCGCTAGGTGTTGTTGTGCATCTTGCTGTACTGGCGCCGTTATATCTTAATCATCGCCATCATTTTCTACAGGCGCAGGCCATTGCAACTTTTTTCGCTATGACCTTCAATTTCTTACTCAATAATGTGGTCACTTTCCGCGATCGCAGGCTGCGCGGGCGCAGGTTAGCGACCGGCTTAATCAAGTTCTATGCTGCGTGTTCGCTGGGCACCGTGATTAATGTGGCATTCGCTAATTTGCTGATCAGTAAGGGAATCCCGTGGTATTTGGCAGGGGCCTCGGGAACCGGTATCAGTTCGGTGTGGAACTATGGCGTCAATACCGTTCTCACGTGGCGCCGAAACCGTCGGTAGGCAGGGATGTTGGCAGAGGAATGAGCCGTAACAATGAGCCTAATGGAAGATGTTAGCCCGGGTGGAGATGTGCGTCGAGGGATACTGCCCCAGTCGCCGCGATTGAGGTGGTTGATCCTTGTTGTTCTGGGGTTGATGGCGTCCGTGTCGACGATTGTGGGAGTGAAAGAGGCCCTAGTTACAGGAACCGACTTCCAGTGGAGCGGGGCACATTTGCTGGCCCTGCACCAGGACCCCTGGAAGACATACATGGAAGGCGGCTCCGGTATCATCCTGGGGCAACAGCCTAACTATCTTGCCGAGTTCTTTCTACTGCTTGGCCCGCTGGGGAGGATGCCCTTCCGGGAGGCTCTTGCCTGGTGGTGCGGGCTGAATCTGCTCTTCCTCACAGGCGTTCTTTATCTGATGAGGAGGATGTTTCATCTGGACCGCGACCATATGCTACTGGTGACGTTTCTGGTGCTCAGCGCGACTCCTTTTCGCGTGACCATGTCGAACGGACAGCACGGCATCTTCATCCTGTTGATGTTGTGTATCGTGTTCTACGCTGGCAACCACTTCACGAGGGGAATGGCGCTCGGCTTGAGTTATAGCAAGTACAGTTTTTCTCCGCTAATCGTAATGATGCTGCTGCTAGAGGGCCAGTTCAGTGTTTTACTAGTCTCGATTGCACCGCCTCTGATTGGGCTGCTAGTGGCGCAACGGATGCTGGGTGGGAACTTGAAGACGCTGGCCTTCGAGCCGATCGCGACCTCGAAGATTGCCATGGGCCCCGGAGCCGGTGACGTGATGACTCCGCTGGAGATTGCCATGCGCAATCACGGATTTTCAGCAGCAGCGGCCTACAATATACCTGCTCTGTTTGGGCTGATCTCCGCGGTTGGAGCGGCGATCTGGATATGGCGCAATAGGCGATTGGATGAACACGTACGATTTGCTGTGGCGATCGTCATGACGCTACTGTGCTTCAAGCATGTGCTGTACGACTTCGTGGTGTTGGTTGTTCCGGTCGCAGCGGCAGTAATGGCGCCTAAGTCGAGGGCCCGCACGATTGTAATGCTGTGCATGGCGTATTTCTGGTTTGGGATTTCTATAGTAAATCACTTCTTTCAAGAGCGGGTTTACGCCCCTGAGGTAATGATCTATGCCGTCATGCTTCTCGTCATGGCAATTTCGACCTCGCGGTTATACCCAGGTCCTGAACCAGGATAGTGCCTCCCCCGGGGTCGGCGGAGATTCAGCGATTCACGCGCCCGGGGGTCTTAGAGAAGACTGGGTGCCGCACGGTTTGCGAGGCTAGGGCGGACAGACTGTAGAGTTTTATCTTTGGTAGCAGGGCTATAATTTCTAAGAGTTAAGAGCCGGGGTGGGGTCTTCTGCAATGGGCGGTTCATTTAAATCAACGACTTACGGGAGCATGAAGACGCCATCCCTCGTACGAGATCCGCGCATCTCCCTGGTGCGTGAGCCGACGGTCGAAGCAAACATATCCGATCTTGCAGTTTTTCAACAGCCCTGGTGGTTGGAGATTGCCAAGAGGGGAGAGGATTACCGGGAGTTTGTGGTCCACAAGTGTGGCAAGATTGCCGGCAGTCTCGGCTTCGTGGTGGCTACCAATCAGGTTGGAAACAAGCTTGGCTTCGCACCGGTATGGGCGCATCTCGGCGGCCCAGTGCTTGACCGGGGCCTAAACCGAATTGAAAGGGCTGAGGCGCTTCGCCGCCTTGTAGTACAGCTGCCTCGAAACATCTCTTTCAAGTTTGTTTGCAATCCTGGCGCTAATGACGCCGACCTGATTCGGCAGGCTTTCCAAAGGCATGGATTTGAGCATCACACGGAAACGACGTATGTACAGCGATCCAGCGATCCCGACATCTTAAGCAGACTCAGCTCGAAGCACAGAGGACACTTGAAGCGGGCGATTCGGGACTTGGACGTCGTGCAAATCGACGCAGATACATTCATTGAGTTCTATCGAACAAATCTCAAGGCGGCTGGCAAAAAGAGCTATGCGTCGCTGGAGACCGCGCGTGACCTCATCGCGAAAGGGCAGGAGAGTAATGTTCAGCAAGTACAAGTGTTTGCCGCGAGGCCGAGGATTGGAGAACCCACACTGGACGCCGCAATCGCCTGCGCCTGGGATGACAAGCGCTATTACTTGTGGTTGTTGACCCGTCGGCGGCTTGTGGACTCGAGCAACAGGAAGCCGCATGGGGATGCGGTCAAGCTGCTCATCTATCAGGCTACGCAGCACGCGCGGAGCCTAGATTTGGTTTTTGACGTCGATGGGGCCACGACTGAAGGAGCCAAGAATCTCTACGATGACGTACTGAAGTTTCCACTTGTGGAATCCCGCGATGTTTTCATTCGAGACACACGACTGTATAGCTTTTATAAGCAGCTTCAGCCTAAGTTCAGAGCGCAAAGTGCGAAAGTGAAATCTGGGTCATAAGCAGAAGAAGAAATGTGCTGCGCGTGTCTCTTGATATTCTGTTAACGGCACCTTTGACAGCGCGAGGCCTCTCAACATTAACCGACCGACTTCCGTGACGACGTCGCCAATCGAGCCTGCAATTGTAAGTGCGCGAGACGAGGCATCCTTCGATCCCGATGGACAAGTGCCGCTGCGGATCGCATACCTTGTCAGCCAGTATCCTGGCGTGTCCCATACTTTCATCCTGCGCGAAGTGCTCGCCTTGCGAGAACGCGGCATCGCGATCGAAACGGCATCGATCAACGACCCTCCGCGATATGACAAGATGACGCAGGTCGAGCAGCGTGAGGCTTCCAATACTTTTTATGTTAAGCGGGCAGGCGCGACAGGCTTCCTCAAAGGGCTCATCTGGACGCTGTTGCGCCATCCAGCCGGTGTGGCGCGCGGTCTTTTCTCCGCGTTTGGATTGGGCTGGGCCGATCCCTCTCGGCTTATGTTTTACCTCTTCTACTATGCGGAGGCGGTCGTCCTGGCGCGCTGGGTGCAGCAACGCTCCTTTTCGCATCTGCACGTCCACTTCGCGACGGAAGCGGCAACCGTGGGAATGATTTTGACGCGAATCGTGCCGGTGAGCCTGTCGATGACGGTGCATGGGCCCGACGAATTCTACGATGTACCCGGATATTTTCTCCCTCGGAAGGTTGCGGCGTGCCGGTTCATCATATGCATCAGCTTCTTTGCTCGCAGTCAGTTGATGCGGCTAGCTCCCGGAGATAGGTGGCACAAGCTCGATATCGCGCGGCTGGGTGTTGACTCCGAGCACTTCCTCCCACGTCCTCACCGCAGTTCGCCTGTTCCATTGCAGGTCCTCTGCGTAGCACGCCTGGCACCCACCAAAGGACAGCGAATTCTGATCGAGGCCATCGGGCAATTGGTGGAAGACGGTCGTCTTCTTCAGCTTCGTCTAGTCGGCGACGGTCTGGACCGAGGCGGTCTCGAGCAGTTGGTGCGCGAGCGTCAACTAACCGGTAGTGTTTTCTTCGAAGGGTCGGTCAATCAGGACGATATCCGCGGTTTCTACGAGGCGGCAGACGTCTTTGCGCTCGCCAGCTTTGCGGAGGGGATTCCAGTGGTGCTGATGGAGGCCATGTCGATGGAGATTCCATGCATTGCCACTTGCATCAATGGCATTCCTGAGCTGATTCGCGACGGCATTGACGGGCTCCTCGTTCCACCGTCGGACATCAGCGGAATGGCGGCTGCGATTGCACGACTGATGGATGACGCTGCGTTGCGTGATTCGGTGGGCAAGGCCGGGCGGCGGCGTATCCAGCAGGATTATGACCTTGAGCAGAACGTCGACCACCTTGCGCGTATCTTCCAGCGTCGCCTTGGAGGCGAGGCGTAAGCGATTTTATCTTTTGGCTATTTCAGTGTGTCGGCGCGTGAGGTCCTTACCCAGGCTGCCCGGCTTCGTGTCATCCGCAGGATCGCCGGAAGCATCCCGATCTTGCCGGCGACATACCTTGGCACTTGAGCGAGCGCGCGAAGATCGGCGGATGGATCCGGGCCCGAGTAGATCGCGAAGAATAGATGCAGAGCGAGGATGGCCATCCCGGAGAGTGCGTACAGGCGCAGGGCGTGGATGGGAAGCAGGAGAAGAAGTACCAGACCAACAGTTTCGATGGCGATTGGAAGGCCGGCCAGATCGAACAGCGGCTCAAGAAGGCTGAACCTTCCGCGAAGCACCTGTAGCGCAAGGGAAGGGCCATGGCTTCGCAGCATACGCAGCCGGCCTCCCTCCCAGCGCGCGCTTTGGGTTGTGGTTGCGCGGCCAGATGCAGGAACTTCCGCCCAGACGCGGGCCTCTTCGACAAATTCGCAATGGATGCCGGCGGCAATCAGGGAGAGGTGAAACTCCAGATCTTCGACGATCGAGTGAGCTGAGTAGGGGACCTGTTCGATGACCTGACGGCGCAGGGCAAACCCATTTCCAAAGATTCCAGAGGAGAAATGAAGGCGCTGTCTGCCAGTCGGGCGAATGACATTCATGCAGAAGAAGGCGAGTGCGCGCAGGCGTGAACTGGGATTGTCCGGCGCGCTCCGGCACTGATACCGGCACTGTAGCGCAAGTGCATGCTCCAGGTGTTGCCGCACGCAGCTCACCAGATTGGCAGAGACGGTGGAGTCAGCATCGACGATGAGGACGGCGTCTGCCCCAAGGTCCTGAAAGGCCATGCGAACCCCATGATCGAGCGCATTTCCCTTGCCGCGGAGGTCGGGGCTGTTCAGTACGGACACCATGGCTCCGGCCGCGCGTGCGCGCTCAGCAGTGCTGTCGGTGCAGTTGTGGGCGATGACAAGTATGTCGCCAGCACCGACAGCCGAGGCTGCAAGGCTCTCGACACACCGGCCGATGTTGAGCTCCTCATTGTGGCTTGGAATAAGGATGACGACCCGACCAAGCGATGGAAGTGAGAGAGCGCTGGTTCGCCTCCGCAGGGGGGTCATTGCGGCGAGGGTAGTTAAAAGAAGTTCTATCAGCAACGGAGCGGTTGCGACGACGAGCAGCGCCCCCAAGACGATGTAGACACCGTGCGCAAGGCCAGAAATCATGGGGGAGGCTCCAGATGCGGTCTTCAAACAACGACGGCCTTATCGATTATAGCCAAGCGGGTACAGATTTCCGGAGCGTTTACGACACCTTAGTTGTAGTCGTCAGTCAAGATCGGGCACGGGATCGAAATGCGATGGATGAATACGCAGCCTATTGCGGGCGCCGGACGGCAGACGCCTTCAGAGGCAAGGGCTCCAAAGTCTTGTGCCGGCCTGTCGCCCAGGATGAAGCGCGAACCCGAGGCCTGTGCGTCTCCGATCTGCGGCTGTCTAGGCCATCTTCATACAGTGAAGGCGACCATACAAAGCGGAGCGCATCCTTCAATGTTGCGGCGGTCCTGAAAGGTTCGCCTGCTGGAAACGTTGCGTGGAGTACCGAGCGTAGAGATGGTTTGCCGCCTGCGAGCCATAGCTGGTTCCCGGCCCGCGCACATCGTTGCGCGAGGTGGATCAGCAGGCCGGCCGCGTCCGGAGCGATGAACTCGGTGAAGGACAAGTCCAGAATAAGTGGACCGTCATGTTTACATTGGCTCAGATCTTCGATTAGTTGTTCGGCAATGGATCCGCTAAACCCTCCTACGATGCCGACTGCCAGGACGCTGCCGTGCCAGGAGAGCTTGATCTGGGGCTTCCGGAGGGCGCGTGGCTGTAGTGAGTTTGCCAGGAGCTGAACGGAGAGATAGCGGAGAAGAAAGAGCGCATTGTCCAGATATCGCAACGCGAGGCGGCGCGGCTCGCTTACCATCCTGTAGATCCACTCCAGTCCAGATTGCTGCATCCACTGCGGCGCCCGGGACTGCCTGCCGGAGAGAAAGTCAATGGAGGCCCCTACGCCGATGCAGACCGGGACGCTGAGACGGTCGCGATGTTTGGCGATCCACTTCTCCTGCTTTGGATTTCCAAAGGCGACCAGGAGTATGTCGGGTTTGGCTTGCGCAATGAGCTGAAGGGTCCGTTCGTCCTCCATTGGGTCTGCCTGAGTAAATGGCGGCGAGTAGCGACCGCAGAGAATTACGTCCGGATACTCCTCTTGAATTCGCTGGGCAGCAGCGCTTGAGTTTTCTTCGGTCGCGCCGAGCAGAAAGATCCTGCGCTTCTTTCGGGCAGAGAGTTTGAGCAAGTGTGGCACCAGGTCCGCGCCGGCCACGCGCTCCTTCAGGGGGACGCCTAATATGCGGGACGCCCATACCAACGGCATGCCATCCGGCAAGACCAACTCGCAACTATTCAGGATATCCAGCAGTTCTGCGTCTTCGAAGGCCTTGGTCAGAAAATCCACGTTCGCGGTGGCGACCTGGTGACATCCACCTTTTTCGATAAGGGCGTCGATGATCTCAACGACAGTATCCATTGAGAGATTGTCGATGCCAACTCCGAGGAGCGCGATGCGGTTTCGGAAGGCGTGCAATGCCTTTGCAGCCGCACCCGATTCCACCGCTGGGAATGGCTCACGCGCGGGATCACTCTCTGGTGCGCGACTGTCCCCTGCATTCGCCTTTTGCCGATTCAGGAGCGCGTTCATTCTGAGATGTTTTGGTAAGTTTGCTTGTGCGTCGCCAAACCCCATACGGGCAAGATCGCCGGGGGAGCACTGAATCTTCTGGACCACGGGTTCGCCGCGGAAGATGCACGCATCGGCATGTCCCAGTGTTCGTTCGTCCATCAGTTTGATTTGATCGATGCGACGGGAGTAGTCCAACCAACTCGCTTGCGGGGCGGCGTACAGTTGCTGGTCGTTGCCAACACCTCGAACCGCCCAAAGGCTCACCGGGAAGACACCTGAACCATCTTCAGGTTGGATGAGCATGTCAAAATGTGCCATTGTTCATTGCCTCAGAATCAGTTCAGTTGAGTGAGTCTCTCCTACTTTGCAGGGGGGCGCAACCGCCAAATAGTAACCCAAAAGTAACTGAAACGATGGCGCTTCTTCTGCAATGCATAAGTGGACGCAGCTGCCAGATGTTGGGCGCTAGAAGACGGGAAATCGCTGGCCCGCGATTCCCTTTTCACAGCCACATGCGAAAGATCACGCTCTAAGTTTCCACCAGTTGTCGCGGAGAAGGCGCGCCGCGGAAGCAAATGGTCGGGTGATCGCTGCTCTGTCATACCATGTGCGTTCATTGAGGCTGCTGAAGCAGCCCTTCTGAACTGAGAGCGCAGGATTGCCTACCAAGGTGACAACGTCGGGATTGAAGCGACGGAAAAGAGTGAACGCCGCATCGATGTATAACTTGCCGCCTTCGGGATGACCCGGGGGCAGGTCGAGAGCAGCTTCCAGATAAGCAACAATCCTGGGAAGCACTCTGGCATGCACTGCATAACAATGGGCCCAGATAAACTCCGAGTGCGTTGCCACCAGTCCCGCAGGTTGGCCCAATAACTCCTTCGCTAAAGAGTGGCCGAAGAAGCATAGGTCCCAATCCTCCTGCCTAAGCCTCTCTACCAATTGCGGCTGGGTGCGGCACATTCGTCTGCTGAATATTGCGTCATCTTCCAAGACCCATATGGCCCCAAGACCCTGATCCCGTGCTCGTCGCAGTATTTCAAGATGGCTTAGGAAGTTCCCATATACACCCCGCGACGTAAATCCATTTGCGTCCGCTGGCTTCGGAGCGTAGGGGATATCTATCTTGGGGTCCTGGATGTCAATTCCTAGATGGCGCAACTCAATGCTCAGGGACTCGAAACGATCCGTTCGCTCCGGCAGATGAACTATGGCTATTCGGTCGAAGTATTCGGAAAGGTTCACGTTCCTATTTCACCATTAAACCGGCCTGCGGGGGGTCGCACTACGCGGCAGTAAGAGATACTGTTGGTGTAGATGGTGCGTGCACAGGACGCGCCCAGATGATTTCAGCACATTCCACTTGCCTCGGCCGGGACTTGCGCTGCGGGAGTCAGGGGTGTCGGATCACTGGCTTGACGGCGACTGCGTCGTGTGGGGACAGACGTCCCTGCGGCCGAGGAGTTGGTTGCGGATCGACAGCGATGCCGATTCTTCGGCTTAGCGAGGCAATCCATTTTGGGGACTTGTCCAGGATTGCATCCTTGACCAGACCCGGCTCGCTCCAAGGCACATCATGGTAGCCGGAGGTAAGAAAAGGGCTGCCAGGATCTTTCTTCCACTCGACCGGAAAGATCACGATCACGTCATTCTCTGTGACCTTTGGGCGATTCGAGATAGGTGTATCAGAGATAGCACCACTGATTGCAGCGGCCAAATCGTGCTTTGGGCCGAGTGCCAGGTGGGATGTCTGCGTGGCGCGCGGGTTCATTTCAATGAGGTAGGGATGGCCCGTCGCTTCGTCGATCACGAAGTCAAATCCGTAGATGCCGGATAGATTGAGCCGTCGAGCGATCAATTCCGCTGCCGAGGACATCTCAATATTGTCTATCGCGCGAAGAACGGACGCGGGGCCTCTCGCCTCCCATGTTCGGAGGACCTCAAAGCTGAGGTTGGCAAGCACCTGTCCCTTCCAACTCGCAATGGTGCAGGTGGTTTCCGGCCCGTTGATAAATCGTTGAATGCTGACTGCGGAAGTTTGCCGGCGGATACACGGAACCAGCAGATTCGTGTCCGAGTCGAAGGCCGCTCGCTTGATTGCTCTGAGAGCCAATGGAGGGGCCGCCAGCTTGCTGAAAGCCCAACGAGCCTCACCCTCTGAGCTGACGATCCTGACACCTACACCACCAGAGGTGCCGTCCGCTTTCAACACTGCCGGGAGTCCTAGTTTGGCTATCCACGCTTGAAGGGCGTCAGCTGAACTCACCATGGCGGTCTCGGCAACTCGAACACCCTCCGCGGCCGCCATTCCGATTAAGTCCGAGCGAGAGGCACGAGCCGCCTGTGTGGACGTACCGCCAATTGAGAGCTCGAGGACTCGAAGGAGGTCTTCATTGCTATTGTGAGCCAACGACCGCTTATAGAGCTTTGTGAGGAGGACTCCCGCAAGATCATCGCAGGGGATGATGAGTGTGGGCTTCGCTGCAAGGATCGCTTTTAAGAAGGATCGGATCGGTCTCAAGCCGTCGAACGAATAGAGCTTCAGAGCGGCGCGGGTTTTTGCGGCTGGGTGGCCGCCAGGGCACACAACTTCAACCGCGCAGCCTGCTTCAGTGAAAGCCAATGCCAATCGGGCTGTGGATTGCCATTTGCAGGTGGTGGCCAGTAGGACGACAGCTCGGTCATTCAAGCCCATAACCTGCCCCGCAATCAGTTGAACCTAGGATGCCCTCGACATGGCAGTAGACGCCAGATGGCGAGTGATGTGATTTGCGGTGAACTTGGCGCCGTAGGCAAATCGGGTGAGCGGGCCAAAGGAATTCGCGGATGCTACGCCCACAAGGTAGAGTCCGGGGATGGAGCTTTCGAAGTTGCGCGAGAGCACGGGGGTGTCTTCGATGGCTCGGATCTGCTGGCGCAAACCCTCGTCGAGAAAACCCAGACGCGAGATCAAGGCGCGAAATCCGGTAGCTCCGATCACGTGGTCGACAACCAGATGGGAATTTGTGCCGTCTTTCTCAGTTATTTTGAGATGGACCTTGCCATCCTGGACTGTGACGGAGTTGATTTTCGAACCGAGATGCATGGGAAAGCGACCCATTACTTTGTCGCGAACGAACCAGCCGGGAGCCGGTCCGAGATGGTTCTGAACCGCGCGGAATCGCAGCTTCCAGGGCAGGAGACGGAAGAGCAGCGGAGCGTCACACGACATGCGTGAGCGCCAGCCCAAGCCAAGGCCGGAGCGAGGGTTGGCGAGTCGCTGCAGGAAGGGGCGCGGCTCATTCGACGGTTTGTGAAATGCAATCTCTTTTCGTCTTGCCACCAGTTCGACGTGGGCGCCGGCTTCATGGAGCAGAGCCGCAATATCGACCGCGGATGCGCCTGCTCCGATCACCGCGACCTTCTGCCCGCGAAACTTGCTCATGTCATGGTGATCGGAGCTATGGGTGACATATTGCCTGGGAAGCTCGGCGAGGAAGGGCGGGAGATAGCCGAAGTGAGTGATTCCCGCTGCGACGATGACTTTGCGCGCCTGCACAGTCTGGCCATCTGCGGTCTTGAGCTCAAAGCCAGCGGCTGCACGACGAACGGAGGTGATGTCGGTCTCTTCCAGCGTGGGCACGAGGCGCTTCTGAAACTCCAGGCCATAGGCGACAAAGGTCTCGGATGGAACCGGAATACCCACATCGGCATAGGGAAGCTTCTTCTCCTCGCAATAGTGACGGAGAGTGAAGGCGGAGTCCGGGTCAAAGAGGAACGAAGCAAAGCCGTCAGACTTAAGCAGCATGCCCTTGGGCATATGCTCACGCCAACTTTGCATGGGAGTTCCGAA
This sequence comes from uncultured Acidobacteriaceae bacterium, assembly GCA_963808025.1. Taxonomy (GTDB): domain Bacteria; phylum Acidobacteriota; class Terriglobia; order Terriglobales; family Acidobacteriaceae; genus Edaphobacter. The sequence goes on along the minus strand of CAWEEI010000006.1, from coordinate 318,609 downwards.
GATGCGAAAGGTCAACGGCGTCTTGCTGAGATGGGCAGCTATCGATAACCCATAGGGACCCGCGCCGATGATGGCTATGTCTACTACTGAACCCACAGTTTTCTCCATGCAGAGTTATTCCCTGACCATGATGAGTCTAGCCGAACTTTGGTGTGCGCCGAATAGCACTAATGAGGGAAATAAGAGAGGAGGTAACACCTATAAGCTATTATAATCAGGCGTTTGTTGCAGTAGCTGTGGGACACGAAAGATGACCTCTTTGAGCGAACGACCACAACCCATCGTACTGCTATGTGCGACGATGCGGTGGCCGTTATCGGCTCGGCTGGCAATGGCCTTTCTGGCCCATGGATGCAAAGTTCGCGGCGTGTGCCCATCGGGTCATCCTCTTCATTTTGTCTCCGGCATTGCGTCGTTGTATCCATACCGGAGTCTCGACTCTGTTGAATCTCTGCGGGCTGCAATTCTGGCCTCGAACCCCGACCTGATCGTCCCATGCGACGATGGGGTGGTCTGGCAGTTGCATGAGATTCACACTAAGTTTCCTGAAATGCGACCGTTGATCGAGCGTTCCCTGGGCTCCGGCGATGCGTATCCCCAGATATGCAGTCGTGCGGCTTTTCTCCAGACAGCGTCGGAGCTCGGGATCCGTGTGCCGACGACGAAGACAGTGACTTCAGAGAACGATCTGGAGGCGTGGCCAGGGGATGACCCCGAGGTCCTTAAGTTGGACGGGACTTCAGGCGGCAATGGTGTGGCGATCGTGCGCTCAAAGTCAGACGCACTGGCGGCGTACCGCAGGCTTTTTCGCGGGTTGGGGACGAGTACTGCCTGGAAGCGATTGCTCATCAATCGCGATCCGCTCGCGCTTTGGTTCTGGCGCAGACGTGAGACGGCGAGTGTGACTATCCAGGAGTTTATTCAGGGACGTCCTGCAAATGCCATGTTGGCATGCTGGGATGGAGAGCTTCTGGGGATCGTCACAGTTGAGGTGCTCGCGGCGAGAGGTGCTACGGGTGGGGCAACAGTGGTTCGTCTGTTGCAAAACGACGAGATTGAGCGTGCTGCCCGACTGCTGGCTGGCAAGTTGAAACTTAGCGGCTTTCATGGTCTGGACTTTGTGATCGAACGGACGACCGGTACGGCTTACCTGATAGAACTCAATCCGCGCTGTACACAACTTGGACATCTGCGAGTGCCCGGCAAAGGCGATCTGGCGGGCGCAATGAGCGCTAAGCTTCGGGATGAGCCCACGCCGGCACCCAAGGATTGCTTTCAGGGGGACACGGTTGCTTTTTTCCCGCAGGCGTTCAACTTGAATCCAAAGAGTTGCTATCTCCGGTGCGGATACCATGATGTGCCGTGGGAGGAGCCTGCGCTCGTAATCGAGCTTCTTCGACCCGGATGGCCTGAGAGGCAGTGGCTGAGCCGCGCGTACCACTCTTTCCGGGTGCCCGAGAAGGTTGAGGAAGAAAAGTTCGGCCGAGAGCATGATGTACATTAGAATCAATAAGTTGCTCCATGCTTAAGGGTGCCGCCTCGAACCGGAAGGCCGCCCATTTTTAGGGCCGTAAAAATGTCACTAGGTTGTTAACAGGTCGGTCATTGCGATGCTTTGTTCGGCGGGCATAGAGTGGCATCGTGCTTTCGTACTGTGTGCGAGAAGTGCGCGGTTCGGTAGGTTTTATCTGCCGCAGGCTTCAAGGCAACAGGCCCAAGGTTTATGGCGTCATACCATTCGGCCCTGGGATAACACGGAAGTGTGATTCCTTCGATGGCTGGGATCGTAGATCGTTTTGGCAAGGGATCGTGCGACTTAAAGCAGAGCGGGCCGATGCAGGGGGATAGATGTTCCACCAGATGAATTTAACTGCGGCGAATGATGCCCGGATTTATCACGACACCCGAGCCGAACAAGCTTCGAGTGGGACTTGGTCCAGAGCGCACGATCAGGCGCGGATGCGGTCGCGTCGCGCAAACCTGGTGCTCAGCTGTCTGTGTTCTGCGGTCGCATTCCTGGCGATCGACGATGCCGGAGATCGTAGCATGCTGTTCGAGCAGTATGACTTCAAGCTGTGGTCTCATGAGGACCGACTGGGTCGCTTCTGTTTGGCGGTTCTGCCCAGTCTGCTTGGAATGGGAGTGCTACTCGTCGCATACAAAGCGATGGGCACGCTGAGATCAATTTTATAAAGAAACTGATTTAGTGTCCGAAGCGCACTCCACTTGGGCCTTGGGGAATTCTGTTACCAAGCGGTTACCTTAAATCAGGAATCGGACGTTACCATTCTCTCTGCCCATCGTTACCGAGTTTTGATGGAATTCCCTTGCTTCCACCTATGTGGTGATGCAAGATGTTGGTATCTCATTGTTTCAATGCGTCAATTTTCTGCTGGAGGTGATTCGTGGGCGATTTTGCTGAATCCTCTGTCTATCTGCTTATCCAACCTGAGCAAGGTCTAGCGCCATTCGCGGTCAGTCTTTGGACCTTCTCGCGGACCGGCTCTGTGACGCGGATTATGACCGCTCCCGAGGCAAGCTGGCATGATTTCGCGCGGCGCATAGAGGCCGCAGGTCTACTTGACAGCAATGAGTTGGGTTGTGTGGACGCCCATATCGGCAGAGGAGAGCCCGTCCTCCGTACTATCGAATGCACTACCGAGGATCTGCGCAAGATAGGTCTGTGCGAGGTGTCAAGACCTGAGGCGACCAAAGTTCCTGCCGCGATTCTTCAGTTTTCCAGGGACTATTCCAGTAAATCGAGCAATGGCCCTAGGATATCGCGGTCCATATCGGTTGCAGAACTCTAGTTGATTTTGGGTACCCGGCTTAGTTGGGCAGGGCAACTCGAGTTCAGGCCCGGAAGAATTGAAGGTGGCGCATAGGCGTCTGGGAGCAAGGATGAGATCGACTAACTCGCAAGTCGCGCTTCTGGGGATACGTATCGACGACGTGTCCCTTGACGAGGCGGTCTCTATCATCGACTCCATGATCGACTCAGGCGGCTGCCATCAAGTTGCGACTGCAAATGTCGACTTCCTGAGCAAGGCTGTCGGCGACCGCGACTTGATGGAGATCCTGAACGGCTGCGAATTGGTGCTCGCAGATGGGATGCCACTGGTCTGGGCATCGCGACTGATGGGCGCTTCGCTCAAGGAAAGGGTCACGGGAGCGGACCTGTTTCCTCGCCTTCTGGAGCTTTCCGAGCGCAAGAAGCGGCGCATCTTCCTGCTGGGAGCAACGGAAGAGCGATCTCGTTGCACGCTGGAGCGCATCCAGCGGGAGTATCCGAATGCCGAGATCTGTGGGCGGTTGGCGCCGCCGATCACACCCATTGACCAGATGGCACATGGTGAGATGCTGAAGGCGATCGAGGACGCCAGGCCGGACATCCTGCTGGTGGCATTTGGCAACCCGAAGCAGGAGAAGTGGCTCGCGATGCACCGGCATTGCCTGAATGTTCCTGTCTGCATCGGGGTAGGAGCTTCGGTCGACTTCTTCTCTGGAAGGCAGTCGCGCGCGCCCTTGTGGATGCAGCGAAGTGGGATGGAGTGGATATTCCGGCTCTTCAGCGAGCCTCGGCGGCTTGGGCCCAGATATCTGGACAATGTGCTCTTCTTGCTGAGGTACCTTTCGCTACAGCTCTTTATCACTTCCGTGCAGCCAAGTGAGTCGTCAGCAACCAAGATTTCGATGACACGTCTGGGGCGGGCATTGATCGTCCGGATTGCCGGCGATTTCACGGGACCTGCCGTCAGTGAGCTGCGGCAGGGCATCGAGTCTGAGTTGGCTAGCGGCTGCTCTCTCATCGTTGACCTGAGTTCGAGTAACACAATCCGTCCCGATGCCGCGGGGTTCCTGGTTGGGTTCACCCAACAGATGCGGAATCGCGATGCGCAGGTGTGGCTGGTAGGGGCGCGGAGGGGCGTGCGCAATGTGCTTCGTACGACCTTCCCAACAGGTCACAATTTTCGGATGGCGGCGACAGTTCAGGACGCGTTGCGTGCTCTTCAAGCCGGCGGCGATGATTTTGGCCTTCGCCCTCCGGCGACCTATACGACACCGAGCGAGGACTGGTCGCCTCTCTCAATATTTGCGCAGAGTAGGTTTGAGGGGGAGGACCGGAGATCGAGCCCCAGGGGGACTCAGGCTTTGCGGGACACGGTTTCCGGGCGGGCAGAGCAAAGGGAAGCAGCAGTAGTGGAATAGCAATTCGGGTTTGGGCCGAACTTTACTAGTTTATGATTTTGAGTTAAGAGGTTGTCTTTGGTTTCTGTCGAGATGCGGAGGCGGACGTTTCCCCATCGGAGCACGTGACCTGGGAGATCAAGAAAGGTGGAGACATGAGCACAATGACGATAGCTCCGGCATCGGAGAAGGATTCACTCGGAGCCGCGAACCAACAGAAGGTCCTGGCCATGATCGACGATTTGATCGCCCAGCTTCCCAACCCCGAGCGGCTGACAACAGAGCAGCGCCGCGGGATTATCGCGAGATATACCGCGGTGCTGGAAGGCAATTTCATCTATTGGATGACCGCTACCAACCTTGCGGTGAAAGCCGACGAGGCACGGCCGATTCTTCTCGAGAACCTTTACGAGGAGGTCCGCGATAGTCACCCGGTGATGCTGCGCAAGTTCGCGATTGCGGCGCATGCCTTCCCGACCGACAAGGATGCGCTTGCCATCGACACTGACCTGACGAAGGTGCGCCGGTTCCTGGGCAAACTTCAGGGGGTGCCGTCCCTTTTGACGATGGCCTTCTTTGAGAGCTTTATTCAGCGGTTTATGTCGTATCTGGCAGCCCTTGCGGTCGCGCAGGGCTCCACTGAGATGGAGTACACCGATGTACACGGCGTCTGCGATATCGCGCATTCTGAGGGACTCTTCCGCGCCGTTACCCTGGAGATGTCGCGTTATCCGGTAAGCCCCGACACTGACCTCTTTGAAGGCGTCATCCTGCTTCGCACCCTCATCCAGGCCATTCTTCAGGAGCCGACCCAAAGACGCGCCGCATAACTGACCTCAGCGAAGTAGAATGAGAGATCGCCCATGCTGAGTCAGCCTTATCTCGATAAACGCTTCTCTGAACGGGCGGGCTACTTTCCAATATCCGGCGAACATCTTTATACAGTGCTTCATGAGGTGGAGAAACCGGTTGGCCGGGTTCTGCTGGTCGGATCACTTGCTTCGGAGCGACACTATTCCTACCACCCGTGGGTCCGTTGGGCCCGATATCTCGCCGCCAGGCAGATTGAAGTCCTTCGCTACGACTACCGGGGTGTAGGTGAGAGTACCGGTCGGTTTGAAGAGATGACTTTCGCAGACTGGGCAGATGATGTAAATGCTCTCGCAAGCTGGCTCTCAACGCGTTCACCTCATGTGCCATTAATCCTGCACGGTCTGGAGATTGGCGGCATTCTTGCGAGCCGATGTTTTCAGGGAGGGATCGGCGATGCATTGCTGTTGTGGTCTCCACCTGCGACTGCGAACCACGGGCTTCGGTCAAGCTTGCTGCTCTGGGCCGGTCTGGAACAGCTATGGGAATCGAGCGAGAATCGGAGGCCTGCTTCGGATTTCATTCGGCGAATGGAGCAGGGTTCGACAGTCGAAGTGGATGGTTATCAATGGACGAGTGAGCTTTGGCGTGAGTCATTCGACGTCAAGTTACCCGGCGACCTCCAGGATTTAGCCGCGCAACGAGGAAGGCCGGTGAAGGTATCAAAGCTGGGGAGAGAAGCTGCTCCGTTGGTTAAGCCTCATATAACATATGATGAGGTCAAAGATATTAGTTTTGTTTATTCTGAGCACTTTGTGTGGCTATCGCAGGTGCTAGGGTTACCGGTAGACGGGGCGACATGATCGATTCGATGGAGACACGCGAGTTGATTCTTCTGGATGGCCTTGGGATCTCCGTTCCTGCAACCTACCACAAAGCTCGAAGAGAAGACTCCAGATCGCAAACACACTCCGATGAAAGTGGCCGCTTGGGGGTGATATTCTTGAATTCTCTTGCACCGACCAGGTCCGCGACGGGAGATTCGGCTGTTTATTGGGCCGACTCTATTGCACAGATCGGCTACCCCGCTTTTCGCGTCGATTTGCCCGGGTTCGGAGACGCCTATGGCGACCCGCCAGAGAGACATTTGGAATATATCAACCGCGGCAGCTACGCATCGGTTGTCGCGGCAAAGGCAAGAGAGATTGTCGAACGCTTCAGCTTGTGCGGGGTCCTCTTCGTGGGGCTTTGCGCGGGGGCTGTCACCGCGATCTATTCGGCAGCATCGACTCAGGAGTGCAAAGGCCTTCTGTTGTTGGATCCGTACTTTCACCTTCCGTTGAAGAGCAGATCAAAGATATGGCAAAAGCTTACAGGCCGGATATCGCGTACCACATTGGGTATCGAGTTTGAGAAGTTGTACGATCAATTGACCAAGGCACTAAGGCGCCTGGCGGGCGACGCGCCACCCAGCAATGCCAACTTCCCGCTCCTGAATTGTTGGAGGGATGTGGCGACAACTGGGCTGCCGACGATACTTTTCAGGGCTCCGGGCATCAGACAGCGAGGGGAGTTTGACTACCTCAAGCATGTGTTGAAGCTGGCCGGTCGCAAGGGCGATGTGGTGGTGAAGACGATTGAGGAAGCGAATCACACTTTCTCAAACCGAGCGGGGAGGGACGCGGTCCGGCGGCAGGTTGAGAGCTGGCTGACCAGCCATTTCCCCGGAGATGGTGAGTGGGGCAAGGTTGACAGAGTTTCGGTCTCGAGTACTAACGGTTCGGAGATTTATCAATAAAATCAAAATAGGCCCCTGTCGATACGCGAACAGTGCCGGCTACAAGGTCCGCAATGGAAGGTGGATAAGCCTGGATGGATGTGAAATCGGAAGTGATCGCCCAGTTCAAGCAAGTCGCTCAGGAGCAGGGCCGACGAATTGCGGCTTTGACAGACGATCTTGCTCTCCTGGACTCCGGGCTGGATTCGCTTTGCTTTGCGATTATTGTGGTGAGGCTTGAATTATCGTTGGGGGTAGACCCCTTCAGCACCGACGAAGACATCCGCTTTCCGGTTACGTTTGGCGATTTTGTCAGATGCTACGAAAATGCCGCGAAATAGCCCGGTCTCCCTCTGGAGTTCGATCACCAATGCGGGTGACATATCCTCCCGCACCGTTGTGGGAGCTGGAAGAAGCGCGAGTTGGGGTGAGCTGGCGGCAGCGTCTGTCGATGACTGGGGTGTCGATGTTCGCGGCCGGTGTGTGTTGCTGGCCATGGTGGATCCGTTTGCGGGCGCGGCGGCCTTGGTCCAGTTCGACGGCGTTGCGCGGCGGATGGTGCTCTATCCACCCGATATTCCGCGCGAGTATCTCACTACAATCGCGGAATCCGCGGGAGCGGATGTAATTGTGACGGACGAGCCGGCGCTTGAGCGGGTTGATTCCAGGGTCAGATGCGTTGCCTTCGGCAGTGGGAAGACCGGTCGCGCGGGCGTCGAGCGCGAACCCCAGATTGAGACGGAGTGGATTCTGCTGACCTCGGGAACGACAGGGGTTCCAAAGCTGGTGCAGCACACGCTGAAGAGTCTGGCAGGGGCGATTGTTCCCGACCCATCCTCAGGGTCGATGGTGTGGAGTACGTTCTACGATATTCGCCGGTATGGGGGCTTGCAGATATTTCTTCGCGCTGCTTTTACCAGAACCGGGCTGGTGCTGACTGGGGCGCATGAGTCGACGGCGGATTTTCTCGCTCGGGCGGGCGCGCATGGGGTCACACATATCTCGGGAACGCCTTCGCACTGGCGCCGTGCGTTGATGAGTCCCTCGGCCGCGCGGATCGCGCCGGAGTACGTCCGTTTGTCCGGCGAGATTGCCGATCAGGCCATCCTGAACCAGCTGCGGGCGCAATATCCGCAGGCAACGATCGCCCATGCCTTCGCGTCGACGGAGGCAGGTGTGGCGTTCGCGGTGAACGATGGCTCCGCGGGCTTCCCCGTTGAGGCCATTGAGCAAACGCCTGACGTGGAGATGAAGGTGGTGGACGGCTCGCTGAGAATCCGCTCGGACAGCAACGCGGTAGGCTACCTTGGGGAAGACATTCCTCCGTTGAAGGACTCTGAAGGCTTTGTGGACACCGGCGACGAGCTGGAATTGCGGGACGGCCGCTATCACTTTGTGGGGCGGCGCGATGGGATCATCAATGTGGGCGGTTTGAAGGTGCATCCGGAGGAGGTTGAGGCGGTGATCAATCGGCATCCGGAGGTGAGCATGTCGCTGGTGAAGACGAAGAAGAACCCGATTACTGGCGCGCTGGTGGTGGCGGATGTGGTGCCGAAGACGCCGCTGCCGACTGCCGGCAACGGCGCTCAGGCGCTGCAACGCGACATACTGCAGTTTTGCCGGGGAGAGCTTGCGGTGCATAAGGTGCCGGTGGCGATCAAGTTCGTGCCGGCGCTGGCGGTGGCTGAGAGCGGAAAGCTGGTGCGGCCCAATGCGTAACGCGATCGTGACGGGAGGGAGTCGCGGGCTGGGTTTGGGCATTTGCCGGCGGCTGTGCGCGTCGGGCTTTCGCATGATTGCGATTGCGCGCAAGGAGAGCGACGAGTTTCGAACGGTAAAGCGCGAGGTGGACGAGAGCGGGATTGGGGCACTGCATTTTGTGGCCTTCGACTTGGCGGAGATCGACGGGATTCCGGAGCTGGTGAAGAAGTTGCGAGCGGAGTTCGGGCCGATCTATGGACTGGTGAACAACGCGGGGATCGGCAGCGATGGGTTGCTGGCGCTTACGTCGACCCAGATGATCGAGCAGGTGGTGCGGCTGAATACGATCTCGCCGATGGTGCTGACCAAGCAGGTGGTGCGGGCGATGATGGCGGATGGGGGTGGGAGGATTGTCAACATGTCGTCCATCGTCGCGAGCACCGGGTACAGCGGGCTCTCGGTCTATGCGGCGACGAAGGCCTCGATGGTGGGTTTCACGCGTTCGCTGGCGCGGGAGGTTGGGCGCATGGGGGTGACGGTGAATGCGGTCGCGCCGGGGTTTGTGGACACCGAGATGACGCAGGGTATGACGGACGAGCAGCGGCAGAGAGTCGCGCGGCGCAGCGCACTCAACCGGCTGGTGGAGGTTGAGGATGTCGCGAACGCAGTCGAGTTTCTGCTGAGCGACCGCGCGAAGAACATTACGGGGACGGTGCTGACCGTCGATGCCGGAAATACTGCATGAGTGACGCGGGGAATGGGAGCGTGAGCGGGTCTCCAGGCGGGTCTGCAAGTAAGGCCTGGTTGCGCGCGCTGGAGCTGACTGCGCCCATTCCGACCCGACGCGAACGTACATTGTCGGTTGTGATTGAGGAGATGGCCGCGCGGATGGGGGATGCGCCGGCCCTGCTTTCGGACAGGGAGAGCTTGACGTATCGCGGGCTGGGGGCGAGGGCGAATCAGTATGCACGGTGGGCGCTGGCGCAGGGGCTGGCGAAGGGCGACGTGGTGTGCCTGCTGATGCCGAACCGGCCGGAGTACATGGCGATCTGGCTGGGGATCACGAGCGTGGGTGGGGTGGTGTCGCTGCTGAATACGAACCTGGTGGGGGCGTCGCTGGCGCATTGCGTGCAGGTGGTGCGGCCGAAGCTGGCGATTGTGGATGCGGAGATGGCGGGGACGTGGAGTGGAGCGGCGGAGTTTGTTGAGGCGGCTCCGGCGGTTTGGGTGTATGGGGGCGACGGGGGTGCGTGGCGACGGATCGATCTTGAGGTCGAAGGATTTTCCGGCGAGGCGTTGGGTGAGGGTGAGCGGCGCACGGTGGGGATTGAGGACCTGGCGCTCTATATCTACACGTCGGGGACGACGGGGCTGCCCAAGGCCGCGAAGGTAAGCCATGCGCGGATGATGCAGTGGAGCCACTGGTTCGCGGGCATGATGGAGGTGACGCAGGCCGACCGCATGTACAACTGCCTGCCGATGTACCACAGCGTTGGCGGCGTGCAGGCCCCGGGCGCAATGCTGGTGGCGGGCGGGTCGGTGGTGATTCGCGAGAAGTTTTCCGCAAGCCAGTTCTGGAGCGATGTAGTGCGCTGGGATTGCACGATCTTCCAGTACATTGGCGAGCTTTGCCGTTATCTGCTCCATGCGGCGCCATCGGCGGATGAGACGAGGCACAGGATTCGGCTGGCGTGCGGCAATGGGTTGGCGGCGGAGGTTTGGGACGCGGTTTCATGGAGCGATTTCATCTTCCGCGAATTCTCGAGTTCTATGCGGCGACGGAGGGGAACGTTTCGCTGTTCAACGTGCAGGGAAGGCGCGGTGCGATAGGGCACATCCCGCCGTATCTGGCGCACCGGTTCTCGCCGGCGCTGGTGCGGTTCGATGTGGAGATGGGCGAGCCGGCACGGGACGCCAGCGGGCTCTGCATACGGTGCGGAACGAACGAGGCAGGCGAGGCGCTGGGCAAGGTGAGGGATGATCCAGCGAGTGTGGGCAGCCGCTTTGACGGGTACACGACAGAGCAGGACTCGGAGAAGAGGATTCTGCGCGATGTGTTTGAGCGGGGCGATGCATGGTTTCGCACCGGCGACCTGATGCGGCGGGACGAGAAGGGCTTCTACTACTTCGTGGACCGGGTGGGCGATACGTTCCGGCGCAAGGGGGAGAATGTATCGACGAGTGAGGTGGCGGCTGCGCTGTGCGAGTTTGCGGGCGTGAGGCACGCGAATGTGTATGGGGTGGCGGTGCCCGGGACCGAGGGGCGGGTTGGAATGGCGGCGATCGTGACGGACGGAGAGCTTGATCTCGCGGGTTTGCGGAGCCATCTGGAGCGCAGGCTGCCGGCGTATGCGCGGCCGATGTTTCTGCGTATCAGCGAGGAGGCGGAGATGACGGGGACGTTCAAGTATTCGAAGACGGAGCTGGTGCGTCAGGGGTACGATCCGTCGTGCGGCGATGCGATTTACTTCGACATGACGGATGCGGAGGCGTTCGTTCCGCTGGATGATGAGTTGTACGATCGAATTCAGAGCGGGGGAGTGCGGGTTTGACCGCTGCGAAAGGGAGGCGCAGATGCTGATCGGTCCGATGCGTGACGAGTTCGCGAGGGTGGAGCGCGAGATCGCGGAGGGACCGATTGTGTCTGAGGTGACGGCGGAGGAGATTCGCGCGTATCTGGAGCGGTTTGACTTCAAGCGGGCGAGATCCCTTGATGAAGTCACTGCGGATGTGGAGGGGATGCTGAAGAAGTGGCAGGTGCAGGTGACGCATCCACGCTACTTTGGGCTGTTCAACCCGAGCGTGATGCTGGCTTCGGTGGTGGCGGAGACGCTGGTGGCGATGTACAACCCGCAGCTGGCGAACTGGCGCACGTCGCCAGCGGCGAATGAGATGGAGCGGCATACGCTGGGCTGGCTGGCGGGTAAGTTTGGACTGCCGGACGAGTCGATTGCGAGCTTCACCAGCGGCGGAATGGAGGCGAATCTATCGGCAGTGGTGGTTGCGCTGACCCATGCGTTTCCCGGATACGGAGAGCATGGGCTGCGGAGTCTGGCGGGCGAGCCGGCGATCTATCTGACCGAGGAGGCGCATCACGGCTTCAACAAGATTGCGCACATGGCGGGGTTGGGACGGCGGAGCCTGCGGCTGATAGGGACTGATGCGCAATTGAAGATGGATGTCGATGAGCTGAAGCAGGGCGTGGTGGAGGACCGGGCGGCTGGGATGCTGCCGTTTATGGTGGTGGGCAACTGCGGGACGACGGCGGCGGGTGTGATTGATCCGCTGGGGGAGATTGGGCAGGTCTGCCGTGAGGAGCGGCTTTGGTTCCATGTGGACGCGGCGTGGGGTGGGGCGGCGGCGATGTCCCCGAGTTTGAGGCCGCACCTGGCGGGGATTGAGGCGGCGGATTCGATTACGTGCGATGCGCATAAATGGTTCTCGGTGCCGATGGGCGCGGGGATGTTCTTCTGCCGGCATCGCGAGAGCGTGGCGCAGGCGTTCCGGTCGGAGGTGACGTACATGCCCAGCCGGCCCGCGGGCGAGGCCGCGGAGACGTTCAACCCGCTGGAGACTTCGGCGCAGTGGTCGCGGCGGTTTATCGGGCTGAAGCTGTTTATGGCGCTGGCGGAGCGCGGCGAGGCGGGATATGCGGAGATGATCGACCACCAGACCCGTATGGGCGAGGTGCTGCGGGAGGCGCTGACGGCGAGTGGATGGAGGATCGTGAATTCGACGCCGCTGCCGCTGGTGTGCTTCACGCGCGATGGGCTGGTCCCAGGCAAACTGCTGGCGGCGATGCGCGAGCGTCAGACCGCATGGATGTCGGAGGCGGTGACTGGCGGCGTCCCCGTGATGCGGGCATGCATTACCAGCTTCAGGACGACCGAGAGGGACGTGGAGTGGGTGGTGAAGGAGATGAACCATCTGGTTACTACTGTTTGCGCGCCAAGTTGACCGGGGCGGCTATCATCAGATAAGCACCCACAGCAATCGGAGCGGACGGACCTATGAAGCTGGAGACGATCGCAATCCATAGCGGCTACGAGCCTGATCCGACGACTAAGTCCGTGGCTGTGCCGATCTACCAGACGGTGTCGCACGCCTTTGACAGTGCAGAACATGCCGCGGCGCTCTTCAACCTTGAGACCGAAGGCTACCGGTACGTCCGCATCCATAATCCCACCGTGGCGGTGCTGGAGCGACGGGTGGCGGCGCTGGAGAGCGGTCTGGAGGCGCTGTGCGTCAGCAGCGGGCAGGCGGCGGTGAACTACGCAGTGCTCAACGCGGTGGACATGGGCTGCAATTTTGTTTCGGTCCCGCAATTGTATGGCACGACGCACACGCTGTTTGCGCATATTTTTCCGCGGCAGGGAATTACGGCGCGATTTGCGGAGAGCGACCAGCCGGAGGCGATTGCGAAGCTGATCGATGAAGGGACGCGGGCGGTCTTCTGCGAGAGTGTGGGCAATCCGGCGGGCAACGTCTGCGATATCGAAGGGCTGGCGCGGGTGGCGCACGAGCATGGAGTGCCGCTGATTGTGGACAATACGGTGGCCACGCCTGTGCTGGTGCGGCCGATTGAGCATGGCGCGGACATTGTGGTGAACTCGTTGACGAAGTTTCTGGGCGGCCATGGCACCACGATGGGCGGCGCGATTGTGGACAGCGGTAACTTCGACTGGACGGCCCACCCTTCACGCTTCCCGGCCTTCAGTGAGCCGGACCTTTCGTATCACGGTCTGATTTATTCCGAGCGCTTTGGCCGGCATGCGTACATTGCGCGCGCCCGCAGCGTCTTTCAGCGGACCAGCGGCGCGGTACTGGCGCCGTTGAGCGCATTTCTTTTATTGCAGGGAATCGAGACGGTGGGACTGCGGGTGGACCGGCACGTGGAGAACGCGAAGAAGGTGGCTGAGTTTTTGCGCGACGACCCGAGAGTTGAGTGGGTCCGATATGCAGGGTTTCCGGAGAGCCCGTATTATGAGCTCGCGCAAAGGTATCTAGGCGGGCGGGCTTGTTCGATTATGGCAGTCGGGATCAAGGGAGGGTTTGAGGCAGCGGTCAAATTCCACGACTCGTTGAAGCTGGTGACGCGACTAGTGAATCTGGGCGATGCCAAGTCGCTGGCGTGCCATCCGGCTTCGACGACACATCGGCAGATGTCGCCGGAGGAGCAGCTGAATGCGGGCGTGATGCCGGAGATGATCCGGCTGAGCGTTGGGATTGAGCACATCGACGACATACTTGAGGACTTCGACCAGGCGCTTGCCGCAGCGGCGGTGGGCGTGGAAGCGGCAGCAGGCGGCGCATAACGATTTCAGGGGGAGAGACCGATGCCAGTCCGCATGAACGCAGGCCTACCTAGCCACGACCGCCGTAAAACGGGGCGTACACCGCCGCAGGAGTTTCCGGAGCAGGCGAGCCGGTGCGTGACGATCGGCCTGGTCAACAACATGCCGGATTCGGCCTTCAAAGCGACGGAGCGTCAGTTCGCCTCTCTCCTAAATGCAGCTTCTGATGGTATCTCGGTTAAGCTCGCTCTTTATTCTCTGCCTGGCGTTCCTAGGACGGAGTCGCACCAGAAGGGGTATGCGAGCGTGGAGACACTGTGGGGCTCGCATCTGGATGGACTGATCGTGACCGGGAGGGAGCCGATCTCGGCGGATTTGAGGGATGAGCCTTACTGGGAGAGTTTTGCGCAGGTGCTTGAATGGGCGCGGGAGAATACCTATTCGACGGTGTGGTCCTGTCTCGCGGCGCACGCGGCGGTCCTGCATATGGACGGCATCATGCGGCGCAAGAGCGACGAGAAGCACTTTGGCGTCTTCGAATGCGCTTTGGTTGCGACTCATGCTCTGACAGCGGGCGCGCCGTCGCGGTTCAAGATTCCCCATTCACGATGGAATGGACTATCCGGGGAGGAACTGGCGGCGCATGGATACAGCGTCCTTACGCGCTTCGCGGACACGGAGGTTGATGCGTTCGTGAAGCAGGAGGAGAGTCTGTTCGTGTTCTTCCAGGGGCATCCGGAGTATGAGTCCGACACATTGCTGAGGGAGTATCGCAGGGACGCTGGACGTTATCTGAGACACGAGACAGAGAAGTATCCCTCGATACCATATAGATACTTCGATCCAGACACGGAGAACGTGTTGGCCGCACTGCGAGAGAGAGCGATGTCTTCGCGGAGCAAGGAAGGGCTTGCGAATGTTGCGGCTGCATTGGAAAAGGTCAGAGTAAAGAAAACGTGGCGTGAGACTGCAACGCACATCTATCGAAATTGGCTGGAGTATATCTGTGAGCGGAAGGACGAAGACGAGCGCGCGAGCGGCGTGAGGACAGCGAGCCCGGAGCAGCATCCGGCTTGAGATCTTCTTGTGCGCGCGTGAAGAGAGGACCGGCATGGGCTTGAATCGGCGCGATAGTCGAACGAAACCACAGAGCGTGGCAGGAAAGACAATTCCGGGGACTCTCGTCAAGCGGAGGAGAATGCGGCTTCCTCTCGGGAGGCGCATTTTGACGGCAATTTGCTCACTTCTTGTGCTGTCATCTCTAGTTGCATACCACTTCTTCCGCGGTGAAACCACACTTGCGAGTAACGGGGCCGCGCAAGCCACTATCGCCATTCCTGCTGCATCTGGATCCGGGATTAAGTTGGTGCTGCCGGAGCGATTTGGAATTAACCTGGACGACTCTGCGGACTACGGGCCGGGGCAGCTGACCGCGAATTTTCTGGCCTCTGATCTCACGAATTTTTCGCCTCAGATATGGTCGCAGAGCTCGACGTGTACGTCCGGAACAACGACTACCTGGACGGACGGCGACCTACATTCTCCACAGCCCGCGAACTTCTGGCAGGGCGCGGGGTTTCAGGTGGTCTCCGGGGCCGATCGAGGGGCGACGGGAATGATCACCGCCAGTACCGCAGCGAATGGGATAGCAGGACAGGTGTTCACCTTGTCTCCGGCGCTGAGCGTTGGGTGCTCCAACGGCGATGTGCTGATCGAGCGTTGCCGAACGGCCCTGGGTACATGCGCCGGAGGATATAGCGCAGCCAACGCAGGGGGTTTGGGCGCCTTCGCCTGGGGAATCGGGTCGTCCTACGCGTTCGAGACAACCGATCTGTCGCCCTCATCCACAGCTTTACAGGGTCTCGAACTCATTGCGCCCGGCAACTCAACGGCCGGGATCAATCCGGCTTGGGACGCCACTCTTCCGGCTGCATTTGGCGGTGGAGTATGGATCAACCTGAATGGGACGTACTCGCTGACGTTTCGGGCAAAGGCGACGGCCGGAACTCCGAGGCTTTCTTATCAGGTGACCCGGTGCTGTACCGCGCATACATTTCTGACCGGTTTCGTGGCCCCCGCCGTTAATGCGACCCCGGGTGCGGGATGGAAGAACTACTCCTTTACCTTCACCGCTGCAGAGACAGGATCACAGAACAGCATGGGCAAGGTTATCCTTTCGGCGACGAATGGGACTGTGCTCTTGCAAGACGTGGCCCTGACAGAAACTCCCACAGAGGGGAATACGACGGCCTTTCGCAATGCTGTCTATCAGAAGCTCCTCGCTCTTCAGCCCGGAACTCTGCGCTTTATGACGAGGCCCCAGTGGGGATGCACGTTCGACAATATGATCGCCACGTTGCCGAGCCTGTGCGGTAACTCCTCACAGCAGCAATATGGGTCGGCGATATCATACAATCTCAACCAGTTCCTCACTCTGGCTAAGGCTGTTGGGGCCAGTCCGTGGTGGACGTTCAGCCCTTATACAACTCCGGCCGACATGCAGAACATAGCTGCTTACTTCGGTGGCATCTGCGGGAATGGCAACGCGTACACGGCGATTCGATGCAACTATGGGCAGACGACGCCATGGACAGAAGTTTTCTCGCAGATATATCTTGAATTCGGCAACGAGGTCTGGAACTCGCCCAACGGGGTTGGGCTGTTCACCAACAGCGGATATACCTATGGTCTGCTGGTGGGGGCCAACAACGCCGCGTTGAAATCCTCACCCTACTATTCCTCGAAGTTGCATATGGTCGCGTCGGGCTTCATTCAGTCCGACACTGGATCGTCCAGTTGGAATGGACAAGTCCTTTCGGCGGCGAAGACGGTGACCAACGGACTGCCCGACTATATTGGCGGTGCGCCTTACGTCTTCGACAACATGACCGACCTGAGCGTCCCGAACCTCTGGACATCGATGTTTGCGGAGCCGGTTAACATCAATTCGACCACCTCTGGCATCACCTACCAGTTGCAGCACTATGCGCAGAAGGCATTTGGGGTCGACGGCGCGATCTACGAAACAAATCTGGGGACGAATGTTGGAATCGAGGGAGTGACGCAGAGCCAGATTGACGGAATCGTCGCGGGTGTGGGAGCGGGTCTTGACGCCTCGCTGAACATGCTTCTGGCGGCGAGGGACGCCGGCATCAAGGTGCAAACCGTCTTCGCCCTGCCGGAGATTGGCAATGCATTCACCACCTGCGCCAGCCCAACCGCGGGAATTTGCCAGTCGAGTGCCGCATTACACACGCCGCTCTGGGGCACCAACCGCTATATGCCGGGGCCGGGAAGCTCTGGAGTGATCGACCGGCCGTCAGGGATCGCTTTGCAGATGATCAATACGGCGATCGGCTCCAAGTTGGATCTGCTGAACACGGTGCAGACCGGAACTCCGACGTACAACCAGCCGGCGGCGCAGCCGAACCCGCAGAATGGCGGCCTGAATAACATAGCGGCGAATAAGGCGGTCCCGTTGGTGCAGGCGTTCGGGTTTGGGGACGGTGCGGGCAACTATACGCTGATCGTCTACAACCTCGATTTGAACAGGACCCGCGCGATCACCTTCTCAGGAGCGGGCGCGCCCACCGGTCCCTGTACACGCACCGTCTTCACTTCGGCCAATATCACGGACAACAACGAAGGCGTCTTGCTGGGTTCGGCTCCGGTGGTCAAACAGCCGGCTTCGGCGAGCTATGCCGGGTGCGCTTCGGGCGATACTTTGCCTCCGTTTTCGATGGTGACCTACACGTATACCTCGCGCAAGACCCCTTAGTGAGAAGAAGTTGGAGGCGCGGGTCGGGATCGAACCGACGCATAAAGGTTTTGCAGACCTCTCCCTTACCACTTGGGTACCGCGCCTCGCGTGGGCCTGCGCTCGCGCGCACGCCCGGCTGAAAGAGTGTATCGCAGACGGGCTTCACCTGCTGTGGGAGGCTAGGGCAGGGAGGCTGGAGCAGGAGGCTTGGAGCGGGAGACCGGGGTCGAACCGGCGACATCTTCCTTGGCAAGGAAGCACTCTACCACTGAGCTACTCCCGCTCGTGCAGATTGAAGTATATCGGGCGCTGCAAGCGTGGTCAACGCGCGCCGCGGGGGTTGAGATGGTGCGCTAAGAGGCAGTCAAACGGTCTAATTCGCCGGCTCGGCGCGTATCGCGAATGCGCGGGCCGGCGACTGTGTCGGAGCGGCGCCGCACGATGTGCGGCGTGACAAGGACGACGAGCTGGTTGGTGTCTTTCTCGGCGTTGTCCTCGGTGGGCAGCTGGAAGCCGGGAAGCTCGCTCAGGCCGGGAATGCCAGTCATCGCCGCCGTCTGGTTCTTGGAGACGTTGCTGACCATCATCGCGGTATCGCCCTCCTCCAGCGTGATGTCGGAGGCGAACTGGCTGTTCTCGAGCACGGGGATTCCATTGTCCGAGCCGCCAGCAAGGGCTTCAATCTTCAGATTGAGCAGGAGATTGACATGGCCTGACTTCATGATCGTCGGGGTCGCTTGTAAGGTGATGCCGAGGTCCTCATAGGAGACCTGAGGGATGGTGGCGCTGGTGCCTCCCGCGTACTGCGACAGCAGGCTGGCCACGCTGACGCCGTTGATGGATACGTTGCTCAATTGGGATGCCGCGGTGGAGATGCCTGAGGTGTAGGTGGATGTGGTGATGGGATAGCGGGTGCCTTCGCGGAGGGTTGCCGCCTGGCGGTCTTCGACCCGCAGCTGCACATCGTCCAGGGTGCGGGCGTCGCTGGCGTTGAGCCCAAATTTGAGGGCGGTGTTGGTCGAGCCGGTGATCCCAAGAAGGGTGAGTCCGTTGCCTATGGTGCCGATCGTGCTTGAGGCGATCGTACTCTGCACCAGGCCGGAGCCGATGAGGGCAAGAGCAATGTCGAGGTTGCTTGCGGTTGCGGAGATCAGTCCCTGCGCAATGGCCTCCTGCACCAGCGACTGGTTGGCGCTGACCAGCGATGCTGCGGCCTGCGCCACGCTGAAGATCCCGGCCTGGCTGGGGAGGGTGGCGCCGATGCTGTTGGTGCGCGTGGTATTCACGTTGTACATCTTCATCTCGACCATGACTTCGCCCTCACCGTCGATGAGGCCATCGATCGTGCTGTTCATGGGGGCGATGATATCTTCCGGCGCACGAACGATGATGGTTGAGCTGCCGGGCTGAACCGTTACCTGCTTCAGGTCGAAGAAACCGCGCAACAGATTGGCGATTTCATTTATATGCTCCGGGGACAGGCCAGTCAGGTAGATCGTCTCTTCCAACTGGCGCTCCAGACGTTGGCGATCGGTCAGGTCGTCCTTAGCGAACAGGACGCTGGTTGGATCGATCGGCACGGCGAAGGTGTGGGTCATGCGGGTGAGGACCGCCATCGCCTGGTCGTAGTTGGCATCATCAAGGTCAAAGCGCAGGGCTTTATGCTCAACGGAATCGTCGAAGAAGCTGCGGATGCCATAGTCGCCGGCTACCTGCTGCAGCACGTCTCGAGCATCGCCGCGCAGATTGATGTTCTTCGGTTCGCTGGACGGCGTGAGATGAATTGCCGGCGCCAGAGCGGGCGGTTGAATGAATCCGGGGGCGTTCGCTGCTTTGGCCAGGATCATCTGGGTGCGATCGGAGAGCGGGTCGATGGCCGGGTTGGCGGGTGGGTTGGCGGGTGCGCCTGAGCGGGTCGCGGGGGGGCCAGCGGTGCGAGGGCCGGGGGACTGCGCGGGGGAGAAGCTACCCAGCATCGCGGTCTCCAGATGCTCGGTCACGATGGGATTCTGCGGATCAAGTTCGTTGGCCCGGGCGAGGAGGGTCTCGGCGCGGGCCTGGTCGCCCGCGAGCTTGGCCTCTCCGGACTGCTGCACCAGCTCCGTGACCCGGTGCTCGCGTGTGACCGAGATCGCTAGGGCGTAGTCGCGGTTCTCCGGATCGAGGGCGAGGGCGCGCTTGAAGTCATCCTCAGCGGCGTCCAGATCGTCGCGTTCGAGCTTCTTCGCGCCGGCGAAATAGGCGTCCTCCGCCGCGCGCACCTTCCTCCTGCTGGTCGCTGCTTCTATGGTGTGCGAGCCGGGGGGAGGGGTGGGGGCTTGCGTGTCGGATGCATCGGAGGATGGTGCCGGGGTGGGTTGGGCGGCAGGAGCTTGATCGGCGGGGTCTTGCCCAGCGGGGATCTGCGCCCAGGCGGAGCCCGGGAGCAAGAGGCTGAAAGCCAACGACACGGGGAGCAGCCATTGACTCCATAGAGCGCGTAGATGGGTTGGAGGGGCCATACCCTGACCTCTTAGACGCTGTATGGCCGGAAGTGGCGCGCGGAGTTCGCTTTGGGAGGGGAGGGTCAAATCTATCCCCAGCAAGGCCTTGGGATGGTTTCCCGGCAGCTCAGGCGGTTCGGCTGTTGGCCGGGATTGGCAGGCGCGGGCGCTGGCCGATCCCGGGCCGCTGCTGGCCCATCATGGGCCGCTCGCTCATGACCGGACGGCGCATGCCGCTGCGGATCTGTGCGGTGTTCATATCCAACTCGGCGAGGGTGCGGCTCAGGGTGTTGCGATGCATCCCCAGCTCGACAGCGGCTTTGCACTGGTTGCCCTTGTGCTGAGCAAGCACTTCAAGGATGTAGCGCTTCTTGAACTGCCGCATGGCATCCGCATAGGGGATACCGGCACTATGCATCTGCGTGATCAGGGCGTCCAGTTCGCGCTTCAAAGGTCAACCTCGCTGACTTAGATAAAAGACGATTCCTTACTGTAGACCAATCAGTGCCTATTGATCCAATGGGGCGGGTCTTGCTTGAAATCGAACGCGCCATCCATCATCTGCTGCTGAAGGTACTGCGGTACGAGGAAGGATACATCATGTGCGACGGCAAATAAATAGGGACTTAATGCCGACTTAACCAGCAGCTCGGACTGGGGTGCAACATTGGCGCTGACCATCAAGAGGGCGATACACAGGAGGCATCCGCGGGCAAAGCCGAAGATTGAGCCGAGCATGCGGTCGAACACGCCAAGCCCTATCTTTCGCAGAGACCGCTGCATCCCCCAGCCCACCAACTCAAAGACCAGAGCGACGACAACCGCGATCAGCAGGAAGGCGACGATGCGGGCGGTGGTCTGCGATTGGATGCCATGGCCGAGATTGATCCGGTCCGCGACGCTGATATAGGTATCGCTGGCGAGTTGAAAGCCGCCCACGAATCCCAGGAGTCCGAAGATCGCGCGCACCAGCCCGCGCCTGTAGGCCATGGCCATGGATAAGACCACAATAATCACCATGAGCCAGTCGAACGCGTTCCAGTTCGCCATCAGTCTTGCCCCTTCAGTCGATCAAGCTGGCCGGTCAGCCCGGCAATCCCGCCCAATTCATTGTGCCCTGTGAGCAGGCGAAACGCTTCCATATATTTTCTCCCGGGTACGGGCGACGACATCCTGAGGAAGGCTGGGCGCGGGGGCCTGCTTGTTCCATCCGATGGATTCCAGATAGTCGCGGACGTACTGCTTGTCGAAGCTGGGCTGAGGGCCACCGGGGGCGTAGCTGGCGGCGGGCCAGTAGCGGGAGGAGTCGGGGGTGAGGACCTCGTCGGCGAGGACGATGGTCTGGGGCTGGCCTGTCCCTGCGTTTTCGATGACGCCGAATTCGAACTTGGTGTCGGCGAGGATGAGGCCTCGGGCGGCGGCGTAGGCAGAGGCGCTGGCGTAGATGGCCAGGGTGAGGCGGCGGAGTTCGGCGGCGGTTTCGGGGCCGACGACGCACCCTCTACCTGGGCGTAGGAGATGTTCTCGTCGTGGCCGCCGGTGTTGATCTTGGCGGCGGGAGTGAAGATGGGCTCGGGGAGTTTGTCCGACTCGCGCAGGCCAGGTGGGAGCTGAATGCCGCAGACCGCCCCGGTGGCGCGGTAGTCCTTCCAGCCGGAGCCGGAGAGGTAGCCGCGGACGACGCACTCGACGGGAAACATCCGGGCGCGGCGGACGACCATGCTGCGGCCGGCGATCTGGTTTTGAAATGTTGGGTGGCCGAGGATGTGCGCGGCGGTCAGAGGTTCGCCGAAGATCGATTCTGAGAAGGGTTCGAGCAGCGCGGCGATGCTGGATGGGTCGGTGGCGATCAGGTGGTTGGCGACGGTGTCTTTGAGGAATGTGAACCAGAATGCGGAGATCTGGGTGAGGATCCTCCCCTTGTCCGGGATGCCGGAGCCCAGGACGTGGTCGAAGGCGGAGATGCGGTCGGTGGCGACGAAGAGGAGGTCGTCGCCGAGGGCGTAGAGGTCGCGGACCTTGCCGCGGGCGAGCAGGGGAAGGCTGCCAAGGTGGGTGGTGAGAAGCGCTTCGTTCATTTCGTCGGTTTAGTCCTAGGGAAGACGGTATCACTGACCGGGGTGAGTATTTCGAAGTGGGCGGCGAGGGCGGAGGCGAGGGCAGGGATGGATGCCTCCGCGGCTTCGAGGTGGGGCGGAAGGTTGAGTTCGTTGAGGGTGCGGGAGGTAACGGGGCCGATGGAGGCGCGGAGGATGGTGGCGGGGAGCGTGAGGGCTGCGGCTTCGAGAAGGACGACGAGGTTGCGGGCGGTGGAGGCGCTGGTGAATGTGATGGCGTCGGGATAGCGGTTGGGATCGGAGAAGAGATGGGCGATGGCAGCGAGTGATTCGGCGGGGATGCGGTTGGTGTAGGCGGGGGCGACGGTGACGCGGGCGCCGGCGGAGATGAGGGCGGAGCGCAGGGTGGTAGGGGCGTTTTCCGCGAGCACAAGGAGGATGTGTTGGCCGCGGGCGGTTGGGGCGAGAGTGGCGGCGAGGGATTCGGCGGTATGAGTGGGTGGGATGATGTCCGCGCGGCGGCCGATGCTCTCGAGCGCGCGGGCGGTGGAAGGGCCGACGGCGGCGATGCGGTGAGCGACTGGGGTGAGGTTGATTCCGAGGACCTCGGCGCGCTGCTGGAAGGCGTGGACGGCGTTGGCGCTGGTGAAGGCGATGAGGTCGAAGGTCTGAAGGTGGGCGAGGGCGGCATCGAGGGCGGAGTAGGAGGCTGGCGGGGCGATCTCAATCGTGGGGATGAGGATGGGGATGGCGCCGAGTTCGCGCAGGCGGTCGGCGAGCTCGGAGGCCTGGTGGGGCGCGCGGGTGATGAGGATGCGGCGGCGGCCGAGGGGGAGCACTCAAGCATTATTGCTGGATTCGCGCTGCGATGTGCGGTCGTGTAGGCTGTCGCCAGTGGAAATTGAATCCCTTCCCAGCGAAAGTGTGCCGCCGGCCGGACCCTCGCCTCCAGCGTGGGTGAAGGGCTCTGCGATCCTGCCGTTTGGACTGTCGCTGGGTTTTATGTCGACCGCGCTGCCGTTTCTGCTGACGCGGCAGGGCGTGTCGGTGGACCGTGTGGCTAAGGTGGTCGCCACGGTGGTGCTGCCTACGGTGTTTGCTTTCCTCTTCAAGCCGCTGCTGGATTCGGGGTTGAAGCGGAGCACGTACTGCTTGATTCTTACCGCGACGGCGTCGTTGGGCCTCGGGGTTGGGGTGACGATGCTTACCCCGGCGCACCTGGGGATTGCGGTGCCGGCACTGCTTGTGGCGACGTTTTCGATGGTGCTGTATACGGGCTCGGCGAATGGGTGGATGTCGCAGGTGACGGGCGACCATGAGCGCGGGATTGTGGCGGGATGGCAGAATGTGGCGAACCTTGGCGGTGGCGCGCTGGGATCGTACGCGGTGATGCTGCTGCTGACGCACTCGATTTTGACGCGGCAGTCCGCAGGTCTGTTGATGGCGGCGCTGGTGTGGCTGGGCGCGTCGCCGCTGCTGTTTTTTCCCAAAGCGCCGGAGCCGAAGTTTCGCATGGCGGAGGTGTTCACGAAGACGCTGACCGAGATAACGCGGGCGGTGCGGCGGAGGGAGTGCCTGGTGGGATTTGCGATTCTGCTATCGCCGGCGGCGGGGACTGCGGCGCAGAATTTGCAGTCGGGGCTGGGGAAGGACTTTCACACGAGCGAAGGCGTCGTGATCTGGGTGACGGGGATCGGGTCGGCGCTGGTGTGTTCAATTGGGGCGCTAGTGGGTGGGAAGCTGGCGGACAGATTTCCGCGCGGGTATGTGTATCTGTTCTCGGGGCTGGGGACGGCGTCGACGGCGATTGCGGCGGCGCTGCTGCCGAGGACAGCGATGGTTTTTATTGTGACGACCCTCGTGTACAACACGATCACCGGCTCCATCTATGCCGCGTACAACGCGCTGGGGCTGGAGCTGACGGGGGACAGCCCGGTGGCGTCGACGCAGCTAGGATTGTTTGCGGCGTCGATCAACGTGAATGTGAACTACATGACGCGGGCGGATGGGGTGGGGTATCGCAAGGCGGGGGTGACAGGGATGTATCTGGTGGATGGGCTGGCGAGCGTGGTGTGCATTGTGCCGCTGCTGTTTCTGGTGCGGAGTGAGCGGCGGCGGAGGCTGCTGCGGGCCGGGGTTGCGGCATGAAGAGGTTTGCGGCGGGTGTCTGGCTGGGGATTTGTGTGGTGTGCGGCGTGCGCGGGTTTGCGCAGGCAGGGAAGACGTATCGCAATCCGGTGTTGTTTGCGGACTACTCCGATCCGGATGTGATTCGCGATGGGAACAACTACTATCTGGTGTCGTCGACGTTTGCGTTTGTGCCGGGGATTCTGATTCTGCAGTCGAACGATCTGGTCCATTGGACGATCCTCGGCCATGTGCTGCCGCGGATTGAGATTGCGCCGCAGTACGACATGGTGGATGGCAACCGGTATGGGCGCGGGGTGTGGGCACCGTCGATTCGCAAGCACGGTGGATTGTTCTATGTTTACTTTCCGACGCCGGATGAAGGGATCTTTGTCAGCACGGCGAAGAAGATTGCGGGACCGTGGTCGAAGCCGGTGGCGGTGATTGCGCAGGCAGGGCTCGAAGATCCATGCCCTTTCTGGGATGACGATGGCAACGCGTATCTCGTGCATTCGAAGAAGGGCGCGGGGCCGCTGATCCTGCACCGCATGGCGCCGGATGGGTTGTCGGTGCTGGACGATGGCAAAGAGATTGTGCGCGACGCGAAGGAGCTGCCGACGCTGGAGGGGCCGAAGCTGTATAAGCGCGATGGCTACTACTACATCTTCGCGCCGTTCGGTGGGGTGAGCACGGGGGCGCAGGTGGTGCTGCGGGCGAAGTCGATCTACGGACCGTATGAGCATCGCGTGGTCCTGGCGCAGGGGACGACGCAGGTGAATGGGCCGCACCAGGGTGGGTATGTCGAGGGCCAGGACGGCAAGGGATGGTTTTTGCATTTTCAATCGCACGGGGCGCATGGGCGCATTGTGCATCTGGAGCCGGTGCGGTGGGAGGATGACTGGCCGGTGATGGGAGACGCTGCGGCGGGGGCGACGGTTGGGCAGCCGGTGAGTGAGTGGCCGATTCCGCAGCATCCGGGGAAGGACCAGGAGCAGAGGCCGCAGACATCGGATGAGTTCAGCGGCGCGAAGCTGGGGCCGCAGTGGGAGTGGAACCACAATCCGGTGGATGCGGATTGGTCGTTGACGGAGCGAAAGGGATTTTTACGGTTGAAGCCGGTGTACGCGACGGACATTTTTTCCGCGCGCAATACGCTGACCGAGATGATGCAGGACGAGGCGTTTGAGTTTACGACGCGGGTGGAATTGGCGGGGATGAAGGACGGCGACCACGCGGGGCTTGCGATGTTCGAGCAGGCGGCGAGCGGCGTGCAGGTGGTGCAGGCGGGCGGGGCGCGGTCACTGGGATTCTTTCATGGGAGCGAGAAGGTGGATGGCGCGGCGCAGGTGGCGGGCGGGGTGGTTCTGTTGCGCGTGCGCGTGGATGGCGACACCGCGAGCTATTTCTATAGCACGGATGAAGGGAAGACATTTTCGCCGATTGGGCCGACGGTGGGGCTGAAGTTCAGCTGGTGGAAGGGGTCGCGGCCGGCGCTGTTTGCGTACACGACAGAGCAGGGCAGCGATGCGGGACACGTCGATTTCGACTGGGCGCATTATGTGCGAGTCGAGCCGTCGGTGGGGAAGTAGCGTTTGTTCTTGTTGACTCGACTTTGGGACTTCGATTAGGCTCGTGGCTCCTCCGGTCTGCTTGTACCAGCGTGCGCAAGCGCGATTGCTCGGATGGTCCGATGAGTACGAAGGAGAGTTGAGATGGCTGGCTTCTGCACGAAATGTGGCGCTCCACTTGCTTCGAGCACAGGATTCTGCTCATCGTGTGGCGCTCCGGTGGGGGCGGGAGTTGTGACGCCGCAGCCGCCATTTCCAACAGCTCCTCCTCCTCCGCCCTATGGTCAGCCGGGTGCTTATCCGCCGCGCAGTTCGGACGGGGCACTGAAGGTCGTACTGATCGTGGTGGCGGTGGTGGTTGGGTTGGGAGCGCTTGTCGCGGGTGGGTTCTGGTACTTCGCGTGGAGAGTCGCGCGCACCGCGACCTCGGACAACAAGGGCGGGGTGACGCTGTCGGTGCCTGGCGGCGGTACTTTCTCGGCTGGCGAGTCAGCGCCCAGCGAGGCGGACCTGGGTGTGCCGGTCTATCCCGGAGCGGCAACTGAGAAAGGCGGTGTGACGATGAACGCCGCGTCTGCGTCGATGGTGATTGCGACGCTTACGACAAGCGATCCTGCGAGCCAGGTGGTGGATTTCTATAAGAGCAAGATGGGGAACGGGGCGGTCGTGGCCTCATCGGGGGATGGAACGGTACTGAGTGCGGGCGCAAGCGACTCGGACAGGATCATGGTCACCGTGGGCGAAGGCAGCGGTGATGATTCGGGCAAGACGACGATCGTGATCATGCACACGAAGAAGCGTTAGGCGAGCAGTTCGAGCGCGCCGCGGGATTTGAGGTCTTCGGCGGCGTCGAGGCCGAGCGTGGTCGAGCTGATGTCTGCGGGGGCTTCGGTAGAGAGGCAGATCATGCGTTCGCCATCGGGCGCGACAACCTGTGCGTGGAGATGCCAGGCGACCAGGTCGGCTTCTTCAAGGATGGGCGCGCAGTGGACGCCAATGGGGAGTTGACAGCCGCCGCCGAGGGCGTCGAGGACGATGCGCTCGGAGTCGACAGCGAAGCGGGTGGGCGTATGGTCGAGGGCGGCGACGGCGCGGCGGACTGCGTTATCGCGATCCGGCTCAGCGAAGACGGCGTAGCTGGGCGCGCGGGTCTCGAGCGCGAGCGCGCCCTGGCCGGGTGCGGGGCATAGCTCATCGAAGGAGAAGCGTTGGTGGACCCACTCGGCGCGGTCGAGGCGGTCGAGGCCTGCGGCGGCAAGGATAAGGGCATCGCATGTGCCGGAGGCGAGCTTGCGCAAGCGGGTGTCCACATTGCCTTTGGTCTCGACGAACTGAAGGTCAGGACGCAGAGCGAGGAGCTGGGCGCGGCGGCGCGGGCTGGTGGTGCCGATGCGGCTGCCCATGGGCAGGGTGTGGAGGGCCCAGTACTGCTCGCAGACGAAGACGTCGCGGGCGTCGGCGCGCTGTGGGATGGCGGCGAGGATGAATCGCGGGTCGAGCTGGGTAGGGAGGTCCTTGAGCGAGTGGACAGCGAGGTCGATGCGGCCTTCGGCGAGGGCATCTTCGATCTCCTTGATGAAGATGCCTTTGCCGAGTGCGGGGGAAGATTCTGAGTTAAGCGCGTCGGCGTGCTGGGCCATGCGGTCGCCGGTGGTGCGGATGACCTCGATAGCGACCTCGTGGCCGTGGTCGCGCAGCTGGGTGGCGATGTGATTGGCCTGCCAGAGGGCGAGCTGCGAGCCTCGCGAGCCGATGCGGATGGGTTCGTTCATGTATGGGATCAAGGATACGGGATTGACGCGGCGGCGGTTCCCAAACGACAGCGGCTCTATTCCTTCACAGCCTCGGAGGTAGGGGAGGCGTGGAGGGCCTCGACGAAGAGGCCGGCCCAGAAGGCGACGGGTTCAGCGTAGGCGCCGGTGACGGGGTCGCGGCTGCCTTCGAGGGTGGCAAGCTGCACGGCGAAGTTGCCGACGGTGGAGCTCTCCGCCGCTCCGCGGAAGACTTCGAGGCCGGTGGCCTCCTGGGTGAGGCGGTTGAGGAAGGTGTTCTGGCTGGCGCCGCCGACGATGAAGAGACGCTTGAGGCGCTTGCCGGTGAGGAAGGCGACGCGGTCGAGCACCTTGGCGTAGCGCGCGGCGAGCGAGTGGAAGATGAGGCTGGCGAAGGCGGGCGCGTTGGCTGGGCCCTCGTCCAGCGGCTTGAAGCCGCGGTGGGCGCGTTGGGAGTTGATGCGCTGGGGCATGCGTTCGGGCAGCAGAAGGTCGGGGTCGTCGACATCGAGCAGGCCGTCGGGGCAGGGGACTTTTTCCGAGGCGGCGACGAGATCGGCGACGGGCCAGACCTTGCCGTCGTGGGCCCACTGGTCGGTACACTGGCGGATGAGCCACATGCCGTTGACGTTTTTGTGGAAGCAGATGCGGTCGCCGACGGCGCCGAGGTTGGTGAAGTTGTCGGCGGCGGCTGCAGGGCCGTTGCGGGGCTGCTCGATGAGGGTGCCGACCAGCGACCAGGTGCCGGAGCTGATGTAGGCCCAGTCGTTGCCGGTGGCGGGGATGCCGGCGATGGCGGATGCGGTGTCGTGGCAGGCGGGCGCGATGAGTGTGGTGTCGGCGAAGGCGGGAGAGCAAGGCGAGCGGGCCGGCGAGCTTGCCGAGCACCGGTGCCGGGCGGGACGAGCGTGGGGGCGCAGGCTAGGATCGAGGCTGAGGGCGTTGAAGATCTCGCGGCACCAGTGCTTCTCGTAGAGCTCGACCAGCTGGGTGTGGGTGGCGTTGGTGTACTCGGCGATGCGGGCTGCCGCCCCAGTGGGAGAGCAGATACTCGGGCAGGTTGAGCCAGCGTCTGCCGGGCGGCAGGCCGGCGAGCGAGTCGGCGTGGAGCTGGTAGACGGTGTTGAGCGGCATGATCTGGATGCCGGTGAGCTCGCGCATGCGGTCGCGGCTGCACTTGAGGTGGGCCGAGCGCTCGGCCTTGACGGTGCGCAGGTCGCGATAGCAGAAGGGATCGGCGAGCGGCTGGCCGGAGTCGTCGACGCGGACGTAGTCGACGGCCCAGCCGTCGACGGCGATGGAGCGGATGCCTTCGGGAGCGAGTGCGGCGCACTTGCGCAGGCCCTCTTCGACGCCGATGACGATGCAGTTGAGGTCCCAGTGCAGGCCGCCGTCGGTCTCGCGGGGATTGTTGGGGAAGCGATGGATGAGTTCGATGGAAGGGCGGCCATCGAGCCAGCGCAGGAGCGAGACGCGGCAGCTCTCGGCGCCGAGATCGACGGCGATGGAGGCGCGCGGGTCAGACGGTTGCAGGGGGCGTTCCTGGGCGGGCTTCATCGAGGTTGATTCACTGGAGGATCGTCATCGCAGAAAGGCCTCGGTCAGGCCTCCGTCGACGGGAATGATGTGGCCGGTGGTGCAGGGCGAGTGGGGGCCGGCGAGGAAGAGGATGGCCTGCGCGCAGTCGCGCGGGTCGATGGGCTGATGGGTAAGTGTGCGCTTGGCGTAGAACTTGGCCAGCTCGTTGCGCAGCTCGTCGTCGGAGAGCGATCTCATCGCAAGGCAGGTTGTACTTCTTCAGCGAGGCGATGACGCGGTCGCGGGGGAACATGGTGGAACCCTTGACGACGGTGGCGGGCTGAGATGCCGTTGACGCGGATGTGCGGCGAGTAGGTGACGGCGAGCTCGCGGACGAGATGGCTGAGCGCGGCCTTGCGAGACGTCGTAGGCCTCGGTGCCCTTCTTGGAGACGACGGCGTTGGCGGAGCTGGTGAGGACGATGCTGGCGTCGATGCCCTGCGCGGCGAAGATGGGCTGGGCCTCGTCGGTGAGCTTGTAGTTGGCGGTGACGTTGACCTCGAGGGTGATGCCCCACAGTTTGTCGTGTGATGATGCCGTCGGGCGTGGAGGGGAAGATGGCCGCGGTGTTGATGAGGATGTCGATGCCGCCGAACTGCTTGATGGTGGCTTCGAGCGCGGCACTTGATGGTCGCGCGGTCGGTGATGTCGATGGAGGTCCAGCCGACGGCCTCCTTGCCGGCGATGGCGTTGGCCTCGTCGGCAGACGGACTGCGGCGCCCTTGGTGTCGCGGTCGGCGACGATGATGTGCGCGCCGCGCTCGGCTGCGAGCAGGGCGACCTCGCGGCCGATGCCGCTGCCTCCGCCGACGACGAGGAGGATGCGGCGGCTGAGTTCTTTCTCGGGCGGCTGGCGGCGGATCTTGGCCTCTTCGAGCGCCCAGTACTCGATGCGGAAGGCCTCGCTGGGCGGGAGGGCGACGTAGTTCTCGTAGATGGTGAACTCGGCTGGGCCGGCGGCGGGGCCGGCCTGGGGGACGTCGTTGCAGGGAGTCTCGCCGCCGAGTGAGCCGGCGCCCTGCATGACGTGGATGGCGTTGGTGTAGAACTCGCCGGTGAGGCGGGCCTCGGTCTTGTTCTTGCCGAAGGTGAACATGCCGACGCCGGGGACGAGGACGACGGTGGGGCTGGCGTCGCGCATCTTGGGCGAGTCGGGAAGGGCGTGCTTGGTGTAGTACTCGGCGTACTCCTTGCGGTAGGTTTCGAGGGTGGAGTCGATGAGGGCGGCGAAGTCTTTGGCGTCGCCCCTGGGGTCCCAGTCGATGTACATGGGGCGGATCTTGGTGCGGATGAAGTGGTCGGGGCAGCTGGTGCCGAGGTGGGCGAGCTTCTTTGCCTGTTTGGAGTTGACGAATTCGAGGACGTCGGGGGCGTCGGTGAAGCTGCCGATCCAGCGCTGCTTGCGGCTGACGGCGCCGCGCAGGTGGGGGAAGATCTGCTGGCGCGATGGCGGCGCGGTCTTCGCGAGTCTGATGGATGGCGCCGCCGAAGGCGGGTGCGGCTTTCTTGATCGGCGTGGCGCTCGATGAACTGGCCGATCTGGTCGATGATGGTGATGGTGTTGAGATAGCTCTCGCGCTGGGTGTTGCCCCAGGTGAAGAGGCCGTGGCCGCCGAGGATGATGCCGTCGCAGCCGGGGTTGGCTTCGACGGCGCGCTTGAGCATCATGGCGAGCTCGAAGCCGGGACGCTGCCAGGGCAGCCAGACGAGCTTGTGGCCGAACTCCTTGTTGAACTCGTCCATCTTTGTCTGGCCGTTGGCGGAGGCGGCGAGGGCGATGGCCCAGTCGGGGTGCAGGTGGTCGACGTGGAGGGCGGGGAGGAAGCCGTGCAGCGGGGTGTCGATGGAGGCGGCGACGGGGTTGTTGCCGAAGGTGATGAGCGGGTACATCGCGACCATCTCGTCTTCGCGGGCGACGCCGGGGTAGATCTTCTCCATGCCGAGGAGCTTGTCGAGATAGAGCGTGGCGAAGCCGGCGCGCTTGA
This sequence comes from uncultured Acidobacteriaceae bacterium, assembly GCA_963808025.1. GTDB lineage: Bacteria > Acidobacteriota > Terriglobia > Terriglobales > Acidobacteriaceae > Edaphobacter. The sequence continues at coordinate 287,509 of CAWEEI010000006.1, read as the reverse complement.
TGCTGCCGAGGTCGCCGCCGGAGCCTTTGACCCAGAGGATTTTCTTGGTCTGGCCGTCGAGCGGGTCGACCTGATCGAGCTTGGAGCTGGTGTTGCCGCCGCCGAAGTTGGTGATGCGGAGGTCGGAGCCGAGAAGGTTGGAGCGGTAGCGCAGAAGTTCGGGACCGTCCAGCTTGGAGGCGACTGCCTCGTCCCATTTGTCTTCGAGAAATTTGAGTGTTGCCATGGTGCAGACCCCAATTCGTTGTGCCTGAATTTGCCCTGTACATCATTCCACACGAGACGACGGTACGGCAATTGTGCCACGCGAGACATGGAGGTCAGTTTGAGATCGCTGCCAGCGATTGCGGGGTGACCATCTTGTGGGCGACGTAGTTGTAGGGGGCCACGGTCTGGCCGCGAAGCAGCGCGAGGCCGAGGTGGATGATGTTGGGGCCGTAGGCCGGGGCCTCGTGGGAGACGGAGCCGATGTAAGGCGAGGACGGCTTGCGCATCTCCTCGACGGCCTCGGGAATGCAGTCCTGGCCGACGATGGCGACATGCTTTTCGCGCTTCTTTTCGCGTATGGCATCGACTGCGCCGAGGGCCGCGGTGTCGGAGTTGGCTGAGATGAGGATATGGCGGTCGCGTGGGTGACGTTCCAGAAAGTCCGAGATCAGTTTGCGGCAGCGGTCGCGCATGCCGCGGCCATCGATACGGACGAAGGACTCGACTGGAAGATCGGGGATGGCGCCACGTACAGCCTCAAACATCCCGGTGATGCGGCTCTGCACCAGTTGGCCGGCCTCGGGCAGATCGAGGCCGAGGACCCAGTCGATCTTGCCGTCCCAGGTGCGGAGCGCGTGGGCCGCCAGCAACTCGCCGGCCTCGAAGCCGACGCGATAGTTGTCGACGCCGAAGAAGGTGGCGTGGGGGTGGGGGATGTCGACGGCGATGAGGGGGATTTTTGCTGCGGCGATCTTGTCGGCGATCACGGGCGCAGCCTCCTGCTCCACCTGGAATTCGATCACGAGGTCCACGCGGGCCTTGACGAACTCCTCCGCATTTCGCATGGCGATGGTCGCGTCGTAGCAGTTGTCGAGGATGAGGAGGTCGACACCGACCGTGGATGCGGCGGCCTTGAGACTCTCGGTTACCTCGACGGAGAAGGGCATGTCGGCGCTCATCTGGCCGAAGCCGAAGCAGAGCTTTTTGGGGCGGGTAACGTGGCGGTAGAGGCCGTCGGCGGATTGGACCAGGTAACCACGATGGACGAAGGTCTTGAGGATGCGGTAGGCGGTGGTCTTGGAGATTTTTGTCTGGCGGTGGATGGCCTCCAGCGTCATCGGTTGGTTCTCCGCCTGGAGCAGCTCGAGGATGTCGAGGGCTTTGGAGAGGACGGGGATGAGATAGAGGCGGCGGGATTTGCGCAGGGTCATGGAAAGGCTCGGCTTGGGTGGAGAGGCCATTATGGAGCATTTGGATATTGTTTACCTAATGAAATATGAAGGCTTTCGCATCGAGCAGCTAGGCGAGAATGTGCAGTGGGTTTGGCTCCGTAGCCTCGGCTTCGAAGTGCTTGCGGATTTTGGCGGCGGTGGCGGGGCTGACGACGGCGGTGAGGGCGTCGGGGGTGGCCTGGCGGATGGCGCGGACGCTGCCGAAGTGTTCGAGGAGGCGCTGGCGGGTGCGCGGGCCGACGCCGGGGATGGCGTCGAGTTCGGAGTCGCGGTCGCGGATCTCGCGGCGCTTGCGGTGGTAGGTGACGGCGAAGCGGTGGGACTCGTCGCGGATTTTCTGGATGAGGTGCAGGACGGGCGAGCGGCGGTCGAGGACGATGGGGTCGGACTCCTGGCCGTGGACGTAGATGATCTCCTCGCGCTTGGCGATGGAGGCGAGGGCGGGCTGGTCGGGTGTGCCGGGCTGGATGCCGAGCTCGGCGAGGGCCTCGGCGGCGGCGTGGAGCTGGCCGAGGCCGCCGTCGATGAGGATGAGCGAGGGCATCTTGCCGGCGTCTTTTCCTTCTCCGGCCAGAATGCGCTTGTAGCGGCGGGCGACGACCTCGCGCATGGAGGCGAAGTCGTCGACGCCGGTGACGGTGCGGACCTGGAACTTGCGGTAGTCGGATTTCTTCATGGCGCCGTTTTCCCAGACGACCATGGAGGCGACGGTTTCGGCGCCCTGGATGTGGGAGATGTCGAAGCACTCGATGCGGCGGGGCGGCTCTTCGAGGGTGAGGGGTCCTGCAGCGCGTCCTGGATGGCCTTGATGCCGGGCTGGAGGACGCGGAAGCGCTGGTCGTAGGACTGCTTGGCGTTGAGGCAGACGAGGTCGACGAGGGAGCGCTTTTCGCCGCGCTGGGGGGCGAGGATCTCGATGCGTGGGCCGGTGCGCTCGGTGAGCAGTTCGGCGAGGAGGGTGCGGTCGGGGAAGTCGACGGGCACGAGGACGGTGCGGGGGACGTAGTCCTGGTCGAGGTAGAGCTGTTTGAGGAGGGAGGAGAAGAAGGCGGCGGGGGAGAAGAGGTTGCCGGTTGCAGGTTGCAGGTTGTCCGTTGGTGGTGAGGGTGGAGAGTTGGTCGGAGATGGGGGAGTCTTCGGTGATCTCGGGGGCGGGGGTGGTGGGGTCGGGTTCGAGGGTGGGGTCTTCTTCGGCGGTGAGTGACGAGCCCACGTCAGACGGTGAAGCTGTCTGACATGGGGCACCCAGATAGCCCTCGTTGAGGGACTCGTCGAGGAATTCGGGGAGGTCTTCCCAGAAGAAGTCGCGGCGGTCGACGATCTTGCCGGCGCGCATGTGGAAGAGATTGACGGCGAGCATGCCGTTCTCGTAGTGGAAGCCGAAGACGTCGGCGTCCTCGTTGTCGGCGGTGGCGATGCGCTGCTTGTCGTGCATCTGGTGGACGGTGATGATCTGGTCGCGCAGGCGGGCGGCGAGTTCGAACTGCTCGGCGGCGGCGGCCTCTTCCATGCGGCGGGTGAGGGAGGCTTCGAGTTCGCTGGGCTTGCCTTCGAGGAAGAGCTGCACGTCGCGGATGGTCTGCTTGTAGATCTCGGGGGTGGTGAGGCCTTCGACGCAGGGGCCGAGGCAGCGCTTGATGTAGTACTGCAGGCAGGCGCGGGGGTGGTAGCGCGAGAGATCGACCTTGCAGCTGGGGATGAGGAAGCTGCGGTGGATGAGGTCGACGAGGCGGTGGGCGAGGTTGCCGGGAAAGTAGGGGCCGAAGTAGGCGGCGCCGTCCTTGCGCAGGCGGCGGGTGACGAAGACTTTGGGGTAGCGGTCGGCGAGGGTGAGCTTGATGTAGGGGTAGGTCTTGTCGTCGCGCAGCAGGATGTTGAAGCGGGGCTTGCGCTGCTTGATGAGGTTGTTCTCGAGGGCGAGGGCCTCGTGCTCGTTGGCGACGGTGATGTAGTCGACGTCGACGGCCTCGCGCATCAGGGAGCCGGTCTTGGCGTTGGCCTGGTTGGCTTCGAGGAAGTAGGAGCGGACGCGGGCGCGCAGGTTCTTGGCCTTGCCGACGTAGATGACCTCGCCCTCGGCGTTCTTGTAGAGGTAGCAGCCGGGGAGGGTGGGGATGGTGCGGATTTTGGCCTGGAGATCCATGGACGGGTCGGCGCGCGCGGGAGGGAGGCGCGGCCTCTTCGTTCAAGTTTATCTGGAAGCGGGAGGGCTGGTGGGCCGGGGCTATGGGCTATGTCAGATCGTTGCTCTGCCAGATCATTGCTCCCGCCAAATCCTTGCTCCCGCCTGGGGGTACCTGGGATTCAAAGTTCTCTTTCTAAATGGGATGGAGTGCAAAAGATACCCCTAAGCCCCCTAGGTTCCCTCTGTTCTCGCGGACGAGATTCAGTGCCCCCGAGGCCCGGGGGGTGGGCTCCCGGGGGTACCTTTAACTGCGGATGCCCGGCGGGTTGCGCCGGGCAGTTTTGTTTTGCAGCCTGATTTAATGATAGCTGGTTGAGTGAAACTAGTATGCCAACTATTTTGAAAATTGATCTCGCATGGTTTGTGGGGGTTGCGGGGGATTTTTGATTTTTGGGGGGTTGACAGGGTTTCTTGGAGGTTCGAGGTTCAGGGTTCGAGGTTCGAGAGAGGACATCAGTATTCCCACGTCAGACGGTGAAGCTGTCTGACGTGGGGCACCCGGGTTAGTGGCGGCATTTCCCATGTCTCAGAGGCGAGACATGGGGCACCCGCCTTGGGATGTAGAGTGGTGGCATGGGGGAAGGTGCGAAGGGAGCGGTGGGGGAGGCGGTGGCGCCGCAGGTGGTGGCGGCGCTGGCCGAGGCGGTTGCGATTATGGCGCGGCTGCGTGGGCCGGAGGGGTGTCCGTGGGACCGCGAGCAGACCTTCGACACGATCAAGCGGCACACGCTGGAGGAGACGTACGAGGTCTTCGACGCGATTGAGCGGCGGGCGTGGCCGGAGCTGAAGGACGAGCTGGGCGATCTGCTGCTGCAGGTGCTGTTCTATGCGCAGATGGCGGAGGAGGCGGGGTACTTCGACCTGGCGGATGTGGCGGCGGGGCTGAATGCGAAGCTGGTGCGGCGGCATCCGCATGTGTTTGGGGAGGTGGATGCGGCGGATGCGGATGCGGTGCTGCGGAACTGGGAGCAGATCAAGCGGGCGGAGAAGCGCGAGGCTGAGGGGCCGGATGTGGGTTCGGGGCTGGATGAGATTCCGCGGACGATGCCGGCGATGATGGAGGCGGGGAAGCTGGGGTCGCGGGCGGCGAAGGTGGGGTTCGACTGGCCGGATGTGGAGGGGCTGTTTGCGAAGCTGCAGGAGGAGATGGCGGAGTTGAGGCGGAGGTGGGTCGCGGGGATGCGGTGAGCGGTACGGGTTGAGGAGGAGTTGGGCGATCTGCTGTTTACGGCGGTGAATCTGGCGCGGCATTTGAAGGTGGATGCGGAGATCGGCGCTGCGTGGGGCGAATGCGAAGTTTCGCGCACGGTTTGGGGCGATGGAGCGGAGTGCGGGTGGGTTTGAGGCGCTGCGGGAGTTAGGGCCGGAGGAGTTGGAGGCGTTGTGGGAGCGAGGCGAAGCAAGGAACAGGTCGCCATGTCAGACGGGAGAACGTCTGACATGAGAGCACCCGGACGCAGCGGAGGTGCGGATTGTGCCGCTGACGGAGCTGGCGGACTTTGAGCGGTGCGTGGAGCTGCAGCTGGCGGTGTGGGGATATAGCGATGGCGACCTGATCCCGAAGCGGGTGTTTATTGTGGCGGAGGCGATCGGCGGGCAGGTGATTGGGGCGTTCGATGGCGGGCGAGGCAGCTGGTGGGGTTTGCGATGTCGCTGCCGGGGTATCGCGACGGCGCAGGCGTATCTGCACTCGCACATGCTGGCGGTGCTGCCGGAGTATCGCAACGCGCGGGCTGGGGCGGCGGCTGAAGCTGGCGCAGCGGGAGGATGCGCTGGCGCGCGGGATCGAGCGGATGGAGTGGACGTTCGATCCGCTGGAGATCAAGAATGCGCACCTGAATATCGCGCGGCTGGGCGCGATTGCGCGGCGGTACAAGCGGGATTTCTATGGGCCGTCGACCTCGCCGCTGCAGGGCGGACTGCCGACGGACCGGCTGGTGGCGGAGTGGTGGCTGCGGTCGCCGCGGGTGCGGCAGACGCTGGGCGAAGAGGCGGAGAAATCCACCGAGATTGCACCAGATTCTGGGGCGGATTGACGTGCCGGCGGCGGTTTACGATTGGAAACGCACAGAGGAGCAGCGTAAGCTGGCGGAGTCGCTACAGACTCGCAACCGGCTGGCGCTGGAATCGGCTTTTGCGCAGGGGCTGGCCATCACCGGCTATGAACGCAGCCCGGAGGGCGACGGCTGTTTTCTGCTGGGCAAGGTGAGCGGGTTGTAGCGAGTTCAACGCACGAGTGACGACGCAGGGCCAGGACAGAAGACAATCTATGCTGACCATCGACGCAGTTCATCTACGCGAGATCAACATGCCTCTCGCGTTTCCCTTTGAGACAAGTTTTGGCGTCACCACAGCCCGGCGCATTCTGCTGGTCGAGATCGAGTCCGACGGGCTGACTGCGTGGGGCGAGTGCGTCGCGGGCGAGCATCCGTATTTCTCCGAAGAGACGGTCGACACGGCGTGGATGATCGCGGAGACGGAGCTGGTGCCGCGGCTGCTGGAGAAGGAGCTGGTGGGCGGCGGGAGTTGTCCGGCGCTCTTCAGGCAGGTGCGCGGGCACCGGATGGCGAAGGCGGCGCTGGAGAATGCGGTGTGGGACCTGGAGGCGCAGAAGAAGCGGATGCCGCTGGCGGAGCTGCTGGGCGGGACGCGCAGCGTGATTCCGTGCGGGGTGTCGATCGGGATCCAGCCGTCGCAGACGGCGCTGATGGAGAAGATCGCGGAGGCGCTGGAGGCGGGGTACCAGCGCATCAAGCTGAAGTGCAAGCCGGGCTGGGACACGAAGATCTTTGAGGCGGTGCGCAAGCGCTGGCCGGAGATTATGCTGAGCTGCGATGCCAACTCGGCGTATCGCGTGGCGGACATCGACCACATTGCGGAGTGGGACGAGTTCGAGCTGCTGATGATCGAGCAGCCGCTGTGGTACGACGATTTTTACTTCCACTCGATGCTGCAGAAGCGGATCGAGACGGCGATCTGCCTGGATGAGTCGATCCGCAACCGGCGGGATGCGCTGGCGGCGATCGATATGGAGTCGTGCCGGATCATCAATATCAAGGTGGGGCGCGTGGGCGGATTCTCCGAGGCGATTGCGGTGCATAATGCGGCGGCGGAGCGCGGCATTCCGGTGTGGTGCGGCGGGATGCTGGAGACGGGGATTGGGCGGGCGCACAATATTGCGCTGTCGTCGCTGCAGAATTTTTCGCTGCCGGGGGATGTGTCGGCGTCGGCGCGCTACTGGGCGGAGGACATCATCGAGCCGGAGGTGACGGTGAGCGCGCAGGGCGAGATTCGGGTGCCGGACGGGGTCGGGTCGGGCGTGCGGGTGCTGCGCGACCGGATCGAGGAGTTGACGGTGCGGCGGACGACGGTGAAGGCGGAGGCGCGGGAGATCGCGTAGGGGCTCTAGGACGCGCGCGGTTCCTGTGCGGCGCCGGTGAGGTTGGCGCCTTTGGCTTCGGGGCCGAGGGCGGTGATGGTGGCGACGAGGATTGCGACGAGGACGACCGTGCCGGAGAGCGCGACGTTGAGGGCGCCGGCGTTGTGGCGGTCGGCGTAGGCCTGCTGGAAGATGCTGTTGCGCGAGGAGAGCAGGTTGCCGAGCTGGTAGGCGACGCCGGGGAGGATGGCGCGGACGGGGGCGGGCGCGAGCTCGTTGAGGTGCGCGGGGATGATGCCCCAGGCGCCCTGCACCATGAACTGCATGAGGAAGCCGCCGACGGCGAGCATTACGGCGGAGTGCGACCAGGCCCAGAGCGGAATCATGGGGATGGCGAGCAGGGCGGCGAGGACGATGGTGCGGCGGCGGCCAAAGCTCTCGGAGATCGCTCCGCAGCACATGCCGCCCGAGCAGCGCGCCGATGTTGCCGATGGCCGCGACCAGGCCGATGAGCGAGGGGCTGAGGCCGTGATCGTGCAGGAAGGTGGGGTAGAGGTCCTGCGTGCCGTGGCTGAAGGAGGTGAAGGCAAACATGAGGACGATGAGGAAGAGAAAGATGGGGAGGTAGCGCAGGAGGGCGCTCCAGTCGGTGGGTGGGCGGTTGAGGGCGTTGGTCTCGAAGCGGCGCGGCTTGGCTGGCGAGCCATGCGGGGGACTCGTCCACCTTGTAGTTGAGGTAGAAGGCGAGGAGGGCGGGGAGTGCGCCCACCATGAACATGACGCGCCAGTTGAGAAACATTCCTGTGCCGTGCAGGTGGGGGAAGAGCAGACCGAAGAGCGCGGCGGCGAGCAGGTTGCCGCAGACGTAGCCTTCCTGCAGCAGGCCGGAGAAGAAGCCGCGGCCTTCCGCGGGGAGGGTTTCGAGGGCGAGCGCTGCGCCGACTCCCCACTCGCCGCCCATGGCGATGCCGAAGAGGGCGCGGAGGACGAGAAAGCTGTGGAGGGTGGGGGCGAAGGCGGAGGCGAGTTCGAAGACCGAGAAGGCGACGATGTTGAGGATCAGCGTAGGGCGGCGGCCGTATTTTTCGGCCATCGCGCCGAAGAGGAATGCGCCGACCGGGCGCATGGCGAGGGTCCAGAAGATGGCTTCTTCGACCTGCTTGCGGCCGGTGTGGAAGTCGGCGGCGATGGCGGTGAGGCAGAAGGTGAGGAGGAAGAAGTCGAAGGCGTCGAGCGTCCAGCCGAGGAAGCAGGCGGCGAAGGTGTTGCGCTGGGTTGGGGTGAGGGAACGGAACTGGCCGAGGAAGGGCATCGCCCGAATGCTAGCATTTGCGTGGGGCTCGGATGCATCTTCCTCATTTGAAATTTTTTGTAGTCCGTGTGGTATTCACCTAGGAGCGAGAGTGGCAGTGTGCGGTCAGCCGTCTGAAGCACGATTGCGATGCCCTTGTCCTGATCTGAATCGCTGCCTTCATCCGACCTTGCCGCCGAGAGTATCCTCGGCTAGTTCTGGGTGGCCGGGAAGCTTCGGTGATGACATTTCGCTTGCGAACCATTTGAGCTCGAGGCGGACGCGAAGGCGGAGCATTGGGCGTTCGACAAGATAGTAGGACAGGAGCGTACATAAAGAGAGGGCTGCGACTCGTGCAACGGGATTGGCCAATAACCTCCAATGGCCGCTTAGATACAGGGTGAGGTTGCTGCCTTCCCCATACAAGCTGCTAAATGGCTGCTGCCACAAATAAAGCGAATAGCTCAGGACACCGATGTAAACAACCGTCGGCAGGTTGAGCAGGCGACCGACGGATCTGTCGCAGTGGACCACAGTCCAGTCAAGGCTCAAGGCTATCGCGAGATTTTGGATGAGGGAGAAAAGCGAATCGCGGAGCCCACCTATATGCAGAGCAGGCAGGCCACTGATGAGAAGCACCATCGGTAAGAGCAATCCCAACTGCGAATTGATCCAGCGGCGATACAGTTGAGTGTGGTGAAGAGATTTGTGGGTCAAGGCAAGCAGGCAGCCAATGCCGATGGCGCTATTGAAGAATGCCGGAACCGCGTGCCCAAACTCGCGGCTCAAGAAATGGCTCGAGAGTGGCGCGATGATGAGCAGGGAGAGCAGCGCCAGAACCCCGTGGCGGGGTTTGAACACCGCAAGGACCGCAGGCCAGATCAGATAAAACTGCTCTTCCGTGGCGAGCGACCACGTGTGCCTGATCAGCATCTGGGGGGCGGGGAAGTAATTGCTGGTATAGGTGAGGGCCGGCAGTGCCTGTCGGAATGACAGCCCCCCCCATCCAAGAACTGAAACAAGAAGCATGCAGCCTAAATAGAAGTAGAAGGCCGGGAATATGCGCATAGTTCGGCGAAAGTAGAATCTGAGCAAATTGACGCGACCATCTTCCTGCATCTCCTTGAGAAGAAGTCCGGTGATAAGGTAGCCGGAGATAACAAAGAATATGCGCACGCCGAGCAAGCCTAAGTCGAGTGGATCTTGCAGTTCGGCATCTCGACCAAAGTGTGATACCAGCACTAGCGCAATCGAGACGGCGCGGATTCCGTCGAGTGAAGGGATTCTGTTTGCGGCTTTGCTCATGACGCTCCTGCAAAATTAAAGCACTGCCAACATGAATGAAGCCGTCCGCCAAAACCTGAGACCTGGCGGTATTGACCCCCGTTAGCCTATCATTCGACCTACTTTGTTAACCGCCTGAGTTTAGAGCGCTGGCTCGGTAGGAAGATTTGATCGGCATGTCTCTCTTGAACAATTTTGGTTCGACCCAAGAGCGAAGACGGAGCATAGGTCGCTCCACGAAGTAATAAGAGACCATGGTGCATATCGCGATTGCTGCAATTCGCGCGAAGGCATTGGTCAATGATTTCCAGTGACCAGAAAGATAAAACGAGCCCTCATTGAGAGAAAGAAAGGGCTCTTGCCAAAGATAAAGGGAATAGCTCAACAAGCCTATGTAAGTCACGCTACCCAGGTTAAGAATGCGACCGATGAACCCATCGTGGTTGACGACTGCCCAATCGAGGCTCAGAGCGATAGAGAGATTCAGAACGAGGGAAAGGGCCGTGTCTGCGAGACCACCCCTCCGGAGCGCCGTCGAGTTGGTGGCAAGAACTACAAAAGGCAGGACCAACCCAAAGTGTGAATGGATCCATCGGCGATATAGCCGGTTTCTGTGGAGAGATGGTCGGATCAGGGAAAGCAGGCAGCCGATTCCGATGGGGCTGTTGAAGAACGCCGGCACCTCATGCCCCAGCCGATGACTGAGAAAATGGCTTGAGACGGGTGCGATGATCAACAAGCCGAGCAGCACTGCAAGTCCTCGCCGGCGTCCGGATAACATAAGGGCGGCGGGCCATATCAGATAAAACTGTTCTTCGGTCGCGAGGGACCACGTGTGGACGATCAACCAGAGAGAAGGCATATCGTAGTTGCTGGTATAGGTCAAAGCCGGGAGAGCCTGCCTAAACGATAGTTCCGCCAATCCTCGAGATGCGAGAAGAAGGATGCAGGCCAGATAAAAATAGAAGGCCGGAAAGATGCGAAGAGTGCGCCGGAAATAAAATCGCAGCAGGTGGATGTGTCCCTCTTGCTCCATCTCCTGGAGAAGCAGGCCGGTAATGAGAAACCCGGAGATCACAAAGAAGATTCTTACCCCAAGGGAGCCAAGTTCGAAGGGATCTCCGTGCCCTGAGTCTCGGCCGTAATGGGATATCATGACCAGCGCAATCGAGACGGCGCGTATTCCGTCGAGTGAAGGGATTCTGCTTGTCGACTTACTCATAGTTTTCCCAACACAATTCCGATCGACGGAGATTTTGGATCCACCACACAAAGCCCGGGTTCTCGGCTCGGTGTATGGAATGGACTTTCCAGCCAGGCAATCCGGAGCCAGCTTCAATCTTGTCAGGTTTACCTGAAGTCTAATCGATCGCCGCCGGTGGCCGGCCCTATGGGAGATCGCTTAGAAGGGAGCCGGCTAAGCTCGGAGGACCTACATCTTGGCGCGGAGGGGGGTGATCTGGGTGACCGGCGGCATGGGGATGGCCTCGGCTTCCTGCATGTAGGTCTTGAGCAGCTGATGGTGCAGGCAGTAGAGCGCGAGTTCGAGGCGGTCGGAGACGCCGAGCTTGTCGTACACCTTGCGCAGGTAGTTCTTGATGACCTGCTCGGTGGTGCCGATCTGGTAGGCGATCTCTTTATTGCGCATGCCGCGGGTGATGCAGCTGATGATGGCGAGCTCTTTCTTGGAGAGCTTGGGCTGGACCTTGGGGTTGGTGAGCGAGGTGGCCTGGGAGCGGTAGGCCTCGATGACCCAGCTGATGGACTGGTTGTCGATCCAGGTCTCGCCGTCGGCGATCTTGCGGACGCACTTGATGAGCAGGTCGGGCGAGATGGAGCGGGGAACGACACCACGCACGCCGCGGCGATAGAGTTCGACGATGTTGGCTCTCGTCGGTCTCGACGACCTGCACGATGAGCTTGGCGTCGGGGTTGCGCTTGACCAGATCGGGGATGGCGTCGATGGTGCCGGCGATGAGCTGGCCTTCGAGGACGACGACATCGGTGGGGTAGCGTTGCAGGGCGCTGTGCAGATTGGCGAGGGTCTCGGCCTGCGCGACCACGCGGATATCGTCTTCCAGGGCGAAGACTTTCTTCATGCCGACGCGGTAGATGGACTGGGAGTCGGCGAGGATGACCCGAATTCCGGTGGCTGCGCCGGACTGTGGCTGCGCGCCGGCCTCGATGGCGTGGTTGGGGGCCTTCTCGGAATTTAGAGCGTCAGTCGTCATCGTCAAGCCTTGAGGAAGTACTGGTCGATCACCGCCGCCGCCATCGATTCCTGCCCAGCCTGCTGATGGCGTACGACCCGTCCCATGCAATGGATGGCGACGTCGCTCTTCCAACCCATCACTTCAGACGGCATGTCCATGGTGAACTCAATGCTGCTGCCAATCTTCGGCAGGTAGGAGGTAATGAACAGGATTCCGTTGGAGGAGATGTCCTTGGTGGTTGCCTCGATCATCCCGTCCTTCGGTCTTCAGGTGCAGCTTAAGTGCAAGGGGAAAGCGGACTGCGGTTCGAACGGCATCCCTTGCGCCGGGCTTCTGCCATTCCGTCAAAAGAACCCTCCTTTGGCCCTCCGCAGCTCTCCAATTGGGCGAGTGTCGGTTACCAAAGTTTATTGTACTGTGTCAGTCTTACACCCAATTTACTTATACACGATGGCACATTAGTTGCATGGTGTGGGAAAAAGTAACCAATGGGCCCATACCACCGAGATGGGGTGGATTAACCCCACCTAATTCCACCAGATTTCTACTATCTCCCCCCAAGAGGTCCCAAATCAATAAACAGGAGGAAGCCCATTGCGACAATCATGCCGATGTCGAAGCTTGAAAGATGGTGCCGCTTCCGCTTTGCCTTGGTCGTATTTTGTCAGTGCCGGCGGAGCAGGGGCAGACGGGGAACTGTCTGGTGCTTGCTGGGTCTGCGGAGTAGAGGGCGGTGAGGCCGCAGTTGTTGGCTGAGCAGGAGTATTCTCGGTGGTTTGCGGTGCCTGTGAAGTGGATGGCGAGAAGACGCCGCTTGCGCTCGGAGCGGATTGTGCTTCCGGTGTCTGTGCGTAGCCAGCGATGGGTTCGATAACGAGAAGCAGTAGGAGAAAAGCCTGAGCAACGTATCGCAGGGTACCTCTCATTCCCGTTCCTTGTTCGTTCACCTTAAGATATACAGGAGTAAGCCACCGAAGATAAGACAGCCGATGGCGAAGCCTGAAAGATGGCCCCGCTTTCGCTTTGCCTTGGTCGTATTTCTCGGCGGCGGCGGAGCAGCGGCAGGCGGGGGACCGTCTGGTGCTTGCTTGGTCTGCGGAGTAGAGGGCGGTGAGGCCGCAGTTGCTGGCTGAGCAGGGGCATTCTCGGTGGTTTGCGGTGCCTGTGAAGTGGATGGCGAGGAGACGCCGCTTGCGCTCGGAGCGGATTGTGCTTCCGGTGTCTGTGCGTAGCCGGCGATGGGTTCGAGAACGAGAAGCAGTACGAGAAAAGCCTCGACGATGTATCGCATCGTACCTCTCATAAAAAGGCAGGCAAGATTCTTCATCGCTACCTGGCTCCTTGCCCACAATAGGGTGGATGCCGCTTAGGGATTGGCGTCGAGGAAGGCCTGTATCTCCTGTAGCTCGTCGCTGGAGAGGTTGAACCGGGCGGCGGGCCAGACCTCTTCGACCTGCTGCGGGCTGCGTCCGCCGACGATGGCGGCGGTGATGGCTGGGTTGGCCAGCGTCCAGGCGATGGCGATGACCCCGGCGCTGACTCCGTGGCGCGCTCCGATGGTGCGGAGCAGGTCGGCGAGGGCCAGATTGCGTGAGAGCAGAGGCTCCTGGAATTGCTTGGCCTTGCGGCGGAAGTCGTCGGACGGGAAGGCGGCGACGCGCTCTTTGGTCATTGCCCCGGTGAGCAGGCCGGAGGACATGGGCGAGTAGTTGATGACGCCGATGTGGTGGTCGAGGCAGAAGGGAAGGAGCTCGGCCTCCGCGCTGCGGTTGAGCAGCGAGTAGGGCGGCTGAAGCGAGGTGACGGGTGCGATCTCCATGCAGCGCTGTATCTGCGCGACGGAGAAGTTGGAGACGCCGATGAACTTGACCTTGCCCTCGCGCTTTAGTTCGGCCATGGTGGTCCAGCCTGCCTCGATGTCCTGGTCTTCGATGGGCCAGTGGATCTGGTAGAGGTCGATGGCGTCGACCTGGAGGCGGCGCAGGGAGTCTTCGACCTCGCGGCGAATCTCGAGCAGGGTGCGCTTGATCTCGCGCTGCTGGTTCCAGACCATGCCGCACTTGGTGAAGATGAACGGCTTGACGGAGGAGGACTTGACGGCTTTGCCGACGATCTCCTCGGAGTGGCCGAGGCCGTAGACGGCGGCGGTGTCGATCCAGTTGACGCCGAGGTCGATGGCTTTGTGGATCGCGGCGATGGAGGCTGCGTCGTCCTGGGGGCCCCAGGAGAAGGCCCAGTCGCCGCCGCCGACGGCCCATGCGCCGAAGCCGACCGGGGTGAGCCACATGTTCGATGCGCCGAGTTGGTTGAGCTTTAGCATTATTTGCCTTTGGGTGCGGGAAATGTAAGCAGGATACGACGCTTGCCAACTCCATTCCCTGCAACAACAATTACAGTATGCCAGCTATTCTGAGTGGATGCCGTGACGCTAGTCACCAGGATGAGCTATGCGTGTTTTCATTCCATTCACCAGCGACGGAGAGATAGCGGCGATCGGCTGCGGCTTTGTGGAGCGCAGCCTGCCGAAGTCCGCGTGGACCCATGCGGCGCATTTTGCGACGACGCTGTGGTTGATGACGGACCGTCCGGAGGTGGATGTGGCGCGCGAGTTGCCGGGGATGATCCGCGCGTATAACGAGGCCACGGGCGGAGCCAACACCGATAGCAGCGGCTATCACGAGACGATCACGCAGGCTTCGGTGCGGGCTGCGCGGAGGTTTCTGGTGGAGAGTCCGCCGCGGCCGTTGTTTGCGACGTGCAATGCGCTGATGGAGTCGCCGCTGGGCGACCCGGACTGGCTGCTGAGGTATTGGTCGCGCGAGAGGCTGTTCTCGGTGGAGGCGCGGCGGATGTGGGTTGAGCCTGACCTGCGGAGGTTGCCGTTTTGAACGGCGGCGCATGGGCAGGTTTGCCGGTGAGGTATTTCTCAGCTGCTGGGTTAAGCTTGGTTAATAGCGAAGAGGGACAGCCGCAGCCATCCCTCCCGCAAAACTTGGTTGAAGCCGTGTCCTGCTTAAGCTGTTTCCAGCTTTAGACCGCCATCAAGAATTCCCTAAGGAATTAGAGAGGCTGAACGTCAGACGCCTGCCAACCCTTGGGCCCCTTGACCACGTTGAACTGCACAGCCTGACCTTCTTGAAGGCTCTTGAAACCGTTCGAATTGATCGCCGAGTAATGAACGAACACATCCTCGCCGTTCTGACGGCTGATGAAGCCAAACCCCTTGGCATCGTTAAACCACTTCACTGTTCCCTGTTCCATGTTAATTATTTCCCTTAGTACAAATTGAATTTGCCGCAAGATCCAAATCGGGGGTCGACATCGCACAATCGTCGCAGAAACCAATCTGTTTCAAACGATGACTGAAGGTTAGCACAGTTGGCAAGTTTTTGTAGGAAAAATTTGCAAATAGTATTGTTTGCACAGATTTTCGTGCATGCAGACGCTAGGCACAACGCGTCCCAGATGCGACCGCACAATCTCCTCGGCGCGGCGCCAGCACCTGTTCCAGCGTCATCGCGGTCGAGTCGAGAATGACCGCATCGGCTGCGGGCCGAGGGGCGACTCGGCGCGGTTGCGGTCGCGGCGGTCGCGCTCGCGCATCTCCTCCAGGATGGCCTGCTGGCGAGGCGAGTGCTGCTCTGCGGTCTCCGGGTCAGGCTCCTGCCGCGCATGCATCTGGCGCACGGTCGTGGATTCAGTCGGGGACGGCCTGGCGGAAGCGGCGGTTGCCGCGCACCTCGGGCGCCGCGTCGAGGAAGATCTTGACCTCGGCGTCGGGAAAGACGGCGGTGCCGATGTCGCGGCCCTCCATCACCACGCCGCCCTCGGCCCCCAGCGCGCGCTGCTGCAGGACCATCCAGGCGCGCAGCTGCGGATGCACTGAGATCTGCGACGCGGCCGAGGTGACGTCCGCCTCGCGAATGCGGCGCGAGACGTCGCATGCCGTCCAGCAGAACGCGGTTGCCCTCCAGCTGCGGCTCCAGCTCGATGCGCGTGGATTGGGCGAGGTCGAGCAGCGGGGCCTCTTCGTCGAAGGAGTAGTCGCTCTCGATGGCCTTGAGGGCCAACGCGCGATACATGGCGCCAGTCTCGAGATTGAGGAAGCCGAAGCGGCGGGCGAGATGGGCGGCGAGGGTGCTCTTGCCGGCGCCGGCGGGGCCATCGATGGCGATGACCGGCTTGCGGCGAGCTGATGCACTGGTTGAGTGCTTAGTCGGGTCGTCCATCAGGCAGACTCACCTTTGGGTGGTTTGAATTTACGGGCGGGCGGGCGTTTGCCGAAGGGTTTCTTGTTGCCCACAAACTTAGCGAACGGGCTGCCGGGCTTGGAAAACTGCGTGCCGGATTTGCCTGAGGGCTTCTTGCCCTTGAAGCCGGCACCGGCTCTGGGTGCGGGTTTGCCGGTGAATTTGCGGGGCGCGCCGGAGGGTTTGCCGGCGAACTTGCGTGGGGCAAAGTCGCCGGGGGATTTTCTCTTGAAGCCAGTTGGCCTCGGAGCGTCTGCGCCGCTTGAAGCGAAAGGGTTGCGCTTTGAAGGCGCGCGCGGGCCATCGAATTTTCGAGCCCCGAATTTTGACGCGCCTGGGCGGGGCGCGTCGAACTTGCGCGCATCAAATTTGGGATAGACGCGCTTGGTGGTTTCGCCGGTTGAGGGGCGGTCCTTCCTGTTTTGGGGGCCGTGTGGTGGTCGCTGAGTGGGGCCGGAGGAGAACTCGCGCCGGGATGGGCGCGAGTCGCTATTCGGTGGGCGGGCGGCGAAGCCTTCACGTTTGCGCCCGAAGGTGCCGGGTTTGCTGAAGGTCTTGCGCGGCGGACGCGCGTCGCTAGTTGCGCCTTCGCCGCGTGCGAAGTCCCGGCGCGGGGGACGACCCTCCGAGCGAAAGGGTGGCTTGCCGCCGAAGGCTGGCTTACTACCGAACGCAGGCTTCCTCCCGAACTTCGGCTTATCGCCAAAGGCCGGCTTGCTTCTGTACGGAGGTTTGCTTCCATATGCAGGACGATCGCCTGGCGCGTTGGTGCGAGGCTTGAACGTGCGCGGCGCGCGGGGCAGGGAAGGCTGCGCTGCATCAGCGGACGCGGATGCGGCGAGGTCTGGAGCGGCATCGCTCACTTCGGAGGGCTTGCGCGCGGCAGCGAGCCGTTTTGCCTTCTCCTCCTCCCACGGTTTATTGAAGGCCGCGGGCTTACTGAAAGCTGCGGGCGCTGGCTTGCGGAACGGCCGGCGTTCGCGCTCAGGCGGTGGGCCGGAGCCGGCGGCAGGTTTGAATCGAGGCTTGAGGCCCGATGCGGGAGCGATTGGCTTGGCCTTGGCGAGATAGCCGGTCCCGATCTTGCGCGGCTTGGGGATGAACTTGGTGATGCGCGGAGCTGCTTCGGCCGCCCCGCCTTCGTCTTGTGACGAATCGCTTGCGGCCATCTCCGGCGCAGTCTCGGCGGCCTGTATTTCGGGAGCGGCCACTGCGGACTCCGCTGTAAGAAATGCGGGCAGCTCGCCGGCGACGTGCAGCAGGGTGCGCCCCTCGATGGCGATGGTATCCAACTGGCGGGCGGAGAGCAGTGTGTGAATCACGTCGCGGATGCGCGAGCGCGGCGCGAGCGGCGAGAGGAAGGATTCGATCTCGTCCTCCGCGGCGACGAGGGACTGGCCGAGGTAGAGCGAGATCAGCGCGGAGAGGGCGGAGGGCTGGCCGGCATTGGCTCCTGCTTTGATCTGCTTGGTGAAGCGGGCTGGGGCGAGCTCCCATAGGGTGGGAAGGCCGTTGGGTTGGGGAACGGGAAGCACGCGCAGGTGGGTCCATAGCTCGTTGAGCGCGCGCAGGACGGCGGCCTCGGTGACCTCCTTGCCCAGCTCGGTGGTGAGGTCGAAGGCAGAGAGCGCGCCGCGGCGAGAGAGCGCCTCGTGCGTCGCCAGCGCGAGATGCGATACCTTCAACGCGCCGTTGGTTGCGGGCGGCTGCTTCCAGGCTTTGTCGCCGCGCAGGGTGAAGACATAGGAGAAGACGGCAGCGGAGGCGACGAAGTCGGGCGTATCGCCGACTGCGCCATTGACCGGGCCGAGCAGGTTGAGCGGGACAGCGAGACCTTCGGCGATGAGGCGGCCGAGCAGGGCGCGGGCCTCGGCGAGCTGATCGAGAGTGGGATTGGGTGTGTGTGCGCCGAGGACTGCTTCGACGAGCGTGGGCGCGGGCGAGGCGATCTGCGGACGCGGCGCGAAGAGCACAAGGCCGGCGGCGTTGAGCCAACTGCGCAGATTTTCGAGAGTCAGCAGGGCCTCGCCCTGCTGGTGCCACTGCTTCAGGCGCGCTTCGGCGAGTTGTGCCGCAGGAGGAGTTGCCGGGTTCGTCGTGTCGGTGGTGCCTGGGGTATTCAAGAGTAGATGCTTTCCTGCTGAGGGTCGCGCCCGGCTTGGGCGATACGGCATAACAGCAATCCTGCGTGCGGGCGAGGATAGGGTTCAGGGCCAATGAAGAGGCCGGATGATTTTCAAAGAGCGGTGCTAGAGCAAATTCATCGAAGGTGAATAGCGAAAATGCAAAGAATCAATACAGAGATTCTGGCTGCGCCAGAATGACGGCATTTGGGGTATTGCCTCTATGGCAAAGGGGAATCCTCTCTGATAAGGAACCCTAGATGCGTTGGAAGGCGCGCTGTATCTCCTTATGAGAATACCGCAACGCGATGGGGCGGCCGTGCGGGCAGCTGGTGGGGTGTTCGGTCTTGCCCAGCTCGGCGAGCAGCCAGTCGATCTTGGCCGGCTCGAGCGGCATGTTGACCTTGATCGCGGCGTGGCAGGCGATGGAGGCGGCGATGCGGCGGCGGCGGGTCTCGGCGTTCTCGGTCTGCGCCTCGCGGTCGGGGACGGCGAGGACTTCTTCGAGCATCCGCTCCAGTTCGCGGCCTTCGAGGCCGACGGGCGCGGCTTTGATGGCGAGCGTGCGCGGGCCGAAGGGTTCGGCTTCGAAGCCGTTGAGGTCGAGCTCGCGCGCGATGGCGGCGAAGGAGACCATCTGAGCCGGAAGGAGGTCGATGAGGACGGGCATCAGCAGGCGCTGGCGCTGGACCTGCTCCACCTCGCGGTCGCGCAGGATTTTTTCGAAGAGCACGCGCTCGTGGGCGACGTGCTGGTCGATGATCCAAAGGCCTTCATCGTTGGCGGCGAGGATGAAGGAGTCGCGGAGCTGGCCGAGAGGCTTGAGGGTGGAGAGGGCGTTGAGGGTCTCGGCGGGGGAGTCGGGTGCGAAGGGTTCGGTTGCGGTTGCGGTTGTGGCTTCGGTCTCGTAGCCGACGGCGATGCCTTGATCGGAGAAGGCGAGGCGGCCGGGCGATGCAGGGACGATCGGTGCGCGCAGAGTAAAGCCGGTGGTGTCGGCGGCGGATGGATTGCCTTCCGACTCGGCGACGATGCGCGGCGAGAAGACGGTATCGCCGGGCGGGCCGGGCATCGGGCTGACATCGATCAATAGAGAGGCGCTGGCGTGGGCAGCGGGGTCGAGGGCGCCGGCGAAGCTGGCCGCGGGGCGCGCCGTCATCAGCGTGGTGCGCACGGTGTCGCGGATGAAGTCGTGGACGAAGCTGGGCTGGCGGAAGCGGACCTCGGTCTTGGCGGGATGGACGTTGACGTCGACCTCCTGCGGCGGCATCTCCAGGAAGAGAAGGACGACGGGGTACGAGGTGGGCGGGATGATGTTGCGGTAGGCCTCGGTGAGGGCGTGCAGCACGACGCGGTCGCGGACGAGGCGGTGGTTGACGAAGACGTAGACCGAGTTGCGATTGAGTTTTTGCAGTTCGGGCTTGGAGACGAAGCCGGAGATGCGCAGGAAGCCGGGGTCGGGCGGCGCGTAGTCCGCTTCGCGCTTCCAGGGCGGCGGCTCGGGCAGGCCGGCGCGGGCGAAGTCGATCTCGGCGGCGGTGGGGAGCATGAGCGCGGCGGTGTCACGGCCGAAGATCTGGAAGAGGCGGTCTGAAGCTGTCGAGACCGCCGGAGCGACCAGAAGCGCCTGGGTTGCGGAGTGCAGCTCGAAGTGGCGCGAGGGATGGGCGAGGGCGTAGTGGGTGACGAGCGCGGCGATGTGGGCGAGCTCGGTCTGTTCGGACTTGAGGAACTTGCGGCGGGCGGGCGTGTTGTAGAAGAGGTCGCGCACGGCGATGGTGGTGCCGATGGGCAGGCCGGAGTCTTCGACGCGCAGGATGTTGCCGCCGGCGATCTCGACCGTGGTGCCCGTTGCGTCTTCTTCGGCGCGGGTCTCCAGCGTGAGCCGCGAGACGCTGGCGATGGAGGGCAGCGCCTCGCCGCGGAAGCCGAGGGTGCGGATGGCGAGCAGGTCGTCCGAGGTGCGCAGCTTGGAGGTGGCGTGGCGTTCGAAGGCGAGCAGGGCGTCGTCGCGCACCATGCCGTGGCCGTTGTCGACGATGCGGATGAGCTTGCGGCCGCCGCCTTCGACCTCGATGCGGATGCGGGTGGCGCCCGCGTCGAGGGCGTTTTCGAGGAGTTCCTTGACGACGGAGGCGGGCCGCTCGACGACTTCGCCGGCGGCGATCTGGTTGGCCACCTGGTCGGAGAGAATGCGGATGCGGCCCATCGCTCGATTGTAGAGCGGGAGGCAGATCTGGTACCGGAGGTGACGACGCGCGCCTCTGAAAATCGCCCGACCGGCGTACACTTGGGCCATGGCGAGCGCGACCCAGATTACGGTGTCCGAGTATCTCGATACCATCTATCATCCCGACCGAGAGTACGTCGATGGAGAACTGCGGGAGCGCAACGTGGGCAAATGGGAACATGCGAGAGTGCAGTGGCTGCTGGCCGGGTGGTTCGTCAAGCATGAGTCGGCCTGGAACGTCATTGGCAGCACTGAACAGAGAATGCGCATCTCGCCGACGCGCATTCGAATACCCGATCTCGTGGGCTTCGACCGGGGCCGCAGCCGGAATCCTCACCGACCCGCCGTTGCTGGTGATTGAGGTACTAAGTCGCCTGACGACAGCTATCTACGGATCTACAGGAGCGCTGCCAGGTACTGTTTCCATTGGCGGATGGGCGTCAAGACGTCAGGATTGTCGATCCGAAGACGCGCAGCGGCCGGATGGTTCGGGAGTTCCGATTGGATTGCGGCGGAACGTCTTGAAGTTGCAAGGCGACTCCGATCTATGTCGACTATTCTCCCAGAAGATAGCGTTGATTCGTGCGGGTGGAGAATTCTGAGGGGTCTGGGGGGTTGACAAGAAAAGTTGCGGGCTGCGAGCGGGTCAGTGACGCCTGCGGATAATATCCGCGGCTACTTCTTTTTCGTTGGCCTTCGCGGCTTGGCCGCTGCTCTTCTCTTCGCGCTCGCCGATGGTGTGCAGGCGCATGAAGTTGGTTGCGCCGGTCCTGGACTGGGTGCCGGCGACGATGCCGACGATCTGGCCGCTCTGGACGTAGTTGCGGGAGACGAGGATCTCCTCGGCCAGGCGGACGAGCTGGTCGGTGTCGGTGAAGCGCTGGCAGAGGATGGGGTAGGTTCCCCAGAGCAGCATGGAACGGTTGACGACACTTTCGAAGGGCGAGAGCGAGAAGATGGGCGGCTCCGGGCGGTACTTCGAGAGCAGCCGCCCGCTCAGGCCGGTCTCGGTAAAGATGGCGATGGCGGCGAGCTCGAGGTCTTCGGCGGAGTGGGCCATGCACTCGCAGATGGTCTCGGCGACGGAGAGGCGTGCGGTGCGATGCGCCGCGCGCGCGCACCGGTGGGTCGATGCGGATCTGGTGCTCGGTCTCGGCGACGATTTTGGCCATCATCGCGACGGTCTCGACGGGGTACTTGCCGGCGGCGGTCTCGCCGGAGAGCATGACGGCGTCGGTGCCGTCGTAGATCGCATTGGCCACGTCGGAGGCTTCGGCGCGGGTGGGCCGCGGGTTCTCGATCATCGATTCGAGCATCTGGGTCGCGGTTATCACGGGCTTGCGATACTCAGACGCGCGGCGAATGATGTGTTTCTGGATGGCGGGGACTTTTTCCGGGGGGACTTCGACGCCGAGGTCTCCGCGCGCGACCATGATGGCGTCGGCGACCTCAAGGATCGAGTCGAGATGCTCGACTGCCTGCGGCTTTTCCAGCTTGGCGACGATCCACGCATCCGACTTCAGCGCGACCAGCCGCCGCTTCACGTGGCGAACGTCGTCGGCGGTGCGGACAAATGAGACCGCGACCGCATCCACGCCCTCGCTGATGGCGAAGATCAGGTCTTCCTCGTCCTTCTCGGTGAGGGACGGGACCTTGACCGGAATTCCGGGCAGATTGATGCCTTTGTTCTCGCCCAGCATGCCGCCGTTGATGATCTCGCAGACGACATCGACGCCGTTGAGGCGGTCGACGCGTAGCTCGATCAGACCGTCGGAGAGGAGGATGCGCGAGCCGCGCTCGAGGTTCTCCGCCAGCGTCTTGAAGGTGGTGCCCACCATCGCAGCTGAGCCCGCAATCTCGCGCGGAGTGATGGTCAGGCGTTCGCCCGCGACTAGTTGCACGGGCTTGTGGTCCTTCAATCTTCCGGTGCGAATTTTTGGCCCTTGCAGGTCGGCGAGAATACAGATGGGCTTGCGCTCAGCGGCGGCCACAGCGCGCACCATCCGGATGAGCTCGCCCTTCTGCGCATGGCTGCCGTGGGAAAAGTTCAGGCGGGCGACGTCCACGCCGGCGCGCACCAGCTTGCGAAAGATCTCAGGCGTGCTGCACGAAGGGCCCAGGGTGGCAACGATCTTGGCGCGGCGGGTGCGGGGCATCCCGGCAAAGTCATCGTCCGTGCCAAAGCCGTGGGCGGCGTTGGAGCTATTTGCGCTGTCCGGTGTATCCATCGGTGCGGTTGGGTCCTTATATTTTGACTGCTGGCTTCTGGGTGCCGGACGGTTCGGCCGCGGCCTGACGATGGTTGTGGTGCCGGGATTCATTCTACCCGCGTCCCGGGGAATATGCCTCATGGCCGCCCAGAAACAGAGGGTAATTCTCGAAGTCGTATCGACCGTATGGGACGGCGGTATCCGAACAAAAAATGCGGTTGGGTGGGCGGAGTGTTTGGGCCTCGCGAGCAAACAGCAGGTCCTTCGCTGCGCTCAGGATGACAATTTCCATATCAATCGATCTGCACGCTTCATCTGGAGGTCGATACGTCCTAGCTTCGATTGCCGGCGGGCTGGGGTATGGATTCGGGCGGTGGCGAAGCAGCGGCACGCTCGCCGAACCGGCGGTCGAAGTGCGCGTTGAACTCCGCGCCGCACAGCACGCTCAGCGAGACGATGTACAGCCAGAAGAGCAGCGCGATGCCGGCCCCAATGGAGCCGTACACCTCGGAATAGTTTGCGAACCGGGTAACGTACCATCCGAACGCGAGGGTGGTGAGGAACCACATCGCTGTGGCCACGACTGCTCCGGGCAGGGTAGGGATCCAGGCGTGCGGCGCGAGCATTGCCGCCTGTGCTTGCAAGCCCCTTCGGCGCTTGCCAGCTGCCTCGCGCTCAATGCCGGTATCCGATGCACCATCCCGAGGCAGCGTCTCCAGATTTGGTTGCGGGATCCCGAGGTGGTAGATCAGCGCGATCAGGCCAACGCTGGCGCCCAGCGCCATACCCCAGCGAACCAGCAGCGCTATCGCGTAAATCCACTCGCGCACATGGGGGGCGGCTGAGGGCGCAATCCACGCGGTGACTGCATGGCCAAAGACGACGAGCAGGCTGGCGACGGCGAGCGGCACCAGAGACAGGGGGACAAGCTCAAAGGCGCGGCGCCTGCGCTGCCAGAAGGTCCAGGTGCGGACCGGCAGATTGCGCGCGCGGCGGAAGCCCTCCATCAACGTAGAGATCACGTTCGATGCGCCAAGGAAGCTGACGATCCCAGCGCCCACGAGCGCACGCACCGAATGTGTATGTTTGGGCGAGTTCTCAAAGGCTGCATCCAGCAGCGGGCTGACCCCGGGGGGCAACACGCGGTCGAAGAATGCGGCAAGCTGGAAGCGCACCGGCGCAGTGTCCGGGAGCAGGCCGACCACCGCGGCCGCCACGATCAGTGCAGGAAAGATCGCGACGATGGCGGAGTAGGCGGTCGACTGGGCGAGGTTCAGGCAGTCGTGAGCGAGGACGCTGACGATGGTCCGGCGCAACGCGCGCGTGAGCACAACCTGGGAGTGGGCGAGACGTTGAATCCGGGCAGCGAGCCGGCTGCTCGACGGAGAGGCTACCCCCGCCGGTTTCTTTTGGGCACGAGGCTGGTTCAGCTCTTCCACTTTTCCAGGAACTCAGTGACCGAGCCCGGCTCCATGTGGCGCATGTCTTCAAACTCCCCGGTCTTCTGCGCGAATACCACCTTGCCATGTGCGTCCAGCACCGCCAGCGCAGGCACGCCTTTATTCATGGGCACGCCGTACTTCTCGGCGATGGCCAGGTTGGCGTCCATGTGCCCGATCCAGACGTGGACGAGGACGAAGTGCTTCTGGAGGAGATCGGCGTTGGGGGACTGGTGGAAGTAGATGTCGAGCACCTGGCAGTCGCCGCACCAGTCGCCGCCGAAGTCGACGATGACGCGCTTGTGCTCGCGCTTTGCCTGGGCGAGGGCGGCGGCGATGTCGGCGGATGGGTCGGCGGTCTCGGAGTAGATGTGCTTGCCGGTGGCGGTCTGCGCCGCTGCGACCGGCTGGATCGTGTCGAAGGGGAGTGCGCCGACAGCCAGGAGAAGGGCAACAACGAAGCAGGCCTGGTGCATGCGTGGGGACGATGGACGGATCGGCATGGCTTCACTCCTCGGCGGGGTCTGACGCGGACACTCGCACGATTCGCTTTCCATGATGCATGAGGGCCCGGGCCAAAGGCAAAGCCGAGGCTAAACCGGGCGGCAGCGACCGCTGCCCGAGGCCAACCGGCGCTGGTGTATTCTGGAAGCAAAGCGATGATTTTTTCCAAAGACTACGTAGGGTATCTGGCGCGCCAGACAGTGAAGCAACTTGTGGATGCAAAGATGATCGAGTCCGACAAGCTGGCGCTGGCGAATGAGCGGGTGACTGCCGCGATGATCGAGGAGCTGGCCCTCGAAGACCGCATCAACGACGAGGTCCGCGTCATCCTGGAGGCCTTCCAGGAGGACATGCGCAAGACCGGCGCCAGCTATCCGGAGATGTTCAAGAAGGTGAAGAACGAGCTGGCGCGCAAGTATAAGGCGGTGCTGTGAGGGTCTCGCGCGACAAAGTGAACAAGCTGGCGCACACCGTGGCCGACACGCTGGCGGAGATCCCCGAGGTCGACTTTCTGGAGGACCGCAACACGATCCGCCAGGAGGCGCGCAAGGCGCTGGAACATCTGCTGGCGGAGGAGACCAAGCTGGATGCGGCGGCGCGGCTGAAGATCGCCTCGCAGCGCAAGATCATCGTTGAGGGCTCGCAGGAGTGGGACATTTTGTACCGCAAGTACTACAACGACGAAGTGAAGAAGCTGGGGCTGTAGCTCGCGGATGTTGGCGATTTTCGGGGGCGGCTCCGGTTGAGTTGGCTGGGCGGCGGCTGGTATAGTTGAGGCTGCACTGGAGGGAACAACCTCCTGTGGCGACGATGGCGTTATGGTGTAACTGGTTAACACGCCGCCCTCTCAAGGCGGAGAGTCCGGGTTCGAGCCCCGGTAACGCTACCAATCCAATTACAGCGCCGATTCGGTTGAAACACGGTAGCATCGTCATGACGATTGCCATGCGAACGATCCCTCTCTGCCTCTTTCTCCTTGCGCCCGTATTGATGGCCCAGACCCCGGCGCCCGCGCCAGCAACCTTCGCTACCTGCACCATCTGCCATGGCGGAGATGCCGGCGGCACGGCGCGCGGACCCAGCATTCTTCCCTTTGTTGCCTCGCACTCCAATGAGGAGATCACGGCGGTGGTGCGCAGCGGCCGGCCGGGCAAGGGCATGCCCGCCTTCGACCTGAACGATGCCGACCTGAACACGCTGCTCGTGTATTTGCACGGTTTGGCGTCTGCGGCGACCAAGGGTGCGGCGGAGCCGGGACGCGCTGGCCGCGCCGGCCGCGGCGGCGGGATGTTCCAGCCGCACCCGGCGACGATTAAGCTTCAGGATGGCCGCACGCTGGACGGCACGCTTACCAGCTCCACCGCGTTCAGTGCCACGCTGTTGACCGCCGACGGCAAGTTCCACCTGCTGGCGCGCAGCGGCGAGACCTACTCCGAGCGCCCGATTGAGCCGAAGCGCGATTGGCCAAGCTACGATGGCAGCTACACCGGTAATCGCTACAGTTCGCTCGACCAAATTAATACGGCCAACGTGAAGCACCTGGCGCCGGCGTGGATGTTCCCCGTGCCCAATGCGCCGCGGCTGGAGGTGACGCCCGTTGTGGTGGACGGCGTGATGTACATTACCGCGGCGAATGAGGCGTATGCGCTCGACGCGGTCAGCGGCCGGCAGATCTGGGCGTTCCGCACGCCGCGCACTCCGGGCCTGCTGAGCGAGGCGGGTGGCGGGGCGAATCGCGGCGTCGCGCTTTCCGGTGACCGCGTGTTCATGATTACGGACAACGCGCATCTGCTGGCGCTCGACCGGCTCACAGGCCGCAAGCTGTGGGACGTTACGATGGCGGACACCAAGGACGGCTATAGCGCGAGCGCCGCTCCGCTGGTCATCGGCGACCTGGTGCTCTCCGGGATCGCCGGCGGCGACGAGGGCGCGCGCGGCTTCCTCGATGCCTATCGCGTCGACACGGGTGAGCGCGTCTGGCGATTCTGGACCATCCCGCTGCCCGGTGAGAAAGGCTCGGAGACCTGGGTGGGCAGCGCGCTGCAGCATGGATGCGGCGCGACTTGGATCACCGGCTCCTACGATGCTGCGCTGGGGTTGGTGTACTGGGCCATCGGCAATCCCTGCCCGGACTACAACGGCGATGAGCGCGGCGGCACCAACCTATATACAGATAGCGTGGTCGCGCTGGACGTGAAGACAGGCGAGTTGAAGTGGGTCTACCAGTTCACGCCGCACGACACGCACGACTGGGACTCCAACGGGCCGCTCATTCTTCTCGACCAGCCGTGGCAGGGGCAGCCGCGCAAGCTGCTGGCGCATGCGGATAACAATGGCTTCTTCTTCGTTCTCGATCGGGCGGATGGGAGGCTACTTCTCGCGTCGCCGCTGGGCGCGCAGAACTGGACGACTGGATACGGCCCCGACGGCCGCCCGGTCCTGACCGACCACTTCGAGTCGTCACTGGAGGGGACGCAGACCTGCGCGGCCAATGCCGCGAAGTGGCTCTCGGCGTCCTTCGATCCGGGGACGAACCTGTACATCGCGCGTGTCGCTGAGGGCTGCTCCACTTATCGCAAGGACCCACGGCCTCCGCAGCTGGGTAAGCGCTTCTTCGGCGGCAGCGGGGGCGGCGGAGGCGCGGGCAGCCAGGACTTTATCCGAGCCATTCACCTCGACACTGGCGCGAAGGCATGGGACTATCCGTTGCCCGAAGGGTATGGGGGCAGCGGGACGCTCGCGACAGCCGGAGGGCTCGTCTTCCTTGGCGAAAACGGCGGCACATTTACCGCGTTGGACTCCAAGACCGGCACTCCCGTCTGGCACTTCGAGACCGGCCAGCCGTGGCGCGCATGCCCCATGACGTACATGGTTGGCGGCACGCAGTACGTGGTCCTCGCCGGGCAGGGCGGGATCATGAGTTTTGCGCTCGCGCCGTAACGATGGTGCCGGGTGCAAGCGGAGCGTAGTCGTAAACAAGAAAGAGTATGGTCATCATGATGACAGGCCCGAGCTTTCGCACCTCGCAACTCCGCCGCAGGTTCTGGCTCCTCGCCGCCGCCGCCCTCATTGCCTTCGCCGCGCCCGCCCTGCACTCTCAGGCAACCGCTCCCGCGCTCATTGCCCAGCCAATCTCAGCAGCGACAGGTCCCGTCAAGCCAATCCCCTTCGAGGTCGTTTCGATCCGGCCAAGCATACCAACCCGGATCCACGGAGATTACTTCACAGACGACGGCTACACAATCCATGGAATCACTCCATACACTTTGCTCACCTATATGAGCAAGACACTATCCGGCGTGCCGGACTGGTGCAGCAACGAACGCTACGACATTGTGGCAAAGGTCGCCGAGGCTGACGTGCCCGCCTGGAAGGAGCTGAACTTCAAGCAGAAGAGCCGTTCCATGCAGGCCATACTGGAAGACCGCTTCCATCTGAAGTGGCATATGGAGACCAAGATGGAGCAAGGCTATGAGCTGGTCATCGCAAAGAATGGCTCCAGGCTCAAAGAAGCCACGCCCGGCGGAACCTATCCAGATGGCCCGCAGGCAAAAGATGGAACTTCGCGACACGGTGTCTTCCTGAACGTGGGATTAACGGGATTTGTCGGCCAGGCCGCAAGCATGGACCAACTGACGGCCAATCTGCAGATGTTCGCCCGTGCCCCGGTTGTCGATAAGACCGGACTCGCCGGAACGTACGACTTCACGCTCACCGCGGCCCCTCAGCCGGCCCTCACTCCGGGGGACTCCGACCCACCAGTCAGCAACGGCCAGTCCCTCTTCTCCGCGGTCCAGCAACAGCTCGGCCTCAAGCTGACGCCGGCAAAGGTCCCCGTCGAGTACGTGATCGTCGACCATATCGAGCGACCCTCGGAGAATTAAGCGGGCAGGCGCAAGAGTACGACGAGCGAAAACGCCAAGGAGAGATGCATGTCGCACCAGAATCACAGCAGCTTGACGTTGCTGGCTGCGGGTATGTTGATCGCGATCTCGGGCCGGCTCGCCCCCTGCCAAGCAATATATTTAACGCCTTCAGGTGGTTCGCCTGTCATTCCCGCGCCCAATGAGCAAATGCCTGCCTACGAGGTGGCGACAATCAAACCCTGGGATGGGAGAGGGTTCGCCATGCCCCTGCGGATATACATTCAGGAGGCGTTCGGTATCCCGCCCAACACGATCGGCCGGGTCATCGTCCCGGACTGGGTCAACAGCGCGAGGTATGTGATCCAGGGGAAGCCGCCGGACTCCATACGCGATGCCATGCAAACCATGACCAACCAGGAACGAGTAAGAGAAAACGACCTGATGATGCAATCTCTGCTCGCAGACCGGTTCCAGTTCAAGGCGCACTTCGAGACACGGGAGATGCCGGTGTACCAGTTGGTGCTGGCGAAGGGCGGCTCGAAGCTCAAAGAGGCTGCCGATCCGGCCAAACACCAGTTCGGGATCGGCTCGTCCACGATTCGCGGGAGCCTCGCGATCCATGACCTGATCGGCATATTGGAGAGCATGCCGGATATCGGCGGACGCGAAGTGATCGACAAGACGGGACTCACCGGGACCTACGATCTCTTGCTAAAGTGGGCGCCCATGGAAGCCGCGTCAACTCCCGGCGGCCAGAGCGGAACTACTCCCTCACCCGATGCGGAATCGACCTCGCTCTTCACCGCAATCGAGGAGCAGCTCGGACTCAAGCTGGTCTCCGCCAAGGCGCCCGTCGATGTCCTCGTTGTCGAGCATATCGAGCGACCGTCGGATAACTAGAGCCGGGCATGAACGCCGGTGACGTACGCCCGGTTGGGTTCAATTTCTCCTCTGTGCTTTTCGCGGCGGTGTCACGAGGCTATGATATGAAACTGTGTCTATGTGCAATCGATTGGAGAGAAGATTTTTATGGCAACGGCAAGTTGTGATATCGGCCTGATTGGGCTGGCGGTGATGGGGCAGAATCTTGTGCTGAACATGAACGACCACGGCTTCAAGGTGGCGGTGTTCAATCGCACGGTCTCGAAGGTCGACGACTTCATCAACAATGAGGCGAAGGGGACGCAGGTGGTGGGGGCGCACTCGCTGGAAGAGATGTGCGGGATGCTGAAGCTGCCGCGGCGCGTGATGATTATGGTGAAGGCGGGCGAGGTGGTCGACCACACCATCGAGCAGGTGCTGCCGTATCTGGAGAAGGGCGACATCATTATCGATGGCGGCAACTCGCTGTTTACGGACTCGAACCGGCGGACGAAGGACCTGGCGGCGAAGGGGATTTTGTTTATCGGGACGGGCGTCTCGGGCGGTGAGGAGGGTGCGCGGTTCGGGCCGTCGATTATGCCGGGCGGCAATCCGGCGGCGTGGCCGCATGTGAAGGAGATCTTCCAGGCGATCGCGGCGAAGGTGGACGACGGCACGCCGTGCTGCGACTGGGTGGGCGAGGACGGCGCGGGGCACTACGTGAAGATGGTGCATAACGGGATTGAGTATGGCGATATTCAGCTGATCTGCGAGGCGTACCAGTTGCTGAAGGACGCGCTGGGGCTGAGCGCGGATGAGCTTGCCGAGGTTTTCACCGAGTGGAACAAGGGCGAGCTGGACAGCTACCTGATCGAGATTTCGGCGACGATCTTTGCCAAGAAGGATGAGGACGGGCAGCCGATGGTGGACAAGATTCTGGATACGGCGGGGCAGAAGGGGACGGGGAAGTGGACGGCGATCTCGGCGCTGGACCTGGGGATGCCGCTGACGCTGATTGGGGAGAGCGTGTTTGCGCGGTGCCTTTCGGCGCTGAAGGATGAGCGGGTGCAGGCGTCGAAGGTGCTGACAAGGGCCGGCGAAGAAGCTAGACCGTGGCGGAGAAGAAGGAGTTTATCGAGGATGTGCGGCGGGCGCTCTACTGCTCGAAGATGGTGAGCTATGCGCAGGGGTACATGCTGCTGCGCGCGGCGGAGAAGGACCAGGGCTGGCACCTGAATATGGGCGGGATTGCGCTGATGTGGCGCGGCGGATGCATTATTCGCAGCGTGTTCCTGGGCAACATCAAGGCGGCGTATGACAAGAACGCGAACCTGGCGAATCTGCTGCTGGACGACTTCTTCTCAGGCGCGCTGAACAAGTATCAGGCGAGCTGGCGGAAGGCGATCATCCATGCGATTGAGATTGGCGTGCCGACGCCGGCGTTCTCTACTGCGCTGGCGTTCTACGATGGCTATCGCACGGAGCGGCTGCCGGCGAACCTGCTGCAGGCGCAGCGGGACTTCTTCGGCGCGCATACCTATGAGCGGGTGGACAAGCCGCGCGGGGAGTTCTTCCATACCAACTGGACGGGACGCGGAGGCAGGGTCTCGTCGACCACCTACAACGCTTAGTAGGATGTTGAGCGCCCAGGCTGGGATGCTGAAGGCATGTCCCGGGGCTAAAGCCCTCATTGAATTCTGAGCCGGTTGTGCCGGGACTGAAGTCCCGGCCTATCTCAAGGGCGACTTCTTCAGCAGGACGACTTTCTTCAGCAGGCTCCCAGACACATCGCCTGGGGCTACTGGTGGAGTTGGAGCCAGGAGTCCCAGGTGTAGATGCCGATGATGATAACGGTCAGGATGCCGGAGAGTGTGCCCAGGACGCGGACGTAGGGCAGCGTTTTGTTGACGCGGCGGACGATCACGCTCTGGCGCTGCTGCTCGTTGGCGTTGATGTCGGCCAGGAAGAGCTGGTTGTCCTCGTAGCGGGTGATGGTGCCGTTGTAGGCGAGCAGAGCCAGAAACAGGCCCGTCAACACAGCCCAGACGACGATCAAGGTGGGTAGTGCGTTCATCATGGGAGTGCTCCCTTCTTGCGTAGCGCAGGCATACAGCCGCCGCTTCAGATGATACGCTCCGGCTGCGGCCGTGATCCAGTGTTCTTTGCGAGGGCGGGATTTTCCAGTAGCAAAATGGGTACCGGCCTTTAGTGGGTCAAGGTGGCGAGCAGGATCCACGCCACGACTCCGATAAATGCCAGCACTGCCACCAACATCAGCAGGATGACGCGGCCCGCCCTCACCTCTGTCTGGGGCGATGGCCGGGTGATGCCAAAGGTGTTGACGAACGCGTCGACGACGAACTGTAGCGGGCTCATGTGGATTGGATGCTGGGGCTCGGCGCTCGGCTACAGATTCAGGCGGGGACGCGGGGCGCGAGTTGAATCCGCCGCGGCGCCAACGCCATCAAACAGTTGGCGGCCACTTCCAGCCTGAGCAAGGCGAAAGTCTTGCCGTTGCGGGAGAGGCCGGATAGACTGAAGATGCACAGATAAGGTGCAGAAGTTCTAAGGAGATTCGCCCATGTCCACCGCAACTGTTACGCCCAGCCCCGAAGTCGTCACTGAAGCGCCGAAGGCCCAGCCGGTCTCGCTGACCCCGGCGGCCGATCACCAAGGTGAAGGAGATTATGGCGACCCAGGACCCGGTGCCGGCGGGACTGCGCATCGGCGTGGTGGGCGGCGGCTGCTCGGGCTTCCAGTACTCGATGTCGTTCGAGAACCAGAGCGGCATGATGGACAAGGTCTACCGGTTCGACGACCTGAAGGTGTTTCTGGATGCGACCTCGGCGATGTACCTGAACAACTGCGTGGTGGATTACGTGGAGACGCTGGAGGCGGCGGGGTTCAAGTTTGAGAATGCGGCGGTGAAGAGCACGTGCGGGTGCGGGTCGAGCTTCAGCGTTTAGATCAGGGTTTTGTTTGGGATTGGATTGTGAGGGTGCCTTCGCGAGGAGGCACCTTTTTCGTGCTTGCGTTTCGGTGTGGTGGAAGTGCGGGGCGTGGAGCATACTGAGGTATGGCTACTCTCACCACAACGCGGGAGTTGGTTTCGGCGGAAGAGCCTGTTCCGGCGACGATGACGGTCGATCAATATCTGAGCAGCATGTTCCATCCAGACTGCGACTTTGTGGATGGCAGGATCGAGGAACGCAACGTGGGCGAATACGAGCACAGCCGCGTGCAGGGGATGCTGATCCGGATCTTCGGCAACCAGGAACAAGAGTGGCGCGTGGTGACCGCGCCGGAGTGCCGTTTGCAGGTTGTGGCAGAACGCTTCAGGATTCCCGATGTGATGGTGTTGCGGCGCGGGACGAAGTTTACGCGCGTGATCCGCGAGGCGCCGCTGCTGTGCATCGAGGTGCTGAGTCCGGAAGACACATGGACACGGATTCGCGAGCGGCTGAACGATTATCTGGCGATGGGTGTGGAGCACATATGGTGTTTCGAGCCTGAGGCGCGCGAGGTCCGCCGGTATACCGCTGAGGGATTCGTGAGGGTGACGGAGCCGGAGATGACCATCGAAGGGACCGAGGTACGGATCAACGTCGCCGAGGTGTTCTCAATTTTGGATGAGGAGTAGGGGCTTGCGAGGTTCAGGGCTCCTGGTGCAACATCCTGAAATCCCTAGTGAGCCGCCAGGAGCGGAACCCGGCGCACGCTGATGAGCTTCTCGCGTTTGCGGGTGCGCGCGATGTCGTAAGACGACTGCATTCGCATTAGCGTATCCATTTTTACGCCGAAGGCCTTTTCGAGGCGCAGCGCCATGTCTCCGGACAGATCGGCCTTGCTGTTGAGCAGGCTGGAGAGCGTGGGACGCGAGACACGAAGCGCCTCCGCCGCCGCGGTGACGGTCAGGCCTGCGGGCTCAATGATCTCGGTACGAATAAAATCGCCGGGATGGGGCGGATTCTTCATAGGCATCGTATTCTCTCCCTCGGTGCTAGTGGTAGTCTTCCAGATTCAGGTCGTAAATCTCGCGCTCGGCCATATCGATACGAAACGTCAGGCGCCGGTTTCGGGTCACGCTCAGGCTCCAAGTTCCTTTGCGGTCGCCGGTGAGGGTATGCACTTTCCAGGAGGGCAGTGCCCGCAACTCTTCGGGGTCGTCCATGTCATCGAGAAATGTGAACATCTTCCGGAGCTTGTCCACGGTGTCGGGAGGAACGCCTTTTGCACTGTCCTCGGCGTAGAGCTTCCTGAGGCCCTTGTGGAGAAGCTCCGAATCCTCATCGGCACAACTGTAGCCTGTAGCCTAACACTTGTCAAGCAGCTTTGTCATGCGCCATGCCCCACCCTTCGACGGGGAGGCTGTCGAAGGATGGGTCGCCCAGCTTTAAGGAGGATCGGAGTTCAGGCGGTTTTGGGTTGGAAGAGGGCGATGGTGGCGCCGGTGGGGTCGGCGAGGATGGTGAAGGAGCCGATGTTGGGGATCTCCTGGGGGCCGCGGTGGATGGTTGCGCCGAGGGATTTGGCCTTGTCGGTGGCGGCGTTGATGTCGTCGACGCCGACGTAGGCGAGCCATGCGGTGGGGACGCCGGGCATGGTGAAGAGGCCGCCTCCGGGGCCGGAGGAGGGTTTGAAGGTGGAGTAGATCATGCCGCCGCCCATGTCCATGTCCTGAAAAGACCAGCCGAAGAGCGAGGTATAGAAGGTCTTGGCAGCGGCGGTGTCCGGGGTGCAGAGTTCGAGGTGGACGAAGGGGTTGCCGGCCTTTCCTCCCGTGGGCGGCTGGGCGCCGTCTTTGGGCTGAAACATGGCGATGGTGGCGCCGGTGGGGTCGACGAGGATGGTCATCCAGCCGATGTTGGGGATCTCCTGAGGGCCGCGGTAGATGGTGGCGCCGAGGGACTTGGCCTTTTCGGTGGATTCGTTGATGTCTTTGACGCCGACGTAGGCGAGCCAGAAGGTGGGCACATCGGGCATCTTGAAGATGCCGCCGCCGGGTTCGGAGGATGGGTAAAAGGTGGAGTAGATCATGGGACCGACGGGCATGTCATTGAAGGACCAGCCGAAGAGGGCGGAGTAGAACGCCTTTGCTTTTGCGGGGTCAGAGGTGGCGAGTTCGATGTGGACGAAGGGGTTGGACATGGGTGTTCCTTTCCAATGGGGCGCGCGTGGCGTGGGATGAAAGCCATGTTACTTGAGGCGACGACGGATGGGGGCAGTGCGGGTGATTTTTAGCGGGATTTTGAACGGGGCTTGCGAGCGGGCTTGCGGTTCTTTTCGATGCGTAGCTTCCAGGCGGTGCGCAGCGCTCCGGTGAGGATGTCTTCTGTGGCGGCGTCGAGGCGGATGTGGGTGGCGCCCATGCGGCCCCAGCCGCCGTGGATGGGGAGGAAGAGATCGGGCTGGTCGGCGAGGAAGACGGACTGGATCTCCGGGGTGAGCATGAGGTTGCCGTAGCCGAGATGCTGCGAGGCGAGGGTGGCGAAGATGCGGCCGCCGACGCGGAAGTCGGCCGCGCCCATGTGGGAGCCCTCTTCGGCGCCATCGAGCGAGAGTGCGATGCGGCGGAAGTCGTCGGGGGTCATGGGAGCTTATTTTAGTGCGCGCCGGCGGGTGGGCGGCCGGGCTTGACCTTCTTGAGCAGCCAGACGAAGGCGATGCAGACGAAGCAGAGCAGGGAGAGCCAGCGGAAGACATCGACGAAGGACCAGAGAGCCGCCTGGCGGCCGAGCTCCTGGTAGAGGGTTGCGCGGGCGGGGGCGAGTGCATTGCTGGGGCCGAAGGGGTTGCCGAGCGCCTGCTGGGCGGCGCCGAGGGAGTTCTGGAACTGCTGGCCGGTCTGAGGGACGGAGTTGAGGATCTCGTTCTGGTGGACGACCGCGCGGCGGGTGAGCAGGGTCTGCGCGACCGAAATACCAATCGACCCGCCGACGTTGCGCATCAGGTTGAAGAGGCCGCTGGCGTTGCCGATCTGCTCGTTGCGCAGGGTGCCGTAGGCGGCGATGTTGATGGGCACGAAGACGAAGGAGAGGCCGAAGCCGGTGATGAGGATGGGCAGCAGCAGCGTGGTGGGGGAGATGGCCAGGGTGACGTTGCCGAAGTAGAGCGTGGTGAGGCCGAAGGTGAGGAAGCCGAAGGTGAGCAGGTAGCGCGGGTCGACCTTGTTGGAGAGGTAGCCGATGATGGGCATGCCGCAGATGGCGCCGAGGCCGCGCGGCGCGACCACCAGGCCGGCGGTGAAGGCGGTGTAGCCGAGCAGCTCCTGGAAGAAGAGCGGCAGCACGGTGATGGTGGAGTAGATGCCGATGCCGAACATGAAGATGAGCAGGCAGCCGATGCCGAAGTTGCGGTTCTTCAGCAGCTTCAGGTCGACCATGGGCTCGCGTTTGCGCCAGGAGTGCCAGACGAAGAGGCCGAAGCTGGTGATGAGGAAGAAGACCGCCCAGCGAATCCAGAGCGCGCCGAACCAGTCGTCTTCCTGTCCTTTATCGAGGACGACTTGCAGCAGGCCGGTCCAGACGATCAGTGCGCCGAAGCCGATGTTGTCGAAGGCGGGCACACGGGCGTTCCTGATGTAGGGCGGATCGTGGACGAAGCGGTTGATCATGAAGAGCGCGAGCAGGCCGATGGGGATGTTGATGTAGAAGGCGTAGCGCCAGGAGTAGGTGTCAGTGAGCCAGCCGCCGAGGGTGGGGCCGAGCACGGGGGCGACGACGACTCCGAAGGCGAAGACGGCCATGGCGGCGCCGCGCTTGGCGGGAGGGAAGGATTCGAGCAGGATGGCCTGGGAGAGCGGCTGCAGCGCGCCGCCTCCCGCGCCCTGGACGACGCGCGCGATCAGGATGAAGACCAGTGTGGGCGCGGCCCCGCAGGCGAAGCTGGCCGCGGTGAAGATGGCGACGCAGGTCATCAGGAAGCGCTTGCGTCCGAAGCGCAGCGAGAACCAGTTGCTGGCGGGGAGGACGATGGCGTTGGCGACGAGGTAGCTGGTGAGCACCCAGGTGGCCTCGTCGGTGGTGGCGGAGAGCGAGCCGGCGATGTAGGGCAGCGCGACCGAGGCGATGGCGGTGTCGAGCACCTCCATAAAGGTGGCAAGCATGACGGCGGCGGCGATCAGCCAGGGGTTGACGCCGGCGGTCACCTCTGAGGAGAGGTCGGGCGGGGCTGTGGCGGTGGCGCCCATGCGTGGCGGGAGGCTCCTTTGGTTGGAGACGAGGACAGGGGGAACAGTAAGTATATAGAGGCAGGGGGCGCGGGGATGGATGCTTTTTCAGCGCAGTGCAGCAGGTGCCAGCGACAAGCGGGTGAGGGTGCCGAAGTATGCGCTAGCCGCGGCAGTCGAGCAGGGGCTCGGAAGAGGATTTGGCTGGCGGTCTATTGACGAGTGAGGGAGCCCTGGTAGGGCCCGCCGCAGTTGGTGCTGCTGAAGAAAGCTTCGTAGATTCCATCCCCACTGGGCGAGACTGAGCCGAAGAGTTCCTGGGCGGCCGAGTTGCCGATGCCGCCGCCTGCAACGGTCATTCCAGTGAAGGATCCGCTGTCGGTGCAGGCTCCGGTCACCGTATAGGTCCCGGTGACGGGATACGCTCCGCTGGAGTTGGGGGTGGAGGACTGGGTGAGGAAGGTGGTAAGGGCGATGATGGTACCGGATGTGGGAGCGCCGTCGGTATTTGGAACGCTGAAGGTCCCGGTGTATGTGCCGGTGACGGGGGTGTACTGAGCGAATGTCATTGGGGTTGCAGTCATGGCGCAGAAGCCTCCAACGACTTTGAAACTGCCGTCGACGAGGGCCTGCGGATTGGTTCCGAGCGTGGCTGTGATGGTTGCAGTTCCGGTACCTACGGGGAGGGTGAGGGTCAGGTTGTTGTTGGCGTCGATCGTGCCGGTGACGGCGGTGGGAGAGTAAGGCACGCAAAACGAGGGGACGGTGTTCGGCGCCAGTATTCCTGAGACGGTTCCGTTGGCAAACTGGAGCACTCCGGCGAAACCCTGAACTGGCGGGTAGGTGTATTGAAAGTTGAAGTTTGGAAGGGTGTAGTTGGCGTAGGCCTGCCAGTTGCCGGAGAGGGTTGCCGTAATGGGCGTGGGCGATGCGGCCGTGTATGTGGTGGTGGGTGCGCCCGAGATTACCATCGGCGTAGCAGACATGGCGCATGCACCTCCCACGATCTGCCAAGTGCCGTAGGCGTAGGTCTGCGGGTCCTCGGCCAGGGCCGCGAAGAGGGTGCCGGTGCCTCCGGCAATGGGGAATGAGAGGGCGAGGTCGTTATCGGCGTCGAGCGTTCCCGTGACGGCGATGCTTGTGTTATTCGCCGAACAGGGATCTGGATCGAGTCCATAGTTTGTGTAGGCGATGATGGTTCCAGTGACCAAGCCATTGGTGGCCTGAAGGCTGGCGCGGAGAATATTGAATGGCAGGTCAACAGGATAGTTGGTGGCGAAAGCCGTCCAGGTCCCGTTGAAGTCGTACGTAGTTTGCTGGGCGGGGGGAGTCGAAGAACCGGAAGAGGATCCAGAAGATGAAGATGAGGTGCTTCCACCGCAGCCGAGGAGCGCGGTAAGCGGGAGTAGAAGGGCAAGACTCAGCCTGGTACCCATGGGCGGAATAGTAGCTGGGGTCGTATGGGGCGGGCAAGCGATAATTCAGTCTCCCAGGCCGCATCGCGGGCATCACCATCTGCATCAGATAGATTGACAATAACTCACTCATATGTGAGACTGGGCGAGTCGGATCTACAGCAAAAGCAGGCGGAAGCCGAGAGATTTGTTAGTGATTTCAGTAACTTAGGAGCGGATTATGGGAAAGATTATTGGTATTGATCTGGGAACGACGAACAGCTGCGTCGCGGTGATGGAGGGCGGCGAGCCGAAGGTGATCCCGAATGAAGAGGGTGGGCGGACGACGCCGTCGATCGTGGCGTTTACCAAGAGC
Organism: uncultured Acidobacteriaceae bacterium; assembly: GCA_963808025.1. Classification (GTDB taxonomy): domain Bacteria; phylum Acidobacteriota; class Terriglobia; order Terriglobales; family Acidobacteriaceae; genus Edaphobacter. The sequence goes on along the minus strand of CAWEEI010000006.1, from coordinate 249,297 downwards.
GGCGAGCGGCTGGTGGGCCAGGTGGCCAAGCGGCAGGCGATCACCAACCCGGAGAACACGATTTACTCCATCAAGCGGTTTATGGGACGCCGGCTGAATGAGGTGGGCGACGAGCTGAAGATGGTGCCGTACAAGGTTGTGGCCAAGGGCGACAACGTGGCGGTGATGGCGCAGGGCAAGGAGTACACGGCGCCGGAGATCTCGGCGATGATTCTGCAGAAGTTGAAGAAGGCTGCGGAGGACTATCTGGGTCAGAGCGTGACCGAGGCGGTCATTACGGTGCCCGCGTACTTCAACGACGCGCAGCGGCAGGCGACCAAGGATGCAGGGAAGATTGCCGGCCTCGACGTCAAGCGCATCGTGAATGAGCCGACCGCGGCGGCGCTGGCCTATGGGCTGGACAAGAAGAAGGACGAGACGATTGCGGTGTACGACTTCGGCGGCGGTACGTTCGACATCTCCATTCTTGAGGTCGGCGAGGGCGTGATTGAGGTGAAGTCGACCAATGGCGATACGCATCTGGGCGGCGACAATCTGGACCAGCGGATTGTGGATTGGCTGATCGGCGAGTTCAAGAGCGACACGGGTTTGGACCTGCGGGCCAAGGGCAATGAGATGGCGCTGCAGCGGTTGAAGGACGCGGCGGAGAAGGCGAAGATCGAGCTCTCGACGGCGCAGGAATCGGAGATCAACCTGCCGTTTATCACGGCGGACGCGAGCGGGCCGAAGCACCTGGTGCGCAACCTGACGCGGGCGAAGCTCGAGTCGCTGGTGGACGACCTGCTGCAGAAGTCGGTTGGGCCGTCGAAGCAGGCGTTGAAGGACGCGGGCATCGATGCGAGCAAGATCGACGAGGTGGTGTTGGTCGGCGGACAGACGCGCATGCCGGCGATCCAGGAGCTGGTGAAGAAGCTCTTCGGTAAGGAGCCGCATAAGGGCGTCAATCCGGACGAGGTGGTTGCGATCGGCGCGGCGGTGCAGGCCGGCGTGCTGGCGGGCGATGTGAAGGACCTGCTGCTGCTGGATGTGACTCCGCTGACTCTCTCCATTGAGACGATGGGGGCTGTGGCTACGAGCATGATCGCGCGCAATACGACCATTCCGACCAAGAAGACGGAGACGTTCTCGACGGCGGCGGACAACCAGACGGAGGTCGAGGTGCATGTGATGCAGGGCGAGCGTCCGATGGCGGCGCAGAACCGTACGCTGGGCAAGTTCAAGCTGGGCGGGATTCCTCCTGCTCCGCGCGGCGTGCCGCAGATCGCGGTGACGTTCGACATCGACGCCAACGGCATTCTGAACGTCACGGCGAAGGACAACGCCACCGGCAAGGACGCGAAGATCACGATCACGAGCTCTTCGGGCCTCAGCAAGGACGAGGTGGAGCGGATGGCGAAGGATGCCGAGGCGCACGCGGCCGAGGACAAGGAGCAGCGCGATAAGGTTGAGGCGCGCAATGGGCTCGACTCGATGGTCTACAACGTCGAGAAGATGTTGAAGGACTCGGGCGACAAGGTCCCGTCGGCGGACAAGGCGGAGGTCGAGACGGCGCTGGCCGAGGCCAAGACGACGCTTGCGGGCGATGGCGGCGCGACTGAGCTGAATGCGGCGAAGGAGCGTCTAACCAATGCCAGCCACAAGCTGGCCGAGGTGATGTACAAGGCAGCGGCGGCTGCTCCCACGGAGGGCGCGCCGCCGGATGGTGCGTCCGGCACGACGGAAGAGCCGAAGAAGGACGAAGGCGTGATCGACGCCGAGTACGTGGACGTGGAGAAGTAAGCCGAACGGCCCACCGCAACTAGTGGGCAGAGGTTGCATCTAATAGATAGCAAGGAAGGGCGCTCCTCAGCAGTGGGGCGCTCTTCTTTTATCAGCATTGGCGGTTTGGCGGTGCAAGGACGCACGAACAGGAGGTGGGCGCGTATGACGGACCAGCAGATGGTTTGGAAGTGCGAGCAGTGGCTTGGCGGCAGGATTAAGGAGCAGAGCGTCTTCCACAGCGAGGAGCAGGCGCGGGAGTTTGCGCGGAAGCTGGCGGATATGTCGCCCGATGTGTTGTTCAAGATTGAGCCGATGCCGATACAGCATGTGTGGAACTGAGGCGACCGGCAAGCGGGCCGGCGCCAGGGAGGTATGCGGTCTGGTTCTCGGTATACCATTCGTAACGGTTGGGCTGTTCGGTTCGTCCAAGACGTGAGACATTGGATCAGACAAAAATGAGAGTTTGAGCTGTGGGGATGTCGGACCTGAGTGCCTGAAGCTATTCGGAGCGGCGACGCAATACAAGCAGCAAGGTTGGGCAAGAGATTTAAAACTCAAATACCTGGAACTCAATCGAACGCTTGGAGGCAAGGCGAATGAACGAAACCATGTGGCGCTGCGACCAGCTTCGTGCCGGACAACTGTACAACCGGATGATGTTCGACACCCGCGAAGAGGCCGAGAAGTTTATGAACCGGATGCGGCAGATGGAGCCCGACCAGACGATCTCCATTGAGGCGATCGACGCACGGCAGGTGTGGAACTGAGCAGCGGTCGAGCCAAACTGGTTGTAGGTTTCAAGAGAATGGAAGAAGGGGCGCGGCTTCGGCCGTGCCCTTTTTTAGAATTGAGATAAGAGAGCGTTGAGATGGCGACGACACCGGCCAAGGACTACTACAGCACGCTGGGAGTGAAGAAGGGGGCGAGCGCGGACGAGATCCGCAAGGCCTTCCGCAAGCTCGCGCGCAAATACCACCCGGACGTGAACCCGAACGACAAGAAGGCCGAAGAGAAGTTCAAGGAGATATCGGAAGCGAACGATGTGTTGAGCGACGAGAAGAAGCGCAAGGTCTATGACCAGTTCGGCTTCTACTCCGACAACATCGATCCCGCGGCGGCGGAGGCGGCGGCGCGCGGTGGATATGGCGGCGGCTTTGGCGGAGGGTTTCCCGGCGGCGGCGTACACAACTATCCGCGCGGCGGGCAGGAGGTGCCATTCGACTTTGAAGGCTTCGACTTCTCCGGCTTTCCCGGCAGCGGCGGACGCGAGCGCGGGGGAGCGCAGGAACGGGCCGGCGGCGGATTCGGCGGCAGCTTCAAGGACATCTTCGGCGGCATCTTTACCGGCGGGCAGAAGTCGCGGGGGCCGAGGCCGGGGACGGACCTTGAGTATCAGGTGAGCGTGGACTTCTGGTCGGCGGTGCGCGGAGGCGTGGCGCGGCTGGAGATCGAGCGGCAGGAGGCTTGCCCAACCTGCAAGGGCAAGTCGACTACTGGTGGGAGCATGGAGTGCCCTGAGTGCCATGGCTCAGGGCAGGTGACGCAGATGGGCGGGCGGATGAAGTTCAACATCCAGTGTCCGCGCTGCGGCGGGACGGGCAAGGTGCAGAATGCATGTGCCACCTGCGACGGCGAGGGCGTGATCACGCGGCGCGAGCCGCTCGAGTTTCGCATCAAGGCGGGCACGCGCGACGGCCAGCGGATACGGCTTGCGGGCAAGGGCAATGCGGGCACCGATGGCGGCGCCTCCGGAGATCTGTACCTCATCATCAAAGTCGGGACGCATCCCGTCTTCGTGCGCGCAGGCGACGACATTTATGTAACCGTTCCGGTTACAGTGGCGGAGGCCGCGCTGGGCGCGAAGATCGATGTGCCCACCATCGATACGCATGATGGCGGAGGACGCACCCAGCTGAAGATTCCGCCGGGGACGCAGACCGGGCAGAAGCTGCGCCTGCGCGAGAAGGGCGTGCCCAGCGCCTCGCGCGAGGGCGTGCGCGGGGATGAGATCGTCGAGGTAAGGATCGTTGTGCCCAAGGTGCAGGATGAGCGATCGAAGGAGATCCTGCGCGAGCTGGCGAAGCTGAACCCGGAGGACCCGAGAGCGGAGCTGCTGAGCGAGGTGTGACGGATGGCTCTTTTTACTTTGGGCAACGTAACTTTCGAGTGGGACGACGCCAAGGCAGCTTCCAACTTGAGCAAGCACGGGTCTCGTTTTTCGAGGCCGCGACAGTATTTCGAGATGGCTTGGGTCTTGTGAAGCGCGATGTTGCAAACTCTGATGAGGAGGTCCGATTCGTGTTGATTGGAACCTCGTTTGAGCTGAGAATGGTGGCAGTAGCGCATGTCGAGCGCGGCGCCCGACTGCGAATCATCAGCGCGAGAGCGGCAACGTCGCGAGAGAGGAGGGAATATGAGCGGAGAGACAGATAAGGCAGCTTGGGAAGATAAGTATGAGATGGCGCCGGAGTACGACTTCTCCGACGCAACCCCCAACCCTTACGCGCGGCGGTTTCAGGAACTGAATCTGGTGAACCTCGACCCCGACGTGAAGGCTGTGTTCCCCGATTCGGAGTCGGTGAATGGGGCGCTGCGTCTGCTGATCAAGGCGGCGAAGAGCGCGCAGGACCTGCAGAAGGCCAGTTAGGGCGGCGCATGGCAACGAAGCGTAAATCGAAGGGCGCGTACATGATCTCGGCGGTGGCGGAGATGTACGACATCCATCCGCAGACGCTGCGCCTGTATGAGCGCGAGGGGCTGCTGCTGCCCAGCCGGTCGGAGGGCAATACGCGGCTCTATACGGATGAGGATCTGGAGCGGCTGGAGTTCATCCTGAACCTGGCGCGCGACCTTGGGGTGAATATCGCGGGTATCGCGATTGTGCTGCAGATGCGCGAGCGCATGGAGGAGATGAACCGGCAGATGCAGGGCTTCGTCGACTATGTGCGCACGGAGATGCTGGCGCGGATGCAACAGCAGCAGCCCAGCCCGGGCCTGGTGCCGATGCCGCGTCCGGCCATCGTTCCCAATCGCGCGGGCAAGAGTGTGCCGATGCAGGCAGCGGTGGCGGGAGCAAAGGCCGCGAAGAGCTCCAGGTCAAAGTAAAGCTGTGACTCCCTGCGATCGTCGCCAGCGTTCTGGCTGCATACATGCGCGATGCTCTAGACTGGAGTACGGCGCACGCCGCACCGGCTACGTCACCGGCCCGGCAGCTGCCTGAAAAGGTGCCCGATGAGTTTGCTTCTGCTGATTGTGTTTTATGTCGCGGTCACCGGGACGGTGACGTCGGCGATCTACTGCCTGCTGGTGCTGGCGGGGGCGGCGCGGTTTGCGCGGCGCAAGCGGCGCGAGGACCGGCAGCCGCAGGATTTTCTGCCGCCCATCAGCGTGCTGAAGCCGCTGCACGGCACCGAGCCGGACCTCGAGGAGAACCTCAGGCGCTTCTTCCAGCTGGACTATCCGGAGTTTGAGCTGCTCTTCTGCGCGCGCCATGCGGAGGACGCCGGGCTGTGCCTGGCGCAGGCGGATCGCGGCGGATTATCCCGCGGTGCGCGCGCGGTTCCTGACCTGCGGCGAGCCAAAGTTTCCCAACGCGAAGATGTGGTCGATGGCGGTGCTGGTGCAGGCGGCCGAGTACGAGACGCTGGTGACCAGCGACGCCGATGCGCGGGTGACGCCCGACTACCTGCGGCGCTGCGTGCAGGCGCTGGCTGACCCGCACATGGCGCTGGCCTCCTGCGTGTACGTGGGGCGGACCACCGGCGGGCTGGCCGCGCAGCTCGACGCGGTGGGCAAGAGCGTGGAGATGTCGGGCGGCGTCTTTGTGGCCCAGATGCTGGAGGGCGGGACGCGCTTTGCGCTGGGCGTGACCATGGTGCTGCGGCGCGATGCCTTCGAGAAGGCCGGCGGCTTTGAGGACCTCGGGCAGTACTATGCGGAGGACTTCGTGATCGGCAACCGGCTCGCCGAGCAGGGGCTGGGCGTGCGCATGTCGAACTATGTGGTGCGGCTGATGGTGCTGCCGCAGGGGCTGCGCGCCTCGTTCCGCGACCAGTTGCGCTGGATGAAGAGCACGCGCAGGTCGCGGCCGGCGGGCCATCTCGGCACGGGCCTCACGTTTGCGCTGCCCTTTGGCGTGCTGGGGCTGGTGTGGGGAATCGCAAATGGGCACCCCGCCGTGGGCGTGCTGTGGCTGCTGCTGACCTGCGTCAATCGCTGGCTGATGGCGGCGGTGGTGCTGTGGGCGCTGGAGGACGAGCAGGCCGCGTGGCCGACGGCGATCTATCCGCTGCGCGATCTGCTGGGATTTGCGGTGTGGGTCGCGAGCTACCTGGGCGACAAGATGCAGTACCACGGTGGGGCCTACTCGCTGGGTGTAGGTGGGCGGTTTGAGGCGATCGGCACCAACGGCGGCGCGGAGCTGCCCGGGGGCAAGCTGCCGGACGCGCCCGCGCGGGGCAAATGAATGCAAAAGCCAATACAGAGATTCTGGCTGCGCCAGAATGACGGCATTTGAGGGATTGGCTCAATAGCCAAGGGGAATTTGCTTTAGGGTTGATTGGTGAGGATGGATTTGCCTCCGGCGGAGGCGAGCACGTGCACTGGGCCGAAGCGAGCGAGGTCCGGGAGTGCGTGCGTCGGGGTGATAGGTCAGCAGGAAGATGCGGCGCGGGCCGGCCCAGAGGCGGTCGAGCGAGGCGTCGGTCTCGAAGATGGGTGGCGCATCGGGCCAGAAGCTGCCGAACCAGGGGCCGTTGATGCGGCCGTTGACCAGATGCACCGGCTGGTGGGTGTAGAAGAGCAGGGTCGAGCCGGCGGTGAGCTCGCCGTCGATCAGGATGAGGTCTGAGGGCGGTTGCAGGTTGCAGGTTGCAGGTTGCAGGTTGAACTGCTCTGCGCCTGGGTGATGGCGAATGCGAGTTGCTTCGGAGCCGAGCGTGGGGTAGAAGCGGACGAGGCCTTCGTGCATGCAGAGCAGCAGGCAGGTCGCGGCGGCAGCCAGCGCGAGGTTCGCGGCATAGGTGCGGCGGCTGCGGCGCAGCAGATAGCTGAGCGGGCCGATGGCGATCATGCTGAGGCCGAAGCCCAGCAGCGGGCCGCGGAAGAGTCCCATGGCGCGGCCGGTGAGGTCGAACATTGGCCGAGCGAGAGGTTGTAGGTCGCCGCCCTGGGCGAGCAGCGTGGCGATGTCGGTGTGCGGGTCGGTGTGCGGCGCGGTGATGGCGAAGAAGAGCGCGACTGCGGCGAGCAGCGAGCAGAGCGGGAGCAGCAGCCAGCGATGCCAGCGGAGCGCGCTGCAGGCGGGCGTTGGTGTGCGCGGCGTCGCGCGTCGTGGTCGGCGCGCGCGAGCAGGCCGCCGGCCATCAGAGCGAGGGCGGGCAGTGCGGGCAGCGAGTAGTACTCCTGGCGCGCGGAGAGGGTGAAGAAGCCCAGGACGAGACCGGCCCAGAGGAGTAGGGTGAGGGCGGCCTCGCGCTGGCGCGGTGATGCGGATGCGGCTACGCAGGTCGCGCGATGTGCTGGGCGATGGCGCCGGGAAGGAAGGCAGTCCAGGGGAAGATCCAGATGGCGGCGAGCAGCCAGAAGAGCGGGACGGGGACCTGGCCGTAGTCGTGCGGGATGCGGCGCGAGAGGAAGCGGGCGATGTGCTCGTTGTAGAGATAGAACCAGGCCCAGCCCGCGCGTGCGGGCAGGCCGAGGCCGGCGGGCATGGCGATGGCCGGATTGCGCAGCGCGGCGAGGATGTGCCACGGCGCGGCGATGGCGAGGAAGACCAGCGGTGGATGGGATGAGGTGGAATTTGAGCAGCAGGCGAAGCTGGCGGGTGAAGGCGAGGTAGAGCAGGACGAAGGCGAGGGGAAAGACGAGGCCGATGAAGCCCTTGGTGAGCAGGTTGAGCGCGGTGACGGCGGCGAAGCCGAGGCAGGGCAGCAGGCTTGAGCCGGTTGGAGTGCGTGTGCGGTTCGAGCGCGAGCGAGGAAAGAGATGGACGGCGAGCGTCATCCACAGCGCAACGACGATGTCGGGGATGTAGAAGCGGGTGTAGAGGTAGGGGCCGATGCAGGTGGCGAGCGCGAGCGCGGAGTAGAGCGCGGCGCGGTCGCGTGGGTCTGGCGCGAAGGGCGGCGGCGAGATGGCGGCGAAGAGGCGCAGGCCGAGGGCGTAGGTGGCGAGCAGCAGCGCCAGCGTCAGGAGCGCGAGCGGCAGGCGGCCGGCCCAGTCATGCGCTCCGAAGACGTGCATGGAGCCGGCGGCGAGCCAGTACATCAGCGGCGGCTTGTCGAAGAAGCGGATGCCGTCGATGTAGGGCGTGACGTAGTCGTGGCGCACGCAGCATCTCGCGGGCGATCTCGAGGTAGATCGAGTCGACGTCGTCGAGCAGGCCGGGGGTGAAGAGGCCGCCGATGTGCAGGATGAGCCAGGCGAGGACGATCAGGGCGATCGAGCGGGGGTTCCAGCGGGGGCTCGCAGCGGGTGCGCGCCGCTGTCCGTGGCATTGCGCGGATTGGGGCAGAGTCTGAATCAAGGCGTGCTGCGGCTACCCCTTGTCGAAGGGGCTCGGATCCAGAGGCCGGTCGGTGACGAGGGCTTTGCCGGATGTTTCAACCAGCACGATCTGGCGCGCGCCGAGCAGCCGGTCGACCTCGTCGCGGCGGTCGAGCGGGACGAAGAGCAGCTTGCGCTCGCCGGTGCCCCACTGGGCGAGCAGTTGGGCTGGCGTGAGGAAGAGGCCCTGCGCGTCGGGGAAGGTTGAGCCGAAGAGCATGGAGGACGAGCGGCCGTCGACCAGCAGCGCGGGCCGGTCGAGCGGGCGGTTGAGGTAGAAGGGGATCGAGGAGCCGTAGGCCTGGTCGCCGTAGAGCAGCAGGGTGTTGTCGCGGGAGATTGCGCCGGTGGCTTCGAGCTGCTGGATTTTGGCGGCCATGTCCTCGCGATGAGAGCATGGGAGCGAAGCGGACGAGCGCGATGTGCGCGGCGATGAGGAAGACGGCGGAGGTGAGGGCGATGGCGGTGGTTGCGGCGAGATGACGGCGCTGGGCGCGCAGCATCCACGCGACGGCGGGGCCGATGGCGAAGGCGGCAAGGGCGAGCGCGGCGGGCAGGCGCAGCGCGGCGAAGCTGGGGCCGGTGAGGTCGAAGAGCGAGGACATGGAGAGGGTGTAGTCGCCGACGCCGCGATGGGCGAGCAGGTCGCCGATGTCGGGGACGAAGGCGAGATGGCGCGAGGTCCAGAGGCCGTAGGCGAGGGCGGCGGCGACGGCGACGCCGAGGACGGTGAAGGCGGCGTGGGCGAAGGTGATCCAGCGGCGGGACGATGGCTCGACGTTGGGTAGGGTTGCTTCGGCGCGGGCGAGCGCGGCGGCGAGCAGCATCAGCAGCGGGAGGTAGGCGGGGAAGGTGTAGTACTCCTGATTGGTGGAGAGGGAGAAGAAGAGCAGGACGAGGGCGGAGAAGACGGTGAGGAGCAGGAGCTGTGCGCTGCGCTCAAGGTGAGCGCCTTCAACGCGGTATCGCTGCGGCGCGGACTGCTCTCCGATCCGAAGATGGCGAGAAGCGGCGCGAAGAGCGCCCAGGGGAAGAGCCAGACGAGGTGCAGGGACCAGTAGAGGTAGCCGGGGAGCTTGTTGTAGTCGCGTCGGGATGCGGCGGCCGAGGAAGCGCAGGACGTGCTCGTTGATGAAGTAGAACCAGAAGAAGCCGTGGCCGTCCATGCCGCCGGTGTTGCGCAGGCCGGCGAGGATGTGCCAGGGCGCGGCGATGGCGAGCATCAGGAGGCTGCCGGTGAAGGGCTTCAGGCGACGCCAGTGGCGGTATTCGCCGGTGAGGGCGAGGTAGAGGGCGGCGGTGCCGAAGAGGAAGACGAGGGCGACCAGGCCTTTGGTGAGGACGGCGAGGGCGAGGGCGGTCCACATGGCGTAGGGGTAGAAGCGGATGGCCGTAGGCTGGCGACGAGGTCCTCCACTCAGGCTGCGAGCTGCTGCAGGGGACGGAGTTCTGGCGGGTCCGAGCGCGTGCAGGAAGCAATAGAGCGCGGCGGCGAGCAGGAGCGAGAGCAGCGGATCGGGAAGGAAGACGCGGGTGAAGAGGAAGACGCCGGCGGAGGTGAGCACGCCGAGGCCGGTGTAGAGCGCGGCGCGCTCGCCGAAGGCCTCGCGCGCCCAGCGGAATCCCAGCAGCATCAGCAGCAGCACGGCGAGCGCCTGCGGCAGGTGCGCGGCGAAGGCGTTGAAGCCGAAGATGCGGAAGCTGGCGGCGGCGATCCAGTAGGGCAGCGGCGCCTTCTCCAGATAGCGGACGTTGTTGACGCGCAGGGTGACCCAGTCGCCGGAGAGCAGCATCTGGCGGGCGGCGTTGGCGTGGGTGCCGTCGGCGTCGTCCAGCACCGGCGGCGAGAACAGCGAGGCGAAGAAGAGGACCAGCCACAGACCGCACAGCAGGCGAGCGCGCGCGCGGAGGCGCGACGGTGGCGGAGCTGTGGGAGACGGTCGCGGGCTCGGGGGAGGCGGTGAGGGTCATGGCTCGTAGATGCTCTAACAGCATACTTGGACGAGAAGTTGCGCGCGGTCGTCGCGGCACTTGATGCCGGAGATGGGTTCCGCAGTGGCCGGCGACGGCGGTCGATGCGCGCGGGACGCCTGCCGGGCGTTGTATCGTGACTCTAGAGACCATGCCTACGTTTGCCGCCATCGATATCGGGTCCAACTCTATCCGGCTGAAGATCGCCGAGGTGCAGCAGCACCATCTGAAGACGCTGCATCAGGACCGCGAGGTGGTGCGGCTGGGCGAGAGCGTCTTCCAGACCGGCGTGATCTCGCCCGACGCGATGGCCAATACCATTCGCGCGCTGAAGCGGTTTCAGAAGGCCACGCAGCTGCATGTGGTGGACAAGGTGCGCGTGGTGGCCACCAGCGCCATGCGCGATGCGCGCAACGCGGACGCGTTTACGGCGTGGGTCAAGTCGGCGACCGGATGGCAGGTCGAGGTGATCTCGGGGCTGGAAGAGGGCCGCCTGATCCACCTTGGCGTGGTGACGCGCGAGCCGGGCGCGCGCGGCCGTTGCCTGCTGATCGACCTGGGCGGCGGAAGCTGCGAGGTTACGCTCTCCGACCAGGGACGGATCCGCGAGATGGTGAGCCTGCCGCTGGGCGCGGTGCGGCTGCAGCAGGAGTTTCTGCGCAGCGATCCGCCGGAGAAGCAGGACATCGCGCGGCTGAAGCAGTTCATCGACCGCGAGCTGCGCCGCGCCGAGCGCAAGCTGGGGCCGGTGCATGTGGGCCTGGTGATCGCGACCTCGGGCACGGCGGCGGCGCTGGCGGAGGCGAGCGCCGCGCTGGCTGAGCAAGCGGCCGGTGCGCAAGGCGCTGAATAAGGCGACCGCGCCCAAGCGGCTAACGCCGGAGCTTGCGACCACCGAAGAGGTGCGCAAGCTCGCCGACCGGCTGGCGAAGATGAACAACGCAGAGCGCGCGTCGGTGCCGGGCATCGGGCCGCGGCGGTCGGAGATCATCATCGGCGGCGCGATGGTGTATGCGCACCTGCTGGAGCGGCTGGGGCTGCGCGGCTTTCGCTACTCGCCGCTGGGGTTGGGCGACGGCATTCTGGCGCAGATGCTGGCCGAGGTCGATCTGCGCGCTTCGGTCCACCAGAAGATCGAGACGTGAGCGCTGGGCGGGCGTGCTGGCGGTCTGCCGCCGCTACGGCGTCGATCAGCGCAAGGCCGAGCCGGTGCGCCAGCATGTGGTGCAGCTCTTCGACGAGCTGGAGCCGGTGCATGAGCTGCCGCCGGAGTACCAGCTGTGGCTGGAGGCCGCGGCGATGATGCAGGACGTGGGCAAATATATGAACCACCAGGGCCATCATCGGCACACGCAGTACATCATGGCGAACTCGGAGATATTCGGCTTCTCGCCGGAGCAGCGCGCGATTGTGAGCGCGATTGCGCGCTATATGGGCAAGAGCCGCCCGTACGCGATGGACCGCGTGATGCGCGCGGTGCCGGTGGAGGAGCATGGCAACGTGGTGCAGGCGGTGGTGCTGCTGCGGCTGGCGGTTGCGCTGAACCAGGACCGCGCCAGCGCGGCGGTGCGGATGCGCACCCATGTCTACCCCAAGCGGGTGGTGCTGGAGCTGGTCCCGGGCGCGGCGGCGCGGAGCTTGAGGCGTGGTCGCTGAAGAAAGAGGCGGCTTACTTCCGCGAGGTCTTCCGGCGCGACTTGGCGGTCGAGGTGGCGTAGAGCGCGCGGACGGTGCGCGGATCGAGCATCCACTGCAGCGTGGCCGGGCCGCGGGTCAGGCTTACCCGGGCGAGCGAGCCCTTGCGCAGACGGACCGAGGCCACCGGGCCGTCTACGCCATTCGCAGCCGGAGCAATCAGCGAGCCGAGGAAGAGCGTGAGGTTGGGGTTGTGCCCCACCAGCAGCAGGTTCTCGCGGTCCGCGCACTCGCGCAGCAGCTTCTGAACTGGGCGTAGGTGGCCTCCGGCGCGAGCGCGGCGGAGGAGAGGACCTTCGCCTCGTAGCCGGTCTCGGTGCCCACCAGCGATGCGGTCTGCATGGCAGCGCTTCAGCGGGCTGGAGACGATGAGGTCGAACTGCAGGTTCATCGCGTTCAGCACCTGCGCCAGCTGCAGGCAGTTACGCTTGCCTTCTTTATCGAGAGGGCGCTTGCGGTCGAGGATTGGATTGGCGCGCCGCATGCCGGCGCTGGCGTGGCGCAGGATATAGATATTCATGGTTTCCTAACATTGTAGGGCAATGGACGTTTAGGCTGCGCGTGCGCGGCATGTGAGTGGGGAGAGAGGCTATTCGCTTCGGTTGTTTGTCGCTGGGCGGCGTCGCTGGCGGGGTGCGCGGCTCGCGATGATAGACGCCGGGGTCAGGCTCGGGCAGGGATGGGCTCGCCGGCTCAGGGTCGGGCAGTGGATCGGGCGGAAGCGCGGGCCGAGCGTGTTGCGGGGGCAGCATGGCAGGAGTGTACTCCCGAAGCTGCCACAGTTCGCTGGTGAGCAGCCCGCCGAGCGAGAGATGCTGCGCGGTGCGCGTGAAGCCGGCGGCGGCAAGAGCGGCGGCGTGGTCGGGCAGTTCGCGTGTGCGCAGACCGGTGAGCAGGCGGAACGCGAGATAGAGCAGCCGGACCAGGATGCGCGATGGCCAGTGCATCGCGCCGGCGGGGATGCGGAACTCGGAGACGAGCCAGAGCGCGCCCGGCTCAAGTTGGGGAGCGATGCGCGCGCAAAGAGCGTCGAGCTCCGATCTGCGTGAGGCAGTCGAGGAAGAAGTGGGTGACGACGAGGTCGTAGCTGCGCTGGGGCGAGAAGGTGAGCGCGCTGGTTGTGGTGAGTGCGGAGCCGGGCGCTGGCATCTTGCGACTGTGTCACAGCGCGTCGCTCCAGCAGACGCAGCATGGCGCGCGCTGGTGTCGACCGCGTCCGCGTGCAGATCGGGATTGGCGGCGAGCAGACGGGCGAGGAAGCGGCCGTCGCCATCGCCGAGGACGAGCGCGCTGCGGCATCCTTGAAGCTGGGGCAGAAAATGCTCGCGGCAGCGTTCGAGCGAGCGGCCGAAGGTGGCGTACTCCATCCAGCGATAGAGGCGGCGCGATGCGATCGAAGTTCGGGGCGCTCTCGTCGCGCCTCATCGCAGGAAGGGAAGCAGCAGCAGTGGGGTGAGCAGCGCCAGGTCAGCGGCCGCGCGCAGGTAGATGGGGGAGAGACGTTTGCGGTTGCGATCGAGGGCGAGCAACAGCACCGCTGCCAGCGAGCATGCGACCGCGATGGGCCGTTGATCGGGATGCGGGTGCATGAACGCGAGAGCAGTGCCGGCGATGGCGACGCTCGCAGCCAAAGCGTTCAGGTGTGCCAGCGCGAGGCGCGTCGTCGCATGGGCGGGCCGGGCGTTTGCGGGCCAATCCTCACGCCGCGCGGGCCTGCCTCGCCTGTGCTCCCACATATAGATGAAGAGGCAGTTGAGGCTGCACAGTGCGGCGAAGAGAATTGCGTAGGGAAGAAGCGCCATACGCAGGCCCGATGCGCGAGCGATCGTTGGGATAAAGATCGCGGCGGAGAAGAAGAGGCCGACCGCGATCTCTTTAGGCAGGCGGTGCGCGCTGCGCGTGGCATGAAGGATAAGAAACCACACGAACAGCAGCGCGCCCTCCATCAGATAAAGCCGTACCGCGGCGGGGTCGAGCCGGGGGAGCAGCGCGGCGACGGCCATCCCCGCGAACGCAATCCCAATCGAGAACGTACGGCGGTGTCGATGATGAAAGAAGTGGCGTGCTTCGAGCTGATCGTACGGGTAAGTTTCGCGCGCGCCGGCGCTTAATATACGGGTATCTAATAACCGGTCCGCCGCATAGAGTATCCATACCGCGAGCGCCATCGCCACAGGCGAGGCCAATGGCAGCCTCACATGGCTGGCACGCGCCACAAACCAGGTCCAAAGAGCGGCCACTGTAGGCGCGTCGAGCGAGAGCAGGTGCCACAGCGCGACGGGGCCCACAGCCTTCGCCGGAGCAATGAGTTGGGTGGTCTGGATGGTAGTGGCCACAACTCAATTCTAGGGCGGCGCGCTCTTTTATTGGGACAGCGATTTAGAATGACGCAATACCGCGCGGGAGTGTATGTGGATCGGACGAGAGCCATATCCAGTTTGAAGGTTGGACTTCTGGCTGCGATGGCCGCCGTGGCGGTGTCAAGAGGTGCGCGATGCTTGGCGCAGACTGGTGGTGGCGCCCCGTCTGGGCAACCGTCTGATATTGGCGGCGATGGAGGCCAGTCTGCGCCCAAGTCAAGTCCCCAGGGCGGTGCGGAAATTCTGTCCGACACTCAAGGGGTTGACTTCAGCGACTATATACACCGCATTCGTAGCGACATCCAGCACAACTGGACTCCGCGGATCCCCAAAGAGGTCGACGCTCCGCAAAAGGCGAAGGGCGTCGTTGTGATTCGTTTCACCATTCTTCCCAAAGGCCAGATTGGAAGCATGAAGCTGGAGGCCCGGTCGGGCGACGTTGCACTTGCCAAAGCCGCGTGGTACGCCATCACCGACGAGGGACAGTTTCCGCCACTGCCAAAAGAGTTTCACGGCCCTCAGCTCGAATTGCGCTTCGGATTCTTCTACAACACTCCTACCCCACCGGACGGCAAGAAGCCTGTCCCCTAAGAGAAGCCATCTCCAGACCGCCCCAGCAGCCGGGCTTTATGCCACGGCTCTGGTATCTCTCTCTGCCGCCGGGTCTTCCTTGCGCAGTTCGGCTGCGCCCGCGGCCCAGAGGCCTGGGTCGATCTCGGGAAAGATGCTGTCGCGGCGTTCGATCTCTTCCAGCCGCGCGGTCTGGAACTCGTTGAGTGCGCCCTCGGCCTCGAAGCCCTTCCAGATGGCCCGCAGCTCCAGGAATTGGTCGTTGTGGGTGAGGAAGCGCATCTCGGCGTAGTCACGCGCTGCGCCGGTGGTGATGAGGAACTGCCAGTCGGAGGACTCGAGCAGCAGAAGCTCGCGGCAGAGCTGCTGGACGATGCGCGTGCCCAGCTCGGTGTCGCGCCAGCGGCCCTCGGTGCAGACCTCGCGCGTAGTAGCGTTCCGCGGGATAGATGTGGGTGTAGGTCCAGGAGGTTTCGGGGTTCATCCAGACCTGATGGTTGCCCTCCACTCCCCACGAGCCCTCCGGCATCGCGATAAAGCCGGCCCGCGGATAGCGGTCCAGATACTGGCTGCACGTGATGGTTGCGATGCGGGAGCCGCTCTGGTGCAGCGCGCGGCAGACCGCCTCCAGCCACAGCGGCCCCTCGAACCACCAGTGGCCAAACAGCTCGGCGTCGAAGGGCGAGCAGAGCACGGGCGGCGCCTTTCCGTTCATGGGGTCGTTGAAGCCGGCCTCGAGCGTCTCCTGCACCAGCTGGACGAAGTGGCTGGCGTGCTCCTTCACCCGCTCGGCCGCCTGCTGCGGCCAGTAGGGCAGCTTGTCGCCGATGTCGACGTTGTGGCCGGTGACCTGCCAGTAGCGGTGGCCGCCGGGAAACCGCTTCTTGTGGAAGTCGAGGTAGTTGGGGTCGCCGGGATAGCCGGTGTCGCCCGACCATACCTGCAAGCCGGTGCGCGGATCGCGGGGAAAGACGCTGGTGGCGAAGCGCTTGTCGTAGGGCCCATCGACATAATAAGGCTGGTAGACGCTGCGCTGCGGGCGATGGGTCATCTGCTCGACCTTGGGATCGCGGGGGACGGAGCTATTGGGCGGGCCATAGGGCGAGGGAATCCGCTGGCTCTCCTCCACCAGATGGGTGTCGACGAAGAAGTAGTCGAGGCCGGACTCGGACAGCGCCTGTTCGATGCCGATGCGCTCGAAACCGGGATAAGGCTCGTCGGTGCCAAGGCCAGGCACCGGGTAGTTCCAGAAGCCGGCGGGCCGGTAGCCGCACTCCGGCGACCACATGCCGCGCGGCTGCCTTGCCGAGATGGCGCGTGTGGGTGGCAACCGCGGTGCGCACCTGCGCGCGAACGCTCTCGTCGGTGCCCAGCAGCGGCAGGTACCCGTGGGTCGCGCCGCAGGTGATGATCTCGATCAGGCCGGCGTCGTTGAAGTGGCGGAAGCCCTTAATGATGTCTCCGTCCAGCGCGTTGAAGTCCTCCAGCGTGGTCTCAAAGAAGCGCCGCCAGAAGCGCGCGGTCTCGGCCAGGTGGTCGTCGCCGGCCTGGATGAAGTAGGCCTCGTCCTCGCGCGCGGCGACGATCTTGCGCGTGACGTACTTGGGAAACTCGGCGATGAAGAACGGATGGGCGAGCTGCTCCAGCAGGATAGGCGAGAGATTGAGGTTGAAGTTGGCCGGGATCCCATCCCGTTCCAGATTGCCCAGCACCCGCAGCAACGGCAGATAGGTCTCGGCGGCGGCCTCGTGCAGCCACTCCATGCCATGCGGCCAGGTGCCGTGGTTCACCACATAGGGCAGATGCGCATGGAGGGCGATGGCGAGAAAGCCTGCCGGAGTTTCCGTTGTCTGCGTCACGAAGGCCTCCAAGAATCAGCTTCAGGACCCAGAGGATATGCGGTTAGGTGCAGGTGTGGCGGGATGGGTTGCTCCCGGCCGCGTCAGGCGTCGGTTGGGGCGCGTGGCCCCACATCGCTCCCGTAGCCTACGCGGCAAACGGGCAAACGGTCTGCGGTCTGGTTGTTAATTAATTGCTTGCAGTCTGGCTTCACGAAGTTGCAAGCCTGGACGAGCGGGTCGGCCGTTCGAGCGCCCCAAGCGAAAGCGCAGGCTCAGATTTTGATTTGTCCCCGGCCCAAAGACGCTTCGTAAGGTGATATTGTTAGCAATCTGAGGGGTTTTCGCGCAAACCTGGGCCGCGGACCACAGACGCAAGGGCAGCCGGGACTGGCCGGGGAAGAGGCGATCACCCGGCACTCTGTGAGAGCGCAACCTAATCTCAGGGAGTGGCATCCACCACAGGAGGTGCTGGCCCGAGCTCCGCGCTGTTAAAGATAGGATGCGGAAAGAATTGCAGCCAAGGCCGGCCGCGAAGCATCGAGTTCTCAGGAAATTCATATCGGCGAGAGGCAAAGGCGCCTTCGCCCAACCGTAAGAGCTGGACAGGAGAAGACAATGGCAGACAATGAAAGCGGAACCAGCGGGCTTGGATGGTTTCTGGCAGGGCTTGGGGTCGGCGCGCTGATCGGGGTGCTGTATGCGCCGAAGGCTGGCAAGGAGACCCGCGAGGACCTGAAGAACGGCGCGCTCGAGGCCAAGGACAAGGCCGCCGAGCTGGTCGAGCAGGGCAAGCAGAAGGCCGCCGAGTACGTGCAGACCGGCAAACAGTATGTAGAGCAGGGCAAGCAGATCGCCAGCGAGTACGTGGAGCAGGGCCGGCAAAAGGCGGCCGAGCTGGTGGAAGAGGGCAAGCGGCAGGCCAAGGACTCGGTCGACAAGGGCCGCGAGTACTATGAGAAGGGCCGCACCCAGTGGACCCAGTATGTCGAGAAGGGCAAGGGACTGGCGCAGGAGCAGCAGGCGAAGGTCGCCGCGGCGGTTGAAGCCGGCACCGACGCGTATGTGAATACGAAGGTCGAGACTCCGGTCTAAGATCGACGGGCGGGTCGCGAGGTTTCGCCATGCGCCTCCGCAAGGGGGCGCTTGGCATGTCGGCGGGTTGTTGGGCCATGGTTGAGTTGAGTTAAGGGAAGGGGACGAATGGCGACGTTGGCGATATGGTTGCAGGAGACTTACACCTTCTCTTCAGGCAATGCGAAGCTCCTGATGGTCTTCATCGGTCTGGTCGCCGTGTCCATGGTGGTGCAGGCGCTGGTGGTGGTGGTGATGGCGGCCAGGACCTCCGGGCTGGTGAAGGGCATGAGCGCCAGCGTGGAAGAGCTGAAGGCGAAGCTGTTGCCGCTGATCGACACCGCAACCCACCTCACCCGCAGCAGCCAGACCTTGCTGGACGCAACCGCGCCGAAGATCAAACTCGTCGGCGACAATCTGGCGAAGGCCAGCGACCTGCTGGTCGATACCAGCGAAGTGGTGCGCACGTCGGCCCTGCGCTTCGAACAGACCATCGCCGATGCCAACTTCCGCACCCAGCGTCAGGTTGCGCGCGTCGACGGTATGGTCACCGCGGCGCTGGCCACCACTACGGAGATCGTCGAGACCATCGGCAACGGCATCCGCCTGCCCACGCAGAAGATCATCGGCATCGCCACCCAGCTGCGCTATGGGCTGGAAGGCCTCTACGCCAAGGTCAAGTCAAGGGCGCCGGGCAACGGCGGGGTCTGATTGCCAGAGGCTGGCCGCTGCTAAAATAAGGCGTGAAGTCCTCCGTCCTCGATTCGCTGAGCGAATCCTCCGAATCTTTACCGGCTACGACCGCAGACGGTTGCGTCTTCGCGGCCGGCGATTGGCTTTGTCTCGCTGGGCTGCCCGAAAAATCTCGTCGATTCCGAGGTGATGATGGGGCTGCTGCATCGCGCGGGCGGCGAGCTGACGCCGCGGGCGGAGGACGCCGAGATTCTGGTGGTCAATACTTGCAGCTTCATCGACTCCGCCAAGCAGGAGTCGGTGAATGCGATTCTGGAGATGGTGCAGCATAAGGTCGCGAACGGCGGCAAGGCGCGGCGGCTGATCGTTGCGGGCTGTCTGGTGGAGCGCTACCGCGACGAGATTCGCAGGAACATCCCTGAGGTCGATGCGGTGGTTGGCACGGGCGAGTTGGAGGCGATTCTGGAGGCGGCTGGGCTGAGTGCGCCGGTTGCGGAGATGGAGGCGTCTTCGCCCTTCAATATTTTGGTCAGCCGCGCGCCGAGCGCGGTGCATCAGCACTCGCACCCGACGGAGGTTGGGCGCGCAGATTGAGGTTGGGCGGGGTAGGGTGGCGTCGCGGGCTGAAGGCGATGCCCGTGAGCGGCCGGGCCGTTTCTCGCGCGCGCAATGGGATGGCGCGACCGCCGCGCTGCCGGAGTATCTGTACAGCGACGAGACGCCGCGGATTCTGACGACGCCGCGCGCGTCGGCCTACATCAAGATCGCCGAGGGCTGCGACCATCCGTGCAGCTTCTGCATCATCCCGCAGCTGCGCGGCAAGTTCCGCTCGCGGCGGCTGGAGTCGATCGTCGCCGAGGCGGAGAACCTGATCGCGCAGGGCGTGCGCGAGATCACGCTGATCGGCCAGGACACGACTTGCTACGGCGAGGACCTGGGGTTGCGGGACGGGCTCAGCATGTTGCTGGGATCGCTGGCCGTGCTGCCGGGGTTGAAGTGGCTGCGCTTCCTCTATGCGTATCCCAACAAGGTGACGACGCGGCTGCTGGAGACGATGGCGCGGCACGAGACGATTGCGAAGTATCTGGATGTGCCGCTGCAACATGCGAGCCCGAGTGTGCTGAAGCGGATGAAGCGCGGTGGGACGCCGGAGGTGTTTCTGCGGCTGATTGAGAAGGCGCGTGCGATCGTCCCGGGGATTGTCCTGCGGACGAGCTTTATTGTGGGGTTTCCGGGAGAGACGGAGGAGGACTTCGACGCAGCTCTGAGAGTTTGTGCGCGCAGGCGAAGATCGACTGGCTGGGCGTCTTCTCCTATTCGGATGAGGAGGGCGCGGCGGCGTTTGGGCTGGATGCGGAGTTGAAGGTGCCGAAGCGGACGATTGAAGCGCGGCGGCGCAAGCTGATGAAGCTGCAGCAGAAGATCAGCGCGAAGTCGAAGGCCGCGTGGATCGGCCGCGAGGTCGAGGTGCTGGTCGAGGGCGAGAGCGAGGAGACGGAGCTGCTGTGGCAGGGGCGGACTGCGCTTCATGCGCCGGAGATCGACGGCAAGGTGCTGATCAACGACTTCGGCCCGCACGAGACGCTGGTGGCGGGGACGTTTTTATCGGGCGGAGATTACGGAGTCGCACGATTACGACGTGGTGGCGCGGATATTGGAGTAGGTGGCGCTTTCACAGGAATTGACCGAAGT
Organism: uncultured Acidobacteriaceae bacterium; assembly: GCA_963808025.1. Classification (GTDB taxonomy): domain Bacteria; phylum Acidobacteriota; class Terriglobia; order Terriglobales; family Acidobacteriaceae; genus Edaphobacter. The sequence goes on along the minus strand of CAWEEI010000006.1, from coordinate 229,097 downwards.
ATTAAATGCAACTATATTTAGTTACAAGAAGGTTGCTTCAATGTCGAAGCGTGGTAAGGCACTAAAGCGCCTACTCTCCGGGCCGTCGGACTACACCTGGAACGAACTCATCTCCGTGATGGAAGCGATGGGTTACCAACTCAAGACGACTGGTGGTTCGAGCAGAAAGTTCGTGCGGTCAGATGCTGCATTCTTCATCCACGAGCCGCACCCCCGGAAGGTCTCAAACCCTATCAGGTGCGCGGGATTATCGCGTTTTTGCGGCAGGAAGGTGACATCGAGTGAGCCAAACTCTAACTTACAAAGGCTATGACGGTTCGGTTCTCTATAGCGCCGAGGACAAGCTGCTGCACGGTAAGATCGTGGGTATCCGCGACGCCGTCCTCTACGATGGCGTCGATATCCCGGAAGTGGAAAAGAACTTCCGCGGGGCAGTCGATGAATATCTGGATTTCTGCAAGGCGGAAGGTAAGACACCGGACAAGCCCTTCAAAGGCAGCTTCAACATTCGGATATCACAAGATCTCCACCAGCGTGCCGCGATGTATGCCGAGGAACACGACCTCAAACTGAATGCTGTTGTGCAAGAGGCCCTGCGGGAGTACCTGACGCACGCTGAGTAGATAGCAACTGCGCATCCACCCGATTCACCTCTATGGCGCGACTGTCAGCGTCAGCCCGTCAATCGCGCGGACGATTACATGCGCGCCGACCGGCACTGGTTGGGCCTCAAGGGGCAGCGTAGCCCGCCAGATTTCGCCGCGGACTTCGACCTGACCGGTGGGGGCGAGGGGGGTCACGGCGATGGCGGTGTGGCCGAGCATGGCTTGCGGGCCGGTGAGGCGTTTGTTGCGGCGGGCGCTGAGGGCGATCCACGCGAGGCCGAAGGTGATGATGCCGAAGCCGATGCCTGCGCCGGCAGCGACGCCGAAGTGGACGCGCATCTCCGGCGTGGGGCCGTCGACCAGCGTGGCGAGGCCGAAGACGAGGCAGAGGACTCCGGCGAGGGCGAGGACGCCGTGGCTGGCGAACTTGGCCTCCAGCACCATCAGCACGAGCGCGGCGACGAGCAGCAGCACGGCGGTGTGCTGGATGGGCAGCAGGTTGAGCCCGAAGATGGCGAGCAGCACCAGCAGCGTGCCCAGCGCGCCGGGGACGATGGTGCCGGGGACGTTGAACTCGAGATAGATGAGCAGGCCGCCGCAGATCAGCAGGAGCACGTCGAGGTCGGGGCTGGTGAGGCGGGTGAGCAGGCGCTCGCGCATCGAGGGCGGGAGCGCGATCGATGGTCGCGTTGGCTGAAGTTCAGGGTGTCGCTGGCGCCGTTGAAGCGCTTGATGGTGCGGCCGTTGAGCTGCGGCGAGCAGCGCGGCGTCGTCGGGCGCGACGAGCGTCGATGAGGTGCAGCTTGAGGGCTTCGGACTCGCTGTAGGACTTTGAGTTGCGGACGGCGTCTTCGGCGGCGGCGGAGTCGCGGCCGCGGACGGTGGTGTAGGAGCGCAGGAAGGCGGCGGCGTCGTTCTCAATCTTCTCCTTGAGGACGGGGTCCATGGTGGTGCCTTCGATGATGGGGTGGGCGGCGCCGGCGTTGGTGCCGGGAGCCATGGCGGCGATGTCGGCGGACTCGAGCAGGAAGAAGCCGGCGGAGCCGGCGCGGCTGCCGGAGGGCTCGATGAAGATGATGACGGGCACGGGCGAGGCTTCGATGTCGGCGACCATCTCGCGGGTGGAGTCGAGCAGGCCGCCGGGGGTGCCCATGGAGATGAGGACGGCGGCGGCGTGGCGGGCTGCGGCGTCGTCGAGGCCGCGCTTGAGGTAGTCGGCGGTGATGGGCTGGATGGTGTCGTGGATGGTGAGCTTGAGGACGAGGGGGCTGGCTGGGCCTGGGCGTGACGGGTGGGGATGCAGTGAGGGAGGCGAGGACGAACAGAAGAGCCAGGCGAGCGAGCGAATTACATCCCACCCATCGCGACAGGGCTGCGATGGATGGGGCACCCGGAGCGCATCTGTCACGCGTAGCGAACGACTGGATGCACGGAGCACTCGACGTGACATGCGCGCTGAGACCCGACTGCAGGCGGCACCACGGCAATTCGGACTGACATACTAGGGGAAGGATTGGCCGCGGGCGGCGAGGGCGGTCTTCATGCCGAGGGCGGCGGAGTTGGCGGGTTCGAGGCGGAGGGCGTTGGCGACATCGGCGGCGGAGGCGGAGAGCTGGTCGGCTTGAGGTCGATGCGGGCGAGGACGAGGTAGGCGGCGACGTTGGGCGCGAGCTTGAGCGAGGCCTGCGCCTCGGCGCGGGCGTCGTCGGCGGAGCCGCTGCGCTCGCGCACCTGCGCGATGCCGGCGTGGGCGGCGGCGTTGTTGGGGTCGGCGGTGAGGGCGGTGTGGAACTCCTGCTCGGCCTCGGGGATGAGGCCCTGGGCGAGATATTCCTCGCCGAGCTTGCGTGTATTCGACGGCCTGCTGCGCGGGCGGGAGCGTGGCCATCTGGATGGCGCGCATCTGGTCGAGCTGGAAGGCGGCCTGGCGGAAGGATGCCTCCGACCAGGTGCGGCGGATGCGGGTGGTGGGGTCGAAGCCGTCCGCGCTGAGGATGGGCTTCAGGTTGGCGGTCGACCCGTGGGTGGACTGCAGGCGGGCGAGCAGTTCGGTGGCTTCGGGATCGTCGGCAGTGGAGCTTGAGCGCGGCCTGCACCTCGCGGATGGCGCCGGCGATGTCGTTGCGGCCGAGCAGGGCGACGGCGAGGTTGAAGTGGTAGTCGGCGTCGTTGGGGTCGGCGGCGATCGACCTGCTGGAAGAGCGGCGACGGCGTCCTTGCCCTGGCGGCTGGCGGCGACGCCCTGGTCGTTGACGACCTCGGGCAGCGGCAGGCGGCGTGGCGACGAAGGCGAAGGCCGCTGCGGCCTCAGCGTACTTCGCGATGTTGAAGCGGGCGAGCCCGCGGTAGAAGCCGGCCTCGAGCGCGACGCGGTCGGTTGCGGGCACCTTGGCGAGGGTGGCGGCGGCGTCCTCATACTGGCTGCGCGGCGTACTGCTCCTTGCCGAGCGCGAGCAGCGCGGCGGTGTAGTTCGGGCGTCTCGGCGACGGCGGCCTGGAGGCGCTTGAGGCGCTCGTCGGGGGTGGGCGCGGAGGTGCCGCGGATGTAGTCCTCGAAGGAGCTGAGGCGGACGCCGCCGGCGGCGGCGAGGAAGGTCTGCTCGGCGACGGCGAAGTGCGGGTCCATGCGCTGGGCGACCTTCCAGGCGATGGCGTTCTCGACGTCGAAGAGGCGGCGCAGTTCGGCGGAGTCTTCGAGCGGCTTGGACATGCGCAGCTGGTTCACCTCCAGCACCTGCGCCTGCACCTCGATGCGCGGCGTGCCGGTGCCCGCGTCCTGCGACGTTGAAGCTGCCGACGATCGACGTAGTCCGCGTCCAGCGTCTGCGCGATGCGGATGGTGGTGGCGCGGCTGGGCTTGAAGTCGGGCGGGCAGGCCGAGATGGTCGAGCGCGTACTGGCGGTCGTCGCGGCTGATGGTGAGGAAGCCGGCGGAGGTGAGGCGCTGGTCGAGGGTGTAGGGGAAGGAGTCGCCGATCCAGTTGAGGTTGGGCTGGCCGGAGCGGTTGTCGAAGGGCAGGACGAGGACGAGCCGGCCGCCGGGCTGGCGGATGTCGGCGGGAGAATCCGCATCGGGACCGGATGCGACGCTCTGTGCTTGTACTTGGATTGCGTTGATGGAAGCCGATGCGGCGATGAGAATCGCTAGGTGAAACAGACGGCGAATGGGTCTTAGCGAAATCCTCACCACGATTGGACGATTATAGAAGGCGAACGCGGGGTGCGCCTCTGGTGACCTAGGACTAAATCGGGGTAGCGATGCGGGAGCGCGCATCGAGAATGGCCTCAGATATGAGTTCTGCGGGCATCTGGCTTGTTTCGCCGATGGCACGAGCACGGCGCATAAACGTAGGGTGAGTCATAAATAGCTGCGATAGCCGGTCGTAGTCGGCTGGAGCCTGGGTGAGGCGCAGCAGGTTTGCCAGTGCGCGAATCGCGACCTCCGGATTGCGTGTGAACTTAATCGATGTGGAGTCCGCGACATATTCCCATCGGCGCGAGAAGTAACGGAAGGTCATGAGAGGCGCGAACACGACGAAAAGATCGCAAAGGGGTCGGAATTGAGAGAGCCTAGACGGCAATAGGATGCAGGCAAAGGCAAGAGAGCCATAGACCGCGCACATCAGGAGTAGCTTCTTGCGGCCATGCTTCGCTTTGACGTGTGCCAACTCGTGTCCAATCACAAAATCAAGCTGAGGCCCGTTGAGAAACTTTCCATAGTTATCTGTCAGAGCAACGCTCTGTGAAAAGCCATAGGCGTTGGTGAGCTGCCCTCTGCCTGCTGGAACGATATAAACCCGATCGACGTGCGTTCCCATCGTCTTTGCGAGGACGAGCGATCGCTTATACAGCTCTCCCGATTTGATCCTTCGCGTCTTCATGCCTTCGGCGGATCGGAGAAGGGCAGTGCCAACAATTCCAGTTACAGCAGCAGCAACGAGCCAAAGAATTGCTATGGACCTCCGGTCATAGATTGCATCGAAACCGCCGGCAACAAACAAGAGAGCTACAAAGGGCGAAGCTGTACTCCAGCACGCAAGCCGCAGGAGGTTAGTCAACGTCCATCGGCGAGCAAAAACCGTTCTGTCGTGTGCGTAGCAAATCAGTTTTACCGTTGCAATCATCGCGATGGGAGGCAGAAGGAACCAGAGAAGATTCCATAGAGCTGAGTCGGTCCGCGCGAAAGGGAAGAACCAGTCGAGGAGAGCTGGCGAGCGTGTCTCAAAGTCCCACGCGGCCCACCACGCCGCTAACGCACCCAGCAGGATTATGTGAATACGAAGCCTGCAAATGATCCACGTTGACTTTCTGGCCGGTTCGCTTGCGCGCGTCGCGGATCTCCGGAACCAGAGGGTCAGCGTGGGTGGCAATGTCAGAATAGCGACAAAAGCTGCTAGAGGTTCGTCAGGGGTTCTCAAGTGGTTCGTCCTTGCGACTGGACGATTATAGAAGGCGGGCGCTGGGTGCGCTTCTGTCAGCTCTCGGCATCTGTCTTCCCAAGTCGAACTACGGCCACGCACGATAGGGCAACAAGCAGGAGGCAGGCTGCTTTCTGCCTGTTGGTTACAGGAACAGTTGCCAGGTCGCCTCGCCGCCAATCCTGCCTCGGTTGAAGGCTGATCGAGGGTGGCGGTGCAATCGTCCGCGGATCTTCCACCCATGTCTCGCCGCGAACTCGCTCGACGGCCGGACTGGTCTGTGCGAAAGCCCCGTCGGGAGCAGACACCGGCCAGCCAATCATCACCAGGAAGACATCCAGAACAAAGAGCGCGATGGCAATGTCGTTGAACAGGCCAGCCTGGCGCATGTCAGGCCGGAGTTGGTTCGCGGCCCAGAAGAGAAAGGCCACTGCCAGGATGAGCGCTTTGATCCATTCCCTGGGTGCTGGCCGATGTGCGCCTTGATAGAGAAGGTAGGCAACAGCGACTGAAGCCAGCGGGATCGCTCCAAGAAGGTCATGGGCATGGGCGTCGAAGAGGGTTGGCAAGGCGTCGCGTACGAACAACACTGCGACGCTGAGAAGTGCCGCGCCCCCAAGGATTGTGGGGACCACTCTCTGCGCACGACTGGTACGAGGGGACATAGGTCAACTCACCTTAGGTGCCCGAAAGCGTTGGGTTTGTAAATGCAGACAAATGTGCCCATGCAACGATGCTAGAAGATCAGGCGCAAAGAAACCGTAAAGGTCATTGGGCAACAGCCATGCGAGTCGCCCAGTCGACCTTTGGCGACAATCCTCGCCCAAGTCGACCTATCGTTGGATCGAAAGCTGCGCGTTGACGACGCGGGGGAAGCGAAGAATAGCGACCCACTCGCCTCGGGTGTGCGCTTGCCAGATGAGTTGGCCGTGCAGGAGCGCGGCGGCTTCGGCGGGGAGAATGTCCTCGTGGAAGTCGAAGTAGCGTGTGTCTGCATCTGAGGCGCCGGGGGTGTTGCGGTGAATGAGGTCGAGGCCGCCACTTGGAGGCGCCCATTTGGTGGAGAAGAGGAGGGCGGTATCGTAGTCGCTGGGATCGGCGGCGGCCTTCTGAATCTCATCGCTGGAAAAATTCTCGATGGCGAAGGTTTTGATGGGGACCTTGATGTAGCCGAGCTCGGGGCGCTCCAGTTCGGCGGAGGCGGGCCATGCGGTGAGGACGGTGGCTTGCGGCCAGTTCTGTGCGATCAGCGCGACCGCGCGCTGGTGGAGGACGACGAAGTCGCGGTAGGTGAGGTTGTCCTCTGGGGCGAAGGCGTAGGGCGGGTTGATCCAGATGCCGCAGAGGAATGCCGCGGCGCTGAGCGCGGCGAGCCATGCCCATTGGCGCATGTGGCGCTGCCACTCCGCGACGCACAGCAGCAGCACCAGCGGGTACATCGGCAGCAGATAGCGCGTCAGCAGCGCGCCGCCGAGGATGGAGAAGGCGATCCAGTTGACGACGAGGACCACCGCAATCGCCTGGAGCACAGGCTTCGCGAGCCGGGTGCGACCTCTAACTGTGATCTGAGGCATGAAGAGCACTGCGACGGCGCAGATGACAGGGACGAACATGTTCATGTGCATCGTCAGGTGCAGCAGGCGGTGGTAGAGGCTGAGGGCGATGCGATGCGCGTCCAGATTTGCGGTCGCGTTGTAGCGCACGAACTCCCGGTTGCCGAAGACGAAGCCGGTGCGATGGTCGAGATACGCATACCAGAGGGCCAGAGGGAGGACGGGAGCAAGCAGCGCGGCGATCCATTGGCACGTTTGCGTTGAGCGCTCACGCGCAACGCTTCCCATGCGTCGCTCGCGAACAAGGACGAACCCCACCCACAACGCAAGCGCGGCCGGCGTAATTACCGCGGTTTCTTTTGAGAGCGCGGCGAGAGAGAAGAGAACGGCAACGAAGATCTTGGGTGTTGTGGCGGGATTGGCGGCTGCCTCGAAATAAAACGCCAGCCCCCACAAGGTAAACGCCGTTGCAAGGATGTCCGCATGGGCCAGTGTGCTCTGCGCAAACCATATGGGATAGATTGCCGTCAGCAGCGTGGTTGCAATCGCCGCGGGCGTACCGAGGAGGCTGCGCGCGAGCCGGTAGACCGCAAGCAGCGCGGCCGCCGTCACCATACAGACGAAGGTGCGTGTCCCGCTGGGCACAAAGCCCGAGAGGCGCCACCACCCTGCCAGCAGGAGCGACAGCAGCGGCGGGTGCGCGTTGCTCATCGTGGTCTGCGGAATCAGCGATCCGGTGCGAAAGAAGTCCCAGGCCGCGGGAATGTAGTAGCCGGCCTCGTCCCAGAAGTAGGGCAGGCGCAGCAGGGTCAGGTGCGAAAGATAAACCGCCGCAAAAAACAGCGGATACAGCATCCACAGCGCGACCGGCTTGCCTGTTGCAGTTGTGTCCGCCCGAGTTCGAGTCCGCTCCACCACGCGCTAGTGGACAGGGCCGCCCGGCGCCGCATACTTCGGCTCCAGCGAGAGCGCGCCGAAGGCCTTCTCATACTGGGCCAGATTGTGGCCCAGAACGTTCAGCAACGCCTTCGCCTGCTGCGGACTGATATAGATGCCCTGAAAGTTCTCCACCGTGACTGCCTCGGCGGACTCCTGGTGCATGGTGCCGAAGACCAGGAAGAAGTCCCAGACGCTCATGCGCACCTGCACGCTGTTGGCGTAGTTCTCGCGGTAGTGTTCGGCGCGCTTGGCGGTAACGACGGGTTGTTCGGCGGCTTTGGGCTGGCTCATAGGATTCTCGATGTGACTTGCGGGTCGGTGGCTGGGAAAGCGGGTTGGTGCGAAAGGGGGGACTTGAACCCCCACGGATTGCTCCGCCAGATCCTAAGTCTGGTGCGTCTGCCAATTTCGCCACTTTCGCGTGGACACTCCAAATTGTAACGCGCGCACGAGTCTGGCCTTGGAAATACGGCAAAGCCGGTCAATCGAATACAGCCGCGCAGCGCTCGTTTGCCTATGCTTGGAACAGCATGTTGGACTAAGTCGTTGCATGCGCGCCCAGTCCGTTTGGCCCCGTCGCCGAGGCAACGCGAGAGATGATCGGGCCATCTCTTCTTATGGACGCCACCGGTTGAGCAGACTGCATCAATGGAGCGGTCCCTAGACTCTGCACTACAGCACGACGACAGCAAAGGAGCAACCCATGTTCAAGCGCATTCTTATTATCTCTGCAATCACCTTTGCAGCAGTCCCACTCGCATTCGCTTCCGACCACGAGGACGATGTCGCCCGCACGCAAAAAGCCGCACAGGTTTTCCAGGCAATCATGGATACGCCGGACAAGGGCATTCCCCACGATCTGCTGAAGTCGGCGAAGTGCGTTGCGATCATTCCCGGCGATAAGAAGTTCGCCTTCGTCTTCGGGGGCAACTACGGTCGCGGCGTGGCCGTCTGCCGCACGCAGGATGGCTGGAGCGCCCCAATCTTCGTTGCCATCGACGGCGGCAGCGTTGGCTATCAGATTGGCGGCTCGTCCACCGACCTGGTCCTGTTGTTCATGAACGACCATGCATTGAGCAGCCTGCTCGGCGACAAGTTCAAGCTGGGCGCGGACGCCTCCGTGGCAGCGGGTCCCGTGGGCCGTAGCGCGGCAGCCGATACGGACGTCCGACTGACCTCGGAGATCCTCTCCTATTCCCGTACCAAGGGCATCTTTGCCGGGATCAGTCTCGACGGCGCAGTTGTCCAGGCAGACCGCAGCGGCGATGAATCGATGTATGGCGCCGGCGTGGACAGGCACCAGATACTCAGCGGCGCGATCCCGACCCCACTCTCGGCGATGGCCCTCGCTCGTGAACTCAATGCATACGGAGACGTAGGTAACGTCGCCGGTAGATAATGCAGCTGAGAATCGTCGCCGGAGGATGAATCAGAGTAGCTCCGGTGACGACACCAGTGTATGAGTGTGGCGTGTGGGTTATGCTCCAACCTGGTCGCTCTCGCGAACCAGTAGTATCGTCGCGCCAGGCCCTCGTCAAACAGACCCCTGATGGGGAAATTGCCTTCCCAAACTATGCATAATCTTGCGGAGTTCGATCACTCACGCCTGCTAAGTCACTGATTACGCTTGCTAAACATTGGAAGCCGAATTGCCTTATATGCTGGCAATCCGTAGTTAGCCGTTGGGTCCCTAGTAGCAGATGCGCTCCCGTGTGAGGCTTAAATCGCCTCATCCTTTGGGGTTGGGCAGGTCTTCGATTGTTGGTTAGGTTTGGTTGTCTATTTGAACACTGAGGTGTCTTGGTTATGAGTCGAAAGTTAATTTGCCTTCTCGCCCTTGCACTTGTTGGGACCGCGTTTGCTCCGGCCCTCGTCGCCCAGGAGACCCTTGGGTTTCTCGCCTTTGACTCCAATGGCTCGGGCGCGGAGTTCGACGTTCTAAACGCCACCGGCCCAGATGACTTGCTCTCACCGGACACAAATCCTGTCACGACCACCGTTACCTTCTCGTCCCTGAAGTTGGTCGTCAGCTTTGAGACGGGGCCAAGCCAGACCTTTACCTCGTCGTACTTTACGCCCAACCTGTTTGACCCCCTCCTCTCTTTTGATGGGACCTCGGAGGCCTCTTTCCTCTCGCTCACCAACCCTGCTGTGTCGGCGATTCTGACAGGAAGCCTCAGCACGACGTCCCTATCCCTCAACGGAATAGCTTCCCCGGTCACCGTGTTGTCGACATTCTCGACTACGATCAGTGACCCAACTGGATTGGTGAAAGACGTGGATAATCAAACTATCGTCGCAACGAATGTAACCGGCCCGCCACCACCGCCGCCGGGAGTGACCCCTGAGCCTGGGTCTTTTGTCATGGTAGCGACTGGCCTCGCCGCCGGTCTCGCCGGCTTCCGCCGCCGCATTCTGGCCTTCGCAAACCGCAAAGTACTTGGCTCGGTCGCCACGCTGGCCTGCGTGGGACTGCTCCTCGTCGCCCCGGTGAAGGCGCACGCCATTACATCTGCAGTTACGCTGACGCCCGGTGCGTCGCCCAGCTCGGTTCTGGCGCCCAACACTTCCACTATTACCGGCAGCGGCTTTCCCGCAAGCGCTCCTGCGCCCTCCACTGTCACGGTTTCCTTAGGTTCGACCTGCATGGGCACAGCGGCTGTTACGGAGAATCCACTGACCATCGCCAAATTTGTGGGCACCACCGACCACGTTGGGTTCGCGATTCCCAGCACGCTGACCGCCGGAAACTACTTCATCTGGCTGACTGGCGCCGTCACCAGCAGCAACTGCTCCGAGGTCAACGTCACGGTCACTACCACCACCCTGGCCGCCTGCGTACCCACCAGCTCGCTGGCCGTCACCGTGGGCACCAACGTGAATGCGTATGCTCCATTCGGGTATTGGGGAAGCAGCAAGCCGGGTATCGAAGAGGTGCCGCTTGAGGGGACCGGTACAGCGCAGAGCTTTACGACGCCGGGAGCCGTCAACTCATGTGCCGCCAACTCAACCACCGGCGAGGTGGTCTGCACCGAGAACACAGCGAACGTCGACATCATCAACGGATCCACGCTGACCACCATCCCCAGCGGGTCCAATACCTATACAAGCTTCTCTGGCGGCTCCTGCGAGAACTGCGGCGTCGGCATCAATGCTGCCAACAACACAGCCGTTATTGGCATGGGCCTCATCGGCGCAAGCTCGGGCAGTGGTGTTCAGGTGCTCAATCTTTCCAACAACACCTTCAACACCCCGGTCCCTCTGACCAATCAGGTCTCCGAGGATGTCTCCATCGATTCCGGCCGCAACCTTATCCTTTCGCCGAATGAAAGCGGCAACTACGACCTGCTGAAGATCGGTTCCGGCAACAGCCTCACCGAATACGGCAATTACGTGGGTTACGGCACACTGGATTCGGCGGCGGAGGATTGCACTACCGGCATCGCCCTGGCCAGCGATGAGTTCACCGACGAAATCTACATCACGGACCTGACCCAGGCTTCATTTACCGCCGGCTCACCCGGCACCTGGACCGCTCCCGGTCAGTTTATTAACCTCAATGACTACGGCTACAGCGCCGGCACCTGCGGCATCTCCTCCGCTCCCGGCACCGGCCACCTGGCTGTTGTCACCGGCGAATTTGGCGGCAGCTCCTATGCCGCCCTGCAGCTTCCTTCCACCTCGGGCAGCGGCACACCGACACTCGCGGATTATGCGTATGTCAGCTCCATGCCGAACACTCCGGATGGAAATAGCTTCAGCGCCGGATACGACCCTCACACGGTTACCGCATACACCAGCCCCAACACCAATAAGTCCTACGCAGTGTTTGCTGATTACGACTCCGTCGGCTACCCAACCTACCTGGGCGTGGTTGACTTGGCCTGCGTACTGGCACTGCCTCGCACAGCCGGAACCCACAACGTCACCAGCAATGCCTCCGCGTGCACCCGGTACGTGGCGGTCCCGTAAGCTAAGCGCGGGAACAGTAGCGTAAGTCACAGAATTGCGGTTGAGGAAGGCAGTAGGAACGCCTTCTTCAGCCGCGGTTTTCTTGCTGTCAACGATTACTGAAGACCGCGCGTCCCACCTACTGCGAAAGTGCTATGCCGGCTGCGAAGAGGTTGCACTCTCTCGCCGCAACGCTTTGGTACCATCGGGATGGTTGCCGCCTGCTCGCCCGGTCTTCTTGGCGGCGGTGCTCCGATTCGCCGAATGAGCCAACCGGTTTTGAAGATGGAGAGAGATTCGATGAGAGGGTTGTGCTTTGCCGGCCTGATCGTCTCCTTGTTCGCCCTACCCATGCTCAACGAGGCGCAGGCGCCCGCAAAGCCCAGCTCCGGCGCAATGCGCATGGAGATGCCTGCGGCCTCTGCGGCCCGGTCATCGGCCTCCGGCAAAGGCTCGCCACCCAAGGTCCACACCTATTACATCGCCGCAGACCCGGTGCAGTGGAACTACATGCCCAGCCAGCCCACCTATCTGCTTCGTGGTGAGGAAGAGCTGGTCCCCGTCGTGCCCCCCAAGTCGAACACCTATCTCAAGGCGCTCTATCGCGAGTACACCGACGCCACGTTCACCACCCTCAAGCCGCGTCCGCCGCAGTGGGAACACCTTGGAATCCTGGGGCCGCTGCTGCGCGCCGAGGTGGGCGACACCATCAAGGTCGTCTTCAAGAACAACACCACCCTCATTTGCACGATGCACCCGCATGGCCTGGACTACGATAAGGAGTCCGAAGGGGCCTACTACGGCAAAGGACCGGATGTGCCTCCCGATCCGGCGATCAAAGGCAACGCGGTCCATCCGGGCGAGGTCGTCACCTATACCTGGACCGTCCCCGAGCGCGCCGGCCCCGGCCCGGGCGACCCCAGCTCGATCTTGTGGATGTACCACTCGCATTTCAACGAGTCGCGCGACATGAACTCGGGTCTCTTTGGCCCCATTATCATCTCGCGCAAAGGCACCACCCGTCCGGACGGAACGCCGAAGGATGTAGATCGTGAGTTTGTGGTCGCCTTCGCCAACTTCAACGAGACCGAGAGCGGATACTTCATGATGAACGCGGTGCACGATCAGAAGTATTCCGCGTCGGAGATATCCAATCCAAACTTCGCCAAGACGCTCGAATACTACTCGATGAACGGCTACATCCGCGGCACCATGCCGCTGTTGACGATGAAGAAGGGCGAGCGTGTGCGCTGGTACGTGATGGCCAACAGCAACGAGGACGACGTGCATGCGCCGCACTGGCACGGCCAGACCGTCCTCGCCAACAGCATGCGCACCGACACCCTGAGCCTGGGGCCGATGATGATGATGGTGGCGGACATGGTGCCCGACAACCCCGGCACCTGGCTCTTCCACTGCCATGTCGATGAGCACCTCGACAACGGCATGTATGCGCTGTTCAAAGTCGAGCCATAGACCAACAACAACCGCGATAGAGGTACCTTCGTATGATCCACTGCAATCCCGAAGCTTCAATCGCCTGGCTTCGCCGCGCGCTCCTCACGGCATGTGCCTGCGCCCTGCTGCCCTCATGCGCCATAGCGCAGGAAGCCAACGCTTCGCAGCCGCTCGCAACGATCGACGGCCAGCCAGTCACGGAAGACCAGTTGCCGGCCACCGACCAGGCCCAGCTGACAAGAATGATGGGCCAGGTCTACGCCGTGAAGATGCGCGCGCTGCATGCCGTTCTGGACCAGAAGCTGGTGGCAGCCGAGGCAAAGAAGAAGGGAGTCACCGAGGAGCAGCTGTTCAACACCGAAGTGGCCGCCAAGGTTGCCGATCCAACCGAAGAGCAAATAAGGGCCTACTACGAGTCCCGCCCGGAGATGAAGCAGCAGCCCTACGACGCCGTCAAGGACAAGATCCGCGACGGGATGAAGAGCGTAGAGTTATCCAAGGCGCGCACGATCTATGTTCAGGAGCTGATGCAGCAGGCGATCAACGATGGCGAGCTGACGGTTCTGATCTCCCCGCCCAGCATCGAGGTCACGGCCGACCCATCGCGCCTGCGCGGCGACCCGAGCGCGCCGGTCACCATCGTCGAGTTCTCCGACTTCAGCTGTCCCTTCTGCCGCAAGGCCGAGGCGATCGTTACTGAGGTGCTCGCGAAGTATCCCGGCCAGGTGAAGCTGGGATATCGCGACTTTCCCCTGGAGACACTGCATCCCCAGGCCGAGCTGGCTGCGGAGGCATCCCGCTGCGCGGCCGATCAGGGCAAGTACTGGGAGTATCACGACCTGCTCTTCGCCCGCCCGGACAAGCAGACGAGCGACGTCCTGCTCGACGACGCGCGCACTCTCAAGCTGGACGACAAGCGGTTTGCCGCCTGCCTTAGCAGCGGCAGCTACAAGCCCAAGGTCGATCAGGACGTCCAGATGGGCAGTCGCGCCGGCATCGTGGCTACGCCCGGGTTCTTTATCGACGGCACGTTCGTAAACGGCGCGCAGCCGGCAGCTGCATTTGAAAAGATCATCGACCAGAAATTGGCACAGAAGCTGGCGGCTGCTAGCCGGCAGCATCCCGCGAATTGAATCGAGGAAGAGCGTACCATTGATTCCAGTGATCAAAATTGCTCTAGTGCGGCGCTTCGCCAGCCTCCTCTTCCTTGGAGCCGGTCTGGCGTCTGCCCAAACAGCGGCCCTGCCCACGTCCGGCCTGGCCAATGCTCCAGTGGCGGAAGCTGTGTCTACTCCTGTCGTTCAGGCCGGCAGCATCGCAGAAGTGACCTACGCCAATGGCCTGCTCACGGTTGCCGCGGACAACTCCAGCCTCAACCAGATACTCCGCGAGATCGCCCGGCAGACCGGAATGAAGATCACAGGCAGCGTCAGCGACGAGCGCGTCTTTGGGAGATATGGTCCGTCCGCGCCCGCCGGGGTGCTCGCCAGTCTGCTCGATGGGACGGGCAGCAACATGCTCCTGCGCGAGACCGCCTCAAACGTTCCCGCCGAGTTGGTCCTCACCCCGCGCGAGGGTGGTCCCACGCCGCCCCAGCCCACTGCGCCGGATTCCGCGGCATCGGGCGCATCGCCAGACTCCAAGCCCGCCTGGGTAGTGTCTCCTCCAGTTCGCAAACCCGGTCCTACATCAGTGCTGCCCGGAGATGAGACGTGGCAGGCCCAGCAACAAAACCTGCAGCGGATTCAGCAGATGCAGCAACAGCAATCGACGCAGCACGGGTTTCCCCACTAACTCGCTTTCGGCGCGATTCACGCGCGGCGCCTGTACCGGATGGAAAACTCGTAGTCGGGGTTTGGCGGGAAGAGCTGCGCCACAACCCGCAGCCGTTCCGCAAGCGCCTGCGGCGCAAGCAGCGGATACTCGCGCTCGCGCAGCTCCGAGTAGTCGAAGTCCACCGCCAGCGACAGCATGTAGATCGCGACCGTGTCTGAAAAGGCCGCCTCCAGATACTCCGTCCTCGCCTTCTCGTCGATCCGCGGCTTGCCTTCGCTTCGTGCGCTCTCTCCTCCGCTCAACGCCTGCGAACGGCTCTCCCAGGCGTCCTGGCTGGTCTCTCCGCGCACGTCCGCAACCGCCTGGCTCCAGGCCAGCTCGGAGAAGCTCTCCGGCACGCCCGCCTCCTCGACGAAGGCGTGGCCCACGTTGATGAAGAACTCAAACGCCAGCGAGAAGCGGTCGCTCAGCAGCCGCGTGGAGATGAACACGCCTTCTCCGTCCTTCGCGCCCGCGCCCAGCGCGACGTTGCGATGGCAGATCGCCAGGTCCGCCAGCTCAGTCGTGTAGACCGGCGAGATCATCGTCTCTTCGTTCCCGCTGCGGTGCCCGGCGGATTCGCCCGCGCGTCCCTCGGCCATCGCCAGCGGCACGAAGTAGTAGGTCTTGCGGCCCAGCGCGGCGGCAATCGAAGAGGGAACCGCCTGCACCAGCCGCTCCAGCTCCGCGGCTCGATGCCGGTCTCGCCGAACGCGGCAAAGCGCACGCCATTGGCCGACGGCCGCGCCGCCGACCTCCCGCGCCACCTGCGCCGCCTGCACCAGTCCGCTCTGAATGCTCTCTGCCATCGTCCCCACGCCTTCCGCCATAAAACGGTATTCTACCTGTATGACGCACGACTTCCCCTACCGCGGCTGACCCGACCCCGCGTGGCTTCGGCGCAGGCTATCTCTTCGGCGTGCCGCTCGGCGACCTCGGCTGGTTCGGCAGCCTGCTGATCGGCGTCGCCTCGGGCTTTATGGCGTTCTTCGCTCCGACCTTCTGCGCGATCGTCGCCATCCTCATCTACAACAGCCTGTTTCACGGCGACATCGACTTCGCCCTCAGCTATCGCCGCGTGGGCCTTCCGGTCGGCCTGGCGGTGATGGCGATCGCGCTCGGCTACCTCGGCACGCTCTGGTTCAAGCGAATCCTGCGCCGGAGCTGATCGTCGGATGGAGCAGGCACTCCCTTCGCGCACCGCGCTGCGTGTGGCCCTGCGCCGCGCCGCCCACCAGCTCTACGATGCTCGCCCGCTGGTGCTCGACGACCCCATCGCCGTGCCCATTCTGGGCCCGCACGCGGAAGAGCTGCATCGCACTCCTGGCCGCAGTACGCTCTTCAAGCCGCGCCCCTATTCCATCGGCCTGCGCGCCTTCGTCGTCGCCCGCAGCCGCTACGCTGAAGACCTGCTGGCGCAGGCGGTCGGCCGCGGGTGTCACGCAGTACGTCCTGCTCGGCGCCGGACTCGACACCTTCGCCCATCGCAATCCCCATCCCTCGCTGCGCGTCTTCGAGGTCGACCATCCTGCCACCCAGCAGTGGAAGCGCGAACTTCTGCGCGCGGGAAGCCTGCCCGAACCCCCGCGTCTGACCTATGTGCCTGTCGACTTCGAGCGCCAATCGCTTGCGCGCCAGCTCCACGCCGCCGGCTTCGACTCGACCGCCCCCAGCTTCTTCGCCTGGCTGGGCGTCGTCCCCTACCTCACCCTCGACGCCTTCCGCGCCACCGTGCGCTTCATCGCCGCGCAGCCCCCGGGCAGCGGCGTGGTCTTCGACTACGGCCAGCCCCGCGCCGTGCTCCCACTCGCACGAGCAGCTGGCCCACGACTCGCTCGCCTCGCGAGTACAACTCGCCGGCGAACCCTTCCAGCTCTTCTTTACTCCTGACCAGGTCGCATCGGAGCTGGCAGCCTTCCGCGAGATCGAAGACCTCGGCTCCCCTGAGATCAACGCCCGCTACTTCGCCGCCCGCAGCGATAGGCTGAAGATTATCGGCAGCATGCGGCCGCATCGTCAGCGCCCGCGTCTGAATCTCAGCTGGTTAGCTTGCCAGACTTTGCGTCGCCGCCGCTTCATCCTCAGCGATTGCAACCGCACCCGCCGGCGACATCCAGTCAAGCGCCTGCGCCAGATACGCCTTCATGTCCTTGCGCTGCACAATCGCATCCAGAAACCCATGCTCCAGCAGAAACTCCGACCGCTGAAATCCCTCCGGCAGCTTCTGCCGCGTCGTCTGCTCAATCACTCGCGGCCCCGCAAACCCAATCAGCGCGCCCGGCTCGGCGATATTCAGGTCGCCCAGCATCGCAAAGCTCGCCGTCACGCCGCCGGTCGTCGGGTCCGTCATCACCGAAATGTAGGGCACGCCCGCATCGTCCAGCCGCGCCAGCGCCGCGGAGATCTTCGCCAGCTGCATCAGCGAGACGATCCCTTCCATCATCCGCGCGCCGCCCGAAGCCGCAACGATAATCAGCGGATCGCGCGTCGCCAGCGACCGGTCGATCGCCCGCGCAATCGTCTCGCCCACCACCGCGCCCATGCTGCCGCCGATGAAGCCGTACTCCATCGCGCTCATCACCACCGGCCGCGTCGCCGATGCACCCCACCGCATTCATGATCGCGTCGTTCAGCCCGGTCTTCTTGCGCGCCTCCGCCAGCCGGTGCTTGTAGCGCTTCAGATCGGTAAAGTCCAGCGGGTCGGTCGAGCGCAGCTCCAGATCGACCAGCCTGTATCCCGGCTCCAGCAGCAGCTCAATCCGCTGCCGCGCGTCGATGCGGAAGTGATGTCCGCATTTCGGACAGACGTTGAGGTTCTCTACCAGGTCCTTCTGGAAGATCGCCTGGCGCACAACTCACGCACTTGATCCAAAGCCCCTCGGTGCGCACGGTCTTGCGCGCATCGTTGACAATCTCATTGTCATCCCGCTTAAACCACGTCATGGAACGCGTCCTCTGGACCGGATAAGGGTGCCGACCTATTGTATCGGGACTGCCGCGATTTGGCGCGGCTAGACGGATCAGGCCCCCGGCGGACTCTGAATGCGGCCGCCCCACTCCGGCGCCAGCGACCGGAAATGGTTCACGTCATAGGTGTAGATCACCTCGCATTCGGCTTGTACAGCCGCCTGGATATGCACCGCATCGTGGATGCGCCCACCCTTCCATCCGGCGGCAGCGCAGACCGCAATAGCGGCCATATACTCCTTGGCGGTCACATCCACAATATTGAGGAAAGGCACCACCGTTTCCCGGATCAGGTCGGCAATTTCCATCGCCGTAACCGGGAATCCAAACGGTGCGCGCGTCAGCACTGAATAAAGCTCGGCCAGCCCATGGCCCGACAGATAACCGGTAATGAAACCGTCCCGCACCTCGGCCAGGGCCGCAAACGACCGAGCATGATGCACATGATATGGCTGTAAGGCGGATACCAGAACATTGGTATCGAAATAGGCCTTCATACTTCGGCGATGTGGCGAATCCGCTCTTCACGCTCGTCCTGCAGCAGCGTGTCCCAGTTGATATGGCTGTCGTCCTCACAGCCCCTGAGAATGAGGATGCCATCCTTCCGCATTAGCCCGGAGCCGTGGCGCACCGGCTTCAGCAGAACCCCGTCCGGCGTCTCTTTCGCCTCGACCTTGCGGCCCAGACCCACCCCAAGATGCTCGCGCAGCTTCTTTGGGATGACCACCCGGCCAAACTTGTCGATAGAGAGTTCCATAAGCCCATTGTCGCATCTTGCCATATGCCATGGCAACGCTATTGCCATACCTCATGGCAAAGTATTGTTTCACAGACCCAAAAGCTCGACTGTCTCAGCCTGCGCAGCCGTGCGTAGGTCGCCATCGAGGGTTGCCAGAGGCAGCCTGCGCCGCAACGCCAACTCCAGATAGGCCGCGTCGTAGAGCGTCAGCCGGTGGCGGGCGGCCAATTCGAGCGTCGCACCCCAGGCCTGCGCATGGGTCTCTGGGTCTTGCAGGATCGGAAGGAGGGCAAGATCGACGAGGCTTGCATCGCGGAATGCGGCGTCATGGCGGCGTCTGCGGACGCCCATCTCCAGAACGTTCGCAACCTCCAGCCGCCAGAGCGAAGGCACCCAGGCCCCGCTCTCAACCAGCTGATCGAAGACCTGGCCAATGGCCTCCGTGGCCTCCTCAGGGTAGATCCAGGCAAGCGTGGCGGAGCTGTCGATGACCAGACTCATGGCCTGCCCGCATCGCGGTCATGTTTGAGGCTCTCCCAGTCAAAGGTCTCGGAACCCGAATTCGCGGCGCGTGCCCGGATGCGGGTCGCGGCCGCGCGGGCCTCGGTGCGGTCCACCCGGCCGGAGTTGGGAACGAGGCGGGCGACAGGCCTGCCATGCCGCGTGATGAGCACCTCCTCGCCGCTCTCCACCCGGTCGAGCAGCGAGCCAAGGGTGTTCTTCGCCTCAAAGGCCCCAACTTCCAGCATGGCTGCCTCCTGTCAAATAAATCTAGCTTAGTCTAGCTTATTTAGCCCCCACCACGCAAGGCAAAAAATAACCGAGCGCCCCGCCCATCCGCGCGTCAGTGGAGTAGAAGGAACAGATGACGGCGATCGGGGAACAGAGCTTGCGATGGTTCTCGGCAGCAGAGCGGGTGGAGGCTGAGCCCGATCTGGCCGTGCTGGTGCGGGACTACTCCGGCCTGCTGTACCGCGTGGCGCTCTCGATCCTGCGCAACCCCGCAGAGGCGGAGGATGTGGTGCAGGATGCGTTCGTAAGGGTCTTGCAGCGCAGGCGAGAGCTTGCGGGGATCATTGAGATCAGGCCGTGGCTGGTGCGCATCGCGTGGAACCTGGCGCTCGACCGCCGCCGCCGTGTGCGGCCGGAGCAGATGGACGAGGCCTTGGCCGCCGAGCTGGTCGCGCGCGACACCCCGGCCGACGACGCCCTCGCCGAGGCCGCGCGCATCGCCCGCGTGCTGGGCGCGATGGAGCGGCTACCCAGGCATGAGCGGGAGGCACTGCTGCTCTCGGCGATGGAAGAGTTGAGTACGGCGGAGATTGGGACGGTGCTGGGGAAGAGCGAGTCGAGTGTGCGGTCGCTGCTGTTTCGGGCGCGGGCGCATCTTCGGGCGCGGTTGCGGGATTGATTCGGTTGTGGAGAGGAGGGGTTATGCGGGATAAATGGGATGAGGAGATCGATCAAACGCTGAGGGCTTTGCGGGAGATTGCGGCTCCGGAGGGGATCGAGGCGCGGGTGGCGCAGCGGCTGCAGGCGCGGGCTGCGATGGCGCCGGCCGAGCGGGTTGTGGCGCGTGCGTGGTGGCGCGGGGCGGCCTGCGGTGCGGCGGCGGCGATGCTGGTGGTGGGGAGTATGGCGCTGATCCAGCACCGGCTGCGGGCGGCGCCGCAGCGATCGCACATGTCGCAGGCAGCGCCGGCCAGCGGGACCGCGGCGCCGGGGGGAGTTGTCGCCGCGGACTTTGCCGGCGGTAGGGCGAGGGGTGTTGTTGGCGACGGGCCGTGCGCCCGTCCGGCGGTTCGGGCGGCTCGTCTGGTTGCTGCCGTGCTACCCGGAACGGCCTCGACAGGGGTGCGGACCTTGGCCGTTGTCAGGCAGGCCCCGCAGCTGCCCCTGACCGAACAGGAGCGCGAGCTGGTGCTCCTGGCGCGGACGCCGGATGCGAAGCAGCTTGCGGCGATGGATGACGAGACGGAGGCGAGGCTGGGGGCGCAGCAGGAGGAGGAGTTCAAGAAGTTCTTCACCCCACCGCCTTCTCCGCCGCTGCCGGCCATGGAAGTCCACGAATGAGTTGGAACCGTGAAGGAACAAGGAGAATGACGATGAGGTTTTCTACTACGCTTCTGGCCGCAGCTCTCGCAGCTGCGCTCTCTGCTTCGGGCGCTTCTGCCCAGACTGCCCCCAAGCCCACCACCGACGCGAGCCCGGCGAAGGCGAACCCGGAGTTCGTCCCCATCGAGCGAACATTTTTTCTCAAGAATGTCAGCCAGCACAGCGATACGAATGAGGTGTTCACGGCGTTGCGGCAGTTGATGCCTGCCTATGCCAAGTGCTTTCTGGTCCCCAGCGAGGACGCGATCCTCGTCCAGGCCATGCCGGCGGACGTGGCGGCGGCGCAGAGGCTGATCGACGAGCTCGACCGGGCGAAGAAGACGTATCGGCTGACATTTACGGTGTCGGAGATGGACGGCGCGAAGCTGGTCGCGACGCAGCGCTTCGCGTTGGTTGCGGTCGCCGGGCAGATGACCACGATGAAGCAGAACAGCAGGGTGCCGGTGACGACCGGGTCTTACAGCGCAGGGAGCCAGACGCAGTTCACCTATATGGATGTGGGGATGACCTTCGAGGCGACGCTGGAGGAGTCCGTGAATGGGGTGAGGCTGAAGAGCCTGGTGGAAAATTCGGGGATTCAGGAGGACAAGACCGGCCCCGGTCCGGTGGAGCAGCCGGTGATCCGGACGATGTCGCTGGAAGGGGCGTCGTTTTTGACTGCGGGCAAGCCGCTGATGCTGGGTTCGCTGGATATCCCGGGGAGCACACAGCGGCTGGATGTCCAGGTGGTGATGGAGCCTCTGCCGTAAGAGTAGCGTGGGCGTGGGGTCGGCGTTGCTTGGTAGAGTAAGTGCATGAAGGATGATGTGGGTTCCACGGCGGGGGCGTTGCCGCGGGGGTTTGCCTGGGGCGCGGTACGGGCGGGAATCAAGGCCAGCGGGAATCTGGATCTCGCCGCCGCGGTTGTGACCGGTGCTGGCGCATCCGCGGGCATCGCCACCGGCGCGGTCATGTTCACCTCGAACCAGGTGGTCGCGGCGCCGGTCACGGTCGGCCGCCGTCATCTGCTGGCCACTGGAGGCCGCGTGGGCGCGCTGCTCGTCAACGCAGGCAACGCCAACTGCGCTACGGGGGAGCCGGGCATCGCGGGCTGCGTCGCCACCTGCGTCGCCGCTGCGCAGACCTTCGGCTGCATCTTCGACGAGGTCTTTCCCTCGTCTACCGGCATCATCGGCGTGCCGTTCCCCGCGGAGAAGGTCGTCGCCGCGATGCCCGAGCTGAAGGCTACGATGGGCAGCGGCGTCGGACATGCCGAGGCCTTCGCCCGCGCGATCATGACGACAGACACGCGCCTCAAGACAGCGTCCGCGTCCTTCGCGGTTGAAGACGCGGAATCTTCGGCCACTACAGACGTTCGCATCTGGGGCGCGGCCAAAGGCGCCGGCATGATCCATCCCCGCCTCAGCGCGCCCGTTAGCGCACCACCAGCGCCGCCCCACGCCACCATGCTGGTCTATCTCTTTACCGATCTGGCGGCGGACGTTGCCGACCTGAACGCCGCGCTCGCCGCCGCCGTCGAGCCCAGCCTCAACGCCCTCTCCATCGACGGCGACACCTCGACCAACGACACCGTCCTGCTGCTCGCCAGCGGAGCGAGCGGCGTGCGCCTTACCCGCGAGCTTGTCCCTGCCTTCGACGCCGCGCTCGCCGAGGTCTGCCAATCTCTCGCCCACCAGATCATCGCGGATGGCGAAGGTGTCACCCACGTCGTCACCCTCGACATTCGCGGCGCAGCCACTGCAGCCGAGGCAAAACAAGTCGCCCGCGCCATCGCCAACAGCCCGCTGTGCAAGACCGCCTGGTCCAGCGGCGACCCCAACTGGGGCCGCCTGCTCGCGGCAGCTGGCTACAGTGGAGCTGTGTTCCAGGCGGAGCGCACCCGCATCTGGATCGGCGCCCAGCCCGTCTTCGAGTACGGCGTCCGCGCCGCAGCCTTCGACGAGGCCGCCGCGCACGCCGCCATGATGCAGCCCGAGTACACCATCACCATCGATCTCGGTGCGGGCGATGGTGCCTGCCGCTTCCTCACCTGCGACCTCACCGTCGAGTACGTTCACATCAACGCGGACTATTCAACATAGACCCGCTGGAGCAGTGTGATGCGATGTTTCGTCCCGTGGCTACCTTCCCCAGCATCAATCAGTAGCATCAGATAATGGTCGCGATCGGCAGCGAACAATCGATTGCACAAGTAAAGGGAGGAAGCATTGGCCTATTGGAGAATGCGCATGAGGGTTGGAAATGGCGGCGCTGACATGTTCCGTAAATGCCTCGCCGAGGGTGTCGCAGCAATCCATTACGACCCTATCGAGTCTGTAGACTTGTCCAAAATTACCGAAGAGAACTTGCCGGCACAGTGGGACCGCCTTGAGCCTTCTCAGAGCGGAAGCATGCGAAAGTTTGCGTGGAGGATCAGAGGAGGGGACACCCTCTATGTAGCGGAATCCTATCCTTCTCGCCTGATCGGCGTTGGGAGGGTTCGGGGTCCAGCGGGCACGCTAGGATACCGGTACGTCGAGAGAACTCCGATAATCGATTCGGAAAGGCGCCCTTGGCGCCATCAGCTCGCAGTCGAATGGGAGCAACACTTTGACCCGGTGGCATATCCGAATCCATGGGCTGCGCAGGCTACGGTCCTCGATCTGGGAATCGTTGAAGCTAGGAAAATCAAGGCGCTGATTGCTCGTAATCATGCGACGAGAAAGGCCGCGCCCCGTGGAGAAACAAAAGAAGCTAACGCCATTGAGTATCAGATTGGACTGAGACAACTTGAAAGCGCAGCCTATACCCGATACACGCAAGAAGCCATCAGAACCATAGAGCGCAGACACGTCAAGCTCTGCGAGAGCTTTACAAAGTGGATACGAGCGGAACGTGGGCTGATTTGTCAGATAGAGCGTAGGAACATTGACGTCAGCTTCAGCCTCCGCAAGAAGACCTATTTGGTCGAATTCAAAATTGCCTACAGCGGGGACCCGAAGCCAGCAATCCGCGAGGCCCTTGGCCAAATCTTGGAGTACAACCATTATCCAGGACGAACAAAGCACGACCGCTGGATATTGGTACTTGACTGCGAGCCCACCGAAGCGGATCGAAATTATTTGAAGAGCCTTAAGCGGTATGGGTTGCCCTTATCGTTCGGATGGAAAGACGGCAGCACATTTCGATTTACTGACAGCGGGCTCGACTAATCAACGGCTCACGTACTAATGAGGGTTGAGACCATTCAACAAATGGACGCGCCCGCCTCTACATTCCCGTGACCGCGTGGATGTAGTTGCCGTAGCCCACGACGACCGTCGACCCTACCAGCAGCAGCAGCCCGCAGGTCACCAGCACCTTGGTGCGCACGCTCGTGCCGTGCCACTCCTTCAGCACCAGTCCCCACAGCGTGGCGAAGATGATGATCGACGCCATGTGCAGCGTCCATGACGAGAAGTCGTACTTGCCCATCTTGGTCTGGCCCATGGAGTAGAAGAAGAACTGGAAGTACCAGATGACGCCGGCCATGGCCGCAAAGATGTAGTTGGCGATCAGCGTGGCCGGAGCGAGGCGATCGTAGGTGGAGGGGTCCAGCGGATCGAAGTCCACCAGCGTGTCGCCGGAGGTCGCCGCGGCGCGCATGGGGTTGCTGCCCGGCTCGCCGAAGAACTGCTTCACTGAGCCGTTCTGGAAGATGAGGATCGCAGACCACACAAAGTTCGTCGCGAACCCTCCCCACAGGACCACAATCAAGATAGGCAGGTTCTTCAGCACCAGCCGCCCCGTCATCCCCGCCGCGATCAGGTGCGACGCCGTAAGGTCGCCGATCGGCTTGCCCGCATCCAGGCCGAACGCAAAGAACGAGCTCATAAAGCCGGCCAGGATCGCAATCGCGATGCCCTTGCCGAAGTTGTAGTCGCGTTCGCCCGCTTCGGCCTTCTCCTCCGGCGTAATCTCCTGCTCCTTGGAGTAGCCGGCCGCGCCGTTCACCGCCACGCCGAAGAGGCATACCAGCACGCCGAGCAGAATGATCCTGCCCGAACTCTGGTGGAAGAGCGTGACGATCTGCCCGTGGTAGACCGGCGGCACCAGCGTTCCGAAGAAGGCGCACAGGCCCAGCGCGATGGCGTACCCCAGCGCAATGCCGAGGTAGCGGATGGCCAGCCCGAAGGTGATGCCGCCCACTCCCCACAGCACGCCGAAGAGGAAGGCATACTGCACGTCGCGAGGGTTGCTGGCATAGACAGCGCTGAGGATGCCGAAGACGTTGGGGATGAAGATGGTGG
The DNA here is from genome assembly GCA_963808025.1 of uncultured Acidobacteriaceae bacterium. Taxonomy (GTDB): domain Bacteria; phylum Acidobacteriota; class Terriglobia; order Terriglobales; family Acidobacteriaceae; genus Edaphobacter. The sequence continues at coordinate 204,269 of CAWEEI010000006.1, read as the reverse complement.
CGAGGACGGTGGGGGCGATGATCCAGGCCGCAAAGCCCTGGATGGGCCAGTAGACCTCCCACGACCAGCGCTTGATGCCGCGGAACGGGATAAAGTTGGTGGCGGAGCAGAAGCCGCCAATCCAGTGGAAGATGACGCCGAGAAACGGATTCGGTTCCAAGAGGCCTCGCTACAGTCAAAAAATAGGTGAACCGCGTACCATCGTACCTGAGTGAGTTGCGTTGTGGAAATCGATTGTCGGTTGGAATAAGTTAGAGGTTGCACAGCGGTTTAGCATCGGCCGGGTCGCGTGGACACCGGGCAGGAGCAAGGGGAAGCATTGCGAGTTTCGCTGTTCATTACGTGCTACAACGACACGCTATTTCCTGAGACCGGCAAGGCCGTCGTCCGCGTGCTGGAGCGCCTGGGCCACACCGTCGACTTCCCCGCCGGGCAAACCTGTTGCGGCCAGATGCACTGGAACACCGGCTACCAGGCCGAGGCCATGCCGCTGCTGCAGCGGTTCGTAGACCAGTTCAAAGGCTCCGAGGCTGTGGTGTGCCCGTCCACCAGCTGCGTCGGCATGATGCGCGACCACTACCCGATGATGGCCGAGCAGTTGAAGGATGAGCAGCTGAAGGCGGATGTCGCCGAGCTGCTGCCGAAGGTCTGGGAGTTTTCGGAATTTTTGACGAAGAAGCTTGGGCTAGAGGACGTGGGCGCGTACTATCCGCACCGCGTCACCTACCACGCCAGTTGCCATGGGCTGCGCAACCTCGCGCTGGGCGATGGGCCGATGAAGCTGCTGCGCGCGGTGCGCGGGATCGACCTGGTTGAGATTGAGAACCTTGAGCAGTGCTGCGGCTTCGGGGGGACGTTCGCGGTGAAGAACGCAGAGGTGTCGAGCGCCATGCTGGGAGAAAAGGTTCGCTGCGTTCTCAACACCCGCGCGGAGGCATGTACGGCGTGCGACAACTCCTGCCTGATGCACATCGGCGGCGCGCTGCACCGCCAGAAGACCGGCGTAGGCGTGGTCCATCTGGCGGAGATACTAGCGAGTCAGGAGGGATAGTTGTACCGCGGGGAAATAGCCCTATGACTCGGAAACGGATTCTGGGTTCACTAGCGTCGGGGGTCGCAATGCTGGTCGTCAGCTTCATCCTCGTGAATGTTGCGTACAGCCTCTGTGCAGACTGGCTTCATCTTGACAGCGGTGCTATGGCCGCGATGGGAGGCACAATCCTCGGCCTGGTGGTGGCTCCCGTGTGCGCGCTCGTGACCGCATGGCTCGTTCTCAAGTGGCCCGATCGCAAGAAACAAAGCTAATATTCATCTGCGCTGTAGAGTCAAGTCATGGAACTGCGATGAGCGAAGCCCTCGATCCGAAGACCGCACCCACCTTCCCCGCCGCCGCGCACGCGCTGCTGGGCGATGCGCAGCTGCGCAAGAACGTCCGCCATGCCACCAACGTGATCCAGGCCAAGCGCCTGCGCGTGGTGGATGAGATGCCGGACTGGCAGCAACTGCGCGAGGCGGGCAAGGAGATTCGCCGGCACACCATGCGCCATCTGGATTTCTATCTGGAGCAGTTTGAGCACAACTGCACCGCCGCCGGCGGCACCGTGCACTGGGCGCGCGATGCCGAAGAGGCGCGCAACATCGTCATCGCGCTCGTCAAGGCGAGCGGCGCGGAAGGCGGCTCCACAACCGAAGTCATCAAGATCAAGTCGATGACCACCGAAGAGATTCAGCTCAACAAGGCGCTCGAAGCCGCCGGCATCCACGCGTACGAGACTGACCTCGCCGAGCTGATCATTCAGCTTGGCCACGACCAGCCCTCGCACATCGTCGTCCCCGCGCTGCATAAGAACCGCTCGCAGATTCGCGAGATATTCATGCGCGAGATGCACCTGCCGGAGCTCGGGGAGACGCCGAATGACCTCGCGGATGCGGCGCGGCGGTTTTTGCGCGAGAAGTTCTTGCGGGTGAAGACGGCGGTGAGCGGGGCGAACTTCCTCATCGCCGAGACCGGCGGCGTCTGCATCGTCGAGAGCGAGGGCAACGGCCGCATGTGCCTTACGCTTCCGGAGACGCTGATCGCCGTGGCCGGCATCGACAAGGTCGTGCCACGCTTTGCCGATCTCGAAGTCCTCCTGCAGCTGCTCCCGCGCTCGGCCACCGGCGAGCGCATGAATCCGTACAACTCCATCTGGACCGGTGTGGATGCGACTGACGGGCCGCGCGCGTTCCATGTGGTTTTGATGGACAACGCGCGCAGCGAAATTCTCGCCGACGAGGAGGCGCGCCAGACGCTGCACTGCATCCGCTGCGGCGCATGCCAGAATGCTTGCCCCGTCTATCAGCAGACCGGCGGCCACGCCTACGGCAGTGTCTATGCGGGCCCCATCGGCGCCATCCTTACGCCGCAGTTGCAGGAGATGCACCACGCGCAGTCGCTGCCCTACGCCTCCAGCCTCTGCGGTGCCTGCTACGAGGTCTGCCCGGTCAAGATCAACATCCCCGAGGTCCTCATCCACCTGCGCAACAAAGTCGTTAAGCAGGAGACCGCCGGCCTGCGCATACTCACCAACCCCGAAGCGATGGCCCTTAAGATCCGTCGCAATGATCTTCCGCAGCGAAAGCCGTTTTCGCGCGGCGCAGCGGCTGGGCCGCATGGCGGAGTGGCCGCTGGTGCATAAGGACGGACAGGGCGAGGGCTGGATCGGATGGCTGCCCGGCCTGCTCGGCGGATGGACCCAGGTGCGCGACCTGCGCGAGATGCCGAAGCAGACCTTCCGTGAGTGGTTCGAGGAGCGCGCGAAGTCCGGTAGCGGGAAGGGGGCCAAAGATGGGCACTGAAGTCTCCGCACGCGACGAAGTCCTGCGCCGCATCCGCGCCGCCATTGCAACTCACCCCGCAGCCGAAGCATCGATTGCCGCCGAGTGGCGCGATCTCCCGCGTGACTACAAGCGCGCCGCCTCGCTCGACCGCGAGGCGATTCTCGACATGCTCGAAGACCGCCTGCGCGACTACGACGCCACCGTCGTTCGCGCGCACCCCGGTTCGGTTGCCTCCGAGATCGCCCGCATGATCGCCGCGCGCGCCATCCACCGCATCGTCGTCCCTGCCGGCCTGCCCGAGGCGCTGGGCGAATCGCTACCCGGGGGCATCGAGTTCACCCTCGACCGCGGCCTCACCCCAAACGAACTCGACCGCTTCGAAGGCGTAGTCACTGCCTCCACCGTCGCCATCGCCGAGACGGGGACCATCGTCCTGCAGAACGTTCCGGGGCAGGGAAGACGAGCTCCGACGCTCATCCCCGACTACCACCTCTGCGTCGTGCGCGCCGCCGATGTGGTCGAGACGGTGCCCGAAGCGATGTCGCGCCTCGCGCCCACCGCCACGCTCGCCACCACCTTTATCTCCGGCCCATCCGCCACCGCCGACATTGAGATGACGCGGGTCAAAGGCGTCCACGGCCCCCGCTTCCTCGACGTGATTCTGGTGGTCTAGGTCCGATCCGCAAGCATTAGCGAAACGATTTCAAGAGAGAGTATATTTTCGTAATTGAAGTATTGAGGGGTATTCCATGGGTATCAATGGTGCAACATCCGGCGCGCGTGCGACGGAGAAAATCTTCGCCGCGCTCGACGGCTTTCGCATCGAGGTACCCTCGTGGGGCTTCGCCAACACCGGCACGCGCTTCGGCAAGTTTGCCCAGGCCGGCGCGGCCACCACGCTCGAAGAAAAATTCGCCGACGCCGGCCAGGTGAACAAGCTCACCGGCGCCAGCCCCACCGTCGCGCTGCATGTGCTGTGGGACCTGCCCAACGGCAAGGGCGACGTCGCCGAGATCAAGCGGCTCGAAGCCCGCTTTGGCGTGAAGGCCGGCTCCATCAATCCCAACCTCTTCCAGGCGCAGGAGTACAAGTACGGCTCCATCTGCAACCCCAGCGCGGAGATTCGCGGCAACGCGCTCGCTCACCTGCTCGACTCCGTCGAGATCGGCCGCGAGCTGGGATCGAAGGACCTTTCGATTTGGCTGGCCGACGGATCGAACTATCCCGGCACGCAGTCCATGCGCAAGCGCATCGAGTGGATGGAAGATGTCCTCGCCTCGACCCACGCAGCCCTCGGCCCCGACCAGCGCATGTTGGTCGAGTACAAGCCTTTCGAGCCCGCCTTCTACCACACCGACATCGCCGACTGGGGCATGGCGCTCGAACTCGCGCGCCGCGCCGGCCCCAAGGCCAAGGTGCTCGTCGACACCGGCCACCACCTGCAGGGCACCAACATCGAGCAGATCGTCACCTGGCTGCTGCACTGCGACGCGCTCGGCGGCTTCCACTTCAACGACCGCAAGTACGCCGACGACGACCTCACCCTCGGCTCCATCGACCCCTACCAGGTCTTCCGCATCTTCCACGAGATCCTCAGCTGCCCGGACACCGCCGCCACCAGCGGCATCGCCTACATGATCGACCAGAGCCACAACCTCAAGGGCAAGGTCGAGGCCATGGTGCAGACCGTGGTGATGGCGCAGGAACTCTTCGCCAAGGCGGCGTTGGTCGACCGCGAGAAGCTCGCCGCGCTACAGCAATCGTGCAGCCTCGTCGAGGCCGAGGAGACCTTCCGCACCGCCTTCTGGACCGACGTTCGCCCCGCCGTCAAGGAGTGGCGCGAGGCGCGCAAGCTCCCCGCCGAACCGCTCACCGCGCTGCCGCGACAGCGGCTACGTCGAGAGCATCAGCCGCGAGCGCGGCGCGCGCAACGCGAACAGCGTGAGCAGCTACGCATAACTGATGTGACTGGCTGTAGGCACCGCACCTTCGGGGCCACTACGCGCCCCGTCCTGGCTTGAATTTCTGCCCGCATCCAAGGCAGGTGATCACAATTTTTCCGCTTCCGATGAGGCCGGATAACAGGCTCCAGCCACGTTTTTCTGCGTGGATTTGGGACGAAAGGCATTTGGGACACCTTACGGTGTGATTGGGTTGGGATTTCAGCCCAGACGGCTTGCCAAAAAGGTCAAACCAAACGATTCCCCCGAGTAGAGCTAGCAGGAATAGTGCGCCTATGAAGCCACCCAACTCGGTGCCTCCTCCAGAATCTGTTGAAGGCGGAGGTGGCGCAGGCGGAGGGAGGGTAGCTGAAGACGTGGCATTGGCCTTCAGCATGGCTGCGGAGCATGGCAATCTCTTCAAAACCTGTTCGCGACTAAGATCGTCGTTTGTGCGGTCGTCAAACGCCTTATACCAGCGCAAGATGCCCCCGACCTCTTGGTACTTAAGCCATATCGATCGGGCTTTGTACTCAACATCGTATTTGCCGTCCTGGGTGCTGAATGCGGCAGTGGGCTTTCCGCAAGCCGAGATAGTATCGTCCAAGTCGTTTGCCCAGAGAGTCGGTGATATGACAAGAAAGACGAGGCAGATACACAATGGTCGGACTCGTTCATGGCAATTCATCAGGTGGGCCTCATCTTCTCGGAGCGATTGAGCATTGGTCTTGTTATTCTGACTACATACACCCGTCATCCGCAAGATGTTCCTCGTGTCAGACGAAGGCAGTATATGATCGGAGGCGGAGTCGAGGATGTCGCAAGCCCTGAGAAATGAGCGACAAAAGTCTACCAACGGTTAGGAGGTCACCACATGCCATTGCGAAGCCTCGTGACGGCTACCTTTAGCAAGAAGACCTATTCCAAGAAGAAAGGGTTTGAGTTCCCCGCGAAATTGCATGCCCTGTTCGGATTCAGGAAGAACGACCGTGTTGCTTTGCTAATTGCAAGACCTTCCGGTGAGGTAGTTTTTTGCGGAATCTCTAGATTTACCTCAGGAACCGAGGTCACCGAAGTTGAGACATGCCGCAATCTTGAACTCGGGGAAGACATACTCGTGACGGCTTGCCGAGCTCCGGCTCCCCGTTCCTAGCCAGGTGGGCTGTGTGGGCGGATACTGCCACGCTGGTTGATACCGGATAACCGTGCCACAGCTCCTCGCTACTTCTTGTTTCCCGCCATCGGGTAGCCCTGCCACAGATACTCCAGCGCCTCGGGCAGCGTCTGCCGCTTCACCGCGCCGTCGGTGTGGCCGGCATTGCGCGCAAACACGAACTGGTAGTGGTAGCCCTTGGCCGCCAGCACCTTCGCCATGTTCTCATTCGCCACAATCCAGTCGTGCATCTCGTCGCGCATTACGTTGGGGTTGTAGATTGTCCCTGTCGCCGACCTCCATCCACAGCCGCAGCGGCTTCTTCGCGCTGTTGGGGATCAGGTGCTCATGGAACTCCCACGCCCCATGCGGCGTCTGGTCGCTGTGCGGCCACTGCTGGTTCACATAGGTGCCGGAGTAGGTCAGCACGCGGTGGTACCACTCCGGGTGGTACCACGCCATGATCAGCGCGCACGAGCCGCCCGAGCTCCCGCCCATGGTCGCGCGTCCGTCAGGGTCCTTCGTCAGCTTCACGTTGTACTGCGACTCCACCAGCGGCAGCACCTCCTTCTCCACAAACTCCGCATAGAGGCCGGACATCGTGTCGTACTCCAGGCCCCGCTCGCTGCCCTGCGCATCGCCGCTGCCGTTGCCGATTGAGATCGCAATCATCACCGGCACTTTGTGCGCCGCAATCAGATTGTCCAGCGCGGTAAACAGCCCCTGGTCGATCCCGTCCGCGCCCACGATAAACGGCGCCGCCGTCCCCGGCACATACTGCTTCGGCACATATACGCCCACCCGCCGCGTGTACGGCGCGGGATGGCTCGTCGTCACCACCAGCTTCGTCGGGTCGTTCGGGTCAGGCGTGCCAAACGTCCCATCGTCGCGCGCAATCCCCGGATAGATCTTGCTGTCCTCGGACTTCATCGTGAAGGTGTAGACCGTCCCCCTGGGCACGTTCGGGTCGGCCGTCATCTCCGGCGCCGCGGTGTGGGTCGGCCCGATGATGAAGTTGCCATCCGCGCTGGGCGAGGGGACCGTGCCATCCGGCAACTCCGTAGCCTTCACATATCCCGGCGCATTCGGATCGCGCGTCGGCATCGGCGGACGCGGAGGCCGCGCTGCCCGCGCCGGCGGCTGGGCGGGCGCAGGTGCAGCCGGCGGCGTCTGCGCCAGTGCCGGGAGAACCCCGGCGATCAAACCAACCGACAATGCAAACTTCCACGACAGAAACATGCACCACTCCTTTTGCGGTCCCGCGCGCATCCCCGCACCAATCGCGCCGGGGGAAAATATACCACCGCCGCCCGCGCCGCGATAGACCGCCTCCCCGCGCAACTCTTGCTATCCTTGTCATCACATGCCAAAACCCATCGTTCTCACCATCCTTGACGGCTGGGGCTACCGCGCCGAGACGCGCGGCAATGCCATCGCGCTCGCCCGCAAACCCAACTACGACGGCTTGCTGCGCGACTACCCCAACACCCTCATCCGCGCCAGCGACCACTTCGTCGGCCTGCCCGACGGACAGATGGGCAACTCCGAAGTCGGCCATCTCAACCTCGGCGCCGGCCGCATTGTGCGCATGGACATGACCCGCATCGACACCGCCATCGCCGACGGCAGCCTCTTCACCGATCCCACGCTGCTCGCCGCCGTTGCCGCCGCGCGCGCCCACCAGAGCGCCCTCCACTTCATCGGCTTGCTCTCCGATGGCGGCGTGCACTCGCACCAGCGCCATCTCTACGCGCTGCTCCGCCTCGCCGCGCAGCAGAAGCTGCCGCGCGTCTTCGTCCACGCCTTCATGGATGGCCGCGACACTATGCCCACCAGCGGCCTCGGCTACATTGGCGAGCTTGAACAGCAGTTTCGCGAGACCGGCGTCGGCGCGCTCGCCAGCGTCAGCGGACGCTACTACGCCATGGACCGCGACCTGCGCTGGGAGAAAGAGCGTCAGGCCTTCGACGCCCTCGTCACCGGCCATCCCGAGGGTGGCACTTACCCCGACGCGACGCTGCGCATTAAGGAGCTCTACTCCAGCGGCGTCACCGACGAGTTCATCCCGCCATTCACTGTGGTTGACGCCGCCGGCCGCGCCATCGGCCCCATCCGCGACAACGATGTGGTCATCAACTTCAACTACCGGGCAGACCGCGCGCGGCAGATCACACGCGTCCTCGCGCGCAACTCCGGCCTCACCGCGAACGCCGGCGCCGACCTGCCGAAGGCCGCCGAGCTTGATCTGGAGATCCCGCGCACCCTCGTCCCCAACAACATCCACTACGTCTGCATGACCCAGTACGACAAGAACTACACCCTCCCCCAGATCATCCCGCCCGAGTCGATGGACAACCTGCTGGCGCACCTGATGGCCCAGGCCGCGCTGCGCAACCTGCGCGTCGCAGAGACGGAGAAGTACGCCCACGTCACCTACTTCTTCAACGGCGGCATCGAAAAACCCTTCGCCGGCGAGGACCGCGCCCTCGTCCCCTCGCAAAAGGTCGCCACCTACGACCTCGCCCCCGAGATGTCCGCCGTCGGCATCGCCGACGCCGTTATCAAGGCGCTCAACGACACCGCCTTCGATGTCATCATCGTCAACTTCGCCAACGCCGACATGGTGGGCCACTCGGGCCGGCTCGAACCCACCATCCGCGCCGTCGAGACTGTCGACCGTGAGCTTGGCCGCATCTACAACGAGATCAAACTACGCGGCGGGCGGCTGCTCGTCACCGCGGACCACGGCAACGCCGAGCTCATGATCGACCCCCTCACCGGCGGCCCGCACACCGCGCATACGACCAATCCCGTACCTTTCATCCTCGTCACCGACGCGCCCACCGGCACCCTCGCCCTCAAGCCCAACGGCAGCCTGCGCGACATCGCGCCCACCATGCTCTCGCTGCTGAACCTGGGCAAGCCCACCGAGATGACCGGCCAGGACCTCGGCCTCGTCGTTAACCTCGCGAAGCAGTATCCAGCTGCGGACGCATAGCGAGGCTGTAGGTTGAAGATGGTGACGCCAAAGCGGATTTTGATTGCGACGATCGGATCGCTGGGCGATCTGCATCCGTGCATTGCTTTGGCGCAGGAACTCGGTCGACGTGGTCATCGCGTGACCATCGCGTCAACGGGGTATTACCGCACCAAGGTCGAAGAGTTGGGGATTGAGTTCCATTCGATTCGTCCCAATTGGGACCCGACCGACCAGGACTTAATTCGGCAATGCGGAGACCTGAAGCGGGGGCTTGAGGTCCTCTACCGAAAGCTGATCCTGCCGGAGTTGAGAGGGACCTACGACGACCTGATCTCTGTTGCCGCCACCGCTGACCTGATGATTGCCTCGGAATTGGTTTACGCAGCCCCGCTGGTCGCGGAGAAGCTTTCCTTGCGATGGGTATCCGAGATTCTTTCTCCCCATTCCTTTTTTTCCTCTCATGATCCTTCCGTGCTCGCTAATCTCCCGGGCCTCATTCACTTGCGTAAGGCTGGGTGGAGGACCTATCGAGCGGGGTTGAATCTTGGTCGCCTCGCGACGCGGCATTGGTCGGACCCGGTGCGCCATCTACGCCGGGAGTTGGGGCTTCGCACGGACTGCGATCCTGTTTTTCGAGACAAGTATTCACCCGATCTTGTTTTGGCGCTTTTCTCTCGCTGGCTGGCGCAGCCCCAGCCGGATTGGCCTCCGCAAACTCTCCAGCCCGGTTTTGTTTATTTCGATCGTCAGAAGGCAGAAGATGCTCCTTCACCGGAGTTGACTGCTTTCTTAGCGGCGGGTGACGCGCCAATTGTATTTACCCAAGGCTCCACAGCTGTTCACAATGCAGGCGATTTCTACGAGGTGAGCGCGGAGGCTGCGAGCCGATTGGGACGGCGGGCAGTCCTGCTGGGCGCCGGGACAGTTTCTCAAGCTCACGGAACAGACGTTCTGGTACTGCCGTACGCCCCATACTCAGAGATATTTCCCCATGCTGTAGTCAATGTGCACCAGGGAGGCTCTGGAACAACTGGGCAAGCATTGAGGGCTGGGAAGCCTATGCTTGTTGTCCCATACGGATGGGACCAGCCTGACAACGCAGCCCGCATCGAGAGGCTGGGAACCGGCCTGCATGTATCGCGCAACGCATATTCACTGAACACCGCAACCAGCGCGCTGCAACGCCTGCTGTCTGAATCGCATTTTGCCAATCGGGCGAGGGAGATTGGAAGACAGATGCAGGACGAAGATGGCCTCGCCCTGGCCTGCGATGCGATTGAGTCCACCCTCGCCAAACCAACCGAGATGACCGGCGAAGACCGCAGCCTCGTCGTCAACCTGGTGAAGTGATTCGCTATTGTAATGGAACTTCGACTTCGGCGTAGCTGCCGGGTGTTGCGGCGTTCACAGCTGCCACGACCCGTCCGACATACTGGCGCAGGATCGGCCACTGCTGATTTCCGATCACCACAAACGCGATCCTCCGTCCCTTCAGGTTCTGCTGGTGGCGAATGTTCTTGTCAGTCGTGAGCAGGACGTCAAATCCCGCCTCCACAGCGGCCGCGATTAGTTCGCCGTTCACCAGCCGGTCCCACCCGCGTTCGATCGCCTCCACGACAGTATGGCCTGTCAGCGCATGCCGCAGCGGAGCAGGCGTTCCGTTATCGAAAAGAATGAGCATCGGCCACCTGCGCGGGCGGCGGAACAGGCGGCGCATCGAGGCTGCGCGCAGCGAATTCAATCACGGCAACCACCTGTTCACGGGACAGATGAAACCATTCCATGATTTCGTCAATCGAGGCCCCCACCTCCAGATTGTCGAAGACAACGGAGACCGGCGTACGCGTGTTTCGGAACACCCAAGCGCCACTGCGCTTTCCGGGAACACTTTCTACGGCTTCGCATTGGGACCAGTCCAGAGTGGCCATCTTCTTACCCTCCCCTCATCGTAGCTTGTAACTCGGCCATTTGCCACGATCTAGTGACGTTGATTCCCCCGGACTTAGTTGCGCCTGAAGAATGCTTATGTTAGGGTAGTTCTATTCCAGTCTGCCTCGCGGCAGATTTGAATTTCATGCAGAGTGGCTGAGGGACGAGCCCTGAGACGCCACGACAACCGGACAGAACAAGTCGTACCGGTGTCAACTCTCTCCTGGAAGGCTCAAAAAGCCACAGGGAACATGAGATTCGGACCACGCAGTCCGGAGGGGCAAACTCCAGACGCACCCGCAATTCTCCTTTCCCTCGCCGCCACGGCAAACCCAGAAGAGAACGTCTCAGAGATCGAACCTCTCCCCCTCGGAGAGAGATCGACACTCGATGAACTATTCGTGTACCGCGTATGAGCTCGCCTGCAACGAGTGCGGCAAACGCTTCGGCAACATTCCGCTCTCCGCCTGCCCGGACTGCATCGCACCCCTTGAAGTCGTCTACGATCTCGACTCCGCCCGCGGCGAATTTACCCGCGAGTCCATCGCCAAAGGCCCGGCCAGCATCTGGCGCTACGCCCGCCTTCTGCCCGTTCCTGAGGGCTTCCAGCCCGACCTGCCCGTAGGCTTTACGCCGCTGCTCCACGCCGCCAACCTCGGCAAGCGCATCGGCGCCAATCAATCTCTATGTGAAGAATGACGCGGTCTGCTTCCCGACGCTCAGCTTCAAGGACCGTGTGGTCGCGGTCGCGCTGGCCAATGCGCGCAGCTTCGGCTTCACCACCGTCGGCTGCTCTTCGACTGGCAATCTCGCGAACGCGGTTGCGGCGCAGGCCGTGCGCCTCGGCCTGAAGGCCTGCATCCTGGTGCCCGCGGATCTCGAGCCGGCGAAGATCCTCAACACGCTGGTCTACGGCGCGCGGCTCATCCGCATCGACGGCAACTACGACCACGTCAACCGCCTCTCCACGCTGATCGCGGATGAGTACAACTGGGGCTTCGTCAACGTCAACCTGCGGCCGTACTACGCGGAAGGATCGAAGACCGTGGGCTATGAGATCGCCGAGCAGCTTGGCTGGCGCCTGCCCGACAACGTCGTCGTCCCCATGGCCGGCGGCTCGCTGATCCGCAAGATCCGCAAGGCGTTCAAGGAGCTGATCTACCTCGGCCTGGTGGAGGACAAGCCGGTGAAGTTCTTCGGCGCGCAGGCCACCGGCTGCTCGCCCATCTCCGTCGCCGTCAAGGACGGCACCGACGACATCATCCCGCAGAAGCCCAACACGATTGCCCGCTCGCTCGCCATCGGCAACCCCGCGGACGGACCGGCGGCCGCGAAGATGATCCGCGCCGACGGCGGCTGGGCCGAGGACGTTTCGGATGTCGAGATCGTCTCCGGCATTCAAGAGCTCGCCGAGACCGAAGGCATCTTCACCGAGACCGCCGGCGGCGTCACCACTGCCGTCACCGCGCGCCTCTACGCGCACGGGCGCATCTCGCCCGATGAGACCACGGTCGTCTGCATCACCGGCAACGGCCTCAAGACCACCGACGCGCTGGCCGGCCGTTACGACCACATCGACGCGCCGCGCCATCCGTCCGCGCCTCGCCGACTTCGACGCCTACCTGCGCTCGCTCGACGGAGCACCCGAACCCGAACTTGCCGCCGCAGGAGAACGTTAGTGTCCATCAAAGTTGTGCTTCCCACCGCATTCACCCGCCACACCGATGGCCGCAAGCAATTCGACTCGAGCCGCGCCGAACCTTCCCGCGTCTGCTCGCCGAGTTCGACCAGACGTTTCCTGCGCTCTCCACCCAGATCAAGGACGAGCACGGCAAGCTGCGCAAGTTCATCAACATCTACATCAACGACGAGGACATTCGCTTCCTCGGCGGCGACGCCTATGCCTTCCAGGATGGCGATGAGGTGATGCTGATCCCCTCCATCGCCGGCGGCTGCGGCTGAGGGCAGATCCTGCAGGGCGATCAAATCTGCCTATTGTCGATCTGAAGCAGAAACATCACAATTTCCGACTTATTCTCGTCATCATTGCGCCAATTCCAGGCAACGAAATCCTGCGCCCTTCGTCTAAATGAGTTAGAGTTGCTCCCATTTGCCTGCACGCCGTGCGCAGAGGGGCTAAGAGGACGTCAGCAATGTATCTCATACTCGCGCTCGTCCTGTTCGCGTTGTGGATTGGCGGGTTCATTCTCTTCAAGACCGCTGGTCTGCTGATTCATCTGCTTCTGCTCTTCGCCCTCATCTCTCTTATCCTGCACTTCATCGCGGGAAGTCGAAGCGCAGGCTAGCAGCGGCGTAAGTATCGGTCCTCTATCGAGAGGGCCGATCGCGCGACTCCTACGCCACATCCCGTCAACTTAGAAGGCCAGTATGGCTATCTGCCGTTTCCCTGTGTGCAGTGAGCTGGATTGACCAGTCGCGCTTGACGAGAGTCAAGCCATGGTAAAAGATACCCCCACTGCACTTTCCCATAATGGGCAGATCGATGACATTGACCCCCGGTAAACCTCCAAATGATCAGACTTCTACGCTATATCGCGCCTCTCCTCTTCGTCCCCATGCTTCATGCGCAGACCTGGGTGACCGTTGCCCCGGAAAGCTCAACCCTCTCCGTTGCGCTGCCTGCGGGAGCGACCTACCGGCTCGGCGACACGATTGACAACAAATGGTCGGCCTCGGTTACAGTCGCGGCCGCAACCACCATCAACCCGACTGCCTATTTCGACGGCCAGTATAAGTTTCCCGATCCCGATCCAGGAGTAGCGAAGCTGCTCCAGGTGCTGGAGATCGCCACCGTACAGTCGGTGACCTCGACCAATACCTCGGTGACGCCCGCGCTTGTGACCACCATCAACATTCCTGCGACAGGGACTGTGACGACGGGACCGGCCATCCCGGTCCCTCCCGGCCAGGTCTATATCGTGACCCTGTCGAATATTAACATCGTCCCGGGCTCGGTCGATGCGATGGTCTTCAGCCCCACGTCGGGAATGGTGCCTCTCGCGCAACTGGTGGGCACGCTGCTCTCCGGCATCCAGATGAGCCTGACGCTCGATGGCGTCACCCTGCAATGCAGCTTTGGCCAGACCTTCACCAGTGGAACGTCCAGCCTGATCTGCGCGGTGCCCCTCACGCCTTGAGAGACGACATCCATCCCGAACTGACGCCGCGTGAACGCGAGGTCTATCTGCTCGTTGTGGAAGAGGCGATGACCTACAAGGACATTGCCCGCCGCCTGGGCATTGGGATTGAGACGGTCAGGCGGCACCTGGCCAACGTTAAGGACAAGACCGGAATGACCACATGTCTGGAGCTCGCGGTGAGACACTATAGCAAAAAGCCGGAGACGGTAATGCAGTGGCGCGGCGAATACGATGAAGCTCGCATGGTCGTTCCCTATGGCGCGCCTTCTCACATGAACTAGTCCAACTCAGGGGGCAGGCACAGCAAAAGGCCGGACCTCATCAGGCCCGGCCTTCGGCGTACTTCAAAGCATTCAACCCTACTGGTGTGCCACCGGCTGCGACATCAGGCAGCACCGGCGGCATCACCGCGGCCAGCGCCACCGGCGTCTCCTCGGCCAGCTCCGGCAGCTTCTCCTCCAGCGCAATCTGCAGCACCTCATCCATCTGCTCCGACGAAGTGCAGCTTCATCTCCGTCTTCAGCAGCTCCGGCATGTCGGCCATGTCCTTGCGGTTGTCCTCCGGCACAATCACCTCGAAGATCCCCGCGCGATGCGCCGCCAGCAGCTTCTCCTTCAGGCCGCCGATCGCCAGTACCTTGCCGCGCAGCGTGATCTCGCCGGTCATCGCGATATCGCGCCGCACCTTGATCTTGGTCAGCGCGCTGGCCAGTGCCGGTCGCCAGCGTAATGCCCGCCGACGGCCCATCCTTCGGGATCGCGCCCTCGGGCACATGCACGTGGATGTCGACGTGCCGGTAGAACTCCTTGCCCAGCCCCAGGTGCTGCGCGCGCGAGCGGATGTAGCTCATCGCCGCCTGCGCCGACTCCTGCATCACCTCGCCCAGCTGGCCGGTCGTGGTCAGCTTGCCCTTGCCATCCAGCACCTGAACTTCGGTCTGCAGAATGCGTGCCGCCGACCTCCGTCCACGCCAGTCCGGTCACCAGGCCGACCTCGCTCTTCTCATGCACCTGCGAGTCGCGGAACTTCGCCACGCCCAGCAGCTCGCCTAGGTTCTCGCCGGTCAGCACCTCGCGATGCTCCGGCCCGGTCTGCACCACCTTGCGCGCCACCTTGCGGCAGACGTTGCCGATCTCGCGCTCCAGATTGCGCACGCCGGCCTCGCGCGTGTAGTTGCGGATGATCGCCTTCAGCGCGTCGTCCTCAAAGACGATCTGCTCTTCGGTCAGGCCCGTGCCTTCGCGCTGCTTCTTCACCAGATACTGCTTGCGCGATCTCCAGCTTCTCGATCTCGGTGTAGCCATGCAGCCGCAGGATCTCCATGCGGTCCTGCAGCGGCCCGGGGATGGTATGCAGCACGTTCGCCGTCGCCACAAACAGCACGTTCGAGAGGTCGTACTCCACATCCAGATAGTGGTCCTGGAACGAAGTGTTCTGCTCCGGGTCCAGCACCTCGAGCAGCGCGCTCGCCGGATCGCCGCGGAAGTCCGACGCCATCTTGTCGATCTCGTCCAGCATGAACACCGGGTTCTTCGTGCCCGCCTTCTTCATCGACTGGATAATCTGCCCCGGCAGCGCGCCGATGTAGGTCCTGCGATGCCCGCGAATCTCCGCCTCGTCGCGCACGCCGCCCAGCGACATGCGCACAAACTTCCGGCCCGTCGCCTTCGCGATCGACATGCCCGAGCGAGGTCTTGCCCACGCCCGGAGGCCCGACGAAGCACAGGATCGATCCCTTCGGATTCTTCACCAGCTGGCGCACCGCGAGGAACTCCAGGATGCGCTCCTTGATCTTCTCCAGGCCATAGTGGTCCGCGTTCAGGATCGTCTCCGCGTGTTCGATCGAGCGGATCTCCTTCGAGCGCTTCTTCCACGGCACCGCCAGCAGCCAGTCGAGATAGTTCCGCGAGACCGTCGACTCGGCCGACATCGGCGGCATCGCTTCCAGCTTCTTCAGCTCCTGCAGCGACTTTCTCCAGCACGTCCTTCGGCATTCCGGCGGCTTCGATCTTCTTCTTCAGCTCGTCGAACTCGGACTTCTCGCCGCGCCCAAGCTCCTTCTGGATCGCCTTGATCTTCTCGTTCAGGTAGTACTCTTTCTGCGCCTTCTCCATCTGCCGCTTCACGCGCGACTGGATGGTGCGGTCCATGTTCAGCTTCTCAATCGCCACGTCCAGCACATCGCCCACGCGCGCCAGCCGCGTCTCCGGATCGAAGACATCCAGCAGTTGCTGCTTCTCATCGATCCCCAGCTGCAGGTTCGCCGCAATGGTGTCCGCCAGCTTGGCCGGCTCGTCCATGCGCACGCTCGCCGCCATGGTCTCGTGGTTCAGCGACTGCTGCAGCTTCACATACTGCTCGAACAGCGTATGCACGCGCTGCATCAGCTGCTCCACCTGCGGCGTCATCTCCAGCTGCGTCTTGCCGGTGCGCACGGTCGCGACGAAGAAGCCGTCCTCGTCGTTCACCTCAATCGAGCGCGCCCGCTCCACGCCCTCCACCAGCACCTTGATGTTGCCGTCCGGCATGCGCACGCTCTGCACGATATTGCCGATGGTGCCGGTCTCGTAGATATCGTCCGCGCTCGGCTCATCCACCGAGGCATCGTGCTGCGTCGCCAGAAAGATCTTGCGGTCGCCGGTCAGCGCCTCTTCCAGCGCGCGCACGCTCGACTCCCGCCCCACCACAAACGGAGTCATCATATGGGGGAAGATCACCATGTCCCGGATCGGCATCATCGGCAGCTTGCGGACTTCGCCGGTCAAAACGGTCTTCGATTGGTTTGCCATCGTTCTCCCCATTAGACGTGCGACGCCGGTCAGGATGCAACCTGCGGTTAACACTTCCAGTGATTGTAATGCCTGCGGCCCAAAGCGCACCCGGCACTTTGGTGGGATCGTAAAAAAGATGTCCAATCGCATCGATTGCGCGCGCAACCTGCCGCCATTGCTGGCGAATTACGCCTGCCGCTCCGATCAATTGTTGGTTTGGATACGCCGCCACGATTACTTCAGTAACGGAAAAATCCTCAGCCGGCCTTCTCCAGCAGCATCGGCAGGGTCAGGCTGTGCTTCTTCACCATCTCCGCCGTGATCGTCAGGTCGGCGATCTTCTTGTTGCCCGGCACGTAGTACATCAGGTCCAGCATCAGCTCTTCCAGGATCATGCGCAGCCCGCGCGCGCCCACCTTGCGCTGCAGCGCCTCGCGCGCAATCTCCTTCGCCGCATCGTCGGAGAACGTCACCTTCACGCCCTCGTAGTCGAACAGCTTCGCATACTGCTTCAGGATCGCGTTGCGCGGCTTGGTCAGAATCTCGATCAGCGCCGCCTCATCCAGCTCGTCCAGAATTCCCAGCACGGGCAGCCGCCCGACAAACTCCGGAATCAGCCCATACTTCAGCAGGTCCTGCGGCTCCGCCTGGCGCAGCAGTTCGGTGTCGCGCTGTGCGCGGATCGGGCGTCACCTCGCCTTCCTTCGCGTCGCCATCGGCAATCGCGCGGAAGCCCAGCGCCTTCTTGCCGACGCGCCGCCCAATCACCTTCTCCAGGCCGACAAACGCGCCGCCGCAGATGAACAGAATGTTGGTCGTATCGACCGCGGTGAACTCCTGGTGCGGATGCTTGCGCCCGCCCTGCGGCGGCACATTGGCGACCGTGCCTTCCAGAATCTTCAGCAGCGCCTGCTGCACGCCCTCGCCCGAAACATCGCGCGTGATCGAAGGGTTCTCGTCCTTGCGCCCAATCTTGTCGATCTCGTCGATGTAGATGATGCCGCTCTGCGCGCGCGTCACATCGCCTTCGGCGGCCTGCAGCAGCTTCAGGATGATGTTCTCGACGTCCTCGCCCACATAGCCGGCCTCGGTCAGCGTGGTCGCGTCCACAATCGCGAACGGCACATCCAGCATCTTGGCCAGCGTCTGCGCCAGCAGCGTCTTGCCCGAACCCGTCGGCCCCACCAGCAGAATGTTCGACTTCGCCAGCTCCACATCGTTGCCGCGCGTCTTGTTCATCTGGATGCGCTTGTAGTGGTTGTAGACCGCGACCGCCAGCTTCTTCTTGGTCTGGTCCTGCCCGATCACATACTCATCCAGAAACGCCTTCACCTCTTGCGGCTTCGGCAGCTGCGCCGGCGCTACGCCCGGCAGCGCCTCGCTGCGGTCGTCTTCCAGAATCGAGTTGCACACCCCAACGCACTCATCGCAGATGTAGGCCCGGGGATAGTCGGAAGGCGAGGAGATGAGTTTGGCCACCGCATCCTGCGACTTGTGGCAAAACGAGCAGCGAAGCGATTCGTCTGAACCGCGGGATGTTTTCATGTTGCGGCAACTCCTGGAATCGGACCGGTCGTGCTGGGAACAGTCTTAAGTCTACACCCGAATCCGCGCTGCCGCCCACTACACGGAAGTCACCCGGATACCCCTTTCAGGTCACGCAAGTACCTCAGTCACACGTACCAAAGCAAACCCCGGCCATTCGCCGGGGCTTGCCTTCGAGTAGCGCTGCCTAAGTCCGCGGCCGGTCGATGATGTCGTCGATGATGCCGTACTCCTTCGACTGCGCCGCCGTCATGATGAAGTCGCGCTCCACGTCGCGCTCGATCCGGTCCAGCGACTGGCCCGTCGACTTGCTCATCAGCTTGTTGGTGATCTCGCGGATGCGCAGGATCTCGCGCGCGTGAATGTCGATGTCGGTCGCCTGCCCGCTCAGCCCGCCCATCGACGGCTGATGGATCAGGATGCGCGAGTTCGGCAGCGCAAACCGCTTGCCCTTCTTGCCCGCCATCAGCAGAAACGCGCCCATCGACGCCGCCTGCCCGATGCAGAACGTCACCACATCGTTCTTGATGTACTGCATCGTGTCGTAGATCGCCAGGCCCGCCGTGATCGACCCGCCCGGCGAGTTGATGTACAGCTGGATGTCCTTCTCCGGGTCCTCGCCGCTCAGAAACAGCATCTGCGCGATGATCACGTTCGCGATGTTGTCGTCGATCGGCGTGCCCAGAAAAATGATGTTGTCGCGCAGCAGACGGCTGTAGATGTCGTAGGCGCGTTCGCCCCGGCTCGTCTGCTCGATCACCATCGGTACTAATCCCATGTCGCTCTCTCTTCCTTCTTAATGCTGCGTTCTTTCCGTTTGCCGTCATTCTGACCCGAGCTAGCGAGGGCAGAATCTCGTATTTGCCTTGTCTCGCTCTACGAAGCCAGCTTCTCGTACAGCACGCTGCCCGTCTTCTCCCGCCGCATCTCTTCGCGCAGCCGGTCCAGTCCGCCGTCCTTCGCCAGCCGCTCACGCAGCGTCTCGTACGGCTCGCGCGCCTGGATCGACAGCATCATCACCTCGTTGTCCAGCTCCTCGTCGCTCACCGCCACGCTCTCGGCGTCCGCGATCCGGTCCACCACCAGCGATGCCCGCACCTCGCGCTCCGCCTCGTCGCGCTGCGCCGCACGCAGCCGCGCAAAGTCCAGCTTGCGCATGTCCTCCGCCTTCATGCCCTGCTGCGCCAGCGCGCGCAGACCGCGCTCCAGCCGCGCATCCACCTGCTGCTGCACAAACGACTCCGGAACAGGGAACTCATACCGCCCGACCACCTCGTCCAGCATCTGGTTCTTCGCGTTCGACTCCAGCGCCTCGCGCTTGCGCGCGCGCCGTGCGCTCGCGCAGCTGACGCTCTCGAACTCCTCCCAGCTCTCCGCGCCGCCAATCTGCTTGGCCAGCTCCGCATCGCGCTCCGGGATAGGTCTTGCGCTTGATCGCCTTCACCGTCACGTCGTAGCTCACCGTCTGCCCGGCCAGCTTGCGCTCGCCAAAGTCCGCCGGATACTCGACCTCGAACTTCAGCTCCTGCCCCACCTTCGCTCCGCGCAGCGCATCGTTGAACGCCGGCCAGCGTGTTCTTGCCGCCAATCTCGATCAGCACATCCTCGCCGGTAATCGGCTCGCTCGGCGTCGCGTCCTGCGACGCCCTCCTCGGTCACCGTCTGCGCCAGCGGCTTGATCTCGCCGCGGAACTGGATCTCCGCCCAGTCGCCGTCCGCCAGCGCGCGGTCCTCTTCCACCGGCTCGACCGTCGCCTGGCTCTCCAGCACCCGCCGCAGCTCGCTCTCAAACTCCTCGTCCGTCAGCTCCGTCTTCGGCTTCTCCACCCGCACCGTGTCGTAGCCCGCGACGTCGAACTCCGGCAGCACCTCAAACGCCGCCTTGAAGCGCAGCGGCTCGCCATCGTTCAGCTGCAGGTCCAGCAGTTGCGGCTCCGACACCGGCCGCAGCTTGCGCTCCTCGATCGCCGTGCGGAACCGCTCGGACACCAGCGCCTCCAGCACCTCCTGGCGCAGCTCCTTCGCAAACTTCGACCGCACCAGCGACTCCGGCACCTTGCCCGCGCGAAACCCCGGAATCCGCGCCAGCTTCTGGTACCGCTTGGTCACCGTCTTGTAGGCCTTCGAGACCTCGTCCGCCGGCACCTCAACCTCAATCTCACGCGTCAGCTCCGGATTCAGCGACGGGGCGTGCTGATGTTCGTGGCTGTGGTCGTGCCCTTCATGGTCGTGGCTGTGCTCCCCATGCTCATGGCTGTGCTCATGCTCCGCGCCCGGTACCGCCTCCAACTGCGTCCCCACATGCTCCGTCACTGCCTCGTCCGTCATCGTCTCGTTCTCTTCCGTTATTCCCATCGGGTTCAAATCAATGCCTTCCACGGACGCCCAAAGCTGTCCCAAGCGCGCGCCGTAATCGGTCGCAGACCAACTCCAGCGTCCTCATCCACTCTACGAGTCTTGCTTGGGAAGGGTCAAACCCGCTTGCCTCGCCTTGCGCGCGCCACACTACATCGAGGCCGCATCCGAGAGCGAGTAAATCTCCAGCCGCACCTTCCACTGGGTCGTCTGCCCCGGCTGCAGCACGACCATCCCGTGTCGTGTCCTTGCCCCACTCCCGCCCCAACGGGTCGTCGTAGTTGAACTGCGGGTCGATCGTCACAAAGTCCCCATCCGCCGGCGCAACCACACGCATCGTCTTGATGGTCGGGCTCAGCGCCGTCAGCCGCAGTCCAAAGCCGTTCGCCGGGTCGCTCAGCTCCGCCGACGGCCCGCTGTCCAGCAGCTCCTGTTGCAGGTCGACGAAGCTGTCATCCAGCGCCATCTGTCCCAGCGCCGCGCCACCGCTCGTGGCGAAGTCGTAGGGCGTACCGGCCACCGGAACCAGCGCACCTGTCGGCTGTCCCGCCGCGCTATCGCGCACCGCCCGCATCTCGCCCGGGATCCGCAGCCGCATCTGCTGCCGTCGTCCGTCGAGCATCGCAAACCGCGGACTGCCATCCAATCCCGATCGGCTCGGCCATGTCGCCCATGTTGCGCGCCGTCACCGTCAGCTCGATGGCGCGGCTGCTCAGCAGCACGGTCACCGTCACCTCCGTCCTCGAGGGCCAGTGCGCGCCAAAGTCCCCCGCATGGAACTCCGCCTGCGCCTCTCCGCCGTCCGGCATCGCGGTCGTTCCCGCGGAGTCGGTGGGCTCCTCCAGCATCAGACCGCCCTGCGCAACCGCCGCTGCCCGTCGTTGCCGGGAGCGTCATCGTATGCGACCTCCACGCCGCCGTCACATGGTCTGCGGTCTGCGCCGGCGCTCCCCAAATCCCGCCCGCCCACGGCGCCTCAAACGCCCCGCCCATCGCCAGGCTCGCCTGCCCGTCCGCATCGTCGCCTTTGCCGCTCATCGCGCGGTCCGCTTCCTCAACCGACGGCGAAGCCAGCAGCTTCACCTCGCCCTTCCGGGGATGTAGGCCGTAATCTGCAGCACATTCATACCCCGTCCCGGCAGCAGCGTGGCCGAGAGGAACTCCGGACTGGGTCGCCCTCCAGTCGCGTCCGCATCAGCGTGATCGCCTCCTGGCCGCCCGGCCGAGCCACCTGCGACTCCGGACGCTCCGGAGTCTCCATCTTCGCCTTCAGCTTATGCAGGTTGCCCCGTCCGCGCTCGCGGTATGCCACACCCAGTCCCACTACCAGGATCGCCAGGACCAGCCCGGTCACCATCCCGGACCGCATCAGCCCCCGCCGCCAGACGCGATCGAACAGGGCCGAGAACCACTCCTGCGCCATCCCCAGATACATCCCGCCGATTCGTGGATCGTCCAAATCTCCGCCGTCTCTTTCTCTGGCCTGCCCCGATGTATTCGGATGTATTCTATCTATCCGCCGGGCGCGTCCATCCGCCCTCACCACTAAAGTGCTATTAACCTCAGGTGACCTCAATCCCCCGCACCGCATCCACACCGCAACCGCTGCCTCGTGTCCTCTCTCCGCGTCCAGCCAAGCCTTCCGCTTCTGACTTAGACCGTATCCGCGACTCCATCGTCGCCTGCGAGCTCTGCCCCCGCCTGCGCGACTACTGCACCCGCATCGGCGAGACCCGCCGCCGCGCCTATCATCGACCAGACCTACTGGGCCCGCCCCGTCCCCGGCTTCGGCGACCCCCGCGCCCGCATCCTCATCCTCGGCCTCGCCCCCGGCGCCCACGGCGCCAACCGCACCGGCCGCCCCTTCACCGGCGACGGCTCCGGCGACTTCATGTATCCCGTCCTGCACGAGCTCGGCCTCGCCACCAAACCCCGCGCCATCTCCCGCGACGACGGCCTGCGCCTGCGCCACGCCTGGATCGCCTCCGTCGTCCGCTGCGCCCCGCCCGGCGACAAGCCCACCCCGCAGGAGATTCGCAACTGCGCCGTGCATCTCACCGCCGAGATCGCCGCGCTGCCCAGGGTCCGCGTCGTCGTCTGCCTCGGCAAGATCGCCTGGGACGGCTTCCTCGCCCATCTCCTGCTCGCCGGCGTCATCGCCCGCCGCTCCGACTACCGCTTCGCCCACGGCGCCGAGTACACCCTGCCCAACGGCCTGCACCTGCTCGGCAGCTACCACCCCTCGCTGCGCAACACCAACACCGGCCGCCTCAACCGCGCCATGTTCGCCCGCGTCTTCGTCCGCGCCCGCGAGCTGGCCGGCCTACGCTGAGCCGGCTGTGATGCCCGGCACAGTCCGCGCACCGCGATCGGGTCGAACTCGCAATCTGCATCGAACAAAACGCAACCAATCGCGGTCCGCCTGAATCTCATTTCAGCAGATGACAATTCGTCTACGAGGGAGACAGTATGAGTGCAAAAGGTATCTGGATCGCTTTTGGCCTGGGCGTCTCGGCAGGAGCCGCCGTCGCTCTCCTCTACGCTCCCAACCCGGAGTCAAGACCCGCCGCCAGCTGAAGCGAACATCGACGACGGCGTCGACTATCTCGAGGACGCCGCAGCCTACCTCAAAGAGCAGGCCGAATACCTCAGCAAGGAAGCGCAGAAGACCATCAAGCGCACCAAGGGCCAGGTCGACGATGTGGTCGACAAGGCCACCGGCGTAGCCACTGGCGCAGTCAAGAGCGTCCAGTCCTTGATGTAGCCCTTCCCACGCAGCAGCGCTCCCCAGATCTGCGAAGCGCAAGCACAGACGCCTCGGCATACGTCCGAGGCGTTTGTGTTTCAAGTCGGATTGCGCTAGCACTACTCCGGCGGCCCCACCGTCACCACAAAATAAGCCATCTCCGCATCGCTCTTGTTCGCGATCCAGTGCTCATCCCCCGCGCAGCACAGCCCCACATCGCCCGCCTCCATCGTGTGCTCGGTGCCATTCAGATAGAGCGTCGCCGTACCACGCTGCACCAGCCATATCTCGCTGTGCTTGTGCGTCCCCACCGCCTCATGCGGAGCGCCCGGCTGCTGCACCGACTCATGCATCTCCAGCCGGATCGTTCCCCGCCGGGAGCATCCCCGTCAGGAACTGGTGCGACTCATGCCCGCCCTGCCATCCCGCGTCCCGGCTGCGGCTTGAAGACCCCCGAAGTCAGCTCCTTCAACGGACGCGGCACAGCGCCAGCAGCAGCACCTGCGCCTGTTCCTGCCGCCTTGCGGCGCCGCACCCGACTGCGCCTCCGCCGGTAGCGCCCCCGCGATCGCCAGCAGTGCCGGCACTATCGAAGCAAACTCACGCCGATCCATCATCTGGAAGTTCTCCTCCGCCAAACAAGATACATCCAAGACGGAAGAGGGGACTCGCAAGTCTCGCGAATCCCCTCAATATCAACTCACAACTACCAACTCACAACTGCTCTCTAGACCGCCGTCAGCGCCAGCCCGGCCACCTTCTCGTCGCCCTCCGCCCCGTCCGGCGAGATCGACCGGTAGAACAGCTGGTTGTTCTCCATGTACACCTCAAGGAACGCCGGCCGCTGCACGATCCCGCCCGCGATCAGCGCCTCCGAGAGCGGATCCTCGACGAAGCGCTGCAGCGCGCGCCGCAGCGGCCGCGCCCCATAGCTCCGCTCCGACGAGGTCTTCTCCAGAATCCACTGCTTGGCATCGTCGGTCACCGAGAGCGTGATCGCCTTGTGCACCAGGTTGGCGTTCAGCTGCTGCACCAGCAGCTCCAGAATCTGCATCAGGTCCGCGTTCGAGAGCGACGTGAAGATGATGATCTCGTCCAGGCGATTGAGGAACTCCGGATTGAAGGTGCGCTTCACCTCGCCCTTCACCAGCTCTTCCATCTTGTCCAGGATCATGTCTTCCTTGCTGCTCTGGAAGCCCAGCCCCTCGCGCTTCTGCAGGTGCTTGGCGCCGATGTTCGAGGTCATCACCATGATCGTGTTCTTGAAGTCGACCGTGTTGCCCAGCCCATCCGTCAACTGCCCGTCCTCAAACACCTGCAGCAGCAGGTTGAAGACATCCGGATGCGCCTTCTCGATCTCGTCCAGCAGCACCACAGAGTAAGGCGACCGCTTGACCCGCTCGGTCAACTGCCCGCCCTCCTCGTAGCCCACATATCCCGGAGGCGAACCGATCAGCTTCGAGACCGAATGCTTCTCCATGAACTCCGACATATCGAAGCGGATCAGCGACTTCTCCGAGCCGAACAGGAACTGCGCCAGCGTGCGCGCCATCTCCGTCTTGCCCACGCCGGTCGGTCCCAGGAACAGGAAGCTGCCAATCGGCCGCGCGGGATTCTTCAGCCCCGCACGCGACCGCCGAATCGCCCGCGCCAGCGCCGAGATCGCCTTGTCCTGCGAGATCACGCGCTTGTGCAGCTCTTCCTCCACGCGCAGCAGCTTCTGCGTCTCTTCTTCCTTGATCGACGTAATCGGCACGCCCGTCCAGCGGCTCACCACGTCCTCGATGTCCTCGCGCGTCACAATGCCCGCGCTCGAATCGTCCAGGTGATATTTGTCCCGCAGCGAGCGCAGGTTCTCCCGCTCCTTGCGCTCCTCGTCCGAGTAGAACCGCGCCTTCTCGAACTCATGGTTCGCAATCGCGTTCTCCATCCGGTGCACGATGAACTTGATCCGCTTCTGCACCTCGGTCAGCTCTTCGGGCAGGGAAGTCTGGCGCAGCTTCACCCGCGCGCCCGCCTCGTCGATCAGATCGATCGCCTTGTCCGGCAGGAACCGGTCCGGAATATACCGGCTCGAATGCGACACCGAAAAATTGATCGCATCGTCGGTGTAGGAGACCGCATGGAACTTCTCGTACTTGTCCTTGATCCCCATGATGATCTTGATCGCGTCTTCCTCGTTCGGCGGCGGCACTTTGACGGCCTGAAAACGCCGTTCCAGCGACCGGTCCTTCTCAATCGACTTGCGATACTCCGCCGGCGTCGTCGCGCCGATGCACTGGATCTCGCCGCGGGTCAACGCCGGCTTCAGGATGTTCGCCGCATCCAGCGAACCCTCCGCCGACCCCGCGCCCACCAGCGTATGCAACTCGTCGATGAACACGATGGAGTTCTGGTTCTCCATCAGCTCCTTCATGATC
The DNA here is from genome assembly GCA_963808025.1 of uncultured Acidobacteriaceae bacterium. Classification (GTDB taxonomy): domain Bacteria; phylum Acidobacteriota; class Terriglobia; order Terriglobales; family Acidobacteriaceae; genus Edaphobacter. The sequence continues at coordinate 178,448 of CAWEEI010000006.1, read as the reverse complement.
GTCTTCAGCCGCTCTTCAAACTGCCCGCGATACTTCGTCCCCGCAACGATCAGCGAAAGATCCAGCGCCAGCACCCGCTTGTCCGCCAGGAAGCTCGGCACCTCGCCGTCCGCGATCTTCTGCGCCAGCCCTTCCACAATCGCCGTCTTGCCCACGCCCGGCTCGCCGATCAGCACCGGATTGTTCTTCGTCCGCCGGCACAGGATCTGGATCACGCGGTCGACCTCGTTGTCGCGTCCCACCAGCGGATCGAGCTGCTGGTCCATCGCGCGACTGCGTCAGGTCGCGCGAGAACTCCGCCAGCATCGACTGCTCGCCGCGCTGCCCCTTGCCGGTCTGCTGCGCCGGCGCCTTCTCCTGCGTCGTCCGCTGCAGCTCCTCGCGGATCGCCGGCAGGCGCAGCCCGCGCTCGGTCAGGATCTCCGCCGCAAAGCACTTCTCTTCGCGCAGCAGTCCCAGCAGCAGATGTTCCGTGCCAATGTGTTTGTGCGAGAGCCGCTCGGCCTCTTCCGCCGCATACGCCAGCACCCGCTTGCACTCGTTCGAGAGCGGCAGATCGACCGAAGTCGACACCTTCTCCCGGATCGTCGTATGCCCTTCAATCTGCTTCCGTATCGATTCCACCGACGCGTGCGACCGCAAAAAGCGGTTCGTCAGTGCCTTGTCCTCCCGCAGCAACCCGAGCAGCAAGTGCTCGGTCTCGATGTAAGGCGACCCAAACTGACTGGCCTCGTACCGCGCAAAGAAGATTACGCGGCGCGCCTTCTCCGTATAGCGTTCGAACATGTTCCCCCTTCAAGCCGGCCACTGCACCTGCCCTGACGGCGCGATGCAGCACCATCTATCCAGCCCGCCCCTGCGCCAATCGCTCGCCGAGACCCTCAGGATGCTCCTCATTGGACGCATTCCGGAGTGACGGAACGCCCATTCCACTCCTACCTAGTGTAGTCGTTGTGTGCGAATATTCCCAATCACTCGAAAGTTCTGACTAACGTAACACCCCGGTGCAACGCCCTCACTGTGCAAATCTAGCACCAATTCCGGTGCACCCCCCAACCAGCAAGCCCAGTTCGAACCGCTGCAACCTGCAAGCTACACAACCCGCTCAACCCGCCTCCAGCCGCCCATCCCGCAGCCGCAGCACCCGCCCGCACCGCCGCGCAAACTCCATATTGTGCGTCACCAGAACGCTGGTCAGCCCATGCTCCCGATGCAGCCGCTGAATCAGCCCAAACACCGCCTCCGCCGTCTTCCCGTCCAGATCGCCCGTCGGCTCATCCGCCAGCAGCAGCTTCGGCCCCGTCACCAGCGCGCGCGCCAGGCTCACCCGCTGCTGCTCGCCGCCGCTCAACTCGCCCGACCGGTGCTCCGCCCGCTCCGCCAGCCCAACCTCGCCCAGCCACCCCCGCGCCTTCTCCATCGCCGCTCGCCTTGCGCTCGCCCCGCGCCAGCAGCGGCATCGCCACATTCTCCACCGCGGTAAACTCCGGCAGCAGATAGTGGAACTGCCAGACATACCCCACGTCGCGATTGCGGAACTCCGCCGCCTGCCGCGCATTCAACCCGCCCACGCCGCGTATCTCCGACCCACACCTCTCCCTCCGTCGGCCGTGTCCAGCGCCGCCAGCAGATGCAGCAGCGAGCTCTTGCCCGACCCGCTCTCCCCCACAATCGCCACCATCTCCCCCGCACGCCACCGCAAAATCCAGCCCGCGAAACAGCACCACCTCGCCTCGCCCCGCGCCGCCCGCCGCATCCACGCACCGCCGGATACACCTTCGCCAACCCCACCGCCCGCAACATCGCCGTCATGGCGTATTTGCCCTGGCTCTTAGATAGGTCCGGGCTTCAGTCCGGACATTATCGGTCCACAGAAGATTCGGGCTTCAGCCCCCGGGACATGCACTCGCCCATTCAACTCACCACCGCCCCGCCGCCCTTATGCCCCGGAAAATCCCCCAGCGAAATCGACAGCCGGTTCCACGCATTGATCGTCGTAATCGCCAGCGTCAAATTCACCGTCTCCACGTCGCTGAAGTGCGCGCGCACCTCGTCGTACACCTCATCCGGCGCATGGCCCTCCTGGATGTTCGTCAGCGCCTCCGTCCACGCAAACGCCGCCCGCTCCCGCTGCGTATACGCCCCCGAACTCCGCCACTCCACCACCTCGGCGATGCGCGTGTCCGGCTCATGCAGCTTGCGCAGCTCCGCCGTATGCAGTTGGATGCAGTACTCGCACCCATTCATCCGCGAGGCCAGCAGCCGCACCAGGTCCAGCAGCACCGGCTCGAGCCCCGTGCCGGTGTTCAGGTAATGCTCCAGCGCGCGCATCCGCGCCAACCCCTCCGGCGCCAACTTCCCATATTCCAATCGTGCCGCCATAAATCTCCCTCGCAAAGATTCTAGCCGCACGCTATCTTTGCTCCATGGAAGAGCTGACCCTCAACGACCAAATCATCCTGTATGACCGCCAAGCCACGATGTCAGCGTACATGGCAATCAGCGAGCTGGGAACGGACATATGTGCCTGTGGAGGGTGCAAGAACTTCCGGCAATTTAGGAGCGTAGCTTACGGTCCCAGCTTGCTGGCTTTGTTGGATCGTCTCGGTGTCGATCCGCTCAAGGAGTGGGAGGTATATTCCTGGGGCGAAGAGATCGACGGACTTATTCCTTACGGCGGCTGGTTTGCTTTTTGTGGGAGAGTGGTCGCCAACCGCACTGGAATGGATGCCTTTGACCCTTCCAAGGAGGAGTTCTCCTTCACGGACAGCTTTCCGAATGCGACAAAGCAATTCGGGCCGAAGGTTCTCGCTGTGCGATTTACCGTTCAAATACCCAAGGCGCCGGACTATGTGTCGGACTGGGGCTGATGCCCAACTTACTGATGGGGCCTATCCGTGGCTTCCAACCGAGCCAACCGCTCTCGAAGGTCACTGATATCGCTCATGCGCGCGATCGCCGTCAGTACTTCATCATGTCGCTTCTCGGCTCGCCGGTCGCTGTCCTCGAAGCGCTTGTCCACTCCATTCAGCTGCTTCTCCAGCGCATCCAGGCGCACCGCGATGGCCCGCAGCTCAGGTGCGAGAAAATCCTGCATCACCTTCCGAGTATCTTCGATCACGCTCATAGTGAAGTCCTCGCTCTCATCATAGCTCACTCATACCGCAGCGCCTCCGCGGGCAGCACCTTCGCCGCGCTCCCGCTGGGATAGATCGTAGCAAGCAGACTGACGCCCAGACTCACCGCCGCCACAATCAACGCATCCACCACGCGCGGCGCGAACGGCAGATAGTCGATCGAGTACACCTCCGCGTCGAGATGAATAAACCGATAGTGCCCACCCACCCAGCTCAGCGCGTAGCCCAGCACCAACCCCAGCGCCGTGCCAATCACCGAGATCAGCAGCCCCTGCAGCAGAAAAATCCGCCGCACCTGGTCCACGCGCACGCCAAAGCTCATCATTACCGCGATGTCGCGCGTCTTCTCCATCACCATCATGGTCAGGGCAATCAGGATATTCAGCGCCGCCACGCACACAATCAGCGCCAGGATAATGAACGTCACCACCTGCTCCAGCCGCAGCGCGCGAAACAGCTCGCGGTTCTCCTCCATCCAATTGGTCGTCTCGAAGCCCATCCCCGCGGCCTCTTCGATCTCGCGCCCCACCTCGCCGGCCTTATACATATCGTCGACCTTGAAGCTGATCACTGAGATCAGGTCCGGCTCCGAGAAGAGAAGTTGCGCGTCGGCCAGTCGTACGAACGCGTAGCTCGAGTCGTACTGATAGAACCCCGACTTGAAGATCCCAACCACGCGATACCCCTGATACTTCGGCACAATCCCCAGCGGCGTCAGCTCCCCCTGCGGACTCGTCACCATCACCTTGTCGCCCACCATCGCCCCCAGCGTCTCCGCCAGATCGCTGCCAATCACAATCGGCGGCAACTGCTGTCCGGCGGCTGCCGCAACCGGCTCCAACTCCTCCGCACTCCCCTCCTTCACCGACTGCAACAGGTCCCCCACCGTTCGCTCATCCGCCGGAACCACGCCCTTCACCAGCGCCCCGCCGCTCCTCGCCCCGCGCGAGATCAGCACCTGCCCATACAGTCCCGGAGCAGCCGCCGTCACATGCGGCAACGCGCGCAGCCGCGCCAGCAGCGGCCGCCAGTCGCTGATGCCGTCCGCCGCAACCTTCATTAGCTCCACATGCGCGGTAGAGCCCACCAGCTTCTCCTGCAGGTCGCGCCGCATCCCATTTGTAATCGCCAGCGCGATAATCAGCGAAGCCACGCCCGCCGCAACGCCAATCACACTGATCGCGGTAATCACCCCCACCACCGCCTGCCGCCGCTTCGCCCTCAGATACCGCGCCGCAATGAACAACTCAAACCGCATAAGCCTCTAGCGTACTATTGCAGGATGACAGACGACGAGATCATCTTCGAGATACGTAAGATGCTTGAGGAAGAAATCCTAGTCGAAATCAGGGCGATTGCGGCCAAGCTCGACTGCATCCAGGAGCAAATGGAGCGTCACCACAAGGCGATGGCGTCCCGGTTCGAAGCCCTTCTCGCCGACCAGGCCGCCTACCAAGCCGAGCGTAAAGCGCAATCGCAAGCCGGGGACTCGGCGATTGACTCCGGGCCGCCGAAGAGGTTCATTCAGTAGCTTGGACTGAGCGCATCATGTAATTAAGATACGAACCCCTACCGCACCACCGTCTTCACCGCCGCCACATTCTCATACCGGTCGTACACCCGCACCGCCAGCACATGCTCCCGCGCATCTGTAACCTGTTCGGTTGCATTTGCCGCGGGCACGGCCGCTATAAAGTCGTACCGCTCTTCCAACGAGTCTGACACGCCCCCCACCGGCTCCAGATACTGCCACGGCCCCGCATCCACCGAGTACTCCGCGTGGGCGATCGGCGAGGTCGCATCCCTCGCCTCAAAAGTCGCCTGGATCTTCCCCGCAGTGCCCGGCACAAGCGCCGCCGTTAGCACCCCTGGCACCGGCGGAGTGGTATCCACTACAAACGCCTCGCTCACCCGCTCACCCGTCAGTGCGTCGGCGTCGGTATGGTCCGGCGCATCGCTCGCCACCACCTTCACCTCGTAATTGCCGTCCGGCAACAACTCCGAATCGAAGCTCAAAAACTTCTCGCTTATCTTGTCCTTCAGCAGCAGCCAGTTCCGCTCCCCCACCCCGCGATACCACACGCTGTAGATCAGGTCGTCGCCATTGTCGTCGTGCGCGGCCCAGCGCACCGTCACCGCGGTCTTGTCCTTCTGCGCCATCAGCGGCTGCGCGTTCGCGTCCGGTGTAAACACCTGTACACCCGCTGCATTCGCCGGGGCAGGGAAGCTCACCTGCACCGTGCCATTCGCCTGCTGGATCGCGTTCGCCTGCACCCGTGCCCCCGGCTGCACCGCAACATCTTCCACCACCGGCGCCAGGTTCTTCTCCAGATAATTCAGCCCCACCGAGTTAATCTCTCCGCCCGCGCGCAGCACTGCCTTCCACTGTGCAAACCGCCCGCCCGGCACCGTCACCGCACCCTGCCGCGACACCGGCGACCAGTCGCTCCATCCCATCAGTGGACTCTGCACATTGCCGCTGCGCACAAACAGATCGAACCCCGCGCCCACTGCAACCTCCGGCCGCACCTCCACCCGCCCCCACTTCGAAAACACATCCGCATCGAACACCTCGCTGGTATACGTCGCATTCGCCGCCGCCTTGTCTTCCAGGCGAAAGACCTTCCCGCTGTTGCTCGTCGCCACCAGCATCCCATCCTTCACCGTCGCGAACGCCATCCCCTGCGAGGCCTCCAGATGCGCCACGTCAGTCAACCGCCCCGCATCGTCCGCAGAGCTGCCCGAAGCACCGCCAATCCCCACGCGATACACCCGCCCGCGATTGCCTGTAGCCGCCAGCAAACTCCCCGCATGCACCGCCAGCGCATACACCACATCGTCCTTCAGCGCAGCCAACTTCTCCGGGCTCCCATCCGGCGCGATCCTGTAAATCTCCGAACCCTCCGGGACCAGCGTATTCGCCGTCGCCGCATTCGCCGAACCCGGCTGCGCAAACGTGATCGTCACCCCCACCGCTCCGGTCACCGGCAGAGGAGGCAGCCCAGGCTGGCTCCCCACGGGGCCCGGCGCAGCCTTCGCGCCCACTCCCGCCGCGTATACATTGCCCGCGCCATCCATCGCCAGCGCGGTGATCTCCTTCTTCGCCGCGGCATACACCGCAAACGGCTTCGCCCCCACCAGCTTCGTATCGAATTTGTAGATCACCCCGCTGCCATCGCTGCCCGCCCACAGCGTTCCGTCCGCCGCCATCAGCAGGCAGCGAATGTGCTGGTCCGCCGTCTGGAACGCAACCTCAGCTTTGCCTCCGCCCGCAGGCACGCGATAGACCACGGCCGGCGCGCCCGTAGCTATATATATGTCCCCGCCGCCCGCCTGCACCACGTCCCACAGATACTTCGGCTTCTCCGCCGTCTGCGCCGGATCGAAGACCACCGCAGCGTCTGCTGCGGTCGCACCCGCATCAGCTCCCAGCCGATACACCTTCCCCTCCGGCGAGGTCGCCACATACACGCGTCCATCCCCGCCCACCCGCACCGCCTGCACTCCAAGTTCTTTCCCCTCGAAGACCTTCGCCGCTTTGCCATCCGGCGCGACCCGCATCACCACCGCGCTGCCCGCCGCCACGCCACCCATCCCCACATACGCATTGCCCGCAGGGTCGGCGGCCACCGACCACACATAATTCCCGGCCGTCGCATAGAGCAGGGAAGTCGCTGGCCCGGCCTCCAGCCGCCCATCCCCGCCGATCGCGACGCCTTCTGTCGTCCCCTGCTCCATCTCGTCGTAGCGCGAGGTCGTCCACTGCTTGGTCCCCTGCGCCGCCGCCCCCGCGCTCAATCCCAGCAGCACCGCGCCCAAACTCACAACACCAACCACCGCCAAACCACTCCGCATCCTCATCCTCGCAGTCTACCGCCTATCCAAAATAAAAGAGGCGGAGCCAAACGCCCCACCCCATCCGTTGCTGAACTCACACAAATCATCGATCACAACTCATTACTCACAATTACTTCACATCCAGCGTCAGCACCTGCGCGCCCGTCACCGCGTACCCGGTCGCAATCGACCCCGCCTCCACCGCGCTCTCACCCGTCAACTGCATCTGCTGCGTCGCCTTCAACGGCTCCAGCACATTCGCCATCGAGAGCGGAACTGCCGGCAGCGACTCCGCATCCAGCTCCGCCTGCGCCGTGTGGTCCAGCAACGTGACATAGATCCGATCGTTCGCATGACTCCGGTTCATCTTCGCCACGGCATCCGCCAGCGACACCGGATGTTGCCCCGCACCCGCCATCTGCAACACCCCCGCTCCCGCCGCGCCCACACCGGTCAGCCGGTCCAGAGTCGCGCCATCGCTCACCACCATGCGCAGCGGCCCCGGCGTCAGGCTGTCCGGCAGCTTCACCTGCAGCCGCACCACCTGCGCCTGCGCCTGGTATGGATCGAGCGTCGCCTCCACCTCCACCGTATCGCCCGCGCGCACCTCGGTCTGCCCCAGCCGCGCGCCCTCCAGCACCGCTGTCCGCCGCTCAGGGATCGCCTCCATCCGCAGCTGCAGTCCCGTCACCTCCGGCTGCTCTTCAGAGTTCTGATAGAGCCGGCTGAAGCGGTCGTTCACAAACAGCGCCGCACTGATCGCGCCCGACTGCGCCTCGTTCGGCGCCATCATCCCCTCCAGCCGCACCGGCGGCAGCCCCTTCAGCGTCAGCTCGCCCGTCATGCGGTAGCTCATCTCATTCGCCGCTTCGTTTGTCCCGGAGAGGCTCTGATACACCGACACCAGCATCGCCGCCGGCGTCAGCTCACGGTTGTTCAGCACCTCAAAGTGCATCCCGCCCAACTTCCCAATCAATGGGTGCCCCATAGCCTGCCCTGAGCCTGCCGAAGGGTCAGACATCTTTCCGCCTGACGTGGGAATACTCCCTGTCTCCTGCATCGAAACCCGCTTCACCGGCGAACTACCCCCCACCCCCTCCGGCACCACCTCCACGCTCACCGGAATCATCCGCGCATCCACGCCAAACCGCCCTAGAATCGCCGACGCGCGGTCCTCCGTAAACGACCCCACCGTCTCCGTCGTATTGATGATCTTGAACGCATTCAGCGGACTGGCCAGCGTCGCCACCACCTCCGCCTTGGTCATCGGCATCTCCACCGGCCCAAACTGCGTGATCGGATGCCCGCACGCCAGCAGCTGCGTCGGGTCGACATACGTCACCGTGCACGTCCCCGAGATCGAGAGGTCGCCGCGCACCAGCACCGCGCTTACCGCCGACCCCGGCACCAGCGGCTCCGGCTGCTTTGTCCCCGCCGCCGCCGCGCCGCCCAACCCCGCCACCGGCGTCATCCCCATCGCGCGAAACCGCTCCCCAAACCGCGCCACCGCATCCTGCGAGAACCCGCCAAACACCAGCGCCGTCTCAATCGGCTGCACCTCGCCGTTCCCACCCTGCACTGCCCCAGAAGCCGTCATCCCGACCGGACCCTGAGCGAGCGCAGTGAGTCGAAGGGGGAGTGGAGGGACCCCCGCATTTGCACTTTGTAGTCGTTGCCCGCCCCCCACCCCAGCCACCTGCATCTGGCTTGCCGCTCCGTCCCGCACCTCCAGCATCTGCTCAATCGGCGTGATCCCGCAGATCGGCTCCTTGGAAAACTCGCCGATGCGGTAGCTGATCGCCCCCACCAGCCGCCCATCCACATACACTGGCGAGCCGCTCATGCCCGCCACCACCCCTGTGTACTCCGCCTTCTCACCGCCCAGCCGCGCCAGGATCATGTCCTGCCCCGGCCCGATCGCATCCTTCAGCACACCCAGAATCTCCACCGTCATCGGCTCCGGCGTTACCCCTTCAAACACCGTATATGCCACCCCGCGCAACCCCCGCCGCACCTCCGCCAGCGGAAATACCTGCGCCCCATTCGGCGCAACCGCCGGCATCGCCGCCGCTGGCGCCGGAAGTCCTGCCGCCGCCATCGGACTCGCGGTCTGCTGGCTGAGCGCGTCCGCACTCCCACACGCTAGGCACGCTACAACCATTACCGTCCAGCGTATCCGTCGGCATTCCCTAAGCGTCCTTGGCAAAGCTCTCATCTCCACAGACTAGAACAACCAGCCCCAACGCGAGCGAATATAAACCTGGATGTCGCACGCTTGCCTATGCACACATCCAGATAGACGCGAAAATCGTCTAACCGGGAGTAAAGTTTAGAGACCATGCCGACCATGAATCCGAACTCGATGGCCCCGCAAAGAAATCGCTCCGTGCGCCCCCGCACTCGACTCGGCCTGCACCCGGGTCTACGAGATTGCCGCATGCGACGGTCCCCTGCTTCGCGCGAGCTCCTCCTCACCGCGCTGCTCGCCGCCCTTACTCTCGCCGCAATCGCTTTGGTCCTCCCCGCCGCACACGCCCAAACGCAGGCCCCGCCACAAGCCGCCCCTCCCGCATCCCAAACCCAGGACAACTCCGGCCCCAACACCGACAACGGCCCCATCGTCATCCCGAAAAAGAAGCCATCCGACGAACCGCCGCCCGCCCCCGAAGAGCCTCGGGTCAGGAACCCCGGCGGCGCCACCTACTCCCTGCGCGTCGACGTCCCCATCGTCAATTTGGATGTCTCCGTCATCCTCAACCAGAACCACCAGTTCGTCCCCGGCCTCAAAGCCTCCAACTTCCTCGTCCTCGAAGATGGCGTGGAGCAGAAGGTCGACACCGTCCGCATCACGCAGACGCCCATCACCGCCGTCATGCTGCTCGAGTTCGCCGCCAACTCCTACGTCCTCATCAACGACATGCGCAACGCCGCCGTCGGCTTCTTCCACTCCCTGCGCCCCGATGACTATGTCGCCGTCATGACCTACGACCTGCAGACCCACATCCTCTCCGACTTCACCAACAACCAGCAGGTCGTCGCGCAGGCGCTCAACTCGCTCACCCTCCCCGGCTTCTCCGACACCGACATGTTCGACGCGCTCTACGAGGCGCTTGACCGCACCAGCCGCATCGAGGGCCGCAAATACATCCTGCTCATCGGCTCCGGCGCTGACACCTTCTCCAAAGTCAACTTCGACAAGATCCTCGCCAAGATCAAGGCCACTCCAAACGTCACCATCTTCACCATCTCCACCGGCGCCATCCTCAACGAGATGGGCCGCGGCGGAGGCATGCGCGAGATTAACTACCTCCAGGCCCAGAACGAGATGCGCACCTTCGCCACCATGACCGGCGGCCTCTACTTCGCCCCCATCTTCCAGGGCGAGCTGCCCGACGACTTCAGTCAGATCAATAACTCCATCCGCAACCAGTACCTGCTCACCTACCGCCCCACCAACATGGCCAACGACGGCAGCTACCGCAAGATTAAAGTCATCCTCGTGGACAACGAAGGCCACCCCCTCCAGATGCAGGACGAAAAAGGCAAGCCCCTCAAGTACGACGTCGTCGCCCGCGACGGCTACAACGCCAAACGCCCCGTCGAGTAGCCGCCCACCCGCCGTTGACCCCGCACACTCACCCCAGTACACTCAATAAGGCAGCCAGCGGTCGCGTCAGTCCGCTTCGCTCCGGCAATCGTGCATCGCCGGTGCCCCCTCGTTCAATGGTAGGACAAGCGACTCTGACTCGCTCGATCGGGGTTCGAATCCCTGGGGGGCAACCAACCGCGCGCAGCATCAACTAACCCTTAATCCTGAATGGCCGTCATCCCGACCGAAGGCGGCGTTCTTTGCCGCCGGAGCGGAGGGACCCCCGCATTTCAGACCTGGCTCGCGCTCCCATAACAGCGCAAGGAGGCACCCATGACCCCTCCCGAATCCGGCCTCCTATCCATCTCCTCCCACCACTCCGCCGACGAGACCGTCGCGCGCCTCACCCAACTGCTCGCCGCCAAAGGTGTCAAGCTCTTCGTCGTCATCGACCACTCCGGCGAAGCCGCCGCCGCCGGCCTCGCCATGCCGCCCACCAAAGTCGTTATCTTCGGCAACCCCAAAGCCGGCACGCCCCTCATGCTCGCCTCACCCTCCATCGCCATCGACCTCCCACTCAAACTCCTCATCGCGCAGGACCCTACCGGCGCAACCACCATCACCTGGAACTCCCCCGCCTACCTCCGCGCCCGCCACAACCTCCCCGAAGACCTCCTCGCCAACATCGCCGTCATCGAAACCCTCGCCCACCAGGCCGCGGAATAAGCCGCGCGCCCCACCTATCGCCCTCAAATGCCGTCATTCTGGCCTGAGCGAAGCCGAAGGCCAGAATCTCTGTATTGGCTCTTTCCTACCTCACCCGCCCATCCCTTAAAAAATCGAAGCTCCCATCCTCCCGCGCCCGCACCCCCGCCAGCCGCGTCGTATGCACCACCTCGCTGTCCGGATACCACAGCGGCACCGACGGCATCTCCTCCGCCAGTATCTCCTCCACCTCCATATACTCAGCCCGCCGCCGCGCCAACACCTCCGCCGCCGGCCCGGTCTCCTGCGCCGCCTTCGCCAGCAGCGCGTCTACCTCTGCGTTGACGTAGTGGCCGCGGTTCGCGCCCTTTGGCGGAAAGCTCGCCGACGAATACATATACCGAAAGATATCCGGGTCCTCATTCGACCCCACCCACTTCAGCACGTACATCTGGAACGCCCCCTTCGTCACATCCGAGTAAAACGTCCCAAACTCCGCCGACCGGATCGTCAACGCGATCCCCGCCGCACGCAGTTGCTGCTGCAGCACCGCCGCCAGCAGCCGCGTCTCCTCCTCCGTCGAGACTCTTCAGCTCAGTCGCAGCCGCACCCCATCCCGCCCCGCGCGATACCCCGCCGCCTCCAGCAGCGCCTGCGCCCGCGCCGGGTCATGCGGATACTGCGCCAGCTCCTCATGCGTCGCCGCCGCCCAGTGCCCCTCCGGCAGCAGCGACTCCGCAGGTCGCGCATGTCCCCGCCACAGCGACGCAATAATCGCCGGCCGGTCGATCGCCAGCGCGATCGCCTGCCGCACCCGCTTGTCGCGCAGCGCGCCCTCCGCCACGTTGAAGTTCAGATACCACACATTCGAGCCCGTCACCCGCGAGGTCTCGAGCCCCGGCGCATCGCGCAGCGCGTACACCATGTCCGGCGTCAGCGCATTGCTGCTCACGTCCGCCGAACCCTTGCGCAGCTCCAGCGCCGTTGTAATCCCATCCGGCACCACCATAAACCGCACCCTCTCAATCTCCGAAAGCCCGGGTGCCCCATCCATCGCGGCCGTATCGCGATGGGTGGGATCTTTGCCGCTCATCCCGTCACTCCAGCAATCGTGGTTCCTCTCCACCACCACCTCTTTGTCCTGCACCTGGCTCACAAACCTAAACGGCCCCGACCCAACCGGGTGCAGCCCAAAGTCGCTCCCCGCCCCGCGCGGAACCACGCCAAACAGCCCATCGCTCATGTTGAACAGCAGCCCCGCATCCGGCCGCTTCATGTGTACCGCCACCGTCAGCCGGTCGCAAGCGCAACCGCGCGGTCAACACTCGCAAAGTTCCCGCTCACCGCGCTCACCAGCGTCCCGCCCGGCAGCCCCGCCGTCAGCTTTGGGTCGATCAGGCTCTCAATCGTCCACACCACATCCGCCGCCTCCAGCGGCCGCCCATCGGAAACCGCACCCCATCGCGCAGATGGATCACCCACGTCAGCGGGTCCGGCTGCTCCCAGCTCGTCGCCAGCCACGGCCGCAGGTTGTCGTGCTCGTCCTTCTTCACCAGCGCATCGAAGATCAGACCGCCCACCCGCGCCGACTGCGCATCCGTCCCCTGCCGCAGGTCGAGATTGTTCGGGCTGCTCTCAATCACCACCACCACCGTCCCCGCCTCCGGCCCCGCGCCATGACACCCCACCATCGCCGCACACAGCCCCAGCACCACTCCTCCACAAACCCGGGTGCCCCATCCTCGGCGCGGTTTCATCGCGACAGGGTGGGGTATCGAGCGAAGCTCGACCGTCTTCTTCAACCGTCCGGCCTGGCCTGTACCGATCACTTCGACGGAGTCCCCATCGACGCCACCCCTTTCAGAATCATCTCGAAGTTCGACCGGCTCCGTTCCAGGCCAATAAACGTAACCCTCCAACGGCCATCCCGAGAGATGCAATTGATGAAAAGAATCTGTGACCGATTGGACCCCTGATCCTCGCAGACGAAAATGGCATCAATCAAATCTTCGCGTGTATATGTACCGGGCGCCTTGCTAGATAGGTTGGCGTAGAGTCTTCGGAAGCCGTCTATCTCCCTCGGAACATCCGCCTTCGAAAGATTCACATACCTGACCATCGCCGTCGAAGGCAACGCAACCCCAACATATCTCCGAGTCAGATCAAACTCGTTGTAGTTGGTCCACGCTTCTTCCCGCCATAGCCAAGGCAGCTTCAGAGTCTGTCCTCGAAAGCTCGCCGCTCGTCGATGGCTAACACTCCACACAGCGTTCGCGACAAAATCCCCACAAAACAGAAACGCGAGGAACCCAATCAAAACAACTCCCACGAGGACACTAATCTTCAGGGTTGGCACCCGCCGATTCCACCACCGATCTTTGCTCCCAAGAGTGGTCATCCGAACGAAACCTTCCCCAGCACCACCGCTCGCCCCGCTCCCGTAGCCGCCGGAACATTCCCCGCCCTCCCATGCCACGTCAGCCAAGCCAGCAGCGCAAACGCCACCGCCTCCTTCGCCTGCGCCGGAACCCCAACCTCGTCCATCGCCCGCACCCTCACCCCCAGCCCGCCGAATCCCTCCCGCAGCATCCCCATCAGCGTCCCATTCCGCACCCCACCCCCCGCCACAATCGCCTCCACCTTCGACCCCGCGAACCTCTCCATCACAAACCGCCGATACGCCTCCACCACCGACTCCGCCGTCAGTGCCGTTGCCGTCGCCACCACATCCGCATCGCTCCCACCCGCATCCCGGCACATGGCAATAAACCGCGCCGCAAACCCCGCCCCAAACTCCTCCCGCCCACACGACTTCGGCGGCAGGGCAGGGAAGTACCGCTCGCGCATCACCCTCCCCACCACCCCCCGCATCACCCGCCCCTGCCGCGCCACCGCCCCACCGCGATCGTACCGCTTCCCATACAGCTCCCCCATGCACGCATCAATCACCATATTCCCCGGCCCACTATCGAACGCCACCACCTCCTCCAACCCACCCCCAGCCGGGATCGCCGTCAGATTCGCAATCCCGCCCAGGTTCAGCAGCACCCTCCCTCGCGTCTTCGACCGGAACAGGCACCAGTCCAGCATCGGCACCAGCGGCGCACCCTGCCCGCCCGCCGCCAGATCCGCCGGCCGAAAATCGCTCACCACCGGACACCGCACCCGCTCCGCCACCACCGCCGCCTCGCCCATCTGCCACGTCGAACGCACCCGCGCGCCCAGCGCCCGCACTCCCGCCGCGTCATGATGCACCGTCTGCCCATGCATCCCCACCAACCCCAACGCCTTTGGGTGCCCCATGTCAGACCTTGGTCTGACGTGGGGATTCTCCCCACCCCGACACCCACCTCCCAACAAGTCTTCACCACCGCCCCCGCATAAATCTCCCCCAGCCGCCAATTCAGCCGGCTCATCTCCGCCGCCGTCACCGCTCCCCCTCCATCACCCGCATCACCTCCGCCCGCACCGCCCGCGGATACGCCCACCCCTACATGCCCCAGCAGCTTCACCCGCGGCGCATCCCCCGCCCGCGCCCCCGGCGCAATCCGGCACACGGCCACATCGACCCCATCCGCCGACGTCCCGCTCATCACCCCCGCCACCACCATCGCCTTCGGTTTCGACCTCGCGATCATGAGCTGGCTCCCAACTCGCGCTGCAACTCCGCCAGCAGAGCCAGCGCCTCCCGCGGCGTCAGCCCATCCACATCCACCGCCGCCATCCGGTCCACAATCCTCTGCGACAGCGGCGTAAACATCGTCATCTGCATCGCCCCTCCCGCCGGCTCCAGCGCACTGCGCCACCTGCTGCGTCTCCGCCCGCTCATGCAGCTTCAGCACCTCCCGCGCCCGCGCAATCACCCCCGTCGGCAGCCCCGCCAGCCGCGCCACCTCGATCCCGTAGCTCTTGCTCGCCGCCCCCGCCTCCACCGTATGCAGAAACACGATCCCGCCCGCCGTCTCCTTCACCGTCACCCGCAGGTTCTTCAGCCGCGGCAGCCGCTCCGCCAGCAGAGTCAGCTCGTGGTAGTGCGTCGCAAACAGTGTCCGCGCCCCGATCCTCTCATGCAGATGCTCCACCGTCGCCCACGCCAGCGAAAGCCCATCGTATGTCGCAGTTCCACGCCCCATCTCATCCAGCAGCACCAGGCTTCGCGCCGTCGCCGTGTTCAGAATCGCCGCCGTCTCCGTCATCTCCACCATAAACGTCGACCGCCCCCGCGCCACATTGTCGCTCGCCCCAATCCGCGTATAGATCCGGTCCACCAGCCCCAGCCGCATCCGCTCCGCCGGCACAAAACACCCCGCACTGCGCCATCACCACCAGCAGCGCCGCCTGCCGCAGATACGTACTCTTGCCCCCCATATTCGGCCCCGTAATCAGCGCAATCGACGCAGGTGCCCAGACGAGCCACGACCCTCGGGTGGCCCATCCTTTCCAGTTTCATCGGAAAGGGTGGGTTGCCTCTCGTCCGTCCCCTCCAACCACCCCTCCAGCGAGATCGAGTTCGGCACAAACCTCCCCCCGCCCGACTCCTCCATCCTCCTCTCCACCACCGGATGCCGTCCCCGCCACAAACTCCAGCACCCCCGAATCCTCCACCTGCGGCCGCACCCACCCCCGCAGCGCCGCCAGATGTGCAAAACATGCCAGCATATCGATCTCCGCCACCCGCCGCGCCGTCTCCCGCATCCGCCCCGCCGCGTCCAGCAGCTGCCGCCGCAGCTCGCGCAAAGATCCGCCGCTCGATCTCCCCCGACCGCTCCTGCGCCGTCAAAATCTTCGCCTCATACTCCTTCAGCTCCGGCGTCGTAAACCGCTCCGCATTCACCAGCGTCTGCTTCCGCTCATAATCCGCCGGAACCGATCTGCTATTCGCCTTAGTCACTTCCAGGTAATACCCAAACACTGAGTTGAACCTCACCTTCAGGCTCCCAATCCCCGTCCGCTGCCGCTCCCGCTCCTCAATCCCCGCCAGCGCCTGCCGCCCCGACCGCCCCAGCTCCCGCAGCTCATCCAGCTCCGCATCCACCCCCGCGCGCATCACCCCACCATCCGCCAGCGTCACCGGAGGCTCCTCCACCACCGTCTCCACGATCAATCGGTGCAGGTCCTCCATCGCGTCGAATCCTGTGGAAATCCCTGTGGAAGATGCTGTGGATATACCGGGGAAATCCAGCGGATTTTCTGTGGAAATCCCTGTGGAATTCGCTGTGGAAATTCCACCCACCAGCTCCCTCCACCTGTCGCCTCAAACCTCCCCACCGCCTCCCGCACCCCCGGCAGACACGCCAGCGTCGCCCGCCAGCGCCATCACCTCCCGCGGCCCAGCCGAATCCAGCGCCACCCTCCCCAGCAGCCGCTCCAGATCGAGCAGCCCATCCATCGCCCGCCGCACCCCCTCGCGCCGCCGCAGGTCGCCCGCCGCCTCGCCCACCGCATCCAGCCGCGCCTCAATCTCCCGCCAACTCGCTCGCCGGCCGCAGCAGCGTCGCCCGCAGCAGCCGCTTGCCCATCGGCGTGCAGCACGCATCCAGCGTATGGAACAGCGTCGTCTGCGCCGACTCGCCCGAAAACAGCGGCTCCACCAGCTCCAGATTCCGCACGCTCACCGCATCCAGCGCCAGGCACCTCCGCCCGCTCGTAAAACCGCACCGCATCCACATGCTCCAGCCCACCCTGCATCGTCTTCTGCAAGTAATGCACCAGCGCCCCCGCCGCCACCGCCGCCGCCTCATGCCCGCCCAGCCCCATCCCATCCAGCGACTGCACCCCAAAGTGCCGCCGCAGCAGCGGCACCGCATACTCCGCCGTAAACACCCAATCCTCCAGCGCCGTCCTCGTCCGCACCCCCTCCAACCATCCACCGCCGCTCCCGCCTTCCTTCCCCAAAGCCCCGACAGAATTGTCATCCTGAGCGAAGCGCAGCGGAGCCGACGGACCTGCTGTTGTACCTTCCGAAGCCCACCCTCCGCGAACAACATCTCCACCGGCCTCACCCGCCCCACCTCATCCGCCAACTGCGCCCACGCCCCCGCCCCGGCAAACTCCGTCGCGCGAAACTCCCCCGTCGACAGATCCACCAGCGCCAGCCCCACGCACAGCCGCCGGACCCGCCCCAACCGCAGCCACGCTCGCCAGCCAGTTGCTCTGCTCCGCCCCCAGCCCCGAATCCGCCACCGTCCCCGGCGTCAGCACCCGCGTCACCTCGCGCCGCACGATCTTCTTGGTCAGCTTGGGGTCTTCCATCTGCTCGCACAGCGCGATGCGGTAGCCCTTGCGCAGCAGCCGCTGGATGTACTGCTCCGCCGCGTGGTACGGCACGCCGCACATCGGCTGCTTCTTCTCGCGGTCGCGCGCGGTCAGGGTCAGTTGCAGCTCGCGCGAGGCCACAATCGCGTCCTCGTAGAACAGCTCGTAGAAGTCCCCGATGCGGCAGAACATCAGGCAGTCCGGGTGCGCCTGCTTCGCCGCGAAGTACTGCCGCATCACCGGCGTCTGCTCAGCCGCCGCCCTCGCCGCATCCACCTTCATCGCATCGCTCACCGAACCGCCAGAATACCGCACCCCACCCTTGGCGCACTCAAGCTGACTCCCTGTGACCAACGTCACTGCCCATACTGCCCTCCCTCGCCGACCCTGATACCAGATGCCCGGCACGCAACTCCAACCCGCGCGCGCCCGCGTCCATGCCCGCCCGCCGGATATACTGCAAGGTGGCCCTAACTCTTCTATGACCCTCCTCTGGCTCCGTGTCGCGGTCGTCCTCTACGGCATCGCCGCCCTCGCGGTGCTGCCCGCCGCGCTCTCCGCCGATCCCGCCCGCGTCAGCCCTGCGTGGCGCAGCCTCGCCATCCCCGCCGCCGTCGCCGCCGTCCTCTTCCACTTCGTCTCCCTCGCCGAGACCCTCAACGCCGCCCACCATCGCCTGCCCGTCGAGACCCACGAGATCCAGTCCCTCCTCGCCCTCATCCTCGCGCTCGCCTTCCTCGCCGTCTACGCCCGCTACCGCAGCGTCTCCATCGGCATCTTCCTGCTGCCCATCGCCTTCCTCCTCGCCATGCTCGCCGCCTTCCGTCCCGGGCACGAGGACCTTCGCCGTCCCCTTCCGCACCGGCTGGATCTTCCTCCACATCGTCCTGCTCCTCGCCGCCTACGCCGCGCTGCTCTGCTCGCTGCTCGCCTCGCTGCTCTACCTGATTCAGGAACGCCGCCTCAAATCCAAGTCCACCACCCACCACTTTCTCCCGCCCCTCGATACCCCGCTCGAAACGATCGACCAGATCGCCCTCAAGACCCTCCTCTTCGGCCTGCCCTGCATGACCGCCGGCCTGCTCATCGGCTCCGTCATCGCCCAGCAGGACTTCGGCGCCGCCTACTTCCGCGACCCCAAGATCCTGCTCGCCTTCGCCATGTGGCTCGCCTACATCGCCATGATCTTCATCCGCCGCAGCTCCGGCCTGCGCGGCCGCCGCGCCGTCTATCTCTCCAGCTTCGTCTTCCTCGTCGTCCTCGCCGTCTGGGCGGCCAACCAGTTCTCCGCCGTGCACAGGTTCGCCACGCCATGAGCCAAATCCACGCAGCGCCTGACCATCGTGCCCCCGGCCTCGGCGCCCGACGCCGCGCCGCGGCGCGCGCCCGAGGGCTCGCTCGTGCTCGTCGGCGTCAACCACACCACCGCGCCCATCGAGGTCCGCGAGCGCCTCGCCATCCCCGCCGCCCGCCTCGC
The DNA here is from genome assembly GCA_963808025.1 of uncultured Acidobacteriaceae bacterium. Taxonomy (GTDB): domain Bacteria; phylum Acidobacteriota; class Terriglobia; order Terriglobales; family Acidobacteriaceae; genus Edaphobacter. Next base: position 159,448 of record CAWEEI010000006.1, on the reverse strand, counting down.
CGACGCCATCCGCACCCTCACCCAGCAGCCCGGCATCCGCGAAGCCCTCATCCTCTCCACCTGCAACCGCGTCGAGTTCCTCACCTTCCAATCGCAGCCAGACCCCGCCGCGCAGCAATCCGCCGCCCCCAACCTCCTCCGCTTCCTGCACGAGTACTTCGCCATCCCCGCCGCCACCGTCGAGCCCCACCTCTACGAGTTCCGCGAGCGCGAGGCCATCCGCCATCTCTTCCGCGTCGCCAGCTCGCTCGACTCCATGGTCGTCGGCGAGCCGCAGATCCTCGGCCAGGTCAAGCAGTCCTACACCGTCGCCCGCGAGGCCGGCGCCGTCGCCACCGCGCTCGAACCCCTCTTCCAGCGCGCCTTCTCCGTCGCCAAGCGCGTCCGCTCCGAGACCCAGATCGGCAGCTCCTCCGTCTCCATCGCCTCGGTCGCCGTCGACCTCGCCCGCAAGATCTTCGGCTGCCTCCAAGGCAAGACCGTCCTGCTCGTCGGCGCCGGCAAGATGTCCGAGCTCGCCGCCCGCCACCTCATCCAGCAGGGCGCAACCTCCATCCTCGTCGCCAACCGCACCGCCGAGCGCGCCGCCCTCATCGCCGGCCAGATCGCCGAGCTCATCTCAACCCAGATCGCCAACGACCCGCCCGCTCGCCTGCACCACCGAAGTCATCCCCTTCGACCAGCTCCACGCCCAGGCCGGCCGCGCCGACATCGTCATCACCTCCACCGGCTCCGAACGCCACATCTTCGACCGCGCCCACGGCCGCGCCTTCCTCGAGCGCCGCCGCCACCGCCCCATGTTCTTCATCGACATCGCCGTCCCCCGCGACGTCGACCCCGCGCATGAACGAGGTCGAGGGCTGCTTCGTCTACGACATCGACGACCTGCAGCAGGTCGCCGCCGCCCACCTCGCCGACCGCAGCCGCGAGTCCGCCGCCGCCGAGAACATCGTCACCGCCGAGGTCGACAAGTACCACCAGCGCCTCGAATCGCTCGACGCCGTCCCCGCCATCCTCGCCCTGCAGCAGATACGCCGAATCCCTCCGCCAGGCCGAACTCGCCCGCACCGCCGCCAAACTCGCCGGCACCGCCACCCCCCTCACCCCCGCGCAGCAGGCCGCGGTCGACGCCCTCACCCGCTCCCTCACCGCCAAACTCCTCCACCCCCAGCTCACCGCCCTCCGCAAAAAACCCGAAGACTGATGCGGAGCTGACTAGAATGAGCCATGGAGCTCAGCGTACTATTCCCATTCCGCAATAAGTTTCGGCAGCTAGGCCTAAGTAAGAAGTGGTGGCATAGGCTGGCGATAGTCCTGTTCGTGACCACTCTACTAGTGGAATGCTCGTGCGAATATCTGAAACGATCGACTATTACAGCGAAAAGGATGGTCAACTTAGTAGTGCAGCAGGGGAACTTCTAGACGCGGAAATGAAACCCGATCAAAATGCCACGCAAGCAGAGCATCAGGCGCTGAACAAACATTTCCAGGAAGTTTCCAGGAATATCGACCGAGAGGCTGACGAGAGACTCTGCTGGAAAATCGGGTTTACTTTGGGCTTCCGTTCTGCAATTGGTCTACCGAGCGATAATTTATATCGTTTATGGGAACAGGAAAGACGCTGAGCTGCTGGGAGACAAAACATGTATGAAGACATTCGGATCACAAATCTACGCGGCTGTCCGTGACCACAGACTGTCAGAGCCCTTCAACGCCGCAATGGTTCGAAAGGCCTGCCCGGGCTGGGCAGACCGTACCTACAACACCTTCCTTGGAAAGCACGCAGTAGGAAACGGGAGTGAAAGCGAATTGTTTGTGAGAGTGGAGCGCGGACTTTACCGGCGCATAAGTCCCTATCACCTGCAACGTGGCATTCTTAAACTCCGCGGCAAGGTGCAGTGGGACGGCGATCTCGAACTGATGCGACTTGACTGACGCGATCACCCTCCCACCCCTCCGCCCATAGACTCACCCCCACCCCACGCGCTACCATTGCGCGCGATGAAAACCACGACAAACTCAATCACCCGCCGCACCCTCCTCCAGACCGGCGCCTTGGCCGCCGCAGCCACCCTCCTGCCCGCGGAATCCGAATCCCAATCCTCCGCCCATCCCGCGCACCCGACGCCACTCAAGCCGCCCACCCCTGCCGTCGATCTCCCCATCCGCCTCGGCATCGCCAGCTACACCTTCCGCAGCTTCGACTCCGCGCACCTCATCGACTTCATGCACCAGCTCAAGACACCCTTGCTCAACCTCAAGGATGCGCATCTGCCCATGACGCCGCTTGATCAGGTCGCGCCCAAGGCCGCCGAATACCGCGCCGCCGGCTTCATCCTCACCGCCGCCGGCAACATCACCTTCGCCAAGGATGACGACGACGACATCCGCCCCAAGTTCGAATACCTCAAGGCCGCCGGCATCCCCATCGCCGTCTGCGCGCCGACGCACGAGAACCTTCCGCGCCTGGAAAAATTCGTCAAGGAATACAACATCAAGCTCGCCATCCACAACCACGGCCCCGAGGACAAGAACTTCCCCTCGCCCTTCGACGTGCTCAAGGCCGTCAAGGACATGGACCCGCGCATCGGCCTCTGCATCGACCTCGGCCACGCCATGCGCGCCGGCGCCGACGTCGTCGCCGCCATCCACGCCGCCGGCCCGCGCCTCTACGACCTCCACATCAAGGACCTCGCCGATGCCACCGCGCGCGAGAGCCAGGTCGCCGTCGGCGAAGGCGTCATGCCCATCCGCGCCATCTTCGAGGCGCTCATCGCAAATCAAATACCCCGGCAACGTCGACCTCGAATACGAGATCCACGCCGACAACCCCATGCCCGGCGTCGTCGAGAGCTTCGCCTACATGCGCGGCGTCCTCGCCGGCATGGGCTACAAGTAATTCTTCACCAGCATCGGCGCATCCCGGTCCTCTTCCACCTGCACCGCATATCCCAGCGCGCGCAGGAACGACCCGACCGCATTCGACGCTTCCGCAGCCGCACCCTTCGGATGCACCAGCCGCACCGTCACCGCCCGCTCGCCAACCCACCCCGCACCGCAAAGCACCGCTCGCCGCGATATGTGCATGACGCCAGATCCGTAATGCTCAGCGCATCGCTCGGCGTCAGCAGCACCGTCTTCGGCGGGGCCATCCGGTCGACCAGGCAAAAGATCTCCAGCTTCGACTCCAGCTCATCCGGCACGAAGTCGACCACGACATCCGCCTCGCGCACCGCATCCTCCACCGTCAGCGCAACCCGCAGCCGCCCCGCACCCGCAGCCGGCACCGCCCCCAGCTCCGCATACTCCTCCTGCGCGCGCCGCAGCTTCGCCGGCATCACATCTTCCAGCACCACGTCGAACCCCGCCGCCGCGCACGCCAGCGCAAAGCTCCGCCCCACGCGCCCCGCCCCAATCACCGCCACCGTGCGAATCGCAAACGCCCCTCCCGGCGCCCCCGGCCCAACCGCGTCAGCCACAGCTCACTTCTTGCCTTGCACAGCCTGGATCACGCTCTCGTAGCTCGGGTCGGACTCCTTGATGTGCTCCGCCACGCGCTGCCGCTCCTCCTCCGTCAGCGACGGCAGCACCGTCAGAATGCGCCGCAGCGTCACCGAGATATCGTCCACATAGTTCATCGTCCGTATTGCTTCGCCAGAGAGAGGCATCGTTGCTCCTGTAGATTGAATTTCGCTCCCACCAGTCTAAACCGCGGCATCGTTCACACCGCCTTGGGCGCCTCATAGCCGCGGCGCAACGTACCCATCCCGGTCCGTCATCTCCATCAGCGCCGCCAGCCTCTCCGCATACTCCGGATGCAGCGCCCCGCTCGCATACCGCCACGTCCAGTTGCCCTGGCTCGCCGCCGGCGTATTCATGCGCGCCTCGCTGCCCAGCCCCAGAATGTCCTGCATGCGGAAAGATGCACAGGTTCGCCACCGACCGCGCCGCCGCCCGCATCATCGCCCACACCACCTCCTCGTCCCGCGCAATCGGCCGCAGATACGTCTGCACAGTTCGCCCGCTCCACCTCGGTCGCGCCGTCCTTCCACCATCCCAGCGTGGTGTCGTTGTCGTGCGTGCCCGTATATGCAACCGTATTCGGCACAAATTTGTGCGGCAGATAAATATGCGCTCCGCGATCGGAGAAGCCGAACTGCAGCACCCGCATCCCCGGCATCCCGAACTGCTCGCGCAGCTCATCCACCTCAGGCGTAATCAGCCCCAGGTCCTCCGCGATAAACGGCAGCTCGCCAAACACCTCCTTCAGCCGCTGGAAACAGCTCCTGCCCCGGCGCCTTCACCCACTGTCCCGTGATCGCCGTCGGCTCCTCCGCCGCAATCGACCAGTACGCCTCGAACCCGCGAAAGTGGTCCAGCCGGATCATGTCGTAGAGCGCCAGCGTCCGCCGCACCCGCGCCACCCACCAGTCGAACCCGCGCTCCCGCATCTCGCCCCACTTGTACAAAGGATTGCCCCAGCGCTGCCCGTCCGCGGAAAAATAATCCGGCGGCACGCCCGACACCCGCACCATGCTGCCCCTTCTCGTCCAGCTCGAACAGCTCCGGATGCGTCCACACGTCCGCGCTGTCGTAGTTCACAAAGATCGCCACATCGCCCAGCATGCGGATGTCGCGCTCCTTGCAGTACGCCCGCAGCGCGCACCACTGCTCATCGAAGAAGAACTGGATCGCCTGCTCCACCGCAATCTCGCGCCCATGCTTGGTCAGCGCCTGCGTCAACGCATCGTGCTTGCGCTGCGCAAACTCCGCCGGCCACTCGTTCCAGCTCACTATAGCCGAACCGCCGCCGCAGCACGTTGAACATCGCATAGTCCGGCAGCCAGCTCATGTTCTCTTCGCAGAACCGCTGGAACCGCGCCCTCTGCTCCTCATTCGCGCCGTCCAGAAAGTTCCCCGCCGCCTCTTCGATCAGCGGCAGCTTCTGCCTCGCCGCCGCGCCAAAGTCCGCCGGCCCATCCCGCCCCGGCAGCCCCGCCAGCCGCTCCCCCGCAATCCATCCATCCTCCACCAGCCGCTCCAGCGAGATCAGCATCGGGTTTCCCGCAAACGCCGACAGCGCCGAATAAGGCGAGCTCCCATACCCCGTCGGACTCAGCGGCAGCACCTGCCACAGCCGCTGCTTCGCCGCCGCCAGAAAGTCCACAAACTCGTACGCCGCCGGCCCAAAGTCGCCCACCCCGCCGTACGAGGGCAGCGACGTCACATGCAGCAGCACTCCCGACATCCGTTCCTGATTCATCCCGTCACCCTTCGCGTATCGACCGCTCCTATGTCTGATGCGTCCAAGCCGCCCGAACAAACGAAAAAGGCCCGCTCCCAACCCAGCGCAATCGCCGCAGGGCAGGGAACAGGCCCCATCCTCTACCCAAATGCTACTGCCTCGTGGGAATACCCAGGAGGCCCTGCGCCGGCGTAGCTGCCTTCGTATACCGCACTCCGCCGCCCTTCTCATACGCATCGCGTCAGCGTCCCCAGGAATACCGGAAGATCTCGTCCCGCTGCTCGTTCAGCAACTGCTCCCGCGTCTGGTCCAAGTGCTGCGCCATCTCCGCCGCGCTCGGCTCCTCCTTGTCCGTCACCGCCAGCACCACGCCATTCTGCCCCGCGTCGAGCGGCCCCGAGATCGCGCCCTTCGCCAGCGTAAACGCCACCGCGCCCGGCCCGCTCATCGCGCCCAGGTCCGGCACCTGCCCATCCTGCGCCACCAGGTCGCTCGACTTCACCGGCACCTTCAACTCCGCCGCCGCCTTCTTCAGGTCGCCCAGCGCCTTCGCCCGGTCGGCCAGCTTGGTCGTCTCCTGCTGCCAGCAGCTGCGGCACCTTCTCGCTCGCGATAGTCGTCCAGGATCTGCGTCCTTGTACGCCGCAAACTCCGGCGCGTGCGCCGGCCTTCACATCCACCACCTGGAAGACCGCCATCCCGTCGCCGGTCGAAACCGTCGCCGGCGCCGCGCCCTTGTCCGTCGCGAACGCCTGCGTCAGCAGCGCCGCTCGCATCCGACAGCCCGCCGATCACGCCATCCTTCGCCACATAGTCCGTCGTCACCGCGTGCAGCCCATGCGCCGCCGCCGTCTTGTCCATGCCCGTCCTTCTTCGCCTCGTCCGCCAGCTGCTGCGCAAACTGCTGCTCCGCCGCGCCCTGCTTCTGCTGCTGCAGCATCTGCACGATCGAGTCCTTCACCTCCGCCAGCGGCTTCACGCCCGCCGCCTGCTTCTGCTCCGTCTGGATAATGTGGTACCCAAACGCCGACTTCACCAGCCCCGAGGTCTGCCCCGGCGTTCAGCGCCATCGCCGCCTTCGCATACGCCGGATCAAGCTGCGCCGTCGGAATCAGCGGCAGCTCGCCGCCCGCATCCTTGCTCCCCGGGTCCTCCGAGTACTTCTTCGCCAGGTCGGCAAAGTTCCCGCCCGCCTGCAACTGCTTCAGCACGTCCTGCGCCTTCGCCTTGGCCGCCGCATCCGTCTGCGCATCCGCGCCCGTCTTCGACGCGATCAGGATGTGCCGCGTCTTTACCTGCTCCTCCGTCTTGTACTCCGCCTGCGTGCGCCGTGTAGTACGCCTGGATATCCGCGTCCGACACCGGCGGCTTGCCGCCCGGCAGCTTCGATGCGTCGAACGCCACATACTCAATCTTCCGCGTCTCCGGAATCGCCGTCGCATACCGCGCCGCATTCTGCTTGAAGTAAGTCCTGCAGCTCCGCATCGCTCGGGTTGATCGTCTTCTTGATGTCCTCCGACGACACCACCGCATAGTCGAACTTCACCTTCGTCCCCTGCGCCCGGTACGCCTCGCGCACCGCGGCGTCCGAGACCGTCACCCCGCCCGTGATCAGCGCCTGCAGCCGGCTCAATCTCCATGTCCGCCTGCACCTGCGACTCAAAGTCCTTGATCGAGTAGCCCGAAGCGCCGTCTGCACAAAGTTGATATACGCGTCGTCGCCGATGTACTTCCCGTTGGGAAAGAAGTACTGCGCAAACTCGGTCCTTCAGCTCGCGCCGCAAGTCGTCATCGGAGACCTGCAGATGCAGCTTGTCCGCCTCCTGCTCCAGGATCGCCCGCTGCACCAGCACCTCCGCCGCGCGCGGCATCATCATCGGCAGCAGCGCCTGTATCGTCGCCTCCGGATAGCGCTGCTGCTGCAGCTGCCGCTGCCGCCAGCTTGGCCACGTCCTCGGTCTTGATCGGCGTGGTCTCGCCAAACAGCCGCCCCGCCAGCCCCGGCGCCCGCACCGTCGCATATACCGCCGGGTCCGAGCCCGTCGCCGGTGTCCATCAACCCCGGAACCAGATACATCACCATCGAAATGCACAGCGCCGCCGATAATGACGCCGAACAGAATCTTGACCAGCTTATTGTCCTGCTGAAGAAAACGAATCATGCTTTACTTTGCGACCTTTTTACTTGCGCGCCCATCTCCCGGCCTGGGATTCAGCCCATTCTGCCCATTCAGCCGAAGACTAGCGCATCTGCCCGTCGATTTTGCTCGTGGTTCCGGCGCACAAAACTCCGCGCACCCACCGCCTGCAAGGGCAAGCGATAAGTATAAATCACCCCGCCTTTGTTCTTGCTGTCATCCTGAGCGTAGCGAAGGACCCCGATACCCCACGCACTGCCCCAGCCCGCTCAAACCTTTCTTCCGACAGAAGCTCCCGCGGGTACCTCACCCCCACCGCATCTGCTACTCTCTCTATCCAGAGCGCGGTTTTTGACCTGCCTCACGCGAAGAGGGTACAGATGCTTGCCAAGCCCGCTGCCATCGTATCCCTCATCTGCGCCGCCCTCCTCTTGTCAGCCGCGCATCCCCTCGCCGGGCAGTCGCCCCCTCAGCTGACCATCGTCACCCCTGCGCCGCTCGATGCCGTGCCGCCCAAGATCAACTTCGACATTGTCTCTTTCAAGCGCTGCCCGCCGGACAAGTTCGGCACAACCAAGGTCGACATGCCCATGACAGCCGACTACATCGCCTATCACTGCGAGTCGCTGGCGCGCATTATCTACTTTGCATACAACGGGTCGATCAAGGTCTACAGCGTGGACAGCTATCCAAAGTGGGTCGAGGACGACCGTTATGAGTTCATCGCCAAGGTGGCGCCGGAGGACTTTGCAGCCTGGCAGCAGCTCGACCTTGCTGCCCGCCGCCTGCTCATCCGCAAGGTGCTGGCAGACACAGTAAAACTCAAGATCCACGTGGACAACTCGCCCAAGGCGATCTACGCGCTCACCGCCACGAAGAAGGTCAACCTGACGCCCTACAAAGAGGGCGATCAGACCACCCTGCCGGACGGCCACGTACTCACCGGCAGGTCGTACGAGTGGATCGGCCTCACCGCCCACTTTCAGGCATACACCATGGCCGACCTGGCCGAGGTCATGTCCAATGACATGGACCGCCTGGTCGCGGACCACACCAACCTGCCGGGCAGGTACACCTTTGCCCTACCCCTGGCCGGTCAAGACATGGAACCCGACTCGCACATGTTCGACGAGAATGCCCCCACCCTCGAGGACGGCGTGGAGGCACTCGGTCTGCGCCTCGTACCCACCAAGGCTCCCGTCGAGCGCCTGGTCATCGACCACATCGAAAAACCTGACGAGGACTAGCTACATACACCACCTCGAACCTGGAACCCCGAACCTCGTCCCTCTTTTACCTTGTCAACCCCCCAAAACCTCCAAAATTCCCCCAACCCACACAAACCAAACGGTATAAATTTCAAAAATAGTTGGCATACTAGTTTTGCCCAACCTGCTATCATTAACATAGTAGGAAAAACAAAGAAGCCCGGCGCAACCCGCCGGGCTTCTCGCTTTAACCCCCAATGGTATAGACCAGGGATACCTATCGCACCCCATCCCCTTTATCAACAAGATTTTAGATCCCAAGTACCCCCCCAAGGGAGATATGCCATGAAAGAGACCGAACGGACCGGACCATGCCGCCACATCTACGCCGGAGGACGCCAATGCAGCCACCAGCGGATCCAGCTGGAGCCCTACTGCATCCGCCACCGCCCCACCCGCCGCCGCGCCCTCGAACGCTTGCTCAAACCGCCCGCCGAAACCCATCCACGGCGTCGCCACTCCCTGTAGAAACCAAAAGCCCCTGAAGCCATCGCGTCAGGGGCTCTTATCTGATAGAAGTGTCTGGCTTTCGCCCTCCCCGTTAGTAGGGATAAGGATACGGTCGCGGATAGTATCCCGGAGGATAGCGCCGTTGCATCTGCGGCTGTCCGCCTGACGGGACGCCCTGCGCCAGCCGGTCCATCTCCGCCTGCGAGACCGTCGCCACCGCAGCCGGCTGCGCCAGATGGAACGTCAGCATCCCCTCCGACGGGATATACACCTGCCCCGTATGCGATGCCGCCGACGAGCCCAGGCCCAGCAGCTCCGCCCACGCCCGCGCCGATCGCCGCACCCGTGCCGCCGCCCGCCGCCGCGCCCACCAGAGCGCCAAACGCGCCGCCCACCGCCGTGCTGTTGACCGACTGCACCGCCTTGTCCGCGCCGTTGTGAGCCCACACATCGGAGACGATCGGGTAGCTCTTGCCGCCCAGTGTCACCTGCGTCAGTTGCAGCGAGATCTCGCCCCGTCCGCTCACCGCGCCCGACTTCTTCGCGTCCACCACGACGCCCTGGACCGCCGCGCCGCGCGGAATCGCAATCGCCCCCTCCGCCGCCACATCGTTCACCACGATGCCGTCGAAGTGCTGGCCCGGCTTGGCCTTCGCGCTATCCAGCGTCTGGTTGATCCGGATGCGCACCAGCGCGCCGCTCGGGATCGTCACCGTCTGGCCCGCCTCCTGCCCGCCAAACACAGGCTGCTGCGGTGCGTATCCCTGCTGCGGATACCGCTGCGCCGGCGGATACGGCTGCTGCTGCGGATAGCCCTGCGCCTGCGGATATGTTTGCTGCTGCGGATAGCCCTGAGCCTGTGGGTAGCCCTGCTGTTGCGGATACTCAGGCGCGCCCGGCCCATAGTTCGGCTGCCCCTGCGCCTGACTTGGCCCAGCCTGATTCGGAGCGACTTGGTTTGCAGCCTGCCCTGTATTGTCCGAGTCCGGCCCGCCCTGCGCCGGTGCAATCGTCCCGTCCGACTGCAGCTGCCCCGCCGGCTGGCTGCCCAGCGTCATCTCGTCAATCACCTTCTTCACCCCAAAGGTGCGCGCCGCCAGGTTCTCCGCCTCCGTGCGCAGCGCCTCGGTCTCAACCGAACCCGACAGCGTCACCGTCCCATAGACCGTCGAGGTCGTAATCGCCTGGTTCGCCAGATCGGGCGCGCCCGCCAGCGCCTTCAGCACGCCCGCTTCAATCTGCGCATCCGGAATCGTCTTCGTCCCTTTAGTCGGTGCCGCAGTCGGCTGCGCCTGTGCCTGCGGCGCGTTCTGCGGCTGCGCATCCTGCGCCATCGCCACTGCACCGCCCAGCACGGCGACCATCGCCGCCCGCGCAACACCCTTCAACAGCCCAAAGCCTCTCGCATCCATCCGATTCATCGCCATCCTCCAATGTCCCGCGGCCCGGCAGATTCGCACACAACCGCTACTCTTGCAGACTCAAAATTCAGGAAAAAGTTACGCGCCCACCTCCAATTCCACAGAACTGGGTGCCCCATCCAAGCTCCGCTTGGGTGGGTATCAGGCGGATGCGCGACCGCACTCACTGACCACTCGCCGGGTGCCCCACATCTCGACTCTGAGATGTGGGAGTCGCGCCTCCCTCCCGACCGCTGGAACTCGCTTCCAGCCGCTGAACATAAGATGCACACCCGGCTGCCGAGCCTCACGCCGCGTTGACCCACTCGCGTTCACCGCAGTATACTGGCACTGCGGGGTGGAGCAGCCCGGTAGCTCGTTGGGCTCATAACCCAAAGGTCGTAGGTTCAAATCCTACCCCCGCAACCAAATTCCCCCACAAAATACATGAGTTATAGCGGCCTCCGCAGCGGAGGGCTCCATCTTGTTGTGGGCCGAAGTCGAGGGGTCAGGCGGGCAGCTGTTTGAGCCGGCGTAGCGCGGCGATCATGGCGTCGATGTCTTCGAAGTTGTTGTAGAGGGCCAGCGAGGGGCGGACGGTGGTCTCCTGGCCGAAGCGGCGCAGCGTGGGCTGGGCGCAGTGGTGGCCGGAGCGGACGGCGATGCCTTCGCGGTTGAGGGCGGCGCCGACGTCCTCGGTCTTGTAGCCCTCGAGGACGAAGGAGAGCACGCCGGCCTTCTCCTTTGCGGTGCCGATGATGCAGAGGCCGGGGATGGTGAGCAGCTCGCTGCGTGGCGTAGACGAGCAGTTCGTGCTCGTGGCGGGAGATGTTCTCCATGCCGATGGTGTCGAGGTAGGCGATGGCCGCGCCGAGGCCGACCGCGTCCGCGATGTTGCCGGTGCCGGCCTCGAAGCGGAAGGGCGGCGGCTGGTAGATGGTCTTCTCGAAGGTGACATCGACGATCATGTTGCCGCCGCCCTGCCAGGGGGGCGTGTCGGCGAGGGCGTCGGGCTTGCCGTAGAGGACGCCGATGCCGGTGGGCGCGAAGACCTTGTGGCCGGAGAAGACGTAGAAGTCGGCGTCGAGCGCCTGCACATCGACGCGCATGTGGGAGACGGCCTGCGCGCCATCGACGAGCACGCGCGCGCCGTAGCGGTGGGCCATCGCGACCATCTGCTGCGCGGGGGTGATGGTGCCGAGCGCGTTGGAGACCTGGGTGAAGGAGACGAGTTTGGTGCGGGAGCTGAGCAGCTTCTCGTATTCGTCGAGCAGGATCTGGCCGCTGTCGTCGACGGGGATGACGCGGAGGATTGCGCCCTTTTCGGCGGCGAGCATCTGCCAGGGAACGATATTGGCGTGGTGCTCAATCCAGCTGATGACGATCTCGTCGCCCTTGTTGATGTGCTGGCGGCCCCAGCTCTGCGCGACCAGGTTGATGGCCTCGGTGGCGCCGCGGACGAAGACGATCTCCTTGGACGACGGCGCGTTGAGGAAGTGCGCGACTTTGCTGCGAGCGTCCTCGTAGGCGTCGGTGGCGCGGGCGGCGAGCTCGTGCGCGGCGCGGTGGATGTTGGAGTTCTCGTGCTCGTAGAAGTATTTCAGGCGGTCGATGACGGCCTGCGGCTTCTGCGTGGTGGCGGCGTTGTCCAGCCAGATGAGCGGGCGGCCGTTGACCTTCTCGCGCAGGATGGGGAAGTCGTTGCGGATGGAGGTGACATCGAACTGGCCGCGGATGGCGCCGATTTCGGGAACGACGGCGGGCGCGAAGCTCTGCGCGGGCTGCGGCGCAGAGGCGACGGGCTGCGAGAGCGCGCCGGCGTGCTCGAGGAAGTAGAGCGAAGAAAACGAGCTGAGCGCAGACTTCGCGACATCCTCCGTGCCAAGGGCGGCGAGAGCTGGGATGGTTGGGCAGTGAGGATTCGAAGTTGGGGAATGGGAGATCGAAGTCCGGCAGCGGCAGGCTGAAGGGCGAGACGGATGTGAGGCGCAGTCGCGCTGTGCGGAAGAGCGGCCTGCGAGGGCAGGGGGCCGGCGGAAGAGAGGCCCGCGCTTAGAGGTGACAGAGATAGGGGTACCGGCGAAGGAGGTCGCCTCCGCCGGGAAGTTCATGGGAAGGCCTGCACCCGCGAGACGCGCGATATCCGCCTCGCTGGGAATCTTGTCGATCGAGGGAAGCGATGGCATAGAGGGCGCGGGGACGCCGAACTGAGGCTGGCGCATCTCCGTGCCGGGGATGGCGGAGGGTGGGTGACGGACCGGCTGCGCGAGACTGCTGCCTGCAATCTGCCGCCTGATTCGGCAGCGCACGAAAGAAGTCGTTCGCCATGCGAGTCATCGTGGCGACGTCCGGCAACGCGCCTGCTACGGCCGACCGTCGCCTGCGAGACTGCGTCCTCATCGAACTGGAAGCCAGGATCACTTGTACTCATGGTAGTTTCCGACCTCTACGTTTTCGAGCACGCCGAGCGCATCCTCCGTCAGCACGGCGGCTGAGCAGTAGAGCGAGACGAGGTAGGAGGCGATGGAGTTGCGGTCGATGCCCATGAAGCGGACGGAGAGGCCGGGGGTCTGCTCGCCGGGAAGGCCGGGCTGGAAGAGGCCGACGACGCCCTGCCGCTTCTCGCCGGTGCGCAGCAGAAGGATGTTGCTCTTGCCTGCGTCGTCGACCGTGAGCTTGTCGGACGGGATGAGCGGGATGCCGCGCCAGGTGAGGAAGGGCGAGCCGAAGATGGTGGCGGTGGGCGGAGGAACGCCGCGGCGCGTGCACTCGCGGCCGAACGCGGCGATGGCGCGGGGATGCGCGAGGAAGAAGGCCGGCTCCTTCCAGATCTTGCGCCAGGAGCTCGTCGAGATCGTCGGGGGTGGGAGCGCCTTTGCGCGGCTTCACGCGGGACTCAGGCGCGACGTTGTGCAGCAGGCCGTAGTCGGGGTTGTTGACCAGCTCATGCTCCTGCCGCTCCTTCACCTTCTCAACGGTAAGGCGCAGCTGCTCGCGAATCTGGTCGTAGGGATGGCTGTAGAGATCGGAGACGCGGGTATGCACATCGACGATGGTGGAGATGGCGCTGAGCGTGTACTCGCGCGGCTTCTCTTCGTAGTCGACGAAGCTCTCCGGAATCTTCCGCTCATCGCGCGCGCCGCAGACGACGTCGATCTCCTCGTTCTTCGCCTTGTTCACGCGGTAGGTGCCCGACTCCACCGGAACCCAGGAGAGCAGTTGCACCAGCCAGCGCGGCGTGATGGCTGTGAGCTGGGGAGGGGTCTTTGTGGTATTCGCTAATTTGCGTGCCGCTACATCGCCAAGTGCCCGGCGGGTTTCGTTTGCAGCCATGATTTGTTGCTCCTTAATCTCTTGTTGCTGAAAATCTGAGAATCGCGGGCGGCGCCATCGTGTGCAGGCGCGCGCAGTATCGTTGATCCTGTACAAGAGTACTGCCGCAGCGGTGACCGGTGGAATGAGCGATCTATGGTATTTTCGTGAAAATAAACGATAATACAATGGTGAGATGGTTAGCTTCCTAATAATGTTAGGGATATCGCCGAGATCGCCGATAAGGCGCGATGCGGAATGGAGGGACCGGTGAGCGAGTCGGAGACTCGAATGGACGATATCGATTGCGCCATCCTGGCGGAGTTGCAGGCTAATGGGCGGATTCCGTTCGCGGAGCTGGGCCGGCGGGTCGGCCTCTCGACGCCGGCAGCCATTGAGCGTGTGCGTCGGCTGGAAGAGCGCGAGGTGATCCTCGGTTACCGCACGCTGGTTGACCCCGCCAAGGTCGGACTGCCGGTGCGGGCGTTTGTGAAAGTGACCGTAGCCGGCGACAAGCTCACGAAGTTTTCCAGCATGGTGCGCACGCTGCCTGAGGTGCTCGAGTGCCATCGCGTGACCGGCGCTGAGTCCTTTATGGTGCAGGTTGCGGTGCGCGATGTGGCCCACATGGAGACGGTCATCGATTCGATGATGCCGTACGTTGCGACCAACACATCGATGATCCTTGCCTCGCCCGTTCCGTGGAATAGCATTCTGCCGGCCAGCCGCTATGGCAAGAAGCCGAGGCCGCGCAAGCGCGGGGCAACGCAGGCATAGCGGCGCGCGCGTGGCGGGTCGATTTACTTCGCGCTGACCGCAACGGTTTGCGGCACGGAGTTCCATCCACGGAGGGCGATGCTGGCGGAGCTTTTCGCAGTGGCTGTGGGGTAGTCGATGGTGACGGTGCGGGACTCGTTGGGCAGGAGGGAGATGTAGTTGTCGGAGTAGTAGGCAGGGAGGATGCGGGAGCCGTCGGCGGCGAGCAGGGTGAGTTTGTTTTCGAGGCTGACGGCGGAGCCGGTGTTGGTGAGGTGAACTTCGATGCGGGATTCATCGCCAGTGCGCGTGGACGTAGCCGTAAGCCGCATCGGCGTTGTCGGCAGGCGCGTCAGCTCGCGGTAGGACTCCGGCCGCGCGGCCAGCCAGTAAAGGTTCTGCGAAACCACCGCGCCTCCCGCGTCCTTCAGCTCCAGCGCGACGATCACCGTGCCCCGCACGTACTCAGCGCCAAGGTCGAGACGCACGCTGTTGGCGGTCGCGTCGGCAGGCAGGTCCTTCTGTTCGCTGGCCTGCGAGAGCAGCGTGTTGTCGAGCGAATACACCTTCGCGCTCACCGTCAACCCGTTGCGCGCCTCGGTCGTTGTGTTCACCACCTGCACCTGGTTGGTCGCAAGGTTCAGCTGCACATGCACCGGCTCGCACGCCTTCTTCACGCCGTAGTAAGAAGCCTGCGTGTCATAGTCTGAGCTGAGGATCTGCCACATCGTGCTCGGCCACGCGGGCTGCGTCATCCACAGCAGCCGTCCGCTGTTGGGCGACCACAGGTTGGCATCCATGCCTTCGAAGATGGCGCGGTGGTCGACGTAGTTCAGCATCTGCGCCTTGCGCTCGAAGTCTTCGAGGCTGGTGGGCGCGCCGAACTCGGTTTGGATCTCCGCCATGAACGGCGCGGTGTCGCCGTTCCCGGCGTGGTGCCAGTCGTGGTAGGCCCAGACGTCGTCGATGGGCCACTGGTCTGCTTTTGGCGTTGATGCTCTTGAACGATTCGAGGGTGGACATGGAAGGAGTGCCGGTCTCGACGGAGAAGCCGCGATTGAGCGTGGTGAAGTAGAGTGACGGCGACCTGATAGCGATACGGGCCGCTGCCCTGCAGGTTCAGCGCATTGGAGCTGGGCGAGTAGTAGCGCGTACCGTCCAGCGTGCGGACCAGCGCGTCCAGGCCCTCGTTGATGATCGGCTGCGGCACGCCCTCGTTGCGCCCGCACCAGACGACGATGGAGGGATGATTGCGAAAGCGCTGGATGGTGTCGGCGGCGTTGGCGAGGAAGAGGGCGGGGTCCTGTGCTTCGATGTTGTAGTTCTCGGTGGACTCCCAGAAGTCGTTCCAGACCATCATGCCGTACTCGTCGGCGAGCTCGTAGAAGGTCTCCTCGGTACTTTGGCCGACCCAGTTGCGGATGATGTTGAGGTTGGCATCGCGGTTGAGACGGAAGTAGGGTTCGAGGCGTTCGCGCGAGACGCGCTTGCGCGCATCGTCCATGCCCCAGTTGCCGCCGCGCGCGGCGATGCGTACGCCGTTGACCTTGATGACGAGATACGGAGCGGGGCCGAGGTCGGTGGAGGGTTGGATCGTCGGTGAGGTTGCGGCCGCATTCGTCAGAGTCGACACGAAGGTGCGAGCGCGGTCGCGCATGGCCTCTGGGAGATTGAGGACGGCTGGATCGGGCGCGGCGGCCTCGCGCATGCCGTCGTGGCTGACGTTGATGATGGCGTGCGTGGCGACATCGCCATCGGCGGGGGAGTATTCGACGCGGCGGAGATGGCCGGTCGGATCGAAGAGGCTGAGCTCGTAGGTGATCTCGCGGACGCCGAAGCGGATGTCTTTTGCGTCGGAGATCGCGGAGCCGTCGGCAACATTTAGCTTGCAGGTGGTAGAGCTCGGGCTTGCCGTAGCCGTTGGGCCACCACAGCCGCGGGTGCTGCATCAGCAACTGCGGGAACTCAGCTGTGGTGAACTTGACGATGGTCTCGCCCGGTTGCAGAGTGACGGTCTTGTGGATGGAGATGGTCTCGATGGTTGTGTTGACGATGGCCTGCACCGGCGCGCCCGACTGGTTCGTCACTGGCACCGAGATATCGAGCTTGGCGGTTGCGGTGTCGTGATTGGGGAAGGTCGTGACCACCTGCGCGTCGCCCAGCTTGAGCCGGTGCGTCGCGCGCAGCGTAACCGGCTGCCAGATGCCCGAGTCGCGGTCGCGGATGGCGGGGATCCAGTCCCAGCCCTCGGTGGCGACGAAGGTGGGGCCGTCGAGTACCATCGCGCCGCCGTTCTCGCCCGGCCCGCCCAGGATGGACTGCTCCTGCGGGATGCCGGGGTGGGGCGGCGGCGAGATGCGCACGGCGAGCACGTTACGCCCAGGCTTGAGCAGGGCGGTCGCGTCGAACTGGCCGCGCTGGAATGCGCCCGTCACATCGCCCACGCGCACTCCGTTCAGCCACACAGAAGCGCGGTAGTTGATGCCCTCAAAGTCGAGCGTCAGTTGCTGCCCAGCCGAGCGACGCCGGCAGGTCGAACGCGTTGCGGTACCAGTAGTCCTGTTTGTTGAGCGACTCCGGGATGGCGAGATTGTTGAGGCCGTAGTAGGGGTCGGGGTATACGCCGTCGTCGACCAGCGTGGTCAGCACAGTGCCGGGCACGGTGGCGCGCAGCCAGCCGCTGCCGTCGAACCCCGGCTGCGAGATGCGCGCGCCGTCGGCTTCCGGCGGCAGTTTGGGCGCTTCGATCATCGTCCAGCCGTCGCTGAACGTCCAGTCATTCGCATCGGACTGCGTCAGCGACTTGCCCACAGGCGGCCGCGCGATAGCGACCGGCGGCGAAAAACTGCCGCGCTGTTGCGGCATCGTCGCCGCGTCCTGCGGCGCGCGATAGCCCGCCTGGCCGCGCGTCTGGATCGCCCACGGCTTGGAGCCCTCCTCGAACGTGATGGCGGCAAAGTCCGGCGGCGACTTATATAGGGACGCGACTTCATCGCCGGTGAGCGCCCGGCGCATCAGTGTGAAGCCTGCAATGCGTCCGCCGAAGTGCTGCCTGCCGGTAAAGACCGGAGCCATCGTCAGCAGGCCGTTGGTGCTGCCCAGGGTCAGCGTGCCGCTGGCGATCGCCCTGCCGTCTGCGTACAGCGAAAATCTCTGCCCGTCGAAGGTGGCCGCGAGCAGGTGCCAGACGCCCGGTGTCAGGTCGGCCGGGCCGGATATCTCGTTGTTGTCGCCGAGCGAGAAGGCGACCTTGCCGGGCTCAATGCGCAGGTACCGCGCGTACTCCGCGGAGAGGCTGCCGAGGGCCGCGACGAGCTGGGGCGCGGCGACCGGCCCGGGCGTGTCGATCCAGCACAGCATCGCCCACGGGGTGTCGGCATCGAGCAGAGTGTCCTTGGCGTCGGGGATGGTGACGGTGAGGCCGAGGCCGTCGGGCAGGAACGCGCCGTTGTACGGCCCGTACTGCGCCGGCGGGACGGCATACACCGGCCCCGCGGGCGCGGGGGGTTGGGCGCTTGCCTCCGCGACGAAGAGGAATGTTGCAGCAGCGACTACAGCGATGCGAAGAGGTCTGCGGAGAGCGAGAGCCTGGATCAATCCTGAAAGTGTCATCGCGCGAAAGTGTACCTGAAACCCAGCGAGCAGGCCTTGGCGCGCTACTCCCACTCGATGGTGCCGGGTGGTTTTGAGGTGATGTCGTAGACGACGCGGTTGATGCCGCGGACTTCGCTGACGATGCGGCTGGAGATGGTGCGCAGGAGGTCGTAGGGGAGTGGAGCCCAGTCGGCGGTCATGCCGTCTTCGGAGTTTACGGCGCGGATGCAGCAGGTGTAGGCGTAGGTGCGCTGGTCACCCATCACTCCGACGGATTTGACTGGGAGCAGGACCGCGAAGGACTGCCAGAGGCTGCGGTAGAGGCCGGCGGCGCGGACCTCGGCGGTGACGATGGCGTCGGCTTCCTGGAGCAGGGCGACGCGTTCGGCGGTGACCTCGCCGAGGATGCGGACGGCGAGGCCGGGGCCGGGGAAGGGCTGGCGGTCGATGATCTCCTCGGGCATGCCGAGGTCGCGGCCGATGCGGCGGACCTCGTCCTTGAAGAGGTCGCGCAGGGGCTCGATGAGTTTGAGCTTCATGTCGGGGGGAAGGCCGCCGACGTTGTGGTGGCTCTTGATGGTGTGGGACGGGCCGTGGACGCTGGAGGACTCGATGACGTCGGGGTAGAGGGTGCCCTGGACCAGCCAGGCGATCTCGCCGGCGTGGTGGGACTCGGACTCGAAGATGCGGCGGGCCTCGTCGTCGAAGACGGCGATGAACTCGTTGCCGATGGCTTTGCGTTTTTGTTCGGGGTCAGTGACGCCGGCGAGTTTGGCGAGGAAGCGTTGTGAGGCGTCGACGGCGACGACGTTGAGGCCGAGTTTGTCGCGCATGGCGGACTGGACTTGAGCGAACTCATCTTTGCGGAGGACGCCGTTGTTGACGAAGATGCAGGTGAGGCGGTCGCCGATGGCGCGGGCGACTAGGACGGCGGCGACGCTCGAATCGACCCCACCGCTCAGTCCACAGATCGCATGTCCATCGCCAACCTGGGCGCGGATGCGTTCGACGGTGGAGTGGATGAAGTGCTCGGGGGTCCAGTCGGGTGCGGCGTGGCAGAGGTCGAGGACGAAGTTGCGGAGGAGTTCCATGCCGTGGCGGGTGTGGGCAACCTCGGGATGAAACTGCACGGCCCAGATGCGGCGTTCGGGATTGGCGATGGCGGCGAGGGCGTTGGAGGTTTCGGCGAGGAGGGTGAAGCCGGCGGGTAGAGTGCGGGCCTCGTCGCCGTGGCTCATCCAGACGTCGAGGGTGCGGGGCAGGCCGCGGAAGAGGGGGGACTCGGCGAGGATGTCGACTTCGGCGTGGCCGTATTCGCGGGCGGGGGCGGGTTCGATGCGGCCGCCGAGGTGATGCACGATGAAGTGCAGCCCGTAGCAGATGCCGAGGATGGGGACGCCGAGCGCGAGCAGCGCCGGATCGGCGGCGGGGGCGTCGGCGTCGTAGACGGAGCTGGGGCCGCCGGAGAGGATGAGGCCGAGCGGCGCGAGGGCGCGGATCTGCGCGAGGGGCGCGGTGCAGGGTAGGACGACGGAGAAGACGTTGAACTCGCGGATGCGGCGGGCGATGAGCTGGGTGTACTGGGAGCCGAAGTCCAGGATGACGATGGTTGAGGTATCCACTGTGTGGATAGTGTACTTGGGGGCGCGTGGATATCTAGAGCGGGCGCGCGGGCGGGTGAAAGCGGGGATTTTTGGACACGAGCGATCAGCAATCAGCGGTCAGCACTGTCCGTTCTAGCTGGGGTCGCGGCCGCGGGTCTTTTGCACTCCGGTGACGATGCCGGCGCCGACGAGGATGATGGCGATGGCGACGATGTAGTTCTGCGGGACGTGCATCAGGTGGGCGAAGTAGGCGACGCCAATAATGAGGATGAGATAGCCGATTGCATAAATTCCAAAGGACATAAGGGGTCTCCTGTGGGCGAATGGCGCCTGCCTTTTAGTGAGATGCGGAATTGGGGTGGGGCGGGGCGACGGTTGGGGAGACGGTATAATTCGTGGGGTGGGCGGGAGTAGTTCAGTGGCAGAACGTCAGCTTCCCAAGCTGAATGTCGCCGGTTCGATCCCGGTCTCCCGCTCCAGACTCCCGCTCCAGAAGAATCAGCGCGCACGTGGGTGGGTGGGATGCTGATATGATCTTCGCATCCAAGGTGCGGCGTCTCCTCTCCATTGCGTTGCTGATGTTGTTTGTCTATCCGGCGGTTGCGCCGCTGTTTGCGCTGGGCGGGAATGATGAGTCGCAGCTTCCGGCGTGCTGCAGGCGGCATGGCAAGCACCACTGCATGATGTCGATGGAGGAGATGCAGGCGCTGCTCGATGGGCACCACTTCACGGCGGTGCGCAGCAAGTGCCCGCTGTACCCGAAGCCGACGGTCCCGGTGTCGCACCAGAAGCTCTTCTTCGACCAGACTGGCCTGGTGTTTGCCGAGGCGGTCTCGCACCCGGCGCAGCGCAGGCAGACGGAGGCCTGGGCACGGGTTGCGCTGGAAGGTGCGCGGTATAAGCGCGGGCCTCCTGTAGTCGTTCTCTAACAGCACACGTCCATTTATTTTTTTTTTGCGCTGGTTGCGAGCTGGACTCGCGGCTGGCCTTTGCTGTCGTCGCGGTGCGCGACGAGGAGGGTTTTCTATGCGCAAAGTCGCATACTCGATTTTTTTGCTTGTAGTGGTTTTGCTGGGAACGACGCAGGCGTGGGCCAACGTCTTTGGGCAGGTCCATGGCGTGGTGCACGATCCGCTGCATCGACCGATTGGCGGCGCGAACGTAACGCTGCGCGCCGGGAACTCGGACCTTAAGTTCGCTGCTGTGTCGGACCGGGACGGGGGATTTGCGATCGCCAATGTGCCGCTGGGCGATTATGTTGTGACGGTGAGCGACGAGGGCTTTGCCGATTTTCAGCAGACGGTGACAGTGAATAGTGATTCCACGGTGACGCTGCATTTGCAGATGGCGATTGCGACGGTGAAGCAGACGGTCACGGTGGAAGGCATGCAGGATTCGGCGAATGTTGATTCGGTGACGCCGGAGACGGTGATCGACCGGACGACGATTGCGCAGACACCGGGGGCCGACCGCACGAACAGTCTGGCGATGATCACGGACTACGTCCCGGGCGCGTACATGACGCACGACATGCTGCACATGCGGGGCGGGCATGAGCTGAGCTGGCTGATCGATGGCGTGTTTATCCCGAACACAAATATCGCGAGCAATATCGGGCCGCAGATCGACCCAAAGGACATCGACACGCTGGAGGTGGAGCGGGGGAGCTACAGCGCCGATCTGGGCGACCGGACGTATGGCGATGTTCAACGTGGTGCCGCGCACAGGCTTCGAGCGCAATCGCGATGGCGAACTGGTGGTGACGGCGGGAAACTTTTTGCAGACCAACGATCAGGTCAGTTTTGGCGACCACACGGAGAAGTTTGCGTGGTTTACCAGCCTCAACGGCAACCGCAGCGACTATGGGTTGCAGCCGGCGATCGCGCAGCCGGTGCACGATGCGGAGAACGGGTATGGCGGGTTTGCGTCGGTGGTCTACAACCACGATCCGGCGGACCAGCTTCGCGTGGTGGGCCAGTTGCGGCACGGACTACTACCAGATTCCGTACGATCCTGATCCGAGCGACTGGGAGAACTCAGCTGTACGACTCGAGCGGGCTGCGCGACGGGGAGCACGAGACGGACAGCTATGCGGCGCTGACGTGGCTGCATACATTCAGCGCGGACGACGGTGGCGCAGGTGTCGCCGTTCTTCCATTTCAACCGGTCGGACTATCAATCGAACGCGAATGACCAGCCGGCGGCGACGAACGCGGATGAGACGGGGCTCTATGGCGGAGTGCAGGCGTCGATCTCGACGGTGATTGCGAAGAACCAGCTCTCGGGCGGCGTGTATGGGTATGCGCAGCATGAGAACGATTTGTTTGGGGCGGTGTTCAACGACGGCAGCGATGCGCCGTTCTACAGACAACCCGGTCGTCTTCGGCGGGGTTGAGGAGTTGTTTGTGGAGGACAACTACAAGCCGGCGTGGTGGCTGACGCTGATTGCGGGCGAGCGGCAGACGCACTTCTCCGGGGCGATCACGGAGGACGCGATCTATCCGCGGCTCGGGATTGCGGTGCAGGTGCCGAAGTTGAACTGGGTCTTCCGGGGATTCTATGGGCACTTCTATCAGCCGCCGCCGCTGACCAGCATCACGGGGCCGGCGCTGAGCTTTGCGCAGAACAATATGGACAGCTATCGTTCCGCTGAAGGGCGAGCGGAATGAGGAGCACCAGTTTGGGGTGCAGATACCGTTCCATGGCTGGCTGCTGGATGCGGACACGTTCCAGACGCAGGCGCAGAACTTCCTGGACCATAACAATATCGGCGAGTCGAGTATCTTTATTCCGATCACGGTGCAGGGCGCGCTGGTGCAGGCGTGGGAGCTGACGCTGCGGTCGCCGCACTTGTGGCGCTATCGGGCAGGCGCATCTTTCCTACTCGAACCAGATCGCGCAGCAGATTGGCGGGATTACGGGAGGGCTGGTGTGCTATGACCTGGAGGACCCATCGGCGTGTGTTCCGCCGCCGGGGTACTCTGCGCTGGACCACGACCAACGCAATACGCTGAATGTTGGGTTCAACGGCAACCTGCCGTGGCGGGTGACCGGCTCGTTCAATGTGTACTACGGTTCGGGTTTCTCGAATGGATGACCAGGATCCTCCGTCGCCTTATGCGGGCGCGTATCTGCCATCGCATACGACGGCGGATGTGGCGCTGGGAAAGAGTTTTGGCGAGCGGTACACGGTCTCATTGAATCTGCTGAACGTGGGCAATACGCGGGTGCTGCTGGATAACAGCCTGACGTTTGGGGGCTTTCACTATAACGATCCGCGGGAGATCTATGGGGAGGTGCGGTATCGGTTTAAAGTTTTGAGGGAGGTAAGCTGCTTTCTTTTCGGGCGCGACGATAGTCAGAATCCCAGAAATCGTCGCGCCCAATTGACCGACGAGATCAAATACGGCACTGGAGAAGGAGGGAGTTGAATCGTGCTCATCGAACGGGGTGTGGCCCGGTTGTTGCCTTGCATTGTTGTATGCTCGCTGCTGGTTGGCTGTAAGGGAAGTCCGCATGAAGCTGCCAAGGCGAAACTCTACCCCGTGAGCGGCGAGGTGATGGCCAAGAACGTCTCGGCGCAGGAGATCACGCTGCGCGCCGGCGATGTGCCGGGATTTATGGCTGCGATGACGATGGATTACAGCCTTCCGAATGCTGCAGACCTCGAAGAGCTGCAGCCGGGCGATCGCATCGCCGCGCAGATCGCGGTCGATCCCGCAGACCCCAGTCACTACTGGATTGAGGATGTAACGATCACAGCCGAGGTGGCGCGCAAAGAGCCTCCCGCGCTGAACCCCCCGCATGAGCTTGCTGTTGGCGACCCGGTTCCAGACGTTCCGCTGGTCGATCAAGATAATCGTACGTTTCGCATCAAGGACTTCAAGGGCAAGGCTGTGTTGCTTACGTTCATCTACACGCGCTGTCCGATACCCACATTTTGTCCGCTCATCAGCAGCCACTTTTCGCGGATTCACGACGCGCTGAAGCGCGACCCTGACATTTACAGTCACTCAGAGTTGGTTAGCATCAGCCTCGATCCTAATTACGACACGCCTCCGGTGATGAGGAAATATGGTCTTGCCTATCTGGATGGGGCGCAGGGCGATTTCCGGACCTGGACCTTTGCCACCACGAGCCCGGACGAACTTAAGGCGCTGGCGGATGCATTCGGGCTTGAATACTTTACCGATGGAAATCAGATCAACCACACGATGAGTACGGTGCTTATCGCAAAGGACGGGCGGGTCGCTCAGGTCTGGGAAGGGACGGACTGGAGATGGGAAGAGGTCCTCGGAGCCACAAAGGCCGCGGCAGAAAAGTAGGCGCGCGGCGTTGGATAATATTGGTGCTGATCGGCTGCGCGGCGGCGGTTGCGATCGCAGTGGTGATCGCCTACAACATGGACAAGCCCCGGTCGGAGCCTCGGCTGACCGAGCAGCAGGAGTATGGACGGAGCCTGTACAACGGCAATTGCGCTGCGTGCCATGAGGCGAACCAATTGGATCTGAAGAAGGTGCCTCCCGAGCTGCATGAGATGTTTGCCCAGGGCCATCTTCCCAGTGGTGGCCCGGCGACGGATGAAGCGGTGCGCGATGTGATTACAAGAGGGAGGAACACGATGCCATCGTTTGATGGGCGACTGACGGGGGAGCAGGTAGGGGCGATTGTGGCGTATTTGCATAGTGGGATTAAGTAAGGGGGGTGGTGGGGCGTGCGGGCGAAAGGCAAATGCGGGGGGCCTTCGACTACGCGCTGCGCGCTCCGCTCATGATAACGGCTTTTATTTAGTGGCGGGAGGGTGTGAGCGGGCGAAAGGCGTCGTTCGCTACCGCGAACGATACCCCACCCTGCCGCTGCGCGTCGAGGATGGGGCACCCGATGGTATTCCCACGTCAGACGGTGGTGCTGTCTGACATGGGGCACCCGGTTGTAGGGATTGCTATTGGAGGCTGGCGGTGTTTTGGGGGGACTTGCCGCGGTCTTCGAGGGCCATGGCTTCGGGCATGAAGGTGATGGCCTTGGCGATCTCGGGGTCGGCCTGGGCGCGGACCTTGAGGCCTTCGAGCTGGCCGAACTGCGAGGTGAAGAGCTCGGCCTTGATGTTGGCCTTGACCCAGTCCTGCACGGCGGCGATGTCGGCGTCGGTGTAGTCGACCTGGTTGGCCTTGAGGAAGTCCTTGAACTGTGCGAGGACCGCGTCGTCGACGACGAAGTCGTGGGGGATGGCGGCGTGGGTGGCGATGTAGTGCTTGGAGAAGTCGAAGAAGGCGTAGTGCTGGAGCAGGGAGTTCTGGAAGCGGTTGTAGTTGAGGGGATCGAAGATGCCGGAGTCGACCTTCTCGTCGGGCGTGATGCCGCCGCCGCCGTAGACGGTGCGGCCTGAGTCGGTGAGCTTGACCTCGGTGTTGGACTTGTCGGCCTTCTTGGCGTCGTCGCGGACGTAGTAGTAGTCGTAGAGCGAGACGCCGTCGTAGGAGCGCTGGATGAGGCGGCCGGAGGGCGTGTAGTAGTGGTAGGTGGTGAGGGCGAGGCCGGTGTTCTCGGAGACCTGGAAGACGGTCTGGACGAGGCCCTTGCCGAAGGTGGTTTCGCCGACGATGAGGGCGCGGTCGTGGTCCTGCAGCGCGCCGGAGACGATCTCGGCGGCGGAGGCGGTGTTGCGATTGACGAGGACGACGATGGGATATTTGTCGGTGCCGTCTTCGCCGTGGGTGGCGCGGTAGACCTGGTCGGGGAAGGCGCGGCCGCGCTGGGAGACGACGATCTGGCCCTTCTGCAGGAACTTGTCGGACATGTTGACGGCCTCGTTGAGCAGGCCGCCGGGGTTGGCGCGGAGGTCGATGATGAGGCCGTGGAGCTCGCCGTGCGGCCTGGAACTTGTCGAGCGCGTCGCCTACCTCGCGGCTGGTGGTCTCCATGAATCCGGTGACGTGCATGTAGCCGATGCCGGGCTTGACCAGGAAGGCGAGATCGACGGAGGGGCGGGGAATCTCATCGCGGACGAGGTCGAAGGTGAGCGGAGCGTCCTTGCCCTCGCGCTGCCATGACGACGGAGACGTGGGTGCCGCGGGGGCCTTTGAGCATGGTGGCGACGGCGGCGGAGTCCAGGCCTTCGGCGGACTTGCCGTCGATGGACATGATGACGTCGCCGGGACGGATGCCGGCCTTGTAGGCGGGCGTGCCTTCAAAGGGCGCGAGGACGACGACGTGGATGACGCCGTCCTTGTCCGGCTGCGGCTGGATGGACATGCCGACGCCGTAGTACTTGCCGTGCTGGTCTTCGCGCATCTGGGCGAAGGCCTTGGGATCGTAGAAATTGGAGTGGGGATCGAGGACGTGCAGCATGCCGGGGATGGCGCCGTCGTAGATGGCCTTGTCGACCTTGTCGGTGTCGAGCGGCTCGGCGTAGTTCTGCTCGACGAGGGAGTAGACGTTGGTGAACTCGTGGAGCGAGTCGCGCAGGGTGGATTCGTCGGAGGCGGACTGGGCGGAGACCTTCTGGCTGACGAACGAGCCGAGGAGGGCGCAGGTGGCCAGGAAGAGGGTGACGGAGAAGAGAGCGCGACGGGTACGGGGGGCCATCTGCTTGGGTTACCTCAAAGGTGCTTCTGGAGGGGTGGGGCGTGGGAGGACATGTGCCCGGATGAAGCTCCAGTCCAGTGTTTGACGAGTATATCAGAGGAAGGAAAGCGGAGGCAGTTGTGAGCGGTGAAGCGGGGGTGGCGGCATGAAAGGCAAATACGGAGATCCTGCGCGTCGCGCAGAATGACGGCGGCGTGGTGGGGATGCATGGGCGCGCTGGCGGCAGTACTAAGCCCACGTCAGACGGTAGTGCTGTCTGACATGGGGCATCCGGGTTTGGGGTGGCAACTAGAAGGTAGAGGTGAGGCGGAGGGCGAAGCTGCGGGCGGGGGCGATGGCGTTGCCGGAGAAGAGGCCGCCGAAGTCGATGATGTTGAGGCGGCCGTTGAGGTTGTCGCCGTCGGCCTGGAGGCGGGTGATGAGGCGGTCGGACTTGTAGAGGTCGGCGCCGAGGGAGGCGTTGACGGCGAGCAGAGGGCAGGATGCGGCCGCGGGCGAAGTTGATGCGGCTGATGACGGCGGGGCCGTACTCGGCGAGGGCGGTGGGCTGGTCGCCCTGGTAGTCGAAGGGCAGGCCGGAGCCGTAGGTTGCGCCGGCGGCGACCCAGAGGCGCGGGGCGAGCTGGTAGCGGAGGCGGGTGCGCAGGGTGTTGCGCTGGTCCTGCGAGTCGGGGAAGTGGCCGGTGGTCTGGCTGAGGGCGGCGACGGCGTCGTCGCCGAGGAAGAGGCCGCCGGTGACGGGGAACCAGGCGTTGCCGACCATGTAGGAGTAGCTGGCGAAGCCGGAGAGCTTGCCGAGACGGACCAGGGTGAGCTTGGCCTTCGGCGCCGTAGATGACGGACTTGTCGAAGGCGATGGGATAGCTGACGCCGGTGTTGAGGAGCTGGTCGTCGTCGGCGTAGTTGCGCACATCGCGGCGATAGACGTTGACGTCGAGCGCCGATGCGGTTGCGAAGGCCTTGGTGAGGCCGCCTTCGTAGTAGTTGCCGCGCGAGGGCTGGACGGGCAGGCGGAGGAACTGGTGGCTCGAGCGGTCGATCTGCGTGCGAGCTGGAGATGAGGATGTTCTCAAACGAGGGCGTCTGGAAGACGCGGTCGTAGGAGGCGTGCAGCACCATGTTCGAGCGACGGGACAGTAGCGGCCGACGGAGACGCGCGGGCTGAAGGCGCTCTGGTTGAGCAGAAGCTGGTAGTGGTCCCAGCGCAGGCCGGCGCTGACGGTCCAGTTGCCCAGGCGGATCAGGTCTTCGACGAAGGCGGACTGCTCGAGGTCGGGGCGGTGTGCGAGGAAGGGCGCAGGGTAGGCGGGCGTGCCGTCGTCGAACTGGGTGGGATCGGTGATGGTGTAGTTGAAGTTCTCGTGCAGGAAGGTGGTGTCGGATTCGACGCCGGCCTTGAACTCCTGATTGCCGTGGTGCAGCGAGTAGGCGGCTTTGAAGTAGCCTTCGCGAAAGTCGTTGTGCTGGAAGGCGATGATGGGGGTTGAGTTCTGGTTGGAGTAGAGGTCGTTGGCGTTGTCGCGCACCATGCCCGCGAGGGTGCCGAGGCTATCGGGCGAGAAGATGTGCTGGTAGCGGACGGTGCCGAGGGTCTCGAAGTTGTCGCCGGTCTGGAGCTGGCCGGCCTGCTCCTGCACCAGCTCGTTGGGAATCTCGAAGCGGGAGAGCTCGTGGCGGACGCTGAGGCTGAGGCGGTCGCTTGGGGTCAGGTCGCGCTCGTAGTTGGCGGAGAAGTCGCCGGTGGTGCCGCGGTTGGTGTAGTTTTCGGGGACGACGGGGTTGAGATAGTGGGCGGACATGCTGCCGGAGGCGCTGGCGCCGAAGGTGTTCTTGCCCTGCGTGTCCTGCAGCTCTGGCGTAGGAGGCGGCGGTGTCGTAGCTGCCGCCGGAGAGGACGACCTGGCCGTGCAGCCCGTCGCCGCGTCTGGCGGCGGGTGTTGAGCTCGACGACGCCGCCCATCTTGCGGCCGTACTCGGCGGGGATGCCGGCGGTGTAGATGCTGATGGAGTCGAGGTCGTCGGCTTCGATCTCGGGGCCGAAGCTGGGCGAGCGGTTGTCGGTGAGCGGGATGCCGTCGATGACGAACTGGGTCTGGTACTCGGAGCCGCGGGGATGCAGGACGGCGTTGCCCTCATAGAGCCAGCCGGGCTGGGAGTTGACCAGGTCCTGCACGGAGCGGCCGGGCAGCGAGCCGACGCGGTCCTGAATCTGCTGCGCGCCGATCTGCATGATGGAGGACGGGCGATAAGGGTCGATGAGGGGCGCGGAGCTTGACCTGGACTGAGGTGCTGACGGGGGCGAGGGTGAGTTGGATGGTGTGGACTGCGGGGAGGGCGGAGCGGACTTCAAGGGCTTCGTTGGAGGGGGTGAAGCCGGGCCTCTGGGCGCGCACGAGGTAGATGCCGTAGGGGAGGGTCTTGATGTCGACTTCGCCCGCGCCGGTTGTGGTGAAGGCGTTGCTGTATTGACTGGCGCCACTGGAGACGGTGACGGAAGCTTTGACGCCGAGGCCCGCGGGGTCGGTGATTTTGAGGCGGAGCTCGCCGGTGTTGACCTGGGCAAGGAGGGGGGAGGTGGCGGCGAGGAGGAAGAGGGCCAACGGGCGGGATGAAGAAGGGCGAGCGGGCATGGGTATGGAATTTCTTCGATGACAGTATAGGGCAGGGTGTTGGTGGGAGAGTGGGTGATCGTTGTAGGACTTCCCACGTCAGACGCGATGAGACTGCGTCTGACATGGGGCACCCAAATTGTGCGGGGGGTTAGAGTTTTTCGGCGATGGATTTGGCCTGGGTGAAGAGGAGGAGGTAGTCGGGGCCGCCGGCTTTGGAGTCGGTGCCGGACATGTTGAAGCCGCCGAAGGGGTGGGCGCCGACCATGGCTCCGGTGCACTTGCGGTTGAGGTAGAGGTTGCCGACGTGGAATTCGCGGGCGGCGCGGGTGAGGTGGTCGCGGGTGTTGGAGTAGATGGCGCCGGTGAGGCCGAACTCGGTGTTGTTGGCAATGGCGAGGGCTTCGTCGAAGCTGGTGGATTTGATGATGGCGAGGACGGGGCCGAAGATCTCCTCCTGAGCGATGCGCGCGGTGGGGGCGACGTCGGCAAAGACGGTGGGGGCGATGTAGAGGCAGGCGTCGGGGTTGGTGGCGGCGGGGAGGGTGTGACCGCCGGTGAGGAGGCGGCCTTCCTGCCTGCCGGTGGCTATGTATTCGAGAATTCGAGTGAAGGACGACTGGTTGATGACGGGGCCGGTGGCGAAGTTGAGGGCGGGGTCGCCCTGGGCGAGGGATTCGACGCGGGTTTGGAGTTTGGCGAGGAAGGCGGCATAGATGGTGGAGTCCACAATCGCCCGCGAACAGGCGGAGCACTTCTGGCCGTTGTAGCCGAAGGCGGAGGCGGCGACGCCTTCGACGGCGGCGTCGAGGTCGCAGTTGGCGTCGACGAGGATGGAGTCTTTGCCGCCCATCTCGAGGATGGTGCGCTTGATGAAGGGCTGGCCGGGCTGGGGGCGGGCGGCGCGCTGGTGGATGTCGAGGCCGACTTCTTTTGAGCCGGTGAAGGCGATGAAGCGGGTCTGAGGGTGGGCGACGAGCGCGGAGCCGAAGGTGCGGCCTTCGCCGGGACAGAGGTTGACGACGCCGGGGGGAAGGCCGGCCTCTTCGAGGATGGAAAAGAAGATGGCGGCGATGGTGGGGGCGTCGCCGGATGGTTTGAGGATGACGGTGTTGCCGGTGACGATGGCGGCGGCGGTCATCCCGGCCATGATGGCGAGGGGGAAGTTCCAGGGCGGGATGACGGCGCCGACGCCGAGGGGAATGTAACGGAGTTGGTTACGTTCTCCGGGGAACTGGATGGGGGTGACGGCCGAGTCGAGGCGGAGGGCTTCGAGCGCGTAGAAGGTGAGGAAGTCGATGGTCTCGCCGACGTCGGCGTCGGCTTCGGGCCAGTTCTTGCCGACTTCGTAGGTGAGCCAGGAGCAGAGTTCGAACTTGCGCTGGCGGATGAGGGCGGCGGCGCGG
This sequence comes from uncultured Acidobacteriaceae bacterium, assembly GCA_963808025.1. GTDB lineage: Bacteria > Acidobacteriota > Terriglobia > Terriglobales > Acidobacteriaceae > Edaphobacter. The sequence goes on along the minus strand of CAWEEI010000006.1, from coordinate 129,081 downwards.
AGGAGGAGGTCGGCGCGGGATTGGGCGGTGGTGCGGGACCATTCGGTGAAGGCTGTTTGCGCGGCGGCGATGGCGAGCGAGACGTGGGAGGCGTTGGCGGCCTGGTGGATGCCGACGACTTCGGCGGGGCGGGCGGGGTTGAGGGAGCTGATCTTCTTTTCGGTGTGTTGGGGCTTGCCGCCGATGATGAGGGGGTACTCGCGGCCGAGTTGGGCGTGGACGGTGGCGAGGGCTTGCTGCATGGAGAGCTTGGTGGTGGGGTCGGAGAAGTTGAGGAAGGGCTCGTTGGTGAAGGGGGTGGCGGGGCTCGCGGGAGATAAGATCGCGGGGAGGGTGGCGGTGGTCATGCTGTCATTCTAGTTGCGCGAGGAGGAAGTGAGGGCGGGCTTACCCCACGTCAGTCGCGATGAGGCTGCGTCTGACATGGGGCACCCGCTTTTGTGGCGCCAGCCCACCCAAGCGGAGCTTGGATGGGGCACCCGACTATGGCACCCGGCGAGGTGCTACATTGCCGTAAGGCTTAGGAGGAGTTTTGGCGGGGATTGGGGAGATTGCGGAGCTGGTGGGGGCGAAGGCGCCGGCGGGGTCGTATGAGATTTTGCGGGTGTCGAGTATAGAGGCGGCGACGCCGGTGACGGTGGTGTTTGCTACAGATGCGGGGACGCTGCGGGCGGCGCTGGACTCGCCTGCGGGTGCGATTTTGGTGCGGGCGGGGCTGGATGGTGAGGGTGATGTGCGGGTGCTGGAGGTGGGCGATCCGCGGTATGCGTTTGCGGTGGTGGCGAGGTTTTTGCGGCTGCGGGAGATGGAGGGCGGCGAGGCTGATGGAGTGGAGTCGGGGCATGCGGGCGCTGCGCCGAGGGTGCATCCGACGGCGGTGCTGGGGGTGGAGGTGCAGTTGGGACGGGGTACGCGGGTGGGACCGCATGCGGTGTTGGAGGATGGGGTGGTGGTGGGGGACGAGTGCGAGATTGGGGCGCATGTGACGGTGGTTGCGGGGACGACGATTGGCGACCGGTGCGTGGTGCAGGCGGGGGCGGTGCTGGGGGCGACGGGGTTTGGGTATGCGCGGAACGCGGCGACGGGGGAGTATGTGGCGTTTCCGCAGCAGGGGACGCTGGTGGTGGAGGACGATGTGGAGATTGGGGCGAATACGACGATCGACCGGGGGGCGCTGGGGGAGACGCGGATTGGGCGGGGGACGAAGATCGACAACCTGGTGCATATCGCGCACAACTGCGTGGTGGGGCGGAATGTGGTGATTGCGGCGCAGACGGGGGTGTCGGGGTCGTGCGTGATTGAGGATGGGGCGGTGCTGGGCGGGCAGGTGGGGCTGGGGGAGCATGCGCATGTGGGGCCGGGGGTGATTCTGGGGGGTGGGGCGGGGGTGTTGAGCCATAAGAAGGTGAAGGGGCCGGGGCAGGTTTTTTGGGGAAGGCCGGCGCGGCCGTTGAGGCAGTATTTGAGGGATTTGGCGAGGCTGAGCAGGGGTTGATTTGGCTTCAGCCGGGCGGTGCGGGCGGTTTAGACCCCACCCAAGCGGAGCTTGGATGGGGCACCCAGCTTCCGAGTCTGGCTGAGGGAGGGCGTTTCCGCCCACGTCAGTCGCGATGAAGCTGCGTCTGACATGGGGCACCCAGATATGGCGGTCATAGTGATTGGCGGGCATGCAAGCGGGGTTGGGAAGTCGGGGGTGGTGTGCGCGCTGATTGCGGGGCTGCGGGAGCGGCGGTGGACGGCGATCAAGGTCAGCCAGGCGGAGGTGGGGGAGAGTTGGGGCAGTGGGGACACCGGCGAGGACGCGGCGGTGGTTGCGATTCATGAGGAGTTGGAGGCGGGGAGTGGGACGGACTCGGCGCGATACCTAGCGGCGGGGGCGGAGCGTGCGTTCTGGGTGAGCACGCGGCGGGGGGAGCTGGCGGCAGCGATGCCGCGGGTGCGGGCGCTGATTGCGGAGGCGGAGGATGCGATTGTGGAGTCGAACAGTGTGCTGGAGTTTTTGCAGCCGGATTTTTATGCGGTGGTGGTTGATCCGGGGGTTGGGGACTTCAAGGCGTCTGCCTTGCGGTATCTGGAAAGGGCGGATGCGTTGCTGGTGCCGAAGGGTGGGTTGAGAGGCGGGGGGTGGGCGGGAGTGCCTGAGGGGTTGGTGGAGGGGATTCGGCAGTTTGAGATCGGCGCGCCGGAGTTTGGCTCGGAGGAGTTTCGGGAGTTTGTTGCGGAGGAGCTGCGCAGGAAGGGGAAGTAGCCGTTAGTTGGCGCCGTCGGTGGATGCGTCCATGTAGGCGACGTCGAGGGCGGTGCCCTGGACGGTGACGAGGGAGTTGTCGATCTCGGAGCCGTCGACGGTGGAGAAGATGTGCACCTGTCCGCCGTATGCGGTGTAGACCTTGTTGAAGTTCTTCCACCCAGCAGATGCCGGTGAGGCTGCCGTAGTAGTACTGGTTGTCGTTCTGGTTGGGGTAGGGGACGGTGGTGGCGCCGCCGGGGGTGACGTTGGGTACGATCTGAACGGATGAGATGGTCCCGGAGGTGGCGCCGAGGTCGACCATGGTGAGGCAGTTGTAGTTCTGGTTGAGCTTGAAGCGCTCGCCGGTGGCGCAGTACTGGGAGCCGATCCAGAGGGTGTTGTTATCGGCGAAGAGCATCTTGGAGTGGCTGCCATCGGAGATGGAATACTTGCCGGTGATGGTGTTGGTGGTCTGGTTCATGGTGGAGAGGAAGCCGGCGAACAGGCCGTCGGGCTGGAGCTGCTGGCCTGCGAGGTAGAGGGTGGCGCCGTCGGAGAGTGCATCGGTGACGCCGCCGGGAACGGGCACGTTGGCGGTCTGGGGGTTGGGCTGCACGGGCGATGAGGGGATGACGTTCTCGTTGAGCGGGCCCTGCTGGAGGACGGAGACGCTGGCGGTGTGTGCCGCCGCACTCGGGGCCGCAGTTGAGGACGTAGGCGGTGGTGCCATCGAGCGAGAAGTAGACGCCATTGGGCTCGTCGTAGGTTCCGGGCACGGCGACGGCGCAGTAGACGGGATTGAGGAAGGGCTCGCAGTCGACGGAACCGGTGGCGGCGATGGCGAGCTGGTTGTTGGCGTACTGGGCCTGGTTGAGCTTGAAGATGCGGTAGACGAGGTTGGCGTTGCGCACCATGGCGAGGGCGACGGTGTCGCCGGTGTTGACGAAGACCTTGAAGACGTTGGGAACGATGAGGGAGTAGTTGCCTCCGCTGATGTTGTCGACGACCTCGAGCACGCCGTTGGCCTCTTCGGCGGCGTAATAGTGGCTGGCGGCGGGCGGAATCGCGAAAGCGCTGGGCCCGGATTCGAATGTTCCCACGGAGCCTGCAGAGGCTTCGGTGGAATAGTTGATGTTGACTAGGGAGCCGTCACTGCTGGAGTAGACGTATCCGCGCACTTCGGCGGGGTAGTTGATGATGGTGGATGGATACCCGGAGGAGTAGCCGCTGATGGAGAAGGAGGGGATGGTGTCTTCGACGTTGGTGCGAATGTCACGCGAGCCGTCGACGATGGCGAGGGAGCCGGAGCTGCCGTTGAAGCTGTAGCCGATCATGACTCGCTGGGCGAGCTTGCTGGGGGGGACGGGGCGGCCTGCGTAGGTGGACGCAGGGAACTTGTAATAGTAGTACTGGGCGGAGTGGCAGGCGGTAAGGCCGAGGGTGGCGAATGCGAGCATCAGGCCAAATAGAACCTGGGGGACGAAGTGCGAGCGGGAGGCTGGGCGGCCCATTGCGGGGATAATTGCGGGCTGCTGCGGGGCTTGCGCGAAGGGCGTTTGCGGAGACGGGCTGGGGAGCGATGATGCGGCGGACCCGCAGGCAACGAGACTTCGATTCTTCAACGTGAACAACTCCAACCTTCGCGGGTGCAAGGGATTTTGCTGGGGTCTTGCGTGGGTTTGGCCCGACTTGAGTATAGCAAGGAAGAGGGCGTGAATGCTGAGGGTTGAAGTACAGTGGTTAGTGGTTAGCGGCTAGAGGTTCGACGTAAAAAGCTGGTGCGGGACGTGGGGAGGGTTGGCAGTTATGGCGAAATTTGAAGAGCATCTGACGAAGCTGGAGAGCGTGGTGGAGCAGCTGGAGCGGGGAGACCTCACGCTGGAGGATTCGGTGCGGCTGTTTGAGGAGGGGGTGAAGTTGTCGGAGAAATGCAAGGCGGAGCTGGAGGAGGCGGAGGGGAGGGTGATGGTGCTGGTGGAGAAAGGGGGAAAGATGGAGGTGAAGGAGATGGAGGAGGGTGGAGTAGGATTTTCTTATGGCAAAGACTCGCATCTCGTCTGAAGAAGTGATGGAACAGGGTTGAAGCCGATCGCCTTCGCCAGCAGCAGTTGGAAGAGCCGTATTTGATTGCCTTTCACGCGACGCCGGCGGAGATTGACATGCGGCGGATCGAGGACGCAGAGGAGGCCGAGCTGCCGGATGATCGATTGAGGCGCTGGGCTGAAGGAGTAGATGTAACAGCAGATACCCTTTCGGGGAAGACAAACAAAAAAACCCGTCGGGCTAGCGGTCGCGGGTGGTGACGAAGGTGGGGACCCAGAGGAGGGCGCGTTTGGCGTCGGAGTCGGGGAGGTCGGCGATGGACTGGCGGGCGGCTTCGGCGTAGGCGTGGGCGGTGTCCATGGCGTAGGCGAGGGAGCCGTGGCGATTTAAGATTTCGAGGATGGCGGGGTGGGGGACGCGGTCGAAGCTGCGGTCGGCGAGGACGGTGCGGATGGCTTCGCGGTCGGCGCCGGTGCCGCGCTCGAGGGCGTGGATGACGGCGAGGGTGGCCTTGCCTTCGCGGAGGTCGGAGGCGACGGGCTTGCCGAGGACGTCTTCGGCGGCGGTGAGGTCGAGGACGTCGTCGACGATCTGGAAGGCGAGGCCGAGGTTGCGGCCGTACTCGCCCATGGGCTGGTCGAAGGGGCTAGTTGCCGGTTGCAGGTTGCCGGTTGCAGGTTGGTCGGCGACGGCTGCGCCGAGTTGCATGGAGACTTTGAAGAGGCAGGCGGTCTTGCGGAAGATGAGGTCGAAGTACTCTTCCTCGTTGATGAGGTGACCGAGTTTCTGCATCTGCAGGAGCTCGCCCTCGACCATTTGCTGGGTGAGGGAGACGAGGAGGTCGAGGACGTGGAAGTTGCGTTCGGCGAGGGCGGAGTTGAAGGCCTGCATGTAGAGCCAGTCGCCGGCGAGGACGCATTTGGAGTTGCCCCAGGTGGTGTTGGAGGAGGGGCGGCCGCGGCGGGTGTCGGCCTCGTCGATGATGTCGTCGTGGACGAGGGTGGCGGTGTGGAGCATTTCGACGACGGCGCCGAGGCGGATGCGGGAGTAGGAGGTGGAGCCGAGGGCCTTGGCGGAGAGGAGAAGGAGGAGCGGGCGGATGCGTTTGCCGCCGCCGGCCATGAGGTATTGGGCGATGTCGGTGATGACTTCGACTTCGGAGGCGGACTGGCGGGAGAACTCCTGCTCGATGGCGGCGAGGTCGTCGCGGAGGAGGTCGAAGACCTCTTTTGCGGTCGCGATGGAGAGAGGGCTCACTGGGGTTTAGAGTAGCAGGTTGGGGGGTGCTACTCTTGCAGGCAATCGGGTTGGTTAAGAATCCTGCGAGGAGCTTGCTCATGCGGATGGTTTCTGGAAGGCGTTGTTTTCTGACGGGCGCAATCGCGGCCGGTGCTGTGTTTGGGTGCGTGAATGCGGATAGTCAGACGACGAAGCCTGCGGCGGCGGCTTCTCCGGCGATTGCGCTCAAGGCTTACACGGCTTCGGACCAGAGCGCGTCGGCTGGGGTGCCGGCGGGATGGACGGTGACCAAGGGCGCGGAGACGGTGATCCAGATGACCGGGCCGCAGGGAGTGACGGTCTCGCTGGGCAACACGATTGTGGCGCAGAATGCGGCGTTCCAGGCGAACACGCATCTGGCGAATGGGGTTGACCTGACAATGCCGTATTCGGCGACGCTGGGGCAGAAGCTGACGATGATCTTTGAACAGAATGCTGCGGTGGCGAACAAGGCTGCGCCGAAGGTGACGATCGATTCGTCGACTGCGCTGCAACTGCCGGCGGCGGTGGGGCAGTGCGCGCGGATCGTGGCGGACGTGGCGGGGGCGCAGGGCGCGATGAAGGTGATGGCGGTTTATTGTTCGCTGCCGGTGGATTCGGGTGGGACGTATAAGAACGTCATGCTGCTGGCGCAGGCCCCGGCGGCGGTGGCTGCGCAAGCGGCGCCGACGGCGCAGGCGATCTTCCAGAGCTACCGGATTCCGTCGGAGTGGTTGCAGAAGAAGCTGGCGCCGTTTGCGCAGCCGCCGGCGACGAAGGCGAGTGCGGGTGCGGGCGCGACGGCGGCGGAGATCGCAGCGATCCAAAGGGAGACGATGGCGAGCCAGGCTGCCGTGAGCAACAGCGCGAATTGTTTCGACCTGAGCGTGCTGCGGGAGACGCCGACGTATCAACTGCCGCGGAGTTGTGGGGGGATGGCGCCGAACTAACGCGCAGTTGCGGGCATAGCGGTCGCCCCGTTCGCTTCGCTCAGGGCCGATAACCCACCCTTTCGATGAAGCCGAAAGGATGGGCCACCCAGGTTTGGTGGCTCGCCGTTAGTTGGAGCGGAAGTTGGTGAACTGGAGGTCGATGCCGAAGTCGGCGGACTTGAGTTTGGCGATGATTTGCTGGAGGGTGTCGCGGTCTTTGGAGGTGACGCGGACGGTCTCGCCCTGGATGGAGGCGTTGGCTTTGACTTTGGAGTCCTTGATGAGGGCGACGATTTTTTTGGCGGCGTCGGAGTTGATGCCCTGCTTGAGCTTGATCTTCTGGCGGATGGAGGAGTTGGCGGCGGGCTCGATCTTTTCGTATTCGAGGTTTTTGAGGGAGACGCCGCGCTTGACGAGCTTTTGCGAGAGGATTTCGATGACGGCGGCGAGCTTGTACTCGTCCTGCGAGGCGAGCTGGATGGTGTCTGTGCCCTCGATGGTCATTTTGGATTTGGAGTCTTTGAGGTCGAAGCGGGCGTTGACTTCCTTGGTTGCCTGATCGACTGCGTTCTTGACCTCTGCGAGGTCGACTTTGCTGACTACGTCGAAGCTGTTGTCGGATGCCATAGGGAGAGTATAAGGCAGGTGCGAGGTTCAAGGTTCGAGGAGCAAGGTTCGAGGTTCAAGGTTCAAGATTCGGGTAGTGTCTTAGTTTGACGTGGAGGACTGAGGTTACCGGAATGCCGACTTCACGGGAACATCCATGCGTAGGTGACGACAAGCGCGTTTATGAGGACTGATGCTATCTCCGACTGCAGTACAAATCATTTTGGTATCCGTGGACTGAGTAAACTCTTTGTGGGTTTGCTGTGTGACATCATTTTCCCAAGTGTCTCAATCGTTTCATCGACCGTTTGCTTTGTCATATAGATCAGCTTTTGTGGCGATGCATAGGAACAAGTCGATCTGACATCATAAGGAATTTGCTTACCCGTGAGCAGTCGAAATTCGATGCCCGGAATCATAAAGTTGAATACGTGATATCCAGGGGCATTGCCTCTGCGCGGTGTATATGCGGCCTGTATAACGGCCTTTTCAGGCCAAACTGCAACTTGGATCACAACGTCATTGGGGAATGACCCACCTAAAAGGAAATTGCGGATGGGCTCTTCATATGGCCCCAGTCTTATCCCGTCCATGTTTGTTCCATCTATATTTCGCCATTGATGCGCAGCGCTGCGCCAAAATATGCTGAGAGCAAAATAAGTGAGCGCGCCAATATCGATGCTTGATAGAACTGCTGCTGAGTAACAGGAGAATGTTTGGTCCTTACTGATTCCTAGCGGCGTACCGCTGAAAAGACTGTCTTGAAGCGGAAAGCTTGTGATTCGTGCCATGTTTGCCATTACCCAAGATTCGCCCAGCCGACTGAATCTCTGTTCACAATCGAAACATAGAAGATATTCTTTGATTTGCTTTTGTGAAATGGTGGATTCGTCTTCAGTCATCAGCACTGGGTTCTGATTCTTGAATGCAGCCTCGCGGAGCTGGATATATACCGCCCTCGGGAAAAAATGGCTTTCCTGGAGATCAGCGAGTTTGTGGCACAACCGGCATATCCCTTTCTGCATTAGTCACCTCAACTACACAGCTTCGAAATTAAGATCAGTTTAGATTATGAGCGTTCGGCTCTACGTCATCGCTAAACCAAGTCATTTCATTGAGGACAAGGTGGAACGAAGTTTTAGTCCTCATAAGTCGACTTCTCGGAAGTATCCGCCTGTGCTCTGAAAACGGGGTTATAGATAACTTCTTTGTCTCGGACTTCAGGCTGAGACTGCCAAGGTTCGGGGTTCGAGGGGTTAGGGCGCGGTGGTGGGGAAGAGGGTTGTGGAAGTTGGCGGTGGTGAGGGTCGGCGAGGGCGGGCGAGGGTGAGGTTGCGGAGGGTGGCGAGGGCGGCGGCGGTGTGGGTGATGAGGGCGGGCTCGTTGGGCTGGCCGCGGTGGGGGATGGGCGCGAGGAAGGGGCGTCGGTTTCGATGAGGATGCGGTCGGCGGGGGCGAAGGCGGCGGCCTCGCGGATGGCGTGCGCGGCGGGGTAGGTGAGGTTGCCGGCGAAGGAGAGATAGAAGCCGAGGTCGAGCGAGCGGCGGGCGTGGTCGACGGTGCCGGAGAAGCAGTGCATGATGCCGGGGAGCGCGTGCGGCTGCCAGTGCTCGGCGAGGAGGGTGAGGAGGTCGTCCCAGGCGTCTGCAGGGGCGTCTGCGGGGGTTTCCGGTGGCGCCATCCCACCCAAGCGAAGCTTGGATGGGGCACCCGGCTGGGTGAATTTGGCTTTGGCGGCGGGTGTTGCGAGGTCGGAGGTGCGGCAGTGGATGAGGATGGGTTTGCGGGCGGCGGCGGCGATGCGGAGTTGGGCGATGAAGGCGGCTTGCTGGATGGGGATGGCGGGGTTTTCGAGGTGGTAGTAGTCGAGGCCGATCTCGCCGATGGCGATGCAGCGTGGGTGTTGGGCGAGGGCGGCGAGTTTTTCGAGGACTTCGGGGGTGGCCTGGTGGGCTTCCTGGGGGTGGATGCCGGCGCTGGCGAAGATTGTTGGGGAGTTGGGGGCTTGAGGTGCGGTCGCGAGGTCGAGAGTCTGATGCATGTGGGCGGGGCCTTCGCCGATGCCGATGGCGAGGATGGTGCGGACGTCTGCGGCGTAGGCGCGGGCGAGGAGGCCGGGGAGTTCAGCGGCGGGGACCATGTCGAGGTGGGCGTGGGTGTCGGTGAGGTGCATGGGTAAGGTTCAGGGTACAAGGTTCGGGGTTCGAGGGGAGCAAAGGCAAAGGCGAAATGCGGGGGTCCCTCCGCGCGGCGCTACGCGCCTTGGTCGGGATGACGGATTGAAGAGGGGGACGAGCGCGGGGAGGCGGGTTGGGTTAGGATGGCGGGCATGAAACTTCTTGGGCGCAGGGATGCTTGGGTTGGGTTGCTGGCTCTCGCACTGGTCGGAGCGGGAGTCAGTTCGAGTTCGGCGGGGCAGAGCCATGCGTCGGAGTTTCCGGCGGCGAAGAGTGGGCAGGCGGAGGGGGCGAAGACGGTGCCGGCGAATGACAAGCCGGCTGCGGAAGTGGTGGGCGCGGGGACGGTGGGAGCGGCGCGAGTGATTCCGTTTGACGGGATGGCGGTGCGGACGATGGCGAACGGCGGGGAGAGCCGCGACATCGCGCATGGGACGCTGGCGACGGGCGAGACGGTGAACCTGCACCAGTCGATGCAGGTGGTGGGCGCGACGCCGAATGCGCCGCACGTGATCCAGCACTCGGAGTTCATATTGGTGCGCGAAGGGGAGCTGGAGTTCGACCACGAGGTTGCGGGGCAGATGGTGGCGGAGAAGGTGGGGCCGGGCGGGGCGATCTATGTGGCTTATGGGACGCGGCACACGGTGAAGAATGTGGGGACGGTGCCGGCGAAGTATTTTGTGGTGGCGATTGGCGGGGACGCGAAGTAGGGAGATGCGCGGAGCGGGGTGGGCGGAGTAATATTCTGCGCATGACAACTATGAACAGGCGTGAGATTTGTGCGGTGCTTTCTTCGTTTGCGGCTTTGGCTGCGGCGGGTGCGGTTGAGGCGGAGGGGCAGGCTCCGAGTGCGGTAGTGCCGCCGGCGACGGGTCGGGGCGAGGCGGTGTTGGATGCTTCGCGGGCGTTTCGGTTTGAGGACTTGCCGGTGGTGAAGAATGCGAACGGCGAGACGCGGGCGGTGGTGCAGGGGGTGTTGCCGACGGGCGAGCGGGTGGCGATGCATGAGACGACGCTGCTGCCGGGGCATATGCCGCATCCGCCGCACCAGCATCGGCACTCGGAGTTCATGATGGTGCGCGAGGGGCAGATGGAGTTTGAGAACAACGGCGTGCCGCAACGAGTGGGGCCGGGCGGGGTGATGTTTGCCGCGTCGATGGTGCTGCACGGGCTGAAGAATGTGGGGGATACGACGGCGAATTATTTTGTGATTGAGATTGGAAGGGATTCGCCGGTGGAGCGGGTGTAGGGCGAGTATGATTTGTGACGCTTTGCGTCACAAATCATACTCGGAGATTCACGGCTATCGGATGCGGGAGCCGAGGGGGATTTCGTCGCAGAAGGTGGCGAGGATGGGTTTGCTGCGTGGTCGTCGTGCGGAGGCGGCGAGGAACATGCCGTGGGATTCGAGGCCGCGCATCTTGCGGGGGGCGAGGTTGGCGATGATGGCGATGCGGCGGCCGATGAGCTCTTCGGGGGTGTACCACTCGGCGATGCCGGAGAGGATCTGGCGGCGGGGGTGGTCGGGGCCGAGGTCGACTTCGAGGCGGAGGAGCTTGTCGGCCTTGGGGATGCGCTCGGCGAGGACGATCTGGGCGACGCGGAGGTCGATCTTGGTGAAGTCGTCGATGGTGATGGGGAGTTGTCAGGTTCGGGTAGGTGTCAGATGGTGTCGGCAGGTTCGGGCTGGCGGTGGGCTCGGGGGTTGGGGGTGGGGGTGGTGGGGGATTCCAGGTCGGTCATGATTTGGGCGAGTCCTTTGTCGGCGCGGGGGAAGATGGGGCTTAGGGGGCCGAGTTTTGTGCCGGGCTTGAGGCCGCCCCATTGGAGGTTCTTCAGTTCGCCGTTTTTGGCGGCTTCTTCGATGTCGCCGAGGCCGAGTTGGGCCCAGACGGAGGCGGTGGCGTAGGGGAGGATGGGGTAGAGGAGGGCGGTGATGATGCGGATGGATTCGGCGGCGATATAGAGAACCTCGACAAGTTGCTGCGGTAGCGTCTCCTCGGGCTCGTTTGCCAGTTTCCATGGTGCTGTGCGATGAGATGTAGTCGATCAACGTGGCCCGATCGAGCGAGACTTGTCTACGGCTATGAAGAAGCGGTCGATGCTCACTGTTCTCCGAATCTGCACGGCGTCGTAACGCGTTCAGTTGAGGTCACGCTCTTCTTCGAACTCGAAGGATGTCCGCGATCGAGTTTGAGTTCGCGAATTGCTGGCGAATTGCCAGTTCCGAAAATTCTGCTGAATCATGCGATAGTGTGCGGCTGACGAGGTTGCCGTAGCCGTTGGCGAGGTCGGCGTTGTAGCGGGTGATGAGGGCGTCGAAGGTGAAGCTGCCGTCCTGGCCGAAGGGGATTTCGCGGAGGAGGAAGTAGCGGAGGACGTCGGCGGCGAAGAGGTCGCGCTCGTGTTTGGTGGATCGTCGGGGAACTGGGTGGCGTAGACGTTTGGTGCCGAAGGCGTCGAGGATGGTTTCGGTGCGGACGACGTTGCCGCGGGACTTGGACATCTTGGAGTCTTCGAAGAGGAGCCAGCCGTTGGCGACGACGGCTTTGGGGAGCGGCAGGCCGGCGGCGAGCAGGAAGGCGGGCCAGTAGACGCAGTGGAAGCGGGTGATCTCTTTGCCGACGAGGTGGAGGTCGGCGGGCCAGTATTTTTCGAACTTGGCGATGTCGGCGGGGTCGTCGGAGCCGTAGCCGAGGGCGGTCATGTAGTTGGCGAGGGCGTCGAGCCAGACGTAGACGACGTGTCTTGGCGGTTGCTCGGGGACGGGGATGCCCCAGTTGAAGCTGGTGCGGGAGATGGAGAGGTCTTTGAGGGCTCCGGGGACGTAGAGGTTGTCCGGCGGCGGATCGCTTTCAATTCACCCCTTTCAACAGCGACCTCGCAGTTATTCGGTCTGCATTCGCTAGCAGGTCTCGTGGATTGGCAGCTGTCGAGTTTCGATACTCGCCGCTGATGTGCGTACGATGTTGCCGCGGAGGAAGCTGAGGACTTCGTTGCGGACGGCTTCGGGTTGGATGGGGAGTGGTTCGTTGCGCTCTCGATGAGGTCGATGAGTGGGCTGCTGGATAGTCGGAGAGGCGGAAGAAGTAGTTTTCTTCGGTGACGGTTTCGGTGGGTTTGCCGTCGGGGCCGAGGGTGCCGGGAGGGCCGTCGACGAACATCTCTTCGCAGACGCAGTACTGGCCGGTGTAGGTGGCGAGGTAGATGGCGCCGCGGGCTTCGAGGTCGTGCCAGAGCTTCTGGACGCCGCGTTTGTGGCGGGGGTCGGTGGTGCGGATGAAGTCGTCGTTGGTGATGCCCATGCGCTTCCAGAGGTTGCGGAAGCTGGCGGAGACCTGGTCGGCGAACTGCTGGGGCGGGATGCCGGCGGCGGCGGCGGAGCGCTCGATCTTCTGGCCGTGCTCGTCGGTGCCGGTGAGGAAGAAGGTGTCGTCGCCGAGGAGGCGGTGGCGGCGGGCGATGACGTCGGCGACGATGGTGGTGTAGGCGTGGCCGATGTGGGGGCGCGCGTTGACGTAGTAGATCGGCGTGGTGAGGTAGAACTTTTTGGCCATGGGTGGAATGGTCAGTTTAGCAGTGACAGCGAGTTGTGAGTTGTGAGCGCTAGTGGTTGGTGATGAGGTCGGGGCGGGCGGCGCCGAGGCGGGGGACGAGGAGTTGGAAGATGGCGAGGGCGATGAGGTAGGCGGAGGCGGCGAGGGCGAAGATGAGCAGGGGGTGCAGGGAGAAGTAGGTGCCTGACGATCCAGGTGAAGGTGGCTCCGCCGAGGGCGCCGACGGCCCCGCCGATGCCGACGACGGTGGAGATGGCGGTGGAGGGGAACATGTCGGTGGGTGTGGAGAAGAGGTTGGCGGACCAGCCCTGGTGGGCGGCGGCGGCGAGGGCGATAAGGAGCGTGGCGGGCCAGGCGTTGGTGGGAAGAGGCTTGCCATATGGGGGACGAAGACGATGGGAACGACGAGCAGAGCGCAGAGCAGAAGGGCGAACTTGCGTCCGGAGTTGACGGAGTAGCCGCGGTTCATGAGCCAGCCGGAGAGCCCTCCGCCGAAGACGGAGCCGACGGAGGAGACCATGTAGACGGTGACGATCTCCCACTTGGAGTGCTGGAGGTCGAGGCCGTAGGTCTCGTGGAGGAACTTGGGGAGATAGAAGAGGTAGAACCACCAGATGGGGTCGGTGAGGCCTTTGGCGAGGGAGAAGGCGTAGAGGCCGGGGCGGCTGAGGAGGATGGAGTAGGGGATGGTGGCGCCGGAGGAGCCGTGGGTGGCGAAGTCGGCGTCGAGGTTGGCCTGGGTCTGGGTGGAGCCGCGGCGGAGGCGGTTGTAGGGGAAGAGGAGCCAGACGACGAGCCAGATCAGGCCCATGGAGCCGGTGGTGAGAAAGGCGGCGCGCCATCCCCACCTGCCGGTGACGAAGGCGACGAGGACGGGCGCGACGAAGAAGCTGACGTTGGTGCCGGAGTTGAAGAGGCCGGTGGCGAAGGCGCGCTCTTCGGAGGGGAACCACTCGGTGGTGGCTTTGATGGCGGCGGGGAAGTTGCCGGATTCGCCGAGGCCGAGCATGACGCGGGCGATGCAGAAGCCGAGGACGGAGAAGACGAAGGCGTGGGAGAGCGAAGAGAGCGCCCAGACGGCGATGGCGAGGGCGTAGCCGGTCTTGGTGCCGAGGCGGTCGATGATGCGTCCGGCGAAGAGGAAGCCGAAGCCGTAGGCGATCTGGAAGCAGATGATGATGTATGTCGTAGTTGTTGTTGAAGACGACCTGGTGGGCGGCGTCTTTGGAGGGGTCCCATCCCATGAAAGGGAGGTTATGGAGGAGGGGCTCGATGAGGGAGAGGACCGAGCGGTCCATGTAGTTGATGGTGGTGGCGGCGAAGAGGAGGGCGCAGACGAACCAGCGGATGTTGTTGCTTTGGGGCGCGTGGGTGGTGAAGCCCTGCGGGGAGAGGCTGGCGGCGTTGGCGGACATCTGTGAGGGGCTCCCGGGCGGCTTCGCGGCGCAGCGTTGAGGCGTGGCTTCTTTTGCGAACTGGCTTCTGAGGTTTGAGGATAGTCGCTGGCTGGGGTGTCGAGCAAGGGTCCGGATTTGGGAAGAGCCAGGGCAGAGAGGAGATGCAAACGATTGTGTATTGGGCGGGCGCGTAGTGGGATTGGTGGATGGGCGAATTGAGGAAGGATGGGTTGGCGATGGCGGACGGGGGATGGTCGTGCGGGGAGGCGTCGTGCGTGGAGGGCGTGAAGCAGATTGGCAAGGCGCTGCACGACCTTTGCCAGCCGCTGACGACGCTGCAGTGCCGGCTGGAGATGGCGACGCTGGTGGGGACGGCTGAGGCGTATCGCGAGGCGGCGGAGCTGGGGCTGGCGGAGTGCATGCGGCTTTCGGAGGCGGTGGCAGCGATGCGGGCGATTGTGCGGGCGGCGACCAGCGAAGGCGCGTCGGAGGCGGCGGGGAAGGTGGGGGTATAGGGCGGGGTGGGGCGTTGGCAGGGGCGCTGGTTGTTAGAGGGTTGCAATCGGGCGCATTACAGGGCTGCAATAAAGCGGTGCGGAAGGTAAGGCGCTGCTAAGAAGACGGCCCTTTGGAAGACATTGGTAACGGGGCGAGGCTGCTGGAGTTGAGATTCAATGTGCGGCGGGTCCAGCGGCAACGCAAGCAAATAAAGGCAAAGTCGGCGAGATGGGTGTGTGGAGTGGGGGCGCACCGGCCGATTTTGCGACAGCTCAGAGATGACTAATGGAACCTTACTTTTTGGTGGCCACTGTCGTGCTTTCTTCTCAAGCAGAGTCCTGCAAGCGTCGAGCAAGCCAAGGCGCGAAGGGGATCTGAAGGGCCAGAACAGCGGCGATTGCGTTGAGATCCGGAGAGTGGCGGTTTATGCAAAATTCAAATTTTGTGGCACAGGGCATGCATGTGGAAACGACGAATGGCAAGACTGGTTTTGCCGATGTAACAGCGCTTGCGCCGATTGCGTTTCCTGGCCTGACTTCAGATGTTTCCGAGCCGGCCAGCAGTGTGACCGTGGACCGCGAGCAGCTTCTGCTGGAGCATCTTCCGACGGTGCGTTATCTGGCGCGGCGGATCCATGAGCGGCTGCCGCAGCATGTGGAGCTTGACGATCTGATCTCGGCCGGCGTGGTCGGGCTGATCGATGCGTTCTCGAAGTTCGACCACACGAAGCAGGTGCAGTTCAAGAGCTATGCGCAGTTCCGGATTCGCGGGGCGATTCTGGACTCGCTGCGCACGCTGGACTGGAGCCCGCGGGAGCTGCGGCGCAAGGGCCGGGCGGTCGAAGAGGCGATCCGCTCCGTGACGCACAAGCTGGGGCGCGCGCCGGCGGAGCAGGAGATTGCGCAAGGAGATGGACCTGGAGCTGGGCGCGTATCAGCAACTGCTGGGCGAGCTGAAGGGGCTGGAGATCGGCAGCCTGCACACGGAGCGGACGGAGGACTCGGGCGACGAGGAGCTGGCTTATATTCCGGGGTCGCCGGACGAGGACCCGCTGTTCCGCTGCATGCAGGGCGAGATGAAGCAGCGGCTGATCGATGCGATCGACGAGCTTCCGGAGAAGGAGCGGATGGTGCTGACGCTTTACTACTACGAAGAGCTGACCATGAAGGAGATTGCGCTGACGCTGGGCGTGGTGGAGTCGCGGGTGTCGCAGATCCACTCTTCGGCGGTGCTGCGGTTGCGGAGTTCGCTGGCGGGGTTGCGGACGGACCACTCGGGCGATGCAAAGATCGCGGCAGGGAAGAAGAAGGCTGCGGGACGTATGGCGGCTTGAGCTAACTGGCTCATGCTTAGGAACGACTGAGGGCGGGGATGGGTCCAACGAGGCCTGTCACCCGCCCATTTTTTGTCAGGTCCTGATGAGTTGGCGCGACTCCCACATCTCAGAAGCGAGATGTGGGGCACCTGGGTTGCTAGGTCAGGTGCGGTCTAGCGCTGGGCGGTGAGGGAGGGGGCGGTGGTTGCGACTGCGGCGGTGGAGGTGTTGGGGCCGAGGCCGAGCTTGATGAGGGCGCGGGAGTCGGGGACGAGCTTGGTCTGCCAGCCGTTGTCGGCCTGGAGTTTGCCCATGGCGGCTTCGGACTCGGCGTCCCAGTGGCCGGAGGGGGTTCCGGTGAGGTAGCCGGCGCGGATGAGGGCGGACTGGATCTGGGTGGCGCGATCGTCGTCGATGGAGCGCTGGCTGAGGATGCGGGTCTTAGCTGTGCGCCTGAAGCTGTGGGGCGAAGTGGGGCCGCGACGCGGGTGTGCGGAGGCTACGGCTGGGCCTGTGGAAAGGACGATCAGGGACAAGAGAAGTACGAGATTGCGGGACTGCATTGTGGAAAAGGCCTCTTTGTACTACGACCCGGATGGCGGGGAGATCCTTGGGGCCACTCGGATAAAGGTATATCGGGAAAATGGGCGGTGGCAATTGAAATCGGCGGTGTATGCGACCAAAGTTGCAGTTGGGTTATCGGCGGGGTTTTGTGGTGGATTAATGGGGGTTAGGAGTTGGTTAATGGCCGTGAGAGTAGTCCGTCGACGGCGTAGAAGGAGCTGACGACGGCGGAGGTGAATCTGCGGGCGGTGAAGGAGGCAAGACTGCGAATTTGCAGTTTGACGGGGCTGTGGGTGGAAGAGGACCTGTGTCGTCTCGACAGACGAGGGACGGCAGATTAAGGGTGAGCATTTATCGCGCCTTCAGCTCGCCGATGACCAAGTGGTTGACTACGTGCGGACGTGGCGGCATTCCCACATCTCAGAGACGAGATATGGGGCACCCGGTTCGTGGGGATGAACTAGGGAGTGGAGGGCGATGCGGGGGCGTTGCTGGCGGTGTTGACGCGGGGGAAGTAGCCGCTGCGGGTGCGCACGGAGAGTTTGCCGAAGCCCTTGGCCTTGGCGTCGACGTGGACCTGGCGGTAGCCGCCGAGGGTGGGCGATTTGGTGGAGTGGTAGGCGATGCGTGTATTGGGTGCGGATGTCTTCGGCGACCTCCTTGGCGATGGGGTCGACCTCTTTGAGCGAGCTTGGGGAAGTAGGCCTGGCCGCCGGTCTCTTCGGAGAGGGTCTCGAGGACGCGGCGGGCGTGGCGCGCCTCGTTCTTGTCGGAGTCGTCGCCGAAGAGGAGGCCGATGCAGTAGATGACGGGGCCGTCGAAGTCCTGGATGCGGCGGATGGCCTGCTCGAGGGTGGCGCTGGAGGCGTTGTCCTCGCCGTCGGTGACGACGAGCAGGACCTGCTTGGGGTGCTTGGCGTTCTTGGAGAGGTAGTCGGCGGAGGCGACGAGTGCGTCGTAGATAGCGGTGCCGCCGCGGACTTGATGTAGGTGAGGCCCTGCTGGAGCTTGGAGATGTCGGAGGTGAAGTCCTGGTCGATGAAGGCCTCCCAGGAGAAGTCGACGAGGAAGGCCTCGTCCTCTGGATTGGAGAGCTTGATGAGGTCGAGCGAGGTCTGGTCGACGGCTGCGCGCTTGTCGTACATCGAGCCGGAGCTATCGATGAGGATGCCGAGCGAGACGGGCAGGTCCTCATGGCGGAAGCTGGCGATGCTCTGCAGCGACGCCGTCCTCGTAGACGCGGAAGGCGTCCTGGTCGAGGGTCTGGACGCTGTGGCCGGTCTGGTCGAAGACCGAGGCGTTGAGACGGACCTCGTAGGCGTCGTGTGCAGGGTGTACTTGCCGCCGGCGCCGCGGGCGATGGTGCCGAGCGTGGCGCCCTGCTGGCTGTCGATGGGCTGGGGCGGAGGGTCGGGGTCGGGCGAGAGGACGGGGTCGCGGTCGATGTTGAGAGAGGGTTGTTGTTGGGCGGGGGTTGCGGCGGGAGGGGTCGCGACTTGCAGGGCATGGGCAGATGTCGGGCAGATCGCGGCCAAGAGAAGGCACGCCGCGAAGGCGACTGCGCGAGTTGCCGGACAATTACTGCTGAGGCGCATAGTACTCCTGCTGGAAGATTGTCTTAGGCTTAGACGAGCTTGCCGACAATTGAGCCCTCACCTCAATCTGATGCAGCTTGCCATCTTGCCGGGGGTGGGTCGAGGTGTACTGGAGCGTGTAGGCGGTGTGGAGGTCGTGAGAGAGATCGATGACTGTGGCGGGCAGGAGACTTACCTTTCGGGGCTGCAACGCTATCCCGCCGGATATGCCTGCCATGCGCGCCAGTGTGGCGTGGCCTCGCGCGGAGATAGTGGGCGGGGAGAGGGAGTAGAAGATTGGTGCGTCCAGGGCCGACAGCTTTTGCAGAACGTCTGGCAGCATGGTGTGCGAGTCGTTGTCGTCGCCGTCGGAGATGATGAGGAGAATGGGCCGGTTGGTGGGTGGGTGGAGCTTCATCTGATCGAGGGTTGCCGAGACTGCGTCGTAGAAGACGGAGCCTCCGTTGAACCTCAGCTGGCTTAGGGCTGCAATGAGTTTGGCGGGGTCGTTGGTGTAGGGCTGAATGAGGGATAAGGAGGTGTTGAAGCCGACGATCTCGATTTCATCCGTGGGGTTGAGGTTCGCGATGACTTGTTGGATCGCGCGCACCACGGCTTTGCCGCTGTGCTTCATGGATGTGCTGAGATCGACCATCAGACAGATGGATACGGGCGCATCGTCCTTGTCCAAGGTTGCATCCGGCTGCTCGACTCCGTCCTCGAAGACGCTGAGATGCGTGAGCGATGGAGGAGGCGTCTTGCTGTCGAGTGGGAGGTCACGGATGATATGGGGCCACGACTGCGCCATTGACCGCTCGAAAGCAAGCAGTTCTGGGTAGGAGACAAGCGGGGAGAAGATGGGGGGCGAGATGTAGAGGGGGGGCGGGTGGATGGGCGCGGCGGCCTCAACGTTTGGCGCAGGCGGATTCAGGTGAAGCGGACTTGCCGAGTACAGCTGCAATTCCAGTTGTGAAGGAGCTGGCGCTGCCTGCTCAGCATCGGCCTCAGGCTTTACCGCTGGCTGAGGTGGAGGAGGAGCAGCGGTGGCAGTTTGTTGTGTGTGGCCTGCCGCGGGGCAGAGTGCGAAGAGGGCCAATGCGATTTTGGCCGGCCAGATGTTGCGACGCTTCAAGCTATGCGGTCTACTCCGACGGTGCATAGTATCCCTGGCGAAAGTGCACCGTCAGCGGGGGAAGGCCTGGCGGCGGTGTAAGCTTCACCTTCAATTTACGCCAGTTTCCATCGTGCTTCACCTCGGTTGGGGTGTAGCCGAGGACGTACTGATCGCGCAGTTCCGCTGAGATACGCTCGGCGATGTCCTGCAGATCGCCGGCATCGTTGACCTTGAAGAGACGTCCGCCGGTCATCTCGCAGATGTCGTTGAGCAGCACGGGGCCCTCCTGCTCCTCGGTGGTGGGCGCGTAGACATCGAAGATGCCGATGGAGTAGATCTGGACGTCGGACTCGCGGACGATGCGGCGCAGCTCGCCCTCGGTGTAGCGGCTGCGGTTGTCGCCACCGTCGGAGATGATGAGCAGGGCCTTGCGGTCGTACTTCGCCAGGCGGAGATGGTCCATGCCGAGATAGACGGCGTCGATGAGGGCGGTGCGGTTCTCCGGTTTGAGCATGACCATGCGGGCCTCGACATCGTCGGGGTCGGAGGTGTAGTCGACGATGACGGATGGGCGGTCGTTGAAGCCGACGACGAAGAATTCGTCCTGCGGGTTCGACGTGCGGAGAAATTCGGTGAGGGCCTTGCGCGCCCGGAAGAACTTGGACGCCATGCTGCCGCTGAGGTCGAAGACCACGCCGATGGTGATGGGCGCGTCCTCGCTGGAGAAGTACTTGATGGTCTGGGGAAGGCTATTGTCGGAGACCTCGAAGTTTTCTTTCTCGAGGCCGGTGACGAGGCGGTTCATGGGATCGGTGACGGTGGCCTGCACCTGGACGAGGTTCACATTCACGTGGAGGCGCGAGCCGGGGTGGGAGGCCGCGGGCGTGGGTGTGCTTTGGCCACCCTCGACGGCCGGGGGCGGCGTGGAGGCGGGCTTGGGAGTGGGCGCCGTTGGGGTATTGACCTCACCGAGGGGGTTCTCCTGTGCGTGGCTGGGTGTGGCCGGCGAGCTGAAGGCCAGTGCCGTGAGGGCGAGCGCAAGGGCCAACCGCCTTGGCCCACCCAACCTATTCCGACCCTGCACTCCCGCAATGCGCCGCATCGTTTGCCCCGTGGTGCTTTCGCGACTTATATCATCTCCTGCGCGATCCCACATCTTAGACCTTAGATGATGAGATTCGGAATCCGGTCTTCCGGATTTAGGCTTCGCGCAGCCGATGCGATGGGGAAGATTGGGCGGGGCGGGGGTTCGCAGAGGATTCAGTGTGGCGTGGTCGTCTTCGGATAGATCTCCATCAATGTGTAATCGGTGGGGGGAACGAAGAGGGAGGGGTCGGGCTCCTTGAGGCTGAGGTTCTCCATCACGGCCTCGGTCCGTCCTCTATCGGGATCATCGACTATGTCCGATAGCAGCAGGCCATGCTCGATTGATATCCACCGCTCGTGCAATGTGATCGAGGGGTTTGGGTTGCCCGGCGCATTGAGATAGATTGTCGTGGCCGTAAGTCTCTGCCCCTGCGCCTGGACGCCGGCAATCATCCTGGTCCCCAGCGACTCAATGCGGGTCGTCGTCACGGATTTTCCGGGTATGCTGCTGCTGCGCTCGCCGACCGGCCATTCGGAGATTCCGGCAGAGTAACTCAGTCGGTCCGGTGCATACTCCCGATGGGCCACTTTCAGGACGGCGCCACCGACCGTCCAATCCAGAAACGTGCCGGCGGCCGGGTCCAGAATGTGAATGGTCAGTTGTTGCAGCACATGACCATCCTTATCGAGCGAACATCCTACAGAGGCCTCCGACCTCAACTTCCCATCGGAAGAGCGCGCGCTGAGCGTCCGGGTGACGCCATGGACCGTCTTGCCGTCGGACATCTTCTGGTCGAAGGTCACCTTCCACGTTCCGCTATACGGCGCATCGGAGACGTTGAGGGCGCCGTATCCAACCCAGCTTCGGACGCCTGGAGTACATGGCGCGCTGTCGTCCGGTGCGGCGGTACGCGGGTCCTGGGCAGGGAGGTCTGAGGCGAGGGAAAGCAGACCGGCCAATGCCAACGGCGGCACACAGCGCGTCCAAGTCCGAAGCAAGTTTCTCGTCGACATATGCTATCGCCTCAACTCGAGCCTTCCCATACTTATCGCGCCGCGGTCGTCTTCTCAGGCACCTGCGTGATGGTGTATCCATCCGGTGGAACGAAGAGGGAGGGGTCGGGCTCCTTCAGGCTCAGGTCCTCCAGCACGATCTCGGTGCGTCCCTTGTCCGGGTCGTCGACCATATCCGAGAGCAGAATGCCATGCTCCACCGATATCCAGTGCTCGCGGGTGCTGACGGTGGGCAGAGTGTTGCCTCCGTTGAGACTGATCGCGGTGGTAGTCATCTTCTGACCCAGCGCCTCGATGCCGTCGATCTTCTTGGTCCCGAGGGTCACAGTCCGCGTGGTGACAGCCGACCTTCCGGGCGATGTGACCGTCCTCTCAGAGTCTGTCCACTCCGCCAGGCCCATCGAGTTTCCCGTCTTGTCGGGCGCATAGGTCAGGCGGGCGACCTTGAGCACCGCGCCACCCGTATTCCAGGTCAGGTAGGTCCCCTCGATCGGGTCCATTATGCTGACGAAGAGCTTGTTATGCGCGTGGCCGTCCTCATCGATCTCGCATCCGATCGAGCTCTCCACGCGCAGCTTGCCGCTGGAATCGCGCGCCCACAAGACGCGTGTGACCCCATGCACCGTTGTGCCATCGGACAGTTTTTTGTCGACGGTGATCTTCAACGTCGCGCTGTATGGCTCACCCGAGCTTGAGACACCACCGTATGCCAAGGTCGGCCTCACCCCCGGGGTGCATACTGCGTTGTCATCGCGTGCAACGGCGGTAGCGTTCTGGGCCGCAGCGTGAGAGGGCAGCAAAAGCAGACTGGCAATTGCGACTAGCGATAAGGTGGGGCAGCCAACTGGAAGCAAATTCCTCGTCAACATAAGTTCGCTCCAGAAATCTTTGCCGAGAATTATACCTACGCCGTAAATTTGAGGAACCGCGTAAACCAATGTCTTAGAAGAGAGACCCTTCGGCAGGCTGAGGGCAGGCTATGGCACCCCGATTTTGTTCAGCTGTCGGAGGCCGGCGCGCTCCCCGTACAATCGAACGAGGCAAAAATCAGGAGTTGGCTGGATTCAGGAGCAGCAAGGAGAGCATGGCACGTATTTATCCGTTTCGCGCACTGCGGTATGACACGTCCCGCGTCCACATGGAGGACGTGGTGACGCAGCCGTACGACAAGATCACGCCGGAGATGCAGCAGCGGTACTACGAGCGCAGCCCGTACAACCTGATCCGGATCATTCTGGGCAAGCATGAACCGGGGGACACGGAGGCACAGGAGTTTCTGCCGCCGGGCGAGCACGCGCACAACTGCTACACGCGGGCGGCGGAGTGGCTGCGGGAGTGGCGGGCGGAGGGGGTGCTGGCGGAGGAGGGTGAGCCTGCGCTGTATGGCTACTCGCAGACGTATAAGGTGCCGATTACGGGCGAGGTGCGGGAGCGGCGAGGGTTTATTGCGCTGGGACATCTGTACGACTACGCGGACAAGGTGGTGTACCGGCATGAGCAGACGTTTCCCAAGCATAAGTCGGACCGGCTGGCGTTGTTCAAGGCGACGCGGGCTTACTGCGAGCAGATTTATATGCTGTATTCGGACCCGGGATTTACGGCGGAGAAGCTGATCTTTGGTGCAGGGTGCGATGGCCACGATACGCGGCCGGCGGACCTGGCGATTACGGATGAGTATGGCGTGGTGCATCGGGTGTGGAAGCTGACGGACCCGCACCTGATCAACCTGATTGCGACGGCGATGGCGGACAAGAAGCTGATCATCGCGGACGGGCACCACCGGTATGAGACTTCGGTGGCATATGCGAAGGAGCGGTCGGCGCAGCTGCGGCTGCCGCTGGGCGAGCCGCTGGACCCGGACGAGAAGCTGAGCCCGAGCCACCTGCCTGCGCCGCCGTTTCCTGAGGCGGCGATGATGATGACGTTTGTGAACATGGATGCGCCGGGGATCACGATCCTGCCGACGCACCGGGTGGTGTTTGGGCTGAAGGATTTTTCGGCTCGGGATTTTCTGGGCAACGCCGAGGAGTTTTTCTCGGTGACGCCGCTGGCCTCGGCGGATCTGGGGCCGCTGACGGCGGCGGAGGGGACGGCAATCCTGGTGGCGACACGCGAGGGGAACTACTTGCTGAAGGCGAAGGCGGAGCCGATCCGGGCGGCGCTGGCGGGGGTTCCGGCGCGGCAGGCGCAGCTGGATGTGGTGCAGCTGCATAGCATTTTGCTGGACAGGATATTGGGGCTGACGACGGAGCGGATTACGCAGCTGGGCAACGTTCGGTTTATCCGCGATGCGGCGGAGGCGGTGGAGCAGGTGCACGCGGGTGAGGCGGATGTGGCGTTCCTGATCAAGCCGATTACGCTGGAGCAGCTGAAGGATGTGTCGCTCTCCGGGGATGTGATGCCGCAGAAGTCGACGGATTTTTACCCGAAGCTGCTGAGCGGGCTGGCGATTTATGCGCTGGACTGAGGCCTGTTTGAGAGTCCCAGGGGCTAAAGCCCCCCAATCTCTTTGTGAATTGGATGTCCGGGCTGAAGCCCGAACCTATCTCAGAAGCAAGAACGAAGGCAACCTCAGAAGCAAGAACAACGGCAACGAAGCGAGAACAATGGAGCTGCGGATGTTTTGCTGGTCCAAACCGCTGAAGCCCGGATCTAAGACCAAATGGGCTATTGTCGAATTGAGTTGTTGACCTCATCCTCCAAGCGCGCTGTTGTTCTGTTTGCCGTGACGGCGACGGTGATTGCGGTCGCTTTGCTGGGGCGCGCACAGCCGCAACCAGCGCTCGGCACCGCATCGCGTGCCAGCTCTACAGCGAATCGCAACCTGATTGTTCTCGATCCGGCGCACGGGGGCGCGGACGCAGGCGCGAGCCTGGGTGGCCAGGTGGTGGAGAAGGACGTAACGCTGGCGATGGCAGGTCAGTTGCGAACTGCACTGGCGGCGGCAGGATTCAGCGTTGTCTCGACGCGCGATGGCGACCCGACTGCGCCGCTGACAGCCGACCAGCGGGCTGAGATTGCAAATCGGGCTCGGCCGCTTGCCTGTATCGTTCTGCATGCGAGCGGGGCGGGCTCGGGGGTGCATCTCTATACTTCGACGCTGCGGCAGGCGGATGCGGGCGTGGAGGGCGATGCGGAGAGCTTTACAGCGACACCGTGGGATGAGGCGCAGGCGGGGTTCGTTGCGCAGAGCCTGTCGCTGGCGAGCAGTCTGAGCGCTGCATTCAGCAAGGCTGGCCTGCCTGCGCTCTCCGGCCACGCGGCGCTGCGCCCGCTGGACAACCTGACCTGCCCGGCGGTTGCGATTGAAGTTGCTCCACTGCTGGTGGCTGGGGCAGACCCTATGCCGGCCAGTGATCCCGGATACCAGCAGCGGGTTGCGGCAACGGTTGCGGCGGCGCTGCGCGTCTGGCAGGACCAGGCTGCGCAGGGGAGTGCCCCATGATCTCGCGCTACCATCGGATCCTCTTCTGGACGCTTACCGGCGCGATCCTGCTGATGGGATTTGTGCTGCTGCATGGATGCCGGCAGGCGCGCGAGAAGCTGTCTCGACAGCGCGACCTGACGCCGCTGGCGGCGCCCGTCGCCGGGGCCAGCGAGACGGTGCAGCTTGAAGTGGCCAACGACGCTGACGGCTCGATTACACTTGTGGACCGCGAACTCGCGCTGCCGAGCGAGGCGACGGCGCGGACGCGCACGCTGCTGGCGCGGATGATCGCCGAGTACTCATATAAAGGCTCGCGCCATGTTTTAGAGAGCGGCCCCGCGATCGACGATGTATTTCTGCTGGACCTGCCGATTCGTCCGGCGGTAGAGCCGGGCAGCGCGGCCGACAGCAACTCAGCGCAGGACTCCAGCAACTCAGGCCAGCCGCAAAACGAGGGCGGGCAGCTGGCGGTCATCAATTTGAATGGCGAGTTTGCAGACCACCACCCATCGGGCATCGAGGCGGAGACGCTGACGATCGATTCGATCGTTGGGACGCTCTACGCGAACTTTCCGCGCATCGAGCAGGTGCGTTTTCTGGTGGATGGCCAGCCGCGGGAGACGCTGAACGGCCACGCCGACCTGCTGCGCACGTATGCTGTTATCGACATGACGACGAATAAGTCCGCGCCTCGGGAGGGCCCGTCGCAGTGAGCACAACCATCGGCGTCTTCGACTCGGGCTTTGGCGGGCTGACGGTGTTGCGTGAGCTGCTGCCACTGATGCCGGGGGCGCACTACTTATATCTGGGCGACTCGGCGAGGCTGCCGTATGGGTCGAAGTCGCAGGCCACGATTGCGCGGTATGCGGTGGAGAGCGCGCGCTTTCTGGTGGCGCGCGGCGCGCAGCATCTGGTGATTGCGTGCAATACGGCCTCAGCGCTGGCGATGCCGGAGATTGAGCGGGCGGTGGATGTGCCGGTGACGGGAGTGATCTGCGCCGGCGGTCGACGCGGCGCAGCAGCGCCATCGCGAATGCGGAGGTGCTGGTGTTGGCGACGGCGGCGACGGTTTACTCGCATGCCTACCGGCTACAGTGTGCGGAGCACGGCCTGCGGGCGACAGAGAAGGCCTGCCCGCTGTTGGTGCCGCTGGTGGAGGAGGGATGGATCGACCATCCGGTGACGCGCGAGGTGCTGCGCATTTATCTGCGCGAAGCTTTGGCCACGAGCAACCCGGAGGCTGTGCTGCTGGGCTGCACGCATTATCCGCTGATAGCGCGGGCGATTGAATCGGCGCTTGGCGAGCTGGGCTGCACTGCGGAGCTGATCGATTCGGCTAAGGCAACTGCTCATGCTGTGGCACGCGGCCTTCCGGTGAGCGATGGAGTCCGCGATGGGCAAGCCACCTTCCAGTGCTTTGCGACGGACTCCGTGGAGAAATTTGAGCGTCTGGGCTCGCACTTTCTGGGGCAGGCGGTGGGCAAGGTGGAGCTGGTGGACCTCGGTGGATGATTCGGTTCTCAGTTGTGAGTTGGATCGGGTACGCGATACCCTGTTGTCTGCTGTGAGACAGGAACGATCGAGATCTGCGCTATGCCTTATCTTTTAAAGACCGAGCCGAGCAAGTACTCCTTCGACGATCTGTTGCGCGAGGGCGAGACGACGTGGGATGGTATCTCCAACAACCAGGCGCTGCTGAATCTGCGCAACATGAAGCCGGGCGATGAGCTGGTGATCTACCACTCCGGCGAGGGCAAGGCTGCGGTGGGGACGGCGAAGGTGGTCTCGGTGACGGCCAACCCCAAGGATGCGAAGAACCCGATCGTGCGCATCAAGGCGGTGAAGCGGCTGAAGTGCGAGCGCACGCTGGCGGAGATGCGCGAGGCCAAAGTCTTCCAGGGCTCGCTTCTGTTTCGCCAGTTCCGGCTGTCGGTGGTGCCTCTGACTACAGAGCAGTACGACTGGCTCACGCACGACTGACCGTGCGTTGCGCCCGCGCCAATCCTGCGCTGGCGGGTCACACCCCTACAACTTAAGTGTCCTTCTTCCGCCCCCGAACACTGGCTACTATTGCAACAAAGGTTGGGGCGGGCATGAATGTTCTCTCTTGGTTCGACAATCGAACACTGATCTTCTGCGACTTTCTGCTTGCTGCGGCATTTGCGTTGGTATTCTTCGGCATGAAGAAGACCTATCCCAATCTGCGCGGGATCAACACGATTGCGATCAGTTTTCTGTTGGGTGTTCCGGGGACATTTCTGCTTGGCTCCCGCGGGGTAGTCCCCTACTTCCTTTCGGTGGTGGTCGCGAACTGCTTCATCCTGGCGTCGTTTGTGTACCTCTACCGCGGAATCCTGCGGTTTCTGGGCAGCCGCAAGACGATCATTGTCCCGAGCATCGTCTCGAGCATTTGCATCGCGGTGCTGTTCTACTACACCGAGATCCAGGACAAGATTGTCCCGCGCATTGTCGCTATCTCGGTGGCGGTTGGGCTGGTGCGCGGCCTAATTGCGATCGAACTGTTCCGCAAGTCGCCGACCTTCCCCAATCCCAGGCTGATGCGGCTGTTCGCGGCGTTCATGACGTTCTTCGCGGCCGTGACCATCAATTATGGAATCATCACCATTTTGCATGGGGCGTCCTCCACGGGACAGCTTACAAGCAGCACCGCGGGGACGGTAACGCTGACCATCGGTTTGGTGTCGGTCTGCGCCACGGGGCTCTTCCTGCTGGTGCTCGCGAGCAGCGACCTGATTGCGCGCAGCCGGGACGAGTCGCAGAAGGACTCGCTCTCCGGGGCATTCAACCGCCGGGGTATCGAGGCCAAGCTTGACGGCGAGCTGATGCGCCTGCAGCGGGGCAATCACAAGCTCTCGATCGCGCTGATCGACGTGGACTACTTCAAGGCGATCAACGATATTCTGGGCCACGCGGCCGGCGACGCCGCGCTGCGCGATGTGGCCGACGCCATCTCCGGGCATTTGCGCGACCGCGATTTTCTGGGCCGCTATGGCGGCGACGAGTTTCTGCTGATCCTTCCCCAGACCCCGTGCAGCACGGCGCTCGCGATTACGGAACGCCTGAGCCAGGCGGTGCGCAATCTTAGCCTGTCCAGCGGCTCGCAGCCGCTGACGCTGAGCATCGGGATCACCGAGGCGTTGCCCTCCGACGATACGGTCAGCATTCTGGCCCGCGCGGACAAGGCGCTCTACAAGGCGAAGAGCGACGGACGCAACTGCCGGCGCGTGGTGAACCTGGAGACGGAAGATCCCCGGCATGTGTATCGCGCGTTGGGATTGGTGCAGAAGCATCCGGTGGTTGAAGGCCAGCCCAGTCCTGCCTGCGCTCCGGGCACCGCAGCAGCGACACGTCCTCTCGCGTAGACCTGAGCGCAGGCACCCTCGAAGGCAAAAACAAAAACTTTGCTGTGGTTCGGTTGGCGTGCGTGTTCTCTATTGCGCGCCTGATATGCTTACCCTCGGAATCGGAACTTTGAGGGAGCAGCATGATCGACCTGAAGGGCAAAGTGGCCGTCGTCTTCGGCCTCGCTAATAAACGAAGCATCGCCTATAGCGTTGCACAGAAGCTGGCTGAAGCTGGCGCGACGCTGGTTTTGTCGTACCAGTCGGAGCGGTTGCAACGAGAGAGCGAGGAGTTGCTGGAGAGTCTGGGCCAGAGCGGGACGGGTTGCGCGTTCCAGTGCGATGTCTCGCGCGACGAAGAGATCGACGCGCTGTTTGGGAACATTGCCGCGGCGTTTCCGAAGATCGATATTCTGATCCATTCGGTGGCGTTTGCGCCCGCAGACGCGATCAAGAATGATTTCCTGCTGACCGCGCGCGAGGACTTTCGCATTGCGCACGACGTGAGCGTCTACTCGCTGATTGCGGTGGCGCGGGGCGCGGCGCCGCTGATGTCGGAGGGTGGGGCGATTCTGACGCTGACTTACTACGGGTCGACCAAGACCTTCCCAAACTACAACGTGATGGGGGTCGCGAAGGCGGCGCTGGAGGCGACGGTGCGCTATCTTGCGGCGTCGCTGGGGCCAAAGAACATCCGGGTGAATGCGATCTCTGCCGGGCCGATCAAGACGCTGGCGGCGCGCGGGATTGGCGACTTTTCGACCATCCTGGATAAGGTGACGGAGCGCGCGCCGCTGCATCGCAACGTGGAGCAGGCGGAGGTGGGGAATGCGGCGCTGTTCCTGTGCTCGTCGCTGGCGAGCGCGGTGACGGGCGAGATTACGTTTGTCGATTGCGGATTCAATATCACGGGAATTTAGGGAGGAAGCAGATGACGGTGGCAGAGATGCAACTCCAGGATTTCGACATGGAGATGGGAATGACGCGCCGGACGCTGGAGAGGGTGCCCGAGGACAAGGTCGCATACAAGCCGCATGATAAGTCGATGGCAATGGGGCGGCTGGCGATGCATGTGGCGACGCTGCCTCGGTTTGGCACGACGATCCTGACGACGCCGAACATGGATATGGCGAACCCGAACCAGAAGTGGCCGGATATGACGTTCGTCTCGCGAGAAAAGCTGTTGACCACGTTCGACGAGAATGCGGCGTCGGCCCGTGCGGCGCTGGCTGCGGCATCGGACGCGGACCTTGCGGCTAACTGGAAGTTTTCGTTTGGCGAGCAAGTGATCTCGAACGGGCCGCGCTCGCTGGCGTTCCGGCACATGTGCTTCAACCACCTGATCCATCATCGCGCGCAGCTTGGGGTCTACCTGCGGCTGAACGATGTGCCGGTGCCGGGAACGTATGGGCCTTCGGCGGACGAGCCGTTCGGCGCGAAGCCGTAAGAGCAGCCAACACTCCTCGATGCGTCGCCATCTAACTGTGCCAAGCGGCGCAGGGTGGGCCGCGTTGTGCAGATGCAGCAACGAGGAGACGCAGCCAATGGCAACCGAGCACAATTCCCATAGTCACGATACAGAGAACGCTCTTTCGACCGATGAGCGCAAGCATATGAGCGACGCAACGTATGCGTTTCCGAAACAACGCAAGGAACCGCTGAACGATGCCTCGCATGTGCGCAATGCGATTGCGCGGTTTGACCAGGTGAAGGACGTGAGCGACGAGGAGCGCGAAGAGGCGTTCAAGAACATCAAGGCGGCTGCGAAGAAGCATGGTGTGGAGATGAAGGAGACGAGCTGGAGGCAGCTTGGCGGCAAGCCGCATACTGAGAACGCGGCGCAGAAAAAGGCAAGCTTGGTGCGGTGCTAGCCGGCCTTAGCCGGCTTTTTCGGTGAGTTCTGCCCAGCGGGCGTAGAGTTCATCGGCAGCGGCCTGGGCGGCTTCGAGCTCGTGGAGCGCGGCGGTGAGGGCTTCGGCGTTGGTGGCGACGCTGGGTTCGTCGAGCAGATCGCGCGCGATGTTGAGGCGTGCTTCGGCGGCGGCTACGCGGTCCTCGATGGAGGCGTACTCGCGTGCTTCCAGGTAGGAAAGCTTCTTTTTGCCTGCGGATGTGGGCGTGGAAGGTTGCTGCGCGCGCGGTAACTCTTTCTCCGAGGTTTGCTCGACTTGCCACTGCTCCCACTGCGAATAGTCGGCGAAGGTGGCGGCGTTGCCGCGGCCATCGAGGCCGAGGACGATGGTGGAGACGCGGTCGAGCATGTAACGGTCGTGGGTGACGAGCACGAGAGCACCGGTGTATTCGAGGAGCGAGTCTTCGAGGATTTCTAGAGTGGCGATGTCCAGGTCGTTGGTGGGTTCGTCGAGGAGGAGGAGGTCGGCGGGTTCGAGCATAAGTTTGGCGATGAGGACGCGGGCGCGCTCGCCGCCGCTGAGTCGTTCGACGGGTTGATTCAACTGTTCCGAGGTGAAGAGAAATTTGGTGGCGTAGCTGGCGACGTGGACGACGCGGCCCTGGTAGACGACGGAATCGGAGTCGGGCGCAAGGGCGCGGCGGAGGGTGACGGCGGGGTCGAGTTCGCGGGTCTGGGAGAAGTAGACGGTCTTGAGTGAGGCGGCACGTTTGATGGCGCCGGAGTTGGGCGCGAGTTCGCCGGTGAGTAGGCGGAGCAGGGTGGTCTTGCCGCTGCCGTTGGGGCCGACGAGGCCGACGCGGGTGCCGTTGGCGATGAGGAAGTTGAGGTGTTCGACGATGGCTTTTTGCTGGGGGCCGGGGTTGAAGGTGAGGGAGACGTTCTGGAATTCGACGAGGCGCTTGGTCTGGCGGTCGGTGGCGGCGAAGTCGATGCCCGCGGTGGAGGTCTGGGTGCGCTGGTTGACGTCGCGAAGCTGGCCGATGAGTTCGTGGGCGTTGTCGATGCGGGCCTTGGCTTTGGTGGCGCGGGCCTTGGGGCCGCGGCGCAGCCACTCGACCTCGGTTTTGACGCGGTTCTTGAGAGCGGCCTGGAGCTGAGACTGGGCTTCGAGGTAGGCCTGCTTGCCTTCAATGAATTTGGAGTAGGTGCCTTTGACGCGCAGCAGGCCTTCGGCGTAGACGCGGTTGAGTTCGACGATTTCGGTGGCGACGTTTTCCAGGAAGTAGCGGTCGTGCGAGACCATGACGCAGGCGAAGGGGGCCTCGTTGAGCAGGGCCTCGAACCATGCGATGCCGGCGAGGTCGAGGTGGTTGGTGGGTTCGTCCAGGAGGAGTACGTCGGGGTGGGTGACGATGGCCTCAGCGATGGCGAGGCGCTTGCGCCAGCCGCCGGAGAGCAGCGCTGCGTCGGCGTCGAGTGTGGGGAAGCCGACGCGGCCAGAGGTCTCGCGCAGGCGGCCTTCGCGTTCGGCTTCGGGGATGGTGGCTGCGATGAGCGCGGTTTCGAGGACCTGGCGGACAGTGAGGCCGGGGGCGTAGGTGGACTCCTGCCGGACGTAGGCGATGCGGGCGCGTTTGCGGGTGGCGAGTTCGCCGGAGTCGGGTTGCTGCTCGCCGGCGAGGATGGCGAGGAGGGTGGATTTGCCGGCGCCGTTGGGGCCGATGAGGCCGATGCGGTCGGCGTCGGAGACGGTGAAGGCGATGCCTTTGAAGAGGGGCTGCGCGCCAAAGCGTTTGGTGAGGTCCTGGGCGTTGAGGATCGGCGGCATGGATCAAGTTTACCGTGCGAGCGAGAGGCTTAACACCGATGGACACCGATGACACCGATCAAGGACAGAGATGCAGTGCGATTTAACGACAAGAAACCCTATTAGTGTTGATAGGTGTTTTCGGTGTCCATCGGTGTTAAGCCGTTAGTCGAGGTCGAAGTCGCGGAGGGGCTTTTCGGTGAGGGGGGTTTCCTTGGCTTTTTTGACGGCTTCGGCGAATTTTTTGGCCATAAGGTCGTCTTTGTTTTTCTGGGCGTCGACGGACTGGGCGAAGATGGAGTCGCGACGGGCGTCGGCCTCGCGGAGGGCGCGGGCGGCGTCGGTGAAGTCCTCGAAGGTGCGTTTGCGGGGGGCGGGGGTGTGGGCGATGATGGCGCGGGTGACGGGATCGATCTTCAGCATCGCGCCGCAGTCGGGACAGGTGATGTCGAAGGGTTGGTCGCTCAGGCCCATGGGTCCTCCTTGCCGGGAACTATTCTAAGGCTGCGGAGGCGGGAATCAAACAGCAGGTCCTTCGCTGCGCTCAGGATGACAATTTTATGGGTGGGGAGGGTCAGAGGCGGATGACCATGTGGCCGGGGCATTGGCCGGCGGCCTCTTCGACGAGGCGGGCGACGAGGGCGGCGCGGTCGCCGTGAGCGGACTCCCAGGCGGCGAGGAACCAGATGCCGGCGAGGACTCGCTCCTGGGGATGGCCTTCGGGAAAGAGGTGCAGCACCATGGAGTCGGCGTGCTTGCGCAGACTGGTCTCGCGCTGTAGCTCGAAGGTGGCGGCGAGGCGGCGCAGGCGGTCCATCTGGTAGCGCATCTTGGAGCCGGAGACCTGGGCGGAGCGGCCGAGGTCGGGATCGAGGGCGGCGAGGTAGTCTTCGGCGGCCTTGAGGGCGTCGTCCATGGCGTTGCCGGCGGCGGCGAGGCGGCGCTTGCCCTCGATGGGCATGGCGCGGGCGCCGAGGCGCTGGGCGAGCTCGTCGGCGGTGCGGGCCTGAAGGACATCGCCGAGGGAGACTTCGTGCGCGTCCATGACGGCGGCGATCTCGGGCTCGATGAGCGTTGCGGAGAGGCGGGGCAGGATGGGTGTGATGCGGCCGAGGATGTGCTGATAGAGGACGGCGCTCTGGGCGAAGTAGGCGACCTCGGCGGGGCCGCCGACGTAGGCGGTGGTGGGCAGGATGGAATCCTGGAAGACGGGGCGAAGGAGGGCGTTGGGGCTGAGGCGTTCGGGTGCTTGTTCCAGAATTCTGAGCAGGTCTCCCTTTGTATAGGACGTAGCAGAGCTGCCGGAGCCGGCCTTCCATATGCCGTCGGGCAGGCGGCGGAGGGGTTGGCGGGCGGGTGCGTTGAGAGCGCGATTCTGCGGCTCGTCGATGAGGAAGAGAAGAGAAGAGCTGGGTTTCACCAACACCTGGGCGTGGTAGCCGGCGGCTTCGAGCTCGGTGGAGCGGGCGAGGAGGGCGGCTTCGATGGCGTCGGCGTCTTCGATGGCGGCGCGAAGGGCGTGTGCGCCGAGGGCGTGGAAGTCGCTGCCCGCGGCGTCCATGACGATGAGGCCGTGGTCAGCGAAGAGGCGGGTCATAAGGCGGGCGAAGGCGGAGGCGAAGGTTGGTGTGGAGGAGCCTCCCGGTTGATGCGCATAACAATCGTGCAGCAGGTCGCAGATGGGGGCGTGGTTGAGGAGTTCAGCAGCGCGGTCGAGCAGCGCGTCCACTTGGGGTCCGATTTCGACGCTGCCTACCGGAGCGGTGGCGTGGCGTGGATGGCCGAGCTGGAGGGGCTCGACTGCGGACTTGGTGAGGAGCGAGATTTGGTCGACCTCTTCGATGTCGTGGTCCTCGGTGGCGAGCCAGAAGATGGGGACGTGGTCGACGCCTGTGGCGGCGGTTGCCTGTTTTGCCCGCGCGATTGCTGTCGCGGCCTTCAGCAAGGTGAGAAGCGGGCCGCCGAAGAGTCCGACCTGCTGGCCGGTGACGACGGCGCGGGCGCCGGTGCGGAGTTTAGCGATGTTGGCGAGGGTTGCGGGGCCGGCGGCGAAGGCGAGGGATTGGCGGGTGAGGGCATCGGCGAGGGCTGTGGCGTGTGCGGTAGGGGATGCGGGTTGCATCCATGCGTGGCCGAGTGGCTCTGCGCCGTACCATGCGCGGAGCTGTGACAATGCGGGCGGAGATTGAGAAGCGGCGCTGTCGGCCATCGCGAGGTAGTCGCGATAGAGGCGGGTGATGTGGGGAAGGGTCGTGATTGGATAACACTCAGTGCTCATCAAATTTTCCCGAAACCCAATCCTTCCCCGATGCCATTTACGGACGTACCTGTTGGATGCGGTGCTGCGAGGCCCCGATGCAGGATGATACCGTAGACGCATGGCCGCCCCCTTAAACAAGCCCAAAAAGCCCGCTGCCCAAAAGAAATTTGTTGCGCGCAAGGCGAAGCTGATCTCGTCGAAGCTGTCTTACAAGGGCAAGGTGTTCAACGTGTATACCGACACGGTGATAGAGCCGGGCGGGCATCGCAACACGCGGGACGTAATCCGGCACTCGGGCTCGGTGGTGATTTTGGCGGTGGATGAGGCGAAGGATCCGGCGGACCCGATTGTGATTCTGGAGCGGCAGTACCGCCATGCGGCGGGACAGTTTTTGATTGAGCTGCCGGCCGGCCGGCGCGACCCGGGCGAGCCGCCACTGGCTGCGGCGAAGCGGGAGATGATCGAGGAGACGGGCTACCGCGCGAAGAAGTGGACGATGATGCTGCGGTACTTTGCGAGTCCGGGATTCCTGGGGGAGTGGATGCAGATTTATCTGGCGCGGGACATTCGTGAGGGTGAGGCGAGGCCGGAGCTTGACGAGCAGATCGAGGTGCTGCGGGTGCCGCTGTCGGAGGCGATGAAGATGGTGGCGGGGGGCAAGATCCACGATGGGAAGACGCTGATCGCGCTGTCGCTTTACGACAATGCGCGGCGGGCCAGGCGACTGTAGAGCTGGGCTGGGGACGCCGATTACGGCAATGCCGGTTGCTGGAGCGGCTGGTTCTCCAGAGTGTGAACATGCACGAAGCCGTAGGCCGCTGTTCCTGCCACCGCGCCGATCCCGACTAAGGCTACGATCACTTTTCCGCGCGTCCAGCCCAGATTCTGGAGGGCCCTGACGTCTGCGTATTGAATCTCAGCGGGCTGGGGCTGGTTCCCGAGCTGCATCTGGAAGCTTTGGTCGTTGACAGACAGGATGCGCCCTTGCAGTTGGATGCCATTACTCTCTTTGACGCAGAGGTAATGGTTTATGCCGAGCTTCTGAATCTTCGACTTGACTGAGGCTGCGTCCAGTGGAGGAGCGGCCCAGGCGACGCTGCAGGAGAGGATGCTGCTGACAAGGATTGCGGTGATAAGACGGGGCACGGTGTGGATAGAGTTGCTGCTCATCTCAAGCCTCGATTCCGACCACGGCAGTTAGACGGAGCCGGCGCCGCTTTGGTCTCAGGCTCGGTGCTTAGCGGGGGGTGAGTTGTTTGGGAGTGAGTTCGGTGAAGATCTCTTCGGCGACCTCGGCGGCGGGTTCAAGGGCGTCGAGATCCTCATCTGTGAAGGTTTCGCCGAGGCCGCCGAAGCGGCGCTCGCGCTTCTGGTAGCTCTGGATGGCTTCGAGGAGATGGATGCCGCGGAAGTCGGGCCAGAGGCGGTCGGTGATGAAGATCTCGGAGTAGGCGATCTGCCAGAGGAGGAAGTTGGAGATGCGCTGCTCGCCTGAGGTGCGGATGACGAGGTCTGGGTCAGGCATTCCGCGGGTGTAGAGTGCGTCGGCGATGTGGTGCTCGTCGAGGCGGGATTCGAGGCCATCGACCTGGATGAGGTCTTCGAGGGAGCAGCCGCGCTGGTGGGCCTCGGCGATGAGGTTGGTGAGGATGGCGCGGGCGGCGTCGACGATCTCCGAGCGGGAGCCGTAGTTGAGGGCGAGGGTGAGGGTGGTGCCGGTGTTGGCGGCGGTGGCCTCGGAGGCCCACTGCATGGTGTCCTGCACCTCGCTGGGCAGCTCGCAGATGCGGCCGATGTAGGCCATGCGGACGTTGTTGTCGTTCATGCGCTTGACGTTGCCGACGAGGTAGCTGCGCAGCAGCTTCATGAGGAAGTTGACCTCGGACTTGGGGCGGCGCAGGTTGTTTTCCAGCGAGAAGGCGTAGAGGGTGATGAAGGGCAGGTTGATGCGGGAGGCGGTCTCGACGACGAACTGGACGCTCTCGGCGCCCTGCTGGTGGCCGAGGAAGCGCTTGAGGGCGCGCTTGCCGGCCCAGCGGCCGTTGCCGTCCATGATGATGGCGACGTGCTGGGGGATTTTGGCGGGGTCGAGCTGGCGATAGAGGGCCATCTCCTCGGCCGAGAGTTCGTGCAGCCGCGAGGAGGGTTCAAAGGCCGGCCTGGTTGTCGATGGACGCAAACGAACCTCGCAGGGAGTGACGCTTGAAGCGCTGGCACATCAAGTGTAAGCGCAGAGTAGTGGCCGGGGTGGGTTTCTGTGGGAAATCGCTTGAATCTGATGAATTCTCCGTCGATGGGGTGGTAGGGCAACCGGTGCCTGCCCCTGACATTGTGTCGAGCGTTCTGTCGAGCGTGGGCGTTTGGTGGGGATTTGAAGGATGGATCGATCAGGTCCGGTGCAGGGCGGCGCCGGGATATCGGACTTAATTTATCCTATAGGACTAAATATGTCGTATATTGGATGAATCCAACGATCATGAGGCGAAAGAAGGAACGGGAATGACACGTACGGAGCGAAGGGCGGCGGAGCGTCAGGGACGGAAGCTGGCGAAGAAGGGTCAGCGGGCGGGACTGATGGAGACCGGGCGGGCATGGGTGGCGGCGGGCGCTCTGGCGGCATATGCGGTGGCCGGATCGAGCCGGATGACGCTGGCGGCGGTGAGCGCGAGCTATGCGGCAGACGGTGGAGGGACGGCCGCGGCGCTGCCGCTGAAGCGGTTCGATATTGGCGCGGGACCGCTGGATGTTGTGCTGGCGGCGTATGAGCAGGCGACTGGACTGCAGGTGCGGATCGACCTGCCGAAGGGCGCGGCTGCGGGCTTCCAGTCCAAGGGGGTGAAGGGACTGTACCGGCTCGAGGAGGCGCTGCGGCTGCTGCTGGAGGGAACGGGATTGCAGGGCGATGTCCAGCCCGGCGCGACCGCGACCGAGCCGACGATTGCGGTGGTGGGATTGCGGCGGGCGGACACGGTGACCGTCACCGGGGAGGCGCAGGATTCGGTGGCGATGACGAAGTTTACGCGAGCCGCTGCTGGATACACCGCAGACGGTGGCGGTGGTGCCGCAGTTTGTGCTGCATGACGAGCAGAACCGACGACGCTGCTGGATGCGCTGCGCAATGTGCCGGGGATCAGCATGGCGGCGGGTGAGAGCGGAGCGCAAGGGGATAATCTGACGATCCGCGGCTTTACGGCGCGGAACGATATTTTTCTGGACGGGATTCGCGACTTCGGGAGCTACTACCGGGACAGCTTCGACTATGAGCAGGTGGAGGTGCTGGAGGGACCGGCGGGTGTGCAGTTCGGGCGCGGGTCGACGGGCGGCGTATCAACCAGGAGAGCAAGGCGCCGGCGGCGGAGCCAGTTTGTGCACGTGGAGACGCAGTTTGGCACGGACGCTGACGCGGCGGATTGACAGCGGATATCAACGAGCCGCTGCCGGATGCTGGCTGGCGGGAGCGGCGTTCCGGCTGAATGCGATGGCGACGGAGGGCGGCGTTGCGGGCCGGCCGTATGCGGAGAACCGGCGCTTCGGCCTGGCGCCTTCGCTGACGTTTGGGATGAACTCGCCGCACGCGGGTGACGCTCAGCTACTTCCACTTGTACGGAGAGCGACACGCCGGACTATGGGCTGCCGTGGTTCTTAGAACGGGCTGGCGCCGGGCGTGAACCGGCACGCGTACTTCGGGTTTCCGGATGCGAACTATCTGCGGACGAACGACGATGTGCTGACGGTGAAGGCTGAACCATGCGTTTGACGGCCGGCGGTGGACGCTGCATACGATTGCGCGCTGGGCGAACTATCCGCGCGATGTGCAGATTACGGAGCCGCAGATCTGCGGCAACGTGCAGCGTGAGCATGCCGGTGGGCGGATATGTGAGCGCGCTGCCGGCGAACTCGCGTGAATACGGCGCTGCCGTGTCGCGTATACCGCCGGCGACGCCGCGCGGCGCAGATTGCGGTGAACCGCAACCAGATCCAGATCAAGAGCGTGGAAGGCGACCTGTGGGACCAGACGGAGGTGACGGCGCGCTTCAAGGTGCTGGGAGTGCGCAATGAC
The DNA here is from genome assembly GCA_963808025.1 of uncultured Acidobacteriaceae bacterium. GTDB lineage: Bacteria > Acidobacteriota > Terriglobia > Terriglobales > Acidobacteriaceae > Edaphobacter. The sequence goes on along the minus strand of CAWEEI010000006.1, from coordinate 90,946 downwards.
TTTGCGGGCGGCGTGGAGGGCGGGCAGCGAGATCTCGAACCCGATCAAGGACCAGCTACACGATCAGACGAGATCAACGTCGCTGAACAGCGTGACGCCGACGAACCTGGCTGAGCCGAAGCCGCAGGATGTGTTCTCGGGCACAGGGTATATCGCTTCGATCACGCATGTGAAGAGCGAGAGCGTGGGGCGTGTACTTTGTGGATACGCTGAAGCTGGGGCGGTTCTTCGAGCTGAGCGGCGGCGTGCGCTGGGACTACTTCGATACGCTGTTCAATCTGTATGCGCCGCCGACGCCGCGTGGCTGGGGCGGTGCTGACGGCGGCGATCGCGCCGATCTCGCAGACGGTGCAGCAGCCGACCTATCGCGCGGCGTTGGTGTTCAAGCCGAACCAGCATGGCAGCGTGTACTTCGACTATGGGACGAGCTTCAACCCTTCGGCGGAGTCGCTGAGTTTGAGCGTGGTCGAGCAGCTGCTGCCGCCGGAGGAGAACGAGACCTTTGAGGCGGGGCGAAGTACAGCTTGCTGCGCGAGCCGGCTGCATGCTGGAGGGCGCGTGGTTCCGTACCGACGAAGGACAACGCGCGCGAGACGGACCCGACGAACTCGAACAACATTGTGCTGGCGGGCAACCAGCTGGTGCAGGGTGTGCAGGCGAGCGCGGTCGGCCGGCTGGGTGGCGGGACGGACCTGGTGCTGGGGTATGCGTATCTGGACAGCGCAGGTGACTGTACTCGCAGCTGTTCCCGACTTCGATTGGGTATCCGCTGGCGAACGTGCCGCGGCAGACGTTCAATGCGTTTGTGACGCGCAACCTGTCTGCGCGGTTGAAGGCGGGGTTGGGCGGGAACTATGTGGCGAGCCGCGACGGCGAGCTCGACGGTGCCGTATGTGCCGCCGACGTATGGGCCGGCTGACGACGTACACGACGGCGGCGTGGGGCGCAGGCGCATGGGGTATCCAGGTGCTGTCGACGGCGATGAAGCAGGTGCCGGGGTACTGGGTGTTCAACGCGATGGTGAAGCGGCCGGTGACGGACCAGCATTGAGCTGCAGGCGAATGTCTTCAACCTGCTGAACCGGTTTTATATCGACCAGCCGCATCCGAGCCATCTGATTCCAGGAGCGGGGTTGAGCGCGCTGATCGGGGCGAACTTCCGGTTCTAAGAAGTCACGCGAGGACTGAGGGAGTGAGTTGCTTATGCTGATTACGATTGCGAAGGTGTTGACGAAGGACGCAGGTGGCGGAGGCGCGGCAGGAGCTGCTGGCGGCGGAGTGGGTGGATGGCCGGGTGACGGCCGGCTACCAGGCGCAGGAGGTGAAGCGCAATACGCAGATCGCGGAGGGCAGCGCCGGTGCGACCAGGCGGTGGGCGAGATGGTGCTGGAGGGGCTGGCGCGGAGCACGCGGTTCATGGCGGCGGCGCTGCCGCTGCGGGTGTTTCCGCCGATGTTCAACAGCTATGCGGGCGGGCAGACGTTCGGGACGCATGTGGATACGGCGATCCGGCAGGACGCGCGGACGGGGCAGAGGATCCGGACGGACCTTTCGGCGACGCTGTTTCTGACGGAGCCGGAGGAGTATGACGGCGGGGAGCTGGTGGTGGAGGACAGCTACGGCGACGCACAGGGTGAAGCTGGCGGCGGGGGACATGGTGCTGTATCCGGCGACGAGTCTGCACCGGGTGGAGCCGGTGACGCGAGGGAGCGCGGGTGTCGCAGCTTCTTCTGGATGCAGAGCATGGTGCGCGACGGATGCGCAGAGGACGCTGCTGTTCGACCTGGACACGGCGATCCAGCGGATTGGCGGGGAGCGAGCAGTGCGCAGGCGGCGGAGGTGAAGGAGTCGAGCGGTGCAGTTGACGGGGGTGTATCACAACCTGCTGCGGCAGTGGGCGGAGATGTAGGCGGGCGAGCGCCAGCGGGGCCGTGCAGAGGAGAGTGGGGAAGTTGTTACAATCTTGGCTGGGCTGAAGGCCCGGCTTGGGTTTGAGGGACGCGGTGTGCTGAGGTTTTCGACGGCGGGAGAGAGCCACGGCGAGGCGCTGGTGGCGATGGTGAGCGGGCTGCCGGCGGGAGTGCCGGTGGACCAGGCGTTTCTGGACCGCGAGCTGTGGCGGCGGCAGAAGGGCTATGGCCGCGGCGGGCGGATGCGGATTGAGCGCGACACGGCGCACATCCTGAGCGGAGTGCGGCACGGCAAGACGATCGGGTCGCCGGTGGCGATGACGATCGCCAACAACGACTGGAAGAACTGGGAGGAGATTCTGCCGGTGGAGGCGGGCGATCCGGCGAAGCATAAGGCGGTGGCGAGTCCGCGGCCGGGACATGCGGACCTTGCGGGGAGTTTGAAGTACGACTTTCCCGATGCGCGGTATGTGCTGGAGCGGGCCAGCGCGCGGGAGAGTGCGGCGCGCGTGGCGTGCGGCGCGATGGCCAAGATGCTGCTGCGTGCGCTGGGCGTCGAGGTAGCGAGCCATGTCATTCGCGTGGGGCGAGCGGAGCTTTCGCGGGCTGCGATGTGGGAGGAGATTGTCGCGCTGCAGGCGAAGGATGAGGTGCTGCTGAACTGCGTCGATGCCGAGGACGAGAAGAAGATGAAGGGCGAGGTGGATGGGGTGCTGAAGACGGGCGACACGGTGGGCGGAGTGTTTGAGGTGGTGGTGCATGGGCTGGCGCCGGGGGTGGGGACTCACGCGAACTGGGACGAGCGGATGGATGGGCTGCTGGCGCAGGCGGTGATGAGTCTGCAGGCGGTGAAGGCGGTGGAGATTGGGCGCGGAGTGACGGCGGCGGAGTCGCTGGGCTCTGCGGTGCATGATGCGATTGGGTATGAGGGTGAGGGGTTCACGAAGTTCTCGCGGGAGCAGAACAATGCGGGCGGGATCGAGGGCGGGATCTCGAATGGCGAGGATGTGGTGGTGCGCGGGTATCTGAAGCCGATCTCGACGCTGCGGCGGCCGCTGGGAAGTGTGAGCTTTGCGACGCGGGAGCCGGTGAAGGCGGCGTATGAGCGCAGTGATGTGTGCGTGGTGCCGGCGGCGGGCGTGGCGGCGGAGGCGATGGTGGCGCTGACGGTGGCGCGGCTGGTGGTGGAGAAGTTTGGCGGGGATTCGCTGCGGGAGATGAAGAGGAATTACCAGGCGTACTGCGAGCAGATAAAGACGTATTAGTTCGCGAAGGCATGTGAAGGCGATGGCGACGAAGGAGCTATTGAAGATTCACGAGGTGGTGAAGTATCCCGACCCGGTGCTGGCGCGGCCGGCGGCGGCGGTGACTGTCTTCGATGAGGCGCTGCGTACGCTGGTGGCGGAGATGTTCGAGAGCATGTATACGGCGCAGGGGATTGGACTGGCGGCCCCGCAGATCTCTATTTCGCAGCGGATCACGGTGATCGATACCAGCTTCAAGAAGGATGCGAAGGAAAAGCTGGTGCTCATCAATCCGGAGGTGTTGGAGACCCGGGGCAAGCAGGTGGAGGAGGAGGGATGCCTGAGCCTGCCCGACATCCGCGAGAAGGTGCAGCGCGCGGCGTGGGTGAAGGTGAAGGCGCAGAACGAACATGGCGAGTGGTTCGAGGTGGAGGGCGAGGAGCTGCTGGCGCGGGCGCTGCTGCATGAGATCGACCACCTGAATGGGGTGCTGTTTATCGATCGGATCAGCCGATTGAAGCGGGAGCTGGTGCTGCGGAAGATCAAGAAGATGCAGAAAAACGGCGAGTGGTGAGGCACTTCGTGCCGTCCTTGACCGGTACTTCGGACGGTTCTCGACCGCTTCGCGGTGAAATCATGAGGTGGACAATTTGAGGCTGGTGTTTTGTGGGACGCCTGAGTTTGCGGTGCCGACGCTGGAGGCGGTGGTTGCGGCGGGGCACGAGGTGCGGCTGGTGGTGACGCAGCCGGATCGAGCGGCGGGGCGGGGGATGGGGATACTGGCTTCGCCGGTGAAGCGAGTGGCGCTGACGCGTGGGATTGAGGTAGTTCAGCCGGAGAAAATCAAGGACAATGCGGAGTTTCGCGCGCAGTTGGGGGGATTGCGGCCGGACGCGATTCTGGTGGTTGCGTATGGGCGGATCATTCCGACGTGGATGCTGGAGCTGCCAAGGCTGGGATGCATCAATCTGCATGGGTCGTTATTGCCGAAGTACAGAGGCGCGGCGCCGATCCAATGGGCCGTGGCGAATGGCGAGCGCGAGACGGGCGTGACGACGATGCGGATTGACGAGGGACTGGATACGGGGCCAATGCTGCTGGCGGAGCGGCGGATGATCGCGCCGGAGGAGACGGCTGCGGACTTGTTTGAGAGCCTGGCCGAGGTGGGCGCGCGGCTGATGGTGAAGACGATGCATGGGCTCGCGCATGGGACGATCACGGCAGTGGAGCAGAACCATGCGGAGGCGACGCTGGCGCCGATTCTGGCGCGTGAGGACGGGGCGATCGATTTTGCGCGCGAGGCGCGGCAGATCTATGACCGGTGGCGGGGGTTTCAGCCGTGGCCGGGGGCGTGGACGATGCTGCGGGGAAAGAAGCTGAGTGTGCATCGGATGCATGTGGGGGAGGAGCGGGGGATTGCGGCGGGAGTGTTGGAGGCGCGGGGCGAGGCGATGGTGATGGGGTGCGGAGATGGCGAGGCGGTGGTGTTCGATGAGGTGCAGCTGGAAGGGAAGCGGCGGATGGGGGCGGCGGAGTTTTTGCGGGGGTTTCAGGTGCGGCCGGGGGAGCGGTTGGGTTGATGCGGGTTGGGATCGGCGGTGGGAGTTGAGGCGTTTTCTTTGTTCAGGTATGGGCTATGAGGTGTGGGCTATGAGCGATGCGTAAGGTGAGGGCGAGACCGGCTTCGGCGGGGCCGACGGCCGGGGCGGCGCAGGCGATTGCGAAGAGTGAGTCCCGCGCGGGCGGCGGCGTTTGAGATTCTGCGGCTGGCGGGGGAGGGGAAGGGGCACAGCGACGAGCTGCTGCATGGGGCGCGGGCGGTGGGACTGTCGGCGGAGGACCGGAACCTAGCGACGGCGCTGGTGATGGGCGTGCTGCGCTGGCAGATTGCGCTGGATGCGCGGATTGGCGGGCTGCTGGCGCGGCCGGGGCAGCGGCTGGCGGAGGCGGTGGCGATTGCGCTGCGAATGGGGGCATTTCAGCTGCTGCATATGGACCGGATTCCGGACCATGCGGCGCTGAGTGAGAGCGTGGAGATGTGCCGGGTGGCGGGCGAGGAACATGCGGCGGGGATGGTAAATGCGGTGTTGCGCAAAGTGGTTGCGGCCCGAGATGCATTGCGGAAGGAGGGCGCACCCGAATTGGAATCGGTTGGGGAGTTTGCGGTGCGGCTGGGGCATCCAGCGTGGCTGGTGGAGCGGTGGGCGGGGGCGTATGGGCGAGAGGCGGCGCTGGCGATCTGCGAGTACGGGCAGCGCGAGCCGGACCGTGGTGGGGTGTTTGAGGTTAACGCGGAGTTGGATGGGGACGACGCGGTGCAGATGGATGATGGGTCGCGGCTGGTGGCGGAGATTGCGGCGTCGGCAATGCCGAGTGTCGAGGGGCGCGCGGCGCGGGTGTGGGATTGTTGTGCGGCGCCAGGTGGGAAGACGCTGGTGCTGGCGAAGCGGTTGGAGGGCGCAAAGATTTTGGCGAGCGATGTGAGCGCGCGGCGGATGGCGCAGATGACCGGGCGACTGCGGCGGTATGCGTTTGCAGCGGATGTTCGGACGAAGGTGATGGGTGCGGCGGAGGCGAGCGTGGATGGGACGAAGTTCGATCTCATCCTGTGCGATGTGCCGTGCAGCGGGACGGGGACGCTGGCGCGCAATCCGGAGATACGGCATCGATTGAAGCCGGAGGAGTTTGCGCGGCAGGCGACGCGGCAGTGCGCCATACTGCGCGGCGCGCTGAAGCGGTTGGCGCCCGGCGGGCGGCTGGTGTACGCGACGTGCTCGCTGGAGGCCGAGGAGAATGAGCGGGTGGTGGAGGAGGTTGCGGGTGAGGCGGGAGTTCGGCGTGTGGCGGTGGGGCCGTTGCTTGCGAAGTTGGTGGAGGGTGGAGTGCTGCGGGAGGAGGTGGGTGCGATGTTGATCGACAGCGCGGTGCGGGATGGGGCGCTGCGGACGCTGCCGGGGGTGCATGGGTGCGACGGGTTTTTTGGGGTGGTGCTGGAGCGGGGTTGAGGGGCTGAAGGAAGCGTTAGGCCTAGAGATCTTTGGAAAGCGTGCGATACCTCGCGAGAGCGTGGGCTTCTATCTCATAGGAGATACGGAATTGGAGCAGTCTCAGATGATGTAGAGCATCTTCCAAATTGAGCTTTTTGCGCAACGCGCCTTGGACAAGGACTGCAAGAGTGCCTGCCGTCGGCACATTGCGGAGCTCCGCTTCTTTTCTCGCCCGCTGGTCGTCGAGCAGCACCGCGAGATTGAGTTCCAAGGCGAGGCTGATGGCCTCGGATTCCCCTTCTCCCAGTTGGAATGGCAGCGATAAGTCACGATCTCTCACGGCTACTATCGTCAGCCACGCAGGAGGCGATCCTATCCAGGACCTCACAATCTCAGGTGCGGCGGCATGAGCGAGTTCTCTTGCGACAGCTTCAGGAACCAGCACCTGGCCATATAGCTCATTCAAGAGCACCGCTTGTCCTAGTTGGATGAGGTAGTTTAGCGGACTGGTATCGGCAACGACGATCACGACCTCAAGCGATCCAAGACTGCCAGGTCCTTTTCAAGATCGTCCGCCGAGTAGTCTACGATCCCGTACTTCAGAAGGAATGGATCGACGTGCATTCGTGTTGGCAACGCCAGGATGCACTGGACCTCATGCATCGTGAGTTTGCCTTCGCGGTAGGCTTGCGCGGTGCGGTCTTCGAGCAGCTTGCGCGCGGCGTCTTCGCCGGCGGGAGCGAGGACTTCGGCGAATTCGTCGGGGATTTCGACCGTGACCTGCATGATCTGACGATACACCGGCGCGAACCTGTGGGGGTACTCATTTCCACGAGGCAAACTTCCGTAGACTAGCGGGATGGACAAGTTTGTGGTGCGCGGGGGCAACCCGCTGCTGGGCACGATTAAGGTCTCGGGGGCGAAGAACTCGGCGCTGCCGTGCATGGCGGCGGCGATCCTGACTGAAGACGAGGTGGTGCTGGAGAACATACCGCAGGTGCGCGACATTGAAACGGAGCGCAGGCTGCTGACGTCGATGGGGGCGGAGGTGGAGTTGGGCTATGGGCGGGCGCAGCATCGCACGCGGATCAAGTGCGCGATACTTTCGGACCCGGTGGCGAAATACGAGATTGTGAAGACGATGCGCGCGAGCTCGCTGGTGCTGGGGCCGCTGATTGCGCGGACGGGGATTGCGCGGGTGGCGATGCCGGGCGGATGCGCGATCGGCGGGCGGCCGATCGACCTGCACATCAAGGGGCTGGAGGCGATGGGGGCGACGATTGCGCATGACCATGGGTATCTTGAGGCGCGGAGTCCGGAGCAGGGTAGTGGGCGACTGAAGGGCGCGCACATTGTCTTCGACAAGATCACGGTGACGGGAACGGAAGATTTGTTGATGGCGGCGGTGCTGGCCGATGGCGAGACGGTGTTTGAGAACTGCGCGCGCGAGCCGGAGGTGACGGACCTGGCGGCGCTGCTGGTTGCGATGGGCGCGAAGATTGAGGGAGCGGGGACGTCGACGATCAAAGTCAAGGGCGTGGCTCGCCTGCATGGAGCGCGGTACCGGATCAATCCGGACCGGATTGAAGCGGGGACGTTTCTGATCGCGGGGGCGATCACGGGGGGCGACCTGAATGTTGATTGCTGCAACCCGGCGCATCTCGGTTCGCTGATTGCGAAGCTGGAGGAGTGCGGGGTGCGGATCGAGGTGGGCAAGGAGAGTGTGCGGGTGCGCTCGGGCGGGGGGCTGAAGGCGGCGGACATTTCGACGGAGGAGTATCCGGGATTTCCCACCGATATGCAGGCGCAGTACATGGCGCTGGCGACGCAGGCGGAGGGGACGACGAACATCACGGAGAACATCTTTGAGAATCGGTTTATGCATGTGCAGGAGCTGAACCGGATGGGCGCGAACATTACGGTGCAGGGACGGACGGCGACAGTGCGGGGGCGGACTCCGCTCGAGTCGGCGGCGGTGATGTGTTCGGATTTGCGCGCATCGGCGTCGCTGGTGCTGGCGGCGCTGGTGGCGGATGGGGAGACGATATTGGATCGCGTGTACCATCTCGACCGGGGGTATGAGCATTTTGAGGAGAAGCTGCGCGGAGTGGGCGCGCAGATCCGGCGGATGGGGGATGTGTTTGGGCGCAGCCGGCAGGCGGCGGATCTGGTGGGGAAGACTTAGTTGGGAGTGCGCGGACCACTGAGACGTGCTGCAAGCCTGGGTCCCGGGTAAAGAGTTGTTGAGAAGTTTATCCAATCCCCAGTACAGGTGCAGCGAACAGAGATTCGCCGAGGGCCTGGCTCGTCTCTTCGCACAGGACTCCATCGCTGAGGTGGCAGTCGTCTCCAACGTTGAAACGCTCTATCTGTTGCTCCAGGTCGAGGGCGGAGTCGCGCAGGAGGTCGGCGGTAAGGACCGAAGCGCTCATCTCGGTGAGGTTCTCACTGCCGAGTTGATAGATGGAGTTCAGGGCCGAACTGGAGCCTTCCGCGGTGGAGGATTGCTGCACTGAGGCGACGGCGATGTGAGCGATCATGGCGTCCACTTGCTCGGCCATGCCGATGATAGTCTCGAGGGCCTCGCCGGCGCGGCTTGTGGTGACCATTCCGGTCGCAACCGACCTGGTGCCCTCGGCCATGCTGGCGACGGCGTCTCCGGTCCGTTCCTGAATGCCGCGGACCATCTGCGAGATTTCGTTGGTGGCCTGCGCGGTGCTCTCGGCCAGATGGCGCACCTCGCCCGCGACCACGGCGAACCCACGGCCTTGTTCGCCTGCCCTCGCGGCTTCGATGGCAGCGTTCAGCGCGAGGAGGTTTGTCTTGCGGGCGATCTCTTCGATCACACTGACGATGTGGCCGATGCGTTGCGAATCCTCGCCGAGCAGTTGGATCGTTGTAGAGGTGGAGCGCACCGCTTCGGCGATGGAGTTCATGCCGGCGAGCATCTCGCGGACTGTGGCTCCGCCCTTGCGCGCGGTCTCAGCCGTGGCGCGGGCGGTCTTCGCGGCGTTGCCGGAGTGGCGTGAGACTTCTGCGATGGTGGAACTCATCTCCTGCACCGCGGCCACGGTCAGCTCGGTCTGCTGGTTCTGTTCGTTCATCTTGCGATGCATCTCTTTGCCGGCGGCGCCGAGAGAGAGTGCGCTGCCGGTGACGCCGGTGGCCGTGCGCGCGACTGCCCCGATGGTCTGACGCAGGTTGGTCTGCATGAGTTCCATCGCGGCGGCCAGCATCCCCACTTCATCGCCGCTGTCGATGGCGAGCGGCGGTCCGGTAAGGTCGCCCTCGGCGATTGCGGTGGCGCGTCCGACAACGGCGCGAACGCCAAGGCTGATGCGGCGAGAGATCGCTATGGCGATGATGCCGCCGAGGCAGGAGCTGAGCAATGTCGTGGTCCAGAGCGTCCACATCATGGAATGGGTGGCGTTATGCACCTGGGTCGATTCGGACTCCATGGAGGTGTTCTCCGAGGCGATCAGAAACTCAAGGTCGTCCCAGACGACTTTTTCCTGAAAGGCCATCTGATGGTGGGCGAGGCTGAGCGCCGTGGCGGTGTCTTCGGGTCTTTGCGAGGCGATGAGGGCTTCGATGCGGGCTTCGATGTCATTTAAGACGACCATCTGAGCGTCAATCTCGTGGATGCGGCCCATCTCCTCGTCAAGGCTGTATTGAGTGGCCAGATCGCTCATGATTGCCATGGCTGTTTCGCCGAATGCCCACTGGTCGTGGTGGCGCGCGCGCAAATAGGCGGCGTCGTCTGGGTTGCTGCCGAAGAGCAGGATTTGCTCGAGGGCGCGCGAGCTTTTCTGTAGATCGATCCGCGCTCTCTCGGCCTGCCGTACGATTGGGACGCGCTCGGAGACGAACATGGCGGTCGTCCGGTTGACCTCGGACATGCGGAGATAGGCCACGGTGGAGGTGGCAAGCATCGCGAAGATGAGTATCCCGTAAGTGAAGCCGAGTTTTGCCTGCAACTTCATGGGTTGCCTTCTGGAGCAGGGCGTGGGGAACACACACTACTGTTCCCATCCACTATCGGCGTGCGGAAGAAAGACTTGAGTCGAGGGGTGTTGCGATTTGGGTCTCGCCCTTAGCGCCAGCTGACGGCGAGGTGCCAGCGGAGGTTGGCGGTGCTGGTGCGGTCGAGGACGCGGGCGTACTCGAGGAGTTCGGCGAGGACCTGGGGGCCTTCGGTGCCGAGCTGGTGGGGGTCGTCTTCGAGGGCGGCGACGAGGGTGCGGACGGTGGCGAGGCCGTCGGCGGCGGGGTACCACTGGGGGGGTGGGAGGCGGCGCATGAGGTCGGGGTTGCCGGCACCCTCTTCGATGAGGAGGGACATGGAGTTCTCGTCGGCGGAGAAGAACTCGATGAGCGGGCGGACGCCGAGGCGGAGGGCGAGGCGCTCGAGGGCGTCCTCGTGGCGGGCGAGCGCGCGGCCGTTGACGAAGATGTCGAAGCCGGGGTCTTCGCCTTCAACGACGATGTACATCGATGCGGCCATTGGATTTAAGTTTACGTTGTCGCGCGCACAGGGCCAACGGAAAAGTCAGTGGAGCACCAAGCGGGGTTCGCCGGTGCGGTTGGGCGCGGTGGCGAGGCGAATGATGGCGAAGGCGAGCAGAAGCACCCCGGCGATGGACTTAGCGCTGAGGCCGATGCCGAAGAGCAGGTATCCCCCGATGAAGGTGAACTGGGGGACGGCGAGGAAGCGCACGGAGAGGCGCGTGGGCGCGAGGTCGCGCATGAGCCAGAGGAGGAGGGAGATCAGCGGGAGGTCGTAGAGGAGGGCGATGGCGAGTTCGGGCGGGAGGGTCTGCCAGGCGAGGTCGGGCGGCAGAATTGGCGTGGGGGTGAAGAGGCTTGAGATGAGGAGCCATGCGAGGGAGAAGGCGGCGTTGGCGAGGCAGCAGAGGAGGATGGCTTCGAGGACGGTGAAGGCGGCGAGGAGGCGGTGCATCCAGATGGCGGCGATGGCGGAGAGGACCACGGCGAGGATGGTAAGGGCCTGACATGCGGCGCGGCGCGGGGAGTCGGGGAGGGCGAAGGGCAGAAGGAGGAGCGTGCCGGCGAGGCCGATGAATGCGGGGACGAGGAGGTGAGTGGTGTCGGGGGTGGGATTGCGACCGAACGCGAGGTGCGGTGTGAGGACGACGATGGCGATGGGCAGGATGGCGAAGAGTTCGGTGACGGTGACGGAGGAGACGGCGGTGCGGGCGATGTCGACAAGGAGTGCGGGAAGGCCGAGGAGGAGGATGCTGGCGATGGCGAGTTTTGCATAGGGGCGCGATTGGGAACGATTGCGGACAAGGCGCATGCAGGCGAAGGGCGCGATCGCGATGGCGAGGATGAGGTTGTGGAGGGTGAGGCGGGTGGGAAGTGGGAGCGTGATGGGCCACTGCTGGTCGATGAGCCACGTGCTGGACGCGAGCAGGCAGAGGGAGAGGAGGCCGAGAGCGCGGAGCGGAGTGAGGGCTCCGGGTGCGCGGGCCATCTACTTCCACTCGTGAGGTGCGGCGCCGGCGGGGGCGTGGGTGGTGAGTTCAAGGTAGACAGTTTCGATGTCCTGGTTGCGGAGGTCGGCGCGGTTGAGGGGGAACCAGTTGTTGTCGGGGGCGGGGAGGGTGATGGTCATGTCGGCGGGCTTCTTGCCGGCGTCGGTTTGGGCTTTGACGGCGGCGTAGAGGTCGAGGAGAAACTGGCGCTGGCCGGTGAGGATTTCGGGGCCGCCGGCGTCGCCGTGGCCGGGGAGGACGTGGAGGGGCGCGAGGGCGATGGCGCGGGCGAGGGCGATGGGCCAGTTGGCGAGATTGGCGTCGAGGAGTTTGTTGCGCGGGCCGTTGACGGCGGCGTCGCCGGTGGCGAGGATGCGCTCGTGGGGGAGCCAGACGTAGCCGTCGCCGGGGGTGTGGCCCCAGCCGAGGAAGAGGAAGTCGACTTCGCGGACGCCGTCGGTGAGGGTGAGGCGGTCGCCGGTGATGGACATCTGGGGGCGCTGGACATCCGTCTCGCCCGTCTCTTGCAGATCCGGGCGGCTCTTCATTGAGTTGCGCCAGCGGGTGGGCTCCCAGCGATTCATCTCGTCGGTGACGCCCTGGAAGGCGAGGGTGGTGGCGCCGGCGGCGGTCCAGGTGGAGTTGCCGTAGGCGTGGTCGCCGTGGGCGTGGGTGTCGAAGACGTAGCGGACGGGCTTGGGCGAGAGGGTGGGGATGAGGGCGAGGAGCTGGTGGGCGCGGCCGGGGTAGTTGGCGTCGACGACGATGAGGTAGTCGCGCATCTCGATGATGACGGTGTTGGAGTAGCCGTTGGTGTCGCCGGTGAGGAACCAGACGCCGGGGGCGATGGGGTGGGGCGGGGTGTTCTGGGCGGGGAGGGTGGATGGGGTGAGGAGGAGGGTGAGGGAGAGCAGGGCGGCTGCGGAGTCGATTTGCGGGTTGAATCATGGCACCCCCCTCCCCCCATCTGAAAGATCATTGAATAACGATCTAAAGGGGTTAGATCGTGCTGAGATGGGGGTGAAAGGCCGGCTGATGGGGCCGGTTTCTCTCAGCGGTTCTCGGTTAATTTTAGCAGTTGTGTCAATGGGGTGGAGCGGCTTGGCTGGGAGGGGGGTCGTGTTCGATCAACGCAAGCGCGCTTATCAGTATGTGCGAGAATATATGCTGACTTGCGGAGTTGCCGAAAGCGACTTCGCCGTGAACGAAACTCACACTGACGCTGACGAAATCGGAGTCCTTTATGAACACACCCGCCTATTCCTCTCTTTTTGCATGCCTTTACGACGAGCCCGCCCCGGTGGGGAATCTCGGACGTGGAACTCACTACTCTATCTTTCGCTCTGTCGAATGGCTGGACGTAGTCCGTGCGCCGTTGCGCTTGCCCCAGATTCACGACTTTGCGGTCGTCTGGGATGAGGACCACGACACACGAGTCATCGAAATAATTGAAGATATTTACATGGCGGGACTGCTCTCTCCCATCCAGTTCATCGGTGAACGAAAAGGCACGCTGACCGTCATCGTTGCCGCGAAGTTCTACTACGCCGATACGGAGGCAAGTCTCGACCAGTACATACTGAAGCTGAATGATATCTCCGCCAATACGAGCAACCGGGATTCCTGGCCTGCCGAGGTAGGAATGTTCGACCGCTCTCCGGGTAGCCCTCATCAGACGGAAGTACAGGGCCTGATAAGCGCAGACGAACATCGCGTTATTACCTACCTTCGCAATATCGACTCATTGTGGAGCCTCGGAACGAAGGATTATGTCTCGCAATCGCGCATGGCGGATCTATGTCCACCACCGGCGATACCACAACTGCTAATGCCGCAGTTACGGCGATAAGGACACCCGGCGGGTTAGGTGGCGCGATTCCCATGTCTCAGAATCGAGACATGGGGCACCCGCTATTGGAGGGTGTTGGACTGGAGGGCGTGTATCTGGAAGGAATAGAACTGGGAGATGAACTCGTCGTGTCCCATGCTGGAGACGGTGAGGGACAGGAGTTGCTGGCGCTCGGACGGGGTGAGTTTTCCGGCGGTGCGTGCGTGGTTGAGAAGGGCCTGCGCGGTGGCGACTTCCGTGAAGAAGGCGAAGGTGGATGGTTCCATGGCCTCACGGGTCTGGTAGAAGTAGTTGGCGCGGGTGATCTCGGCTGGGGGTATGAGGGCGAGAGAGCCGTTGATCCTTGCTTCGTTCCAGGCGGCGTCGTGCGGCCGGGTCTCATTGTCGGCGAATTCGAGGCTGTGGAGGACCTCAGCGTCGGAGGCGGTGGAGTCGAGCAGGTCGAGGTCCTTGGCGAACTGCCGTTGCTCTGCGCTGAGGCGCTGCTGGTTGCGCTGCAGGATGGTGAGATTATCGGCGATCTCCTGCTGGATGTTCTTGCGGGCTTCGCGGGCCTCGCGGCGGTGGTGGACGTACTCGACGGTCTGCTCCAGGCTGACGGCGATGAGCAGGCCGAGGACGATGGTGGCGATGTGGATGAAGAAGTCGCGCCAGGTAGAGGCGGCGTGGTGGGCGGGGTGGACGTCGAGCATGGTGGCGGGGTCCTCGGGAGGCGGGGGGGTGGGGGCGGGGAGGGGTAGGTCGTCGGGCATTTTTTTTTGTTGGGGGCCGGGGTGAGGCCAGAGTATCAGGGTGGGGCGGGAGTGGTTCGGGTGCGATGCGGGAAGGGTGGTGGCGGGAATTTCGCGCGGGCCTTCAGTGGGTGCGGGGAGAGTTGGGTCGGTCGGGACGATCGAGGGCCCGGGGCTAAAGCCCGCTGATTAGGCAGCCCTTATTCGTAGGGCTAAAGCCCTACGCTAATCCGAAATGCTCTTGCGTTCTGATTCGTGGGGCTGAAGCCCCACGCTCCCACCGGTAAAGCCCCATGCTCCCACCGGCAAAACAAAGACTGGCCCGGCGATGTCGCCGGGCCAGTTGTGAGCGTGAGGGATGGAGTGGGGTGGGTTAGCGGTTGCCGCCGCCGCCGCCCTGGGGTGGGCCGCCGGGGCCGCCGGGACGGCGTCCGCTGCCGCCGCGACGGCGTCGGCCGCCACGGCCGCCTGCGCCGCCGGGACCTCCGGGGCCGCGATCGCCACCACCGGGGCCACGGCCGCCACGATCGCCGCTGGGGCGGAATCCGCCGCCTCCGCCGCCGGGGCCACGATCTCCACGGCCGCCGGGGGCGGTGCCTACGGGGACGGGGGCGTTGTCGGCGCGGTTGAAGTTGGGTTCGTCGGAATCGGCATCGGCGGGGCTGTCGTCGTCGTCGTATTCAGCGCCGCCTTCGATGAGGACTTCGCCTTCATCGCCCGGTTCGGCGTCGTCGTCATTGTGGCGGGGTGCGCCGTAGGGTGAGGGCTGGTCGGGTTCGGGGAGGCCGAGTTTGGCGCGCTGCTCGCGGAGGACGGCCTTGCGGGAGAGCTTGATGCGGTTGCCTTCGATGGAGAGGACCTTGACGAGGATCTGGTCGCCCTCGCGGAGCTCGTCCTTGACTTCCTTGACGCGGTGCTCGGCGATCTCGGAGACGTGGAGGAGGCCGTCGGTGCCGGGGAAGATTTCGACGAAGGCGCCGAACTCGGCGATGCGGACGACCTTGCCGAGGTAGGTCTTGCCGACTTCGGGGACGGCGGTGATGTCGGAGATCATCTGGATGGCGGCGGCGAGGCCGTCGGCGTCGGAGGAGGCGACGTTGACGCGGCCGGTGTCGTCGACATCGATCTTGACGCCGGTGGCGTCGATGATGCCGCGGATGACCTTGCCGCCGGGGCCGATGAGGTCGCGGATCTTGTCGGTGGGGATCTGGATGGTGTGGATGCGCGGGGCGAACTGCGACTTCTCTTCGCGCGCGGAGGAGATGACGGCGTCCATGATGTCGAGCAGGTGGATGCGGCCGCGCTGGGCTTGGGCGAGGGCCTCGCGCATGATCTGCGCGGTGATGCCCATGATCTTGATGTCCATCTGGAGCGCGGTGATGCCCTTGCGGGTGCCGGCTACTTTGAAGTCCATGTCGCCGTAGTGGTCTTCGGCGCCGGCGATGTCGGAGAGGACGGCGTAGTTGTCGCCTTCCTTGACGAGGCCCATGGCGACGCCGGCGACTGCGCCCTTGATGGGGATGCCGGACTGCATGAGGGAGAGCGATGCGCCGCAGACGGTGGCCATCGAGGAGGAGCCGTTGGACTCGAGGATGTCTGAAACGACGCGGAGGGTGTAGGGCGATTCGTCCTCAGCGGGGAGGACGGCCTCGATGGCGCGCCAGGCGAGTGCGCCGTGGCCGATCTCGCGGCGGCCAACGCCGGTCATGCGGCCGACTTCGCCGACGGAGAAGGGCGGGAAGTTGTAATGAAGCATGAATTTGCGCTTCTGCTCGCCTTCGTAGCTCTCCATGCGCTGGGCGTCGTCGGTGGTGCCGAGGGTGGTGGAGACGAGGGCCTGGGTCTCGCCGCGGGTGAAGAGAGCGGAGCCGTGGACGCGCGGAAGAACGCCGACCTCAATGGTCACGGGGCGGATCTGGTCGAAGGCGCGGTGGTCGGGGCGGATGCGGTCGTTGAGGACCTGGTCGCGGAAGATCTGCTCGTTGAGGAGCTCGAAGTATTTGGAGAGCTTCTTGGCGGCGGCGGGGTCGTCGGCGGGGAGTTCTTTCTTGAGGGCGTCCTTGATCTGCTTGACGAGGGCGTAGGACTCGAACTTGGGGTGCTTCTGGGTGTTGAGGGCGTCTTTGAGCTGTGCGCCGATTTTGTTGGAGAGCTCGTCGAGGTAGACCTGGTCGAGGTCGATGGCGGCGGGGACGCGCTTGGTCTTGCCGGCTCGGGAGACGAGGTCTTCGATGGCGGCGCAGATTTTCTTGATCTCGGTATGGGCGAACTCGATGGCGTCGACGACCTGCTCTTCGGAGCATTCGCTTGGCGCCGGACTCGACCATCACGATGCCGTCTTTGGTGCCGACGACCATGATGTTGAGGATGGACTTGGCGCGCTCGGCGTAGGTGGGGTTGACGATGAATTGTCCGTCGACGATGCCGATGCGGACGGCGCCGACCGGGCCGTGGAAGGGGATGTCGGAGAGGGCGAGGGCGCAGCTTGCGCCGTTGATGCCGAGGACGTCGGGGTCGTTCTCCTTGTCGGCGGAGTAGACGAAGGCGACGACCTGGGTTTCGTTGCGGAAGGTCTCGGGGAAGAGCGGGCGGATGGGGCGGTCGATCTGGCGGCTGGTGAGGATCTTCTTTCTCGGAGGGCCGGCCTTCGCGCTTGATGAAGCCGCCGGGGATGCGTCCGCCGGCGTAGGTGAACTCGCGATACTCGACGGTGAGGGGGAAGAAGTCGATGCCTTCCTTGGGGTCGGGCGAGGCGGTTGCGGTGGCGAGGACTGCGTTGTCTCCGCTGGTGGTGAAGGCTGCGCCGGGGGCCTGCTTGGCCATGCGCCCGGTCTCGAATTTAATCTGCTTGCCGCCGGCAAGCTCTACGGTGACGTCCTGCTTCATGTGTGCCTCTTCTCTTTTTTTCTTCAATCGATATGGGAACTTGGGCGCGGCTGCCGCAGTGGACGGGCGCGGAGTGATGCAGCACGGCGGGTTTCTCAGGCCGGCGGTTGACTGCATCGCGAAATTTTTCTGTGGGGACAGGGCGCATCTGGCCGAGGCGTCTGCCTGGGCGCGATTTGCGGAGGCGGATGCCGGCATGGTCAACGGCTCCTGCGGCAAGGGCGGTCGTGGCCCTGCGTGAAAGGATGTGCCGAGGTTTGGCGGGCGATGCCTGCTTGCATGGTGAGCGGTTGTCCCAGTGGAGTTACTTGCGGATGCCGAGCTTCGCGATGACTTCGCGGTAGCGGTCCGAATCGCACTTTTTGAGGTAGTCGAGGAGGCGGCGGCGCTTGCTCACCAGCATCAGAAGACCGCGGCGGGAGCCGTGATCTTTCTTGTGGGTCTTGAAGTGCTCTGTCAACTCGCCAATGCGCTCGCTGAGGAGCGCGATCTGGACCTCGGGGCTGCCGGTGTCCGAGTCGTGCGTACGATACTTGTGAATAATGTCTGTCTTTTTTACCGATTCCAACACAGCAGTTGTTGCTCCTGATCTTCTAGTCCATTTCGTCTCAAAATGTCTTGGTCAAGGATAGCATTGGATTGCGGGAGGGGCAATTCGCGCGGCGCATTTGAGAGAGCTGCTTAACACCGATGGGCACCGATTTAACCGATAAGTGCGGATAACGCTCTTTTGGTTATTGATCGGTGCTTGTCGGTGCGAATCGTTGTTAAGTCTTGGGTCAGGCGAGGTTGGCTTTCAGGAAGGCGAGGGAGCGCTGGTGGGCGAGGGCAGCGGCTTCGGCGTTGTAGCTGGGGCGGTCGGGGTTGGCGAAGGCGTGGCCTACGCCGGGGTAGACGAAGATTTCGACGTTGGGATGGGCGGTGCGGACGGCATCGATCTGGTCGGGGCCGATGTGGTCGTCGGCTGCGCCGAAGTGGAGCATGACGGGGCAGACGGGTTCCTCGGCGGCGACCTTGCCGACGCCGCCGGGGTAGTAGCCGACGCAGCAGCCGGGCTGCATTTTGAGATTTTCGCCGCGAGTCGCGGAGAGCCATGTGGTGAGGCCGCCGTAGCAGAAGCCGAGGACGCCGGTGGGCTTGCCGGCCTGTTTGACGTGGTGGAAGGCGGCGGCGATGTCGAGCAGAGAGACGCTGGGATCGAGTTTGGGGTAGAAGTGCTGGAAGGCGCGCTGCATGTCGGCGGGGCCGTAGCCGAGGTCGACGTTGGGCTCGAAGCGGTCGAAGAGGGCGGGGGCGATGGCAATGAAGCCGCGGTTGGCGTAGTCGTCGGCGACATCGCGAATGGATTTGTTGACGCCGAAGATCTCCTGGATGACGACGAGGGCGGCGATGGGTTCGGTCTCGGGAGTGGCAATGTAAGCGCCGAGTTGATGTCCGTCATTTGCTTTGAGTTTTGTCCAGTCGCGCATGGGTGCTCCGGTGGGATGATTTTGTTGAGGACATTTTATGGGATGCGGGGTCGGGGGTGGATGAATGGGCGGATGGGAATATTTGGAGTCGAAGAGGGGACGCTCCGGAGCGAGGTGATTGCCGTCGCCGGCTTTCGGGCCAGGGGGTGAGGGCTTTTTTCTGAACAGCTATCAGCTATTAGCCGTGAGCTATCAGCGAGTGGCGCTACTGGGAGCGGGGTGGGTGGGCGTAGGACTCCATCTCGGAGAGCCAGTGGAGGAAGCGGAAGAGCTGGGTGCGTTCGGTGAGGAGGAAGCGGAGGAAGTCGCGGGGACGGATTTCTTCGGCATGGAGGCCGGAGTAGGTTTCGAGTCGCCATTTGAGGTAGGGGCTGCGCCAGGGGCGGAAGTGGTGGCCGCGGGTGGCGGTCCAGAGGAATTTGATGGCTTCGAGCATGAGATTCCTTAGCTGATTATAGTGTTGGGATGGTGCGTGGATTGTCACGTGGGTTGGTTGCGGCCGCGGTTGCATTGGCTGCGATGCGTGGGGGTATGGCCCAGGATACGCGGGTGGTGAAGGAGCCGAAGATTCCGGCGGCATGTGTGGTGCTGAAGGCGGAGCTGACCACGGCCGTGGCGACGGGTGGGGAGATTGAGGCGCGGGCAGAGATCTCGGGTGCGGGACAGGCGGCGCTGGTGGATACGGCGCGGATTCAGGCGGCGCTGGACCATTGCGGGAAGGGGATGGCGGTGGAGCTGGCGGCGGATGGGGAGAAGGCTGCGTTTCTGGTGGGGCCGATCCAGTTGCGGGCTGGGGTGGTGCTGCTGGTGGATAAGGGCGTGACGCTGTATGGCACGCGGAATCCGGAGTACTACGCGGTGATGCCGGGGAGTTGCGGGGTGGTGAACGATGATTCGGCGAGCGGGTGCAGGCCGTTGATTGCGGTGGTGAATGCGACGGGCTCGGGGATTATGGGGGACGGCGCGATCGACGGCCAGGGCGGCGCGCACCTAATGGTGGATGGGAAGGCAGCGGCGAAGAGCTGGTGGGACCTGGCGGAGGATGCGCGGAATGCGGGGCGGCAGCAGGTGCCACGGATGATCGATACGGACCTGAGCGACGACTTTACGTTGTACAGGATTACGCTGCGCAACTCGGCGAACTTCCATGTGGCGTTCCATCGCGGGGACGGGCTGACGGTGTGGGGGGTGAAGATCGATACGCCGAAGACGGCTCGGAATACGGATGGGATCGATCCGGCGCAGGCGAGGAACATTACGGTGACGCAGTCGTACATACGCACGGGTGACGACAATATTGCGCTGAAGGCGGGGGATGGGCCGACGACGAATGTGTCGATTGTGCACGATCATTTTTACTGGGGGCATGGGGTGTCGATTGGCAGCGAGACGAATGGCGGGGTGAGCGGGGTACGGGTGACGGACTTGTCGCTGGATGGGCCGGACAATGGGATCCGGATCAAGTCGAATGCATCGCGGGGTGGGCTGGTGGAGGATGTGGTGTATGAGGACGTTTGCGTGCGCGACTCGAAGAACCCGATTTTTTTCGATACGACGTATACGTTTCCGGGGAAGGCTGTGGGGATGATTCCGGTGTATCAGGACATTACGCTGCGCGATGTGCGGATAGTGGGCGGGGGAAGGATTCAGCTGAATGGGTTCGATACGACGCACCGGATCGGAGTAACGCTGGATGGGGTGGTGACGCTGGACGGAGAGAAGGCATACAAGGCGTCGGCGATCCATACCGACCTGACGCTGGGCCCGGGGCCGATGAACCTTGTGTTTACGGGAGACGATTCGACGGTGACGGGCAAGGCGGGGAGTGGGAAAGTTGAGGGGTGTGTGGGGAAGTTTGTGGGGTTCCCGTAAGGCAGTGGTTAGTGGCTAGTGGTAAGTGGTCAGTAAGAGCAACTGAAGAGCGAATGCACTGACAACTGACAACTGCACGCAAGTGTGGGGTGGGGGCCGGGGTGCGCTCATGGGCGGGGGATGGGGGCCGATAGACGAGGGGTGAGATGTCCGCGGAGGTGTGTGTGAGAGTGCTGATCATGGACGATTCGATGGTGATTCGGAAGGTAGTGGAGAGTGTACTGCGCCAGGCCGATCTGGGAGTGGATGACGTGGTGTTCGCGGCAAATGGGGTGCAGGGGCTGGAAGCACTGGAGAGAGCCTCGGCCGATGGGCTTGAGTTGGACCTGATCCTGAGCGATGTGCATATGCCGGTGATGGACGGGCTGGAATTTCTGCAGGAGCGGGAGCGGCGCGGGCTTGCGGTGGGTGTGCCGGTAGTGATGATCACGGCGGACGGCAGCGATCCGCAGGTGGTGGCGGCGGTGACCGCGGGCGCGCAGGGATATATCTCGAAGCCGTTTACGCTGGCGCAGATTCGCGAGTGCGTGATGTCGCTTCTGCCTGCGGGTACGGGAGCGGGGCGGTGATTGCCGAATCATATCCTGAGAGCCGATGGATCGGACAGATCGACGGCGTAGTCGCGGCGGTCTTCCACCTGATGCTGGGGCGGAGCTGCGGTGAGGCGGACGAGGAGGTCGCGGCTGGAATGAAGGTCTCGGCGAAGGTATTGTTTTCGGGGGCAGTGGAGGGTTGCTGCGTGGTGGAGTTTACTGCGGCGGCGGCGCGGAAGTTGACCGATGCGTTTCTGGGGGCTGAAGGCGGGAGTGGGATCGCATGGGACGATGCGATGGTCGACGATGCGGTGGGTGAGCTTTGCAACATGATCGCCGGGGGATGGAAGAGCCAGCTTGGGAACCGGGACGCGGCATGCCACCTCTCATCGCCGACGATTGAGCGTGGCATGGGGCTCGTGGAGATGAGTGGGTGCGGTGGGATAAGGGTTGAGCGGACGTATGGGTTTGACGGGTCGGTGTTTCGGGTGGAGCTGGCGATTCGGCAAGGACAGCTTCTAGCTTTTAGCTCTTGGTTGGGGTAGCTGAGGCGTGGGGCCTGGATGGTTTACATCCCCACCCATCGCGAACAGATTGCAATGGATGGGGAACCCCAGCTTCAAGGGTTGATCGATGTAACTCTTGCTTACTTGACGACGGACTGGAAGAGGGGCGAGGTGAGGAGGGTGGCGAACTGGCTGTCGGAGGAGGAGTAGTCGACGGTGAGGTTGCCGGCGGTGGAGTCGATGGTGGTGGCGTCGAGAGCGGCTTTCTCGGAGGCGGAGCCCTGGGTCTTGCGCAGGATCTGGACGCCTTTGAGGAGAGTGGCGCAGGTGGCGGCGGTGAACGAATCGGACATGTTGACGGACAAGTCGAAGCGCACGCCGTTGTTGAAGTCCATGGTGTAGCGGGAGCCCTTCATGCGGTCCTTGACGGTCTCGTAGTCGGTGAGCTGCGAGGCGATGCCGAGGACGCTCTTCATCATGGTCTGCGTGCCCTTGTCGTCGAGCAGGCTCCAGATGGCGTGGTTGTCGACGGCGACCATGTCATTGAAGAGGTCGCTGTCGGTGAGGAAGTTGGGGGCGAATCCGTCGCGCGCGTCGAGTGAGGCGCGGACCGCGTCTTTGTCGCCAAAGACCATGGTGGTCTGGTTGAGGAAGACGACATCGAGGCCGCTGGAGCCCATGGGATAGATGCTGTTGTTGCGCAGAATGGTGGGCTTGATCTTGTTCTTGGCGAAGTTGGCGATGATGTCGCGGGTGTGGAACTGACCCTGCGCGATGCCAACGATGCGGTTGATGTCGGCACTCTTGCCGTCGGGATTGGGGGCGCGGAAGGAGGCGAAGGCGAGGAGGTCGGCGTCGGCGTCGACCTTGAGGCCGGAGTTGACGAGCGCGATCTCGAGGCGCTTCAGCTCAGGCGGCATGACGCGGTCCTTGAGCTCCATGGCGGCGGGGGAGTTCAGCATGGCGCGGTAATCGACGACGATGAGCTGCTGCACGTCGTGCGGAACGGCGGCGCGGGCGTCTCCGGAGAGCTGGCCGGCATGCGCGAGGGATGCAGACAGAAGAAATGCAGCAGTGAGGGCTGAGGCGGTGGCGAAGGTGCGCAAGGTGGACTCCCGTAAGGCGGTTGGATCTTTGGTGCTGGCGGATCGGCGATGCGTGCGGCCTACAACCCTCTCATCGCGATCCGACTGCGGTGAATGGGGTACCCGCGCATTCACACGAACACGGCACCCTGAGCATTGTTTCGTGAAACAGGGCTTGAAGCAAGTGTTCCCTGAGGTTTGGACGGTTGCAAGGTAGGAACGTTTGCGGATATGGGAGGGATTTTGGGTGGGGCTGTGCCAAAGTGGCGCGATCAAACCGTGGGCCAGGGCAGTGGGTGGTGCAGTTTGTGCTCGAGGACTTTGGCTTCGGGGTCGAAGTTGGGGATCTCGCGGACCCAATCGGCATCGGGTTCGTAGGCCTCTTGGGGGATGAGGCCGATGAGTTCGCCCTCGGCGATGGCGGCCCCGTGATTGCGGGCGAGTTCGCGGACGGCGGCGTGGATCTGGCGCATGGGAGTGATGCGGAAGTCGGTGATGTTCATACTGACCTGGGCGCGGCCGTTGACGCTGAGGCCGATGGCCTTGACGCCGTGGAGACCGCCGGCAGAGGCGCGGATGGCGCGGGCGATGGCGCGGACGGCGGTGACATCGGCCTGGGCCGCCCCGGGCAGGGTGGACGGGGCGGCGGGGGTGGGAGCGGCGAGGTAGATGTTGTAGGCGATGAGGAAGCGGCGTGCGCCGACGGCGCTGGCCCCGGCGGTGGGATGGACTTCGGGGCCGCCGATGTCTGGGCGGCGCGCGGCGTCGCGGTGGGCGGTCTCGCGCAGGCCCTCGAACTGGCCACGGCGGACGTCCTCGAGGTTAACGCGGTCGGGACGAGCGGCAGCGGCCTCGTAGAAGTAGACGGGCACGCCGTAGCGCCGCCAGATTTCGAGGCCGGCCTGATGGGCGAGCATGGCGCACTGGGCGAGGGATATCCCGCTGACAGGGACGAAGGGTACTACGTCGGCGGCGCCGATGCGGGGATGGACGCCGCTCTGGCGGGTGAGGTCGATGAGCTGGGCGGCGCGGCCGGCACCGCGTACGGCGGACTCAACGACCGCGGCGGGCGGGCCGGCGATGGTGACGACGGAGCGGTTGTGCGCGGCGTCGAGCGACCAATCGAGCAGGCGCACTTCATCGAGCTGCATGGCCGCCACGATGGCGCCGACTTTGGACTCGTCGACTCCCTCGGAGAAGTTGGGCACGCACTCGATGATGGCGTCGCTGCTCAGGCTTGTGGGCATGGGATCACTTCCACCAACTGTAGCCCAAGGTGAACTGGATACTCGCGTTGATGCCGGGATTTTTATCGCCAAGGGAGGCGCTGGAGATGTGGATGGCGTTGGCGCCGAGGTCGAGAGAGCGGCGCGGGGAGAGGAAGTAGTGGATGCCGGTGCCGAACTGGGGGGTGAAGTTCCAGACGCTGGTGTCGGCGTTGGGGCCGTTGTCGCCGTAGTTGGTGGTGGTGGTGCAAGCCGTTGGGCAGAGGGGCACACCGCCGAAGGCCGGGTACTTGTGGTTGGTCCAGAGCAGACCGCCTGCGCCCTGCACCCAGGGCGCGATGCGGCGCGAGCCGGCGAAGTTCCAGCGCAGGATGATGGGGGTGAGACTGATGCCGGTGAAGGTGCCGCCGACGGTGAAGGGCGCGGAGCAGGAGGTCTCGGTGCCGCCGTCGATGTAGACGCAGTTCTGGCGCGGCATGGTGGGGGTGTAGGACTGCCAGAGGGGGAAGAGTTCGCCGCCGTACTCGAAGTTGCCGCGGAGCATGCCGTGGCCGATGTTGGCGGTGAGTACCTTGCCGAGGCGGACGCCGGCCATGAAGAACTTGAAGCCGCTGCGGTCTTCGGTGACGCCGATGCCGGATTGGACGAGGACTCCGAAGTTGAGTGGGTAATGCCCGTCGCGGACGGGGTTGATGATGGGGGTTGCGGTCGATGGGGACTGGGCGGGCGCGGGCGCGGGAACCAGGATGGGGGCCAGCGCGAGGGCGAGGGCGAGGTTGGTGAGGCGAGGGGTGAGGTTCAAAGGCGTGGCTCCGGTTCTTTGATGCGGCCTGTTGCGATTTTAAGGCTCGGGCGATTTCTGTGGTTCTGGCAGACGAAAGCCGCCGGCTGCTCCGGCGGCTTCGTTTGGAGGCCTCGGAGCTTTGATTATCCGGCGTGGGCGGCGATGGCGGCCTCGTCCATGTCGAAGTTGGTGTAGACATTTTGCGTGTCGTCGAGGTCTTCGAGGACTTCGAGCAGTCGCATCATGGCGCTGGCCTGGGTGCCTTCGAGCTTCTGGTAGGTGGAGGCGACCATGGTGACCTCGGCGTGTTCGGGTTCGATCTTGGCGGCCTTGATGGCGGCAAGGACGGCGTCGAATTCCTTGGGATCGGTGGTGACCTCCCAGGTGTCGCCTTCGTCGGAGAGGTCTTCGGCGCCGGCGTCGAGGGCGATCTCGGTGAGCTTGTCCTCGTCGGCCTTGGATTTCTCGACGATGATGAGGCCTTTTTTGCTGAAGAGGTAGCCGACGGAGCCGGACTCGCCGAGGTTGCCGTTGTTTTTGGAGAAGGCGTGGCGGATTTCGCTGACGGCGCGGTTTTTGTTGTCGGTGAGGACCTGGACCATGATGGCGACGCCGCCGGGGCCGTAGCCCTCGTAGACGATCTCCTCGTAGGAGAGGCCTTCGAGCTCGCCGGTGCCGCGCTGGATGGCGCGCTTGATGTTCTCGGCGGGCATGTTCTCGGCCTTGGCGGCGAGGATGGCGGTGCGCAGGCGTGGGTTGCCGTCGGGGTCGCCGCCGCCGCCCTTGGCGGCGATGGTGATCTCCTTGATGAGGCGGGTGAAGATCTTGCCGCGCTTGGCGTCTGCCGCGCCCTTTTTATGCTTGATGGTCGCCCATTTTGAATGGCCGGACATGGGGGATTTCCTCTTCTATTGCGAGTGAATTTGCGCGGACGCGGTGGATTGCGAGGGGCGCGCGACGGTTGATTTTAGCATGGGGAACGCGAGGTGAGCCGAGCGGGTTAATACCACCCATCGCGACAAAGACGCGATAGGGTGGGCGATTTAGACGGCGGCGGCCAGGAGGGATTCGAGGTTGAGTGGGCGGGTGGTCATAGCGAGGTCGCCGGCGGGGGTGCGGGGCCACTGGGCGGGAGGGCGATCCCAGTAGAGCTCGACGCCGTTCTGGTCGGGGTCACGGAGGTAGAGGGCCTCGCTGACGCCGTGATCGGATGCGCCGTCGAGAGCGATGTGGTGGTCAAGGAGGGCCTTGAGGGCGCGGCCGAGGTCGGCGCGGGTAGGGTAGAGGATGGCGAGGTGATAGAGGCCGGTGGTTCCGGGCGGGGGTGGGGCGCCGCCGGCGCTCTCCCAGGTGTTGAGGCCGATGTGGTGGTGGTAGCCTCCGGCGGAGATGAAGGCGGCGGAGGCGCCGAAGCGCTGGGTGAGCTCGAAGCCGAGGACGCCAACGTAGAAGTCCAGGGAGCGGTCGATGTTGGCCACTTTCAGGTGGACATGGCCGATGCGGGTTCCGGCGGGGATCATTGGGATTGGATGGTGGTAGGAGGCGGGGGAGATTCAAAGAGCCGGATACGGGTTTATGGCTGCTATCCATTAGCTCGTGAGAATCGTTCAAGGATATTTCGCGTGACCAAAATAGCACCAAAGAATCAGGTAACTAGGGGCTTTGAAGCGATTTGGCGCTTGCTCGTCGATGTTTTTCGGGATACGGTTACCTCATGCAGACGCGCGTTTCTCCCCACTGTGTGATGTACTTTTTGCTTGGCCTGAGCGGTAGTTTGTTGTTCGCGGGCTGTGGCGCAGACCTGACGACCATACCAGCGCTCTCCACGGGAACGGCGATCCAGGGCCGTGTCTTTGGGGGCGAGCAGCCCATTACGGGAGCAGTGATCCAGCTGTACGCGGTCGGCAATACGGGCAACGGCTCGTTGGCCTCGCCGCTGATTGGCAGCACGGTGACGACGGGCGCGGGCGGCACGTTCTCTATCTCCCCCGGCAACTCCCCCGACTATATGTGCCCCACGGTGGCGAACACCCCGGTCTATCTGGTGGCAACGGGCGGCAACCCCGGACTCTCGGGTACGGTGAATAATGCGGATAGTGTGCTGGTGGCCGCGCTGGGGCCGTGCAACGGCCTGTCGAGTTCCACATACATTGTCATCAATGAGGCCACGACCGCGGCGGCGGCGTGGGCACTGGCGCAGTTTGCGACTTCGTACACCCATATTGGCGCGACCAGCACCAACATCAGCGGCATTACCAACGCATTCACCGTGGCGGGGCAACTGGCGAACACGGCCACGGGCCTTTCGCCCAACCCCAGCCTGCCTGCCAGTTCCATCGTCGAATCGGCGAAGCTCTACTCGCTTGCCGATGTGCTGGCGTCCTGCACCAGCTCCGATGGCACGGGCAGCCCATGCTCCGGGCTCTTTACCGATGTGACTCCCAGCGGCGGGACTGCGCCAACCGACACCTTCGGCGCTGCCCTTTCCGTGGTCAAGAACCCCAGCAACAACGTGCCCGGTATCTTCAATAACCACATCTCGTCGACGCCGCCGTTTCCTCCGCTCTCCTCCGCGCCCAATGACTGGACGTTGACCCTGACCTATCCCACCGTGAGCGGCGGCCCGCTCTATGGCGCCTCGTTGCAGGCCCTCGATACCCAGGGCAATCTCTGGGGCACCTCTTCCTACTCGTCGACATCAGGAGCGGGCGAATACCTCGCCAGCTACACCCGCTCCACGTTAGCTCCCAATGTGAGCACCTCGCTGAATCCTGCGGCCGATGGGAATGCGTACACACCCGAGGGCTTTGCGCTGGACGGCTCCACCAACGTCTGGATGATCAGCCGAACCACCACCCAGGGCAGCACGATCACGAACTACAACGGCTCGCTGCTGAAGTTCAACTCCTCCGGGACCATGACATCTACGAGCGGAGGATATACCGGTTCCGGCATCCTCAATCCGGTGAGCGTTGCAACCAGCACTGGTGGAGATGTCTGGATCGGCAATACCGGCACGGTCAGCAACAGCAGTAATATGGTCACCCAGAACGGCGGGGACGCGGCCCTCTTCACGAGCAGCGGCACGGGGGTCTCTTCGAGCACCGGCTATGCTGTTAGCTCCACCCTTTACCCTGGGGCCGTTGCGGTGGATGGCTCCGGCACGGCCTGGTTCGCAAACCAGTACCCCTCCAGCAGCGCCTACATCCTCTCAATCGCGCCTCCCGCGGGGAACAATCCCGCCAACTCGCCGACAATTAACACCTACGGTCTGTCCACCAAGCTCAGTACGGGCATCGCCGTCGACACCAGCAGCAATGTATGGTTCATTGCCCGGACGAACGGAACAGGGAATAGCAACCTGGGCGAGATAAGCGGTGGCAGCGTTGTGACCAGTTCCATTACCGGCGGCGGGATGCAGGTTGCGGGCGCGCTCGCCATCGATACCAGTAGTCACATCTTTGTTGAGAGCCTGAGCCAGACAAATACGAAGGTAAGTGGCACCTTCTTCGGTCTCAACCTCGCGGAGTTCGCGGGTGCCGGATCGGCGGGCACCGCGATCTCGCCCACGGGCGGCTACGGCAACGACACCAACCTCTACCTGCTGAGCCCCACGACCGAGCTCTTGGACTCCAGCGGCAACGTCTGGGTAAACGGCACCAATTACCTTGCCACCGGCCCGCTATTTGGGACCACCGGCATCACCCTCTTCGTAGGGCTGGCGACGCCGGTCACGACTCCTGTTCTGGGTCCGCCGCAGGCGCCCTGAACTTCTGGCTGCGCCATGGAAGAAGTCTCGCGGCCCTGGGGTATTCCCACGTCATGCGGTGAGACTGCCTGACATGGGGCACCCGAGACTTAGGGGATTTCGGGGGCGAGGAGGTTGCGGAGGGTTTCGCGACGGCGGATGAGGCGGGCGGTGGAGCCGTCGATGAGGAGTTCCGCGGGGCGGGGGCGGGTGTTGTAGTTGGAGCTGAGGGCGAGGCCATAGGCGCCCGAGTCAAGGAGCAGGAGCAGGTCGCCGGGGCGGGTGCGGGGGAGGGTGCGGTCGCGGGCGAAGAAGTCGCCGGACTCGCAGACGGGGCCGACGATGTCGGCGGTGATTTCGCTGCGGGTGCGGGGTTGGGTGACGGGGATGATCTCGTGGTGGGCCTGGTAGAGGGCGGGGCGGATAAGGTCGTTCATGGCGGCGTCGACGATGACGAAGGTTTTGGCGCCGTTTTGTTTGACATAAAGGACGCGGGTGAGGAGGGCTCCGGCCTGGGCGACGAGGAAGCGGCCGGGCTCGAGGAGGAGGTGCGGCTGGTCTGATGTAGCGATTGCTACGAGGGCCTTGTTAAGGGCTGCGGCGTAGTCGGCGACCTTGCGGGCGGGATGGAAGGTGGGTGCGGAGGGTGGGTCGGCGTAGTCGATGCCGAGGCCTCCGCCTGCGTCGATGTAGCGGATGTGGTGGCCATCGCGTTTGAGGTCGGCGATGAGGCTGACGACGCGGGCGAGTGCGGCGGAGAAGGGGTCAACCTGGCGGATCTGGGAGCCGATGTGGACGCTGACGCCGGCGGCCTCGATGTGGGGCGAGCGGGCCGCGCGGCGGTAGAGGGCGCGGGCGAGGGCGATATCGATGCCGAACTTGTGCTCGCGCAGGCCGGTGGAGATGTAGGGGTGGGTGTCGGCGAAGACGTCGGGGTTGACGCGGAGGGCGAAGCGGGCGCGCAGGCCGAGGGCCTGGGCGCGGGTGGCGAGGAGGTCGAGTTCGGCGGCGGATTCGACGTTGAAGAGGAGGATGTTGGCGCGGAGGGCGGCGTCGATCTCCCAGGCTTGCTTGCCAACGCCGGAGAAGACGACGCGTTTCAGCGCAGGCTTGTGGGCGCGGCGTACGCGCTCCAGCTCGCCGCCGGAGACGATATCGAAGCCGGCGCCGAGCTGGCCGAGGAGGCGGAGGATGGCGAGGGCGGAGTTGGCCTTGACGGCGTAGCAGATGGTGTGGGGGCGCGCGGCGAAGGCTTGTTGAAAGAGGCTAAGGCGGTAGCGGATTTGTTCGGCGGAATAGACATAGAGCGGGGTGCCGTGCTGTTCGGCGAGGGCGGTGAGGTTGGCGGAGTCGCAGAAGAGGGTGCGGTTGCGGTAGTGAAAGGGGCGGGAATGGGGAGGAGGTGCTTCCGTTGCGGGAGCTTGCGATGGGGCGTGCGTGCGAGTGCGAGGGCTCAAACGGTGGCGCCAGGTGTGGGACCGGGGGTGTTGTTGGGTGGGACGGCGGCGGGGTAGGGCTCGGGCAGGGCGTAGGGGGCCTCGGGGATGATGATCCAGGCCGCGAGGTAGACGAAGAGGCCGACGCCGGTGAAGACGATGGTGAGTGCGGTGATGACGCGGACGAGCGAGAGGTCCCAACCGTAGTGGAGGGCGAAGCCGGAGCAGACGCCGCCGATCATGCGGGGATAGCGGGGGCGGGTGAGCTGGCCGGGGTAGGGTGCGCGGGCGTTGGGGACGTACTGAGGCGCGGCGCCGCACGCGGGGCAGAAGCGGGCGGTGGGGTCGAGGGGTTTTCCGCAATGAGAGCAGTACATCGAAGGGCCTCCTGGGAAGGTTCTATTTTGCCACATTCCCATGGGTGAGTACGTTGCGGCGGTGAGGATGGTTCCGTTCGGCTACCTGCCCTGGTAGGGGGTGCGGAGGAGGTGGCGGGCGGCGTCGGCCTGGGACTGGTCGCCGCCGCCGGCGGAGGCCATCTAGTAGAGGGAGATGGCGTGGTCGCGCTGGTGGAGGAGGTCGAACATCTCGCCGGCGTTGAGCTGGGCGCGCTTGCGCAGCCAGTCGCTGCAGTTGGGCTGCTCGGCGGCATTGACGTAGTGCTGGGCGGCGTCGGCGATATGGTTCTGGCCGCGCTCGGTGTCGGCGAGGCCGAACCAGGCCATTTGCAGGCGCGGATCGACGAAGTAGCGGGGCTTCGCGGCGTCGGCGAGGACGACCTTGTAGAGGGCGATGGCCTCGGGGCCGTTGCCCTCGTCCTTGGCGAGGTTGGCCTCTTCGAGGCGGAAGAGGAAGTTGTGGGGGTATTGGATGGCGAGGCCGTGCTGGACGGCGAGGGCCTCGGGGTAGCGGGCGTCGTGGCGGAGGAAGAGGGAGAGGACGGTGCGCGATTCGACGGCGGTGACGACGCCGTGGGCGGCGCATTCGCGCAGGAGCTCGAGGCCTCGTTCTTTATTTCCACCAACCCCTACGACGCCGACCAGGATGCGCACCCAGCGGGGCAGGCTGGCGACGGCGAACTGCTGGATGCCGATGGCCATCTTGGCGTCGGCGTAGTCGGGGTCGATCTTGAGGGCCTGCTCGGAGTCGTTGCGGGCGGCGTAGCCCTGGCGGGCGGCGGCGACGAAGCTGTGGTCGACCAGGGTGATGAAGGCGGCGTGGATGCCGCGCAGGTAGCCGCGGGCGAAGTAGGCGTTCTTGTCGTTGGGGTTGGCGCGGATGCGATCGTCGCAGAGGTGGATGCCGGTGTCGGTGAGGTACTCGATGCGCTGGCGGATGTCGGGCGCGACGTTGACGGTGCGTTTGGAGGTGAGGAAGTTGTCGTGGGCGTAGTAGGTGGTGTCGAGCAGGTCCTGGTGGTAGAGCTCGCGGAAGACGGTGGCCATCTGCACGTAGCCGTAGGCCATGGGGTCCTGGGGATGGGCCTTGAGGACGGACTCGAAGCGGGCGATGGCGCCGTCGTAGTCGAGGATGTAGAAGTGCTCGTAGCCATCGCGGACGACGGGGTCGAGGTTGAGGGGGTCGGTGTGCTGGGCGGGCTCGAATTTGAGCGGTTGGGACGACGCAGCATGGACGGCGAGCGTGAGCAGGAGGAGACTGGCCACAAGGCGGAGCGGTGTTCGCCTGAGATGGGTGCAGGTCAGGTCCGAGATCAAGCTCAAAGTCAAAGGCGCGGGATCACCTGGGCGCATCGTCATGAAGGTACGAGATCGCGGGCGCGATGGACTCAATGCGCCGCAGATACCACTTTACCTTGGACGCGGCCGGGAGGTGGGAAGTGGAGCTGGCTGTCCCTCTGGCTATGGGCTGATGCTTCGGCGGAAGCGGAAGAAGCGGTGCTCGCACAGGTTGCAGCGCAGGGGAATCATCCCGAAGCTGCGGAGGACGAAGTCGAGGAGTTGACGGTGCGATCGGCGGATGTTCGGTTCACGGCACTTCGGGCAAGCGAGGTTCATGGCGGCAATCCCTTTCCTGAAAACCCAAAACTCTGCGATGTAGGTATGCAAGTGGCATAGGGCTGCTGAGGAGCTAAATGCGCCGCCCAGGGGCACCGTGCAGCCTTGGGTGGGTGTTACAAATGATGCTCCCCGAGAATGCAATTCGCAATTGCAGAAGGGAATTTCAGGTAGATTTCAATGGTGTTCCTTTGACAAACTTCGCCGTTCCGGGCGACCGGGTGTGCGGCACCATCGGCCCTTTTATGACACGATCTGAACTGCTTCATCTGCTGGTGGCCCAGGCCCGCGCCAACGGCTTCGAGTTTCGCAAGTGGTACATCGGGAAGCTGGGTCTGCCGTGGGAGACGACCCAAAAGGCGATTGAGGCATTGTGCGCGGAGAGGCGATATTATGCGCTGCTGTTCTCCCACGAATTTGCGTCGAACTTCTGGAAGGCGGGGGAGCGAATCACCTTCCAGGTGCCGATGCAGACCTTCACCAGACGTAGGAAAGACGGCACGATTGCAACGGTGAGCCGCAAGGGATACACGCGGAGAAGCGCGCGCGATGACGCGTGGCGATACCATCTGCGCGAGCTTGCGCTGGCGGAGGAGCCGCTGCGTTATATGAGGAGATATCTGCGCGTGGAGGAAGATCTGGACGTCGACGATGAGGCGATTGGGGACGGCGCGGCAGCACGGGATGGGGAGACGCGCAAGCCGGTTGAACGGCCGGTGGGTGGTGGCATTGCGATCGTGCGCAGCCGGTTGACTTGAGGATTAGCGGCGGGGGCTTTCCTGAATTGAAACTACGAGATTAATTATTTGCCGGAGCTGTTGAGGCGGGCCAGCGCCTTGCGTGCGGCGGAGGCCTGCTGGGGGAGGGGGTCGAGCTTGAGGCAGGCGTTGTACTCGGCGATGGCTTCGTCGCGCTTGTTGAGCTTGCGCGCGATCTCGGCGAGGGCGAAGTGGGCGTCTGGATCGTCAGGTGCGGTCTTGACCGCGTCCTGGCTGCGCAGGTAGGCGCCCTGGAGGTTGCCGGTCTGGGTGTAGTAGTGGGCGATGTCGAGATCTTCGTTCTCGCGTTCATCGGGGGTCTGGAGTTTGGTGCCGATGGGGTTGACGCGGTGCAGAATGTGACGGCCGGGGGGCTGGGTGGTTGTTCCGTCGCTGCCTTGGTCGGTGAGGGCGGGTTGGGCGGGATCGGGGGTGGTGTCATCGCCTGAGCTGGAGCTCGAGCTGCTGGAGCTGCTATCGCCGGGGGTGGGGTTTACGGGGGTTGCAGGGTTCTCGCCGGGAAAGGGGAAGGCGTCCTGAGCGGACTTCTTTGCGGCTGGGGTTGGGGAGAGCGTGGGAGCGTCCGGCGATGGGGTGGGGCTGCTGCTGGTCTCACCGGGGAAGGGGAATTTCTCCGCGGTACTGGGCTTGGCGGTGGGGGGCGCGGGCTTTGTGCCGCAGGGGTCGGGCACCGGAGCGACATAGCAGGGGGTGGTGTCGGCGGCGGGGGCGGGGGTTTGGGCGGGGGGTGTAGTTTGGCCGCGCGTTGCGGGGCAGGCGAGAGAGATGCCGGCGGCGAGGAGGACGATGCGGAGATGGAAGGGCAAGGGCATCTTCTTTCAGTTTAGACGCGTGAGGCGCCAGGTGGGAATACGTCTTTCAACGGTTGGACGAGAAGCGCGGCGGGGTTTGTTATAGTCAGCTCGGATGGCTGGAATTGCGGCCTCGCACCCTGAGAACTCTGAAAGAGATATGCCCATGATGTTTCCCGGACTCATCATCCGCTCTTCGTCCATCCACGCGGCTGGATGCTATACGACGCGTGCGATCAAGAAGGGTGTGCGGCTGTGCGAGTACGACGGCGCGCGCATGACCAAGGCGGTGGCGGATGCGCGCTATGAAGGGCGTTTCGTGACGTATTTGTTTGCGTGCGACGGGGACACGGTGATCGACGGGTTCGGGATGGCGATGTTTTTAAATCACTGTTGCGACCCAAACTGCGAGACCGAGCAGGATGAGGATGGGCGGGTCTTCATCTCGACAACGCGGGATGTGGCGGCGGGCGAGGAGCTGACGTACGAGTACAACCTGTACGACTCGGATGAGGAGAGCCAGGACTGCTACTGCGGCGCGGGGGCGTGCCGGGGGACGATGTTCAGCGAGATGGAGCTGAAGAGAAGGGCGCGGAAGGCGAAGAGAAAGACGACCGCGCAGGCATAGAATGAGATAGACCTTCAAGGGAAGGAGTTCGGCGATGGCGAGTCTTGATTGGTCGCAGTGTTCGGCGGTCGAGAGTGTGCCTGGCAAACTAAGCGGCGCATGGGTGCTGAAGGGCACCCGGATGCCGGTGTCCGCGATCTTCGAGAATATCGAGGCGGGAGCAAATATCGACGACATTCTGGAATGGTTCGATGGGTTGGATTGCGATCAGGTGAAGGCAGTCATCGAGTTTGCCGCTCGCAGCCTGGATAAGGCCCCGATGTATGCCACGAGATGCTGATCCTCTTCGACCAGGCGACGCCGGTTCCGATTCGTGCGTATCTTGTGGAGCATACGGTGAGAACGGCGTGGCAGCAGGGCTGGAGCACGCTTAGGAACGGCGACCTGCTTCTTGCGGCGGAAGAGGCGGGTTTTGAAGTGCTGCTGACGACGGACAAGAATATTCGCTACCAGCAGAATCTCTCCACGCGCAGAATTGCGATTGTCGTCCTTGGCCGCCAATAGTGGCCTGAGTTGCGACCCTACATCCAGAGGGTGGTGGATGCAGTGAATGCGGCGATGCCTGGAAGCCATGCAGAGGTCGAGATTCCAGACGGTTAATTGTCGCTAAGGATGTCGGCGTTGTAGTTGACGAGCAGGGCCTTGCCGGGTGAGGGGAGCTTGCCCAGGGGGAGGTTGCCTTCGATGGAGTCGCTGCCGTGGATGACGACGTTGGCGATGCGCACGGTATTGCCGTTCTGCATCTCGAGGTAGATGGGGATGCGCATGACGAAATCTTTGGAGACGTTGCTCTGGGTGAGCCTCATGTGCACGGCTGAGGTGCCGTCGGGGTTGGCGGTGAACTGCGAGGTGATGTCGTAGTGGGGCAGTTCAGTGCCGTAGACCCACTCATCGAAGAACCAGTCGAGCTTGCCGTCGCCGCGCAGGTTCATCCACTTGGGCATGGTCTTCTCCATGGAGGCCTTCCAGTCCTCAGTTGTGGCCGCCTTGCCGGAGTAATCGGAGACGAACTGCTGCATGGAATGTTTGAAGATGTTTTCCTGGTCCTGCGGGGTCCAGTAGGCCATTTCGAGCATGTGCAGGACGTAGGCCCCCTTGCTGTAGATGAGCGACTGGTAGACGTTGCCGGTCTTCTCGTTGGAGACGCGCTCGCCCATGGTGAGGGAGCCGGCGTCAATGGGGCGGACGCCTTCGCGGTTTTTCTGCAGGAGGTTTTTCTGCTGCTCCTTCCAGAAGTCGCGGAACCCGGTCATGTTGGGCTGGGTGTTGAGGAGGAAGACGCCGACGGAGAAGTTGGCGAAGCCCTCGCTCATCCATTGGTCGCGGTAGCTGTTGAAGCCGACGAGCTGGCCCCACCACTGGTGGGAGACCTCGTGGGGCGTGACCTCGCGCCAGTAGCTCGCGTCGTAGTCGAGCAGACCGAGCTGGTGCTTGACGGTGTTATCCCAGAAGCCGCAGATGGGGAGGTAGACGAGCATGGGCCAGCTCTGGCCGTAGTTGCAGGCGGTCTGCTCGGTGAGGGCGACGTGGTCGTAGGGGAGCTTGCCGAAGAAGTTGGAGTAGATCTGGATGGCGGCGACGCCTTGCGAGACCTCATCGGGCAGCGCGCCGACCGCGGAGAGGTTGCCGATGGCCATCGCGCCGGTGTCTTCCGCTGCCTGCGAGAGGGTAGCGTACTGGTCGGGCAGACTGACGTCGGCGTAAGCGGTGACGTCGAAGCCCTGCGGGGTTTTCGCTTCCTTGGTCTTGAAGTCGCCCAGGTTGAAGCCGGCGACGGGGATGGGCGCATCGGTCTCCCAGACCGCCTTCATCATGTTGCCGCTCTCCGGCGTGAGGCTGATCTGTTTGCCGGTGGCGACGATCTGCAGATTCTTGGGGATGTGGAAGGTCATGTGGAAGTTGGCGAAGTCTCCCAGGCCTCCGGGGCCGGCGGGGTACCAGCTCTCGCGAGCGCCGGGGAGGAGGTAATACGTCTCATTGCCATCGGCACGCAGAGCGTCCTTGCCGGCATAGACGGTGAGAAGCCGCAGGGTATCGCCCGCCTTGGCCGGCGCAGGCAGGATTGCGGCAAAGTCCGGATCGAGCTTCTTGTCCTCCTGCACAAAGTCGAGCGGTGCGCCGCTCTCGCTGTATACCCCGGCGACCCTGAGCGATGGATAAAGGTCCAGGTGGACCACGCGGGCGCCGTCGTGGAGGACCTTGATGGTGGTTTCGGCGGAGGTCTTCATAGTGGCGCCGCGGTCGATGGTGACGTCGAGCTTCTCGTCGGTGACGCGAACGCGGTTGCCTGAAGTCTGCGGATCGGCGTGTTGCATCTTGTAGGCCACCCAAGTCTGTTCCTCAACGTCGCTCCATGAGGTCAACTCCACCTGGTCGGGCGAGGCGTGCGGGGTACCCTCCGGATCGACGATGAACACCAGGTTCTTGCCGGTGAGGATGTTGCCCATGCGGAAGGAGGCGAAGAAGAACTGGCCGGCGCCGGAGGGGCTGAGGAGGTCGGCCAACAAGCGGAGTTCGAGGTTGTCGCTGAGGTCTTTGCGATAGTCTCTTGCGAGGTCTTCGGCTGCACTCGATACATGGCCCGGAGGCGCGGGTGCCGTACCTAGTGATGCTTTGCGTATCTCGTCGGCCGTGCCATCAGTGAAGCGCAGGACGAGGGTGCTGAAGTCCTGCTGCATCTCGCCGCTCTTGGCAAGCAGGGCGAGGGAGCGCTGCTCGCCCGCATCCTTGACGGCGAGCTCGAAGTGGCCGTTGCCTGTGAAGACAGCGCCGGTGACGTGGCCTTCGACGGGGGCGTAGAAGTAGAAGTCGCCCTGGTCGAAGTGGAATATGCCGCCTTCGCGCTGGAGGGTGAAGTCCTTGACCGAGACGCCATCGGTGCCGGGCAGATCGACGCGGAGGGCGGCGTATGTCTTTTGCGTGTTGGGCTGTTGGGCTGGGCCGTTGGGTTCGATGGGGCCAGTTGCGGTTTGGGCGCACACACTGGCCGCCAGGAGGAGCACTGCAAGAGCACCTGGTTTTAGGGACATGCGCAACAAAGTACCAAAGGGAGTGGTTGGCTGCAAAGACATTTTTTCGATGAATAAAGGGTTGGTCGCGTGGCCAACTGAGTTCTTTGGAGGCGGAGCCGGCGAGCCGACGCGAGGTTTCGCTGCGGCGGTACAATCGAAGACTCGATGGCTTATCAGGTTTTAGCGCGTAAATATCGTCCCCAGCGGTTTGCCGATGTGGTGGGGCAGGACCATGTGACGGTGACGCTGATGAATGCGCTGACCCAGGGGCGGATTGCGCATGGGTATATCTTCAGCGGGCATCGCGGGATTGGGAAGACGACGATTGCGCGGATCCTGGCGATGGCGCTGAATTGCCGCAATGCGATCGGGAGCGCTGCGCGGCCGACGGCGGAGCCTTGCGAGGTATGTGAGAGCTGCACGGAGATTCGCGCGGGCAATGCGGTGGATGTGATCGAGATTGATGCGGCGACCAACCGCGGGATCGATGAGATACGCGAGCTGCGCGATGCAGCGCGCTACAGGCCGGCGCGGGACAAGTACAAAATTTACATTCTGGATGAGGCGCACCAGATTACGGATGCGGCGTTCAATGCGCTGCTGAAGACGCTGGAGGAGCCGCCGGAGCACATCGTTTTTATGATGGCGACGACGCAGCCGGAGGACATTCCGCAGACGGTGCGGTCGCGCTGCCAGCACTTCAGCTTTCATGCGGTGAAGCTGGTGGACATTCTGGGACAAATGAAGGCGATTGCGGAGCAGGAGGGCGTGGCGGCGGACGAGGGCGCGCTGGCGCTGCTGGCCGAGGCGGGGGATGGGTCGATGCGCGATGCGCTGTCGATCATGGACCAGGCGATTGCGAGCGCGCCGGTGGAGGACGGGCGGGCGCGGCTGGATGCGGGGCAGATCCGCGAGCTGATGGGGACAGTGCCGAACGCGGTGTTTGAGCGGATGCTGGAGGCGGTGGATGGGAACCGCTCGGCTGAGGTGATGACGGTGGCGAACCAGCTGCTGGACGCAGGGAACTCCCCGGCGCAACTGGCGCGGCAGTGTGTGCGCTATCTGCGGAATGCGCTGATTGCGAAGGTGGCGGGGTTGGGGCCGGATTGCGCGGATGCGGCGGGGGTGGGCGCGGAGCTGCTGCAGGTTTCTCCGGATGAGCAGAAGAGGGCGGCGCGGACGGCGGCGCTGTTCAGCGAAGAGGAGCTAACGCGATTTTTGCAGGTGATGCTGCGGACGTTCGATGAGCTGGGGTATCGGCAGGAGCAGCGGTTTCATTTTGAGTTGGGGCTGATGAAGCTGGTGCATCTGCGGAGATTGTTGCCGATGGAGGAGGTGCTGAGTCAGGTGGGTGGGCGCGGTGCGGCGACGGTTGCGGGGCGGAGCGCGGCTGCGTCGTCTTCGGCGGCTAGGCCGGTTGCTGCTGCGCCCGTTACGGCGAGTGCGGCGAAGCCGGCGTTTTCGCCGTTTGAGCAGGACAAGAGGCGAAGGCCGGAGGGGACGATTTCGGCTTCGGGTGCGGGTGGGCATGGGATGGTGGAGACGCGGGGCGCGACGGCGGTGTCGGTGGGGCCGATTGCGGTGGCGCGGGCGGCGGAGAGTCTGCCAATGGCGATGCCAGAGGCGGTGCGGCAGCCGGAGGCGATTGCGTTTGCGATGCCGACGCGGGTGGAGGAGCGGGTTGAGGAGCGGCGGGAGATTCAATTGCCGGCGGCGGTGTTCGCTGCTACGACTACGGCGGCGGATGCGGGGGCGATGCAGCGGGCAGTGGTGGAGGCGTTGACGGCGGCGAGGCAGCAGTCTGCGGCGGATGCGATGGGCGATGCCGTGTGGACGGTGGCGGAGGGTGAGGCTCGGGTGGAGACGGGGCTGACGAAGACGATGCTGCCGGTGGTGATGAATGCGGAGGCGGAGAAGATCGCGCGGGGTGCGATGGGCGGGATGAGGCTGGTGTTGCTGCCGGGTGCGGAGGCGGCGGTCGCGGTGAAGAAGGTGCGGGTGGCGCGGGTGGGGACGGCGGAGGCGCGGGCGAAGGAGCATCCGGTGGTGCAGCAGGCGCAGCGGTTGTTCAATGCGGAGATACGGAATGTGATTGACCTGCGCGAGGGCGAGTAGGAGGGGCGATGGATTTTGCGGACATGGCGAAGATGAAGGACGTGATGGAGAAGGCGCGCGAGATGCAGGCGCAGATGGAGCAGAAGCTGGCGGCGACGGTGGTGGAGGCGGACGCGGGCGGCGGGATGGTGTCGGTGCGGATGAATGGGAAGAAAGAGGTGCTGCGGGTGAAGATTGAGCCGACGGCCCTGGGGTCGAGCTCTGGAGACATTGAGTTGTTGGAGGACTTGATTGCAGCGGCGTTCAACGAGGCGGGGCGGCGGGCGGAGGAGGCGATGAAGTCCGGGGTGAGCGCGATGATGGGCGGGTTGAAGCTGCCGGGGATGGAATAGGCGAGCGATGGCGCGATTTGCGGAACCGATGTCGCGGCTGATCGATGAGCTGCGCAAGCTGCCGGGGATTGGGACGAAGTCGGCGCAGCGGCTGGCGTTCCATGTGCTGCGGGCGAGCGATGCGGATGCGCGGGCGCTGGCGGGGGCGGTGCTGGAGCTGCGGGAGAAGCTGCGGCTGTGCTCGGTGTGCAACAACATTACGGATGTCGATCCGTGCGGGTATTGCACGAGCGCGGTAAGGGACCAGCATGTGGTGTGCGTGATCGAGGAGCCGACGAACATTGCGACGATCGAGAAGACGCGGAGTTATAACGGGGTGTATCACGTGCTGCATGGGACGCTGTCGCCGATTGGGGGAGTGGGGCCGGAGCAGTTGCGGATTGCGAGTTTGCTGGTGAGGCTGGGGGTTGTTTCTTCTGAAAACGGCGAGGGTGAGCGCGCGGTGCGCGAGGTGATACTGGCGACTTCGCCGACGACGGAGGGTGAGGCGACGGCGGCGTATCTGGCGGGGGAGATTCGGAGGGTTGCGCCGGGGATGCGGGTGACGCGGATTGCGACGGGGGTGCCGGCGGGGTCGGATATTGAGTATGCGGATGAGGTGACGATGACAAGGGCGATGGAGGGGAGGAGGGAGTTTTAGGGTGGGTTCAGTGCGGGCGGATTACATCCCACCCAAGCGGAGCTTGGATGGGGCACCCGAGCGGAGTGGGAGTTTTAGGGCTGTGCGGGCGGATACCATCCCATCCATCGCGATGCGATGGATGGGGCACGGGGCTTGAAGAAGGGCCATGTCTTGAGCTGCAAGCTTTGAACCATTCAGCTCTCATCTCAAAGACGCTAATCAGAGTTTATTAGGGTTCTGCGTTGGCGAGGATTTCCTGGACGCCGGCGACGAAGGCTGCGGGTTTGAACTCGGAGCCGAGGATGTCGTCGGGGCAGTCGGTGAGGTGGGCGACGCGCCAGTTGCAGACGAAGGCCACGCGCTGGGCGTGATTTGTGGTCTTGATGTCGGAGCAGAGCGTCTCTGCCTCGGATATGCCACGCTCGCCTTCAACATCGACGAGCACGAGGGCGTAGGGCTGGGCGGAGTACATCGTGATCGCCTCGGAGACGTCGCAGGTGGAGTCGACTTCGAAGCCGGAGATGCGGAGGATCTGGTCGCGGAGGGGGCGGAGCATCTCGCGTTTACAGATGTGGAGGATGGTCTTTGTAGAGGGGGTAGAGGGGCCGGTGGTTTCCATCAGGCTCTATCTTAGCCGACAGACGCGATGCCGTATGCCTGCCGGGCGACGAAAGAGTGTGGCAGTGTCGGCGGATACCATCCCACCCATCGCGACGATGCCGCGATGGATGGGGGACCGGAGCGAAGGACAAATACCGAGATTCTGGCTGCGCCAGAATGACGGCTGTCATTAGAATGACGCCGCGTGGGCGGCACGGCTATTCGGCGGGGTCGTAGTTGAGGTTGGGGCCGAGCCAGCGTTCGATTTGGGGGATGGTCATGGCTTTGCGGGCGGCGTAGTCGGCGACCTGGTCGGGGCCGATCTTGCCGAGGGAGAAGTAGCGGGACTCGGGGTGGGCGAAGTAGAGGCCGCTGACGCTGGAGCCGGGCCACATGGCGAAGGACTCGGTGATCTTCATGCCGGTGTTGGCTTCGACGTCGAGGAGCTGCCAGAGGGGGCCCTTTTCGGTGTGGTCGGGGCAGGCGGGGTAGCCGGGGGCGGGGCGGATGCCGCGATATTTCTCGTGGATGAGGTCTTCGGGGGTGAGGTTTTCGCCGCGGCCGTAGCCCCACTCGTCGCGGACGATGTTTGTGGAGGCATTCGGCGAAGGCTTCGGCGAGGCGGTCGGCGAGGGCCTCGGCCATGATGGCGTTGTAGTCGTCGTTGGCGGCGCGGAAGCGGTCGCAGAGGGCGGTGAGGCCGATGCCGCTGGTGACGGCGAATGCGCCGATGTGGTCGGGCAGGCCGGTGGATGCGGGGGCGATGAAGTCGGCGAGGGAGCGGCAGGGCTCGGCGCCTTCGCGGTCGGATTGCTGGCGGAGGAAGTGGAAGGTGGCGAGGACCTGGCTGCGGGTGTCGTCGGTGTAGAGCGCGACATCATCTTCGACGGCGTTGGCGGGGAAGAAGCCGTAGACGCCGCGGGCGGTGATGAGGTTTTCCGCGATGATGGTGTCGAGGAGGGCGTTGCCGTCGGCGAAGACTTGCGTGGCCTGGGGGCCGTGGTCGGGGTGGGTGAGGATGCGGGGGTAGATGCCTTTGAGGCCCCAGGTGTGGAAGAAGGGCGACCAGTCGATGTACTCGCGGAGGGTGGCGAGGGGGAAGTTCGAGAGGACGCGGACGCCGAGGAACTCGGGGACGGGGAGGTCGGCGAGACTCCAGTCGATGGGGGTGCGGCGGGTGCGGGCGACTTCGATGGGGATGAGTTTTTTTGCGGGCGCGGCGTGGGCTCGGCGGAGGGCGTCGTAGTCGGCGCGGTGGGTGGCGACGAAGTCGGCTTTGCCGTCGTCGCTGAGGAGGCTGGTGGTGACGGGGACGGCGCGGCTGGCGTCGAGGACGTGGACGACGGGCTCGCTGTAGTGCGGGGCGATCTTGACGGCGGTGTGGGCGCGGCTGGTGGTGGCGCCGCCGATGAGGAGGGGGAGTTTGAAGCCCTGGCGCTCCATCTCTTTGGCGACGTGGACCATCTCGTCGAGGGAGGGGGTGATGAGGCCGGAGAGGCCGATCATGTCGGCTTTTTCGGTGCGGGCGCGTTCGAGGATTTTTTCGCAGGAGACCATGACGCCGAGGTCGATGACGTCGTAGTTGTTGCAGGCGAGGACGACGCCGACGATGTTCTTGCCGATGTCGTGGACATCGCCTTTGACGGTGGCGAGAAGGATTTTGCCCTGGGCCTTGACGACTTCGCCGGCGGCGATGCGTTCGGCTTTTTCGAGCTCCATGTAGGGCGTGAGGTGGGCGACGGCCTTCTTCATGACGCGGGCGGATTTGACGACCTGCGGGAGGAACATCTTGCCTGCGCCGAAGAGGTCGCCGACGACGCTCATGCCGTCCATCAGCGGGCCTTCGATGACGAGGAGGGGGCGGCCGAGTTTGACGCGGGCTTCCTCGGCGTCGATCTCGATGTAGGTGTCGATGCCGCGGACGAGGGCGTGGGAGAGGCGTTCTTCCACTGTGCCGTTGCGCCACTCTTCTGCTTTCTTTTCGGTGACGACGGTGTCGACGCCTTTGAGTTTTTCGCCGAAGTCAACGAGGCGCTCGGTGGCGTCGGGGCGGCGGTTGAGCAGCACGTCTTCGACGAGGACCTTGAGCTCGGGGTCGATCTCCTCGTAGACCTCGAGCATTCCGGCGTTGACGATGCCCATGTCCATGCCGGCGGCGATCGCATGATAGAGAAACGCCGAGTGCATGGCCTCGCGGACCTTGTTGTTGCCGCGGAAGCTGAAGGAGATATTGGAGACGCCGCCGGAGACTTTGGCGTGGGGAAGGTTGGCCTTGATCCAGCGGGTGGCGTTGATGAAGTCGAGCGCGTAGTTGTTGTGCTCCTCCATGCCGGTGGCGACGGTGAGGATGTTGGGGTCGAAGATGATGTCTTCGGGGGGGAGGCCGACCTCGTCGACGAGGATGCGGTAGGCGCGCTCGCAGATGCGGATCTTTTCGGCGTAGGTGGCGGCCTGGCCCTGCTCGTCGAAGGCCATGACGACGACGGCGGCGCCGTACTTGAGGACCTTGGCGGCGTTCTCGCGGAATTTGG
The DNA here is from genome assembly GCA_963808025.1 of uncultured Acidobacteriaceae bacterium. Taxonomy (GTDB): domain Bacteria; phylum Acidobacteriota; class Terriglobia; order Terriglobales; family Acidobacteriaceae; genus Edaphobacter. The sequence goes on along the minus strand of CAWEEI010000006.1, from coordinate 47,762 downwards.
CTTCGCCCTCCTTGAGGGAGATGGAGTTGACGATGCCTTTGCCCTGAAGGCATTTGAGGCCGGCTTCGATGACCTCCCATTTGGAGGAGTCGACCATGAAGGGGACCTTGGCGACTTCGGGCTCGCTGCCGAGGAGTTGGAGGAAGCGGGTCATGGCGGCGACGCCGTCGATCATGCCCTCGTCCATGCAGATGTCGATGATGTTGGCGCCGTTCTCGACCTGCTGGCGGGCGATGGAGACGGCCTCTTCGTACTTGCCCTCTTTGACCAGCTTGGCGAATTTGGGCGAGCCGGCGACGTTGGTGCGCTCGCCGATCATGATGTAGACGCCGGGCTGCTGGGTGAAGGGCTGCGAGCCGGAGAGGCGGAGGGGTTTGGGCTCGATTGGTTCGAGCGGCGGCTACGGTCACGCGGCGACCTCGACGGGGTTGAGGCGGCTTGCGAGCGGGCGCGGGGGCTTGCCTTCGAGGGCCTGGGCGATGGCGGCGATGTGTTCCGGCGTGTTGCCGCAGCAGCCGCCGGCGATGTTGATGAGGCCGGCGTCGGCGAAGGTGGAGAGCGAGCGGGCCATGTCGCCGGGACCGAGGTCGAAGCCGGTGGCGGCGAGGGGGTTGGGCAGGCCGGCGTTGGGGTAGCAGGAGATGGCGGCGTCGGCTTTGTCGGAGAGCTCGGAGAGGAAGGGGTACATGAGGTCGGGGCCGAGCGAGCAGTTGAGGCCGACGGAGAGCGGACGGACGTGCTTGACGGCGTTCCAGAAGGCCTCGGTGGTTTGCGCGGAGATGAGGGTTTCGCCGCCGCGGCCGACGGCGGCGGAGATCATGATGGGGAGTTCTTTGCGGTTGGCTGCGGTGAGGCCGTCTTCGTCGAAGACTTCGCGGATGGCGACGAGGGCGGCTTTGGCGTTGAGGGAGTCGAAGATGGTTTCGACGAGGAGCAGGTCTACCCCACCGGCAATCAGCGCGCGGGTTTGGTGTTTGTAGGCGGATCTTGACCTGGTCGAAGGTGACGACGCGGAAGCCGGCGTCGTCGGGGTCGGGCGAGTTGGAGAGGGAGACGGTGAGGGGGCCGATGGCTCCGGCGACGAAGCGGGGGCGGCCGGTGGCAGGCGGCGATGCGGTCGGCGGCCTCGCGGCACTGGCGGGCGGACTGCTCGTTGATCTCCCAGGCGAGGGCGTTGAGGAATGGGTCGTCGATGATGCGCTGGTAGAAGGCGGGGTCTTTGCGGCCGCCGGTCTCGCGGGGGTCGTCGACGAAGAACTCGCTCTGGGTGATGCTGGTGGCGCCGAAGGTGTTGGTCTCGATGATGTCGGCGCCGGCATCGAGGAAGCGGCGATGGATGTCGGAGATCATGGCGGGCTGGGTGAGGGAGAAGAGGTCGCCGTTGTTGAGGAGGTCCTTGGTGGAGTCGCGGAAGCGCGTGCCGCGGATGTCGGCCTCGGTCATGCCGTAGGTGCGGATGGTGGTGCCCATGGCGCCGTCGATGATGGCGATGCGGGTGGCGAGGATGGCTTCCAGCGGGTGTGGGTGGGGTCTGGTCATGGGATAAAGGGCTCCTGACTGGCTGGCCGTGTTCCGTGTGCTTCTATAAGGATACGATGTTGCTGGGCGGGAGACGATCCCCAGGAAGGTACGCGGGCGCACGTTCTTCCAATCCGAAGAGAGTCCAGGGGCGTAGTTAGATAGTCTAAGGAGTGGGTCAGGCCGGAAATTGTTGCCAGATCAGAAAGCAGATTCCTTCCCCTTCGGCAAGCTCAGGGTGCGGAATCTCCAGAGGGAAGCGACGATGCTGATGAAGGATGGCGGAAGTTTGAATAAGAGGATTGCTTCGTCGGAGATCACGCCGAAGGAGGCGTTCTTTAGCCGGCGGAACTTTTTGACGGGGGCGGCGGCGCTGGGAGTGGGGGCGCTGGCGCTGGACCAGGTGCCGGGGCTGTGGCATCCGGCGGCGGTGCATGCGGACCAGAAGCTGGCGGTGGTGCCGAGTAAGTATGCCGTCCCGGACACGCAGACGCCGTTTGCTAAGGCGACGACGTTCAACAACTATTACGAGTTTGGCGAGGACAAGAGCGACCCGGCGCGGAACGCGCACACCCTGCACACGCGGCCGTGGACGGTGCAGGTGGCGGGGCTGGTGAAGAAGCCGCAGACGATCGACATCGACACGCTGATGAACTACAGGCCGCTGGAGAGCCGGGTGTACCGGCACCGCTGCGTGGAGGCGTGGTCGATGGTGATTCCGTGGGACGGCTACTCGATGAGCGAGTTTATTTCGGCGATGGACCCGCTGCCCAGCGCGAAGTATGTGCAGTTTATTTCGGATGAGAGCAACAAGGACATGCCGGACAAGCCGAGCGTGCTGGACTGGCCGTACTCTGAGGGGCTGCGCATGGATGAGGCGATGAATCCGCTGTGCCTGCTGACGTTTGGCTGCTATGGCGAGGTGTTGCCCAACCAGAACGGCGCGCCGGTGCGGGTGGTGAGCCCGTGGAAGTATGGGTTCAAGAACGGCAAGTCGATTGTGAAGGTGGTGTTCACGGACAAGCAGCCGAAGACCTCGTGGAACGAGATGGCGCCGGATGAGTATGGGTTCTATTCCAATGTGAATCCGCAGGTGGACCATCCGCGGTGGTCGCAGGCGCATGAGCGGCGGATCGATGCGAGCGCGTTTCCGAAGACGATCCCGACGCAGATGTTCAACGGGTATGGGGACCAGGTGGCGGGGATGTATGCGGGGATGGATTTGCGGAAAAACTTTTGAGGCAGTGGTGAGTGGCGAGTGGTAAGTGGTAAGCAGCGCGGGTAGACTGGCTGGACGATGCCGACGAAGTGGATTCCCTGGGTGAAGGTGGTGGTGCATGGGGTATGCCTGCTGCCGTTTCTTGAATTGCTGCGGATCTATCAGACGGGGGCGCTGGGGCAGCTGGCCGATCCGGTGCTGTATATCACGCATGAGACGGGGTACTGGGCGCTGTTTCTGCTGATGGTGTCGCTGGCGGTGACGCCGGTGCGGCGGCTTCATGCGAGGCTGGGGAATTTGATACGGTTTCGGCGGATGCTAGGGTTGTATGCGTTTTTTTATGCGACGCTGCATCTGGGGACGTATCTGTTTCTGTTCTCGGGGTACGATTTGCCGACGGTGGCGGCGGGGGTGCGGGCGGGGCATGTGGGCGTTATCGTCGATGAGTGGAAGGCGGTGTGGCCGACGATTCTGGATGATTTGAAGAAGCGGCGATTTATCCAGGTGGGGCTGTTTGCGTGGGTGCTGCTGCTGGCGCTGGCGGCGACGTCGCCGGCGTTTGTGATGCGGGCGATGGGAGGGAGGGCGTGGGCGCGGCTGCATCGGCTGGTGTATGTGGCGGCGATTGCGGGGTGCGTGCATTATTGGTGGCTGGTGAAGAAGGGGGTATTGCTGCCGATGCCGTTTACGGTGGTGTTGGGGGTGTTGTTGGGGGCGAGGGTGTGGTGGAGTGTGCGGAAGAGGAGGACAGTTGTGAGTGGGCAGTTGTGAGTTGTGAGTAAGTGCGTGCGGCGCACAACTTAGTGGGGGTGGGTGAGGTCTAACGGGGGAGAGGCTTTGCTATGCGCGGAGTTGCGGTGGCGGTTCTGGCGCTGGGTGTGGCGGGTGGGGGAGCGGTGTGGGCACAAACATCTGCGAGCCATGCGCCGTGGGTGAAGGCGAAGGGCGCGGGGAAGGCTGCAGGGGCGAAGGCGGCGGCGGTGGTTGCGCTGACAGAGCGGGAGCGGGCGGTGCAGCTGCTGGACCGGTTTACCTTTGGGGCGCGGCCGGGGGATGTGGACCGGGTGATGGCGATGGGGACGCAGAACTGGTTTGAGCAGCAGTTGACTCCGGAGACGATCAAGGACCCGGCGCTGGATAAGCGGCTGGCGGATTTTCCGACGCTGAACATGACACCGGAGCAGGCGTTGACAGTGTTTCCGGACCGCGGGACGGTGCAGCAGGTGGCGGATGGGAAGCGGGCGTATCCGGCGGACCCGCTGCTGGCGGCGATGTATGAGGTGCAGGTGGCGAAGTTGCTGCGGGAGAAGGTGAGGCGCACGCCGGATGCGAGTGGGAACCTGCCGCCGGAGTTGACGGATGAGGAGAAGGCGGCGGAGAAGGCTGAGGGGCAGGCGACGGCGGCACGGGTGGCGGGTGAGTTGTTTGCGATGGCGAAGGGCGCGCGGATGGCGGCGCTGGCTAGAATGCCGGTGGAGGACCGGATCGCGTTCACGAGTATGTGGGCGGCGACCAGAAGAATGAGCTGATGGCGGACTTTGCGCCGCGGGAGCGAGAGATTTTTCTGGCGATGCAGTCGGGGGTGGGCGCGCAGTATCAGATTGGGCAGGAGCTGGCGCAGGCGAAGATGGTGCGCGCGGTGCTGGCGGAGCGGCAGGTGCAGGAGGTGATGACGGACTTCTGGTTCAACCACTTCAATGTGTACCTCGCGAAGGATTCGGACCAGTGGTACACGACGAGCTATGAGCGGGACGTGATTCGCAAGAATGCGCTGGGGAAGTTTGGCGATCTGCTGCTGGCGACGGCGCAGAGTCCGGCGATGATGGTGTATCTGGACAACTGGCTGAGCGTGGGGCCGGACTCGCTGGCGAATGGGGTGAACCCGGCGAACCCGAAGTCGAAGGCAGGGAACAAGGGGCTGAATGAGAATTACGGTCGCGAGGTGATGGAGCTGCACACGGTTGGGGTGAATGGCGGCTATACGCAGGCGGATGTGACGAACCTGGCGGCGATTTTGACGGGGTGGACGGTGAACCAGCCGAACCTAGCGGGTGGCTTTCAGTTCGATCCGAAGAAGCATGAGCCGGGGACGAAGACTTGGATGGGGCATCGGGTGGGGAGTGGGCCGGATTTTGTCATTCAGGGGGCGGGTGCGGCGGTTGCGAAGGCTACGGTTGCGGGGATGATGCCGGATGAGATGTCGATGTCGATGGATGGGATGATGGGTGGGGCTGCCGCGGGTGCGGAGCAGAAGGCTATGGCGCTGGCGATGACGCCGGGCAATGAGGGGATGCGGGAGGGATTGGAGGCGCTGAATTTGTTGGCGCACAGTCCGCAGACGGCGCACTTTATCAGCTGGAAGATTGCGCAGCGGTTTGTGGCGGACGATCCGCCGCCGGCGCTGGTGGATCGGATGGCGAAGACATTTCTGGCTTCGGATGGGGACATCAAGGCGGTGCTGCGGACGCTGGTGGGGAGTCCGGAGTTCAATTCGCGGAAGTATTTTCGCAACAAGGTGAAGACGCCGATGGAGTTTCTGGCGTCGGCGTACCGGACGACGCTGACCGACCCGTCGAACCCGGGCGCGCTGGTGAATACGATGAAGACGATGGGGATGCCGCTCTACTATGCGCTGCCGCCGACGGGGTACTACATTACGGCGGACAAGTGGATGAATACGAGCGCGCTGGTGGACCGGCTGAACTTTGCGTCTCAGTTGACGAGTGGGAAGTTTGCGGGGCAGAAGTTCGATGCGGCGAAGGTGGTGGCGCTGGGGTTGTTGAGTGAGGGGGTAGTGGCGACGACGGCTTCGAGTGAGGATGTTTCGGCGGGGACGGAGATTGCGCTGCGGGTGCTGGAGGGGACGCTGGTGGGCGGGGATGTGTCGGCGAAGACGAATGAGCTGATTCACGCGCAGATTGCGCAGGCGAATGAGCAGGGGACTGCGCCGGCGGATATGTTGAATTTGCTGACGGCGCTGGTGATGGGGTCGCCGGAGTTTCAGATGCGGTAAAGAACGACCGCGGATTTGCGCGGATGAACACGGATTAAGACAAAACGGGGATTAATTTGGGAGTCCGATGTGTAGCAATAAGAGCGCTTCGATTCTTGAATGTCTTGTTCTTAATCCGTGTTCATCCGCGTTGATCCGCGGTCGCTTCTGTCCTCTGCTTCAGAGGCCGGTGAAGAGGCTGGTGGCTTGGGTGGCGGGTTGGGGGGTGGGGGCGGCGGCGAGGGTGTAGAGTTCGTGGCTGGCGTGGGCTTCGAAGAAGGTCTGGAAGCGGGCCATGAGGGGGACCTGCGAGGTGTGGGCGCGGAAGGCGTCGAACTTGCGCTGCTTGACGGGGCTGATGTCGAGGGTGACGGTCCAGGGGGCGGGGATGGGCGCGGGGCGGTCGGGGAAGAAGAAGCTGGTGGTGACGTAGAAGAGGCGCTGCGCGGTGTGGAGGGGGCCGAGGGCGGGGAAGCGTTTGGGGTGGGCGGCCCAGTGGAAGGCGGCGGTGGTGAAGGCGGAGACCATGGTGTGGTCGGGGTGGGTGTTCATGGCGCCGTCGCCGCCGAAGGTGAGGACGACGGTGGGCTGGATGCGGCGGATGCGTTCGACGAGCAGGGCGGCGGTGGCGGAGAAGTCGGCGAACTCGAGCTGGGCGTCCTGGTAGTCGAGCAGCTCGTAGTGGGTGACGCCGAGGATTTTGCAGGAGGCGACGAACTCGGCGCGGCGCATGCGGCCGAGGTCGGCGGCGGAGGTGGCGGCGCCGCGGTTGGTGGCGGCCTGGCCGTCGGTGAAGCAGATGACGTGGGTTTCGACGCCGGCGTCGGCGGCGAGGGCGAGGGCGCCGCCGAAGGCGAAGCATTCGTCGTCGGGATGGGCGGTGACGCAGAGGAGTTTGAGGGGGGTGGTCATTCGGAGACTTTATTGTAGTGGGTTGGCAGTCGAGGTCGGGTGATGAAAGGCGGTTCGCTTCGCGAATAACCCACCCAAGCGGAGCTTGGATGGGGCACCCGAAATCTGTGGCGCGAATCCCCGGTCTCAGAATCGAGACCCGGGGCACCCGATGTTGGGCTCATTCGGAGGCGGCTTCTAGTTCGGCTTCGTCGAGGAGCATGTCGTCGAGGAGGGATTCGTCGAAGAGGAGTGGGGTGGTGGGGGTGGGTGAGTCGGGGAGTTGGGCGCGGACGGGGGCGAAGCTGCGGCGGTGGAGGGGGCAGGGGCCGAGGGCGGCGAGGGTGCGGCGGTGTTCGGGCGTGGCGTAGCCCTTGTGGGAGGCGAGGCCGTAGCCGGGGTGGGCGGCGTCGAGCTCGCGCATGAGGCGGTCGCGGTGGACCTTGGCGATGACGGAGGCGGCGGCGATGGAGAGCGAGAGGGCGTCGCCGTAGAAGAGGCGGGTCTGGGCGCAGGGGTGGAGGGGAGGTCGAGGCGCATGGCGTCGATGAGGAGATGGTCGGGCTGGAGGGTGAGGCCGGCGACGGCGGCGAGCATGGCGATGCGCGTGGCCTGGTAGATGTTGACGCGGTCGATGGTCTCGGCGTCGATCTCGGCGACGGAGATGGCGAGGGCGATGCGGCGGATGCGGCGGTCGAGCTTTTCGCGCTCTTCGCGGGTGAGTTGTTTGGAGTCTTTGAGGCCGGCGCGGGCGAGGGAGTGGGTGCGTTCGGGCAGGATGACGGCGGCGGCGACGACGGGGCCGAAGAGCGCGCCGCGGCCGACCTCGTCGACGCCGGCGATGGAGCGGAAGCCGCGATAGCGGAGGGCCTGCTCGGGTGCGTCGGAGCAGATGAGGAGCTTCAACATGCGCTGCTTGGCGGTGGCGGCGGTGACGGGATGATCTGTTGCGCTGCGTTTGCTGCTGCGTGGTTTGGCGCGGTTAGCTGTTGCGGGAGGGCTGCCCATTCTGGGTACGAGTCTACAACTTTCGTTAATGTGCATCCCGCGCTGGGTCTGTGGAAGGCGATGTATTCTCTGGGAGCGTGAGACGCACGACATGATTCACGCACGGTCCAGAGATTGAGGTTCCTGCCTGGCGTTTTGTGGCAGAGGAAAAGGCCACGATGAGCGATCATCGTGGCCTTTATGATTTTGCGATTTGGCTGCTGTGGATCGAGATGGCTCAGGAGGGGCGGGCGACCTCGGCGAGTCGGGCGGCCTTGCCGCGCAGACCGCGGAGGTAGAAGAGCTTGGAGCGGCGGACCTCGTAGGAGCGGACCTTCTCGACGCGGTCGATGACTTTGGAGTTGTAGGGGAAGATGCGCTCGACGCCCTGGCCGAAGCTCATCTTGCGCACGGTGAAGGTGCCCTGCGGGCCTTTGCGGGTGGCGATGACCATGCCTTCGAAGGCCTGGAGGCGCTCTTTCTCGCCCTCGCGGATCTTGACCTGCACGCGGACGGTGTCGCCGGGGCCGAAGGCGGGATGGTCGGTCCGCTCAAGTTTGGCGGCCAGTTTTTGCATGATGGGATGGATGGACATAGTTGCTTTCCTGTTACGAATTCGAATCTTTAGTTTAGCACGGGAATCTAGGCCCTTGGACGAGTGATTAGTGTGTCAAGGAACTCACGGTCGTCGTCGGTGAGAGGTGCGTGGGTGAGGAGGTCGGGGCGGTTGCGGAGGGTTTTGGCGAGGGCTTGGCTGGCGGCGCCAGCGGCGGATGGCGGCGTGGTCGCCGTTGGCGAGGACCTCGGGGATGGCGGCGCCGCGGAACTCGGCGGGGCGGGTGTAGTGGGGGTAGTCGAGGAGGCCGCCGGCGCCGTGGGTGGAGCGGGGGACGCCGTCGGGGGTCATCTCGTCTGTGGGGTCGGTTGACTTCGCCGGTGCGCCGAAGCTCTCGTAGCGGGCGGAGTCGGCGTGGCCGAGGACGCCGGGGAGCAGGCGCACGGTGGCGTCGAGGACGACGGCGGCGGCGAGTTCGCCGCCGGAGAGGACGTAGTCGCCGATGGAGAGCTCGCGTCGGCGAGCAGTCGTTGACGCGCTCGTCGACGCCCTCGTAGCGGCCGCAGATGAGGACGACGCGCTCGAGCGTGGCCAGGCGGTGGGCGGTGGACTGGGTGAAGCGCTTGCCCTGCGCGGAGAGCAGGATGACGGACTGGCGGGTGAGGTCGCGGTCGGGTTTGGGAGCGATGGCCGCCCGAGCTGCCGAGCGATTCGACGCAGTCGAAGATGGGCTCGGGCTTGAGGACCATGCCTTCGCCGCCGCCGAAGGGGCGGTCGTCGACGGTGCGGTGGCGGTCGTGGGTGAAGGCGCGCAGGTCGTGGGTGCGCGACCGCGACGGCGCCGGTGGCGATGGCGCGGCTGAGGATGCCGTGGTCGAGCGGCCCGGAGAAGAAGTTGGGGAAGATGGTGAGGATGTCGAAGCGCATGGTGATGCGGGCAGTGCTGCACGGTTGCGTGATGGTACTACTTTTCGACGCTGGGGCGGTTGATCTGGCGTTGATCTCAGCCAGGCCTTCGGGGAGGGCCATGCGGATGGTCTGGCGGCGAGGTCGAGCTCGACGAGGAAGGCGTTGGCGAAGGGGATGAGGATCTCGTCGCCCTCGGGGGACACGACGGCGAGCAGCGGCGCGGCCTCCTCGAGGCGGCGCGCGCCATCGGGCGTGGTGGGGAACTGGACGTCGTCGACGATGCCGAGGGGCTGGCCGCGGTCGTAGACGGTGCAGCCGATGAGGTCGGAGATGTAGGCGGCGCCGGGGTCGAGGGCGACGCGCTCGCGTGAGCGGGACGACGACCTCCTTGCCGGCGAGCTTCTCGGCCTGCTCGATGGTGTCGACGCCGGCAAAGTGGAGCACGATGCGGCCGGCGTTTCTGCCGACGGGCAGCCAGTGGGAGGCGACCTCGGCGGGCTGCAGGCTGGGCTGGAGCTGTCGACGCGGCTGTCGCGGATGGATCGGCGAAGCCTGGGGGTGCGAGAAAGACGCGGGGATGCGTCAGCGAAGCGCTCGGGGAAGTCGGTGAGCAGGTCTGCGAGCACCTCTCCCTTGCGTCCCTGGGGGCGGAGAATGTGGGCCAGCACGATCCATTGCGGATTGCGATCCATGGACTGGATGTTAGAGCATCGCAGGCGGCATCTGAATTGGCGCAGCGATTCGCACCTCTCGTTGGCGCGCCGGCGGTTGGGCGAGCGCATGCGACGATTTGGCGCAAGGGTCATCTGCGATAGCGATCAGCCCGGAGCTATTCGCCCCGGGCTGATCGTCTTCCACGATGTCGAGCGAGAAGCGATGGTGCAGCTTCATGCTGGCGGCGCCGAGGATGGTGCGCAGGGAGCGCGCGGTGCGGCCCTGTTTGCCGATCACCTTGCCGATGTCCTGGTGGGCGACGCGGAGGCGGATCACGGTGGCGTCGCGGTCCTGGATCAGTTCGACCGACAACATCTTCGGGCTGGTCGACCAGGGCCCGGACGATCTCGAGGATCAGCTGTTTCATCTGCTCTGCTGGCTCGACGTTGGCAGTTGGTGTAACTTCATTCATCACAGACACCTCTTGGGAGTAATGCCGCGCCGGTCCGATTCAACCCGTCGCCTCATCTGAGTGAGGTCTTCAGAGAGGAACCACTTACTGCCGGTGCAGGCGCGTGGCCACGTCCTGTGGGAAGAGCAGGCTGGTCACGCAGGCCGACCTTTTATAGGTGCAGCCTGCGAAGAGTCTACGTGAGTAGAACGGAATAAAGCAGTAAAAACAGTCAGTTACGGCATCTTTGGGCACTGGAAACTGGTTACCAGATAACTAAGTAGTAACTAGGCGGCGGGGGCTGACTCGGGGACCGGCTGAGCGAAGAGTTTGCCGACGCGATCCGACATCCGGGCGCCATTGCCTACCCAGTAGTCGATTCGGTCGCGCTTGAGGTCGAGCGATGCGGGGGTGGTGCGGGGGTTGTAGGTTCCGACGACTTCGATGGACCGGCCGTTGCGGGCGCGGTCCTTTTCAATGACAACGACGCGGTAGTGGGGCTGCTTGCGGGCGCCTACGCGCGCCAGACGAATCATCAACACTTGGGAAATCCTCTCAGGAAAAAGAAAACGGTGTGTTTGAGTGCGGAGACGAGATTGAAGCGGACGGCCGAAGCGCAGGCGGGACCGCAAGCTCACACAACCCAACAACTAAGTATGGCGGAGATTGCGAGATTTCGCAATGTCGATGCGCAGAAGACCTTCCGTTTTGCTGACACTGAATTAATCGGCTCTCTCTTGATACGCGCGAGAAGCAGCTCGCCACGAATTGCGTTCGGCGACGACTTCGGAGTCTTGCGCCGCACTTATTCTCCGTCGCGCAGCAGGGCGGATGCGGCCCAGAGGACAGGGGCCTGGCCGTGGAGGTTTCCGGTCTCGCGGTGGCGGTCGAGGTAGTACTGCATGCTGTCGAACTTGTCGGTGCCCTGCAGACCTGGGTGACGTCGTGGTTCTGGTCGATGTAGCCGGTGACGGCGATCCATCCGCGGCGGGCGGCGGGGGCGTAGGTGGCGGCGTCGAGCCAGCCGTGCTTGACGCCGGTGATGAGGGCGAAGCTGAACATGGCGGAGCTGGAGGACTCGGGCCACGCTTCGGGGTCGTCGATCAGCTCGCGCCACATGCCGTCGGCGGCCCTGGTACTTCAGCAGCGCGGCCATCATCAGCTTGTAGCCGGCGAGGATGCGCGGCCGGTCGGGGTGGTCGGCGGGCAGGGTGCGCAGCATCTCGGCCATGCCGGCGGCGAACCAGCCGTCGCCGCGGCCCCAGAAGTACTTGACATCGGGCGCGTGGAAGAAGAGGCCGTTGGGCTGCTGCAGCTTGTCGAGGTAGGCGACCATCTCGTGCGCGTCGCGGTCGAGGTACTTGCGGTCGCCGGTGGCGCGGTAGGCCTGGAGCTGCAGCATGGTGAGCATGTACATGTCGTCGACCCAGAAGCGGGTCTCGCCGGAGAGGCCTTGCTTGTTCCATCGCGGCGAGTTCGTCGGGGGAAACGCGGCGGGCATGTCGGCGGGCATGGGCTCCCACTGGCGGTCGGCCCAGGATGGTGCCGAGCTGGAGGTAGCGGGAGTCGTAGGTGGGCAGATTCTTGGTGAGGATGGCGATCTCGAAGGGGACGACGCCGAAGATGGAGTCGTCGACGTGGCGGCGTCTGGGCATGCTTCGCGGCATCGGGGCCGCCGGGGAGGATGGGAGTGAAGCGGGCGATGAGCTGGTCGCGGAGGGCATCGTCGTGGGTGAGTTCGGCGAAGGTGAGGGCGCCGTACCAGGTGCAGACATCGGGGTAGGAGATGCCGCGGCCTAGGGGCAGGGCGGCGAACTTGTCGGCGAGGTGCTTGCCCACCTCTTGCGGTGAGGCGCCCTTGGGCCAGACGGTGAGGTCGCCGGGCGAGGGCGGGACGGTGGGTTTGTAGTCTGCTTCGCCGGGAGCGAGAGGGGTATAGGGCGTCTGGGATTGCGCGGGCTTTGTCGCGGGGGCCGGGGCTGCCGGTGCGACTGGCGGCTGGGCGGAAGCGGCTGCAGCGAGCAGGAGGGAGGCGCAGAGGAGCGAGTGGAATTGGAGCTTCATTCGATTTCACCGTTGATGGATGGGTTGTGGCGTGTCAGGGAAACCAGTGTACGCGGCGGTTGGGAGACCAGACAACTGTTCGCTACTTGGTGCCAGTGCATGGGCCAGTTGAGGTACTTGGTGGCGGCTTCGTGGATGGGGGCGGCGGTGGTGGAGAAGCTGGCGGCGACGTGGTGTTCGAAGCCGTGCTCACAGATGTAGCGGAGGAGCTGCTGCATGTTGGGGATCTCGACGACGCCGGCGCCGCCGAAGGTGTTGAGGGGGTCGTTGGTGAAGGCGCCCTGGCCGACGTAGCCGCGGATGGCGCCGGTGAAGTCGTCGGTGGAGAAGCGGGCGAAGGACATGGGGCCGGCTTTTACCGTTCCATCTAATGTCCCGTGCGTATTTTCCTTGCCGACGGTGCCGGCGATAATGAGCTGGTAGTCCATCTTCACGCCTTCCTTGAAGAAGTGCTTGGGAAGGTTGGAGCAGTGGAAGCAAACGGCCTTGTTGGGGTCCTCGCCGTAGTTGTTGTTCCAGTCGAGGAGGGCGGAGGGGGTCTCGCTGGCCAGCGTGAGGGCATACATGCTTAGGGTTCCCAGTATGTCGACCTCGCAGGCGGAGGGGATGAGGCTCTCGGACATCATGGACATGACGGTGCAGGGGACGATGCCGAGGAACTCTTCGATGCTGGTCCAGCATTGGACGGCACTCACCGTTAGCTCGCTTGCGTGCATCCATGCCTCGATGACGGCGGCGAGCTTGGCCATTTTGAGGAGGGCTGCGTCGGGCGTGTCGCCTACGGGGATGTATTTTTTGATGGAGGCGAGTTTGGCTTGCGCAGTGTCGTCATTGTCGGACATGCGCGAGATGCGGCCCATAACCTCGGAGAGGTCGAGGGTTTCAACGGTGATGCCGGAGCGCTCCAGCAATTTTTCGGAGTAGCGGACAGTGTTGAAGGCGGTGGGCCGTGCGCCGATGGCGCCGAAGCGCGAGTTGCGCAGGCCGCGGACGACGCGGCAGACGGCGGTGAACCAGGCGAGGTCGGCTTTGAACTCTGGCGAGTCGGGGGCCTCGGTGTGGAGGGTGGTGAGGGAGTAGGGGATGCCGTACTGCTTGAGGTTATTGCAGATGGACATCTTGCCGCAGAAGGAGTCGCGGCGGAAGGCGATGGACATTTTAGAGGGGGCGTCGGGGGTGGCTTGAATCAGGACGGGGACGCGGAGGTCTGCGAGGCGGATGGCGTCGGCGAGGCCGCGCTCTTCGCCGAAGTTGGGGAGGGTGATGATGAGGCCGTCGATCTCGGCGGCGTGGGCCTTGAAGAGGGCGGCGCATTTCTTGGCGTCCTCATAGGTCTCGACTGCGCCGTGGGCGGTGACATCGGGGTGCAGGACGATGGGCTTGATGCCGGCGGCTTCGAGGGCGGCGATCATCTCCAGGCGGCCGCTGGTGGCGAGGTGCGAGGGGAAGAAGCCGCGGTTGCCGACGAGGACGCCGAGGGTCATTTGCTTGGGCATGGGTCTCCTGGGGGGGTGGTGGCGGTGCAAAAAAATACGTCTAGAAACTATACGATGTCTGGATTGCGGGAGACATGGGCGAAGGAGCGCATCTTAGGAGGGAGCAGGGCTGACCGGGATGCCCCACGGTTCATGTTGACGGGGTAGGATGATCTGGGGTTTTTACGACCAACGATTCAGCCAGGGAATTAAAAAGGAGAACTAACATGATGAAGAGGAATGGCAGTATTCGTGGCGCCGCGATGGTAGCGGCGCTTGCACTTGTGTCCTTCGCCGCTCGCGCGGAGACGATCAAGCTGAAGGCGACTCTGGACGCTGCGACCGAGGTGCCGCCAAAGGCCAGCAGCGGGACTGGGACCCTCAGCGCGACGCTGGACACCGTGACCGAGGTGCTGACGTACCACATTGAGTTCAAGGACCTGACGGGGCCGGCGGTGGCGGCGCATTTTCATGGGCCGGCTGCGCCTGGGGTGAATGCGGGACCGCAGGTTCCGATTAAGACGAAGCCGATCGTGAGCCCGATCGATGGGACGGCGACGTTGACCGCGGACCAGGCGAAGGACCTGCTGGATGGGAAGTGGTACTTCAACGTGCATACGGCGGCGAACCCGGGCGGGGAGATTCGCGGGCAGATCATGAAGATAGAGTAACGCTGCGGAGGAGTGCGCGGGCCGGGCTGGCTCGCGCACCTTTCTAGTGCTCTAAGCGCCGCATCCCATGCGCAATTGCCGGAAACTCCATAGCGAATAGAATGCTCGCATGAGACGGTTGCTTTGCAGATTTGCCGTTGCCTTCTTCGTCGTCGCGTCTTCTTCCTTGGGTGATTCACAGGGTAAGTCCGCAAATGTGCCCCTCTTCGTGATCAATGGCCCGACGGTGATTGCGTTCTTCCGGCCTGTCAGCGATGCCGATTTGCAGAAGGACCCTGACCTCAATGAGTCACTCTCGGATTTTCAGTACTACTCGGGGAAGGCCGGCGTTGACTTCAAGAAGAAGGGTATTGAGTACCACGAAGTTTATACGCTCTCCTTCTCGGTCCGAGTGGGATCATCGGTGAGCGTGTTCCGTTCACATAAAGATGGAGTTGGCTATTACTTCATCGTTCCAGGCAAGCGGCATCATGTGGAGCATGGTGTTATGACCAACGACGATTTGATGGACGTCGCGAATTCATACTTCAAACTTGCGAAGCATTTGTGGCCCTAGTCTTTGCCGGGGCGGAAGCGGAGGGTGTAGAACGCGCCGAAGATAGTCATCAGCAGGCCCCACCAGAAGGCTGGGTGGAGGTTGGCGAGGACGGTCGTGGCGGGGTGGGAGAACTCGTAGATGCCTTCACCGAGGATGATGAGGCCGCAGGAGAGCATGAGGATGCCGACGAAGAACCAAATGGAGAGGGACTGTTCGGTGCTGGGGTCGACGTGGTGGGGGGTGGTCATTTTAGGGCTCCTTGGGGCGGTCGGGCGGTTCTAGCTATTTTGACGCGGGCAAATTTTGTGCCGGGCTTTCAGCCCTTGGGTTCCCTTCTCTGCCTTGTCCCTAGGCCTTCGGCCTAGGCTGGTATGTGTCGGGCCGTTGGCCCTTTTAGTGCAAAGACAAATACAGGGGTCCTTCACTGCGTTCAGGATGACGACATTTTGTGGCGAGTTACCAGAGCCAGATGTTGAGGATGAAGAGGACGGTGGCGACGACGATGGCCCAGAAGATGGGTTTCTCGTAGATTTTGGTTGAGCCGTCGTCCGGGATGACGGTCGATCCGTAGACGAGGCCGGTGAGCGAGGACTCGGGCATGGGCTTGCCCATGTAGCTGACGACGATGGTGACGAGGACGCAGACGCACCAGGCCCAGAGGGCGCGGTAGAGGTTGGCGGCCATGGCCTGCACGCGGACGATGGTGTCGGCGGAGGCGTGGGGCTTGAGGATCATGAAGCGGATGTTGGCGGGGTCGTGGGAGACGGCGGCCCACATGAAGATGGAGGCGGCGGTGCCGGCGAAGAGTCCCCAGAAGCCGCCGGCCTTGGTGGCGCGCTTCCACAACATGCCGAGGATGACGGTGCCGAAGAGCGGCGCGATGAAGAAGCTGAAGAGCTCCTGCACGTAGTCCATGATGCTGGCGGCGTGGCTGACGAGGTATGCGGTGCCGACAGACACGGCCATGCCGACGACGGTGGACCAGCGGCCCATGGAGACGTAGTGGGAGTCGGAGGCTTTCTTGTTGATGTAGGCGCCGTAGATGTCGTAGGTCCAGACGGTGGAGAAGGCGGAGACGTTGCCGGCCATGCCGGACATGAAGCCGGCGACGAGCGCGGTGATGCCGAGGCCGAGCAGGCCGGGGCCGAGGTAGCGGACCATCATGAGCGGAAGGACTTCGTTGAAGGAGTGCGCGCCGTGGTGCATGACCATGTCGGAGCCGTCGGGGTAGAGCTGGATGAGTGGCCGGCGGAGTCCTTCAAGCAGGACGAGGGCGAGCAGGCCGGGGAGGATGACGAAGAAGGGCACGAACATCTTGAAGGCGGAGCCGATGATGGGGGCGAGTCTGCGCGGCGCGCAGGTTGTTGGCGGAGAGCACGCGCTGGACGACGAGGAAGTCGGTGGTCCAGTAGCCGAAGGAGATGACGAAGCCGAGGCCGAAGACGATGCCAGTCCAGTGGACGCCCATGGGGTTGGTGTCGAAGCTGCCGATGGTGGACCAGAGGTGCATGTAGGCGGGGTCGCCCATGCGGGTAATGATCTGGGATTTGAGGCTGGTCCAGCCGCCGGCTTCGATGAGGCCGAGGATGGGGATGAGCGCGGCGCCGGCCCAGATGAGGACGAACTGCAGCACCTCATTGATGATGGCGGAGCGCAGGCCGCCGAGCATGACGTAGACGGCGACGGTGATGGCGCCGACCCAGACGGAGAAGTTGATGTCCCAGCCGAGGACGACCTTCATGACGAGGGCCATGGAGTACATGTTGACGCCGGACATGAGGACGGTCATGAAGGCGAAGCAGATGGCGGAGAGGCCGCGGGCGCCTTCGCCGAAGCGCAGCTGCAGATAGCCGGGGACGGAGTGGGTCTTGGAGATGTAGTAGAAGGGCATCATGACGATGCCGAGGAAGAGCATGGCGGGGATGGCGCCGATCCAGTACCAGTGGGTGGCGAGGATGCCGTACTGGTAGGCTGCGCCGGCCCAGCCCATGAGTTCGAGCGAGCCGAGGTTGGCGGAGACGAAGCTGAGGCCGGCGATCCAGGCGGACATCTCGCGGCCGGCGAGGAAGAACTCTTCGCTGGTGTTGGTGGAGCCCTTGACGTAGAAGCCGATGAAGATGACCATCGCGAAGTAGAGGCAGCAGGATGGCGTAGTCGACAGGCGCGAGGTGGGTGAGCTGGGCGGCGAGGAGGAGGGAAGCGGTTCCGGGGTGGGGAATGAGTACGGGCAGGAGCAAGTGCATCGGGTGTTTGGTCCGTTCTGCCGGTGCGGGCTTCGATTCAAAAAATGCGAGAGGTGCGCCGGACGGTTCAGCTGTGGAACACGAATTTTCAGACGTAGAGAAATATACCGATTCGAGGGGATGTGCGCTATGGGGATGGGTTGGTGCATCTCGGAGGGGAATTGGGGAATCTACTTGAATTGGGGGCCCGCGTGCTGGGGCCGGAGGTAATGCGATGCGATCGATGGCTGGATTGACTGGGAGCATGATGGCGGCGGGGCTCGCCGTAGGTTTGGGATGCGGGATGGCGCTGGCGCAGGGCGCGGGGCAGGACATGAAGGACGCCGGGCACGCGACCAAGGACGCGGCCGTCGATACGGGCCATGCGACCAAGACTGTTGCGGTGGATACGGGCCACGGGACCAAGAAGGTCTACCACAAGACGGCGACGGGGACGAAGAAGGTTGCGCATAAGACGGCGCATGGAACAAAGGTTGCCGCGAAAGATACGGCGCACGGGACCAAGGTCGCGGCAAAGGACACGGCGCATGGGACGGAAAAGGTAGGGGACAAGATTGCGGGCAAGCCTGGTCCGCAGTGAGTGGCGGCGTAGCGGCTGAGCGAAGGTCTTACGTCCCACCCATCGCATGGTGCTGCGATGGATGGGGCACATTGGCCTTTATTGCGGTTGAGGGGGTCGCTGTCGGCCAGAGCGTCTCGGCGGCGAGCTGGACCAGGGCGATCCAGTAGAGGTCTGCGCCGAGCAGGTGCAGGACCTGCATCCAGGCGGGCGCGAGGAGAAGTATGTCGGCGAGGCCGAGCGCGAACTGGAGGAGCAGTAGGGTGAGGACGATGCGGCAGAGGCGGGTGGCGCCGCGCAGAAGGGGAAGGACGCAGAGGACGGCGAGGAGGGCAGCGGCGGGGTGAAGCCACCTCATACGGACGAGGAGGGGTGAGGTGGCCGCGAAGTCGGACGCGAAGGCGGCGCGGAGGGTGGGTGAGGGGAAGAGGGTGTCGGCGAGGGCGGCGATTGAACCGGTTGCGCCGACGGCGATGGTGGAGAGGATCGCGAGCAGGGCGGGTCCGCGCTGAGTGAAGTGTGGCGCGGTGGGGGATTCGCTGCGGGTGGGGCTGAGGACCAGGGCGACGAGAGCGAGCGAGGCCATCAGCAGGAGGGTGTTGGTGAAGTGGATCGACTGCATCAGGACGCGGGCGTTTGAGGCGTTGTTCTCGACGTAGTGGCGGAGGACAAGGACGGCCCCGAGCGCGGCTTCGAGGATGAGGAAGGCGAAGGAGGAGAGGACTGCGGCGCGGGCGGGATGGCGGGGCGGGGTAGAGCGGAAGACGAAGGCGATGAGGGCGATGTCGAGCAGGGTGCAGATGCCCGATGTCGAACGGTGGATGAACTCGATCAACGTGGCGAGGCGGGGATGGTGGGGGAAGAAGTCGCCGTTGCAGAGGGGCCAGTTGGCGCCGCAGCCTGCGCCGGAGCCCGAGGTGCGTACGATGGCTCCCCAGAGGACGACGAGGATAAAGCAGGCGAGGGTGAGGTAAGCGAAGCGCGCTGCGGCGCGGGTGTTGGGAATCGCCGGCGTGGGCGCGGAGGGCATGGGGTAATTCTAGTTCTCCGTTGTACGTTCTCCGTTGAGGACGGCGCGGTCTAGCCGGCGGCGAGTTCCTTGGCGCGCTGGGTGGCGCGTTTTACGGCTTTGATGAGGGTGACGCGCAGGCCGCCCTCTTCGAGTTCGAGGATGCCGTCGACGGTGCAGCCGGCGGGGGTGGTGACCTGGTCCTTGAGCAGGGCGGGGTGGTAGCCGGTTTCGAGCACCATCTTGGCTGAGCCCAGGGTGGTCTGCGCGGCGAGTAGGGTGGCGACGTCGCGGGGCAGGCCGACGTTGACGCCGGCTTCGGCGAGGGCCTCGATGATGATGTAGAGGAAGGCGGGGCCGGAGCCGGAGAGGCCGGTGACGGCGTCCATGTGCTTTTCGTCGACGATGACCGTGCGGCCCACCGTCTGGAAGATACGCTGCCCGATGGCCATCTGTTCCGCGGAGACGAAGCGGCCGGGGCAGAGCGCGGTGATTGCGGCGGCGAGCATTGCAGGGGTGTTGGGCATCGCGCGGATGACCGCGAGATCGCAACCTGCCGCGTCTTCGATGGAGCGGGTCTTGACCGAGGCGGCGAAGGAGAGGACGAGCTTGGAGGGATTGAGCGCGGGGGCGATCTCGGCCATGAGCGCGGGGACCTGCGTGGGCTTGACGCCGAGGAGGATGACGTCGGCGTGGGTGGCGGCGGCGAGGTTGTCGGTGGAGACCTCGACGCCGAACTGGGCGGATAGCGCCATGGCGCGATCGGGATGCTGGACCGTGGCGGCGATCTGATCGGGCAGCAGGAGGTTGTTCTTGAGGAAGGCCTGCAGCAGGATGCCGCCCATCTTCCCGGCGCCGAGGATGGCGACGCGGAGGTTGGGAAGGACGGAGGATGCGGCGAGCGCGGTGGGCGCGTGGGGGGTCTCGTCGGGCGTGGTGCTCATGGGGAACAGGCTACCAGATGGAAGGTTGCGACCGGCCGAGATTGGGCTGGTGGCAGGGGAGTGACGGGCATCACAGTCTCGATGGCGCGGCTGGGAGAGACTCTCCCTGTGCTGCTGCGGCTTCTTGCAGGGTATTGCGAGGGGTCTCGTGCAGGGAGGTTTCTGTGCTGCGGTTGATAGTTGCTATTCCAGTGGTGCTGTTATTTGGGCTGTTGCGGCAGGAGACGTCGGGGCCTGCGTCTGCGAACAGCGTACCTGTCCCGGTCCCGGCGGACGCGGCGACACTGGTGAATCCGGTAACGCCGACCGCAGAGTCGCAGGCGCATGTGAAGGCGATCTACGGGTACGACTGTTCGATGTGCCACGGTGCGAATGGCAACGGCCAGGGCGATCTGGTAGGGGAACTGAAGCTGACCGAGATGAAGGACTTCACCGATCCGGCAGCGCTGAAGGGGGTCCCGGATGGCGAGCTTTTCTATGCCATCAAGAACGGCAACGGAAAGATGCCGGGCGAGGGGGACCGCGCAAAGCCGAACGATATCTGGAACATGGTGATTCTGGTGCGGTCGTTCGCGAAGAAATGAGCGAAGTCGGCGTTTGAGCGAGACCGGGGGCGGCTACGACGCGTTCGCGAAGACAGGGTGCTCTTCCGCGGGCGCATTGGCTGGGATGACTTGTTTGGGGGAGGGTCTCAGCTTTTCCAGCTCTTCCGCTTCGTAGATTGCGGCTGTCCCGTCGGAGAAGTGCAGCATCACGTCGTCGCCGTCCAGAAAATCTGTCTGAATAATATGCAGGGGTTTGCGGTGAGACATCATCTTGTCCGCGATTGGCGTCAATGACTGCACGAGACACTCCAGGTCTTGCTTGCCGTTCTTATGCTTACTTGGATGCCGGCGCTTTCCCTGTAGGCATCCGGGGGGTATCGATTCAGATCACCACTACAGCCTGATCATCGGGGTACCCAATGGTTGGGGCTGTGCCGCATTGCTCTTGGGGGGGCGCGGGGTGTTCTCTTCTGGGATAGGGGCCCAGAGCATTTTCACTGTGGGTGCTTCCAGGGCCTCGGTTCTCAACGCCATTTTTTCCCAAGAAAAATGGCACTCATAGATGTCCGGCTGGTGCGCAGTAACAGTGAAATGCTCTAACTCAACGAAATGCTATGCCGCGGATAGATGGCAGTCTCTAGCCCTTTGGAGGGAGAGGCGCTACCCCTGATGCAGCAGGGTTGGCTCTTGGAGTGGGATTAAGGAATTCGGAGACAAGCAGCTACAGTGCCAGCAGCAGCCCGGCCGCTTCAAGCCGCATTCAGGGTTTTGCTGCACGTGGCCGAACGGCGTCCGCTATTGAACGAGGGAGCCGGCGGTGTGGAAGGGATTGCCGCCCGTGAGGTACGTGTAGTTGTTGGATAGCTGGATGTTTGTGCCGCTTGTGTAGACGTTATTTGCGTCGATGCCCAGGTAATGCGATGCGGCGAAGGTGCAGTTCTGGACGTATATGCCGGTCTTCGGCGCATACCAGATGCCGTCGCCTGTGATGGACGAAGACATGAGCGCAACGTCCTGATTGCTGGTCTTGGTCCAGGTGCGGTCGGTAAAGACGAGGACGCCCGGGATACTGTTATTTGAAGAGGAGTTGGGAGCGGAGATAGTGACGGTGGAGGAACTCTGAATTATGAACTTCGAGTCGGTGCCGCCGCCTCCTGAGGTGAAGAAGAGGGTGACACCGCTGCCGCTGACCGTGGAACCTGACCAAGTCGCCCCGCCGGTGATGATGTAGAGGCCAGGGTTCAGGGTGACGGTGCTGTTGGTGAGGTTGAGGCCTTTGCAGTAGGTGCCGGAGCTCAGCGTCGCGCTACCGTTGGACAGGCTGTAGCTGGTGTGATTGCAAGAGCTGAAGGTTGGTGCCGTAACATAGGCAAGCGGGTCGGCCATGGTGGGGACGCCGTAGAGTGGGCTGGGGTAGGTTTCGCCAACATCTGCGGAAGAGCCCGAGGAACCTGCGACACTGATTGCCTCCACATTCATATTTGCCGAGGATTCCACAGTGAACTCGCTATTGATATAGGTGGGGCAGGTGTTGCCGTCGATGTCCCCGGTGTAGATGTCGAGGGTATAAGTCTGTAGCTGGCCGGACCCGGTCAGGTACATACAGGGAGTCATCAGGGCAACTCCACTGGCGCTGACCGTTCTATAACCGCCGTTCAGCGACCCCATGAAGAGGGTCTTCACGCTCTGGGAGATGGTGGTTTGAAGGGCATCGTAATGATTGGCGTATTCACCGTAGGTGGGCTGCGAGAATGAGGTCACCGTGACGTTGTTCACCCCATTTTGAAAGCCGTTCGCAGTTGCGACCGTCTGGGCCACGGCTTGCCATTGCCCGGTGCCGCGCTGCGCCTCCTGCACGGCGCTCAGGGCAGCCGCGTCGGCGGCGGATTGCATCTGGGTCTTTACCAGTTCGAGCCTGCCCATGTCGATCGACAGACCGCAGAAGAGGATGGTGAGGGGCAGGATGAAAGCATAGAGCGTTGTCATTGCGTCGGCTTCTCCCTGCGGTGTGGCGCGCGGCGTTGGGACGGGACGCGGCCTGAACGAGTTCGACCGAGATGCATCGTTGGTTCAGGCATGGCGATTCGATCCTTGCAGTCGGCTTTACTTAACTGGCTTTTCGAGCTTCGCCCAACTGTTCGGTCCTAAACCAGAAGGACCTTGCAGGGACGAGACTCGCGCGGCCTGGATACCGCCGCAATGCATTCGCTATGGGCTATGGTTGGACAATGTCGCCGGATGAGCAATAACACTAAGGTCGGCGACCTACCACGAAAGGGTCAGTTATCGGGGGATGGTTCCCTTGTAATCTCAGGTCATGAAGCCTGACTCAGCCATCGGAGTGATCGAAGGACGGACTGACCGGGCCTGCGGCGAGCGTGGCCTAAGGCCCAAAGTGGCTGGTGCGAAGCAGCTCTTACGTTGCGAGCGCGGCCAGGCGCTGATCGAGTTCGCGGTGTTCCTGCCCATGCTTCTGTTCACTATCTCTGCCATCGTGGATTATTCGATGTACATCCAGGCGGAGATTCAGATGCAGGCAGCGGCTGCGGTCGGGGCGGAGTACGGAATCTACCCAGGGAACACATCGGACACCAGCGGGATGGAGTCCTCGGCGACCTATGCGGCGAATCATTCAGGGATGGGCGTGAGCAATTTCAGTGTGACCGCGAGCGATGAGTACTCCTGCACCGCCGGGGGCACGCTGCAGTCGACGCCGCCGACGTGCGCGAATAACGCGCCGTATGAGTATGTGCAGGTGTCGACCTCGGGGACGTTCTCGGCGCTCATGGGATTTGCCAAGTTGCCGGCATCCCTGACGTTGCATGGGTTTGCGCAGTATGAGGTGCAATAGAGGTCCTTGTAATGCCACGGCGATTCTGGCTGTGGTTTGTGGTAGCTGAAGTCTTTTACTCCGGAGTTGGGGAGGTGATCCTTGAACAAATTAAAGATTGCGCAAGGCAGTTAGTGAGCAAGACGGACAGGCACTCATAGAGATGGGTGTGGTATTGCCGCTGTTCTTTGTTTGCGTCATGGGAATATTTGAGTTCTCCCTGATGATGTTCAGCTACTGCAGTGCGAACTATGCCGCACGCGAAGCGGCCCGCTATGCGAGCGTACACAGCAATACAAGCCTGAGCCCGGCCAGCGTGAACAGTATCACGGCCGTCGTCAATGCGAATCTGTGGCTGCATAGCACCGCAACCCCGAACATCACAGTCTGTTGGGGAAGTAGCGGCTGCGGCACCTCCACCCAGAACCTGGTGCAGAATCGGGTGGAAGTTGAAATCACATGGTCGAACCCTGCTTTTCTCCAGCTGAGCAGCGTGTCGTTGGGGACCCAGGCGTACCGGATCATCACGCAATAGAGATTGCCTAGACGACTGCGTTGGGTGACGCGGTCATGGGGTAGCTTTCGCGGTGCAGGTAAGCGGCGCACTGGGGAGCAATTCCGGAGAGGGCGGATAAGCGATGAACCAGCTCAAGGATGAAAGCGGGCAATCGGTTGTCATTCTGGATCTTTTCATAGGGCTGGTCGCCATGGGGTTTCTGGCGCTTGCGCTGGACGTAGGCGTATTGTCCCGGCAGGAGAGAATGGCCCAGGCGGCGGCCGATGCAGCCGCTCTTGCCGCCGCGGAAGAGCTCTCTGCCGGCGCCTCTTCCAATGAACAGGCGGCGGCCAACGCGATCGCCAAACTGAATGGGTTCGACACCACTCTGGCGACCAACCCTGCCGTGGTGACCCTGACGACACCGAACGCTGGAAATTACACAGGATCGGCCTACGTGCAGGCGACCGTCTCCAGGCCAATTCCCACGATGTTTCTGCGAGCGTTTCCGCAGCAGCTGGGCGACGATGCAGGTCTCGGCCACGTCGATTGCGGGCGGAAGCCAGACCAGCCAGACCTGCGTGTGCCTGGAAGGAGCGAGCGGCCAGGACCTGAATATGAGCAATGACTCCACCATCAACGCCACCAGCTGCGGGGTGGTCGACAACTCAAGCAGCTCCAATGCGGTTGGTATTGTGGGAAGCGCCATGCTGAAGGCGCTATCGCTGGGCACGGTCTCGACGGACTGGGACAACTCCACCAATATCAACAACGGTGGGAGCATCTCCTCCTCAACGACGATTGTCCAGGGAATCACCAGCACATGCAGTCCAACGATGCCGGCGGCGCCGAGCTACTCAGGCTGCGTTGCGGACCCCGGCGGCAGTTACGGAACGTTTTCCTGGGGACCTCCCAACGCAAGCAGTGTGGCCTGTTACAACGGGCTTACGATCGGGGCCAACGGCGCGACCGTCACTCTCAACCCCGGCACCTACGTCATCCCAACGGGAGAGCTGCACTTTGAGAGTGGGGCGAATGGACACTCCAACGTTGGCGGCAATGGGGTCTTTTTCTACCTGACCGGGACCGCGAGTCTGGTGATCGACAACGGGGCCAATGTGAATCTGGTTGCTGGAGGGGCGACCGAGTCCGGCGGAGGCACGGCACCAAGCGTCGGAATTTACAACGGAATTGTCATCTACCAAGCGGCCAGCGACACCAATGCTATGTCCATTCAGGGCGGATCGACGACCTTTATGAATGGGGCGATCTACGCTCCTGGAGCGGCGATCGATCTGGGCAATGGCAGCGGGGCGATCATCGAGGGCGGAGTTGCCGCGTATTCGTTGACCATGAACGGCGGTGGGACCCTGATGCCAACGACAGACACCAATCAAGGCAGTCTCTCCATGGGGGCTCCGAATCTGGTGCAGTGAGGCACTCGCACACATGACCCAGCCGGTGTTACAGGATGCGCGCGGAAGATGGTCTCGCATGTCGATGATGCGGTGTGGTGAGCGCGGAGATGCGCTTGTAGAGCTTGCTCTGGCATTGTCTCTTCTCGGCTTGCCCTTGCTGGTTGGGACCGCCGATATGGGGTTCGTTGTCTACGATTCCATTGAGGTCGCCAATGCCGCTCACGCCGCGACGCTCTATGGAATGCAGAGTTCGACCTATGCGGCCAATACCGCCGGCATTGTTGCAGCCGCACAAACTGAGGCGTCTGACTTTGGCGCCACTCTCACCGCTACGCCCACTGCCTACTACGCATGTTCCAATGCGATCGGGGGCACCCAGTACATGGGCTCCAATGCCCAGGCCAACGCAACGGCGGCCTGCACCGGCGGGACCAACCACGCCCTGGAGTTCGTTCAAGTGAATACCAGCGTCATCGTCACTCCTCCCGTCCACCTACCGGGACTATCCAGGACATTCACGGTCACGGGTTCCTCCGTCATGGAGGTGGAGCAGTGACCATGGCTTACAGGGCCGGCTGCTTCGGCAATAAAGACATAGCCAGGGGCGAGGAAGGAAGCTCGCTGGTCGAGATGGCGCTGAGTTACTCCATACTTTTCATCCTGCTCTTCTGCGTAATGGAGACATGTCTGGCGTTTTACTCGCAGCATATGATCTCTGAGGCAGCGCGCGGAGGGGCACGCTACGCCATGGTTCATGGCTCCTCCTGCACCACATCCACGGGCTCCTCCTGCACTCTCGGGAGCGCGCAGATCAACACATTTGTCACGGGGCTGGTGTCGCCGAATATCGCGGGCGGCACGATGAGTGCGAATACAACCTATCCCAACGGAAACGAGAACGTGGGCAGCGAGGTGCAGGTCCAGGTGACATATACATTCAAAGTCACCATGCCGTTTGTTCCGAAGGACACGATCACGCTGACGAGCACGTCGAAGGTCCCCATCCTGCGGTGATGAACCTACGGAGTGGGCTTCTGCGCTGCGGACGGGCCTATGGACTTTGCGGTTGATTGGGCCGCAATCCAGGCATCGACTTGTTGTTCGAGGATGTCGAGGGGCAGGGCGCCGGAGTCGAGGACGACATCGTGGAAGGCTTTGAGGTCGAACTTGGGGCCGAGGGCGGTCTTGGCGCGGTCGCGGAGCTCGAGGATCTTGAGCTGGCCCATCTTGTAGCCGAGGGCCTGCGCGGGCCATGCGATGTAGCGGTCGACCTCGGACTGGACGTTGGTCTCGTCGATGGTGGAGTGGTCGTGGAAGTAGTCGACCATCTGCTGGCGGGTCCAGTGCTGGGAGTGGACGCCGGTGTCGACGACCAAACGAATCGCCCGCCACATGTCGGCTTCGAGGCGGCCGTAGTCGGAGTAGGGGTCCTGGTAGAAGCCGATCTCTTTGCCGAGGCGCTCGGAGTAGAGCGCCCAGCCTTCGGTGTAGGCGGTGTAGTAGCCCTGCTGGCGGAAGGGCGGGAGGTCGGTGAGCTCCTGCTGGATGGAGATCTGCAGGTGGTGGCCGGGGATGCCCTCGTGGTAGGCGACGGCCTCGACATCGGCGAGGGAGCGGTCGGCGAAGTTGTAATGTGTTGACGTCGACGTTGCCGGGGCGTTTGCCGTCGGGCGTGCCCTGGTCGTAGAAGGCCTGGGGCTGGTTGGGGCCGAGGTAGGCGGGCATGGGGACGACTTCGAGCTTCGCTTTGGGCAGGCGGCCGAAGAGTTCGGGCAGGCGGGGCTGCATCTGCGCGATGTAGCCCTTGTAGGTTGCGACGAGGGCGTCGGCTGAGGCGGGGTGCTCCTTGGGGTTGGCCTTGAGCGCGGCGGCGAAGGTCTTGAGGTCGGTGAAGCCGAGCTGATGGACGATGGCGAGGAGCTGGGCCTCGTCGCGCTTGACCTCGTCGAGGCCGATCTGGTGGATCTCGGCGGCGGTCTTGTCGGTGGTGGTGCTCTGGCGGACGAGGAAGGCGTAGTAGGCGTCGCCGTCGGGGAGGGCCCAGACGCCGGGGTCTTTGCGGCAGGCGGGAATGTAGGTGTAGGTGAGGAATTTGGCGAAGCGCTGGTAGGAGGGCAGGACCTGCGTCGCGATGGCGTCAAGCACGGCAGCGGAGATGCGCTTCTGGTCTTCGGCGCTGACGGACGCGGGGAATTTTTTCAAGGGCTGGGCGAACGGAGTGTCGGCGGGCTTCTGCGCGGCGACGGCCTGGGTCTGGGTGAGGACCTTTTCCATGAGGTACTGCGGCGGGGTGCGGTTGTCGTCGATGCCGGACTGCATGTTGGTCATGGTCTGGGTGAAGTAGGCGGGAATTTTGGCGAGGCGGGCGATGTAGTTGTCGTAGTCGTCGGCGGTGTCGAAGGAGGTGTGCTCGACGAGCTGGGGCAGGTCAACCTGGAGGCCGGAGTACTGGTTGACGGGCATCTCCCACTCTTTGAACTGCGCGCCCTCCTGGTCTTCGATGAGGGAGCGGAGCATGAGTTCGGCGGAGAGCTTGTCCTGCGGTGTTGAGCGCGGTGGTGTCGATGGCGGAGAGGCGCTCGATGTAGCCGCGGCCGCGAGAGAGGGAGTCGTTGATGGCGCGGGGCGAGAGGTCGGAGAGTTCGGCGTCGTAGCGCTTGTCGCCCAGGTAGGTGGCGTACTCGGGTTCGTGCTTGAGCTTGTCCTGCCAGATGTCGTTGAGGAGGGTGGCGAGTTCGCGAGATGCGGCGGGTTGGGCGGGTGCAACTTGTGCGGGGGTGGTTTGCGGGGGAAGTTGGGCGCGGGACGGGATGGCGAGGGTGAGAGTGAGGCAGAGGAGGAGCAGATGCTTCATGAAGTGAGTTTATCGGGAATCGGTCGCGTTTGGAGTCACAGGGAACAACCCCACGTCAGACGAGAGACTGTCTGACCCTTCGGTAGGCTCAGGGCAAGCTATGGGGCACCCGATCTTGTGCGGCTATTCGGGGACCGAGGTGGCATCCAACATGCGGTAGAGGGTGGAGCGGCTGATGCCGAGCAGCTCAGCGGCGCGCAGCTTGTTGCCGCTGCAGCGGGTCAGGACTTCCAGGACATGCTGCTGGATGACGTCGTCGAGACGCTCGGGTCGGGCAGAGGAGGAAGTGGCGTAGTCGAGGTGGGCCGGTTCGACGAGAGCGAGCAGGTGCCGCGGCTCGATGAGGACGCCATCGGTGAGAGAGGCGGCCTGCACGAGGACGCGGTCAAGTTCGCGGAGGTTGTTGGGCCAGGCGCGATCTTGCAGCTGGGCCAGTGTCGCACTGGCGAGCATCTTCGCTGATGTATCCGGTGCGCTCGGCGAGACGGCGCAGGAGCCATGCGGCGAGGACGGGGATGTCTTCGATGCGCTGGCGCAGTGGCGGGACAACGAGTTCGACCCCGGAGAGGAAGGCATAAAGGTCCGGCGCGGAACTGGCCGATGGCGGCGAGGGTGCGGAGGTCGCGGTCGGAGGAGGCGAGGATGCGGGTGTCGGGGCGGCGGAGGCTGACGCGGCCGGGTTGCGCAGGGGTGGCGCGGCACTCGTGCAGCGCGCGGAGGAAGCGCAAGCAGGCGGCTCTGGAGGGCGTGAGAGAGTCTCGCCGATGCCGTCGAGATAGAGGGTGCCTCCCTGGGCGGATTCGAACAGCTGGCCCGCCGTGGGGACGCTGGGTGAGGTTGATCGGCTGCCACCGGCGACGGATTCGGCGAGGGCGGCGGCGTCGCATGACGATGAATGGGCCTTCGGCGCTAGAGGAGCAGGCGTGGATGGCGCGGGCGACGAGCTGCTTGCCGGTGCCGGCCTCGCCGCGGATAAGCGCGATGCGGCAGATAGGGCGCTACGCGCTGGATCTGTGAGCGAAGCTGGCGGATGGCGGCGCTATCGCCGAGCAGGATGGGCGCGTCCGGGTCACTGGACGATGGTGCATTCTTCGCGAGACCCGGGTAGGTGAGGTGAGTGCTGGACATGGCCTTCATCCCTCATCGGCGGGGAAGGGGATTGGGATGAATGGTTTGGGCAGGAAAGAGGTGGCGCAGATAAAAGCTGGGGTGGGCTTGCTTCAACACGGGGCCCCATACGGCAGCAAAGGCGCTGCCGCGCGGATGGGGATGCGAGAACGCAGTCCGAAAGGTGGGTTAGGCAGTTGTGGTGGCGCAGTAGGCGTCGAAGGCGCGGGTGAGTTCCTGCGCGATGGCGGGGGCGGTGGAGGTCTCGATGGCCGAGCGCTGCATGAGGTAGACGAGCTGGCCGTCGCGCAGGATGGCGATGGCGGGCGAGGTGGGCGGGTGTCCGGCGAAGTAGCTGCGGGCGCGCTCGGTGGCATCGCGGTCCTGGCCGGCGAAGACGGTGACGGCCTGGGTGGGCAGGGTGCCGTGCTGCAGGGCGAGGCGGACGGCGGGGCGCATCTTGCCGGCGGCGCAACCGCAGATGGAGTTGACGACGAGCATGGTGGTGCCGGGCTGGGCGAGGGCGGCGTCGACCTCGGCGGCGGTGCGGGCTTCCTTGATGCCGGCGCGGGTCAGCTCTTCGCGCATCGGGATAAGCATAATCTCTGGGTACATGGGGTCCCTCCTGGGGAGCGCGGCCGGTAGCGTAAAGGCTGCTACTGATTCGATTGTAACGGCGATGGGGGCGGTGCGCCAGACAGGTATGGATGTGGTGCAGGTCAATGTAGTCTGGGGGCGTGACGATTCTTGAGGATGTTTCGCTGGCGCAGTACACGACGCTTGGGGTGGGCGGGGCGGCGCGTTGGTTTGTGGAGACGCGGACGGAAGACGAGATTGTGGAGGCAGTGGGGTTTGCGCGGAGGCGCGGCGTGCCGCTGTTTGTGCTGGGGGATGGGAGCAATCTGCTGGTGAGCGATGCGGGGTTTGCGGGGGTGGTGGTGCGGGTTGCGGCGGCGGATGGCGTGCGGGACGAGCGTGAGGATGAGTCGGTGGTGGTGACGGTGGGCGCGGGTGCGGGTTGGGACGATTTGGTGCTGCACGCGGTGGAGCGGGGATACGCGGGGATCGAGTGCCTGGCGGGGATTCCGGGGAGCGTGGGCGGCACGCCGGTGCAGAATGTGGGGGCGTATGGGCAGGAGGTGTCGGAGACGATTGTCGGGGTGCGGGCGTTCGATCTGGAGGCGGGCGCGTTCGTCGAGCTGGAACACGCAGGCGTGCGGGTTTGCGTATCGGCGGAGCATCTTCAATACGACGGCGCGAGGCCGGTACATCGTGACGGCGGTGAGCTACGGGCTTCGGGTAGGCGGCGCGCCGACGTTGAAGTATGCGGATGTGCAGCGGCATTTTGCGGGACGGCTTGCGACGGGAGAGACCCCTGCCCTGCGGGAGGTGTATGACGCGGTGCGGGAGATTCGAGCGCGGAAAGGAATGCTGGCGGGACAGGGTGGGGAGGATGCGCGGAGCGCGGGGTCGTTCTTCAAGAATCCTGTGGTGCGGGTGGAGACAGTGGCAGAGGCTGGCTGCGGTCGCGGGATGTGGGGTCGACGAGGTGCCGCGGTTTCCCGGCGGAGTGGAAGGGATGGTGAAGCTGCCGGCGGCGTGGCTGATGGAGCGGGCGGGTTCAGCAAGGGATTTGCGATGGGGCGGGCGGGGTTGTCGAGCAAGCATGTGCTGGCGATCGTGAATCGCGGCGGAGCGACGGCGGCGGAGATTGTGGCGCTGCGGGATGCAGTGGTGGGCGAGGTGAAGGCGCGGTTTGGGATCAGACTGGAGCAGGAGCCGGTGATGCTGGGCTTTCCGCCGGATAGGTGAGCTGGGCGAGCAGGCGTGCGCGTTCTTCGGCAAGGACGGTGGCGGCGGGGCCCTGCGCGATGATGCGGCCGTCGGAGAGCTTGATGACTTCGGCGTTGAGCTGGAAGGCTTCGGCGATGTCGTGGGTGACGGAGAGGACTGGAGTGTGGTGTCGCTGCTGCCAGGCGAGAAGGTTGGCGATGAGTCCGTCGCGCAGATTGAGGTCGAGGCCGGTGAAGGGTTCGTCGAGGAGCAGCAGCCTAGAGCCGTCGGACGTGCAATGGCTCGGGCGAGTGTGGCGCGCTGCGCTTCGCCGCCGGAGAGATCGGCTGGGCGCTTGTCTGCGATGTGCGTCGATGCGGAAGGTGGAGAGCAAGTTCGCATCGAGTGAGCGGCCCGCGCCGTAGTTCAGATTTTCGCGGACGGTCATGTGGGGAAAGAGGCTTGGTTGCTGGGGCGCCAACGGGATCGCGCGTTTGTGCGGAGGCAGAAAGACACCGGCTTGGGTGTCGACCAACGTGAAGCTCTGATCCGCGGACGATATGTGCGCGGGCAGGCCGGAGGAGCCCGGCGATGGCGCGGAGGATGGTGGTCTTGCCGGAGCCTGAGGGGCCGAAGAGGATGGTCCAGGGCTGGGTGAGTTGGAAGTTGACATCGATTTGCAGCGCGCCGATGCGGTGGCGGAGCTCGACGGTGAGGTGAGGCGGTGCCGGACTCAGGCAAGCAGCGACCTCCTCTCGGAGCGGCGCCAGTAGATGGCGATGAGGGTGAGGAGGCTGAAGGCGAGCAAGATTGCGGCGGTGCGGTTGGCGGCGGCGTAGTTGAAGTCCTGGACCTGGTCGTAGAGGGCGATGGAGAGGGTGCGGGTGGCGCCGGGGATGTTGCCGCCGAGCATGAGGACGACGCCGAACTCGCCGACGGTGTGGGTGAAGGTGAGGACGGCGGCGGTGAGGATCGAGGGCTTGGCCAGCGGAAGGGTGATGGTGCGGAAGGCGCGCAGCGGCGATGCGCCCAGGGTGGCGGCGGCTTCGAGCAGCGCGGGGTCGACGGCGCGGAATCCGGCGACCAGTGGCTGTACGGCGAAGGGCAGGCTGTAGAGGACGGAGCCGACGAGGAGGCCGGAGAAGGAGAAGGCGAGCGGGTGTCCGAGGAGGCGGATGATGAGGCGGCCGGGCGCGGTGAGCGGGCCGAGCGCGACGAGCAGGTAGAAGCCGAGGACGGTGGGCGGAAGGACGAGCGGCAGGGCGACGACGGCCTGGGCGAGGGCGCGGAGTGGGCCGGTGCCGGCGGCAATCCAGCGGGCGAGCGGAAGGGCGAGCAGCAAGCAGGAGCGCGGTGGTGCTGAGGGCGAGGCGCAGAGTGAGCCAGAGGGCTTGGGTGTCCATGCTGGGGTTTAGTTTAGCGGGTGGTGGTGGCGGCAATCCCATGTCTCAGAATCGAGACATGGGGTACCCCGCTACTTGACGGGGTCGAGGCCGTAGTTGCGGAGGTTGTGCTGGATGGGTGGGGAGCGGAGCCAGTCGAGGAAGGCGTGCGCGTCGGCGCGGTGGGCGGAGTTCTTCATCACCACGGCGCACTGGTTGATCGGCGGGTAGGTCTCGGGCTGGATGCGGATGAAGGTGCCGATCTGCTGCATGTGCTCGGAGGAGGCGAGGGTGAGGGAGATGAAGCCGAGCTGGGCGTTGCCGGACTCGACGAACTGCGCGGCCTGGGCGATGTTCTCGGCGATGACGAGGTGGGGCTTCAGCTTGTCGTCGAGCTTCATGCTGGTGAGAGCGCGCTGGGCGGCGACGGCCATAAGGCGCGTGCATCGGGGTCGGCGATGGCGACGGATTGGATGCGCGGGTCGAGAAGGGTGTTCTGGTCGAGCGGCTGGAGGGGCGAGTCCTTGCGCGCGAAGAGGACGAGGGTGCCGCGGGCGTAGGGGATGGGCGAGGCTGTGTCGGCGAGATTGGCGGCGATGATCTTCTCGGGATAGCTGAAGTCGGCGGCGAGGAAGAGGTCGGCGGGGTCGCCGTTGAGGATCTGCGTGGCGAGGGTCGCGGAGGAGGCGTAGCTGACGATGAGCTTGATGCCGGTGGCGTGCTCAAAGGCGTCCGCCGAGAGCGGGCAGAACGGATTGGAGGTCGGCGGCGGCGAGGACGTGGATTTCGCGGGGGGTGGCTGGGCCCTGCGAGTACACCGAGGCGGCGGCAAGGCAGAGGAGGCCCGCGGCGAGTGGGATCACCATCCAGCGACGGTGCGAAGGAAGGAGGCAGGTTGAAATCCGGGGTATCTTCCGGCGCATACAATAGGCTAACGGTATTTGAGATGAGCGCGACACATCAACTACGATGCACGAACTGCGGCACGCGGATTGCCGCTGAGGCGAGCAGCGCCGATTTTCGCTGCCCGGACTGCGATGGGCTGTATGAAGTTGTTTATCCCTGGAGTCCTGGCGTCGGATGCGGCGGCTGATGTGCGGCTGCCGAATCCGGGCGGCATGCGGCATCTGTGGCAGGAGCGGCGGACCTCGACCATGGCGGTCGACCAGAGCGGCGTCTGGCGGTTCCGCGAGCTGCTGCCGATTGTGAAGAACTTCGACAATGTGGTGACGCTGCGCGAGGGCAATACGCCGCTGTATGAGATGCCGCGTGCGCGAAGCTGGTGGGGATCGACTGGCTGCTGGCCAAGCACCAGGGGATGAACCCGACGGCGTCGTTCAAGGACACGGGGATGACGGCGGCGCTGAGCGTGGCGGTGGAGCGGGGGTTTCAGTGGGTGGCGTGCGCGTCCACGGGCAACACCTCGGCGGCGATGGCGGCGTATGCGGCGCGGGCGGGGCTGCGCTCGCTGGTGTTTATCCCGGAGGGGAAGATTGCGTGGGGCAAGCTGTCGCAGTCGATGGACTACGGCGCGATGACGGTGCAGTTGAAGACGGACTTCGATGGGTGCGTGCGGCTGCTGCTGGAGCTGGTGCGCAAGTTTCCCGATCTATCTGCTGAACTCGGTGAACCCGTACCGGCTGGAAGGGCAGAAGACGCCGGCCATGGAGATGCTGGAGCAGATGGAGTGGCAGGTGCCGGAGCACATCGTGGTGCCGGGCGGGAACCTGGCGAACTCGTCTGCGCTGGGCAAGGGATTTCTGGAGATGAAGCATCTGGGGCTGATCCGGCGGGTGCCGAAGATCAGCGTGATCCAGGCGGAGGGGGCGAACCCGCTGTATCTGTGGTTCAACGACGCGAACCGCGAGATGAAGCCGGTGACGGCGGAGACGCGGGCGACGGCGATCCGGATCGGCAACCCGGCGAGTTGGAAGAAGGCGGCGCGGGTGATCGAAGAGATGGGCGGATGGTGCGAGCAGGCCAGCGAGCAGGAGATTGCGCTGGCCAAGGCGGAGATTGGCGCGGAGGGCGTGGGCTGCGAGCCGGCGTCGGCGGTGACGCTGGCCGGGCTGAAGAAGCTGGTGGCGCAGGGGCGGGTGACGCGCGAGGACCGGGTGGTGCTGATCCTGACCGGGCACACGCTGAAGGACTCGGCAGTACACAATCGACTACCATCGCGGCGAGCTGCTGACGGACGCGGAGATGGCAGGTGCGACTCCGGCGGAGCTGGCGGAGCATGAGCGGCTGCGGAAGCCGCCGATGGTGCTGGAGGCGGACTCGGATGTGGTGCTGCGGGCGCTGGAGCCTTACATGCAGGGGGCGCAGATGACGCAGCCGGTGTGAGCGGCGAGTGCACTGGGCACTTATATTTCCAGACCGAAGTAGAATCATCGATGTCTTTCCATGCGCCCCATTCGACTGCGTCTTCCCGCTACCTCCGCGAACCTTGGTCCCGGCTTCGATGCCGTGGGTCTGGCGATGGGGCTTTGGCTGACGATCGAGGCGCTGAGGTGCCGCGGAGGGTGGGCGGGGCGCCTCTGACCATCGAGGCGACCGGGCGCAATGCGGACCGTTGCGCGCGCACGGGGAACAACATGATCTTCGAGACCTACCGCGACGTGCATGAGGCAAGCGGGGATGGACGCCGCCGCCTCTGCATCTGCGGATCGAGAACGAGATTCCGCTGGGGATGGGGTGCGGGTCGAGCGCGGCGGCGCTGCTGGGCGGGGTGATGCTGGCGAACCACTTTGGCGGGCTGGGCTGGGGGACGCAGGCGTGCCTGGAGGAGGCCTGCCGCCGGGAGGGGCATCCGGACAATGTGGCGGCCTGCGCGCTGGGGTATATGACGGTCTCGGCGGTGGCACGATGGGCGGGTGGTGTCGGCGACCTGCGGGCAGGGGCTGGGCTGGAAGCTGCTGCTGGCGCTGCCCGAGGTGAGTCTGGCGACGGAGCGGGCGCGGGCGCTGCTCCCGGAGGAGTACAGCCGCGCGGATGCGGTGGCGAATGTGCAGCGAACCGGGCTGCTGGTGGCGGCGTTTGCGCTGGGCCGGGGCGATCTGCTGCGCGTGGCGATGCAGGACAGGATGCACCAGCCGTACCGGATGGCGGCTTGTCCGCTGCTGGAGCGGCTGCTGCCGCTGGCGGGCGAGAGCGGGGTACTGGGGGTGGCGCTGAGCGGGGCCGGGCCGGGGGTGCTGGTGGTGGCGGAGGCGGATGCGAATGCGGGCGACGATTGCGGCGCGGATTCGCGGGGCGGCGGGCGATCCGGGGCTGGAGGTCGTGGAGACCAGGATCGGCGGCGGGGCCTCGCAAGAGATTCTGTAGCTGTCTAAGCGGGTTGATCACGCGTGAAATTGCTATTGCTGGATGATTGCGAACGGCAGGCAGGTTACCAGAGTGACCTGAAAAACCCCTTTACTTCGCAAGTTGACCTCAATAATATTGGCCCGTGTGCAGTTCTGGGGAGGGCTGCTACGCCGCCCGCTGATCCGTCTAACGACGAGGTCAGCGGGCGTTACTCATTTGGAGCGGGTTATGGGTGACCCGGCGATTTGAACCTACAGACCCGCTGGCGCATCTATTATGGTTGGAGCTTTCGAAGACCAGGTTTGAGGACGCCTACGTGCCCTCCCGGCACAGTAGCGGGAGGAAGATGAGATGGCAGGACAGTTTGTAACGGCAGTGAACGACGCCGATTTCGAGAAGGAAGTATTGCAGTCGGAGACGCCCGTGCTGGTGGATTTCTGGGCGGCATGGTGCGGGCCGTGCCGCGCGCTGGCGCCGGTGGTGGACGAGGTCGCTTCGCACTACAACGGCAAGCTGAAGGTGATGAAGATGGATGTGGACGCCAATACCGCCACGCCCATGCGCTATGGGATTCGCGGGATTCCGGCGCTGCTGCTGTTCAAGGGCGGCAAGGTGGCGGAGCAGATCGTTGGGTATGTCCCCAAGGACACGATCGATAAGTCGATTGTGAAGGTGCTGGCGTAAAGACAGTTGTTAGTTGTGGTTGTAGTTGTGAGTGTCCGGTGGCCTTGAGGTCGGCGGGCACTTTTCTATTGGTGCCGGGTGCTAGACTCAGCACGAATGCTGGAGTGGATGCTCTTCCGCGCGGTCATGGTGGCCTTGTTCATCCTGGCCAACAGCTTCTTTGTGGCTGCGGAGTTCGCGCTGATCAGCGTGCGCGAGACGCGCATGGAGCAGCTGCTGGCGCTGGGGCGGCCGGGCGCGCGGACCGCGCTGCAAGCTGAAGCATTCGATCGATGAGTTTCTGCCGGCGGTGCAGTTTGGGGTGACGCTGGCGTCGCTGGCGCTGGGCTGGCTGGGCGAGCCGGCGGTGGCGGAGATGCTGCTGAATCTGGCGGGGCGATGGCTGGCGGTGATGCCGGCCCATGCTGTGCTCTACGCCCATGCGGCGGCGATTGCGATTGCGTTTGCGGCGATTACCTACTTTGAGGTGCTGCTGGGCGAGCTGGTGCCGAAGTCGCTGGCGCTGCAGCGGGCCGAACGCATCGCGCTGGCGGTTGCGGGGCCGATGGATGTTTTTATCCGGATGACGCGGCCGGCGGTGCGGCTGATGAACCGTTCGGCGGCGCTGGTGCTGCGGCTTTTCCGCGCGCCGCTGACAGGCGAGGGTTCGGTACACTCGCCGGAGGAGCTGAAGCTGATTGCCACCGCGACCCGGCGGATGGGGCTGCTGCCGGTGTTTCAGGAGGAGATCATCCATCGCGCGATTGAGCTGAACCACGTGACGGTGCGGGAGATCATGACGCCGCGGGGGAAGATTTTTTCGCTGCCGGCGGACATGCCGATCGAGCGGGCGAGCGCGCGGATTGTGGAGGAGCAGCACTCGCGGATGCCGGTGTATGAGGTGAAGGTCGGAGGCGGGTGCGGGGGTTGCGGCGGACCCGGACCGGATTGTGGGGGTGGTGTATTCGAAGGACATCTCGCGGCTGATGCACTTGCGCGCGGTAACGCTGGGGCTGGGCGGGGCGGTGAACTCCGGGCTGACGCTGCGCCAGGTGATGCGCGATGTGTTTGTGGTGCCGGAGACGAAGCTGGCGGTGGAGTTGCTGCAGGAGTTCCAGGAGCGGCGGCGGCAGATTGCCGTGGTGGTGGATGAGTTCGGCTCGACGGTGGGGATTGTGACGGCGGAGGATGTGCTGGAGCAGGTGGTGGGCGAGCTGGAGGATGAGTTCGACGTGGCGGGGAAGACGGCGGGGTTCAACTCGGCGGGGGTGATGTCGCTCGATGGGAGCACGACGCTGCGCGACCTGAGTACGCAGCTGCGCTGGGTGTTTCCACGCGAGGCGGGAGTGGAGACGCTGGCGGGATTTCTGCTGGCGCAGTTGGGGCATCTGCCGGAGGTGGGGGAGAGCGTGGTGTTTGGCGGACGGAGATTTGTGGTGACGGAGATGGCGGGGCGGAGGATTGCGCGGGTGCGCGTGGAGACGGTGCGGGCGGAGGCGGCGACGCGCCGTGCTGGTGGCGGGCGAGTTGAGCGGCGATTCTCCAACCCCGTGCGCCGGATTTTGATCACGCTGCCCGTGATCTGGGTGGTGGTGTCGGTGGTGTTCCTGCTGATCCACCTCGTTCCGGGTGATCCGGTCGTGCAGATGCTGGGCGAGGGGGCGACGGCGTCGGATGTGTCGGCGCTGCGCCACGCGTATGGGCTGGATGCGCCGCTGGGCGAGCAGTATCTGCGCTACTGGCGCGGAGTGGTGCATGGGGACCTGGGGCAGTCGCTGCGGCTGCATGACTCGGTGACGCACCTGGTGGCGCAGCGGTATCCGTACACGCTGGCGCTGACGCTGGCGGCGCTGGCTGATCGGGGTGGGGCTGTCGGTGCCGGCGGGAGTGGTTTCCGCGCTGCATCGGGGGCGATGGCCGGACCGCGTGCTGGGAGTGGTGAGCCTGGGCGGGCTTTCGTTTCCGAACTTTGCGCTGGGGCCGATTCTGATTCTGGTGTTTTCGATCCGGCTGGGGTGGCTGCCGGTATCGGGTGCGGGGACGGGGCGGGTGCTGGGCCCGCAGTTCTGGGTGTATCTGGTGCTGCCGGCGGTGACGCTGGGCAGCGGGTTGGCGGGGATGCTGACGCGGATGGTGCGGACGGCGATGCTGGAGGAGCTGGGGCAGGACTACATCCGCACGGCGCGGGCGAAGGGGCTGAGCGAGCGGGCGGTGGTCTATCGGCATGCGCTGGGGAATGCGCTGATTCCGGTGTTGACGGTGGTGGGGCTTGCAGTTTGGCAGCCTGCTCTCGGGGGCGATTGTGACCGAGACGGTCTTCAGCTGGCCGGGGATTGGGCGGCTGACGCTGTCGGCGATCTCCAACCGCGACTATGCGCTGGTGCAGGGATGCATTCTGGCGGTGGGGCTGACCTACGTGGCGGTGAACCTGCTGACGGATGTGGCGTATACGGTGGCGAACCCGCGGATGAGGAGCTGAGGCGAAGGGACGCGCGGGCGGCGGTATGATGCGAAGCAGCGTACTTGTTTTGAGGAGTTTGCCATGGCACGGATTTCGCGGTTGAAGCGGGATGAGGTTGCAGGGCAGTCGCGGACGATCTACGACCGCGTGCTGCGGGAGCGGGGCAATGTGCCGAACATGTTTCGCACGATGGCGCACCGGCCGGAGATATTCGAGACGATCATCGCGCACATGGAGGCGGTGCTGAACACGGGCACGCTGCCCAAGCGGCTGAAGGAGCTGGTGATCGTGCGCACGTCGCAGGTGAACCGCACGCCGTATTGTTTGGCGTCGCATACGGCGATCTGCAAGCGGCTGGGGTGGAGCGACATTCAGCTCGAAGCCTTAGGGGATGCGGACCGGAGCGGGGAGTTCTCCGAGGCGGAGAAGGTGGCGATCCATCTGGCGGAGGCGATGACGCTGGACGCGCATCGCTATAGCGATGCGGAGTTTGCGCGGCTGCGCAGCTTCTACTCGGAGGGCGAGGTGGTGGAGCTGATGGCGGCGATCGGGCTGTTCAACTACTTCAACCGGTTCAACGACCTACTGGAGATGGAGCCGACCAAACCGGCGACGGCGGAGGAGCTGGAGCAGGCCGTCGTGGTGCTTCAGGGGTAGAGGAGGACGGCGAGGTTGTAGGAGGTGAAGGGGGTGTCGCGGGGTGGGGGGCAGGCGCCGACGGCGGCTTGATGGTAGCGGCCGGAGGCGATGCGGGAGGTGAGTTCGGTGGGGAGCTGGGTGAGGGAGTCGGAGGTGAAGCGCATGACGAACCAGGGCTTGCGCGGGCCGGCGTAGCCGGAGTCCATGGCGCAGGTCTGGCGGGCGGCGGAGGTGGTGGTGGGGCTGAGGTCGAGTGCGATGGGCGCGGCGCCGGACCGGGCGACGAGGGAGGCGATGGCGGATTCCTGTTGCTCAAGGGAGACGGAGGGGACGGTGC
Source organism: uncultured Acidobacteriaceae bacterium (assembly GCA_963808025.1). Taxonomy (GTDB): domain Bacteria; phylum Acidobacteriota; class Terriglobia; order Terriglobales; family Acidobacteriaceae; genus Edaphobacter. The sequence goes on along the minus strand of CAWEEI010000006.1, from coordinate 8,271 downwards.
GGGCGAAGTCTTCGACGGCGAAGAGTTCGTTGCCGCGCGCGATGACGCTGATGCCGGCGGCGTCGATGGAGGCTTCGAGGAGGTTGGCGCGGTGATGCTCGGAGTGCATCCAGAGGTCGTGGATCTGGGGGGCGGAGGGGGCTTCGCCGACGTTCTCGGAGATGAGGCTGAAGTGGACGCCGGCGGCGGCTCCGCGCGCGGTGAGTTCGGGCTCGCCGGGGAACTGGTGGGAGATGGTGGCGTGGGCGGCCATCTGGCGGGCGTGCGTGGCGGCGGCCTGGGCGAGGAGCGGGTCGCGATGGAGTTGCGAGAGGCCGAGGGCGGCGCGCTCCTGATTGGCGGCGGCGAGGAGGTATTGCTCGGCGATGGTGGCGGAGTCGGCTGAGGCGGGGCGCTGGGCCGCGGCGAACGGTGCGAGGCATAGGGCTGACGCCAGTACGAGGAGGAGATGCGCGATGGCGTGGATTTGGGGCTCGACTTCCCATGTCAGAGAAGCCTGACATGGGGCACCCAGTTTTGTGGGGAGCGGCTTCACGCGGGAGAGAACCTCAGTTCGATTGAACACGAGGCGGGGCGGGTTGATGCGGTGGGGCGGGTGTCACTTTTGTTGGATGGACGGATTCAGGAGCTGGTCGCGGACGGCGTCCCAGGTGCGGCGGATGCCGTCTTCGAGGGAGGTGGTGTGGCGCCAGCCGAGGGCGTGGATGCGGCGAGACGTCCATGAGCTTTTGCGGGGTGCCGTCGGGTTTGGAGTGGTCGAAGATGAGGCGGCCGTCGAAGTCGAGGACGCGGGCGACGGTCTCGGCGAGCTCGCGGATGGTGATGTCCTCGCCGGTGCCGATGTTGATAAGCGGGGGCTGGTCGGTGGCGAGGAGGGACTCGAAGGTGGGGTCGTCGAGGTTCATGAGGAAGACGCAGGCCTGGGCGAGGTCGCCGGAGTAGAGCAGCTCGCGGCGCGGGTTGCCGGTGCCCCAGACGATGAACTGCTTTTCGCCGGCGGCCTGGGCCTCGGCGGTCTTGCGGATGAGCGCGGGGAGGACGTGGGAGGTGGCGAGGTCGAAGTTGTCGCCGGGGCCGTAGAGGTTGGTGGGCATGGCGGCGAGGTAGCTGGTGCCGTACTGGCGGTTGTAGCTCCAGCACATCTCGATGCCGGCGATCTTGGCGATGGCGTAGGGGCGGTTGGTGGGTTCGAGCGGGCCGGTGAGGAGGTACTCCTCCTTGATGGGCTGCGGCGCGAGACGGGGGTAGATGCAGGAGGAGCCGAGGAAGAGCAGGCGCTTGACGTGGGCGATGCGGCTGGACTCGATGATGTTGGTCTGGAGGATGAGGTTGTCGCGGATGAAGTCGGCGGGGTAGGTGTTGTTGGCGAGGATGCCGCCGACCTTGGCGGCGGCGAGGAAGACGTAGTCGGGCTTCTCGCGGGTGAAGAAGGCGTCGACGGCGACCTCGTCGCAGAGGTCGAGCTGCTGGTGGGTGCGGGTGAGAATGTCGCGGTAGCCTTGCGCGAGGAGCTCGCGATGGATGGCGGAGCCGACCAGGCCGCGATGGCCGGCGACGAAGATGCGGCTGTCGGGATGCATGTAGGGGGTCGGCATTGGCTAATTCTCCCGAACGCTGTAGGCGTCGAAGCCGTGGCGGCGGACGAGGGCGTCGCGCTCGGCGGCCTTGAGGTCGGACTCGACCATCTCGCGGACGAGCTCGTCGAAGGTGGTGCGCGGGGTCCAGCCAAGTTCGCGCTGGGCTTTGCTGGGGTCGCCGAGCAGGGTCTCGACCTCGGTGGGGCGGAAGTAGCGCGGGTCGACCGCGACGACGGTTTCGCCGCTGGAGTCGACGGCTTTTTCGTCGACGCCGGAGCCGCTCCACGTGAGGTCGAGGTCGAGGAGTTTGGCGCAGCGCTGGACGAACTCGCGGACGCTGTACTGCTGGCCGGTGGCGATGACGTAGTCCTGGGGCTTTTCCTGCTGGAGCATCAGCCACTGCATCTCGATGTAGTCGCGGGCGTGGCCCCAGTCGCGCTTGGCGTCGAGGTTGCCGAGGTAGAGCTCGGTCTGCAGGCCGACCTTGATGCGGGCGAGGCCGCGGGTGATCTTGCGGGTGACGAAGGTCTCGCCGCGCAGGGGCGACTCGTGGTTGAAGAGGATGCCGTTGCAGGCGTAGATGCCGTAGGCCTCGCGGTAGTTGACGACGATCCAGTAGCCGTAGAGCTTGGCGACGGCGTAGGGCGAGCGCGGGTAGAAGGGGGTGGTCTCGGTCTGCGGGATCTCGCTGGACGAGGCCGTAGAGCTCGGAGGTGCTGGCCTGGTAGAACTTGGTCTTCTTTTCGAGGCCGAGGATGCGGATGGCTTCGAGCAGGCGGAGGACGCCGAGGGCGTCGGAGTTGGCGGTGTACTCGGGCTCCTCGAAGGAGACCTGGACGTGGGACTGGGCGGCGAGGTTGTAGATCTCGTCGGGCTGGACCTTCTGCACGATGTGGATGAGCGAGGAGGAGTCGGTCATGTCGCCGTAGTGGAGGATGAAGTGGGGGTGGGGATTGTGGGGGTCTTCGTAGATGTGGTCGATGCGGGCGGTGTTGAAGAGCGAGCTGCGGCGCTTGATGCCGTGGACCTCGTATCCCTTGGCGAGCAGGAACTCGGCGAGGTAGGCGCCGTCCTGTCCGGTGACTCCTGTGATGAGGGCTTTCTTCAATGCCTGGGTTCTCCTTGGTGGGTCTTCACTATGTTACGTGAGTGGCGCGGAATGGGCGGAGCGCAAAGAGAGACCCGCGCCCGGAGGGACGCGGCTCGGTGGCTGGATGTGTGGCGGTCTACGCGGTAGCGGTGGTGGCGGGTGTGTCGGCGGGCAATGGTGGGAAGTTGACGCCTAGCTCTTTTGGGATGATGGGGTAGAAGGGTTTGTCGAGCGAGGCGGCGTCGTAGTTGGCGTAGGACTCGAGCAACATGCCATAGTAGAGGGCGGTGAATCCCCAGAAGCGCGTCTGGCCGAGGCCGCCGCCGGTCTCTGCGTTGTAGTACTCGCGCAGCATAGGGTTCTTCATGACGGCCATGTTGAAGAGGCGGCGGGCGAGCTCGCGGGCCTCGGTGTGGTAGCCGTAGTGCTGCAGGCCCTGGAAGATCATGTAGTTGGTGGGCGCCCAGGTGGGGCCGCGCCAGTTGCACTCGCTGTGGGTGCCCTGGTAGTAGTCGGGCTCGGTCTTGGCGTAGCTGGCGACGGGGTATTCCAGCCAGAACTCGTTGGTATTGAGCAGGTGCTCGTTGACCATGCGCTTGACGCGATCGGGCGGGGCGGAATGGGAGAAGAGCGGGCCGAAGCTGGTGGCGGACTTGACGTCGACGAGCTTGCCGGTCTTCTCGTTGCGGTCGAAGTACATGCCTTGCTTCTCGTCCCAGAAGTTGTCGTTGATGAGTTTGTCGACCTCGTCGGCGTGTTTGGTGTAGGCGGCGGCATCGGCGGCGATGCCGAGGCCGGTGGCGATGACGGCCATGGCGCGCAGCTCGCGGACGAGGTACGCGGCGAGGTCGACGCCCTCGACGGTGAAGGAGCTGAGTGCGCCGGCGCGGGACCACTGGTTGTCGGTGCCGGCGGCGTCGCAGGAGTTCCAGACGGGCAGGCCGTTGTGGTCGCCGTCGTAGGAGAACCACTTATCTATATATTTGGCGAGGCGGTTGTAGTAGTTGCCCTGTAGCCAGGAGTAGTCGTCGTGGTTTTGTTTGGAGCCGAGGACGACGAGCTGGGCGAGGAAGGGCTTGAAGTGCTGGCGGTCGCGCTGCTTAATGAGCGAACGGCTGATGTATCCGTCGGGCTGCTGGCGGTTCAGGAACTCTTTGAGATTGGTGAAGCAGTATGGGTAGACGCCGTAGTAGGAAAGGTACATGTTCTCGAAGTAGAGGTCCCAGTCGTAGTACTCGTTGTAGGGATAGCCGGTGAGGAAGAAGCCCTGGATGCCGGGGATGTGGCGCAGGCCCTGAGTGATGAGGTCCTTGTTGGTGCCGTTGAGGCGATGGATGAGCTGGGTCCATGCGTCGGGGCCGATGTCGGCGTAGAGCTGCTTGGCGATCGCGGTGGAGGGCGGCGCGACTGGAGAGGTGTCGGGCGTGGGCGGCGCGGCCTGCTGGCGGCCATACTGGGCGAGGCCGAGGCGATTGAAGGCGGCGAGGCCGGCGAGCGAGGCCGAGGTGGCGAGGACGTTGCGGCGGGAGATGGGCTGATTGGACATGGGCTTAATTCCTATGCGGTCGATCGGGTTAGGTAGCCTGCATTGAAGTTACCGCTCGCGGAAGATTGACGGCGAAGCGCGGCAAAAGTCAGCGATAACTCTAGCATATTTGTGTTGAAACTAGCCCTTGGGCACGGGTGGGAACTGGATGCCGAGTTCGGTGGTAAAGATGGGGCGATTGGGCTTATCCAGAGAGGACGCATCGTAGTCCGCGAGAGTTTCAAGCACCATGCCGAAGTAGAGGCTGGTGAATCCCCAGAAGCGGTCCTTGCCGATGCCTTCGCCGGTCTCGGCGTTGTAGTACTCGCGCAGGACTGGGTTCTTGACGAGGACCTGGTCGAGGCAGCGGTTGGCGAGGTCGCGGGCCTCGGCGTGGTAGCCGTAGGCGCGCAGGCCCTGGAAGATCATGTAGTTTGTGGGCGCCCAGTTGGGGCCGCGCCAGTTGCACTCGCGGTGGGTGCCGGAGGTGATGTGCGCGCCCTGGTAGTAGTCGGGCTCGGTCTTCGCGTAGCTGGCGACCGGGTAGGCGAGCCAGAACTCGGCGGGGTTGAGCAGGTGCTCATGGACCATGCGTCTTGGCGCGGGCGGCGGGGACGGCCCCGGCGAAGAGCGGGGTGAAGCTGGTGGCGGATTTGACGGGGACGCGCTTGCCGGTCTTTTCGTTTTGGTCGAAGTACATGCCTTCCTTCTCGTCCCAGAAGGTGGCGTTGATGAGCTTGATGAGGTCGTCGGCGTGGCGGTTGTAGGCGGCGGCGTCGGCGGGGAGGTTGAGGTGGGTGGCGATGACGGCCATGGCGCGCAGCTCGCGGACTAGGTAGCTGGCGAGGTCGACGCCCTCGACCTCGAACGACGCCAACGCGCCGGCGCGGGACCACTGGTTGTCGGTGCCGGCGGCGTCGGCGGAATTCCAGGTGGGAAGGCCGTTGTGATCCGAGTCGTAGGAGAACCATTTGGTGAGGTACTTGGCCAGGCGGTCGTAGTAGTTGTTGCGGAGCCATTCATAGTTGTCGCCGTCCTGCTTTGCGCCGAGGACGACGAGCTGGGCCAGGAAGGGCTTGAAGTGCTGGCGGTCGCGGGCGTGGATCAGGCTGCGGCTGATGTAGCCGTCGGGCTGCTGGCGGTTGAGGAACTCCTTGAGGTTGGTGAAGCACCAGGGGTAGATGCCGTAGTAGGAGAGGTAGAGGTTCTCGAAGTAGAGGTCCCAATCGTAGAACTCGTTGTTGGGGTAGCCGGTGAGGAAGGTGGTGTTGGGGATGCCGTCGATGGGGCGGAGGCCGTGAGTGGCGAGGTCGGTGTTGAGGGTGCGGATGCGGTGGTAGAAGTTGTCCCACTGGCCGGGGCCGAGCTGCGTGGCGATGTAGGTTTGGAGTGCCTTTGCGGCTTTGGTCGCCGGCGCGGGGATGGGGTCGGTGTCGGTGGGCGGGGCGGCGGGCCAGCTGGGGTCGTGCTGAGCCTGCGCGAGGCCCAGGCGGCGGAGGGTGGCGAGGGCGGTGAGGGATGCGGAAGAGGTAAGAAGGGTGCGGCGGGTGAGGGGCATGGTGGGTTCTCTGAACGACGGCCGGGGTTTGTGCGACGGGGATGAAGCTAACACAAGAGTCTACTTGGAGGCATCATCCGCAGGTTCGGGAACACGCTCAGTACTTGTGGTCTGCCACTTCCCTCCTGCCATTGTCTGGTGACTTACTTGGACATATTTGGGTTCCGCTCTGCCGTCTTCTACTATTCTGCTCACAGCTACAGGATGGTTGTTCTTGACCGCGTATTCGTCGGTCTCGTGGTAACAGCAGCCACTCTTCGAAAAAGTGACCAGGCGCTTGCGGCGAGGATCCACATCGAAGAAGCCCAATGAATTTTCGATCAGGTTGCTCATCGGCTTACTGAGCTGAAAGCTTCCGGTAGAGGGCGCGAATAGGTAGACACTGTAACTCGGTCCGCCATACGAGCCGCTGTGACCTGTCTGAACGGCGAAGTCCTCGTGTCCGTCGAAGTTGAAATCTCCGACGTTGATAAGCCCTTGATCGTCATACATCGGTGCAGTGTTAACAGGTGGATCCCCTTTGTCATTGACGGCGAAGAAGAGATTTTTCAGAACGATTATCTGAAGGGGCTTCGACTCCCCTTTCTTGAATATGAGGATCGTTCCCGGACCTTCGCGGTAGCCGTCCAAATTTTCAGGTTGTACAGCACGCGTGCGAATGACGAAATTATATAAACGGGATGCATTATTCAGCTTGTATTCCGTGATGGCGGGCGATTTGTGCGTTGCAGCCGCACTGGTCTCCGAATTCTGCCCCGCGGAAATTAAGGGAAGAGAGATGGTCAGCGCCAAGCAGAGTGCAACAGTTCTCATAGGCTGGAATGATACAGACGATCTACCGATCCGATCGACTTCTCGTATCTAGGAGGAGCGAACCTGCTCGACGACGGCGGACATGTCCTGTTCGCCGTGGCCAGATTGGACGGCTTCGGCGATGCGGGCTTCGGCGGTGCGGGCGGTGCGCAGGTCGAGGTTGAGGGTGTTGGCGTCGGCGATGGCGTAATTCATGTCCTTCTGCAGCAGGCGAAGCAGGAAGTTGACCTCGTAGTTCTGCTGGGCCATGCGGGCGGAGATGACGCCGAGCAGCGGGCTGCCGGGCGCGCCGGTGGTGAGGAAGCGGAGGGCCTGGGCGCGGTCGAGGCCACCGCGCTCGATCCAGACCATGGCCTCGGCGAGCGAGGCGATCTGCACGCCGCAGAGGAAGTTGTTGATGAGCTTGAGGCGCGCGCCGGAGCCGATGGGGCCGAGGGGGACGATCTCCTTGCTCATGGCGGCGAGGACGGGGCGGGCCTCTTCGAGCGTCGGCGGGGTCGCCGCCAACGAGGAAGCTGAGCTGGCCGGCGTTGGCTTGCATGCGGCTGCCGGTGACGGGGGCGTCGAGGAAGCGGAGGTTGCGTTTGGCGGCCGCGGGCGACGAGTTCCGCGATCCATTCGGGGGTGACGGTGCTGGATTCGATGAGGATGGCGTTGGGTTGGGCGGCGGCGAGAGCTGCCATCGTCGCCGAGCCAGGCGGCGCGGGAGGCGGTCTCGTCGGCGAGCATGGTGAGGATGATGTCGGCGTCGCGGGCGGCTTCGGCGGGGGTCTGCGGCGATGCGGGCGCCGGCGGCGGCGAGGGGTTCGGCTTTGGCGCGGGTGCGGTTCCAGACGGTGGTGGGGATGCCGGCGGTGAGGAGGTTGGTGGCCATGCCCATGCCCATGGTGCCGAGGCCGAGGATTGCGACGCGTTGTGTCATGTGGGAGGCTTCCTTCTTGAGCTGTGATGCCTCACTATAGCGCGGCGAGCTCCGAGGAATGGCGCAGATAATTCCTTTGACAGAATAGTCAGTATAGAGAATAATAAAGTTGGTGATGTGGGAGATCGAGTTCGCCGATGAGTTCGAGGCCTGGTGGAACAGCCTGACGCTGGCTGAACAGAAGAGCGTCGCCCACATCGTCGGGCTGCTGGAGATTCACGGCGTCAACCTGGCTCGCCCCTTCGCTGACACGGTGTACGGCTCCAAGTTTCCGAACATGAAAGAGCTTCGGATTCAGCACGAGGGTCGGCCCTACCGCGTCCTCTTCGCCTTCGACCCCCGCCGTTGCGCCATGTTGTTGATCGGCGGCGACAAGACCGGCAACAAGCGCTGGTATGAGGAGTTCATCCCCAAAGCCGACGCGATCTACGAGCAACACCTTCGCGAAATCGAACGCAAATAAAGGAGACACAGCATGGCCCGTAAATTCAGTGAACTGTACAACAAGATGCCCGCGGAGGCCCGCGCCAGGGTCGAAGCGCGGGTGCAGCGGACCCTGGAACTGATGACCCTGCATGAGCTGCGCCGCGAACGCCGCATGAGCCAGGTCGCCCTGGCCGAAGGCCTCGGCTCGACTCAGAGCGAGGTCTCGAAGATCGAGAACCGCGCCGACATGAAGATCGGCACGCTTCACGACTATGTGAAGGCGCTCGGCGGCACCCTCGAGATCCGCGCCGTCTTTCCGGAGAAGACCGTCGACCTGGTCCTCGGACCGAGGGGTCAATG
>CAWEEI010000005.1:0-980011 GCA_963808025.1 uncultured Acidobacteriaceae bacterium | reverse complement strand
GGCGCAGTGAAGGACCCCGAGAGGTATCGCACCACCCCAACCACCAACACCGTTCTTCCAACAAACCCGTACCCCGCCCCACGCTGACAGTTCACAACTCACAACTGAACTAACAAAAAAACCCCGCCAACACCACCGATTCCAAAAAGTCTCGCCCACTCCCACCTATTTTTTCCCATTCCAATCCACCCACTTACCCCCATCCCCCACAAAGTCTCACCCACCCCAAATTTTTTTAATCCATTTCCACAACTATGCATCCCGCCCTGTGTCTTCTCGCATGGGACGGTCGGAGAGTAACTCGAACTTACTCTCCAATCCGCCCCAACTAAAAGTACCTCCGGCGATGACTCCGCACACGAGCGCGCCCACTCGACCGCACCAATCGGCGTTCTAGGGAGAGTGGCCACCCGCCAACTCAGCTCTCGTTCCAAATAAGCTGCGGAGCACGCAGAAAGCGAAGTGACCCATGTCTCCTTTGCACTCTCCTGTCATCCATCGTCCTCCAGGCCCCACGCCGACCCAGCAAATCCTCCATCCGCCTCTTCTCTCCCTCGCCGTCACCGCCCACCCTCTCGCCACCGGCTGCGGCAGCTCCATCGATCGCGCAAGCAACATCACCGGCGCCGTCACCGGCCCCGCCTTCGTCGTCGGCACCGACGCCCCACTGGCCGCCGTCACCTCCTTCGCCGTGCAGTCGAGGCCATCAACGCCATCACCTCCACCGGCACCAGCGTCTCCCTCCTCAGCGGCACGCCCACCGTCGACTTCGCCCGCTTCAACGGCCTGCAGACCCTGCTCGACATGAACGACGTTCCCGTCGGCACCTACACCAGCGTCACACATCACCCTCGGCCCCGCCACCATCGGCTACCTCAACACCTCTCCGGCGCCGCGCCCGCCATCGCCACCGAGGCCGCAACCTACACCACCCCTCACAACCTCCACCATCAACATCCCCCTCGCCTCGCCGCTCATCGTCGCCGCGGCCCGCCCGTCGGCCTCCACTTCGACTTCGATCTCGCGCAAGTCCATCCAGGTCGACTCCGACGGGCCAGATCACCGGCCAGGTCACCCCCAACCTTCGACCTCAGCGCCGTCGGCCACCGGCGACTCCGGCGCCTACATCGACCAGTTCGACGCCGCCGTAGTCAGCGTCAACACCACCGCGCAGTCCTTCGTCGTCGCAGGGCCCGCACGGCCGTCAGTTCACCGTCAACGTCAACGGCTACACCGAGTGGGACAACGGCGAGAGCCTCAGCTCCCTCACCACCAGCAGCATCGTCCGCATCTCCGGCATCCTCGACCGCGCTCGACGCCACCATCGACGCCGACGAAGTCGCCATCCTCTCCCAGAACGCCTTCTACGCCGACGGTCAGGTCACCTACGTCACGCCCGCCTCCGGCGCGGCCACCAGCTTCGACCTCTACGTCCGCGGCCTTCTGCCCACCACCACCGGCCTCACCCTCGGCCAGATCGCGCAGGTCAACCTCACCGGCTCGGAAAAGTTCTTCATCTACCGGATGCACAACCCGCTCACCCAGTTCCTCTTCAACTCCAGCGCCCTGCTCCCCGGACAGGACGTCGCCATCGGCGGCCCCGCCAGCGGCGCAACCAACCCCAACGCCGTCACCGTCAACCGCGTCGTCCCTGCACCACTGGGGCTATAACGGCACCGTCGTCCCCGGCTCCATCAACACCAGCACTGGCACCTTCCAGATGCAGGTCACCGGCTTCGCTGGCCTCCTCATCCCGGAGACCGTCACCGTCTACACCTCCAACGTCACCAACTTCCGCGGCGGCCTCACCTCACCCACCAGCCTGTCCAACAACGCAGAACGTGCGCGTCGTCGGCCTGCTGCTCAAGAACCCACTCGTCAACGGCCAGGCCATCCTCCTCGCCCACTATGTGGATGAGCTGCACTAACCCATCACGCCTCTTGCACCACTGCCCCACTCAACCCGCCGGAGCCACCTCACCCCTGGCTCCGGCGTCCTTCTGCCCCAAAATCGGGTGCCCCATGTCAGGCAGTCTTATCGCCTGACGTGGGAATAACAGAAACTCGTTGCCTGCCCATTCATCGCGGGTGCCCCATCCAAGCTCCGCTTGGGTGGGATGTAGAGAAGCCGGGTGCCCCATCCAAGCTCCGCTTGGGTGGGATGTAGAACGCCGGGTGCCCCATCCAAGCTCTGCTTGGGTGGGCTGCCGCCACCAATCCCCGGGTACCCCATCCATGACGGCTTCATCGTCATGGGTGGGACGTAATCCGCCCCACCACCACCGTTTGTCATTCCGCAGCGCAGCGGAGGAATCTGCTTCTGCTCTTGTCTTTGCTTTTGCTCTTGTTTGAAGGCCGTCATCCTGAGCGAAGCGCGGAGCGCGCAGCGAAGGACCCCTGTATTTGTTTTTAGAATTGTCATCCTGAGCGAAGCGAAGGATCCCCGCATTTGTTTCTAAAATTGTCATCCTGAGGCGAAGCCGAAGGACCTGCTTTTGTATTTGCCGTCATCCTGAGCGAAGCGAAGGACCCCTGTATTTGTCTTCGCCTTTACTTACCACCAACCACTAGCTCCAACCCCTCCCCCACCACCCTCACCTCCACCTCCTCCACCGACCCCGCCACCCACGTCGCCTCCCTCAACTCCTCCACCGAATGCGTCCCCAACACCCCCAGCACCCTGCATCCCGCCGCAATCCCCGCGCCCACCCCCGACGGCGCGTCCTCCACCACCACACACTCCTCCGGCATCAACCCCAGCATCTCCGCCCCGCGCCGATAAGGCTCCGGGTCCGGCTTACCCCGCGCAACCATATCGCCTGAGATGATCCGCTCGGGAACAGGCAACCCCGCCGCCGCCAGCCGCCCCAGCAACAACCGCCGCGTCGCCGACGTCACAATCGCCCATCGCTCCTTCGGCAGCCGCTCCAGCAGCGCCTTCACCCCCGGCAGCACCCGCAGCCCCTCCGTGTCCGCAATCTCCAAGTCCTCAATCGCGCGCAGCCCCTCGGCCACCTGCGCCTCATCCCACTCCGGCTTCAGCATCCGCACAATATCCACCGCCCGCGTCCCATGCGGCACCTCAAACGCCGCCGGGCCCCATACCGCTCGCACCACCGCCGCCAGCACCGGTTCACCGCGCCGATAGAACTCACCAGCACCCCATCCATATCGAACAACAATCCTCGCGTCTCCACCACAACCTCTTCGCCCACACCACCCCCTCTATTGAAATTGTCATCCTTCTTAAATTATGAATTGTCATCCTGAGCGTAGCGAAGGACCTGCTTCTTCCTGGAACCGTTCAGCCACAACCTCTGGGGTGCCCCATCCAAGCTCCGCTTGGGTGGGATGTGCTCCGCCCGCACCCCTCAAGCCTTAGTTCTCGGCTTCTAGGTAAGCCAAGGCTTCAGCCTTGGCCCTCTCAACCCTCATTCAAAGGTCGGGGGCTTTAGCCCCTGGAGTATGCCTCCCTGCCGGGTGCCCCATCCAAGCTCCCCTTGGGTGGGATGTACTCCGCCCGCACCGTCTCAAGCCTTTGTTCTCGGCTTCTAGGTACGCCAAGCCTTCAGGCTTGGCTCTCTCAGCCTTCACAAAAAGCCTGGGCTTTAGCCCCTGGGGTATGCCCTCTCCCCTCGAACCTACCCCTCCAACACAAACCCCCTCGCCCCCTCCAAAATCGCCGCCACGCTCAACACCGAGCAGCTCTCGCAATACACCCGCAGCAGCGGCTCCGTCCCCGAAGCCCGCAGCAGCAACCACGTCTCCGCCGCATTCACCTTCCGCGCGCACTCCGGGTTCTCCAGAAAAAACTTGATCCCATCCATCGTCTCCACCCGCAACACCTTCATCCCCGCAAACGTCCCACCCGCCGCAATCGCCCCGCCCGCGCAATCGCCCCCTGCTTCACGCTCTCCTCGATATGCATATCCATGCGCCCATACTGGTGCTCGCCAAACTCCTCCTGCAGCGCCGCCACCAGCTCGCCCCAGCGTCTTCTTCTCGTCCGCCATCACATTCGCCAGCAGCAGCGCATTCAGCAGCCCATCCCGCTCCGGCAGGTGCCGGCTGATCCCCACCCCGCCCGACTCCTCCCCGCCAATCAAAATCTCCTTCTCCAGCATCAGGTCCACCACATACTTGAACCCGATCCCATGCTCATGCAGCGTCCGCCCATACTTCGCCGCAATCCGGTCCAGCATCTTCGTCGTGTTGAACGCCCGCGTCACATCGCCCGGCCATCCCTTGCGCTCCAGCAGCCACTTCAGCAGCACCGCATAGATCTTGTGCGCGTCCACCACATTGCCATGCTCATCCACCGCGCCAATCCGGTCCGCATCGCCATCCGTAATCAGCCCCGCATCGCACTTCTCCTTGACCACCACCTCCTGCGCCATCTTGATATGCGGCAGGATCGGCTCCGGATTGATCCCCGGAAACAGCGGATTCAGCTCGCTGCGTATCTCCACAAACGGAATCTCCGCCCGCGCAAAGATCCCCGCAATCACCCCGCGCCCGCACCCATACATGTCGTCGATCAGGAACTTGTAACCCGACTCTTGGCAATCGCCCCCAGGTCCACAAACCGCGCAATCGCCGTTATGTACTCCGGATTGAAGTTCACCTCTTCAATCTCCGCGCGCTCCCGCCCCGCCGGCAGCGGCGTCTCCAGATACCCCTCAATCGCCGTCATGATCGCCGGCCGCCCCGACCCCCCATAGCTCGCCTTGTACTTCACCCCATTCCACTGCGCCGGGTTGTGGCTCGACGTAATCATCACCCCGCCCGCCGCCTTGCGTCCCGCGCACCGCATAGCTCAGCGCCGGCGTCGGCGTCATCTCCGTCGCCAGTTGCACCGGAATCCCCGCCCCCGCCAACACCTCCGCCACCACCCCCGCAAACGCCCGCGACCCGAACCGCGTGTCCCACCCCACGCACACCCCCGCCGTCGCGTCCTCATGCTTCAGCACATAGTGCGCAATCCCCCGCGCCGCCACGCGCACATTCGCATACGTAAAGTCGTCGGCAATAATGCCGCGCCACCCATCCGTCCCAAACTTAACCACCGCATCTGCCATCGATACTCCTAAACCAGCCTCTAGCCGGGTGCCCCATCCAAGCTCCGCTTGGGTGGGATGTACTCCGCCCGCACCCTCAAGCCTTTGCCCTTGCCTCTAGGTCATGCCAAGTCTCAAGCCGCTGCATTTGCTTCTAGGTAAGCCAAGCCTTCAGGCTTGGCCCTCTCAAGCCTACAAAAAATCGGGGGCTTTAGCCCCTGGAGTATGCCCTCCTCCATCAAGCTAGCAGCTAAGAGCTAAACCAAACCATCTCCGCCCCGCGCCTTCAACTCCGCCACCACCTTCCCCACATCCTGCGACCTCTCCCGCGTCGTAATCAACAACGCATCCTCCGTCTCCACCACCACCAGATCGCTCACCCCCACCATCGCCACCATCTTCCCCGGCGCATAGACATAATTCCTCGCCGCATCGATCGCCACAGCTCCCCGCGCCTTCAACCACAGTCTCCATCTCCGCCATCCGTCAAGTGCTCATGCAGCGCCGCCCAGCTCCCCAGATCGTTCCACCCAAAGTCCCCCGGCACGCAATAAATCTCCGACCGCCCTCTCACCCTTCGCCGACCGCGGCTCCAGCACCGCATAGTCCATCGAGATGTTCTCGCACTGCGGATACACCTCCGCAAACACCCGCTCAAAATCCGCACGTCCCACACGCCGCCGCAATCTTCTCCAGCAGCGGCGCCATCGCCGCACAGTGCTCCCGAATCGCCCCCGCCAGCGTCCGCGCGCTCCACAGAAAAATCCCGCCGTTCCACGCATAGTTCCCTGAAGCGACAAACTCCTCCGCCCGCTCCCTGTCCGGCTTCTCCGTAAACCGCTTCACCCGCCGAATGGGAACGGCGTGTTGTCCCCTTTAGAATTGTCATCCTGAGCGCGAGCGAGGACCTGCTGTTCCACCACCTCCCCCAACTCCACATACCCATACCCCGTCTCCGCCCGCGTCGGAGGCACCCCCAGCACCACAATCTTCTCCCCACTCGCCGCCAGCTCCACCCCCGCCCGCATCACCTCCGCAAACCGCGCCCCATCCTTCACCACCTGGTCCGAAGGAAAGATCCCAATCACCGTCTCCGGCGCGCTCCGCTCCAGCAGAAACGCCGCCAGCGCGCACGCCGGCGCCGTATTCCGCGCCACCGGCTCACTCAGTATCTTCGCCCGCGGCACCTCCGGCAGCTGCTCCGCAATCACCCCATCCAGCAGCCCATTCGTAATCACCCACACATCGCTCGCCGCAGCCAGCGGCAGCAGCCGCTCCAGCGTCTGCTGAATCATCGTGCGCTCGCCATCGAGCGCCAGCACCTGCTTGGCCCGCGCCCTCCGGCTCCTCGGCCAGAACCGCGTCCCACTCCCACCCGCAAAATCACCGGAGCAAACCGAACCCCCACCATCCCTCCAGTAACTCACAATTCGCTACAAATCCCACAACCGCCACTTACAATTAAGTTGCCTTACTCACCACTTACTTCATACCAACAACCAGCAACCTGCAACCTGCAACTTCTTACAACCTCCCCAAATACTCCCTCATCCGCTTCACGCCCTCATCCACCACATCCGCCGAAACCGCATAGCTCAGCCGCATATGCTCGCTTCGTCCCAAACGCCTCGCCCGGAACCACCACCACATGCGCCTCGCGTCAACAGCTTCGCCGCCAAGTCCGCCGCCGACTTGATCCCGCCCTTGCCGAATAAATGCGCTCACATTCGGATACACATAGAACGCCCCCTGCGGCACCGTGCAAGTCAGCCCCGGAATCGTCTTGAACCCCGCCAGCACCCGGTCGCGCAGCTTCAGGTAATCCGCCCGCATCTCCGCCACGCACTCCTGCGAGCCCGTCAGCGCCGCAACCGACGCCTTCTGCACCATGCTCGTCGTGTTCGACGTGCTCTGCGACTGCAGCTTGCTCATCGCCGCAATAATCGGCTTCGGCCCCAGCGCAAACCCCGCGCGCCATCCCGTCATCGCATACGTCTTCGAGAGCGAACCCAGCACGAGGATATGCTCCTTGCAGTCCGTGAAACGTCCCGCCGCTCACCACCGCCCCGGTAAACGTCAGGTACACGTAGCACTCATCCAGCAGCACATAGATCCCGCGCGCATGCGCCAGCCGCACAATCGCCTCCAGGTCCGCCGGCGACACCACCGCCCCCGAAGGATTCGACGGCGTATTCAAAATAATCGCCTTCGTCTTCGGCGTAATCGCCGCCTCAATCATCTTCGCCGTCATGCGGAAATCCTCGCGCTCGTCCGCTCTCCACCAGCACCACCTTGCCGCCCGCAGTACTGGATCATGTCCTTGAAGCGACACCCAGTACGGCACCGGCAGAATCACCTCATCGCCGTGGTCCACCAGCACCTGGATCGCGTTGAACAGCGCCAGCTTCCCGCCCGTCGTAAACACGCACTCCTCCACCGCATAGTCCGACCCAAAGTCGCACGCATGCCGCTCCACCACCGCCTTGCGCACCTCCGGAATCCCCGCCACCGCCGTATACCGCGTAAAGTTCTTCTCGATCGCATCGATCGCCGCGTCCTTGATATGCCGCGGCGTCGCAAAGTGCGGCTCGCCCGCGCCAAAGTCCGCCAGGCTGATCCCCGCCGCCTTCATCTTCAGCGCCTCGGCCGTAATCGCCATCGTCGCCGAAACCTCAATCCGGTTGATCCGGTCCGTCAACACCTTCGCCGCCACACCCACTCCACTCGCACTCATACGCAGCACTCCCTACCCACCATCCTCGCAGATTCCCCCACCCAAATAAAGCCTCACAAACCCGGGTGCCCCATCCAAGCTCCGCTTGGGTGGGATTCGCGCCACAACCTCTGGTGGGGGCGCCTCTCATACCATCTCGCCACCGCCAAATGCTACAATACTTACAACAGTTACAATCCGGAGCAATCCCCATGCCCTCCACCCCATCCACCGTCATCAGCATGCGCCTACCCGCCGTCAGCACCACCCGCCTCAAGCGCCTCGCCACCCGCCACGGCTGGACCCCAAGCGACGCCAGCGCCCGCCTCGTCGAAGAAGGCCTCCGCCGCTCCGAATTCGCCTTCATCGACTTCCGCGACTCGCCCGCCGGCCGCCAGCCCTGCATCCAGGGCAGCAGCCTCGCAGTCTGGGAGATCATGCTCCTCGTCCGCGGCTACAAGCACAACCTGAGCGCTGTCGCCCGGCACCTCCGCTGGCCCCTCGCAAAGGTGCAGGCCGCGGTCTCCTACGCCGAGGCCTTCCCCAATGAGATTGACGAGGCCCTCGCCGAAAACGACGCCACCGGCCTCACCGCCCTCAAGCGCATGTTGCCGCAGGCCGTCGAATTCATCGTCACAAAATCCGCAACACGGCCCGCGAAGCGTTAGCGTGCTCAAGCTTCTCCTCGACGAGCACATCTCGCCCACGGTGGCCAGCGGCCTCCGTCGCCGTGACCGCAACCTCCTCATCCACAGCATCTCCGACTGGGACGACGGCGCTCTCCTCGGCCAGGACGACGCAACCTGCCTGCGCACCGCCGCATCGCAAGGCCTCACCCTCGTCACCTACGACCGCCGCACCATCCCACCGCTGCTCAAAGCCTGGGCCGAAGAGGGCCGTACCCACGCCGGCGTCATCTTCGTCGACGACAAGACCATCTCCCCTGCCGACATCGGGGGACTGGTCCGCGCCCTCGCCGCGCTGGCAAGGGAGACCCGCACGTGGAACTGGACCAACCGCATCTGCTTCCTGCGCCGCTGAATCCCCTTCGCAAATACAAGATCTTCTGTCCTTTTTAGAAATTGTCATCCTGAGCGCAGCGAAGGACCCGCTTCTCGAACCTCGAACCTTGAACCTCGGACCCCCGAAACCTTGTCAACCCCCCAACCTCCCCAAAAATCCCCCAACCCCCACAAACCAAACACGATCAATTTTCAAAATAGTTGGCATACTAGTTATGCTCAACCGCGTATCATTAAATCAGGATAGAAAGAAACCAGCAGGCCCGGCCTAACCCGCCGGGCCTCCGCATTTAACCGCCCGGAAATCCGGCCCAGGTCCCCCGACCTCACCCCGGACTTTATCGGCCCAACCCCAATCGAACCAGTACTTTCGTACTCAAGTCACCCCAGGGAGGGGGGTCCCACATGCCAGAGCAAACCGTCTCCGAAAAGCCCACCAGCTTCAAATGCCGCCACATCCACGCCGCAGGCCACCGCTGCGGCTCGCCCTGCCTCCGCGGCGAGCACTTCTGCTACTACCACCACCTCGCCCGCCGCCCGCTCAAAATCCACGACGGCCTCACCCCCCAACCCGCCGACACCATCTTCACCCTCCCCCACATCGAGGACCACTCCGGCATCCACCTCGCCCTCGCCGACGTCCTCGCCCGCATCGCCGACCGCACCGTCGACCCCAAACGCGCCGGCCTCCTCCTCTACGGCCTCAACACCGCCTCCCTCAACCTCCGCCGCATGAATGCCATCACCGACGCCGCCAACATCGCCGCCGGCCCCAACCCCCACCCCTCCGAGGTCAACGCCGTCATCCAGGACCTCGAACTCGACCCCGACCTCGGCCCCCTCGCGCCCGTCACCGAACACATCTCCCCCGAAGTCAAGGAGGCCAGCCTCCGCCAGCGCTTCATGGACTTCATGAACAGTCCCGACCGCGTCTGCCACCGCTGCGAAGAGCGCGACCGCCTCGACGCCAACCGCGCCGAAGCCGGCCGCCTCATCCTCGAACGCGAAATAGAAGAACCCAACAACCTCGAGATCCGCCGCCTCGCCGACCGCATCCGCGCCACCCTCCCCGACCTCAAAGCCTCCACCGACGACGCCGAACCCACCACAAATCTGGGTGCCCCATGTCTCGATTCTGAGACATGGGAAATGCAGCCCCAAACTCCGGGTGCCCCATCCAAGCTCCGCTTGGGTGGGCATCGTTCGCGCCAGCGAACGACCATCCTCCCCACCCTCCACGCCGTCGCCGACGAAACCCCCTCCACCAAACGCCGCTGCCGCACCCCTCGGGTGCCCCACGTCTCGATTCTGAGACGTGGGATATCCAGCCGCACCCTTCAAGCTGGCCAACTTTAAGACCGCCAAACCCGCCCCCACCCCCGAACTCTCTCCCACCCCCACCGACGCCCCCGACCTCACCCGCCGCACCACCCGCCTCACCCGCGCCTTCCGCCACCGCTTCTACTCACAACTCACAACTCATAACTCACAACTCGCCTCTACCCCTTCGCCTTCAACCGCTCCATCACCAGCGGCGGCACCAGCGCGCTCACGTCCCCACCCAGCTTGAACACGCCCTTGATCAGCCGCGAACTCACATACGTGTACTTCTCCGCCGGCATCATAAACAGCGTCTCCAGCTCCGGGTCCAGCTTGCGGTTCATCATCGCCATCTGGAACTCGTACTCATAGTCCGAGATCGCCCGTATCCCGCGCAGCACCGCCTTCGCCCCCTGCGCCCGCGCAAACTCCACCAGCAGCCCGTCGAACGTCGTCACCGTCACATTCTTAAACCCCGCCCCCGCAATCGCCTCCGAGATCATCTCCAACCGCTCCGGAACCGTAAACAGCGGCACCCCCTTGTCCGCATTGCGCAGGATCGCCACCACCAGCTCATCCACAATCTTCGCGCCCCGCGCAATCAGATCCAGATGCCCATTGGTCAGCGGATCGAACGTCCCCGGATAAATCGCCCTAACAATCTGCATCCCGCAAGCATACCCCGCCTCGGCGGCACCAAGGAAGCTGGGTGCCCCACATCTCGACTCTGAGATGTGGGCTTTGCGCCCCAACCGCAAGCTTGGAGCTAAAAGCTGGGCAGCTTGACGAACGGACAACGTAGAACAAACAACGGACAACCCACAACCAGCAACCTTCAACCTGCAACCTGCAACTAAATACCACCCCCTGTAGACTTCCCCCATCCCCTCCCCGTCAATCCCAATAGCAAACCGCATGAGCACAACCCCCCAACTCGCCGACACCTTCCCCGCACTCAACCTCGCCCGCCCGCGCCACCCCGCTCGACGACCTCGCCCAAGTCGTCGCCCTCTACCAGCCCCGCGTCTTCCGCTTCCTCCTCGCCACCCTCCGCGACCGCGACGCCGCCGAGACCCTCACCCAGGAGACCTTCCTCCGCGCCTGGTCCGCCCGCGCCTCCTTCCGCTCCGACTGCGCCGTCCCCACCTGGCTCATCCGCATCGCCCTCAACCTCGCCCGCGACCACACCCGCACCGGCCGCTTCCGCTTCTGGAAGCACCTCTCCACCTCCGCCGTCGACGTCGCCGAAGTCGCCGCCAGCCTCCCCAACCGCGAGGCCACCGCCGAGTCCCACCTCATCGCCCAGCAGCAGGTCGCCGCCATCTGGCAGACCGTCGGCACCCTCTCCGCCCGCCAGCGCACCGTCTTCCTCCTCCGCTTCCTCGAAGAGATGGAGATCCCCGACATCGCCACCGTCACCGGCCTCCCCATCGGCACCGTCAAGAGCCACCTCTACCGCGCCCTCAACATCGTCCGCGCCCGCCACAACCCAGCCCCACCAGCACCAGCCCCCTCCGCGAGGCCCACCCCATGACCACTCACCTCACCCCCGAACAACTCGACTCGCTGCTCGCCACGGCTCCCTCCTACGCCACCCTTCAAGAGGCCGTCATTCTGGCGCAGCCAGAATCTCCGTATTTGCCTTTGTCCTACCAATCGGACAACGCCGCCACAGAGAATAATGCCGTCATTCTGGCGCAGCCAGAATCTCCGTATTTGTCTCTGCGCTCCGCCCAAGCCCACCTCCTCCTCTGCCCCGCCTGCGCCGCCGAAGTCGCCCACCTCCGCGACTCCCTCTCCCTCTTCCGCCAGGCCACCACCACCCACGCCGCCCGCGAGCTCCAATCCCTTCCCCCCATCTCCATCCCCAACCGCATCCTGTTCTTCCCCGCCCTCCAGCCCGTGCACTGGTTCGCCGTCGCCGCCACGCTGCTCATCGCGATCCTGCCGATTCAGTCTCTCCGCCTGCGCTCCATGCAGTCCGCGACAACCGCAGTCAGCATCGCAGACTCCACCCAATCCGACGCCGCCCTGCTCGACGACGTCGACCGCGAAGCCTCCGCCTCCGTCCCCGCCCCCATGCAGGCCCTCGCCGACCCAACCGCAACCGGCGACACCGACACAGCCACCATCCAAGCCCAGACTCCAGACCCAAACCCCAGCCAGTACCCGGCCCAAAGGAAAGACTAACCATGCTCGCAAACCTCACTCGCCGCCCCATGCTCCCGCTCGCCGCACTCGCCCTCTGCGGCTCCCTCGCCCTGCTCCCCGCCGCGCAAGCCCAGGCACCCGCCCCTGCCGACACCCCAGCTCCGCCGCCGCCCGCCGCAACCCAGCAGGCCGCGCCCATCGAGCGCCAGCCGCCCTCCGACACCCCCATGCGCCCTGGCATGATGCGCGGCCCCGGCGGCCGTGGCAACTTCCGCGGCCCCGGCGGAATGCGTGGCGGCCCCAACGGCAGCCCCAACAACGGCCCCAACCGCGGTCCCGCCAACTTCCGCGGCTCCGCCATGATGCACCGCGATAACGGTCCCGGCGGCAACTTCCACGGCGGTCGCGGCGGCGGCATGGGCGACGGCCACTTCGGCCCCGGCGGCATGTGGTGGAAGAACCCCATGGTCGTCCAGCGCCTCACCCTCACCCCCGACCAGGTCAACCGCATGGACGCCATCTTCCAGAAGTCCCGCATCGACCTCATCGACCTCAAGGCCAACCTCGAAAAACAGGAGGTCATGCTCGAGCCCCTCATCAGCGCCAACCCGCCCGACACCGCCAAGGCCACCCTCCAGATCGACAAAGTCGCCGACGCCCGCGCCAACCTCGAGAAGGCCAACGCCAAAATGCTCCTCTCCATCCGCGGCGTCCTCACCCCCGACCAGTGGACCAAACTCAGCGCCCACGAGGGATCCGGAAGATTCGCCGGCCCCGGCTCTGCTGGTTCCGGCCCGGCCGCCGCTCCCGCCCCACCCGCAACTTCAGGCTCGCCCGCCGCCCCACCCCACCGCCAGCGCGGCCTGCGTCCCCCCGCCCCCTCCCAAAGCACCCCGCCCCCGTCCTAAGCCGCAACCCGCCGGGTGCCCCATCCAAGCTCCGCTTGGGTGGGTCATCGTTTGCGCAAGCAAACGACCCACCTCCCATACCACCTGAGCGCCGGGTGCCCATAGCCTGCCCTGAGCCTGCCGAAGGGTCTCGCCTCTGAGACATGGGAAAGTCGCGCCACGAATGATCGGGGAACACCACCCCTCGGCTTATCGCTGACCACTCGTCAAAACCTAAGGATGCCGTCATTCTGGCGTAGCCAGAATCTCTGTATTGGCTTTTGCATTCGCAATTTACCTTCGCTGAACTTGCTCCAAGCATTCAAAAAGAACCACTGGAAATGAAACCCAGCCTGCGTATGATGAATGCGCACTTGAACCGACCACCTCCAGGAGCCTCAATGTCCAGTCCCATCGACACGCAAAACGCCGCACCGATCGCAAAACTCGCCAACCCCGGCCCTCTCGGTCTCGCCGGCTTCGGCCTCACCACCGTCGTCCTCAGCCTGGTCAACGCCGGCATCCTGCCGCACGAGTCCGTCGCCGCCATCGTGCCCCTCGCCTTCGCCTACGGCGGAGTCGCCCAGCTCATCGCCGGCGTCCTCGAATTCAAGGCCGGCAACACCTTCGGCATGGTCGCCTTCACCTCCTACGGCCTCTTCTGGTGGTGGTTCGCCCTCCTGCAGTGGACCATCGGCGCCGGCTGGCTCAAAGCCCCGCCGCCCGTCGCCGGCGGCGCCATCCTCCTCATGTGGGGCATCTTCACCTTCCTCCTCTGGATCGTCAGCTTCCGCCTCAGCAAGGCCGTCTGGAGCATCTTCCTCCTCCTCTGGATCACCTTCTTCCTCCTCGCCTGGAACGACTTCGGCTACTCCATCGGCCCCGTCACCTGCGGCACCATCGGCGGCTACTTCGGCCTCGCCACCGGCATCGACGCCCTCCTCGTCGCCTTCATCGAAACCCTCAACGCCACCGCCAACCGCACCATCATCCCCACCGGCAAACCCATCCTCACCTGACCTCCGCCGGGTGCCCCACGTCTCGCTTCTGAGACGTGGGAAGTCGTGCGACCAAAGATCGTTGCGATCCCCCGCCGCATCCCGCTAACCGCGAAAAGCTCTGTCAACCCCTCAAACCACCCAGACACCCCTCAACCCCCACAAAGCAATCAAGATGATTTCCGAAAATAGTTGGCATACTAGTTATGCTCAACCAGCTATCATTAAATCAGGATCGAAAACACAAAATGCCCGGCTCACCAGCCGGGCATTTGTACTTAAGAACTTACGAAGGAGTAGACAAACGGGAAGAAATTACCCAAATCGAAGCCGCCATTCACTCCACTTCTGTTTCAGCTCAGGGAGAATTGAGTGAAGATTTCTACGTGCGTTCTCGCGACTCGTCATGGGCAACCGAAAGTCGACAGCCCAGACACCCCACCGATTAGGTTCAAACGTCGAAACCTCTTCGAAGACCACCTTCTCAGACACCCTCCAAACCAGCCCACAGCGCGAGTTGTCCGGCGCGACGACAAAGCCATCGCCCTCGAGCCCACCATCCTCATCGAAGCCCGCGATCATACCAAGCTTGAATCCGCCCACTTCAACATCGTCAAAAATCGGGAATCCATGGTAGACCGGCATCCCTTCTGGCCGCGCCAGGAACGCGGGCAATGCCGGGTCGGCACTCACCGCCGTCTCGTCGAGCAATACCCGCAACCCTTTTGGCTGGTCGCTCATGGCGTACTCTACCCCGCCCTCTTCGCCTTAACCGCCTCCTGCGCATGCACCGCCCCATTCACCGGCACCGCAGGCACCTCCGCCGCCACCGTCGCCGCGCCAATCCCCAGCTTCTTGCGCAGCTCCCCGTCCACCCGCGCAAACACGTCCTTGTTCTCCTTCAGAAAGCCACGCACATTCTCGCGACCCTGCCCAATCCGCTCGCCCTGGAAGCTGTACCACGCGCCGCTCTTGTCGACGATCCCGTGCACCACCGCCAGGTCCAGCGCATCGCCCTCCTTCGAGATGCCCTCGCCATACAAAATATCGAACTCGGCATCGCGAAACGGCGCCGCAACCTTGTTCTTCACGATCTTGACCTTGGTGCGCGAGCCGACGACAACGTCGCCCTCCTTCACCGCCCCAATCCGCCGGATATCGATCCGCATCGACGAGTAAAACTTCAGCGCCTTGCCGCCCGTCGTCGTCTCCGGGTTGCCGAACATCACGCCAATCTTCTCGCGTATCTGATTGATGAAGATCAAACACGTCCGCGACTTCGAGACCGTCCCCGTCAGCTTCCGCAGCGCCTGGCTCATCAGCCGCGCCTGCAACCCCATATGCGAGTCGCCCATCTCGCCATCGAGTTCGGCCTTCGGCACCAGCGCCGCAACCGAGTCGACCACCAGCACATCGATCGCCCCCGAACGCACCAGCGCCTCCACAATCTCCAGCGCCTGCTCCCCGTAGTCCGGCTGCGAGATCAGCAGGTTGTCGATGTCCACGCCCAGCTTCTTCGCGTACGCCGGGTCCAGCGCATGCTCCGCATCCACAAACGCCGCCAGCCCGCCCGCCTTCTGCGCCTCGGCGATGATCTGCAGCGTAATCGTCGTCTTGCCCGAGGACTCCGGCCCGAAGATCTCAATCACCCGTCCCCGCGGCACCCCGCCCACACCCAGCGCCGCATCGAACGAGATCGACCCCGTCGAAATCACCGAGATCGGCACCACCGCTTCCTTCGACCCGAGCCGCATAATCGAGCCCTTGCCAAACTGCTTCTCCAAAGATGCAAGGGCGGCATCTATCGCCTTATTCCGGTCGTCGGCCAAAGTCCTTCTCCTTCGTCAGGCCGGCCTTGTCGCTCTGCTGACCAACCCAAGTCCGGATTCTAGCACCAAAATGGGACATGGCGAACAAAAAACGAAATAATAAATTGAGCACTATTGACCAAGCGGGTGACACACCCTAAAGGCGGGTGCCCCATCCAAGCTCTGCTTGGGTGGGTTCGGCGATGGGCAGGTGGCCGACCTAAAGGCGGGTGCCCCATCCAAGCTCTGCTTGGGTGGGTTGCAGCGAGGTCTACGCCTGCGCAGCCGCCGGCCCGCTCCCGGGCGCCGCCGCCGCAGCTGGGCCAGCCTTCGCCTCCGTCGGAGCAGCCGGCTTCTTCACCGCAGCCTCAGCCTTCTTGGAAGGAGCAATGATCGCATGCAGCGTCGTCCCCTCCATCCTCGGCATAAACTCCACCAGCCCCGCGTCGCCCACGTCCGTGATCAGCCGATTGATGATCTTGTACCCAAGGTCGCGATGCGCCATCTGCCGCCCCTTGAACCGCAGCGATGCCTTCACCTTGTCGCCATCGCCCAGGAACCGGATCGCCATGTTCTTCTTGGTCTGGTAGTCGTGCTCATCCACGGTCAC
This sequence comes from uncultured Acidobacteriaceae bacterium, assembly GCA_963808025.1. Taxonomy (GTDB): domain Bacteria; phylum Acidobacteriota; class Terriglobia; order Terriglobales; family Acidobacteriaceae; genus Edaphobacter. The sequence continues at coordinate 963,445 of CAWEEI010000005.1, read as the reverse complement.
GGAGAACTTGACTTCCTTGATCGTGATGACCTTCTGCTTCTTGCGCGCCGCCCGTTCGCTCTTGTCCTTCTCGTAAAGGAACTTGCCGTAGTCCTGGATGCGGCACACCGGCGGCACGGCGTTGGGCGAGATCTCCACCAGGTCCAGCGACCGTTCGCGCGCCATCTTCAAAGCATCGAAGGGCGGCATGATCCCCAGCTGTTCGCCGTTCTCGTCTATGACGCGGATCTCGCGGGCGCGAATGCGTTCGTTGGTGCGGATAAAAGACTTGGCGGAACGTTTATCGATCGGGGGAATAATTTGCCTCCACAGCGTGCCCGTCGGGCCGCCATGCCTTTGTTGGATTGGATCGCATCCCTCTCACAGAGGTTGCGTTATTGCCTGAAGTATAGCATTTTGGCCACTCTGGACCCTGTGGTCATTCCGAGGCGGACGGTGCCTTGGCGCGAGCGACGAGCTCCGCGATCACCTGTTGCAGCTCGGTAGTGCCGGCAAACCGCTCCGTGCCCGGAACCCCGAAATCGATCCATCCGGAGGTGAAGCGATCGAGCATCTCAATGCGCGGAGCTGTTCGATCGGCCGGCATGCCATGGGCAACGAACGTATCAGCCCAGGTCTCTCGCGGCACTTCAACCGCCTCAACCTTGTGGCCAAGGACTGCTGTAAATGCGGCGGCCAGGTCATTCGCGGAGTAGCGCTCCGGGCCCATGACCTCGACAAAGCGATTGCCGGTCCAGGTCTGGCCAAGAATCTCCGCGCCGATCTTTCCGATATCGGCCGTCGCGACCATGGGGAATTTGCGCTCCAAAGGATGCAGAAAGGCGAAGAGCTTACCTTGCTCCACGGCGGGCTTTACGTCCCACACGCTGTTCTCCATGAACCATCCCGCGCGCAGAAAGGCGCCGGGAAAGGGCAGCGACGTCATCGCCTCTTCGAGGAGGTGAAGCGAAGTGATGAGTCCGGTTCCGCTTGCCTTCTCCGCCCCGATGGAGGAGAGGTAAACCACCTTGGGAGGCAGAGCGCGCGCAAGCGCCGCACGGATGGCATGGATGGAGGCCTTCGCCTCGGGAAACCCCGGCGCGGGCGCGAAGTAGGGCGGGATCATGGCAAAGACGCCATCGGTCCCGCGAAATGCTGCTTCCAGTGTGTTTGCATCTTCGTAGTCCGCGACCGCGAGTTCGACCCCGCGCGCGGCCCACGCCGCAGCCTTCCGCGGATCGCGGACGATGCCGCGCACCCGTTCCCCGCGGTCCAGCAGCGAGTTCGCCACCGCCGCTCCAACCTGCCCGGTTATTCCCATCACTGCATACATCGTCAAGACCTCCGAATTTCCAGGCGATTTGATTCGCCATCGGGGCTCGGCGATGCGGGGATTTCAGATGGAACAGCGATTATCACAATCGAAGCCCGCTTGACTCGCACGCGGGTGCGCTGTAATTTATAAGCTACACGAGGGCCGCGGTGCAGGTTACGCCCAAAGAGATCCTGATCTACGAAACCGAGGACGGTCGCGCTCCCTTCAGCGAGTGGATGGAGCGGCAGAACAAGCAGGTTTATGGGACCGTCATGACCCGATTGGAGCGGGTCGAGTTGGGCAATCTGGGCGACCATCGCGGCGTGGGAGAGGGCGTCTTTGAGCTAAGGATCGATCAGGGCCCCGGCTATCGCGTCTATTTCGGCGAGGACGGCGAACGGCTGGTGATCCTGCTGATCGCAGGCACGAAGAAAACGCAGCGGCGCGACATCGAAGCAGCCAAGCAGTTCTGGAGGAACTACCATGCCTAAACGGACGCGGCCCTATCGCGAGTGGCAACTGGAGAAGCTGACCGATCCAGGGATTGCAGCGGCCTTTCTGAACGCATCGCTCCAGGAGGCGCCGGAGGTCTTTCTGTCTGCGCTGGGCAAGGTGGCGCAGGCAAATCGCATGTCGAAGGTTGCGGAAGAGTCTGGGCTGCAGCGGGAGACACTGTACCGCACGCTCTCGGAAAAGGGCAACCCAACCCTGGATACGTTGACCGGAGTGCTCGCCGCACTGAACCTGAAGATAGAGATTGTCAGCGCGAAACAATAGCGCGCGTCAGTCAACCCGGTCCACAGGTCCTAGTCCGCAGGTCCCGGCCCTACTTGGCCGCAAGCGCCATCTTCTGCTGGTACTCCGCGTACGGCCCCTTGAAGTCCTCAATCCGGAACTTCCCCGGCCCGCCCTCGAAGTGCCAGATGCGCGTCGCCACCTCTTCAATCAGGTCGAGATCGTGCGTCACCAGAAGCACGGTTCCCTCATATTTCTGCAGCGCCAAATTCAGCGCATTGATCGCTTCGAGGTCCAAATGGTTCGAAGGCTCATCCAGCACCAGCACATTCGGCTTCTGCAGCATCAGCTTGCAGAACAGCAGCCGCGCCGACTCGCCGCCCGAGAGCGCGTCCGTCATCTTCAGGCCCTCTTCGCCCTTGAAGAGCATCTGCCCCAGAATGCCGCGGATGTCCTCCTTCGTCGCGTCCTCGTCGAACTGGTGCAGCCAGTCGTTCACCGTCATGCCCATCTCGATCGACTGCTTGAAGTCCTGCGCGAAGTAGCCCACCTGCGCCTCATGCCCCCACTTCACCGTGCCCGCATCGATCGACACATCCGTCTCGCTCACGCCCGGCGCATTCGCCAGCAGCGCCTTGATCAGCGTCGTCTTGCCCTGCCCGTTGCGCCCCATCAGCACAATCTTGTCCCCGCGCCCGCACGACGCGGAGAACCCGTTGATCACCTGCAAGCGGCCGCCGTCCTTCTGCTCATACGCCTTCGACACCTGCTCGATCTCCAGCACATGCCGCCCCGAAGGCCGCAGTTGCTCAAAGCGAATGTATGGCCGCTGGATGTTCGAGCGCGCCAGCTCCGTCGTCGCCAGCCGCTCGACCTCCTTCTTGCGCGAGTTCACCTGGCTCGACCGCGTACCCGCGGAGAAGCGCGCGATGAAGTCGTTCAACTGCGCGATCTTCTTCTCCCGCTGCTCATTCTGGCTCTCGATGCGCGAGCGGATCGCCGTCTTCTGCTCCACCATGTCGTCGTAGCCACCGTTGTACAGGATGATCGTCTCGTAATCGATGTCCGCGATATGCGTGCACACCGAGTTCAGAAAATGCCGATCGTGCGAGATCGTAATCAGCGTCCCGTTGTAGCGCACCAGAAAATCCTGCAGCCACAGGATCGAGTCGAGATCCAAATAGTTCGTCGGCTCATCCAGCAGCAGCGCCTGCGGCTCGCCGAACAGCGCCTGCGCACAGCAGCACGCGCACCTTCTGCCCGCCCTGCAGCTCGCTCATCTTGCGCTCGTGCAGCTCATCGGCAATGTCCAGCCCCTGCAGCAGAATCGCCGCATTCGCCTCGGCCTCGTACCCATCCTCTTCGCCGACGATCCCCTCCAGCTCGCCCAGCCGGCTGCCGTCCTCATCCGTCATCTCAGCCTTGTTATAGATCGTCTCCCGCTCTTCGAGCGCCGCCCACAGCGGCTTGTTGCCCATGATGACCGTATCGATCACGCGGTACGCATCGAACGCATACTGGTCCTGCGAGAGCACGCCGATCTTCTTCGGCCGCACCACAGTCCCCTTCTGCGCATCCAGCTCGCCCGTCAGCACCTTCATAAACGTCGACTTGCCCGAGCCGTTCGGCCCCGTCAATCCATAGCGCCGCCCGCTCGTGAATGTCACCGAGACATCCTCGAACAGCAGCTTCTGCCCATACCGCATCGTCACATTGGAAACACTGATCATGGCAATTCCTTCAATTTTACAGGGGAATCATGCGCAGCATCGGGGCTGCGGCATCGAGCGCGTGTGAAATGTCGGAGCCAATCACTCAGAACTCACAACTCAGCACTCACAACTGCCTTTACGACTGACCGATCAACACCCCAGCCGCAAACACCAGCCCACCGCCCACAATCACCTGCAAACAACTCAGCGCAAAGCTGGTCTCGAAGTACTTGTGCCGGATCATCGCAATCACCACCAGCTCCACGCCCACCACGCCATACGCCCACGTCAGCGCGGTGTGCACATTCGGAATCAGAAACGGCAGCGTATGCAGAAACCCGCCGATAAACGTCATCAACCCCGTCACCAGCCCGCGGAAGATCGGGTTGCCGCGCCCGGTCAGCTCGCCGTCATCCGACAGCCCCTCGGAGAACGCCATCGAGATTCCCGCGCCCACCGCCGACGCCGCCCCAATCAGGAACACCGTGTGCGAGCTGTGCGTCGCAAACGCCGTCGCGAAGATCGGCGCCAGCGTCGACACAGACCCATCCATCAGCCCCGCGAGCCCCGGCTGCACGATGCGCAGCACAAAGCTCTTGTCGTCGCCGACAAGCTGGGTGAACTCCTTCAGGTTTGGCAAAGTGTCTGACATAGGCCTACAGACGCAGAACAGCTCCGTCTCGCGGCTGGTTGGCGCGCGGAACAGAGCTGTGATTTTATCGAACTATTGGCCGCGGCGCGCTGGGCCAGAGCGGCTTGCACCAGCCCGGCTGCTGCCCGGTCGCCCGCTATTGCCGCGCCCTGAGGAGCTGCGTCCCCCGGAGAAACCGCCGCCGTTTGAACCGGCGCGGCTGCGGAATCCGCTGTTGCTGTTGCCCTTGTAGGGGCTGGTGCCAATGTTTCTCGCCTGGGTCTGCGCGGACGCATCCCCGGACTTCCACGAGCGGGTCTCGAGCGCCAGCAGGTCGCTGCCTCTGGTTGTGAGGTCGACCGGCTTGTTGCGCTCTTCCTTCTCAAGGTTCTTATCGGCCTCGCGCCACTCGAACTTTATCTTCAGCTCGCGTTCCATCTTGCGCGCGTCCGACTTCTCCTGCGGCATCACGAAGGTCGTCGCCACGCCCTTCGCGCCCGCGCGTCCAGTTCGCCCGATGCGGTGGACAAAGTCGTCCGAGCCGTTGGGCAGGTCGTAGTTCACCACATGCGCGATGTCCTGCACGTCGATGCCGCGCGCCGCAACATCGGTTGCGACCAGCACGCGATGCTTGCCGCCCGCAAAGCCCTTCAGCGCAGCCGTCCGCTGCGACTGCGAGCGATCGCCGTGGATCACGTCCACATCGTGCCCCAGCCGCTCCAGCTTCTTCGAGATGCGGTCCGCGCCATGCTTGGTGCGCGAGAAGACGAGAAACGTGCCCGACTCCTCCCTCAGCATCTGGTCCAGCAAGCCCAAGCTTCTGGTCCTGCATCACCGTGTAGACGCGAAGCTCCACCTGCTCGGACGGCTTGGAGGTCTGGCCGATCTCGACGCGCACCGGGTTGCGCACGTAGTCGCGCACAATCTCGCGGATGTTCGCATCCAGCGTGGCCGAGTAGCACATCGTCTGCCGCGTCCTGGGCAGCGCACCCACGATGCGCCGGATCGCCGGAAGAAAGCCCATATCCAGCATCCGGTCCACTTCGTCCAGCACCAGCATCTCGACCGCGTTGATGCTCACCGCGCGCCGCCGAAGGTAGTCCTCCAGCCGCCCAGGCGTCGCCACCACCAGCCGCGGTCCGCGGCCAAGCTGGTCCAGCTGCGTGTTCTCGCTCAGCCCGCCGCACACCAGCACCGCATCGTTCTTCGCATTCGGCACCAGCTTTGCATACGCTTCCAGCACCTGCATCGCCAGCTCGCGCGTCGGCAGCAGGATCAGCGAGCGGATCGGCCCGCGCTTGCCCTTCGTCGATGGCGCCGACGTCGCGTCCATGTGCTCGATCATCGGGATCAGGAAGCTCAGCGTCTTGCCCGTGCCGGTCGAGGCAGTCGCCAGAATGTCCGCGCCCTCCAGCGCCGGCGGGATCGCCTTCGCCTGCACCGGCGTCGGCGTCTTGAATCCGGCCGCGCTCAGCCGGCTCTTCAGCGCCGTCCGAGATATTGAAGTCGGAGAAGTGAACGTTCTTCAGGAACGGAAGGCCGGTCGCCGGATCGATCTCGATCTCGGACGGCGTCGACGACGGAGGATCGCGGCGCGAGAGTCGGCCGCCATTGCATCGCGGTATTCGCGGAATTGTTGTGGTTCACAGAGTTTGAGTTGTTGTTGGAAGGTGTGTAAGTAGCCTCAGGCTCAAGAGTTGCGGTGTTCAAGGATGTTCCTTTTCAATTGGTGTAGATGGTGCGGCGAAGGTATGCAGTGGTGCCTTGGCACCTTGGATTCAGTTAGTCAGCATTGCTGTCTGGTTTCGAAGCGCTGCTGCTGCACGGCGAGACTCGTCCGTTGACGTGTCTTCCAGCCAGAGCAACCAGCGCGGCTTCTTCAGTGCGAATCGCCATTCTCATGACGAAGCCCATGCGGTGGGAGAGGCGAATCGCAGTCTCTGGCCAGACTCGCGAACAACTCGAATGTCTTTGCCTGCGATGCCCGCGCTCGTTTTAATCGAGCGCAAAACCAGTGTACCACACCGATTGATCTGCACCGCCCAGTAAGGCTGCTTCGCGCACAAAGAAGAACCCGCATCCGATGATCGCTGGAGCGGGTCTTATTGATTGCAGGCTGAGAAGTTAGAAGTTCTCCGGCTCGCTGGCCATCTCGAGGTCCAGATCCTCATCTTCGTCTTCGTCGTCATCGTCGTCATCGTCGTCGAAGTTGCCGAAGCTCGCGGCGAGAGTCGCAGCCGGCAGCACCGAAGTCGGTCCGGGACCGGGGTTGCCCTGCTCGTCGATCTTCATGCCCAGCGACAGGCCCATCTGCGCCAGAATCTCCTTGATCTCATTCAGCGACTTGCGGCCGAAGTTCTTGGTCTTCAGCATCTCGGCTTCGGTCTTCTGGATGAGCTCGCCGATGGTGGCGATGTTGGCGTTCTTCAGGCAGTTGTAGCTGCGCACCGAGAGCTCAAGCTCTTCGACCGAGCGGTTGAGGTTCTCATTGCGCAGCGCCGGCCCGTCGTGCAGGTCGTGGCCCGCCTCCATCTCCTCCTCGAAGTTGATGAAGATGCTCATGTGGTCCTTCAGCAGCTTCGCCGAAAGCCCCAGCGCGTCGGCCGGGAAGACCGTGCCGTTGGTCCAGATCTCGATCGTCAGCTTGTCGTAGTCGGTGATCTGACCCAGACGCGCTGCCTCGACCAGATAGTTCACCTTGCGCACAGGCGAGTGGACCGAGTCGACCGGAATAAACCCAAGACCCAGGTCGGCGTCGAAGTTCTTGTCGGCGGAGATGTATCCGCGGCCGCGCTTCAGCCGCATCTCCATGTCGATCTTGCCGCCTTCGCTGACGGTGCAGATGTAAACGTCCTTGTCGAGGATCTCGACGTCGCCGTCCGCCTCGATCATGCCGGAGGTGATGACGCCAGCCGCGTCCGCGCGCAGGTAAAGCGCCTTCGGCCCCTCGCCCGCCAGCTTGAAAGGAATCTGCTTCAGGTTGAGGATGATGTCGGTCGCATCCTCGACGACGCCGCTGATCGACTGAAACTCGTGCAGCACGCCCTCGATGCGGACCGCGGTAACGGCCGCGCCTTCGATCGACGAGAGCAGCGTGCGGCGAAGTGCATTGCCGATGGTGGTTCCAAAGCCGCGCTCAAATGGCTGCGCGCAAAACTTGCCGTACTTCTCGGTGAGTGTTTCGGTGTCGACTGCAAGACGCTTGGGTTTCTGGAAGCCTCTCCAAAGCATTGGTGTTTCTCCTTTGTCCGGCTCATTCGCGATGCATTTTGCGAAGGCGGGGTGGTTCGGTTGCGGGCTATGTTGTGGGTTGCTGTGTTTGTTTGTCATTCCGCTGCGAGCGAAGGAATCTGCTTGTCCTCCGCCGCCGCGGCAAGCTTTATTTGCTGTACAGTTCGACGATCAGCTGCTCATTCACCGGCAGGTTGACGTCGGCGCGCGTGGGCAGGGCAAGCATCTTGCCGGAAAGGTTGTCGCGGTTGATGTCGAGCCACTGCACGGCGCGCTGGCCGCTGGCAAAGTTCTTCGCCTCTTCCAGCACGACCAGCGCCTTCGAGCCCTCGCGGATCTGGATCTCGTCGCCGACCTTGCACTGGAACGATGGGATGTTTACCTTGCGGCCGTTGACCTGGATGTGTCCGTGGCGGACCACCTGCCGCGCCTGGCGGCGCGAGAGCGCAAAGCCCAGCCGGTAGCAGACGTTGTCCAGCCGCGTCTCAAGCTGCTGCAGCAGCAGCTCGCCGGTGACGCCGGTCTTGTTCGCGGCCTTCTGGTAGTAGGCGCGGAACTGGGTCTCCAGCGTAAAGTAGATGCGCTTCGCCTTCTGCTTCTCGCGCAGTTGCAGGCCGTAGCCCACCACCTTCTTCACCTTGCGCGACTGGCCGTGCTGGCCGGGAGGGAAGTTGCGCTTCTCGATCGGGCATTTGTCGGAGAAGCATTTCGCTCCCTTGAGGAAGAGCTTGGTTCCGTCGCGGCGGCAGAGGCGGCAGACGGGTCCTGTATAACGTGCCATTCGTATTGCTCCTTTACTTCAGGTGACGATCGGTTTACGCGCAATGCGCTTCGTCCCGATCCAGTTTCAGTGATGCGTTCTATAAGCAGTCTACTCTGCGCCGCTTCGGCGGACGGCAGCCATTGTGCGGCATCGGCGTAACGTCGCGGATGCTGCGCACCTCGACCCCAGCAGAAGCCAGCGCGCGAATCGCGGACTCGCGACCGGAGCCGGGCCCCGAGACGCGCACATCGACCGAACGCAGACCATGGTCGCGCGCTGCGTTGGCCGCGCCGGCCGCTGCCTGCTGCGCGGCAAACGGAGTGCCCTTGCGCGAGCCGCGAAAGCCGAGCGAGCCGGACGACTTCCAGCTGAGCGTATTGCCCTGCTGGTCGGTGATGGTGACGATGGTGTTGTTGAAGCTCGCCTGGATAAAGACCAGCCCGAATGGAACGTTCTTCCGCTCGCGCTTCTTGAACTTCTTGTTCTTGCCCGCGGTCTTGGCGCCGGCTGCCTTGTTCTGTGTCTTCGCCATGGTCTATTTCGTCGCTTTCTTCTTGCCGGCAACGGTGCCCTTGCGGGGGCCTTTGCGGGTGCGAGCGTTGGTGTGGGTGCGCTGGCCGCGGACAGGAAGCGAGCGGCGATGGCGCAGGCCACGGTAGGACTGGATCTCGATCAGGCGCTTGATGTTCAGCGAGACGTCCTTGCGCAGATCGCCTTCGATCTGGCCCTGCGCCTCGATCACCTGACGGATGCGGTTGAGCGCATCCTCATCGAGCGTGCCGACCTTCGCGTACGGATCGACGTTCGCAGCGGCGAGAATCTTTGCCGCGCGCGAGTCGCCGATGCCGAAGATATACGTGAGTCCGATGCGTACCTGTTTGTTGTTCGGTACGTCGACTCCAGCAATACGTGCCATGGGGTTCCTTTTTCGTTGGGCCTCGCGGCGCTTATGTCCACGCAGGCGGGGTGGTCGGTTTGCGGCAGGTTCCGCCGGGTTCAACGCAAGCCTTGACTTCGGCTAACTCGCCTGGCGGGGCCGGGTAATGCGCGCGGGCAGCTTAGCCCTGACGCTGTTTGTGCTTGGCGTTCTCGCAGATGACGCGAACCACGCCGCGGCGGTGGATGACCTTGCACTTGTCGCAAATCTTCTTTACTGACGCACGGACCTTCATAACACTCCTAAAAGCAGCCGTTAGCTCTTAGCCATTAGCTCTTAGCTAAAGGCGGCTGGCGTGCCTGTTGCATGACCCTGATTTTTCAGCGAGAAGCTAAAAGCTAAAAGCTAGTAGCTAACGGCTGCTTTTCGTCTACTTGTAGCGGTAGACGATGCGGCCGCGGTTGAGGTCGTACGGACTGAGCTCAATCGCGACGCGGTCGCCGGGGAGGATGCGAATGAAGTTCTTGCGCATGCGTCCGGAGACGTGTGCGAGGGCCTGATGCTTGTTTTCAAGCTCGACCTTGAACAGCGCATTGGGCAGCGTCTCAACGACCACCGCCATCACTTCAATTGCATCTTCCTTCGACAAACGCTCTCCTTTTCACGGCGGGGACGGTTCTTACGCGGCCCAAACGCCCTGTGCCGGGTGCCTGCGCACACAGCATCTCTGAGTATACCCCAAATTTGGGCGCAAATCCTAGCGCGTCAGCACCCGCGGGCCCATCTTTTGTGATGGCGACGGTGTGTTCAAAGTGGGCGCTCAGGCTGCCGTCCAGCGTCACCGTGGTCCAGCCGTCGGGCAGCACCTTCACCTCGGCCGAGCCCGCGTTGATCATCGGCTCGATCGCCAGCACCATCCCGGCCTTCAGCCGCGGCCCCTTGCCGCGCGGGCCGAAGTTCGGCACCTGCGGGTCCTCGTGCATCGACTTCCCGATCCCATGGCCGACAAACTCCTTGACCACCCCAAATCCCTCCGCCTCGCACATCTCCTGCACAGCAGCGGAGATATCGCCCAGCCGGCCACCCACCTGGCCTGCTGGATCGCCTTCTCCAGCGACGCCCTGGTCACGTCGAGCAGCTTCCTGGCGGTCGCGCTCGGGCTGTCCCACCGCGTAGGTGACCGCGCAATCCGAGTAGAACCCGTCGACGATCACGCCGCAGTCGATCGAGATGATGTCGCCGTCGGCCAGAATCCGCTTCGGCGACGGGATGCCATGCACCACCTCGCTGTTGACCGAGGTGCAGAGCACCGCCGGAAAGCCGTGATAGCCCTTGAACGCGGAGACGGCGCGCAGCTCGTCCATCTTCGCCGCCGCGGCCTTCTCCAGGTCCATCGTGGAGGCGCCCGGCACCACCAGCGGCCGCACCGCCTCATGCACCTGGCGCAGCACCTCGCCGGAGCGGCGCATCTTCTCAATCTCGGCCGTAGTCTTGATCAGGATGGCCATCAGCGCTACGCCTTCGCCGGCTGCTCGCAGCCTGATGCAGCGCAGCGTCGATCGCGGCGATCACCTGCTCCACGGGCTGGTCGCCGTCAACCTCCTCGAAGCGGCCCAGCGCGCGATAGTGGGCCACCGCCGGCGCAGTCTGCTCTTCAAAGGTCTTCATTCGCTCGATGAAGACAGCCTCGGTGTCGTCGGGGCGCTGGGTCAGCGCCGCGCCTTCAACGTCGCACATCTCATCGGCCTTCGGCGGGTTCGAGTAGATGTTGTAGATGCTCTTGCAGGCCGGGCAGATGCGCCGTCCGGTGATGCGGCGCAGCAGCTTGTCGTAGGCAACCACAATGCTGATGGCGACCACCGGCAGCTTCGGCGGCAGGTTGAGATCAGCTCAGCGTGGCATCCAGAAAGTTGGCCTGGTCGAGCGTGCGCGGATAGCCATCCAGGATGTAACCGCGATGGGTATCTTTCTCCTGCAGCCGGACCAGCACCATCTGGTTGACCAGCGCATCGTCCACCAGCGCGCCGGTGCTGATGATCGCCTTGGCCTTGAGACCAAGGGGCGTGCCCTTGGCAATGTTCGCGCGAAATAAGTCGCCGGTGGAGATCTGCGGGATGCCGTACTCCGTCACCAGAAGCTGCGCCTGCGTTCCCTTGCCCACGCCGGGCGCGCCCAGAAGCAAGATCGGGCCCAGGCAGGAATCCGGCCTCTGCCGGGACAGCCGGATGGGATGTGGGATCGAGGGTCAATCGTGCCGCGCCTACCAGCTACGCCGGCCACGGATGCGGCCGCTCTTGGGAGAGAAGCCGTCGTAGTGGCGCATGATCAGCTGCGATTCGATCTGCTGCACGGTGTCCATGGCCACGCCGACCACGATCAGCAGCGAAGTGCCGCCGAAGTAGAAGTTCACGCCAAGGCCATTGGTCATCCAGGTAGGCAATCGGTCGAAGACCGGGCCCACCAGCCACAGATGGTTGAAGTGGATGCCGCTGATGAGGAACGTCGGGATGACGGTGATGATGCAGAGGTAAAGCGCGCCCACCAGCGTGATGCGCGTCAGCACGTCGTTGATAAAGTCCGAGGTGCGCCGGCCGGGCCGGATACCGGGGATAAAGCCGCCGTACTTGCGCATGTTGTCGGCGATGTCGTCCGGCCGGAAGACGATCGAGATATAGAAGTAAGCGAAGAAGATGATCGCGGTGATCTGCAGGATCTCGTACCACGGCTCGCCGGGCTGGATGCCTTGGATGATGGGGCCGAGGAAGCGGGTGTCCTGCAGCTGGCCGCTGCCGAAGAAGCTCATGCCTGAAAAGAGCAACGGCGCCGAGAGCATGGAACTGGCGAAGATGACGGGCATCACGCCGCCGGAGTTGACCTTGAGCGGGAGATGGGTCGACTGGCCGCCCATCATCTTGCGCCCAACAATCCGCTTGGCATACTGCACCGGGATGCGACGCTCGGAGCGCTCGACAAAGACGATGAAAGCCACGACCGCGACCATGGCGACGATCAGGATGGCGATAGCGATGGGCGTAAATGCGCCCCAGGCGCTGTCGCGGGCCTTGCCGTAGAGGTCCATGATGCCGCGCGGCAGCCCGACCACGATGCCGGTAAAGATCAGCAGCGACATGCCATTGCCGATGCCGCGCTCCGTGATCTGCTCGCCCAGCCACATGATGAAGGCGGTGCCCGCAGTCAGGGTGATGATGCACATCGGAATGAACGCGCCGCGCGGGATGGTGACCATATTGGCCGACGCGCTAGTCAGCGTCAGGCCGATGGCGAAGGACTGCACGACTGCCAGCAGGATCGTGACGTAGCGTGTCCACTGCGTAATCTTGCGGCGGCCAAGCTCGCCTTCCTTCTGCAGCTTGGCCAGCGGCTCATAGATGACGGTCAGCAGCTGGAAGATGATCGACGCCGTGATGTACGGCATGATGCCCAGCGCAAAGATGGTGAGCTTGCGCAGGTTGCCGCCGGTGAAGAGGTCGGCCAGGCCAAGCGCGGACTGCGAGTTGGCATTGAAGTACTGCATCAACGCCTCGGAATTGATCCCCGGCGTGGGAATGAACGCGCCAAAGCGATAGACCGCCAGCAGCCCAAGCGTGAACAGAACACGCTTGCGGAGATCGGGGATGCGGAAGATGTTGGCGAATTTCTCTAACATCGGAACCTCGGTGTTGCTTTAGAAAACCAGCACGGATTCTTCTACAGTGAACCATTATCCTAGCTGAAAGAGAAGCGCAGTTGCACGCGAATGTACTTAGCCGATCAGGACCGCTTTGCCGCCGGCCTTCTCGATCGCCTCCTGCGCGGTCTTCGAGAACTTGTGCGCATGGATGGTGACCGGGCCGGCCGAGCTCGCCGTTGTTGAGCACCTTGATCAAGCCCGCCCTTCTTGCGCAGCAGGCCCAGCGAGACAATGGTGTCCAGCGTGAACTCGGTGCCCGGCGCGGTGGCGAGAATCTCGGCGACGCGGTCCAGCCCAAGCACGGTGTACTCGACGCGGAAGACGTTGTTGAAGCCGCGCTTGGGCAGGCGGCGATGCAGCGGCATCTGGCCGCCCTCAAAGCCGCGCATCAGCGACGAGCCGGAGCGCGAGCCCTGCCCCTTGTGCCCGCGGGTCGAGGTCTTGCCCATGCCCGAGCCCATGCCGCGGCCGACGCGCTTCTTGTTTTCATTCGCCTTCTTGGGGGCGCGCAGATTGGATAAATTGCGGATTGCCATTTCGTATTTCCTCGCTATAACGCCGGTTGTTCAAATGTGAAAACCGACTCGCATTGTTGCAGTGATTGCCTGCGGATTAAACTACTCGACCACTCGAACGAGGTGCGGCACCTTCGCCACCATGCCGCGCACCGATGGAGTATCTTCGCGCTCGACGATCTGATTGAGCCGCGTGAAGCCGAGGCCCTTGATCACCAGCTTGTGCTTCACCGGGGTGCATATCTTCGAGCGGAAGTATTGCAGCTTGACGGTTGCAGTCTTGCTTGTCTTGGCCATGGTTACAACTCCTCCACAGTCTTGCCGCGCAGCGCGGCCACTTCGGCCTTGTTGCGCAGCTGGATGAGAGCGTCGAAGGTGGCCTTGATGACGTTGTGCGGGTTGGCCGAACCAAGCGACTTGGTCAGCACGTTCTGCACGCCCGCCGACGTCATCACCGCGCGCACCGTCTTGCCGGCGATCACGCCAGTCCCTTCGGGCGCGGGCTTCAGCATCACCGAGCCGGCGCCGAAGTGGCCCAGCACCTGGTGCGGAATCGTGGTCTCGGTCAGGTTGATCTTGAACAGGTTCTTCTTCGCCGCCTCGATCCCCTTGCGGATCGCCTGCGGCACTTCTTTGGCCTTGCCCGAACCGTAGCCAACCACTCCCTCGCCGGGGTCGCCAATCACCACCAGCGCCGCGAACGACATGTTCTTGCCGCCCTTGACGACCTTGGTGACGCGATTGATCGAGACCACCTCGTCCTTGAGGTTGAGCCGGTTCGCGTCGAACTTTTTCTTCATCAGTGCCATATGCTGTCCATCTTTCCGGCTGCCCTCGGGCCGCCAAAACCCTCAGACTAAAACTCCAGACCCGCCTCGCGTGCCGCATCCGCCAGCGCCTTCACGCGACCGTGGTAGAGATATCCGCCGCGGTCGAAGACCACCTTCTTGATGCCCTTCTCCTTGGCGCGTTCGGCGATCAGCTTGCCCACCGACTTCGCGGCCGCAACGTTGCCGCCGTAGTGCTTCTCTTCCGTCTTCTTGCCGAATGAGGACGCCGAGACCAGGGTCACTCCATTCAGGTCGTCGATCAGCTGCGTGTAGATGTGGTTCAGCGAGCGATAGACGTTCAACCGGGGACGCTCGGGAGTGCCCGACATCTTCTCCCGGATGCGCGTGTGGACTCGCTTGCGGATTACATTGCGTTCGCGTGGATTCAGCATATCTTTCCATTCCTTCCTAATAGCGTCGCCAGAATCCAGCGACGTTCGGCTAGTACGTTTAGCTAGAGTCACTAGCCACTAACCACTAACCACTAACCACTGCTTACTTCGCTCCGGTCTTGCCGACCTTCTTCTTCAATCTCTCGCCCGTGTACCGCACACCCTTGTTCTTATACGGGTCGGGCTTGCGCAGCGATCGCATATCTGCCGCCACCTGGCCCACCTTCTGCCGGTCGATGCCGGAGATGGTGAGGTGCGTCTGCTTCGGGTCGATGGCAACCTCGATGCCCGTCGGCAGCGGGAACTCGATCGGGTGCGAGTAGCCCAGCGTGAACACCACCGTGCCCTTGCCCTTCATCTCGGCGCGGTATCCGATGCCGACAATGTCCAGGTCCTTGGTCCAACCCGTGGTCACGCCGGTGACCGCGTTGAAGACCAGCGCGCGGGCCAGGCCATGGAACGCGGCCTGCTTGTCGTTCTCGCGCTCCGCGATCAGGTTGCCGTCCTTCTGCACCAGCTTGATCCCGCCGGGAAGCATGGCGGAGACCTTGCCCTTCGGGCCCTTCCACAAGCACTGTATTGCCATCCTGGCTGACCGTGTACTTCACGCCGGCTGGCACCGGGATTGGCTTCTTGCCGATTCGAGACATCTCTAATTCCTTCTAGTGGCTTGCGAGTCGCGAAGAGATACTTGCGTCCCTCCGTTCCACTGCAGCCTGGCGATCTCTCACGCCATGCAACCAAAACTGTTACAGAACACTCTCCGCCCAGAAATACGGGTAAGCGCCCTGCGTCACCAGACTTCGCAGAGAATCTCCCCGCCTACGCCTTCGCGGCGCGCCTGGCGTCCGGTCATCACGCCCTTCGGCGTGGTCATGATCGAGATGCCCAGTCCGCCCTGCACTCGCTTGATCTCATCGCGGCCAAGATACACGCGGCATCCGGGACGCGAGACGCGCTGCAGGTCGCGGATGACGGCCTCGTTGTTCGGGCCATACTTCAGATACACGCGCAGTATCTTCATGCCGCCCTCTTCGGTCGGCTTGTAGTTGGCGATGTAGCCCTCCTCCTTCAGGATGCGGGCGATCTCGCTCTTCAGCTTGGAGGCGGGCACGTCGAGCTTCTGATGGCGCGCGCGGATCGAGTTGCGGATGCGCGTCAGAAAGTCGGCTACTGGATCGGTAAGGTTCATTCATTCTCCTTCATTCCCCGTTCGCCCGGACGCACGTATCGCGCATGGGAACCAGCGGAAATGTTATTGCTCTTCTTGACCTGGAATTGAGGTCTTGATGAAACTGCCTCCAGACTTCAGCATCCCGGTCGGATGAGGTCTCTGGAAGGTTGGTACGGATACGGCAACCTGACCATTATACAGGTCTGCCGCACCGCAGGTTTACCAGCTGGACTTCACGACGCCCGGAATTTCGCCCTTGAGCGCAAGCGACCGGAAGCACAGGCGGCAGACCCCAAACTTGCGCAGAAACGCGCGGGGACGACCGCAGAGCTGGCAGCGGTTGTGCTGGCGGGATTTGAACTTCGGCTTCCTTGCGTCTTTCACGCGTTTTGCGGTAGTTGCCATAATTTATGCTCTCTATTCTGTTACAAATTCTGTTGTTGGCCGGAGACGCCTTACGCGCCCACGCGGAACGGCATTCCAAAACCCTTCAGCAGCGCCCGCGCGCCATTGTCGTCGGCAGCCGTGGTAACGATTGTGACGTTCATGCCCTTCAGCTTGTCCACCTTCGCGTAGTCGATCTCGGCGAAGATCAGCTGGTCGCGCAGGCCGAGCGTGTAGTTGCCGCGGCCGTCGAAGCTCTTCGAGGAGACGCCGCGGAAGTCGCGCACGCGCGGCAGCGCAATCGAGATCAGCCGGTCGAGGAACTCGTACATCTTGTCCCCGCGCAGCGTCACCATTGCGCCGATCGGCATGCCTTCGCGCACCTTGAAGGCCGCGATCGACTTCTTCGCCTTGGTGGTCACCGGCTTCTGGCCCGCGATCGAGGCAAGGTCCGCCACCAGCGGGTCCATGATCTTTACGTTCTGGGTGGCTTCGCCCAGGCCCATGTTGATCACGATCTTCTCCAGCCTGGGAATCGCCATCGCGTTGTCTGATGCCCAGCTCCTTGGCAATTGCCGGCCGGATCTCCGTCAGGTACTTCTCTTTGAATCGTGCTGCCATTGTCTGCTTCGCTTTCTCCACGATCTCCGGAGTGGGCAACCTGCCCGTATACCGATTCGTGGGGTGAACCTATCTTGCCTAATTCTTCCTTACTTCTTCTTCTCCGGGATCGTGTTCCCACTCACCTTAGAGAAGCGGACCTTGTTGTCGCCTTCGTACCGCGTGCCGACCCGGGTCTTGTTGCCCTCGCCGTCGACCAGCATCACGTTCGAGACGTGGATCGTCGACTCCTGCTCCGCAATGCCGCCCTTGATGTTCTGCTGCGGGTTCGGCTTCACGTGCTTCTTGATCATCATCACGTGCTCGACCAGAAGCCGGTCCTTGTCGGCGATGACGCGCAACACGCGGCCCCGCTTGCCCTTGTCCTTGCCCGCGATCACTTCGACCGTATCGTTGCGCTTAATCTTGATGCCTGCCATCTTGCTTTTTCCTTCCTCGGCAATCTGTCGGAGCCGGAATCCGCCTGGTGATGAATATCCAAACTCAGCTGTTACTAAATAACTTCCGGCGCCAGCGAGACAATCTTCAGAAACTTCTTCTCGCGCAGCTCTCGGGCCACCGGACCGAAGACGCGCGTGCCGACCGGCTCATTCGTATCGTTGATCACCACAGCCGCGTTCTGGTCGAAACGGATATACGTGCCGTCGCGCCGGCGATACTCCTTGCGCGTGCGCACGATCACCGCCTTCACCACCTTGCCCTTCTTCACGGTGCCGTCAGGCGACGCCTCCTTGACGGCTGCGGTCACGACATCGCCCAGTCCAGCCTTCTTGCCCAAGCCGCCGCCAAGCGGCAGGATCACCTGTAGCTTGCGCGCGCCGGAGTTGTCCGCGACCTCCAGCATTGTTCTCATCTGCACTGACATATCGTTCTCCCAAACCCGAAGACCCTCGGGCAAACCCAAAAAGTATCCTAAGTCGCTTCTGCGACCGGGCTCGTCTCGTCGAGTTGCGAGAGAGACGAACGGCGCACGATCTCTTCCAGCGACCAGCGCTTCAGCTTGGAGAGCGGTCGAGCCTCGCGAATCCGCACCACATCGCCCACGCGCGCGGAGTTGAGTTCATCATGCGCGTAAAACTTCTTGTTCGACTTCATCACCCGCTTGTACTTGGGGTGCGCCTTGCGCATCTCGATCTCAACGACAATCGTCTTCTGCATTTTGGTCGAGACGACCAGGCCTACCTTCTCATTTCGTCGGGAAACCGGGGTCTCGGTGGTCGCTGCTGCGGCTGTGTTTGGTGTGTCTGCCATGGCTAGTCCTTCTTCGCTTTCTTGCGCGGTGCGGGCGTGATCGTGGCCGGTGCGGCAGCCACGGCGGCTGGCGGCGAGGCATGACCGTTCGAGAGCGTTCGCTCACGGGCCACAGTTTGAATGCGCGCTATGTCGAGCTTCAGCCCGCGCAGTTTCTTGATCCCTTCGTTGTTGCCCAGGCTCTTTTGGAAGCGCAGGCGGAAGAGCTGCTCGGCTGCCTTCGCCTGTTGGCCCGTTAGCTCTTCGTCGGTAAGATTGCGTATCTTGTCGAGTTCCATATTGATCTTCTTTCGTTACAAATTCTTTGGCCGCGCTACTTCGCAGCGACCGTTGCCTTTACGTCGTGGCGCATGATGAATGCTGTCTTGAGCGGCAGTTTGTGAGCTGCAAGGCGCATCGCCTCCTTGGCGATCTCGGGCGCCACTCCCTCCATCTCAAACAAAATCTTACCCGGGCGCACCACCGCGACCCAATGGTCCGGCGCGCCCTTGCCCTTGCCCATGCGGGTCTCGGCCGGCTTCTTGGTGATCGGCTTGTCCGGGAAGATGCGCAGCCATACCTTGCCGCCGCGCTTGATAAAGCGTGTCATCGCAATGCGGCTCGCCTCAATCTGCCGGTCGGTGATGTAGCCGCACTCCTGCACCTTCAGGCCGAAGTCGCCGAACGACAGATCGGACCCGCGCCACGCCTTGCCGCACATCCGGCCGCGTTGCTGTTTGCGAAACTTCACCTTCTTTGGCATCAACATATAGAAATTCCTCTAGCTCATTCGTTCCGCAGCCGACGACCGCATTTAGAACACACCTGTTGTCGTCCCCTGGTCGCGCCGCTTCTTTTGCTCGTAGATGTCGCCGCGATAGACCCAGGTCTTCACTCCGATGATGCCGTAGGTGGTATGCGCCTCGGCAAACCCATAATCGATATCTGCGCGCAGGGTGTGCAGCGGCAACCGTCCCTGCAGATACCACTCCGACCGCGCGATCTCATTGCCGTTCAACCGGCCGGAGACGCGCACCTTGATTCCCTTGCAGCCAAAGCGCAGCGCCGAATCGACCGACTTGCGCATTGCGCGGCGGAAGCTGACCCGCTTCTCCAGCTGTAGCGCAATGTTCTCGGCAACCAGCTGCGCGTCGAGCTCAGGCTTGTTGACCTCGAGGATGTCGATAAAGACCTCGCGTGAGCTGCGCTTCTGGATGTCGGCCTTGAGCTTGTCGATCTCCGCGCCCTTGCGCCCGATGATGATGCCCGGGCGCGCGGTGCGAATAATGAGGCGCAGCTTATTGCCGGGGCGCTCGACCTCGACCGAGCTCACGCCCGCCGCCTTCAGCTTGTCGCGCAGCTCAGCCTTCAGCTTCACGTCCTCGACCAGCAGTTTGTCGTAGCCGCGCTCCACAAACCAGCGCGACTTCCACGGCTTGTTGATGCCGAGGCGAAACCCATACGGATGGACCTTCTGTCCCATAGCTTCCCTTTACTTCGCCCCGTTGCCGGTTGAGCCGGCGGGGCATTTCACATCGATAATTCCCAGAACACTTGCATTTCCTGCACTCAAACTCTGGCCCAACTTACTTCGTGGCCTTTTTCTTTGTTGCCGCCTTCTTAGCCGGGGCCTTCTTCGCCGCCGTCTTCTTAACGGGTGCCTTCGGTACCCTCTTCTTCACGACCGGCGTCTCCGGTTCAACCGCCGCCGCGGACGACGTTCCCTGCTTCTTCTCCGCCACCGTCACAATGATGTGCGCCAACCTGCGCTGGTAGCGGAACGCCCGTCCCATCGGGGCCGGGCGGATGCGCTTCATGCGCGGGCCTTCATTGGCGACAGCGGTGCGAACGTAAAGGTTGTCGACGTCCACGTCCAGCCCCTGCTCCTGCGACACATACGTCGCGTTCTGAATCGCCGAGCGCAGCACCTTCTCAATCACCGGCGCCATGCGCTTCGTAGAGAAGTGCACCGTGTTCAGCGCCTGCTCCACGCGCATGCCCTTGATGGTGTCGAGCACAAGCTTCGCCTTCTGCGGACTGGTGCGCTGGAACCTGGCCTCGGCGCGAAACTCTCGAACTTTTTCTGCAACGTTCTTCGACATAACCTTGATCCTTCAAACTCTCTACTTCTCTAACAGCAGATGCTTCGTGGCTGACTCGATCACTTCGGCTTCACCGAGGTCTCGGCCGCGCGCGCCGAGTGGCCTTTAAATGTCCGGGTCGCGGCAAACTCGCCCAGCTTGTGCCCAACCATATTCTCGGTTACGTACACCGGGATAAACTTGCGCCCGTTATGCACGGCGATGGTGTGCCCGACCATGTCGGGAAAGATCGTCGAACGGCGCGACCAGGTGCGCACCACCTTCTTATCGTTGGTCTGGTTCATCACCGTGATCTTCGTCTGAAGATGCGCGTCGATGAACGGACCCTTCTTTGCTGAACGTGCCATCTGTAACTCCAATTCCTCTTACTGCCGCTACGGTGCTGTTTACGACGAATCTCTCAGCTGCGAGACTTGGTGCTGCTTTGTAATTCCCTGCTACTTGCCCTTGTTGCGGCGGCTGACAATAAATGCATCGGTCCGCTTGTTATTGCGCGTCTTATATCCTCGTGTCGGCTGGCCCCAGGGAGTAACCGGGTGGCGCCCGCCGGAGGTCTTGCCTTCGCCGCCGCCGTGCGGGTGGTCGACCGGGTTCATCGACACGCCGCGGTTGGATGGGTTGATCCCCTTCCACCGGTTGCGTCCCGCCTTGCCGATGGTGACGTTCTCGTGGTCCGTGTTGCCGACCTGCCCGATCGTGGCCATGCACTCCACCAGCACCTTGCGGGTCTCGCCCGAGGGCAGCTTCAGCAGCGCATACTCGCCCTCCTTCGCCACCAGGTTGACCTGTGCGCCGGCGGAACGGGCCATCTGCGCGCCTTTGCCGGGACGAAGCTCGATGTTATGCACGATCGTGCCCAGAGGGATGTTCTTCAGCGGAAGCGCATTGCCGACCAAAATATCGGCGTCCGGCCCGCTCATGATCGACTGCCCGACCTTGCAGCCCGACGGGCTGGATGATGTACCGCTTCTCGCCATCCGCATAGTTCACCAGCGCGATGCGCGAGCTGCGGTTGGGATCGTACTCGATGGTCGCGACTGTCGCCGGAATACCGTACTTGTCGCGCTTGAAGTCGATCAGGCGCAGCTTCTGCTTGTGGCCTCCGCCCTGGTGGCGAATGGTCAGGCGGCCCGTCGAGTTGCGTCCGCCGGTGCGCGGCTTCACGGAAAGCAGCGGCTTGTGCGGCTTGTCCGTCGTCAGGTCGTCGTTGACCAGCTTCGTCTGGAAGCGAAGGGTCGGAGTAATCGGTCGAAATGATTTAATCGGCATCTTCTTTTTAGCTCCTAGCTGTTAGCTCTTAGCTTCTAGCTAGTTCTCTATCGAAATCGTCAGGCCTGCTTATTTCCTTTGCTTCAACTAACAACCTGCAACGTGCAACTCACAACCGCACTTACATGCTGTTCAGATACTCCGGCATCTTCTGCCCATCCTTCAGCCGCACATAGGCCTTCTTCCAGTCGGGACGGTAGCCGGAGAACTTGCCCCGGCGCCGCTCCTTGCCTTCGACCGTGGCCGTGCGCACGCCGGTCACCTTGACCTTGAACAGCGTCTCGACCGCCTGCTTGACCTCGGTCTTGGTGGCCTTCATGTCCACCTCGAAGACCAGCGTGTTCTGCGTCTCCTTCACGCCCATGCCCTTCTCGGTAATCAGCGGGCGGCGAATCACGGTATAGAGGGTTGGCATTTATGCAACCTCCTTCTCGGCAACCTTAGTGCGCTTCGAGACGAACTTCTTCAGCGTCTCCTGTAGCGCTTCAATCGCATCTTTCGAAAACACTGCATGCTCATAGCGCAGCAGATCGTAGGGGTGGACCTCGGAGCTGAGCACCAGCTCGACTCCTGCCAGATTGCGCGAGCCGAGGTAGAGCTTCTCGTCCAGCTTGCGGCTCGTTTCGACCAACAGCGTGGTCTTTCCTGCCTTCAGCTTGTCCAGCGCCGAGCGAAACAGCTTCGTCTTCGCCTCGGCAACCTCGAACGACTCGACGACCGTCACCTTGCCGTCCGCAATCTTCGCTGCAATCGCCGAACGCAGCGCGCCCATCAGCTTCTTCTGCGGAAACTGGTACTCGTAGCTGCGCGGCTTCGGTCCATGCACCGTGCCGCCGCCACGCCAGAGCGGCGTGCGGATCGATCCAACGCGCGCGCGGCCCGTACCCTTCTGCTTCCACAGCTTGCGGCCGGCGCCCGAGACATCCGCGCGGTTCTTGGTGGACGCGGTGCCCTGGCGCAGCGCGGCGCGGTAGTGCTTCACCGACTCCCACAGCAGCGCGTCGTTGATCTCGCCCGAGAACACCTCGTCGAGGAGTTCGAACTCCCCAACCTTCTTCCCGCCGAGATTGACTACCTTGATCGTTGCCATCTTCTTCTCTCTTCTTGCCCGCCATCGATGCGGCGGGCCCAAACTTTGCTTAGCAGGAGGTCCGAGATCCAAGGACTCTCTGCTTAGGTCTTCTTTATTTCTTCTTCGGTGCAGCCTTCTTCGACGCCTTCAACGGATCTAGCGTCGTGGCACCGGCAAATCCGCGACGCTCGCGCGGCGGCGCCTTTGCCTTCGAGATAAGTACATAGCCATCGCGCGGCCCGGGGACGGCGCCCTCAACCATCAGCAGGTTGTCCTCAAGATCGATGCCGCGGATGCGCAGGTTGCGCACCGTGATCTGCGCGTGGCCCATGTGGCCGGGCATGCGCTGGCCGGGGAAGACGCGCGACGGGAACGACGACGCGCCGATCGAGCCCTGCACCTGGAACATGTGGCCGTGCGCCTTGGGTCCGCCGCCAAAGTGGTGCCGGCGGACGACGCCGGCAAACCCGCGGCCCTTCGAGGTGCCAATCACGTCGACAAACTTCTCGTCGGAGAAGATGTCGACCATCACGCGGTCGCCCGCCTTGACCGCGGCCTCATCGCCTTCCTTGGCAACCTCAACCGGAACTTCCTTCATCATGCGCACCGGCGGTACATTCGACTTCGCGAAGTGGCCGGTCATCGCCTTGTTCACCTTCGACGCCTTGATGAAGTCGACGTAGCCGATCTGCGCGGCGTCATAGCCGTCCTTGGCCTGCGTCTTCAGCTGCGTAATCACGCATGGGCCGGCCTTCAGCACGGTCACCGGGTGAACGTCGCCGCGGTCGTCGAAGAGCTGGGTCATGCCGATCTTCTTGCCGAGAATTCCTGTAACGGACATCGTTGCTTTCCTTTCCTCATCATGCCGGTCTCAAGCGAAGACCAGCACTGCCGGTGTTACAAATTGCCTTCTATTTCTGCACCGTCTTGATCTCAACATCCACGCCCGCCGGCAGATCGAGCTTCATCAGCGCATCTACCGTCTGCTGGGTTGGCTCCAGAATGTCGATCAGCCGCTTGTGGGTGCGGATCTCGAATGCCTCGCGCGACTTCTTGTCCACGTGCGGCGAACGCAGCACGCAATACTTGTTCTTCATCGTCGGCAGCGGGATCGGCCCCGCAACCTGCGCGCCGGTGCGCTTCGCGGTGTCGACGATCTCGCCGGTCGACGTGTCGAGCACGCGGTAGTCGTACGCCTTCAAACGGATTCTGATTCTCTGTCCTGCCATTGTCTAGTCTCTTTTCCTGCTACTCAAAGATCGTTTGGAGTGGCTGCCGGCTTATGATCTCAGGCCCGGCAGCCCTCGTTCGTCTGAACTATTTGATGATCTCCGTGATCGTTCCCGCGCCGACGGTCCTGCCGCCTTCGCGGATGGCGAAGCGCAGGCCCTTCTCCATCGCCACCGGCGTATGCAGCGTCACCTCAAGCGAGATGTTGTCGCCGGGCATCACCATCTCGGTGCCCGCAGGCAGCTTGGCCGAGCCAGTGACGTCGGTCGTGCGGAAGTAGAACTGCGGCCGGTAGCCATCGAAGAACGGCGTATGCCGGCCGCCCTCCTCCTTGCGAGAGCACATAGATCTCGCCCTTGAACGTCGTGTGCGGCGTGATCGAGCCGGGCTTGGCCAGCACCATGCCGCGCTCCACATCTTCCTTCGCGATGCCGCGCAGCAGCAGCCCGGCGTTGTCGCCCGCGAGGCCCTCGTCCAGCTGCTTCTTGAACATCTCGACGCCGGTGCAGACCGTCTTGCGCGTCTCGCGGAAGCCCACGATCTCGCAGTCCTCGCCCACCTTGATCTTGCCGCGTTCGATGCGGCCGGTGACCACAGTCCCGCGGCCGGAGATCGAGAAGATGTCCTCGATCGGCATCAGGAACGGCAGCTCGACCGCGCGCGTCGGCTGCGGGATGAACTTGTCCACCGCCGCCATCAGCTCGTCGACCTTGGCCTCCCACTTCGCCTCGCCGTTCAGCGCGCCGAGGGCCGAGCCGCGGATGATCGGCGTGTCGTCGCCCGGATAGTCGTACTTCGACAGCAGCTCGCGGACTTCCATCTCGACCAGCTCGATCAGCTCCTCGTCCTCGACCGCATCGCACTTGTTCAGGAACACGACGATGTACGGCACGCCCACCTGGCGCGCCAGCAGCACGTGCTCCTTGGTCTGCGGCATCGGGCCGTCGGTGGCCGCGACCACGAGGATCGCGCCGTCCATCTGCGCCGCGCCCGTGATCATGTTCTTGATGTAGTCGGCGTGGCCCGGGCAATCGACGTGCGCGTAGTGCCGGTTCGCGGTCTCGTACTCCACATGCGAGGTCGCGATGGTGATGCCGCGCTCGCGCTCCTCGGGAGCGTTGTCGATCGTGTCGAACGAGCGAAACTTGTTCGACGGGTTGTGCTTCGACAACACCTTCGTGATCGCCGCCGTCAGCGTCGTCTTGCCATGATCGATGTGCCCGATCGTCCCAATGTTCACATGCGGCTTCGACCGGTCAAACTTTTCCTTGCCCATTGCTGTTCTCCGTGTTCCGTAATCTGTGGTTCAAAAAAATCGTAATGCAACTGGTTACTTGTCCTTGCCGTCCTTGCCCTGCACCTTGGCGATGATCTCTTCCGACACCGACCGCGGCGCCTCTTCATACTGCTTGAACTGCATTGAGTAATTGGCGCGGCCCTGGGTCGCTCCGCGCATGTGCGTCGCATAGCCGAACATGGTCGAGAGCGGCACCGTGGCGCGAATGGCCTGCGTGTTGCCGACCATCTCCATGCCTTCGATGCGCCCGCGCCGCGAGTTCAGGTCGCCGATGATGGTGCCCATATAGTCCTCGGGCACGATCACCTCGACCGCCATCACCGGCTCCAGCAGCACCGGCTTGGCCTTGCGCGCGGCCTCCTTGAACGCGATCGATCCGGCGATCTTGAACGCCATCTCGTTCGAGTCGACGTCGTGGTAGCTGCCGTCGTAGAGCGACACCTTGACATCGACCATCTCGTAGCCGGCCAGCACGCCGCCCTGCATGGCTTCCTGGATGCCCTGGTCGATCGGCTTGATGTACTCCTTCGGAATCGAGCCGCCCTTGATGTCGTTCGAGAACTCGTAGCCCTTGCCCGGCTCGTTGGGCGAGATGCGGATCTTCGCATGGCCATAGTTGCCCGAGCCGCCGGTCTGGCGGATGTACTTGCCCTCGGCCTCGGCGTTCGCCTTGATCGTCTCGCGGTAGTTGACCTGCGGCTTACCCACGTTGGCCTCGACCTTGTACTCGCGCATCATGCGGTCGACGATGATCTCCAGATGCAGCTCGCCCATGCCGGAGATGATGGTCTGGCCGGAGTCGATGTCGGTGCGCACGTTGAACGTCGGGTCTTCCTGCGCGAGCTTGGCCAGGGCCATGCCCATCTTCTCCTGGTCGGCCTTGGTCTTCGGCTCAACCGCGACCTCGATCACCGGCTTGGGGAAGTCGATCGATTCGAGCACGACGGGATAGCGCTCATTGCAGATCGTGTCGCCGGTAATCAGGTTCTTGAGGCCGACCGCGGCGCAGATGTCGCCTGCAAGGACCTCGGTGATCTCCTCGCGCTTGTTGGCGTGCATCTTCAGCAGGCGGCCAATGCGCTCCGTCTTGCGCGTGCGCGGGTTCAGCACCGAGTCGCCGGTCTTCAATGTGCCCGAGTAGACGCGGATGAAGATCAGCTGGCCGACAAACGGGTCGGTCATGATCTTGAAGCCCAGCGCGGAGAGCGGCTCGCTGTCTTCCGGCTTGCGGACGATCTCCTTCTCCATGTTCTCCGGATCGTGCCCGACCATCGGAGGAATATCGAGCGGGCTGGGCAGATAGTCGACCACGGCGTCGAGCAGTGTCTGCACTCCCTTGTTCTTGAACGACGACCCGCACAGCACAGGGAAGATCTTCATCGCGATCGTCGCCTTGCGGATGCCCGTCTTCAGCTGCGCCTCGGTGGGCTCCTCGCCCTCGAGGAAGAGGTTCAGGATCTCGTCGTCGGAGTCGGCGACCGCCTCGATCAGGTCGTGGCGGGCCTTCTTCGCGGTCTCCACCAGGTCGGCGGGAATCTCTTCGATCGAATACTCCGCGCCCATGGTCTCGTCGTGCCACAGAATCGCCTTCATGGTGACGAGGTCGATCACGCCGAGAAACTTCGCCTCTGCGCCGATCTGTATATTGATGGGCACCGCGCGCGCGCCCAGGCGGTCGACGATGGTGGAGGTAGCGTAGACGGCGTCCGCACCGGCCTTGTCCATCTTGTTGATGAAGCAGATGCGCGGGACCTTGTACTTGTCCGCCTGGCGCCACACCGTCTCGGACTGCGGCTGCACGCCGGCGACCGCGTCGAAGCAGGCGACCGCGCCGTCGAGCACGCGCAGGCTGCGCTCCACCTCCGCGGTAAAGTCCACGTGGCCGGGGGTGTCGATGATATTGATGCGCGTGTTCTTCCAGGTGCAGGTGGTGGCGGCGGAGGTGATGGTGATGCCGCGCTCCTGCTCCTGCTCCATCCAGTCCATGGTGGCAGTGCCCTCATGCACCTCGCCGATACGGTGCGTGATGCCCGTATAGAAGAGGATGCGCTCGGTCGTCGTCGTCTTGCCGGCGTCGATGTGCGCCATGATCCCGATGTTCCGGCAACGATTCAGAGGTATAGTGCGTGCCACGGTGTCCAATCTCTCATCTGCGGGCCTTGCAGCCCGCGGTAAAACTTCGTTGATGCAGAAACGCGAAAAACTAAACCAGTTTGCTGAGAAGTCTTTTCTTTACCACCGATAGTGCGCGAACGCCTTATTCGCCTCGGCCATGCGGTGGACATCTTCCTTCTTCTTCATCGCTGCGCCGCGGCCATTGGCGGCATCCAGCAGCTCGGCGGTCAGCTTCTCCACCATGCCCTTCTCGCCGCGCGCCCGGCCGTAAGTCACCAGCCAGCGAATCGCCAGCGACGTGCGCCGCTCCGGCAGCACTTCGATCGGCACCTGGTAGTTCGCGCCGCCCACGCGCCGGCTCTTCACTTCAAGCAGCGGCTTGCAGTTCTCGATCGCCTTCTTGAACAGCTTGAGCGCCTCGTCGCCGCCCTTCTGCTCCAGGTTCGTCATGGCGGTGTAGAAGATGCCCTGCGCGGTCGACTTCTTGCCGCCCCACATCATGGAGTTGACGAACTTCGTGACCAGGGTCGAGTTGTAGACCGGGTCGGGTGCAACCTCACGCTTCGCGATGTAACCTTTTCTCGGCATTGCTTCTGTTCTCTCTCTTCTTCCCTCAGCGCGGTCGACCTCTCACGCGTCTGAGCCTTGGTGAAACTAGCTTTGCAACATCAGATCCTTCCCCTTCGCGTTGCTCAGGGCCAGGATGACGGCTCGCGGCTTAGACGCCGCGAAAGCGCCGTCACTTCCCTGCCGCCGCCTTGGGACGCTTCGCCCCATACTTCGACCGGCTCTGCTTGCGGTTGGCCACGCCAACCGAATCCAGTGATCCGCGCACCACGTGGTACCGCACGCCGGGCAGGTCCTTAACGCGGCCGCCGCGGATGAGCACAATCGAGTGCTCCTGCAGGTTGTGCCCGATCCCCGGAATGTATGTGGTGACCTCAATCCCGTTGGTCAGCCGCACCCGCGCAACCTTGCGCAGCGCCGAGTTCGGCTTCTTGGGCGTCTGGGTATAGACGCGGGTGCAGACGCCACGGCGCTGCGGCGAGCCCTGCAGCGCGGGACTTGCGGTCTTATATCGTGTGGGCGTGCGGCCCTGCTTGACGAGCTGATGGAACGTAGGCACTCGAACTCCTTCAATTCCGCTCGACGCCTCTCCGGTGCCAAGCTCTTGCTCCCCAAAAAGCTCGATCCAAACTCCAGCAGGCGGGGATCGAGGCTTCGCATTTGCGCGCGACGTACACGCAAAAATGTGAGGACACTGACGTGCCTCGCGCGAAGTTTGTCCCTTGCTTCCCGTCTGGAACACTCAAATCAGACGAACAACAGTCGACGGTGGCCGAGCGTCCCTTGCTTCCCCGGTCTCTGTCGTCCAGACCAGAAACCATCACTACTGGAAGTTGGAGTTGGCTCCGTATCGCTGTTCCGTCCCGCATAGCCCATCCTTGGCGGAGGGTGTCGCAGGTACGATTGCGAGGATGTTGCGCCGCGGTCTAACCGGCCATGCCTTAGCTTGCCTGCATGAACCTTGCGGACTACTACCTTCCCAGTGTATCGCAAACAAGCAAAGCCCGCTCAACTGGCCGTCTCTGCGCCAAACCTGCGCAACAACGGGTTCCGCATAACATGCGGAACCCTCTAACAATAACAAGCTGGCAGTACCCGGTCAAGCATTTGGTGTGAATATTTCTCGTGCCTGCCAGCCCCCTGGCTCCAGTCGATAAACCTCTCGTAGCGGCATGTGTCGCACTCCGGCAGCATGAGACTTCCTTTCTAGCATTCGGAAATCGCCGCAAGAATCGGAGCAGCGGTGGCGACTCGCTTTTTGCCGCAACCAACGTCTCTCATATATGCGTATGCTCGTCGCCGTCTGAGCACCGTGGCAGATTGCGACAGGAGATCGTTTTTCTAAAACCATTCGTGTCGAGACTGGGTTGCTTTATTTGCGTCTCATCTGCGCAGCTTCTACACTGGGGTCTAAGGAACTAGCGTCTGCGGTGTAACCGTTCAGCTCTGTTTCCAGTTGGACGGGGAGGTTTAATGCGTCGGTTTGTCACGTTGTTGGTTCTGCTTTTGTTTTCGATTCCTTTCGGTGTCTCGATCTCGGGCTGCGCGAAAAACGTTGCGCCTACCTTCTGCAACGGAGGAGACTCCGGCATTGTCACGACTCAGGCCACGACAATTACACTTAGCCCTATCGTTTACGGAGTCTCACTGAATTTTGCCCAGATTGGCCAGGTCAGCAATCCTTCTACCACCAACTGCAAAGGCTCCTCCATTTCTGTAGGCTCATACACCTATGGCACTACCGACATGACCATTGCGGACGTGGAACCAGCCAATGGCCGGCTCTGCGCGGGAACCTGGAACCGAAACTCCGGCGGCGGAATTCCGGACTTCACCTATTGCATTCCGACAAACAAGGCCGGCACAGCATATATCTCTGCGAGTGCGGATGGGGTTACCAGCAATCCATTGCCTGTCTTCGTACACCCAGTAGTGACCAGCATTGTCCTTGGCGGTCCTTCCGCAAACTGTACGACCGACCCAACCACAGCCTGCTGCCCCCTGGCAACAGTGGGCGTGGTCACCGCGCCCCCCTATCTGGCGAACTCCTGCGTGTCTCAAGGTCAGACTGCCCAGTTAGTGGCAAGGGTCTTTGCAGGAACAGGCGCCAGCCAGACCAACATCAGCTGTCAGGCAGGCCACCTTCAGTTCTCAGTGCAGGGTGCGACCTCCCTCACCGCGGTCTCCCCTGTCGTTAGTATTGACCAGAATGGCGTGGCCACGGCCAATCAACCCGGATCGGTTTTGATTTCGGCGAATATAGCCGATGCGGCAAGCTCAGCCGGAATCTTCTCTACCTGCCCCCCAGCGTCAATCGCGCTTAGCGCAGCTGGCGTTTCGACGAACCCAGTTGATGTAAATCCCAACAACACGCAGCCGCTGATTGCCACCGCTCTGGATACAAACGGAGTCGTCCTGACCGGACTCTCTCTTGAATATGTGTCAACGTCCCCAACCACAATTCCAGTGGCCAGCGGAGGCACCGTGACTCCACCATTGGCGGGTGCGGCTTCCATTACCGCAATATGCCAGCCGCCGGGCTGCAATCCATCGCAGTACAACCAGATTGGTCTGTTCGGCAACGGAAAGCCCATCACCTCAAATTCGGTCAATGTAACCGCCCCTGGCACTAACAGCACGGTGCTCTACATGGCAAGCACCCAGTCCCAGGATGTAGTACAGATCGACTTCACGACATCGGTGGTTGGCGCTCCATTCCTGTTGCCGTACCTCCCGAATTCCATGGTCATCAGTAACGACGGATCATCGATTTACATGGGCAGCGCAAACGCTCTGATGGTCCTGAACACGAACGAATCTCTCAGCCTCACTCGCACCGATGCCTCGACGCAGGGCACAGTTCTGGCTATATCGCCCGATGGGAACACCATTGTGATCTCCGATTCGGTCCGCCAGATCACCACGCTGGAGAACTCCTCTGGAAGCGTCATATCGACCTTCGGTGGAGTCGGGACTCACGCTGAGTTCGCTCCCGATAGCCAGACCGTCTACATTACGGCCGGAAACCAGATTCTCGTGTACTCCGCCTTTACCGGGTGGACCAGCATCACTCCTGCAACGTCGGGAGGAACGCCGGTCACCGACGTTGCGATCACTGTGCCGAGCGTCGGCGCCTACTTTGCCGGTCCGTCTACAACGGCGCGGGGGTACTGCCCTGCCAGCACCCCTTCCACCATGAATGGCGTGACCACGGAGACGAATGTCTTCTACCCGCCGGCCGACAGCTCTCCCGCCATCACGGACAGGATCGCCTCCACCAACGATGGCCACCACATCCTCGGGGCCACGGTGACCCCGGTCCCGACGCTCAGCGATCTCCATGTGACCCTTCCCATCGGAGGATGCCCCTTGCCGGCGGGCGGACCTTCGGGGACCTTGACCCTCCCAAGTCCGGGCCTGACCTTCTCGAACACGCTGTCCACAACGATCCTTAGCCCGGTAACCGCAACCACCATCGACGGGGTCGTACCCACGTCCGATTCGTCCGTTGCCTTTATCACCTATACCGGCTCGGGAGGCGTCCTGCCGGCCTATTCGCCAACCACCAGCGGCCCCGGACTTACGACCTACATAAAACTGTCGGGGACAGCAACGGCCCCGCTCGCAGGCGTACTCAGCGCGGACAACACAACGTTTTTCGCGGGGACATCGGGCGATAACCTGGTCCACCTCATAACGCGCAGCAGCCTGACCGACGCCTCAACCATTGCACCAAACCTCACCAGCCCTGGCGGTGCTCCAGTGCCGGTGAATCTCCTGGTGCAGAAGCCTCGTAGGACAACCTAGCCGTTGCGGGCAGGCTGTTGCCTGAGACGACGACTCGCGGGCAAAAACGCATTCGAGATGGCCGCAACCGGCGCGGCGCTATCGAAGTGGGCGCAATGGTAGTCTGACCGAAGTATGGGCGAGTCTCGTGCACAACTCGGCGGGTCGAAAGCGGCGCGGTCACTTGTTCGATCTCACACGCGTTCGCCCCTCTCGATTGTCCCGCTCGCGGTACTCTTTGCGGTCACATGCTGCGTGGCTGCGGCACAGGCGCCGCCCCAGCAAACCACTGCAAAGACAATGCTGATCGAACTGCCCACGCCGCTCTTACCTGCGACGCTAGGCGACATGAAGAGTATCTCCGAGAGCGACCCGGGCGATGGGCTGGGCCAGCTGGATGCTGGCGACAGGTCTGTACTGAATGAAGACGGGCTAAAGCGGTTTGCCCGGTCGGACTATTCCGGCGCAAATGGGTCAAACCGCGTAAGCCTCACAGTCTATGAGTTCAGCGATGCAAGCGGCGCGGTGGCTGCCTATGACTACTTCAGAAAACCGCGAATGCGTCCGGCAGCTCTGGGCGACGAGTCCGTCGGCGCCCGGGACGAGCTACTGCTGCGCAGTGGCGTGAATGTCGTACGGGAGACCCCGGGCCTGGCTGGCGCTCAGTCCATTGCATTGACCAGGCATCTCATCGACGACCTGCCTAAGGTGTTCGGCAGCGCCGCCGTGGAACCCCCGCTTCCAGCGTTCCTCCCCGGCAAGGGGCTGGATCGCGATTCCGTGAAGTACGCGATGGGCCCGGCAGGCTACCAGGCAACTGGCGGCGTGCTGCAGCCAGCAGTCGGTAGGCTTCGACAAGAGCGCGGAGACCGTCACCGCAAGATACAAGAACGCAAGGCGCGCTGACTCTGATCGAATATCCGACGCCGGCAGATTGCAGGCGAGCACGAGCGCTCGATTGGAGCGGAGCTGAGCCAGAGCGGGGCAGTGCGGCGGGAGTCGTGAAGATTCGGCGAGAGGGGCCGTCTGCTGATCGTGGCGACGGGGCCGTGGAAGCCGGCCGAGGCCACCAGCCTGATCGACGGAATTCACCTTCGCGATCAGCTCACATGGAACAAGCAGATGCCGCTGGAGTTCCATGCGGAGGTGCAGAAGACTTACAGCCTGCTCGACAAGCATCGCGATTCTGTGCGGGGTCGGTGCGCTTGCAGCGATCGTGCTGGGACTGTTCCTGGGCGGCGGCCGGGCCCTGGTCAGGGTGATGCAGGGCAAGCCGGCGGCCACGGAGCCGGAATTCCTGCGCATTGACCTGCGCGGGCGATCCAGCAAGAAGACTTGGGCTACCCGACGCTTAAGCCGGAGTGGCTGCACATCGAGCAGTGCATTCTGCGGTCTAAACGCACTCATTTTAGGTTCCTTTCAATCATTAACTTCCCGGCCGAGAAAGCGAATATTAAGCCGAAATATCGAACTTGCGCTCGCTCATCTAAGCTGCTAAATCTAAATGACTTGCTGCAATCCTGTTTTTGCCTTGACACCCGTTTGGGCCAAACATAGTATGCAGCCAGAAAGTTCTGATGGCTTTGCCTCCGTTGGAACTATTCTCCCTAAAGAAAAGGCCGCCCTGTTGCCGGGCGGCTTTTTCGCGTCCACGGCAGCCCTTTTTCGCCATCGACCGACCGAACTGTTGTGCTACTTTGGCAGGGCGGTAGAGAGAGAGGGTAAAGGATGAAGATCAGCCTGGCTGGCGTGGTTGTATTTCTCGGAACGGGTGTATTGTGCGCCGGAGCGCAAGGAGTTCCGGCGACGGCCGGCAGCGTTTCGGGCGCAGCAGTTGAGGGGCGCGCGCCGGCGCAGCTTCCCGGCAATGGACTGGCGCAGCATGACTTCGTCTACTCCGGCGAGTCGCACGACCGCAAGATCTTCATCGTGCGCGGAGGCAAGATCGTCTGGAGCTATGACGATCCCGCGGGCAAGGGCGAGATCAGCGATATGGTGATGCTGTCGAACGGCAACATCCTGTTCGCCCATCAGTTTGGTGTGACTGAGATCACGCCGGACAAGAAGGTGGTGTGGAACTATGTGCCGCCGGCGGGCCATGAGGTTCATACCGCGGTGCCGATCGGAACGGAGCACGTGCTTTATATCGAGAACGGCGATCCGACCGCGGTGCTGCGCGTGGTGAACATTGTCACCGGCGCGGTGGAGAAGGAGTTCCCGCTCGAAGTCAACCATCCGATCGGTGTGCATCCGCAGTTCCGTCACGCAAGGATCACGGCGGATGGCACGGTGCTGGTCGCGCATCACGACCTCAATATGGTGAACGAGTACGACTCGAACGGGAAGGTGGTGTGGTCGTTTCCTGGATCGAACCCCTGGAGCGCGAATCCATTGGCCAACGGGAATGCGCTCATCACGGACCATCTTGGCGTGCGCGAGGTGACGCGGCACGGCGATACGGTGTGGAGCTGGAAGCCCGCGGATACGCCCGAGTACAAGTTCGCCGGCCTGCAGCAGGCGTGGCGGCTGCCCAACGGCGACACGGTGATCAACAACTGGGTGAATGAGTGGACCAAGAACGCGGACAACGCTCCGGGTTCGGCACAGGCGATTGAGGTGAGCGCCGGACAAGAAGGTCGTGTGGGCGCTGCGCGAGTGGGGCACTGGCGATTCCAGCGCTGCGAACCTTGGGCCGGCGACGTCGATCCAGTTCCTCGATCCGGGTTCGGTGACGGCGCCGGAGAACGTACACTTCGGCGACATCCATTAGCGCTGGCGGCCAACTCGCCGCATGGGTTACTCTGGCACGCATGAAACTCCGAATTTACGCTGCGGCGTTGGCCGCATCTCTCTTCCTTTGCAGCGGTCTTCCGGCGCAGAGTCTCTCGCTGCTGGTGCTCTCCAAGCAGGACCACACACTGGCCATCGTCGATCCGGGCACCCTGCAGGTGGTGGCGAAGGCGCCCGTGGGCGAAGACCCCCATGAGGTGATTGCCTCGTCCGACGGGTCGACGGCGTACGTTTCGAACTATGGGTTCGGGCTCTACAACAACCTCTACGTGATCGATCTGGCGACCGCGAAAGACCTGCCGCAGATCGACCTTGGCCCCCTGCGCGGCCCACACGGCCTCACCTTCGTCGGCGGCAAGGCGTGGTTCACGGCGGAGGCGGCGAAGGCCATCGGGCGGTACGATCCGGCGACAAAGAAGGTGGATTGGATCATGGGCACGGGGCAGAACCGCACGCATATGATCTTCGTCTCGGACGACCAGAAGCTGATCGTGACCAGCAATGTGAGCTCGGGTTCGGTGAGCATCTTTGAGATGCAGTCGACGCGCCAGGGCGGGCCACCGCCGGGCGGACCGCGGCCGAATGGGGCG
This sequence comes from uncultured Acidobacteriaceae bacterium, assembly GCA_963808025.1. Lineage (GTDB taxonomy): Bacteria > Acidobacteriota > Terriglobia > Terriglobales > Acidobacteriaceae > Edaphobacter. Next base: position 928,547 of record CAWEEI010000005.1, on the reverse strand, counting down.
GGGCCGGGAGGGCCGCCGCCGAATGGGCAGGGGCAAAGTGGGGGTGCACAAGGAGGACCGCGGCCGGGCGGACCGCGCCCCTGGGCCGCGACCGCCGGGAAGCCAGGAGCCGGCGGTTGATTGGAATGAGACGGTGGTTGCGGTGGGAAGGGGATCGGAGGGGTTCGATGTTTCGCCGGACGGCAAGGAGGTGTGGGTGGCGAACGCGCAGGACGCGACCGTCTCGGTGATCGATCTGGCGAGCAAGAAGGTGGTGGCGACGCTGGCGGCGAATGTTCCTTCGGCGAACCGGCTGAAGTTTACGCCGGACGGGAAGCTGGTGCTGGTGTCGAGCGGGCCGAACCTGGTGGTGCTGGATGCGGCGACGCGCGAGGTGGTGAAGCGGATCCTGGTCGGGCACCAGGGCCACGGCGCGGGCGGCGTGCTGGTGGAACCGAATGGCGCGCGCGCGTTCGTCTCCTGCGGGCCGGACAACTATGTTGCGGTGATCGATCTGCACACGCTTGAAGTGGCCAGCCACATCGAGGCGGGCGGAGGGCCGGATGGTCTGGCTTGGGCGGTGCGGCGCTAACGCGGAGCGGGTCTCGCAATGGGTGCGGTGCGCGCGCGCGAGGTTCACGGGGAGCGGTGAAATGCTCTAGAATGGCTGTGGCAGGCCGATGTAGCTCAGTTGGTAGAGCAACTGATTCGTAATCAGTAGGTCAGCGGTTCAACTCCGCTCATCGGCTCCATTCCCCTTTCCAAGTGATGATGCGTGTGACATGAGTTGAGCGCGCCTCGCTCTCCTTTGTCGTGTCGATTTTCTTCGATGTAGCCCCCCGTTTTCTGTGAAGTCCTCACAATACAAGAGTTAGAGTTAATGCCGGACTTTTTGTCTTTTTTCGGTTGATGCCGGGACTGAAGTCCGGCCTATCTCAGAAGCAACGGTAAGAGCAAAGGCAAAGACGAGAAGCATATCCCCTTCGGGGATGACAAGTAAGAAAGACAAGAAGCAGGTCCTTCCCCTTCGGCTTCGCTCAGGGTCAGGATGACAATTCATGGGTGAGCGGGATGACAAGCCGAAGCAACATAGTGTGGGGGATACCTTCGATCTAAAATTTTGCGAACAAAGGGGATGGATTGCAATAGGTACCCCCAGATCCAAGATGAGAAGGGCGGAAGGCATGTCCCGGAGGCTGAAGCCTTCTTGATCCTGAGGCCGGTTGTGCCGGGACTGAAGTCCCGGCCTATCTCAGAGGCAACGGCAAGGGCAAAAAGCAAATGCGTGAAGCATGTCCCCTTCGGGGATGACAAATAGAAAAGGATGACAAACTGAAGCCCCGCGCTCCCACCGGTTGCGCCGGACATTTTGTTTTGCAGCCTGACTTTAATGATAGCTGGTTGAGGAGGGTGTTAATGCCAACTATTTTGAAGTTTGATGTGGCATGGATTGTTGGGGTTGGGGGAATTTTAGGGAGTTTGGGGGGTTGACAAGGGATTTGGGAGTTGTGGGAGAAGCCGGCAGGATAGAACGAAATCAGAGCAAATGCGGGGGTCCCTCCGCTGCGCGCTGCGCGCTTCGGTCGGGATGACGGCGACAACTACTTGGTCGCGGTCGGCAGGCGGTCGCGGGTGGTGGGCCATTGGGCGACGAGGGTGTCGACGACGAGGTGGCCGATGCGGTAGGCGGTGTCGAGGGCGGGGAGGTATGCCCCGTAGCTGCCAAGCTTGGTGGCGGCGAGGGACTGGGCGGCGGTGAGGCCGATGGGCTGGAGGTCGTAGTTCGATGCGGTGCGCAGGACGAGGACGCGGTTGAGGTCAACCTTGTGGGCGTGGGCGAGGAAGGTGAGGAATGCCAACTATTTTTGGAAATCTTCGTGATTGGTTTGTGTGGGTTGGGGGGATTTTGAGGGTTTTGGGGGGTTGACAGGGCGTTGAAGGATTGTGAACCGGGCGATGGAATTATTGACGCCTATCTCGGGGGCAATAGACAATGACCAGAGCTTATGATCCAGAAGATTTCAATTAAGAACTTTCGCGGCTTCTCTTGGCTTGAGCTAGACGACCTCAAAAGGATTAATGTGATTGTCGGCAGAAACTCTACCGGCAAGACGTCTTTATTGGAGGCGCTGTTTCTTTCTAGTGGGGCGGCAGTGCCCAATCAGGCATTTCAGTTGCGCGCGCTGCGCCACCTTGGCAATCAGATACAGATTCAGGCCGATGCGGTTTCGTATACCGCATTGTGGAGCGACCTGTTCCTTTGGTTCCAAACCGACAAGATTATCGAAATTGAGGCGAAGGGAACTCAACAGGATTCTCGATCACTGCGAGTTGCGTTCGTTGAGAACCAAAGCCCGGTGCTGCCACTCGGGGATCAGCCCATAGGTCCGGTAAGCCCCTCTCCCCCTCAGATCGAATTTACATGGCAGCGCAATAATGATCCCCCCGTTTCCGTCAGGCCGCTCATCACTCCTATGGGTCTCAATATGCTGGGGGCGACAGCTGACCATCTTCCTGCGATGCTGTTCGCACCAAGTTCTCCGGACGTTCCGGATGAACATGCCAAGCGTTTCTCGGCTCTCAGCGTGAGCGGGGGAATTGAATCCATCGTTAAGGCCATGAAGACTGAGTTTCCGGTGTTGGAGTCTCTGTCAATCGAGTATTTTTCTAGTACTCCGGCTGTCTTCGCTTCAGTGAAGGGGGGATTAAGAAAGCTTCCAGTCGGTCTGCTATCAGATGGCATTAACAAGCTAATGGGAATACTGCTTGGAATAGCGGCAACCAGAGATGGCATTGTCCTCATTGACCAACTTGAAGACGGATTTTATTTCGACCGCTTAGGGTCGATTTGGCGGCTCATCCACCGTAGCGCAGTTGAGAATAACGTTCAGATATTTGTGACTACACACAGTAAGGAGTGCTTGGAAGCGCTGCCGGACGCGATAGAGGGATACGAAGGGGACTTTTCGTTGATTAGGGCGGAAGGGAAATCAGGGCAGTTCGACTTTCACCAGGTTGACGGTAGATCTATCAAGAGCGCGTTGAGGCAGGGGTTCGACCCGCGATGAACTTCATCATTACGAAGACGCTAGACAACTTGTCAGCTTCGCTAGTTATTGTCTGCGAGGGGATGGGTGACGTCCACTTAGTAAATTGCTTGTTGCAACACCACAAAGTACAGTCTTGTCAGGTCGGCTGTCCTAGCACTGACAGCGTTCAGGGGATGGGGAAAGATAAGATAGCCGAATACCTGGAAGCGATCAAGGCCGCAGCAGCATTAAGCAACGTCAAACTCAAAGGGTTGCTGGTCATGGGTGATGCCGACGTTTCGAACGATGATTGCTTCGCGGCCATCGCTAAGGCGCTCTCGGACGCTGGATTCCCGAGTCCCGCCCAGTCTTATTCGCTCGAACGGTTTGGGCAAGGCGACCAAGAGATCAGGGTCGGAGCTTATATTATTCCCCGAAAGGGTACCAATGGGACCCTCGAACATCTTCTTCTCGAATCCATAGACGGTGGCAAGAAGGCCTGCATCGATGCGTTTTTTGGATGTGTGGGAGTCCCTGCCGACCTTACAACGAACGAGCTTGCGAAGATGAAGATGTCGAGCTTGGCTGGTGCTTCTTGCCGCAAGAATCCGTGGACTTCGGTTGCCTATATGTTCAGCGCTAGGGGGAACCCGGTGTCTATCGAAGACGAGTGTTTCAGGGAGCTTGGTGATTTCCTGAAAAGCTTTGCGTCGCCGGCGCCGGACTTAGCTCCTCCGATTGCCACGGCTCAACCCGCCAAATAGGAAATCTTCAAGGAACGAATCGACTGGGCGTTTCGCGATCCTAAGGGACTGGGAGCCCTGACGACAGGGGATCGCTATGACAGCTGAACGGCTGATGCCCGTTCCTGCGTTTCAAACGCAACTGCGGCATTAGCCAGCCGTGCTCTTTGTGGGGTTGATTCTTCTACTTCGGCGGCATAGCGGTGGGGGGGTGGTCGCGGGTGGTGGGCCAGTTGGAGACGAGGGTGTCGACGACGAGATGGCCGATGCGGTAGGCGGTGTCGAGGGCGGGCTGGTAGGCGCCGTAGTGGCCGATCTTGGTCTGGGCGAGGGACTGGGCGGCGGTGAGGCCGATGGGCTGCAGGTCGTAGTTGGAGGCGGTGCGCAGGACGAGGACGCGGTCGAGGTCAACCTTGTGGGCGTGGGCGAGGAAGGTGAGGGACTGGAGGGTGCCGGTGTCCTCCATGCCGCAGATGGCGTAGGTGGCCTGGCCGGCGGTCATGTAGTTGACCCAGTCCTCGGCCCACTGCTGCATGAGCGCGCCGTGCCAGAAGGTGCTGGCGGAGAGGTTGCCGCCCTTGAGGACGAAGGGCGGGCGGTGGGCGGCGGTGCCGGCGTACTTGACGCGGGTGGCCTGGAGGGCGGGGGTGTCGGGCAGCGGGGTGTCGCGGGTGAGGGCGTAGGCCCAGTCGACGAGGGCGGGGTTGAGGCGGAAGACGACGTTGTTCTCCGGCGTGAGGGGCTGCTGGTAGGGGACCTCGCGGCGGAGGGGGACGTAGCCGGTGGTCCAGAGGGCGCGGTCGGCGGGTGTGGCGTGGGGAATCTCGCGGGGGTCGATCTCGTAGGCGAGGTCGCCGTCGACGACGAAGTCAGACCAGACGGCGGAGGCGAGGGAGCCGGCGTTGGGGTCGATGCCGCCGATGCCGGCGACGAGGAAGTAGGCGTGGGTGAGGTCGAAGCGGGGGTCGAGGCCGAGGGCCATTACCGACGCGGCGGCGCGGGCAGTGCCCACACCGGTCAGCAGGCCGAGGACCCCGGTGCGGGGGTTGAGGCGGAGGTCGTGGAAGCCCTGGGTAAAGGGGAGGATTTGGTCGAGGTGTTCGCGCTCGACCCAGTACTGGTACTCGCCGGGGGTGTCGCCGGTGTCGGCACCGGCCTCGAACATGGCGAGGACGACGACTTTGATTTCGATGGGGTGGTCGGGGGTGGGGGCTTGTGCGGGCGCTTGGGGTTGCGCGCAGGCGTAGGCGGCCGTTGCCAGCAAGAGGAATGCGAGGAAGGGGCGCATGGTTGATGGTACATCTGTTCCAGGAGCAAGGTTCGAGGTTCGGGGTTCGAGATGGATGAAGTGATGCTGCGAGAGTATCGGGCAAGAGATTTAGAGGCGATGTATGCGCTGGATGTGGCTTGCTTTGCGGAGGCGTTCCGGTTCAGCCGGAGGGCAATGCGCGGGTTCGCGGAGGAGCGGGGCGCGGTGACGGCGATTGCTGAAGTGGGTGCGGGTGAGGACGCCGAGCTGGTGGGGTTTTGCGTGGCGCAGTTGGAGGGTGAGGTTGGGTATGTGGTGACGCTGGATGTGGCGGCGGGGTGGCGTCGGCGGGGGTTGGCGCGGCGGCTGATGGAGGAGGTGGAGGCGCGGATGCGGAAGGCGGGGGCCATGGGGATGGCGCTGCATGTGTCGATCGAGAACGCGGGGGCGATTGGGTTCTACGAGGGGATGGGATATGCGCGGGCGGGGAGGGTGAAAGGGTTTTACGGGCGGGGTGGGGACGCGTGGGTGTATGGAAGGGAGTTCTAGGCTCGGGCGCGAGCGGAGGCGAACTCTGACTGATCGAGCTGTGAGCGTCTTGAGACGACGTTCGGGGCAGCGACTGGCGCTGTCTGTGCGCCGACGGCTTCGGCCAGAACTGAGACGACATATTGGTTGAGACTTACGCCTTCGCGCTGGGCAAGGTCGGTAAGCTTCCTATGAAGCGTGCGCGGGACACGCTGCAACCACTTACCACTGGGGAGTGAGTCGTCTTCTTCGGCGGGCAACGGGACGGGCTTGCCGTCGGCGAGGCAGGATTCGATCCAGAGCCTCTTCATGGAGGCGAGTTCGGCGAGGGCCTCCGCGGCATCGCGACCGTGGGCCAAGCAGCCTTCGAGTTCGGTGATGGAGGCGATGACGTCGCCGTCTTCATCGCGGCGCAGCACGATGGTGTGGTTGAGGGCGGCGAGTTGCTCGATTTTTTCGTCCAGATTTTTAGTCTTCATACCATCCGGTCTCCGCCATGGCCCGGAGAAATTGCTTTATGTGCGTTTCTATGGCCCGCTCTTCGGGCACAGATCCCAGACCTCGACAGCTATTCCAAAATCGGTCTGTACCAGCTCGGCCATTCTTTTTCTTCCGGGTTCATCGGCTTTCTTCATTCCGCCTGGTTTTGAGATTAGCAGCAGGTGCTTAATTTCTAGGCCTTGCTTCTGGGCAAGAATGCACTTCAAAAGGTCTTTCTCGAACTCGGAGTTCGGGTTTCTGAGGCTGAGGGCTATTTCTATTACTGTTCTTTCGTTGGGAAGATAAAAGTCAAAACGGAAATTCGGTCCGGCGACGCATTGCTTTTCATGCAAATCCGCGCCGAATTGCTTTTGTGCCAGAATCCTCAGACTTTTCATGAAGGCGTTTGTCGCGTGGTCCCCTTCACCTGCCCCCTTTATGTCAAAAAAGCCGGGGGTACTCTCTGCGAGTTTTTGCGCGAGCAACCTGAAACGGTCCGTCTGTTCCCTCACCACTAGACTCCTGTCTCTTGCGCTTTCCCGATGCGTTATTCGTAATAGCGGGCGAAGCTGGTGTCGGTTTCGAAGAGGGTGCAGTCTTTGACGCGGACGCGGCCGGCGGTGAGCTGCTGGAGGTGGAGGCTGGTCTGCTGGTAGAAGTAGCGGGCGAGGTTTTCGGCGGAGGGGTTGAGCTCGGTGAAGGGCGGGAGGTCGTTGATCATCTGGTGGTCGAGGTAGTCGACGACGGGGCGGAGGAGGGTCTTGAGGACCTTGAAGTCGAGCAGGAGGCCGGCGGCGTCGAGCTCGGCGCCGGCGAGGGTGACGAGGACGCGGTAGTTGTGGCCGTGCGGGTTCTCGCACTTGCCCTGGTAGTTGCGCAGGTAGTGGCCGGAGGAGAAGCCGGCTTCTACAGTGACCTCGAACATCGGTGGTGGTTCCCTTCCCTGCTGATTGTATTCGCTGGGAAAGGTCAGGGTCGCTTGCGGCGGCGGGCTTCGGTGCGGGCTTGTTGGCTGCGGCGTTCGGCCTGTTGGAAGAGGGTGGAGAGGACGCCGGCGAGAGCGGCGATGAGGGCGATGAGCAGGAGGACGAGGCCCATGGTGCGCCAGAGGGACTGGTCGCCGGGCGAGCCGGGCTGCTGCGCGATGTTGGTGTACGCGATGCCGCAGGAGATGAGCGCGAAGGCGGCGAGCGAGGCGGCGAGGATGAAGAGGTTGCGAGGCATTCGGGGTTCGAGGTTCAAGGTGCGCGATTCGAGGCTAGCTGTTTGCTCCTACCTTTAGCTAACGGCTAGGAGCTAGCTTATCGCTGTTGGTAGCGGTGGAGGACGTCTTCGAGGGAGACAGCGCCTTCGAGGGCTCCGCGGACGGCGCGGTTGGTGATCGGGAGCAGGGGCCAGCGGCGGAAGTGAGGGAGGGCGGCGGAGAGAGGGAGATCAGGGAAGAGGACGGGGGTGCGTTCAGGGCCGAGGAGTTGTTCGAGAGTTGTGTCCTGTATTCCCACCTCAGGCGGTGAAGCTGTCTGAGATGGGGCACCCAGTTCTGTGGCAGAGGGGGCGAGGATGGATTCGAGCTCCTGACGGGTGGCGGCGTACCAGAGGCCGTCGGTGCAGTGGATGAGGACGGCCTCTGCTGGGGCCACGTCTGCATACTGCGCCATCGCTGCTGCGGCTGCGGCGGCGGTGTCCGAGCCTTGCAGGACCGGGACGGCGATGGGATGCAGCGCGTCTTCGAGATGGAGGTCGCTCTCTTCGCGCTGCTCTTCCATGGAGGGAAGGTCGAGGCCGTCCTGATGGGTGAAGATTTCGAGGATGGGGACGGGCTGCAGCGAGCGCGAGAGCAGGTAGGCGATGGTGTTGGCGAGGATGACGGGCAGGACGATGGAGTAGTTGCCGCTGACCTCCAGCACCATGAAGACGGAGGTGAGCGGCGCGCGCAGGAATGCGGCGAAGAGCACGCCCATCCCGACCAGCGCATAGGAGCCGATGGAGCCGGTGAGGTGGGGGAAGAAATGGTGCTCGAACGAGCCGACTGACGCGCCCAGCATGGCTCCGATGAAGAGCGTGGGCGCGAACATGCCGCCGGGCGTGCCGCTGGAGAAGGAGAGCGTGGTGGCGACGATCTTGAAGAGGGCAAGCAGGAGGAGCATCTTCCAGGCGAACTGCGCGTGCATGGCCTGGTCGATGGCCTCGTAGCCCGCGCCCATCACCTGCGGCAGGCCGAAGTAGCCGATGCATCCGACGAGGAAGCCTGCGGCGGCGGGCTGGAAGAGCTGCCACGCCGCGGGCTGGCGGCGCAGCAGAGGGCGAAGCCAGCCGAGGGCCTTGGTGAAGACCAGCGAGGCGACGCCGCCGGCGAGGCCGAGGACGGCGTAGGCGAGCAGCTCGCGCGGATCGACGAGATTGACGGCGGGGATGCGGAACATCGGCTCCGGGCCCCAGAACCAGCGCGCGACAACGACGGCGGAGATGGCGGAGAGGACGATGGAGCCGAGGACGGCCGCGCTCCAGTTGCCGATGACCTCTTCGATGACGAAGAGGATGGCGGAGATGGGCGCGTTGAAGGCAGCGGCGAGGCCGGCGGCGGCGCCGATGGGCGCGAAGAGGCGCAGACGCGCGCGGGAGAGGCCGAAGCGGCGGCTGATCTGCGAGGCGACACCGGCGCCGATCTGCAGCGAAGGATCTTCCGGGCCGAGCGAGATAGCCGCTGCCGATGGCGAGCGCGCGAGAGCAGAAACTTGCCCAGCACGGTGCGGGTGGAGATGTATCCGTTGCGGATGTAGAGTGCGGCCTTGGTCTGGTTGATGCCGCTGCCGCGCGCCTCGGGGAAGACGTAGCGGACGAGCAGCGCGATGACGATGCCGGCGAGGGTGGGGACGAGGATTATGCGGATGTGATGCGGGGTTGGCGACTCGCCCTGCAGCAGGACGGAGAGCCAGTCGATGGCCATGCGGAAGCTGACGACGAGCAGGCCGGAGATGACGCCGATGAAGATGGAGAGCAGCAGCAGCAGGCGCTCTTCGCGGTTGGCGGCGATGCGGGATGCGGCCTCCACGGCTGGGGTGTCGGGATCGAGCGGTTCGGCGGGGCTGACTGGTGAGCTCAAGGTCATGGGGCTGCTATTGCTGGATCGGTGGGACCGGTGGGTTGAAGGTCGGCGGCCTTCTGGTAGTAGGTCGCGGCGTCGTCGGGATCGCCGGCCTGCTCGAACAGATCGGCGATGGTTCGGTCGCGCTCGTAGTCGTCGGGCGCGTTGCCGGCGACGATGAGGAGGTCCATGCGGGCCTCGGCGGGGCGATGATTTTCGATCAGGTAGCGGGCAAGTTCTATGCGAACTTCAGCTCGGCGGGCGATGCCGTCGCCCTGACCAGGTGCCGTTGATGGACGCGCCATAAAAGTTGACGGCGGCGACGGGGTCGTTGCGGCGGGCGGCGAGGCGCGCGAGTTCGAGGTTGATGAAGCCGTTGCCGGGCTCGGCTTCGGAGAGGCCGAGGAAATAGTTGTAGCTCTCTTCGGTGCGCCCGGCCTCGCCCAGGGCCTGCGCCAGCAGCAGCTCATAGGCGCGGGTGCCGGGCGCGTAGGCGAGCGCGTTGCGCAGGTCGAGGACGGCGGCGGCGGCGTTGCCGGAGGCGAGCTCGCGCGCGCCGAGGTCGGCGGAGCTCTGCGCAAGGGCGGCGCGATGCGCGGTGAAGGAGCGGAAGAGGAAGAGGGTGACCGCAAAGAGGACGAGCGTGACGAGGGTGAGGCTGAGGAGGGCGAGCGAGTCGCGCAGGATAAGGCGGCGGGTTGCAATCGAGGTGCCGTCGATTTCGGTCAGCATGCTGAAGTGAGATGCGAGCGCGGTGGGCGGCGCGGCGCTACTCCAGTCTATCGCGATGCGCCGGTGCGGAGATTGTAACCAGATCTGGCTCGTGCAGCTGGACGCCGGTGAGGCCGAGGCGGCGGGCTTCGTGGAGGTAGCGCGGCATCTTGTGCGCGGCGGTCGCGTAGTCGAGGCCGGCGTGCGCGCGGATGTTGGAGACGCAGTTGCGCTCGGCGTCGGTGCGGCCGGGGCGCGGGGCCCAGGTGAGGTAGGCGCCGAGGGAGTCGGGCGAGCTGAGGCCGGGGCGCTCGCCGATGAGGATGAGGGTATGCGTCGGCGTGGAGGGCCTGGCCGATGGGGTCGGCGAGGGCGACGCGGGCCTGGGTGGCGATGACGATGGGGGTGAGACGCCAGTCCGGAGTTAGCAAAGGGAGGAGCGCGTCGAGGAGGGGGATGGCGTGGCGTTCGAGTGGCGAGGGCGGAGAGGCCGTCGGCGAGGATGATGGACAAGTTGCAGGTTGCAGGTTGCAGGTTGTTGGTTGGTTCAAGGTTCGGCGGTTCGAGGTTCGAGTTGCGCGGTGGAGGTGGAGTGCGAGGGTGCGGCCGAGGTCGGGGCGGCGGAGGTATTCGGCGCGGTGGAGGCGGCGCTTTGCACGGCAGATGGCTGGGAGCTTGCGGTCGCGGAGGGCGGTGAGGAGGGCGGGGACGTCAAGAGCGGAGTGGACGGCATCGCGGGCCTGCGCGTGGGCGAGCGAAAACGCGAGGGCGTGGCTGGTGGCGATGCTGACGCCGGTGCGGGCGAGGGCGACACGGGCGGGGGTGAGATTGCGGAGATCGAGTGACGCGCCGGGCTGACGTGAGACTGGAGGGCGGGGATTTTGTGTGGTTTGCTCATGCATTGAGTAGCTTTGCGATTGAGAGTTGGGATGCGGGGGAGGCGAGCCAGGCTTCGAACTCGGGGGCGGGGCGGAGGTTGAGGATGCGGCGGAGGTAGAGGGCGTCGTGGAAGCTGGTGGACTGGTAGTTGAGCATGATGTCGTCGGCGCCGGGGACGCCCATGATGTAGTTGACGCCGGCGGCGCCGAGCATGGTGAGCAGCGCGTCCATGTCGTCCTGGTCGGCCTCGGCGTGGTTGGTGTAGCAGACGTCGCAGCCCATGGGCAGGCCGAGCAGCTTGCCGCAGAAGTGGTCTTCGAGGCCGGCGCGGAGGATCTGCTTGCCGTCGTAGAGATACTCCGGGCCGATGAAGCCGACGACGGTGTTGACCAGCATGGGGCGGTAGCGGCGGGCGACGGCGTAGGCGCGGGCTTCGAGGGTCTGCTGGTCGACCCCGATTCCTCCGGTCCCGATGTGGGCGTTGGCGGAGAGCGCGCTGCCCTGGCCGGTCTCGAAGTACATGATGTTGTTCGCCGCCGGTCTCGGGGCGCGATCGCCGCCGCGGTTGAGTTCGCGGGCCATCTGGTGGGCTTCGTCGAGCAGCGCGAGGGAGATGCCGAAGGAGCGGTTGGCGGCTTCGCGTGCCGGCGATGGACTGGAAGACGAGGTCGACGGGCGCGCCCAGCCGCATCGCTTCCATCTGCGTGGTGATGTGGGCGAGGACGCAGCTTTGGGTGGGGATGGCGAAGCGCTGCGCGTGCGTGATCGATGAGGTGGAGCAGGTCGATGACGGTGCGGAGGGAGTCGGAGACGGGGTTGATGCCGATGACGGCGTCGCCGGAGCCGAGCAGGAGGCCATCGATGATTGACGCGGCGATGCCGCGCGGCGTCGTCCGTGGGGTGGTTGGGCTGGAGGCGTGTCGAGAGCCGGCCGGGCAAGCCGACGGTGGTGCGGAAGCGGGTGACGACGGAGATCTTGCGCGCGACCAGCACGAGGTCCTGCAGGCGCATGAGCTTGCGAGACGGCGGCGGCCATCTCCGGGGTGAGGCCGGGGGCGAGCGCGGCGAGGGTTTCGGTGGTGGCTTCGTCGGAGAGCAGCCAGTCGCGGAGTTCGCCGACGGTGAAGTGGGCGATGGGGGCGAAGGCGGCTGGCTCGTGCGTGTCGAGGATGAGGCGGGTGACCTCGTCGGTCTCGTAAGGGATGATCGCTTCGTTGAGGAAGTGTTTGAGGGGCAGGTCGGCGAGGGCGAGCTGGGCGGCGATGCGTTCTTGGCTGCTAGACGCGGCGATGCCGGCGAGCTGGTCGCCGGAGCGGAGTGGGGTGGCGCGGGCGAGGAGGTCGGCGAGGGTTTCAAACGTGTAGCGGACGCCGGCGACGGTGTGGGCGTGGGGCATTGTGCCCTATGTCTCCGAGTCCTCGTACTCTGATTTCATCTTCGACTGTACCCTTTCTCGGGGGTCTGGCCTGGGGGCGGTAGAGGCGTTGGAGTGATCATGAGGGTCGCGATATCAGCGGGCGTGTATTCGGGTGCCGAAAGCAGGGTGCTTATCGCCACCACACATATCGTTAGACCAGCAACAAAGGTCATGCTCCACCGACGGCCAGTGGCGCTTTCGTCGTCTCTAAATGGAGTTCCTGTATTGTCTAAGATTCCGCTTCTGAATTCATGTTGGGTGTTGTAGATGTAATCGACCAGGATCGCCGTCGTTAACACGAAAAATGCTGCCAGCCAGCCGGACAAATTCCAGTGAGGTAGGAACGGGGGAATCTTGTATCGCGCAAATGCCGGAGGAAACATCTCATCCCGGATATAGGCCAATGTGCTCATTGCGGCCGCCCCAGCCCACATGAGTCGCAAGGGTCTAAAGAGCAGGTTCCAGGCTAACCAGATCCGCTTGCCGACATTGCGGGCAAATGCGACCACTCTTGAACCAGCCTCCATGCTTGAAGATATGCCGCGAAGGCATTTTGCAGCAAGTGCATTGATCCGATGAGGCGAAGTGGTCAGGGGTAAGGAAGGGCGGTCGTTTGCTTCCGCAAACAATAACCCACCCATCGCTGCGCGATGAATGGGGCACCCGAGTTCATTCCCACCTCAGATGGCGAAGCTGCCGGAGATGGGGCACCCGATTCCTTGGCGAGTTAGAGCTTGGGGAGTTGGGTGGTGGTCCAGCCGCCGCCGAGGGCTTTGATGAGGAGGACGCTGGCTTCGAGGCGGCGGCGTTCGATCTCGATGTCGTTGCGCTGGTTGGCGAGCGCGGTGGTCTGCGCGGTGACGACCTGGAGGTAGGTGTCGACGCCGCCCTCGTAGCGGGTGTTGAAGAGGTCGAGGGACTGCTGCGCGGCGTCAGTGGCGTCGCGCTGCTGGGAGGCTTCGGTCTCGAGAACGCGGAGGGCGGCGAGGTTGTCCTCGACCTGCTGGAAGGCGGTGAGGGTGGTCTGGCGGTAGTTGGCGACGGTGGAGTCGTACTGGGCGAGGGCGATGTCGGAGCCGGCGCGGCGGCGGCCGTGGTCGTAGAGGGTTTGCGTTGAGCACGCGGGCCGACGGCGAAGAAGCGGCTGGGCGCGGTGAAGAGGTTGAGCAGCGAGGTGCCGTTGAGGCCGGCGGCGGCGGAGAGCGAGAGCGTGGGGTAGAAGGCGGCCTGCGCGATGCCGATCTGCTCGTTGGCGGCGGCCATGCGGCGCTCGTCGGCGGCGATGTCGGGGCGGCGCTCCAGCAGCTGCGAGGGCAGCGCGCCGGGAATGACGGGGATGGCGGGCGGGTTGGCGTTGACGGGGTCGGCGGCGAGAGTGAGCTGCGGCGGGCGCCTGGCCGGTGAGCACGGCGATGGCGTGCTCGTACTGGGCGCGCTCGATGGTGACGTCGGAGTCCTGCACGAGCGCGGTCTGCAGCTGAGTGCGGGCCTGGGTGACGTCGGAGAGGGGCGATGCGCCGCCGTTGTAGCGGTCTTGAGTGAGCTGGAGGGCGCGGCGGTAGGTGGCGACGGTGTCGTCGAGGAGTTTCTTCTGGGCGTCGTCGGCGCGCAGGCCGAAGTAGTCGAGGGCGAGTTCGGCATGGAGGCTGAGGCGGGCGGTCTCGAGGTCGGCGTCCGAGGCCTGGGCGGTCTCGCGGGCGGCGGTGACGCTGCGGCGGATGCGGCCCCAGAGGTCGACCTCGTAGTTGAGGTCGAGCGGCAGGAGGAAGTTGCCGACGCCCTGGCCGCCATTGACGATGGAGGTGCCGGCGTAAGGCTGGTTGGCGGAGTCGCGGAGGGCGCCGATCTCGGGGCCGACGCTGAGGGTGGGCGCAAGGTTTGCACGGTAGAGGCCGATGGCGGCGCGGGCGGCTCGGAAGTTGGCGTCGGCGGCTTTGAGGGTCTGGTTGGCGGGGTCGATCTGCTCTTCGAGGGCGTTGAGTTGAGGGTCGGAGAAGAGCTCCCACCACTTGCCGCGGAGGGTTGCGTCGCTGGGCTGCGCGGCCTTCCAGCCGTCGGTCTCTTTGAAGGTGGTGGGGCCGGGCTCTTTGAACTCGGGCGCGAGGCCGGCGGCGGGCGGCGTGGCGTAGTTCGGGCCGACAGGGTGACAGCCAGCGAGCGCAAGGGTCGCGAGCGCCAAACATGAGGAACGCCGCGCGGTGCGATCTGCATCATTGTGCGGCCCCGTTGGTGGACGGTGCGCCGACCTCGACGGGCGTGCCGCTGACGAGAGAGTCGGAGGGGTCGAGGATGACCTCGTCCTGCGGGGTGAGGCCGGAGGTGACTTCGACGGAGTTGCCGAAGTCGTGGCCGACGGTGATGGGGACGAGCACGGCTTTGCCATCGCGGACGACACCGACCTGCAGGCCGGCGGAGCGGAAGATGAGCGTGTTGGAGGGGATGGTGACGGCGTTCTGGCCGCTGCCGGGCAGCTTCATGTGGACGAAGACGTAGGCGCCGGGCAGGAGATCGCCGCCGGCGTTGTCGACGTCGACCTCGACGTTGAGGGTGCGGCTGGACTGGTGAGATGGCGTTGGAGTTGCGCGTGACGGTGCCGTGGATGATGTGGCCGGGGTCGGCGTCCTGGGTGATGTCGACCTGCTCGCCGTTGTGGACGCTGACGGCGTAGGCCTCGGGGACGGCGACGAAGATGCGCAGGCTGCCGACCTGGTCGAGATGGAAGAGCTCGTGCGGCTCGGCGGAGGAGCCGGCGTCGATGAGGGAGCCGACGTCGGTATCGCGCGCGGTGATGATGCCGTCGAACGGGGCGATGACGCGCTCGTAGCTTTGCAGCTGCTCGAGGCGGCGGACGTTGGCCTCCTGCGCGGCGGTGGCGGCTTCTTTGGCGGAGAGGTCGCTGGCGACCTGGTCGGCCTCCTGCACGGAGACGGCGTGCTTGGCGACGAGCGCCTGCCAGCGGACGTTGGTGGTGGCGGCGAGCTGCTGGTTGGCCTGCGCGCTCTTGAGGTCGGCCTCAGCCTGCTGGAGTTGCTGGTCGAGTTCGGGCGTCTCGATGGTGGCGAGGAGTTCGCCCTGATGCACGTGCTGGCCGATGTCGGCGAACCACTGCTTCACGTAGCCGTTGGTGCGCGCGTAGATGGAGGTGTCGATGAAGGCCTGGGTATTGCCGGGGAGCACGACCTCCTGCGCTTTGGAGCCGCCGGTGGGATGGACGACGGAGACGCTGGGAGTCGCGGCAGTCTGGGTGGCGGTCTGCAGGTTCTGCTCGGCGGTGGAGCGGGAGTGGATGCCGTAGACGATGGCGGCGGCGAGCAGGATGGCGACGACGATGGCGAATATCCACGCGGAGCGGCCGGTTTCGTTGGGTTCGGGCGCACCCTGAGCGAGCCGTTGCTCTTCCGCGGAGTGGTGCGGCTCGGGCGTGGTCGAGGTTGCGGTGAACTGCGTGGGCCCCTGGGTTACCGTGCTATCGGTCACTATGCGTTCCATCGATCGCGACTCCATCCTTCTATCTTGATGCGGCTTTGCCGATTGGGGTTCATGCGAAGTGGGTCTCCAGTTTGGCCTTCTCGCGGTCGGCGCGGCGCGACTCGGTGCCGTGGATGAGCGCGAAGACCGAGGGGACAAAGACGAGCGTGGCGACGGTGGCGCAGAGCAGGCCGCCGATGACGGCGCGGCCGAGGGGCGCGTTCTGCTCGCCGCCGTCGCCGAGGCCGAGGGCCATGGGCACCATGCCGATGATCATCGCGAGGGCGGTCATCAGCACGGGACGGAAGCGCGTAGTACCGGCCTCGATGGCGGCGCGGATCGCATCGCCGTGGTCCGCCAGGCGCTCGGTGGCGAAGGAGACGACGAGGATGCTGTTGGCGGTGGCCACGCCCATGCACATGATGGCGCCCATCAGCGCGGGGACGCTGAGCGTCGTGTCGGGTGAGGAAGAGGAAGACGACGATGCCGGCGAGCGCGGCGGGCAGCGCGGTGATGATGATGAAGGGATCGACCCAGCTCTGGAAGTTGACCACGATGAGCAGGTAGACGAGCACGATGGAGAAGGCGAGGCCGCCGAGCAGGCCGATGTAGGCGCTGCGCATGGTGGTCGACCTGGCCCTTGAGCGAGACGAAGGTGCCGCGCGGGAGGTCTTTGTTGTTGTCGCGGAGGATGCGTTCGACGTCGCGGCTGACGGCGCCGAGGTCGCGGCCCTGCACGTTGCCGTAGATATCGACGACGCGGCGGACGTTGTAGTGATTGACGACCGCCATCTCGTGGCCGCGATGGATGGTGGCGAGGTCGGCGAGGATCTCGGTGGAGGGGCCTGTCTGTTGCTGGCCAGTGCTGTTGGTTGCGGGCGCGGGCGCCGCGGGCGTGGCGCGGTTGATGGGGATGTTTTCGAGGTCCTGCTTCGAGTCCATGTTGTACTGCGGAGTCTGGGCGACGACGCTGTAGTTGATGCCGTTGTTCCAGTTGAGAAAGAAGATGGGGGTGAGCTGGGAGCTGCCGCTGAGTGTGTTGAGGATGCTGCCGGTGACATCGCGCGGGGTGTAGCCGCCCTGCAAGGCCTTGGTGCGGTCGACATCGACCTGCAGGGTGGGGTAGTCGAAGGGCTGCTGGATGCGCAGGTCGACGAGGCCGGGGACGTGACTGAGCTGGGCGAGCAGCTTGTCGGCGATCTGCTTGCTGGCTTCGATGTCGTTGCCTTCAATCTGCACGTCCATGGGCGCGGGGATGCCGAAGTTGAGGATCTGGGTGGTGATGTCGGCGGGCAGGAAGTAGAAGGTGGCGGTGGGGAACTCGCGCGGCAGTTCGCGGCGCAGGGTGCCGACGTAGTCCGCGGTGGGGTGGTGGTTGGGCTTGAGGGTGACCTCGATGTCGGCGTCGTAGGCGCCGATGGTGCCGTTGGTGAGGTGCTGGGTGTTGGATGCGCTGTAGGGCAGGCCGATGTTGTCGAGGATGTTGTCGAGCTCGGCGGCGGGGACCTGCTTGCGGATGCTGTCCTCGACCAGATCGCAGAGCTTTGCCATGTCCTCGATGCGCAGGCCGGTGCTGCCGCGGACGTGGAGGATGAACTGGCCGCTGTCGGTATCGGGGAAGAAGTTCTGGCCGAGGAACGGGACGAGGATGAAGGCGAGCAGGCAGGCGAGCAGGAAGCACGGAACGAAGAGATGGCGGAGGGCGACGAGCTTGTCGAGCAGGAGATGATACGCGCTGCGCAGGCGTTCGAACTGACGCTCGAAGCCGCGCTGGAAGCGAGTGAAGAAGCCACGGGCCGCGGCGGTATGGTGTTCTTTCGGGCGAAGCAGATACATCGCCAGCGTAGGCACGAGGGTGCGCGAGAGGATGTAGGACGCGAGCATGGCGAAGACGACGGCCTCGGCCAGCGGAACGAAGAGATAGCGCGCGACGCCGCCGAGAAAGAACATCGGCAGGAAGACGATGCAGATGCAGAGAGTGGAGACGAGGGCGGGGACGGCGATCTGCGCGGCGCCCTCAAGGATGGCGTGGCGCAGCGGCTGGCCCTCTTCGAGGAAGCGCTCGATGTTCTCGATGGTGACGGTGGCGTCGTCGACCAGGATGCCGACGGCGAGGGCGAGACCGCCGAGGGTCATGGTGTTGATGGTCTCGCCGATGAGCGCAGAGGACGATGACGGAGGTGAGGATCGACAGCGGAATGGAGACCGCAATGATGAGCGTCGACCGCCAACTGCCGAGGAAGAGCAGGATCATCAGCGCGGTGAGCGCGGCGGCGATGATGCCCTCGCGGATGACGCCCTGGACCGCGGCGCGCACGAAGACGGACTGATCGGCGAGCGCGGTGACGTGGACATTGGGGTTGACGGTGGAGAGCGCGCGCGGCAGCCGGTCGCGGATTCCCTTGACCACGTCGAGGGTGGAGGCGTTGCCGTTCTTGAGCACGGTGATGAGCACGCCGCGATGGCCATCCTGGCGGACGATGTTGGTCTGCACGGTGAAGCCGTCGCTGACGCTGGCGATATCGTGCAGATAGATGGTGGTGCCGTTGACCTGTTTGATGGGGATGTTGCCCAGCTCTTCGATGGTGCGCGGTGTGCCGTTGGTGCGGACATCGTATTCGGTGGGGCCGATCTTGACGGTGCCGGAGGGCGTGACGACGTTCTCCAGCGCCACGGCGTTGAGCAGGTCGCTGGGCGCGATGCCGCGGGCCTGCATGGCGGCCTGGTCCATGCTGATCAGGACCTGGCGCTGCTTGCCGCCGTAGGGCAGAGGCAACTGAGCGCCGGGCACGGTGATGAGCTGGGGGCGGATGAAGTTCGCCGCCGTGTCGTTGAGCGCCTGCTCGGTCATGCCGTTGCCGGAGACGCCGAGCTGCAGGATGGGCACGCTGGACGCGGAGAAGTTGATGATCTGCGGAGGCAGGATGCCGGGAGGAAGCTGCTTGACGAGGTACTGGGATGCGGCGGTGATCTGCGCGTTGGCGGTGTCGAGGCTGGAGCCGGGCTGAAGGTAAATCTTGGTGACCGACGACGCCGTTGTAGGTGGTGGATTCGGTGTGCTCGACGTTATCGACCAGAGTAGTGATGGCCTTCTCGTAGGGCGTGGTGAGGCGGCCTTCCATCTCCTCGGGGTTGAGGCCGGTGTATGTCCAACCGACGGAGATGACGGGGATATTGATGTTGGGAAAGATGTCGGTGGGGGTGCGCAGGATGATGACCGGGCTCAGCAGAAGGATGAGCAGCGCAAGCACGATGAAAGTGTAGGGGCGGTTGAGCGCCAGCTTAACAATCCACATGGTCTGTCTCTTGGGTACCCCTAGTGTTACGGTTTCGCCAAGGGCGAGGTTTCAACTTCATCTTACGCGGCCAGGCATTCCCTGAACTTTGACGCCGCGACAGGGCAAGGGGATTCCCTATCTTCCGAGGGGTGGAAGAAGGCAGCGGCTGATTGCAGCCTTAGACGCAGTAACTTCCGCGATTCCCAAAATCGTTGCGGGGCCGAAAGTTTGAAATGATAGAGGGGACGGCATGATCGATCTGCACTTCTCCGTCTCTCGGCGCGCCGTGCTGTTGATCGCCGTCTCCTTCGCTGCGCCCCTGTGCGCCGGCGCGCAGGCAGTCTCCGTTGGCTCGCGGGCATCGAAGGTGGATTTCTATGGCGGCTACAGTTACTTCCGCCCGGTCAACAGCGATATCTACAACGTGCAGTACCAACCAATCAGCATGGGTGGGGTTGCCAGCGCGACGGCATACTTTGGCAAACACTTTGGCATCCAGGGCGAGGGCAGCTTCTTTCCCGGCGGCCCCAACGACAGCGTCTACAGCGCGCAGGCAGGCCCGGTCTTCCGGTTCCCAATGGGGCGGTTTGTGCCATTCGCCCACTTTGTGGCCGGAGAGACGAAAGTCAGCGGACCCATAGTCCAGCCGAGCACCGGGGGATTTGGCGCAACAGGCGGCGTGGGCGCGGACTACGTCCTGCTGGACCACATCGCGGTACGGCTGTTCCAGGCGGACTTTGCGTACTCGGATGTGAACTATGGCCCGCGGCACTTCCCCGTTCTGGACGGTGGGATGGGGCAGATCACCGCGATGCGACTGAGCATGGGCCTGGTTTTTACGTTTTGGCGAGATGAGTCCGGCGACAAGGGCGGCCCTAGTCCACGAGCCGCGTCCAATCGCAAGCTGAACGAACCGGCTGGAATGGGGCCGGCGACGGCTGGCGTTTCCCCGGTTGGAGCTGCGGCCGCGGGGGCTGTGTCCGCCAACTATGTGATTGGGGCCGACGACTCAATCCAGGTGTCTGTATGGAAGGAGCCGAATCTCTCTTCGACCCTTCCGGTGCGGCCGGATGGAAATATCACGATGCCTTTAGTGGGCGACGTACCGGCCGCTGGGTTCACGCCGATGCAGCTGGCGACCAACATAACGGCGCGACTTAAGGAGTACGTCACCGACCCGGTGGTGAGTGTGAGCGTGCTTGGGGTCCACAGCAAGCGGGTCTTCCTGATCGGCCAGGTGCTGACCCCGGGGCCGCTGACGATGACGCCGGGCATGACCGTACTGCAGGCCATCGCGGCCGGTGGCGGGCTCGCTCCGTATGCGGACAAGAAGCACATGTACATTCTGCGTGAGGGCAATAAGATCCCGTTCGATTACACCAAGGCACTGAAGAGGGGGGACATGCAGGGGATCTCGCTGGTACCGGGCGACACGATTGTTGCCCCATAAACTCTTATTGTGAGCAATAACTCATTCGATTCCCGTGCATCCTATTGTGGCGGAAGTTTGCAATGATGGGGAAGGCCATGACCGACTTGCATTTATCCAGTATTCGCCGCACTGCCCTGTTCGCAGCCTTCTCGGCCATCTTCCCGCTTTGCTGCGCCGCGCAGGCTGCCTCCGCGGGGTCCGGGCTTACCGAGCCATCGAGGGTCGATCTGTATGGCGGCTACGGTTACTTTCGCCCCATGGATAGCGACATCTACAACATTGAGTACCAGCCGATCGACATGGGCGCGGTCGGGAACGTGTCGGCATACTTCGGCAAACACTTCGGGGTCCAGGCCGAGGGCAGCTACTTTCCCAGCGGGCCCAACGACTGCGTCTACAGTGCGCAGGCTGGGCCGGTGTTCCGATTCCCGGTGGGGCGGCTAGTGCCGTTCGTCCACTTTCTGGGCGGCGAGACGATGGTCTGCGGCCCGGCGGTACAGCCCGGCACGTGGGGATGGGGCGCGACCGGCGGCGTTGGGTTGGACCTTGTGCTGCCGGGGTCAGGCAACCACCTTGCGATTCGACCGATTCAGGCGGACTTTGCCTATTCCGATGTGAACTATGGCCCTCGGACGGGACTCGCTCTGGACGGTGGGTTGGGGCAGATCACCGCAATGCGGTTGAGCGCGGGCGTGGTCTTTCGCTTTGGTGAGACAAGTTCGGCGCTGCCAGCGGCGTATGGCTGCGAGTTGCAGCCGGTCTCGGTGTACGCGGGCGATCCGATTAGCGTCACAGGCAAGACGATCAATCTGGAACCCGGCAAGCATCTGACGCCCTTCTATACATGGGCCACCAGTGGGGGCAAGATCGTAGGCAACACGGAGAACGCAACGGTCTCGACCAATGATTTGGCGCCGGGCGACTACACGGTGAGCGGGTGGGTCAACGAAGGCTCGCGGCCGAGCGAGCATGCGGAGTGCTCGGCGTCGTTCCGTGTGCTGGCGTATCAGCCGCCGACGATCTCCTGCTCGGCCAATCCGACGAGCTTGCTGGCGGGCGGATCGTCCACGATCACGGCGACAGGCATCAGCCCGCAGAACCGTCCGCTGAGCTATTCCTTTGGCGCAAGCGCGGGGCAGATGACGGGCAGCGGGAGTACAGAGATGCTGACCACGGCGGATCTGCCTCCGGGAACCATTACCGTGAACTGCAACGTGGTGGACGACGGCGGCAGGTCCGCGACGGCGACGACGACGGTGTCGGTGGTGCCACCGCCTGCGCCTCCGGCTCCCCCGGCGGCAGCGGTGCGCACGCTGTGCAGCCTCTCCTTCGAGCGCGATAAGAAGCGCCCCATGCGCGTGGACAACGAGGCCAAGGCCTGCCTCGACAGCATTGCGCTGGAGATGAACCGCGAGTCGAATGCTTTGCTGGTGGTGGTGGGCAAGCACGATGCCGGTGAGAAGCCCGACGCGGCCGCGGAGCGCACGCTCAACGTGAAGCAGTACCTGACGAGCGAGAAGGGCATAGACGCCAGCCGCATCGAGGTGCGCACGGGTGAGACCAAGGACCGGTCAGCCGATGACATCTTGGTGCCGGCGGGAGCGAGTTGGGACCCGACAGGTACGTCGAGCTTCGACCCGACGCAGATCAAGCGGCACGGCGAGGCGTACGCGCCGAAGTAGGCCATTCAGGGCCGGAGAATGTAACGAAGGGAGGAGCTTATGGCTCCTCCCTTTTACTTACTGCGCAGGGTTGGAGGAGTGAAGCGGCGGTTACTTTTGCGCGGCCCCAATGGCGGTGCGGAGGTCCGCTTCCGAAGCCTTGCCGAGGATGGCATTGAGGACGATGCCGTTGCGGTCGAGAACAAATGTCTTTGGCAGCGCGTTGGCGCCGTAGAGCGTCGATACGCGGCGGTCGACGTCTGTCAGGGACCAGACATCGAGCTTTTTCTTGGTCAGAAATTCCTCCGCTTTCGAGGGGTCGTCGTTGGCGATGGGAACGATGGCCACGCCCTGGGAGGCCATCTCTTTTTGCAGTTTGGTGAAGGTTGGCATCTCAGCGCGGCAGGGCGGACACCACGTCGCCCAAAAAGCAAGGACAACCACCTTGCCGCGGTCGTCGGCCAGGCTGAAGGCTCGCTCATCGCGCTCGGATAGGGTGAACTCCGGCGCGGATTTACCGACGAGGGCGAGGGCCTTGGCGTTCGCCGCGGCGATGGGGTCGCCTTTTTTTTGCCCGTAAGAGGCAAAAGGCAGCAAGATAGCGACGGCGATTGCCAACGGTAACGCGGCGAGCGATTCGCGGTTCAAGGTGGCCTCCGGCGCAGAGTTCCATCAATCACTGGAGTTACGTTTACGGCGCGCGATTGGTTCCACGGGTTGCGGGGCCTTCGCTGCGGTCGGTACGACGAGTTCGGCGGGGATTATTTCGCTGTGAACTGGGCCTCGATGGGCGGCATGGCGTCCCAGGTGTCGGTGCGGAAGGGCGCGGCCTGCAGGCCGGCGCTGTTGTAGAGGTTGGCGGTGTCGGGGTAGTTGTCCCAGGCGTAGCGGACGGCGACGGGCGCGGGGACCTGCGGGCTGCTGACGATGACGGAGCTGCCTTCGATCTTCGCGTCGGCGTCGACGAACTTCTGGTCGGCGCCGGCGATCTGGAACCAGGTGAGCTTGCCGCCCTTGGCCATGAGGCCGGCGGCGTGGGTGAAGCTGATGCGGATGGCGGAGCCCTCGACCTTCATCGAGGAGTAGACGGGGCCGGAGTATTCGACCTTCCTGCCGTAGACGTTGGCGAGGGCGATGGCGGTGAGGCGGTCGCCGAGGGGCTCCTTGTTATGCGGGTGGACGTTGTGCGCCTCGCTGGTGTCGAGCACGACGGCCATGCCGGTGTTGGGCAGCGAGAGGATCTTGGCCTGCTGCTCGCGGATGAGGGGATTGTTGCTGACGTTCTGCTGGCCGGGGAGCTGGACGACGTAGAACGGGAAGTTGCCCTCGCCCCAGAGCTTGCGCCAGTGGGTGACCAGCGTCTCCATGACGTGGCCGTAGAGCATGACGCCGTTGGCGCCGCCGACGACGGACTCGCCCTGATACCAGATGGCGCCGCGGATGGCGTAGGGCAGGATGGGGTTGATCATGGCGTTGTAGAGCACGGTGGGCTGGTGCTGGTCGTGTGCGGGGTCGCGCATGGGGCCGGGGCGCGCGGCGCGGGCGTTGATGGTGAGCGGGGAGGGCGGCGCGTCGGCGTCGGACGCGGGACCGCCGGTTGCCGTGGAGTGGGCCTTGAAGTAGTCCTCGCGGGCGTCGAGTTTATCCAGCATGGGCTTCAGCAGCGGGTCGGCGGCGAGCGCGTCGCGCGGCACCCAGGCCTCCGCGGTGCTGGCGCCGAAGGCGGAGAGGACGATGCCGACGGGCAGCTTGAGCGCCTGGTTGAGATCGCGGCCGAAGAGGTAGCCGACGGCGGAGAAGTTGGGCACGGTCTGCGGCGTGCAGACCTCCCAGGTGCCGACCTCGTCGGTCTGCGGCGTGTAGTTGGTTGCGTTCTTGACGGTGAACATGCGCAGCTGTGGGTAGTTGGCGGCGGCGATCTCCTTCTCTTCGTCGAGCAGGCCGTAGGGCGCGTGGCCGGGGCCGTTCTTGGAGACGTAGAACTGCATGTTGGACTGGCCGGAGCCGAGCCAGACCTCGCCGACGAGGACGTCCTTGACGACGATGGGGGTCTCGCCGGGGTTCTTGCCGGCGATGGTCATCTCGAATGGCCCGCCGGCTTTGAGCTTGGCGAGATGGACGGTCCATTTGCCGTCGGCGCCGGCGGTCGCGGTGCGCGTCTGCTTGAGGAGGGTGACGGAGACCTTCTCGCCGGGCGCGGCGGTGCCCCAGATGGGGACGGACATGCCGCTCTGCAGGACCATGTGGTCGCTGAAGAGGGCGTTGGGCTTGACTTGGGCATGGGCGGGGGCGGCGGCGGCGAGCGCGAACGCGGCGCAGAGGGCTGCGGTGATTGGGCGGATTGGCATTTTCATGGAGGGTCCCTCGGAGTTCAGATCGATGCAGCGCAACCTCACGGGCTGGGAGCAACTCGGCGGCGGAGATGACGATAGCCGAGTGCGCGCGACGCGGTCAAGATAGCGGCGCGCCGGGCGGTTCCTATAGTAGAGTGGTGCGCGGATGCAACAGTGGTCAGTGGCTAGTGGCTGGTGGTTAGTGGCTAGTAAGGACAAAGACATGTGGGAGCCGTCGTTGAATCAATTGACAGAGAGCGTGGCACGTGGGGTATCGCGGCGGAAGGTGTTGACGGCCGGTGCTGCGTGCGCGGGGGCGGCGGCATTGGGGCCGCTGCGTGTGCTGGCTGCACCGTCAGCGAAGGTGAAGATCTTCGATGTGCTGAAGTATGGCGCGGCGGGCGATGGCACGACGCTGGACACGGCGGCGTTTCAGAAGGCGATCGATGAGGCGGCGGCGTACGCGGGCAAGGCGCAGGTGCTGGTGCGCGGCGGGAAGAAGTATCTGATTGGGACGATCCGAGCTGAAGGGCGGCGATCGATTTTCATCTGGCGGACGACGCGCAGTTGGCGATCAGCACGAGGCGCGAGGACTATCTTGGCGGGCTGGCCGGCACGGCCGAGGCGGAGAGGATGGCCAGCGCGGCGGGCGGGGTGATTGTGGCCAACGGCGCGCAGGGGCTGAAGAATTACGGGACGGGATCGATCGACGGGCGGGCCAAGGAGTTCATGACCGGCTACGACGAGGTGGGCGGGATATGGAAGCCGGGGCCGTTCCGGCCCAAGATGTTTGTGCTGACGCAGTGCAAGGACCTGGAGGTGCGCGACATTACCTTTGGCGCGGCGCCGAACTGGGGGCTGCATCTGCTGGGCTGCGACGGCGTGCTGGTGGACAACGTGAAGGTGCAGAACCTGCTGGACGTGCCCAACTGCGACGGGATCGATCCGGACCACTCGCGCAATGTGGAGATACGCAACTGCAATATCGCGTGCGGCGATGATGGGGTTGTGGTGAAGTCCAGCCGGCAGACGGTGGACTACGGCGAGTGCGCGAACATCCATGTGCATGACTGCGTGATTGAGACGCAGGACGCGGGGCTGAAGATCGGGACGGAGACGACCTCGGACGTGCATGATGTGCGCTTCGAGCGGTGCCAGATCAAGACCAGCTCGCGCGGGCTGTGCATCCAACTGCGCGACGAGGCGAATGTGTACAACATCGACTTCCGCGACATTACGTTTGTCTCGCGGTTCTACGGCGACCCGTGGTGGGGGCGCGGCGAGGCGATCTCGTTTACCGCGATCCCGCGGACCACGGCGACGAAGGTGGGTTCGCTGCATCATGTGAATGTGCAGAATGTGACGGGGCGGGCGGAGAATTCGGTGCGGATCTGTGGATTTCAGGTACGGGGAGTGCGCAGAGCCGGGTGCACGATGTGACGATGGAGAATGTGGCGGTGACGCTGGAGCGGACAACGCAGTTCAAGGGCGGGCTCTTCGACAATCGGCCGACCACGGTGGTTGCGGGGATTGAGCCGCACGATACGCCGGGGTTCTCAATCGAGCACGCGGACAACGTGACGCTGAAGGATTGCACGGTGGTGTGGGGGAACAATGTGCCGGAGGAGTTCAGCTATGCGGTCGAGGCGAAGGATGCGACGGGGCTAAGGATTGAAGGGTTGAAGGGCGAGGCAGCGCACGCGGCGCTGGGAAAGGCGGTATCGATCTCATGAGGATTTTTTGGGCGGGATGCTCAGCGGCGGTTGTGACGATTGCGGGTTCGACGATGTTTGCGCAGCAGACGGCTGCACCCGCGAGTGCTGCTCCGGCACAAGCAGCGGCGCAGGCTCCAGCTCCAGGCGCTCCGCGTCCGCCTGCGGTGCAGCCTGCCGATCCGGCGGGGCCGCCGCTGCCTGGTTTCAAGGTGTTTCAGTTCCCTGCCGACCAGATTCCGCGGATCGATGGCAAGGATGACGACTGGGCGATGGTGCCGGACAGCTACGTCATCACGCTGAACGATATGCACGACGACGAGCACAAGCACGACAAGCCGGACCCGAAGGACCTGGACATCCAGGTGAAGGTGGGTTGGGTGAAGGGGCTGAACCGGCTCTATTTTCTGTATGAGGCGTACGACAACTACTGGGACTTCGCCGACCCGGGGCTGCACAACGATACGTTTGAGCTGGTGGTGGATGGGGACCGATCGGGCGGGCCGCTGATTCCGCAGTTCCGCAACTTTGCCGACCAGAGCGAGATGGGACGCGCACTTCTCCATGCATGGCGTGCAGGCGCAGAACTACCACATCATGACGCCGGCCGAGGGCAAGGACTGGGCGATGGAGTGGGGCTGCCAGCCGTGGGCGAAGGCGCTGCCGTGGGCCAACCATGCGCAGAGCTACAGCTTCCGGCCGGGCGAGAGCGGGCACTACATTCTGGAGTTTTACATCACGCCGTTCGACTACGCGGGGTGCGAGGGGCCGCAGCGGGCGGTGGAGTCGGAGCTGTATGAGAACAAGATGATTGGGCTCTCGTGGGCAGTGATCGATTACGACGGCGCGCCGGACGGGAAGAACAACGGCTTCTGGAACCTCTCGCCGGAGCACAAGATGTATGGCAATGCGAACCTGCTGCGCGAGTTCAAGCTGATGCCGCTGGAGCCGCAGTTCCGCAAGCCGATCGAGGCGATGTGGAGCTTCAAGGTGGTGGATATGAACCGGCGGATGGTGGCGTTCCAGGATGAGTCGACGGGGACGGTGACGAGCTGGCGGTGGGACTTCGGCGATGGGACCGAGTCGACGGAGCAGTCGCCGATTCATGAGTACAAGACGGGCGGGCAGAAGGTGGTGGTGCTGTATATCGAGGGGCCGGGGGGCAAGTCGCGGTTCTCGCGGGTGTGGGATGTGACGCTGCGGTAGGTGTTTCCCATTTGAAATTATTTCGGGATTGGCAGAAGTGTGCAAAACCTTGTAGACTTCGCTGGCCAGCAAATGCGCGCACGATCGTACGCGAAACCACCCCGGAGACCAAGCCCATGCCGACCCCCACGCCAACCCAGGAAAATTCCTCAGACACCAGCCGCAGAGACTTTGTAAAGATTGGCGGAGCGGCGCTTGCCGTTGCCGCTACGCAGACCGCGCACAGCTATGCCAAAATCGTCGGCGCGAACGACCGCGTGCGCGTGGGCGTGGTGGGTTGCGGCGACCGCATGAGGGGCGGCGATATCCCGGCCTTTCTTGAATTCTTCGAAGGATCTGAACTTTCAGCTGGTCGCGGTCTCCGACATCTGGAAGATGCGGCGCGAGGACGGCGCGGCGTACATCGGTAAGCTGACCGGCGACAAGATCGATCCGGTGGTGAACAACGAGGCGCTGTATGCGCGCAACGACATCGATGCGGTGCTGATTGCGACCGCCGACTTCCAGCATGCGCAGCACGGCATTGAGGCGGTGAAGGCGGGGCGCGACGCGTATGTGGAGAAGCCGACCGCGCACACGATGAAGGACGCGCGCGCTTTCTGGCGGCGGTGAACGCATCGAGCCAGGTGATTGCGGTGGGCACGCAGCGGCGCTCGACGCCTGCCGTACATGAAGGCGGCCGAGTACATCCAGTCGGGCAAGTTCGGCGACATTGTGATGGTGGAGATGATCGTGGAACGTGAACCAGCCGGGGCGCTGGCGCAGGCCGGACGTGGTGCCGCTGCTGAAGGAAGAGGACACGGACTGGAACCGCTATCTGCTGGACCTGCCGAAGGCGCCGTTCGATGCGCGGAAGTATCTTGAGTTCCGGCTGTTCTGGCCGTACTCGTCGGGGATTCCGGACCAGTGGCTGGTCCACCAGATCGATACGGTGCACTGGTTCACCGGGCTGCCGCATCCGCGTTCGGTGGTGGCGAACGGCGGGATTTATCTGTGGAAGGATGGGCGCACGAACTGGGACACGATGACGGCGGTGTTCGACTACGGCCCGCTGGACGATCCGACGAAGGGCTTCCAGGTGCAGTACACGTCGCGGTTTACGAACTCGGCGGGCGGGATGAAGGAGCTCTACTACTCGAACGGCGGCATGATCGACATGGACAAGCAGACGGTGACGCCGACGGGCGGGCTGAGCGCGCGCGAGGCAGGCGGAGATGAAGATGCAGGCGAACCTGCTGCCCAGCTTCTCGCTGGTGGAGAAGGTCGAGAAGATGAAGACGGACGCGAACACGGCGGGGGCGAAGGGCGATCCGCAGACGGAGGCGAACATGCGCAACTGGATGGAGTGCGTGCGTTCGCGCAAGACGCCGAACGCGAGCATCCAGGCCGGCTACAGCCACTCGATTGCGCTGTGCATGAATGTGGCGGCGATCCAGACGGGGCAGAAGGTGACCTTCGACGAGAAGACGCAGCAGGTGATGGTGGGAGGCAAGCCGTATGAGCATGCATAGACTGACGGGGCTTGCTTTGGCGATCGGGTTGGGGTGGGGGTGCGCGCCAATGGCGTTTGCGGCTGGGGGCGTGAAGGTGGCGGTGGATGAAGCGGCGCATCGCGTGGATGTGACGGTCGATGGCAAGCCGTTTACGTCGTATCTGTGGCAGACGAACCAGAGGAAGCCGGTGCTGTATCCGCTGATCGCGCCGGATGGGACGACGGTGACGCGCGGCTATCCGTTCGCGCTGCGGGCGGGCGAGCGAGTGGACCATCCGCACCACGCGGGGCTGTGGTTCAACTACGGCGAACGCGAATGAGTTCGATTTCTGGAACAACTCGGATGCGATCAAGCCGGCGGAGCGGTCGAAGTACGGCACGATCCAGCAGGACCGGATTGTGTCGTCGAAGAGCGGCGCGGACTACGGGCGAGCTGGTGACGGAGTCGACGTGGATTGCCGGCGATCCGGTGGCGGGGAATACGAAGCCCATCATGACGCAGACGACGCGGTATGTGTTCTCCAAGCTGACGGTCGGCGGGCAAGCCGGCGCGGGCGATCGATCTGGTGGTGACGCTGAAGGCCCTCGATACGGTGGTCTTCCATGACGATAAAGAAGGGCTGCTGGGGATTCGCGTGGCGCACTTCCTGGAGTCGCCGACGGAGAAGGGCGGGACCTTTATGGATGCCAACGGCAACCCGACCCAGGTGGCTGCGGCCGATCCGGCGGGAGCGAGCGGGGTGTACCACACCAGCGAGGGCGTGACCGGCGATGCGGTGTGGTCCACACGCGGGCGGTGGTGCACGCTGACCGGCCAGACGACCGCGGCCGACGGCGGCGCGGGCAAGACGGAGACGATTGCGATTATCGACCACAGCGGCAATCCGGGCGCAGCGCCGCCTTACTGGCATGCGCGGGGTTATGGGTTGTTCGCGGTGAACCCGCTGGGGGCGCATATCTTCGATCCGAAGACACCGGCGTTGAACTTCACGATCGATAAAGGCGGGTCGGCGATGTTCCGCTATCGGGTACTGTTTCTTTCGAGTGCGGCGACGGATGCGGATATGAATGCTGCGGCGGATGCATTCGACAAGGCGGTGGAGTAGTTGCCCCGGGAGTTAGGATGACGAGGATGAATCGCAGAGAGTTTGTGGGAGCTGCCGCGGGCGCGACGGCCTGTGCTGTAGCGATGACTGCGGCTTCGGTGCGGGCCTTTGCGCAGGCGCACTCGACGTTTCAGCTGAGCGTGATGACGGATGAAATCTCCTACGACTTCGACCATGCGTGTTCGGTGGCAGCGAACGACTTTGGAATGCAGTGGGTGGAGCTGCGCGCGCCGTGGGAGAAGAACATCGCGGACTTTACGCCCGACGATACTGCGAAGGCGCTGGCGATGCTCAAGAAGTACAACCTGCGTGTGACCGACATTGCGAGTCCGCTGTTCAAGGTGGACTGGCCGGGCGCGCCGCTCTCAAAGTTCAGCGCGCAGAAGGGCGCGAAGAACGACAACTTCGCGGCGACCGCGGACTTCAAGAAGCAGGACGATGTGCTGGCGGCCTGCATCGAGCTGGCGAAGCAGTTCAAAACGGACAAGATTCGTTGCTTCGATTTCTGGCGGCTGGACGATGTGGCGCCATATCGCGCGGCGATTGACGACAAGCTGCGCGCGGCGGCAGAGACAACGCGCAAGCAGGGCATCACGCTGATGATTGAGAACGAGCACGAGTGTAATACGGTGACGGCTGCGGAGGCTGCGCGCACGCTGGCTGCGGTGCCCGCGCTGATGCTGAACTGGGACCCTGCGAACGCGGCGATGCACGGCGAGACAGATGTGTTTCCCGCCGGTTGGGAGCTGATTCCCAAGGACCGCATCCGGCACGTCCACGCGAAGAACGTGGTGCGCAATGCGGCGGAAAAGCTGGAGTGGGCGCCGGTGGACCAGGGCTTCATTGATTGGACGGCGCAGTTTCGCGCACTGAAGGCGATGGGGTTCCGCGAGGCAGTTTCGCTGGAGACGCACTGGCGCGGCGCGGGCACGCCGGAGGCTTCGAGCCGCATCAGCTGGGCGGGGATGAGGAAGTGCCTGCAGGATGCGGGCGCGCTGTAACGCGGGACGAGTCGTCCCTTTCCAAAGGAGACGATTTTAGCGAATACAAAGGGCCAATACAGAGATTCTGGCTGCGCCAGAATGACGGCATTTGAGATATTGCCCTATTACTTCGGCGCGATCGGTTGCAGCCATGCGCCGTTGCCGGCTGAGTCCCAGACGGCGAAGCGCACCCAGTTCTTGCCCGTGGCGTTGAACGGGATGCGGAAGCTCTTGGTGCCGAAGGGCGTGGTGTCGGTGAGATTGATGATCTGGCGATCGACCTTGGCGCCGTCGCTCCACACCAGCTCCGCGAAGTCCAGCGGGAAGGTGTACTCGATGGTGGCGGTGTAGACGCTGTGCGCGCCGGAGCCCTCAATCCCCCAGTTGTGAAAGAGGATTTCGCCAGTCGTCCCGAAGAAGTTGCCGTTGTGGATGCCCTCGACGATGGGCGCCCAGCTCTCGTTGTACGCGGGCACCTTGTCGAGCTTGATGTAGTTGATGGCGAGGACATGGGATAGGTCTCGTCGTCCGGGCGCTTCATGTAGGTGTCGCCCTCGGCGAGCATGAACTTAGGCTTGGGGGCCCAGTTGCTCATCTCGTCGTTGAGCGCCGAAGCAGCGGACCTCGCAGAGCCGCTGCTGCGAGAGGTCGACGGGCAGCGACTCCCACGAGCCGCCGATGAAGCGGTCGCTGAGGAAGTAGTCCTTGTCCTTATACATGTCCGGAAAGAGCGCGGAGCTCTTGGTGCGCGGGTGCGCGACCCAGATGATGCTCTTGGTCTCGTTGACGAACTTCAGCACGTCGTCCGACGAATCCGAGGTGGTAGACAGTCCCGTAGCCGGGGACCTCTTCCTCGAACTGCTGGCCGCGGTGCGGCAGCGCGCGTGTGGGTGAAGTAGATGGGCCTCGGCGTCATCATGTACCAGTGGCCATCGATGAAGGAGTTGACCTCTTCCTCCGGCATCACGAGGAAGTTCTTGTCGGAGAGCTTGGCGCGAGGCCTCGAAGTAGGCCTTCTGCTCGGGCAGGCGTCTGGGGCCGGGATCGGCTGCCGTCGGAGTCGTCGTGGAAGTCGCCGAGGTAGACGATGTTGATGCCAAGGCCGCGGAAGACGGGCACCCAGGTGGGGCTGAGGTCGGTGGTGCCGCGGTCGCGCGCCATCTCGTTCAGCTCCAGATGGAAGTGGCCGGTGACGGTCTTGAAGCCGGGCACAGGCTTGTAGACATCGTCGTGCGTATAGGCCATCACTGCCTGCTGGGTGGCGTGGCTGCCTGTGGGGCTGAGGTAGTAGTAGACGGCCATGCGCTGCATGGTTCCGGGCGGCGCGTTGTAGAGCGCGCAGTTGAGGGTCTGGCTGCGTGCAGTGGAGGAGCGATGCTGCCAGACCTCGTCGGAGACGCCCCAGGGATCGTAGCCCTCGCAGCGCTCCGGCTGCATGGCGCCGAGCGAGAAGGAGCTGGTCGTCGTCCTTGCGGTAGTAGACGTAGCCGAGGTTGACCTCGTTCTCGCGCGCGAAGAAGAACTTGTGCGGAGGCGGCAGGACTGCCGAGCGAGCCGGCGCCGGTATCGAGAATCTCCAGCCGGTTGCGCGCGCGGATGTTGACGGGATCGCTGGTTGACCTCGCCGCCAAAGTCATTCTCCTGCCAGAGCTGCGAGGTGTCGCGCCAGACGAGCTTGGTCTGGTCGCCGATGGCGAAGCCCTTCGAGGCCGGCCTTGTAGATGAAGGCGACATCCTTGGCCTGGGTGCTGGCGATCGCCTCCTGGCGCAGCAGGTTCGAGCCCTTGTATGCGGTGAACTGCGAGGTCGCCGGAGAAGAGGCCGAGGGTGAGGCCGTTGAAGGTGACGATGACGCGCGTCGCCATCGGTCTTTACGGAGCAGGCGTCGGATTTGTAACTGACTTTGGCGCGGGCGATCTCAGCCTCGGTGCGCGGCGGGCCGACGAGGTGGCTGGCATCGGTGCCGGGCACGGCGAGGGGCGCGTCCCAGAAGACGTTCCACTTGTAGATCTCCTCGTTCTCGGGCGTGTCCTGGTTGAGGCGCACGAGGATGTCCTTCTCGGTCTTGGACATGCGGCGGCGGCCGGTGGTGACCTCAAACTGCGGCGTCAGGTCCTTGCCCAGGATCACCCACGCGCCGCCGGGCTTGCGCGCGGCGAGCTCCTCGACCATGGGCTGGCCGTCGCGCAGGGTGAACTGCGCGCGCAGTTGCTGGTCTGACTCTCCGGTCCAGGTGAGGGTGACCGATTTGTGGTCGAAGACCGCGGCGACGCCGTCGACCGCTTTATAGGCCTGCATGTTGCAGTCGAGGCCCTGGGCCGCGCCCATGCCGGTGGTCAGTGCCAATCCCAGTACTGCTATGAGTGCCTTCATGTGCTTCGCCCCGTCCTTTACTTTGCTGCTGCCCTGCTGCGCGCCGCGATGCTCCGGCGCGTGCGACCCGAACACCATACGCCGCGGGAGTGTGCGCGGGCAAAGGTTGGTCGGTTAGAGATATGGACGAATGGGGCGATGGGGAAGACGCCGCAAAGGTGAGGTCTTCTGCGATGGATTTGACCCTGCCGCGCGGGATGGCGTACCTTGGTCGCGCCTCCCAAAGGCCCACAAATTTTGAATATTTCCGCACGGTCAATCCGGCGGCAGGAGAGTTTTATGCGCATGATTATGAAGGTTTCGATGCCCACGGATGTCTTAACGCGTCGGTCAAGGATGGCTCCGTGGGGGCCAAGATGCACCGCATCCTGGACCACCTCAAACCTGAGGCGGCTTACTTCACGGAGTTCGATGGCCTGCGCTCGGGGATCCTGGTCGTCGATCTCAAGGATGCGTCGGAGATTCCGGCGTTTGCCGAGCCGTGGTTCCTGCTGTTCAACGCGAAGGTGGAGTTCCACCCGACGATGACGCCGGAGGACCTGGGCAAGGCCGGCCTGGATACGATTGGCAAGGAGTGGCACTGAGGGGCGGTGCGGCGACCCGATAAATCCATTGCAGGGGTGGGTGGATCGGCTTAGATTAAGGGTGTGGGCTCGAAGACGTTCGACGGCGTATGGTTTGTCGCGTATTCGCATGACCATCCGCCGCCGCATGTGCATGGGCAGTATGCCGGTGTGCAGGTGATTATTGAACTCTTGCCTCAGGGGCGAGTTCGGCAATCGAACCGATGGGATGCGGTCGAGCCGTCCAACGCGAAGCGGGCAGACGTACGGCGTATCCTGCAGGTAGCGAGGGCCCACGGCGATGAGTTGATGGCACTCTGGAGGAAGGCACGTGGCTGATTGGGTGTTGGAGACAACTGACGAGGAGATTGACGCCGCGATTGAGCGGGCGAAGGAGTTCGACAGCTTTCCGCGCATCGTGGAGGCGGCCTACCATCCCGAGCCGGGGCTGGAGTTCCTGATGTTGAGGCTGACCGATGGGCGTCGGCTGCTGATTCCGCGCGAGGAGCTGGGAGAGCTGAAGAACGCGACGCCGGAGCAGGCGAGCGAGCTTTTCGTGGTGCCGACCGGCAGCGCGGTGTGGTGGCCGCAGCTGGATGATGGGCTGTATCTGCCGGACTTTCTGGAACACCGGTGGGGCAAGGCGCGGGGCGTGGCCGCGGCTTAGTTGTTCAGGTTGCTGGCGGCTTTCTGGGGGTTTCCATTCGAAACGAATATCCATGGTGCTCTGGGTGATACCGGGCGTTTCG
This sequence comes from uncultured Acidobacteriaceae bacterium, assembly GCA_963808025.1. GTDB lineage: Bacteria > Acidobacteriota > Terriglobia > Terriglobales > Acidobacteriaceae > Edaphobacter. The sequence goes on along the minus strand of CAWEEI010000005.1, from coordinate 894,091 downwards.
GGAGATCGGTCGGATTGTAGGGGCTACTACACTGTAACGGATGCGCGGGTGGGAGCGGTTCGCGCGTGGCGCTAATGCCCACATCTCAGAATCGAGAAATGTGCACGAAAGATTTGGGCGAGCCGCCAATTTAGCCAAGAAGAGAGTCTTGAATATCCGCAGCGCGGGCTCTGCGCCGATAGGCAACCGTTGGATCGATTAACGGCAGGTTCGGTTTTTTGCCTTGGAGGATTTCCGACACGCGCAATATCTGGAGATACGGGTATCTATGTCCGTGATATTCGACCGTTCCGGCAGCAGCAGCGTCTGCCAGCATTCCGGCAGTCGGATCGTTTAGTGTCACCAAGACGCCAAATCCTAAAGATGTTGCCTTCTCGCGGTCCGCGACAGATTTTAGTGCTCGAATATCATCCGGCTTCAAGCGGCCGCTCTTCACAGATACCACTGCGTACTTGGTCGTCTTTCCGTCAGGCTTGAATGGCACTCTTCCGTCGATCCCCTTGTCGGCTCCAGGTTTGTCGTTCGGCAGTCCGTCGATCTTTGAGACCGCCCAGATTTCGAAGCCTTTTCTATCGTTATCTCGTTCTGCCATCATCCGGGCCCCGTCAATTGTTGTGGGGAGACCCTTGATTTCGTAGTCGACCCCGGCCTTTAGGTGAGGAAATGCACCTTCTAGGCGTTGTCGTCTTGTGAGCTCGACGGAGAAGGGTGATATGTCTATCCCAATCCAATGCCTCGCCAATATCTGCGCGGCTTCGATTGTCGTCCCGCAACCGCAGAAAGGATCGAGAACTACGTCCCCGGGTTTGCTTGAGGCGGCGATGATGTGGCGCAGCAAGCCTACAGGCTTCTGCGTGGGGTAGCCCAGTCGCTCCGCATCACGGGGACTTAGCCATCGCACATCTGCGTCAATGCCGGCGGTAGTGCCAAAAACGGTTCCTTCTGTGTAGGGCTGGAAGGCCCAGATGTCGGGGGCTGCGGGGCCATCGCCAGAGCGCACGGTCAGCTGATAAACCGGCCATGCCTCGCCCTCGGTAATCGTGATAAATCCCTCTTCATACAGGAGGTCGAGCTTTTCGTGTTGTGTCATCCCGGCCGGATCAATCCCTACCTCTTCCCAAATCTTGCCTGGTATTGCCCAATGCCGGCCTTTGGCGCTTGGGTCGAAGCCCCGCCACGGTTTCCCAGATTCCTTCTTGCGTGTTCCTGATCCCGTTAAGACGTTGCCATAGTAGTCCGTCTTGTAGGTGCCATCTTCAACTTCTATAAAGTGCTCTTTCACGTGACCCAACATATAGGGGCGGCGCGGTTTGTTCCATGTGTAGGAATCGCTCTTTGTATAGAAGAGAATTACGTCATGTATGGGAGCCCAGCGACTGAGTTTGTTATGAGACCCAGTTCGCCTCCACACAATCTCACTTCTGAAGTTCGTCGGTAAGAAGATTGCATCCAGAACACACTTCAGGTAGTGGCTAGCGGTCGGATCACAGTGGAGATATAGGGATCCGGTAGTCTTCAGAACGCGATGCATCTCAAGCAACCGGGCAGCCATGTTCACTATGTAGGCCATCATCGGGGTGCGGGCCAGCGCAACATTCAGTGCATTGACGAGGTTTACAAGAGGGACGTTGGACGCGTCCTGTAGCTCATCCAGCGTTGCCTGTGCGGCCTCGTCCCAGGTCCAGGTGTCCTTGAACACCGTCATTTGCGCTTCGTCAGGAGTTATCCCGTCGACCTTGAAAAGAACGTTATAGTTGAGGTCGGATTTGAAGGGCGGGTCAAGATAGATCAAATCGATGGATCCCGACGTGATCTTTTCTCGCATTATCTCCAGATTGTCGCCATAGAAGAGGCTGTTCTTCATTCAATGCACACCAAGCCGATACTACCGGTTGCCTTAGCCCTTTATTCTACAGTGACGGATTTTGCTAGGTTTCTCGGTTGGTCGACGTCGCAGCCGCGGCGGACGGCGATGTGGTAGGCGAGGAGCTGGAGGGGGACGACCTCGAGGATGGGCAGGAGCAGTTCGGGGGCCTGGGGGATGTAGATGGTGTGTTCGACGAGCTGGGCGATTTCGTTGTCGCCCTCGATGGCGATGGCGATGACGCGGCCGGAGCGCGCGGCGACCTCCTGGATGTTGGAGAGGGTCTTCTCGTACTTGAGGACGCTGGTGGGGTCGGTGGGGTCTTTCGTCGCGATACACACCACAGGCAAGGTCTCGTCGATCAGGGCGTTCGGCCCGTGCTTCATCTCGCCGGCGGGGTAGCCCTCGGCGTGGATGTAGGAGATCTCCTTGAGCTTGAGCGCGCCTTCGAGCGCGATGGGGTAGTGGATGCCGCGGCCGAGGTAGAGGAAGTCGCGCGCGGTGGAGAAGAGCTTGGCGATCTCGCAGCAGTGGTCGTCGAGGGAGAGGCGCGGGGTGGTGCGGCGGTCTGACCCACTCCAAGAAGCAGGTCCTTCGACTCCGGTCGCTGCGCGACCTCCGCTCAGGATGACAATGTTGGCGGCGGGTGCGGCGGCGCCCTCGGAGGTGCCGATGCCGTCGGACGGCGGGAGGGCGAGCATGTTGGCGAGCTTGTGGGGGATTTTGCTGAGTTCGTTGACCAGATGCAGCGACTCGGCGTCCGAGATGGCGCCGCGGACCTGGCCGAGGCGCAGGGCGAGCAGGAAGAGCGCGGTGAGCTGGGCGGTGAAGGCCTTGGTGCTGGCGACGCCGATCTCGGGGCCGGCGTTGGTGGTGATGGTGCCCTGGGCCTCGCGCGAGATGGCCGCGCCGACGACGTTGCAGATGGCGAGGGTCTTCGATCCGTGCGAGAGCATTTCGCGCTGGGCGGCGATGGTGTCGGCGGTCTCGCCGGACTGGGTGATGAGCAGGCCGATGGCGCGGGGGTCGGCGAGCGGGTTGCGGTAGCGGTACTCGCTCGCGTAGTCGACTTCCGTCCGCAGGCGGGCGAGGCGCTCGATCATGAACTTGCCCGCGAGGCCGGCGTGCCAGCTGGTGCCGCAGGCGGCGATGGTGATCTGGGTGGCGTTGCGCAGGTCGGCCTCGGTGATCTCCATGTCGCCCAGAAAGACCTGGCCGGTGGCGAGCGAGACGCGGCCGAGGGTGGTATCGCGGATGGCGCGCGGCTGCTCGTTGATCTCCTTGAGCATGAAGTGCTTGTAGCCGGCTTTTTCGGCCATCATGGGATCCCAGGTGATGCGCTGCACCTTAAGCGGGAGGGGCACGGCGTCGAAGTCTGTAAGTGTGATGCCGGCTGGGGTCAGGACGGCCAACTCTCCATCCGCCAGGAAGTGAATGTTGCGGGTGTGGTGAAGGATGCCGGGGACGTCGGAGGCGAGGAAGTATTCTCCTTCACCTAAACCCAGCACCGCGGGCGGGCCATAACGCGCGGCGACCAGCTTGTCCGGCTCATTGGCGGAGAGGACGCCGATGGCGAAGGCCCCGGTGAGGCGCTTGACGGCGCGGCGAACGGCCTCTTCGAGCGGGATAGAGGGAGTGCGCGGCAGGGTGAGGACGGCTTCGGCGGTGTTGGCTTCGGGGGTGTCGCGGCGGCTGCCCGATGAAGCAGATCCCTTCGCTTCGCTGCGGGATGACAAAGGTTCGGCGGCGCGGTTGATCTCGTCTTCAATGACGTGGGCGATGATCTCGGTGTCGGTCTCGGAGACGAAGCGGTGGCCACGGGAGATCAGCTCGGACTTGAGGGCGAGGTAGTTCTCGACGATGCCGTTGTGCACGACGACGAGGGTGCCGGAGCCGTCGCGATGGGGGTGGGCGTTTTCTTCGGTCGGCCGGCCGTGGGTGGCCCAGCGGGTGTGGCCGATGCCGAAGGTACCCTCGATGGGGCTGGCGGCGATGACGGCTTCCAGATTGCGCAGCTTGCCGGGGGCGCGGCGCAGTTGCAGGTTTGATTTGCCTTCGGGTCCGCGCGGGCCGCCCGCGACGGCGATGCCGGCCGAGTCGTAGCCGCGGTACTCCAGGCGGCGCAGGCCTTCAATGATGATGGGTACTGGGTCTTTTGGGCCGATGTACCCGACGATTCCACACATGGAAAGAGTGTAGATGGATGGCACGCCTTTTGCAGAGTGCGGAGGATGAGACTTTCGGGTGAGGGCCGGGATGGGGGCTAGCGGCTTGACCAACTAAGCTCGATGCCGCCCATGATGGTGCGGCCCTGCATGGGGACGCCGACGATCTCCTGGTAGCCGGTGTTGGCGAGGTTGAGCAGGCGGAGGTAGGGGCGGAGGGCGCCGGTGTTGCGGGCGAGGTCGAAGTCCCAGAGCGGGTAGGCGGTGTGGCCGGTCTTCTGGACGACGTTGACCTGGGTGTGCGCGGTGATCTGGCTGAGCTGGTCGCGCCAAGTGCGGAAAGCCCGCCGAGTGTCCCTGTCCAGGCGAAGATGGCGTTCTGGGCGGCGTAGTTGTAGGCGTACTCGGAGAGGTAGCTGGTGGGGAAGTTGGCGGAGTGGGCGGCGGTGTAGCTGAGCTGGATCTGCTGGGTCGCGCTGAGGCGGATGCGCGCGCTGGCTTCGGCGCCGGAGATGTCGAGCGTGGGGACGTTGTAGGCCTTCCACTTTTCGCCGGTGGTGAGTGGGCAGCGTGCTTTGCAGTAGTCGATGACGTTGGACTGTTGAAGGCGGAAGCCGGCGGCGGTAAGGGTGATGGCGGCCGTTGGCTGGCTTCCAGTCGAGACCGCCCTCGTAGCTCCAACTGGTCTCGGGCTTGAGGTTGGGGTTGCCGATGGTGGCGGGGTCGGAGTAGTAGAGGTCGACGTAGGTGGGCTGGCGGAAGCCGTGGCCGGCGGAGGCGCGCAGGCGCAGCGTGCTGGTGAGCGTGTAGGCGGCGGCGGCGGAGGGCGAGAAGACCGAGCCCTGGCTGGAGAGCACCTCCTCGCGCGCGCCGAGGGAGAGCGAGAGGCGGCGCAGCGAGCGCAGGCTGAGGTTGGCGTAGCCGGCGCCCTGGTTGCGCGCGTGGATGCCGAGCGAGTTGCTGTGGATGGTGTCGCCGTCTTCCTCGAGGCCGTAGGCGAGGGTGGTGTTGCGGCCGAGCGATCGGCGCGGCGCAGCGCGCCCTCGTAGCTGGTGGTGATGTGGTTGTTCTCGTAGATGGCGGGCTGGTCTACGAAGAGGACGAAGTGGTCGGTGTGGCGGCGGTAGCCGAAGCTGGCGGCGGTGCGCGCGCCGAGCTGCTGCTGGATGCTGGCGAGCCAGCCCTTGGTGCGCTCCCAGGAGGGGTAGGGGCCGTAGAACTGGTTGGCGCCGTAGGGGCGGTCGCTGGCGGCGAGCGAGGATGTCGGTGGTGCCGGGTTTGGTCTTGAGCCAGCTCTCGCTGGCGAGGGCGTTGGAGGAGTAGTTGCGGTCGGGGATGAAGCCGTCGGAGGTGTCGCGGCTGCCGGTGAGCTGCTCGGCGAATGGGCCGGCGGTGAACGGACGCGCGGAGATGGTTTTCCAGCGAGCCGTAGTTCCCTGCGCCGGAGCGCGCGACGAGGCTGAGGCCGGGCGCGGGCGGGCCGGTGAGGAGGTTGACCGCGCCGCCGATGGCGTCTGACCCGTAGAAGGTGGAGCCGGAGCCGTGCAGGATGTCGACGCGGGTGATGGCGTCGAGGGGCACGGGGATGTCGAGGTTCAGGTGGCCGGTCTCGGGGTCGTTGACGCGCAGGCCGTTGACGAGGATGAGGGACTGCTCGAAGGTGGTGCCGCGGAGGGAGAGGTCGGCCTGCACGCCCTCGGCGGCGCGGGCCTGCAGGTTGAGGGAGGGGTCCTGGCGGAGCAGGTCGACGACGGAGTCCGTGCCGGTGGGCGGCGTCGCGGGGCAGGAGGACATTGACGGAGCGGTCGCTCTCGTCGAGGGGAAGGGGCTCGACGGTGGTGGTGACTTCGACGGTCTGAGAGACCTTGGCGAGGCCGACGGGGCGGGCGGGGCGGACGGCTGGGCCGCCGGGAGCGACGGGCTGGCTGGTTTGCTGGGAGGCTTGCTGGGAGGGGCCGGAAGGGACAAAGAAGAGGCAAAGAAGGACGAGCGCAAGTACCTTTTTCATCGGGGGTTTACAGAAGACTCCAGTCGGGAATGCGAGGGGGCGACGCCCGCGTCGTATCCTAGGATACCTCCCCGGCGGCCCGTGGAGGGCGGTGCATCGCGACGTATATTCGCGATGCATATTCTTGTGCTCAATCCGGGGTCGTCGTCGATCAAGTTCTCGATGTTTGCGGAGGATGCGGGTGAGCTGCGGTCGCTGTATGAGGGCGAGCTGAGCGGGATCGGCAGCCGCGCTGGCGAAGCTGGAGTTTCGCGATGCGGCGGGAAGCGACCTGAGCGCGGGCGTGGGCGAGGTGAAGGCCGGATCGATGGACGAGGCGATCGGCGACCTTCGAGCGCGCGATGGGCTGGCTGGGCTGCCGACGGCGGATGCGGTGGGGTATCGCGTGGTGCATCCGGGGCCGCATCTGCGCGGGCACCAGCGGCTGACGCCGGAGGTGCTGGCGGAGCTGCGGGAGGCCGTGGCGTTTGCGCCGCTGCATGATCCGGAGGCGCTGGAGATGATCGAGGAGATGATGCGGCGGCATGCCCGGAGTGCCGCACTTTGCGTGCTTCGACACGGTCTTCCACGAGACGATGCCGGAGGAGGCGACGGTGTATGCGCTGCCGGAGGCGGTGCGCGCGGAGGGTGTCCGGCGGTATGGGTTCCATGGGCTGAGCTGCGAGTCGGTGGTGGTGCAGATGCGGGAGGCGCAGGGTGTGGAGTTTCCGCGGCGGATGCTGATTGCGCACCTGGGCAGCGGATGCAGCGTGACGGCGTGCGTGGATGGCAAGTCGGTGGACACGACGATGGGGCTGACGCCGACCGGCGGCGTGGTGATGGGGACGCGGCCGGGCGATCTCGATCCGGGGGTGGTGCTGTATCTGCTGCGGCGGGAGGGCGCGACGGTGGATTCGGTGGAGGCGATGCTGAACCATGACGCGGGGCTGAAGGCGCTGGGCGGGGTGAACGATATGCGCGAGCTGCGCAGAGCGGCGGCGGCGGGGGATGCGCGCGGCGCAGCTGGCGATTCGCGTGTTCTGCCGCAGCGTGGTGAAGGCGATTGCGGGGATATATCGGCGCTGCATGGCGCGGACGCGCTGGTGTTTACCGGAGGGATTGGCGAGCACGACGCGGCGTCGCGGGAGCGAGATTGCGGCGGACCTGATGGGGCTTGGGCTGCGAGCTGGATGTGGCGGCGAATCGACGCGGAGGCGAACGGGCTGCGCAGACGATGCAGCGGGTGAGCAGGGATTCGCAGATCGCGGTGTATGTGGTGCCGGCGGAGGAAGACCTGATGATTGCGCGGCATGTGGCGCAGATGTGCAGGCATTAGCTGTGCGGAGCATCACGGCGGGCACGCGCAGAATCACTGGTAAATTGACCGGGCTGTGGATGCGCGGCGACGGCGTTTCGCAGGATACTGGCATCAGAGATAGAACGGCGCGAACGAAATTATGCAGCTGGAGGGAACGATGAGCGGAGTCCACGTTGCAGATCGAATCGTCCGGGTTGACCTCGACGCACCGAAGACCGAGCCGCTCTCCGCGGACGAGCTGCGCAGGATGGATGCGTACTGGCGCGCGTGCAACTACTGCTGCGTGGGGATGCTGTATCTGCGGGCGAACCCGCTGCTGCGCGAGCCGCTGAAGGCGGAGCACATCAAGAACCGGCTGCTGGGACACTGGGGTTCGGACCCGGGGCAGACGTTTACGTGGGTGCATCTGAACCGGCTGATCAAGAAGTATGCGCTGGACCTGATCTATATCTCGGGGCCGGGGCATGGGGCGCCGGCGACGCTCTCGAACAGCTATCTGGAGGGCGTGTACTCGGAGGTCTATCCGGACAAGAGCCAGGACATCGAGGGGATGCAGAAGTTCTTCAAGCAGTTCTCCTTTCCCGGCGGGATTGGCAGCCACTGCACGCCGGAGACGCCGGGATCGATCCACGAGGGCGGCGAGCTGGGCTACAGCCTGTCGCATGGATTTGGCGCGGCGTTCGACAATCCGGACCTGATTGTTGCGGTGGTGGTGGGCGATGGCGAGTCGGAGACCGGGCCGCTGGCGACGAGCTGGCACTCGAACAAATTTCTGAACCCGGTGCGCGACGGCGCGGTGCTGCCGATACTGCACCTGAATGGTTACAAGATCGCGAACCCCACGATCCTGGCGCGCATTCCGCCGGATGAGCTGGAGATGCTGTTCAAGGGGCTGGGCTGGACGCCGTATGTGGTCGAAGGCGACGACCCGGCAGTGATGCACCAGAAGATGGCGGCGGTGATGGAGCAGTGCGTCGCGGAGATTCGCGCGATCCAGGCCGGCGCGGAATGCCGCGCGGGCGAATCCCGACACGCGAGCCGGCGCGGCCGCAGTGGCCGATGATTATTCTGCGCACGCCGAAGGGATGGACGTGCCCGAAGGAGCTGGATGGGCACAAGCTGGAAGGCTCGTGGCGGGCGCACCAGATTCCGATCACCGATCCGGTGACAAATCCCGCGCACCTGAAGCTGGTGGAGAGCGTGGATGCGCAGCTACCGGCCGGAGGAGCTGTTCGATGAGAGCGGCGCGCTGATCCCGGAGCTGAAGGCGATGGCGCCGGAGGGGACGCGGCGGATCAGCGGCGAACCCGCATGCGAACGGCGGGCTGCTGCGCAAGCCGCTGGAGCTGCCGGACTTTCGCGAGTACGCGGTGAAGGTGGAGAAGCCGGGGCAGATTGAGGTTTCGTCGACGGCGAACGCTGGCGATGTATCTGGCCGAGGTGATGCGGCGGAACATGACGAACTTCCGCGTCTTCGGGCCGGATGAGACGGCCTCGAACAAGCTGGATGGGATCTACGCGGCCAGCCCGAAGACGTGGATGGAGGAGTTGAAGCCGGAGGATGCGGACGGCGGATTCCTCTCGCGCGTCGGGCCGCGTGATGGAGATGCTGAGCGAGCACACGCTGGAGGGCTGGCTCGAGGGCTATCTGCTGACGGGGCGGCATGGATTCTTCTCCAGCTACGAGGCGTTCGTGCACATCATCGACTCGATGTTCAACCAACATGCGAAGTGGCTGGAGAAGTCGAAGCTGGAGCTGCGCTGGCGCGCGCCGATCTCGTCGCTGAACCTGCTGATTACTTCGCTGGTGTGGCGGCAGGACCACAACGGATTTACGCACCAGGACCCGGGCTTTCTGGATGTGGTGACGAACAAGAGTCCGGAGGTGACGCGCATCTATCTGCCGCCGGATGCGAACTGCCTGCTGTCGGTGACGGACCACTGCCTGCGCTCGACCAACTACGTGAATGTGATCGTGGCGGACAAGGCGGCGCACCTGCAGTACCTGACGATGGACCAGGCGGTCGACCACTGCACCAAGGGCATCGGCATATGGGACTTCGCCTCGAACGACGACGGCGCGGAGCCGGATGTGGTGATGGCGTGCGCGGGCGATATTCCGACGTCGGAGTCGCTGGCGGCGGTGGCGATTCTGCGCGAGCGCTGCCCGGAGCTGAAGATACGGTTCGTCAATGTGGTCGATCTGTTCCGGCTGATGCCGGAGAGCGAGCATCCGCATGGGCTGAGCGACAAGGAGTTCGACTCGCTGTTTACGCGGGACAAGCCGGTGATCTTCAACTTCCATGCGTATGCTTCGCTGATCCACAAGCTGACGTACCGGCGGACGAACCACGACAACATCCATGTGCGCGGGTACAAGGAGAAGGGCAACATCAACACGCCGCTGGAGCTGGCGATCCTGAACCAGGTGGACCGGTTCAACCAGGCGATCGACGTGATCGACCGCGTGCCGAAGCTGCAGGCGACGGCGGCGCATACGAAGGAGTGGCTGAAGGACGAGATCATCGAGAGCATCAACTACGCGCACGAGAACGGCATCGACCGGCCGGAGATTACGGGCTGGAAGTGGCCGGGGTAGAGCGGGCGATCTTTCCGGCGGTTCAGGCGTCTTTTGCGAGCTGCATTGCGTCTCGACCTGATAGGGTTGTTCCCGCTTCCTATTTCAGGTGACAGGGTTGGGCCGCGATGACACGTATCAGGATCGAACGCCGCAAATTTCTAAAGACGGCAACACAGGCGCTATTGGCTACGCCTGCTCTCGCAGCATTGGAGGGCTTAGCGCAGGCGCCTGCGGCCCATCCAGCGGCCAAGCCCGCCCATGGCGCAGCCGCGCCGCACAAGGGGCCAATGCATCCACAGGTAAGCCTCAACGTGCGCGACTACGGCGCGACGGGCGACGGCAAGACCAAGGACACGCTGGCGCTGCAGCAGACGATTGAGCGGGTGCTCGGTGTTTGGCGGCGGCGAGGTAGTGGTGCCCGCCGGGGACTATCTGACCGGCGCGCTGGCGCTGCGCAGCAACGTCACGCTGCGGATTGAGGATGGCGCGAGCCTGCTGGGCTCGCCGGATATGGCGGACTATCCGTTTGCGCAGGTGCGCTGGGAGGGCCACTGGGCGAAGGGCTATCTGGGCTTCATCTCGGCGACCGATGCGGAGAACATCGCCATTGTGGGGCCGGGGAAGATTATCGGCAGCCCCAGCGAGAAGGACGACGGAACGAGGCCGGCACCGGCTACCGCAACCCGGCGCTGATTGAGTTCAACAACTGCAGGAATGTGCGCGTGGAGAACCTCTACACGCAGCAGTACAGCATGTGGTCGATCCATCCGGTGTACTGCGAGAATGTGACGTTCAAGAATGTGATGGTGAAGAGCGGCGCGGACGGCATCGATGTGGACTCGTGCAAGCATACGGTGATCGATGGCTGCACCTTTGAGACGGGCGACGACTCGATCTCGCTGAAGTCGGGACGCGGCGCGGAGGGCAACACGATCGGCCGGCCGTGCGAGGACGTGCTGATCACCAACTGCACGCTGTCGGATGCCGGGTTTGCGAACATCGGGATCGGCAGCGAGACCTCGGCGGGTGTGCGCAATGTGCGGATCGAGCACTGCAAGTTCATCTCTGCGCGGTCATTCGCGATCTTCATCAAGACGCGGACGGGACGCGGCGCCTATATCGAGGACATCAGCGCGACCGACCTGGATGTCTCGGGCATGAGGCAGGGATTCCTGCAGATCAGTGTGCTGGGCGTAGGCAAGGCGGACGCGGAGTCGGTGCTACGGCGACGATGGGATTCCGACGCTCCGGAACTTCAAGTTCACGCAATGTGCGGGTGGCGGACGTGCCGGTGCTGGTGGATGCGGTCAACATCCATCCGAAGAAGCCGCTGGACGGGTTTGTGCTTGCGAACGTGACGGGGACAGCGAAGAAGGGGATCGCGCTGGCCAACATAAGGAACGCGCACGTCAGCGGAATCAAGGTGACGGGGATTGATGGGCCGCTGTTTTCGACGGTCAACGTAACGGGCACCGGCATAACCGGAGCCGCTGCGATCGCGCAGCCTGTGGATGGCTCGCGGGTGCAGCTGGAGCCGGTGCCGGCACCTGCAAAGCCTTACCAATTGCACTGACCTACTGCGGGACGGATTCAGCGTAGACCTGCGCGCCGATCTCCGCGGGGCTACGGGCCTGCTCCACCATGGCGCGAATCGTATCCAGGACGAGCTCTGGCTCATCCAGATGCACCCAGTGGCCGCTTCGCTCGGCGATTACCTGGCGCGTCCCGTGGCTGATGCGGCGCAGTCTTTCCGCGCAGAGCGGCTGCGCGTTTGCCGGAGTCAGCAATACCACTGGCACTCCCTGGAGCGGGTTGGCGCCGTGCATTTCGGTCACAGTGGCCGGCAAAGCGTCGAGGTGTGCGACGAGGCCGCGATAGTATTTCGGACTGGACCAATGCGCAGCAACAATGGGCCGAACTTCGCGCGGCATCTTGCCCACCTCGCAGACGATGCGCTCCATGACATGCTGGCCGCTATTCCCCGCAGTACGAAAGAAGGCGCGCGATGTCCTGCCCGAGCGGCACAGAAGCGACGTGATCGCAAGCCGCGCGAGGCCAAACCTTGCGACCAGAACACCATAGCCCGCGAAGCGTTTGCCCCGCTCCACATGCGCCCGCTGAGCCTCATTGACCGGCGGCCAGTCCTCCGGTCGCATGGGATCCACCAATACCACGCCACAGACCTCAGTTGGATACTGCATCGCGAAGCTGCGGACGACAAGGCCGCCGAAGGAGTGCCCGACCAGTACGTATGGACCGGATATGCCGGCCTGCTGAAGAATCTCGCGCAGCTCGGATGCAATGTTCCCTGGAGTGCGCGCCGAGGTGTGGGGGCTGCTCCATCCAAGGCCGCCGCGATCGTAGCTGACGGCGCGGCTATAGGCGGCCACCGAAGTCTGCACGCTGAGCCAGTTCTGACTGGTGGCGGCGATGCCCGATTCGAAGACGACCGTGGGGCCGGACTCGATCGCGTGGCCCATCTCGGAGACGTAGATGCGGCGTCCGTCGCCCAGATCGACCAAGCGGCCCAGCCCAAGAAAGCGCCTGCGGTCGTTCAAAGCTCCAATCCACTGGTAGAGCAGGCCCGCAACCGGCAGCGCGGGAACCAGCAGGAGAAGCCACAGCAATCGCACTAATTAGTTCCTCCCCAGGTTGGCTGAGGGTAATTGTATAGCCGTGCCGTCAGGATGCATGCAAAAGGGCCGGGACGCGTCTCCGAAGAGGTTCGTCCCAGCCCATTTGTCTTGGCTTACAGCCGCCGCTTACTCGATGTAGATTTCGATCAGGAAGGTGCGGCTGATAGATGCGCCTGGTGCAGTAACACTGGTTCCGGTGGCCGTGACCTGGACATATTGTGGTCCCTCGGGGAATGGGGTGAAGAAGTCAACCTGGTTGCGCGCTCCGCATCCGCTCATGCCCACTGTGACTGCTGCGATTGCCAGCAGCATCCACAGCGCCTTGCTCAGTTTGCGCCGGCGACGCACGCAGAAGGCAAGCACACCGAGCGGTAGAATCGCCAGCAGTGTCTCCGAGCCAGGCGTCCGCAACTGGGCGAAGTACTGGTAGCCAACCGGCTCGTTCAGCGGAATCGAGATGGCGACCACAGCTTGCGAGGTTGCGCCGGAGGAGAGTGTCACCGTCGGAGGCGTCAAGGTGCAGGTAATGTAGGACGACGACAGCGATGTGACATTGATTGCGACGGAGAAGACTGGAATACTTGCGCCGGTTGCAATCGCATTCGTGGACATCGTGATGGTTGTCGCGCCAATCGAAACGATCGTGGCACCTTGAGGAATGCCTGCACCCGAAATAGGCTCACCCGGAGAGAGACCGGTCGTACTCGCCACTGCGGTAAGCACCGGGCTGCCAAAGGTGGTGGACGCGGTGAGGACAGCCGACGTTCCAACACCATTTGGCGGAGGAATGACGAAGCTGAGGGTCGCGTTCGTGGCGGTCGCGGTTGCGTTGGATGAGATCGTGATGCTTGTCCCCGTGACGGACACGATGGTTGCCCCACTGGGTATCCCCGGCCCTGCGACGGGGTCACCCACGCTGAAGAAGGCAGTACTCACCGTTCCCTCACCTGCGACGATTGGGTTGGTAAGCACCGCGCTGCCGCTGGTGGTCGACGCGGTGAAGTTGGTGGCGTAGGGGTTGCCGATGGGGAGGCAGCTGATGGTGGCCGTGCCCGTCTGGCCTACGACGCTGACGATGTTGATTGGGTAGGATTGCTGATCGTTGGATCCGCCCTGATTTGGGGCGGAGAGCAGACCGTTACCGCTGGGGGCGATACCGGGAACGATCTCGAGGATGGAGAGATTCGGAGCGGCCACGAAGATGTCCGCATTGTCCACCAGCAGGCAGCTGCCAAGCAGCACTGTGGGAGCGCATGCAAGAGTAGCCGGTGTAATTGCGGGCGGGGCAGACGTAGACGGCAGGAAGTTGCTGTCACCACTGTAGGCATAGGTGAACTGGTGCAGTCCCAGGGTTGTATTGGACGGCGTGAAGGTGGCCGCTCCATTCACCAACGCAGCAGTCGTAACCGGAGTGGTGCAGGGCGATGTAGAGGTTGTCGCAATCAACTGAACGATGAGAGCGGTTGCCGTCGGGTTATTGGAGAGCGTGATCGCCGGAGTTGCGGCGGCGCTGACTGTCTCGCTGGCTGAGGTTGCGGTCGCATTGACAGTGAGCGTGATGCTGCTGGCTCCTATCGACGCGATAGTGGCTCCGGAGGGAATGCCCGGTCCGGAGACGGGCGCACCCGGGAAGAGGCCGGCAGTAGTCGCCAATCCAGTGACCACCGGGCTGCCGCTGGTGACTGAACCGGTGATGGACACCGAAGGCAGATTGCTGACCGCGGTAATGGTGGTGCCCGCTGGGATGCCTGTACCCGTGACGGTTTCACCCACGAACAGGTCATAACCGCTGGAGACGTACACCGTTGAACTACCGGTGACGGTGGTGCCGGTGAAGGCAAAGGTGCAGGGGAGCTCCACCGGACCCAGTGCCGTTGTACCCAGCCCGGAACCGCCGCTGCTGATTGGAATAATGGTGTCGTAGACCGTGACGGTCCCATTCGGTGTGCCGATACCACCGGATACCGCGGTGCCGACATTGATGGTGTCTACCGCCGAGGACACCTTGGTTGGAAGTTCAGAGGTGGCAGCCAGCGACCCGCCGACCGTTGAAGGCGCCTGGACGACAGTAAGCGACAGCGGTACGTAGGTCGGTGTGTAGTCAAGGTCCGGAGTGATCGGTTTGCCGCTGAACTGCACGTTGATGCTATACACGCCGACGTTGAGCGCAGACGATTGCACAGGGATGGCTGGGTTGGTTGTGTAGAAGATAGGGGTGAGCTTGCTCGCATCGTTGCTCACTGCTCCGACAAACGTCAGATCAAGCGCAAAGTTGATATTCGGAGCTCCATAGACCGCAGTGATTGCCGGGACTTTGTCCGTCAAGGGCACCGCGGTCTCGGTGACGAATGCTCCCGTAGAGGGGTTGCCGTAGTTGCAGGCGTCCCCACCGGTGAATTGGACTGTGATTGGGTAGGGAGAGGACGAGACGTTTGAGTACTGCGACGCGCCGCTGACAAGCGTGGCGGTCACCGAGGAGTCAACGCCCGTAATGGTCCCGGTAATTTTGGGGGGAACGGTTCCGTAGGCATAGGGAGCGGGCGACGTCGCACTGACCGTAATCGGAATTGGCGGGACCGTGGTAGTGACTGCGGTCGAGGCAATCGGACTGTCGTTGACGTCTCCGTTGTAGAGGGCCGTGACGGTGTAAATCCTGCCCTGGGCAAGCGTGATCGCCGCAGTGGTCGCAACGCCGGCAGCGAGGGTCACTGTCTGGCTGGGAACAGCACCGCAGGCAGCGCCACCAAAGGTCGCGAAAGTGAAGGTGACCGTGCCGGTCGGCGTACCGCCGGGAGGAGTATGCGGCTGCGTGACGGTTGCGGTATACGTCGCAGTTCCGCCACCTACCGGCGACCCACCGGAGTAAGTGGGTGTGAGGACGATCTTGGCCTCAGGCGCGGCGCCATTGGCAACCAGTGCGATGGTTTGGCCGCTGCCGCTCAGCGTAAGAGTTCCGGAGACAGGAGAAGGGTAAGCAGGTGGAGCGGGTGGCGTGTAAGTGGGTGAAATGGTGCAGGTGGCACCAGGGATCAGGGAGGCGCCGCATGTAGTGGTAACCGCTAATCCTGGTCCGGTAGACGAGGTCAACGTAGCTAGCGGCTCCGACAGAGTCAGGGTCTGGGTGCCGCTATTGGTGACCGTCATCACACCGGTGCATGGGGTAGACGACCCATTGACCAGGCAGCCCGACGGATTGCCGGGTACGCCATCCGCGCCCAGGTCCTCCGGGACATTGCCGAAGTTGACCATGGGGTTTTGCCGGTTGACGTAGAGGACCTGGTTCGCAGCCGAGTTGGCGACGTAGAGGGCTCCGTTGGAGTCCACCGCCAGGCCCAGGGGCGCATTCAGCCCAATAAGATTGGTGAGCTGGAACGGCTGGTAGGGCGCGCCGGCAGCGGGCGCCTCCCAGACAGCGTTGGAGGCTGCGTCGGAGATAAAGACATTGCCTCCGCCGTCCACCGCAACCCCGCTCGGGGTACTAAGACTCTGGCCGCCGATGAGCGGAAGCGAGGAGTCAAGCGGCAGCAGGGTCTGCAGATCGCCGCCGCCGGGCGGAATCTTCACCACCTGCTGGAAGAGGTTGCCCGTGTCCGCGACATAGATGTTGTTCTGGGAATCGACCGCGACCCCAACCGGGCTGACAAACGTAGGTCCGCCCACATACCCGAACAAGGCAGCTGCGCCACCCAGGACCGGGTTCTTGGGGATCATCACGATTGCTGCGTTGCCGGTGTCGGCGACGAAGACGTTCTGGTTGAGATCGACTGCGATGCCTTGAGGATTCTTGAACAGATACTGTTGCAGGGGGTTGCTGACCGGGATCGGTCCTGGGGTAACGGCGGGCGGAGTGCTGCCGATGTTGGGGTTGACCGGGGGCGCTGTGCCTGCGGGGATGACCGGGCAGGGCTTTCCGACAACTACCGGGGCGGCGTTTGGTTGCGCCGTCGGTGCGCAGGAGACCCACTCAATCCCGCCCAGGATGCTGACGGCGTTGGTGACTGGGTTGACCTCAAGGATGCGATTGTTGCCGGTGTCCGAGATGTAGATGTTGAGGGCGTCGTCCACAGCCACGCCCATGGGGCCGCTGAGGGTGGTCGTGGTGGTGGTGCTGGGCCAGACCAGCGAGGAGCCAGTGATGGTCGTCACCGACGCGCACGGCAGAGACGTGGAGGATCCCGAGCCGGGAACGCAGGCCACGATGCGGTTGTTGGTTGGGTCTGCCATGTAGATTGTGCCGTTGGAAGCGACGGCAACCGCAGGGGTTGTACCCAGCGCTGGGGTCAGGCCTGTCTCCACAACCGGGACCTGCGTGCCGCCATCGATGGAGAGCTGGCCGCCGGTGCCATTGCCGGTGAGCGGGAAGTAGTAGACGGAGCCGTTGGTAGTGGTGGCAATAATCTGGGAGTTGCGCAGCCCCACGGCCTTTGGGTTAAAGGTTATATAGATGAGGCAGTCCCAGCTTGTATCGCCGGCCGACCCTGCGTTCTGAATGCAGGTCGGTGGGCCGGAGTACATACTGAGAAAGTTGTTGGCGGGGCTGTTGCCGACCTGCGTGGTGGTCGAATAAGTCGCATAGCTGGAATGGATCTGCGGGAGCGCCGCAAACTCCGGGTCCGTGGTGTCGATCATGAAGTCGGTGGTTCCCGGGGGAAGCGTAAGCGCGCCGGTCACTCCGTTCACCACGGTTGGCTGATTGCTGCCATCGAAGTGGATGTCGATGGGCTGGGTCACCTTACTGCCCACCGCGGTCGCCGGGAACGCGTTGAACAGAGGGAACCAACGCAGCTCATTATTGCCCGTATCGGCGGTGATGAGGTCGCCAAACCCATCGGTGATGAAGTCTACGTTGCTGCTGATGCTGCCCTGGATGGCCGGGCATCCGTCGCCTCTTCCGTCGTTGCTTTGCGGGCTCAACAGGGTGACAGGGTTGGCCGAGGAGGCGTAGGGGGTGCTGTTGTATCCGTAGACGCAGTAGATCGGGTTCGCGATCGAACCGTACTGGAGTGTGATGCTCTCTCCCGGAGGGTTGTTGTCGAAGGGGGTTGATAGGCTGCTGTTCGGGTAGCCGGTTCCATTGCCGGCGCCGTAACCGATGACGTCGAGCATGATTCCGGTATTCACGTCCTCGCGGAAGATGGACGGCCAGTGGCTGTCGAACGCCCAGACATTTCCCAGCGGATCGGCAGTGGCGGTGAAGGGCCGGATGATGGGTCCGCCGGTGCCGCCAAAGGTGTTGGCATAGATGCCAGTGTAGTAGTGGGGAAGCGTGGTATTCAGCGAGATGTCTTCCTCGGCCTCATAAAAGTCGCCATACGCGATGTTGACTCCCTTCCAGAGGGAGCCGAGCATATGGGCCAGAGGGGCGCCGCCAGCGTAGGCAACGCCGGTATAAATACCCGGCGAAGCGCCTTTGTAGTTCACCTCGTAGAGGTTTCCGTAGCCGTCCGTTCCAAAGCCTTCCAGGGTGTTGTAGGTCACTGCGTTGGACGGTCCATCGACTTGGGCGCTGGGATTCTGCGGGCTGAAAGGAGGCAGCGTGATGCCGGTTCCGGAGTTGGCGGTGACGACTCCTGGGCAACTCACGGTAAAGTTGCCGCTGCAGTTGACGATGGACCGGATGTATCCCGCCGGGACGACATACTGGAAGAACTGCTGCGGGGGGTTAACGCAGTTGGAGGTGCAGGGGCTGCCGGGGGTGTAGGGGCCGTTTGGGACCTGGGTGTTGATCACGCGGACGACGACGTCGCCGATGTCCTGAATGTAGATGTTCCCCGCGCTGTCGAGGCCCATCTGGCTGGTGGAGGTGTTGTTGAGCTCGCCTTGCTGAAAGGCCAGAACATTGTCTACCTGAGAGGCGACGCTGGTGCCGGAGACGTGGGTGCCCACGCAGGTGGCCAGGTTAATGGTGCCGGCGATGTGATACACGTAGCCCGGAATAACGCCACCGGCCTTGGCGACGCCCGCGGGATTGACCAGGTTGATGAAGTTCGCGACCCGCCAGCCACCGTGGTAGATGACCGAGATGGTGTATCCCGAAGAATCGCCGAAGTAGACGTTATCGTACTCGTCCACCGCGATGGCGTGAATGCTGCCGCTGATGGGAGAGTTAAGGGCAGGCTGGCCGTCCGCGCAGCCCGTGGCCAGCTTCGAGCAGCTGGTGTTCTCATAGCCGCTGCATACCGAGGGCTTGACGCCCGCGATGGTGTTGATGATCCCCGTCTGCGCATTCAGCTCACGGATGACGTCGTTGCTGGTGTCGGGGAAAAAGATGTTGCCCGCGGCGTCCACCGCCACCGCGGATATGCCGTTGAGCGTCGCGTTGATCCCGGTCGACCCGTCGCCGCCATAGCCGGCGCCCGGCAGGGTCGTATTGATAGGAGTGGTGCCCGCCTTGGGCTGCTCATTGCCCGCGAGGAACTGGACGGTGTAAGGGATGATCACCGGCGCCACTCCGCTGTTGGCGGCAAAAGCCGCTCCCGCCCCGCCCGCAAAGAAGACCGAGGACACTGCCAGTTGGAGGAGCGTGTGCATTGAGACGATGTGTTTACGGAAGAGCATCGGGGTCACCTGATCCTTGAAAAATACTGATGAATGCGTTTTGCGGCTGCGAGGCTGGCGAAGTAACGCTGCCAACCGGCGGCTGGTTTCCCGCGGGAAACGGTTTCCAAAAATAAGCGGCATATTACGTCTTCGATCGAATCACTTGCAAGAGAAATCTTCGGGAGGTGTCTTACTCACGGAGAGCACGGCCTAGTTGCCACCGCTTCCCCCAGTTTGACCGGCCTGAACAGCCGAGTCTTTGGTCACTAACAGGGGCACTTCAAGCGTCCCCACTCTATCAGAGACGCCATCGAGGATGCCTACGCGGAGAAATATCTCTCCGTGGGGAAGATCGATCTGCTGAAAATACTGCTGGTCGCGCGCCTTTACGAATTGCTGGTACTTGTCCCGATCCAGTTCCAGACTTCGCGTCTGACTTATCCGGGTGATCAGCTTGCCGTAGACATCATACGCCGCCACTTCGAACTGGAGCGAGGCAATCTGCGCGCCGCTCGCGCCCTGCGCGAACGTAACCTGACGGGTGGGAAAGAAGTACTCAAGATCGTAGCGCACCAGAGACCTTCCCTTCAGCTTGGGATCGAGTTCTCCAATCAACGGTGGGTCGGAAGGCTTGGGGGGCTGTGCGGTCGGCGCCACGCGAACGTCGAACAGCACCTGGCTCGAAGGAGGCACGTCACGCGCCATGGAGGCCTGGAAGTTGTCGCCATATGGTTCCGGAGCAGTGACGGAGAGAGTGACGCCGGGCGTGATTTCGTTGTTGGCGATATCGTCTGAATCGTAACCTCTGCGGTACGCCAGGTGAAGCCCAGGCTGGTCTGCCTCTACGTCGATCGAATGGTGCCGGCCATCGAATTCGGGGTCCGGCGGCACATAGGAGAGAATGTAGTAATTGGCACCCATTCTCGATCGCACTGGCGACCGAGTCTTTCAGGCCGTTGCTGTTCATGTAAGCCACCCCGCCGGTGGCCTCGGCGATCGCTAACATCGACAGCTGCTCGTCCGCCGGCTTGTGCGTGGAACTCATGTCGGAGGTTGTGACCTTGCTTGCGGTCTTGACGTTGATGGCGTCGACGCTCCGGGTTGCGTCCAGCGAGGTGGTATTGGCTAGCGCGTGCGCGTCCACTGGGTATACCGCAACTCGGGCGTCCGTCAGCAGATCCGCAGTCTTGCGCAGGTCCTTGGTGTAGTCGGTCATCCCCTTCAGGTCGTTGACGGCGCCAGTGGGAAAGATGTTCAGCGGCATCCCGCTGGTAAACCATACAAGGTTCTTTCGACCCTTCATGCCGGCCACGTATCCGGCAATCTGATTGAGGGCTTCGAGCGTCATGTGGGTGCGCACGTCCTGTGGAAAGGAGGATTCCTCGTTCTCGAACTGAGTCATCACCGCCGCTACGCCGTCGGTGACCGTATTGTCGATCTGTGAGTTCAAGGTGTCGTCGATATCCGTGCTGTCGAAGGGAGAGGGCAACGCACGGTTCTTCTTGCTATCCACCGCTGCAATGAGCAAGGCGGGGTCGGAGGTAAATCCCTGCAGGATGCGCAAGCTGGTCCCAAGCCCAAGGACCGCGACCCGGGTACCCTGCGGCATGGTCCGGATGTACTTCATTGACTCCTGACGCAACGCGATCTGGTCTGCGTTCGTCGTGTTCAGCGTGTCCAGCAAAAGAATATTCACTGCGCTGCCGGCGGGGGCCGGCTGGGCGTTCGTGTAGACACCCTGAGGCAGCTTGGGAGCTGGGCGTTGTCCAGCGGCCCTGTCCTCGCCCATCTCCAGGAAGCCTTCGATTGGCTGCGCTTTGCCGTCTTCTTTGACGGTAAAGTTGTCCTTGCTCAAACCGTGGACTGGCTGGCCCTTGCTGTCGGTCACCGTGACGTCCACCACAGTGAGGCGTGAATACGCCTTTAGGGTTGGCGCACTCGCGCCGGTTGAACTCTGCGTGGCCGTCGCGACTCCTGAGCTGGCCGGAGACGGCGTAGCCTGCGCCCTGACCACCGGAGCGCTGGCCCCCAGCGCAGCTACACCGAAGGAAAGCAGAATTGAGTTGAACAAACGCATGTTCCGGATTTGTTTTATGCTTTCTCGGCTAGAATGGCGGGTGCCAGAGTTACAGCCGTTTGCTTTGGTTTGCCCAAGCTTCATCGCGGTTTAGTTTACAAAGGATTTTTCTCTCCCGGCTTGCCGCTTAGGTTCCCCGGCGTTGATGACGAGCCGGGCAGCTTATACCTCAGATGGCGGGGGAGACCCAAATTCGGTATTGAATCCGGGCCAAAACAAAGTAGCATGTTGCGTGAAGCTTTGGAAACTTAATTCTCCCGGCGCACTCTGCCCTGGTCCTGGCCCGGTGTCGCTGCACGGGAGGGCTTGACAGGCTCAAAACCGTTTCACTCGAAAAACATTTTCTTATTGACAATGGAGTCTATAAACAAATACTTTTTTCGCGTTCCGGCTCATGTGTATTTTAAGTTTCCAGTCACCGGCGCAAGGCTTCGCGGGATGCTCTAACCGGAAACGATTGGCATCCCAGCCCAACGCCTTCCAGCGCAAAATCAGATGGAGCAAAACTATGTATCGCAACACGACAGTTGGGTCTTTGCCGCTCGGGCTTTCACGCCGTCTTCTCGGAAAATGCTCCTCCACCCTTTGCGTCTGGCCTGGTCGCGCTCTGCGCCGCCGCGCTCTTCGGCAGCCTGTCGCTGCAGGCCCAGGCCGACCAATGGCGGAATCCAGGGGAGGGTCACCGATAAGGCCGGCGCGGTCGTCCCCAAGGCGGAGGTCACCGCCACCAACACCGACACTGGTGTCCAGACGACCGTTCAGAGCAACGGCACGGGAGACTACTCTATCCAGCCGCTGCAGCCGGGCAACTACAACGTCGAGGTCGTCGCCAAGGGCTTCCAGAGGCTGCTTCAGGAGAACGTGACGTCGACGCGACGTCGATCCAGCGCTACGACCCGAAGCTCACCGCCGGCGGCGAGAACACCACCGTCACCGTCACCGACGCGCCGCCCTTCCTCGACACCACCGACGCGACGCTCGGCGGCACCATTGAGAATGAACTCTACTCGCAGTCTGCCGCTCTCCATGAACGGCGGCCCGCGCGACCCCACCGCGTTCCAATACCTCATGCCCGGCGTGCAGGAGAACCCCGCGAACAATTCCGGGACGGCGACAAGCAAACGGCAACTCGGGAATCTACGGCGGCACCGGCCAGACCAACCTCAACGAGAACTACATCGACGGCGTGCCCGTGACCACATCTAACCAGGGGGGCAACAGCAGCCCAGTTTCCAGCGCGGTATCGGTCGATGCGGTCGACCAGTTCTCGGTCCAGACCAACGGCGCGGCCGCCGCGTTCGGCGGCGCCGGGTCCACCAACTACACCATCAAGTCTGGCGGAAACCAGTTCCACGGCACGGTCTTCGACTTCACCCGCAATACTCATGTTCGACACCTGGGGCTACCTGGCCAAAGTGCCGTCGGCCACCGGATTTGCGACGAAGCCAGGCGAACACCAGAACTCCTACGGCGGCTCAGTCGGCGGCCCCATCATGAAGGACAAGCTGTTCTTCTTTGGCAGCTATGAGGGCTACCACTACACCAAGATCAGCAACACCCCTCAATTCATCCACAGTGCCCACGCTGGCCGAGCGCACCGGCAACTTCACCGACGTACTGGGCTTTCTGAGCGCGGGAATTGCGGATCCTACCCCGAACACCGCGCGTACCGGGAACTTCCAGGGGCTGCTTAACGGCGTACCGACCTACAACGTCATTCCGCAGTCGGAGATCTCTCCCATCGCCTGGTATCTGCAGAACGGCTGCCTCCCGGTGGGCTGCGCGGCTGTCCCAGGCAGTCTGCCGCCTCCCACGAGCGTCGCAACCACGGGTAACTACCTCGCCGGTCTTCCGCTGGCGAACGAGGACTACACCACCGACCTCCGCTTGGACTACACCCTGAATTCGCGCAATAAATTCTCAGTGGACGCGATTGGCGGAAACTTCGGATACAACAACCAGCCGAACTACAGCACACCCAATCAGCTTCCCCCGCCGTACGCGCAAGGAACCTTCCAGGACCAGAAGACCGCCACAGGAATTCTGACCTACACCTTTATCGCCTCGCAGACCATGGTGAATACGGCGCACTATGGATACGTCCGCACCTGGGGCCAGCAGTACTCGATCACGCAGAGCAAGTTCTTCCCGGGAACTAAGAACGCAGAAAACGCTGCGGCGGCCGGCATCAACAACCTGCCCATAGGCAACGCCACCAGCAGCATGCCCAACATCACCGGGTGGGGCAACGCAGGCGGTCAGGGCAGCCTCGCGAACTGGCCCTCCCAGTCGAATTCCGGCCCGCTGGCAACCAACTCCTACGTGGTCGTCGACCAGTTGGTATGGAACAAGGGCCGTCACAACATTACCTTCGGCGCCCAGATTGAGTGGCTGGAGTCCAACGGCGGCAGCTTCGGCGGATATAGCAAAACCCTCAACCTCAGTTTCGGCAGTGGCCAAACCAGCACAACCACTGGCGGAGCGGGCAGCGCCTATGCCAGCTTCTTGCTCGGGGCCGTCAGCAGCGGGAGCACCCAGGAGCAGACGATTCAGGACGTCGGAGCGCGCTACCGGCCGATATCTCCCTACATAACCGACACGTGGCGCGCAACCCCCAAATTGACCCTCACCCTCGGGATCCGCTACGACAATCTCCAGCCTTACCACGAGGTTCAGGATCGTATCTCGTTCCTCAATGTCAACGTCATCAATCCGATCGTCCAGTACCCGGGAGTTGTGGAGTATGCCGGTTTCGCGGGCAAAGGCTTCTATAGCATGCTGCCTGCAAATTCTCCCTTCAATCCCTACATCTGCAGCTGCACAACGCCGGTGCATCCTTACAGCAAGAACTTCGGGCCGAACCTGGGCTTTGCCTATGCCGCCAACCCAACCACGGTCATCAGTGGAGGATTCAGCATTCATTACACCAATGCCGGCGCCACCGGTGGAGGTTCGAACACCTCAGGCGGAGTAAATCAAGCCGGCGCCGGGGCCTCGACGGCCGCGACGGGCAACAGCGGAATGTTCAACCTGACGACAAGCTGGGGCGCAGGGAGCGGCTCCCCGACTCCGCCGGCCTTCTTCCTCAACAGCACGATTACCACGCCGACCATCGATTCCAACTATTACCTGGTGCAGGGCACGCAGCCCAGCGGGATCACCGGCACAGCCATTCCGTGCGTAGCCGCAGCCACATGCAGCCCATTCTCCGCAGTCCCGCCTTGGGCTCTTCCCGGCATTTCGGTCAACCCATTTCAACAGACGGGCAACTACAACTTCCAGAGCTACTGGCCCGATCATGAGAACGACGCCGCCTGCTCAACCTCGGACAATGCGAACTGCAATGGTCAGGGAGTCAACTTCGCCGATCCGTACTATGGCGGCTCGCGGTCCGCAGTTCGTCAACTATAACTTTGGCATCCAGAAGCAGATCAACAAGAAGGCAGTCCTCAGCGTGAGCTACGCTGGATCGCAGACCCACTTCCTTCCCGGGGGTTCAGGCCGTGGCCCCGCGAATAACGAATACTCTCCGGACTATAACGTTGAATTGAACTCGATCTTGGCGCGCTCGGCTGGGTCGTATTTCAACACCGTCAAGGCCATCGTCCCCAGCTATAAGCTTCCCTATCCCACCTTTAGCGGTCCCAATGCATTGGTTGGCGCATCCCTCGCCCCGTTCCCGCAGTTCGGTGGCGGAGACGGCGGAAACATGACCGATCTGTGGGGCGATACAGGCAACTCCAGTTACAACGAGCTGCAGATGCTGCTGATCCAGCGCCCATGGCACAACCTCTCCGGTTTTGTGGACTACACACGCGCCAAGGAGATTGACGACGCGGGCAACCACAGGACCCAGTATCCCGTGGGTCCGCAGGATGGCAACTTCTCCCGGAACTACACTGCAAACCAAATTGACCGGGCTCCGGGGACCATCAGCCAGACCAATGCATTCAACGTAACCTGGGTCTATGGCTTCCCCTTCGGTCGCGGCCAGGCCTTCTTTGCATCGAACAGAATCATCGGCAACATCCTGGGAGGCTGGACGGTCCACGGCATCTACGAGTATCGCGATGGATATCCAATTCAGGTGAGCCAGACAGGCGGCCAAGGCAGCAGCGGCTGCAACGCCGTCAACAACGGCGGCGGCGCTGGACACGGCACCTGCATGCCGGACTATGTTCCGGGGTTCAACAAGTCGCAGGTGCGCATCAACGGCCGATGGGGTCATGGACCTGGGGCTAACGCTTCCAACTTTACCCAGGTTCAGTACATCAATCCCAACGCCTTTGAGTGCCCGGATTCTCCTGCGAATGGCACGGTCGTCGCCGAAGGCGGCATTGGAGCCGGAACACCCAGCATCTACACCACGTGCGGCTCCTCCAACAACACGGGTGGGCAGCTCACATGGAAGATCGGCAACCTCGCCCGCTCCGCTCCGTACGATCTCCATGGGCCGGGATGGTGGAGGATCGACATGGGCGTTCGCCGCACTTTCAACGTTCGTGAAACCGCCACCCTCCACCTTACCTTCGAAGTGGACGCGGACACGTTCAACTTGACCAACTCCACCTTCTTCAACCTGGGCGGATCTTCCTGGAACTCCGGCGCCAGCTTCGGAGCACTGAGCGGCCAGAACCAGAGCGTCCCGCCGCGCGACTGGCAGTTTGCCGGCCGGTTCCGGTTCTAACTGCTTCCTCCGGTCCTGAAGCCTGGATCGGCGATGTTCAACTAGAGAAAATGGCGGCCATGCGATCCACTGCATGGCCGCCATTTTCTTTGCCTTGGGCCGGCTTATGCGCCCAGATGACACGAAGTCATCGTCCGCAAATCGCGTGGCCGATCACTTCGCCAGTCGAACGATACGCACATCCTGCGCGACCTCGCGCGAGAGATCGAAGGCCTTGGAGGAGTGGCCGACGCTGACCGAATAGCCCTTCGGCGACCCGCCCGACCTGCCCGATTTGCTCTTCCTGACCTTCAACCGCACGCCCGGCGTGATGCCGCAGGCCTCGATCAGCCGCAGGTTGCGCGCGTCGCGGTCGGAGACGCTGTCGATCACGAACGTCCCATCGCCCACCACGTCGGCCAGCAGCATGGACTCGCGTGCGGCCATCTCTCCCTCCATAGTGGGGATCGAATGGCCGTGGGGGTCGATCTTGGGATGGCCGAGCTTGGCGGCGATTCGCTCCTCGAAGCGCTCGGAGATGAAGTGCTCCAGCCGCTCCGCCTCTGCGTGGACCTCTTCGATCGGGTAGTCCAGCACCTCGTAGAGGAAGGTCTCGATCAGGCGATGGTGGCGCACCACCTCCAGCGCGCGGCGCTTGCCCGCCGGCGAGAGCGCGACCCCGCGGTGGCGCTCATACTCCACCATCGGCGCGGGCGCGGCGGCCAGCTTCTGCAGCATGTTGGTGACCGAAGCGGGCGCAACCGAGAGCTGCGCGGCGAGCGACTTGATGGTCACGCGACTCTCCTCCGGGCCGCCCAGCATCAGGATGGCCTTCAGGTAGTTGTCCACGGATTCGGTGTTTCCGTTGGCGCGTCGTGCTGGCATACGCAATGGCTCTCGCTGGCTGATTTCAGTTTGACCCATTTCTCCGAGTTAGGTATACCTAATTTAGGTTAGCCTAATTTATGCAGGGCGGATTGGGCAACCCAAACGGGAGCGGAATGGCCGACGTCTACCAATCGCAGCGGCCACACGCTGTCTCCACGGAGCAGGCGAACGACAGCGGCGTTCGCTGCCTCTGAGGCCACCCCGGCGCCTCCCCCGAGCGGCCGCCTGCCCAGCTTTCGCCGCAACCAGATGTGGACCTACTTCGGCCCGGCGTTCGTCGCCTCGGTCGCGTATATCGATCCCGGCAACTTCGCCACCAACATCCTGGGCGGGACGCAGTTTGGCTACCGCCTGCTGTGGGTGCTGCTGTGGTCGAACGCCATGGCGATGCTGATCCAGTACCTCTCGGCCAAGCTGGGCATCGTCACTGGCCTGACCCTGCCGCAGAACTGCCGCAAGCATTTCTCCCGGCCCGCGACGCTGGGCCTGTGGGTTGCAGCAGAGATCGCCGCCATCGCGACCGACCTCGCGGAGTTCCTCGGCGCCGCCATCGGCCTCGACCTGCTCTTCGGCCCGCTGCTCTACGCGCACGGCTTCAGCCCCAAGGAATCGCTGCTGGCCGCCGCGCTGGTCTCGACCGTGCTGGTCTTCGCGATCCTCGCGCTCGACCTCGCGGGCTATCGCTGGCTGGAGGGCGGCATCATGGGCTTCGTCGGCATCATCGGCCTGTGCTATGGGTTCGAGGTATTCCTGGTGCATCCGGACTGGAAGCTCGCGACGATCAACACGCTGCTGCCCTCGCTCGACCGCTCCTCCGCGCAGAACTTCCACGACAGCATCTACGCGGCGGTCGGCATGCTGGGCGCAACCGTGATGCCGCATGTGATCTATCTGCACTCCGCGCTGGTGCAGCCGCGGCTGAAGGAGCTGACCGGCTCGTCCCTTCCCGCGGCCGAGACGCTGGAGACTCTGCGCGCGCAGAGACAGTCCGACACGCTATCCGCGGCGCAACATCCTCAGCCGGTTCCTGCGCTATGAGCTGATCGACGTCTTTGTCGCGATGAACGGCGCATGGCTCATCAACTCCGCGATGATCCTGATGGCGGCGGTCGCCTTCGTCCACACCGGCAACCTGCAGCCCACGATCCAGGAGGCGTACCACACGCTGGGCCCGCTCTTCGGCCGCGCTGCCGCGCTGGTCTTCGCGGTGGCGCTGCTCTGCTCCGGGCTGTCGTCCTCCACCGTCGGCGTGATGGCAGGTCAGGTGATTATCGAGGGCTTCCTCGACATCAAGTTCCCCATCTTTCTGCGGCGGCTGATCACCATCATCCCGGCGATCGCCATCATCGCCACCGGGCTCGACCCGCTGAAGATCCTCGTGCTCTCGCAGGTGGTGCTGAGCTTCGCGCTGCCCTTCGCGCTGATTCCGCTACTGCTGCTCACCAGCCGCGCGGACGTGATGGAGAGCTTCGCCAGCGCGCGACGCACGCGCATCGCGGGCTGGGCTGCGGTCGCCGTCATCATTGCGCTGAATGCGATTCTGCTGGGGCAGCTTGCGCTCGGCCTGTAGCACTGCGTCCTAGCGCGTGCGGGGCTTCTGGTCGTCGTGCGGCGGATCCTGATGCTGCGGCTCTGCATGGGCAGGCGGCGCGGGATGAGCTTCCGGCTGGGGCGCAGGGCGAGGTTGGGGTGCCGGACGGGATTCAGGCTGGGGAGCGGGTCGCTCTTGCGGCTGCGGAGCCGGGCGCGGTTGAGGCGGCGGAGCCGGGCGGTACTCTGGCTGGGGCGCGGGACGGGGTTGAGGCTGCGGAGCTGGGCGTGCCTCAGTTTGCGGGGCAGGGCGCGCCTCCTGCTGGGGCTGCGGCCTGAACTGGCTCTCCGGTTGCTGCCGTGTGTCCTGCCTCATCTGTGACTGTGGCGTCGGCTGGGGGGTGGGCACGGGCGGGGTTGGCCTCTGCTGCTGAGGCTGCGCCGGGTTTGCCTCGCGCTGCGGCTGTGCGGGGTTGGCCTGCGGTTGGGGCTGAGAGGGCTGCGCCGGGCCTGCACGCCGCTCGCTCTGGGTCTGGAAGGGCGCTGCTTCCTGCGATTGGCTGGGGCGAATCTGGGGCTGGGTTGGGGATTGGGCGGGGGGCTGGGCCTGGGACTGCTGCTGGCCGGGCCGGAGTCCGTGCTGGCGGTCCGCGGGATTGCCCTGCGGGGCAGGCTGGTTCTGTGGCGCGGGGATCGAAGGCTGCCCCGGGCGGCCGGGCTGGCTCACAGTGCCCTGGGAGGGGACTACTGGGCGGGCCGGCTGGATCGGCCCTTGCGGCTGACCCTGGCGCAGATCGCCTCCACGGGGGCCGGGCTGCACGGTTGCCGCCGCTCTAGGCAGCGGGGCCGGCAGCGTCCGGTCCGCCATCACCGGGCGCGCCGACACAGTCACCGCTGGCCGTCCTTGGTTCACATTGTAGAACTGGGCCTTGTTCTGCGCCGCCTGCTGGCGCACCTGCACCTGCGACGCCATGGGCGGGATGCGCTGCTCGTGCAGCACGGCAATCTCCGCAGGCATGGGACGGGCGGCGACTCCGCCGCGGCCCCCGTTGTAGCTGACGCGGTTGACGATGCGGTTATTCACCACGACGTTGTTGATCACAACATTGTGAACATAGACATTGCGGATGACGTTGACGTTCACACGGGTGACGGCAGTGTTGTAGAAGAAGTGGCTGCCGTTCCAGTAGCCGCCGTAGTAGCCGTGGCCGGTGTAGCCGTAGCCATAGTCCACGCCGCCGTAGAAACCGATGTGGCGGCCCCAGTAACCGTGGTGGAAGCGGTAGTAGCCGCCGACAAATCCCCAGTAACCGGGCGTCCACAGCGCGTCGACGAAGGGCGCGGCGACCCAGCAGCCGGGAACCCAGTAATAGCCGACCGGCGCATAGGCCCAGTAGCCGGGGGTCCAAAGGTCGTCGTCGTCGGGCGCGGGCGGCTGGTCATAGTCGGGCAGCGGAGGGGGCGGATCGCTGGCCTGCTCCTGCGTGAGGTCGCTTAGGTACGCCTCCGCCGCCTGATCATCTGACTGCTGGTCTGGGGGCTGACCGTTGTCGTAGCTCTGGGTCTGGTCCGGGTCCTGACCGGGGGCCTGGCGGACGATGGGCGCGGGTTCCTGCTGCTCCGGCTGCTGGGAATAGTCCTCAGACTGCTGCTGGCTCCCGTTCTGCGCGCTTTGGCCCAGCACTTGCGCTGTACCGCTTACCGGAGCCATATTGGCGTCGGCGGGGTCGCCCGCGTTCTGGTCGACAGCTGTACTGTCCTGCGCCGCGACCTGGGTCTTGTGGCAGCCCGCGACACCCAAAGCCAGCGCAAGGCATACAGCAAACAGTCCGTGCGAACCGTAGCGTGGAGTTGAAGTATCCCTGCTCGTTTCCGCAGCCTGATCGTTCATTGCGATTCTCCGTTCCCGTTCTTATGAAGTGAGATGCATCTCCCACCCCAACGGCGCGTGGCAGCGGGCCGGAGAGAGACTTACTTCGTTGGATAGTCCACCGTATTGCCAGTGCGCGGGTTGGTCACCGAGATTACGCCGCTGGGATGGACGGCGAGCTCGAGGTAGTTGCCGGCGTCCGGTCCCGGCAGGTTGGCGATGTGCGACTCGTCCGTATTATGCGCCGCATCGTTGCCCTCGGCGGTGTGCAGCTGCCAGAGGCCCTCAAGTCTGCTTGAACCCTTGATGGTATCGATGGTTGTGGCGGCGGCGCCCTTGCGGCCGCTGTTGTCGATCACCGCGATGCGCGGCGCGACCGCATCCACCAGCGCGGGGCTGCCGCTGCGGTCGAGGCCGTGGTGCGACGCGACATAGACGTCAAACTTGCCCAGCTTGTTCACCGGGCAGACCAGGCCCGGCTCTTTGGCCCAGGTCAGGTCGCCGAGGTCGAGGATGCGCGTCTTGCCGAACGTAATCACCATCCCCAGCGACCGCTCGTTCTCGTCGCCCTCTGGGTCCTTCTTTGGCGAGGTGTCGCAGGCCGGGTTGGGCTGGCCGCCCGCCGCAAGCGGCTTCGCAATCACGTCGCCGTTGCCGCTGACGACCTCAACCTTGAATGCCTTGATGGGGAGGAAGTCGCCCGGGTGCACGGTGAGGTGGTCGGCTTTGGTGTCGGCCAGCACCTTCTGGTACGCATCGTATCCAGCAATCGTCGATGCGCCCCCCTGGACCTCGGCGCCCTCGGTGTTGGGGCCGTGGTCGATAAAGCGGCCGACGGGCACCAGCGCCACCAGTTGCGGCAGCCCGCCGACATGGTCCGAGTGGTAGTGGGTGATGACCAGGTTGTCGATCTTGGTAACGCCGGCCAGCTTGCAGACGGCGGCGATCCGCGAGGCGTCGCGCGGCGTCACCGTGTTCCGGTCCGGCGAGCCGGTATCGACCAGCATGGACTCGCCGCTGGGCGCAACGAACAGCGTCGACTGCCCGCCCTCCACATCGACGAAGTAAACCCGCAGGTCGCCCTTCCCGGCGGCGGGCTTCGCGCCCTGCGCCGCACCAGTTTTAGCGACGCCAGCCATCGCCAACAACATCGCCAACCCAACACTCCAACCCTTTAAATTGCGCATGAATCCCCTCAGTTTCGCGGCCCTCGCCGCCAAGTATTTTCGAGCGTTGAAATCATCGCACAAAGGGGCGCAGGTGCGCACCGGACGATTCGAGTTCAAGGGAGGATCGATTCAAGGGCCTTCGGGGAATTAGCCGCAGCAATTCTCTCTTTTCACGCCGCCTCGCGTTGGCGTAAAATTAATTCGATGGATCTGAGTCTGCCCAGGACGAAGCGCTTCCGTCATGGCCGCCGTGACCGCGGCAGGCTTGATCCAGCTCGCGGGCGTGCCTGATCCCGGCCCACCAATCCCCACACCCCAATCTTTGATAGGCTTTTCTCTCCGCCGCTCTGCGTCTGTTGCCCTCATCCAGTCGCGCCCGCGGCCCCCACTTCGCGCCCAAGCCGCGCCCCAAGCAAATAAGGAGAATTCAGATGACCCCGCACCCCGACTCCTTCCACAGCGCCGCCACCCTCACCTCCGGCCCCACCACCGTCAGCTACTTCCGCCTGAAGGCCCTCGCCGAGGGCAGCGCAAAGGTCAACCTCACCCGCCTGCCCTACTCGCTGCGCATCCTGCTCGAAAACCTGCTGCGCCATGAGGATGGCCGCACCGTGACCGCGGACGACATCAATTTCCTCGCCAACTGGGACGCCAAGGCCGAGCCCTCGCGCGAGATCGCCTTTATGCCCGCGCGCGTCCTGATGCAGGACTTCACCGGCGTGCCCGCGATCGTCGATCTCGCCGCCATGCGCGATGCCATGCGCGCCCTCGGCGGCAATCCCGAGAAGATCAACCCGCTCCAGCCCGCCGAGCTGGTCATCGACCACTCGGTGCAGGTGGATGAGTTCGGCACGGTGAACTCCTACGACCTGAATGCGGCGCTGGAGTTCTCGCGCAACCGCGAGCGCTACGCCTTCCTCAAATGGGGCCAGACCGCATTCCACAACTTCTCCGCCGTCCCGCCCGGCATGGGCATCTGCCACCAGGTGAACCTCGAGTACCTCGCCCGTGTGGTCTTCACCACCAAGCCTGTGGCGGCGCTGGATGCGGTCGCGGCGAACGGGCACAAGGCGTCGCTGGAGAAGACGCAGGTGATGGCGTATCCCGACACGCTGGTCGGCACCGACTCCCACACCACCATGGTCAACGGCCTCGGCGTGCTCGGCTGGGGCGTCGGCGGCATTGAGGCCGAGGCAGCGATGCTCGGTCAGCCCGTCTCCATGCTCGTTCCGCAGGTCGTCGGCTTCCGGCTCACCGGCAAGCTGAAGGAAGGCACCACCGCAACCGACCTCGTCCTGACCGTCACCGAGGCGCTGCGCAAGCATGGCGTCGTCGGCAAGTTTGTCGAGTTCTACGGGCCGGGCATCGCGGAACTGCCGCTGGCCGACCGCGCGACGATTGCGAATATGGCGCCAGAGTATGGCGCGACCTGCGGCATCTTCCCCGTCGACAACGAGACGCTGAAATATCTCCGCCTCACTGGCCGCACCGAAGCCCACATCGCGCTTGTCGAAGCCTACTTCCGCGAGCAGGGCCTCTTCCACACGGTCGGCGCTCCCGAGGCGGAGTACTCGTCTACGCTTGTCCCTCGACCTCGCCACCGTCGAGCCGAGCGTCGCCGGCCCGCGCCGCCCGCAGGACCGCGTCCTCCTCTCGCAAGCCGCCGCCAGCTTCCAGCAGCAGCTTCCTTCGCTTGCTCGGCCCCAACGGCAACAAATCCGCCGCGCGCCAGATGCTGCGCTGGGAGGGCGAGGGCGGACACGCCTCGGCGAATGGAAACCTTGCCAGTTCGACCGGCGCGGCGACCGCGGTTGCAGAGAGTGCGGTTGCGGTGTTGGACGAACCGCCCACGGCTGCACCCACCAGCGTCGAGGCGCGCTTCGGCCTCAATCCCGATCCGTATCTCGACCACGGCTCGATTGTGATCGCGGCGATTACTTCCTGCACCAACACCTCGAACCCCTACGTCATGGTCGCCGCCGGGCTGCTCGCCAAGAAGGCCGTCGAGAACGGCCTCAGCACACCGCCCTGGGTCAAGACCTCGCTCGCGCCCGGCTCGCGCGTCGTGACCGACTACTACAACAAGGCCGGCCTCACCAAATACCTCGACGCCCTGCGCTTCCAGACCGTCGGCTATGGCTGCACGACCTGCATCGGCAACTCCGGCCCGCTGCCCACCGATGTGTCGAAGACGATTGAGGACCACGGCCTGGTTGCGGTGTCAGTCCTCTCCGGCAACCGCAACTTCGAGGGCCGCATCTCGCCCGAGGTACGCGCGAACTACCTGATGTCGCCGCCGCTGGTCGTCGCCTACGCCCTCGCCGGGCACATCGGCCACAACTTCGAGACCGACCCGCTGGGCAAGGACAAGACCGGCCAGCCCGTCTACCTGCGCGACATCTGGCCCAGCCAGCGCGAGGTTGCCGAGACGGTGGCGGCATGCATCGGCTCGGAGATGTTCCGCAAGCAGTATTCCACCGTGACGGACGGCGACCAGAACTGGCAGCACCTCAAATTCCCCCACGGCGACACCTACGGCTGGGAGCCTGACTCCACCTACATACGCAAGGCCCCGTACTTCGATGGCATGGCGGCCACACCCGCACCGGTCGAGGACATCCGCGCCGCGCGCTGCCTCGCCGTGCTCGGCGACTCCGTCACCACCGACCACATCTCGCCGGCGGGCTCCATCAAAAAGAACGGGCCTGCGGGCAAGTACCTCATGGACCACGGCGTCGCCCCCGCGGACTTCAACAGCTACGGCTCGCGCCGCGGCAACCACGAAGTCATGGTGCGCGGCACCTTCGCCAATGTGCGCCTCAAGAACCGCCTTGCGCCCGGCACCGAGGGCGGCGTCACTCGCCTGCTCCCCGAAGGCACGGAGATGTCGATCTACGATGCCAGCGTGACCTACGCGCAGCGCGGCGTCCCTCTGTGCATCCTCGCCGGCAAGGAGTACGGCTCCGGCTCCTCGCGCGACTGGGCCGCCAAAGGCCCGCGCCTGCTCGGCATTCGCTTCGTCATCGCCGAGAGCTACGAGCGCATCCATCGCTCGAACCTCGTCGGCATGGGCATCCTGCCCCTACAGTTCATGCCCGGCCAGTCCGCCGAATCGCTCGGCCTCTCCGGCGAAGAGATCTTCGCCGTCGGCGACACCCCCGGCCAGCTCAAAGCCATGCTCGACTCCAAATTCGCCGACGGCCGCACCATCGACATCCTCGCCGAGACCTACACCGGCAAAACCATCGAGTTCTCAGCCCAGATCCGCATCGACACGCCGCAGGAGATCCTCTACTACCAGCACGGCGGCATCCTGCAATACGTCCTCCGCCAGCTGGCGGGCAAGGCGTAAAATTATCCCGTGGAGGGATTATGAACCCAGGCGATGTACGAACTTTCAAGCGGGGAGAGGGCAGCGCAGTGGTCGTGGGTCACGGCCTTTGGGCTGAGCGCCAGGGAAAGTGGATTCACATTCATCTCACTGGCCCGGATGATTCACACACTACAGTGACAAACAATCCGGATAGCGTGAGATTTCATCGCACGCTCTTCCGCGACCTTCGGAGGACCCTGATAAACCAGAGCTGCTGGCATTTTGGCGATGAAGGGGCCGAGACCGCAGAACCTGAACCAGCAGCCGTTGAGCCTCGGTCAAGCTATAAACCCATCGTCGATAGTGAGGAACCCATTGCCCCGCGCTATCAGCCGATTCGTGCGAAGGGTGGCGCATCAGCCTCGGAGATTCTCTTGCGCGACCGAGGGAGGTTCTAATCCTACATTTCATCGATACGAGTGCCTTGCTCAAGCTATTCATCGACGAGCAGGGCAGCGACGAAATGGTGCGATTTAGCAGTGCCCAAGATGACCGCAATAAAATTCTCTCCGCCTTGGCAAAAATTGAAGCGCGTTCCGCAATCACCAGGCTTCGACGGGAAGGGAAGATAACCGCGTCCCAATCGTCGATAGCCATCAGTTCACTCGCTCGAGACGTAATAGAAATGATCGAGCAACCGGTCAACCCATTGGTCCTGGAAGCCGCATGCACGATGGTCGATCGACATTTCCTGCGAGCGATGGACGCGGTGCAGCTTGGGTGCGCCGTCGTGGCGCGCGATCTGCTGGTAGCGCCCGATATGCGCTTCATCTCCTCCGACAAAGACCTCCTCGATGCGTCGCAGGCGGAGGGCTTTGAAGTTTGGAATCCAGCGAATTGAGAGACCCCGCCAGAGTAAAGAGCTAAGCCACCACCAACGGCGGCCCCACGTACTGCATATCGAAGCGCGCAAACAGCGGAGCGTCCATCTTTGGCCCGTTGGGGACGGCAGCCTCGCGGAAGAAGGCCTCCATCTTGCCGGCGGGGCTAAACGCGATGATCATATGGGCGGGCTTCTGGCCCACGCCTGCGAAGCCATGGGGAATGCCGCGCGGCCCCAGCAGCGACTCGCCCGCGCGAAGAGTCTGCCGCGTGTCTCCCACCTGAAACAGCACCTCTCCCTCCATCACGTAGAACCACTCTTCCTGATGGAGGTGAAGGTGCACCGGCGGCCCGCCATGGCCGAGATTCTTGTGCTCGATGACGAACAGGTTATCGCCGGTCTCGCGCGGCAGGACCTTGAACAGAATGGTGCTGAAGCCGAGCGAGTGCATCTCGCCGAGCCGGTCCTGGCCTGCGCCGACCAGATGGGGGCCGTCGGGCGGTTGTGCTGAGGCGAGCCGATCGAGGGAGAGCGCGCCGAAGCTCGCGGCCGGAAGCGCAGCTGCCGCATTCCTGAGAAACGACCGACGCTTCATCGCATGCCTCCTTGGTCGAAACATGGGGTGGACATGCTTCGCGCTCAACCAGTCTATTAGCAAATGAGTCAGTAGAAGTAGCGCACGCCGGCGTCGGGAAAGCGCGGCATCTGTTGCTGCTCCAGGGTCCCGCAGCTGGAACCCGTGCACCGGGGCATCCACTCATTCGAGTAGAAGTTGCTGGTGCCCAGCGCATTGGTGAGGCCGATGTGGACCGACATCGAGCCGCGCCTTACCGGATGCGTCCACTCCGCACGGAAGTCCAAGCGGCTGTACATCGGCGCGCGCAGCGCGTTGATCTGGGTCAGGTCGTAGACATCGCGGTCCTGGGCCTCGCTCATCGTGATATTGTCCGGCGTGTACGGCCTGCCGGTCG
This sequence comes from uncultured Acidobacteriaceae bacterium, assembly GCA_963808025.1. Taxonomy (GTDB): domain Bacteria; phylum Acidobacteriota; class Terriglobia; order Terriglobales; family Acidobacteriaceae; genus Edaphobacter. Next base: position 857,633 of record CAWEEI010000005.1, on the reverse strand, counting down.
ATGCGCCATAGCGGAACGAGGCTGTCCAGCCTTTGCCCAGGATCGCATTGCCGGCGAAGTTGGCGACCACCGGAAGGTCGAAGTTGCCCTTGCGCAGCACGCCATCCAGGCCCGAGTACCAGCTCCGCATATAGGTGGTCGCGCTGGAGAGTGACAACCAGTGAGTCGGCCTCCATTCCACCGCCATCTCGGCTCCGCGCGCAACGCCCCGGCCCTGGCTGGTCATGGGAAACATCAGAAACTCCTGGCCGAAGGTGTCCGCGATATTCGCCATGGTCAGTTGGGGGAAATTCATTGCGACCGGGTAGTCGCTATAAAGCTTCTGGTACGCGTTCACCGTCACCCGTATTCGCGGCGTATCGACCACATTCAGGCCTGCGGTCAGGTGCCGCGAGCGGATTGGCCCCAGCGCGCTCTGGTTCGCAAACGACAGCAGGTAGAGCGATGGAGGTAGCTGCGCGTACTCTGCATAGCCGGCGTGCAGCATCATTCCGGTGTGGAAGACGGGCGCGAAGAACACCACCTTCGGCGTCGCCACCACTCTGCCGACGATCGCCCACTGCGCCACGCGCTCTCCGGCGACCACCTTCATCCCGTGGGGAAGCTCCGCGGCAATCTGCGCGTAGGCAGCGAAGGATGCGGGCGTAAACACGCGGTCGATCGACATTGCAACCTGCGGCGTGGGGTCGGAGCTGTAAGGATTGGGCAGCGGCACCGGTTGCTGCACGTTGTAGTTCATCCGGTCGACGCTGCCCTGCGCTCCGGCTGTCCAGGTGAGCCAAGTCTTCGGCTGCAACGTGCCGTCATACTTCAGTGTGGTCACGCCGTCGTGCGAATCTTCGTAGTAGATCTGCGCGCTGTTCAGCAACTGCGCGGTCTGGTTGATCGTCTGCGCCTGCTCGGAGTTGCTAACGCTCATTACCCCGAAAGCCCGCGCGGAGTAGATGTGCTGCCAGTTCAGCCCGGTGGTGTTGCGCCATCCGCTGTAGCCGATGTCGTACGGGTTGGTCTCGTTGCTGTCGGTGGTGCTGGGGTGAATGTCCATCGAGTCGACCCCGGTCAGCGAGAGTCCCCACCAGTTGTTGCGTTCGTCCATGCGGCCATCGGCGCGGACCAGCCCGTTGGTGTAGATGGGCACGCCGTTGAGGCCAATATCGTCGGTAAACCAGTTCAGGACGCTGCGCCGCAACGACACGAAGAGAGAGCCGTTGAGTCCCAGGGGCCGCTCCATCGACGAACCCGCGCCGGCCAGGCCGAACTCCGAGCGGAAGTGATAGCCCACCGGCCCCTCCGGCCGCGTCGACATCTCCATCACCGCGGAGAGCCGCTCATCGAACTTGCTGTCGTAAGCGTCGGTATGCAGCGTCATGTGCGTCACCGCGGCGTCGTCGATCATGGAGACGAAGCCGCCGGTCGTGTCCGAGAGGGCAAGCTGGTTGATCGACGGCATCTCAATGTTGTCGATCACAAAGAGCGTCTCCGACGGATTGCCGCCGCGCACAATAAAGTCGTTGCGCTCGTCATTGTCCGAGACCACCCCGGGAAGCATCTGCATAAAGCGCATCGGATCGCCGAAGGTCCCGGCGCTCCGGTCCACCTCAAGCGAGGTGATCCTGCGCTCGTAGCCTTCATTGCTGTCGGTGGCGTCGGCCGGCGCGGTCACCCGCACCGTGGCCGTGACCGGCTTCAGCACCGAGATCTTCGCAGCGCTTGCTACCTCTTTCGCTTTAACCACCGTATCGATTGAGGCCGGCGGCACACTGCCGGCAGCCGCGGCATCGGCGGGCGCATCGCGTCCCGGCCCCTCAGCGAAGGAGACGCGCGGAATAAATGCCATTCCAGCAACCAGAAAGAAAATCGATGAGGGGAGAGAAAGACGTAGCCGCAAACTGCGAAGAGAGATGAAGAGCATTACAGGGCCCCCTGAAACTCGGATGATTCCCGTATTGGGAATTGTAGGGGGCCGCGGTCGCGCGTGCGCAGCAATATGCGGTTACTGAGGTTCGACTTAAATGGTTACCTTATGTTCAATTTAGACCGCTTCGGACGAAGGGAAATGGCAGACTTACATCGAGAGAAATGAGGTCCCGGTGAGCCGCTCGCATACGCTCCACAGCCGCGCTGCCGCAGCGTGGTCGAGCGCCTGCGCAGCCACCTCGGCCTGCCCCACATCACCGCCGCGCATCTCCTTGAAGCCCTGTGGGCCGTAGTAGCCGCCGCTTGCTGCCTCGGGTGCGGTGGCCGCGAAGAGGGTGGGCACCGCGCCCTCGGCATCGGAGTTCAGCACCGTCCCAATGGCGACGCCGACGGCGCGGCGCACTAGCCGCTCAACTAAGTGAAACTCACCGACCTGAAATAAATTCGTGCTCGCAACGCCGGGATGCGCCGCGACGCTCATCACAGACGAGGCAGGCGGACTGGCGGCGCGCAGGCGACGGTCCAGCTCAAACGCGAGCATCAGGTCCGCGAGCTTCGTCTGCTGGTACGCGCCCATCGGGCTGTAGCTTTTGGTCGATTGCAGGTCGTCGAAGTTGAGCCGGCCGCTCTTATGCGCGATGGAGGCAACCGTCACCACGCGCGGCCTCTGCGGACTTTGTGCGGCGGCCCGCTCCAGCGCAGGCAGAAGCTGCGCGGTCAGCGCGAAGTGGCCCAGTACATTGGTGCCAAACTGCAGCTCGAAGCCGTCTTTCGTCTCTAACCGCTGCTTGGGAGCCATCACCCCGGCATTGTTGATCAGCAAATCGAGCGGCAATCCGCGCGCCAGCTCCGTGGCGGCGACCTGGCGCACCGAATCCAGCGAGGCCAGGTCGAGCAGCACGACTTCTGCGCTGGCGTTGGGGATCTCCGCGCGCAGCCGCGCCAAGGCCGCTTCTCCTTTCGCCCGGTCGCGGCAGGCCAGCAGTACATGCGCGCCGCTGCGCGCAAGCTCCAGCGCGGTGGGATAGCCGATCCCGCTGTTCGCGCCCGTAACCAACGCGCGCCGCCCCGCCTGACTGGGAATCTGCGCCACTGTCCAACCCCTGCCCACACGACCATCTTTCGCAGATTCGCTCATCGACCATAGGATGCGATCCGCCGCGCGCGCGACTCAGAAGCGCCGCACATCCTTGTAGAAGATGCAGTGGGTCTCCAGATACCAGGATGCTGCGAAGAATGCGAGCATCAGGCACAGGGCCCAGCAGAATATCTGTATGGGCAGCGTGCGCAGCAGCCGGCCTGCGCCGTTCTGCGCGGGCTCGCAAAAAATCATTCCGCTTGAAAGGCATATCCCCGCCGCCAGCGAGAGCAGCACCAGCGAGTCCCAGATGCGTTGTTCGAGGTCGCTCGCCGGGACCAGAAATGCGGTATAAAAGACCGCGCACAGGGAGACCATGCACAGCACCAGCGCGACCGGCTTGGCGAGCTCATGCAGCATCGTGCGCCCTCGTAGCCTACAGTCTAATCCGGAGTGCAATCTCCGTCCCTCCCGCATAGGATAGGACTCGGCAGGTGAGGGCGGGATGCAGTCGAAGGAGAACAGCGCACGATGAAGGTGTTGGTGATCGGTGGGGGCGGGCGCGAGCACGCAATCGTATGGGCGCTGGCGAAGTCCGCGCGCGTGACCGAAGTCGTCTGCGCGCCGGGGAACGCGGGCATCGCCCAAACTGCCTGCGGCAACGGTGGGCCTGTGCGCTGCGTTCCAGTCGACGTCGGCAACCTCGCGGCCATGGTCGCTGTGGTGCAGACGGAGCGGCCTGCACTGACCGTGATTGGCCCCGAGTTGCCGCTGTCGCTGGGTATTGTGGATGAGCTGCAGCGGCTTGGCTTCCGCGTCTTCGGCCCAACGCAGGCTGCGGCGCGGCTGGAGACGAGCAAGTCGTTCGCCAAGGAGTTTATGCAGCGGCACGAGATTCCGACGGCCGCGCACGCCATCTGCACCTCGATCGAAGAAGTGCTCGAGGAGCTGCCGAGGTTTGCCGCGCCCATTGTGGTGAAGGCCGACGGCCTCGCGGCGGGCAAGGGCGTCGTCATCTGCCAGACCCATCTGCAGGCGGAGCAGGCAGCGGCGCAGATGTTCTCCGGCGCGCTGTTGGGCACGGCGGAGACCTACGTTGTTCTGGAAGAATTCCTCGACGGCGAAGAGGTCTCGTTCTTTGCGCTGTGCGACGGCAAGCACGCCGTGGCGCTGGCGGCCGCGCAGGACCACAAGCGCATCGGCGAGGGCGACACCGGCCCCAACACCGGCGGCATGGGCGCGTACACCGGCGACGGCCTGCTCTCGCAACCCATGCAGCAGTGGCTACTGAAAAACGTCGCGCAGGTCGTGGTCGATGAGATGGCGCTCGAAGGCGCGCCCTTCCACGGCATTCTCTTCTGCGGCATGATGATGGTGCCGCCGCCGCGCGGGCGGCCCGACGGCGCGACCCAGCCCATGGTGCTCGAGTTCAACACCCGCTTCGGCGACCCCGAGACGCAAGCCATTCTGGTCCGGCTGGAGACCGACATCGTGGACCTCTTCGATGCGGCCATCGATGGCACGGCCAACAAACTCGACATCCGCATGGCCCCGGGCGCGAGCGTCTGCGTCATCGCGGCCAGCGGCGGATATCCCGGCAAATATGTTTCGGGACTGCCAATCTCAGGACTCGGGTGATGCGCAGCAACCGGACACCGTGGTCTTCCACTCCGGTACCGCGGCGAAGGACGGCGCCATCGTGACCGCAGGCGGACGCGTGCTCGGCGTGACCGCATCAGCGGCACAGCCAACGGCGTCCGGCTCCACGCTGCAGGCCGCGCTTGGCCATGCCTATGCTGCACTGCGCAAGATTTCGTTCGAAGGGATGCAATACCGCCGCGACATTGGCTGGCGAGCTTTACGCGACGGATTGTAGGGCCCGCGCATCCACTCCCTATCCCAAAATCGGAGAGACCTGATGACTCAACCTGCACTGACTGGCGAAGAGATGATGGCCTGGCTCGAACGCACTTCGACCGGCTGGAAAGACCTGATCACCGCGCACCCCGAGATTCTCGCGCTGCCATGCGACGTGATGGGCGTCTCCACCGTCGGCGGGCTGCTGCAGCACATCGTTGCGGTGGAGCTGCGCTATGCCGAGCAGCTCAACGGCCTGCCTCCCACCGAATACGCCGCCATCCCCTTCGGCACTGCCGACGAAATCTACGCGACGCACGAGCGCGCGATGGCGCCTGCTGCGCGCGCTGCTCGACTCCGGTGTGGACTGGGAAGAGAGGATCGACTACGTCACGCGTTCGATGGGCCCTGCGCGGTCGTCGCGCAAGACGATCCTCTTCCATGCGCTGCTGCACAGTATCCGGCACTACGCGCAACTGGCCACGCTGGTGCGGCAGCACGGCATCAAGCCGGGCTGGCACGATGGACTATCTCGCCATGGATGTTGAGCTCGTCTGATCCGCAATTCAGATCGGCGCTCACGCAAGACGATGACTCAGCCGATGACGCGGCGCAGGAATCCGCGGATACCGAACGAAGTGAGCAGCACGAGGAAGAAGGTCAGCATTGCCAGGATCAACGCCAGATGCATATGCGGCAGCGCCGGCGTCAGCGCGGCGCGCAGGCCTTCGCTCATGTAGACGATGGGGTTGATCAGCACGCCGATCTGCAGCCAGCGGATCGTGCTCCAGCGTCGGCCCACGGATAGTAGACGCAGCCGAGAAACGTGATCGGCATCACCACCACGCCGAAGATCAGCCCGATCTGCTGCGGCTTCACGCTGGTGCCGATCACCAGGCCCAGCGCGCCGGAGGTCAGGCTGGCCAGCACCAGCACCAGCGATCAGGAACGGCCAGCTGCTGACGTGCGCGTAGACCGGCGTCGCGGGCACGTAGTAGGCCAGCGGAAAGACCACCGCCGCGGCGATCATGCTCTGCAGCGCGGAGAAGCAGATCTTCTCGATCGCGACCGCGGCGACCGGCAGCGGACACATCACGCGGTCGTCGATCTCGCGCGTGATGCCGAACTCCTGCGCCAGCGGCAGCGCGACCGCGGCGATGCCGGAGAACATGATCGCGACCGCCATCAGCCCGGGCAGCAGGACGGTGGAGAAGTTGACGCCGGCCATCGCGGCGGTGGGGTTCATCGCCGCGCCGCCGCTCATGTGCGGCATGATGTAGGTGAAGACGAACAGAAAGAGCAGCGGGTTCATGCAGACGCGGATGAGGAACGGCAAGATCTCGCGGCGCAGCACGTGCAGATCGCGCAGGAACAGGCCGGCGAAGGCGCGACCGTACTGCAGCGCTTCGCCGGGCGCGGGGCGCGGAGCCTCCGGCTGTTGTGTGACCTCGATCTCGGATTCAAGTGTCTGCATGTGACTGTGCCTCAGTGTAACTACTCGCGAAGGTCGCGGCCTGTGAGACGGATGAAGACGGTCTCCAGGCTGGTTTCGGTGATGGTGAGGTCGCGCAGGCCGTACGGGTTGCTGGCCTGCGACGATCTCCGGCAGCAGGCCGTCGGCGTTGTCGGCGAAGACGCGCACGCCGCCCGGCGTGGATTCTACGCTGCGCACGCCCTGCATCTGCTGCAACTGCTCCGACCAGCGCGGCCGTGCCGTCGTGATCGCTGAGGTCGAGCGCGTAGACCTTCTGCGCGCCGACCGAACTCTTCAGCGCGGCGGGCGTGTCCTCGACCAGAATCTTGCCGTGGTCGATGATGGCGACGCGGTCGCACAGCTCGTCGGCCTCCTCCATGTAGTGCGTCGTCAGGACGACGGTGATGCCCTCTTCGCGCAGCCGGCGCACGGCGTCCCACATGGCGATGCGGCTCTGCGGATCGAGGCCGGCGCTGGGCTCGTCGAGGAACAGCACCTTGGGCCGGTGGGCGATGGCGCGCGCGATCTGCACCCGCTGGGCCAGCCCACCGGAGAGCTGCGCCGGATAGGCCTCCGCGCGCTCGGTCAGGTGGAACTGCTCCAGCAGCTGGTTGGTCCGCTGCCTCGCCTCGGCGCGCGAGAAGCCGAAGTAGAGGCAGTGGAAGTGGATGTTCTCGTAGATGGTGCAGGCGCGGTCCAGCGTGTTGTACTGCGGCACGATGCCCATGCATCGCCGCGCGGCCGCGGGCGACGCCACCACATCGACGCCCGCGATCCTGACCGTGCCGGCGGTCGGCAGCGCGCGCGTGGTGCAGATGCTGATGGTGGTCGTCTTGCCCGCGCCGTTGGGGCCGAGCAGACCGTACAGCTCTCCCTCGCGAACGCCAAGGTCGATGCCGTCCACCGCAACAACGCGCTGCTTGCCTTCGTAGACCTTGCGAAGGCCCTGCACCTGAACGATGACCGCCAATTCCTCGCCACTCCGTTCCCATTGATTATAGGCAACCCATTAGACGCATTTTTTGGGTGTGAAGATGACGCCGGAGGGCGCTGGCGGCCGGATTCGCAGGAATGCTCACTCTGATTCCAATTTTCACGCACGGCGACGAATGGGTCGGCGTAAAATCAGGTCATGTCACGTGGATGGGAGAGCAAATCCGTGGAAGATCAGCAGGTCCAGACCGCCGCTCCAAAGCCCGACCCCGCCGTAGCCCATGCGCGGGACGCTGAGCGCAAGCGCAAGCGGCAGGAGCTGGAACTACAGCGCGAGCGTATCCTCTCCGAGCGCACCTCCAGCCCGCACCGGCGCACCGCGCTGACCAATGCGCTGGCCGACATTGAAGAGAAGCTGGCCGAGCTGGGCTGGTCGATCCATCTGTAGCGTGGTCACCCGTGGCGGTTGAAGACCGTCGAGTTCGCCTGGTCGATGCGTGGTCATCAAAATGTTGTGGATGTTCACATGCGCCGGCCGCGTCGCCGCCCACACAATCGCATCGGCAACGTCCTCCGGCTGCAGCGGCGTGATGTTCTGGTAGACCTTGGCCGCGCGCTCCTCGTCCCCGCGAAAGCGCACCTTGCTGAAGTCCGTCTCCACCATCCCCGGATCGACCGACGTTACGCGCACCGGCGTCCCCATCAGGTCGATCTTCAGCCCTTCGCTGATCGCCTTCTCCGCCGCCTTGGTCGCGCAGTAGACGGCGCCGTTGGCATAGGTGATGTAGCCGGCGGTCGAGCCCAAGCTGATGACATGGCCGCTGCCGCGCTGCGACCATCCCCGGCACCACCGCGCGCGTCACATACAGCAGCCCCTTGATGTTGGTGTCGATCATCTCCTCCCAGTTCTCGGGGTCGTCCTCCTGCAGCTTGGTCATCCCGCGGCTCAGGCCGGCGTTGTTCACCAGCACATCGATCGCCGCCCACTCTGGCGGCAGGTGGCAATTGCCGCCTCCACCGCCTCACGCTCGCGCACATCCAGCCGGAAGAGCAGGACTCCCGCCGCGCCCGCCTGCACCAGCGGCGTCTCCATCTCCAGCAGCAGATCGAGCCGCCGCGCGCAGAGCAAAAGCTTCGCGCCGTTGCGCGCAAACTCCAGGGCCGTAGCCCGGCCAATCCCCGAACTCGCTCCCGTAACCAGCACCACTTTCCCTGCCAGAGATCTCATACTCTCTCTTATAACTGACCGGACCGGCGGAAGCTCGATGCAAAAAAGAGAGGCCGCTGGTTGGCGGCCTCCCATGCAGCGAACTGTCTGTGATTGCGATTACTGCGGAGACAGGCTGGATACGGTGGAGGTCTGCGTCGCCACGCCAATCGCATCGCCCGACACCACCATGTTCACGCGCCGGTTCTGCGCGCGTCCGCTGGCCGTCGTGTTGTCCGCCACCGGATTGTTCTTGCCAAAGCCCGCCGACGTCATGCTGGTCTGTGAGACGCCCTGCGATGACGAGGAAGTCCTTCACCGCGGCTGCGCGATTCTCCGACAGCTTCTGGTTGAGTCATCCGAGCCGACCGAGTCGGTGTAGCCCTCCACCTGCACCTTCAGGCCGGGGTACGCCTGCAGGATTCCGGCGACCTTGGCCAGGCTGATCTGCGTGGATGGCTTCAGCGTGTATTTGCCGGTGTCGAAGAGCACGTCCGACATATTCACGATCAGCCCGCGCGCCGTCTCGCTGGTCTGCAGCACGCTGTTCAGCTGTACGCGCAGCTTCTCGCGGACTGCGTTGGCATCATCCGCGCTCTTGTTGGCCTCGGCCGCCTTGGCCTGGGCCTCGGCTGCCTCCGCCTCAGCCTGCGCACGGGCCGCATCGGCCTGCGCCTTGGCTGCCTGGGCCTGCTGCGCATCGAGCTTCGCCTGCTGCGCCGCCATCTGCGACTGCGCCGCCTGCTGTTGCGACTGGGCAGCGTTGGCCTGCGATTCAGCCGCCTGTTGCGCCGCCTTTGCCGCATCAGCCTGCGATTGCGCCGCCTGCGCCTCGGCCTCATTCTTGGCGATCACAGTGTTCGCCTCGCGCTCCGCCGCCTGCTTGCGCAGCGCCGTGATGCGCGCATCCTCGGCGCGTTCCACTGCCTCGCGGGCGTCGGTGATCTCCATCTTCTCGTCGCGATGCTTGCTGCCGTCCATGTCCGATGCGTTCTGCAGGTCGAGCTTTGCCTGCTGCATGATCTCCGGAGCATACTTGTCCGCGCCGGCGTCCTGCGCGATGCGCAGCGCGTTGTCCGCCTCATACAGCTCCAGCGGCGAGTGCTCGTTGCGCGTGATCGGGTGGGCAACAGTGTGCGCGCCCGCGGTCTCCGCATACGTCCCGCGCGGCAGCAGGTAGTAGTTGGCGTTCACCTTCTCCAGTACGCCGTCGGTCTTGTCGGCCAGAATCACGTTCTGCACCACCACCACGTCGCTTGGCTCAGTGACCGAGAAGTAAGGCTCGGCGGTCACGATCATCCCAAACGACTGCAGCGCCGTCGTCACATGGATATTGTTTTTGGTGCCCGCGGGAAGCACCTCGCCGAGGTTTTGCGCGCGGCCATCGGGCGAGATCGCCCACAGCACATAGGTCAGATACTCCGGGCCGAAGCCATTGGCCGGCGTCAGGCCGTCGAACTTCGCATCGATCGTAATGCCGCCGCGCTCGCTGGTCACCTTGGCCTCGCCCTTGGCGCCGGGCAGAAGCGGCGTGCCCTGGAAGCCGATGTGGGTCGAGCCGCTGCGGTGCAGGTAGTTGACGCAGTCGAGATTGCGCTGCACCGCCTTCACCTGAAAGATATAAATTCCGTTCTGTTCGGTTACGGGGCTGGCGGCCGCGTCCGGCGCGGCAACCGGCTGAGAGGTCGGGTTCGACTCCTGCGCGATCGCTGCCCGAGCCGGGGCAAGAGTAGCGAGAAGGCCAAGAGCCGTGCCGGCGAGGAGGGTGCGAGTAAATTTTCCGGGGATCTGCTCGCGCGTCTGCGCGAGCGCCGCAATGGGCGCTGAGTGCCTGGAACGTGTCATGATGTCGAATCTCCTAGTGATCTGTCGATCTTTCAGTCTGTCGATCTGCGATCTATTGAGGGGCTATCGCACTGCGCAGGTGCGATTGGCTCTTCCCCGAGCCCGTGGATGGGCTACTAGGTGGGATGCGGGAGGGACGGGAAAGGTAGTCCGGAAGGCGCACCGGACGCACGAATGCCAGGCCGAAAATACCGGCGCGATGCAAGCAAAGTTCTTTATTGGGAATTGATGAATACTGGGCTTAAAGACTGAAGGCCGCTCTCCCGCTACAATGGCGAAAGAGCGGCCGGATTCAAAAGAACGGAAGCTACGCGCTGTGCTGCGGCGCGTGACGATGCACAAAATGGTACGGAGGCCAGGGGCCGGAGAGCTGCATCCGGCACTCCTTCAGCTCCTGCGTCGCCGAGGAATACTTGTTCTGATACCGCTCAATGGTCTTGTTGTCGATCAGGTGGGCGATATCCAGCAGCATCTTGCCCGAGTCCATCCGCTTGCACGTGATCTCCTCCGCGATGGGCAGGAACATGCGATGCATCTGCACCGACAGCGCGCGCGCCTTGGACTGCCGCTCGCGCTGCCGGGTCGCGCTCTCGCGCAGGCTGGTGAGGTACTGCTGGCCGACCGTCATGTCGCGCGTCGCATAGCCGGGACAGGTGTCGTCCACCAGCACCTTCAGGTGCATCTCGGCCTTGCCGCGCAGCCGCTCCACATTCGCGGTAAAGTGGCGCTGGTTGGAGCGGACCGACCGGCGCAGCGCATCGTCGTCGGGAAAGCTGGTGCCAAAGCGGAAGGGAAGCACGGTGGAGAGTTTGAAGCAGTCTGCGATCACTCGGGCGTGGTCTTTGGCCGCAGTTCTGGTCCATGCGCGCCGCGTCCTCAGGGGTGTGTTCCGAGACGATCACTGCGAGATCGCTGGCTGGAAAGAGGAAGGTCTGGTTTCCGAAGAGACCGGTAACTCCGGTCAGGGGCATCGGGCGGCGGTGCCGGCAAAGTTCAGGAAATGCGTTTCGTTCAGCAATGCAATACGCGTACCATGCCATCGTTTTGTCACTCCAGAGCGCACTAGGATTCAAACCCCTCCATTGTGGAAGGATTGTTGATATGCAGACCACTGTCCGGGATTGTCCGGAACTGACCCGGACCTTAAATCCGGGGAGACGACTCGTTTCCTGGCCCTGGCGTGTGCGGGATGAGCCGTACTGTACCGAACCGAAACGGATAGTATGCCCATCGGACAACAATTGGCAAGACCAAATTGGGAACAATTTATGAATTGGTTTTTGTACTCTAAAGTTGCCCTGTTCACGGGCACTTTGGTAAGCCAAACGGGCCTGAACACCCGCGATTCGGTCCCAAATTCGGTGCAACCTCGCAGCCACTCAGCTCCCCGCCGGCCCATCCTTCTTGCTGGCCGGGGCCTCGCCCTCAGCACTCGGGGCCGAGTCACGCCAGGACGGAGGGTCCGCCGCACTCTTTACCCTGGGAAGCGCGTCCTCCGGGCTCGATATGCCCACCAGCCGGAGCACCTTTCCAATCGCCCGAACAATGGGATTCAACTGGTTATCTCCATCCGGTACCATCCCCCGGCTCCCGCTACGCCGCCAACCCTAAGCTACGCTATTTTATTAACATATGATTTTGTTTCGCAGGCCCCTGCAACAGCCTGCCGCGGACAGCCCGGGCCATCGCCCTCCTTATCGGCATCATGACATCCTCCGCAGCGTCTTTCGCCCAGAAGCCGGCCGATCCAGCGCCCAAACCACCCCCCGACGTCCTCACCTTCACCAACGGCGACCGCTGACCGGGTGCTCGAGCGCGGCGTCGGCGGCTCCGTGGTCTTCAAGAGCGACATGGCCGGCGAGATCACCGTCTCCGCTCGACAAGGTCAAGGAGCTCAAGTCCAGCGGCACGGTTCGCCGTCCTGCGCAAGGACCGGCCCGTGACCCAGAGGCCCGTGACCTCGGGCATCGCTGGCACTGGCAGACAAGACGCTGACTGTCCAGACCGCATCCGGCACGCCCGAGGCCATCCCCACCGCCAAGATCGGCTACATCATCGACCAGGCCACCTACGAGCGTGAGCTGGAGAAGCGGCCCGGCCTGCTCTACGGCTGGAACGGCGCGGTCAACGGAGGCGCGACCATCGTGCGCTCCACCGACTACGGCGAGACCTACACCGCCGGCATCGCGCTGGTGCGCGCCCTGCCCACCGTCCCCTGGCTGCCCGCGCGCAACCGCACCAGCTTCGACCTGCAGGAGACCTACGGCAAGCTCACCTCGCCCGTGATCCCCCAGACCGCACCGCCTACTCCGGCAGCGGTCACCGTCACCAGCATCTTCCACACCGACGCCGAGCGCGATGAGTACTTCTCGCCCGGCATTTTTCGCCCTCGCCCAGACCGCCTTCGACCACAACTACGCCCAGGGCCTCAACCTGCAGCAGGTCTACGGCGGCGGCATCGGATGGACGGCCATCAAGTCCGGCAAACAGGAGCTGGACCTGAAGGGGACACTCCAGTATGAGAAGCAGGACTTCCAGACCGCGGCGAGCAACCAAGACCTGATCGGCTCAACCCTCTCCGAGGTCTACCATCGCAACCTGCCGCGCAAGCTGGTCTTCACCGAGTCGTCCGCCATCCTGCCTGCCTGGAACAACAGCAGCGCCTACTCGGCCAACGGCTCGGTCCGACTGGCGCTGCCCGTCTTCAAGCGCCTCGCGCTGACCGTGACCGCCACCGACAACTTCCTCAACGACCCCTCCGCCGGCTACCAGAAGAACAGCTTCCAGTTCGTGACTGCGGCGGCGTATTCGCTGAAGTAGAGGGCCGGAGCAGACAAGGACAAGAGCGACCGCGGATTACGCGGATCGGCGCGGATCAAAACAGATTTGAATTAAAAGCCTTGATCCGCGTTCATCCGTTCTTATCCGCGGTCGTCTTTCTGTTTTTTACGGCGCGGTAAGAATCTGCATCACCGGATCGGGCAGCTGCTGGTCCGCATTCTTCAGCAGAAGCGTCACCTGCCACATCTGGGTGTCGGTCAACACATGGTCGAACGAGGGCATGCCGGTAAGGCGGATACCGTTCGCCACCTTCCAGTAGGTCTCGCCCGGCTCATCGTCGCTGACGCCCACGACGTTGCCCCTGGCGTGCTTCTTCCACAGCTGCGGCGCGACGGGATACATGTGCTTCGCGTAGGGCACATCGTGCCCCGGAGTCCCGTGGCACGCGGCGCACTGCGCGCGGTAGACGTGCGCGCCGCCCTCGTAAACATCCTCGCTGGTGCCAAACGGCGGCGTCTGCATCTCGCGCCCGATGCGCGCATTCAGTGGCACGCGGACGATCGCCTTCTCCATCGGGAACGGCTTGTCCGCCGTCGCCACGGGCAGCGCGCCCCAGCGCAGATACCCGGCGACGCCCAGCACCACCGCCACAATACCCAGCACAAATCCCAGCAACACCTTGCCCCAACCACCGCCTGATGCTTTGCCCTTCGCCATTCGGTCCCTCTTCTTCCACTCCGGCCGCGCCGCCTCCGAATCGACGCGCCGGATGTTCTAATAGGAGATGGCCGCGGGCGGAGCGCTCTGCCCAAGCCAACCTCGCCTCCAACGGTATCAAAAATGGAAGCACAGTGCAGGAGTCTTCGTTGATGTTTCGATCGCCGTCCGGTTTCAAGAATAGGCGCCAAAGCTTTGGCAGCAACAGCACTCATCGCCGCCGCACTGGCGGGTTTCACCGGACAGGCGCAGTCCTCGCGCAACCCGCGCCGCGAGACCAACGCAAATCGCAGGGCCCGCATCGCGCGGCAGATCGCCGAGACCTACACCCACCGCTGGGAGGTCGCCGGCGGCGGCGGATACCTGCGCTTCCGCAGCGGCCAGTTCACCCAGAAGAACAGCGAGATCGCCTTCTGGGCCAACACCAGCTACTACTTCAACCAGAAGCTGGGCGTGACCGGCGAGATCCGCGGCGCCTACGGCAACGGCAAGGTCCCCAACCTCAACCCATACGCCGCCGCTGTAGGCAGCCCGCAGATCTCCGAGTATCCCTTCCTCGCCGGCCCCACCTACCGCGTCCGTCTGCCACGAGAAGACCGCGGTCAGCGCCTTCGCCCTGGGCGGCACCGCGATCGGCAAGTTCGATGGCGACTCCAAGGGCATCCCCGCGGCCGAACTCGGCTTCTGGCCCTCCACCAATGCGCAGCCCGGCGTTCTCCGTCGGCGGCAACCTCGACCTCAACCTCTACCCCAACCTCGCCTTCCGCATCGCGCCCAGCTACCTCGGCACCACCTTCGGCGGCACCTGCAGAACAACGTCGGCTTCGAGATGGGCCTCGTCTACCGCTTCGGCCGGCAGAAGTAGGGCCGATTCCCTATTGCTATAGAGCCCAAACCTGAAAATGCCGTCATTCTGGCGCAGCCAGAATCTCCGTATTTGTTCTTTGCCTTCGCTATTCCCCTTCGAGCAATTTGTTCTAGCCTGCCGTCTAAGCTGGCCCCGTCATATTCCCCGGATCAAGTATCTCCGCGATCTGCGCCTCCGTCAGCAGCCCCTTCTCGCGCGCCACATCGATAATGCCCCGCCCGCTGGCGATCGACTCCTTCACAATCTCCGCCGCCTTCGCATAGCCGATGTACGGATTCAGCGCCGTGGCCAGCGAGACGGTGCTCTGCGCATAGAACTCGCAGCGGGCCCGGTTCGCCGTGATCCCCCGCACGCAGCGCTCATCCAACTGCCGCAGCATATTCGTCAGGATCTGAATCGACTGCAGCACGCTGTACGCCATCGTCGGCATCATCACATTCAGCTCCAGCTGCCCCGCCTGCACCGCCATTGCCACCGCTGCGTCGTTCCCCACCACCTGAAACCCGACCATCGCCGCCAGCTCTGGAATCACCGGATTGATCTTCCCCGGCATGATCGACGAGCCCGGCTGCAGGCTCGGCAGCTCAATCTCATGCAGCCCCGTGTTCGGCCCCGATGCCAGCAGACGTAGGTCGTTCGCAATCCGGATCGCCTCCAGCGCCAGCCCGCGCAGCGCCCCGCTCACCTCCGCCATCGGCGCGCAGGACTGCATCGCCCACCGCATGTCTGGCGCAGGAGTGAGCGCCTGGCCGGAGATGCGCGCAAGATTCGCAATCGCCATCGCCCGATACCCCGGATGCGTGTTGATCCCCGTCCCCACCGCCGACCCGCCGAGGCCCAGCTCCCGCAGCGTGGCACCTGCACGCTGAAGGCTCTCGCCCGCCTTTTGAATCGCGACCCCATACGCGGCGAACTCCTGGCCGAGACGGATGGGGGTTGCGTCCTGCATATGCGTCCGCCCCGCCTTCAGAATCCCGTCGAACTCCCGCCCCCTCGCGGCGAAGCTCCCCGCCAGCCCATCCAGCACGGGATACAGCCCCTCCAGCGCGAGCAGCGCCGCCAGCCGCATCGCCGTCGGAAACACATCGTTCGTCGACTGCCCATAGTTCACATGGTCATTCGGATGGACCCACTCATACCGCCCCAGCGCAGCTACTTCGTCCGCGCCCTTCGCGCCCGCGAGTATCTGGTTCGCCCGGTTCGCGATCACCTCATTCGCGTTCATGTGGAAGCTGACGCCCGCGCCCGCCTGAAATACATCCACCACAAACTCCGCGTCCCAGCGCCCGTCGATCACCTCCTGCGCCGCCGCCGCAATCGCCTCCGCGCGCTCCTTGCTCACCGTGCCCAGCTCGCCATTCGCCTCCGCCGCCGCGCGCTTCACCATCCCCACCGCGCGGATCAGCGCCGCGTGCGCCCGCATCCCGCTGATGGGATAGTTCTCCACCGCCCGCGCCGTCTGCGCGCCATACATCGCGGCGGCTGGCACCTCCACCGTGCCAAGTGAGTCCTTCTCTATCCGAGTCGTCGGCATCATAGATACCTCCGTTTGCTATCATAGAAGTTGGCCGCTCCTGTCGAGCGCCCTGCCGAGGAAAGCATCCAATGAGCGATCAGGATCTTCAGGAATTCATCGCGAACATTGAACGTCTGCGCCGAGAGCAAGTAGCCACTCCCGAGGCAGCCCGCGCAAGGCTGATCGAAGAGGGCATCCTCGCACCCAACGGCGAGCTGGCTGAGCCCTACCGCTCGTAGGTTCGCGTGCATCGCCTTTCCTCATCTTTCATTCTCGGCTATCACGGTTGTCAGGGGGCTGTCGGCGAGAAGCTTCTCGCTGGCGAACCAATTACCCCAAGCGATAACGACTACGACTGGCTCGGCCCAGGCATCTATTTCTGGGAGTCCAATCCAAAGCGTGCCCTTGAATGGGCGGCCCTGCTGCATCAGCGCAAACATGGCGACCCAGCCCTCCGATCCATTCGTCGTCGGCGCGGTCATCGATCTAGGCTTCTGTCTCGATCTCCTCACGTCGAACGGAATCGCCGCGGTAAAGACTGCCTACCTTCACTTTGAAGAGGAACTAAGTCTCTCGCTGGGCCCGCGTCCAAAAAACACCGGCGGCGGCGACCTTTTCCTTCGCCGTCTCGACTGCGCAGTAATCCGCCATCTTCACGCCACGCGAAAAGCCGGCGGCCAAATCCCCTTCGACACCGTCCGCGGCGTATTCATCGAGGGCGCGCCAATATATGCTGACTCTGGATTCCGCGAGCAGACCCACATCCAGATCTGCGTCTGCAATCCCGCCACCGTCAAGGGAGTCTTCCGCGTTCCATCCAAAGATTTGGAGTAGCCAATGCCCACCACCATTCGTCAGGACGACGTCATCCGCTCCGTCGCCGATGCCCTCCAGTACATCAGCTTCTACCACCCCGTCGACTACATAACCAACCTCGCCCGCGCCTACGAAGTCGAACAATCTCCCGCCGCGCGCGACGCCATCGCCCAGATCCTCATCAACTCGCGCATGTGCGCCGAGGGCCATCGCCCCATCTGCCAGGACACCGGCATCGTCACCGCCTTCGTCAAGGTCGGCATGGAGGCCGCCTGGGCGCCCTCCGCCACCTTCGGCATGATGACCATGCAGCAGATGATCGACCAAGGCGTCCGCGAGGCCTGGCGCAACGCCGACAACGTCCTCCGCCCCTCCATCCTGCGCGACCCGGCCTTCACCCGCCGCAACACCGGCGACAACACCCCCGCCATGGTGGTCGTCGAGCTGGTGGCAGGCTCCGGCTTGGACATAACGGTCGCTTCAAAAGGCGGCGGCAGCGAGGCCAAATCCAAGTTCGCCATGCTCAACCCCTCCGACTCCATCACCGACTGGGTCCTCAAGACCGTCCCCACCATGGGCGCTGGCTGGTGCCCGCCCGGAATGCTCGGCATCGGCATCGGCGGCACCGCCGAAAAAGCCATGGTCATGGCGAAGGAGTCCCTGATGGGCCCCATCGACATGCAGGAGCTCATCGCGCGCGGCCCCCACAACAAGATCGAAGAGCTGCGCATCGACCTCTATAACAAGGTCAACGCCCTCGGCATCGGCGCGCAGGGCCTTGGCGGCCTCACCACCGTCCTCGACATCAAGATCATGGACTTCCCCACCCACGCCGCCAACCTGCCCATCGCCATGATCCCCAACTGCGCCGCCACGCGCCATCTGCACATCCACCTCGACGGGTCCGGCCCCGTCGCGGTCGCCCCGCCCTCGCTCGACGCGTGGCCCAAGCTCGAGTACGCGCCCGCAAACGCCCGCCGCGTCTACCTCGCCACCGTCACCCGCGACGACATCCGCACCTGGCGTCCCGGCGAGGTCGTCCTGCTCTCGGGCCTGCTCCTCACCGGCCGCGACGCCGCGCACAAGCGCCTCACCGACATGCTCACCCGCGGCGAACCCCTCCCCGTCGACTTCCGCAACCGCTTCATCTACTACGTCGGCCCAGTCGAGCCCGTACGCGACGAGGCCGTCGGCCCCGCCGGCCCCACCACCGCCACTCGCATGGACAAGTTCACCCGCCAGATGCTCGCCGAGACCGGCCTGCTGGGCATGATCGGCAAGGCCGAGCGCGGGGCTGCAGCGATTGAGGCGATCCGCGACCACCAGGCCGTCTACCTCATCGCCATCGGCGGCGCCGCCTACCTCGTCTCCAAGGCCATCAAGTCCGCCCGCGTCCTCGCCTTCCCCGACCTCGGCATGGAAGCCATCTACGAGTTCGAAGTCGTCGACATGCCCGTCACCGTAGCCGTCTCCGCCGACGGCGCCAGCGTCCACCAAACCGGCCCCGCCGAATGGGCCGCCCGCATCGCCGCAACCCTCCCCGGAGCGGGGATTTTGCAGTAAGACTGCCAAGCGCTAATGAAACGCGAGAAAAACCTTGGCACAGTTCTCCTATGACGTTATCTTGTGATAAAGGAAAGCTCATGCCGAGAAAGTTCGACGCTTCCACCTTCCGCGAATTCGCCTCCTTTAAAAATCGGTACGAACGCCAACTCCAACGTCTTCGAGGCGATGGGCTCACAACAGACTGTATAGAGGTCGCGGTCAAAGGGGCAATAAAGAACCTCTCGGCTGCCAAGCGAGCATCACTGGTGATCTACGGCGACCCGCAGAGCGGAAAGACGGAGATGATGATCTGCCTAACTGCAAAGCTACTCGACGCGGGAACGCGGACTATCGTCCACCTCATGAATGATAGCGTCGACCTTCTCAACCAGAATCTACAGCGCTTCAAGAGCTCCGGACTTGCGCCCGCCGCACTAAGCTCATCTGAGTTATTCGCCGTCGCGTCGAAGTCCAGCCCAACAGAATTGGTCGTCCTTTGCAAGAAGAACGCGAAGGACTTGGATAACCTCAAGAGCTATTTGGATAAGCGGCCGAGATAATCGTCATAGACGATGAAGCGGACTACGCGACGCCTAACGCAAAGGTAAACAAAGGTGCCAAGAACCAAAATCAATGAGCTTATCGAACAAATTATCGGACGAACTGGCTCCTACATCGGTGTCACAGCGACGCCTGCAAGGCTTGATCTTAACAACACTTTCCAGAATGAGACTGAGAAATGGGTACATTTTCCGCCGCACTCAAAGTACACGGGACAGGACACGTTTTTCCCTCTAAGCTTCACAATCGACCGCCAGGTTCCCTACCGGCTCGAATTCTTAACGGGGGCGATCAAAGGCCCCAAGCTCGGGCGGCGTTGATCCGATTCCTTGTCAGCGTAGCCTACATGAACAAGCATCAGAATGCACAAGAGAAGAACTACAGCATGCTCGTGCATACGAGCGGAAAGAAGGACGATCACGAGACTGATCGCCTGCTCTTTCAAGGGCTCGTAGAGTCCTTAGTCGATAACAAGCGTGAGACATTTGACCGGATATGCGAAGAAGTTTACGCGATTGCAGCTAGGCTATTCGAGGATGCCGACCCGAATTCTCTGACCCAATACGTGATAGAGAACGCATCCAGAGCTTCATTGGTGGTTCTCAACAGTGAACGCGACCGAGTTGCGCTCGGCACAAATGCGGCCATTCCGTCGTCGCCATTCACAGTCATAATTGGCGGCAACATAGTATCCCGCGGCGTCACCTTCCCGAACCTGCTTTCGATGTTCTTTACCCGAAGCGTCCAGTCCAAACTCCAACAGGATACCTACATTCAACGGGCTCGCATGTTCGGCGCACGCAGCTCATACTTGAAATATTTTGAGCTGACGATCCCGGCGCAACTCTACCTAGACTGGCACAAATGCTTTGTGTTCCATCGCCTCGCTCTCTCCTCAATCATGGATAAGCTTGGATCGCCGGTATGGCTTGCGGATAGCCGGGTATCCGTTGCAGCCAGCTCGAGCGTGGATCGATCAACGGTGGTGTTGGATAAAGGCGAAATGTCTTTCGGAATGTTCGCTTTCAGTGAGTCAATCGACAACGTATTCCGAACCGATCAAACATCGTTCGCGACACTAGAGAAGTTGCAGCGGAGACTCGGCAACGACTCGTTCCCAAGGTTCCTGCTTGAGTACGTACGCTCGGTAGCGCAGCCGGGAACGATCGCTATTCATCCAAGTGTCGGCATCGGCGGGTACAAGAAGGAAGAGCAGGACAATATTGCCCGCAGGCGCGGCTTTCTAGGAACGAATCAGCTAGAGAGACAGCGTTTCCCCAATGCCGTTCATCACTTTAGATCTTCTACAACACTGTCGGCAACGCGCGGTTCTTCTATAAGTATGAGGGAAATGTGCAATTCGTTCAGAATTTGCGGGGGACTTCTGGGGCGGCGACGCGTCCATGAGAAAGCTCAACCACATACACCCGTTTCCCGCACGCATGGCACCGGAGATCGTCTTTGATGAGCTGGAGCTGCTACCCTGCGACTCGGTAATTCTAAATCCCATGTGCGGATCTGGAACAGTGCTGCGGGCGGCGTCTGAACTAGGCCACCAAGCTGTTGGTTTCGATGTTGATCCACTCGCCGTCTTGATGTCGGGGGTTTGGACTACGCCGCTAAGCCCGGCATTGTTCCTAAGTGCGGCAAGGAAGCTAGTCGAGCTGGCAACCCTTCGGCGACGGACGGCGAGGTTGGCATAGATCGAAGGTTGTCCAGAGACTAGGGCGTTCATAAACTTTTGGTTTGAGCCAGCTCAGGCCTCCGCTCTCGCAAATCTGGCTGCGGAGCTAATGGGAAGAGAAGGTAAGGTCGCAGACGCGCTGAGAATCGCACTCAGTAGAATAATCATCACCAAGGAAAAGGGGGCTTCGGTGGCACGCGACAGCTCCCATAGTAGGCCTCACCGGGCGTTCCTTGGGAACAACTACAACGTTTATCAAGGATTTATGGTCTCGTGTAAGCGACTAGCCGAGAGGCTTTGCCAAGAGGAACTCATCGGGCAGGTCAGGGTTCGATTAGGCGACTCGCGCCAGTTGGCGAGAATCAAATCGGGATCAATCGACGCAGTAATCACCTCTCCCCCTTACCTCAATGCCATTGACTACCTAAGGGGACATAGGCTGTCTCTCGTCTGGCTGGGCTTTACGATCCCGCAGTTACGCCAGATTCGGGCAAATAGCATAGGAACCGAAAACACACAAAACTCGGCCGGATTCATGAACGCCTTCGATACCTTGCTAGCGATTGGGAAAGGTGAGTCTCAACTGTCCGATCGAGAAGGCAACATGATTCGAAAGTACTCCATCGACGTACTGGACTTTTTCGGCGAGCTAAAGCGCGTAGTTAGGCCTTCCGGAAAAGTCCTGGTTGTGGTTGGAAATTCGTGTCTAAGGGGCGTGGACATCTCAAATGCCGACATAAACATCGCTGCGGCGGGCGCCGTTGGATTCGAGATGACTAAGATACGGCAGCGTACACTTCCCGCAGCTCATCGCTACCTACCGCCCCCCACAAGGAGAGCGGGCGGGGCATTGGGGTCGCGAATGCGTACGGAAAGCGTGCTGACATTCCAAAATCGGTGAATTGAGAGCGCCCCATATCTCGATTCTGAGATGTGGGCATTCGCGCTCCGCGCGAACCGCTCCCGCCCACCTACGCCGCCCCAACCACCATCACCCGCGCCGCGCCCTCATCCGCCGGATGCGGACGAATCTCGATCACCACATCGTGTTCGAGCGCAGTCGCGAAGTGCATCAGCCGCTCCACCGAAAACCCCTCCAGCTTGTACCCCTTCAGCGCCGAGACCTTCGGCTGGTTCACGCCCAGCACCCGTGCCGCCTCCGCCTGAGTCAGCTTCCGCTCCACCAGAATTGCATTCAGCGACGCAGCCAGCCGCACCTTCGTCCCCAACTCGTCCGCATTGGGGAGTCCGAGGTCGGCAAACACATTGCCGCTGCTTGCCGTCACCGCACTATCTTTTTGCTTTGCCATATCTCTCCTCATGGTCCGCAATCGCATCCCTCAGCCGCCTAGCAATCAACTCTCTGTCTGCCTGCGAAGTGGCAATCCCCTTGGTCGACTTCTTCTGGAAGGCGTGCAGCACATACACAGCCTCCTCAAACCGCACCGTATACACCGCGCGAAACGTGTCGCCCCGGTGATCCTCAACCACCTCAAAGACCCCAGCGCCGTCGCCCTTCCACGGCTTCGCGTCCAAATGCTTCCCGCCATATTGCGCCGCACTCAAGGCATAACCGACTCGCTCTCGCACCTCGGCGGGAAAAGCCCCCAGGTCTTTGAGCGAGGAACGTATCCAGCACAATGGGCGCTCGCCCTGCGCTTGTATATCTCTCACAATCCATCATCCCAGTTCTAGGATACACCCTTTAGGCGCATATAGCTCGACTTTGGATATGAATGCTCGCGCCCCACGCGGACTACTCCCCTAAGCCGCGACCCCACGCCGCTGCAAGGCTTCCATCCAACGCGCATCCCCATAGCGGCGCGCCAGCAGATGCGGCAGATAGTGGTCTACATCCAGCTGCGGCCAGGAGACGCTGATGCCGCCGCCCCAAAGCTGAATCTCCGCGAGCTGCGCCTCGGTCGCCTTCTCCAGCCCCTGCAACTGCTCGCGCGGGATCGCCAGCCGCCCGCCCGTGCTCAGCCGCAGCACAATCACATCCGCGTTCCCGCCCAGATACTCGGCCGAGACCACCCGCGGCTCGCCCTCCAACTCCTTCGCCGCTTCCAGCGCCGCGTCGATCTCTTCATCAGTCGTCAGGTCGTTAGGATGCCGCTCCATCGCTACTGCCATGCATTCCCTCCCAGAGCTCGTTCAACTCAGCTGCATGCGCCGCCGCAGCATCGAGAATCCGCCGAACCTCGCTGCGCTTGCCGTTCGCTGGCCGGACTGCATCACGCCGCTTCGACTTCGCGACCCTGCCGTTCGGCAGCAGATCGACGACCACGGATATCTCCGCCACGAATCCATGCACATGCCGGGGCAGATGGTCGGCAGCAAACACAGCGAACCGCACTCCGTCGAACGTCTTCGAGCCCACAGCTTCTACTTTAGTCTTCGCGCATATCGCCTACAACTCTTTTCAGCGCGCCTTCTACACGCTGGCGGGTTGGTCCCAGGTGGGGGCGAGGTCGACCCACTGGCTGGACTGGCGCCAACTGCTCTCCATCTCGGGGACGCTGAGCAGGCCGTGGCCCTGCTTGCAGACCTGCTCGGTGCCGTTCCATTCCAGCAGGTTGTAGGTGGGGCGTCCGACACGCGCGGGCGAGGAGAGGGCGCGCAGGCATTGCTGGCAGCGCTGCTCCTGATCGGCGAAGACCCAGCGCAGCGCCATCAGCGCGAAGATCACGAAGAAGAGGATCTGCAGCAGGTCCGACGTGGCAGGCAGGAAGGCGTGCAGAGGCATGCAGAGGTTGACGCTGAGCAGAAAGGAGAGCAGCAGCGTGAGGGCGGTCTTGGCGGCGAGGAAGAGGCCGCGGCGGATGCGGTAGATCGCCCGGCCAGTGAAGCTTGGGCTGGCCTGCAGGTGCGAGGCAGTGCCGAAGCTGACAAAGGTGACCAGCGGCGCGGCGAAGATGAAGTGCTGTAGCTGCCCAGCCAGGTGCGGCCAGAGCGGACGCCAGCCGCCAGCCATCGCCAGCGTGAGGACGCCGGAGAAGACGCACAGCGCCGCGAGCGTGGCCAGGCAGAGCACAGCAGTGCCCCCGAATGCGACCCGCCAGCTCTCCGCCCGCAGCCACAGCGCGTCGCACATAAGGCCGAAGGAAAGGTCGGCGGCGACACTCAGGCGCCGCGCGCCGCGCCTGTGATGGGTATGCCAAAGCTCCGCCTGCCACGTCCGCAGCCACTCCGCGCGCGCGGCAGCGGGGACGACCTTCTCCACCGCGCGCAGCAGCGTGCGGTCGAAGCGCGGCAGCGGCGGCGGGGCGTGGGGGCTCATGATCGCTTCTCCGGCAGCAGGCGCGCGAGCAGCGGGTAACGCTGCGTGGCGGCGAGCGCGGCGGCCTTGCCCGCGCGCGTGACCTCATAATACCGCCGCGCGGGGCGCTGCTTGGCGGCGGCCTCTTCCTCCGGCTCCCAGCGCGACTCCACCAGCTCGTCGCGCTCCAGCCGGCGCAGCGCGGGATACACCGTGCCGCTGGGCAGTCCCGTCACCTCCATCACATCCAGCCCAAAGCAGTAGCCCAGGCTGAGCGCCTTGAGGATGAGGGCCGCGGAGTGCGAGAGGCGTGGAGGATTCATGGTTGGCTGGCCTGAGTTCGTCCGACTATGTAGTATGCTATCACAAGTAGTATGCTACATAGGGTCGAGAGGTGAAAAGCCATGCTGGAACTCAAACACGTCTGCAAGTCCTATCGCGGCATCCCCGCCGTCTGGGACGTCAGCTTCGCGCTGCGCGAGGGCGAGGTGCTGGGCTATCTGGGGCCGAACGGCTCCGGCAAGTCGACCACAGTGAAGATGGTGATTGGCATGATTCAGCCGACGAAGGGCAAGGTCTCCTTCGCCGGCAGAAACATCCACGACGATCTCGCAGCCTTCCGCGCGCAGCTCGGCTATGTCCCGGAGGAGGCGCAGGTGTACACGCATCTCTCCGGCCTCGAATATCTGCAGCTCATCGGCCGCCTGCGCGGGATGCAGGAGCGCCTGATCGAGCGCAAAGCCCGCGAGCTGCTCCAACTGCTGTCGCTGAAAGAGGCGCAGTACTCCGCGCTGTCGGACTACTCGAAGGGGATGAAGCAGCGCGTGCTGATCGCCGCAGCGCTGCTGCACGACCCCAAACTGATCGTCTTCGATGAGCCGCTCTCCGGCCTCGATGCCGTCTCGGCGCGCCTCTTCAAGGACCTGCTGGTGCTGCTGGCCGGCGAGGGCAAAGCCATCCTCTACATCTCGCACGTCCTCGAGGTGGTGGAGCGCGTGTGCGACCGCGTGATCGTGCTGGCCAAGGGCCAGGTAGTGGCCGATGCCGCGCCGCGCGAGCTGACGGAGCTGATGCATCTGCCTACGCTGGAGAGCGTATTCGCGCAGCTCGTGCAGCAGACCGACACCGGCCAGGTCGCGCGGGAGATCGTCGACGTAATGAAGGTGCGCCATGAATGAGCGGCGCAGCGTCACCCGCATCCTGATCGGGCACTTCTTCCGCCGCTTCTTCGACAACGACACGGTGCAAGCGGATGGCGACACGCTGACGACGGTGGTGCGCGCACTAGCGATCGTCGCGGTGCCGGGGCTGATGGTCTCCTTCTTTCTGCAGAACCACTATCGATACATGCCGTTGTGGGTTGCGATGGAGGTCCGCTACTTCTTCGTGCTGCTCTCGTTTGTCGTGATGGGCGCCGTGTCCATCTTCGAGTGGGAGATGCTCTTCCCCGACCGCATCGACTTCCTCGTTCTTTCGCCGCTCTCCCTCAGGCCGGTGCAGATGCTGGCGGCGAAGGCTGCCGCACTGCTCGGCTTTCTCGGCCTCTTTCTCGTGGGCTGCAACCTCTTCGCCGCAATCTTTCTCCCCGCAATCGGCCGCGGCGGATTCCTCCACCAGTGCTACGCGCATGACGCAGCGGTGTTGCTTGCCGGAGTATTTGCGGCATCCTCCGTCCTGGCGCTGGGCGGCGTACTCCTTTGCGTGCTGGATGCAGCGCGGTTTCGCATCGCGTCCCCGATTGTGCAGATGTTGTCGGTGATGGCCCTGGTCTTGTTCCTGCTGCACTTCGCGATGTACGGCAACACGCTGCAGGCGCTGCTCTCCGGATCGATGCGCTACACGCGCTGGCTGCCGCCCTTCTGGTTCCTGGGGCTATACGAGCGGCTTCTGGAAGGAGATGCCGCACCGGGCTTCGCGCGCGAGATGGCGCGGTGTGCGCTTCGTGGCACGGCAGTCGCCGCGGCGCTGTCGCTGCTGACGTATCCCACCGCATGGGCGCGCATGCGCAGAATCGCCGTCGAGGGAGCAACCAGCAAGCGCGGGCAACCGCTGCGATGGCTGGCTCACCTGGTGCATTCGGTAGTCCGCCGGCCCGGCGAGCGCGCCGTCTTCCACTTCATCGGCCAGACCATCGCGCGCAACAATCGCTACCAGGTCTATCTGGCGATGTACTGCGGCAGCGGCCTCGCGCTGGCTGTGGCATGCGGCGTGACGTTTCATGTCACCAGCGGCAGCGTCCATGCGTCCCTCTCCTACGAAGGCCTTCACGCGATCATGCCTCTGCTCTTGTTCTGGACGATCGCCGGACTGCGCAACGCGTTTGCCTTCCCGCTGAACCTTGCGGCGGGATGGGTATTTCGCGTCACGGGCGTCAGTATTGGCGAGTGTGCGGCCGGGGCGCGCAAGTGGGTGCTCACCTGCGCCGTCGGCATGCTATGTGGCGTTCTCGCCGCGCTGCGCCTCGCCGGATGGGACGCGCGCCACATGATGGTGCAGGCCGTATGCGGGCTGTGCCTCTGCGTCCTAATGACTGACGGACTCTTCTTCTCGCAAGAGACCGTGCCATTCAACCAGTCCCGGATGCCCGCGAGAACAAACTTCCCGCTGATGCTCACACTCTATATCGGGGTATTTCCGTTCTTCGTCTTCGTCGTGACGCAGATGGAGCTGCATCTCGAGAAGAAGCTCTCAGGGCTCTCGGCGTTGGCAATCGCGGCGGTGCTGGTGCGCGCGATGACCGTACTACGCGATCGACCCCACGAGATCGCCGAAGAAATGGAAAGTTACGAAGGAGAGTTTCAACTCCTCGGGCTGAGCTAAGATGCGCCACGGGTCTGCAAACGGGCCGCACAGAAGCCCACCGTGCGCCGCCCATCGCCGCTTGGTATCCTCATCTGGCGATGGCGAGCGAAGCGAAGACCGGGAACGCGAAGCCCTCAACGGACACCTCCGCCAAGCCGCCCATCTATCTGCTGGACTCGATGGCCTTCATCTTCCGCGCGTATCACGCGATGCAGCGCCAGCGGCCGATGTCCACGCGCACCGGCATTCCGACGGCAGCGACCTATGTCTTCGTCAACATGATCAACAAGCTGCGCAAGGACTTCGCGCCGCAGTATCTCGCCGCCGTCTACGACCTCTCCGGCCCCGTCTTTCGCGACGAGCGCGCGCGAGAGATGAAGGGCGTGCGCAAGTGGAACATCAAGACGCAGCAGTTTGAGACCGTCGACTACGCCGGCTACAAGGCCAACCGCGCCGAGATGCCCGCCGATCTCTCGTTGCAGCTGCCCTATATCCGCCGCGCGCTCGAGGCCTTCCGCATTCCCATCCTTAGCTACGAAGGCTTCGAGGCCGACGACGTCATCGGCACGCTCAGTTGCAAACTCGCCGCT
Organism: uncultured Acidobacteriaceae bacterium; assembly: GCA_963808025.1. Taxonomy (GTDB): domain Bacteria; phylum Acidobacteriota; class Terriglobia; order Terriglobales; family Acidobacteriaceae; genus Edaphobacter. Next base: position 830,183 of record CAWEEI010000005.1, on the reverse strand, counting down.
CTCGACCATCACGTCTTCGTCGTCAGCTCGGACAAGGACATGATGCAGCTCGTCAACGCCGATGTGTCGATCCTGAACCCAACCAAAGACAACCTCGTCCTCGACCCCGCGGGTGTGGAGGCCGCGCTGGGCGTGGCTCCGGAGCGCGTTGTGGATGTGATGGCGCTGCGCGGCGACTCTGTGGACAACATTCCCGGCGCGCCCGGCATCGGCGATAAAGGCTCGGTCGAGCTGATCCAGCAGTTCGGCACCGTCGAGGCGGCGCTGGATGCGGCGGTCGCCACTCCCGATGCAGTCAAGCGGAAAACGTATCGCGAATCGTTACAAAATAATCGCGATAACATTCTGCTCTCGAAAGAACTGGTGACGATCCACACCAGCGTGCCGATCGAGTTCTCGCTCGACGAGATGCGCACGCAACCCGTCGACAACGCCGCCTGCCGAGACCTCTTCTCCGAACTGGAGTTCACGACGCTGCTGAAGGAGCTCGCACCATCTGCGGACAACGCCGCATTCGAGTACAGCCTCCATCCCAGCGATGCGGAGATTGCAGTGCTGCTTGCCGCTGCTCGTACTTCCGATCCCAACCAGCAACCGGCAGCCAACAACCAGCAACCCATTGCTCGCGGCCTTGCCATTGCGATCTTTGAGGATGCGCGCGCGATTGCCGAGGAGGTTGCCGTCGCAGAAGGCGACTCCGAAGCCTCCGATGCTGAGGTCGAGCCTGCCCCGTCAGAAACGATGAACTTGTTTGGCGGGCCGCAGCCGACCCCTGGACCGTTGACGCCCATCGCCGACGCGCCGGCAGGCGACCCAGCTTGCCAGCTTGGCCTCGCTATCGAAGGCAACGCCGCGATGCAGGTCGCACTCGATGCGCCGGGCCTGCGCGCCGCGCTCGAAGACCCCACCCTCCCCAAACACGTCCACGACCTCAAGGCCGTCCTCCGCGCGCTCACCTCGCACAACGTCACCCTACGCGGCCCCATCACCGACGTCATGCTGCAGAGCTATCTCGTCAATCCCACGCACGCCTCGCACACCCTGCCCGACATCGCCGCCCGCTCCACCAACCGCGCTCTCGTACATCAACCCACAAAAGCGAACCCCGCCGATTCAAAACGCCTGCCCGAAGCCGCCGCCGCCATCGTCCGCCTCGCCCACGTCTTCGCAGAGCAGATGGCCGAGAGCGACGCCACCGCAGCCGCCAGCCCAGGCGTGCTCATCTCCAGCGACGCGCCAAACACGATGCCCACATCACCCCTCCAGCACATCTACGCCACGATGGACCTGCCGCTGGTGCCCGTCCTCCTGCGCATGGAGCAGGCCGGCGTGCGCATCGACTCCAGCGTCCTCTCCTCCATGTCCACACGCCTCGCGGTCGAGATGGACACCCTCGCCGAGCGCATCTACACCCTCGCCGGCGAGGCCATGGCCATTGACTCCGCGCACCGCTTCAACATCAACTCGCCCAAGCAGCTCGGCGATGTCCTCTTCAACAAAATGGCGCTGCCTAAGCCCATGAAGTACGGCAAGGGCAAGGTCATCTCTACCGCGCAGGATGTCCTCGAGGAACTCGCCGAACACCACCCCGTCCCCGCCCTCGTCCTCGAATATCGCCAGCTCGCCAAGCTGCGCTCGACCTATCTCGACTCGCTCCCCCACCTCGTCGACGCCGAAGGCCGCGTGCACACCACCTTCAATCAGGTCGGCACCGCCACCGGCCGCCTCTCCTCCACCAATCCCAACTTGCAGAACATCCCCGTACGCACCGCTCTGGGCCGCGAGATCCGCGCCGCCTTCATCCCCGCGCCCGGCAATCTGCTCATGTCCGCCGACTACTCGCAGATTGAGCTGCGGCTGATGGCGCACTTTAGCCAGGACCCCCTCTTACTCAATGCGTACCGCACCGGCCAGGACATCCACACCCTCACCGCCGCCGAGGTCTTCGGCGTGGACGCGGCGACCATGGACAAAGAAACCCGCAACCGAGCCAAGGCGGTCAACTTCGGCATCGTCTACGGCATCTCGCCGTTCGGCCTTGCAGCACAACTCGGCATCGAGCAGCGCGAGGCCCGCCTCTACATCGACCTCTACTTCGAGCGCTACGCCGGCGTCCGCCGCTTCATCGACCACACCCTCGAAACCGTGCGCCGCGACCAGGCCGTGCGAACATGGTTCGGCCGCGTCCGCCCCATCCCCGACATCCAGTCGCGCAACCCCAACATGCGCGGCTTCGCCGAACGCACCGCCATCAACACGCCGCTGCAGGGCACCGCCGCCGACCTCATCAAGCTCGCCATGCTGCGCATCGACGCCGTCATCGCCGCGCGCAGCCTGCGCTCCCGCATGACATTGCAGGTCCACGACGAGCTCCTCTTCGACGTCCTCCCCGAAGAATCCGAAGAACTCCGCACCCTCGTCCAGCACGAGATGGAACATGTCGCCGAGTTCTCCGTCCCCATCGTCGCCGAAGTCGGCCTCGGCCCCAACTGGCGCGACATCAAGTAAGCTGACTTAGGCCTTTACTCACAGACGAACGATGCCTAACCCCAAGACCGCCATCCTGCTCATCGACTGCCCCGACCGCAAGGGCCTCGTCGTCGCCATCGTCAACTTCCTCGTGCAGCACTTCGACGTCAACATCCTCAACGCCGACCAGCATCAGGATGTCGAGCTTGGCCTATTCTTCATGCGGGTCGAGTTTTCCACCGAGGCCGCAAACTGCGATGAGGCCAGCTTCCGCGCCGCCTTCGAGCCCATCGCGCGCCAGTTCCACATGAACTGGCGCATCGAGTTCGCCGATACAGTCGAGAACGTCGCCATCTTCGTCTCGCACTATCTGCACTGCCTCGCCGACCTGCTGGACCGCTACCAGATCGGCGAGTTCCGCTGCAACCTCAGGCTGATCGTCAGCAACCACGAGGACGCGCGCCCGCTCGCCGAGTTCCACGGCATCCAGTTCCACCACATGCCGGTCACTCCGCAGACCAAGCCGCAGGTGGAGGCCGCGCAACTCGCGTTGCTGGCCGAAAACAAGGTCGGCCTGGTAGTGCTGGCGCGATACATGCAGGTGCTCTCGCCGCGCTTCCTCGCGGCCTACCCAAATCGCATCATCAACGTCCACCACTCATTCCTGCCCGCATTCACCGGCGCGCGCCCGTACCACGCGGCCTTCTCGCGCGGCGTCAAGCTCATCGGCGCCACCAGCCACTACGTCACTGAGACGCTCGATGAAGGCCCCATCATCGAGCAGGATGTGGCGCGCATCTCGCAGAACGACCAGCTTCCCAACCTGATCCAGAAGGGCCGCGACCTGGAGCGCATCGTGCTCTCGCGCGCGGTGCAGTGGCACCTCGACCACCGCATCCTCACCTACGCCAACAAGACCGTCATCTTCGCCTAGGGCGCGCCATGAGCGGAGACAACTACAACCTCCAGCGCTTTGTGGATGCACAGGCACCGGTCTTCGACCGTGTGCTGGCCGAGCTGCGCGCCGGCCGCAAACGCACCCATTGGATGTGGTTCATCTTCCCGCAGATCGCTGGGCTGGGATCGAGCGGCATGGCGCGGACCTTCGCAATCTCCGGGCGGGCCGAGGCCGCAGCCTATCTTCAGCACGCAGTTCTTGGCCCGCGATTGCGGCAGTGTACTGATCTGGTGAACCATATCTCCGGGTCCACCATCGATGCTATCTTCGGTTATCCCGACGACCTCAAGTTCCACTCATGCGTCACGTTGTTTGCGCAGGTCACGCCTTCAGAGGCAATCTTCCAGGCCGCGCTGGACAAGTACTTCGGCGGCCAACCCGACACCGCCACGCTGGCCCGCCTTTGAGCGGAAGCGCTATGCCTGAGGCATCGCCGCAGAGGCTGCGATCTGCACCGGCTGCACAGGCCGCTTCTTCAGGAAGTACATGCGCTGGTCGGCCACGCGCAGCAATTTGGTTGAGTCCTTCGCGTCCCGCGGATAGATCGCGCTGCCTAGGCTGGCGGTCAGGGACATCGCCTGCCCTTGAACGAGGAAGGGGCGCTCAATGGCAAGTCGAATCGACTCGACAAAGCGCTCCACCGTGTTCTCCGTCGCCATGTCCGTGGCCACGATGGTGAACTCGTCGCCGCCCAGCCGCGCCACCGTGTCAGTGGAGCGAACGCTCTTGCGCAGTAACGCGGCGACCTCGCGCAGTACCTGGTCTCCCGCAACATGCCCCATCGAGTCGTTGATCTGCTTGAAGCCGTTGAGATCGAGCACCACCAGCGCGAGGCTGGTATGCCGCCGGTCACAGTGTTCAATCGCGAGGTTGAGCTTCGACGCGAAGAGCCGGCGATTGGGCAGCCCGGTCAGTTCATCGTGCAGAGCAAGCCACTCGTTATTCGATACCTGCTCCTCCAGCATCACCAGAATCATACCGATGGAGATCAGCGACTTTTGCATGTTCCAAACGTGCGAGGCAATGTCGGTGAAGGCGGAATAGTCGACGATCCAGGGATGCAGCAGAAAGCAGAGCGACCATATCCCGAATCCGGTGACGATGGCCAACTTGCCCGTGCTGCGACGCTCCAGCTTGCGATAGAAGTTGATCGCCGCAATCGCATAGAGGCAGGCCAGGCTCCAGTAGACCGCAGGCCGGAACCTTCCATTGGCGACAAGCGCCGCAATCGCCACCCAACCCATCAGGTTGAACAGGGCAAATCGCCAACTGCGAAGCAGAACGACAGAACTGGACACCCCAACCACCAGGCCAAGCGCAATTGTCGGCAGATAGATATTGGCTGTCCTTAGGTTCAGGCCGTAAGTTGTCATCAACAACAGAAGAGGTAAGCCATTCAATGCCAGGTAGAGGAGGCGTGTGCCACGACCGAGCAGCTGCTCTCCTGCCGCCCAGAGAAACACCAACCCGGCCAGCAGGTAGCAATCCAGCACGATGACGTGCAGCACCTTGTTCGGCATTCCCTCCAGGGGATAGAAGATGTGCGCGACCGCCTCAATCAGGGTCAACACCAAACCCAGCAGCCACGCGTTCGCCCGCTCCTCGTTGTGGCTGCGGCGCACCAGCGCCAGAATGACGATCAATATCGCCAGGGCAGACAGGTCGGGAAGAAAGGCGTAATTCATCATGGACTCCGTAGACCCCGGCTGCTCTCTTGGCGACCTCGGGTCGGCCAGCTTCGGCTTATTTCGATTGGGCGTGTCTCCTAAGGATTATCCCGCATCGCGCGCCTGGCTGGAATGAAAATCTTGGGAAACTGAGATTACGTTAGTACCTCGATTTGAAGACTGATTGCCGGCAGCGCCCTCGTCAATTACCACATTGAACCTGCGTTGCTGCTTTCTGCCGATGGCGCTCACAAGCGTCCGCAGCGCCCTGGCGTTGCGGCCCTGCGCGCCGATGATCTTGCCCACGTCCTCGGCATGCGCGCGGATAGTGAACGTCGCGCCGTCGTTACCCGCCTCAGTCTGGATCGTGACGTCGCTGGGATAGTCCACCATCGCACAGATCATCCTGAACAACAGACCATGGATCGCAGCGTCTCTGGGGTCGGATGCTTCTATCATGGGCAATAGCCTAGCTTGTTCCTCACTTATAATCCATCTGGCCTGAGGTTCGGTCTGATAGACGACACTTCGCGGATTTGGCTGCGGTTGGATTCCGTTAAATTATCTGTGAGTTACGTCGCATTTTTCAGGAACATCATGGCCTTTGCAGTTCGCCCGCACTACGACTGGCGCCTCCGCACACGCGCCCTGGAACTGGGCCCGCGGACGCTGGTCATGGGCGTGATTAACGTCACACCCGATTCGTTCTCCGACGGCGGACAGTTCCTGTCGCCTGCCGCAGCCCTCGATCATGCGCTCAAGTTGCTCGACGAGAGCGCCGACATACTCGACCTCGGCGGCGAATCGACGCGCCCGGCTGCACTGCCAATTTCGCCGGAAGAGGAGCAGGCGCGCGTGCTGCCGGTGCTACGCGCGGTCCTTGCGGCGCGGCCCGAAGCCGTCGTTTCGATCGACACCTACCACGCCGAGACAGCACGCCTCGCAGTCGAGGCAGGCGCGGAGATCGTCAACGACGTCAGCGGACATCTCTGGGACGCTGCCATGTCCTCAACCTGCGCTGCGCTGGGCTGTGGCTCGGTCCTGATGCACACCCGCGGACGCCCGCAGGAGTGGCGTACCCTCCCGGCCCTCGCGGCTGAGGAGGTCGTACCCCTCGTCCTGGGCGACCTCGCATCGCGCGCACACACAGCCCTCGCCGCAGGCATCGCCCGCGAAGCCATCGTGCTCGACCCCGGTTTCGGCTTCGGCAAACGGCTGGACGAAAATTATCCTCTGCTCGCCCACCTCGATCAGCTCCAAACTCTCGGCTTCCCCATCCTCGCCGGCGTCTCGCGCAAAAGCTTCCTCCGCACCGTGCAAAATCCGGGTGCCCCACATCAGACAGTTTCACCGTCTGAGGTGGGAATGACTGTCGATCCCCTAACCACCGCCGCCAACACCGCCGCCATCCTCGCCGGCGCACACATCCTGCGCGTGCATGATGTCGCCCCCGCCCGCGCCGCCGCCGCCATCGCCGACCGCCTTCTGGCTTAGCCTGCCTCCGACTCGTCGGCCGCGGCGGCCATCTCCAGCCCAGCGTCTTCCTCCTGCTGGAGAAACAGGTTGGAAGTCTTCAGCTCCTTGGAGGAGAACAACCTCGGCTCCAGCTCTATCGGCTCCGGGAGTTCTGCCTCCGCTCCCCTTCCGGCGCCCAGCTGCTTAAGTGTCCGAGACCTGGAAACGATATAGCGATCCAGCCCTGGAATCGCGTCGTTGTATGCCTGCACGCTGGCTTGCAGTTTGCTCCCGATGTTGGCAATGCTCGCCGAAAATCTCACCAGCTCTGAATAGAGCTTTTCCCCAACCTCTTTGATCGCCTCGGCGCTCTTGTTGGCCCTCTCCTGATCCAGCACGTAGCCCACCGCCTTCAGCAGCGGAATTAGACTCATCGGGTTTGCAACGAAGACACGCCTCTCACATGCCTCGCGAATCACCTCGGCCTCATCCTGAAGGGCAGCATGGTACATGCCGTCGTGCGGAATGAACAGAATCACACAGTCCGGCGTATCGTAGCGCCTCTGGTACTCCTTGGAGGACAGGTCACGTATGTGGGCCCGCAGAGACCTGGAGTGGATCTCCGCCAGGGCGGCCTTCTGCGTCTCATCTTCGGCGCTCGCCAGGGCGACGTAGGACTCCATCAGGTTCTTGCTGTCGATGATGAGCTTCCGCCCCTTCGGCAGATTGACAATGGCGTCGGTCCGCCTCCGGCCATCCTCGTCCTCCGTGCTGTGTTGCAGAACAAAGTCAATCTCGGCCCGCAAGCCGGCATTTTCCAGCGCGTTCTCCAGCGTCATCTCGCCCCAGCTCCCACGGACGACCGGCTTGCGCAGCGCATTGGTCAGTGACTCACTCGCGCCGGCCAACCGCTTGATCTGCTCGTCGAGCAGCGTCTCCGCCTTTGCCCTCGCCTGGCCACTCTCTTCCACATGTTGGTCAAGCCGCTTGATGGTCTCCTCGAACGGCACCAGCATATTTTCAATCTGTGTTTTGCGCAGCTCGATGTCCGCCGCCGTCGCCATTCCATGCTTTTCGATGACGCTTTCAGTGGTCCGGCTCAGTTGCTCTCGCGCGTCCTTCAGCGCGTCCGCCGAGAGCGCCTTGAACTCGTTCGTAAGCGTGAGCCGCGCCGTATCGATGAACTCATTCAACTTCGCGATCTGCTCGTCCTTCGCCTTGATGACTGCCTGCTGGGTCTCGCGCTCGTTGGCGATCATGTCGTCCGCGCGCCTGTTCGCAGCGTCCGCCTCGGCAAGCGCCTTGGCCGTCGCCCGTTCGAGTTCTGCGATCTGGCGATTCAGCAGGTCGATCTGCGCGCCCCGCTCGGCCAGCGCTGACTTCACCTCATCGACACGGGTCGCCTCGTTCTGGAACTTGCCCTTCTCTTCCACGGCCGCTCTCAGCTCGCGCTCAGTCTCTTCACGGCGCGATTCCGAATTCTCCGCCCTCGCGTCTGCAGCGGTCTCCCGGTTGCGCGCCTCGTCGAGCGCCTTGCGCAATTCCTCATGCCTGCCACGGGCCGCCAACAGCGCTACACCCAGTCCCGCCAGGCATCCCGCAATAAACGAAGTGATCATCGCTATCTGCATTCAACCAATCTACGCTAATTGTTCGCTGACTGCGCTGTCGATATCGCAAACACGCAGTGGAATTCTCGCCGAACGATTGGGAGGACAAAAAGACCGCTCGCCTTTCACCTCCCGCTTTGCTTTACACTCTCCTAGGCGCTCGGTATCCTTGAATCTTGCGCTAAGACCGCCGCATTCCTATACCACCCAGGCCCGGCACGCATCGAATTTTGAACGGAAGGCACAACAGGAGAACGAAATGGCAGCAGTAGATGAAAAGGTAAAGCAGATCATTGTCGAGCAGCTTCAGGTGGATGAGGCCGAAGTCACCCCCGGCGCAAGCTTTCAGGAGGACCTGGGCGCCGACTCGCTCGACGTCGTCGAACTGGTCATGCAGTTTGAAGAGGCCTTCGACATCCAGATCCCCGACGAAGACGCGGAGAAGATCAAGACCGTCAAGGACGCCATCGACTACATCGAAAAGAATCAGAAGGGTTCCAAGTAACGATGCACGAAGGGCAAGGGATGGAGCAGCGACCGCCCTGGCGGCGGGTCGTCGTCACTGGGTTGGGCCTGATCTGCGGCGTCGGCAAGTCGGCCGGTGAGCTCTGGGAGGGGCTGCTGGCCGGGCGCAGCGGCATGGCGGAGATTAAGGCATTCGACCTCGCCGGCCATCCCGTCCGCTTCGCCGCCGAGGTGAAGGACTTTGACCCGCTGCTCTTCATCGACAAGAAAGAGGCCCGCAAGATGGGCCGCTTTATCCACTTTGCCATCGCCGCCTCGCAGGAGGCGATGGACCACTCCGGCCTGAAGATCGATGAGTCCAACCGCGACCGTGTGGGCGTGCACATCGGCTCCGGCATCGGCGGCTTCGACGTCTTTGAGCGGGAGCACTCGGCGATGATTGCCGGCGGCCCGCGCAAGATCTCGCCCTTCTTCATCCCGGGCTCCATCGTCAACCTCGCCGCCGGTCACGTCTCCATTCGCTTTGGCGCGCGCGGGCCGAATGAGGCCACCGCGACCGCCTGCACCACCTCCGCGCACTCCATCGGCGACGCCTTCCGCATCATCGAGCGCGGCGACGCCGACGCCATGATCGCAGGCGGCGCCGAGGCCGCCATCACGCCCATGGGCGTGGGTGGCTTTGCCGCGATGAAGGCGCTCTCCACGCGCAATGACGATCCCCTGCACGCCTGCCGCCCCTTCGACAAGGACCGCGATGGATTCGTGGTGGGCGAGGGCGCGGGCATCCTCATTCTCGAAGAGCTTGAATTCGCGCGGGCGCGCGGCGCGAAGATCCTCGCCGAGGTCATCGGCTACGGCATGTCCGCCGACGCGTTCCACATGACCGGCATGGCGCCGGAGGGCGAGGGCTGTTCCGCGTCCATGCGCCATGCGCTCAAGGTCGCGCGCATCTCGCCCGACGCGATTGACTACGTCAACGCACACGCCACCTCGACGCCGCTGGGCGATGCCCTCGAGTCCAAGGCCATCGAGAACGTCTTCGGCGAGCGCGCCATCAACCACACACTGCTGGTCAGCTCCACCAAATCCATGACCGGCCACCTGCTCGGCGGCGCCGGCGGCCTCGAGGCCGGCATCACCATCATGGCAATGCTCAACCAGACCGCGCCCCCCACCATGAACATCGTCGAGCTCGACCCCCAGTGCCGCCTCAACTACGTCCCCAACAAACCCCAGCCCGCCAAGATCGACTACGCCCTCTCCAACTCCTTCGGCTTCGGCGGCACCAACGGCTCCCTCGTCTTTCGCCGCTGGACCGAATAGCCTTCAACCGCTGGACGAAGTAGCGCCCGCGGCCTCCGCAAGAAGCCTTGCGGTTGCCGATGTCAACATCCGCACATATTCCGCGAAGCTCACCAACACGTACGCCGGACGCCCGCGTTCCGTGATCGAAACCGCGCCTCTCTCGGCGGCCTTCTTTGCCTGCGCCGGCCGGCGCCTTGATTCGGTGCTTGAAATGGTCGTGATCCGCACAGTCTTCTCCCGATCCGACTATTATGCGCTGCTCGCCCTGTGCTTCGCGACTCGCCTGCAAGTTTTCCCCTCGGCTATTCCACTACCACCTCAAGAGTTATTGATGCGTTAAGTGGAATCAGGGCCGAAGGCCCGGCATATACCAGCCTGGGGCGAAGCCCCAGGTAACGTTCCAGCGTAGACGCCGAGGGCTGAAGGCCCGACATAGAGTCCACTGAACATCTGACTCGGGACGCCAGAACATTCTCGAGAGGCCCCCCTCCCCACGCGAAAAGGCCCCCCGCACCCGGGAGGCCTTTTAGCACTTCCAGAGAAGGCGGCTTACATCGTCACGCCGCCGCCTTCCTTCTTCTCCTTCTGCCTCGTTGGCCTTGCGCGCGCCCATCGCCTTCTGGATCCACTCGTCCGCCTGCGCCAGGTCGGCCTTGCGCGCCCCATCGTTGCCGCAGTCCAGATCGGCCTTGCGCCGGTAGGTCAGCTGGATGTACTGCATCGCATCGTCGTAGTTCGGGTTCAGGTCGACCGCTTTGTTCAGGTTCTGCAGCCCTTGGTTCACCAGGGCCGTATTCGCCGCCTGCATCTTCGGCGCAGGCGCCCTTGGTCATCTTCTTGTTGCCTTCGCCGTCGTCGGTCAAGCCCTCCGCCGCCAGAATCGCGACCGCGTTCTTGTACGCCTGGGTCCAGTCCACGAAGCCCATGATGTAGTAGGCCTCCGGATCGTTCGGCGCCAGCGCGATCACCTTCAGCTCATCCTGCTTGGCCTGGTCGAACTTCTGGATATTGCGGTCGATCGACGCAATCTGCTTCAGCGCCGTCAGGTCGTTGGGGTTCTTCGCCAGCACCGCGTTGAAGCCGTCCAGCGCCTTCTGCGCCAGCGCCAGGTTCTCCGGCGTCATCAGGTTCGGCACCACCTGGTAGGCGTACGAGGTCGCCAGATACAGCTTCGCAGTGTCCGACTCGCGGGTCCAGCTGCACCGCCTTCTGAAAGTCGGTCGACCGCCTGCTCGTACTGGGCGTTCTTGAACGCCGCAACGCCCTTGTTCATCCGGTCGCGCGACTTCAACTTGTCGCACCCGGTCGCCGTCCCAAGCAACACCAGCCAGTGCGAGCAGTACCGAAATTCGTGCAGTCAATTTCATGGGGCGATAAGTCTCCTTCGCTGACGCGGATTTTCAGACGCTAAAACGATGTAGTGTGGGGTTTTGTGCTTGCCCCTCGATTGTAATGTGAGATTGCCCGCCCTTACCAGCAAAAGCGCCCGCATCCGCACGTTGATCCTCGACAGCTGCACTGCATTTGATGCAATTTCGACTAACCGACTTCAAATCCTTCGTTGCACTCGCGATAGTCGCGCAAGTAACTATAGACGAACTGCCCCGCCACTAATGTTTCCCGTCATCGCCGTCTCGCCCTCACACGATCCGCCCATCGCGGATATGCACCGACCGGCTCGCATACGATGCCGCCTCCGGCATCGTGCGTGATCATCAGGATCGTCTGCCCGGTGCGCTGGTTCAGGTCCTTCATCAGCCCCAGCACCGCCGCTGAATTCTGGCTGTCCAGATTCCCCGTTGGCTCGTCCGCCAGCAGGATCGCCGGCTTGTTCACGATCCCGCGCGCAATCGCCACGCGCTGCTGCTGCCCGCCCGAGAGCGCCCGCGGCTTGTGCTTCATCCGGTCCGTGATCCCAAGCAGCTTCAGCACCTCCTGAAACTCCGGCGGTGAACTCCATGCTGCGTCCGCCAATGTACTCCACAATCTTGATATTGTCTTCCGCCGACAGCGTCGGCAGCAGGTTGTACTTCTGGAAGACGAACCCCACGGTCGTCTTGCGCAGGTTCGTCCGCTGCTGGCTTCGTCATCCCGCGCCAGGTCCTTGCCGTCGATCATCACCGTCCCCGCGGTCGGCGGCGTCAGCCCGCCGAGGATGTGAAACAGCGTCGACTTGCCCGAGCCCGACGCCCCCACAATCGCCACAAACTCGCCCCGCGCAATCTCCAGATCGACCCCGCGCAGCGCCGCAACCTCCACGTCGCCCACGTGGTAGACCTTGGTCAGCCCCTGCACCCGGATCATCGGCACCGCCTTCGCGGCACGACCGCCACTCACCATCGCCTCACTCATACGAGAGCGCCTCGGTCACATCCTGCTGCACCGCCTTCATCCCCGGCACCACCGCGCCCAGCATCGCGCCCACCACCGCAATCCCGCCCGCGATCGGCCACCAGCCATACACCGTCTCCTGCACCAGGCTCGCCGGCACCGAGTGCTTCATCATCCACTGCGTCCCATAGGTCAGCACAATGCCCAGCAGCGTCCCCAGCACCGCCAGCATCAGCGTCTCGCGCAGCAGGATGCTCAGCACCAGCCCCGACGACCCGCCCACCGCCTTGATGATCCCAATCTCCCGCGTCCGCTCCAGCACCGCCGTGTACATCGCCATAAACACCACGATGAACCCCACGATCACCGCCACGCCAATCACCACCCAGATAAAGTCCTTCAGCATCCCCACATTGCTGATCGAGTACATCGACGTCAACTCATCCATCGTGTAAATCTGGTAGCCCGGCAGCTTCGCCTTCAGGTCATCCGCGCACCTGCTCGGCCAGCTTCGGATCGTCCAGCTTCACATAGATCACGCTGACGTGCCCCGGACTGCCCATGATCTCCTGCAGCGCGGTCAGCTTCACCACCATGCGCGCCAGCTTGCCGCCCTCGAAGATGCCCGAGATCCGCCAGTCGTGGTTGACCAACTTCACCGTGCTGCCCACCTGCAGATGCTTCTGCTGCGCGTAATACTTGTCCACCACCATGTCGTCGTCGTTCGCCGGATCGCCGCCCGCGAGATACGTGAACCCGCCGCTCATCTTATTGAACGCCGGAAAATCGAGCCCCGTGACCGAGTCGGGAAACGTCGTGCTCTGGATCACGGTCCCCGTCGCCAGCTGCCACGTGCGGCTGCTGCATCATCCAGGCAATGTACTTGTCGCTGATCGGCGACGAACTCAGCGACGACATCACGGTCGAGTTCGGCGGCCGCATCATGATGTCCGCCCCCACTCCCCGCGCCCGCGCCGCAGTCGAGTCCAGCGTCCCATGGCTCACGCCCACCAGCGTCAGAATCATCGTCACCTCAACCGCAATCGCCAGCACACTCAACAGCGTCCGCACCGGCCGATGGGTCAGATTGGCGAAGATCAGCTTATTCAACACAAGCCCCAAGTCTACCCCAAACGCGGCGATGTTCCGCACACCGCCGCGCTACTTCGGCCCCAGCAGCACCTGCATGCCGACATACGCGATCCAGCTGGGCTGGCTGTTGGTCACCGAGACAGCTTGGAAGCTGCGGCCCCACATCAGCAGCAGATTGAGTGAGCCCGGCTTATTCACTGCCTGGCGTCCACCCACCCCCAGCGTGGTCTCGCGCTGCTTGGGGGAGCCGGTGGCGAAGTTGCCCACGCCCTGCCCGGCGGGGATGCGATTGGCGTCCTGCTGGTCGTACAGCTCGATATAGGCCTCGGTGCGATCGGAGAACTCATGCCCAACAATCAGGCCGCGGCCCCAGCTCTGCGGCAGCGCGTGGTTGCCGAAGTTGTAGCCAACTTCGCCGTCGAAGCGCACCGGCCCGATGCGGCCGTTGACCTCAATCGGCAGATAAAAATCTGGCCCCGGCGCGACCACACCGCGCGGCACGGAGCGCGTTGGGTTGTCCAGAAAAAGCTGCGGGTAGCTTCCGATGCTGAGGTTGACCCGCTGCTCCGCCGCGCCGGGAGTATCGCCGGAGGCGGTCTTGGGCGCCTCATGCGGTCCGGCGCCGAAGACGCTGAGCAGACCCGTGCCGAAGCGGTCGCGCAGCGCAGGGTCGCCCGGATGGTGCTCATAGAAGCGCCACTTGATGCCCAGCAGGCTCTCGCCGAGCCCGCCGATCACATGGCCCGGCACTGCCGGCTGCTCGCCGGCGGCTGGCAGCGGCTGCGTCTCCTCGATGGCAATTGGAATCTCGTACTTCAACTGAATGCGGTCGCCCAGGCCATAGTTGAAGTCGAAGTCGGGCACCTGATACGCGCCCGCGGCGGGGTTGCGGTCGCCGATCCACCCGAAGTTAATCTCCCAATGCTTGTTGCCCGGGGTCTCCGGATCGTCGGTGCGAAACGGCGGCCCGGCCTGCGAGTACGCTACAAGCCCGAACAGAAACGGTAGAGAAACTAAGACGCAGCAGGCCCACCGAAAGCATCGGGGACCCGGCCGCCTCTGCGGGCGCTGGGTAGCCCGTTGAAAATCTAAAGCCTGGAGATTCATCCAGAGATAGTATCGACGATCCCCATCCATTCCCGCCAATTCGCCCGCCGAAGCTCGTCCTCGTTCCTCCACGCTGCGCGCAACCCCTCGCCCAACCCCGCTAGAATAGGCCATGCGCGTCGCCGCCCTGATCGTCGGCCTTCTCTTCTGCTTCAGCGTGCTGGTCGACGCCTTCCAGACCATCATCCTGCCGCGCCGCCCAGTCGGCCGCGTCCGCATCACCCGTCTCTTCTTCATCCTCACCTGGGGGCCCTGGTCCGCGCTCGCGCGCCGCGCGCACAACCCCAAAGCCCGCGAGCAGTTCTACAGCATCTTCGGCCCCGGATCGCTGCTGCTCCTGCTGGTGGTCTGGGCGCTGCTCCTGGTCACCGGCTTCGGCCTGCTCTTCTTCGCCCTCGGCACGCCTTTCGGCGACACCCTCGCCGACCTCAGCGCCCTCGGCCGCCTGCGCACCGACCTCTACGTCAGCGGCACCACCCTCTTCACCCTCGGCCTCGGCGATGTCGTCCCGCACTCCCTCGCCGCCCGCGCGCTCATCATCTTCGAGTCCGCCACCGGCCTCGGCCTGGTCGCGCTGGTCATCGGCTACGTCCCCGTGCTCTACGACGCGTTCTCCCACCGCGAGGTCTCCGTCGCCCTGCTCGACGGCCGCGCCGGCTCGCCGCCCACCTCCACCGAGCTGCTACGCCGCCACGCCTTCCCCGGCGGCCAGGAGGCCCTCGTCGTCCTGCTCGTCGAGTGGGAGCGCTGGTCCGCCGAGATCCTCGAGTCCCACGTCTCCTACCCCATTCTCTGCTACTACCGCTCGCAGCACGACAACCAGAGCTGGCTCTCCGCGCTCACCGCCGTGCTCGATACCTGCGCGCTGCTGATCTCCGTCGTCCCCGGCATCGCCTCGCGCCAGGCCCAGCTCACCTTCGCCATGGCGCGCCACGCGCTGGTCGACCTCGGCCACGTCTTCCATCTGGAGAAGAACGAGAAGGAGTGGCTCGCGCGCGGCGGCCCCGACCGCCTGCCGCCGGCAAGCTTCCAACGCGTCTGCGACCTGATGCTCGAGGCCAACCTGCGCCTCTGCGGCGACCCCGAGGCGCCCGCCCGCCTGCACGCCCTGCGCGCCCTCTACGAGCCCCACGCCCAGGCCCTCGCCGACTACCTCGGCATGTCGCTCCCCGGCTGGGTCCCCGAGCCGCGCGCCAAGGACCAGTGGAAGCTGGTCGAGGCCGTGCGCTCCCAGGCCGCTCTTCCATCCTCAAAGGCGCCGCCGTCAGCGACCAGGCCGAGGCCATCCGCCTCCACCGCGACGAGCATTGATCTCAGAAATTGTCATCCTGAGCGCAGCGAAGGACCTGCTGTTTGCTCGCGCTGACTAACCAACAACCTGCTACTACTACCGCGCCTGCGGAGGCGCCGGATTCAGCTTCTCCGCGGCAATCTGGCCTGCAGGCCCCTTGGCGTCATCCTGCTTCAAGGCCGCGTAGATCTTCTTGGCCTCGTCCGTCTTGCCCTCAGACTCGTACAGCGCGGCAAGCTGCAGCTTCGCCAGACCCGCCGGCACCGTGACCGTCGGTTTCGCCGCCAACTGGTTGTAGAGGTCGATCGCCTCGGGGTCGCGCGCCGCTGTCATGGTAGAGCTGCGCCAGCGCAAACTTCGCCAGCGCGGCCAGGTTCCCGTTCCACCCGCCCGCCACCTTCTTCAGCGTGTCCTCCGCAGCCTGGTTGTTGCCCTCTTCGATGTAGGTCAGCCCGGCGAAGTAGCGCGCGATCCTGCCGCTCGGCGTCATGCCGTACCGGCTGGCGATGTCGCTGAACTGCGGCGTTCGCCGCCTTGGCCCGCTCCACGATCGAGGGGAAGGTCTTCACCCCCGCAGGCACCGGCTGGCCCGTTGGCGCCAACGGCGTCTGGTAGGTCTGCATGGCCGCGCCGAACGCAACGGTCGCGGCATCCGACGCGGTTGTTGTAGAGCACGCCGCTCAGCACCACGATCACGATCGCCGCAAGCAAAATCGCCGTGGTAGTGATCACCGATCTGCGGTTCTCTGCTGGCCCACTCGAGGCCATGGCTGGTGGTGGTGACGAACTTGTCCTGCTTAAGGGCTGCTTTGGTCTGCTGGTCCACTGGGTTTCGCTTCCTTCTGGGTGCCCGCGCCGATGCTTCTGCCAGCGCTCGCGCCCATCTCGCCTGAGGCCAATTTCGGCCGGGAGACAGGCTTCGGCACAACCCTCCAAGTCTACCAGCCAACGCGCCGCCAGTGCTAGACTTCGCCCATGATCCGCCGCCCTCCAATATGTGTCTGTCGCGAGAAAACCGCGGGTGCCCCATCCAAGCTCTGCTTGGGTGGGGGTGGCGGCGATAAAACCCACCTTGCGGAGACGCCCGCCTCTGAGATAGGCCGGAACTTTAGTCCCCGCATAACCGACCCCGGATCAATCCGGGCTTTAGCCCCAGGGACATGCATTCCGCGCTTCTCAGCAATACTGTCACTGGCAATCCTCGCGGCGAACCCCGCTCAAGCGCAGACCCCTCCCGCCGCCACACCCTCCCTCGCAACCCAAATCTCCGCCCTCATCTCCGCGCCCGAGGTCTCCCGCGACCACTGGGGCATCCTCGTCACCACCCTCGACGGCACACCCATCTACGCCCTCAACGAGGCCCAGCTCTTCCAGCCCGACAGCAACGCCAAACTCTTCACCACCGCCGCCGCCCTCGCCCTCCTCGGCCCGGACAAGACCTTCGAGACAACGGTCGCAGGCTCGCTCGACGCGAGGAGCGGCACAGTCGAAGGCGATCTTGTCCTCACCGGCGGGGGCGATGCAAATCTCTCCGCTCGTGAGCTGCCCTACGCCTCGCACCCACAACTAAGCAAAGTGTCCTCCCCCCTCCCGATCCTTTGCGCTATCTGGAAGAGATGGCAGATCAGGTCGCCGCAAAGGGCGTCAAGCTCGTCACCGGCAATGTGGTTGGCGATGACACAGGCTTCGCCTGGGAATCTTACCCTGAAGGCTGGGCCATCGACGATGCAGTCTGGGGATACGGCGCTCCTGTGAGCGCGCTGTCCATCGCCGACAACCAGCTGCGCCTGACCGTGACCGCCAGCCCCATTGCGGGCCAGCCCAACTCCGCTGCCACAGTCACTCTGGATCAGAACGGTGTGCCCTACTACACAGTCGAGTCGCATGTGATTGTGGCGCGCGCAAAATCTCCCACCGACATTCAAGTGGAGCGCGCGCCCGGCTCACGGAACATCCGCGTCTACGGCCAGATCGCGGAGAACGCCGCGCCCGATTCGGAAGAGATTGCCATCGCTGACCCGGCGGACTATGCGGCCATGGCATTCAAACAGATGTTGGAAGCACGCGGCATCACGGTGCGCGGCACCGCACATGCCAGGCATCGACCGCAGTTCGACCCGCTCCCATTCCTCACCGCTCTTCACGCTAGCCGCCCCTGCGAAGAGGTTGACGCAGCCATCACCTGCAGCGACAACTGTTATATTGACGCGGTCCCATTGCCCGCGCTCGCAACACACCGTTCCGCTCCCCTTGCCGAGGACGTTGTGGCCACGCTCAAAGAGAGTCTGAACCTCCACGCCGAGCTACTCCTTCGCGACCTCGGTGGTGTATCCGGCTGCAATTCATCATCCGTTGCGGGCGCTCGACTCGTCCGGTCCTTCCTGATCAAGCGCCCCGGCCTCGACCCCAACGACTTCCTCTTCTACGATGGCTCCGGCCTCAGCGGCCACGACCTCGTCACCCCACGCGCCATCGCCAAGCTCCTCTCCTACGCCGCGCACGACCCCAAGACCGGCGCGCCGCAGCCGTGGTTCGCCGACTGGAAGGCAGCCTGCCCATCGGCGGAGTCGATGGCACGCTGGACTTCCGCTTCACCAAGCCGCCGCTCAAAGGCCACGTCTTCGCCAAGACCGGCACCCACAGCGAGGGCCGCGCGCTCTCCGGCTACCTCGACTGCGCCAGCGGCCGCACCGTCATCTTCTCCATCCTGGTCAACAACCACCTGCCCGGCTCGAACGCCGACCGCGACGCCATGGACCAGATCGTCGCCGCCATCGCCGCCGCCGAGTAGCCGCCCCCGCCGCCAACTTTCCCCTCGCCCAAACCCGTCGCCTCTCGTGCATACTTCTGGATACAGAAAAACCACCTCCCCCGGCCCCGAACGCGACCGAGCACCGAAGGAGCCCACATGGCCACCGACGCAATGCGCCCGCAGGCGTCCCGCGGCACAGACCCGCCAACCCCGCCTCCGACCGGATCTTCTTCGCCGCGATGGCCGTCGTCCTTTGGGCCACCGTCCTCTACGGCTTCGCCAAGACCTACTTCCTCGCCGGCATGGTCGCCGCGCCGCTGCCCAACAAGCTCATCCACATCCACGGCGCCGCCTTCACCCTGTGGATGGTCCTGCTCGTGGTGCAGATCGGCTTCGTCTCCGCCGGAAAAATCGCCTGGCATAAGAAGCTCGGCCTCTTCGGCTTCGGCCTCGCCGTCGCTATGCTCATCCTGGGCGCGCTGGCCGCCACCGACGCGCTGCGCCGCGGCGACGCCCCGCCGGGCCTCACCCCGCAGACCTTCTACATCATCCCGCTCAGCGACATGCTGGTCTTCGCCGTGCTCGTCTTCTTCGCCTACCGCGCCCGCCGCCGGCCCGCCGCGCATAAGCGCCTCATCCTCATCGCCACCATCGGCCTCATGGACGCTGCGGTCGGCCGCTGGCCCATCTATGCCTTCTCCAGCACAACCCCCGGCTGCAGGACCTCGTCCCCCTCGCCTTCCTGCTCGCCGTCATGGTCTACGACCTCATCTCCCAGCGCCGCATCCAGAAGGCGACCCTCTGGGCTTCGCTCCTGATCATCGTCGTCCACCTCACCCGCGTGCCCATCGGATCAGCCCGCTCTGGCAGCGCTTCGCCAACCACATGGCCGCCAAAGGCTGACGCGCCTCTCGCCTCGCAATGCCGGCCCGGATGCGAGAATAGCTGCATGAAACAGTTTGCCAGGGCCCTGCTGTGCGCGGGCGTCGCGATGATGATCGCCGCCGCCATCGGCTGCACCAAGATTCCCCCGCCCACCCCGCTCTCCGAGCTCAACCCGCAACAGCTCCACGGCCACGATGTCTTCGACACCCACTGCGCCAACTGCCACAACGACCGCAACAACAATCCGCTCAACGGCCCCTCGCTGATGGGCATCTTCAAGAAGCAGTACCTGCCCAGCGGCGCGCCCGCCAACGACGACCGCGTGATGGCGGCCGTCATCTACGGCTACAGCATGATGCCCGCCCTCGGCAACACCATGACCCCCGACGAGCGCGAAGACCTGCTCGCCTATCTGCACACGCTGTAAAAAAGTTGCGAGTGATGACAATGGGTGACGCCGAAGTCCGCGCGAACACGAAAGGCCAGATGCTCCCCGGCATCGCCGGCATCTGCCTCTTCATGATCTTCATGACCATGGTCAACGTCTACGCCGCGCTGCACGGCGCCTACGGCGCCGGCGTCGCGCGCAGTATGGGGTCCTCACGCTCTGCACGCTGCTGGCCGCCGGCATCTTCGGCCTGCTGCGCCTGCGCAAGTGGGGATGGGCGCTCGTCACCGCCGGATGCCTGCTCTTCGCCACCGGCGACTTCTACTACTTCTCGCGCACCCATGTCGCCTTCTTCCTCGTGCGCGGCCTCTTCGTCCTCCTCTTCTTCCTCTACCTCGCGCGGCAGGAGACCCGCGCCCGCCTGCCTCTAGCTCGTATTCTGACCGGCGCCTCGATGGCAGGCAACGATACAATTAACACAATGGCCCCGCCCACCGCCGCAAGCGCCAACCCGGCCCTGATCCAGATCGACCTCGCCCCGCGCCGCCCCGCGCGCAAGCCCGACTGGCTCAAGGCGCGCGCCCCCGGCGGCGAGACCTTCCACAACCTCAAGAAGCTCGCCCGCGACCTCAACCTCCACACCGTCTGCGAGAGCGCGCAGTGCCCCAACATCGGCGAGTGCTGGAACCAGAAGGCCGCCACCTTCATGATGCTCGGCAACCTCTGCACCCGCCGCTGCGGCTTCTGCGCGGTGCCCAAGGGCACGCCCCGAACCCATCGACCTCGACGAGCCCCGCCGCGTCGCCTACGCCGTCGCCCAGCTCGGCCTCGCCCACGCCGTCATCACCAGCGTCAACCGCGACGACGACAACCTCGGCGCCGCGCACGCCTTCGTCGAAGTCATCCGCGAGATTCGCGCGCAGTCGCCCGGCCTGCCGCGTCGAAGTCCTCACCCCCGACTTCCAGGGCGTCGACGAAGCCCTGCGCATGGTCGTCGCCGCCCGCCCCGACATCCTCAACCACAACATCGAGACCGTCCCCCGCCTCTACGGCATCGCCAAGTCCGGCGGCCGCTACGCCCGCTCCCTCGAATTCCTCCGCGCCGCCAAAGCCATCGCCGCCGAAGCCGGCCACACGCAAGTCACCAAGACCGGCATCATCGTCGGCCTCGGCGAAGAGATGCACGAGCTGCTCGCCGTCTTCCGCGACCTCGCCGACCGCAAGGTCGACATCCTCACCATCGGCCAGTACCTCCGCCCCAGCGCGCGACCACCTCGTCATGCAGCGCTTCTACACGCCGGACGAGTTCGCCTTCCTCAAGCACGAAGCCCTCGCCCTGGGCTTCCGCCACGTCGAGTCCGGCCCCCTCGTCCGCTCCAGCTACCACGCCCAGCAGCAATCCGAATCCACCGGCCTCGCGTAGTCCAGCTCGCTTCTCAGCTGAGTGGTGAGCCTCGTGCTCGACTCGGTCGGCGGCGTCCGCCAACTTCATTTACACTCGTCGCACGCGAGGTATCGCCATGGGCCGCAACTCATATCGAGAGCCCACCAGAAGACTCTTGAATCTCTGCGGCGCGGGATGGCGCTCTCGCTCGCACTTGCTTTTCTGCTGGTCGCCGGCAGCCGCGCCATCGCGCAGGACGAGCACGGACAACCCACTCCACACCGCCTCGCGCCTGGAGCTCGATGTCGTCAAAGCCGTCCTCGCCGAGGAGAAGGCCTGGAACAAAGGCGACCTCGCGGCCTACGAAAGCGGATACAAGAACTCGCCGAGCACGCTCTTTATGCGAGCACCCAGATCTCGCGCGGCTATCACTCAGATGGTCGAGGACTACAAGCACAACTACCCCACGCAGGCGTCCATGGGCACGCTCGACTTCTCCGAGCTGGAGGTCCACCCGCTCAGCGATACCTTCGCCGTCTGCATCGGCAAGTACCACCTCGACCGCTCCAAGAAGCAGGGCGGCCCCGCCGACGGCCATCTTCTCCCTCGTCCTCGAAAAAACCGCCCGACGGCTGGAAGATCGTCCTCGACCACACCACTTGAATCTGAGAGTCAATACCTCAAACGCCGTCATTCTGGCGAAGCCAGAATCTCTGTATTGGCTTTTTGTACTCGCAAATCAAATCGAGGCGTGTCTAGACCGTCATAATCTCTTTCTCCTTCGCCTTGAACAGCTCCTCCACCCGCTTGATCTCCGCGTCCGTCAGCTGCTGAATCTCCTCATTCGCCCGCTTCTCGTCGTCCGCCGAGATCAGCTTCTCCTTGGCCGCCTTCTTCACCTGGTCGTTGCCGTCGCGGCGGATATTCCGGATCGCCGTCTTGTGGTCCTCCAGCACGCCCGCCAGGTGCTTCACCGCCTCCTTGCGCCGCTCCTCGTTCATCGGCGGAATGGGCACGCGCACCACCTTGCCGTCGTGCATCGGGTTGAAGCCCAGGCCGCTGGTGCGGATCGCCTTCTCCACCGCCGGAACGATGCCCATCTCCCACGGCTGCACCAGAATCAGCTGCGCCTCCGGCGTCGAGATCTGCGCCACCTGCGAGATCGGCGTGTCCGTCCCGTAGTAATCCACCTTCACCTGGTCCAGCATGTGCACGCTCGCGCGGCCCGGTGCGGGTCGAGAGCAGGTTCGCGCGAAAGTCCTCCACCGTCTTCTCCATGCGCGACTTCAACTGCGCATGTATGTCCTTCAACGCCGCAATGCTCGCCATCGCCGATGCCATATTCTTTTCCACCTTCCACTTACAAATTCCAAACCCGCCATCAACCGCGCTGCCTGACCTCGATATTCTACAGAGGTTGTTGCCGGTTCACAGAGTCGGCCTGCGCCGTCGCAGCGTCCGCATTCGATCCAGTGCCCACCCCACGCGGGCCTTCTGGGAGTGGGCTACCGGGCGGCGCTGGTTACCATAGTTTGGTTGACACTCCCATCCCCCGAAACTAGGGTTGACCAGGTGAATGTCGATCTCGATTTCGACCAGCTCGCCGAGCTGGAACTGATCTCACTGCACGTCGGCAAGCCGCCGGCGCAACTGCTCATGGAAGCGGCACAGCTCGTGCTGACCCGCGATGCCCACCTGTCCGACCTGTTCCAGCCCCGCGAACCCCAAAAGGTCCTCCCGGAAGAGGACATGGAACTACGCCTCTCCCAGCTGCTCCGCCGCTAGTAAATGCCGTCATTCTGGCGCAGCCAGAATCTCTGTATTGGGCATTTGCATTCGCAAATGGTGGGTGGCCCTAAAGGCGGGTGCCCCATCCAAGCTCCGCTTGGGTGGGGGAAGCAGAACAGACGTAGGCTCAACGCTTCTGGTACGGATGGAAGATATAGTCCTTCGCCTTCACGGCGGTATGGCACGCGTTTCCGCAATCGGAGAGGCTCGTGGCATCGGGAGTGAACGTGTCCGACGCGGCGTCGTAGTTGAACACCGCATATCCCCACCCGCCGCCGTTCTTGGCAAATCTTTTGCTGTCCTTCTCCATCAGGAAGACCTGGACAAGCACATCCGGCACATCCACAACGAAGGGCGCCTCCGTGCTCTTCTTCGGCTTCCATTGGATCTTCGCAACCATCGAGCCCTCCGGGAAAGGCTGACCGTTGCCGGGAACGCCGGCCTTGTATGCGTTGATCATGGCCGGATTGGCCACGATCGCCTTGATCACTGCGTCGGTCTTCGCGGTCGAGACGACCGGCCAGTCCTCATATCCCCTGAAGTCGGCGAACGGAACTCCGCTCGGCGATTTCAGTTGGTACTTGTCCTGCGCGCCAACTCCCCTGGCAGCGGAAACGCCGATCAGGGCAACGGCTGACACCGCCAGAATGAAGCCTGCGATACGCCTCACGAAGGTGCGTCTTTGCATCGCCTGTTCTTGGGGCTGCTCCACGGATTTCTTCGAAAGTCCGGACATGGTGAGTTCTCCTTTGATGAGGAAAGGTACCTGGGCCCGATCAACGTGTAACCCACAGCAAATTCAGTCAGACTCCAAACAAGACGCCCCGTTTGGTCGGGCCGGCCGTCAACCATATGTGAGGTCGGTGCTCTGTCCGACCTCGATAACATAGCCGTCAGGATCGCGGATGTAGCAGCGTATCTCGCCGTACTTGGGTATCGGCGGCGTGATGAACTCGGCCCCCCGGCTCTTCCATAGCTCATAGCACGCTTGGATATCCGCGACGCGGAAATTCATGAAGCTACTGATGTGGTTCGGGTCCGGAACGCTGAGCGTGACCGTCGGCTTGTCCGGCGTCGGCCCGCCCCCGACGTTGACAATCAGCCAGGTATTCGCGATCTGAATGTGCCCAGACGCGCCCTTGTTGTCGCCTCTGCTCAGAATCCGGCCCCCGAAGACCTTTTCATAGAAATCAGCCGATCGGTCAATGTCGGCGACGGTGATGAAATGCGTGACGGTGAACCCATCGCGCGGGGCCAACTCATAGCTCTTCTGTTCGATCGGTGCGCTGTTCATGGACGGCTCCAATTTCATCGCGGCCCATTGCTATCCATACGTCAGGTCGGTGCTCTGCCCGACTTCGATAATATAGCCGTCAGGATCGCGGATATAGCAGCGTATCTCGCCGTACTTGGGGATCGGCGGCGTGAGAAACTCAGCCCCCCGGCTCTTCCATAGCTCATAGCACGCCTGAATATCAGCAACCCGGAAATTCATGAAGCTGTTGATGTGGTTCGGGTCCGGAACGCTGAGCGTCACCGTCGGCTTGTCCGGCGTCGGCCCGCCACCAACATTCAGAATCATCCAGATATTCGCGAGCTGAAGGTACGGAGGCGCGTTGCCGTCGCCCATGGTCAGAATGCGAGCGCCGAAGACCTTCTCGTAGTACCGGGCCGACCGTTCGACGTCGGCCACGGTGAGAAAATGCGCAATGCTCATCCCCTCCCGCGGGGGCATCTCATAGCTTTTCTGCTCGATTTCTACGCTGCTCATGGACATCTCCTCTTCCACTACAGAGCCCAACAGCAATCAAACGGGAATCCCCTTACGCGGATCAAACAGTGTCGATCTTCGATTCGACGGCAGGGCAACCGTCGGGATCGCGGATACAGTCGCGAATCTTCCCGCACTCTGGGACCGGCACTGGAATGATTCCGTACCTCGACTTTTCCATAACCTACCGCACGCGTCAATATCCGCACCGCGAATTTTCATACAGACAGGTGCCCCACCCTAAAGACGGGTGCCCCATCCAAGCTCCGCTTGGGTGGGGGAATGGGGCACGTCGAACCGATTCGATACGCCGCTTCAGGCAGCAAAAAGCCCCTCCCTGTTAGGGGTGGGGCTTCTGTATTATGCCGGCGATCACCTAATCTCCCACACACTTACGCGTGCAGTACCATCGGCCCAACGAGGCTTAACTTCCGTGTTCGGGATGGGAACGGGTGTGACCCTCGTAGTAAACTCACCGGCAAATTGAGGCGCATTGAAGGCGTGAGGCGCATCGCGCCGGGAGCCTTCAGCCGAAGTCCTGAGCGCACCGCGCTCAGGATCCCCGTATTTGCACCTGTAATTCAAAGATCTCGCTCACGCGATCTCTCATAACTGAATAGATTGGGAGTTAGACGTTTACTTGCAGCAATATCCGTAAAACGTCTTCATTTATGGGATAACTACAGGGCTTGTGTTGAATGAACTCCAGAACAGTGGACTTACATTATCACTGCGCAGAGTAAATTCTATGGACAAGCCGAACGGGCGATTAGTACTGGTAAGCTACACGCATTGCTGCGCTTCAACCTCCAGCCTATCAACCAGGTGGTCTTCCTGGGCCCTTCATTTCCCTTTTGGGTTGGGAGATCTCATCTTAGAGCGTGCTTCCCGCTTATATGCATTCAGCGGTTATCACAACCGAACTTCGCTACCCAGCCGTGCCCTTGGCAGGACAACTGGAACACAAGAGGTTCGTCCATCCCGGTCCTCTCGTACTAAGGACAGCCCTCTTCAAATCTCCTACGCCCACAGCAGATAGAGACCGAACTGTCTCGCGACGTTCTGAACCCAGCTCACGTACCACTTTAATAGGCGAACAGCCTAACCCTTGGAACCTTCTACAGCTCCAGGATGTGATGAGCCGACATCGAGGTGCCAAACCGCTGCGTCGATATGAACTCTTGGCAGCGATCAGCCTGTTATCCCCGGCGTACCTTTTATCCGTTGAGCGATGGCCATTCCATACAGAACCACCGGATCACTAAGGCCTGCTTTCGCATCTGCTCGACTTGTAGGTCTCGCAGTTAACCACACTTATGCCTTTGCACTCGACGGTCGATTTCCAAACGACCTGAGTGTAGCTTCGCGCGCCTCCGTTACAATTTAGGAGGCGACCGCCCCAGTCAAACTACCCGTCTTACTATGTCCCTCTCCCGGATCACGGGAGCAGGTTAGAATCACAACACTCGCAGGGTGGTATCTCACCGTTGGCTCCACCGAACCCAAAAGTCCGGTCTCTAAGCCTCCCACCTATCCTGCGCAGCAAGAGCCGTAACTCATAGTAAAAGTATAGTAAAGGTGCACGGGGTCTTTTCGTCTAGCTGCGGGTAACCGGCATCTTCACCGGTACTACAAGTTCGCCGAGCAACTCGTTAAGACAGTCGAACGATCGTTACTCCATTCGTGCAGGTCGGAACTTACCCGACAAGGAATTTCGCTACCTTAGGACCGTTATAGTTACGGCCGCCGTTCACCGGGGCTTCAATTCAAAGCTTCGCCTTGCGGCTAACCTCTCCTTTTAACCTTCCGGCACCGGGCAGGAGTCAGCCCCTATACGTCGTTTTTGACTTTGCAGAGACCTGTGTTTTTGTTAAACAGTCGCCGTTCGCGTTTCACTGCGGCCCCACTAGGCTTGCACCCAGGGGGCGACCCTTCTCCCGAAGTTACGGGTCTAATTTGCCGAGTTCCTTAACAAGCTTTCACTCGAGCGCCTTTGGATATTCTCCTCGTCTACCTGTGTCGGTTTGTGGTACGGTTCCCAATCTCTCTCCTTAGAGGTTTTTCTTGGCACCATGAAATCAGCTGCTTTCAGCCATACGGCTTACTGCTTTACGCCTCACTGTTAAGACCCGGCGGATTTGCCTACCAGATCCAGCTTACGCGTATCGAACCCCATAGCCATAGGAGGTCCAGCTTATCCTTATGCGTCACCCCATCGTGATAACGAAAAATCGGGAGTTCTGGAATATTAACCAGACATCCATCGTCTACGCCTTTCGGCCTCGACTTAGGGACCGACTAACCCTGAGCGGATTAACCTTCCTCAGGAAACCTTAGACTTTCGGCGTGAAGGGTTCTCACCTTCATTATCGCTACTTATGCCGGCAGGGTCTCTTCTCTAACGCTCCATCATGTCTTCCCAGTCTGACTTCATCGCTTTGAGAATGCTCTCCTACCACGTCCCTTTCGGGACATCCGCAGCTTCGGTATACAGTTTTAGCCCCGTTGTATTGTCGGCACCAGACCTCTTGACCAGTGAGCTATTACGCTTTCTTTAAAGGATGGCTGCTTCTAAGCCAACCTCCTGGCTGTCTGAGAGTTCTGACTTCCTTTCCCACTTAACTGTAATTTTGGGACCTTAGCTGGCGGTCTGGACTGTTTTCCTCTCGACTGTGAAGCTTAGCCCCCACAGTCTGACTGCCGTGCTGGTTGTAATCGGCATTCGAAGTTTGGTTGGATTCAGTAAGCCGGAAAGCCCCCTAGTCCATCCATGTCTCTACCACCGATCCAAATCACACGACGCTAGCCCTAAAGCTATTTCGGAGAGAACGAGCTATCACGGAATTTGATTAGCCTTTCACCCCTACCCTCAGCTCATCCGAGCTTTTTTCAACAAACACCGGTTCGGTCCTCCAGTAGGTGTTACCCCACCTTCAACCTGGCCAAGGGTAGATCATCCCGCTTCACGTCTATTCCTGCCAACTGAACGCCCTATTCAGACTCGCTTTCGCTGCGGCTCGCTCACGCTTAACCTTGCTGACAAGAATAACTAGCCGGCTCATTATGCAATAGGCACGCGGTCAGACATTCCCTTGCGGGCATAGTCCTCCCACTGCTTGTAGGCACACGGTTTCAGGTACTTTTCACTCCCCTCAATGGGGTGCTTTTCGCCTTTCCCTCACGGTACTGGTTCACTATCGGTCAGAGACGAGTATTTAGCCTTACGGGATGGTCCCCGTGGATTCAAGCAGGGTTTCTCGTGCCCCGCCTTACTCAGGTACCTGCTTCGAGTCTGGATCAATTTCGCCTACGGGTCTGTCACCCTCTATGGAGCCGGTTTCCACCAGCTTCAGCTATCGACCAGATTGGTAACTCTACTGTTGCAGGCCCTACAACCCCCAAATCACCGAAATGACTTAGGTTTGGGCTGTTCCGGTTTCGCTCGCCACTACTACCGGAATCGAGGTTTCTTTCTCCTCCTGGAGGTACTGAGATGGTTCACTTCCCTCCGTTCGCTTGTTCCCAACTATGAATTCATTGGGACATACCTGGGTTTTGCCCAGGTGGGTTTCCCCATTCGGAAATCTCCGGATCAACGCCTGTGTGCGGCTCCCCGAAGCTTATCGCAGCTTGCCACGTCCTTCATCGCCTGTCTCTGCCAAGGCATCCACCGTGCGCCCTTAGTAGCTTGACCATAGAATTTACTCGCACGCAGCAGAGAAACAACCCCTGCAACCATAGAGCAATCTACGTTTTGATAATAGTCCACGCCTGTTCCGGATCGCCGAAACCGTAATCCCAACTTACTCGCGACTTACAATATCCGTCACCGGAACGAATATTCTAAAGACACTCAACACTGATTGACAGCTCTCGCCACCGGAAACAACCCAGAGGCTAGAACTGCTCAGCCTTGTAGTTATATTTACCCAATCTATTCAGTTGTCAAAAATCGTTGAGCGACTTCGACTTACTCTGTCGCTTCGCGCCCTGGGGCGGCCTGAGCATCTCTGCTCAAGGTTCAATCTCTAAGTCGAACCAACCAGACTTAGAAACTCAACCTCAAGCAGCTTTCGCTTGCTTGCTAGCTTGCAACATGTCCGATCGAGAGTGGTGGAGCTGAACGGGATCGAACCGTTGACCCCCTGCTTGCAAAGCAGGTGCTCTCCCAACTGAGCTACAGCCCCTTGGCTACCAGTATATCGAATACCGGCAGTTGAGATAAAGGTGGTGGGCCTGGGTAGATTCGAACTACCGACCTCACCCTTATCAGGGGTGCGCTCTAACCAACTGAGCTACAGGCCCGCAAGAGCAGCCATTAGCTGCCAGCTCCTAGCCTTTAGCTAAAAGCTAACGGCTAAAAGCTAGTAGCTGGTTTCTTGTCTCGAAAGGTTTCGAGGACACAGTTGAACGTGCATAGCAGCTACGCCACTACTTACCATCGGTGTTGATTTAAGGTCCAGCCCCAAAGGGCCGGACCAATGCGAAAAAGAGAAGGTTTAGTTCAGGCTCATCTGGACTATCCGGTTCCCACCAAGATGGGTTCCGAATAGATCCAGACGGTACTTGGCAACGTCACTCGAACTCGGATGGTCGTGAGACCAGAGCCGTCTGCATTCGCAGAGCGTTTTGAGTGTGCCAAGACGTTCTCTCTTAGAAAGGAGGTGATCCAGCCGCAGGTTCTCCTACGGCTACCTTGTTACGACTTCACCCCAATCATGAATTACACCTTGGGCGGCTGCTCCCTTGCGGTTAGCGCACCGACTTCTAGTGCAACCCACTTTCGTGATGTGACGGGCGGTGTGTACAAGGCCCGGGAACGTATTCACCGTGGCATGCTGATCCACGATTACTAGCGATTCCAGCTTCATGGAGTCGAGTTGCAGACTCCAATCCGAACTGAGGCCGGCTTTTTCCGATTAGCTCACCCTCGCGGGGTTGCAGCGGTTTGTACCGGCCATTGTAGCACGTGTGTAGCCCTGGACATAAAGGCCATGAGGACTTGACGTCATCCCCACCTTCCTCCCCGTTATCCGAGGCGGTTTCGTCAGAGTGCTCAACTAAATGGTAGCAACTGAAGATAAGGGTTGCGCTCGTTGCGGGACTTAACCCAACATCTCACGACACGAGCTGACGACAGCCATGCAGCACCTATACACATGTCTATTGCTAGACGCCGACGTTTCTGCCGGATTCTTGTGCATTTCGAGCCCAGGTAAGGTTCTTCGCGTTGCGTCGAATTAAACCACATGCTCCACCGCTTGTGCGGGCCCCCGTCAATTCCTTTGAGTTTCAGCCTTGCGACCGTACTCCCCAGGCGGATTGCTTATCGCGTTAGCTTCGACACGGCAGGATTGGGTACCTGCCACATCAAGCAATCATCGTTTAGGGCTAGGACTACCAGGGTATCTAATCCTGTTTGCTCCCCTAGCTTTCGTGCCTCAGCGTCAGTTATGGTCCAGTGAGCCGCTTTCGCCACAGGTGTTCCTTCCGATATCTACGCATTTCACCGCTACACCGGAAATTCCACTCACCTCTCCCATACTCAAGCCCGACAGTTTCCCATGCAGACTATGGGTTGAGCCCATAGATTTCACATAAGACTTGTCAAACCGCCTACGCACCCTTTACGCCCAATAATTCCGAACAACGCTTGCCCCCCTCGTATTACCGCGGCTGCTGGCACGAAGTTAGCCGGGGCTTCTTCTATAGGTACCGTCATTATCTTCCCTATCGAAAGGAGTTTACATCCCAAGGGATTTCATCCTCCACGCGGCGTTGCTGCGTCAGGGTTTCCCCCATTGCGCAAAATTCCCCACTGCTGCCTCCCGTAGGAGTCTGGACCGTGTTTCAGTTCCAGTGTGTCCGTGCGCCCTCTCAGGCCGGATACCGATCATCGCCTTGGTGGGCCATTACCCCGCCAACTAGCTAATCGGCCGCGAACTCCTCTCCAAGCGCATTGCTGCTTTGACCCGTGGGTATTATGCGGTATTAGCTAAGATTTCTCTCAGTTATTCCCCACTCGGAGGTAGATCATTCACGTGTTACTCACCCGTGCGCCACTTTACTCATGGATTGCTCCACTTTCTCGTGCGACTTGCATGTGTTAGGCACGCCGCCAGCGTTGATTCTGAGCCAGGATCAAACTCTCGTTTAATCTTGGTTTGTCCGCCACCCGCGACAGGGGTCGGGATGGATCAGACGCCACCCGCTGCTCGAAAGAGCGGATGGTTATAACTAGTGAGAATGACTAAACCAAATTCGGCATCATCTCACGACTGGCACGTTCAACTATGTTGTCAAAGATCCGTGACTGCTTCCGCCTGAGCGGGCAGCTTTGGATCAAGGACTCGGCCGGTCAATAAAGACCAAAGCCGTGTGTCCTCGAACTTGAGGGCGCTGTATAAATCGTCTTGTTGGCTTGCTGATCGGCCCTATGCTTCCGGCCCACTCTCGATTTGTCTTGCCTGTCCTAGCCAACTTGCCGGGTCTTGCTTCGACTACACCCGCCCAACTCAGCCGGACTTCGAGAGTCACTCAGCAGCGAGTGACGTTTTGCGCGAACTTTTCGAGACTATCGGAAGCGGGCGGTCATGTCAACCCAAAAGGCGATCTTTTTTGCACAGCGCCACAAGAAACTTGTGGATTCCGGCCCGAAAGAACCCTGCGTTCCCGACCCATTCGCACAGCGCAGACTATCAAAACAACCGAACGCCCAGACAAACGGGCGCGGAGCACTCAGCTCCTTCAAAATTCAACTGCAGTAGCTTGGGTTTGGACTCCGGCGATGCGCCTTCGTTCCAGGCCATCCCACCGCGATCAAACACTTGGACTGCGCTCCGCGAATCCCTCAGCCGGCAGCTCCCACCTTCGAAGCCACCCCAATCAAGCCGCCCGTTGCTCCCGAGCCACTCAACCCCTGCCAAGGCGCGAAGCTAGTGCTTCACTCTCACTCATTAGACTACCCCACCCCGCCAATCGATGCAACTTCACAATCCCGCACCGCCGGCGCACGATCCGCGGTCAGCCCGGCCTCAATTCATGCTTTGCTACCAGCCTACCTGGAGATATCATTGGTGCTCTGACCCCATCCTGTACCTCGTTGTCTCTCATCAGGAGCGTTCGCCGATGAATCTCTCGCCTCGTTTGCTAAGTCTGGCCGCCATGGTCTCCGCCGTCGCGCTCATCGGTTGCGGCAGCTCAGCCGTAAGCTCCCAAGCCGCCCTCGGTACCCTCTCCTCCGTAATGCCGCAGATCGCATCGATCCCGGTCAATACCAGCGTCACCTTCACTGCTACCACGAACGAACCCAATGACGTCGACTGGGTCCTCCTAAGCTATTCGTACGCCAATCTTGGCAGTCCTTCGGTATCTCTCAATGGAGGGACGACCTACATCTACACAGCGCCCGCAACCCCACCCATCTACACCGGTGCGGGCGCCTATGGCAATACACAGGGTTCTGTCACCCTCCAGACTTCGGTCCCTGCCGGGGGCGGTAGCTTCAGCTTTATACAGTCGACCCAGACCTTCGTCATCACAGCGCCCTCAATCTCTGTAGGCATCACACCGGCCACGGCGACCGTCAGCCTCAATGCCACGCTTCTGATCAATGCATACGCCGTTGGCAGCGTCAACAACGCAGTGACTGTGCAGGTCAACGGCGTAACCGGCGGGTCCACCGCCACTGGCACCCTCTCCACCGCCGGTCAGCCGCCCAATTTCTACCTTTACACTGCTCCGGCCGCCATGCCGATGACTGGAAGCACCGTGACCATCACCGTAACCTCGGTAGCAGACCCCACAAAATCCGCGTCCGAGGTCATCACCCTCCAGTAGTCGATCAGGCCCTCCGCCCCTACCCGCGATACACTATCCCCTGCACGCCCACCCCGCGCGCGGAGACCAAGTTGCCCGACACCACCACCATCCCCGAAGAAAAATCCACGAAGCCCGCGACCCCCGAGCACGAGTCCGCCCACGACGACAAAGAGACCGCGCTCGAGTCCCTCTCCTCCATCTGCACCGTGCTCGCCGTCGGCCTCTTTGTGATGACCTTCGTCTTCCAGAACTTCGAGATCCCCTCCGCCTCCATGGAGAAGACCCTCCTCATCGGCGACCACGTCCTGGTCGATCGCGTCACCCTCGCCCCGCCCACCCGCTGGGCGCCCCTCGTCCACTACCGCGACGTCCACCGCGGCGACATCATCGTCTTCCTCAAGCCCCACCCCGAGTCGCCCGACCTCTACCTCGTCAAGCGCTGCATCGGCGTCCCCGGCGACCGCATCCACCTGGAGCACGGCATCGTCTACCTCAACGGCGTCGCCCAAAACGAGCCCTACGCTCAACAGCCCATCGCCGATGGCGATATCCAGCATGCTTACAGCCCCTACCGCGACGACTTCCCCGCCATCCCCGTCGATCCCAACGACTCGAACGTCACCCCCGAGTGGGCGCTCGAGCTGCCCAACCACATCGTCAACGGCGACCTCGTCGTCCCGCCCGGCAACGTCTTCGCCATGGGCGACAACCGCACCGAGTCGCTCGACGGCCGCTTCTGGGGCTTCGTCCCTCGCGAGAACATCGTCGGCCGCCCCATGTTCGTCTACTGGTCCTTCCAGACCCCCGACGACCAGATCAACAAGACCTCCCTCGGCGACCGCGTCGCCTTCATGGGCCACATCCTCCTCCACCTCTTCGACCAAACCCGCTGGAGCCGCACCTTCCACATCGTCCGCTAGTGAATAGCCCACCCACCGGATGACCCATCCTTTCAGCGCCCTTAAAAAGGGCGGGGTAAATTTCCGTAGGCACATTTGTGCTAACATTGATTAGAGGCTCAAGTGCCCACACAGACAAAATCAGCCCCCCGCAAACGTTCCGCTTCTCTCCCCGTGGAATACTCCGGAAAGCGCACCAAGACCGGAAACTCCGAAGGATTCCGCTTCGAACAGGCGCTCTTCAAGAGTCATCCCGAGTTCAGCGGCGAGGTTCGCGCCCACGTCATCGCACCTGGCCGCCTATTGGTCATCGCCGAACCCCTCGAAACGCCCCGTGAAGATCCCGTCCTCGCCGCATTCCTCGCCTTCCTGCATAAGGACATGCTCGCCCATCCAGAGAACCTCGTCCCTCTGGATGAAGAGCGTTCCCGGCGGATCGCAGAGCTCGTCAAAGGGGTCGTCGTGGATGAAAATGAGGACCTCGGCGAAGAGTCTCTTCTCTAATGCTGCGCAACGGCTGGACCCTGTATGCCCACCCTTTATTCGACGGTCAATACGATCGGATACTGGCAAAAGTGGAAGCGGCAATGATAGCTGACCCTGCTAATTACCGAAGCCACTCAGCATTTGGCTTACTCGCGACGATCACCCGATATACAGAGGAGGTGATCCCACGCGATCCTTCCGCCCCACAGTTCCGCCAGGGAAACACTCTCGGCAAGGACAACCGCCACTGGTTTCGCGCCAAGTTCCACGAGCGCTATCGTCTCTTCTTCCGCTTCTCCACCAAAGACAAGATCATCGTCTATGCATGGCTCAACGACGAATCGACCCTGCGCAAGAGCGGCTCGAAGACCGATCCATACACACTCTTCCAAGCGATGCTGAAGGCCGGAGACCCTCCCGGAAGCATGGAGCAGCTGCTCGCCGTCTCCCGCAAAATGTCTTGATCCCCGCCCGGCCGCCCCACCCCCTGGCCTATCATGCAGAGAGTCCATGCTACCGGCTGACACCACCCTCGACCACCCCGCCGCCCAATCGCCCACCCCCCGCACCCATCGTCGCGGCCTCCGCCGCTTCATCGCCGCCCTCATCTTCCTCTTCGTCATTGTTCTGATGGCGGTCGTCCCCCCGCTGCTCAACCTCAGCCGCTTCCAGCGCCGCATCGAAGGCAACATCGGCGCCGCCCTCGGACGCCCCGTCCACTTCGACCGCGTCTCGCTCAACCTCCTCCCGCTGCCCGGCTTCACGCTGGACAACTTCGTGGTCGCCGAAGACCCCGCCTTCGGCGCCGAACCCATCATCACCGCCGCGTCCGTCGACGCCACCGTCCGCTTCACCTCGCTCTTGCGCGGCCGCGTTGAGTTCTCCAAAATCGCGCTCGACCGAGCCCACCTCCGTCAACCTAGTCCACACCGCCGACGGCCGCTGGAACATCCAGAGCCTCCTCCTCCAGGCCGCGCACCTCCAAGCCGCGCCCACTGCGCAGAAGTACGCCGGCCCCGCGCCGCGCTTCCCTTACATTGAGGCCACCGGCGCGCGCCTCAACCTCAAGCTCGACCGCAACGGCATCCCGGAGAAGACTCCCTTCTCCCTCACCGACGCCGACTTCGCCCTCTGGCTGCCCGAGCCGCACCAGTGGCAGCTTCGCCTCAAGGCCCACCCCGTCCGCACCGACACCGCCCCCGCCGACACCGGCACCCTCAGCATCGAAGGCAGCCTCGGCGGCATCGACGCCCCATCCGCCTCGCTCGGCCAGCTCCCCATCAACCTCAGCGGCGAATGGAGCGACGCCCAACTGGGCGGCCTCAGCCATCTCCTGCTTGGCCGCGATGCCGGCCTGCGCGGCGAGCTCGCCCTCTCCGCCAACGTGCTCGGCACCATCGGCCACAACGCCGTCTCCGTCAACCTCAAGCTGACCGGTGCGCGCCGCGCCGACTTCGTCCCCGCCAACCTGCTCAACCTCGAAGCCGCCTGCAACGCCACCGCCGACCAGACCTTCCACGCCTTCTCCGCCATCGACTGCCGCTGGCCGCCCGCCGGCTCCTCCGACCCGGGCCTCATCGCCGTCACCGCCGCCCTTCCCGACGTGCGCGACCTCCGCTCCGCCCACGCCACCATCAGCCTGCCCGCCGTCCCCACCGCCACTCTGCTGGACTGGATATCACTGGTCACCGCGCGCCCACCCACCGGCATTCTCCCGCTCGGCAGCCTCACCGGCAGCCTCTCGTACCACGCGCAGCCTGAACTCCCGCCTCAAACCCGGGTGCCCCCCGTCGGATATTTTGTCAGACAGCCTTATCGTCTGACCTGGCAAGTCTCCCCACAACCCGCCTGGACCTGCCAATTCACGCTCTCCGGAGCAGCCCTCAAAATCACCGCCCTCAACTCCCGCCCCATCCAACTCGACGACATCACCCTCCGATCCAGCTCCACACCCCCCGGCAGCTTCGACCTGCTGCCCGTCACTCTCCCCCTCGATGGCCGCCTGCCCACACAGCTCGACGCCCACTTCGACGCCTCCGGCTACACCCTCCACCTCACCGGGACGGCCATCCCCGCGCACCTGCTCGCCCTGGGCAACGCCATCCCCCAACTCGGCGACGGCCTGCAGCAGGTCCTCGAACCCACTCCCGATTCAGACGCCGCATCCCCCATCCACCTCGACCTCACCGCAACCCGCCCCTGGGGAGGCCCGCAAACCTGGACCACCGCCGCCCCGGCGCCAACTCATCGCCGTCGCCGCAGCTCCCGCTGAGGGCATCTGAGTGTGCCTGAACCAAATGCCGTCATTCTGGCGCAGCCAGAATCTCCGTATTGGCTCTTCGCATCCTCTATTGTCAAGCCCTCACGCCGGGCGAATATCCCGTAACAGCCTGCATAACAACCACTTCAATTATCAAAATAGTTGGCATAGTAGTTTTGCCCAAACCCATATAATGGAAGTAGAGATCGAAAGAGGTCCGGCCACGCGCCGGGCCTTCGCATTTAACGCGCCTAGCCCGCAAAGGAGCAACAGATGAGAGCGCAAGCCGAGACGTCAGCCAGAGCAATCGACCAGTTCCCCTCGCACAAACCCATCCCCAACCCACGCGGCACCCAGACCCTCCCCCAACCCCAACCCACCCTCCCACGCTCGCCCAATGGCCGCTTCGCGCCGGAGTTCCATCCTCATCCACGCGAAATCAAGCCGTAACCCATTTGAATGCAATACTTTTGTACTTAACCCACATGGATTGAAAACCTTAGCTGACCGCAAATCGCTAAAGCCAATCAATAGAATACTTTGGCTTTTTGGCGGGGTGGCGGTGATTGCTCTTTGACTAGCCAGGGAGGGAATGATGATTTTTGAGCAAGATAACGAATCCCTTTTACCTTCGTCGAGCCTAAGACGTATATTTACGTCAATGCGCTCCGACGAGGGGAGGATGCCATGAAAGAGGCCCTGATGGTCATGGCATCCGCATGGTCGACCGCATTCATCGTCTTATTTTTAGTCTTTACAGCGGCCGATAAACCTGTTGCGCCAGATATGGCGGATGCAAGGGTTCATGTCATCTGCGTCTTGTTCGCCGGGGCGGTTACCGGAGCGGGTTGGCTATGGTTTAGACGGCAGCTAAAGAAACGCCGCCAAACAGCAGGGGCCCAAACGAACTAGATAGGCCCGGCAACAACCGATTTTGCTCGTAATAGGGCCCAGCTTGCCTGTAAAGTGAACATTCTGGACCCTTCCTGCTAGAGAATCGTGTGCCTAGAAAGATTTGGCTCTTCACCATCTCGTTCCTTCTGCTTCCTACACTCTCTAGATGGTCCGTCTCACAACAAACGCCATCAACGCCAATATCCGAGGGAACTTGGAAGGCCGGTACCAGCTTCCAGGTTGAAATTGAACTCTTGACTCCACTCGAAGAAGAAAATCTTCGAGTGGTTGCAACCTATGGCGATGGTAAAACCGAGCCAAGTACCCCCTCAAACTCATTTAACTGCACTGGGTGGGTTCAGCCGAATCAATTAAAAGTTCAATATCTCTTGTGATACAAGCCGCCAATTGAATGGCGGAGAATATCGAGCGGTGAAGATTCTTCTTGTAAGAAATGCAACGGGGGAACAAGGTGAAATCCAGGGGAGATTGCCGATCGTTACCTTAACGGCGAACCCATATAACCCTCTTCCTACCGTAACCATTGCGAATGCCAGATTGTCGCTCACCGAAGCCCAATCGCTCAGTGATGGTGCAGTGCGACTCCAGGAGATAGTGAAGGCTTTGAACGATCAGCTTCCTCGGAACCCCCAAAACTCAACAGCCAACCGAACATATCTTCGCGAGCAGGTAGAGAGGGCAAGAACCTTCATTTATCTCACGCGTCGCCGTTATATGGCGAATGAAGCTCAGAATGGACAGGCCCCTATATTTTTTCAAGACTTTGATGTCAGATTGGATCAGATAATCCGCGAACTCGGCGGAACGCCTCGCACACTATCCGCCTCAAAAACCACAACGCCCCAACTCATTTTCGTTCAGCTCCCACAAGCCAGTGACTCTATTACCATTACCGCCAGCGAGGGACCCTTAGACAATGCACTTGCACACTTTGTGGACGTACTGACGGATGGTATTCAAGGATTCTTGAAGATGTCCGAATCAGGAAAGACAAACTTTACGTG
This sequence comes from uncultured Acidobacteriaceae bacterium, assembly GCA_963808025.1. Classification (GTDB taxonomy): domain Bacteria; phylum Acidobacteriota; class Terriglobia; order Terriglobales; family Acidobacteriaceae; genus Edaphobacter. Next base: position 792,080 of record CAWEEI010000005.1, on the reverse strand, counting down.
GTCGATCACGACCATACCTGACGGAGCCGAAGTCTATGTCACGCGACTTTCGCTGAAAGAGACAAAATTAGCGGGTGTCACTAATTTTAAAGACCAGACGCTTCCTAATGCAAGATGGACGTTTCGGATCGATTGGAATGGCTGCTCGAAGACGGAAGAACCGGATCCCTTCTTACAGTCGGTTATCGACATCCATGCGGTCCAGACAGGATGCAAGAACAATGAATCTAAAACACTACAAAAGTGAAATTCTAAGTATTCAGGTTCTTGTTTTGTCATCGCCGTTTGTCGCAAAATTTTTTGATAAAAAATCTCCTCTCCCATTCCCTCCCTTAGGGGATAACGTTGGGATGTGGCGTATGTTTGCCTCTATCTTCATAGCTGCCTCCATTTTGATCCCGTATTTCATTTACCCCCTGAAGCGCAGGAGAACAGCCGCAGTAAGCTTGTTCTTACTCCTTATTTGTTGTGGTTCTATCTATCTTTATTTGAACGGACGTTATGTAGTGCCTATACATAGCGCCGGCGAAGAAATTAACGATGTCACCAGGGGCACTGATAGGAACCCGAATCTGAAGGAACCATATAGGTCGATGACGGATGAAGACCTCATCGAGCATAGCGGGCTGCAAGATAGATTCTTGGAGGATGCTTACACAAAATCATCGCTTGAGTGGGATCGTTGGAAACTATTCTTGCCCTACGTGGCATCGTTGATCGTGTTCGAACTTTTGCTCGGGGCGGCTGCTATGAATGGATCAACTCCGCCACCGTAGTTGGTCAGGGGACCGGTTCCAGCGGCCTTGGGACCCTCTCAAACGATATGGTCTGGTGCATCATCGCCGGCCCGCCCTACGCCGCGCGCCACTTGATGTTGCAACCCAAACTCGTCCGCTGGTTCGTGTCCGGCCGCTTGCCCGCCAGCACCGCGTCCAGCGCCGCCCGCAGGTCGCGCCCGGTCACCGGAACGTCGTTGCCGAACTCCCCGCGCCGCGGGCGGCTGTCGTCCAGCTGCCCGCGGTAGACCAGCCGCATCCCCGCGTCGAAGAGGAAGAAGTCCGGCGTGCAGGCCGCGTCATACTCCCGCGCCACCTCCTGCGTCTCGTCGTAGAGGTAGGGAAACCGGAAGCCGAGCCGCTCGGCCTGCGCCTTCATCTCCGCCGGCGAGTCCTCCGGATACGCCGCCACATCGTTCGCCGAGATCGCCGCAATCCCGATCCTGCCCGCGTAGTCGACGCCGATCCGCGCCAGCTCCTGCTCCACATGCTTCACGTACGGGCAGTGCACGCAGATGAACATCACCAGCAGCCCGCGCCCCTCCCCCAGCGCCGCCACGTCGTCCCGCCCGAAGGCCTTCCCGCTGACCACATCCTCCAGCTCAAACGGCGGCGCCACCGTCCCCAGCTCCACCATGCTCGACTGCGTCTTCGACATGCCCCATCGTAAATCCCCTGCGGTCCCATGTCAGATTTCCCTCTTGCCTTCCAAGACGATCCATGAGATAAATACTACGTGATGAGTACTACTCAACAAGTAGTAGCCGAAGCCCGCCCTGACCTGGGCCACTTCTCCGATCCCCCCCTGCTCGTCCTGGCGAGCCTGGCGGACGGGCCGAAGCATGGCCACGCCATGACGAAAAATATCGAGAAGATGGCCGGAACCAAACTCTCTCCAGGAGCGCTGTACGGGGCCATCGCCCGGCTGGAAGCACGCGGTCTGATTGAGCCCCTCCCTGCCGAGGAGCGTCGTCACCCATACAGGATCACCGAAAGCGGCCTGGCTTTCCTGAAGGCAAAACTGGAGACCATCTCCCGCTTCGCAAGCGCCGGACTCAAAAAGCTGGAGGCGCAATGAATCGACATCTGGCCAGAACGCTCATTTGGCTCTACCCGGCGTGGTGGCGCAAGAGATATGCCGAGGAATTCTGCATATTCCTGGAAGAATGCGATGCCGGAGCGCGAAGCATCCCCAGCATTGTCTATTCAGCAATAGGAGAGCACTTTATGTCGGAAGGAGATCACAAGATGAAGTCATTGCAGCGTGCATTGGCACTCATCGTTTTTTCGTTCGTTGCTGCGACCCTGGGCGGCACGAATCTCGTAATGACGGCGGACGATTCTCCACTGGTCTCCGCCACCCGATCCCACCCAGTCGCAGCCCTGGCATGGAATGCGCTCGCTGTCGCAGCAGTCCTGTGCGGCGTCACGGTTGTTTGGATCGCAATCCGGTTGTACAGATCGATCATCCTCTATGCGTGGAGAAACCGGCGCGTGGACATATTCGCCTGGCTCGCCACTCCATTCCTGGGGATCGCGTTGCTCGTACTCTGGGTCGCAGGCTGCATGGCGTTCGCGCATGGCCAATGGGCTCCCAGCCCGTGGGCCATCCTTGCAAACGGGTCCGCGCCGCCATCGTGGCCCTCGCTTCAGACACGATGGATATGCGGCATCATCTCCGTCATCCTGATTGCAGGTGTCAGCCTCATGAGCATGGTCGGCCTGACGCGGGCAGTCCGCCTCACGGACTTTGAAGCCGCCCAGCAGGAGAAGGAGGATCAGCGGCGGCGCAGAAGCAGCCTGGCCACATCGACCGGTCTGCTGGCGACTGGCTGCACCCTTGTCATGTTCATCTCTGTACTGATTTGGGGACTATCGCTTTCGCAAAGCTTCCCCGAACTTGCCCAGCAACAGCTCGGGCCTCTGAATGGGTCAGCCGCTGCTTCCTGGACCATCAGTGTGCTTCTCTTTGCAGTCGCCAGCGCGGTCTCCATTCGCGCCACTCGAAGCATTCTGACGGGAGGAACTGCTGTGCCCGAATGAGCGCAACGATCCTGCTTGCGAATTTATTGGCGGCATGGGAACCTCATCTGCAATGCCCAGCCCCAATTTACCCAGTCCCAACTTACCCGGTCGAAGTCGCTCTCTCCGGCCCAGCGTCGCCGCCTTAGCCCTGCTCTGCCTGCTCGCCGCCGGATGCCGCCACACGCGCCGGTCCACCTCCGCGCCCAACACCGCCGACTACGCCGATAACATCAAAACACTGGTCGCCAGCCCGCAGCTCGCCATCCTACGCTGGCCCAACTACTCCGACTACCAGCCCGCCGTCGCCACCTTCTACGACGACCGCAACTACGAGCTCGCCTGGCTGCGCGACCTCAAGCCCACCCCCGAGACCACCGCCTTCCTCCAGGCCTTCGCCGGACGCCGGCGACAAAGGGCCTCAACCCCGAGGACTACGACGCCTCCCGCTGGCCCGCGCGCCTGAAGGCCATCGCACAGATCGCCGCGATCCACGACACCTCCGACGCCGCACAGGACGCGGTCGCGCAGTTCGATGTCTCCATGACCGTCTGCGTCATGCGCTACATCTCCGACCTGCGCATCGGCCGCGTCAACCCGCAGCACTTCAACTTCGGCATCGACGTCGCCTCGAAGAAGTACGACCTCGCCGAATTCGTCTCCGACAACGCCGTCGACGCCCACGACGTCCCCGCGCTCATCCGCTCGGTCGAGCCCGACTCCGACCAATACCGCGCCACCGAGGCTGCGCTGGTCCACTACCTTCGATCTCGCCAGGCAGCAGGCAGCCGCCAACGCGCCTCCGCTGCCCGATGTGGGCAAAGCAGGCGTCTCCGCCCGGCGGCTCGTATCCCGCCGCAGGCCAGCTGCTCGCCCGCCTGCAGCTTGAAGGCGACGCGCCCGGCGCCTACCCGCTCGCATCTCCGCAGCCCGCCGCAAACCGCACAACAACCGCAGAAGCCGCGCCACCCGCGCACCTCGAAGGCCATCGCCAGCGCGGAGAGCCTGCTCCATCGCCACCGCAAGGCTCCCGCGCCGCCCACGCCGGCGACATCGCCCTCTGCGCCCGTCTTCAACCCGCCCGACCTGCCGCCGGTCTACACCGCGTCGTGGCCGACGCCGTCAAGCTCTACCAGCATCGCCACGGCCTCACCGACGACGGCCGACTCACCCCGGAGACCATCCAGAGCGCTCAACGTCCCGCTGACCGAGCGCGTCATCCAGCTGCAGAACTCGCTCGAGCGCTGGCGCTGGCTGCCCGACGAGTACGTCAACGCGCCGCTGATCGTCAACCTGCCCGAGTTCGTCCTGCGCGGCTACACCCCGGACCACAAGGTCGACTTCACCATGAAGGTCGTGGTCGGCAAGGTCATCGGCGACCACGACACGCCGGTCTTCGCACACATGATGCGCTACCTGATCTTCCGCCCCTACTGGAACGTGCCGCAGGACATCGTCGAGAAGGAGCTGATGCCGCACATCCGCGCCAGCGGCGTCGGCTACCTCGCCAGCCACAACTTCGAGGTCACCGACAGCAAGGGCAACGTCCTCACCGGCTTCACCGCCGAACAGGTCGCGCACGGCGGCGTCCTGGTGCGCGAGAAGCCGGGCCCCAAGAACTCGCTCGGCCTGGTGAAGTTCATGTTCCCCAACCCCTACGACATTTACCTGCACTCCACGCCCGCGACCGAGCTCTTCAACCAGACCCGCCGCGACTTCTCCCACGGCTGCGTGCGCGTGCAGAAGCCAGAAGACCTCGCCGTCTGGGTACTCGCCAACTCGAACACCCCCGGCGACTGGGACGCCGACAAGGTCCACAAAGCCATGGCCAGCGGCCCCGACAACTACACCGTCAGCCTCAAGACCCCCATTCCCATCGTCATCTTCTACGTCACGGCGATCGCCGCAGAGGACGGCCACACCCACTTCTTCAACGACCTCTACGGCTACGACCAGAAGCTGCAACAGGTGCTCGCCCAAGGCCCGCCGTACCCCACCCAGCCCGATAGCAGCGTCCCAGTCCCCACACCCGGCGACACGATGTGAGCGCCTGCTGAATGAGCTGGCAGATAACAATAATGTAGTAACATTGTGTCTGTGCAGACCCGCTTCGTTTGGGATCCACTCAAGGCGGCCAGCAACCTCCGGAAACACGGAGTTAGCTTCGAAACCGCGGTGCGTGCCTTTGCCGATCTTCACGCCCTACTCGAACAGGATCGTTTCGAAGACGGCGAGGAGCGCTGGCAATTATTGGGTGTCGTCGACGGAGACCTGCTCTTGATGGTAGCCCACACTGCCCGAGAACATGAAGACGTTGAAGCGGTGCGCATCATCTCTGCGAGAAACGCCAATCGCAAAGAAAGGAGACGATATGAAGACATCAATGGTGCGATATGAAATCGATCTGCAAAATCCGCCGCCGCTCACCGCAGCCCAGAAGGCAGAACTGAAGGCGCTCAGAGAAATGCCCGACAGCGAGATCGACTATAGCGACATCCCGCCGCTGGATGAATCGTTCTGGAAGAACGCGGTCCGCAATCCCTTCTACAGGCCCACCAAGACTTCAACGACCGTGCGCATCGATTCAGACGTCCTGCACTGGCTACGCACGCACGGCAAGGGTTATCAGTCCAGAATCAACGCCATTCTCCGCCGCGAGATGCTGGCCTCGCTGAAGACCTCAACCGCCCCCGCCGCTAAATCCCGGCGTACCAGTCGTAGCCCAGCTTCGTCCAGTAGTCGTCCGGCCTCTCGTCGGTATACGCGATCAGCCCGATCCGCTTGATCTGTTTGTAACCATATTTGATCGGCATATGCAGCCGCATCGGCGCGCCGTGCCACTGCGGCAGCGGCTGGCCGGCCATTTCGGTCACCAGCAGGCTCTGCGGATGCAGGCAGGCCTGCATGTCGAAGCCGCAGTAGTAGTCGCCGTCGGGGGTCTCCATGTAGACGTACTTCGGCGTCTCGCCCTGCGCGTTCTTTGCGGGCGGATAGGCCTCGATGAAGTCGCGCAGCCGCACGCCGCCCCAGTGCACGATCTCGCTCCAGCCCTCAATGCACTTGAATTGCGTCACCAGCTCATGCCGCGGCAGGCGCAGCACGTCGTCCATGGTCAGCAGCAGACCCGGCGTTCCCGCCGCCAGAGTCGAATCGCTCTTGCCCGCCAACTCCTGCCCGCGCGGACGCCTGTCGCCCTGCTCCTTCTTCAACCGCGCGAACGCTGCCTCAAACTCCGGCGGCATCTTGAACGCTGCCTCGTCCTTCGGCGCCACCTTGGTGTCGTGCCCCTCATGCGCCTTGTCCTCGGCCTTGGCCGTGAACTTGTAGTCCCATGCGGTGACATCGTCGACATATTGCGCGAAGCGCTTTGCGCCCTCTACCCCCACCACCTGTAGCCGGTAGTTCTCGGGGGCAATCTCCTCCTTGATGCCGAAGTTACCGTTGACCCGAAGGTCCTTCGACTGGGAGACATGATAGGTCGGCGCCAGCCCGCGCTCATCGAATACAGCGCGCGAGACCGCGGCATTCATCTCAAATGCTTTGCGCAGCGGCTCCTGCAGCCCCTCGTCGCCCTCGCTGCGGTCTATCCAGCGATAGAAGCTGTACCCACCCGCCGCCGCTGCCGCGGCCACCACAAAGCTCCGCCGCGTCCGCCGCCCCGACTCACGCAGCACCTCAGCATCCAGTGCATCAGCATCTTTAGCCGCAGCCTCTTTTTCGCTCATGGAATCTCTCCGTAGCTCATGCCGTCTGCTCCTCCGCGCCGGGATGGTTGCCGGCCTTCTGTGGCAGCACAAGGATGCACGCCACAATAAAGACCGCAATCGCCGCCGAGGAGGTGATGCGACTCAGGTTAAGCCCGCCAAGCGCCTGCGGCTTAGTCAACAGATCGCCCATGGTCGCGCCCAGCGGCCGGGTCAGCACAAATGCAACCCAGAAAAGAGTGGTGCGACTGATCTTAGTGAAAGCATAGAGAAGGCCAACCACCGCGATCAGGCCGAGGAAGAGAAACACGCCGCCGCCGAAGCCTGTGCCCTCCGACGTCCAATCGCCCAGAGCCGTGCCGAGCGTATTGGAAAACAGGATGGTCACCCAATAGAACATCTCCGCCTTGGGCGAAACGATGTTGTTGACCGAGACCGTGCCGACTGAAAACTTCCAGGCCACCAGCGATGCGATCACGAGACACGCCAGGATCGATGACCCTCCTGGGTAGCCAATCCCGAGCGACCGGTCGGCAAAGTCGGCCAGCGTGGTGCCCGCGAGCGTGGTGCCCACGATGACGGCCCAATAGAGGTATGGGTGAAACCGCTTCGCCCTTACCTGCGTCACCACCAGCACCAGGAAGAGTCCAAAGAAGATGACGGTACTGAGCGCGTAGCCCAGGTTCAGTGTCATCGAAAGCGCATCTCCGCCGGTCTCGCCCAGCGTGGTCGCCGCAATCTTGATGATCCAGAAGACCAGGGTCACTTGCGGAACTTTACTCAAAACGTGTGCTGCCTCATCGTTCATGCATCTCTCCTCTCCTGCGTGTACGGTATTGCATCTGCCGGCCGAATCTCCATGCCGCTCACCATGCCGCGGAAGTTGTTCCACCCGGTCTTGATTACCTGAAACACATGCAGCAGGAAGAACCCGCAGAATCCCATGGTCAACCAGAAGTGCTCCCAGCGCGCCATCTCATATCCGCCGAGCAGCGTGGTCAGCCAGTGCGCCTGCGTCGGCTTGTAGATCGAGAGGCCCGTCACCAGCGATCCGAAGCCCATGAAGATGATCGCGGTGTACGCAATCTTCTGCGCGCCGTTGTACTTCCTTACAGGAGGATGCGCTTTGCTCAGCCCCAGATCAAACAGCGTGACCTGAATGGCTTCCTTCCAACTCTTCTTCGTGGGCACCATCAGACGCCAGTTGCCGGAGATCGCTAGATAGCTGACATACAGCAGTCCGTTGATCGCGAACAGCCACATGAAGAAGAAGTGGTACCCGAGCCCCTCGGTGACGTGGTAGCGCATGTCCCAGAAGCGGTTGGTGTAAAACCACGCGGGAAACAATCGAAGAAGCGTGATCGGCCCAAGGCCGACGCGGTACACCGCATGGGGATGCTGATAGGCGTTGTCCGAGTCGTTCCAGTAGATCAGCATCCCGCTCCAGATCATCGTGAACAGCACGGGGAAGTTGATCCAGTGCATCCAGCGAATCGCCAGCGGATGCTTCCGCTCAAGACGGATCGTGGCCACGGGCACAGGAGTCTCCGCTGCCGGCTCGGGCTCTGCCGCGACAGCAGCCAGTTGCATCGGCGGCTCTTCAGCAGCAGCAAGAGGCTGCGGCTCCGCCCCTTCGGCCGGGGCATCCTGCGCTGCAGTCTGTCCTTCATTTTGAGGTTCGAGTTCTGGATCCATCTCGAATGACTCCGATAATTTCTTCAACTTGCTACGCTGCCGATTAATCTACGCTACCGCAACTCCACCTGCATCGTCGCCCCATCGCCATCGACGAATGACGCCTCTGCACTTGTCATCGTCACCCGCGGATTGTACTTCCCTTTGCCGCTCCACTCCATCGTCGCCGCCGTTGCATGGTTCGCATCGGTGAGGCATGCCATCCAGCGCAGGCACCTCAGAACCGCCGGCGTCCCAGGCATCCTGTTCCAGCCTTGCAGCAGTGTCCAGTAGCTGCCGGAATCGGTGTCGCGCTGCATCAGCACATCGTTCGAGTAGTTGATGAACACTTCGACGCTGCTTTGCTTCACGTCATTGCGATAGACCGTGGCCAGCGGGTCGCGCACAAAGACCTTCTGCCGATTGACAAAAATCAGCGCCAGCAGCACCAGGAACGCCACGATCAGAATCGTCTTCACCGGCACCTCGCGATCAAGAGCAGAATAGCCTACTTCCTTGCCTTCTCCTCGTGGTACTCCTGTTCGGTGTTGATCTCCCACAGCGCTTTCTTATCCACCTTGCCCGCGATGAGCCCATCCACCACGTTCATCGCGGTCAACATGCTGTGGTCCTGGTTGTTGTACTTGTGCATCCCGTTGCGTCCCACCAGGAAGAGATTCTCAATGCTGTCGGTGAACGTCTTCAGCTCATCGAAGCGGTTATAGGTGCCGAAGTACGCCGGATACGTCTTCGGCACGCGCACCACATGCGCATCGCTCACGTCTGCCGCACTCTCCAGGATGCCGATCTTCACCACCTCGTCGATGGCAAACTTCTTCAGGGCGTCGTCCTGCATCTTCCACAGATCGTCGGTCTCGTAGCAAAAGTATTCGAGGCCGATCCAGACCTTCGCCGGATCGCTCACCAGATACGGGCTCCAGTTATTGAAGATCTGCAGCCGTCCCAAGCAGCACGTCCGGCTCCTGGATATAGATCCATGTGTCCTTCAGCAGCCCGCCGTCCGGCTCCTTCACCTTCAGCCGGTCGGCCAGCAGCCCTACCGTGATGAAGTCGCGATACTGCAGGCCGTCGCTCACCTCCAGCACATTCGCCGGAACAGGCATATCCATCGCGCGAATCAGCTCGCGCATCGGCATGGTCGAGAAGAAATAGTCGCCGGCAAATGTCCTGCGCTCGCCATCGTTATGCACCGCCTCAATCGACTCCACGCGCAGCGGCGCGCCTCGCCCTCGCCGGGCGCGAAGTTCAGCTTGTCCACCTTCCACTCCATGTGGATCTCGCCGCCCTTCTGCTGGATCAGCTCGGCGACGTGCTCCCACAGCTGCCCCGGCCCGAACTTCGGATACATGAACCGCTCGATCAGCGAAGTGTCCGTGCCCTTCTGCGCCAGGTCGCCGCCCTCGCTTCTTCCCGCGAAACATCTTCTTCACGAAGTGCTTCACCGCGGTCGTCAGCGAGAGCCCCTTGATCCGCTGCGCGCCCCACTCGGCCGAGATCTCATGGCAGGGCGTGCCCCAGACCTTCTCCGTGTAGCTCTTGAAGAAGGTCAGGTACAGCTCGCGTCCGAAGCGGTTGATCAGAAAGTCCTCAAGGCTCTTCTCCGGCTTGATCTGGCTGCACGCGCGACGCCGCATAACTCGTGCCCACGCGCACCATGCGCACCACGCCGAGGTTCTTCAGCGTATTCGCGGTCAGCGTGATCGGATAGTCGAAGAACTTGCCGCAGATAGTAGATCCGGCTGCGCCGCGGACGGATCAGCATCACCAGATCGGGGTCCGCGGGCTCCGGCACCGCTACGGTCTCGATCGCGTCCATTCCGCGGCACCTCGTCCGTCGGCTCGGTATCGCTCGTCCATCGCCATCGCCCTGCAGCGGGCCCAAGCCGCGCAGCGGCGGCTCCTCCTGCAGATGCGCCGGCACCGCTACCACCGCCGCGTCTTGCCCTGGTAGCTGATCTCGAGCCTGCGCCGGCGCCGGTCCGGCCGCGGCACTCGGCGGCCGCTCAGGCCGAGAGATCCGGCGGCATCAGCTCCATCCACCACTGCATCACCCGGTCGGACTTCGAGAAGAAGCGGTGGCCGCCGATGTCCATCCGGTTGCCCTTGTACTTGATCGTCCGCGAGATGCCGCCAATCTCGTCGCTCGCCTCCAGAATCACCGGGAACGATATCCGAACGCCTCAGCAGCTCAAGCCCGGCCGTCAAACCCGCCGGCCCGCCCCAATAATCACAGCCGTCTTCGCCATTCGAATCCCAATCTCCTCGGCGCCACTGTCCGTTCGGCCGGTCACGTTTTAAAACGCGCAAGCTCAAGGCTAAACCATGCGCCCGAGCTCGGACGCAGATTCTGTGCATTGGCTGATGTTGGTAGCATCGCAGTGTGCTGGAACTCTCCACGCCGGTCAAGTTCGTCAAGCGCGTGGGCGAGCGCATCGCCCAGGGGCTCGCCACGCGCGGCGTCGAGACCGTCGAAGACCTGCTCTACCATCTGCCCTTCCGCTATGAAGACCGCCTGAACCCGCAGCCGATGGCCGAGCTGGTGGCCGGCACCATGGCCTCCGTCATCGGCGAGGTGCGCGGCTCGGTGCTGCTGCGCACGCGCTCCGGCCCCATCTTCGAGATGACCCTCGGCCAGGGCCTCGGCACAGTCAAGTGCATCTGGTTCCACGGGACCTACCTCAAGGACCGCTTCAAGCTCGGCCAGATGGTCGCCGTCTACGGCAAGCTGGAGCCCTCGCGCTCCGCCATGGCCGCAGCGGCCATCGCGGGCCACAGGGCGCGACCGCCGGCCGCTTCAAGATGATCCAGCCGCAGTTCGAGATCCTCCCCGAGCCCGGCGCCACCGGCGCCGACGCCGAGTTCGCCATGCTCGAGATGGGCCGCATCGTCCCCGTCTACGAGTCCCTCGGCGGCACCACCCCTGGGGCGCGAAGCTCACCTCCAAATGGATGCGCCGCGTCGTCTGGTGCATCTTCGAGGAGCTGTACGAACACGGTCGGGCGCGGCGACGCATCGCAGCCAGCCGACACCCTGCCCGCGGCGATGCTTGCGCGCCTGGGCCTGCCCTCCCGGCTCGATGCCCTCAAGGCCGTCCACTTCCCTGAGGCCGGCACGCCGATGGCGGAGCTGATGTCCTCCACCACGCCGGCGCACAAGCGCCTGATCTTCGAGGAGCTCTTCTATCTCGAGCTCGGCCTTGAACTGAAGCGCCGCCGCATGCGCGAGCGCGTCGGCACCGCCTTCACCACCGGCCCCGCCGTGCGCGAGGCGATCAAGCAGGTGCTGCCCTTCCATCCCACCGCCGCGCAGAAGCGCGTGCTCGGCGAGATCGTCGCCGACATGCGCAGGCCGCAGCCCATGCGCCGACTGCTGCAGGGCGATGTTGGCTCCGGCAAGACCATCGTCGCGATGCAGGCCGCGCTGGTCGCCATCGAGAACGGCTACCAGGCCGCGCTGATGGCGCCCACCGAGATCCTCGCCACGCAGCATTACCTCTCCGCGCGCAAGCTGCTTGGCGGACGCCATCTTCGCCCGCGACCGGCAGGCCCTACAAGGTCGCGCTGCTCACCGGCTCGCTCGACGACCGCACCAAGCGCGAGACCCAGGGCCGCATCATGCGCGGCGAGGCGCAGTTCGTCATCGGCACCCACGCGCTGCAGGAGGACAAGGCCGACTTCGCCAACCTCGGCCTGGTCATCGTCGACGAGCAGCACCGCTTCGGCGTCCAGCAGCGCTTCAAGCTGATGCGCAAACCCAACGCCGACGGCGTCGCGAGCGACCCCGACGTGCTCGCCATGACCGCAACGCCCATCCCGCGCACGCTCGCGCTCACCCTCTACGGCGATCTTGATGTCAGTGTCATCGACGAGATGCCGCCCGGGCGCACGCCCATCGTCACCCGCCGCACCACCGAAGAGCGCGCTGCCGAGGTCTGGGAGTTTGTGCGCAAACAGGTTACACAAGGCCGGCAGGCCTATCTCGTCTATCCCGTCATCGAAGGCGCGCGCGACGACCAGCCCGAGCTCGACTTCGCGCAGGACGAGGAGGAGCAGGGGCCGCTTGAGCCAGCGCCCAGCGAGAAGAAGGCAGGAATCAGGACCAAGGGCAAAACCGCGAAGCTCTTTGCCGACAAACCCAAGCTCCGCTCCGCCACCGAGATGTACGACGAACTCCGCGCCGGCGCCGCTGAACGGCCTGCGCCTCGGCCTGCTCCACGGCCGCCTCAGCGCCGACGAGAAAGAAGTGACCATGGCCCGCTTCAAGCGCGGCGAGATCGATGTGCTGGTCGCCACCACTGTCATCGAGGTCGGCGTCGACGTGGCCAACGCCACCGTCATGGTCATCGACCACGCCGAACGCTTCGGCCTCGCGCAGATGCATCAGCTGCGCGGGCGCGTCGGCCGTGGCGCGGCGAAGAGCTACTGCATCCTGATGACTGGCGGCAAGGTCACCGAACAGGCCGACGCGCGCCTGAACGCGATGGTCGCCACACAGAACGGCTTCGAGCTGGCCGAGCTCGACCTCCAGCAGCGCGGCCCCGGCGAGTTCTTCGGCACACGCCAGACCGGCCTGCCGGAGTTCCGCGTCGCCAACCTGCTGCGCGACCGCGCCATGCTGGAACTCGCCAAAGTCGAGGCGGAACGCTTCGCCGCCAAACCCGATCCCGCGCTCTCCCCAGCCGAGATCGCCGCAGTCTGGGACCGCCTCAAAGTCCAATGGAAGCGCCGCTACGGTCTGATGGAAGCCTAGCCGTCGATTCGGCCGCGGCGCCACTCGCCGCTCTTGCCGCCGCTCTTTCGCAGCAGCGCGACCTCGCGGATGCGGATCCCCTTGTCCAGCGCCTTGGTCATGTCGTAGACCGTCAGCGCCGCCACCGAGGCCGCGACCATCGCCTCCATCTCGACGCCCGTCTCGGCGGTCGTCGCCGCGGTTGCCTCGATGTGCACGCCTCCCGCACCACCGTCGCCTGCACATCCACAAAGCTCAACGCCAGCGGATGGCACATCGGGATCAGCGCCGCCGTCTGCTTCGCCGCCTGAATCCCAGCGAACCGCGCCACCTCCAGCGGATTGCCCTTGGGGTTGTCGGGCAGAGCGGCCAGCACTGCGGGCGACAGCTCCACAAACGCTTCGGCTAAGGCCTCGCGCCGAGTCGCTGCCTTCGCGCTCACATCCACCATGTGCGCCTGGCCTTGCGTCGTCGTAGTGGCTCAGCTTTTCACTCATTGTTGGAAGCCTACCGCAGGAGCACGGCAATCACATCCCCAGCCCTCAAATCCCGCCCATCCGGCAACACTGCGTAGCAGTTCGCGCGCGCGTTTGCCGCCAGGTCGCCAGAACCTTGCCAGCCGACCAGGCGCACTTCCGGCCGCTCCAGATCGTGGTGAAGCGATGCCGGCAGCAGTCGCGTCAACCCAGCCTTGCCCTTCACATCTTCCGCCAACGTGGCCTGCACAAACTTCGGCGCTGACCCATGCGCGCCACACATTGCACGCAGCATAGGCTCGACAAAACAATGAAACGTCACCTGCGTCGACACTGGATTGCCCGGCAACCCAAAAAAATAACAGCCCGCGCCGTTCGTACTTTCCTGCGCGGGCAGCCTTCCGAAAACCGCCGGCCTGCCGGGCTGCATCCTCACTCCGGTAAAGAAAAACTCCGCGCCAAACTCCGCCAGCACCTCCTCCACCAGGTCGTACTTGCCGGCCGAGACGCCGCCCGACAGCAACAGCAGATCGCTCACCCGCCCCTCATCGATTCTGGCCCGCACATCCTCCCGCGTATCGCGCGCGATTGCCAGCCTGCGTGGCTCACCTCCCGCTGCCGCGACCAGGGCCGCCAGCGCAACCCCATTCGAGTTACGAATCTGATGTGCGCCGGGCGTCTCATCCACCTCAACCAACTCATCTCCCGTAGCCACAATCGCGACTATCGGCCGCTTCCGCACCGCCAGCTCCGCGAGCCCACATGCCGCCGCGACGGCAATCTCCGCCGCGCCCATCACCGTCCCGGTCGCCAGCAAAACATCGCCCTGCCTCGCCTCACTCCCACGAGGCACAATATTCTCCCCTGCCCGCAGCGACCTCCCAGCAGCCGCCCAGATCGTATCTCCCTCGCGCTCTGAATGCTCGACCATCGCCACTGCGTTCGCGCCCGCCGGCACCGGCGCCCCGGTCATAATCTCAATCGCGGCCCCGGCGCCCATCTCGGCGCCAGCCCACTCTTCGCCCGCGCGCACCTGCCCCACGACCCGCAGCCTCTGCCCGCCGGTCCACTCCTGTGCGCGCACAGCAAAGCCATCCCGTGTCGCGCGGTCGAACGGAGGCTGATCGCGGTCTGCCACTCCGTCCTCTGCGAGCACACGTCCCGCTGAGGCCAGCAACTCGACTGGCTCGACGCCGGTCGCGCGCACGCCTGGCGCATGACGCAGCACCGCGCCCAGCGCTTCCGCAAACCCCAGAACCTGCGTGCCGGACCCAGCCATGGTCGTCGCCCCGCTCATCGTCGCCTGCCTATCAACTGTGAGTCAAGAAAAGGCCCCAGGCTCAATCGCCCGGGGCCCTTCCCGACTCAACCCTTCTTCCACCGCAGCCTACTTCTTGCCGGCTTTATACGTTGACTTCACCTGGTCGCCCAGGGATGTCAACAGGCTCTTCAGGTCGGCGGCGTAAGGTCCGTTCGGCGCCAGTTCCAGATACTTGTTGCAAGCGTCCACGAAACCCGGCGGCGCCACGAACTTTCCATCGGGCGTGGTTGTAATCAGCGGAGCCAGCGCCTGGGACTTGATGTAGTAGGACATCGCTCTGGTCGGATCGGCAGCGATCGCTTTGTCCGCCGCGTCGGCAAGTCCATCCACATTGCCCGTCTTTACACTGACGTTGTACAGGGTGGCCGCCTCGTTGAAGTAATACATGGAAGCCCCCGGGGGGTCGGCCTTCGCCGCCGCATCATAGGCCGCCGCGGCATCCTTCAATTTGTCGGACTGACCACCCAGGGCCAGCTTGCCGAAGGCCTGGCCAATCTGATTGTCGGTCGCAGCCACCGTCTTGGGATCGGGCTTCGCCGAGGCCGCGAGCAGGCTCAGCGCCTTTTGGTAGGAGGCGATGGCTGCCCCATACTTATCCGGAAGCGATGCGTCGGTCGCCTTCGCTGCCATGGCCGCCTTGGCCGCGGCATCCGCCAGTCCATACTGGGCGGAGCCCAGCGTCACCCACAGAACCGGCTCATCTGGCTTGGCCGTGGTCGCGTCCGTCATCTCCTTGATCGCCGAATCGAAGTTGCCTGCCGCCGTGTCCGCACGCGCCTGCTTCAGCATTGCGTTCAGGTTCTCAATCTTGGAGTTCGCCGCCATCGCCTCCGCATTCTTCTTCTTGACCTCCTCGAGCTCGTCCCGCTCGGCGGGACTCATCTTGTCGATGTACTCCTTGCGGGTCATGTCGAAGTCCAACGTCTTGTCCTGCCCCGCGACGATCGGCGCGGGCAAGTAGTCCACTCCATGGCCCTGGGTGAAGACCCCGGCGATGTAGTTGCCCGGCTTGTCGACCGTGCCCTTGTAGTTGCCGTCGACGTCCAGCGGGAACGTGTATTCGAACTTAGCGCCGGGCAAGCTTGGGTTCTTGTCGGTGGATAGACGCACCTCCCCGTCCTTGACGACCATGCCCGCTGCGTCGTTCACATGCCCATGAATCGTCGCGCTACCCTGCGCCAATAGCTGCATAGGCAGTCCCGGCGCCGCAAAAGCCATCAGACATCCCGCCAGCGACCCGGCAATCCTCATCCCAATCGTCTTCATCCTCATCGCCCTCTCCCTCACTCGCTCCCAGCTTCTGCCTGGCCGGGTGCGAAACGGTCTACGACCTCGCCGCTGCCGCTGCAACTACACAAACTTACATGCAACGATGTGCCTAGTTCAACTTTGACGTGCCACCGTTCTTCGAAGACTCGCCGGACTCGGCCAGCAGCTCACGCGCCGGCCCCTCGTCCTGCTCCCTTACCTGTAGACTCACGGTGAAGGCCGCCTGCATCAGGCTGTTGGCCTCCTCGCCTGCCAGTAGGCACTGGATGCCCGCAGACTCCAGCATTCCTTTGGCCATCTGCGCCTCCAGCGGACTCTCGAACGAGCCCACCGTCACCATACCCTCCAGTGGCCCAGCCGGCTCACGATCTTCCTCAATCGACATTTCTGGCTCCAATCCTCAGCCTACTTCGCTTCCACGCTCTGCAGGTGGAAGGTAATCGTCCCCCAAAACAGCCGCGCCCGGATCTGCACCGGCATGTGGCGCGCGTCGTCGGTATACCAGATCCAGATGTTGCCGCGGTTCTTCACCACACCTTCTTCCGCTGTGGGCTGCACCCGGATGGTCTCGAACGTTCCCGCCGGCGTCTTGATCTCCTCGCGTGCCTCCACCTTCATGGTCACGGTCACGGTGCGCATCGCATCGGCCAGGGGAAACCCCACGTCCTGCCCCACCGTCAGCCGCTGCGACGCCGCATAGAAGATGCCCGACAGGGAGTCGGTTACGCACGCCGGGATCGACGCGGTCTGGGTCTTCTGTGTCCCCTTCACCAGATTCTTGTCCGTCTGGGTCTGCTTGCCGAGATGATAGTCGAAGGTCAGATCGGTTGTGACCTTGCGACGCCCCTCCTGGGTTTGCTTTGAGAAACCGTCTGAGCAGCCCGTCCGGGTGTCCATCGACGACTGGAACCGATCCACTACGGGAAACAGCATATTGACCGCGCCGACTGTGTCCGCCGTGGCGGCAATCTTCAGCCGGTCATCCTGCTGCTCCAGATGGAATACAGCGATCCCGCCGGTGTAGACCCGCCAGTCAACGGTGAACGTCAGCGTCTGTCGCGCAGGATAGACGTAGCCGGCAATCGGCGGCTGAAGCGTAGGAATCTGCACCGGCGCCGCCGGCTTGCTCCCCAGTCCCAGCAACTGGCTGTGGGCGGGGCAAACCATCCCTGCAACCGCCAGGATGCACAGGAATGCGAGTGGACCTTGAATACGGATTCGGACCTTCGACAAAGGCATCCCCGGTAGTCGGTTTGGAGCGGCTCAGGGCCACCAGGGCGGCCTGCTGAAGCCGGCAAGGAACTCATGGTTCTGGCACACAAGCCGCAGGACGAGCGCCGCATAGATTGCGCCAGCCCCAATCAGTGAATTGTACTCGCGGTGCTTGCTGTAGAGCGCGAGGGAAAACTCTGCCTGCTCGGCCCCAGCCGCAGCGTCTTGCGAGCGCGCGGCAGTCAGTCTCGGCAACAGTCGCGGCACGGCGCGTGCATAGGCCTCGAAGTCCGCAAAATGCTCGCGCAGATACTCCTCCTCGGCCTGGATTGTAGGAATGTAGATCGCCGCGAAGAGCACTGCCAAAGCGCCCAGAATGACCCAGCTCCCGGCGGCCGCGGCAAAGCCAAATGCAATCAGCATCGACCCCAGATAGAGCGGGTTGCGCGTGTGCGCATACGGACCGGTCACCGTGAGCTCCGCATTCTTACGCACATACCCCGAGGCGTGACCGCGCAGCCACAGACCAGGCAACACCAGCACCAGGCTCGCCGCAAGCATCCTCCAGCTGGGCCGCGCCAGCACCAGGAACACGGTCGCAAACACAAACCCCATCGGCACCCGAACCCGCCGCGCGATCCTCCGCCATCCCGTCTGCCCGCTCACCGCGTCCACAAACCTTTCATCTGCCAGACGATCTTCTCACCCATCGAGCTTCACCCCATCACCTCCAGGGCAGCCTGCACCACCTGATTCACCTCAATACGCAACAGCCCTGGTTCAGCATCGCCCGCGCGTCTGTGGCTGGTCAGGCTGGCCGGATCCCGAAGGACCTTCACCCGGGCGTCGGCGCGCTTAGCGTAAGGGCCGTTCCGGCGTGGGTCGGTCGGACCGTAGATTCCCACGACAGGCCTCTCCAGTGCTGCTGCCAGATGCAGTGGCCCTGTGTCGCCGGCGATCACCACCGCAGCCCTCCGCACCAGCGCGATCAATTGCCCGAGAGAGCTGGGTACGGCCCGCGCAAACCCCTCACTGGTCTCCACTACGCGCTCCGCCTCGGCATTCCCCTCCACCGGAGCGTTGACGACCGTGCCGATTCCCGCCCTTCCCAGCTCCGCTGCCAGCTGCCCGTAGCGCTCCGCCGGCCAAACCTTCGCTCCCCATCCAGCACTCGGTGAGATCAGGCAGAACCTTTCATGCCCAACCACGCCTGCCGCCCAACGCTCGTCCTCCTCGTCCATCGGCAACGGGACCCTTACAGGCCGTAGCACCTCGCCAAATGACGCGCTCAAGAGCTCGCACCCCTGCTCCACCACATGCGCTGCCGTCGGGTCCACGCGGTGGTTGTAGAGCCATCGCGCAGCCCACTCCCGCGGCTTAGCCATTCCGGTGAACACGCCCGCACCGGCCATATGTCCTACTACCGCGGACTTCAGCGCACCCTGCATGTCGACGCATACGTCAAATCGCTCTCGCCGCAGCACCTGGCGAAGCGAAAGTATGTCCGATATCGTCCCCCACGCCAGCGGCCTGCGTCTCCACGCCAGCGCCGGCACGCGATACCACCGGTCAATCAGGGCCTTGGCGCTGGGACCCACGCCCTGCGACAGATCGTCGCTATCACCCGCAATCTGCAACAGATCGCTCAACTTCGGCTCGATCGCCCAGCCGATGAACCAGTCCGGATGCCGCTCCCGCAATGCCGCCACCGCGGGCAGTGCATGCAGCACGTCCCCCATGGCCCCAATCCGCACTATCAGCACTCTCACGAGATCCGCGCCTCCAGCTGCCGCACCACCGCATCCGGATCGAGGAATGAAGCATTGAGCCGCGCAACCAGCAATAGCGACCCCGCCTCAAGCCGCGCGCGTAGGTCGGGCCCGATCTTTACCGCATCCTTTTCCGTAGTGATGAAGGCATCGCCTCCCGTGCCGCGCAAAGCCTCGATCAACCGATCCATGTCAGCCGCCATATAACGATGGTGGTCGGAGAACTCAATCGCGTCAACCACCCGCAAGCCTTTGCCTCGCAACATCGCAACAAAATTCTCCGGCCGCGCGATGGCAGAGAATGGAAGGAACGCAGGATCGCGAGGCAATGTGCCTGGGGTCTCCGGCAGGTCGATCGACCTCCGTACAGTCCATATTGCAGCACCTTCGCGCATCAGCCGCCGCACCCGCGCCTCAATTCGCTCGCGCTCCTCCTCGCGCAACACCACCACATCGGCCCGCCGCAACGCCCCCAAACCCTCCCGCCGATTTCCAGCAGGCAACAGCGCATCATCCAGGTCCTCCGCCGTCACCAGCACGACATCCACCGCCCGCGCCAACCCCCGATGCTGAAACCCATCATCCAACAAATGTACGCAGCGCGTCTGCGCGCCCGCCTCAGCCTCCGCTGCCTCCCCCGCTGTGAATCGATTCGCCCCCACCCAAACCGGCACGCCCGCCCTCTGCGCAATCAACACCGGCTCATCGCCGAACTGCCGCGCCGCATCTTGCGCATCGGCCACGACACGGTCCACCCCACCCCCTTCACGTCCATATCCCCGGCTCAGCACATCGACATACCATCCGCGTTCGCGCAGCAAACCGGCTAGCGCAATCACCACCGGCGTCTTCCCTGCTCCGCCCGCCGACAAGCTACCAACGCTCACCACCGGCCACTTCAACCTCCGCGTGCGCAATACGCCCAGCCGTCGCAGCCCATCCTTCACGGCCACGCCTGCTGCATAGAGCGGCACCAGCGGCCACGCCCACGCCCGCTGCGCGCTCACCGCCGCACCAGCCCGACCAACGCCTCAACCGTTCGCGCGGTCGCGCCCTGTTGCTGCTCAAAAACCTCGCGCCCGCGCTCGCCCATCGCCCGCGCCGCCTCGCGGTCGGCCAGCAGCTCTCTTAGGGCGATCTCCAGCTCCATGTCGTCCTTCACGATTCGAATCGCGTGGGCGGCGATCATCTTGCCAACGATCTCGCGGAAGTTCTCGTAGAACTCCCCCATCACGACGGGAACGCCATACTGCGCCGGCTCCAGCGGATTGTGCCCGCCACGCTTCACCATGCTGCCGCCCACGAATGCGACATCGGCGACGCCATAGACCGCGGCAAGATCGCCAATCGTGTCCAGCAGAACAATGTCCATCGTCGCCAGGCTCTTCCCATCGGGGTATTTTCTTCCGACAGCATTCTCGCGGCGCTTTCCCGCGAGCAGGTCAGTCGCTTTCAATGCGGGAAAGTCAAGCGCGATCTCCCAGGCCTCTTCGAACCGCTCTGGATGCCGCGGCGCAAGTACCAACACCGCTCCGAGAGGCAAACCGCCGTTCATCCATCCATAGACGACCTGTGCCTCCTCCGAACCGACCGTTCTCTCAGTACTCGCCGCCGTACTCCCCGCCACCACGATTGGCCGTCCGGCCGCAGCTTCACGGATCAACTCCGCAACTCGGCTCGCCTGTGGGGCAAGCGCGTCGTATTTCAAATTCCCCAACGCCCTCACATGCTGCGGCTGGGCCCCCATCGCCACGAGCCTTCGCGCGTCCTCCTCGCTCTGCGCCAGAAATAGATCCACCCGACGGAGCACCCATCCCCAGACCGCCCGCGCCCGCACCCCGCGCGCAAAGCTCTTATCGCTTACCCGCGCATTCACCACAGCCACCGGGACACCGGCGCGATTGCACTCGACCAGCATGCGCGGCCAGAGTTCGCTCTCCATCAGCACCAGCAGCTTCGGCTGTAGCGCCCGCAGATACGCCCGCACTGCCCAGGCAAAGTCCAGCGGATAATAAAATACCCGGCCAACACCGCGATCATCCGACCCAGCCGCAAACCGTTCCCGTGCTAACGTCTGCCCGGTCGCTGTAGTCGTAGAGACTACGATGACCCAATCATGTCCCAGCGCGGCCTCCAGCTCCGCCACTAGTCGCGTCGCGGCCAGCACCTCGCCGACGCTTACTGCGTGGACCCACACCACCTGCCGCCCTGCGACCGCGGCCCGCAGCTCCGCGGGCACCTGCCCCAGCCGCTGCCCTAGCCCCGCGCGATACCGTCCGCTGCCCGAGCATCCGCGCCAGCCAGTACGGCGCGCCCAGCACCAGCACGGCCATCAGCAGCAAGCTGTATAGAGCCATCGGCAAGCTGGTCGCACCCGGTCCCATTCCATTCAGCGCTCCCGCGCTTTACCACCGCACCAGCGAAGATGATAATCAACCCTGCATGAGGACGCACTGCACCCGCCGCCCACGCTGCATCGGCACCCACCCATTCGGGCTCGCGATCACGCTCTCGCTGCATCACGCTGGCTCACGCGGCCGACCACAAGGCCCCGCCGCCCGCCAAGCCCGCCGCGCAGTACGCCGCCTTCGACGACCACCCCGCTGAGCACGTCACCATCGCAGCCGAACCCTGCGACGACCCCAAACAGTGTCCCTTCTTCCGCCTGCCTTACATCCAGCACGGTCTGTTGCCGGTTCGCGTCATCATCACCAACGACTCCGACCGCGCGCTCTCGCTCGACGACGCGCGCATGCAGTTCATCTCCGCCAACAACGACAAGATTCCCGCCGCCACCGAGGACGACATCAACCGCCGTCTGTTCACCATCCACTCCGCCGAAGGCACCAAGATTCCGCTCATCCCCTATTACCATCCACCATGCACCTATCGACAAGAAGATCACCCAGGACGACAACGACTTCGGCTTCATCTCGACCGTGGTCAACGCCCACTCCACCCTCGCCGGCTACCTCTTCTACGACATCAAGGACCTCGACGACCCCGCGCTCGCCCACGCGGAACTCTACGTCAAGATGGTGCACACCCTCGACGGCAAGCAGGAGCTCTTCGCGTTTTCCATCCCCTTCGACAAGTGGCTAGCCGCCAACCCCGACGCACCGTCGAACCACCCGCGACGGTAAAACAGTTGCAGGTTGCAGGTTGCCGGTTGCCGGTTGCAGGTTGCAGGTTGCTGATGGCCGTTAAATGTCCATCACCAGTTTGCTGGCGGCCCCGGTCCATAGAAAGATCAATATAGCTGGCTCAACCGAACCGACAACCTGCACCCTGCAACTGAGTTGTAAACTTCTCGAAGGCATTCCGGAGAAGCTCACTTGCCAAAAACCTTTCGTGAACTGGAAGTTTGGAATAAGGCGATCGACCTTACGGCGCTGATCTACGGGTCGACAGCGGACTTTCCCAGGCATCAGACCTACGGCCTAAGCTCGCAGATGCAGCGCGCGGCGGTCTCTATCGCAAGCAATATCGCGGAAGGATCAGCGCGCGGCACAAGGAGAGATTTCCGCCAGTTTGTCAAGCAGGCCGAAGGCAGCAACTGTGAACTGCAAACCCAGTTGACGATTGCCAAACGTCTTGGTTTTGGCGATACCGAAAAGCTCATGGCCGCCGAAGCTTTATCCGTCGAGATCGGCAAGATGCTTGGCGGACTGGCCACATATCTGGCCCGTGAAATTGCCGCGAACCGATCAATCCCACCTTATGACAACTAACAATCGTCGGCACTCAACTGACAACCTGCAACCGGCAACCGGCAACTTGGCACACATTCGCCCTGCTACGCCAGAAGACATCCCCGAGATGCTCGCCTTCATCCGTGAGCTCGCGGAGTACGAGCGCGAACCCGCTTCGGCGCATCGCGACCGAGGCCGATCTGCTGCGCGATGGGTTCACCGAACCGCGCCGCTTCCACGCCCTCATCGCCGAGTGTTCTGAAGGTACTGCGGACAACGTGGAACCGGCTCTCGTTCCTGCTGGCCTCGCTCTCTACTTCTACAACTACTCCACCTGGCGCGGGCACGCGGGCATCTACCTGGAAGATTTGTTTGTACGGCCTGCATATCGGGGTAGAGGTATCGGGAAGGCGCTGCTGGCGAAGGTCGCGGCCATCGCCGTCGCCGAGGGCTGCCCGCGCTTCGAGTGGGCCGTGCTCGACTGGAACACGCCAGCCCTCGACTTCTACCACTCCCTCGGCGCGGAATGCCTTTCCGAGTGGCGCATCATGCGCGTCTCCGGCGACGCATTGCTCGCCCTTGCGTCGCGGGGGGACGCGCGATGAAAAGAATTCGCATCATCGGCGGAGGCCTGGCAGGCCCGGAAGCTGCGCTTCAGGCCGCCTCGCTCGGCTGCGAGGTCGCGCTCTACGAGATGCGCCCCACGCGCTCCACCGAGGCCCACCAGACCGCCGACTTCGCCGAACTCGTCTGCTCCAACTCGCTCAAGTCCGAGTCGGAGAACACCGCTCCCTGGCTGCTGAAGCAGGAGATGCGCCGGGCGGGCTCTGTCCTGCTGCCGAGGCGGACGCCTCCGCCGTTCCCGCCGGCCACGCTCTCGCCGTCGACCGCGTCGAATTCTCCCGCCGCGTCGCCGACCGCATCGCCGCCGAGCCGCGCATCACCGTCCATCGCGAAGAAGTCACGCAGCTCGACGAGCACGACCCCGACACCATCACCATCCTCGCCACCGGCCCGCTCACCTCGCCCGCGCTCGCCGCCGAGCTGCAACGCCTCACCGGCGCCGCTCACCTCGCCTTCTACGACTCCATCTCGCCCATCGTCGACGCCACCACCATCGACATGGCGAAGGTCTACTTCGCCGCGCGCTACGACAAAGGCACCGCCGACTACATCAACTGCCCCTTCACCAAAGAGGAGTACGACCGCTTCCTCGACGCCCTCACCACCGCCGAAGCCGTCCCGCCCAAGGCCTGGGAGGCGATTCCCTCGTCCATCGACAGCCTTGCGACCGCGGATCCCGTCCACTACTTCGAGGGCTGCCTGCCCATCGAAGAGACCGCGCGCCGCGGCCGCGACACCCTGCGCTTCGGCCCCATGAAGCCCGTCGGCCTCACCGACCCGAAGACCGGCAGCTGGCCCTATGCCGTCGTCCAGCTGCGCCAGGAGAACCTGCGCGCCGACTCCTACAACCTCGTCGGCTTCCAGAACCACCTGAAGTTCGGCGAGCAGGCGCGCGTGCTGCGCCTGATCCCCGGCCTGGAGAACGCGACCTTCCTGCGCTACGGCCAGATCCACCGCAACACCTACATCAACGCGCCCACGCTGCTGACCGAGACGCTGCAGCTCCGCGCCCACCCATCAATCCTGATCGCCGGCCAGCTCTCCGGCGTCGAGGGCTACACCGAGTCCATCGCCTCCGGGCTTGCTCGCCGGACGATACGCCGCGGCGCTCGCGCGCGGAGAGCAGCCCGGGCCCGCCCCGCGCGCATCGCGCCAACGGCTCGCTCACCCACTACATCACGCACGCGGAGAGCAAGCGCTTCCAGCCCGCCAACATCACCTTCGACCTGCTGCCGCCGCTGGAGGAAGAGCTTCGGCGCAAGATTCGCGACAAAAAAGAGCGCCACAAACTCCAATGCGACCGCGCCCTTGCCGCATGGGACGAGTGGCTCGCCACCACTCGCGGTGCGAATTGAGGTCAGCGCTGCACGGGTCCGCCAAACTCCATCTGCGCAACGCGCAGGTCGGCGTCGACATAGACCGTGCCGGTAAGCGGAGGATTGCTGCGCCCTTGCATCAGCGTTGTGTCGTACATAAAGCGCAGATCGCGAAAGGTGACCTCGTTCCACACCGTCGCACCGGCCGGTGCGTGCACTGGCACAGCCAGTCCAACATCCGTCACCAACGGCCAACTCGACCAGTCGAGGTACACCTGGCCCAGCCAGCTCTGCTTGGCCACCAGTGTATTCAGCGTCGTGGGAGGCTTGTAGTAGATGTCCTGCTCCGGATCGGTCGCAACAGTCGAACGTAACGAGTCAACGGTTGCGACCTGATAGAAGCCCGGCGTCTCTACGATCGCGTGCCAGCGATATGGATTCCCAGGATACGGACTCGCTGTCACGCGCAGCACCTCAGCGCCCTGTGCGGCCGGCCCATATGCCGCGGTCGAGGCCAGCTGCACTGCATCGTCGTGCTCCACCCAGCGCCATCCCCAGAGGCCAACCATCGCCACCAGCGCGAAGATCGCCCAGCCCCTGCCCGCGGAACGGCGGCCTGCGCGCGCCGACTTCGCTGCCGATCAGTCCGAACAGCGCCGGAGCCACCAGCGCCAGCAAGAGAACGCCGAACAGCACCGGCTCGAAGACGAAAACGAACGAGCCCGCGTACCATCGCGGGTTGAAGGGAAAGAAAGGCCGCACGCCGTAGTTGTTGGTCCAGTCCAGCAGGATGTGGCTTAACAGCGCGACCAGCACCAAGCCATAAAGCAACCCCCAGCGCACCGGCGCGGCGGTAAGCGGCCGCACAATTGGCTGATCGGCCTCAGGGTCATTCGCAGGGGCCGGCGCGGAAGCAGCCCGCGCGCTGCGCAGCCACCAGCGGTGCAGCAGCCAGACCGCACCGACCACCACAAGACCTTCAAACGGCAGCGCGAGAAACGTGTGCGTAATTCCACGATGGTGCTGAAAGCCTGCAATCGGCCCATCGAAGGACCACAGCGTATCCAGGTCCGGCGCCTCCGCGGCCAGCGTCATCGCCAGGGTCGCGTAGGCGGCCTTGCGGTTGAAGCCCGCGCGCGCCAGGCAGGCTCCGGTCATGAAATGGGTCACTGGCTCCATAGGAGTGTGTTGGCAGGTTCAAGGATACCGTGCGCGCAAGAAATGAGCGCGGCGGCCCTCCCCTCTCCGATACCATGGGCCAAAGCGCGATGACCCTCCCCGAGCAACCGACGACCCCCGCGAAGCCTCAGCAGTCCAAAGCACGGACCTTTGTCGAAGCAGCGGTCGTCATCATTTGCACCCTTGCGTTCGGAGCGTTCGTCGTGGGTCTCTGCGTCCTGCTGATCACCGGCAACAATCCGGGCGGCCGCGATGTGGTCTCGTTCTGGGTCGCCGGTCGGCAGCTGGTGCATCACGCGAACCCTTACGACAACGCAGCCGTCCGGAGCATTGAGCTGGCGTCTGGCTTTAAGGAGAGCGCGCAGACGTTGATCATGCGCAATCCGCCTTCTGCGCTCTGCCTGGTCATCCCTCTCGGCCTCCTCGGGCTCCGCACCGGAACGCTGCTGTGGTCGCTGCTCTTGATTGCTGCGCTAGTGATTTCGGTGCATAGGCTGTGGATTCTGCACGGTCGTCCGCGCAACAAGCTTCATTGTCTCGGCTACTCCTTTGCCCCGGCGCTCATTTGCATTCTGGGCGGCCAGACCGCGCTGTTTGCGCTGCTCGGCCTTGTGCTTTTCTTGCGGTTTCATCGCACACGGCCGTTTGTTGCGGGACTAGGCCTATGGCTGTGCGCGCTTAAGCCGCACCTCTTCCTGCCCTTTGCTGTGGTTTTGCTGCTGTGGATTTTCGTCGCCCGCAGTTATCGCTTGCTGTCAGCAACTCTCCTCGCGCTGCTCGCAAGCTCGCTCATCGCGTGGCGCCTTGATCCCACCGTCTGGTCGCAGTACGAAGAGATGATGCGTACCTCTGGCATTCAGAGCGAGTTCATCCCATGCCTCGCGATCGCCTTACGCTTTGCCATCGACCGCCACGCGACGTGGCTGCAAAGTGTCCCTGCGATCGCGGGTTGCGTTTGGGCCGTCGGCTTTTACTGGCAGCGTCGCGCCGTGTGGGACTGGATGCGCGACGGCGCACCGCTGATGCTCGTCTCCATCCTCGTCAGCCCCTATGGATGGCTCACAGATCAGGCACTCGTGATCCCCGCGCTGCTGGTCGGCGTCTACCGCGCGACCTCGCGGGAGCAGCTGGGCGTGCTTGCCCTTGCCAGTGCGGTCGTCGAGATCGTGCAGATGGCGGGCTTAGGAATGCACTCCGCCTTCTACCTTTGGACCACTCCCTTCTGGCTCGCGTGGTATCTGCAGGTCACGATCAAGGCAAGATCCGTGAAGGTCACGGATGCGGCAACCCATGACGGTCTCTTGACTGGCGAAGCTCTTGGATAGCCTCGATCGCCGCTCACTATAATCGTGCCCATGCCCTCCAGGCCGACTCCCGCCGAGCAGATCGACGTGTTACGCGACGAGATTCGCCACCACGAGCATCTCTACTATGTGCTGGACGCCCCTGAGCTGACCGACGCGCAGTATGACGCTCTGATGAACCGGCTGAAAGCTCTTGAAGCTGAGCACCCGGAGCTCATCACACCCGACTCGCCGACGCAGCGGGTGGGCGGCAAGCCGCGCGAGGGCTTTGTCAAAACGGCGCACTCGCGGCCGATGCTTTCGCTAGACAACGCGTACAACGAGGTTGAGCTGCGTGCGTGGGAGCAGCGGGTGCGCGATGCGCTGCCGAGTGCGGAGCAGGTGCGGTATGTGTGCGAACTGAAGCTGGATGGTCTGTCGCTCGCGCTGCATTATGCGGCTGGCGCTGACGGTTCGGCGCAATTGGTGCGCGGGTTGACGCGGGGCGATGGGACTGTGGGCGAAGATGTGACGTCGAATGTGCGGACGATCCGGTCGGTTCCGCTGAGCATTTCGGCGCAGAAGCTGAAGGCGGGGGGAATGTCCCCTGGCTTCGAGGTGCGCGGCGAGGTAGTGCTGCCGCAGAAGGCGTTTGAGAGGATGAACGAAGATCGGGTTGCCGCAGGCCTTGCGCCGGCAGTGAACCCGCGGAATGCAGCAGCGGGAACGATACGGACGCTCGAGCCCAACATCGTCGCGCAGCGGCGGCTTGAGTTCTACGCATACTTTCTACTGCACGGGCCCGAGGGCGAGCGGCCCGGCGAGATGCTGATGGCCACGCAGACAGAGGCATTGGAGGCGTTAAGGACGGCGGGTTTTCGAGTGAATACTCATGCGACGACGGTCAACTCACTCGAAGCGGTGCTCGCCTTTATCGCGCAGGCCGAGAAGCTGCGCGACTCGCTCGGCTACGAGATCGACGGCGTAGTGATCAAAGTCGACGCGACCGCGCAGCAGCGTCGACTGGGCTTCACGGGCAAGGCGCCACGCTGGGCGATTGCGTACAAGTTCGCGGCGCGCGCGGGGATCACCCGGCTGGAGCGAGTGATCTTCAGCGTAGGCCGCACGGGCAAGGTGACGCCGGTCGCTGCGCTCACGCCCGTATTCATTGGCGGCACGACCGTCGCCCGTGCCACGCTGCACAACGCGGATGAGATTGCGCGGCTTGGTGTGCGGCTGGGCGACTTCGTTCAAGTCGAGCGCGGCGGGGACGTGATCCCGAAGATCGTCGCGGTGGTGGAGGATACGAAGCATCCGCGCGGCACCGAGGAGATCGTGTTTCCGACGCTCTGCCCTGAGTGCGGCAGCGCTTTGGTGCGCGCGGAGGGTGAGGTGGACTGGCGCTGTATCAACGCCAATTGCCCGGCGCGCCTGCGCGAGGAGCTGCGTCACTTTGGCTCCCGCGGCGTGATGAATATCGAGGGCCTCGGCGATGCGATGGTGGCGCAGTTGCTGGGACAGAAGATGGAGGAGACGGAGGAGGGCGATGAAGAGGAGGCTGCGGTGGCTGCGTCCGAGGCGGATGCTAAGAGGCGGGTGAGCGTGGGGCGCAAGGCGCTGGTGCATACCATCTCCGACCTCTATCACCTGAAGAAGGAGGACCTGCTGGAGTTGGAGCGGGTGGGTGAAAAGTCGGCGCAGGCGCTGCTCGATGAGATTGAGCGCTCGAAGAAGGCGGGACTGGCGCGGGTGCTGTTGGGTCTGGGGATTCGCTTTGTGGGCGAGCGCACGGCGCAGCTGCTGGCGGCGCACTTCGGCTCGATGGAGGATTTGATGGAGGCCGATGCAGCGAAGCTGGAAGAGGTGAATGAGGTGGGACCGAAGGTCGCTCAGGCGATCGTGGAGTTCTTTGCGGAGGAGAAGAACCGTGAGCTGGTGAAGCAGCTGGCCAGGGCTGGCGTGGAGATGACCGCGGAGAAGCGTGTCACCACCTCAACTCTCGAAGGCCTCACGTTTGTGCTGACCGGCACACTGCCGACGCTGACGCGTGAGGCGGCGAAGGAGATGATTGAGTCGGCGGGTGGGCACGTCTCTGGCAGCGTGAGCAAGAAGACCAGCTACCTGGTTGCGGGAGAAGAGGCCGGCTCGAAGCTGGACAAGGCTCAGTCGCTGGGTGTGCCTGTGCTGGATGAGGCGGGGCTGCGCGCGCTGCTCGATTCGCCACCAAGCTCTGCTTGAAAGCCGCGCACACACGCGCACTAAGAAGATGACAATGCCGCCGGGCGGAAATACCATGGCGAGGCCCACAAATGGAGACACGATGAAGACCCTCTCTGCTCTGCTCACCGCCGCCGTTCTCGCCACCACTGCCTCGACCCACGCGCAGACTGCGCAGGCCCCAGCGCAAGCGAAAGACCATCCCATCCCGCGCATCGTCGAGAAGGATGGGCGGTACGCACTGTTTGTGGATGGCGCGCCGTACCTGATGCTCAGCGCGCAGGTGCATAACTCAAGCTCGTGGCCGGCGGAGCTGCCAAAGGTGTGGCCCGCGATGGAATATCTCAACGTCAATACGGTGGAGATGCCGGTCTACTGGGAGCAGATCGAGCCGCAGCAGGGACACTTTGATTTTTCGATGGTGGACAATCTACTGAAGGAGGCGCGGGCGCACCACGTGCGCCTGGACATACTGTGGTTCGCAACGTGGAAGAACGGCAGCCAGCATTACATGCCGGAGTGGATGAAGCTGCATCCGGATGTCTACGCCCACGTGATCAATAAGAACGGGCAGGCTGTCGATTCGCCATCGCCGTTTGCGATGGCTTCGATGGAGGCGGACAAGACTGCGTTCAGCGCGTTCTTGCGGCACTTGAAGACGGCCGACCCGGAGCGGACGGTGATCATCGTGCAGGTGGAGAACGAGACGGGAACGTGGGGCACGCTGCGGGACTATTCTCCGGCGGCGCAGAAGTTGTTTGATGGGCCCGTACCTGCGGAGGTGTTGAGCGCGATGCATGTGGCGGCGGCGACACCCGCGCCGACGTGGGCGGAGGCGTTTGGGCCAGAGGCCGAGGTCAACTTTCACGCGTGGGCGATCGCGAAGTATGTCGGGCAGGTCGCGGCGGCGGGCAAGGCGGTGTATCCGATTCCGATGTATGTGAATGCGGCTCTGCGCGATCCGATCAAGCCGGGCGCGCCGGGGACGTATGAGAGCGGCGGCCCGACGGACAATGTGCTGAACATCTGGAAGGCCGAGGCGCCGGCGCTGGATGTGCTGGCGCCGGACATCTACATGAACAATCCGGAGGCATACCGGAAGGTGCTGGAGCTTTACCATCGGCCGGACAATCCGCTGTTTGTGCCGGAGACGGGCGGGAGTCCGCGGTTCTTCTTCGATGCGCTGGGCTTGCAGACGATTGGGTTCTCGCCCTTTGGGCTGGACTACACGAAGAACCGCAATGGCGACGATGCGGCGGCGCAGCAGGCGGCGCTGACACCGTGGGCGTTGAACTATCGGCTTATCGGGCCGATGGATCGGGATGTGGCGCGACTGAACTTTGAGGGCAAGCTGAAGGCGGTTGCGGAGGAGCAGGGTGAGATCACGCAGACGATGCCGTTTGGCGCGTGGAACGCGACGGTTGCGTATGGGGCGAGGGCCAACCAGAAGCCGACGGGCAATCCGCAGCCGATCGGGCGCGCGCTGGTGGCGCAGTTGGGGGACAATCAGTTTCTGGTCGCGGGCTACTCGTGCAGCGTGGACTTTCGTCCCGCCGAGCCCGGCAAACACCGCCAGTTCCTAAAGGTCGAAGAAGGCACCTACGAGAACGGTGCATTCAAGTTCCTGCGCATCCTCAACGGCGACGAAACCGACTACGGTCTCAACTTCGCGGCGTTTGAGCCGCTGGTGTTGCGCGTCTCGCTGGCCACGTACTAGCTGCCGGCGATCATCATGCCTTCGATGCGGAGGGTGGGGGCGGCGGCGGCGCTGCGGAAGGTGAGGTCGTTGCCGATGGCGGAGATGTTGCGGTACATGTCCTTGAGGTTGCCGGCGATGGTGATCTCTTCGACGGGGTAGGCGAGTTCGCCGTTCTCGATCCACAGGCCGGCGGCGCCCTGGGAGTAGTCGCCGGTGACGAGGTTGACGCCGAAGCCCATGGTCTCGGTGACGTAGAGGCCGCTGGGCACGGCGGCGATGATCTCTTCGGGGGTGAGGGTGCCGGGCTCGAGGTAGAAGTTGCCGGCGCCGATGCCGGGGTTGGAGGCGAGCGAGCGCGAGGCGTTGCCGGTGGAGGCGAGGCCGAGCTTGCGCGCGGTGTAGGTGTTCATCACGTAGTTCTTGAGGATGCCGTTTTCGACCAGGACGGTGCGGCGGGTGGGCAGGCCTTCGCCGTCGAAGGGCGAGGTGCCGAAGCCGCCGGTGCGGATGTTATTTCCTTCATGATCGAAGACCAAGCGTCCCGTCGTCGATGACGGTGACGTTTTCGCCGGCGACGCGCTCGCCGAGCATGTCGGCGAAGAAGGTGGCGTGGCGATAGATGGCGTCGCCGTTGGCGGCGTCGAAGATGTTGCCGATGATGGAGCGGGCGATTTCGGGAGAGAAGACGACGGGGGCTTGCTGGGTCTTGACGCGGCGCGCGCCGAGTCGGCGTAGCGTCCGGCGGGCGGCCTCCTGGCCGATGGCGACGGGGTCTTCGAGCAGGCGGGTGGTGCGCGCGGAGGAGTACCAGTAGTTGCGCTGCATGTTGCCATCCGCGTCGTGGGCGATGGGCTGGGCGGAGAAGCTGCAGTAGCTGCGGCGGTACTCGCCGGTGAAGCCGCGCGAGTTCATCATGATCTTGTGCGAGGTTGCGGTGTCGAAGTCGCCGCCGCCGGAGTTCTGGATGCGGGTGTCGTAGGCCATGGCGGCGGCCTCGACTTCGCGGGCGATCTCGATGCGGTCGGCGGGCGCTTGCTGGTTCACGTCGTCGAAGTAGAGGTGCTGGGCGGCGGGGTCGTGCTGGCCGAAGGCGTCGGGGTCGGGAAGGCCGGCGAAGGGGTCTTCGCTGGTGATGCGGGCGAGGGTGACGGCGCCGTCTACGAGGCGCTCGATCGAGTCGGGCGAGAAGTCCGAGGAGCTGGTGCTGGCGGTGCGATGGCCGATGAAGACGCGCAGGCCGACGGCGCGGGAGCCGGACTCCTTGAGGGTCTCGACCTGGCCGAGGCGGACGCGAGTCGAGAACTCGTCGCCCTCGTAGACGACGGCCTCGGCGTCGGTGGCGCCGGACTTGAGGGCGCGGGCGAGGACGTCGGAGGCGAGCCTTTTGAGGTCAGTGCCAATCAGATGTTCGGCCTGCATGGGGACCCCCACCCTTTCGCCAGAATATTCAAAAAAAATAGGTTAACCGTCTATTTTTTGGGAAAGCGGCGCACGTGAATGGCCATTCTCTACGCGAACTCATCACTCATTCTCGAGCCTTCTCGCCACTAACCACCCATTGTTATTTTACCAGCTGGGGAGATTGCCGCGTGGGAAAACGGGCTAGCGCAATGTCCTCGAAGGTGTTTAGCGAATGCGAAGAACCAATACAGAGATTCTGGCTGCGGGTAGTGGTGCAGTTTGAATTTTATTCGTGGTCATACAGGTCGAAACTGCAATCGAACCAAATGATGTGAAACATTCCGTCCGTACGATATCCAACCATCGGCTTTAGTCCGCTGAACCGAAAGGCAATGAGAGTTACATCTTCGGATATGTGGGTTGGAATGGGTCGATGTATCGCAGCCCGAGCAATAGTCTCGAATCCCATTCCATGTTTAGGAGCTTGAATTAGTTCATTCCACGTCATAAGGCTCATCCGGCGAGCCTTATCAGCGAACGCGGCCTTATCGTCGCGGTCGCAGACGGTAATGCAATACTGTGGGTCCAGATATCGTAGGCAAAACGTCGGCTTCTGACGGTTGTAATCAACCTTTGGCGTTTCAGCCGATCCACTAAGAGCTATTTTCTTACCCTTAGTAGGCTGCGGCTTGTGGAACTTCGTCATCGTACACCAGCGTTTTGAAGAATTCTTTCAGCTTCTCATGGGTGATGGTTTCGTTCTGCGGCGTATCCCGCCAAGGCGGTTCGTCATGAGTCATGGCCCGAAGTTTACCCGCCGTAAACTGCCCATAAACGGTATTTACTTCGTCCAAAATCTCACGGACTTGCGCGGAATAAAGTTCTCAGATCGACAGGTTCCACTGGGATTGGGCCAGCACCGTACTGCTTATATTCGTGGTACACCTGGGGCACGACGGGGCCGTGCGCCCACGCCTTGATCGCTTCTGGAAATAGCGGCTCATCATGGAACGCGAGGTATCCACCCTGCGCGTAGTAGAGCAGCTTCTGAACCTTGAGATTTGAAATCGAGTCCCCCGCTTCTTCATCAACGAGAGACACGAAGTATTTTGCAATTTCGTGTGCAGTCATGGGGTAGACCTCTTCACCTAGTCTACGCTTTAGCTGCAAGCATCGAACGGCCAAGATTTGCCTTATTTTCATGCGGCCACCGCATGAAAACGGTCTAGTAAGCCCACTAGTTCTTCCATCGTCCAGACGTGATGCGTATTCCAGCTTCCATCGCTGGTGTTACGCGCAGTGTCTTGTGGACCCGGCGAAATTGTAGTGCATGAAATAAGAGCGACCGCATGTCCATGATTCTCAAGCTTCTTTGAGAATCCATTCGTTAGCCGCGTAAATCGGCGCATGGACATTCGCATGGTCAGGTTCTGGCGTTCGACGTAGGACGTACTAACGTGCTCCGGATCGGGATTGCCGCTCACCACCTTCATATCGCACCCGATGCAGGTAGCCGGGCTGTAGCGGTCTCAGGCTCGCCAGACGCACCGTAAATCTTGTGGAGCATCGCATAGTCGGCATCGCCTCCGAACGCCTCTTCTACGGCCTTCAGTAGGGCTTGTGGGCGTCTGTGGTGATCTGTGGATTGCCGACGATGCGCTCTCGGCAATCCTCCATGAAGTCCTTTGCCCAGCCCGTCGTGCGACCGCCGACAAGGTAGGAAACGCAGAGCTTCGTATCGGCATCGATTGCCGTCCAGGTCCAAACATCGCCCCAACCTGCTGCTTTCTTTTCGAGCGTGACGTTCTTCGCCTTCGCACCACAGAACGCCCAAATCTCATCGCACTGAAGACGGCGCACCTTGAGGCGCGCACGTTGCGGTGATGGTAATGCGGCAGCGGCGCAGCCCATGTCCTCAAGCAGTTTTAGAACCGTGTGCTTCGCAACGCCCGTCATGCGGCATGTCGCATTGATCGAGACTCCTTCGACTAGGGCGGAGAGAACTTGGGCGCGTTTTGCCGTGTTCAAGCGATTCATGATCCTCTCCTGTAAGACTTCTCAATCATCCCACGCTATCAAACTTTTGTCAACAGTAGTTTTGATAAAAATAGTTGTAGTTAGTTGTTGCCTTATCTAATCCTACCGTGATAGGCTTTCGTTGATGGGAGGTTCGATCATGGCTGAACAGTTAGAGGTTCCCCAGAAAAAAGATCAGAAGCCGAGGCATCGCAGTCCTAATTACCCTGGTATCAGCCTACGGGCAGCGGTGGCGAAGATAGAAGCCTTGTACAAGGCAGATGGGCTCGCGCCTTCGCCCAAGCTTGCAGCCCTCAAGCATATGGGCTATGAAAAGCTCCATAGCGAAGCTGGGCGCACTTTATCAGCACTGAAGAGCTTTGGGCTAGTCGAGGAGACAGTTGAACGAATCAAGCTTCTGCAACGCGGCATAGAGATCGTAGCGCGTCCGCAGGGTGATCCAACAAGAGCTAAGGCGCTTCGCGACGCCGCTGTTAGTCCCGAAATATATCAACAACTTCTAGAGGAATACCGCACCAGCGGTCTCCCCTCCGATGCCAGTTTGAAATCGGATTTGATTACTGTTAGAAAATTCAATCCTACTGCCGTAGATGGTTTTGTCCGCGACTTCAGGGACACACTAGAATTCTCTGGTTTATCAGATTTGAAGGTGCTAGAATCTAAACAGTCGCAGAATGGAAGTGGCGAACAGCCGGTTCTACCTCAAATTGGGGACTACGTTCAGTGGGAATCCAACGGTCAAATCCAATTCGAGGCGAAGCGTGTTCGCGGATTGTCTCCAGACGGCCTTTGGGCTTTTGTAGATGGAAGCGACACCGGTCTGCCGATCAAGGAGTTGACCATAGTGAACGCTGAGGCAGTCGAAAAGTCGGCAGAGCAGCCTGGGATTGGTTTTGTAGTCCCAAAGCCTCCAACGAACCTAGAGAAGCCGGTTCACCTATCGCAAGCGCCAAAGATGCGCTCGTATTCATGGGCTTTGTCGGGGGACTTCAACGCGCGGATGGAACTCTTTGGCGACGCTCAGACCGAGGAGGATATCGACGCGCTGAAGGATTATGTTGATATCACAATCAAGGCGCTAAAGCGTTCTTTGAAAGCGAAGCCGACTGCCGAAAACTAGACCTTCTCGGTCGCTTCTCTCACGATCCGTGCGGCGGCTTGGCTAAAGTCCTGTGCGCGGCCTCTGGCGCGATTGCGGATGCGTAAACCGAGCTTCTTCACAATTGCATCAGCCACAAGGCGGTTACTCTTGCCCTTCATGTCCTCAAGGATGCTCACTACAAAGTCCGCGTCGGTTATTCTCTTTGCCATTACTAAAGTCTAACGCTGCTCCCCGACCCGTGGAAATTCAAACTGCACCACTACCTGGCTGCGCCAGAATGACGGCATTTGAGGTTTGGGCTCTATAGTAAAGAGAAATGCACGCTAGCGGACGGGGTGCTGGGACATGCGCGGCTGGCGGCCGTCGGTGGATTTGCGGAAGTAGATGCCGGCGGGGCAGTACTCGGAGTCGGTCTTGAGCTTGTGGGCGATGT
The DNA here is from genome assembly GCA_963808025.1 of uncultured Acidobacteriaceae bacterium. Classification (GTDB taxonomy): domain Bacteria; phylum Acidobacteriota; class Terriglobia; order Terriglobales; family Acidobacteriaceae; genus Edaphobacter. The sequence goes on along the minus strand of CAWEEI010000005.1, from coordinate 756,125 downwards.
GGGGCGGGGGCGCGTCGGCGATGTGGCGGCGGTGCAGCTTGACCGCGCCGGTGCAGTCGGGGCAGCGGAACTCGGTGTCGTCGTCGGAGAGGGCTTCGGTGACGGACTTGAGCTTCCAGAAGGGCTCGTAGCCTCCGCCGGTCTTGAGGCGGCGGCGTTTGACCTGGCACTCGTAGATCTTCTCGGATTCGGCGGCCATGGTGTTGCTCCTTTGGAGTTGCGGGTTGGGGATCGGCGCAGTCGGCGCGATCCGTTCTATGGGAGATCTTGCAGGGCCCGGGGCTAAAGCCCCTTCTCAAAAGGGGGCATCGGGTGCCCGGGCTAAAGCCCGGGCCTATCTCAGAAACACACATGCAACGGCAACAACGCGAAGTCTGATGGAGACTGCCGAACGAGGGTGCTACTCGACCGGATGCGGAGCTTGGGGGCGCGGCCGTCGGTGGCCTTCTTGAAGAGCAGGCCGCTGGGGCAGAACTCGGCGTCGGCGGCGGAGCTTGTGCTCGACGTAGGCGACGGTGCCGGCCTTGCCGTTGCGGCCGAGCAGCTTGACCTGGCCGAAGCAATCCTTGCAGCGGAACTCGGTGTCTTCATCGACGAGGGCGACGGCGACGTTCTTGACCTTCCAGTAAGGCTCGTAGCCTCCGCCGGCCTTGACCCGGCGGCGCCGGACCTCGCACTCAAACATCTTTTCGCGTTCGACTGCCATAAAAGTCTATTGTCCTGTTCCGCCGACCGTCATGCGGTCGAGCCTTACTGTGGGCATGCCGACGCCGACGGGCACGCTCTGCCCGGCCTTGCCGCAGGTGCCGATTCCTTCGTCGAGGGCGAGATCGTTGCCGACCATGGAGACGTACTTGAGAGCTTCCGGGCCGTTGCCGATGAGGGTCGCGCCTTTGACCGGGCGGGTGACCTTGCCGTCCTCGATGAGGTAGGCCTCGGAGGCGGAGAAGACGAACTTGCCGTTGGTGATGTCCACCTGGCCGCCGCCGAAGTTGACGGCGTAGAGGCCGCGCGTGACGGACTTGATGATGTCCTCGGGCATGTCGTCGCCGTTGAGCATGTAGGTGTTGGTCATGCGCGGCATGGGGATGTGGTGGTAGCTCTCGCGGCGGCCGGAGCCGGTGTTGGGCGTGCCCATCAGGCGCGCTGGAGAGCTTGTCCGAGAGATAGCCCTTGAGGATGCCGTTCTCGATGAGGACGGTCTCCTGGGTGGGATTGCCCTCGTCGTCCAGGTTGATGGAGCCGCGGCGGTTGGGCATGCGGCCGTTGTCGACGACGGTGACCTTTTCGCTGGCGACCTTCTGGCCGATGAGGCCGGCGAAGGCGGAGGTCTTCTTGCGGTTGAAGTCGGCTTCGAGGCCGTGGCCGACGGCTTCGTGCAGCAGCACGCCGGGCCAGCCGGGGCCGAGGACGACGGGCATCTCGCCGGCGGGCGCGGCGATGGCGCCGAGTTGGAGGATGGCGGTGCGGGCGGCCTCGCGGGCGAAGTGCTCGGGGGAGTTGGTGCCTTCGAAGAAGTCGAGAGTGACGCGGCCGCCGCCGCCGGAGGTGCCGCGGGCGGTTGCGCCGGCGCCGTTGTTGCCGGCGGCATCCTTGGCGATGACGAAGACGTTGAGGCGGGCGAGCGGCTGGGTGTCGGAGGCGAAGGTGCCGTCGGAGGCGGCGATGAGGATGCGGCGCAGCTCGTCGTTGAAGCCGGCGCGGACCTGGGTGATGCGGGGATCGAAGGCGCGGGCGGCGTGGTCGGCGCGCTGGATGAGGGCGAGCTTGGCGGCGATCTCGGCGTCGGCGGTGGCGCCGGCGATGGGGTAGAGCGTGGGCGCGTCGGAGGTGTGGCGGAAGCCGGACATCTGCTCCTTGGCCGGGCCGCTGGCGATGAGGGCGGCGGTGCGGGCGGCGCGCAGGAGGCGGTCGGAGGAGAGGTCGTCGGTGTAGGCGTAGCCGGTGCGCTCGCCGGAGAGGACGCGGATGCCGCAGCCGACGCTGATGCCCTGCGAGGCGGACTTGACGAGGGACTCGTCGATGCCGAGCGAGGTGGAGGTGACGGACTCGAAGTAGAGGTCGGCGTAGTCGCCGCCGGCGGAGAGCGCTTCGCCGAGGCAGCGCTCCATCAGGCGCTCGGAGAGACCAAGTTTCTCGATGAAATAGCGCTTGTGGTCGGTGGTGGTGGAGGCCTGCGGAAGGGTCACACCTTCTATTCTAGGCCTCTAAATGGTTCACGGCAAATAAATTGCGAAAAATGACGGCGAGACGTGATAAAGTCGCAAGGCTTCCGCCAACGTGAGCAACCTCCGGGCCGAACCCAGGCGCATTCTTTTGACGCAGAGTCAGGGTGCGGAAGCAGCGTTGTCTGCCCAGTAGCTGCTGCGAGCGGTGACTGCGAGGTTTGTGTAGTTGGGCAGGCTGAGGACGATAGCGTGTAGCCCGGGGTGGGGCGACTGCGGCTGGAAGCTGAGGACGTAGCGGTTGGGCATGTGGTTGGAGATGGTGTGCAGGTCGCGCTCGAGGCTCTTGGCGCTGGTGAGCTTGAAGTACTCGCCGCCGGTGAGGTGGGCGACGGTCTCGGGGGTGTTGCGCTGGAAGCCTTCGAAGGCGGCGATCGCGGCCGCCTTGGCGATAGCGCAGCGGAGGGGCGAGCAGGCCGAGGCAGTCGAACGCCTGGGTGGCGGCGTTCTTGCTGAGATCGACCTGCGGATCGTTGGGATCGCGGCTCATGCAGCCGTGGGCCGGGCCCGGGCGTTGAGTCGCCGAGGGCCTTGGCGGACTCGTGCTTCAGCTCATCGCGACCGGAGGAGAAGCCGATGCTGTAGATGGCGGTGTTGGTGTCGCTGATGGCGCGCAGGGCGTCTGCGAGCTTGAGCTGGCTGCCGTGGTCGTTGGTCTCGGAGATGAGCAGGATGGCGCGGCGGTACTGGAGCGGCTGCTTGCGCAGCAGGTCGACCGAGAAGCCGAGGCTGTCGAGGATGGCGGCGCCGTCGTCGCCGTTGTTGTCCGCGATGAGGCGCCTGGATGGCGTGGGCGGCGAGGTCGATGTCGGGGGTGAAGTCCTGCACCAGGACGGGCGAGCTATCGAAGCCGACGACGGCGACGTTGTGGGGCACGTCGCCGACGACGGACTCGATCATGGGCGCGAGGGCGCCGTACTTGTCCAGCTCGCGCGCGCCGGCGCCTCCGCCCTCGATGTCGACGACGAGGGCGAGCGGCTCGCCGCCGGTGTCCTGTTCGAGCGTGAGTTTTTGCGGGACGCCGTCGTCGGTGAGGGCGAAGTCATCGGCCTTGAGGGTGAAGACGAGATCGCCGGACTTGGTGCGCACCAGCGCGGGAACGAGGACGAGGGTGGAGTTCGCGTTGAGGGTCGGAGTTTGCTCGGGAGGAGCGGGCGGGGTCTGCGCGAGGACGAAGGGGATTGCCATTAGCGCGAGCGCGGCACAGAGCTTCATCGTAGGCGTCCCTGACTCAGTTTAGATGCGGCGGTACCGGAATTCGAGTTAGCGGCCGTGGGAGGGGTCGGGTGAGGCAGAGACGCTGAGGTCGAGCTGGTATTGGGTCAGGCCGGGTGCGTAGCAGTTGCCGTCGCGGTTGTAGGTCGTGGCGCAGGCCTGGGTGATGGACCGGCGGCGCGGCGATTGCGCGTACTGCCAGGCGTCGGCATCGAGGGTGCCGCTGAGATCGGACGCGGGCGGGTGCTCAGGGTTCGCGACGCATCCCGGCGCGGGCGGGCAGGCGTCCTGCGCGACCCAAAATGCAATTGGATGAAGATGCCCGGCGGCGACGCGCGAGCGGATGTCCTGAATGGTGGTGATGGTGACGGGTTTGCCATAAGGGCCGGTGCCGTCGTCGACCGGCTGGCCGCTGGCGTAGACGCCGGGGCTATAGTCCGAGCGGGCGATGGCCTCGGTCCAGCCGAGGAGGTAGTCGGCTTGCTCAGGCAACATGCGGCCACCTTCTTCCTGGTCGAGGAAGAGGACGGTGTGGGGCGGAAAGCCCTCGCGGCGGGCTGCGGCGACGGCTGCAGTGGCGTCCTCGGCGGCGAATGCGGCGGGTTTCTTGCCGGCCTTCTGCGATTTGACGATCTCCTTGTCGAGGCGGCCGTTGAAGACTACTACGAATCCGAATCCGTTGCGCAAAAGGACCTCGCGCTTGCCGAGCCAGGGATTGCGGTCCGCGCCGGGAGGATTGTTGAGCCAGTAGCCGGTGAAGGCGAACTGCTTGCGCAGCGCGGGGAGGAGATCGTCGCCGGGATACTCGTTGGCGTCGAAGCCGAGGTAGTTCTGTGGTGCTGCTTGTTGCAGCTGGGGTGCCTGTTGCGCGCCTGCGGCAGCGATGAGAGCGAGCGCGGCGAACGTGAGGAGGATGAGGCGCATGTTGGGGTTCGATGCGACCGGGCCGATGCTGGCGATTATAGTGTGCTCATCTTCCGCAAAGATGCGACCGGCTGTGCTACCTTGCTTTCCAGATGCGCGTGAAAGGAGAGTTCGATGGCCGAGGCTTTACAGTTGGAGGTTGATCCGAGGTACCCGGTTGGGAAGTTCAGACGGCCGGAGAGCGTAACGCCCGCGGACCGCGCGGCTGCGATCGCCGCCATCGCGGAGATGCCTGGGAAACTGAGCAAGGCGCTGAAGGGGCTGGACGCGAAGCAGCTGGCGACGCCGTACCGCGAGGGCGGATGGACGGTGCAGCAGCTGGTGCACCACATCGCAGACAGCCACATGAATGCGTTCATCCGCATCCGGCTCGCGCTCACCGAGGACTGGCCGACGATCAATGCCTACGACGAGAAGGCCTGGGCGATGCTGCACGATTCGACAGCCGCGCCGGCGGGTTGGTCAGTGGGATTGATTGAGGGGCTGCATGGGCGATGGGTGATGCTGCTCGAATCGCTGAAGGGCGAGCAGTGGGCGCGCGGCGTGAAGCATCCGGAGCGCGGGCCGATGTCATTGGAGTTGGCGACGCTGCTGTATGGCTGGCACTCGAAGCACCACGTGGCGCACATTACACGGCTGCGCGAGCGCGAGGGCTGGTAGAGGAGCGAATAAATGGAAGCTACACTTGATTTTGTCCAAGATCACTGGCTATTTCTAACACTCTGCGTGGTTGTCATCTTTTATCTACGCTGGGCATTAACGTAGTTCGTGAGTGGGAGCGCGTTCCGGTCCTGAGATTCGGTAAATATGTTCGAACGCTCGAGCCGGGAATCACGTGGCTGGAGCCATTCACGCATACCCTGTTGGCGACAGTCTCGATCAATGAGGTGGTCACAGACCTCGCGCTCGATTTAGCCGCAAGTTTGCAGACGCGGGATAACGTGCCGATCGCGTTTACGACGATACTTACGTCGAAGATAGATGCGTCGAATGTCAAGAAATTTACCCTCGCCGTCAAGAATGGCGCCGATGCGATTGAACAGAGGGTGCTTGCCGCCGTGTCCGAGATTGTCAGCCAGAGCACACTGGATCAATTGCTTCATCAGCGTGACCAGGTGTGCTCGGCAATCGTCAGCCTTGTTCGAGAGAGAGTAGCCGAGTGGGGAATCCTGATATGCGCCATCGAGTTGCGAGACGTCAAGATTACTGACAATAGCATCCAGGAGGCGCTTTCACTTAAGGCCCGCGCGGCGAAGGAAGCCGAGGCGGAATTTGTTCGCGCCGAAGCACAGGTAAAGATCGCCAAGGAGCTCAATCTCGCGGCAGCCGAGCTCAGTGAGGATGGGTGGAGATTAAAGGCGATGGAGACAATGCTGGAAATGACTCGTTCCGCCGAGAACAATACGATTGTCATTCCATCGGATTCCTTGGCCGCGCTCACGTCATTTGTCGCAAAGCATATTCCCTAACGGGGTTGAGGCTGGTGGCCATCCCAAGTGTCGGCTGATAGACTTTGCTGCACATGACTCCGCCCAGAGCTTCTTCCGCGGAACCGCAGCAGACGCCGCTGGCCCTTGCGGCCGTGCTTGAGGAGTTTCTCGCCGAACACCCGAAGGCGATTGTGCTGGAGGATGGCAAGGTCATCTTCGACATGCGCGTCGCGAAGTACTCGCTGGCGACTGAGCACGGCAAGTGCACATTGCAGCTGTGGAGCGAGGACCGCAACATTGTGCGGCGGGTGAGCGCGGCCAGCGAGCGCGGGGCGGGCGCGAACCGTACGCTGCGGCTGACGACGCATCGATTCGGGCAGACGCAAGCCGCTCGCTCGAGCTGTCGGCAGACATGCGACCGGCGCACACCGACGACGCGTGAGGCGACGCGGGTGCGCTATCTGCGGACGCTGGAGCGGATGATGCTGCGCGGGCGCGGCGATGCGTGGGGCGAGTGGAAGGCCGAGGGCTTTCGCACGGCGATGGACCTGGAGAAGAGCTTTGGGCCGGCCTATGCGCGCGGATCGCTGGTGCATGGGCAGCAGGCGTGGGCGGTGATTGCGGTGAATGCGGCGGAGACGCAGGCGACGGTGGACGGCATCCTGACGCTGGGCGTTCTGTGGCTGGCGCACTGCCGCGAGAACGCGGGCGGGCGAAGGCTGTATCGCGGGCTGCGCATGATTGTGCCGCGCGGCATGGCGACGCTGACGGTCTCGCGCATGGCGTGGATGAACCCCGACGCGGCGCAGTGGGAGCTGTGGGAGTTCGACGAGAAGACCGAGGAGATGGAGCAGCGCGAGGCGGCCGACCATGGAAACATCTCGACGCGGCTGGTCCAGGCCCCCAATGAACTTTCGGCGCGGGAGCGATTCGCCGAAGCGAATGCGCACGTGATGGCGCTGCTGCCGGAGGCGATGCGCGACGGTGGTCGAGCAGCGTGTGCGCAGCGGAGCGGAGATGGCCTTTCTGCTGCATGGGCTTGAGTTTGCGCGTGTGCGCATGGGATATGCGGGGCAGAGCTTCAACCGCGTGCAGGAGATTACGTTTGGCGCGGGCGCGAATGAGACTCCGCTGACGGAGCAGAATGCAGGGGAGCTACGGGAGATGGTGACGCGGCTGTTTGCGCGGCGGGCGGCTGGCACCAGGGGCGGCCAGAAACCGGACGCGCGCGACCCGCTGTACCGGATGCAGCCGGAGCGTTGGCTGGAGAGCGTGTTGCGCCGCGATATCTCCGTGATCGATGCGCAGCTCGATCCGGCCCATGTGTATACGCCAGGTGCCGGCGTTCGCTGCGTCGGATCGCGGCATGCTGGACTTGCTTTCGGTCGACCGGGATGGACGGCTGGCGGTGATTGAGTTGAAGGCCGACGAAGACCTCCACCTTGCGCTACAGGGTCTCGACTACTGGGTGCGGGTGCGCTGGCATCATCGGCAGAATCCCGACAAGGGCTCTGGGCTGGGCGAGTTTCAGCGGCATGGATACTTTGGCGGAGTGAGACTGGTAGAGGGCGCTCCGCGACTGTATCTGGTGGCGCCCGCGTTGCGCGTGCATCCGGCGACGGAGGTGGTGCTGCGTTATCTCTCGCCGCGAGTGGAGTGGGTGCTGGTGGCGCTCGATGAGCGCTGGCGCCAACAGGTGAAGGTGGTGTGGCGCAAGCGCAGCGGCGGATAGAACCGGGGTCAGCACTTAGAGTTGTCGAGCTGCACCGCCTATAATCGAGTCTCTGGATCGTCTGTTGCGGAGAGCTCGGTCGATGGCCACAACCACAAGTCGCAGGAAGATCGTCGTCATTGCGCTGGGGTCGGTCCTGGTGGTGCTGCTCGCGACCTTTACCGCGCTGAACGCCTTCAGCCTGAAGTTCCTGAACCCGGCTACAACCGGGCAGAGGGTGGTCTTCATCGGCCTCTCGGTGTTGGCGTTTCTGGTCTTCGTTGCGGTGCTGTTGATGCTGGTGCGCAACGTGGTGAAGCTGTACGCCGACCAGCAGAGCCGGGTAATGGGCAGCCGGCTGCGCACGCGGATGATGTGGGGCGCGATCCTGGTGTCGCTGATCCCGCTGGTGTTCATGTTCCTGTTCAGCTACTGGCTGATGAACCGCGCTGTGGACCGCTGGTTCTCCGAGCCGGTGACGGAGATGCACGACGACTCCACGCGGATTGCCGATCAACTGGCGCAGTACACCTCGGCCAACGCACGGGTGGAGGCGGAGTCGATCTGCGGCTTCGCTGGCGGTGACGGAAGGCATCTCGGAGGCAGCCCGGGGCGCCAACAACGCGTCGGACCTGGAGGCGATCGACGGCGTTCTGCACCAGCACGAGATCACGTTGCAGGATGGCTTTGCCATTGTGTATCGCGAGGGCAAAGCGGTTGCGGCGTTTCACCTGCCGCAGAGTACTGGCGCGCCGGCGCAGGTAAAGCCGTGGCTGCCGCCGGAGCCGAGTGCGCCCGATGAAGACACGGACATCGCACCGCTCAGTGCATGCGCCGGGCGACGATCTTGTGGTGGACGGCTCGACCGACGAGGCGATCCTTGCGGCGGCGCAGCGCACCGACCTGCCCATCTTCTCCAAGGGGCAGACGGACTATGCGTTGGGCGTGGCCGCGATCAAGGAGGGCGGAACGGTGGTGGTCGGGCTGCCCACGCCGGTCGGCATGTCGGCCACGATGACGCGGCTGCACCAGGCGGTGGTTGCGTATTGGAGCATTCACCAGAGCCAGCGCCAGGTGCGCAACCTGTATATGCTGTTGCTGATGATGATGACGACGCTGGCGCTGTTCGCGTCCAGCTGGCTGGCGCTGCATCTCTCCAAGCAGGTGACCAAGCCGGTGGAGGCGCTGGCTGATGCGATGGAGGCCATCGCCGCCGGCGACTACGCGCACCGCGTCGGCGAGAGCGCGACCGAGGAGCTGGGCGAGCTGGTGCGCAGCTTCAACCACATGGCCGCCGATCTGGAAGGCAGCCGGCGCGCGGCGGAGACCTCGAACCTGCAGCTCTCCGCCGCCAATGCGACGCTGGAGGCGCGCCGCAGCGAGTTGGAGACGATGCTGGAGACGATCCCAAACGGCGTGGCCACGCTGGACACGCAGACGCTGCGTGGTGCTGGCCAACCGCGCGCTGACCGAGATGCTCGACCCGGGCGGACAGAGGCCTTTCATCGGCACTGCGATTGAGGAGATCTTTCCCGCCGAGGCGATGGAGGCGCTCGACCACCTGCTGCGGCGCAGCCATCGCATGGGCTCGGCCTCCGGCGAGATGGAGATGACGGTCGTGCGCAGCGGCAACGGCAGCGGCGGTGCCACCATGCATCTGCTGGCGACGGTGGCGCTGCTGGAGACTGGAGCCGGAGGCGAACGCGTGCACCACGGCTATGTGCTGGTGCTGGAGGATGCCACGGAGCTGCTGCGCGCGCAGAAGCAGTCCGCGTGGAAGGAGGTGGCGCGCCGCGTGGCGCACGAGATCAAGAACCCGCTGACGCCGATCTCGCTCTCGGCGGAACAGATTCGCCGCCACATCGACCGGCTCGGCGCGAGCCTTGCCTCGGCGCAGATCGAGTCGCCGTCGATCGCTGTGATCCGGCGTTCGGCGAGGTGATCACGGCTTCGGTGGAGAGCATGCGGTCGCTGGTGGACCAGTTCGCGGCGCTGGCGGAGTTTCCCGACCGCGCAGCCGCGGCCGGCGGACCTGAATACGATCGTCGAGAACTCGCTGGCGCTGTTTGCGGGGCGGCTGCAGAACATCCGGCTGGTCAAGCGGCTTGCGCCGGACCTGCCGCTGGTGCTGGCCGACCCGGAGGCGATGAAGCGCGCGCTGGGCAACCTGATCGACAACGCGGCGGAGGCGATGCAGCAGAGCCTGCTGCGCGAGCTGCGCGTCACGACCTGCCTGCTGCCCAGCGGCATGGTCGAGCTCACCGTCGCCGACACCGGCTCCGGCCTGACCGACGAGATGCGCGAGCGGCTCTTCCTGCCCTACTTCTCGACCAAGCAGCGCGGCACCGGGCTGGGCCTGGCCATCGCGGCGAAGATCATCCAGGAGCACCAAGGCACGCATCCGCGCGGAGAAGAACGACCCGGCCGGGGCGAAGTTCATCGTCGAGCTGCGCCCGGCCTCCAGCGTCGAGGCTCGAGAGCGCGCGAGGCCGATAGACTGCAGCTCTGACTGCGCTCGCGCTGACGACAAGGTCCACGGCATGAACCACGTGCTGATCGTCGATGACGAGGCGGAGATTCGCGAGTCGCTCGAAGGCATTCTGCGCGAAGAGGGCTACGTCGTGACCACCGCCGCGACCGCCGGCGAGGCGCTGACTCTGCTGGCCGACGCGATCTACGATGTCGTGCTGCTGGACATCTGGCTGCCGGACCGCGACGGCCTGGACACGCTGGCGGAGATTCGCCAGATGGAGCCGGCGCATGTGCCCGAGGTGGTGATCATCAGCGGCCACGGCACGATCGAGGCGGCGGTGCGCGCGACCAAGCTGGGCGCGTACGACTTCCTGGAGAAGCCGCTCTCGCTCGATCGCACGCTCATCGTGCTGAAGAACGCGATCGACGCGCGCCAGCTGCGCGAGGACAACCAGGAGTTCGTGCGCCAGCTCACGGTGCGCGGCACGGTCACCGGCAACAGCGTTCCGATGAAGGCGCTGCGCCAGCAGATCAAGCTGATGGCGCCGACCAATGGGCGGGTGCTGATCTATGGCGAGTCAGGCACGGGCAAGGAGCTGATTGGCCGCGCGATGCATGCCGAGAGCCTGCGCAAGGACCGGGTGTTCGTGGAGCTGAACTGCGCGGCCATCCCCGAGGACCACATCGAGACGGAGCTGTTCGGCTACCGGCGCGGGGCGATGCCTGCGGGCGCGGCAGGGCAGCGGCGCGCCGCTGGAAAAGCGCGGGACGTTTGAGCGGGCGGACGGGGGCACGCTCTTCCTCGATGAGGTCGGCGACATGAGCCTGAAGACCCAGGCCAAGGTGCTGCGCGCGCTCGATGAGCAGCGCTTTCTGCCGGTGGGCGCGACGCAGCCGGTGCATGTGGATGTGCGCGTGATCGCGGCGACCAACAAAGACCTGGAAGAGGAGATTGCGCGCGGCAACTTCCGCGAGGACCTCTTCTACCGGCTCAACGTGATTCCGTTCTTTGTGCCGCCGCTGCGCGACCGCAAGGAGGACATTCCGCTGCTGGTGAAGGAGTTTCTGCAGGAGTTCGGCCAGCAGTACGGCCGGCCGCATGTGGAGATGACGTCAGGACGCGCTGGACGCGCTGCGCCAGTACCACTGGCCGGGCAACGTGCGCGAGCTGCGCAATCTGGTGGAGCGCGTGCTGATCCTGAATCCCAAGTCGCAGCGCATCGAACGCAAGCACCTGCCGATGCTGGTCTATCGCGATGGCGGCGCGCGATGCCGTCGCGAGAGGACGAAGGGCGGCGCGCGGGCGAGGAGTTCTCCACGCTGCTTGAAGCGCGCGAGGCGTATGAGCGCGACTACATCCTGAAGAAGCTGGACGAGTGCCACGGCAATGTGAGCCGCGCTGCCGAGGCGCTGGGCCTGGAGCGCTCCCACCTCTACCGCAAGATGAAGGCGCTGGGCGTGAGCGTGAAGGAGTAGCGCGGGCTACTCGGCGGTGGTGGGGTCGATCATTCTCCGCACAGCCTGCACTGAGTCTGCGGGAAAGCCGCCGAGCTTCGCGTGTTCGCGTACTGTGGCCTCATCGGGCGCGATATAGATGCAGTAGATTTTGTCATCCGTGACGAAGGACTCGACCCACTGGATTTTCGGGCCGATTCCGCGAATCACCGAGCAGGACTTCTGAGAGATCCCATTGAGCTGCTCCGGCGTCAGTTTCCCCGCGCCGGGGATACTGCGTTCGATCACAAACTTCGGCATTGGACGCCCCCTGAATTCCACGCAGCATAGCACAGGACGCATGGCTGCGGTTGTTAGAAGAACCGATTGCCATGCGCTCTGTGAGTTCGGGTGGACTACCTATCATGCGCTGGCTGCGGCTGGTTTGGGCGCAACTGAGTGGACCGGCGCAACGGGCTTGGTCTTAATCTTCTTGGGCTTCGAGTGATAGTGCACCGGGATGAAGTTCTGGGTCTGCATGGGCGGACGCACGTAGTCGGACTTGTGCAGCGGCGGCAGAGTGAGCGACTCCGGGGTCAGGTCCTTGTACGGGATGAGCGAGAGGAAGTGGCGGATGACGTTGAGCCGCGCCGACTTCTTGTCCTCCGAGTTCACGACATACCAGGGCGCGTGCTTGGTGTCGGTGACCGCGAACATCTCGTCCTTGGCGCGTGAGTAGTCGCCCCAGTGCTTGCGCGACTCGAGGTCCATCGGGCTGATCTTCCAGCGCTTGGTGGGGTTGGTGATGCGCTCCTGGAAGCGGCGCTCCTGCTCTTCATCGCTGACCGAGAACCAGTACTTGATGACGGCGATTCCAGAACGGATCAGCATTAGTTCAAAATCCGGGCAGCTATGCATGAACTCCTGATACTGAGCGTCCGTGCAGAATCCCATCACGCGTTCCACGCCGGCCCGGTTGTACCAGCTGCGGTCAAACAGTACCAACTCACCGGCCGCGGGCAGGTGCGGGACATAGCGCTGGAAGTACCACTGCGATTTTTCCCGCTCGGTGGGCGTGCCGAGTGCGACGACCTTGCAGATGCGGGGGTTGAGCGACTCAGTGATGCGCTTGATGGCGCCTCCCTTGCCTGCTGCGTCGCGCCCTTCAAAGATCACGACGACCTTCAGCTTCTCGTGCTTGATCCACTCCTGAAGTTTGACCAGCTCGATCTGCAGGCGTGCTTCTTCCTTTTCGTAGTCGACGTCTTTGCCCAGGCGCAGGACGCCGGGCAGAGAGGCGATATCAGTCCCCTCGTGGTGGTGGCCGTTGGGGGCTTTGCCGTTGAGAAGTCCGAGCTTTTTCTTCTTCTTCTTGTCCGCCATTTTGATGCCTCCACTTCGGTTTCGGTTGGGTGAGTTGCCGAGCCTTTGCGCCTGTCTTTCAAGTCATCGACGGTTCAAGGTACCCAATCCTCGTCAACGCTCGACGGCCGTATTCCGAAAGTCGTATGCGGATGCAGAGAGCAAAGCACGCTCTCTGCATCCGCAACGCTCGAATCCACAACGCGTGAATCTACACCGCGTGAATCTACACCGCTTGAATCCAGGGGCCCAAATCGTCCGAAGGAAGTCCAGGTTTGGACTAAGGCGTCGGGACGCTGTTGATCGTCTTCAGGATGCGCGAGATGATCTGGTAGGGATCGCCTTCGGAGTTGGGGCGGCGATCTTCCAGATAGCCCTTGTATCCGTTCTTGATGAAGTTGACCGGCAGCCGGACGGAAGCACCGCGGTCGGAGAGGCCGTAGCTGAACTTGTCGATGGCCTGGGTCTCGTGGTGGCCGGTGAGCCGCAGATGGTTGTCTGGGCCATACACTGCGATGTGCTCGGCGATGTTGTCGGCGAACGCCTTCATCAGGGCCTCCAGGTATGCCTTGCCGCCAACTTCGCGAAGGTATTTGGTTGAGAAGTTGGTGTGCATGCCTGAGCCGTTCCAGTCACCCTTGATCGGCTTGCAGTACAGCTCCAGTTCTACCTCATACTTCTCGCAGAGGCGCGCCATCAGATAGCGTGCGGTCCAGACGTCGTCGGCTGCCTTGGTGGAGCCTTTGGCGAAGATCTGGAACTCCCACTGGCCCTTGGCGACTTCGGCGTTGATGCCCTCGTGGTTGATGCCGGCGAACAGGCAGAGATCGAGGTGCTCTTCGACGATCTGACGGGCGATGCTGCCCATGTTCTTGTAGCCGACGCCGCAATAGTAGGGGAACTGCGGAGCGGGATATCCATCCTTGGGGAAGCCTAGAGGGCGGCCATCCTTGAAGAGGAAGTACTCCTGCTCCAGACCGACCCAGAGGTCGGGATCGTTTGCGATGGTCGCGCGCGCGTTGGTGGAGTGGGGCGTGCCGTCCGGATGCATGACCTCGCTGAGAACGATATATCCGTCATCCTTGCGGTACAAATCGGGATACAGGGCCACGGGGTGGAGGACACAGTCGGAACTCTTGCCCTCCGCCTGCATGGTGGAGCTGCCGTCGAAACCCCAGGGCGGGATGTCGGCAAGGGTGGGCGGCTTCTCAAAGGACTTAATGCAGGGTCTTGCCGCGCAGGCCAGGTTCAGGCTTCTTGCCGTCGAGCCAGATGTATTCCAGTTTGTACTTTTTCATGAGACAGAAATCTCCTTCCGATTGGAAAAGGGAATTGGGGGTTCAACCCCGACTTTACGTTTTGGGGCATAAGGAACCCGTAAAGATTTCGCCTGTAATTGGGTGGATTGCCCTTGTTTTGGAGCAATTTGGCAAGAAAAATGAGCCCTGACCGTCTCACCGCTCTAGTGGTGGCGGCTGGCGATGTACATCACGAGAAGAACGGCCACCGGAATCAGCGCCAACAATCCGTAGTAGAGAAGCTTTCGTGCAGCCTGCGACTTGCGCTTGTCCCAGTCTCGAATCTCAGGGCGGTCCTGGACCCCGACCTGGTCCAGGTGCTCCAGGTCCCACAAGAAGTCATGCGCCGTAGCATAACGGTTCTTGGGCTCCCGTTCCAGCGCGCGGTAGATCACTTCCTGCAGTTGCGGAGTCACGCTGGGATCGGCGACGCAGGGCGGCATGGGGTGGTTGAGCAGGCGGTCATTCATCGCCGCCTGTGGGTTGGGGCCGGTGAAGGGCAGCTTGCCAGTGAGCATCTCGTAGAGGATGACGCCCATGGTATAGAGATCCGACCGGCCGTCGCCGCGCTTGCCTCGCACCTGCTCCGGCGAGATGTAATCGGGCGTGCCCAGCGCGGCGGTGATGTTGGCGTAGGTGAGGCGCCGCGCCGAGGCATCGCCCGCGATGCCGAAGTCGATGAGCTTGATGCTGTCATGCTCGTCCACCATGATGTTCTCCGGCTTCAGGTCGCGATGCACAATGCCGTTAGTGTGGATGTATTGAAGTGCCTCCAGAATCCCCTCGGCGATATGGATGGCGCGCTCCTGGCTGATTCTGCCTTCGTGCAGTATCTGTCGCAACAGCCGCCCGTCGCACCACTCCATGACCATATAAATGCGTGAGCGCTTCTCGCCGCCGTACACACGCATCACTTTGGGATGGTCGAGCTTCTCGCCGATGCTGGACTCACGGGTGAATCGGTCGTAGAGAATTGGGTCGGCTTCGAGATCGGGATGAGGGATCTTGAGCGCGACCACGCGATTGTTGCGCGTATCCGTGGCGCGATAGATGGACGCCATGCCGCTGCGGGCGATGGACTCTTCAATTCGGTATGAGTCGAGCTGCGAGCCCGGCTGGAGACTATCGTAATAAGCCATCTTGCGGCACGCTCCGTGTGAGACGCTGTGCCTCAAGGGTAACAGTACAGGCCGGGCCCCTGAGGGGTCCGGGACGCTGCGCGGCCGTTCGTCCTTGTTTGGAGCTATTGGAAGATCGCGAACGGGCGAACTAGCGGCGTCGAAACCAGTCGGTGACAGCGAACGCGGCGAAAAACAGACCAGTCGTGGCAGACATTACCGCAGCGAACGTGAGAGCTGGATATCGCATATTTTTCTTGAAGCGAGAACACCTGTTTATCGACCGATCGCAATCAAAAAGCCACCGGGCAAACTTCCCGGTGGCTTTTTGTTGGGCTAAGGTTCGGCCGCTTACCTGGACGCGAGCAAGACAGTCTTGCCCTTGGCCTTCGATGAGCGGAGGAAGTAGATGGCGCCGTAGATGCCCCAGACAGCGGAGATACCCAAGGCCAGCAGCGGCTCCTTCGGTGTGCCGTAGCCCATGAAGGGACCGATCAGGTAGAACGCCATGCAGACGATGTTGGCGAGCAACCCAAAGGCGGGAATCGCCAAGTGCTTGAGGAAGTTGAAGTCGGGACGTCCCTTGTAGGCCACGATCGCCAGGAAGCAGCTGAGCGCGTACAGGATGAACGTTCCGAAGTTTGAGGTGAGCGTGATGGTGAGCAGCGAGTTGGGCAGCGCAGCCAGCTGGGCATGGTTGGTATATCCGAAGCTGGAGAGAATGCCGTGAGGCAGAGCTGCGATGGTAGCGTCGGTCGGCGCGCTGGCGTCGGCGAAGACCAGGGTGACGGCCAGGCAGCCGAGCACCGCGGAGATGCCGGCAAGCGTCCAGATGGCGCTGCGCGGGGTGAGAGAGCTGGAATGAAGGATGCCGAAGTGCTCCGGCGCCTCATCGTCCTTGCCCATCGCGTAGGTCACACGAGCGCCGGTATTCATGCAGGAGAGGGTGGTGCCGATCAGCGCCAGGAAGACGGTGACGGCCTCAGCCAGCATGAAGTACTTGCCGTGACCCTGGCCCAGCAGCTGATCGCCGACGATGATCATCATGTCGCCGATGGGAGCCGCCGAGGTGGTCACGCTTTGCATCGTGTATCCCGAGTTGAGAAAATAATTGGCCGCAAAGTATTCAAACAGGTAACAGACCAGTCCCTGAATCAGGAGCGACGCAATAACCGCGATGGGGATGTGTTTGGTGGGGTTCTTGGCTTCGCCTCCCATCGACGTCACCGATTCAAAGCCGACCAGGATGAGAATGGCGACGGTGGCTTGAATGAAGACAAAGTTGATGGAGTGCGGCGCGACCACGGACCCTGCGCTCCCGTGGGTGAGGAAGTTGCCGCTGCTGTCCTTGTCCGGATAGGTGATCACAAATGGAACGGGCTTGCCGGCCGAATCCAGGAGCGGAGTGGGATTGCCACTGGCATCGCGAATGATGGTGCCGTCGGCCTTAGTGGCGAACTGATAGGTGTAGGTTGCCAGCGAGGATGTGTCGTACTGGAAACCAGGGGTGCCGGAGGGGTGGTTGGCGCGATAGCCGATGGCCAGAATGCTGAACACCGTCAGCGCGGATATCTGGATGATGTTGATGGCGAGATTCACCGCAGTCGATGCGCCCGCGCCTTGCGTCGCGATCCATGCGACGAAGAAGGAGAAGACGATCGCTACCAGACCCATGAAGACCGGTCCTGGGTTTCCGCCGTTCATGACGTTCGGGTAGAGAAATCCGACGACATAGCCTACGAACAGTCCGGTTGTGGCCACCATGACACCGGGATACACCCAGTAATACAGGTGCGAGCCCCAGCCTACGATGAACTTGGAGATACGGGCGTACTTGAATGCCGTGGGGCTGGAGAGCATCGCCTGCTCAGCATAGTAATAGCTGGAGCCGGTGCCGGGATAGAGCTTGGAGATCTCCGCATAGGCAACGGCGGTCGCCAAGCAGAGCAGAAGGGCACCAACGATGCCCAACCACATCGCCGGAGAGGTGTTGCCATCCGTGGCCTGAATAAAGAAGGTGAGCCAGAGGAAGGCGCCTGGAGCAATGAGGGCCATTGCATTGCTGGTTAAGCCTGTCAGACCAAGTGTGGCCTGCATCTGGGGGGCGTTTGATTGTTCTGCCATGTGTACTCCTGTCGTCGATTCAGATTGGGTGAATCCTCACAACACGCGGACTTTCAATGGGCGAATCTTCAGAACGGGCGGTCCATACGGAAGATCATTCCTGTGTGGGCCACCGGGTGGAAGGACACCAGACCGCCGCGGCGGACAACCGAGCGGCACCTCTGGACCTGAAACATGAATGGGGAGAACATAGCGATCATAAAAGGTTTCCGGAAGCACGAACCTTATAAAGGTTCAAAAGGACTTCAATTTTTTCTTCATTTTCTTTATGCGGTCTTGACGAGTGTAAGTGCTGTGGAAGACTCGGCGGCCGTCTCCGACCGCCGAGTCCGATTGATTACCGTTTCGGGCCGAAGAAGGCGATCAGTCCGAGAGTTACAGTGCTTTGGTTCTTTACCTTGAGCGGGTTGTAGATTGCGGTGTAGGTGTCGCTGTTGTTGGGCCCGGGGGGGTCGTAGTATGCGTTCCCGTAGGTGAATATCTTCTTCGTCGACCAGTCGTACCGGTATTCAGCGCGCAATAGAAGCCCGGCCGGCCACTTGTACTCATAGGTCCCGGTGATCTCCTGCAGGGTCTGCTTTACAGGACCGCTCCCATAAGTTGAAAAGTAGCCCATCATGGCATAGCCCTGGTCGTAGAAGTACTCGTACCGGCCGACCAACGCTCCGTTGGCGCTGATCTGCCCTCGAGCGGAACCGGCTATACCCTGCCAGTGCGGCGACCAATGGGCGACCGCTGGCGAGAAGGTGGCGGGAACTGCCGGTACCGCCGGAACATGGTTTGTGCCGTAGTCGTAGTTGAAGTAGGCGTTGAACTTCGCGTTTGGTGTGAGCAGCAGGGTGGTGTCGATGAGGTTGCGGTAGCCCTTCTGCGTACCGAGATAGTCTGGCGGCTCAATGCCGGTGTTCGATGGACCGAAGTAGTAGTTCGCGTTCCAGGTGTACTTCGGCTTGACGTAGCCGCTGGTAATGCCAACGGTGACGCCGCCATTGTTGGCGACTACATTGTTCCAACCATTGACCAACTGCACGCCCAAGGTCCAGGTCTTGGTGACGGGCATCGAGCTACGAAGTCCGAAGTGATAGTAGGGGATGGCCCAGGAGAAGAGCAGACCGTGCGAGTAGCTCCAGTTATTCATCGTCTCGATGACTTCCTGCCCGGCGGAGGTGGTGAACTGGCCGAAATCGAGCTCGAGGCCTTTGGCCTTGGGCGGTTTGACGCTGAAGTAGGCCTGCTCAATGTAGTTGTCGGTTGTGCCTTCCGCGGCACTATTGCCGTGAATCAGAGCATTGGTGCGACCGAAAAGGATATCGAGATGCGCGCCGACTGGGTCGGGATCGTGGTTGAGGGTCAGCTTGGCTGCCTCCAGATTGAACTGGTCGGTCGCATCGTCGAAGTTGTAGAGGTCGTTTAGCTGGTCGGATGGGCGGTTGGCGTTGTAGCTGTAGTACACGTCGACGTAGCCGCTTAGATCCACTGATCCGACGCTCCATACCGGAGTTGGCGCCGCGGCGGGAGCAGCAGCAGCAGGAGCGGCAGCGGGAGTCTGGTCCGCAGCAGGCGCGGGAGCTGGGGGCTGGGCGACTGCCGCGAGGGAGACGGTCATGACTGCTCCAGCCATGAAGAGGGTCGAAAGTTTCGGCTTCAGGTTTGTCAACTTAGTTCCTCCGAACGTTTTTTTTGCTGCAAGTTGGTAAAGCTGGCCAAAATTGAAAAAGCTGGGGCCGCTTCTCCGCGCGATGGGTCTCGCGGGACAAGTTTGTCGTTCCCTTGTGGGGAGCTGTTCACAGGGCGCTCCGAGTATCGGGTCCCTGAGACTTGAGCTTTCCCTCCAAGGTGATTCAGCTACTGTGGGGCAAGACTAGTAACGCAAAGATGTCATAAGGAATTCGTAAGGAAAAAATAAAAACTTTCGCCTTCGACCGTTGCGTCGTCGCACATCTGGGAAGTAAGTACATATTAATAAAGGCGTTTATCAATATCCATTTCGCTTGCAGGCGAGCTGCGATACACTCAACGAATAAACAAGAAAATGTGCTTGGGGGTTGGGTCGTCTCGGCCAGAGACCTGGTTCACTAAGAATCTTTCAATGTGTTCACGCTTCCGGCCGGCTAATCCCCAGCCTTTGGTTCGGCGGCATCTAATAGATGTCTGCTTCCGCGTGATGTCGATGATTGCGGCCTCACGCCGGGAGGGAAAGGTCAACCGCGACCGTGCCTGGAAACACCATTCCAATGCGGTCTTCCCTGCTTGCCCGGGGCGCGCGCGGCTCCGGCCTGCGGTTTCTCTTGTTTACTCTTGAATGCTTTCTGGGCATCGTCTTCGTGATCCTGGTGGCGAGCCTTGCGCACTGGACCTCATCGCTGCTGCCTGTAGTGGTGCTTCTCTATCTGCTGATTGTGGTCCCCACTGCATTACTCTGTGGATTCTGGCAGGCGGCCATTGTGTCGCTGTCGGCGGTGGTGATCCACAGCTATCTCAGCGCACGCGGGCCCCGCCTGAACACGGTCGTCGATCCCGCCAACTCCGTCACCCTGGTTGCGTTTCTGTTGACAGCGCTGCTGGTCAGCCGGCTGTCCGCCCGTGTCACCGACCATGCGCGGGAGGCCGAGTCCCGGGGCGGGCAGATGCGCGACCTCTATGAGTTCACCCGGCGCACATTGCAGATGAACCTCCACGAGGAGCCTGGGCCGCAGTTGGCGAGGCTGGTCTACGAGATCTTCGATCTGGAAGCTGTGGCCGTCTTCGACGCCGACCTACACCAGATCTACGAGGCTGGACAATGGAGTGCCGACCCGCACGAACTGGTCCAGAATGTCTACTATTTCGAGACCTCGGACGATGATCCGGAGTCCGGCGTGGGGCGCCGCGTCCTGCGCCTGGGGACAGTTCCGATTGGCAGTTTGGTGGTGCGGGGCGACACCGGGCCGCTTACCAATGACGCCATCGCTTCGCTGATTGCAATTACCTTCGATCGCTATCGCGGCGTTCGCGAATGAGAGCCATATCGAGGCCGAGCGCAGGGCGGAGCAGCTGCGGGCAACAGTGCTGGACAGCCTGGCGCACGCATACAAGACCCCGCTGACCGCGATCCGCGCCGCCAGTACCGGGCTGGGAGAGATGGGCCGGCTCTCATCGGCGCAATCCGAGCTGGTCGCCCTGATCAGTGAGCAGGCCCGCGCGCTGAACGATCTGACGACCCGGCTGCTGACCACCTCTAGGCTGGATGCGGGCGAGATCACCGTCAACGCAGCGCCGGTGGGCGTTGGCCCGCTGGTCAACGAAGTGCTCGCCAGCCTGCGCGACCGCCTGGCAAACATGAACGTCTCCGTCGATCTTCCGGAGGACGATGCCATGCTTGTCTGCGACCGCCAGCTGATGGCGATGCTGCTGACGCAATATATAGATAATGCCTGCAAGTATTCGACCTTCGGCAGCACCATCTCCATCGGCATCACGAACGATGTGACGGAGATGATCTTCTCGGTGCATAGCCACGGGCCGGTGATTCCGCGCGCGGATCGCGAGCGCATCTTCGACCGCTATTTCCGTTCCGCCGGTTCGTCGCATGGCGCTCCCGGCACCGGCATTGGCCTAGCCGTGGCCAAGCGGGCCGCGCAGATCCATGGCGGCCATGTATGGGTCACCAGCGAGCAGACCGCGGGGACGACCTTCTTTGCTTCCATCCCAACTGAGAAGATGCAAAGGTATTCCGCATGAGCCAGGACCCCATACGCATTCTTCTGGTCGACGATGAGTCCCCTATTCGCAGGGCGTTGCGTCCTCCACTGCTGGACCTCGGCTTTCATGTGGTGGAGGCCTCGCGCGGCGAGGAGGCCCTGCAACAGATGCGCGCGGCGACTTTCGATGTGGTATTGCTCGATATCAATATGCCGGGAATCGGTGGCCTCGAGACTTTGCGCCGCATTCGGCTGTTTGCGCCGCGCCTGCCCATCATCATGGTGACCGTGCGCGACGGAGAGGAAGAGAAGGTGGAGGCGCTGGAGCTGGGGGCGGACGACTATGTGACCAAACCCTTCGGGATGCGCGAGCTGATCGCCCGCATCCGGTCCGCGGTGCGCCGGATGCGCGCGCCCGCCCGCTCGCAGGACGCGCCGATCCAGATCGGGGAGATTTGCCTCTCGCCAGTGCAGCGCACCGTGACCCAAAACGGCCAGCCGGTGCGCCTGACGCGCAAGGAGTTTGAGATTCTGCACTACCTGATGATTAACGCCGGGCGCGTGGTCACCTACGCCAAGCTGCTTACCGCGGTGTGGGGCGCCGATTGCCGCGAGGAGGTTGAGTACCTGCGCACCTTCGTCCGGCAGTTGCGTAAGAAGATCGGCGACAATCCCGCGGAACCTAAATATCTTTTTACCGACGCGTATGTGGGCTACCGCTTCGTCGACGCGCAAACCCTGGCCGACGAGGCCGCCGCTCCAGAGCCGGAATCAGACATCACAGAGATGGCGGCCAGCGCGGAATCTTAGCCAGCTTTGAATGCCGGCCATCTACGCTGGCTCGACGGAGGGCGTGCCGGGCTAAGCCTTCGCCTCCTCAGCCCTGACTTCTTCCTTTGGCGAGACCGGCGCAAGCGCTTCAGCCTGCGCGTCCTTACCGACGATGACCTGGCCGTACTCCAGCAGTGTCACCATGCCCACGCCGCCGCAGATGTTGCCAGCGACGGCGGGCAGGAACCACATGGGGAAGGCGACCCAGGCGCGCAGTGCCGTTCAGGATCGCGGTGAAGACCTCGCCGCTGGCCGCGATGCAATGGGCGAAGTTGCCCATGCCCACTACGAAGCACAACATCCAGATGATCATCACCGAGCCTGTAATCGAGTGCGAGCCCGAGACCAGCCACGCGACGGTCGCAATGATCCATCCACCCATGACGCCCGACCAGAAGATCGCCTCAGCCGGATGATGCGCCGCGTCGAGGCCGAGCTGGCCCAGAGCCAGTATCACTGTCGGCGGGAGCGCGTGAGTCAGTCCCGCGAGCGCAGCAAAGGCCAGCGCTCCAAGCACGTTGAACGGCAGGACCACGGCCCACAGGCGCATCGTGTTCCAGAAGTGGTTCTTCTCCGCGAGTACCAGGGCGACGGGGTAGAGGGTGTTCTCCGTGAAGAGCTGCGAGCGGCCCAGGATCACGACGATGAAGCCGAGCGGGTAGAACATCTTCGCGACGAATAGCGTGGTGGCCGTAGGCGTCGCGCCGACAGGTGTCAGCAGTGCGATTGCTATGGCGTTGCCCATCGCCGACAGCCCCATAAAGATGCCTCCGGCCAGTCCGGAGATCGCGAGCGAGATACTGGATCGCCCCAGCTCCTGGCGCGCGTTGTTGGCTACTTGTTCGTAGATGTCCTGCGCGCTGGGGCGCTCCAGGTTCTTCTGCTGACCGGCTGGCGCGGCGGGCTGAGGCGTCCTGCGGCGGAAGAGGATCGGGCGCATAGGAGTGAGATGCAGGAAGCATATGCTCCCTGTTGCTAGAATCGAGATGAATATGTCGACGATGACCGCGCTTTCGCCTGAGATTCTTGCCAAGTACCAGCCTGTCATCGGGCTGGAGGTTCACGTCCAACTGCTGACGGAGACGAAGGCCTTCTGCGGATGCGTGAACCGCTATGGCGGCGAGCCGAACACGCATGTCTGCCCGACCTGCCTGGGTCTGCCGGGCGCGCTGCCGGTGCTGAACCGCCGCGCGGTGGAGCTGGCGGTGCTGGCGGCGAAGGCGATCCACTGCGAGATTCGCGAGACCAGCATCTTCTCGCGCAAGAACTACTTCTATCCCGACTCGCCGAAGGGCTACCAGATCTCGCAGTTCGACCGGCCGATGGCGGAGCATGGCTGGATCGATGTGCCGGATGCGACACGGCGCAGACCAAGCGCATCGGCGTGACGCGGCTGCACATGGAAGAGGACGCGGGCAAGAGCCTGCACGATGGCTTTGCCGACTCGGTCTCGCGCACCTACATCGACCTGAACCGCTGCGGCACGCCGCTGGTCGAGATCGTCAGCGAGCCCGACATCCGCACGCCGGATGAGGCGTTTGAGTACCTGACGCGGCTGAAGGAGATCCTGCTCTACACCGGCGTGAGCGACTGCAACATGGAAGAGGGCAGCCTGCGCTGCGACGCCAACGTGAGCGTGATGCTGAAGGGCGCGGAGCAGTTCGGCACCAAGGCCGAGGTGAAGAACGTCAACAGCTTTCGCTACATTCGCGCGGCGCTGGAGTATGAGATCGAGCGGCAGATTGAGGTGCTGGAGAGCGGCAGCGCGCGTGGTGCAGGAGTCGCGGCTGTGGAACAACGCCGAGGGGCGGACCTACTCCATGCGCTCGAAGGAGCAGGCGCACGACTATCGCTACTTCCCCGAGCCGGACCTGCCGCCGCTGGTCGTGGGCGAGGTGTGGCAGCAACGAGATTCTGACTGCGCTGCCGGAGCTGCCTGAGGCGCGGCGGGCGCGCATGATCGCGGAGTACGACATCAACCAGCAGGACGCGATGACGCTGACCGCGACGCGCGCGTTTGCCGACCAGCTTCGAGGCCGCGGCAAAGGCGGCGAAGAGTCCGAAGCGCGTGGTCTCGCTGATTACCAGCGAACTGACCGGGCGGCTGAATGCCGCGGGGCTGGAGCTGGAGCAGTCGCCGGTCTCGCTGACAGGGCATTGTGATGGCGGCGGACCTCGCCGAGTCGGGCGAGCTTTCGAGCAAGATGCTGAAGCAGCTGCTGGACGCATGCTTCGCCGAGGGCAAGGACTTCGCCGAGGTCTACGAGCGCGACAAGCCGCAGCAGATCTCCGATGCGCCGTGCGATCGAGGCCATGATCGACGAGGTGATCGCCGCCAACCCGAAGCAGGTTGCGCAGTATCTCGGCGGCAAGAAGACGGTCGCGGCGTTCTTCGTCGGCAACGTGATGCGGCTGTCGAAAGGACAGGCGAATCCCGCGCTGCTGAATGAGCTGGTGACGCGCAAGCTTGATCACGAATAGCGGAAGGAATGCTTTGGACGACCTGGAGACACGGATAGAGCGGTACTTTGCAGCCGGGGCGGAGGCCATCGGCGATGGCGGACGCGCTGGATGCATTTCTTGAGCTGCGCGTTGCGCTGGAAGCTGGCACGCTGCGCGCGGCTGAACCGGATGCGGCAGCGCCTACGGGATGGCGGGTGAATGCGTGGGTGAAGCGCGGCATTCTGCTGGGCTTCCGCATCGGCAAGCTCGAGGAGATGAATGGCCGGCATCCGGCCGGAGCGTCGATCCTCTCCGTTCGTGGACAAGAGTACCTACCCGGCGCGTCGCTTCAACGCCGCAGGACGGTGTGCGCATTGTGCCGGGTGGAAGCTCTGTGCGATCGGGAGCGTTTGTAGCGCGTGGCGTGGTGATGATGCCGCCGGCCTACGTGAACGCGGGCGCATATATGGATGAAGGGACGATGGTCGACTCGCACGCGCTGGTGGGCTCCTGCGCGCAGATTGGCAAGCGGGTGCATCTTTCGGCGGCGGCGCAGATCGGCGGAGTGCTGGAGCCGGTGAACGCATCGCCAGTGATTATTGAGGACGATGTGCTGGTGGGTGGGAATACGGGGGTCTATGAGGGGACGATCGTGCGGCGGCGCGCGGTGCTGGCGGCGGGGACGATCCTAACGCGCGGGACGCCGGTGTATGACGTGGTGAAGGGGGCGATCCTGAAGGCGACGGCTGAGATGCCGCTCGATGATTCCAGAGGGCGCGGTGGTGGTGCCTGGCTCGCGCGCGGTGACCGCGGGCTACGGCAAGGAGATGGGCCTTAGCGTTTATACGCCAGTGATCGTGAAGTATCGAGATGAGAAGACTGATCTGTCGACTGCGCTTGAGGACCTGTTGCGTTAGCCCTTGACAACGTAGCTACGAAGTAGCTACACTTCAATAGTGCCAGTTGGGTCCGGGAGCCTCGGCACGAATTTCTTTCTGCGAGGCACCCTATGGCTGTTCTATTTGATTGGGACGAACAAAACATCGCGCACATCGCGGAGCACGACGTTACACCCGCAGAGGCTGAACAGGTTATCGATAACGGTCCCCTTTATCTCGATTACTGGATTCAGGGCGGCGAAATCCGGCACCGCGAGGTTGGAGAGACCGCAACAGGTCGCATACTTCTGGTAGTCAGCACCACAAGAAACGATCAGATCCGGGTGGTGACGGCATATCCTCCCAGCCGCTCGTTACGAATGACCTATCTTACCTTCAAGGAGTTGGAGCAGCATGGAAAAGAGAATTCTTCCTAACTTCAAGTCCGAGGCCGAAGAGGCGAAGTGGTGGTTCGACAATCAGGACGAACTAGACAAGGACTTCGCCCAGGCTGCTGCTGAAGGTTGCTTACACCGGCGGATAGAGCCTCGCCCCAGCGCCATTCCGACGACCACCATTAGGCTCGACCCCGACGACATCGCCATCGCCCGCGAACAGGCCAGCAAGCGCGGTCTAAAGTACCAGACCTATCTCAAGATGCTTCTTCACGAGGCTCTCCATAAGGCCCAGACCTAGGCTCCGCATCCACCGGCGCGACACGCTCATGCATTCAAGTCCCTACAAGAAGCCCATATTCACCACGGGCCGCGCTTCTAATTCCTCGTCGCGTCCCAAAGTGGGCCACCCAACATACCTGCTAGACTCAAGGCTGAATGGCTCAAGATAAATTACGCATTATCCCGCTTGGGGGCCTTGGCGAGTTCGGCATGAACTGCATGGCCCTCCGCTGGCAGGATGACATTATCGTCATCGACGCCGGCCTGATGTTTCCCGAAGAAGAGTTGCTCGGCGTCGATATCGTTGTCCCCGACATCAGCTACCTGACTGAGAACCGCGAGAAGGTCCGCGCGATCGTCCTGACCCATGGGCACGAGGACCACATCGGCGGTCTGCCGTGGATTCTCTCCGAGCTGAACGTGCCGGTCTATGGCACCGAGTTCACGCTGGCCTACGTCGAGGGCAAGCTCGAAGAGCATCGCCTGCTGGACGATGCCGAGCTGATTGAGATGCTGCCCGGGCGGCGCTTCACGCTGGGGCCGTTCTCGATCATGCCCATCCGCGTGACGCATTCGCTGGTGGACTGCGTCTCGCTGGCCATCCACACGCCGGTGGGCGTGGTGCTGCATACGGGCGACTTCAAGATCGACCTCTCGTCGCCGGATGGCAAGCCGTTCGACCTGCACGCTTTTGCCGAGCTGGGCAAGCAGGGCGTGCTGTGCCTGCTGCAGGACTCGACCAACGTGGACCGGCGCGGGATATACGCCGAGCGAGCGGGCGGTGCGGCCGCGGCTGGATGAGATCTTTTCGCAGGCCAAGAAGAAGCTGTTCTTCAGCTGCTTCTCGTCGTCGATCCACCGGATTCGCATTGCGATGGAGCTGGCCGCCGCGCACGGACGCAAGGTTGCGGTGGTGGGACGGTCGCTGGACAACTCGACCGAGATCGCGCAGGACCTGGGCTATCTCGACCTGCCGCAGGGGCTGGTGATCAATCCCGGGCAGATTCGCGAGATGCCGTCCAACAAGGTGCTGGTGATGATCTCCGGAACGCAGGGCGAGCCGATGTCGGCGCTCTCGCGCGCGGCGGTGAACAACCACAAGTTCGCGCACATCGACGCGGGCGACACGGTGGTGCTGAGCTCGCGCGTGATTCCCGGGCAACGAGAAGTCGATCTACCGCATGATCGACCACCTTGAGCGCCGCGACGCGAAGGTGATCCACGACGACGGGACGCAGGGACTGATCCACGTAAGCGGACACGGCTCGCAGGAAGAGCTGCGGCTGATGATCAACCTGCTACAGCCGAAGTTCTTTGTGCCGATCCATGGCGACTATCGCCACCTGAAGCGACACGCGGAGCTGGCAGGCGGCATGGGCATCGTGGAGAAGGTGATTCTGCTGGAGGACGGCGAGATCCTCGACCTGGACAAGACGACCGCGGTGAAGAACGGCAAGATCACGGTCGGTCGCGTGTGCATCGATGCCGGCGGCTCGATCGATGTGGTGGAGGACATCGTCATTCGCGACCGGCAGCATATCTCCGAAGGCGGCATTGTGCTGCCGATCATCACGATCAACAAGCGCACGGGCAAGGTGGAGAATGCGCCGGAGATCGTGATGCGCGGATTTGCGGTGGACGATCCCACCGTCATTCAGGAGTCGCGCGTGGTGGTGCAGCGGACGCTGGAGCTATCGAGCGACGAGGAGAAGGCCGACTACGGCGTGATCAAGGAAAAGATCCGCAACGATCTGAAGCGGTACATCCAGAAGAGCATGAGCCGCCGCCCGCTGATTATGCCGGTGATTCTGGAGATCTGAGCGGTCTGCCCGTGTGGCGCGGTGCCTCAAAAAAATTCTTGCTGGCTTGGACGACCGTATGCATTTCCCGCATCCAACAGATGCAGGAGAAGCGCATGCTCACGCCCGGACTTATCAGCATCATCGTTACGCTTGTTGTCATCGGTCTGGTGCTGTATCTGATCGACCTGATCCCGATGGACCGCACGATCAAGCAGATCATCCGCATCATTGTCATCATCGGGGTCGTCGTCTGGCTGCTGCAGTCCTTCGGGTTCATTGGGTCAATCAGCGGCATTCTGCATCCAGCGCATCCGGTGAAGTGACCTCCACCCTAGAGCAAATTCCTTGAAGGTGAATAGGGGATGCAAAGAGCCAATACTGAGATTCTGGCTGCGCCAGAATGACGGCATTTTTAGGTTTTGGCTCTACAGCAATGGAGGATCCGCTCCGGGCACCCCGCATCTAGCCCTTGGCAGGTACGTATCGCCGTCCGGCCAGGCGGTACTCTCCACTGACGATACGTGCGATTGCCTCGGGGTAGGCGATATGCTCCTGCTCCAGTATCCGCGCCGACAGGCTCTCCGCAGTGTCGTCATCCAGCACCGGCACGGCACGTTGCACGATGACCGCGCCATGATCGACCGCCTCATCGACGAAATGCACCGTGCATCCGGCGACTTGGCGCCGAACTCCAGCGCCTGGGCCTGCGCATCGAGCCCTGGAAAGGCGGGCAGAAGCGACGGGTGGACGTTGAGAATCCGGTCCGGGAAAGGCGCGCACAAACTCCGGCGTAAGGATGCGCATATATCCCGCCAGGCATACCAGATCCACGCGATGCTGGTGCAGCCGTGCAATCATCTCGGCATCATGCTCGGCGCGCTTGCGTCCGGCGGATGGGACGGCAAAGGCAGGCAGTCCCATCTCCTGCGCAGCCTTCAGTCCGGGCGCGTCCGCGCCGATTCGACAGCACTACGGCGATCTCCGCGCCCAGCAGACGGCGTTCGCGAATCGCGGCCGCGATGGCGATGAAGTTCGAGCCGCGGCCGGAGAGCAGGATTCCGAGTCGCTTCAAGCGTTGCTTCCGCTAGCAGACGCCTCTAGTGGCCCGACTCGACCGCGTCGATGGTCTGGAAGAGCTGCGTCGGGTCGGTGACCTGCACCCACTCATGTGGCGTGCAGACGAAGAGCGTCGGCGTCTGGGTCAGCGCCCATCTTCTCGCCCAGCGCCTTGTCCGCGAAGACCTCCTTGCGGAACTCGCCGGCGGGGTCGACGACGAATGGCATCTGCAGGCCATGCTGCTGGAAGAACCGCCGGGTAAAGGCCATCAGGTCGTCCTTGCTGCCAATGCCGGCCTGCGCGGCGAACACCGCAGTCCGGTAGTCCGCGGCCACGCTGGGCGAGACCTTGTCCTGCAGGTAGCGCGCCCAGATTGCCGCATCCGTGCTCCAGATGTGGTTGGGCAAGCGGGTAGTCCTTGCGCACGAATGCGATCTTGTAGTGCTCCAGCGCCTGCGACCACAATCGGGTGAGTGCGCGCGCACGCCGGGCACTCCAGGTCCTCGAACTCGTAGATGGCGATCTTCGCGCCCGGCGGCGGCTTGATCATCGAGGTGTCTTTGAAGGTGTTTCCCGAGCCCGGCGGTACAGCTCTCTGGGCGTCCAGCGGCAACACCACGCCCGGCAGCGCAAACGCAACTCCGGCCACGGCAACTAGCAGACGATTCATACTCATAAGACGCATAAGGTTCTCTTTCGTATCTTATCTTGAGCGGACGGCCCGTGGAAACAAGTTCTGGTGCGGCACTGGACGCAGCTCTCTATAATCGCTTGAGCAGTTTGAGAGGCAACAATGAAGATCAGCGAAAAGATCGGCGCGGACATCATCACCGCCATGAAGGCCAAGGAAGAGCACCGCCTCACCACCCTGCGCATGGTCAAGTCCGCGCTGCGCTCGAAGGAGATCGACAAGCGCGAGCCGCTGACCGACGCCGAGGAGACCCAGATTCTGGCCACCCTGCTGAAGCAGCGCCGCGAGTCGGTGGAGAGCTTTACCAAGGGCGACCGCCCCGAGCTTGCCGCCAAGGAGCAGGCGGAGATCGCGATGATTGAGGCCTACATGCCCCAGGCCGCGGGCGAGGACCAGGTGCGCGAGATCGTGCAGACGGCGGTCGCCCACCTCGCCGAGATCGACCGGGCAGAAGCCCGGCCCACGCGACATGGGCGCCGCCATGAAGCTGGTGCAGCAGCGCATCCTGGCCAGCGGCATGAGGGCGGACGGCAAGCTGGTCTCCGAGCTGGTCAAGGCCGAGCTGGCGAAGTAATGGAACACGAATTGGATTTCTGGGCTTAATCGGCCTGTTATGCCGCCGCACCCAAGGCTCGATACAATATAGGCATGATCCGTAAGACTCGCCTGTTTACCCCAGGCCCAACTCCGCTGCTTCCCGCCGCCCAGTTCGCGATGGCCGCGGCCGATATTCACCACCGCACCGCCGAGTTCCGCGCGCTTTACACCCGCGTGCTCGCGCAGCTGAAGGAGTTCGTCGGCACCAAGAACGACGTGATCCTGCTGGCCAGCTCCGGCACGGGCGCCATGGAGGCGTCGGTCTCGAACCTCACCTCGCCCGGCGACCGCGTGCTGGTGCTGACCGCCGGAAAGTTCGGCGAGCGCTGGTCCGCGTTGGCCAAGGCCTTCGGCTGCGAGGTCGATGTGGTCTCCGCACCCTACGGCCAGACCTTTGCGCTGGACCAGGTGAAGGCCGCGCTGAAGCTGGAGACCCGTGTGGTCTTTATGCAGGCCACGGAGACCTCCACCGGTGTGCGCCACTGCGTTCCGGCGGTCGCGAAGCTGCTGAAGGAGACGCACTCCGAGGCGCTGCTGGTTGTCGATGCCATCACCGGCCTTGGCACCTCGCACCTCGATATGGATGGCTGGGGCATCGATGTGCTGATCGGCGGCTCGCAGAAGTCGGTGATGATCCCGCCCGGGCTAAGCTACCTCGCGGTCGGCCAGCGCGCGTGGGACCGCATGGAGGCGACCTACAATCCGCGCTACTACTTCGACCTGCGCAAGGAGCGCAAGAACGCGAAGAACGGCGAGAGCGCCTACACGCCGGCGGTTGCGCTGATCGCTGCGCTGGGCGCCGCGCTCGACTGGATCGCCGCACAGGCCGCGACTGCTGAGAATCCTGCGGGGAATCTGGCGGAGGGGCGAAAGAAGCTGGTTGAGAACGCCGAGACAATTGCCGCGATGACGCGGGCAGCGGTCAAAGCGCTGGGGATGACGCTGTTCGCTCCGGACGCGCCCGCCGCTGCCGCCACCGCGGTGCTGCCGCCGAAGGGCGTTGACTCCGGCGTGGTGGTGAAGGAGCTGAAGGCGCGCTTCGGCGCCATCATCACCAACGGCCAGGGCGAGATGAAGGGGCAGATCTTCCGCATCGCGCACCTCGGCTTCTTCGACTACATGGACACCATCGCCATGGTCGGCGCGCTGGAGCAGGTGGTCGCGAAGTCCTTCCCGCCGGCAGGCTTTAGCTTTGGGGACGGCCTGATCGCCGCGCAGAAGGTCTACGCCGAACGCTCCGCAACCGCAGCCGCCGATGCCAGCTGCATCTGCGGCCGGACGGATGCCTGTTGCTCGCTGAAGCATGCGGAGGCGGGCGCGGCGCTGGTGGGGGCGAGGTAGGCTGGCCGTACCGGCCCGGAACGGCCTCACTCTTTTCGGATTGTCACTGATTTTGTTCTGCGCGCGAGAGCGACAGCAATCTGTTCGCCTCAAGCCGACTTGGAAGGAAGTTCATGAAGATCGTCTTGCAGAGAAGGTATCGCCCGCGACCCTGGCGGTGTTGAAGCAGGAGCCCGGATGGAACGTCGTCACCGCCGACCAGATCGCCAAGCTCGGGCCGGGCGGCCTGGAGGCTGAACTCGCCGACGCCGACGCGCTGGTCGTTCGCTCGGCGGTGCAGGTCGACGCGAAGCTGCTGGAAGCCGCGCCGAAGCTGCGCGTCATCGGCCGTGCGGGCGTCGGCGTCGACAACATCGACACCGACGCAGCAACCCATCGCGGCATTGTGGTGATGAATACGCCAGGCGCCAACGCGGTCGCCGTCGCGGAGCTGACCCTTGGCCTGATGATCGCGATGGCACGTGCTGTCCCGCGCGCGAATGCGACTATGCACGCGGCGAAGTGGGAGAAGAAATCGCTGCAAGGCTCCGAGCTGCGCGGCAAGACCCTTGGCATCGTGGGGCTTGGCCGTATCGGGCTCGAAGTCGCGCGGCGCGCGCGCAGCTTCGGCATGGAACTGATCGGCTACGACCCTTTCATCGCGCCCGTGATCGCGCGCGAGAACCAGGTCACGCTGGTGCCCATCGACGAGATCTTCAAGAAGTCCGACTACCTGACGCTGCACGTCGGCCTGACCACGCAGACCGAGGGGATGATCAACGCGACCTCGCTGGCGATTATGAAGAAGGGCGTGCGCATCGTGAACTGCGCGCGTGGCGAGCTGATCGTCGATGAAGCGCTGGCCGACGCCGTGCGCTCAGGCCAGGTGGCCGGTGCCGCGCTCGATGTCTTCCGCCAGGAGCCGCTGAAGGACTCGCCCTACTTCGGCCTCGACAATGTGCTGCTCTCGCCGCACATCGCCGGCTCGACCGATGAGGCGCAGGAGGCCATCGGCATCCAGCTCGCCATGCAGGTGCGCGACTATCTGAAGCTCGGCGTGGTGCAGAACGCGGTCAACCTGCCATCGCTCTCGCACGAGGAGTATGTCGAGCTTGCGCCCTACATCGAGATGGCGGAGCGGCTCGGGCACTTTCTTTCTCATGCCACGCCGGGCAATCTGGAGAACATCCAGATCACCTATGCGGGCCGGCTCGCGCAGGGCAAGACCGACCTGATCCGCAATGCGGCCATCTGCGGCGTGCTCGCGAACTCCGAGGTGGTCAACCGAATCAACGCGGCCACGATCGCGCAGGAGCGCGGCATCCGCATCCAGGAAGACAAGAAGGAGTTCACCACGGGCGGCACCGGCAGCACGCTGAAGATCGTGCTGCACTCTACCGACGGCGACGCCAGCGCATCGGCGACGGTGC
The DNA here is from genome assembly GCA_963808025.1 of uncultured Acidobacteriaceae bacterium. Classification (GTDB taxonomy): domain Bacteria; phylum Acidobacteriota; class Terriglobia; order Terriglobales; family Acidobacteriaceae; genus Edaphobacter. Next base: position 723,407 of record CAWEEI010000005.1, on the reverse strand, counting down.
TGCACGGCAATTCGCCGCGCCTGCTCACCTACGACGGCATCGACATTGAGGCGCCGCTGAACGGCACGCTGCTGGCCATCCGCAACCACGACGTTCCCGGCGTCGTCGGGCGCATCGGCACCATCCTCGGCGAGCACTCGCTGAACATCGCGAACTTCGCCCTTGGCCGGTCTGTGCGCTCGCAGCGCGTCCCGCAGGGCCAGGCGCTGGCCGTCGTGCAGATCGACGTGCAGAACCCGGGAGATGCAGCGGCCGCAATCGAGGCCCTGCGCAAGGTTGAGGCCATCGCCAGCGTGCGCCTGGTGGAGCTTGGGAAGCTGTAACGCTTGAGATCCTTTAAGTAAGCAGTACAGTTACATATTGAAATAATTTGTAACTAACGATGGTCCGTCGATTTTGCGGTTGTTGCCGCATGCAACATGCTCCAAGGGAAACCGCCATGCCGCTCTACGAATACGAATGCAAGCAGTGCCATAAGCACACGGAGAAGATACAGAAGTTCTCCGACGCCGAGATCACGATCTGCCCATACTGCGGGGGTGCGCTGGAGCGCGTCATCTCCGCGCCAGCCATCTCATTCAAAGGCGGAGGCTGGTTCAAGGACGGCTACGGCAACGCCAAGCCGGCTGCATCCAGTAGCGAATCCAAGAGCGACTCCGGTAGCACGAACAGCCCATCCGGCGATTCGACTGCGCCGGCAAAGAGCGATGGTGCGCCCGCGGCCGCATCCACTTCCTCAGCGCCGCCTGCCGTATCCGCTCCAGCGGCTCCGGTGTCCGGCAAAGACTAGCGGCAAACGTTCAGAACATCCGCACCTTTTCGCCACTTGCCTGCGCCCCGGCCAGTAGGCCTAGCTCACCCAGCAGCACTTCCAGTTTCCGCCGAGTCGTCGCATTCACCGGCGTCATCGGCAGCCGCAGCCTGTCTTCGCCATGCCCCAGCAGCGCGAGCACAGCCTTCACCGGCGCGGGGTTCGGCTCCCAATAGTGCGCCTGCATCAGCCGGTAGTATTGGCGGTTGACAGCCTGTGCGGTCGTCAAGTCGCCGGAGAGCGCAGCACCCACCATCTGCGCCATCTGCGCGGGAATCGCGTTCGACGCCACCGAGATCAGGCCCACGCCGCCAAGCGCGATGATCGGCAGCACCAAGCCATCGTCGCCCGCGATTACCTTGAAGCTCCGCGGCAGCTGGGTCAGCAGCTCCGTCACCTGGTTCAGCGAGCCGCTCGACTCCTTGATGCCCACGATGTTCGGGATCTCCGCCAGCCGCAGCACGGTTGCCGGCTCCAGATTCGCGCCCGTGCGCGAGGGAATGTTGTAGAGCAGCACCGGCATCTCCGCCGCCTCCGCGATCGCGCGGAAGTGCAGGTACTGGCCCTCCTGGCCGGGCCGGTTGTAGTAGGGGTTCGCTGTGAGCAGGCCGGTGAGGCCTGGGACCTTCGCCAGCTTCTTGGCGCGCGCCACCGCCTCGCGCGTCGCATTGTGCGTGCATCCCGCAAACACCGGCACGCGTCCTGCAGCCGTGCCCACCACTGTCTCCACAACGCGCAGGGTCTCGGCCTCGGTCAGTGTCGAGGCCTCGCCGGTGGTCCCGCACGGCACAAGAAAGTTGATGCCGCTCTCGATCTGCCAGTTCACCAGCCGGTGCAGTGCCGGTTCGTCGACTCCGCCATCCCCGCGGAAGGGTGTTACCAACGCCGTGCCACAACCGGAAAGTTCCATCGCGAGTGTCAGTTTACCCTTTCTCCGGCGCGGAGTTCGTGGACCCGCGACGATGGGCGAGCCCACGTCCGCGTCGCTCGACCGCTCGACCCGCGGCGGCAGCAGCCAGATCACCGCGACCAGAACGATCAGCGCGAGCGACGCCGCCGGCCGGTAGAACGCCGCCGGAATCGCCGCGAGATACAGCCCCACCGACCAGATCTGCTTGCCCCAGCGCGCATGGGGAGGGACGGCGCTCTGCGCCCGCACAAACATCCACAGCACCATGTAGGACACGCCCGGCAGAATGCTGACCGCGGCGTACAGCGCAGTCGAAAATGGCGACAGGCCCTTGATGCCGATCCAGTCCGTGGCAAACGGAAACAGCGAGAGGAAGAAGAGAAAGATCAGGTTGGCCCAGAGAATTCCGTGGCCCACCGTCTCCACCTCATCGATCAGATAGTGGTGATTCACCCAGTAGATCCCAACCTGCACGAAGGTCAGCAGGTAGAGAAAGACCGTGGGCAGCACCGCCCGCACGCCCGCCATGCCATCCGTGCGCCGGCACCTTCAGCTCCAGCACCATGATGGTGATGATGACCGCGATCACGCCGTCGGAGAAGGCCTCCAGCCGCGCCGGACTCAGGTTCTCGCTGCTCACTGCCTAGACCCACTCGCCGGCGCGCATCAGCGGCTCGGCGTTGCCGTCCGCGGCGATGCCATCCACGTCCATCTGCGCCGAGCCGATCATCCAGTCCACGTGGATCAGGCTCGAGTTCGCGCCCAGCGCGGTCAGCGCAGCCTCGTCCATCTTCTCGCCGCCGATCAGGCAGGTCGAATACGCCTGCCCCAGCGCAATGTGGCTCGCCGCATTCTCGTCGAACAGCGTGCTCCAGAAGAGAATCCCGGTCGCGCGCGATCGGCGACGAGGCCGGCACCAGCGCCACCTCGCCCAGCCGCCGCGCGCCATCGTCGGTCGAGATCAGCCGGTTCAGCACATCCTCGCCCGCCGTCGCCGTCGCCTCCACAATCTTGCCGCCCTCAAACCGGCAGCGAATATTCTCGATCAGCGTGCCCTGGTGCGAGAGCGGCTTCGACGCGCGCACCACGCCATCCACGCGGTCCTTGTGCGGCGTGGTGAAGCACTCCTCGGTGGGAATATTCGGCTGGCAGTAGATGCCGTTGCCCGCGGTCGTCCCGCCGCCCGCCCACAGATGCTGGTCGGCCAGCCCCACGCTGCAGATCGGTCGAGCCATCCGTCGACTTGAAGTGCAGCGCGGCAAACCGCTTCGCGTTCAGCATGTCCACGCGCTGCTTCAGCCGCGCGCCATGGGCCAGCCAGTCGGCCACCGGATCGTCGCCGGTGATGCGCGAGGCCTGGAAGATCGCCTCCCACAGCTTCGCCACCGCCTGCTCCACCGGCTCGCCGGGAAAGACCAGCTTCGCCCACTCCGGCGTCGCCGCCGCCACAATCGTCCAGTTGATCTCGTGCCGTGTGATCAGCTCCATCGCCGGCTTGGCCGCCTTGGACGCGGCGACATTCGCGCGCGCCACCTTCGCCGGGTCCTGTTCGGACAGCAGCGCGGGATTCGACCCCGCAATCGCCATGCGCGCCGCGCCATTCTTGAACGCCGTCGCAATCGCATCCTGCAGCCACACCGGCGCATAGTCGAAGCTCGCATCCGGCGCATGTTCAAACCGCGCGAGCACGCACGGATCGTCGCTGTAGAACGTCGTCACCAGCAGCGCGCCCGCGCGATACGCATGGTCGGTAATCCGCCGAACCAGAGGCAGCGCGTCGGTCGGCGCAGTCAGCACCAGCTCCTGCCCTGCGCGCAGACCCAGGCCCACGCGCACGGCCACCTCGGCCAGCCGGTCAAGCTTTTCATCGAAGGAGAGCGAAGCAAACGAAGGGGCGGAGAGTGTAGCGGAGCTCATCGCTACAGGTTAGGCGCGCAGCACGACCGCGCGCAACTCGCAACTACTTCGATAGCTCGGTATAAACATCGCGGAAGTCGTAGCAGCCGGTCCGCGTGGCAAGCCACTCCGCCGCGCGCACCGCGCCCTCGGCAAAGCCGCGCCGCGACATTGCCTCATGGGTCAGCACCAGCCGGTCCGCGCTCGCTCGCCGCCTCCAGCACATGCGTCCCCATCGCATCGCCCTCGCGGATCGACTCAATCGGCACTGCGATCTTCGTTCCCGCGCCGCGCTCCACCATCTCCGCAATCGAGAGCGCCGTCCCCGAAGGCTTGTCCAGCTTGCTCACATGGTGCGTCTCCACCACCGAGAACTTGTACCCCGCGCTCGCCAGCGACGCGCCCATCTGCTCCGCCAGCTTCATCATCACCTGCACGCCGATCGAGAAGTTCGTCCCATAGAGCAGCCCGGCGCCCTTGCGCTCCGCCAGCCCGCGCATGTCCGCCAGCTTGTCATACCAGCCGGTCGTGCCCACCACCATCTTGGCGCCGGTCGCCAGGCATCGCGCGCATGTTCTGCACCACCGCCTCCGGAGTCGTGAAGTCGATCGCCACATCGAACCCCGCAACAAACGGCGGAGTCAGCGCCGCCGCATCGGGGTTCTCCTTCGCGTCCAGAACGTGCACGCCATGGCCGCGCTCCGCCGCCACCTCCGCAACCAGCTTGCCGGTCTTGCCCTGTCCAAGCACCAATATCCGCATGGTCCCAGTTTATCGCGAGTACGCTCGACGCTCCCTCAGGCCTTTGCCGCGACCGCGCGCGCGTCGGTATCGAAGACGGTCGGATCGGGATCGGCAAAGAACTCCGCATGAAGCGAGCGGATCGCCTCCTCCACATCCGACTGCTCGATCATGAAGCTCATGTTGATCTCGCTGGCGCCCTGCGAGATCATCCGCACGTTGATGTGCCGGATCGCCGAAAACATGCGCCCGGCAATCCCGCTCTGCCCGCGAATGTCCTCGCCCACCAGGCAGATCAGCGCCTTGTTGCCCTCCAGCTTCACGTCGGCGATCTTGCCCAGCTCCGCGCAGATCGCGGGCAGTTGGGCATTCGAGTCGACGCGTCAGCGAGATGCTCACCTCGCTGGTCGAGACCATATCGATCGCGCAATGATACTTGTCGAAGACGTCGAAGACCGCCTTCAGATAGCCATGGGTCATCAGCATCCGGCTGGCTACGATGTCGATGATGGTCAGCCCCTTCTTCGCGGCGATGCTCTTGAATGGGCTCGCGCATGGCGGCGCCATCGCGGTAATCTTCGTCCCTTCATTTTCCGCGTTGCGCGAGTTCAGCACCCACACCGGAATCGACTTCTGGACGGCCGGCAAGATGGTCGCCGGATGCAGCACCTTCGCTCCGAAGTATGCCAGCTCCGCTGCCTCCTCAAAGCTGATCGTCTTGACCCGCAGCGCGTCCGGGCAGATTCTCGGATCGGTCGTCATGATCCCGTTCACGTCGGTCCAAATCTCAATCGCGCCCGCGTGCAAACCGCCGCCCACCAGCGCCGCGGTGAAGTCGCTGCCGCCGCGCCCCAGCGTGGTGGTGATCCCCTTGCGCTGTCGCGCCGATAAAGCCGCCCATCACCGGAGTCTGCCCGCGCTCGGTCAGCGGCAGCACAAGCTGCGTCAGCCTGGCCTCAATCGCCGCCTCCTGCGGTATCGCCTTGCCGTAGTGGTCGTCGGTGATGATGCACGTCCGCGCGTCCACGTGCACGCCATTGAGCCCGTTCTGCTCGAACGCGGCGGCCACCATCTGCGAGGAAAGCCGCTCGCCGAAGCTCACCACGTTATCGCTGGTGCGCGGCGTCAGCTCGCCCACGGCTGCAATGCCGCGCAGAAGGTCGTCCAGCGCATTGAACTCCGCGCAAATTGCCGTCTCGATGCGTGCGTATATTTCTCCGCGCAGCAGTTCGCCTGCGGTCTCGAGATGCCGGTTGCGCAGCCGCGCCGCAATCGCAAGCGCACCGGCCTTGTCGCCGCGCCCGGCGGCTGCGGCCGCGGCGAGAAGCTGGTCCGTGACCTTCGCCATCGCCGACACCACCACCACCGGCGCCAGCCCGCGCTCGCGCCGCCCACGCACAATGGCCGCCGTGCGCAGCATTGCCTTCGCGTCCTCGACCGAGGTCCCGCCGAACTTCATCACCACCAGGCCGGTGCGCGCCTCGCCCACGCGCGACGGCACGTTCTTCAACTCGCTCATGCCAGCACCGCGTCCCGCTGGGCGACGGTCGTTTTCTTGAAATCCAGTTTGCCGAGCCGCGCCAGCACCTCAGCATTCAGCACCGCCGCGCCCGCCGCACCGCGAATCGTATTGTGCGAGAGCACCACGAACTTCCAGTCCAGCAGACTGCACTCGCGCAGCCGCCCTACGGTCGCGGCCATGCCTGCCCCGCGCATCCTGTCCAGCCGGGGCTGCGGCCGGTCTGGATTGGCGTCGTACTCTACGGGCTGATCGGGCGCAGTCGGCAGGCGCTGCCCGCCGAGCGGAGTGAATTCACTCCACGCCGCCAGCAGCTCCTCGTGCGTTGCCTTGCGGCGCAGCTTGATCGACACGCACTCCATGTGCCCGTCTTCCACTGGAACTCGGTTGCAGTGGGCGCTCAACTTCGCGTTCAGCATCGCCACGCGGCCGTCGCCGTCCCCACCACGCTCCATCTGTCCGAGCAGCTTGCCTACTTCCTCCTGCAGCTTCTCTTCCTCGTTCTTGATGTACGGAACCACATTGCCAAGGATGTCGAGCGAAGCGACGCCAGGATAGCCTGCGCCGCTGACCGCCTGCATGGTCGAGACAAACAGACTCTCAATCCCGAAGCGCTCTTCAAGCGGCTTGAGCGCGAGGACCAGGCCAATCGCGCAACAGTTCGGATTGGTGACGATGTATCCGCCGGAGGCTTTGCGCCAGCTCTGCTGCTCGATCATCGCCAGATGGTCTGCGTTCACCTCAGGGACGACGAGCGGAACATCCGGGGCCATACGGAAGGCGCTCGAATTCGACACCACAGCGCAGCCTGCCGCAGCAAACTTCGGCTCCAGCTCGCGCGCGTGCTCGGCGTCCAGGGCCGCAAAGATAATCTTTGGAAGCCCGGCAGCCGGAGTCCCTTCGGGTATGTTCGGCATCACGGTCATCGCGGCGATGCGCGCCGGCAGCGGTGTATCCAGCTTCCACTTGCACGCCTCGGCGTACGTCTTGCCCGCGCTGCGGTCGCTGGCCGCAAGCCACGTCACCTCAAACCACGGATGCTTCTCCAGCAGCTGAATAAATCGTTGCCCGACCATGCCGGTCGCGCCTAGTATGCCAACGCTTCGCCGTTCCATAATCCTTCAAGGATACCGCGCCGCGCTTTCCGCCGCCATGACACTCTAGTAGAAGTCCCTCCGCCGCCACCGCCGGGACTGATACCCGCCCGAGCCGCCCCACACCATCAGCGCAGCCACCAGATGAATGATGAACCACAGGCTGATGCCCTGGTCGAGATAAATCATGTACAGCACCAGAAGGCGAGGCAGGAAGATAGCGACCAGCAGTGGGATGATCCCGTGAAGATGGAAGTAACCCAGCGGGGTTTCGAGCCACAGCACCAACAGTGCGATGCGCGGCAGAAACAGCGCGAAGATCAGAAACCATAGGGGCAGTACGTGAATCACCATCAGTACTTGTAAGCTCATCTCGCCTCACTTTCTTCTCTTGGTGGCTCTAAGGCCTACCTTCTCTTCTTCGCGTCCTTGCCGCTCAGCAACTCTTCCAGCTCCACCTTGAACTCGCGCACGTCTTTGAAGTCGCGATATACGCTGGCGAAGCGGATGTATGCCACCGTGTCGATCTCCTTCAGTCGCCCCATGATCAATTCGCCGATCTCGCTGGTGGAGCGTTCGCGCTCCGCCGAGTCCACTACGAACGCCTCGGTCTCATCGACGATGCGCTCCAGCATCGCGCCGCCCACGGGCCGCTTCTGGCACGCATGCAGCAGGCCGCCCAGTATCTTCTGCCGGTCGAACTTCTCGCGGCGGCCATCCTTCTTCACCACCATGTAGGGGATCTCGTCGATCCGCTCATAGGTGGTGAAGCGCTTGTTGCAGCCCTCGCACTCGCGGCGGCGGCGGATCGCGTCTGCCTCTTTGCTCTCGCGCGAATCGACCACGCGGTCCTGAGCGAAACCACAGTAGGGACACTTCATACGATCCACCCGCCGCCCACTACCTCATCGCCGTCGTAGAACACCGCGGCCTGGCCCGGCGTGACCGCTCGCTGCGGCTCATCGAACCGCGCACGCACGCGGCCTGCGCCATCCGTCCGCAGCGTCGCCCACGTCGGCTCATGGCGGTGCCGAATCTTCACCTGTACCCGCATCTCGCCCGCAATCCCCTGCACCGAGACCCAGTTCAGCCCATCCGCCACCAGCTCCCGCGACATGAGCTGGTCATCGCCACCAACGGTGACACGGTGCGAGTCGGGATGGATCGCCAGAACATACTGCGGCGCGGGCGCCGACAAACCCAAGCCCTTGCGCTGGCCTACCGTGAAGCCGTGAATCCCAGCGTGGTGACCTACCACCTCGCCGCCGGCAGTCACCAGTTCGCCTGCGAGGTCGGGCATCGCCTCGCCCTCTTCGTCGAGATACGCCGCCAAGAACGCTGCGTAGTCGCCGCCGGGGATGAAGCATATCTCCTGTGAGTCGGGCTTCATCGCCAATGCCAAGCCTGCCTCCGCCGCCAGCGCGCGCACGGCGGGCTTCTGCATCTCGCCCAGGGGAAACAGCGTGCGCGAGAGCTGGGCTTGCGTTAGACCGAAGAGGAAGTAAGTCTGGTCCTTCGACTTGTCCTCTGGCCGTGACAGAATCCAGCGCCCGCGCGCGGCGTCCCAATGGTTGCGCGCGTAGTGACCCGTGGCAATCAGCTCCGCGCCAATCTGCCGCGCCGTGGTCAGCAGCGCGTCGAACTTCAGGTGGTTGTTGCAGAGCGTGCATGGGATCGGCGTCCGGCCCGCCAGATACTCATCCACAAATGGCCGGACGACCTCGGCCTCGAAACGCGCCTCCTGGTTCACCAGGTAGTACGGAATGCCGAGGTGCTCGGCGACGCGTCGCGCGTCGTACACATCGTCGATGGAGCAGCAGCGCCCGCGCACGGCTTCGGGCATCCCCTCATGCCCGGCCAGCCGCCGCTGGTTCCACAGCTGCAGGGTGAGGCCGACGACCGCGCGGCCCTCCGCGCGCAGCATAGCCGCAACGGCAGAGGAGTCCACGCCTCCCGACATGGCGACGGCGATTGTGTCCGGCTGGTTCACGGTCTCGGGCTGGTGTGCGGCGCTCATTCCTTCATTATCGCAACTTTCAACCCGCCCCAGCCTGCAATACGCTAATCTAGCTAGTCGATGCCCTCCGGTTGGCCCAGCTTGCGCTCAATGAAACCGCGCTCAATTCTCGCCGCGACACTTCTTACCCTCGCAACCGCAATCGCCCACGCGGGCCCACCCTTCCAGACCGACGATCCTGACCCGGTCGAGTACCGTCATTTCGAGATGTACGCCTTCGAGCTCTCGGATGGCACGGGCAAGAACGCCGGGGGCACCGTCCTCGAAGTTCCCAGCTATGAGGTCAACTACGGCGTCGTCCCGAACGTCCAGCTGCACCTGGTCCTTCCCCTCACCGTCAGCTTCGCGCCCAACTCAGGCTCAACCGCCGGACCTACCAACTTCGGCCTCGGCGATACGGAACTCGGCGCCAAGGTTCGCTTAGTCAAAGAAACCAAGCGCGTCCCCGAAGTTGGTATCTTTCCCTTCTTCGAGCTGCCGAGCGGCAACGCTGCGAAGGGTCTCGGCGTGGGCACAACCTGGTACCGGATGCCGCTCTGGCTGCAGAAGAGCTGGGGCCCATCGGACCGGCAGTGGACCAGCTACGGGGGCGGCGGCGAACAGGTCGTCCCCGCCAGCGGCTACGAGAACTCGCCCTTCGCTGGATGGCTCCTACAACGCCAGATCGCAAAGTGGACAGTTGGCGGCGAGCTGTACGGCCACGGCGCCGAAGGGGAAGCGGCCACCAGCACGCGCGCCTCGACCCTGCTCGACCTCGGCGGCATTTATGAGTTCAAGGAAGGCTTCGACCTGCTCTTCGCCGCTGGCCGCAGCATCTACGGCCAGCCTGAGACGTATACGTATCTTTCGCTCTATTGGACGTGGGGGCCCAAGGACGCAGCCGCAACCGGCGGTCAAGCTGTAGCCGCAACCGGCACCAATCTGCTCGCCGCCGCGATGAAGCCACATCCGAACTGAATTTACTTCGCTGGAGCAGCACCCATCGGCTTCACGTCGCCGCAGTCCGCGCTCACAAAGGTGCCTGTGGTTGACAGGTCCCGCGTCATCGTCATCGACTGTCCCTGCGACTTGCCATTAATTGTCATGTGGGTCGTGCTGCTGAAGTGCTCGTCGTCGGCCACGTGGTAACTGGTATGCCCCTGCGCCGAGCCCATTGTCCCGGTGCAGCTGATGTCATACGATGCGCCTTGCGAGGTCTGCACACGGTTGGTGAAGCTGCACTGCATCCCGCTAGACGACCTCTGCTGCGCCTGATTCAACAGGCTATCCATGTTGGTGTTCGGCGCAATGCACACCTGGGTCGTCGTTCCCGCGGGCCTGGCTCCGCCGCCTCCCATGGCCCCAGCCATCGCCGCGCGCACCTGAGCCTGGCGATCTGGCGGCAGCGCCGCAATCTTCGCCTCGGCATCCGGCGGCAGTGCTGGCATCGCCGGCGCACCTGCGCCTGAACCGGCACCTGAACCGGTCTGCATCTGCCAAAGCCCCGGCTTCACTGGGAGCGCACTTTGCGCTTGTGATTTAAGCGGCGCGACCACCGTTACAAAAGCGACTGCGAGGCCCCACAACAAACCCGTCAAACACTTGCTCCAGACCTTCATGGATCACCTCTCCAATTCGATTTCCTACTGAACCACCGCAGAGTAACACCCAGACCCCTGTCCTTGTCCTGCAAATTCTGACCCATATATTGCGGGCTGCATACCGTCTCCGCAGACCACACTGTCACGCCGCCAAGGCCGCCTCGATCGCGCTCACGATGATCGGATCGTCGGGCACGACCTCCGGCGAGAATCGCGCGATTACATGGCCCTGCCGGTCGACCAGGAACTTTTCGAAGTTCCACAGGATACCGGGTTCGGGGTTGGTTGGCCCGCTTTTCGTCTTGCTGAGAAACCTCTCCAGATTCTCCCGGAATCCCGGGCGCGTCGACCCGGCCGCGTTCGGCTGTGCGGCAATCAGCGCCTGATACAACGGAGCAGTTGCAGGACCGGTGACCGCGATCTTCGAGAACATCGGAAAGTCGACCCCGTAATTCGTGCGGCAGAAGGTCGCAATCTCCTCGTTCGATCCCGGCTCCTGCGCGCCAAAATCGTTCGCCGGAAAGCCCAACACGACTAAACCGCTCTCCTTGAACCGGGCGTAGAGCTTTTCGAGCGCATCGTACTGCCTGGTCAGACCGCAGTGGGACGCGACGTTGACCACCAGCAGCACCTTCCCCCGATAGGGAGCGAGGGAGGTCGACTCGCCGGAGAGGGTGGTCAGAGGAAACTCATAGATCGACATGGGCAGGGCACTCTCCTTGGGGCTTTTGTCACTGATTATAAGAGGCCAAATCTATGGAATTTTCCGCGACCGCCGCACAACCCTCTAGAGCTTGGCACCCAAACCGTTTACTATCAAACTTACATGTCCTTAACAGATTCTCTATTTGGCAGACCCCTGGCCACGAGCGAGGAACGCGCCGAACACATCGGCGTGGCCGCCGGAATTCCCATCTTTGGGCTCGATGCCCTCACCTCCGCCGCGTATGGCCCGGAAACCGCGCTCTCCCTGCTGATCCCACTGGGCGTCGCCGGCATCTACCACCTGATCCCGATCGTCTCGACCGTTCTCGTTCTGCTGGTCATCGTCTTCCTCAGCTACCGCCAGACGATCGCGGCCTATCCCACCGGCGGTGGGTCCTACACAGTGGCCACCGAGAACCTTGGGACAGGGGCAGGTCTGCTCGCCGCCGCCGCGCTGATGATCGACTACATCCTCACCGCCGCGGTCGGGATCTCGGCCGGCATTGAGGCTGTCGTCTCCGCCGTCCCAGCCCTGCTTCCCCATACGCTCCTTCTCTGCCTGGTTGTCCTCGCTGTCCTCGCGCTGGTCAATATGCGCGGCGTCAAGGACACCGGCGCTGCCTTCATTGTTCCGACCTTCCTCTTCGTCGGATCGCTCCTGTTTGCCATCGCCGTCGGCGTCTATCGCGTGTACGCCTCCGGAGGCCATCCAGTGGCACTGGCCCCCATGCCCGTCCCTCTGCCGGCGACGATGAGCTATCTGAGCCTCTGGCTCCTGCTCAAGGCCTTCTCCAACGGATGCGCCGCCATGACCGGCGTGGAGGCTGTCTCCAACGGCGTCATGGCCTTCCGGGAGCCGCGGGCGAAGAACGCCCAGCGCGCCCTGACCATTATTATCGGCACCCTGATCATTCTGCTCTTCGGCACCGCATGGCTGGCCAAGAAGTACGGCATCATGGCGATGGACCCCGGTCTTCCCGGCTACCAGAGTCTGCTGTCGCTCATCGTCATGGCCGTGTTCGGCCGCGGTTGGGTCTACTTCACCACCATGGGCTGCGTCTTCCTCGCCCTTGCGCTTAGCGCCAACACTGCGTTCGCCGACTTTCCTCGCCTCACCCGCGCCATTGCGATGCACGACTACCTGCCGCACGTCTTCATCCTGCGCGGCCGCCGTCTGCTCTTCTCCCACGGCATCTACGCCCTCACCGGCCTTACCGCCGTGATTCTCATTATGTTCGGCGGCGTCACCGACCGCCTCATCTCGCTCTACGCTATCGGCGCCTTCCTCGCCTTCACCCTCTCGCAGGCCGGCATGGTCGTCCACTGGAAGCGGCAGAGTCCGGGTACCAAGGGCCGCCATTGGCGGATGTTCGTCAATGGCATCGGCGCAATCGCCACTGGCCTCACCACGATCGTCGTGCTCATCGCCAAGTTCACCTCAGGCGCGTGGGTCACCGCGCTGCTGATCCCCACGCTCATCCTGCTCATGGTCGGCATCCGGCAACACTACACGCGCGTGAAGGGTGAGATGGCCGACCTGACTCCGCTCAAAACCAATAACCTCGAACAGCCGCTGGTCGTCATCCCCATGGCGCGCTGGGACCGGATCACCGAGAAGGCGCTGCGCTTCGGTATGCTCCTGTCGAAAGAGATCAAGGTCGTCAACGTCGACTGCGACGACGGCGAAGCGTCGCTCTGCACGGTGTGGGACGAGTGCGTGCTCGGCCCCATTCAGACGGCCAACCTCGCAGAGCCAGAACTCGTCACCCTTCACTCCAGCTTCCGGCTCGTCATCGGGCCGCTGATCGACTACATCTTCGAGCTCGAGAACCAGAACCCCGGCCGCAAGATCGCCGTCCTCCTGCCTGAGCTTGTAGTCAAGCACTGGTGGGAGAACCTGCTCCACAACCAGCGCGTTCAGTTGCTCAAGCTCATCCTGCTGCTGCGCGGCAATCAGCGCCTCGTCGTCGTCAACATCCCCTGGTATCTCTAGGCAACCGTAGCCGCGGTCTTCGCCCAGCTGGGGCTCAACTCCCGCAGCCGCCCCACGGCCGCCGGCACCATCGCGATTGCCCGCTCCACCTCATCCTCCGTCGTCAGCCGGCTCAGCGAGAGGCGCACGCTGGCCCGCGCACGCGCCTCGCTCAGCCCCATCGCGGTCAGCACATGCGAAGGCTCCGTCGCGCCCGACTGGCAGGCCGACCCTCCCGACACGGCAAGCCCCTTCAAGTCGAGCGCAATCACCAGCGCCTCCGCCTCAACGTGGTCGAAGAATAGATTGCTCGTATTCGCCACCCGCGCTGCGGCCGCGCCGTTGATCCCAGCCTCCTCCACTGCGCCAAGAATCCCCTGCTCCAGCCGGTCGCGCAGCGCGGCCAACTCCGCAGCGACCGCCGCCAGCTAGCCAGCTCTGCGCCGACTCAGCAGCCTTCCCCAGTCCCACAATCCCTGCGACATTCTCCGTGCCGGGACGCCGTCCTCGCTCATGCAGACCGCCGAAGAACATCGGCCGCAGGCGGACGCTGCGCCGCACGAACAGCGCGCCCGTCCCCTGCGGCGCATACATCTTGTGCCCGGAGACGCTCAAAAGATCGCAGCCGAGCTTCGCAACGTCGATCTCAAGCTTCCCCGCCGCCTGCACCGCATCGGTGTGAAACAAGGCACCCGCGGCATGGGCCACCGCCGCAAGCTCGTGCACCGGCTGGATCGCTCCCGTCTCATTGTTGGCGAGCATCACACTCACCAGCCGAGTCCTGGGCCGGAGGGCTTCCTTAAGCGCGGCAACCTCCACAACCCCATCCGGCGTGCAGGGTAAAAATGTCACCTCAATGCCACGCTCGGCCAGCTCCTCTGCCGCGTGCAGCACTGCGTGGTGCTCGATACTTGTGGTAATCAGATGGTCGCCCGGATGCAGCACGCCGAAGAGCGCCATGTTGTCGCTCTCCGTGCCGCCGGAGGTAAACACCACCTCCGCCGCGCGGCAACCCAGCAGCCCGGCGACCTGCACGCGGGCGCGATCCACTGCCGCCCGCGCACCCTGGCCCTGCTGATGGATTGAGCTGGCGTTGCCAAACTCCTCCATCCAGAAGGGGCGCATCGCCTCCAGCACCTCGGGAAGCAACGGTGTGGTGGCGTTGGCGTCCATGTAGATACGGCGCATACCCCAAGTTTACGCCGTGCCAGTTCTTTCGACGCCGCAGGTTTGCGAGGCCCTACTTCGCCGCAGCAGGCGCCTCGGGCTGCGGCTTCAACATAAAGGTGAACGAGAATCCCGCGGTGTCGTCGTGGTCGATCAGGCTATGGTTATAAAACCCCGACATTGTCACGTGCGATGTGAGCGGAATGTCGAGCGTGGCAGTGAAGCCGTTGTCCTCGGCCGGCCCTTCATTGGTCGAAGTCGTCACCTTCTTCTTGCCCTTGCCTGTCGTCGAATACACCAGGTCCTTCGTCAGTGGCAGCTCCTCGTACGCGTCCGCCTCAAAGTTCATCTGATGGGGAAGATCGACCGAGAGGCCAGCCTGAAAGTGTGCCTGGGGCCCCACCGCTATGTAGCTCTTCAGCACCCGCTGGTCGACCAGAGCGCTGGTATCGCCATACCCGATCTCAATGTTCGGCGTAAAGATGTCGAAATCCCTTTCAAAGTGGTTATTGATATCGAACGTCACCTGGCCCGCACCCAGACCGAACGCCGTATTGCCCGTGGGGAGCCCCATCGAGACCGTCGCGTTGTAGTCGATCGTCAGGGCAGTCGCATCGAAATGGGCGGCCAGGGATGTGTCGCCAAACACCCCGTTGCGCGCCTCATATGCGTAGACCGGCTTGGCCTTCGTCCCCACATTGGCGTCGATGTTGATATATACGTAGAGCGGTACACTGGCATCCGCGCTGAGATACTTATTCAGCCGATACGCGGCGTTCGGGGTCAGCACCGACGACCATCCGCTGCTTGAGTCATGCTGCGAACTCGTGGCCAGCGAAGCATCGAAACCCCGCACCGATGGGATGATCCCCGCCGGCCCGCTGTCGTTGGTTGTCGCCGAGGCTGTGACCCCGCCCAGCTCCTCCAGCTCGCTCTCCGCGATGGCCTGCGCCCGCGCCGAGCCCGCCATGCACACCACCAGGCAAACCCAAAGCAGCAGACCGCAGCCGGTCCGTAAGATTGACAAGCGCCATCCCTCAAAACAAACAGCATAAGGCTAGCAGATCGTCGAGAGAACTTTTCACCGTTCCGCGATGGGGATGTATGGTTCTGGATACGGTGGCCCGGTATAGTCCGCGCGCGGCCGGATCAGCCGGTTGTCGTCGTGCTGCTCGATCACATGCGCCGCCCATCCGGCGATCCGGCTTACGGCAAAGATCGGTGTAAACAGATCGATGTCGATCCCCAGCGTGGTGTAAGTCGAGGCAGAGTAGAAGTCCACATTCGCGTTCAGTTTCTTCTCTTGCTTCACGAACAGCTCAATCTTGCGCGACATGTCGAACCACTTGGTGCTGCCCGCGGACCGCCCCAGGTCCTCCGACATCCGCCGCAGGTGCGTCGCGCGCGGGTCCTCCGTGTGGTACACCCTGTGCCCGAAGCCGGAGATCTTCTTCTTCTCCGCAAACATCTGCTTCACGTACTCCACGGGGTCAGTGCCCGAGGCCTCGATGGCGTAGAGCAGCTTCATCGTCTCCTCGTTGGCGCCGCCGTGCAGCGGCCCCTTAAGCGCGCCGATGGCGCCTGTGATGGCCGAATGCAGGTCGCTCAGCGTGGCCGCAATCACTCGCGCAGCGAAGGTGCTGGCATTCAATTCGTGGTCGGCATGCAGGATCAAGGCAATATCGAAGGCCTTGGTCGCCGTCGCCGAAGGCTTCTCGCCGTTGAGCATCCAGAGAAAGTTCGCCGCATGGGTGAGGCTCATGTCCGGCTCAACTACGGGCTTGGCCTTGCGGATGCGGTCGTAGATCGCCACAATCATCGCGATCTGCGCCGTCAGCCGGTAGCTCTTGCGCACGTTCGCGGGATGGCTCGAGTCCTTCTCGTCGGCGTCGTACATGGAGAGCAGGCTTACGGCGGTGCGCAGCGCCTCCATCGGGGTCGCATCCGAGGGCAGCCCGCGCAAGAACTCAACCACCCGCGGGCTGACCGCCCGGGCCGCGGCAAGCTCGCGGCTGAATTCCGCCAGCTGGGCGACCGTCGGCAGCGCGCCAAACCACAGAAGATAGGTCGTCTCCTCAAATGTCGATTTCGTCGCCAGCTCGTGGATATCGATGCCGCGATAGGACAATACGCCGGCCTCTCCATCGATCCAGCAGATCGACGATGTGGTGGCGACAATACCTTCAAGACCCTTGCTTGCGACCGCCGTTGCCATGAAGAGTCTTCTCCAGATGGAATTGGGATTCTCTACGTTTATAGCCCAGCGGAGAAAACATTGTCACGGAGAAGGTGCGAATATCGCTTGCGGCGTGCGTGGGCGGCCATGTCGCGCACGGCGGCGGGCTCTTTGCCCCACCATCCGCCGCGACCGCATATCCCCGCGATTCGGCCCAGAGCTTCCATGTGCGTTATAGTCTTTTCTAGGGCTTCGAGCGTCTAAAAGTAGCCGGCGGGGATTGTTGTCAAACATCCTGTCGAGAGAAATACGCGTCTACCAAATAGCTGGTTGTTGGCAAACATCCCATCGAGAGGAAGAAAAAAGTCATGAGCGATACGGAACAGATTCCACAGCGGTCGGCCTCGGGGGCATTCATCGCGGTCATCGTGGTTGCTGTCGTGTTGGGGGTTGGCGCGCTCGGCTGGTGCTACAGCCTGCAGAGCCGTCTTGCCACTGCCGAGCAGGGTCTCACCGACGCCGACAAGAAGAACGCCGAGCTGGCCGACAAGCTGGACACCACCAACGCCCGGCTCAGCGCCACCACCGAGACCCTGAGCCAGAATGTCGGCGCCACTCAGAAGCAGATCGACGCCCGCGCCGACGCCATCATGGCCGCGCAGAAGGCGCAGGGCGCGCAGACCGCCAAGCTCGCCCAGGCGCAGCAGGCCGCCGAGCAGCAGATTGGAGCGGTCTCCACCGACGTAGCCAGCGTGAAGACCGACGTAGGCGGCGTGAAGACCGATGTCGCCAACACCCGCAGCGATCTGGAGAGCACCAAGGCCCAGATGCAGACCATGATGGGCGACGAAGGCAAGATGAGCGGCCTGATCGCCACCAACCACGATGAGCTTGAAGAGTTGAAGCACAAGGGCGACCGCAACTACTACGAGTTCACCCTGCAGAAGGGCGCGCAGCCGAGCCTCCTCTCCACCATCAAGCTCCAGCTGAAGAAGGTGGACGTGAAGCGCTCCAAGTACACCCTGGAGGTTAGCGCCGACGACCACAACATCGAGAAGAAGGACAAGAACATCGACGAGCCGGTGCAGTTCTACTCCGGCAAGGACCCCGCCCTCTTCGAGCTTGTCGTGAACAACATCGACAAGAACAAGGTCTCCGGCTACCTCTCCACCCCCAAGAACGCGCCTCGGGGAATGTCCACTCCATAATCCACGAAGCACGCAGCAACGCAGAAGGGGGACGCTTATCGCGTCCCCCCTTCTGCGTTTGCCTTGGGTTGGATTACTTCTTTTTGGTTTTCTTCGCTGACTTCTTGGCTGCTTTCTTGGTTGCCATTTGCCTATTCTCCCTATCGATTAGACATCGATGCTGCAACAGTTAAACTTGCAGCTAACGAAGGTATAGATTTGATGAAATTCAGTGTCAAGAAAAATCGATGCGTAATTGAAATTTTTTTTTGAGAGCTGACGATGGAATGCGCCCCTAAAAAACCGCGGACGAGTGCAGCGGGCCACTTTGCTCAATCAAAAATTGTCCGGTGATGCCGCGTCGACTCCGTCACTCCGTGCGAACCATGTACTTCGTCGTTGTGTGAGAGGAGCGTTCGATGGCCGATGAATCGCGGCGAATCGTCACCGTTGCTGCTGCGCGCGCGCCGATTCGGAAGGTTCGAGGGCGCGCTCGCCAGCCACTTCGCGATCGAGCTTCGCGACCTCGCTGTCCGCGAAACGATCCATCGCATGGCCCTTGACGCGTCGCAAACCGACGAGTGCCTAACGGGATGCGTCCTCGTCGCTGGCCTCGAGCCTAACTCGCTCACTCTCTCGCCGCAGCGACTCGCGAAGGGCGCTTCGCTGTGGAAATCGCGCCCGTAACTCTGCCGGCAAAATCCTCTGCGCAACTTAACGTCGAATGGCGATTGTCATTCCACACACCACCACTCGTGTCATCCCGTAACGCAGCGAAGGAAGCCGCGACTTTAGAAATTGTCATCACAGCCAGTCGAAGAGCCTCTCTCCCGCACATAGGTAATTGCGGTCGCAAGGTTGCGCCGGCCCAGCTGCGCCTCGGCAGATGCTAGACTCAACTCGTCCGCTTTCCACGCAGAGTTCCGGTCAGCCTATGCTTTTTAAAGCCCGCAGTGCCGCAGTCTACGGCATCGACGCCAGCATCATTGACGTCGAGGTGGACTTCTCCGGCGTCATCCTGGAGAAGGAGCTGTTCAACACAGTCGGCCTGCCGGACGCCGCTGTCCGCGAGAGCCGCGACCGCGTCCGCTCCGCGATCAAGAACTCCGGCTTCGACATTCCCCCCACCCGCATCACGATCAACCTCGCTCCTGCCGACATCAAGAAGGAAGGCTCCGGCTTCGACCTGCCGATCGCCATCGCGCTGCTGGGCGCGTACGGCGCAATGCATACCAAAGACGTCTCAGACTTCCTGCTGGTCGGCGAGCTCGGCCTCGATGGCAGCCTTCGCGCCGTCCAGGGCATGTTGCCGATTGCCATCGCCGCCCGCGCCAAAGGCGTCCGCAATCTGGCGATCCCAGCTTCGAACGCACGCGAGGCCGCGGTGGTCGAGGGCGTCAACGTCTACCCCGTCCACACCTTGCTCGAGGTCCGCGAGCTGCTCAACTCAGCGTCCTTCGGCACGATCGCGGCCAAGCCGCTGCGCGTCGAGCCGGATGCTCTGCTGGCCGAGCTACAGCAGTTCCCTCACGACTTCAAAGATGTCCGCGGCCAGCACGTCGCGAAGCGGGCGCTCGAAGTCGCCGCCGCGGGGGGGCACAACATCCTGATGATCGGCCCGCCCGGCTCGGGCAAGACGATGCTTGCCAAGCGGCTGCCCTCCATCCTGGCGCCACTGCGCTTCGAAGAAGCTCTGGAGACGACCAAGATCCACTCTGTCGCCGGTGTGCTCGATCCGGAGCAGGGTCTGGTCATTCACCGGCCCTTTCGCTCGCCCCATCACACCATCTCGGATGCGGGTCTCATCGGCGGCGGCATGATCCCACGGCCCGGCGAGGTATCGCTGGCCCACAACGGCCTGTTGTTTTTAGATGAACTGCCGGAGTTTCCGCGCAACGTGCTCGAGGTGCTCCGCCAGCCGCTGGAGGACGGCACCGTCACCATCGCACGCGCCGCCATGAGCCTCAGCTTCCCCGCGCGCTTTATGTTGGCGGCGGCGATGAACCCATGCCCCTGCGGCTACTTCAACGACAAGTCACGCGACTGCATGTGTACCCCGCCGATGATCCAGCGCTACGTCTCCAAGGTCTCCGGCCCGCTGCTGGACCGCATCGACATCCATATCGAAGTACCCGCCGTGCAATATAAGGAGCTGCGCGGCGGGGCCTCCGCCGAAGGCTCGGCTGAGATCCGCTCCCGTGTCCTGGCCGCCCGCGAGCGCCAACACGCCCGTTTCGCCGTGGGTGCAGAGCGGACGAAGGGCACTGCAAGGTCGTCCTCCCGACCGATCTTCTCCAACTCCCAGATGAACACCCAGCAGATCCGCGCCTACTGCGAGCTCTCCTCCGACGCCGAACGGCTGCTGGAGCGGGCCATGCAGCAGCAGGGCCTGAGCGCTCGCGCCCACGACCGCATCCTGAAGGTCGCGCGGACGATCGCCGATCTGGCGGCGGAGCACGATATTGCCGTCAGTCATATCGCGGAGGCGATCCAGTACCGGACGCTGGACCGCAGCTACTGGTCGTAAGCTGGGCGGTCGTTGGTCAGATGTTCACTTCCCGTTTATGGAATAAATTTTCCTCAGACCTCCCAAAAAAAGTATTGACGAGGCCATCAAAACGGTTTACCTTCCTTATGTATCAGGTTGTTCCGCACTAGCAAGGCTGCGGAAGAGACTCGGGCAAACGAAATAGGACATCGCCTCACCTCTGCTCCTGTTGGATTCGCCGGATCGCAAAGCTCCGAACTACCCGCACCATTGAACCTCTGCATTATCAGGCGCATAGCTTTGCGCCGTTGCTCCTTGTCGCCCTGAAATAGCTGTTGCCAGTTCCTCACGAGTCAATAAGTAATGAGATTTACCGAAGTCCCTGCACGGTTTATTGCATCTAATGGTGCGGGTGTCGTCAGGCCAGTCTGAGTTAATTACACAGTTTCGCCTTGGATCATTTCAGCATTCATCGAAGATCGCACCTGGATCACACTTGGCGATCGACCTAATTGAAGGATTTATGCCCGCGGGCCGCCAACTGCAGCCCAGCGCCGGAAAAACGAAAGGAAATACCTATGCGCTCAGATCTTATTTTTGGAGCTCTCACCCACGTCACGAACCGCTATGAGCTCTGCCAGCTGGCCTCGAAGGCAACTCGCAAGCTGCACAAGCCCAACACTCGGCTGCAGGACACCACGAACGAGGTTCTCGACCGCTTCAAGGACGCCTTGCCCATGGATGCAGCATCGGAGCATGCAGTGCAGAGCGTTCACCTCGACCAGCGTAAGGCGGCTTAGCTCCGGCGCGGCCGCCGCGCCGGCGGCCGCACCTCCGCCCACCAAAGTTGTACTTCCCAAAGCTAGCTTCCCTGTATAATTTCTGCATTCAGTAGCTTCGTCCGGCCCTCCGCACGACCCCCCTTCCTCAATCAGGTTTGTCAAGCGCGTCCCGCCAGGCAACCCCCTCCTCAATCCCCAAATTCCAGCCAAAGAAATCTCCCAAAACCCAGGTAAATCATGACAATCTCCGAACTTAAAGAGCACAACATCGCCGAGTTGAGCAAACTTGCTCGCGGCCTCGACATCGCCGGCACCTCCGGCCTCCGCAAGCAGGACCTGATCTTCAAGATCCTCCAGGCCCAGTCCGAAAAAGAGGGCCACATCTTCGCCGAGGGCGTGCTCGAGATCCTTCCCGACGGCTACGGCTTCCTCCGCTCGCCCGACTACAACTACCTGCCCGGCCCGGACGACATCTACGTCTCGCCCTCGCAGATCCGCAAGTTCGACCTGAAGACCGGCGACACCATCAGCGGCAATGTGCGCCCGCCGCATGAGGGCGAGAAGTACTTCGCGCTGGTGAAGATCGAGGCCATCAACTTCGAGTCGCCCGAGGAGACGCGCAACAAGATCCTCTTCGACAACCTGACGCCGCTGTACGCGCAGGAGCGGGTGAAGATGGAGACGGTGCGCGAGCACATCTCCGGTCGGGTGATGGACCTGCTGACGCCGGTCGGCAAGGGCCAGCGCGGACTGATCGTCGCTCCGCCGCGCACCGGCAAGACGATGCTGCTGCAGTCGATCGCCAACTCCATCACCACCAACCACCCCGAGGTCGTGCTGATCGTCCTGCTGATCGACGAGCGCCCGGAAGAGGTCACTGACATGCAGCGCAGCGTAAAGGGCGAGGTCATCAGCTCCACCTTCGACGAGCCTGCCGCGCGACACGTCCAGGTCGCCGAGATGGTGATCGAGAAGGCCAAGCGGCTGGTGGAACACAAGCGCGATGTGGTGATCCTGCTCGACTCGATCACGCGTCTTGCGCGCGCCTACAACACGATCGTGCCACCCTCCGGCAAGGTGCTCTCAGGCGGCGTGGATTCCAATGCGCTGCAGAGGCCGAAGCGCTTCTTCGGCGCGGCGCGCAACATCGAGGAGGGCGGCAGCTTGACCATCATCGCCACTGCGCTGGTCGATACCGGCTCGCGCATGGACGAGGTCATCTTCGAGGAGTTCAAGGGTACGGGCAACATGGAGGTCATCCTCGACCGCAAGCTGGTGGACAAGCGCGTCTTCCCGGCCATCGACATTCAACGGTCGGGAACGCGCAAGGAAGAGCTGCTGATCCCGAAGGAAGACCTGCAGCGGACGTGGATCCTGCGCAAGGTGCTCAACCCGCTCTCCCCAGTCGAGGCCATGGAGCTTCTCACCGACAAGCTGGCCAAGACGCGCAACAACCAGGAGTTCCTGCACAACATGAGCTCGATTTAGCACAAGCCATGGTTCTGGCCTGGGCCGCTGCTTCCTTCTTCGCGTTGACACTCATTGCCTGTACAGTGGATGTCGGCAATAGGCGATTGAAGGAGCGGGCATGGGCAAGTGGACACGGCGCGATCTGGTAAAGACAGGGCTGGCGGCATCGGCCGGCGTATTGGCAAACAAAGAGCTGCGGGCGGAGTCCGCCGAATCGAAGCAGGCGGCCGCGGCTTCCGCTTCAACCTTCGCGCAACTTGATCTCGCCGCGCCCAATCCATTCCGCGAGCGACTGTTACTGGACTACGGCTGGCGCTTCGCCCTCGGCAACGCCGACGATCCGGACAAGGACTTCGGCTTCGGCAAGTTGAGCGCCGGTTCCGGCACCTACGCCAAGGCGGGACGTGCGGGAGGGCCGACCGCGCCGCGCTTCGACGACTCCGCGTGGCAGAAGATCGACCTGCCGCACGACTGGGCCGTGGACCTGCCCTTCGTCAACAACCCACTCCTCATCGACCACGGCGCCAAGCCGCTGGGCCGCGAGTACCCGGAGACCAGCATTGGCTGGTACCGGCGCGAGTTTGTGCTGCCGGGAAGCGATGCGGGCCGGCGCATCTGCGTGGAGTTTGACGGCATCTTCCGCAACGCGACCGTCTTCTTCAACGGCCACTACATCACGGAGAACATGAGCGGCTATGCGCCGCTGAACCTCGACCTCACCGACTTTGTGAACCTTGCCGACAAGGCCGCGGTGGATAGGGCGGCGGAGGACGAAGCGCGCATCGCGGCTGCCGGAGCCGACGCAGCGGCAGTGGCGAGGATTCGCGCCGGTATGCAGAAGCCCGGGAGCAATGTGCTTGTCGTCCGCGTGGATGCCACACTCGATGAGGGATGGTTTTACGAGGGTGCGGGGATCTATCGCCACGCGTGGCTGACCAAGACGGCTCCGGTACACATTGCGCGCTGGGGCAACTACGTGCGGACGGAGTCTGGCGCGCCGAATCATCCCGCGACGATTTCTCTCAGCAGTGAAGTCGCAAATGAGAGCGATGCCGCGGTGACAGCGCGGGTCCATGCGGCGTTCGTCGACGCGGCTGGCAAGACAGTGGCGAATGCGGTCTCGGAACCGGCGTCGATTGCGGCGGGGGAGGGCCATGACTTTGCGCTGCGGGCGACGGTCGCGGCGGCAAAGCTGTGGTCGTGCGAGGAGCCGAACCTTTACCGGGCTGTAACCAGCCTCGAGGTCACGGGCAAGCTTACTGACCGCGACGAGACCAGCTTTGGGATTCGCACGGTGAAGTTCGATGTCGATAAGGGATTTTTCCTGAACGGCAAGCCGGTGAAGATCAAAGGGACGTGCAATCACCAGGACCATGCCGGCGTGGGCGCGGCCATCCCCGACCGCATCCAGGCGTACCGGCTGGAGCGGCTGAAGTGGATGGGCTCGAACGGCTGCCGCACCTCGCACAATCCGCCGACGCCGGAGTTCCTGGACGCGTGCGACCGGATGGGCATGCTGGTGATGGATGAGACGCGGATGATGTCGTCGAACCCGGAGGGGCTGAGCGAACTGGAGCGGCTGATCAAGCGCGACCGCAACCACCCCAGCGTGGTGATCTGGTCGCTGGGCAACGAGGAGGCGGAGCAGGGCTCGGCGCGCGGCGCGAAGATTGTAGCGACGATGAAGAAGCTGCAGCGGCGGCTCGACCCAACCCGCTTGTCGACCGCGGCGATGAGCGGCGGGTGGGGTGGCGTGGGAATATCGAATGTGTTGGACGTGCATGGGATGCAACTACAGCGACGGCCTGATCGACAAGTACCGCAAGGACTATCCCAAGCAGCCGATGATCGGGACCGAGACGGCAAGCACTCTGGCGACGCGCGGCATCTACGCGAACGACAAGGCGCGCGGCTACATGAGCGCGTACGACACGGAGAAGCCGGGGTGGGGCAACACGGCGGAGGAGTGGTGGACGTTCTACGATGCGCGCGAGTGGCTGGCGGGCGGGTTTGCGTGGACAGGCTTCGACTACCGCGGCGAGACGACGCCGTACAAGTGGCCGTGTATCAGCTCGCACTTTGGGATTCTGGACACATGCGGCTTCGCCAAAGACACGGCGTATTACTACAAGACGTGGTGGGGCGCGGAGCCAGTGCTCCATCTGCTGCCGCACTGGAACTGGGAGGGCAAAGAGGGCCAGGAGATTGAGGTGTGGGCGTACTGCAATCTGGATAGCGTTGAGTTGTTTCTGAATGGCGCGAGCCTGGGTTCGCAGCCGGTGGTGAAGAACGGGCATCTGGTTTGGAAGGTGAAGTACGCACCGGGAGCGATTGAGGCGCGGGCGAGCAAGGGTGGGCGCGTGGTGCTGACGGAGAGGCGCGAGACGGCGGGGCCGGCGGCGAAGATTGTTGCAACCGCGGACCGCGTGAAGATCGCGGCGGACGGGCAGGATGTTGCGGTGGTGAACGTGACGATTGTGGATGCGCAGGGACGGACGGTGCCGATGGCGGGCAATATGGTGACGTTTGCGCTGAGCGGGCCGGGAGCGGTGATTGGGGTGGGCAATGGCGATCCGAGCTGCCATGAACCGGACCATGCCAGCCGAACGAAGCGCCTTCAATGGGCTGTGCATGGCGATTGTGCAGAGCAGGCGGGGTGAGCCGGGCGCGGTGACAGTGACTGTGGCATCCGATGGGCTGGAGACGGCTGTGGTTGCGATTGCCAGCGAGGAAGCGGCGTTGAAGCCGGTTGCGGATTGATCGCGGGCAAATGCGTCCTTTGCGCTGAGAAGTTATCCTGAAGAGACGATGAATCGTCTGCTTCGGAGCTTTGCCACGCTTGGGCTGCTGGCGTTGAGCGGTGTGCGGGTGGCGTGCGCGATTGAGGTGAAGGTCTCGGCGCAGGCGCTGGAGCGGACGTTGCAGACGCAGCTGTTCAACGGGCCGGACGGACGCTACTACATGCGGGGCGATGCGACCTCGGCGTGCTTTGTGTATGCGGAGAAGCCGCAGGTCTCCTTCAAGGACGACCGCGTGGTGGTGCATGTGCATACGAAGGCCAAGCTGGGTGGGGCGCTCCATGGAGCATGTGTGGGGGTCTCGCTGGCGACCGATGCGGATGTGTCGTTTGTGCCGGATGCGGAGGGCGAGTCGGTGGGCTTTCGCGATGCGCGGATCGAGAAGGTGAGCGACTCGAAGGAGTTGAACTTTCTGCTGGTGCCGTTTCTAAGCCACAAGCTGCCTTCGCAGATGAAGGTGAACGCGGCAGAGATTGATGCGCAAGCTGCTGAGCCAGTCTGTGGCGGCGACGGGCTATACGCTAACGCTGGACTCGCTGAAGCTGCATTCGATGGTGGTGGACCACGACGCGCTGGTGGTGGATGTGGATGCAGGGCTGGGCATCGACTGAGTTTGGCTGGCGTAAGGACGGGGCCCTTAGCGATAGGACCAGGTGCGCACGGGGCCGACATCGACGTGCACGAACTGCGAGACGGGATAGAAGCCGACTCCGCCGGCGTGCAGCGCGAGCGCCGCATTGCGCAGGGTGACTGTGCTGACGCCGGGGACGCGGATGTCGATGGCCTTGCCGAGCATGTGCTGGCTGTGCTCGGCAACGCCGGTGGAGGCGCTGCGGGTGCGCAGGAAGTTGTTGCTCCACGGAGTGCGGTAGCCGCAGACGATGTCGATGACGCCGTTCGGCGCGGCCGAGCGAGGCCATGAGCGCGTGCAGGACGTCGAACTCCTTCGGGTCGTAGCTGCTGACGTCCTGGGTGCGGTGGTCGCGCAGGAAGTGGTTGAGCCGATCGAGCGCCTGCGGGGATGTAGGTGTCGCCGATGCGGTAGACGATGTCGATGTCTTCGCCGGTATGCAGATGGTGCATGCGAAGCTCGTATCGCTGCGGGGCGCGTGCCGGAGACCGCCGGTTTTGCGGACTGCAGATTGAAGGTCGGCGGCTCTGGAGGCGGTGCTAAATCCCAGAAAAAGTGCGGCGCCAGCGGCAATTGCGATTAATCTTCCAGATTGTCATTCGCATTGATTCTCCCCAGGGTCTGGCGTGCAGTGAATCCGCATCGCGAATGAGCTTTGCGTTCCTCGATTCACATATCTAGTCTATCGGCCGCGACAGCGTCGGGATTGGCACGATTTGTCATCTTTTCGTCGCAGGGATGACCCATTAGCGGGATGGACGGCGGCTGAGTGTGGCACCCTTGTATGCATGACACTTGACCCGGTGCAGGTGCGCGTCCTTGGCGCGTTGATGGAGAAGGAGATCGCGACGCCGGAGACCTATCCGCTCTCGCTCAATGCGTTGATCGCCGCGTGCAATCAGAGATCGAGCCGCGATCCCGTAATGGAGCTGACGGAGGAGCAGGTGCGGCAGGCGCTGCATGGGCTTGAAGATCTGGCGCTGACCGCCGCGGTGCGCGACAGCCGCGTGGCGAAGTATGAGCACCGCATCCGCACGGTGCTGAATCTGCGGCGGGATGAGACCGCAGTGCTGTGCCTGCTGTTTCTGCGCGGGCCGCAGACGCCCGGCGAACTCCGCTCGCGGTCAGAGCGGCTGTACAGCTTCGACGGACTGGATGCGGTGGAGAGCACACTGGCGCGGATGACGGCCTCTGCACCGGCTGAGGAGATTGCAAGCGCGCAGAGGTTGGCACCGCTGGTAGCCGTCCTGCCACGACAGCCTGGTTCGCGTGAGGCTCGCTATGCTCATCTGCTGGGCGGGCCGGTGGAGGCAGCGGCACGGGACTCCGGTTCAGCAGGATTTTCTTCCGGCGGGCCCGCTGCGGTCGAACGCGATGGGAGCTCTATGGCTCCGTCGGTCACCGCGCGGATGGATGCACTGGAGGCTGAGGTCGCTGCGCTGCGGTCGGCGATCGCTTCGATCGAGGCACGGCTCGGCGAACGGGCCAGCGAAGATTAGGGCTGCTGCGGGGGCGAGGGCGCGGACGAGTGAGCGGGGAAGTCCAGCCAACTCTGGTGGACGCACATCTTGGTCCTGCTCGCCGATTTTTCTTCTAGTAGCTGAGGAACTCGGTGGAGCCGCGGCGCAGGCGGATGCCGGCGACGCCGAAGATGGCGGCGAGGGTGAAGAGGATGGCGTCCCAATAGAACATGGGGCGGACCCAGCCGGGCGAGTAGGTGAGGTCCTGGCCGGCCCACAGGGTGACCAGCGTGCCGACGATGATGCACTGGAAGCAGAGGACGAGGAAGAGCTGGCCGCGGCGGCGGCGGCGGTCGAGAGCTTCAACCTCCTGGGGCGTCAGGTTGCGTTCTTCGATGGGGATAAGGGTGTTGGCCATGGGCGTCTCCTGCGGGTGTCGGATTTATTAAATCACAGGCGCTAGAGGAAGGCGACGGACTGGATGCCGGCGACGTCGAAGCGCTTGCGGCAGCGGATGTTCTTGCAGCCGAGGAGGTCGTCGGTGCGGACCATGTAGCTTTGCGCCTTGGCGAAGCGGGCGCGGTCGCGCTCGTCGGCGTTGCGCGGGAGCTGGGCCTTCTTGCGGCGGACGAGCCATCCGATCTGGTACTCGCCGGGCTGGCCGCAGTGGGGACAGGTCATGGTGTGGGTGCGCTGCTCGGGGCGTTCGTCGAAAAAATCGCGTTCTTCCATGCTGGGGTCCCTCTGCCGGAGTTCGCGGCCGGCGCTTTCGGGGCGCGAATTCCGGCCGAACTGCTTCGATGAAAAGTATTGCATAATCGGTGCTGTGGCGCAGGGCATAGGCGCGGCGAGGATGCGCGATGAGCAAGGCGAAGAAGCAGGTGTTTTCCGTGGTGAAGGCGGTGAAGCAGAATGCGCGGGACCGGGTGGGGCCGGTGCCGGCGGAGCGGGTGATTCCCGACCCGAAACAGAAGGCGGCGGCCAAGCCGAAGCATAAGAAGACGCTGGCGGATTTGTTGAGCGGCGAAGAGGAAGGATAGCCAGGCTGAGATGGGCAGCCGCGCGGCTTCTGTAAACTGGTGGGATGAACCAGGAAGTGGTTTTGATTGTGTTCCAGGTGTTGGTGCTGGTGATGGCGTTTGCGGTGCATGAGAGCGCGCATGCGTATGTGGCGATGCGGCTGGGCGACCCGACGGCGTACATGCTGGGGCGGGTGACGCTGAATCCGCTGAAGCATCTGGATCCGCTGGGGTCGGTGATTATCCCGATTATCTCGATGGTGTATGGCGGATGGCTGATTGGCTGGGCGAAGCCGTGCCCGGTGACGCCGCGCAACTTCCGCCACATCAAGCGCGACGACATTCTGGTGTCGCTGGCGGGGCCGGCGAGCAATCTGGCGATGGCGACGGGGGCGCTGGTGCTGCTGCTGCTGTTCAAACATGCCGTGCCGGGCGGCGGGCCGGCGATCGGCGCGGCGATGGCGATTGCGACCCACGTTCCGGGGGTGGAGACGGACAATCTGCCGACGCTGTTTCCCATGGCGCTGCTGCTTTATTTTGCGGTGCTGATCAACCTGCTGCTGTTTGTCTTCAACCTGATTCCGGTGCCGCCGCTGGATGGGAGCCATGTGCTGCGCCAGTTTCTGCCCTACCAGGTGGAGCAGGTATACAACCGGTTCGGCGGATACCTGCTGCTGGTGATCTTGTTCTGTTCGGCGGGTTTATCTTCCGGACGTTCTACTATCCGCTGCTGGGTGTCTTCGACGGCGTGCTGATGTCGCTGTAGGCGGAGCGATTTGAGAGCCGTGGCGGCGCGATTCCTGTACCCTTCTCTGTGACACGACGATGAATGACGAGACTACGATTCCGGCGCGCAGGCGCGTTTTGAGCGGCATGCGTCCGACCGGGCGGCTGCACCTGGGCAACTATATGGGCGCGCTGAAGAACTGGGTGGAGCTGCAGCATGAGACGCTGGCCGATGGCACGCCGAAGTATGAGTGCTACTTCTTTATTGCGGACTTCCATGCGCTGACGACGGACTACGCGGATACCAGTGAGCTGGCGAAGAATGTGCGCGAGGTGGCGCTGGATTTTCTGGCGGCGGGGCTCGACCCAAAGCGGTGCACGATGTTTCTGCAGAGCAAGGTGCCGGCGCACTTTGTGCTGAACAGCCTGCTGGAGATGATTACGCCGCTGAGCTGGCTGGAGCGGGTGCCGACATACAAAGACCAGCAGGAGCAGTTGAAGGAGAAGGACCTTGCGACGATCGGGTTTCTGGGCTATCCGGTGCTGCAGTCGGCGGACATTCTGGTGTACCAGGCGGACTTTGTGCCGGTGGGGCAGGACCAGGCGGCGCATGTGGAGATCACGCGGGAGATTGCGCGGCGGTTCAATCACCTTTATCTGCGGTGGAGCGTGTTCTCCCGGAGCCGAAGGTGCTGCTGACGCCGAGCCCGAAGCTGCCGGGGACGGATGGGCGGAAGATGTCGAAGAGTTATGGGAATACGATTCTGCTGAGCGATCCGGAGGCGGAGGTGCGCGCGAAGTTGAAGACGATGGTGACCGACCCGGCGCGCATTCGGCGGACGGACCCGGGGAATCCGGATGTGTGTCCGGTGTTCGATCTGCATAAGGTATTTTCGAGCGAAGAGAAGCAGGCGGAGGTGCGCGCGGGATGCACGACGGCGGGGATCGGGTGCATCCAGTGCAAGGGATGGCTGGCGGATGCGGTGGTGAAGGAGTTGGCGCCGATTCAGGAGAGAAGCGGCGTACTTCGAGGCGCATCCGGATGAGGTGCAGGCGATTCTGGACGACGGAGCGGGGCGGGCGAATGCGCGCGCGGCCGTGACGATGCAGCAGGTCTTCGCTGCGGTGGGGCTGGGCCAGTGATGACGGACGAGGTGAAGGTGGAACACGCTGTGGCGGATGAAGAGATTGTGCCGGTGCCGGAGCGGTTCGTGCTGAAGCCGTTGCCGGTAGTGCATGAAGCGGAGGCGAAGGGCGCGGGTGCGCACGATGCGGCAAAGGAAGAGGCGTCGCAGTCGCCGTTTTCGGTGACGGTGGGGCAGGTGTACGACGGGCCGCTGGACCTGCTGCTGGACCTGATTCGCAAGCAGAATATCGATATCTACGACATACCGATTGCGCTGATCACGGCGCAGTTTCTGGACTATTGCCACCAGTTGAAGCAGACGGATGTGGATGCGGCGGGCGAGTTTATTTATATGGCTTCGCTGCTGATCCATATCAAGTCGAAGACGCTGCTGCCGCGCGATCCTTCGGATGTGGCGGGCGCGGATTCGGAAGACCCGCGGCGCGAGTTGGTGGAGCGGCTGCTGGAGCATGAGCGGTTCAAGGCCGCGGCGCAGATGCTGATGCAGAAGCAGCAGATGGAAGAGGCGACGTGGTCGAACCCCGGGATGCGGGAGTTTCTGCGCGAGCAGGAGGGGCCGGATGGGTCGAATCCGGAGCTGGAGCAGGAGATCGCGGCGGACACGGTGGACCTGGTGCGGGTGTTCCAGGACGTGCTGGAGCGGCTGCGCGAGCGGCCGGTGCTGGACGTGAATGAAGAGTCGGTGACGGTGGCGCAGATGATCGACTACGTGAAGCGGCGGCTGCTGATGGAGGACCGGCCGGTGAGCCTGCGGCGGCTGCTGCACAGCACGCACTCGGAGCGGGCGCTGATCTGCATGTTTCTGGCGATGCTGGAGTTGGTGCGGTTGCAGGCGGTGCTGCTGCATCAGCCGAGCGCAACTGGGCGACATTCTGATCAAGAAGACGGACGGGTTCGACCAGGTGTTTGCGGAGCAGGAGCGGGCGCGGGACGACTGGCGGTAAACCGGCGACGAATCTTTGTGTTGGATGTAACACTCCTTTCGCAATTGGCGAGTAACTTGACTCAGGTCTAGCCAATTCAATCCACGCAAGGTGAACGTCCATGGCCACTCCTGCCACGCTGCCCCCTCCGTCCGCTTCTCGACGAAAAGCTTGAAGAAGTCCTCTCCCGGCATGGCCGGCATGGTGATCTTCGGCCTCATGCTGATCGGCGGGGTGATCTACATCGCCACGCAGCTGTGGGGCGATCTTTCGGTGGTGCATGGCCCGAGCGTTTATCCCTACGTGCTGCTGGGCATGGCGCTGTTTATCGCGCTGGGGTTTGAGTTTGTGAATGGGTTTCACGATACGGCGAACGCGGTGGCGACGTGCATTTACACGCACTCGCTGGAGCCGCATGTCGCGGTGGTCTACTCGGGGATCATGAACTTTATCGGCGTGCTGCTGAGCCCGGGGACGGTGGCGTTCACGATCATCTCGCTGCTGCCTGTGGAGCTGATTCTGAAGGTATCGAAGGGCGCGGGATTCTCGATGGTGTTTGCGCTGCTGGTGGCGGCGATCCTGTGGAACCTGGCGACCTGGTACAAGGGGCTGCCGGCGTCGAGCTCGCATACCATGATCGGGTCGATCATCGGGGTGGGCGTGGCCAACCAGATGATGCAGGGCAACAACGGCACTTCGGGCGTGGACTGGACGCAGGTCACCAAGGTCTTCCAGGCGCTGCTGTGGTCGCCGCTGATCGGGTTCAGCGCGGCGTTCATTCTGTTTTTCCTGTTCAAGCTGGTGGCGCGCGATCCGCGGCTCTACAAGGCCCCGGAGGGCACAGCGCCGCCGCCGTTTTGGATCCGGCTGCTGCTGATCGGGACCTGCGGCGGTGTGAGCTATGCGCATGGCTCCAACGACGGACAGAAGGGCATGGGGCTGATCATGCTGATCCTGGTGGGCACGGTGCCCACAGCGTATGCGCTGAACCATGCGGTGACGCCAGCGCAGATTGGCACGTTCCTCACTACGTCATCGCAGATGGTGGAGACGCTGGACAAGTATGTCGACAAGAATGTGGTGATGCAGGATGAGCAGCCGGAGCTGGAGAAGTTTGTCAGCACCAAGAAGTACGAGCCGGGCGTGATGCTGGCGCTGCGGCAGATCGTGATCGACATCCGCAATGAGGCGACGCTGTACGGGTCGCTGAAGGGCGTTCCGCAGGAGATGCAGGCCAACGTACGCAACCAGATGTACCTGACCAGCGAGACGCTGCGGCTGATGGCCAAGAGCGGGCCGAAGATGGCCGCCGCCGACGCCAAGGCGCTGGCGGCGTACAAGGCCGAGCTGGACAAGTCGACGAAGTTCATCCCGACCTGGGTGAAGGTTGCGGTGGCGCTGGCGCTGGGCATGGGCACGATGATCGGCTGGAAGCGGATTGTGGTGACGGTGGGCGAGAAGATCGGCAAGACGCACCTGACCTATGCGCAGGGCGCCTCGGCGGAGCTGGTGACGATGGCGACGATTCTGGGCGCGGACAGCATTGGAGTGCCGGTGAGCACGACGCACGTGCTGAGTTCGGGTGTGGCGGGAACGATGGCGGCGAACCACAGCGGCCTGCAGCTCTCGACGGTGCGCGATATTGCGCTGGCGTGGGTGTTTACGCTGCCGGCGGCGGCGCTGCTCTCGGGCTGCCTGTTCTGGGTGTTCAACTCGATGGTGCAAGTAAGGCGGAGCGGGCTCGCGGGTCTGCGTGCGCGAGCTTTGCACGCCGCGCAGGCTCGTGGATTGGTATGCTTACGTCTGACATCCATGAGCCTGAAAGCAAAGATTGAAGCGGTGATTTATGCGTCGGAAGAGCCGGTGACGCTGGCGCAACTGGTGGGACTGCTGGGCGAAGAGGCGCAGGCGGAGCTGGACCGCGCGGCGCGGCGCAGCAGCGCTCTCGCTGAATGAGACGGAGCCGGCCGGAGGCGGCGTGCTGAGGCGATCCGAGACTGAGGCCGGAGTCGAGCCGGTGAGCGCGATGGCCAACGGAAGGCTGATGCGAGTGCACCGGCGCGGGGGCGACGCGGCCAAGGCGGAGAAGGCGCGGGCGGCGAAGCTGCGCGGGCACTTTCGCGGCGGTGCTGGACGGGCTGATCGCGGAGTACGCGGGAGGCGACCGGGGGTTGGAGATTCGCGAGGTGGCGGGCGGGTTCCGGTTTGCGACCAAGCCGGAGTATCACGATGCGGTGCGCGGGTTTGTGAAGTCGCTGAAGCCGCCGCTGAAGCTGACGCTGCAGGCGCTGGAGACGCTGGCGGTGGTGGCGTACAAGCAGCCGGTGACGTCGCCGGAGATCTCGGAGATTCGCGGGGTGGATTCGTGCGGGCGTGCTGGGGTCGCTGATCGCGCGCAAGCTGATTACGACGGCGGGGCGGAAGCAGGTGATCGGGCGGCCGATCCTGTACAAGACGACGCGGGAGTTTCTGCTGCAGCTTCGGGCTGAAGGACGATGGCGGAGCTGCCCAGCATCGAAGAGTTTGAGAAGATGGCCGGGCAGATGGCCGAGCAGGAGGAGATGCCGATGGAGAGCGAGAGCCCGAAGACGACGGAGGAGAGGCTTGAGTCGGATGGCGAGGTGCAGCCGCCCGGAGCCGCTGGCGGATGAGGTGATTGTGGACGGGCGGCTCTCCGGGTTGCCGCCGGTGTACGACGATGAGGCGGACGATCCTTCGGCGCAAGAGGCGGAGATTCAAGAGGCGGGGATTCAGGAGAGCGGCAGGTCGTGAGGGACGATGCCGGGGCGGGGGCCTCGGAGTACGCGGCGATGCTGGAGGTTGCGCTGGCGGAGGCGCGGGCCGGGCTGGCGGAGGGTGGGATTCCGATTGGGGCGGCGGTGTTTCGATGGCAGCATGGGCGGCTGGTGGGCGCGGGGCACAACCGGCGGGTGCAGGAGGGCGACCCCAGCGCGCATGGCGAGACAGATGCGTTTCGCCGGGCGGGGCGGCAGCGGTCGCTACAAGGCGATGACGATGGTGACGACGCTGGCGCCGTGCTGGTACTGCTCGGGGCTGATCCGGCAGTTTGGGTTCCGGCGGCTGATTGTGGGGGAGAGCGAGAACTTTCGCGGCGGGATCGACTGGCTGCGGGAGAATGGGGTGGAGGTGGTGGACCTGCGGTCGGAGGAGTGCATCTCGCTGCTGGCGGGGTTTATTCGCGAGCAGCCGGAGGTGTGGAACGAGGATATTGGGGTGGGATGAAGAAGTTGCAGGTTGCAGGTTGCGACTTGGGCCAAGTCATTTATTCATCAGACTCAGCCGGCGGGGTCGTTCTGGCGGCGTGGTGTGAGATAGATGGTGGCGAGGCCGATGGCGAGGTAGGCGAGGTAGATGTAGGGGAGCCAGTTGTAGGGGGACGGGGGGACGGGGTAGAGGGTGCCGGCCATGGCGAGGAGCATGGCGAGGGCGGCGGCGATGGAGAGGGTGAGCGCGGCGGGGGTGAGCTGGGCGCGGCGGCGGAGGTAGAGGGGCAGCGCCGCGGCGACCAGGCCGTAGGCGGTGATGAAGCCGTAGACGGCGAGGGAGCCGATCCAGGCGTAGATGTCTGCGCCGGAGGCACCGCGGGCGGCGAGGCCGGCGGCGAGCAGCAGGACGACGAGCGCCGACGGCGAGGACGGCGAGGTGGGGCGTCTCGTTTTTGGCGTGGGCAGCGGCCGAGGTGCGCGGGGACGAGGCCGTCGTGGGCCATCTTGAGCAGGACGCGGGCGGCGGCGGTGATGCAGGCGAGGGTGCAGGCGAACATGCTGACGAAGGCGCCGATGTCGATTCCGATTCCAGAACGGGCCGAGGATGGGGACGCGGGCGAGGGCGCTGAGGGCGCGGAAGGGGGCTTCGGATGCGCCGAGGTCCGCGTGGAGCTGGCGGAAGCCGAGGGTTTCGGTGTAGCAGCAGGTGAGGAAGAAGAGGCCGGCGAGCAGGGCGGACTGGATGACGGCGCGGGGGATGGTGCGGAGGGGATTCTTCGCTTCGTGGCCGAGGGTCGTGGCGCTCTCGAAGCCGACGAAGCTGAAGAGGGCGAGGACGACGCCGAGGCGGACGCCGGAGGGGGTGACGGATGCGAGGCGGAGCTGGGGCGTGTCGATATGGAGGCCGTCGCGCAGGAGCAGCGCGGCGACGACGAGGGCGATCATGGAGACGGAGGCGGCCTCGATCCAGAGCATCATGCGCGCGGAGGCCTGCACGTCGCGGTAGGCGAAGAAGGTGGCGGCGGCGGTGGCGAGGAGGGCGAGGGCCGGCGTGGGGATGGCGTGGGCGGCGGGGATGAGGACGCGGGCGTAGTTGATGAAGCCGCCGACGACGGAGGCGCCGGTGGCGGTGTAGGCGAGCAGCAGCGCCCAGCCGGCGGTGCGGCCGCCGATGGCGGGCAGCGAGTCGGTGGCGTACTTGTAGAGCGAGCCGGGCGAGGCGGAGGTCTGGGCGAAGCGCGCGATGCAGAGGGCCATCAGCAGGGTGGCGAGGCAGGCGAGAAGGTAGGCGAGCCACGTCCCGTTGCCGGCGAGCGCGAAGACCAGCGGGGACGGTGAGCGCGGGGGAGGTGGTGGGGGCGATGGCGGAGATGGACTGCGAGAGGGTTTCGAGCGGGCGAGAGGATGTTGTGGCGGAGGCCGGAGTCGGGCGGGGCTTCGTCGGGGGTGAGCACCTCGAGCGGCATGGGACGGCTCCGTGGTTCGTCCCGGGGCGCGGGGACGGGGCGGTTTGGGTTGGGTGCGGTTAGAGGTAGGGTATCGCAATTGCTATGGGCGGAGCGATAACAAGCGAATCGGTGGTGGGTCAGTTTGAAGTCCGGGGCTGAAGCGTGTACGTCCCCGGCTTCAGCCGGTAGAACCCGAAGCTGCCGTGGACGCCCACTAAGCCGTTCGCGGCCCTATGCGCCGCACGGCCTCAGCCGTTGCAAGCCCGACGATGACCTGCTGCATATTGCCGGTACCCGTCGCTCATCTCAACGTACCTTGCATCGAGCTTATCCTCCCACCTTCACCCGCAGCGTAACATCCGAGTTTGTGACGTCAAAGCCGGTTTCCACCTCGCCCAGGCGGTTGGCGCGCGAATACGCATCCGTTACCAGCGTGTAATGTCCAGGTGGAACATCGGGAATGGTGTAGCTGCCATCCCGATTGCCAATACTCATAGTAATGTGGCCCTTGAGCGTGACCATGTAACTGTCAGGCGGCGGTCCGCCCTCCGGTCCGCTTGGCAAGATCGTGATCTTATAGCGCGCCTCCGTTCAACGGTGATCCGGACGCCGTCCCGCGCACCTCCCTGCTTCAGGGCAACCTCAGTCGCGCCTTCGACCGAGGGCTTGTCGCCGTACCATGTCTCGCGGTACCAAACGCCCGTATTGGGCTCTACACCAAATCCATATCCATTCGGCCCGTTCACGACAACGTAATAGCTTCCGGCCGTCAGCTTCTTCAGCACGAAGTTCCCGTCCGCGTCCGTCCTTGTCTGCCAGGCTCTGCGAATGACCGGCTTGCCGCCGGGCACGCGCGGTTCCCCATGCGCGGCCACGACTGAGACATTTGCCACGGGATGGCCGTCGGCGGTCACAACCGTGCCGCGGATGACAGCCTCCGGAGTAAGCCGGAAGTCGATGCCAGCCAGATGCGTTGACGGGTCGATCTTCTCGAACTCGGCCTCCAGCGTCCCATCGCGGCTGTAGGTTGAGAGACAAAATCCGTCCGCGCTGGCGCTAATCTCGTAGTCGCCCCCATACGCCGCCGCCGGGAAGCTGTAGTTGCCGTTGCTGTCGGTCATGGCGCTAGAAAGCTGTCCGGTGCTAGGAATAATGGGCGGCAGAAGCGTGACCTTCGCCCCTGCGATCGGCGCGCCTGTGTCCGCACGTACGACGCGCCCCGCAATCGGTGGCGTAGATTGAGCCGTCTGCGCCTGCGCACTGGATACAACGACTGTGGCGACAAGAAATGCCAGAAGAAAACGACACAGTCCCGCGAGCATAAACGCCTCCGCACAATCCGAAAAGATACTTGATCTAGGCGGAGCCCACAAGCAGTAGGTATAAGGAGCGTATGCTTGGACACTTCAGGCCTCGTTCTTTCTCTCCGCGGACTGGAAGAGTAGACGCCGAGGCGATGAGTGGTTCCAGCGGGTGGCGGAAGCGCAGTGGAGTAGGGGATACTCTGATCCGCATGGTCTTACGTGCTGAACTGCCTTTAAAGTCGGCTTTTCGGCAAAGTTCAGTTATTCGCTTCAAATTGACCCACTACCCGATAATCAATATGGGACCTGCGTATCGTTGGCCTACTAGGAGTACGCGACCGCGATGAGCTTCTCCGCGGACGGAAGGATGGGAGTCAGATGGTGAAGGCAATTGAGGGTGGGGATGACGCGGCTCCGAAGGGCGAGCGGCTGCAGAAGATTCTGGCGGCGGCGGGGATTGCGAGCCGGCGGAAGGCGGAGGAGATCATCCTCGCCGGGCGGGTGCAGGTGAATGGGCAGACGGTGACGGAGCTGGGGACGAAGCATGACGCCGAGCCGCGACCACATCCGGGTGGATGGCAAGCTGCTGAAGGGGCCGGAGCGGCAGCGCTACTACATGCTGAACAAGCCGCGCGGATATGTGACGACGCTGGACGATCCGCAGAAGCGGCCGACGGTGATGGACCTGATGGCGAAGCCGAAGGCGGGCCCGCATGGCGACCGGGTGCGGCTGTATCCGGTGGGGCGGCTGGATTATCTGTCCGAGGGCCTGCTGCTGATGACCAACGATGGCGAGCTGGCGAACTCGCTCTCGAAGGCGGCGGCGGGGGTGGAGAAGACGTATCTGGTGAAGGTGAGCGGGGTGCCGCCGGCGAGCGGGCTGGAGCAGATTCGGCGCGGGATTGTGATCGACCGCGGGCGGCTGGATGAGGTGCGGGCGGGGCGGCGGGACCGGATTGTGACCGCTCCGGCGAAGGTGGAGCTGGTGCGGGGCGGCGACAATCCCTGGTATGAGGTGACGCTGACCGAGGGGCGGAACCGGCAGCTGAGGAAGATGTTTGAGGAGATTGGCCACCATGTGGAGAAGATCCGGCGGATTGGGTATGGAGCGCTGCGGCTGGATGTGCCGCCGGGCGAGTTCCGCGAGCTGACGCCGGGCGAGGTGATGGCGCTGGAGCGGGCGGCGGCGGGCAAGAAGGTGGTGCCGAAGAAGAAGGCTGCCGGAGTTTGCCCAGCTGAAGGCGCCGGTGAAGAAGAAGGCGGTGTTTGGGCGGCGGAGGCCGTAGTTGAAAGCGTTGAACGTTCTTCGTTGTCCGTTCTCCGGGTGATATTGGGTGGCGGTGCGTCGGGTGGGTGGCTTAGGCAGTTCCCATGGCGATTACCTTCTGGGTCGCATGGCCCTATTTGGTGATTGACGAGGGTGGGTCTGAGAGGCCTAAAAATACTCGCGGATTTAACGCTGCGGTGCAAGACGAATCTGGGTGTCGATGCATCCAAATAGAACGAGCATCCGGAGTAGAGATTCGGAGCAGAGTCGAGGCGGTTTTGGGCCAGCCTTTCGGAGCGAGATAGAGCCGAACGGGTGAAGCAGGAATGCGCTGAACCAGGAACAAACGGACCCGACGGGGCAGTAAAGGAGCAGTGAAAGTGGCAATCGAAAAAGCAACATTTGGAGCAGGATGTTTTTGGGGCGTTGAGGCCCGTTTTGCAGAGATGCCTGGGGTACTCGACACAGCAGTGGGATATGAGGGCGGCGATCTGGAGCACCCGACCTACAAGGAAGTTTGTACCGACCGCACGGGACATGCCGAGGTGGTGGAGGTGACGTTCGATCCGTCGCGGCTGTCGTACGACACGCTGCTGGATGCGTTCTTCGCGCTGCACGATCCGACGCAGGTGAACCGGCAGGGGCCGGACTGGGGCTCGCAGTACCGCAGCGTGATCTTTGCGCAGTCGGCGGAGCAGGGCGAGCAGGCGAAGGCGAAGATCGCTGAGCTGAATGCTACGGGCGCATATCGCAAGCCGATCGCGACCCAGGTGGTGCCGGCGACCGTACTTCTGGAAGGCGGAGGAGTATCACCAGCGGTATCTGGAGAAGCGCGGCATGGTGAGCTGCCATATTTAGTGGCTAGTGATTAGTGGCTAGTGAAGGCGGCGGGTTGGGGTGCGGATGCCCTGGCCCGCTGCTTTTTGCGGCGCAGGCCTGCTGTTGCTCGTTCAGACTTTGCGGATGGGGCCGGGATACCTGGCGATCTGGCGGTCGGCGGTGAGCAGGAGGATGCCTTCGACGGTGGCCTGGGCGATGAGGAGGCGGTCGATAGGATCCTTGTGGATGGGCGGAAGCCCTTGCACCGCGAGCGCGTGGTCGCTGGTCAGCGGCAGCTCAATGTAACCGTTGTCGAGCAGGTTGCGACGAAGCGCCCGCGGGTCGAACTGGAAGTCCTTGCGTCCGAGCGCACTCTTGACGGCAACCTCCCAGATGCTCATCGGACTAAAAAACAGATCGTTTGCAGTATCGGATAGAAGTAGCCGCGCGGCTTTGGGTAGTCTCTCCGGATGGTCGGAGGCCCAGAGAAGGATGTGGGTGTCGGCCAGTATCTTCACGGCTTGCCGTAGAACATCTCTTCGATGTCTTTACTGAACATGGTGTCAAAGTCGTTCGGGATTTTGGACTTGCCAGTCGCCGAAGCCGATGCGGCGGATTTTTTTGGCTGGAGGGGTGTCGATGGCCACGACTTTGACCATGGGCTTGCCGGCTTTGGCGATGATGAAGGGTTCACCGTTGGCCGCCTTGGCGATGAGTTTAGAGAGGTGGGTCTTGGCTTCGTGGATGTTGACGGTCTGGATCGCCATGTAAGCCCCTCAGTATGGACTTAGTCCACTGGACTTAGTTTACACGAATTTGGGTCAGGAGGCCATGGCGAGGGTGACGGCGAAGAGGTCCTGAGGGTCGGTGAAGGTGCGAGTGGAGGTGAAGCCGGAGGCCGTGAGCAGCGCGTCAATGGCGCTTCGGGTGAATTTGTAACTGTTTTCGGTGTGGATTGTTTCGCCGGGGGCGAAGTGAAGGGTGAGGCCTGCTGATTCTTCGGAGAGCGCGGAGATGTGGACGGTCTGGCGGGTCTGCGATTCGAGGTGCATCTCGATGCGGGAGTGGGTGGGGTTCCACAGAGCGCGGTGGGCGAAGCGGTCGAGGCGGAAGTCGGCGCCGAGTTCGCGGTTGAGGCGGGTGAGGATGTTGCGGTTGAAGGCGGCGGTGACCCCGGCGGCGTCGTCGTAGGCGGCGAGGAGGGTTGCGACGGACTTTGTCGAGCTGGGCGCGAGGTCGACGCCGAGGAGCAGCGCGTCGCCGGGCTGGAGTTGGGCGCGCAGGCGGGTGAGGATGGCGCGCGCCTCGGCGGGGGCGAAGTTGCCGATGCTGGAGCCGATGTAGAGGGCGAGGACTTTGGCTGCCGGGTTGGCGCGCGATGTGGATGGGGTCGGTGATGTAGTTTGCGAGCTGCGGGCGGACGATGACGCCGGGGATGGTCTGCTCGATTGTCTGACGGGCTTCGTCGAGGGCGGTGGGGCTGATGTCGATGGGCTGGTAGAGGACGGTGGGCTGGCGGCGGGTGAGGGCGCGGAGGAGGATGCCGGTTTTGGAGGCGGTGCCGGCGCCGAGTTCGGCGACGGTGAGTGGTATTCCCACGTCAGGCGAAGTGCCGCCTGGCGTATCTGACTTAGGGCACCCAGGTTCGGGGAGGCACCCAAGGATTGAGAAGATTTCGTCGGCGTGGGCGGTGAAGAGTCGAGCGTTCGGTGCGGGTGAGGTAGTACTCGGGGAGGGCGGTGATCTGCTCGAAGAGGTGCGAGCCGGCTTCGTCGTAGAAGAGCCAGGGGGCGAGGGTCTTGGGCGTGACGGTGAGGCCGCGACAGGCTTCCGCGGCGACGGCTTCGTTGACGACGGGTTCGAACGCGATCGATGCCACTTGGCTTCCCCTCTCGGCTGAATAAATACGTTGCTGTGCGCGGTGCGGATTGGTGTACTGCTGCGGGTCGCGGGCGAGGCGGAGGCCGGAGAACTGCCAGCGGGTGGCTGGGGGAGAAGAAGTTGCGGTAGGTGGCGCGGATGTGGGTGGCGGGCGTGACGCAGGAGCCGCCGCGGAGGACCATCTGCGAGGACATGAACTTGCCGTTGTACTCGCCGAGCGCGCCGGGCAGCGGGCGGTAGCCGGGGTAGCCGGTGTAGGCGGAGGAGGTCCACTCCCAGACGTCGCCGAAGATTTGCTGCAGGCCGGGGAGGGCGGAGGCGCGGGTGGGGTGGAGGTGCGCCGGATTCGAGGAGGTTGCGGGAGCCGAAATGCGGGGTCTCTCCGCTCCGGCGGCAGGTGCAGCCGCATCCGGTCGAGATGACGGCTCACTCTGATGTGCGCCGAGCTGAGTGGCGGCGAACTCCCACTCGAACTCGGTGGGCAGGCGGGCGCCGGGGGTGTGGCGCGCGGCCCAGCGGGCGTAGGCGTCGGCCTCGAAGAAGCTGAGGTGGCAGACGGGGGTCTCGGAGAGGTCGTCGAGCGGCTGCCAGCCGTGGAGGGTGTAGATGCGCCAGCCGGAGTGGGTGGCGGGGTCGCGCTGCCAGTAGAGCGGCGCCTGCCAGGCCTCGCGTCGCGCATGGTGGTCCAGCCTTCGGAGAGCCAGAGCTCGGGGCGGGTGTAGCCGTTGTCGTCCATGAAGGCGAGGTACTCGGCGCAGGTGACGGGGCGGGTGGCGAGGGAGAAGGGCGCGAGGTAGACGGTGTGGCGGGGGGTCTCGTTGTCGAAGCAGAAGGAGTCGAGTCGGCGTCGGGATCGGGGCGCGAAGCCGATCTGGGTGAGGCCGGGGGCGAAGGCGACCCAGTCGAGCGGCGGGGCGATGGCTTCGGCGGAGGCGGTGGCGGAGGGTTCGCGGTAGGCGGGGTGGAGGGGGTTGGTGAAGAGGGCGTGCTTGATGTCGGTGGCGATGAGCTCCTGGTGCTGCTGCTCGTGCTCGAGGCCGAGGGCGATGCGGCGGGCGGCCTCGGCGTTGGCGGGGTACTCGGGCTGGGATTCGAGCAGGCGGGCGATGGCGGCGTCGACGTGGGCGCGGTAGGCGAGGATGTCGGCGAGCGGCGGGCGGGAGAAGCTGGCGCGGAGCGATCTTGGCGGGCATGTCGCCGAGCGAGTTGTAGTAGGAGTTGAAGAGCCAGTGGAAGTCGGGGTGGAAGTCCTGGTAGCCGGCGAGGAAGTCGCGCAGGACGAAGGTCTCGAAGAACCAGCTGGTGTGGGCGAGGTGCCATTTGGCGGGGCTGGCCTCGGCGCAGGACTGGACCATGAGGTCCTCGGGCGAGAGCGGCGCGGTGAGCGCAAGCGAGGCGGCGCGCACGAGGCGGTAGCGATCGATAAGAGCGGAGATGGGGGGGGCGGAGGAGACTTGGGCGGTGGCCGGGCGCAGGGTTTGGGAGTGCATGTTGCGGTCCTCCTTGGGCTCACGAATCAGCTTTTTGACGCGGGCGGCCCGATTAGTGGTTGGCTGGTGAACTGGATTGCAACAGTATCCTCCGGTTGGGGCTGGGAGGCAAAGAAAAGCTGGTGAAACGGGGGTCCGGTGGTCTGCATCTGATGTGTTACGGGGCAGTTTAGATGCGCCTTCTATAATGGAGTATGGCAATCGCTCCCGCGGCCCCCGGGAACCCGGGGAAGGCCGCACCTTCGCCTTTGAAGGGTGAGAGTTCCGAGCCGATCACGACGGATGCAGGCATCGAGTTGGAGGCAGCTCTGCCACCCACTGCTCCGCTGGCCCCGCTGCGC
Organism: uncultured Acidobacteriaceae bacterium; assembly: GCA_963808025.1. Taxonomy (GTDB): domain Bacteria; phylum Acidobacteriota; class Terriglobia; order Terriglobales; family Acidobacteriaceae; genus Edaphobacter. The sequence goes on along the minus strand of CAWEEI010000005.1, from coordinate 680,411 downwards.
TCGGGGGCCGGATGAGAGACGCGGGCAAGAGCGCCGGGGAGCATCTTGGAGGATCGAGCGCGGCCGAGGTGGATGAGGTGGACGCAAAGTTCGCTCGGCTGCTGCATGAGGTGCATGAGAACCGGCCGGGCGACGATCTGGAGATCATCCGGCGGGCGTGGGCGTTCTGCCTGGAGCAGCATGAGGGACAGAAGCGCGCCAGCGGCGAGCCGTACGTGGTGCATCCGCTGGAGGTCGCGCTGGTGCTGGCGGAGCTGAAGATGGACTCGACGGCGATTGCGGCGGGGCTGCTGCATGACGCGGTCGAAGACACGGATGTGACGCGCGAGAGATCGAGAAGCGCTTCGGCGAGCAGGTGGCGCACATCGTCGAGGGCGTCACCAAGCTGGACAAGATCAAGTTTGCCAACCGCGAGGACCATCAGGCGGAGAACATCCGCAAGATGCTGCTGGCGATGGTGACGGACGTGCGCGTGGTGATCATCAAGCTGGCTGACCGCCTGCACAACATGCGCACGCTGGAGCACCTGAAGCCGGAGAAGCGGCAGAAGATCGCGCAAGGAGACGCTGGACATCTACGCGCCGCTGGCGCACCGGCTGGGCATGGGCAAGCTGCGCGGCGAGCTGGAAGACCTGGCGTTCCGCTACACCGACCCGTTCGCGTATGAGCAGCTCTCGACGGAGGTGGATGCGCTGCGCGGTCGAGGGCGAGGTCTTCCTCGAAGGCATCGTGAAGCAGCTGGAGGCAGAAGCTGCGCGAGCACAAGATCGAGGGCCGCGTGGAGTGGCGCATCAAGCGGCTCTACTCCATCCAGCAGAAGCTGGTGGACCAGAAGATCCCGGTGGACCAGGTCTACGACCTGCTGGCGATCCGCGTGATCTGCCAGACGGTGCAGGACTGCTACGCGCTGCTGGGGCTGCTGCACTCGATCTGGCGGCCGGTGCCGGGGCGGATCAAGGACTTTATCGCGATGCCGCGGCCGAACCTCTACCAGATCGCTGCACACGACGCTGATCGCTCCGGGCGGGCACCAGTTCGAGGTGCAGATCCGCACGGAAGAGATGCACCGCGTGGCCGAGGAGGGGATCGCGGCGCACTGGAAGTACAAGGCCGGCGACAACTGTTACGGCCAAGGACGAGGCGCGGCTGGCGTGGGTGCGGCAGCTGATGGAGTGGCAGCGCGAGATGTCCGACCCCAACGAGTTCATGTCGACGCTGAAGATCGACCTGTACCCGGAGGAGGTCTACACCTTCACTCCGAAGGGCAAGGTGGTGGTGCTGCCCAAGGACGCGAGCCCGATCGACTTCGCGTATGCGATCCACACCGAGGTGGGCAACACGACGATCGGCGCGAAGGTGAATGGGCGCATCGTTCCGCTGCGGACGAAGCTGCGCAACGGCGACATCGTCGAGATCTCGACCCAGACGGGACACGCGCCAAGCCGCGACTGGCTGAGCTTTACCAAGAGCTCGCGGGCGCGCAACAAGATCAAGCACTGGATCAACGAGCACCAGCGCGAGCGCGCGATTGAGATTGGCAGGAAGCTGCTGGAGCGCGAGGCGCGGAAGTACAAGATGGCGCTGAGCAAGTATCACGAGGCGGACTACGACAAGGTCGCCGGCGAGTACGGGCTGGGCACGCAGGCGGAGCTGCTGGCGGGCGTGGGCTTCGGCAAGTACTCCGCGCGGCAGGTGCTGAACAAGCTGGAGCCGGGATCGACGATTGCGGCAGAGCCGGAGGCCGAGGGTGCGGGCGGTGTGATCGGCAACACGCTGGGCCAGATGTCGGACGCGGTGAAGCGGGTCTTCTTCGGCAAGGGGTCGGACTCGCTGCAGGTGGAGGGGCAGGACGATCTGCTGGTCTATCGCGCGCGCTGTTGCAACCCAATTCGCGGCGAGGAGATTATCGGCTACGTGACGCGGGGCAAGGGCGTGGCGGTGCATGCGCAGGAGCTGTCCGAATGTGCAGAACCTGCTGTACGAGTCGGACCGCAGAATTCAGGTGGAGTGGGCGCCGCTGCCCGGCGACGACGCGGAGCTGCGGGGGCGGCGAAGGTGCAGACGTATCCGGTGAAGCTGACGGTGCTGTGCGACGACCGCGCGGGGCTGCTGAAGGAGTTTACGGCGATCATCTCCGACGATGGGACGAACATCCGGTCGTCAAGCCTCGAATGGCACGGCGGATGGCGGAGCGGTGATCGACTTTGTGATCGAGACGGTGGATGTGCGCCACCTGAACCGGCTGGTGGACAAGATGCGGCGGGTGCAGGGCGTGCGCGATGTGCAGCGGGTGCAGAAGATATAGGCTGGGTGCGGTCCCCATACAGCAGGCGGAGAGTCTCGATACAACATGGCATGGAAGATGACCGCGCGGCTGGGCAGGGCGCTCGATGAGGACAATCGCTACCAGACCCTGACCTTCCTCTTCTGCGTTCTCTTCGGCCTGGCGATGATTGCCAACGTACAGACGACGAACGACGGCGGATGGATGTGGTACGTGTTGAGCCTGCACAACGGGCAACGGCTTTATGCGGATCTGCACCTCGCGCTGCAGCCTTTGTTCGTGCTGGAGGCGGCTGCGTTCCTCAAACTGCTGGGGAGGGGCTGGCTCGTCTCAAAGGTGCCGGCTGTGCTGCATCTGGTCGCTTACTGCGCGGCGCTCTTCCTGCTGGCGCGGAGGTCGGCGCTGCCCGACAAGCAGAAGGCGGTGGTGGCGGGATGCGCGTTCTTCGTCTCCATCTGCTCGTTCGCATACCGGTTCGACGACTACCACACGCCGTCCGACTGCCTGGTGCTCTACTCCATGCTTTTGCTGCTGGCGCTTCGGGAGTCTGCGAGCGAGCGGCGAACGATGGGACTAGTTGCGCTGCTGGGAGTGCTCTCCGGGCTGGCGATTACGCTGCGCATCAACGATGGGCTGGCCTTGGGGTTCGGCATTGCGATCTCAATTGTGTGCCTGGCGCCGGCGAAGCGGTTCATCTCGACGGTTCTGTTCGTGCTGCTGGCGGCTGTGACCGTGGTGGGCGTGGTGCATCTTACGGGCGACACGTTCCACGACTACCTGTCATACACCCTGCTTAAGGCGATGGGAGGCAAGGGCGGGACGGGGAATGTTCTGTCCAACCCATTGCGGCTGCCATGGAATGCGCTGCGCTATCTGAGGAACCCGTGGTATCCGGAGCTGATTGTCTATACGGTGGGCGCGGCGGCGGCCTGGGCGTTTCTGCTGCGGCCGCTGGGGCGGGTGCGGGGCCCAAGTGAGTTCAAGCGGGACGCGCTGGGCGCGCTGCTGATCCTGGCGCCGCTTCCCCACTTCTACCGGGCCCTCCTGAATCCTGACTTGCTTCTGGCGATGTCGACGATTGGGGTGTTTGCGATCTATGGGCTGGGCGTCTTCGCCTTCCTGCGCTATCTGCGCTGGGAGATATCGGGGCGCACGTGGGCGTGGGACAGCCGCGAGATTCTGATGATTACGCCGCTGGGACAGATGATCTCGACGGCTGCGTCTTCGGGCGGCGTTCACTGGGGAGTGTACGAGCCGTGGGCGATGCTGATCGTGATCCTGCCGATCGCTTCGCCGGTGCGCCTGAGGTCGGAGCGGACGCGGGCTGCGCTGGTGGGGGTGGGCGCGATACTGCTGGTCTGTAGCGCCTTCTACCGGTTTCTTGTGCCGTATGCCTGGCATAGTACTCAGCCGCAGGCGATGTTCGTTGGGCGGCAGTTGTACCGGCATCCGGTGTATGGGCCGATGGTGATCGAGACGAGGCAGTTGCAGTTCATCCAGCCGATCTGCGACCGCGTTGAGCCCGACGGGGCGAGTGCGGGATTTTTGTCCCTGCCGTATTCGTACGCGAACTACTTTTGCGACATTCCTCCGTGGCACGGATATGTGCAGACGTACTTCGACACGTCAACGGCAGAGACGATCTTTGGGTTGATGGGCGAGCTGCAGCAGGCGCCGCCGAAGTGGATTCTCTACGAGCGGCAACTGGACAGCCTGGCGGCGCATGAGCGGCAGTACAACCACGGCCAGCCGCTGCCGCATCGCTATCTGGACCAATTACTGGAAGAGAAGCTCGGGGATGGAGAGTGGAAGGCGGTGTATACGAGCGAGTACGCGTCGACGGCGTTGTGGAAGGAGCAGTGGATCCTGATTCAGACGCGGCCGTAGAGCGATTCCCCAAAGGTGAATTGCGCATGCAAACGCCAATACAGAGATTCTGGCTCCGCCAGAATGACGGCCTTTGAGTTGGGTCAGGGCAGCGCGAAGGCGACGAGCGAGTCTCCCTGCGGCGTGCCGAAGGTGCCGTGGCCGCCGGCGGCGATGACGATGAACTGCTTACCTCCGACTTTGTAGGTCATGGGCGTGGACTGGGCGGGGACGGGGAGCTGGCCCTGCCAAAGCTGCTCGCCGGTCTTTGCGTCGAAGGCGCGAAGGAATGGGTCCTTGGTGGCGGCGGTGAAGACCAGGCCTCCGGCAGTGACGATAGGGCCACCGAGTCCGACCGTGCCTGTCTTCGCTCCGGGGACGAGGGTGCCGACAGGGACCTCCCAAAGCTTCTTGCCGGTGTTGAGGTCGATTGCCGTCAGTGCGCTCCAGGGCGGGTTGGTGCAGGGCAGACCGTCGTAGTCGACGATAGGCTTGCGATGCATGAGGTAGGGGGCGCCGCGATCGGGCGAGAGGTCGTCGCCGAAGGGTGCATGGAGGGAGCGAGTCTCTGCGATGTAGCGAGTTCGTGGGGCCAAGTTGTTGCCCAAGACCACGACTGCGACGACTAGCAGCGCGGAGACTCCGCACCACCAGCCGGGCAGCCAACTTCGCCGAAGGACGCAGCCTACGATCACGAGCAAGATCGCGAGGGCGACCTTTAGCTTGCGGCGTCCGAACAGCAAAAACTTGCAGAGGGCGATCGCGCGGGCATATTTACGAGGCGGTTGGCTGGAGATGGGAATGAGCCAGACCTCGTAAGGGTATCGATTGTTGTTTGCATAGAGGACGCCGGATTGCGGATCGAAGGCGGGTGAGCCCCAATTGACGCCGCCCAGCGGTCCGGGAAACTCCACGCTCCCACGGAGGCTTGGCGGCGTGTACATACCGTCGTAACGGAGCGCGCGAATCTGGCTCGAGCAGTAATCTGCGTTACGGGCATCTCGTTGCCAGCCGTTGGACGGATAGTCCAGGGTGGTCGGGCCGACTGGCGGCAGGCCGGAGATCGGCTGGGTAGCGAAGGCTGTCTCGCCGGGTACGTCGCTCTGCGGGGCGGGCATCTCGGTCACAGGGAACAAGGGCGCGCCGGTGCGGCGGTCGAGGACGAAGACCTGGCCCATCTTGGTGGTGACAGCGACAGCCGGTGTGGATTTGCGCCAGGTGAAAAGGACGGGCTGGGCGGCGACATCGTAGTCCCAAAGATTGTGGTGGACGACCTGAAAGGCCCATCGCTTCGTGCCGGTCGCGGCGTCGAGTGCGACGAGCGAGTCGGCGTCGCGGTTGTCGCCGGGGCGAAGGCCTCCGTAGTAGTCGGGCGCGGCGCTGCCTGTGGGGACGTAGATGAGTCCGAGCGCTAGATCGGCGGAGATGGTGCTCCATGCGTTGCCGGCGCCGGTGCGCGGCGTCTCTCCGAGCCCCCATGGGATCGGGTCCCAGGCCCAGAGCAGTCTGCCGCTGCGGACGTCGAAGCCGCGCACCGTTCCCATCTCGACATCGACGGACTGATTGTCGGGGATCGATGAGCCAACGACGACCACGTCCCCGATCACCGTAGGCGCGGAGGTGATGGCGTAGGTGGCGCCCGGCCTATGCTGGACGCCGTTCGTGAGCGAGATTTGGCCGTTGTCGCCAAAGTCGGGGCATGGGTGGCCGTCGGTGGCGTCGAGCGCGATGAGGCGGGCGTCGAGCGTTCCAACGAACAGCCGCGCGGCGCAGATGCCATGTCCGCCGCCGTCCCATGAGGCCACGCCACGCGAGGTGACGAGGTTGCCCTCGCCGATCGGCGGCAACTGCGGATCGTATCGCCAGCGCTCGGAGCCAGTGAGGGGGTCGAGCGCAATGACCTCGTCGAAGGGGGTGGTGAGATAAAGCGTTCCGTGGAAGAGGATGGGCGTCGATTCGAAGGCGGCGGAGCGATGGCCAAGGCGCGCGGTATCGAGTGCATGGGTGTGGTAGACCCATGCGGGGCGGAGAGTGTTCACGTTGGCTGGAGTGATGTCCGAGAGGCTGGAGTAGCGCTGGCCGCCGGGGTCGCCTCCGTAGGTTGGCCAGTCGCTGGAGTCTTGTCCGAATACCGCGAGACTGATGGCGAGAGAGAGCAGAGCGGGGAGGCACCCGTGCGGACGAAGCATGCGATAAGAATACAGATTGGTTCGGTCCGGTCAGGCGGCCGCCCTGCTGGGGGCTTGCTCGAATGCGCTGGTGGGAGTTGCGGGTTCGGGGCGCGACGGGGCTCGGGTGAGGCGGTCTTTGAGGCGGATGAAGGGGGACTCGTACCAGCGGAAGCTGACCCAGGCCAGCAGCAGGGTGATGGCGAGTGCGAGGGCAGCTGAAGGCAATCGGTAGTGGGCGGTGTGGCGCTGGACCAGGTTGAGGATTTCCGGGTTGAACATATCGTGAAAGACGTAGGCACCGTAGCTAATTCTCCCCAGCCAGCGCAGCGGACGGAGGTTGAGCAGGCGATATGTAGTCGATGCAGGCTCCAGCGCCATCACGATCACACAGGCCGCGAAGAGGTCGATGAAGGACAGACCCCAGGTCATCTCCCAGGACGGATAGACATATCCGAGGCCACCATGGCGTGCTGCTGGATTGATCGCGAGCCAGAGCAGAATGATCCCGGTAAATGTTGCAAAGCCCATGCGCGCCAGAACCAGCAGACGCCAGGGCGAGGGCCCGCGGCGGACGAGAGCCAGCAGTGAACCGAGCAGCAAGGCGTCAATACGAAACGGTGTCCAGCGGTAGAGGACCTCCTGATCGAGCATGAACTTTGGCAGCATGTGACTGCCTGCGACGCGTGCGAAGGGACAGACCAGGACGCAGCCTATACAGAGGCCCATGAGCTTGCGGCGATCGCGCAGCCAGAAGACGACCCACGGCCAGACGAGGTAGAACTGCTCCTCTACGCACAGAGTCCAGAACTGACCCAGGTAAAGCTGGACTCTGGAAAATGTATGGCTAAGAGGCTGAGCATCGGCCAGCATCTGTAGCGGCGAGCGGACGGCGTATGCACGATGGCCACGGAGGAAGTTGCCGAGGTAGGCCGGCCAGGCGAGCCAGTGCCAGCTCCACTCCCAGTGGAAGATTGGCCAGAGAAGGACGAGCAGAAGGATCACACCATAGTAGAGCGGGAAGATGCGCAGGGTGCGGCGGATGTAGAAGTCGCGGATGCGGTGGGGCCGGTCGCGGGCGTCGAAGAGGATGCCTGTGATGAGGAAGCCGGAGAGCACGAAGAAGATGTCGACGCCGGCCCAACCCCAGGGGATCTGGAGGTAGTGATAGGTGAAGACCATCAGGAAAGCGACAGCGCGCAGGCCATCGAGCGCGGGGAAGTAGGTTTGGCTGGCAGGCGTGGGCAGCGTGGGGGTGAAGTCTTCGTTACGAGAGGTGGTCAAAATGCTCGGCTCCGGACCAGACGTAGTTTTCAATCGATTGCGAATGCGGGCTGCGGTATTTCGGCGGAGATTGTTTCGGTGGATGAAGAGGTTTGTTCGGGCGCGTGAGCGGAAAGTTCCAGCTCGGGCAGCCGCGTGGTGAGTGCAAGGACAAGCAGTGCGATGAGGCAGATTGCGCGCAGTTGTGCCCCGTAGCGGACGCCGTCGAGGATGATGTAGCTCTGCGGGGTGAAGATGAGCGCGAAGAGAACCATGGTTGCGGAGAGGCTCGGGACTTGAGCTGTGCGCCGTTGGGCTTGGATCGCCAGTACCGCGAGCATGGCGAATGCGGGGTAGAGATTGAGCAGGGTGTAGTCGAACGAGAGCGGCGCGAGGGTAACGCTGAGAATCGAGAGCGCGAGGACCTGGTTGGGCAGCGGCAGCGACCAGATGCGCAGGAAGTAGAGTGCGACCGAGAGAAGCGCGACGGCGATGCTGAAGGGCCGCGCCCAGGCGTAGTAGTTGGGATGCCAGTGCAGCGTGGCGGCCTTGAAGAGGCCGAAGAAGGAGTGGTCGTAGCCGAGCGCCCAGACGTCACCCACGTAGTACTTCGAGAAGGCGGCGATCTGTTCGGCGTCCCAGCGCGCGGCGGCGGCGATGGTGGGGCCGATGAAGTACAGAGAGACCAGGGTGACGGCGGCGAAGGTCGCGAGGCCGAGGAGAAACCCGCCGTATCTGCGGCGCGGCAGAAAGAGACCGAGAAAGATGAAGGGATAGAGCTTGAGCGAAGCGGCCACGCCAATGAAGACGGCGGCGATGTTGGTGCGGCCGGTGAGGAAGCTCCAGACGCCGATGGAGCCGACGAGCCAGACGAGGAATTCGATGTTCCATCGCTGAAGCAGGAGCAGGAGCGGATACGACAGCAGCGCGGTTGCGCCGGCGAAGAGGATGCATAGCGCCAGGCGCAGCCCTTGTCCGCGCAGAATCCAGACAAACGCAAGGGCCAGCCCCACAGACGTGAGCAGGAGAATGCAGAGGAAATGCGTCTGCGCGTGGTGCAGACCCAGCAGGAAGCGGAAGACATGCACCAGAGGCGCGGGGTACATGAAGTATCCGAATTGGCTGTGCTCGAAGAATGCGGGCGTTCTCCACTGAAGGAACTTATCGTGGAAGGAATAGAAGTCCTGGAACATGTTGCCGGGGACGTAGTAGTAGGGGAAGGAGTAGGGCAGGCCGAGGCCAAGGCTGCGGCAGAAGATCGTGTAGACGAAGGACACGAGAGTCAGGCCGGCGCTCAAGAGGAGGAAGACCTTGAGGGCGTCGGGGAGTTCCATCGGTATCTCTCGATCAGCGGTGACAGATTGCATTGCGACCTTTCAGGTGCTGCTGAGACTGGCCTACTGAATTCGATCGATGAAGAAAATTTCCCTGTGCGTGGGGGCCTGGCGGGGGCCGAACCTATACCGTGCGTTGCCGTAACCCCGCACGGGACACTCGATGTCCCGGCTGCTGCCGGGTACGAGATGGCAGTGGGAGATATCCCGGGTCCAGGAGTCATTGTCCGGACTGGCCCACCCATAGCGCGCGAAGTGGAGGGTCTCCTCGGCGTAGAGGACGAGACAGAGCATGAGGCCCGCGAGGAGAATTGGGCGAAAGAATTTTTCTTGAAGGAATCGCGAGGGAGCGCGGTCTCTTGCGTGCGCCCAGAAGGACGAGAGGGGCATGCGCCCTGGGACTGCTGTACGAGAGGTGGTCAAAATGCTCGGCTCCGAACCTGACGTGAGCATCCTGTATACCACACGAGTTGCGAAAGCCGCTTGCAGCGGCGACAATCAAGCTGTTTCTCAAGGGAGCAGAGGGCGATGGGAGAGATGAAGAGGGTGGTTTCGACGAAGGAAGCACCGGCTGCGCTTGGGCCTTATTCGCAGGCGGTGCGGGTCGGCGAGTTCGTGTTCGCGTCGGGACAGCTGGGGCTTGACCCAGCGACCGGAGCACTGCTTGCCGGAGGGGTCCAGGCGCAGACCACGCGGGTGCTGGAAAACCTGAAGGCGGTGCTGGCGGCCGCCGGTCTGGAGATGACGCAGGTGGTGAAGACTACGGTCTTTCTGAAGGATATGAGCGACTTCGCAGCGATGAACGAAGTGTATGGCAGATATCTGGCGGCGGATGGGGTGGTAGCGCCCGCGCGGACGACGGTAGAAGTAGCCAGACTACCGAAGGACGCGCTGGTGGAGATTGAGGCAATCGCGAGGGACAGTTAGAGCGTGCGATTTGCTGTGACCCGGAACCATTGGTTTGGGCCAGCATCCAATATGACGGAGGTTTGCGATGGCGGAGACAGGGAGTGTAGCGGCGAAGCAGAAGGTGCACAAGACCGAGGCGGAGTGGCGCGAACTGCTGACGCCGGAGCAGTTTCACGTGATGCGGCAAAAGGGGACGGAGCGGCCGTTTACGGGCGCGCTGGTGAACAACCACGAGGACGGCGTCTACCACTGCGGGGCGTGCAATGCGCCGCTGTTTACCTCAGACAAGAAGTTCGAGTCGGGGAGCGGGTGGCCGAGCTTCTGGCTGCCGGTGTCGGCGGACGCGATCGAGGCGCATGAGGATTCGTCGCTGGGGATGCGGCGGGTGGAGGTGACGTGCGCGGGCTGCGGCGCGCATCTGGGACACGTGTTCCCAGATGGGCCGAAGCCGACGGGGATGCGCTACTGCATCAACAGCGCTTCGCTGGCGTTTGAGAAGAAATGAGGGTTGTGGCCCGGTTAAGGCGCTCTCCTCGAAGGTGAATCGCGAATGCAAGGAGCCAATACCGAGATTCCGGCTTGCGCCGGAATGACGGCATATGAGGAATAGGCACTAGCAGAGGAATCGCCCTAGCCCTTAGTGACTTTGCCGGTCTTGATGCAGCTGGTGCAGACGCGGATGCGCTTGCTGACGCCGCCGACGGTGGCCTTCACGGGCTGCAGGTTGACGTTCCAGCGGCGCCGGGTGGTGTTGTTGGCGTGAGAGATGTTGTTACCGAACTGCGGACCCTTGCCGCAGAGATCGCATTTTGCTGCCATGGTGAAACTCCAATCCTGAATCGCAGAGACCCACATGGGAGATCGGAACCAGCGGGATACCGCCGGGTGTTCCGGCTTGTAGGCTATTCCGTCCGTGAAGTGGGAGGCGCGAGGAGACTCGAACTCCTGACCTCTGCTGTCTCAATTTTATCCCAAAACCTTCAAACCCACCACCTGCGTTGGGTCGTAGGCAAATTCCTACAAAGGTGATACCGAATGCAAAGAGCAAATACAGAGATTCTGGCTGCGCCAGAATGACGGCGTCTTAGGGTGAGGTCTGAGGTATTGATGTATAGCAAAGTGGAGTCCGTCTCAGGACTGCCAGTCGGGAGGGATGCGGACGTAGGAGCGGTCGAGCTCGGCGACGGATGGGCAGCCGAGGAGCTTGAGGGTGCGGACGATGTCGGCGCGGAGGATGTCGATGGCGCGGGTGACGCCGGGGAGGCCGGCTGCGCCGAGTCCATAGGCGTATGCGCGGCCGATGAGCACGGCCTTTGCGCCGAGGCTGAGGGCCTTGACGATGTCGCTGCCGCGGCGGATGCCGCCGTCCAGAAGGACTTCGATGCGGTCGCCGACGGCGGCGACGATCTCGGGGAGGGTGCTGATGGTGGCGGGAACGCCATCGAGCTGGCGGCCGCCGTGGTTGGAGACGACGATGCCGTCGACGCCGCGATCGGCAGCGCGGCGGGCGTCGTCGGCGGTATGTACGCCTTTGACGAGGATGGGGCCGGTCCACTGGCGGCGAATCCAGTCGAGGTCGTCCCACATGACGGCGGACTCGGCGAGGAGGCGGCCGATGTCGGTGTAGGGCATGGGGCCGGATGAGGGCAGCACGATGTTGGGAAGGCCGGCGCGGCCGCGGTCGGTGAGGTAGGAGTAAAGCCAGCGGGGGCGGGTGAGGATCTGGGCGGCGTAGGGGATTTTCTGGAAGAGGGTGCCGTTGAGGAGCACGTGTGCCCCATCGCGGACATCGCGCTCGCGGTTGCCGGCGATGGGGGTGTCGATGGTGACGACGAGGGCGGAGAAACCCGCGGCCCGGGCGCGGGCGATGCCGGCCTCGGCGACCTCGCGGCCGCCGACCAGATAAAGCTGGTACCAGAGTGGGCCACGCGATGCGGCACGGACCTCCTCAATGCCGGTGCCGGAGAGGGTGGGCTGGATGTAGGCGGTGCCTGCGGCGCCGGCGGCTGCGGCGGCCACGGCCTCGCCGCGGGGGTAGAACATGCGGCAGCTGCTGACGGGCGCGAGCAGGAAGGGGAGTTCGAGCGGCGTTCCCAGCACTGTCGTGCGGAGATCGCATTGGGGGATGGAGACGGCGCAGCGGGGTTGGAAGGTGATGCTGTCATACGCGGCGATGTTCTGGCGCATGGTGAGTTCCTGGTCGGCGCCGCCGTCGATGTAGTCGAAGACGACGCGGGGCAGCCGCTGCTGGGCGACGCGTCGCAGGTCTGCGATGTTGAGGACCCGGGGTGGACCGACCGATCTCATGCCATGCTTTCAAACATCACTGGGTAGCCAGTTCCGATGCTCGCACGATTGCCCATCCCGGGAGGCCGAAGTCGCTCTCGCCTGCGCAGATTCAATGATTTGGATGGTAGGCACGAGGAGACTCGAACTCCTGACCTCTACCGTGTCAAGGTAGCGCTCTAACCAACTGAGCTACGCGCCTCTAGTGCGTTGCTTCAGTCTAAATGGAACGGCAGACGGAGGGCAAACGCGGAATGGGCGCGATGCGCGGGCGCGCATAGGCTAGGATGGGTTTGCCCTGAATTCCAGACACCAGCCATGGACTTACTGCGACAGTTCCGCGCCGCTCCCAACCTGCTGACGCTGCTGCGCCTGTTCATCATCCCGTTTCTGGTGATCGAGATTCTGGATGGCCGGTACCGCACGGCGTTTGCGCTGTTTGTGCTGGCGGGGTTCAGCGATGGCTTCGACGGGCTGGTGGCGCGGCTGACTCAGCAGCACACGCGGCTGGGGCAGTATCTCGACCCGATCGCGGACAAGCTGCTGCTGAGCACGCTTTTCTGGTGCTGACCCATATGGGGCTGGTGCCGCGGTATGTGACGGTGCTGGTCTTCAGCCGCGACCTGGGAATCCTGCTGATCTCGACGCTGTTGTATGCCACCGGCACGCTGCGCGACTTCCGGCCAAGCCTGCTGGGCAAGCTGAATACGCTGGCGCAGATCGTGGGGCTGACCGCGGTGCTGGTGGGCCAGATTGCGCCATCGGCGGGATGTGGGCCTCTTCCGGGATGGACTGCTGCGGGCGATTGCGGTCCTGGCGCCGCTCTCGGCGGCACAGTATGCGTGGATCGTCTTCCGCAAGGTGAGTGGGCCGGAGCCGGAGGAGGTTTGAGGGGGGGGTTGATTCACTTGCAACAGCAGATCGCTTCCCCTTCGACCAGCTCAGGGTCAGGATGACAATTTCATATCAGGTCACTTCGCTGCGCTCAGGATGACAATTCATATGCCAGGATGACAATTCCTATGCGGAGGGTGCGAGGTCAGGCTTCGAGCGAATCGGGAGTGGGATCCTCTTCGCTGAGGATGTCGGCAAACTCGGCCGAGTCGAAGACCTCGCCGCAGAGCTGGCACTCGACAAACTCGACGTCCTCCTCGCGGGCGACGACGCGGACTTGTGGATGTTTGCACGATGCCGGCATAGGGGGGAGATGCTGGATTAGTAAGCAGTTTGCCTTTGCCCAAACCGGTTGTCAATCGGGAATATTGGGAATTACCGGGGCGTTTCCCGCTTGGAATCCGGGCTGGGTGGCCTTGCGTTCGCCTCTGTGACGCCGTACACTAACTAGGACTAAAACGGTCGGATTAGAGCGGTTGCGTGCGCTATCCGGCTTATCCGGTCTGGGGTGAGATCCCGAATGCTGCGACTGACCAAAAAAGCGGACTACGGCCTGATGGCGCTGAAGTATCTGGCAGAGCAGCCGGGGCATGCCGGGAGCGGTAGGCTCGGAGTCGCGGAGCGCCAAGGACATCGCGGAGGCGTACCACATCCCGCCGCCGCTGCTGGCCAAGATATTGCAGACGCTGACGCGCGCCGGGCTTGCTGGTCTCGCATGCAGGGACCAACGGCGGATATGCGCTGGCGCGGCCGGCGACGGAGATCTCGGCGTTTGAGGTGATTCGGGCGATCGACGGGCCGCTGTTTATCACCAGCTGCATCACGATCCATGGGACATGCGACCTAGCCGGGACATTGCACCATCAAAGAACCATTGCGCAAGGTGAATGACTCGATCAAGGAGCTGCTGAGCGGGATCAAGATCAGCGACCTGGTGGAGATGGCCGAGGCCGGGCACGAGGGTGCGGCGGTGGCGGGCGGGCTGGTGAGCATTCTGGCATAGTTGCGAGGTACGAGGTTCAAGGTTCGAGGGAAGAAGAAGACTTTAGGAGCGAGACGATGAGTGTTGGGAATGGCAATCAGCCATAACGGGTCGCAGAGCGACATGAGCAACAGCGGCGTCATCATTTCAAGCTCGGCGAGACCGCTGCCCGAGGGCGTGCATCTGCCGCTCTACATGGATAACCACGCGACCACGCCGCTGGACCCGCGGGTGCTGGATGCGATGATGCCGTACTTCACCGGCAAGTTCGGCAATGCGGCCAGCCGCAACCACGCGTTCGGCTGGGAGGCCGAGCAGGCGGTGGAGACTGCGCGCGAGCAGATCGCGAAGCTGATTGGCGCGACCGCGAGAGAGATCATCTTTACCTCGGGCGCGACCGAATCGAACAACCTTGCCATCAAGGGCATCGCCGAGATGTATCGCGAGCAGCGGCAACCACATCATCACCCAGGTCACCGAGCACAAGGCGGTGCTGGACACCTGCAAGAAGCTGGAGAAGCATGGGCTACCGCGTGACCTATCTGCCGGCGCAGGCGGATGGGCTGATCGACCTCGACGAGTTGAAGCGCGCGATTGTGACCGAGGGTGAGGGCAAGACGATCCTGGTGACGATCATGTTTGCGAATAACGAGATTGGCGTGGTCCAGCCGATCGCGGAGATTGGCAAAATCTGCCACGAGAAGGGCGTGATCTTCCATACCGACGCGGTGCAGGCCGTGGGCAAGATTCCGGTCGACGTGCAGAAGATGAACATCGACGTGATGAGCCTGAGCGCGCACAAGATCTACGGGCCGAAGGGCGTAGGCGCGCTGTATGTGCGGCGGCGCAATCCGCGGGTGCAGATTACGGAACAGATCAACGGCGGGGGCCATGAGCGCGGGATGCGCTCGGGCACGCTGAATGTGCCGGGGATCGTTGGCCTGGGTAAGGCATGCGAGATCGCCGGCGAGGAGATGGAGGCGGAATCGAAGCGGCTGACCGAGCTGCGCGACTATATGCGCGCGAAGCTGGAGAACGCGCTCGACTACGTCCACGTAAACGGCAACATGGAGCATCATCTGCCGGGGAATCTGAACATGAGCTTCGTATATGTCGAGGGCGAGAGCCTGCTGATGGGGATCAACGATATCGCAGTGTCGAGCGGATCGGCGTGTACCTCGGCGACGCTGGAGCCGAGCTACGTGCTGAAGGCGCTGGGCCTGGGCGACGAGGTCGCGCACTCCTCGATTCGCTTCGGGCTGGGCCGCTTCAACACCAAGGCTGAGGTGGATTATGTGGCGGACAAGGTGATCGATGTGGTGCTGAAGCTGCGCGAGCTGAGCCCGCTGTACGAGATGGTGAAGGAAGGGATCGATCTGACGAAGATTGAGTGGGCCGCGCACTAAACAAACAGAGCTATTGAAAAGGACCGCGGAGGTCACATGCACGATGTATTGATTGTCGGAGTTCCTTTAGTCGCCATCCTCGCCGGGATATTGCTAAACCGGCAGGAGGTTGGATCGTTGCGAGCGGAGATGGTTGCGATTCCGGGCGGAGATGAATGCGAGATTCGACGCTATCCATCGCGACATGCGGGAGTTCTATGGAGAGCAGGCGCGTCACGATCTTCGCATCGGCAATCTGGAGCAGGCAAAGGGACGTTGAGAGATTTCTGTTGGCGGTTGAATGGTTTTAAAGGTTCATTAGTAACGAGGAGAACACAATGGCATACAGCGATAAGGTAGTGGATCATTACGAGAATCCGCGGAACGTGGGCACACTGGACAAGAGCTCGGCCGAGGTTGGCACTGGGCTGGTGGGCGCGCCGGAGTGCGGCGACGTGATGCGGCTGCAGATCCGGGTGAACCCGGAGACGCAGGTGATTGAGGACGCGAAGTTCAAGACGTTCGGCTGCGGGTCGGCCATTGCCAGCTCGTCGCTTGCGACGGAGTGGGTGAAGGGCAAGACCGTATCCGAGGCGCTGACCATCACCAACACCGACATCGTGAAGGAGCTCGCGCTGCCTCCGGTGAAGATCCACTGCTCGGTGCTGGCGGAGGATGCGATCCGCGCGGCGATCGGCGACTGGAAGAAGAAGAACGGCGTTGCGGAAGAGGCCGGCGTCGCTGTCGGCGCGGCCCACTAGGACCGTATGGCAATGGTGACTCTACAAACCGAGACGCCGACCGGCGCGTTTGCCGCAGCCGGCCCAGCCAGCCTGCGCCGACGCCAGGGCAGGCGGTGCTGACCGCGGATGGCGAGGCGCCGGGCGCCAAGGGCGTCCAGGTGACGCTGCGCGCGCTGAAGCGCATCCGCGCGGCGATGGCGAAGGAGGGCATTACGCCGGACGCGGGCGGGCTGCGCGTGGGGATCACGGGCGGCGGCTGCTCGGGGCTGAGCTACAACATCCGCTTCGACACGCAGCCGCGGGAGCGCGACCGGGTCTATGCATTCTCGCAGACGCATCTGGATCCGGAAGCCACGGACGCGCCGGCGATCCGCATCTTCGTCGACCCCAAGAGCTTCATCTACCTGCACGGCATGATCCTCGACTATGAGGAGACGCTGATGCGGCAGGGCTTCAACTTCATCAATCCGCATTCGACCAAGAGCTGCGGGTGCGGGTCGAGCTTCTCGACGTAATGAGTGGCGACTCTCCACTAAATTACTTTGAATTCTTCTCCCTTCCCCCAAAACTGGAGATCGATACGGCTGCGCTGGAGAAGAGTTTCTATGCGCTGAGCCGCAGGCTGCATCCCGACCGCTTCGCCGGCAAGTCGGCGACGGAGCAGGATGCGGCGCTGCGCGAGAGCTCGCTGCTGAACGATGCGTATCGCACGCTGAAGGACCCCATCGCGCGCACCGAGTATCTGCTGAAGCTTGAGGGTGTGGAGCTGGAGGAGCAGTCGAAGGCCGCGACCGAGGCGGCGCGCGCGACGGGCAAAGCCAAGCAGCAGATCGTGCCGCCGGACCTGCTGGAAGAGGCCTTCGAGCTGAACATGCAGCTGGAAGAGATGCGCGCGGCGAAGAAGATGGGCGAGGACGACCCGCAGCTGCGCAAGGACCTGCTCGCCGCGAAGGCCGGCTTCGACGCTAAGATGCTTGCCACGCAGGCCGACCTCGAAGGACTATGGGCGAAGTGGGACGCGGGTGTGGATTCGGACGACATTGCGGCAAAGGCTGCGGCGCGCGATGCGATGGTGGCGCTGCTGAATCGACGAAGCTACCTGCGCAATCTGGTGCGCGATGTGAACGAAGCGCTGGATGACTGAGCCAGCAGCTAATCGCGGTTTGGTCTGCACATGATCGCAATACTAGGAGATGAAATGGTCGGGACGACTAGATTCGAACTAGCGACCTCACCCACCCCAAGGGTGCGCTCTACCAGGCTGAGCCACGTCCCGACTTGTGTTGCGCGCGTCGCCCGGGAGGGCCACGGCAGGGTATGTTACGAGTTCAAGTGTACACGAGCGAGCGTATGGATCGCTCGGCGCCTGGGGATTCAAATGAGCTTGCCTGTGGCCAACAGTTCGGCGCTAATGCGTGGGTGCGACGTACTCCTTGGGCAGCGCGCCGCCTTCGCCTTCGCCGAAGAAAAAGCCGTTCATCTGCTCGACCAGGAACTCCTGCGCCTCGCGCGTCCAGGGCTGTAGGCGGTATTCGTTGAGCAGCATCTTCTGCCGCTCGACCCACTCGCCCCAGGCTTTCTTCGAGACGTTCTTGTAGATCTTCTGGCCGAAGTCGGAGTCGAAGGGCGGCTCGTCGAGGCCCTCCAGTTCAGCCTTGTACTTTGTGCAGAAAACCATGTGCGCCATCGGTTGCTCTCTCCTGATTCTTCCTCCATTGTAATGGGCTAGCGGCGTTTGCCCGGCTTCTTGTCGCGGCTGCGTATTCTGGATTTTGTCTTGCCCTTGGCCTTGCGCGGCTTGCCCGAGCGGTCTGGGCTAGGGTGGTCGGCCTGCGTGGGGGAAGGCACTGCGGCATTCGCCGTCTTGCCCTTGTGCGAGGACTTCGGCGGTGCTGGATTGGCGGAGGGAACCAGCGCGAACTGCAGACGGCGCTGCTGGCGGTCGATGCGGTCGAGCAGGACATGCACGCGCTGGCCCATCTTGAAGGCGCGGCCGGTGCGCGTGCTGACGATCTGTTTGTCGGTATCGCGAAACACAAAGCGCTCATCGCTGCCGAAAGTGGTGAGCGATGAGAGCGGCACGAGGCCTTCGATGAAGAGGTCGTCGAGCTCGACGAAGAAGCCGTACTTGGTGCAGGAGAGAATGATGCCCTGGAAGTCTTCGCCGACGCGGTCTTCCATGAAGCGCATCTTCTTCCACTCCATCAGCTCGCGCTCGGCGTCGTCGGCGCGGCGCTCGGCCTGGCTGGATTCGGTGGCGATGGCGGCGAGTTCCGGCTCGGGAATGGGCTCGGCTTTATATGTTTTTGGGCGCTCGTAGGTATTTGTAACGTGTCCGGTTGCTTGTTGCCACGGCTGCGGGTCGGTGCTGAGGATTGGGCCGCCACGGCTGCCGGCGCCGCCGCGGATGAGGTCGCGAATGAGGCGATGGACGATGAGGTCGGGATAGCGGCGGATGGGCGAGGTGAAGTGGGTGTAGCAGGGGCTGGCCAGGGCGAAGTGGCCCACGTTCCGCTCGCTGTAGCGCGCCTGCTTGAGCGAGCGCAGCATCAGGTAGGCGAGGATGCGCTCTTCGGGTTTGCCGGCGATCTTGGCGGTGAGGCGCTGGTACATCTGCGGAGTGACCGGGATCGACTGCGCTACTTCGTGCGTCTTTGCTGGACGTCCACCGCCGTCGCCTCGCGACGCTGCGGCGGTCGCTCTTCATCGTCACCTGCTTCACGGGCAAGCTGGAGAAGCCGAGCGAGTAGCCGAAGCCGCTGGCGGTCTCCTCGAAGTCGAGGATGCGCTTGGGGTCGGGCATCTCGTGGATGCGGTAGATGCCGGGAATGGCGTTGGATTCGATCCAGCGCGCGACGCACTCGTTGGCGGAGAGCATGAACTCCTCGATCAGACGATGCGCCCATCCGCGCTGCGAGCGGACGATGGATTGCATGTTGCCCTCAGGGTCGAAGGCGATGACCGGCTCAGGCAAATCGAAGTCGATGGAACCGCGACGGTTACGTTTTCGCGTTGAGCTTGAGCGCGAGGTCGTACATATGATCAAAATGAGTTACAAGTTCGATGAACTCTTCGCGGACAGCCCTGATCTGTGTCGGTCGCAGCGTCGGTGCGAGCTGTTGAGGATGGCCTGGACCTGGGTGTAGGTCATGCGGCGCGCGCTGCGGATGATCCCTTCGCATATCTCATAGCCGAGGACCTCGCCGTGCGTGTCGATCTCCATCAGGCAGCTGAGAACGAGGCGGTCCTCGTTCGGGCCGCAGGCTGCACATGCCGCTCGAAAGCTGCGGCGGCAGCATGGGGACGGCGCGGTCGGGGAAGTAGACGCTGGTGCCGCGCAGGCGCGCTTCGAGGTCGAGCGCGGTGCCGGGACGCACGTAGTGGCTTACGTCCGCGATGTGTACTTGCAGCTGCCAGTTGCCGTTGGGCAGAGGCTGGACGAGGACGGCGTCGTCGAAGTCGCGCGCGGTCTCGCCGTCGATGGTGACGATGGGAAGGCCGCGGAAGTCGCGGCGCTGTGCAGACCTCTGCAGCGGTCAGCGTATCGACGGTTTGCGCGGCGGAGGCGCTGGCCTCGGCGAGCACGTTCGCGGGGAAAGTATG
The DNA here is from genome assembly GCA_963808025.1 of uncultured Acidobacteriaceae bacterium. Classification (GTDB taxonomy): domain Bacteria; phylum Acidobacteriota; class Terriglobia; order Terriglobales; family Acidobacteriaceae; genus Edaphobacter. Next base: position 660,694 of record CAWEEI010000005.1, on the reverse strand, counting down.
CGGCAGGTGGTGCTTGCGGATGATGATCTCGACATCCACGCCGAAGGCGTCGGGTGGGCCGAGGATCTCGATGACGCGGCCCTTGGCGGGGCGACCGGGCGCGGGGAAGTCGGTGATCTCGACGTCGACGGCGAGGCCTTCGAGCGGGTCGTGGCTATGCTCGCGCTCGGGGTCGAACCAGCTTCGCTGCTGGTGACTGCGCCTCTTCGCCGAGTACGCGATGCGGGCGTCTGCTTTGGAGCCGCGGGGACCTCAGCGCCTTCGGGGATGAGGATCGCGCCGCCGCCGGGCGCGCCGGCCATGCGCTCGTCGAGCGGCGTGACGTAGTTGCCGTGCAGCATTGGGGCGTCGTCCCACGCGCCGCGGCGCTGCTTGCGCGCGTAGTGGAAGATGCCGACGACGGTGGGGTTGCGGCGGGTGAGCACGCGTGCGATGCGGCCGGAGCGGCGGCCGTCGCGGCTTGCGCCCCTTGAACCGGGCAGCGCCTCATCGACCAGCACTTCATCGCCTTGCATGGCGCCGTTGAGTTCGTTGGGTGGGATGAAGAGATCGTCGTCGCGCGACTCGCTGCCGTTGGGGCGGACGAAGCCGTAGCCATCGCGATGCAGGTCGAGGCGTGCCGGCGACGAGGCGGTCGCGCGTGGCGCGCAGCGGCTGAGCAAGCTGCTCGCCGGGCATCGCGTCATTGCGCGGCGGTCGCGCAGTCTTGTCCGGTGTGGCGCCGGGGATCGCCCACTGCTCGAACTCGGTCTTCACCAGCTCGCCGCGCGCGGTGATGCGGGCGAGTTGTTCCAGCAGAAGGCGGCGTTCGCGTCCGCCGCCCAGGCCCAGCTCGCGGATGAGCTGTTTGTATCCAGCGCGATGGCCCGCGGAGCGCTCGATGCGGCGAATCAGCTCGCGGTCGGTCTGCGGATAGGGAGTGCGGGCCATGAGTGAGAGGATAACGCGACATGATGAGCCACGCTGCCAGGGCGCACAGGCAGCAATTGTCGCGGCGGCTACTTTTGCGGTTGGTTCAGCATGACCACAGCCTGCTCCAGCGTCGTTCCCGGCGGCACTGGCGTAAAGTCAAACTTCACCTCATCTTCCTGCTGGCCGATGGTCTTGAAGAAAAGTGCACGGCCTTCGATATGCACGTGGGTCTCGCGTGATCTGCCAGAGGCCCGGCGCCAACTGCCTGCGCTCCACTTCGAATGTGCCACCCTGGCGCAGCTTGCCCAGGATGCCAAAGCCGATGTTGACGTCTTCGGAGAGCGCGCCCTTCATGGTCTGGATGCGATGCTGCCGCTTATCGACGACCAGCGTGCCTGCCATCTCGCCCATCACCCGCGACTCCATGTCGGGCGGGTGGAAGTTTGGATCGGGCCTGAAGCTGAGCGTTGTCGTCTCCCGCGTCTCGGATTCGATCTTCCAATCGAAGGCCTGAGGAAGAAGATTCAGCAGTTCAGCGGCGTCCCTATCATCATGCGCCGCGTTCTGGCGTTGCTTTTGCTGGAGGGACGGGTCGTGGATGAACTTCTGGATATATTGATTGTCCGCGGCGATCACACCCGGCGATGCCGGCTTGCCGGCTTCCTCAAGATGGCGGCTGATGGCGCCGTTCTCGGTTTCGACGACGACGAATTTGCCGCCGCCGTCCTCGGTCTTGAGGTAACGCCAGTGGGAGTGGTCGTCGCGATTGGCAGCCAGTTCGGTGGCGACGGCCTGCTGCACGATCTGCTTCGCATCCTGCGCGCGGAGCGACGACGACAGAGAGAGCAGGAGACCGAGCGCGCCTATCGGTAACTTTACGTGCAACGCCATCCATCTTCCTTTGACGCGATTTGATTCCAATGGTCTAGGTAAATCTACTGCGCGGGCTGCCTAATCTTGAAATCTCCAGCAGGATAGTCAGCCCACTTAATTCTGACCGCCTTTTTACCGACGCGTAGGATCGGATCTTCGCCGAGACGAGGCAGTGCTTCAATCTGACCGCTAAACTTCACCCCGTTAATGCTCACTGCGTTTTCAGCGATCTTTCGAGTGCCCTCCGACGTCGATGACACAAGCCCCGCATATTGGAGAAGACGCGGTATCTTGATGTAGCAATCGAAGGCGCCATGTTGTGCTTCACTCGGCTTGTAGACCCGAACGTCCATAGCGCTGTCAATCGACACCACCGGCACATCCTCTGTAACAGCCTTCTGCTGGAACTGCTTTGCCCAGTTCTCCGCAGCGGTGTCTGCTGCGGCGGTTGAGTGGAAGTCGCGGGTGATCGTCCACGCGAGGTTCTTCTTCGCCTGCATGGGGTGCAGCGCTCCGCCGGCAACGTCCGCCTGCATCTGCGCGATCTCGGAGGCACGGAGATCGGTGAGCAGCGTCCAATACTTCCACATCAACTCGTCGGAGATGGACATCAGCTTGCCGTACATCTCGGCGGGAGGCTCCTGAATGCCGATGGCGTTGCCGAGGGACTTCGACATTTTCTGTACGCCGTCGAGACCTTCGAGGATGGGCGTCATCAGCACAATCTGCGGCGGCTGGCCGGCGTCGCGCTGCAGATCGCGCCCACGCATCAGGTTGAACCTCTGGTCGGTGCCGCCCAGCTCAACATCGCACTTCAGCGCGACCGAGTCGTATCCCTGCACCATGGGGTAGAGCAGTTCATGGACGCTAATCGGATCTTCAGCCTTGAACCTCTTATGAAACTCCTCGCGCTCGAGCATCTGCGAGACGGTGAACTTTGCGGCGAGGCGAATCATGCCTTCGAACCCCAGCGCATCCAGCCATTCCGAGTTGTAACGGACCTCGGTCTGGTCGGGGATCAAGGACCTTGAAGACCTGCTCCTTATAGGTCTCGGCGTTGCGGTCGATTTCCTCGCGAGAGAGCGGCTTGCGCGTGACGTTGCGTCCCGTGGGATCGCCGATGAGCGCGGTCGAGTCGCCGATAAGAAAAATGACAGTGTGGCCGAGCGCTTGAAAGTGGCGCAGCTTGCGGATCAGCACGGTATGGCCGAGGTGCAGGTCGGGCGCGGTGGGGTCGAAGCCAGCCTTGATGCGCATGGGGCGGCCGGACGCAATGGACTGCGCAACGCGCTCTTTCAACGCGTCGAGCGGAATGATCTCGGCCGCACCCTTGGTGATGAGGTCAAGCTGGTCTTCCAGCGGAGCGAACGTGGACATGTCGCTACTAAGTATAGAGACGGGAGGCTTGAATGGGATCAATTGCCGGACTTAGGGTCGTGGTGGCAGCGTTCCGTGACAAACTCGGTGAAGAGGTGCTGGCCAACGCGAGCGGCAGCCATCGTTCGTGCGCTCTCGATTCCGCCGGCGGAGCTGCGGTTGGGATAGCCGAAACCACTTGCTCCGTTGGGTATGGAGTGACCGGCAATGCCGGGATTGAAGCCGCGATGCGGCGTTTTGTCGCCGAGCAAAGCATTGGCGAGCTTGCGTCTGACCGAGCAGCCACGGCATGGGATGTACCCCATCGCAGACTCCGTTCGGTCGCCGTCGTTGCCGGTCGTAAAAGCAGCGCCGGGGCCGATGCTCTGCGAAAGTCCAGGGGGCCGGGAGAAGGCGCGTTGGCCATAGGATTCGCGGAGATAATCGTGGAACCGTTCCCTATGGGCGGGATGGTCCTCAGTTCCCACCCTCTCGTCCGGCATTAGGTTGGACCGCTGTTGCGTGCTGAAGGCGCTGGGGGAGTCGGGCAGCTCCTGATCTTGCGCATGGTATTGAGTAGTGAAATTGGGCATCGTCGCCAGCGGGCCGGGAGAGCTTTCCAACGCGATCGTCTGGGTCAGGCCGCGTATATTGGCGAGACCGAGCAAGGCTACAAGAGAGAGAGCAGAAGCTATACGAAAGGCTGGCGAGAGGCGATGCTGCATGATAGTGTCCCCGGGGAGTCTCCCTGTGTCTCTCGCACTCGGCGCCGTTGGTTGGAGGCCGCACTTGAGATTGCAGGCAAAGCTTGATTCGAGGTGATCCTACCGCAGCAAAGATTGAGTTGGCACGCGTGAAGATGGGCTAGTTACGAAAGGTTCGCAGGGGTCATCCCCTTGGGTACCTGCCATACCGCGCCACTTTTTCGCCCGGGTCTTCTCCTACTTCATCTGGTCAAGCTCCAGCTGGTTCAGATAGATGGCGGTGTAGTCGAGGTAGTTGCGCGCGTACTTGCAGGATGAGCTCGCGGTCGTCCTGGCCGAGAGTGCGGCGCACCTTGCCGGGTACGCCGGCGACCAGCGAGTTGGGCGGGATGACGGTGTGCTCCGGGATGACCGCGCCGGCGGCGATGATGGAGCCCTCGCCGATGCGCGCATCGTTGAGGATGGTCGCGCCCATGCCGACCAGAACCGCATCCTCGAGGACGCAGCCGTGGACGGTGGCGTTGTGGCCGATGGTGACCCAGTCGCCGACGACGACGGGGTAGACGTAGCGCATGCCGTGGAGGACGGCGCAGTCCTGGATGTTGGAGTTGGCGCCGATGCGGATGGAGTTGACGTCGCCGCGGACGACGGCGTTCATCCAGATGCTGGAGTGCTCGCCGAGGACGACATCGCCGATGACCTGGGCGGAGATATCGATGTAGCAGGAGGCGGGGACGACGGGAAGGGTTCCCTGATAGGGCCGGATCATTCAGGATATTTTAGAGCAGTTTGTCGGCGAGGGCGGGCGCCTGGCTGTACCGCACGAAACCCCGCGAAATTGCTGACAAAAGTCGGTTGCGTCTCCGCCGATTGTGCGGTATTCTGGAGGCTCCCATATTGGGACGATTTGGAGGTGTATTTGCCTTGGCAGAGATTCGAGTGCAGGAAGGCGAGCCTCTCGAAAACGCGTTGCGCCGCTTTAAGCGCAAGGTGCAGACGGAAGACATCATCAAGGAAGTAAAGCGTCACTCCTTCTATCTGAAGCCGGGCGAGAAGAAGCGCGTGAAAGAAGCGCTTGCCCGCAAGCGGAACCGCAAGAAGATACGAAAGGAACAGGACTAATCCCTGTTCCTTACAGAGGGATGGCCGCCGCCCCCAACCGGGCAGGCGGCCATCCTCAAACCGGCCATCCGACCTACCTCCCCAGGTCAGCAGGCCCCGGCAGAAGCTTCAAAACTGGAGCGTCTGCTCGGTACACATAAAATGTCGCTCCTCTGCGACTCAGGCCCCCGAACAGTAATACCAGAGCTTTGACCGATCGCTGGATGAGCAAACCCGCGAAGTCATCAGAGATCATCTCTTTCCGTACGATGGGAGAAGCGGTATGGAATTTGTGGACCGGCTCTTAACCTGCGCAGACTGCGGTGGTGAGTTTATCTTCACCGCCGGAGAACAACTTTTCTTCCTGGACAAGCAATTCAAGAACGACCCGAAGCGCTGCAAGCCATGCAAATCGCGGCGCAGCACATTGGGTGCGAATGCAACGACGGCGGCGGCCCGGCGGCGGCAGGCATCTCGCGGACCGAGACGCGTACCGAGTGTTCCGAGTGCGGGATTGTGACCACCGTGCCATTCAAGCCGACCCAGGGGCGCCCGGTGCTGTGCCGGCAGTGCTTCAAGACCAAGCGCGCGCCGAACGTCGCGACCCCGGCGACCATGAATGCGACGGCGGAGCTGGTGGCCGATGCGTCTAAGGCGCCCGCCGCCACCGAACGGCCAAACGGATCGACTGAGATCTCCGCCACGACGCAGCCTTCGCAGGCATAGAACCAGCGGCCGCTGGCGTACCATTTACGCTTGTCCCAAGCCAGCCAATCTATGCAGTCCACCCCTCTAGTTGAAGACAACAGCCTCGTCCGCGCCCGCGCGGCGCTGGGCGACTTTGAGCTGACAGTCTGCACCGACGGCACCTACCTGCTGGATGGCGGGGCGATGTTTGGCGTGGTGCCGAAGACGCTGTGGCAGAAGCGCATCCCAGCGGACGCGGAGAACCGCATTATAGCTTGGCCTCAACTCCGTAGTGGTGCGTACCGGCCGGCAGACCGTGCTGATCGAGACCGGCATCGGCAACAAGCAGTCGCCGAAGATGCAGCAGATCCACCAGAACCAGGCGCTGCTGCCGGCGTCGCTGGCGGCGGCGGGGGTCGGCCGGACGAGGTCGACATCGTCATCAACACCCATCTGCACTTCGACCACTGCGGCTGGAACACCACGCTCCAGCGCGGACGGCAGCGTCACGCCGACCTTCCCGAACGCGCGCTACTTCGCCCACGCGGGCGAGGTGGCGCATGGGCACCTGCAGCTGGACCGCGACCGCGTCAGCTACCTCTCGCCGAACTACGATCCGCTGATTGAGTCGGGGCAGATGACGCTGCTGGACGATGCGGGCGATCCGGGCCAATCCGGAGATATGCCCGGGGATTTCGGTGGAGCTATTTCCCGGGCACACGGCGCACATGATGGGCGTGCATATTGAGCCGGCGCGGGCGGTAGAGTCGCGCCCGGGTGCTACGGGGGACACGCCACATGCGTGCTACATCGGCGACCTGATCCCGACGGCGCACCACCTTGATCCGACCTGGGTGATGGGTTACGACCTCGATCCGCTGCGCTGCATCGAGGAGCGGAAGCGATTCTACTCGCGGGCGATTCCCGGAGCAGTGGCTGGTGCTGTTCACCCACGACCACGACACGCCGATGGCGCGGATTGTGCTGAATGAGAAGGGAAAGCCGGTGGTCGCCGGCAAGATGTGATCCAGCTAGACGAACAAAAGGCCCCGCTTTGGGGGCCTTTTCTCAAGCGTGCGTGACGGTTGGTTATGCTTTGACGGAGGTGACTTCGGCGGGGTCGACGGCGACAAAGCGACCGTGCTGGCCGCGGTCCTGGAAGCGGACGATGCCGGAGACCTTGGCGAAGAGGGTGTCGTCCTTGCCGCGACCGACGTTCGCGCCGGGCTTCAATGGAGTGCCGCGCTGGCGCACGATGATGCCGCCGCCATGGATGACCTGGCCGCCGAAGACCTTGACGCCGAGCCGCTGCGCGTTTGAGTCGCGACCGTTTTTCGATGATCCTAAACCTTTTTTATGTGCCATTCGATTGCCTCTTTCGCGCGCCGTGCTGGTCCCGGCGTCCTAAATCTGAAATTACTTCGCTTCCTTCTCTTTGACCTTGAGCGCCTTGCCGTTGACGAAGATGTCGTTGATCTTCACTTCGACGAAGTTCTGGCGGTGCCCCTGCATCTTCTTGTACTGCTTCTTGCGCTTCAGCTTGAAGACGAGAATCTTGTCGCCGCGGCCCTCGCCGAGCACGGTGGCGGTGACTTTAGCGCCGTCCAGCTTTGGCTCAAACTTGCCTGACTCCGCACTGACTGCGAGGACATCGGAGAACTCGATTGCGCCATTCTCGTGCGCGGTGCGCTCCAGCTTCAGCGTGTCGCCCGGAGCCACCCGGTACTGCTTGCCACCTGTGCGAATCACTGCATACATAACGAAACCCTCAAGCGCAGTGACGGCGGGGCCATTCTCCGGCGCGTGTTCCTACAGATTTGTATTGCCTGGGGCGCATACAGGGGAACTGCATCGGACCCGCTGGCACTTATCCCGGAAGTTGCGAACCCGGAGCCCAGCCGGTCGTGCAGCCGAAAACAGCTGCATCGCCAAACTTAACGAGTGTATCGCGGTTCGGAGGGAGGGTCAACGGCGTTCGAGCAGAGCGGTAGATGCGGATCCCAGCCGATGATCCGGCTGAACCGCGAAAGAAGACCCCAAAGATGAGCAGTTTGAGACAGTATCGGTCCCGTGACATGACTAAGGTGGTCAATAGCAAAGGCGAAACCCCTGGAGCCCTCCCCGCAACTGGGAGGGCTATTTTTTGGGCGGCTTCTTGTTCGATGCGAAATCTAGGAGAGCCACTTAAGCAAGCGAATCACTCCCATGCGCGCCGGCCGCGAGTGGGCGGAGAACTCTCCGGCCCGTGCCTCGATCTCCTTGCGGTGTCCTGAGTAGTACCGGTAGGCCTCGACCATCATCTGCCGGTTGGTCATGGTCGGCCTCCATCCCAGCCGCTCTCGAATCCGCGCCGTGTCGAAGACGAAGTCTTCGGCAATCATCCGGTAGTGGTAGGGACCGAGCGGCGAGACTCCCAGGCGATGCGCCAGCCTCATGGCCGCGATGGTGGGGCCTTTCGGAAGACGCGCTACGCGGGCGCCGGTCCCCGCGGCCTCGATCGCCGCCTGGTAGACCTCGCGCAGCGTGGGCACGTCCTCCGACCCGGCGTGGAACAGGTCCGACTTGCCATAGGCCAGGGCAAGCAGGCAGGCGGTGGCGAGGTCCTGCGCGTAGATGAACTGGTACCGGTTGCCGCCGTCGCCCACCACCCAGACCTTGCGGCCTTCGTCGATGAACTCAAACAGGATTGCCAGCAGTCCCAGTCTTCCGACATCGACAATGGTCGGGCAGCGAATGACGATGACGGCGAGGTCGTCGCGATACTCGCTCAGGATTTTTTCGGCCGCCAGCTTGGAACGGCCATACAACTCGACAGGCCTGGGGATGTCATCCTCGCGCAGCGGCCGACCGGCGTTGTGGCCCCACAGGCAGTTGGTGGAGGTAAACACCAGTGTCTTTACCGCATGGCGGCGGCAGGCTTCGGCGACGATGCGGGTGCCTTCCACGTTCGAGGACCAGAGGGTCGCCTCGTCCATCTTTTCGTGGGCCAGCATCGCCGCACAGTGCAGAACGGCGTCGAAGCCCTCCTTCGCGAAGAGCGCGTCGACCAGGGAGGCATCGCGAATGTCTCCGCGAATGCTGGTCAGCCCTTTGTGCCGGTCGGGATCGGCGACCAGATCGAGGTTGACGACCGAGAATCCCTCGTCCAGCAAACGATGCTTCAGTATGCTGCCGAAGAACCCGGAACCGCCGGTGATGAGTACCTTCTTCAACGGGCTGGGCTCGCAGGCTTCTGCCAGGACCAGGTGCGTGTACGGTCGGCGGACCGGAAGAGATAGACGGCGAGGATGCAGATCAGCGGCTCAATGGGATGGCGGAAGCGGGCCTGGATGGTGACAAAGTAGTAGATCAGCGGAATGATGGCGAAGGCCCAGAAGAAAAGCCACGCTCCGGGAACGTGCCGGCGCAGCGCGAGGGCGAGGCCGAAGAGACCGGAGAAGCTGAGGAAGTCGAAGTCCAGGGTGCGGGTACTTTCGACAAACGCGCTGGTGTCCGTATGGGGCACACCAACCCAGAAGAAATAAATGCGCCGGAGTGTGAAGTTGATGTAGAGCTTGCGGTCCGCACGAATGTTCGCCTTGGCGCGCTCGCCCTGCTGTTTGCTGAATGCAAGTTCACCCATGCGTTCGTATCGGCGAAATACGGGATCGGCTTCGGCGAGGGGCAGCGCAGCGCCCCAGGGGAGAGCATTGTTGGCAGGCAAAGTCGCGTTGTAGAGTTCGGCGCCGAAGTTGGTACGCATGGGCACAAAGGCGTGGAAGACGTACCAGTTGCGGATGGTCCAGGGACAGATGACGGCGACGCAGACGATCGTCGAGAGAATGGCGTTGCGCAACGCCGGCGCGAACTCGCGAGGCGTTCGCGGGACGCCCCAAAGCACCCAAAGTCCGCACACGGGAAAGAAGATCAACATGGAGCTGTTGCAGAGGCCGATAAGGCCCCACAACAGCCCGAAGACGACCCAACGGCCCGTGGTCCGCGAGTGCGTAGGGTGCGCTTCGCCTATGCCACGGATGCGCAGGGCGAGCACGATGACCCAGGTGAAGAGAAACGCGGTGAGCGACATCTCCCACACCCAGCGCACGGCGTATTGCATGGCCGCGGGATAGAGCGACCAGAGCCAGCCGGACCAGAGGGCGATCTTCATGCCTTCGGCGGTGCGTCCGAACATGCGCCACGCAATCTCATAGATCGCCGGGGCGATGGCCGCGGAGAAGACGCTGTTGACCGCGAGGATGACCCAGGCCGACTTGAGGGTGTACACGCCGAGGATCTTGAAGACGCCCGCGAGCAGCAGCGGATACACCGGCGGGACCCAGGCGGTGGGGCCGCTGTTTCCGTTGAAGGGGTTGGCGTAGCCGTGGCCGGTGGCGAGAGACCGGGCGACCCGGCCCATCTCCCAGCCGAACTGGAAGTGATCGAGGAACAGGCGGAAGCGATAGGTATGGAAGAGCGTCATGTAAAGCACGCGAACAGCGAATCCTACCCAGAACATGCGCGTGGGGATTCGCGGCTCGGAGCCATTGCCCGTCATCCAGGCTCCCGCCTTCGTTCGTATCGCTTGCCAGGACATCCCTGTTGATTCTAGACGCAGCATAGAATTGCGGTGAGATGCTGGCGATTGGATGATAAGGGTCGGATGGTGAAGATCAAGGTAAAGCGGCTGACTCCAGCGGCACAGCTGCCGCGCTACGCGCATGTGGGCGAGTTTGGCGATCTTGCGGCGGATTTGTACGCTTCGGCGGGCGTGGTGCTAAGCGCGGCGGGTGGGGCGGGTTCGACCCAGGCGGTGCCGACAGGGATTGCGATGGAATTTCCATCGACCCACGGCGCGCTGATCGAAGACCGCTCCGGGCTGGCGCTGCGTGGCGTGACTACGCTGGCCGGCGTAATCGATCCGGGATATCGCGGCGAGATCAGAGTGGTGATGACCAACCTAGGCGCGGCGCCGGTCGAGATCAAGCCGGGTGATCGCATTGCGCAGTTGCGGATTGTCCAGCGGATTGAGGCCAGCTTTGAGGAGGTCGCGGAGCTGGGCGAGGCGGCGCGCGGCGCGGGTGGGTTCGGGTCGACCGGGGTTTGAGCGCGGCTTCGGTTCTCGGTTAGGATCGGAGTGCGGGTAAGAACATTAGGTGGAGGGTTCGCGATGAGTGCTTCGAATGAGTCTGGGCTGGATACGTGGTGGCCAGTGCTGTTGATCGCGTTCGGCGTGATTTTCGTCACGGTGCTGGTGACGTTTCATCCGGTGATATGAACGGCACGCCCGCGTCGCTGCCTGCCGCGTGGCCAGAGCTGGAGTGGGACTCGTGGAAGGACACTGCGGCTGCGCTGCATATGGCGACGCAGATTGTGGGCAAGACGCGACTGGCGCTGACGCCGCTGCAAAACCACTGGTGGAATGTTCCCCTGTATGTCTCGGCGCGTGGACTGACGACCTCGGCGATGCCGTGGCGGGGCGATCTGCTGGAGGTGGAGTTCGACCTGCGCGAGCATCGGGTGGAGCTGCGGATGAGCTCGGGTGCGCGGGCGAGCGTGGAGCTGGGGGCGCGGCCAGTGGCAGAGTTTTTTGCGGAGTATAAGGCGGCGCTCGCCCGGCTGGGCGTGGAGGCGAAGATCTGGCCGATGCCGGTGGAGGTGGCTGCGCCGGTGCGGTTCGATATGGATACGGCGGAGCGGCCGTACGATCGCGATGCGGTCGAGCGTTTCCACCGGGTGCTGATGCGAGTGGATGCGGTGCTGAAGCGCTTCGCGACGGGCTTCCAGGGGAAGATCAGCCCGGTGCATTTCTTCTGGGGCAGCTTTGACCTGTGCTGTACGCGCTTTAGCGGGCGCGTCGCGGCTGGGCCTCCGCGGCCGGACAAGATGCAGCAGGAGGCTTACTCGCACGAGGTGATCTCGGCCGGCTGGTGGCCGGGGAACGGCGGGTACGGCACGGCTGCGTTCTATTGCTACGCGGCGCCGGTGCCGGAGGGGTTGGCCGGCAAACCGGTGCGGCCTGGCGCTTGGGATAATGCGCCAGGGGAGTTCATCTTGCGCTATGACGAGGTGCGGGCTGCCGATTCGCCTGAGGAAGTGCTGATGGGATTCCTCGAAAGCTCGTACGCAGCTTGTGCGGATGCAGCAAACTGGGACCGGGCGGCGCTGGAACGGCCGATGACGACGGCGCCGTGTGAGACGTAAGATCGTCTGCGAGGCGTTAGATGATCAAGGGGCTGTACACAATTTGCCTGCTGGGGTGCGGCGTAGCGGTCGCGCAGTCGGCGGCAGATGCTAAGGCGGCGGCGAAGACCGTGGCCTTTGAGCTTATATCGATCCGGCAGGACACGACCGAACGCGAAGGCACCCTGGGAGCAACAGCTGACGGATTTCGCATGACGAATATGACGCTGAGCCGATTGATTCTGACGGCATACATCCCGAATGACGGCGGCGCGGTTCTTTTGGGAGCCGGTGGGTTTCCCGGATTGGCTGCGCAAGGAGCGCTACGACATTGAAGCGAAGGTCTCCGAGGCCGATCTCGCAGAGTGGCAGAAGCCCGCGCGGCGGCAGGCGATGGTGCGGTCTATGCTTCAGGCGCTGCTGGCGGATCGTTGCCATCTGGCGGTGCATCGAGAGCTCAAGGACGCGCCGGTCTATTACCTGACGGTGGGCAAGGGCGGGCCGAAGTTCAAGGAGTCCAAGAGCGATCAGCTAAGCCCGAACGGTACGCAGTTCCCCTACCCTGGCGGCGGAACGGTGGAATTGGGAGCCGATCACGAACAGCACTTCTCTCAGGCGCCGATGACGTTGCTGGCTTCCTACCTGACGAACATGAATCTGGGCGGCCGGCCGGTGCAGGACAGGACCGGCCTGACTGGCAGATACGACTTCGTGCTGCAATGGGGATGGACCGGCGGGATGACCGCCGCGCCTGGGGAGGCTTCCGATCCAGGGCCGACGCTGTTCTCCGCGACCGGAGCGCTTGGGCTCAAGTTGGTACCAGCTAATGGGCAGGTGGAGACGCTGGTGCTCGACTATGTGGAGCGGCCCACGGAAAATTAGAGTCGTCGTGCGCTGCGCGCTCCGGTCGGGGTGACGAGAGGTTGGGGCAGGACAGTACTGAGCATGTGGACGCGGAGGGTCTTGGGCCATGCGACAATCGTGTTAACGAGCCATGCCCAACCAGCAAGCTGCGCCGACCCTGGAAGCTCCCCAAACCACCACACCAACGCCTGCGCAGATCACGCCGGCGCTGCTGAAGCTGCACAGCATCACAGCGGACGAGTACGCGCGCATCGAGACGCTGATGGGGCGCACGCCGAGCCTGACCGAGCTGGGCATCTTCTCCGTGATGTGGTCGGAGCATTGCAGCTATAAGAGCTCGCGCGTACACCTGAAGCGGCTGCCCACGCGGGGCACGCGCACCTCCGGGCCGGGCAGCGTGGTGCAGGGGCCGGGCGAGAACGCCGGCATTATCGATGTGGGCGACGGATGGGCCTGCGCGTTCAAGATCGAGAGCCACAACCACCCCAGCTACATCGAGCCGCATCAGGGCGCGGCGACGGGTGTGGGCGGGATTCTGCGCGACATCTTTACCATGAACGCGCGGCCGCTGGCGGTGATGGACTCGCTGCGCTTTGGCCCGCTCGATGAGGCGGAGCACGACGAGGCGCTGCGGCGGAAGAACCACCAGATTGTGAACGGCGTGGTGGCGGGGATTGCGGGCTACGGGAACTGCTTTGGCGTGCCGAACCTCGGCGGCGAGACGCGCTTCGAGCCCTGCTACTCGGGCAACCCACTGGTGAATGCGTTTGCGCTCGGCCTGGTGCAAGATCGATGAGATCTTCTATGCCAAGGCGACCGGAGTGGGCAATCCGGTGATTTACGTCGGCGCGAAGACCGGCCGCGACGGCATCCACGGCGCCACGATGGCTTCGGAGGAATTTACCGAGGGCTCCGAGCAGAAGCGGCCCAACGTGCAGATGGGCGATCCGTTTATGGAGAAGCTGCTGCTGGAGGCCTGCCTGGAGGCCATGGCGACTGGCGCGGTGCTGGGCATTCAGGACATGGGCGCGGCGGGGCTGACCTGTTCGACGTGTGAGATGGGCGCGCGCGGCGAGCTCGGCCTCACCATCGAATTGGATCTAGTCCCGCAGCGCGAGACCGGCATGTCGAGCTACGAGATCATGCTGAGCGAGAGCCAGGAGCGGATGCTGCTGGTCGCCGACAAAGGCCGCGAGGGCGAGGTGCTGGCCATCTTCGCGAAGTGGGGGCTGGACGCCTCGATCGTCGGCGTGGTGACAGCCGACGATGTGATGCGAGTCACTCACCACGGTGAGCTGGTGGCGGAGATACCCAACAAGGCGCTGACTGACGATGCGCCGGTCTATCACCGGCCTGTCGGCGAATGGAAGGCGCCGGTGCCGCTGGACCCTCCGGCGTGGGTGCTGGAGGAGTTGAAGAAACCACGCGACTATACGGCGGACCTGAAGCGGCTGCTGGCGAGCGCGAACATCTGCGACAAGCGCTGGGTGTTCGAGCAGTACGACTCGATGGTGCAGACGAATACGGTGCAGGGGCCGGGCGGCGAAGCCGGCGTGATGCGGATTAAGGGCGATGCTTCGAAGCCGCAGCGTGGGCTGGCGATGGCCCTCGCCGGCAACGGCCGCTGGTGTTGGCTCGATCCCAAGCTGGGCGCGATGCATGCTGTAGCGGAGGCGGCGCGCAAGGTCGCCTGCACCGGCGCAGTGCCGGTGGCGGCGACGAACTGTTTGAACTTCGGGAATCCGGAGAAGCCTGAGATCATGGCGCAGTTGTCCGCGGCGATCGACGGGATTGCGGAGGCCTGCACGGCGCTGGGAACGCCAGTGACGGGTGGCAACGTCTCCCTCTACAACGAGACCAAAGGCGAAGGCATCTACCCTACCCCCGTCATCGGCGTAGTCGGTATCATCGACGACGTCTCAAAGGCAGTGCCTTCGGACTTTCAATCCATAGGGGACGTCATCCTTCTGATCTTCCCGATGGGTTCACTGGCGACACGACTGTATAGAGCCGAGGAGAAGACCACCATTTGGCTATCAGAGCTTGGGTCGAGCGAGTATGCCAATGCCGTGCTGGGTGAACTGTGGGGGACTGCGCCAGCAATCGATCTTGAGGCTAATGCGCTTGTAAATAAGGCTCTCTATGACCTCGCGACTAAGCGGCTGCTTAAGTCCGCCGCAGACGAAGGGAGTGGCGGAATCGCTGTGACCGTAGCGAAATGCGGGATGGCTCATCAGATCGGAGCATCCTTCAGTGTGATCGATGAACAGCCCAATTGCTTGGATCATGTTGCGCTCTTCCGGGAGAGCTTCGGCAAAGTTATCGCAACATGTGCCGAAGAGGACGTTTCAACAATCGTTGACCTATTGCAACAGGGTGGGGTTGGGTGTCAGTCGATTGGGATGACCATTGCAGAACGAATCGAGAGTCATGATATCGGCTACTCCGATCCACCTATGGTCGTTTCTTTGGATGATGCGAGAAGAGCATTAACGCAAACGCTCGAATCCCAGCTTGCTGCCGAGGTGGTGACCGCATGAGCGACTCCCTCCCCCAGCGCATTCCCGGCATCGAGCCCGACGAGGAAGAAGCGACCCCTTTCGACAAACTCCGTGAGGAGTGCGGCGTCATGGCCGTCTACGGCCACCCCGACGCCGCCCGCATGACCTACTGGGGCCTCTATGCGCTGCAGCATAGGGGGCAGGAGTCGGCGGGGATTGCCTCGGCGGATGGACGCGACGTGAATGACATCAAGGGCATGGGGCTGGTGTCGGAGATCTTTACCGATGACGTGCTGGCGCGGCTGCCGGGGCATATCGCGATTGGGCATACACGCTATTCGACGACGGGCGATTCGGCGCTGCTGAATGCCCAGCCGATATCGGTTGAGAGCACGAAGGGGCTGATTGCCATTGCGCATAATGGCAATCTGGTGAACCTGGGCAGCTCGAAGGCGCGGCTGGAGCGAGATGGCGCGGTCTTCCAGACGACATCCGACACCGAGATCATCGTGCAGCTGATCGCGCACTCGCGCTGCAACACGCTGGTGGACTGCATCGCGGAGTCGCTGGCGCAGGTGGAAGGCGCGTTCTCCATCGTGATGATGACGCGCAACCGCATCTTCGCGGCGCGCGACCCATACGGCTTCCGCCCGCTCTCCATGGGCCGCATCGAGGGCGTGGACGGAGCGCCTGATACGTTTGTGTTTGCTTCGGAGACGTGCGCGTTCGACCTGCTGCATGCGAAGTACGAGCGCGATGTGGAGCCGGGAGAACTGGTGATGGTCTCGGAAGATGGCGTCACCAGCCGCCGCTTCTCGCCTGAGACGACGCCGCCGGCGAGCTGCATCTTCGAGCATGTGTACTTTGCGCGGCCGGACTCGAAGATATATGGCCGCTGGGTGCAGCAATCGCGCGAGGAGATGGGGCGGCAGCTGGCGAGGGAGTCCGGCGTGGCCGCTGACCTCGTCGTCCCAGTACCGGACTCAGGCGTCACCGCCGCGCATCGGCTATGCGGCCGAAAGCGGCATTCCCTTTAACCTCGGTCTGATCCGCAACCACTATGTGGGGCGCACGTTTATCCAGCCGGAGCAGCGCGTGCGCGACTTCGGCGTGCGCATGAAGCTGAACCCGGTGCGCAGCCTGCTCGAGGGCAAGCGGATCATTCTGATCGATGACTCCATCATCCGCGGGACCACCTCGAGAAAGATTGTGCGGATGTGCCGCGCAGCGGGCGCCATCGAAGTGCACATGCGCATCTCGTGTCCGCCGACGATCTCGCCGTGCTTCTATGGTGTCGATACGCCCAGCAAGAAGGACCTGATCGCGGCGAATAACTCTGTCGAGGAGATTCGCCAGTACATCGAAGCCGACTCGCTGGCGTATCTCTCACTGATCGGGCTGACGCACTCGTGCACTACGGGCGAGCCGGCGAATGGGCTCTCGCCCGGCAGCTTCTGTACGGCCTGCTACACGGGCGTCTATCCGACGCAGTGGGTAGATGTGGACGAGATACTGCCGGCGGTTGCGGTAGCTGGATAGAGTACAAAGCGACCGCGGATTTCACGGATATTCGCGGATTAAAAGCCGCTCTAGAACAAGCTGTATTTGCGGGGCATTTCGATGCCGAGGTGTTCGTAGGCGAGGCGGGTGGCGACGCGGCCGCGGGGGGTGCGGTCGAGGAAGCCGATCTGGATGAGGAAGGGTTCGTAGACCTCTTCGAGGGCGTCCTGCTCTTCGGCCAGCGCGGCGGCCAGCGTGTTGAGGCCGACCGGCCCGCCGTCGTACTTCTCGATGATGGTGCGCAGCAGGCGGCGGTCGAGCTCGTCGAAGCCGTGGGCGTCGACCTCGAGCAGCGCGAGGGCGGCCTGCGCGGTGGCGCGGTCGATCATGCCCGCGGCGCGCACCTGGGCGTAGTCGCGGACGCGGCGCAGCAGGCGGTTGGCGATGCGCGGCGTGCCGCGGGAGCGCATGGCGATCTCGGCGGCGCCGTCCTGGTCGATGGGCACGTTCAGCACTTCGGCCGAGCGCTGGACGACGAAGCGCAGCTCGTCGTCGGTGTAGAACTCGAGGCGCAGCAGGATGCCGAAGCGCGAGCGCAGCGGCGACGAGAGCAGGCCGGGACGCGTGGTGGCGGCGACGAAGGTGAAGGGCTTGATCTCCATCACATGGGTGCGCGCGGCGGGGCCCTGGCCGATGATGATGTCCAGCTTGTAGTCCTCGAGCGCGGTGTAGAGCTTCTCTTCGAGGACGGGCTGGAGGCGGTGGATCTCATCCAGGAAGAGGACCTGCCTCTCGCGCAGGTTGGTCAGGATGGCGGTCAGATCGCCCTGGATCTGCAGTGCGGGGCCTGACGTCTGCTGAAACCCCACGCCGAGCTCATTGGCAATGATCGTCGCCAGCGTGGTCTTGCCCAGGCCGGGCGGCCCGAAGAGCAGCACATGGTCGAGCGCCTCGCCGCGCGTGCGCGCGGCTTCGAGCGCGATGGCAAGCTGCTCCTTCGCCTTGGTCTGGCCGATGAATTCGGTGAGGTGGGTCGGCCGCAGCTTCAGGTCGAAGGCAGAGTCGTCATCCACGCGCGCGGCGGAGACGAGGCGCTCGGCTTCGGGGGAGTGGGTTGGCTTCGGCTTGTTGGCGGGGATTGCCACTGATGGCGATGGTAAGGCGAAGCGGAGGCATTCGCAAACGAGAACTACGAACCGGCTACTGCTTTTTCAGCAGCCAGAGGACGGACGCGTGGGGTTCGAGGGTGAGGTCCTGCACGGACTTGACCTTGTTGCTGTTCTTGCCGGTCCAGGCGTCGCGGACGCGATAGATGGCGGGGTCGAGGTTGTAGGCCTCGAAGCTGCTGTCGACGACGACCTGTTCCTCGCCGAGGTTGAAGAGCGCGAGCGCGGTGGTGTAACCGCCGGGGAAGTTTGCGGGCAGGTCGGCGGTCCAGGCGATGACGTCGCCGGAGTGGAGACCTGGCCGCTGCGCGTGGCGGTCTGGTCGATGGCGATCACGTCGGGGTTGGTGAGCAGCTTGAGGGTCGCGTCGATCGAGCAGGGTGAGGTTGGCGCCGAGGATGAGCGGCGAGCGCGCCATCGCCCACAGCGTCATCATGGTCTGCTGCTCGGTGGGGGTGAGGCGCGTGGTGCGCGGTTCGCCGTCGCCGGGCGAGGGGCGCAGCTCGCCGATGGGCAGCATGTCGGCGTCGGGCCAGTTGCCGGGCTTGGCGTATTGCGCCCAGGCGGCGGCGTTGACGAACTGAGCAGTGAGACTCTGCGGGAAGTCGCGCTCGGGGTGCTCCTTGGCCCAGAGGTCCCAGAAGTCGTCGGAGATGCGCCACATCTGGGCCTCGGCGGCGACCTCGGCGGCGTTGTCGAGCGCAGTCGGGCCGGGCGAGAGCGAGAGCACCATCGGCCGGCCCGCGTTGTCGATGGCGCGGCGGATCATGCGGATCTCGTCGATCTTGTACGGGTGCGCGGCGATGCAGTCGACCTTGATGAGGTCGACGCCCCAGCGCGGCGTACTGGGTCAGCAGCGAGTCGTACCAGGCCTGGCCGGCGGCGTTGTTCTGGATGCCCCAGTTGGTGGGGTCCCAGGGGCAGGCATCGGCTAGTATCGGCGGCGTCCGCCGCGTGGAAGGCTGCTGCTGGCGATGGGCAGGTTGCGCGGCGACGGAGACGCGCGGGATGCCGCGCACGATGTGGATGCCGAACTTGAGGCCGAGCGAGTGGACATAGTCGCCGAGGGCCTTGAAGCTGGCGGTGTCGTCTTTCGCGCCAGGCGCGATGGAAGACGGAAAGCGCGCGGGGACTGGGATGTAGCGGCCGTTGGCGTCGATCTGGTATTGCAACTGGTCGGGGTGCGGGCGGTCCTGCGGGTTCTTGAGGAACCAGCCCTCATCGATGACGGCGTAGTTCCAACCGGAGGGCTTGAGGTCTTCGTCGAGGACCTTGACGTTGGCGCGGAACTGGTCTTCGGTGATGGTGAGGCCGTAGGCGTCCCAGCTGTTCCAGCCCATGGGCGGGGTCGCAGCTGGTTTGGCTGCTGCGGTCTGCGCCATGGCGCTTTGCTGAAGCACCGCGAGGAAGAGGAGGCACGCCCAACTGATTTTAATATTCATCTGCCCGGACATTTGCCGTGACCTCGCGGCGACCGATGGGTGTCGGGCGCAGCTCTCACAATAGTCCAGAACGGTGCGTCTCAGCCAGCATTGCGAGTGACCGCAGGCTTGGCGGATTGCGGGCGCAGCGCGTTCCCCGGCAGGCTTCTGGGGCGAAGTGCGGGGGCGGTGGATGGGCCACGGCTGCTGTTCGCTTCGAGGGCGGGCGTGGGTTGTTGCAGGGTGACGATCAATGCGGTGGCCGGCGTGTCGCCGCAACAGGCATAGCTGTGGACGGTGGATGCGTCGAAGTAGATTGCGTCACCCTGCTCCACCCGGTGGGTGTTGGCTCCGTGGCGAATCTCCAGAGCGCCGGAGAGGACGAAGAGAAACTCGCATCCGAAGTGCTGATGCGGGCGGGGGTCTGGCCTGCGCCCGGGCCCGCCTTGCCGGGGACGAACTCCGCGAGAGTAGGGGTCGAGCTGGCGGTCGGGAACCATGTAGCCGAGGCTCTCAAAGTAGTAGGAGGGGTCGGGCACGCCGGACTGGGGAAGACGCACGCGGTCCTTGCCGCGATGCACGCGGAAGAGGGTCTGCGGCTCCGGCTCAAAGAAGTAGCTGAGGTCCTTGGAGAAGACCATGGCGATGCGGGCGAGGTTGCGCAGGGTGGGGACGACGCGACCGGTCTCAAGCTGCGAGAGGAAGCTGGCGGAGAGGCCGGTGTGACGGCCCAGCTCGACCAGGCCCATCGATTTCTTGAGGCGCAGATGCTTGATGCGCTCGCCGATGCGCTTCTCCGAGATGATGGACTCGGCGGCCTCGCCATCGACCTGCACGTTTGAGGGCTCGGGCACAGGGTGGATCGTCGGGGATGCCAGGATTCACCGGGGAGGATGTTTGTCGTCGCCATATGTTTGTTTCATCAATAGATGTTTCCGTCGGGTCAAAAGATGCAGGAATTTTGAAAAGCCGGTGGATTCGTTCTGCTGGATGTGCGGATGCTAGCCTCTGTTGGATGCTTAATTGCGGCAAAAGATGGGGCGGCGCCAGTGCGGGTGCGGTCGGGCTCGCGCTGGGGTTGGGATGCGCCAGCCCAGGGCCGCCGTTGCCGCCGTCGCTGAAGCTGCCTGCGGTGGTAACCGACCTCTCGGCCAGCCGCACGGGCGATGCGGTCACGCTGCGCTGGACGACGCCCACAGACACCACAGATAAGCTGCCGATCAAAGGACCGATGGTGGCGGAGATCTGCCGGGAGACATTGGCCGCGTCGCCTGCGGCTGCCAGCACCGCGAAGGCAGTGGCAAGTGCGCCGTGCGCGCCGGTGGTCGGCCAGGTGAGCGTTGTGCCGGGTGAATCGGAGATAGTGGATACGCTGCCCGCTGCGCTTGCGTCCGGGCCTGCGCAGCTGCTGGCCTACCGAGTGCAGCTGCGCAATGCAGCGGGACACACGGCGGGTGCATCGGCTGCGGTGTATGCGGCATCGGGCGCGGCGCCGGAGGCGATCAGGGGCCTGCAGGCGAAGGCGACCAAGGCGGGTGTGGTGCTGGAGTGGAAGCCTGAGGCGACGGTTCCTGAGGATGGGGTGGGCGCGGTGGAGTTGGAACGTGTGTGGCTGTATGCGCCGGCTACAGTCACTGGCGGCAACGCGCCCAAGAGCGATCTTGGGCTGGGAGCACCGGCAAAGGAGCCGGTAGAGGCCCACATGCGCGTGGCGGCGTCAGAGGATGCGGGAGGAACGATCGACCGCGGCACGCAGATCGGGCGCACCTACCGCTACGCGGCTCAGCGCGTGCGAGCGCTGAACGTGGGCGGCAAGATGCTGGAGGTGCGTAGCGTGGCCTCGGCGAGCGTTACGGTCGCGGTGCGGGATGTCTTTCCTCCTGAGACACCGGAGGGGCTGGTGGCTGTGCCTGGGTTTGCCGGTGCGGACAACGCTGCGAGAAAGCCCACGATCGATCTTTCATGGGAACCAGACACGGAGCCAGATTTGGCGGGGTACCGTGTCTATCGCCGGGAGCTGGATGGCACGACTCCGGAGGTTTGGCGGACGCTGGGGGCTGAGCTAGTGACGGTGCCGGCCTATCGGGACCTGAGCGTGGGGTCGGGACAGCGGTACGCGTACCAGGTGACTGCGGTGAGCGGGGCGGGGAATGAGTCGGGGCCAAGCGCGGAGGCGGTGGAGACGGCGCCGGCGCCTTGAACGGGTTGAGAATTGGGGACAATCCCCACGTCAGACCTGAATCGGTCTGACATGGGGCACCCGGATTTGTGGCGCGACGAGAAGCAGATTCCTTCCCCTTCGTTTCACTCAGGGTACGGAATGACAAACAAACGAGCGGTGGCTGCTATTTACTGGCGGGGGCGAAGCGTTTGTTGATCTCGTCCCAGTTGACGGTGTTCCACCAGGCGGCGAGGTAGTCGGGGCGCTTGTTCTGGTATTTGAGGTAGTAGGCGTGCTCCCAGACGTCGTTGCCGAGGATGGGGTAGAGGCCGGTGGAGAGGGGGTTGTCCTGGTTGGCGGTGGTGACGATGGCGAGCTTGCCGGCCTTGAAGACCAGCCAGCCCCAGCCGGAGCCGAACTGCTTGGCGGTGGTCTCGTTGAAGAGCTTCTTGAAGGTCTCGAAGTCGCCGAAGTCGGCCTTGATCTGGGCGGCGATGGCGCCGGTGGGGCTCGCCTCCGCCCTTGGGCTTCATGATCTGCCAGAACATGGTGTGGTTGACGTGGCCGCCGCCGTTGTTCTGGACGACCTTGCGGACATCCTCAGGGATGGCGGCGAGGTCCTTGATGAGTTCTTCGGGGGTCTTCTCGCCGAGCTCGGGGTGCTTCTCGACGGCGCCGTTGAGGTTGGTGACGTAGGTCTGGTGGTGCTTGTCGTGGTGGAGCTTCATGGTCGCCTCGTCGATGGAGGGCTCGAGGGCGGCGTAGTCGTAGGGGAGCGGGGGAAGTTCGAAGGCCATGTTGGTTTCTCCTGTTGGGTGATGAGATGCGCGGGCGCGGATCAGGGTATCAATAAGTCGTTCAGCAAATACTGGGGCCGCGAAGATATACAAGGCCGATGATAGCGCATGGTGTGGGCCGACTGGCGGCGTGAGCGGTTTACGTCCCACACATCGCAAGATACGCGATGGATGGGGCACGCGGTCGGTTGGTGTGGGATTCATCGCTCGTTCACGCGCGGGGCGGCGGCTTTTGCGTTCTAATGGAGGGCGATGAGCGACTTAGTCGGACTACCACTGGCTGGATGACGATGGCCCGGCGTTTGGCGCGCCGGGAGTGGAGCCGCGCTGGACTTCGAGCAAGAAGGACGCGGTGTCGACGGCGTATTCGGCGTCGAGCCGGATATGGTTCACGCTGTCGCATGGGACGCTGAACGAGATTTATTACCCGACCATCGACCGGCCGCAGACGCGCGACATGGAGCTGCTGTTTACCGACGGCGAGACCTTCTTCCACGAAGAGAAGCGCGACCTGACGTACGACTTCCACTACATCGACAAGGACGCGCCGGCGGTGCGGGTGGTGGGAACGCGATCCGCAGGGGCGCTATACGGTGACCAAGGAGTTCATCGCCGACCCGCACAACTCGGTGGTGCTGATGAATGTGAAGATCACGGGCGACGAGAGCGGTGCTGGCGCGGATGAAGTGCTATGCGCTGCTGGCGCCGCACCTGAATGGCGGCGGCGCGGGGAACTCGGCGCGGTCGGTGCAGGTGGCGGGGCGGCGGGTGCTGCTGGCGTGGAAGAAGGGCACGTCGCTGGCGATGGGGTGCAGCGTCGGGTTTACGCGGCAGTTCCTGCGGCTATGTGGGCGCGAGCGACGGCTTCCAGGACCTGATGTCGGACATGAAGATGAGCTGGCAGTTTCGGCGAGGCGCTGGATGGGAACATCGCGGTGATGGGCGAGATCGATGTGGCGAAGCACCGCGAGTTCACGATTGGGATTGCGCTGGGCGATGGGCACCATGCGGCGCTGGCGAGCAGCGATGCAGGCGCTGATTACGCCTTATGACGTGCAGTGCAAGCGGTTTATCGAGCAGTGGATGCGGGCGAAGACGCCGGAGGGGCTGGCTGCGGCATCGATGGACGGAGGCAGGCTGTCGCGGATCAGCCATAACGTGATTCTGACCCACGAGGACAAGACTTACTCGGGCGCGTTTATCGCGTCGGCGTCGATTCCGTGGGGCGCGTCGAAGGGCGACGACGATCTGGGCGGGTACCACCTGGTGTGGACGCGCGACATGGTGCAGTCGGCGACGCGCGCTGCTGGCGTGTGGGACAGTCGCGCGACGGCGCTGCGGGCGCTGGTGTATCTGGCGTGCACGCAGCATCCGGACGGCAGCTTTGCGCAGAACTTCTGGATCGATGGCACGCCGTACTGGCGGGGGATCCAGCTGGATGAGGTTGCGTTTCCGATCATTCTGGCGTGGCGGCTATGGAAGGCGAATGCGCTGGAGGATTTCCGGCGTGATCCCGTTTGTGGAGAACGGCGGCGGGGTTTCTGGTGCGCTATGCGCCGATCACGCAGCAGGAGCGGTGGGAGGAGCTTGCAGGCTACTCGCCCTCGACGCTGGCGGCGGTGATCGCGGGGCTGGTGTGCGCGGCAGACCTGGCGCGGGCGCACCAGGCGCCGGAGTTGGGGGGCTTTCTGGAGGACTATGCGGACTGGATCGAGTCGCATCTGGATGAGTGGACGACGACCGACGATGGCGTTCTGCTGCCGGAGGTGAAGCGGCACTATATGCGGATTCGTCCGCCGTGCGAGGGCGAGCCGTTCCACAACCCGAAGATCCCGGCGGGGCATCTGGTGCTGGCCAACCGCGAGCCGGGAGAGAAGGTGGTGTTCGAGGCGCGGGAGATCATCGATGCGGGGTTTCTGGAGCTGGTGCGCTATGGGATACGGCGGGCGGACGATCCGCTGATCGTCGACTCGCTGAAGGTGGTGGACCATGTGCTGAAGATCGAGACGCCCAACGGCACGTGCTGGCGGCGCTACAACCACGATGGCTACGGGCAGCGGAAGGACGGCGGGCCGTTTCTGGGATGGGGGCAGGGGCGCGCGTGGCCTCTGCTGGGCGGCGAGCGCGGGCACTACGAGCTGGCGGCGGGGCACGATGTGAAGCCGTTCATCAAGGCGATGGAGCAGTTCAGCTCGATGGGCGGAATGCTGCCGGAGCAGGTGTGGGACTACGAGGATTTTCCCCAGGCCGGGATGTACAAGGGGCAGTCGGCGGGCTCGGCGCAGCCGCTGGTGTGGGCACACTCGGAGTACATCAAGCTGCTGCGGTCGGCGGTGGATGGGCAGGTGTTCGACTGCATCTCGGCGGTGAAGGAGCGGTATGCGGTGGCACCGGGAGAGCGGACGTTTCAAATGCGACGCTGGAGATATTCCAGACCAGCCGGCCGGTGAGGTCGATCATTGCGGGAAAGACGCTGCGGGTTGTGGATACGGCGCGCTTCCGGATGCTCTACACCACGGACAACTGGGCGACCAGCACGACGGTGCAGTCGCATCCGGTGGGCTATGCGGGGTCGTACGCGGACATTGCGACGACGCCCGGGCAGGCGGGGAAGATCGTGTTTACGTTCTACTGGCCGGAGCAGGACAAGTGGCTAGGACGGAACTTTGAGGTTGAGGTGGTGGCGGAGGGTTGAGGCGCCTGGGTCTGGTCTGGGCTATAATGTAGCCCAGAGGTTCTATATGGCTGCAAATGCAGTAGTTCGGGCGCGGATTGACGCGCGAGTGAAGGAAGAAGCAGCGGCGATCTATGCAGCGGCTGGGCTGACACTCTCGGACGTGTTTCGAATGCTGCTGATGCGCACGGTCGCGGAGCGGGCGCTGCCCTTCGATCCGCTGATCCCAAATGCCGAGACGGTTGAGGCGATGAAGGCGGCTCGACGAGGCGAGGTGGTGAAGGTAGGCAGTGTAGAGGAGTTGATGGCCGATCTCCATGCGGACGATTAGCCGGACCAACCGATTCAAGAAGGACTACAAACGCGAGGCGAAAGGACAGCATCGGGAGGCGCTCGATGCGCTCTTAACTGACGCGGTCTCCTTGTTGTTGACGGATAGCCCGCTGCCAGAGAGACAGCACGACCATGCGCTGAGCCGCGAATGGAAGGACCATACGACTGCCACCTTAGGCCTGACCTCGTCCTGATCTACAGGCTGCCGGATGCGCATAGTCTTGAACTGGTCAGGCTGGGGTCACACAGCGAACTGAGTTTGTAATGTAATGGAAGGGTCTTGCCCGGCTAGTACACTACAAAAACGCTTGCGTGGACGCCGCACAGCGGTTGACATGGCAATGGCGCCGAACAGGCCCACAAGATTGAAGAAAAGGAAATGGAATGAGCGATAAGCAGAATGAGCTGGACCAGTTGTCGATCAATGCGCTGCGTTTTCTGGCGGTGGATGGAGTGCAGAAGGCGAATTCAGGGCATCCGGGCGCGCCGCTGGGGTGCGCGCCGATTGCGTACCTGCTGTACCACAAGCTGATGAAGCACGATCCGGCAGACCCGAAGTGGATCGACCGCGACCGGTTTGTGCTGTCGAACGGGCATGCGTCGATGCTGCTCTACGGCTCGCTGCATCTCTCCGGCTATGAGCTGCCGATGGAGCAGCTGGAGCAGTTCCGGCAGTGGGGATCGCATACGCCGGGGCATCCGGAGTATGGCGAGACGCCGGGCGTTGAGGTGACGACCGGGCCGCTGGGTCAGGGATTCGGCATGGCGGTGGGCATGGCGGCGGCGGAGAAGCATCTGGCGGCGGTGTATAACCGCGACATGCCCATGCGGTGATCGACCACCACACGTTTGTGCTGTGCGGCGATGGCGATCTGATGGAAGGCATCTCGCATGAGACGGCCTCGCTGGCGGGGACGCTGGGGCTGGGCAAGCTGATTGTGCTGTACGACGACAACCTGATCTCGCTGGATGGGCCGACGGAGCTGAGCTACACCGAAGATGTGACGAAGCGGTTCGAGGCCTACCACTGGCAGGTGTTGAGCGTGGCGGACGGCAACGACCTGGTGGCGATTGAGGACGCGATCAAGGCGGGGAAGGCGGACACGACGCGGCCGACGCTGATCCGGGTGCGGACGGTGATTGGCTATGGCAGCCCGAAGGCCGGCACGAAGGCGGTCCACGGCGAGGCGCTGGGCGTGGAGAGCGGTGAAGGCGACCAAGAAGAACCTGGGCTGGCCGGAGGACAAGACCTTCTACGTGCCGGAGGAGGCGCGCAAGAACTGGGACACGATCAAGCCGAAGGGCAAGAAGCTGCACGCGGAGTGGGACGCGCAGCTTCGCGGAGTACAAGAAGGCGTATCCGGAGCCGGCGGCGGAGTTCGAGCGGGTAGTGAAGCGCGAGCTGGCGGCGGGTTGGGAGAAGAAGATTCCGACCTTCCCGACAGACAAGCCGGTGGCCACGCGCAACGCGGGACAGATGGTGATGAACGCGATCGAGAAGGTGGTGCCGGAGCTGTTTGGCGGCGCGGCCGACCTGACCAGCTCGACCAAGACGATCTTCAAGGACTCGCCCAGCTTCCACGTCGATCCGACGGGGCGCAATGTGTTCTTCGGCGTGCGCGAGTTCGGCATGATGGCGATGGTGAATGGGATGGCGGCGCATGGCGGGCTGATTCCGTTCGGGTCGACGTTCTTTGTGTTCTCCGACTACTGCAGGCCGGCGCTGCGGCTGGGCGCGCTGATGGGCGTGCACTCGCTGTATGTGTTTACGCACGATTCGGTGGGGCTGGGCGAGGATGGGCCGACGCACCAGCCGATCGAGCACCTGATGAGCCTGCGCGCGATTCCGCATATGACGGACTTCCGTCCGGCGGACGCGAACGAGACGGCGGCGTGCTGGAAGCTGGCGCTGGAGCGGAAGTCGCCGAGCTTTATGGCGCTGAGCCGGCAGGACCTGCCGGTGTTCGACGCGGCGCTCACGTTTGCCGGGGCCGGCGAAGGGCGCGTACTCGATGACGCCGGAGGTGACGAAGCCGGATGTGATTCTGATCGGCACGGGCTCCGAGGTGACGACGTGCATGAAGGCCGCGACGGAGTTGAAGGCTGCGGGGATTGCGGCGCGCGTCGTCTCGATGCCGAGCTTCCGCATCTTCGACGAGCAGCCGGCGGAGTACAAGGCGCAGCTGCTGCCGGAGGCGACGCCGAAGGTTTCGGTCGAGGCGGGCGCGACCATGGGCTGGTGGAAGTATGTGGGCCACAACGGCGCAGTGATCGGCATCGACCGCTTTGGCGCGTCGGCGCCGGGACCGATCGCGCTGGACAAGCTGGGCATCAATGTGGCGCATGTGGTGGAGGCGGCGAAGGGGCTGGTGAAGAAGTAAGCAGAGGTGACGGGGGATAGACGTGACCACTGTTCTGGAACGTATTCGGCAATGCATTGCAGGCTCGAAGCTTGCGGAGAAGCTGAGCCACCAGGCTGGTGCGGCAGTCGCACTTATCGGCACGGATACGTTCCATCTGTTTCCCATCGGAAGGGGCCTGGAGGCGGACACACCAGTTGAAATCGGCTCGGTCACCAAAGTCTTCACAGCGCTATTGTTTGCAGACGCCCTCGGCAGACAGGAGTTGCAATACGACACACGAATCGACCAGTTGCTCTTCGGAGAAACGTGGACAGGCCCACCCGCGATTGACGCCGGGCAGCTTGCTACGCATACTTCGGGTCTTCCGCGTCTTTCCGTTTCGAAACCATCCATCCTGCTGCACATGCTGCATACTCGCGACCCCTATTCCATCTACGACCGCAGACACCTGATGGACTATCTGCAGAAACATCAGCCCCGCACTCCCCAGACGCCCCAGGTCAGCTACAGCAACTTCGGGTATGCCGTGCTGGGGCTGATGCTGGAGAAGGCCGCTTCGAAGTCCTATGAGGAGTTGCTGAGGGAGCGCTTGCTGGTGCCGCTTGGCATGGGCGCAACCAGTCTCCAACTGGTCGGGACCAAGGATAGGCCGATGCCGGGTCACGACGGAAACGGACGGCCCGCGTCTCTGTGGCACATGGATGGATATGCTCCCTGCGGAGCCATGGTTTCGACCGTCAACGATCTCACTCTTGCCGTGCGGGCCTTCCTCGATTCCGCCAGTCCGGTTGCGAAAGCTCTGGAAGTGTCGTTGCAGCCGCGGGCGCCCATGCCCGGCGGTAACATCGGACTGGCATGGATTTTTCCGGCCAGCGGCAATTCGTTCTGGCATAACGGCGCCACGGCGGGGTATACCTCATATCTTGGCGTCCACAAGCCGAGCAAGACGGGCATTGCGGTTTTGGCGAACCAGGCGTTAGCGAAGGAAGCGACCGAGCTGGGGCACCAACTTTTACGCGTTGCGGCTGAGAAACGGGAAGGACTTTTGGGATGACGCAGGATGAGGCGAAGGGGCTGGTCGCGAGGCGGGCGGCTGAGTTCGTCGAGGACGGCATGGCGGTGGGGCTGGGCACTGGGACGACGGCGACGCTGTTTATCCGCGAGCTGGGCAAGCGCGTGCGCCAGGGGCTGAAGATTCGCTGTGTCGCTTCGAGCGATGCGAGCCACACGCTGGGGCTGCAACTGGGGATGGATGTGGTGAAGCTCGCGGAGTTGCCGGAGCTGGACGTGTATATCGATGGCGCGGATGAGGTGGGGCCGGGCTTGGCCCTAATTAAAGGGGGCGGCGGGGCGCTGCTGCGGGAGAAGATTGTGGCCAGCGCGGCGAAGGAGTTCATCGTGGTAGTGGACTCGACCAAGATGGTGGAGCGCCTCGGCAAGTTTCCGCTGCCAGTCGAAGTCATCAAAATGGCTCTGCCTGTCGTTCAGCCGCGGCTGGCGGCGCTGGGACTGCATCCGAAGCTACGGCCGGCGAAGACTCGCAGCGGGCCATACCTGACGGATGAGGGCAACTACATTCTGGACTGCGCGTGCGGGTTGATCGACGACCCGGAGGAGGTTGCGGCGGAGATCCGTTCGGTGGTCGGCGTGGTGGAGCATGGGTTGTTTCTGGGGATGGCGACGCTGGCGCTGGTGGCGGGTAACGACGGCGTGACGGAGCATAGGGCTTAGAGCCCGCAATCACCATGGCGAATTCAGCGGAGCACTCTGAGATCAGGACGATCTTCTGGGATGTGGGTGGGGTGATCCTGACCAATGGATGGGACGTGGACCAGCGGGCGCGGGTGCTGACGCGGCTGGGCGTGGACCTGGCGGAGTATGAAGCGCGGCACGATTCGGCGAATTTCTACTGGGAGCGCGGGCTATCCACGGCGCGCGAGTTCTTCGACCGTACGGTCTTCTACCAGCCGCGCGAGTTCACGTTTGAGGAGCTCTGGCCGCAGGTTTGCGCGGAGAGCGGCGTATTGAATCCTGAATGCTACGAGATCCTGGACCGACTGGCGGCGAGCGGGCGCTACCGGCTGGCCACGCTGAACAATGAGAGCCGCGAACTGAATGAGTACCGGCTGGATGCGTTCGATCTGCGGCGGCGGTTTGCGTACTTCATCTGCTCGGGGTACGTGCATGAGATGAAGCCGCTGCCGGACATCTATCGCGCGGCCATCGACATATCGGGGCTGCCGGCGGAAGCGGCCCTGTTTATCGACGACAAGCAGGAGAATTGCGATGCCGCGATGAATTTTAATATGAGGGCGATACGATTCGAATCTCCCGCGCAGTTGCGGGCGGCGCTGTTGAATATGGGAATTGAAGCCTGATGTGATTTGCTTTGCGTGGATCGCCAACCCGCCGAGACAGTATGATTCCTATACGCACCAAAATCCGACAGTATTGAAGGCAGCGAGTGCTGAGGCAGCAACCCGGCGGCCGAAACTTCTGTATCCGAGCGCGAGGAGCAACGATCCATGGCAACGACGCAAGTCACGATCTCCCCTGAGGAACTGAAGCAGAGCCAGCACTCTGAGCGCAAGCCCGACCCATGCGTCGTGGTCATCTTTGGCGCGTCGGGCGACCTGACCAAGCGCAAGCTGCTGCCCGCGCTCTACCATCTGGAGCAGGCGGGCAACCTGCCGGAGAAGTTTGCCGTGGTGGGGGTCGCGCGGCGGCCGCTGGAGGAGAGCTTCGCGCAGGACATGAAGGAAGGCATCGTGAGCGGCGGCGGGGTGGAGGCGTCCGAAGAGAAGCTGGACGCCTTCGTGGAGCGGATCTGCTACCACGCGATGAACTTCGACGATGGCGCGGGGTACGACGGGCTGAAGCAGCTGCTGGCGAAGATCGACGAGAAGTTTGGAACGCAGGGCAACCGGCTCTTCTATCTGGCGACCGCGCCGGAGTACTTCTCGGACATTGTGCGCTTTCTGGGCGAGTCGGGGATGGCGCAGCCGGACTGGAAGTGCGAAGCGGGCGAGAACTGCTGGGTGCGGATCGTCATCGAGAAGCCGTTTGGCCACGATCTGGAGTCGGCCAAGGCGCTGAATGATGAGGTGAACAAGGTCTTCCAGGAAGAGCAGATCTTCCGCATCGACCACTATCTGGGCAAGGAGACGGTGCAGAACATTCTGGTCTTCCGCTTCGCCAACGGCATCTTCGAGAATGTGTGGAACCGCAACTACGTCGACCACATTGAGATCACGGCGGCGGAGTCGATCGGCATCGAGGGGCGCGGGCCGTTCTACGAGAGCGCGGGCGCGCTGCGCGATGTGGTGCAGAACCACGTGATGGAGCTGCTGAGCTTTGTGGCGATGGAGCCGCCGGTATCGTTTGAGGCGTCGGCGGTGCGCGGCGGAGAAGATCAAGGTGTACCGCGCGATCCAGCCGATCCACTTTGCGGACACGGTGCGCGGGCAGTATGGGCCGGGGACGGTGGATGGCAAGCCGGTGGTGGGCTATCGCCAGGAGGACCGCGTGCATCCGCGCTCGCAGACGGAGACCTATGTGGCGCTGCGGCTGGAGATTGAGAACTGGCGCTGGGCGGGCGTGCCGATCTATATCCGCGCGGGCAAGCGGATGGAGAAGCGGGTGACGGAGATTACGATCCAGTTCAAGCAGCCGCCGCTGCTGCTGTTCAAAGACCGCGAGGGCAGGGGCGGCGAGGGGATCAAGTCGAACGTGATCTCGATGCGCATCCAGCCGGACGAGGGGATCGCGCTGCGGTTCGAGGCGAAGGTGCCGGGGCCGACCATGAACACCAGCCCGGTGAATATGAACTTCAACTACTCGGAGGCGTTTGGGGTGTCGTCCGCGAATGGGTACGAGCGGCTGCTGCTGGATGCGATGCTGGGCGATGGAACGCTGTTCGCGCACCGCGATGGGGTGGAGGCGACGTGGGCGCTGATGACGCCGATACTTGAGTACTGGGCGAAGAACCCGATCAAGGACTTCCCCAACTATGCAGCGGGGACGTGGGGACCGTCGGCGGGCGACGCGCTGATGGAGCTGGATGGGCGCAAGTGGAGAAAGCTGTAGAGCAGTTGTGAGTTGGTAGTTGTGAGTTGTGAGCAGGGGCGTGGCGTGTGGCGCGATCGGTTTCGGTTACATATCGGGTGGCGCCGGGGCCGGGGGAGCTGGCGGCGAGCGCGGCTGGGATGTTTGCTTCGGTTGCTACGCGGCGCGTCGAAGGCGCGCGGCGTGGCGCGGGTGGCGATCTCCGGCGGCACGACGCCGAAGGCGATGTTTGCGCTGCTGGCGGACCGCGGCGCACCGTACTTTGCGCAGGTGCCGTGGGACAAGCTGCAGCTCTTCTGGGTGGATGAGCGGTGCGTGCCGCCGACGGATGACGGATCGAACTACCGCATGACCAATGAGGCGATGCTGGCGCATGTGCCGCTGCCGGCGGCGCAGGTGCATCGGATGGAGGGCGAGCTCGATCCGGAGATCGCCGCGGCGCGGTATGAGGCGGTGATGCGCGACGGCGTTTCGGCTGGAGGGCGCGGAGACTGCCGGTGTTCGATCTGGTGCTGCTGGGCATGGGCGACGATGGGCATACGGCGTCGCTGTTTCCGCACACGGCGGCGCTGCATGAGATGAAGCGGCTTGTGGTGGCGAACCATGTGCCGCAGAAGGAGACATGGCGGATCACGCTGACGTGCGCCGGTGATCAACCACGGGCGCGAGGTTGCGTTTCTGATTGAGGGCGCGGGCAAGGCGCAGGTGGTGCACGATGTTTTTCTGGGGGCGTACGATCCGGAGGCGAAGCCGTCGCAGCTGATCCGGCCGGAGAGCGGGCAGCTGACGTTGCTGCTGGATGCGGCCGCGGCTGCTCTAGCTGCCGAGTCCGGCGGACGGGCGGGACGATGGAGATCTCCGGATGATTCTTGCGGGCGATGTCGGCGGGACGAAGGTCCATCTGGCGCTGTATAACTTCGAGGGTGGGCGGCTGAAGTCCGGTGCGCGACCAGAAGTTTCCGGCGCATGAGTTTGCCAGCCTGGATGCGGTGGTGAAGAAGTTTCTGGCAGGCGGCAAGCGGGCAGGAGCAGATTGTTGCCGCATGCTTCGGATGTCCCGGGCCGGTGCGCGATGGGCGGCTGAAGCTGACCAACCTGCCGTGGACGCTGGATGTGCGCGACCTGCAGCCGTCGCTGGGAATCGAACATATTTTTCTGATCAACGACCTGGAGGCGAATGGGTACGGCATTCCGGAGCTGGCGCCGGAGAGCATCTTCACTCTGCATGCGGGCGATGCGGCGGCGATGGGGCATCGCGGGCTGATTGCCGCCGGCACGGGGCTGGGCGAGGCGCTGCTGATCTGGGACGGCAAGACGCACCGGCCGATTCCGTCGGAGGGCGGGCACTGCGACTTCGCCGCGCGTACCGACCGCGAGATTGCGCTGCTGCAATATCTGCGGACGACGCTGAATGGGCGCGTGAGCTGGGAGCGCGTGGTGTCGCGGCCTCGGGATCAAGAACGTGCTACGCGTACCTGCGCGATGTGGAGAAGATGGAGGAGCCGCAGTGGCTGCGCGACCGCATGGCCGCAGAAGATCCCAATGCCGTGATCGGTCAGTGCGCGGAGGATGGCTCGAGCGCGCTGTGCTTCGAGACGATGAAGACCTTTGCGGCGGCGTATGGCGCGGAGGCAGGCAACATCGCGCTGAAGGTGCTGGCGACGGGCGGGATGTATCTGGGCGGCGGCATCGCGCCGAAGAGCTGAAGACGCTGGGCGAGGGCGGATTTATGCAGGCGTTTCTGGACAAGGGACGGCTGTCGCCGCTGCTGCGAGATCGATGCCGGTGCGGGTGATCCTGGACGATACCTGCGCGCTGCTGGGCGCGGCGGCGTATGCGGAGGCGCGCGCGGCGGAGCTCTCCGGACGCTCGGAGCGGGCTGCGTCGGTGCATGGCTAGGCTGGACTTCTCGCGGCGGGCTGAGCTTGATGAGTTGATGGATGGGCCGTGCAGCTATGAGGAGCTACGTGACTGCCTGCGCGACATTGCGAAGGTGAACCGGCTGACGCTGGCGTACCGGCCGACGATGGAGTGGCTTGAGCGGGTGGTTCGCGCGGGTCGGGCAGATCCCTCTCCGCTGCGGATTGTGGATGTGGGGTGCGGCTACGGTGACTTGCTGCGACGGATCGAGGGATGGGCGGCGAGGCGCGGGATTGCGGTGGAGCTGACCGGGGTGGATTTGAATGCGAATGCGGTGCGTGCGGCGCGGGAGGCCACGGCGGCAGAGAGCAGAATTTCGTGGGTGGCGGGAGATGTCTATTCGTATGCGGATGCGGCGCAGGTGGATGTGGTGGTCAGCTCGCTGCTTACGCATCATCTGCGCGAAGATGAGATTGTGCGGTTTGTTGCGTGGATGGAGAGCACTGCGCGCGTGGGGTGGTTCGTCAACGATCTGCATCGGCAGGCAGTGCCCTACCATGTTTTTCGCGTGGTTGCGGCGGTAGCGGGCTGGCACAGGTTTGTGAGGCACGACGGGCCTATTTCGATCCGAAGAAGCTTTGTGCGCGAGGACTGGGAGCGGATGTGCGAGGCGGCGGGGTTGGGAGCTGGCGCGGTAGTGATCCGGGAGTGCCGGCCGGCGAGGTTGTGCGTGGGGCGCTTGCGATAGAAGGCGGCGGCGGACCTCTTCGTCCGCCGCTTTCCTTTCGTCCCGAGCGCTCTAATTCTCCAGGGTCGATTCGAGCTTGGTGAGGCAACCCTCCCAGCCCTTGGCATGGCCGTCGCGGGAGCCCTCGGAGGTGAAACCCTCGTGGACGATGGTGACCTCAGTACCGCCATCGGCATCCTTGAGCGAGACGGTGACGAGCGAATGTTCACTGGGATTCCAGGAGGGGAACCAGGTGAACTGAAGGAGCTCGTTGGGAATAATCCTGGTATACGTCCCGCTGGCGGTCGCCTGCCGGGTCATCGATTCGTCGGCGGTGAGAGACTTTGCCGTTTCAGGCGTGGGGTGTACGTCGATGTGATAGTCGCCACCGACGCGTGCATCGACCTTTGCGCTGGGACAGTACATGCCCGCAGGGCCGAACCACTGCTTCATGATCTCGGGGTTGGTCCAGGCCTCATAGACAAGATTGCGAGGGGCGCGGATGATGCGGGTCTGCTGGAGCTTGAAGGTTTGGGCAGAGGTGGGTGCGGCTGCAAGGGTCGGCATTTATCTCTCCTATATCTGTGAAGTGCGCTTTCGCGGTTTGAGGCTGCGCGGTTGGTTGGATTCGAGGTGTTGCTGTAGGCGGTCGAGGCTGGTGCTCCAGAACGCTTCATAGAAGGCGAGCCAATCCTGTGCTGCCCGCAAGCGGCCGGGGTTGAGGCGCACCATGCGGCAACTTCCGCGACGCTCGCGGTGGATGAGCGATGCGCGCTCGAGGACGTCGAGGTGCTTGGATACGGCGGCGAGAGACATGGAGTAGGGTTGGGCGATCTCGCCAACCGTCTTCTCGCGGCGGGTGATGTCGCGAAGGATGGCGCGCCGGGTCGCGTCGGCTAGGGCGTGGAAGACGGAGTCGAGTGCGGCCGGCGATGATTCAACCATGTGGTTGAATATAGCGCGGCAGATTTCGGTTGTCAACCGTTTGGTTGAATTTATTTGGAGTCGCTGGGATTTACTCTGGTGGGGCGGGTTGAGGTGGGTTTGGCGGATGGTTTTTTGGCGCGGGTTGGCGGCTGGGTTGGTCCTGTGCGGGATCGCCGCGGTGCGGGTGGAGGCGCAGCGGCTGCCGGGTGGGGTCGAGCCGGAACACTATTCGCTGCGGCTGGAGCCGGACTTGAAGGCGGCCACGTTTGCGGGGAGCGAGACCATTGAGGTCGTGCTGGACCGGGCGGCGACGACGATTACTCTGAATGCGGCGGAGATTGAGTTTGAGTCGGTGCGGGCGTATGTGGTGCCGGCGGGAGTTGTGGTTGGCGACGCGGACAAAAAGGGGCGGGAGACGGCGATCGACCTAGCAACGCTGGGCCGGTTGCAAGACGGTGGAAACCCGCAGACCGCGGAGGTGACGCTGGATGCCGCGGAGGAGCAGGCGACGCTGCACTTTGCGCGGGCACTGCCGGCGGGACGGGCGGTGCTGGCGATTGCGTTTAAGGGAATTCTGAACGACAAGCTGCGAGGGTTCTATCTTTCGAAGTCGAAGACGCGCAGCTACGCGGTGACACAGTTTGAGGCGACCGATGCGCGGCGCGCATTTCCATGTTTCGACGAGCCGGCGCTGAAGGCGACGTTCGATGTGTCGCTGGTGGTGGATGCGGGCGACACTGCGATCTCGAACACGAGGATGGTGTCCGACACGCCGGGGCCGGGGCCGGGCAAGCATACGGTGGCGTTTGCGCAGACGCCGAAGATGTCGACCTACCTGGTGGCGTTCCTGGTGGGGGACTTTGCGTGCAGCAAAGGCAAAGCGGATGGCGTGCCGATCCGCGCATGCGCGACGCCGGACAAGGTGGGGCTGACGCGCTTCTCGCTGGATGCGGCGAAGTATCTGCTGCACTACTACGACAGTTATTTCGGCATCAAGTATCCGCTGGCGAAGCTGGATATGGTGGCGATTCCGGACTTCGAAGCGGGCGCGATGGAGAACTTCGGATGCATCACCTACCGCGAGACGGAGATGCTGGTGGATGAGAAGAACGGGCCGGTCCCGGCGAAGATGGAGGTCGCGGAGACGGTGGCGCACGAGATGGCGCACCAGTGGTTCGGCGATCTGGTGACGCCGGAGTGGTGGGACAACCTGTGGCTGAACGAGGGCTTTGCGACCTGGATGGAGACCAAGGCGGCGGAGAAGTGGCAGCCCGAAGTGGCCTTATGCGCAGGCCGTGGCGGCGGACAAGAACGGCATTCTGGATGAAGACGCGGGCCGCACGACGCGCGCGGTCCGGGCACAGGCGGAGACGCCGGCGGAGATCAACGAGATGTTCGACGACATTGCGTACGGCAAGGCGGGCGCGGTGATCGGGATGGTGGAGAACTGGGTAGGCGAGGAGAGTATTTCGCAAGGGAGTGCAGGCGTACCTTGCGGCGCACCTGTACGGCAATGCGACCGCGGAGGACTTCTGGAGCGCGCAGACTCGGGTGAGCGGCCTGCCGGTGGACAAGGTGATGCAGAGCTTTGTGGAGCAGCCGGGGGTCCCGCTGGTAACGATTGGCGACCGGGATAGCAGCGGAGAAAAGCTGGCTGTAGCGCAGCGAAGGTTCTTTCTGGCTGCATCGTCCGAAGGAAGCGCAGGGCACACGGGCGCGAATGAGAGATGGACGATCCCCGTATGCCTGAGGGACATCGGCTGCACGGTGTTGACTCCTGAGACAACGACGATCAACACCGCCGCGCCCATTTGTCTATGCCAATGCGGGCGACAAGGGCTACTACCGGACGGCGTACTGCTGCGGCGGAGCTGAAGGCGATTGTTGCGAATGCGGAGACGGCGCTGACGCCGCCGGAGCGGATTGGGCTGCTGGGAGACCGGTGGGCGCTGATGCGCGCGGAGCAGGGCAGTGTGGGCGAGTTCCTCGACCTGGTGCTGGCGGTGAAGCAGGACCCCAGCGAGACCGTGCTGGAGAGCGGACTGGGCAAAGTGGCGACGATCGATTCGCAGATTGCGTCTGAGCAGGACCGCGCGCGGCTGGATGCGGTGGTGCTGCGCGAGTTCGGGCCGGTGTATAGCGGCGCTGAGTCCGCAGGGCAGGCATGAGTCGTTCGATCATGCGCAGCTGCGCGCGGCGCTGTTCGCGGAGCTGGGCAGAGCAGGCGACCCGGCAGTGCTGGCGGAGGCGCAGAGGGTGACAAAGGAGCTGTTTGCGCCGACGAAGAAGGGGCAGAAGCCGGTCGACCCGGCAATCGCGGACGCGGCGGTGGAGCTGGCGGTGGCCAAGGGCGACTCCGAGATGTACGACCTGCTTGTTCGAGTAGCGCAGAATGCAGCCGATCCCGACCTGAAGGAGGACGCGCTGCGCACGCTGACGCGGTTTCAGATCGCCGCTGCTGGTGGTGCGCACGCTGGAGTACGCACTGTCGGACGAGGTGCGCAACCAGGACAGTTGGACGCTGATCGCGCTGCTGCTGGAGCGGCGCGAGACGCAGGACCTGGCGTGGGAGTTTGTCGAGCAGCACTGGGAGGCGGTGCGCGAAGAAGGCGACGGCGAACTCAGGGACGCGTATCGTGGAGGCGACGGGGGCGTTCTGCACGGTGGAGAGGCGCGACGAGGTGGCGAGCTTCTTTGCCGAGCATCCGGTGGAGTCGTCGGAGCGGACGCTGGCGAAGTCGCTCGACAGCATCAACGACTGCATCGCTCTGCGGGCGACGCAGCAACCCAAACTGCATGAGTGGCTGGATACGCACAGCAGGAAATGAGCAGGTAGCCGCGGCGCGGATGCTACGCCGCTTTTGTAAAATCAACAATATTTTTGGGAGGCATCTTAATGATCTCTTGACAATCTCCGTGCTAAGGGAAGAGGCTTGCTTCACGTGTAAACCAGCCATTTTTATACTCCCCACTTGGGCCAGAAAACAGGGCCACGGAAACCAATTCTTGATTCAACTTTGGAGGCACCAATGCAACAGTTTCAAACAGCGGTTTGTCGTCTTGCGGTTCAATCCAATCTTTCTGGAGGCACCCAAATGCAGCAGATCTCTCGACAGTTCCGCGCGGCGCGACTGCGTCTATTGGTGATCTGGATGCTCGCTCTTTTTGTCAGCGTCCGTACCGCCCCCGTCGAAGCGCAAACTGATGGGACCGGCTCCATTGCCGGAACTGTTACCGATTCTTTAGGCTCGGTTGTGGCCGGCGCCACCGTGGCTGCTGTCAACAACCTGACGGCGGTCAAGACCGTGGCTATCTCAACCGGAACGGGCCGCTTCGTGATCTCCCTGCTACAGCCGGGCACATACACGGTAACGGTCACCGCCGTCACGTTTGAAACGCTTACCCAGGAGAATGTGACCGTCGACGCGCTGCAAAGCATCGCCTTCGATCCCAAGTTGACCGTTGGTTCGGCCAGTTCATCGGTCACCGTAACCGACCAGCCGCCGATGCTGCAGGTGGATGACGTGAAGCTCGGGTCGACCATCGACAATGAGACCTATGACTCGCTGCCGCTTGCGATGAACCAATCCGCCAGCGATCCGTCGGCATTCATCGGACTCGCCGTCGGCGTGAACAGCTTTAGCGTGCAGGCGGCGGGGCCTTCGACGGCGTCCTTCAACGGCGGCCAGACCTATCAGAATGAGACCTACGTCGAAGGCCTTGCCTATGACCAGCGCCGGCACGGAGAGCGATACGCGCAATCTTGCCTTCGGCGTCTCCGTGGAAGCGGTGGATCAGTTCCAGGTTGCCATCGACGGGCTCTGAGGCGATGTATGAAGGGCAGGGTGTCTCGAACTTCATCATCAAGTCCGGCACCAACAAGTTCCACGGCGGAGTCTACGAGTACTTCCGCAACACCATCTTCGACGCCAAGATCTTCTTCCCCACTCGTCCCCGATCGAGCACCAGAATGAGTTGGCGGCTCGCATCAGCGGCCCCGTCCTGAAGAACAAGCTGTTCTTCTTCGCCAACTACGACGGCTATCGCTTCGATTCAGCCACCCAGCCGACTCCGCAGAATATTCCCGACGCCGGCGGAGCGCAATGGCGACTTCAGCGCCTATCCCACAACCCATCTACGATCCGACCACCTGCCTCTCGACAACGCCCGGGGCGCGTGCAACGCTCGAGCGCAGTTCTCCTATATCGGCGTGCTCAATGTCATTCCGCCCGGCCGTCTGTCCAACGTCAGCGCGTCGCTCGGCGAATTCTTTCCAGTCGTATCTTCCCGGAGCTCGAGCAACTCGGCAATCACCTTGAATTATCTGGCATCACTGCCGAATTTGGTCGACAACGATAGCGGCACGCTGAAGGTGGACTACGACCTCTCCGCAAAGAACAGAGTGTATGGGATCTACACCCGAGGCAAGTACGCGAACCCCATCACAGGCAGTCTGTCGGCGCGCAACGGCGCAAGCCAACTCGACCCTCCCGGTTCCATATGCGGATGGAAGAGGCGTTATCGAGTATGCAACCCTCGCCCAGATCCATGACGCCTATACCATCACTCCCCACCTTGTGAACGACTTCGGTTATGGATTGAGCCGGCTGTTTATCCCGCTCACCAGCAATACCGCGGGCGGGAATTACCCAACCAAGGCTGGGCTTACCGGCCTGCCACCCGGGATTGCCAGCACTGGTTTTCCCGACATTACATTCCAGGCTACCACCACTTCGACCATCACTTCGAATGATCCTGACGCTCCTGTCAGTTGGGACGGAACCAACTCCCACGCGTACAACGAATCCCAGACCACATTTACGGCGCAGGACAACCTTCTATGGACCAAGGGCAGACATCAGGTGACCTTTGGCTTCCAGTGGCAGGCACTGCAGGACAATGAGAACATACCGCTGACTGGGACACAGGCAGGCTTTACCTTCGCCTCCAACGAGACCGCCAACTTCACCTCGACCGGCGCGATCAACACCTCCACCGGATCCACCTACGCGAGCTACCTTCTGGGCGCGGTGGACAACAGCACGGTCACGCAGAACGCAGTGATCGAAACCGGAGGGCGGTACAAGACCTACGCCCCCTATGTACAGGACGACATTCAGGTGAACTCCAATCTGACCGTCACCGCCGGCCTACGCTATGACCTTTGGACTCCCTTCACCGAGGTCGAGAACCGAATGTCCTTCTTCAACCCCAATGGTCTCAACCCAGTGGCGGGTAATCATCTCGGGGCCCTGCAGTTTGCAGGAAGCGGCATCGATAGCTGCGGTTGCAACACACCGGTCATGACCCACTACAAGAACTTCGGGCCGCGTCTCGGGCTCGCCTACCGGCTTGGAGCCAATGACGTCGTCCGGGCCTCTTACGGCATGTTCTATGCGCACGCAGGCGGTGTCGGCGGGCGCGCCAATGGTCGCCAGGGCCTGAGCCAGATCGGCTTCGACAACAGCGGAAGCCTGGGCCAGACCGTTACCGGGCAGCCCGCTTATCTCTGGGACAGCGGATATCCCGGCAATCCCATCAATCCCCCGTTCATTAATCCGAGCTACGGAATTGGCTTCATCACGACGACGACACCGGGAACGGCGGCTATCGGCGCTGGCCCCAGCACTGCGCAAACCCTTGTCTATGGCGATCCGCAAAAGGGCGGCCAGGCACCCCAGTACCAGGACTGGACCCTGAATATCCAGCACGCGTTCTCGCCCAATATGACGTTGAGCGTTGCCTATAGCGGCAGCGTCGGTCGTCATCTTCCCGGTGCGGCGGTAGCCGGCCCGTTCACTAACCAGATCCCCCTGCAGTACCTGCCGCTCGGCTCGCTGCTCACCACGACATTGAGCAGCACATCGCAAGCGTCGGCGGCGGCGCTCGGCTTCATCGTCCCCACGCCTTTTCCCGGCTTCACCGGCACCATCGGCCAGGCGCTCAAGCCTTATCCGCAGTACAACAGTCTCAGCGATCCGTGGCTGGATGTGGGCAGCGAGTCTTACAACTCGCTCCAGACTTCATTCAACCGGCGAATCTCCAACGGCCTGACCTTTATGGTGAACTATACCTTCAGTAAGGAGATGGACGATCTTGCCGGTGTTCGCCTGCCGGGAGCCGACTACCTGGAGAACTCGGTTGGCACCGTTGACCACAAGCATGCGCTGCAGACCACCGTCGTCTACCAGCTACCCTTTGGCCCAGGCCGTCGTTGGAACAGTGACAATATGATCGTCCGGGGCATTGCCAACGGTTGGCAGCTCTCGGGAATATACCAGATCTACTCCGGCGCGCCGCTGTCCATCACGGGCACCTGCACAGGAGGCGGCATCATCGATGCATCCTGCTATCCAAGCTATGCCCCGGGGTTTACTGGCAGTGTATGGCAGAATGGCCGGCCGGCCACATCCGCAGCCGCAAAAAGCGTCAATTATCTCAACAAATTGGCTTTCGTCGATCCCGCGGCATATACGTATGGAAACGCCGCTCGGACCGCTCCGGACAGTCTCTTTGCTCCGCACACGGCGGACATCGACCTGAGTGTGCGGAGGGAGTTTCCAGTCTGGGAGGCGGTCAACTTTGTGTTGCAGGTGGACGCCTTCAACATTGAAAATGCTGTCTATTTCTCAGCTCCAAACACAAGCCGGGATTCGTCCGCCTTTGGTACCTATTCCTCGCAGGCTAACCAGCCTCGCAAGTTCCAGTTCAGCGGGAGACTCTCCTTCTAAAGGAACCGCTAAACTTACCGGCCTGCGGCCCGGGCTACTGTGAATCCCTGTTCGGATTCACGGTAGCCTTTCTTGTTTGTGAATAACTGATATAGGCTGGCGGCGGCAAGGTAACTGTCTCTTGACATATTTGTGCTAAGGGAGGAGGCTTGCTACGCATGTAAATCAGCTATTTTGTTACACCCTACTCGGGCCAGAAAACAGGGCCACGGAAACCACAGATTTTTATTCACACCTTTGGAGGCACCAATGCAACAGTTTCAAACAAAAGTTTGTCGTTTTGCTTTTCATCTTCGCGTACTTTCCTTGATTGCTATTCTGCTGTTCGCGGGCACCGTTCGCGCGCAGGTAGCGGGAAAAGCAAACCTGCAAGGTACAGTCTCAGATCCCACCGGCGCGGTGATAGCGAAAGCCGAAGTGACCCTGACCAACGAGGCTACCCAAGTAGCGCTCACGACCGCATCCGATAGAAGCGGCATCTATTCCTTCCCCAACGTCCAGATCGGGACCTACACCCTCGCTGTGATCGCGCAGGGGTTTGAGACTTACGCCCAGTCAGGCATCGTGCTTGAGGTGGGCAGCAGCATCGACGTCAACGTGAAGATGACCGTTGGCGCGGAGAGCCA
Source organism: uncultured Acidobacteriaceae bacterium (assembly GCA_963808025.1). Classification (GTDB taxonomy): domain Bacteria; phylum Acidobacteriota; class Terriglobia; order Terriglobales; family Acidobacteriaceae; genus Edaphobacter. The sequence continues at coordinate 618,186 of CAWEEI010000005.1, read as the reverse complement.
GAAGGTTGAGGTGCAGGCCGAGGGCCTGGCGCTGCAGACGGAGGACGTGACCTTCAAGCAGACGGTCGACCAGAAGGAAGTTCTGGAGATGCCGCTCAACGGCGGCGGCAGCATCGGCACCAACCCTCGCCAGATGACCAGCCTGGTTCTGGGCGCCGGAGGAGCCGTCGCGGCCTCCGGCAATGACTTTACCGGCAGCAAGTATTCCTATGCCGCTGTTGCGATTTCGATTGCCGGCGGCATGGGCAACTCGATCCTATGGCGGCTGGATGGCGGCGACAACAACGACTACATGGCCAACGCCAATCTTCCGTTCCCGTTCCCGGAGGCGGTCAGCCAGTTCAGCGTGGAGGCCTCGTCGCTGGGCGCGCAGGATGGAATGCATGAGGGCGGCATGGTCAACATGGTGACCAAGTCGGGGACCAACACGTATCACGGAACAGGCTTTGAGTTCATCCGCAACAACTTTATCGACGCGACAAACTTCTATGCCACCTGCACTCCGGTTGCCCCTGCGACGACTTGTGTTGCAAAGGACAAGCTGCACCAGAACCAGTACGGTGGGACCATCGGCGGTCCGTTGAGCATTCCCCATTTCTTCAACGGCAAGGACAAGCTCTTCTTCTTCTTTGGATACCAGTATTTTGAGAGCAAGTCGGCCACGGCAACGACGACGGCGCACGTACCCACCATGGCAAACCTGGCGGGCGATTTCTCCACCACGGCCCCCGTCAACTCGACTTTGGCGTCGGCGACGGGCGCTTGCCAGACCACCGCAACGCAACTGCTCGACCCGCTGACCGGTGCCAAGCTGATCAACAATCAGTACAACAACCCGGCGGCCGGCCTCAACAACCCGGGGTCACCGAATGTCCCGACCTCCTGGAACGCGCAGTCGCTGGCGTTGCTGGCATTTCTCCCTCCCGTGGTGTCCAGCGTCGACACGTTCAATTGCGGAGTGGTGAAGTATGCCATCCCATCGCAGACGTTCGACAAGCAGCTGATTACCCGGATCGATTACACCATTAGCCCTAAGAACCACATGTATGGAAGATACTTGTTCGATGGTTACCAGTTCCCAGCCTACTTCTCTCCGACCAATATCCTGCTGACCACGCAATCGGGCAACCCCCTCCAGCGGGTGCAGACCGGCACGGTAGGCGAGGATTACACAATCAATGCGAATACCGTGAACTCGGTCCACGTCTCCATCCTGCGCCGGGTGAACAATCGCGGCTACAATCCCAGCGACATCAATGCCTGCGCCCCTCCTCCCAATGGCCTTGGGGTCAACATCACCTGCGCCTTGCCGGCCGGTCTGCAGCTCTCCACCAGCCAGTTCAGCATGGGCGGCGGCACCAACTCGCTCTCCCACTTCAACGACAACACGCTGGCCTTCGACGATGACGTGACCATGGTGCGGGGCAAGCACCAGTTCGTCTTCGGCGGCGAATTTGTGCGCAACCAGCTGAACATCTCCAACGGGTTCCAGAGCAACGGCAACTTTACCTTCGGCGCAAGTTACAGCGAATACGGACCGTTCGGCGCCAAGGCCGGCGCTGTCCAGAATCCGAACGTAGGCACTGCGCAGATTGGAGATGGCAGACTCGACTTTTTGCAAGGAACCATGACCGCGTTCGTGCAGAGCAAACAGGAGCAGAACGCGCTGCGTGCCCCAATTCCCAGCCTGTACTTCCAGGACACCTACCACGCGACGCCGCAACTGACCATTGTTGCCGGCCTGCGCTGGAGTCCCCAGTACATGCCTGTCGATGTCTTCAACCGGGGCAGCATCTTCAACATGGCGGACTTTGTGGCGAACATCCACAGCACGGTCTACCCCACTGCGCCCGCCGGCTCGCTCTTCTATGGAGACCCGGGGGTGACCAGAGGCTTTACGCAGAACTCGCCGTATCAGTTCGATCCCAACTTCGGCATGTCGTATGACGTCTTCGGTACGGGCAAGACAGTGCTTCGCGCCGGCGCAGAGTATATCTACGACCAGCCGAACTTCTTTACCGGGCAGCGCGTGAACCAGAACCCGCCGTTTGCCACCTCCCTCGGCCAGGCATCGGCCGGGTACATCCCCTTCAGCACTCCCTACGCAGTGCCCACAGCGCTACAGAACTCTTCGACCATCCTCAGCAATCCTTTCCCATCGGCCGCGTCTTTCTCGGGCAAGCCGACCGGGGCCAATGCGACCTTCCTGAACGGTGGCCAGTTCATTGTGCTGCCCAAGAAGTTCCACCCCGCGGCTACGATGCAATGGACCGCCAGCATCCAGCAGGCATTTGCTCACGGCTGGCAGTTCCAGATGGACTACATCGGTTCCAAGTCTTCGCATGACGAGTTTGGCACCCCGATCGATCCCGTCATTTTTATCCCCGGGAACTGGAGTGGGCCTGGCAGCTGCGTGGCACCGGGTGTAGGAGCAATCGCCGGAACCGGCACGGGAGCGTGCTCGACGACCAGCAATCAGGCCTCACGCTCTTTGCTCACGCTTGAGAATCCCTCCCAGGGCCCTCTGTACGGCTTCGCCAACAGCAGCTCTGCCTCGGTGCTGGTGGGGGATGAGGGCATGGCCAACTACAACGGCCTGATTACCTCGGTCAACCACCGTGTCTCCTCTTCATTCAGCCTGCTGGCCAACTGGACATGGTCGAAGTGCCTGGACATCGAAGACAACCAGGGCGACGTCTCCAGCATCACCGTCGAGAACCCAGCCAATCCAGCGTTGGACTACGGGCCGTGCGGCTTTGATTACCGGAACATTGAAAACCTTGTAGTGGTAGCCAAGAGCACCTACGGCTTCTCCAACAGGATTGTGAAGGAGGTCCTGGACAACTGGGAGATTGCTCCTAACCTTCGCGTTGCGTCCGGCGCTCCGTTCTCCGTAACCGTGGGCATCGACGATTCCCTGACGGACATCGGAAACGACCGCGCAAGCCTGATCCCGGGTGTGCCGGTCTATCAAAAAGTGGCCTTCCGGTCGCAAGCTGCCGCAACGGAGCAATACCGCGAGTACCTGAACCCGGCTGCATTCGCCACGTCCAATCCAAACGGTACATACGGGACCACGGGCAAGAACCAGTTCCGCGGCACTCCGTCGTTGCTGTGTGATGCGCAGGTCTCTCGTTTCTTTTCCATCCACGACAATCTGACCATGGATCTCCGCCTTGAAGCCTTCAATGCGCTGAACCATCCAAACTTTGGCAATCCCACTACCTCCCGGAGTTCGGGAACCTTTGGCGAGATAAGTTCGACCACTGGCAATGGCGCCAGAGTCTTCCAGGGAGGACTGAAGTTTATCTTCTAAACGCTGCATAGCCTGCACTGGAACTGCCCCGCTTGCAAATCGAAGCGGGGCAGTTTTGTTTGTGGGCGACGGATGGCTTAGCGGCGGCGGGAGTGGACGAGCGCCTCCCAGTCGCGCTCGGTCTGGTCGGCGTAGGCGAGCGGCGAAGTGGGCGATGGCCTCGTCGAAGCGCGCGGAGGCGCCGATGTAGCCGGCGATCATGCAGGGGTCGCCGGAGCGGGCGTGGCCGCGGGCGAGCGTCTCGCCGCAGACGGCGGCGTACTCCAGCAGCGCGGCGGGCTTGAGTTCAGCTCGTTGAGCGCGACGGCGGCCTTGTGGTCGTTGAGCTGGCGGACGAGGAAGTCGCGGCCCTCGATGGTGGTCCAGCCGAGGAAGGGGTCGGACTGGAGCTGCATGGCGCGCTGGCCCTCGACGACGCGCTGGCCCTGATGGCGGGTCGCGGGCGGCTCGCCGAGGTAGGGCGTGTAGGCGGAGGCGACCTCCTCCTTGATCTGGAGGAAGAGCGGGTCCTTGGCGCCGTTGCCCTGCATGTAGATGCAGTAGTCGCGCAGGCCGACCGAGCCGGTGCCGACGATCTTGAAGGCGACGTCGAGCGGGGTGTACTGCGCGAGGAAGTGGCGGCGCTCGGGCTGGAGGGTCTCGGCGTAGGTGGCTGAGCGAGTCGAGGACTTGGCGCGCGACGGCTGCCGTCGACGCGGGTGAGGTCGGGCTCGATCGGTCTTGAAGATGCGCGGATGAGGGCGAGGTGGGCGGGGGAAGCTCAGGAGGTTGCCGGGGCTGAGTCGCTCGCGGGCGCATCGGCGATGGGGATGGTGAGGGCGTCGAGATTGTGCAGCGGCGTGGCGCGCTCGGCCACGCGCATGATCTGCGAGATGGGCTGGACGTCGCGCAGGCGGTGGACCAGGTAGCGGGCGAGTTCGAGCACAGGCATGCGCGCGAAGGTGTGCATCATGGTGCGATAGCTCGCGAGGAAGGTGTGCGCGGCGTCGCGGCAGTGGCCATGCTTCGCGCCCGCCTCGCGTCCGGCGAGGATGAGGCTGGTGGCCATGCGCTTGACGTCCCACTCGAACGGGCCGCGGATGGTCTCGTCGAAGTCGTTGATGTCGAAGACGAGGCGGCCGTCGGGCGCGGCGAAGGCGCCGAGGTTGCGGACGTGCGCGTCGCCGCAGAGCTGGGTGAAGATGCCGGTGTTGGGGCCGAGCGAGAGGTCGTGCGCCATGACCGGCACGGCGCCGCGGATAGAAGCCGAAGGGCGAGGCGGCCATGCGGTCGTACTTGATGGCGACCAGCGCGGGGACGCGGCCGCGCACGGAGGCGGCGAGCAGCTTGAGCGGGTCGGAGTGGCGATGCTTGCGCTGCGAGGGCTGCCAGCCGGCGTGGTCGGCGCGGCGCATGTGCTTGCGCTGCGCCTGGCCGAGGGCGAGGCGCTCGCGGAAGGTGAGGGGCGCGGTCATCAGCTAGGCTTGGTTGCGAGGACCAGCGGTGAGGGGCCGGGCGCGTCGAGGGTGCGGGCGTGGGCGAAGCCGGACTCGGCGAGCCATGCGCTGATCTCTTCGAACGAGAAAGTATCGCCGTTGTCCGTGTTCACCAGCATGTTGACGGCGAAGAGCAGGCTGCCGATAGGGCCGGTGCGGTCGGGGTTGACGAGGAACTCCGCGATGGCGATGGTGCCGCCGGGCGCGAGGGCCTTGAACGTCTTGGCGAGCAGGGCGCGGCTGCGCTCGGCGCCCTCGCTGTGCAGGATGTGGCCGAGCGTCGCGAGCGTGTGGCCGCTGCCGAAGTCTGCTTTCAGCAGGTCGCCTTCGACGAAGGCGAATCGCTCGGCCAGGCCGAAGCGGCCGACCGTGTTGCGCGTGACGGGGATGACCTCCGGCCAGTCGACCGCGGTGACGGTGACGTGCGGCGAGGACTGAGCAAGCGCAATGCCCCAGACTCCGGAGCCGGCGGCGAGGTCGAGCACGCGGACGGGTGAAGTGAGGTCCAGATGCCGGGCCAGCGTCAGAGCCGAAGGGTAGCTCATGGGGAAGATGTCGTTGACGAACTGGTGGAAGAACTCGCTGCCCGTGTCTTCCTGATTGACCGCCTCGACAGGCTTGCCGGTGGCGACGATCTCATTGAGGCTAAGAAATTTCGGGATCAGCTGCTCGCTGCAGTGGCGAATGATTCCGCCCTGGAAGCCGGGCTTGGTGCTGACCAGGAACGCCGCGCTCTCGGGTGCGAGCGAGAAGCGGCCCTGCGCGTCTTTGGCAAGGAAGCCGAGGCCGACGAGAGCGTTCGCGATGGCGCTCAACCCGCGCTCGGAGGCGTGGGTCTCGGCATGGAGCTGCTGGATGGTCTTCGGGCCGCTGTCGAGGACGTCGAAGACGCGGTGGCGGATGGCGGCCTCGAGGACGAGCGGGGGCACATAGCCCCAGGCAAACTGCAGGATGCGTTCAGGCGTTACGGCGGGGGTTGCGGCAGTCGTCATGATCTCCCTCTCGGTTGGGAATGGGCGCAATTATACCGGCTTCGCAGTGCGCGCGATGAACTGGAGGAGTAGGGCGGTTACATGATGCGGAAGCGCTCGCGCATGAGGCGCTGGAAGCGGGGATGCCAGATGAGGTCGTAGGCGAGCTCCTTGCCGGGAAACATGGCGAGCGCGGCCTTGCGCGAGTCGGCGATCATCTGCGACGCCTCGTCGATGGAGAGCGAGCTGTCCTGGGCGATGGTCTGCATGACCAGGTTCATCATCATCTGCAGACGGCGGAGGAGACGCTGCTCTTCGGCTTGTTCCTCGGCGGACATGGCGGCAACGGCTTCTTCGTTGACGGGGGATTGGTCTGGCTGGTTCAAGGGCGCCTCGCTGGATTGATTGTCGACTCTCAGGGATTAGACGCGCCAGTGGAGTCGGAGATTCGGCCGTCGCGCGAGAGCAGGAAGGTGGTGAGGCCGAACTCGTCGGTGCGGATAGACGCGGGCGTGGGCGGCGGCGAGGCGGGCGATGATCTCGGGGCGGGGATGGCCGAAGGTGTTCTGGCGGCCGACGGAGATGACGGCGTCCTGCGGGGCGGCGAGGGCAAAAACTCCGGCGTGGTGGAGGTGCGGCTGCCGTGGTGGCCGACCTTGAGCAGAGTGTCCGGGCCGAGCTGGAGGCTGGGGCCGCTGCGCGCGGCTTCGGCCATCTGGTGCTCGCTGGGGGCCTCGGCGTCGCCTTCGAGCAGGGCGGAGGCGCGGCCGAACTGCAGGCGCATGACGAGCGAGTCGTTGTTGATGGGCGGGCCGGGGTTGGTGTACGCGGGCGTGGGCGCGAGGACGGTAGATGGTCGATGGAGTCCCAGGTGAGGCGGTCGCCGGCGCGCAGATGGCGGACGCGGATGCCGAGCGTCGCGGCTTCGGCGAGCAGCGCGCGGTAGGGCGCGGAGTTGGGATCGACCGCGACCCAGAGCTCGCGCGGGCGGAAGTTGCGCAGCACGGCGGGCATGCCGCCCATGTGGTCGGAGTGGGCGTGGGTGAGCGCGACGATGTCGAGACGCCGGATCTGGCGCGACCAGAGATAGGGCGAGACGACCTCTTCGCCGACGTCGAAGGCTGTGCTGCCGGCCGCATTCTCGGCGTTGGCAGCAGCGCCGGTGGGGCCGCCGGCGTCGATCAGCATGGTGCGGCCCGTGGGGCCGACGACCAGCAGCGAGTCTCCCTGGCCGACGTCGATGGCGGTGACTTCGAGCTGGCCGGGATGGACGGCGGGCGGCTCCGGCCAGAGGACGATGGCGGCGGCGAGTGGAAGAATGGCGAACGCGGCTCCACGCGTAGACGCGCGAGCGGCGCACGGCCCAGCAGCAGAGGGCGAAGCAGGCAATGGCGAGCAGTGCGGGGACGAGCGCAGGGCCGGGGACGCGCAGGTCGGCGGAGGGTGCATGGCTGACGCGGCTGATGAGCGGCGGTGATGACGTGCAGCAGCAGTGGCCATCGCGGCGCCGGGGATTGCCGCGAGCCAGGGGCTGATGAGCGACGCGAGGAAGGTGGTGAGGCCGAGCGGCGCGAGAATCCGCGACCAGCGGGATGCTGACCATGTTGGCGGGCAGCGCGAAGACGGTGGCGCGATGGAAGTAGAGGGCCATGGGAAGCACCATGACGGCTTCGGCGATGAGGCCGATGAGGGCGAGTTCGGCGGCCCAGAGGAGCGACGCGGAGAAGGGTTGCGGGAAGGTTGCGGGCGTGCGGGCTGAGCGCGCTTGGCGAGGGCCTCGCCCCACAGGCGGAGCATCACGCGGAGCTGTGCGAGGCGCGGCGGCAGGGCGGTATCGCGCCAGCGGTCGTGAAGGCTGCGCGCGGCGTAGGCGTAGGGCAGGAAGCTGCGCTCGCCCAGCGGTATCGCGATGCCGGCGATGGCGACGATGGCGAGGAAGGTCATCTGGAAGCTGGCCTCGAAGAGAGCGCGCGGCGACCAGACGAGGACGACGAGCGCGGCGGCGCCGAGGGCGTTGAGCGGATTGCGCTGGCGCGAGAGCAGGCGGGCGATGAGGAAGACGGCGGTCATCAGCAGCGCGCGTTGCACGGGGACGCCGAAGCCGGTGAGCAGCGCGTAGGCGAAGGCCAGGGTGAGCGTGAGCAGCGTCGCGAGGCTTTCGCGGAGATGCAGGCGGCGGGCGAGCCAGAAGAGCAGGCCGGCGAGCAGCGCGACGTGCATTCCGGAGACGACGAAGAGGTGGAAGGAGCCGGTGCGCTCGAAGCCGAGCGCGCAGTGGGTGGGTGAGGCGGGAGCGGTCGCCGAAGAGCATGGCGTTGAGCATTCCGGCGTCGTCGGGGGTGAGGCGGAGCGAAGCGAGGAAGGCGGCGGTTCGGCGTGGAGTAGGTGTAGGCGAGGAGGCGGGCGGCGGCCCAGGTTTGCGCGGCGAAGATGCGGCATTGCAGGTTGGCGGCGATGCGGCGGAGGGCGGGTTGTTGCGTTGGATTTGCGATGGGATGCAGCTTCGCGGCGGGAACGCTGGCGGTTGCGGCGATGCCCTGGTCGAGCAGATAGTCGGCGAACTGCCATGCGCCGGGATCGCGGTAGCGCTCGGGGATGCGCAGGCGCAGGGGGGCTTCGATGAGGTCGCCGCAGCGGAGGTCGAGCAGGGCGCTGGGTTGGGGCTTGTTGGTTGTGAGCATCGTGACGCGGATGCCGCCGGCGATGGGAACCATACGCGCAGTGTCGGGTGTGACGTCTTCGATTGCGGTGAGGTCGAGGTCGATGGAGGTTGCCGGCGTGCCGGGCTGCTCCCATTGGTCGGGATCGCTGTCCATCTCGCTGTCTGTGCCGGATTCACTTGCGTCGTTGAGGGAGCGTGGCGGGAGTTCGCGGATGCGCACGACGCGGGCCTGCACGGTGCGGCTGAGGCCGTCGGCGTAGGCGAGCAGCGCGGTCTGCGGCGAAGGTGCGGGTTCGATCTGCGCGGCCCAGAGGCCGGCGGCGATCCAGAGTGCGAGCGAGTGGGAGAGTTGCGACGCGGAGGCTGCGGCGGAGCGCAACGGCGGTGAGAGCGGTGAGCGCGATGGCCGCGACGACAAGAAGGATGGTGGGGCGGGAGTTGACGGGCGGGAGTTTGCCGATGGCTTCGCCGAGTGCGAAGCAGAGCGCAGCGGCGAGCAGTGGTGCGCGGCGCAGGCGGAGCGGCTCGACGCGCAGGGCGCGGGGCCAGAGGCGGCGTTCGCGCGCCTCGCGTGATTCGGGTGTGGATACAGGTCTGGAAGCACCAGAGGTTTGCCGCAACAGGCACCTGCTTCGAAACTCACCTCGATTGAACCACAGATGTGCGTGGGAGCTGCGAAATTAACTCAACGAGTAAGGATGGCGACGGTCTCGATGTGGGTGGTCTGGGGAAAGAGATCGATAAGGTGGAGCTCGGCGATGCGATAGCCGGAGGCGGTGAGGGTCTTGAGATCGGCGGGCAGCGTCTGCGGCGAGCAGGAGACATAGATGAGCATGGGCGCGGCGATGCGGGCGAGCAGAGCGCAGACCTCAGGCCCGGCGCCGGTGCGCGGCGGATCGAGGACGATGAGGTCGGGGCGGTCGCGCTGGAGGACGGCGGTGCGGAGGAAGTCGAGGGTCGTGGCTTTGACGGCGCGGCGATTGGGAAGTCTGCCGGAGGCCAGAGCGGTGAAGGCGGGCTCCGCGGCCTCGACAGCGGTGATGCGGGCGAAGTGCGGGGCGAGCGCGCGGGTGAAGAGGCCGACGCCGGCGTAGAGGTCCCATGCGAGAGCGCCCGCGCGGTTGGAGGTGACGAGCGCGAGGAGTTCGGGCAGGAGAAAGCGGTTGACCTGGAAGAACGCGCCGCGTGGAACCCAGTAGGTCCAAGGGTCGCTATCGAGGGTTGGCGGTTCGACAGAGTAGTTGAGGCCGGGCGCGCCCCAGGCGGGGCCGAGCGCGGCTGCTCCGCGCGGCGGCTGCGGGCGGCACGCGGAGGAAGGAGATACGATGCCGCCCCGTCGAGCGCAGGGATTTCGGTGCGCAGGGATTCGCAGAGCGCGGTGAGTTCGACGGCGAACCTTGCGGGCAACGACTTCGCGGAGGTGCGGACGAAGAGAGTGATCTGCAGGTGCGACTCGTCCGGCGTGCGGTGAAGAGTTCGAGCTGGTCGAGAGTGAACGGCGCTCGTTCGAGCCAGAGGGCGGAGCGCTGGTTGAGTCAGCTTGAGAAGAGCTTCGGCGGCGCGCCAGAGGATGGGCGCGGCGATGGGGCACTCGGTGATGGGCAGGAAGTGCGCGCCGGGCTCGCGTGAGTTTGGTTGTTCGGTCCTCGTGCGCCGCTCCAAGATAGCCGGCGCGGAGCTGGCCACCGACTTCGGCGAGGGTGAGGCGGATGCGGTTGCGATAGGCGAGCGGTGGCGATGGGTGGAGCTGAGCTCGGGGCAGGGTGAGGCCGAGTGGTGCGAGGAGGGAGTGGAGGCTGACTGGCCTTGAGAGCGAGTTGGGCGGCGTAGGTGAGGTGCTGCAGCTGGCATCCGCCGCAGGGGCCGAAGTGCGGGCAGGGCGGGGTGGCGCGGTCGGCAGGGTCGATGAAGGCGTCGTTCATGCGAGGTCGTCGCTTTGCATGTCGTGAGGCATGTAGAAGAGGCTGAGGCGCGGAAGGGAGTGGGCTTCGAGCAGGCGCTTCTGCAGGAACTGCTGCTGCACCTGCTTGATCTGGACGGCCTGCATCTTGCCGCGGTAGGGGGCGAGCTCGCGGGCGGCCTGTTCGCGGAGCGCGACCAGCTCGGCTTCGGGAGTCGCGGTGAGCAGGGCGGCGAAGAGCTTTTCTTCGAGCACGGTGAGGGTGCGGTCAAGGGTCTTCGAGGGACTGGGGCGACGCGTCCAGGGTGACGGCGAGTTCGCGGAGCCGGGCGGCGGATTCGGTGGCAGCGGTGGAGGCGAGCGGCGGCAAGCTTGGCCGCGGCTGCGGTAAGGAGCGCGGCGTTGCGTGCGAGGTAGCGGGCGATGCGCGCGGCTTCGAAGCCGGATTCGCGTGGTTCGGCTGAGCTGTCCGGTGCGGCGCCGATGGCGGCTTCGCGGGACTGCTCGACGGCCTCGAGGACGGCCTGCGCGCACCAGGCGAGGCCGTTGACCTTGCGCACGCGGCGGCCGCCGGCGCGGAGCTTTGGGCGTCGTGCTTGTCGAAGGCGGCGTCGATGCCGCGCAGGACGGCTTCGAGCGGGATGCCGGCCTCGCGCCAGGTCTCGATCAGCGCCCAGTCGAGGGTGGAGAGCATGAGGATGGAGCCGCGGCGCTGCTGGAAGCGTGTCTCGATCTCGGTGAAGTAGTTGAAGTAGTTCATAAGGCAAGTGAGAGAGACGGGATTCGGAGGGCAGCGCGTGATCTATCGGGGGCGGCGTTCGGGATGGCGTTCCTGATTGCGCTCGTAGATGAGGCGCAGGCCGGTGAGGGTGAGCAGCTCGTCGACCTGCGCGATGTACTTCGAGCCGCCGGCGATGAGGCGGGCGAGGCCGCCGGTGGCGAGGGTGAGGGTGTCGGGGCCGAGTTCGGCGATCATGCGTTCGAGGATGCCGTCCACCAGGCCGATGTAGCCGTAGTAGAGGCCGATCTGCAGGTGGTCGACTGTGTTGGTGCCGATGATGCGCGCGGGCTTGCGGACATCGACGCGGGGCAGGCGGGCGGCGCGAACGAAGAGCGCGTCGGCGGAGATGCCGAGGCCCGGGGCGATGGCGCCGCCGAGATACTCGCCGCGGGGGGAGATGACGTCGAAGGTGGTGGCGGTGCCGAAGTCGACGACGATGATGGCGGGATGCGAGGCGGGCTTTGCCGCAGCCGTTGGTTGCGCAGGAGATCGATCGCGGCGACGCAGTTGACGATGCGGTCGGCGCCGACCTCGGCGGGGTTGTCGGTGAGGATGGGCAGGCCGGTGCGGACGCCGGGCTCGACGAAGAGCGGCTTGACGTGGAAGTAGAGCTCGGCGGCGCGGCGCAGGGTGGAGTCGAGCGGCGGGACGACGGAGGAGATGGCGACGCCGGTGACGTCGGCCATGGCGAGCGAGCGCAGGGCGAAGAGGTCGCGGAAGAGGATGCCGAACTCGTCGGCGGTGAGGTGCGCGGTGGGTGGTGATGCGCCAGTCGGCGAGCAGCGTGGCGGGCGCACTGGGCGTGGCCAGACGATAGAGGCCGAGGACCGTGTTGGTGTTGCCTACGTCGATGGCTAGGAGCATAAGCGGTGGTTAGAGGGTAGTTGTTTTCAGCTTCGCGGAGGCCTCCGGAGAGGACGGTGTGGAGGACGCCGTCGTCTCCGGCGACGAGCAGGAAGCCGTTGGCGTCGAGGCCGGCGGTGATGCCAGTATAGCCGCCGCCCTCGTCGACGTGGACGCGCTTGCCGGTGATCCAGGTGCTGTACTGGGCGAGGTCGGGGGTTACGGGTTGCAGGTTGATGGCGGTCATCCGTCGCAGCTCTTCGTCGAGCGCAAGCAGGATAGCGGCAGCGAGCGGCTCGCGGGAGATGAGCTGGGTGGGGTCGGGCAGTTCGCGGCGGAGGGAGGTGGCGATGAGGTCGAGCTCGGGCGGGAAGGTAGCGTGGTTGCAGTTGATGCCGATGCCGATGACGGCATAGCGAAGCATCGCGGGCCCTTCGGCTGGCACAGGCTTGGCAGCGGTCTCGATGAGGATGCCGCCGCACTTCCTGCCCGTTGAGGATCAGATCGTTGGGCCAGCGGATGTCGATCTCACTTGGACGCTTGAAGCCAGTGACTGAGACGATGGCCGACTGCACGGCGATGGCTACGCGCAGCGAGAGGCTCAGCGCGCTCTGCATCGGAACGGGTGGCGAGACGAGCGCGGTCATGTAGAGGCCGGCGGGGCTTCCGGTGTCCCAGGCGCGGAGTGCCAGGTGTGGCCGCCGCGGCCGCGGCCGGCGGTCTGCTCGTCGGCGATCCAGACGCCGTGTCGTGCGCCGGCCTGCGCGGCTTCGAGGGCGAGATCGTTGGTCGAGCCGACAGTCGTGAGGTGCAGCAAGTACCCGGCGAACTCCGTGTCCAGCAATTGCGCGCTCGACTGCGCTCAAATCGAAGACGCGCTCGCGCCCGAGATTGCTCACGAGGTCAGCGCGGCGATCTTCATGCTGAGGTCGACGGCGGTGGCGGAGTGGGTGAGCGCGCCGACGGAGATGAAGTCGACGCCGGTCTTGGCGTAGGCGCGGACGGTCTTGAGGGTCATGTTGCCGGAGGCCTCGATGGTGGCCTTGGGCAGCGTCTTGCGGATCAGCTTGACCGCGCCTCTTGACCTCGCCGGGGGTCATGTTGTCGAGCAGGATGGACTCGGCCCTGCCGGCGATGGCCTGGTCGAGCTCGACGTGCGTGCGGACCTCGACCTGGACGATCTGGCCGGGCTTGCGTCCGGCGAGCGCGCGCCGCGAGCGCCGCGGGAAGGCCGCCGCCGAGGGCGATGTGGTTGTTCTTGATCAGGATGCCGTCCTGCAGGTCGAGGCGGTGGTTGAGGCCGCCGCCGCAGCAGACGGCGTATTTATCGAGCGCGCGCAGGCCGGGGATGGTCTTGCGGGTGTCGAGGATTTTGGTCTTCGACTTCACGGAGGCGACGGCGCGGACGTACTCGTTGGTGAGCGTGGCGATGCCGGACATGCGCTGCATCAGGTTGAGGATGACGCGCTCGGTGGAGAGGATGCTGGCGGCGTTGGCGCGGATGACGGCGATGGCCTGGCCCTTTTCGGATCGTGGACGCCGTCGAAGATCTCCGGATGGCTGACCACCTCGAAGCGGCCGATGTCCGGGTGGCGAGCTTGCTGAAGAGGCCGAGGAAGGCGGAGATGCAGCCGATGCCGGCGACCACGCAGGCCTGCTTGGCGACGATGGTGCCGGTGGCGCGCAGCGCGGGATCGATGGTGAGTGCGGTGGTGATGTCCTTCGCGGCCTTGTCCTCGAGCAGCGCGGCTTCGAGCAGGGTGGTGATGCGGCGGCTCTTCCAGTCCATGGGAGAATTTTACGCTTGGCTGCGGTCAGCCGAGGGCGTCTCTAGTTTAGGGAATCGAGAGCGGCTTTGGTTTTGTCGTAGAGGGTGCGGGTCTCGGCGGCTTGTTTGCGCAAGCCTTCGACGATGTGCGCGGGGGCCTTGGCCATGAAGGCTTCGTTGCCAAGTTGGCGCTCTGCGGCGATGAGGCCCTTTTCGTACTTGGCAAGATCGCGGGTGAGGCGCTCGCGCTCGGCGGGGATGTCGATGGTGCGCTCGTAGAGCGGTTCAATGTCGAAGTCTGCGGAGCTTGCGGCGTTTCCACCCAGCGGCTCAGGCCCTTCATAGTGAAGCTCCGAAGAGCGAATCAGGCTCGAAACAATTGGATCATAGTACAGCTGTATGATTTCGCGGACGTCGTCCTTTGCTGAAAATCTAAATGGTACATACTGTTTCTCCGGCACTCCTGCTTGCTTCCGGCCATAGCGAGCGAGCGTAATGAACTCTTGTAGAGTTTTCATGTACGCTGCCCCGAGCTTTTCTTGTGGGAAGTCGGCGGCCTGCGGGTAGTGGGTGAGAGCGATGGACTTTGCGGGAGGCACGCCGGCGTAGAGGGCATGCCAGATCTCTTCGGTGAGGAAGGGCATGAAGGGTGAGAGCAGGCGAAGCGCAGACTCAAAGACAGCAACTAGTGTGTGAGCGCGGCGGAGGTCGCTGCCTTGTCCGCGCCTTCGTCGAAGTTGAGGCGGAGTTTGACGATCTCCAGGTACCAGTCGCAGAGGTCGCCCCAGAAGAACTGATAGACGTGGTTGGCGGCTTCGTCGAAGCGATAGTCGATGAGCGAAGCATTGACTTCGGCGGCTGTTTGCGAGAGGCGGGTTACTATCCAGCGGGATTCGATGGGAGTTTGCGTGGTAACTTCCCACGTCAGGCGAGAATCCGCCTGACATGGGGCACCCAATTCCGTGGGGGCACACGCCGAAAGTGTGAAGGGGATGCCGGCCTCGCGGGCGCGGTCGAGGTTCATGAATAGGAAACGGGCGGCGTTCCAGATTTTGTTGGCGAAGGCGCGGTTGCCCTCGGTGCGGGCCTCGGAGAAGGCGATGTCGGTGCCGGGCGAGGCCATCGACGCCAGCGTAAACCGCACCGCGTCCGTACCAAAGCGCTGGATGATCTCGATGGGGTCGATGACGTTGCCCTTGGTCTTGGACATCTTCTCGCGGTTGGCGTCGCGGACGAGCGAGTGGATGTACACCTCGCGGAATGGGACTGCATCGGCGAGGGTGCGCGGGCTACCGTCCGGCATGGGCACGTCGAGCATAAAGTGGCAGCTGAGCATGGTCATGCGCGCGACCCAGAAGAAGAGGATGTCGAAGCCGGTGATGAGCAGCGACGTGGGATAGAAGGCAGCGAGGTCAGGCGTTAGGTTCGAGGTTCGAGGTTCTAGGTTCGAGGCGGAGGAGCTACTAGGCCAGCCGAAGACGGTGAAGGGCAGCAGGCCGGAGGAGAACCAGGTGTCGAGCACATCGGTCTCCTGGGTGAATTGTTTGCAGTTGCAGTTCGCGCATGCGGTGGGCGCGGCGCGGGCGACAATGATCTGTTTGCAGTTGTCGCAATACCACGCCGGGATGCGATGGCCCCACCAGAGCTGGCGCGAGATGCACCAGTCGTGGATGTTGGTCATCCACTCCATGTAGGTCTTCTCATACATGGCGGGGGTGAATTTGACGTGGCCGGCTTTTACGGCGTCAATCGCGGTTTGTGCGATGGACGGCTTGCTGCTGCTCACGGGTTTATTGACGGCGAGGAACCACTGGTCGGAGAGACGCGGCTCGATGACGGCGCCGGAGCGCTGCGAGACCGGGACCGTCATGGGGTGGTCTTTCACCTGGACAAGCAGGCCGAGGGAGTCGAGTTGGGCGACGATCAGGTCGCGCGCCTTGTAGCGGTCGAGGCCGTGGAATGGCGAGCCGGGCAGGTCGATGTGCGCGGTCTTGTCGAGGATGGAGAGGCTGGGCAGGCCGTGGCGCTGGCCGATGGCGAAGTCGTTCGGGTCGTGCGCGGGCGTGACCTTGACCGCGCCGGTGCCGAACTCCGGGTTGGCCCAGTCGTCGGCGATTACCGGTATCTCCCGCTTTGTCAGCGGGAGTTGCAGCATCACCCCAATGAGATGTTTGTAGCGTGCGTCGTTGGGGTTTACCGCCACAGCCACATCGCCGAGCATCGTCTCCGGCCGCGTGGTGGCGACCACGATGCTGTTCGTTTCATCGAAAGGCCCCATCGCGCCCGCGAACGGATAACGCACGTGGTAGAGCTTGCCGATGCGCTCTTCGGACTCGACCTCGAGGTCCGAGACGGCGCTCTGCAGAACTGGGTCCCAGTTGACGATGTACGCGCCACGATAGATGAGGCCCTGCTCCCATAGGCGGATGAAGGCCTCGGTGACCGCGACGTTGAGGCGGTCGTCCATGGTGAAGAACTCGCGCGACCAGTCGACGCTGGCGCCGAGGCGGCGCATCTGGTCTGTGATCGCGCTGCCGTACTGCCGCTTCCAGGTCCAGACCCGTTCCGTGAACGCCTCGCGGCCGAGCGCCTTGCGGTCGGTGCCCTCGGCGGCGAGCTGGCGCTCTACCATCATCTGCGTAGCGATGCCGGCGTGGTCGGTGCCGGGCACCCACAGCGTGCGATCGCCACACATGCGGTGCCAGCGCATGAGGATGTCGATCTCGGTCTGGTTGAGCATGTGGCCCATGTGCAGTCGGCCGGTGACATTGGGCGGCGGCAGCAGTAGGGTGAAGGTCTTGCGCTGAGCGGCGGCGGGATCGGGGGTGGGGACGTCGAAGATCTTCTCGCGCACCCAGTAATCGGCCCAGCGCTGCTCGATGATGGAGGGATCGTAGGCCTTGGGAAGAGTGGAGGCGGAGGGCGCGCTGGCCTGCGCGTCGAGCGGCGATTCGGGCGACTTTGTCTGCTGCTCCGGCTGCGATGGGGAAGGCAAATTGTGCGACTCTTCGTGACTCATGGCTAAGAGTCAAGGGTAGCATCTGGCGTGCGGCTCGGGTCAGCGGACGCGGCGGTACAAGAG
The DNA here is from genome assembly GCA_963808025.1 of uncultured Acidobacteriaceae bacterium. GTDB lineage: Bacteria > Acidobacteriota > Terriglobia > Terriglobales > Acidobacteriaceae > Edaphobacter. The sequence goes on along the minus strand of CAWEEI010000005.1, from coordinate 601,388 downwards.
ATAGCTGCCGATGTCAGCGGCCGGCGTCCAGTTGCGGTTGATCTCATCGGCGAGCACGCCGTCCCAGCTAATGGGATGGAGCGCGCGATAGTGGGTGGGAAAGCTGAGGCGCGCGTTGACATTCGCGCTGACCGGGTTTGGCTCGGGATGCCCCGGCAGCAGCGCCCACTGCACCTGGCGCAGCTCGTCGACCTTGCGCTGCTCGGTTTCCGCGTCCCAGAGAACGATCGTTCCTGACCAGTAGCTGGGAACGAAGTTGGGAATCTGCGGCAGCATCTCTTCGACGATCTCCGGCATGGGGTAGGGCGCGGCAAAGGGTGCGTCGCCGATTGCAGTGTGCAGCGCGGCAACGTCGGGCGGCTGGCTGGGACAGGGCCATCTCTGCTCGAACGCGCTCAGACGCGAGGCCATGCCGGATGGGAGCCTTGAGGCCAGCGGCGTGTCTCGGTTCTCGATGCACGCGATATCGGGATAGAAGCGGAAGTGGGCTTCCAGTCCGGCGCGGGCGATCATCAGCAAGTAGGTGGCAGCCACAGCAGCCGCCCAGGCGAAGCGCATCGGCGGCCTCCACTCCGCGGCGGCGACCAGCGAGAGCAGGAAGAGCACGCAGCTGTTTCCCGCGATATGCACGATGTCGGAGCTGCCCAGCGACGCCGGCAAGAGCGCCAGACCCATTGCGTAAAGGCCAAGCAGCAGGCCGCTCTGCGGCGAGTCGCGGCGGATGTGACGCGCCACCAACGTCGGCACCGCGCAGACCGTCGCAACCAGCAGCGTCACCACTTCAAGCGATGGCAGCGGGACGCGATTGGCCCAGCCGCGCGAGTTATAGACCAGCGAGGAGAGCACGCTGCGATCGACGATGGCAAGGTAGAGAACCGTACCGGCAGCGGCTCCTGCGAGCGGCGCCAGCCAAAGAAAAGTGCGCCTGCGCCACGCCCGATAACAGCAGTACACCCCGATGGCGAAACCGAAGCTGATCGCCAGCTCCGATGAGTCGAGCCAGATCAGAATCTGTGCTGGCGCGGCAATCGCAGCTGCGGTGATAGGCCGTTCAATCTGCGCGAACAGCACAAAGATGAAGACAGGGAGCACGTAGCGCATCAGCGTATAGTTCGGCCCGAGGAGCGGAGTAAAGCTGAACAGAGTGAAGCTGGCAAAGCCTGCGACTCGCAGCCAGCGCTGCATCGTTAGGCGTTTCACCACAAACCAAAGCATCGCCACGCCCAGCAGATGCTGGCCAAGTGTAGCGATGTAATACGACGCGCGCAGAGAAACCCGAAAAGGGGTGAGCAGCCAATGCACCCAGACTGGCGGATAGAAGAGCAGCGGGCCATACGCGAACTCAACCTCGCGATAGAGAGGCCGGTGCAGAAAGTAGTACTTCTCCAGTTGAGGCAGAAAGTAAAAATCTTCCACGCCATAGCCATGCGCCGCGAAGACCAGCCAGGAGAGAGCGCCATTCCACGCGGAGACCAGCGTGAGCGCGAGCGCCAGGCCGCGCCAGGATATTTGTAGCTCGCGTTGCAATGCTGGAGGATCTGCGCCGCCGCGGCCAAGACTCAACACGAAAACAATGGCGCTCACCAACGCCAGCGAGAGCGACGCCACCTTGTTGTTATAGCCGACGACGTAAGACTGGCTTGGGACTGGGTGGGACGGCGGATATAAGAAGGGCAGAAAGTAGATGCAGCCCACGGCCACGCAAAATGCGCACGGCAACAAGGTGGACGGCGGCATCTGCTGGGCGAATCTCCTCATCGCCCACATCGTACGAAGGTCCAGCCTGCCAGCGATGAGCAATCTTGAACACAAGCTATCATCGAAGCCATGCTTGCCGCGCTCACCGAAGCCGACATCCGCGCCGCACTGCGCGACTGCTACGACCCCGAGGTGCCGTGCAATATCGTCGACCTCGGGCTGGTGTATCAGGTCGCCGTTGAGCCCGATCCCGATGCGCCGGGCGCGGGGATCGCCGGCGTTCCGACGCGGCACCGCGTCCACATCGACCTGACGCTGACCTCGCCGGGATGTCCCGCACACACGCAGATCGTCGCGCAGATCGAGAACCGCCTGGCCGCGTTTGAGACGGTGAGCAAGACCGAAGTCGCGCTGGTCTGGCAGCCCGCGTGGACACCGCAGCGCATCTCGCCCGAAGGCCGCAAGCTGCTGGGCATCGAATAAGTCGGCATCGAATTGACCCTATGAGTAAAGCCGCAACCCGCGCGCCCGCAGACCAGAGGACAGCCAAGCCACGCCTGGTGTCCGCGCGGCCACGCGACCTGCTGCAGCTCACCGACTTCCCCATCCACCCCTTCGACCAGATGCACGGTGTCGACACCAGCGGCCTGGTGCCTGCGAGCAAGCTGGTCACTGGCCATGCCAACGATGAGCATGTGACTGCTTACTATGGTGTGGCGCCGAGCATTCTGCGAGCACTGATCGCGCACTGGCGGGAGAGCGTGCCGCCTTATCCAATCTCCAGTTACACCTTCCTCGACATTGGCGCGGGCAAGGGGCGCGGGCTGCTGGTGGCCAGCGAGTTCCGGTTCCGCAAGGTCGTCGGGATCGAGCTGAACCCGGCGCTCGCGGCGGTCGCGCGCCAGAATGTGGCCCAGTGGAAGGCCGCCCACGCCGCCGACCCGACCGCCGAGCCGATTGCGCCGATTGAGGTCCTCGAGCAGGACGCGCTTGAGTTCGAGCTGCCCGATGCGCCCACGCTACTCTTCCTCTTCCATCCGTTTGAGGCGCCGGTGCTGCGCAAGCTGCTGCGGCAGATTGAGACCCAGTTGGGCCGGCGGGCCGCTGCAAATCGGAACCAAGTTCCAGCTCTCGATCTGATCTACGTCAACGCGGAGTGCGCCAACGTGCTCGACCGGCATCCTGCGTTCACGCAGCTTTTTCTGGATAACGTCCCCATGTCCTCGGAGGATCACGCCGCGGATCTCGAAGCCATCGCCCGCCAGAAGGAGTACGGCTCGACCGGCGATGAGGAGTGCGCGATCTATCGTTATACTGGCCGCGCTGCATTGGCCGGGTATTAGCGCGCAACGACTCGCATTAGTCCTGCACTCGCACGATCAGCCCGCGCTCATCACCCTCGCCGTGCTCCATGTAGATCTCGCCACGGGCCCTCTTCACCACGCTCTCAAAGCGTTCACCCCACTCCACCAGGACCAGCGCGTTGTCGTAGCCGGCCATCTCATCGATGCCAAGCACGGCGATCTGCTCTTCGGTCTCCAGGCGGTAGAGGTCGAGGTGAAAGAGGCGGACTTTAGTGCCGGCGTACTCATGCACGATGGTGAAGGTTGGGCTGGTGACCTCGTCTACGGCTGCCGCACCGAGCGCGGCGGCGATGCCCTTCACCAGCGTGGTCTTGCCTGCGCCCACCTCGCCGCGCAGAATGACGACGCGCGGCGGGGACATCATCTCGGCGATGCGCTCGCCGAGCTCGAGCGTCCCCTCGACGGAACGTGTCTTGAAGCGGCGCTCCCTCATCGCGCCAGACCTGTATCGTTCAGGCCGCAGAGCCAGGTAAGCCCATCGGCATCGGTAGTGCGGTAGCGAAACGCATCGGAGAGATGCGCCACAGTATCGGTGGCCAGCACGGTGTGCTCGTCCATGGCGTGGGCGGCGAAGTCTCCGGCAAGGCCGTGGAGGTACACGGCTGCCTCGACCGCTTCGGCTGAGTTGTCAGGAAACTGCGCGAGCATAGCGGCGACGATGCCGGTGAGGATGTCGCCACTTCCGCCCTTCGCCATTGCGGGGTTGCCGCTGGTGTTGACCGCGATGCGGCCGTCGGGATGCGCGATAAGTGTGCGCCAGCCCTTGAGGACGAGCGTGAGGTGGTGTTCGGTGGCGAAGCGGCGGGCGAGGCCGATGCGGTCGGCTTCGACTTCCTTAATCGTCAGGCCGGTGAGGCGCGCCATCTCGCCGGGATGCGGCGTCAGCACCATCACCCGGCCCTCCCCATTCAACTCCGAAGCGCGCCCTGCGAACGCGTTCAGCGCATCGGCGTCGATCACCATGGGCAGCTTGATCTTCGCCACCAGCTCGCGGGCGAATGCACTTGCGTCTCCGCGCGTGGACAGCCCCGGGCCGAGCGCAATGGTGGTGATCTTCTTCGTTTCGATGAGGGCTTCAAGGCCGTCGGGCGTGAGGTTCTCTAAAGAGACCGCGCCTTCGTCTCTTTCCTTGAGCGGGGCCAGCATCAGCTCCGGTGCGACCGCCGCAACCAGGCTGAGGATGCTCTTCGGCACAGCCGCCGTGACCAGCCCCGCACCGGTGCGCAGCGCGGCCAGCGAGGCCATGGAGGGCGCGCCCGCCGTGCCGTAGCTTCCGCCGACCACCAGCACGTGGCCGTACTTGCCTTTGTTGCTGTTTATATCGCGCGGCTGCTCGGCGATGGACTTCGCCGATCCTGCCCAGTGCAGCCCGCTGGCTGAGACTATGGCCTCGGCGGGTGAACCGATCTGGGCGACCACGACCGGACCGAAGGTCGAGCGTGTGAGATGTCCAAAGACGTGGGCGTTCTTCGGCGCTGTGAAGGTGACGACTGCATCCGCGCGGTAGGCCCCCTCGGCGTTCTGCGCCGTTGAGTCGGCATCCCAGCCCGAGGGCAGGTCGACTGCGACCACCGGCGTATCCAGCGGCTCAAGCATCTCGCGCACAACCGCAGCCAGCCCACGCAACGGCGGCCGGAACCCCGTCCCCACGACCGCATCTATGATCAGCTCCGCGCCGCGCAGAACATCTCCCAGCGCGCGCAGGGCCGGCTCATCGGCTACTTCATCCAGCGCAACCGACGAAGCCTCGTCGTGCATTTGCCGCAGCGCGCCAGCCGCCTCACCTTTCACCTCATCCGCGCGCCCCAGCAGGACTATGCGCACCCCTACACCAGCCTCCGCAAGCACGCGCGCCGCTACGAACCCATCGCCGCCGTTGTTTCCCTTCCCGCAGAGCACGACGACGCGCTCCGCCGCCGCAAACCAGCGCAGGCAGAAGTGCGCGACCGCCGTCCCCGCGTTCTCCATCAGGGTGGGCAGCGGCACGCCAAACTGGTCGGCGGTGCGCCGGTCCGTGGCGGCCATCTCCGCTGCGGTCAGAATCTGCATCTGTCCCTTCTACGCGATTTGATGCGGCAGCGCCAGATTGCACCCGTGCAACCCGTCCCGGCGTGGAAGTTGCGCGCAACCGGCCAGCAGCGGATGGGTTCAGTGATGTGTAGCAAGGAGGCCGTTATGAAGACGAATTCTACAATCGCAAGAATCAGAAACCTGGTGGCAAAGGCAATGTTGGCTGGCATGGCGGCGGGCGCGTTCATGATCGCGAGCCCGGCGAAAGCCCAGGCGCAGGAGATCGTAGTGGGTATGCGGGCTGGCGGCCCATTCTATGGACCCCGCGCCGGCTTCGGCTTCGAGCGGCGGCAGGAGTTCCTGCGGCGCGAGGAGTTTGCCCGTCGTGAAGCCTTCCTGCGCCATGAGGAGTGGCTGCGGGCGCAGCGTTTCCACGGACGCTATGGATACCGCTAGACGCTAACGCACAAGACGTTCGCGAGGCCGGCCAAGGGAGGCAAACTCCAGGCCGGCCTTTCTGTTTGTGGGGGCTGCCGACCCTATTCCCCGGGCACGATTTGGCCCAAAAGTTGCATTGGTTCAGCGAAAGTTGCATGGCCTCTGGGGGCGCGCCTGAGTAGCGTTGGAGTAGGAGAAACTCCGATGATCCCTCGCCGTACTGCGTCCGTGTTGCACTGCCTGCTCGCCCTTCCGATCGTCATCTCGCTGGCCGGCTGCGCCTCACTGAAGTCGATTGAAATCAACCCACCGGCGGGGACTGTAACGCTGTCCGCAGTGGGGCAGACGGCGCAGTTCACCGCTCTCGGCGCGAACCAGATGGGGTCGGCCACTCCGACCACAACCAACATCACCACCTCTGTGACCTGGACGGTGAGCAACTCGAATGTGGCGACGATCAATTCCGCGGGTCTCGCGACCGCAGTGGGTGCGGGCTACACGCAGATCATGGCGGAGTCGGGCGGCATCACTGCCACCTCGGACATGACAGTCACCATCCCCGGATCCACCTCAGGTGCCACGGGATCGACGATTGTCTCACTCGCTATCATTCCGGGCTCTCAATCGGTAGCTTCGCCCACGCAGACCACCCAGTTCCTCGCCATCGGGACGACCTCTTCCGCGACGACCGTGAACCTGACCGGCCAGGTAGCGTGGAGCTCAAGCAGCACGCAGATCGCCACCATCGGCGCCGCCACCGGGCTGGCGACGGCCGTAGGCCAGGGGAGCACGACGATTACCGCCATCTACACCAACTCCGTGGGTGGAACTGTAGTGGCGGGCGAAGCGACGTTCACCGTGACCGGCGGAACAACTGAGAAGTACACCGCAGTCGCCATTACGCCTGGCACTCAGGGGCTCTCGGCGTCTGGGCAGACTGGCCAATTCATTGCGCTCGGCACCTCCGGAACCACAGGTCTGGAGACGGACGTCACCAACTCAACCCAGATCAAGTGGAGTTCCAGCATTCCGTCGATCGCGTCCGTGAGTGCGACAGGGCTGGCCACCGGCTTAAGCGTGGGTTCCAGCACCATTACGGCGGAGTTGACCAACGCCGATGGCAGCGTGGTGTCCAGTTCCGCAAACGTCGTGGTATCGGCGACCGCCGCGCCGGAGCCGCTGCTCTCACTCACCATCGTTCCCGATTCGATCACAGTCGGCAATTTGCAGGATACCGGGCAGTTTCTGGCGATCGGAACCTTCTCGACCGCCCCGTATGTGAGAGACCTGACGAACCAACCCTCGCTGAGCTGGATCTCATCCGAACCCAGCGTCTTCACCGTCGATACCAACAGCGGTGGGAACTCAGGGGCCAGCGCCGGGACAGTGACCGCCTGGGGCAATGGAAGCGCAGTCATCATCGCGGAAGCAACCAGCACCGATGGGACGATTCAAACCGCGACGGCGACGTTCGCCTGCCCACTGGTTCTGCCGAATCCGCCAACGACTCCAGGCACATGCTTTCCGGGCTCGCAGGCGCCATCCCTGCTGGCGACTTTGACCGTTTACAACGAGGGTCTGAATACCACCAAGTGGCTGGTAACGGCGCCTTCGGCAACGGGCACGCCCAACGTGTTGCATTGCGGCCCGGGCTCGGCCTCCGGCGGCTCAGTCTGCACGGCGACCTACCCGGTTGGGACCACCGTGACCCTGACCGCGCCAGCCAATGGCGCTGCCTTCGGCGGATGGTCCTACAACTGCACCCAGACGGTGCCTGCGCCTCCCGCCCCGCCAAGTGCAGTCGGACCCAACAGCTGCACAGTTACGCTAACGACCAACGATACCGTTGGCGCGATCTTCAACTAGCGCCGCCTGCACGCGAAAATTGCGTAGCTGCAAAACTTTTGAGGGGTCTGTGCGCCGAAGCGCATAGGCCCCTTCAAAATTTGTGGAACATGAAGAACGCGCCGGCCACCAGGCAGCCCGCGGCTGCGGCGTGGTTCCAGTGCAGGCTGTCGCCGAAGTAGTAGACCGTGAAGACGCCGAAGATGCCCAGCGTAATCACCTCCTGGATCACCTTCAGCTGGTCGACGGTGTACACGCTCGCGCCGATGCGGTTCGCCGGCACCTGCAGGCAGTACTCAAAGAACGCGATCCCCCAGCTCACCAGGATCACCTTCCAGATCGCCACACCTTTGAACTTCAGGTGCCCATACCAGGCGAAGGTCATAAAGGTGTTCGACCCGATCAATAACACTACCGGCCATACGCGCGCGCCCATCGACTTACCTCCTGAAAATCTTCAGAACCCATAAGATGCTTCTTGAGTGTCTCTCGCCGCCAACCTCGCCCGCATCCGTGAAGAGATCGCGCAGGCCTGCCGCCGCGCGGGCCGGGCTGAATCTGAAGTGGCGCTGATGGCGGTGAGCAAGATGCATCCGGCGCAGGCGATCATCGAGGCCTAGACCGCGGGGCTGCGGCTGTTTGGCGAGAACCGTGTGCAGGAGTGGCAGGAGAAATCCGTTGCGGTCGGGCGGTTGGAGGGTGCGGAGTTTCATCTGATTGGGCCGCTGCAATCGAATAAAACTACCCGCGCGGCGGAGCTGTTCGACGCGATCGATTCGCTGGACTCGCTGAAGATTGCGGTGCGGCTCAACGCGGCCGCGCTGGCGCTGGGCAAGAGGCTGCCGATTCTGATCGAGGTGAAGCTGAGCCACGAAGACTCGAAACACGGCGTTGCGCCCACGGAGCTGCCCGCGCTGCTCGCCGCGCTGGCGCCTTTGGAGGCGCTCTTCCCCGCAGGCCTGATGACCGTCCCGCCGTGGCCCGCAGACCTAGCGAACGCCGGGGAAGAGGCGCGGCCCTACTTCCGCGAGCTGCGGCGGCTGCGCGATGCTTCGCTGGCCGCATGCCACACATTGACCCAGCTATCGATGGGCATGTCGAATGATTTTTCCGTTGCGATCGAAGAGGGAAGCACCTGCGTACGCATCGGGACCGCCCTCTTCGGAAGGCGTATCCCATCCTCGAACCCCGCGCCGGAGCCTTGAAGCTTACTTCCGCGTCTACTTCTGCGTCACCTTCGCCGTCGGCGCAATCTTAATCGCCTCGCCAGTGTCCGCCTTCACAGTTACGTCGTCCAGCACCACAGTCGCGTAGGCGATCGCCAATCCGGTCTTCGCCGCGAGATGCACGTTCTTCAGCGTCAGCCCCAGCACCGGCGACTCCGGCAGCCCCACAATCGTTCCCGCTGAATTGCTGCCTGTTGCGGTTACATTCTCGATGGTGATGTCGTGGAACTTCGGCGTAAGCCGCCCCATCGGCTCGGCGGGCACCTCACCCTCGGGTGCCGCGTGCGGGTAGAACTCCGTGATGAGAATCGCCGTCTTTACGTCCTCCATGGTGATGTCCTTGAAGGAGATGTTCGAGACGTCGTTACCGCGGTCGCGCGCGGACTTGATGCGGATGCCCTGGTCGGTGCCCTTGAAGTGGATGCGCTCCGCATGGACGTTCTGCACGCCGCCGGCGATCTCGCTTCCGATCGAGAGCCCGTGGCCGTTCTCAAACGTGCAGTCGGTGATCGTGATGTTCTTCGACTCGGCGCATCCGGGCCCGGCGAGTTGATCGCGCCGCTCTTGATCGCCACATTGTCATCGCCCACGCTCGAGAACACATGGTCGATGACGACGTTGCTCGAGCTGAACGGGTCGATCGCATCGGTGTTGGGCGACTTGGGCGCGAGGATGCGGATATTGCGCAGGACCACATCGTCCGCGTAGTAGGGCACGATCTGCCAGAAGCCGGAGTTCTGCACCGTCACGCCCTCCATGCGCACGTGCTTGGTATGGTCGAAGACCACGCCCATCGGCCGCGGATGGTCATTGCCCAGCACGCCGGCGTCCCTCGCGCCAACGATATAGTCCCACCAGACTTTGCCGTTGCCGTCGATCGTGCCCTCGCCCGTGATCGCGACATCCTCCGCGTTCACCGCGCTCACCAGCGGCTGCACGGTCTGGTTGCGCGCAAACGTCACCGTGGGATAATCCTGCCGGTCGGGCGAACCCAGCAGCACCGCGCCCTTGGCGATATTCAGGGTAATGTGGCTCTTCAGCAGCACAGGCCCGGTCAGAAATGTTCCGCCGCTCAGCGTCACCGTGCCGCCGCCCGACGCTGGCGCAGTCGTCAATGGCTGCCTGGATCGCCTTGGTGTCCTTGGTTGCGCCATCCGCCTTCGCCCCATAGGTGCGCGCGTCGCACACCTTGCCCGCTGCGCCCCACACAACGGCGCTCTGCGACAACAACACCACACCCACCACGATTGATTTCATTCCGCCAACAATCTTCATCCCGTCTCCTCGCCCGAAAGCACACTCGCAGCATCTTAGTCCCATCCCCTTGCGATTGCAGCTACACTTTGTCAACGGAGGGACACGGCGGATGGATTTGCGAAGGCTGAGCGGTGGGTTGCTCGCGCTCCTGGGACTGTATGGCGGCGCGGCGGCCCAACCGCGAGCGCAGCAGGCGATCTCGTTGAGCGTCGACCTGACCGACGCGCCGCGCAAGATCATCCACGCCACCGAGACCATCCCTGTCGCGCCCGGCGCCTTGACCCTGGTCTATCCGAAGTGGATCCCCGGCGAGCATGGGCCCACCGGGCCGATCGACGATATGGCGGGCTTCATCGTCACTGCGTTGGGGCCGGACGGCAAGTCTTGCGCGACTGACAGCGACTCCACAATCCACTGGCAACGCGACAAGCTGGAGATGTACGCCTTCCACCTGACCGTGCCGGAAGGCTGCGCGACCCTGACGGCGAGGATTGACTTCCTCGCGACCGCCGCACCCATGGGCTTCTCCGCCGGCGCGTCCACCAGCGAGAACCTCGCGATGCTGAGCTGGAACACGGTGGTGGTCTATCCCGCGACAATGGAACCGGCGAGTCTGATGGTGACGCCCACTGTGACCATGCCCAGCGCCTGGCAGTATGCGACCGCGCTTGGCCCCGCGGCCGAGGCCGTAGACCAGCTCTGTCAAAACCCCGCGCCGTGCCCGCGCAACCTCAGCTTTCCAGCAGTCAGCCTGGCGACGCTGATCGATTCGCCGCTCCTCGCCGGCAAGTATTTCAAAGAGATTCCGCTGGCGCCGGAGATCACCCCGAAGCACTTCCTCGACATCGCTGCCGATGGCCCCGAGGACCTCGACCTGCCGCCCGCGCGGGTGGAGAACTTCAGCCGTCTGGTGCGCGAGGCCGGCGCGCTCTTTGGCAGCCGCCACTACCAGCAGTATCGATTTTCTGGTGACGCTGAGCGACTCGGTCGCGCACTTCGGCCTGGAACATCATGAGTCCAGTGACGACCGCATGCCCAGCCGCGCCTTTACCGACGACACTCAGTTTGTGCTCAACGGCGATCTGCTGCCGCATGAGTTCACCCACAGCTGGAACGGCAAGTACCGCCGCCCCGCAGGCCTCGGCGCCAGCGACTACCAGAAGCCGATGGAAGACGACCTGCTGTGGGTGTATGAGGGACTGACCCAGTACCTCGGCGATGTGCTCGCCGCGCGCTCCGGCCTCTGGACGCCGGAGCAGTATCGCGGAATGCTGGCGCTGAAGGCGGCGACGCTGGACAACTGGCCGGGCCGCACATGGCGCGATCTGCAGGACACCGCGACCATGGCGCAAGTGCTCTACGAGACGCCGGACGAAGGCTGGGACAACTGGCGGCGCGGCACGGACTTCTATCGCGAGGGCGAACTTCTCTGGCTCGATGTCGATACCAGCCTGCGCAAGCTCTCCGGCGGGAAGAAGAGTTTGCAGGACTTCTTCGTGAGTTTCTATGGCCCTGCCGGTGTGAGCGCGCCGAGCGTGCGACCCTACACCTTCGATGACATCGTTGCCGCGCTGAACGCAGTGGCGCCAAACGACTGGGCGACCTTCCTGCGCCAGCGGCTCGACTCCACGCAACCCCACGCGCCGCTGGGTGGGATTGAGAACGGCGGCTACAAGCTCAGCTACGTCTCGCAGCCGAACCCGTGGAGCGAGATGGTGGACCAGCAGACCGCGACCGTCGACCTCTGGTTCTCGATTGGCCTGCATGTAAACAGCGGAGGGACCCTGACCGACGTGCTGAAGGGAGGGGTGGCGGACAAGGCGGGCCTGGCGCCGGAGATGCGGCTGGTCGCGGTGAACGGCCGCAGCTTTACCCCGGCGCTGCTGCGCGAGGCGGTGCATGACGCCGAGGGCGATGGGCCGCCGATTGAGCTGATCGTCGAGAACACCGACTACTACAAGGTCTTGCGACTGGACTACCACGGTGGCGAACGCTATCCGGTGCTGGACCGCGATGCTGGTACGCCTGACCGGCTGGACGACATCCTGAAGCCGCTCGCAGCCACGCGGTAGCAGCTCGCTCTAGTGAACATTCCTCTCGAACACCGCAAACCTGCGCTCCAGCTCCCACTGCTCGGCCGCCTTCTGGCTGGAGTTCAGGAATGCCTGGCAGGCTTGTGTCGGCGGCTTCACCCCTAGCCTCGGCCCCCACCAGTGCACTGCGCACGCCGGCTTCACCCGAGTAAAAATATCCCGCCTGACCCATAGGCTTTCGCCGGGCAAAAAACTGTGTTCGAGAGAAGTCCGCGCCATCGCCTTCAGGTCGAGGTAGCCCACATGCTGCTCCATCGCCGCGCGCACAAACTCATGCGTCAGGTCGATGCGCGAGACGCCCTCGTCGTCGGTGGAGAGCGCCACCGGGGTTCCGGCAGCGAGGTATGCGGCGAGAGGATGTTCGTCTCCCTTGACACCGAGAATCACATCGTTCGAAGTCAGGTTGATCTCCACCATGATGTGGCGCTTGGCCATCATGCGTGGCAGATACTGGCCGTCCCTCTCTTCCAGCACATCCACGCCGTGGCCGATGCGCTCGGCATGGCCAAGCTGGATCGCCTCGCGGATATGGAAGTTCAACCCATTGGGCGGCACCAGCCCCAGCGCCAGCTCTCCCGCATGCAGCGAGATGTGTACCCGCGGATAAACACTATGCAGGTAGTCCAGCATATGCATCTGGCGGTTGTACTCGCTCATGGAGAGGATGTCGTCCTCAGGTTGTACGAAGTTCAACCCCACGACGTTGGGGTCGGCGTTCGCGATCTCGAAGCCGATCAGCGTCTGAGCAAAGACCACCTGCGGCGGGAAGGCGCGCAACACCTGGTAGAGCCAGCGAATCTTCACCGCGCAGGCCGCGTCAGCATGCGGCTGGCCGCATCGCTCGATGCGATTGCGCGCGGCCAAGCTGTCTTCCAACTCCTTATCCTCGCGGGCGGCTTCGTCGCGGAGGCCGGAGGCGAGGAGCTTTGTGCGCAACGCACTCAGCTCGGCAAAGGAGGTACCGGTCACGTCACCCAGCGGATCTAGCGTCGTACCGGGCGGCGCTGACGGCCAGCCAAACTGACCTCCCAGGCGGAAGGATGAGCCGGTCGCGGTGGAGGGCGTTTGCATCACTTCCAGATATTGCTCGTTCTGCGCCGCCGCGCGGGTCGCGACCTCGTCCAGCCACTCGCCTCCGTGACGCGCTCCCATATCGTGGTTCGGATCGAAGCGGTCGAAGGTGGCGAAGAACTGGTCGTGCCCGCTGAAGCCGGGCGACGGGAAGTAGCTGCGCATCGAGAAGGCGTTTACCAACTGGTCATACAGCCTCTGGTTGGCGAAGACGCTGGCCGCCGCGACCGTATCCTTGGGACAAGGCGGGTCCGGCGTACCCTGTTTACCCGCGCCAGCTTTCGCTGCTGCGGGTTGCTTCAGGAAGCTCAGCGTCTTCGGGTCGACGCACATTCCATCCGCCGCAGCGTCCTTGAGGAAGGTCTCTGCATAAACCGCGCCTGTGAGGTGCATGTGCAGGTCGGCACCCTTGGGCATATCGCGCAGCAGCGCGTAGAGGCCCGGTTCGCCCAGCGCCTCGGCTTCGGCAAACGCCTGCGCGGCGCGGCGCTCGCCGTTGGTGGGAGCGACCATGCTGCTATCCGGCATGAGCGATACCGCGACGACGACCGCCGCGAAGAGCAAGACCAGCACGATCTCAGGCCAATAGCGGCCCGCCGGTCTGCCCTCTGCCTGCGCCGTCGTCATGCCTGTTGGTCCTCTCGCGGTGTGCGGCTGGGTTGCACAGTGCCCGATGCATAAGGATACTGCGAAGGGCCTGCCCTGCGAATGGCGTTCAATGCGTCGTCTGCCGGACTTTGGCGGGCGGCTGGGCGGTTGTTATACTGTTGGTCGGCGTTCTCGAAGACCATGCGCATCCGCGCGGCGGGTCAAATCCCTCCTCCAGGCAGGCGATTCGAAACGAACAAACGCACGGCGCACTTGGCGGCCCCTGCGTTGCTGCTCCCTGCCAAGGCCAGATAGCTCAGTGGTAGAGCGCGGCCCTGAAAAGGCCGGCGTCGGCGGTTCGATCCCGTCTCTGGCCACCATCTTTCAACCTGAATCTGCTGCTTTGGACGCGCTCGCTCTGAGCGCTGCTCGGTGGTATGCCCGCGGCTGTGGAAAGGCCCTCGTGTCGGCGGTTCGATCCCCTCTCTGGCCACCACTTTATAAATTCAGCTAATTCCAGCAATGTAAAGGCTCGGGAAAATCGGGTACTGGTAAAGTTTGCTTTTGCACAGGGGTTGCGGTCTGCCCTGCAATGTCCGATGATTAGCGCATGGATGTAAACACGCTGGCATATAAGATTGTGCAGCAGTCGATAGGCGAGGAGCCGATCAAAAAGCCAAACCCTCGCGCATCCAAACGCGGGACGGCGAGGGCTAAGGCGTTGACGCCGGAGCGCAGAAAAGCTATTGCTCAGAAGGCAAATCAAAAACGGTGGGAGAAGTCGCCTGCACGTTCATCGGGACAATCCGATTAGGCAACCACCTCCACATGTCATGCTGCCTCTCGATAAAGCCGCCCGCTTTGATTTGACTGAGTGTAGACGCCACAACCTTGATCGGGTCGGAAGAATCTGTCTTCCAGCCTTTATCGAATAGGTGAGCCCACGAATTTCGCTAGTCGCTATCTTACCAAGCACTGCTGTGGCTCAGGAGTGCCCGGATCGCTGCCGTGGCACCCAGTCCCCGGTAAAGCTGACAGGGAGGTTCCCGCAGCTGAGACAAACTTATTACGAAGGGCCACTATCGCAGGACGCGCGGCCTCAAGCTCCTCAATCGCCTTCCTATGGAGTACAACTTCCGCGTCAAGATCAGCTAGAACCTGCACATAATCAACTGGCATCTCATCCTCCTTCTTGCTAGAATGAGGTTGGTCGAACCTACCCCCGTAGGCCCGACCTTTGGGGAGGGCTACCTCAAGCCCCAGCGAGTAATATGTCCCTCGCTAGCTTCCAGTTCATGGAAGACCTCACTCGCGGAAGTATCCGCATCTACCGACTCCACAATCAGGTTTACGAGGCCCGAGATAAAGGGTCGGTACGCCCGCGATGGAAGCTGGATTGGCGGGTCACGTTTGGAGCATGGAAGAGCTTGTGGGGCTACTGGCATAGCCTTTTCGCTCTGCTCTTGCGACATTCTTCTGCGATGATTGCATATATGCAGGCATCCGCAGAAGAATTGCTCCTATTGCTCAAGAAGTGGGAAAGTGACTCAAAAAGGGAGTTTTCGTTGCGTATTCAAGGTTTGCGGCTTGATAGAGGTCGATAGGGACATTCTGGGCGATCTGGCAGAAGACTTTGCCCTTTGCGAAGTCTCATATCTTTCGGTGGGATATTCCCCTGGTGAAGACATTGACTGGTCGCAGTTCGCCCATGAAGTCGTTGATCCTAGCATGATTGAGGATGTGGCCTTTTTGCGTAATCCAGACTTGTCTACGCTCGCGCTTCTCGTTCTTAAGTCAAATTGACTCACGGCACACCTCTGTTATGATCTGAGTGCGCCGCAGACCGCCCCCGACTGGCATCGGGGGTTTGTCATTTTTGCGAGTCTATCATGGCCAACCACGACTACATCCCGTTAATGCTTTTCGTTATCGCGGTTTCCTCCGTTATCGGAGTGTGCATCCTGTGGGCGATTTTCAAAGTCCTTGTCGGGATTCACGAAGAACTGCAAGAGCTGCATTCCTCTGTGATCTCAAAGGATTAGATTTTCAAACTTGACCAGTACCGAAAATCGCGGCTTTCTCGACAAACTTCATCCACAGAGAGACGGCGGCGCCTTTTGACATCCCGGGGCAACATTGGGGGCTACATTCGGGGCAACTGAGTTCCTCCTGGAGGCAGTTCATGCTCTTGTTGCTAGCGGCGCAGGATTGTTGGGCTGCCTGCATTCGCCGTAGACCTGACACTGATGGATAAGGCGATGATCGCCTGAATGGGCTCGGTATTCGACTCGGGAGGGGCAACGCCCTCGGTTCTACCGCCTGGTCGCAGCGGGAGGCGCGGCATACGGGTTCTTCATCGTCAAGTAGCCGTCCTGGATTCAGGTTCACTCTTTGCAGCGGGGAACTGCATCGGGCTGCAACTCCTGAATGGCAAGGTCGTCGAGCAGCTCGCGCTCGGGCACGAACTTATACCCGCTGAAGATGCTGTCCATCAGTCCATCCTGCTCTTCGACAGAGACGAGGATGGCGGTATAGATGTGGTGGAGGAAGAACGCCCAGAAGCCGAACATGATGAGGAAGTGGATTTCGCGGAGGTACTGGATGTCGATGAGGCGCTGAATCCAGCCGACGAGGAGGGTGAGGTAGCGGCTGCCCAGGACATTCGCATAGAGAACGAGGCCGGTGACGATCTCGACGATCGCCATGGCGTAGACGATGGCGTAGGCGAGTCCCGCCAGCGGGTTGTGACCGATATAGCGGACGGGCGACCAGGCCATGAAGGTGTAATACTTGCCCACTTTGACGAGGTTGGCAAGTCGCTTTTTGGTTGTTGGGATGTATTGGTTCCAGTGTCCCCAGCGATTGGCGAAGAAGTACCAGAACATCCGGATCGCGATGGCGAGGGAGAACAGCGCGGCGGAGACCAGGTGGACGAAACGCATCGTTCCCATGACGTAGGCCTCGCGTCCCCGGGCGACGATGTATGGCGCGTGCATGTAGTAGCCGGTGATCGAGAGCGAGATGATGGTCACGACCATGACCCAGTGGCTGAAGCGCACCGGCCACTCCCATACATACACTCGTACCTGTCCTGAGAATGGCTGTTTCCAAGAGAGGTCATGTCCTGTATCCCGCGTTACCTGCTTCATGGAGTGCCTCCTGAGCGACGCTTCCCGAGGCTATGCTCCGCGGGATGACGGCGGCTGGCTTTCTTCGGGCGGCGTAGGTTTGGGCCGAACTTTATCGCGGACGATGTTGCCCGCCACCTGAGCGACCATGGCTGCGCCGACCGCGCCGGTGACGACCCAACCGATCTCCTCTGCCTTGACGTCCACTCCGAAGCCGGGCACCTTGGGCAGGCGATCGTAGAACGGCGACTTGGTGTCCCAGAATCGGGGCGAAGCGCAGGCGATGCAACCGTGCCCTGCCTTCACCGGCCAACTCGTGCCTTCGTTCCAGCGCACCGAGGGGCAGTTGTAGGTTGCCTCGGGTCCCTTGCAGCCCATCTTGTAAAGGCAGTAGCCCTTGCGCGCGCCTTCGTCGTCCCACTCTTCCACGAACCGGCCGGCGTCGTAATGGGCGCGGCGCTCGCACTGGTCGTGGATGATGTTGCCATAGGCGAACAACGGACGGTTGTACTGGTCCAGCGCCGGCAGCTCATTGAAGGTCAGATAATGCACCAGAACCGCCGCGGTATTGGCTGGGTTATGCGGACAGCCGCCCAGATTCACGAGGTTCTTCAACCCCGGCACCGCCTGATGCAGACCCATCGCGCCGGTCGGGTTAGGGCCCGCGGCCACCAACCCGCCATCCCACGCACACGCGCCCACCGCTATATTAACCGCCGCATCGGAGCAGACCCGCGTCGCGATGTCGTATGCGGTCTTGCCGCCGATGGTGCAGTGCACGCCGCCATCCGCCATGGGGATGGCGCCCTCGACCACGGCAATGTACTCGCCCTTATGGTCACGCACCACCCGGTCCAGCGCCTCTTCGGCATGTTTGCCCGAGCCGGCCATGATGAGCTCGTGATACTCCCAGGAGAGTAGTTCCAGCACGAAGTCGCCGACCCCGGGATGGCCGGAGCGCAACATCGATTCGGAGTTGCCCGCGCAGTCCTGGAACTCCAGCCAGACCAGGACCGGGCGTGTCGTCTTGTCCAGCGCCTTCACCACCGCATGAAGATAGCGGGGAGGCAGGGCCATCGTTGCCACCATCGTGCTGCAGAATTTAACAAACTGACGGCGGGAGATTCCCCGCGCCTCCAGCGCCGCTCGCAGTCCACCTTCAGGGAATGCATTCATGATGAGGTCTCCGAATCCTGCTCGCCGGCACGCCCTACTGGCAGTACCTCCAGGCTGGCAGCAATTATTCGCCGAGACCTTCTCTAGCGATGTGATAAATATCACACCCTTGCTCAAATTCCTGCTGACGCGGATGGAGTGCCTTCGAATCCGCATTGCCTCGGCAATCCTTTCTCCGGCACCGTGCATGTGACGCTTATCACATACAGTGCAAATCCCGGAGCGTAGGTTTTCCTGCTAAGAGCCGGTCGGAGCTCGCGAAGGAGAACGGAGAGATGGCACGCGTAGTAATTGATCCTGTTACGCGGATTGAAGGACACCTGCGCATCGAAGTCGAGGTCGAGGGTCATACCGTCACCGACGCCTGGAGTTCAGGGACGATGTTCCGCGGCATCGAGTTAATCCTGCGCGGACGCGATCCGCGTGAGGCGTGGATCTGGGCGCAGCGTATCTGCGGAGTCTGCACCACCGTCCACGCCCTGGCTTCGGTGCGTGCGGTCGAAGACGCGCTCGGCATTGAGGTCCCGGAAAACGCACGCCTCGTGCGCAACATTATTGCCGGTACGCAAAACGTTCAGGACCACATCATCCACTTCTACCATCTGCACGCGCTGGACTGGGTGGACGTAACGCTTGCGCTGAAGGCCGATCCGGCGAAGACGTCGCAGATCGCGCAGTCCATCTCCGATTGGCCGAAGTCGAGCACGAGCTACTTCAAAGCCATCCAGGACCGGGTGAAGACACTGGTTTCGAGCGGCCAGCTGAGCCTCTTCAGCAGCGGGGACTGGGGACACCCGGCCTACATATTGCCGCCCGAGGTGAATCTGCTGGCAGTCGCCCACTATATAGAGGCGCTCGATTTGCAGCGCGAGTTCATACGCATCCACGCCGTCCTCGGCGGCAAGAACCCCCACCCGCAGAGCTATCTGGTAGGCGGCATGTCCAGTGCCATGGACGGCAATGAGCCGGACGCGGTCATCACGGAGGAGCGCATCTCCTTGATGAACAAGCTGGTGAAAAATGCGCAGGCCTTTGTGCAGCAGGTCTACATCCCGGATGTGCTGGCCATCGCCGGTTTTTATAAGGACTGGTTCAACTACGGCGCAGGCATCGGGAACTACATGGCCTACGGCGACTACACCACCGGCAGCCAGAAGGACCCCGCCGGCTTCATGTTTCCGCGTGGCATCATTCTGGGACGCGACCTCTCCACGGTGCACCCGGTCGACCCAACCCACATATCGGAGTATGTCACCCACTCCTGGTACAACTACGCCGAGGGCGATGGGGTCGGGATCCACCCCTCCAAAGGGCAGACCAATCCGGAGTATTCGGGGCCTAAGCCGCCCTTTGATTTTCTCAAGACGGACGAGAAGTATTCGTGGGTCAAGTCTCCGCGGTACGAAGACACAGCCATGGAAGTTGGCCCGCTGGCCAGAACGCTGATCGCGTACGCCTCGGGCAAAGACCAGGTAAAGAAGATTGTCGATGGCGTCCTGACGAAGCTGAATGTGCCGGCAACGGCGCTCTACTCCACGCTGGGGCGCATCGCTGCGCGGGCCATCGAGGCGGACATTATGGTCGGCGAGCTTGGCGGCTGGATCGCGCAACTGGACGACAACATGGCCCATGGCAACCTGAGCATGCACAACGGAAAGCAATGGAATCCGGACAACTGGCCGAAGTCTGCGCAGGGATTCGGATTCCATGAAGCGCCGCGCGGTTCGCTGGGCCACTGGATTGAGATCGAGGACAAGAAGATTGCGAACTATCAGGCGGTCGTCCCATCCACTTGGAATGCTGGCCCGCGCGACGCCAAGGGGCAGCGTGGCGCCTACGAGGCAGCGCTTCAGGGCACACCAGTAGCCGACCCCGAGCGACCTCTGGAGGTCCTGCGCACCGTGCACTCCTTCGACCCCTGCCTCGCATGCGCGGTCCACGTCGTTCAGGCGAATGGAAAGGCCTACGGCAGGAAGGCCCTGGTGATATGAAGGCCATCGGAGTGTGCGCATGAGCGAGGGAGAATCGTGGATCTGCGTTCTCGGGCTGGGCAATCTGATGCGCACCGACGATGCGGCAGGTATGCTGGCGTTGCGCAGACTGACCGGGGACGCAAGGTTCCCGCGTGATGTCGAAGTAGTCGAGGGAGAGACGCTGGGCCTCGATCTGCTTCATGATGTCTATGGCGTCTCGCATCTGCTGGTGTTGGACGCAGTGGACACGGGAGCGACTCCGGGGACGCTGACGCGTTTCCACGGCGAGGAAGTGCTCGATCTGCCAACCTCAAAGAGCGTCCACCTGCTTGGACTGTCGGACCTGATCCAGGTGCTGCGATTGATGGACGCACCGCCGATGCAGATTGTTCTTCTCGGCGTCCAGCCCGAATCGACGGAGTGGGGAACCGTGTTGACTCCCGCGGTCGAAGCCGCGCAGGAAGGCTTGGTCGAAGCCGCTCTGCTACAGCTCGCGCAATGGCAAACAGTTTTAAGTGACACCACAAATTCGGTTCGAGAACTGGCTACGATCTAGGAGGCGTTTGTGTGTCTTGCAATTCCAGGCAAAGTAATCTCGATCAGAACGGAAAACACCCTGCGCATCGGGCGAGTGCAGTTCGGCGGCGTCACGCAACCCGTGTCGCTCGATTTCGTCCCGGATGCTGCACTCGGCGATTACGTCTTGGTCCACGTTGGCTTTGCCATCGCCAAGGTGAATGAGCAAGAGGCGCAAGAGACCTACCGCGCGCTTGAACTGATGGGCATGCTGCAACGCGAACTGCCACCCGGGGAAGAGACCGGGGACGCGAGAGGGACGCCATGAAATACCTGGATGAGTATCGCGATGGCAGACTGGCGCAGCGCATTGTGAAGGAGATCGAGCGCAAGGTGACGCAGCCGTGGGTGCTGATGGAGATATGCGGCGGCCAGACGCACACCATCATGCGCTACGGACTGGACGACCTGCTCCCCCCGCTGATCGAACTCGTGCATGGGCCAGGCTGTCCCGTCTGCGTCACGCCGGCGAGCATCCTCGACCGCGCCATTGAGCTCGCGCTGCGCGACGATGTGACCCTTGTCTCCTACGGCGACATGCTGCGCGTGCCGGGAACGAAGATTGACCTCTTCTCCGCGAAGGCGCGCGGCGCGGACGTGCGCATGGTCTATTCGCCGCTGGATGCGCTGCGGATTGCGCGCCTCAATCCCCATCGCAAGGTCGTCTTCCTCGCGGTTGGGTTTGAGACCACCGCGCCGGCCAACGCCATGGCCGTCTATCAGGCGCACCGCGAGGGGCTGGAAAACTTCTACCTGCTCGCCTCGCATGTGCTGGTGCCTCCTGCTATTCGCGCCCTGGCCGCCTCGCCGGAGAACCGCGTCCAGGGATTTATCGCGCCGGGACACGTATGCACGGTGGTGGGGTGCGCGGACTATGAGGACATTGTGCGCGAGTTCCACATGCCGGTCGTGGTTGGCGGGTTTGAGCCGGTGGATGTGTTGCAGGCGATTCTTTCGCTGGTCACCATGCTGGAAGAAAAGCAGCCCGCGTTCGCCAACGACTACAAACGCTCGGTTAGTTATCTGGGCAATCTTGAAGCGCAACGCATCCTCGAAGAGATATTTGAGGTTGCCGATCAACCCTGGCGCGGGCTGGGCACGATCCCGCAAAGCGGACTGCGTCTGCGCGCAAAGTACGCGGCGTGGGACGCGGACAAGGTGTTCGATCTGGCCGCGCCGCAAGAGGAGGCCGACAACGCCTGCATCAGCGCGGAGATTCTTAGAGGCCTTAAAAAGCCGACGGACTGCTCCGCCTTTGGGGGCGTCTGCACGCCGGAGAGTCCGCTGGGCGCGCCCATGGTCTCGTCCGAAGGGGCCTGCTCCGCCTACTACCAATACCGGCGGCACGGACTGGTGGCCATCCAATGAACTCCTTTACCTGTCCACTTCCGGCACTCGATGCCGAGACCGTTCTGCTGGGACACGGCGGCGGCGGCAAGCTCTCGGCCGACCTCTTCCACAACATCATTCTTCCAGCATTCAGCAATTCCGTTCTGGACAAGATGGACGACCAGGCGACGCTGGAGATCGGTGGCGCGCGCCTGGCCTTCACGACCGATTCGTTCGTGGTGAAGCCGATCTTCTTTCGCGGCGGCGATATCGGCACGCTCGCTGTCAATGGGACGGTGAACGACCTGGCGGTGGGAGGTGCGACGCCCCTCTTCCTCAGCGCAGCGTTCATCCTCGAAGAAGGGCTTCCCATAGCAAGCCTGCAAACAATCGTCTCCTCGATGCAGCAGGCCGCCCAGCGCGCGGGCGTGCAGATCGTCACCGGCGACACCAAGGTCGTCGAACGGGGAAGCTGCGACGGGATGTTCATCAACACGGCTGGCATCGGGCTCATCGAGGCCAACCTGCGCCTCTCGGCGGACCAGGCACAGCCGGGTGATGTTGTCCTGCTCAGTGGGCCGATCGGCGACCACGGCATCGCAATTCTTGCCGAGCGCGAAGGGCTTTCCTTCGAAACCGACATCCTCAGCGACACGGCCCCGCTCAACTCGCTCGTCGCGGCCCTCCTCGCGACCGGCGCAGACATTCGCTGCATGCGCGACCCCACCCGCGGCGGCGTCGCCAGCTCCTGCAACGAAATAGCTACGACCTCCGGGGTCGGCATTCAGCTGGATGAAGCGGCTATCCCGGTGCGCCCCGAGGTGCGTGGGGCCTGCGAGTTGCTCGGCCTCGATCCGCTCTACATTGCCAACGAAGGTAAGCTGCTGGCCATCTGCGCGACTGAGGATGCTGAACTCCTGCTGGCTGCGATGCAGCAGCACCCTCTGGGAGCAGGAGCAGCCATTGTCGGCAAGGTTACCCGCGCGAATCCCGGCCTGCTGACCATGTCCACCTCGCTGGGCACAGTCAGGATCGTCGACCTCCTCGCCAACGACCCGCTGCCTCGCATCTGCTGACGCCATGCACGAGATTGGGATTGCCAATGCGATCATCGAAGCCGGGCAGACCGAGGCGGCGCGCCGCCCGGGGTCGAAGCTCCTGCGCATTGGCGTTCGCGTGGGCACTCTCTCCGGCGTGGACAACGATGCGCTGCGATTTGCCTTCACGGCGCTGACCCAGGGGACGGACCTCGATACCGTCGATTTCGAAATTCAAACCTGCCTGCGCCGCAATCGCTGTCTCGATTGCAACTTGGAGTTCGAATCCGGCATCTACAGCGAACCGTGTCCTGGTTGCGCATCGCAGCGGACAAAACTGGTGGGCGGCGAAGAACTGGACCTGGCCTACGTCGAAGTGGAGGAACCATGAGTACAATCCCGGTTGAGAAAAAAGTGCTGAGCGAAAATCAGCGAATTGCCGCATCCTTGCGCAGCCGCTACGAGGAGCAGCAGATCCTCTGCCTGAACCTCATCAGTTCGCCCGGATCGGGCAAGACCACGCTGCTCGAGCAGACCCTCAGCCGTTTCCGCCACGAAGAAAGGGTCGCCGTGCTGACCGGCGATCTCCAAACCGAGAACGATGCCAAGCGCCTCGCCCGCTATGGGTTCCCCGTGCAGCAGATTACGACCGGCGGCGTCTGCCATCTGGACGGAAGAATGATCGAACGCGCGCTTGAGCGGTGGTCGAGCGATGCTATCGATCTGCGGGACATCGATCTGCTGTTCATCGAAAATGTCGGCAATCTGGTCTGCCCCTCCAGCTACGATCTGGGCGAAGAGGCGAAGATCGTCCTGCTTAGCGTGACCGAAGGGGAAGACAAGCCGCTGAAGTATCCGTCGATCTTCGCCAAATCGGAGCTAGTCGTTTTCACCAAGATCGACCTGCTGCCGTATGTTCCCTTTGATCTCGCGCAGGCGCGGGTCAATGCGCGTCTGGTGCATCCGGGCGTGGAGATCGTCGAGCTCTCCTGCACCACCGGGGAAGGAATGGACGAATGGAGCAGCTGGCTCTCCCATCGCCGCGAAGCCGCGATGCTGCGCGCATCGGCAGCAATGGTGTAGCGGTGCAGACGCGCCAGCGCATCACCGTCTCCGGCATCGTGCAGGGAGTCGGATTCCGGCCTCACGTCTACCGTCTGGCCAATCGCTATGGACTGAGCGGCCATGTAGAGAATACCGGCAGCGGCGTCGCGATTGAAGTCCAGGGCCCGGAGACAACGATCGCCGAGTTTGTGAGGAGCCTCGAGTTTGAAGCTCCGCCGCTGGCTCGCATCGCTTCGCTGTGCATGGAGCAGACCGCGTGCGCGGAGGAGATGGGCTTCACGATTCTTGCCAGTGATGCCTCTGCGCTGGCCGACACGTTGATTGCGCCGGCCGACACGTTAATTGCTCCGGACGCGGCCAGCTGCCCGGACTGCCTGCGCGAACTCTTCGATCCGGCGGATCGGCGCTATGGCTACCCCTTCCTCAACTGCACCAACTGCGGGCCGCGTTTCACGATACTGCGGCACATTCCTTACGACCGCCGTAATACCTCGATGGCTGCCTTCCCCATGTGCCCTGCCTGCCAGGCCGAGTACGACGACCCGCTGAGCCGGCGCTTCCATGCGCAGCCCAATGCCTGTTGGGAGTGCGGGCCGCAACTGGCGCTGCTGGATGCGCAGGGAAACACACTGGCCGGCGACCCGATCGACGGGACGGTCGAGCTTCTCCGTCAAGGCTCTATCGTCGCCATCAAAGGGCTCGGCGGTTTTCATCTCGCCGTCGACGCAACCAACACCACGGCGGTCGCGGAGCTGCGCCGGCGCAAGCGGCGCTTTGAAAAGCCGCTAGCGGTGATGGTCCCCGACCTGCGCCGCGCCGAAGATTTCTGCATCGTTCATCCGCAGGACCGCGCATCGCTTGAATCGGTGGAGCGTCCGATTGTGCTGATGCGCGACCGGCCCGGCCGCCGCCTCCCCGAGGCAATCGCTCCGCGGAGCCCGGATCTGGGGGTCTTTCTTCCCTACACCCCTGTCCAGCATCTGATCTTCGCGCGCGGAGCCTTCGCGGCCCTGGTGATGACCAGCGCCAACCTGAGCGAGGAGCCCATCTGCATCGACAACGACGAGGCGACCGAAAGGCTGAGCGGCATCGCTGACTTCTTCCTCCTGCACAACCGCGACATCCTGCTGCGCTGCGACGATTCCATCGTCCGCAATCTCCAGGGCCAAACTTCAATCCTGCGCCGTTCCCGCGGCTTTGTCCCCGTCCCCATCGCTCTTCAACACGAGGTACGCAACACACTGGCGGTTGGCGGAGAGCTAAAAAATGCAGCCTGTATGACGAAGGGAAGAGACGCCTTTCTCGGGCAGCACGTCGGCGACCTGGAGAACCTCGCCGCCTTCGACTTCTTTCAGGAGTCCATCGCACACCTGGAGGGGATCCTGCGCTGGCGGCCTTCTGTCATCGCCCACGATCTTCATCCCGGCTATCTCTCCACCCAATGGACGTTGCAACAGAGAGACGTTCCCACCGTCGCCGTCCAGCACCACCACGCGCACATTGCCAGTTGCATGGCGGAGAACCACCTCTCGTCTCCCGTTATCGGTATCGTGCTCGACGGCACGGGGTACGGGACCGACGGGCAGGTTTGGGGCGGGGAGATTCTGATCGCCGACTTCAGCGGCTTCCGCCGCGCCGCGCACCTCGCCTACGTGCAGATGCCCGGGGCAGCGCAGGCGATTGTGGAGCCGTGGCGCATGGCGGTTGCGCACCTGCTGGGCGCGGGTGAGGACTGCTTCGAAGCTGGGCGCCGGTTCCTCACTACGGTGCCGTGCGGCCATGTTGACGTTGCGCGGCGGATGGCAGAGCAGGGCATTCGGTCTCCGCTCACCTCAAGCTGCGGCCGCCTGTTCGATGCCGTCGCCGCCCTCATCGGTCTGCGCACGAAGGCGAACTTTGAGGCACAGGCCGCGATGGAATTGGAGGCTTGCTGCGAAGATGAGTTGGACCAGCTGGATGCCGGCGAGTATCCCTTCTCCATTAAAGAAGGGGAGAGTCTGGAGATCGGCACGGGCCCGCTCTTCCAGCGCATCGTTGCCGACCTCAACAACGGTGTCTCGCGAGAGACCATCAGCTCGCGTTTTCACAGCGGTCTTGTTTCGATGCTTGCCGATCTGGCGTGCAGAATCTCCCGCGAGACCGGCATCCGCGACGTCTGCTTCAGTGGCGGCTGTTTCCTCAATGCCCGGCTCACGCTCGGCCTCGATCGCCTCCTGAGGTCGCGCGGCCTGCACATCTACAAGCACTCGCAGGTACCGTGTGGCGACGGCGGGCTCAGCCTCGGACAGGCATTAATCGCTTCTTACGTCGACACCCTCAATTCATGGCCGCTTCGGTGAGCCCAACCGCACGGGTATCCTAGAGACGACTGTGGTGGGCATCTCCGGTATCCCGAGGAGTTCTTTGTCGGCGGAGGATCTACATGGCGATGTAATTCGGAAGGAGAGAGAGTAGGCGTCCTAAAGAAACGCGACAAGCGCGGGTTCTTTGCCTCGCTTAATTTGTTTTTCTCCAATCCGTCAGGCCGTGAATGCGCGCGAACTGCAACCCCCTGCGGGAGCGGTCGCTTTGTCTTTCCGGGTACGCGGCTGCGCACGCTTCAGGCCCGTGCAGCAATACCCTATTACCCCTTCTCCATCGTCCAGCGGCAGGTCGTCCTCCTCTCCGGACTCGTGATCGTCCTCCTCCTCCCCCTCGCCTGGCTCGGCCACCGGACGCGCCTCCTCTCTCTTACCGTCGTCATCGTTCCCACCCTGGTCGCCAACGCATTCGTCACCGCCGTCTTCTCCGTCGTCGACGGTCGCTACCAGGCCCGCGTCATCTGGCACATCCCTCTGCTCGCGGCCGTCATGGCCCTCGACCTCTTCACCCAAAAGCCGACCGCTAGAGGCCCTCGGCATCGTGCAGCATCGAGACCATGATGCTACGCCATTGCAAGCAGACCTCATTCATCCCGCTTGTCCGCTGGAACCCCATTATGAGAGCGCCAGCATGAGCACCGCCAAGCGAGAAGCACGACCGCCACCGGGCTGGACGCGCGCGGGAATACGCCATAGACTGAGTGCTTCATGGTGTCCGAGTCGAAGCAAACGCCCATACTCCGTACCAACCCGGCGGCACTGCTGTTCGGCAATGGGGCCATTTTGCTGCTGCTGGCCGGGATGGTGGCGCTGCAATGGCGCGCCGGTTCGCTGTTGTTCGGCAGCAGCCCGCAGAGCGATGCGGCCAAGCACTTCGCAAGCGGCGTGATGGTCTTCGATTACCTTCGCACCGGCCACGCCACAAATCCAATGCGTTTCGCCGAGGACTTTGAGGTGCACTACCCGCTGGTCGCAATCGGCCAGTGGCCTCCGATGTACTACGCCGTCCAGGCCGCGTACTACTTCGTAGCCGGACCATTCATTGACAGTGCCCAGATCCTGAGCGTCCTCACGGCGGCCTTGCTGGCCCTGCTGCTCTTCCTCAGCCTCAAGGCGCACACCGGCATCCAGATTGCCTTGATCGCAGCCGTTGTCTTCCTCGCCACGCCCCTGGTGCAGTTGGCTGCGTGGGAGATCATGTCGGACCTGCTGACCGGACTCTTCGTTTATCTCGCGACCCTCGCATTTGTGAGGTTGCTCGATGAGCCGGGCGATCGGAGGGCCGCGCTCGCCTTCGGCGCAGCTGCCGTCGCCGCAGTTCTTACCAAGGGTTCCGCCTGGGCGCTTGGGCCGTTTTTCCTTCTTGCCCCTGTGTTCTCCCGGCGGACCCATTTCTTCAGAGGCCGCTGGTTCCGGGGGACCCTGCTCTTGCTGGTCCTTGCTGGTTCTATCTTCTATGTTCTGGCGGCGCGTGGCGGCATAGGCTACCCGATCCGCCTCTCCCACTACCTGAGTGTGGGGATCGACGAGCGATGGTCGACCCTCGATCGCGTGCTCCAGTTTGCTCCAGTTTCGCTGATCGTACTCGGTCTGCTTGGCGCCATCGTCGCGCTTCGCGCTCGCTGGCGGGGCGGCGATCAATCTCGCTGGACCACCCTCTGCCTTGCATCCGCGGCCTGGGTGACCGCGCAACTCCTCTTTCTCATCGTGCTTCCGATGACGCCCGAGCCCCGTGTCCTGCTTCCGTCACTTGCTCCCTTGGTGGTCCTGGCGGCCGACTTCCTTCTGTGGGTGCAGGTAGCTCTGCGTAGAGCGCCCCTTCTAGCGGCCATAGTCCCTGCGCTGCTCGCCGCGGTCGTCCTGGTTGAGTCCGTGCCCAATACGCGCTACCGAGTGGATGGATTCCGCGAGGTGGCCAACGCCATGCCATACCCCCCGGACGGCGCACTTATCCTGGTTGCTGCCAACGACCAGCGCGGCGAAGAAGAGGTCATTGCAGAGCGGCTTTCGCGCGGCCGGGCCCACCGGGACGTGATCCTGCGTGGCAGCCATGAGCTGGCTACGATGAATGTCGATAGCGGCATCGACCAGCCGATCTTCCAGACCCCCGACGCCGTCCGCGCCTACCTGCTCCAGATGCCGGTTCGATTCGTGGTGTTGGGCAGTCCCCCATACCAGTATCCGTTTCAACCCCTAATTGAAGCGGCGGTGACCGGGGACCCCCAGGACTTTCAGCTGATCGCCCGGGTCCCGCTTCTCGTCCAGCCAAGCCATCTCAATGCCGGTGAATTGCGAGTCTACGAAAACCCCGCGGGACGGTACCGCCGCCCAGCTGTTATACAGATTCGCCTGGGATCGTTCGCTGGGGGGCGAATTCTCGAATATCGCTGGAAATGAGCCTGAAGGCCCAGGACATGCCGCACTTCTACTTCTTCTTCTGTTCGGTAATCTCCACAGCAGGTTACCCCAGTAACATTGCAATTAGACGAAGGCTTTCGTAAGGTGGGGAAAGCCAAGCCACTTTTGAAATCAAGTTTGCAGATCGTGTCTCGCGTCCGAAGTGGGCAAAGCTGGACGCGCATCGAATTCCGCGAAACCCAAGCAAGACGAAATCCAATGGTGTAGTGTGCGGGATTTCCGGAGACCCATGGACGTTACGATATCGGTTCTGATTCCCGCGTGCGACGCCCAGCAGCATCTTCCGCGCTGCCTGGACGCATTGAGGCTGGGCGACTACCGCCCGCTCGAAATCATCGTGGTCGACGATGGGTCGAAGGATGCCACCCCAGCCATCGCCGCTGAGTCTGGAGCTGCCGTCCTCAGTACGGGACATCGCATGGGACCTTCTTACGCCCGCAATCGCGCGGCACAGGCCGCCCGGGGAGACATTCTGCTCTTTCTCGACTCCGACGTCTGCGTCAAGACAGACACCCTTTCCAGGATTGCGCGCAGCTTCCAAGAGGACGCCGCGCTCGACGCGATCATGGGCTCCTACGACAGCGCGCCGGCTAGCCAGGACTTTATCTCGCAATACCGCAACTTGATGCACGCCTACGTCCACCAGACCGGCGCCGAAGTCGCCTCTACCTTCTGGAGCGGGTGCGGGGCCATTCGGCGGACGATCTTCCTCGACTACAGCGGCTTCAATGAGGGATATGCCCGGCCCGCCGTGGAGGACATCGAGCTCGGCTATCGACTCGTCCAGGACGGCCGAAAGATTGTGCTCGACAGGACAATCGAGGTAACCCATCTCAAGCGCTGGACCTTCTGGAACCTCGTGAAGACCGACATAATGGACCGCGGAATTCCCTGGACGGAGTTGATTCTGCGGGACCGAATGATGCCGAACGACCTAAACCTCCAGCTGAGTCAAAGGGTGAGCGTCGCGTTGGTGTTCATTCTCGTCGCACTCTCAGGAATAGTGGCCGTGATTGGGGGGGGCTACCTGCTGGTCCCTCCCATCGTCGTCGTCTTTCTCATGCTGGGTTACTGGTGGGGCGGCGAGCAGGGTGAGCGCCCCCGCCCGCGCAGCGCCTATGTCGTTCTCAACTCTACCGTCGCGCTGATCGCTCTGATGAGCTTTGCCCTGAGGATGTACGAGCTGGTTCCGCTAGTGGTCGCCGGCCCCGTTCTGCTTACCCTGCGCCATCGCTACGGCAAGCGGGAGCGTGTCCGCAACTTCAGGCGCTCCCTCGGGATCCTATACATCTGCGGGCTCCTGGCGGTCGCGGTTCACTATCTGCCAGCGCATCACCTGATTCTGGCTTGCTTCGCCGTGCTGACGCTGCTGGGCCTGCTGAACAGCCAGTTCTATATCTTCCTCGCGGGAAAGCGAGGGATCTCGTTCATGTTGGCGGCGTTGCCCTTCCATCTCCTGTACCACTTCTACAACGGCCTATCCTTCATGATCGGCGTAGTCCGGCATGCTCTGCGGATGGCGAGGCCCAAGGACGACCCGAGTGCGGTGCGCGAAGGCATCGGAACTCTATAAGTCAGGTACTTTCGGTATTCTTCAAGCAGTCTCCAGCCGAGCGGCGAGACACGGCACACAGCTTATGGCACGAGTCGCAATCGTCTCCTACGACGTTCAGACCATCTATGGCAGGGCCGGCGGCGTCGCCGCCTTCACTACGCGCTGGGCGCATCTGCTGCAGCAGGCTGGGGAGAGCGTCACTATCGTCATGACCCGGGCGGAGTGGGATCCCATGCGGGTGGATGTGGAGTGGCGCGCGCGATTTCAAGCCAGCGGAATCCATCTGATGGAG
Source organism: uncultured Acidobacteriaceae bacterium (assembly GCA_963808025.1). GTDB lineage: Bacteria > Acidobacteriota > Terriglobia > Terriglobales > Acidobacteriaceae > Edaphobacter. The sequence continues at coordinate 570,889 of CAWEEI010000005.1, read as the reverse complement.
ATCCAAGCGCCCCCGGGCACAAGTAACCGATGGCCCGAGGTCCCCACCATGCGGGTTTCTGAGATGGTCGCACCGGTGCTGAAGGGGTTCGACGTCGCCTACTTCCAGGACTGGGGCAACTCCGCCTTTCATCTGGTGCGGCAGCGCCGCTACGCCCCACCCCAGCGCCCGGCCTGCGTTACAGTTCTGCATGGCCCGTCCGAGTGGGAGTTGAGTTCAAACCACCGCTACCCCAGGCTGCCGGATGATCTGCACCTGGCCTATCAGGAGCGCTACGCGGCGAGTCATTGCGATCTGGTGGTATCGCCCAGCCAGTACATGGTGGACCACCTGACGCAGATTGGATGGGAGTTGCCCGCCGAGGTTGAAGTGGCCGGCCTTCCGATGCCGGAGCCCGCCGCCGGGGGAGCTCCGTCTCCTCCCGGCGCCCCGGCAATTCGCCGCATCGTCTGTTTCGCCCAGATTGAAGAGCGCAAGGGCATCCGCAACTTCGTGAAGGCCCTCCAACATCTGGCGCCATCTCTGGACTCGAAGCCCGAAGTGGTTCTGCTCGGCGGCGTTCACCCCAACGATGGCCACCTGCTTGAATTCGCCCTCGGTACGATCCACGACGCCGGCTACAGCGTGAGCCAAAAGGCCAACCTCGATAGCGAGGCCGCCCAGGACTACCTGAGCCGCGTCGCCGGCGAGACCCTCTGCGTCATCCCTTCGCCCGCCGACAACCATCCCTATGCCGTCGTCGAAGCCTCCCTCGTCATTGGGCTGAATCTGATCGTCACCAGCGGCGGGGGCGTACCTGAAGTGCTCGGCTCCGCCCCGGCACAGACCTGCGGCCCGCACGCCATGGATCTCGCGGCAAAGATCGCGGATCGGCTTCGCCAACCGCAGCGCGCGGACGAACTCGCACGCTACGACTGCGCCGCGGCCAACCGGCGCTGGCTCGCCGTGCATGACCGCGCCCTCGCGCTCGCGGCGAAACGCAGCCTGCCAGCTCCATCTATCGCTAGCCCCGGCCCGCGGCCCAGCATCGATGTCTGCGTGACCTACTATCAAAAGCCGGCATATCTTGGACAGTTGATCGACTCACTGGAGCGTCAGACGGAAGCTGACTTCCACGTTATCGCCGTCAATGACGGCTCGCCCGACGAGGAATCGAACCGGGTCTTCGAAAAATACGCCGAAAGGGTGAAGCCGCGGGGATGGGACTTCTTTCGTCAGGAGAATGCCTTCGTCGACGCCGCTCGCAACAGCGCGGCCCGGCGCGGCTCCGCCGAGTTCATCCTCTTCATCGATGGCGACGATCTGCCAGCACGCAACGCGGTCGCGCGCCTCCGCGAGGCCATCGTCCGCTCAGGAGACGATGCCGTCGCCCCTGCCGCGTATCTCTTCGCCAGCGAAGATTCCCCATTCGATCCCACGACCGGGGAAGTGCGCCTTCCCGCCTTCGCAACGATTGTCCCCCTGGGAATCGATCTCGTCGGCGGCATCGTCAATCCGTCCGCCTTTCCCGGTTCGATGTTCATAGTGCGCCGCAGCGTCTTCGAGCAGATGGGCGGCTTCACTGAGCAGCGCGGCGCAGGCAGCGAAGACTGGGAGTTCTACGTGCGCTTGGTCCTCGCGGGACATACGGTCGATATTCTGCCGGAGCTGCTCCACTATTACCGTCAGGTCGAGGGCAGCCTCTCGCGTTCTCTCCTGCCCGAGTCCTCCACCCGCCGGATGTTGGACGCTTATGAAGATATCCTGCGCCCGCTCGGATTGCACGGCGCGGCGCTCGCCCTCTGCGGACTGCACCGCGCCTCCGTGAAGCTCGAACGCCGCGTCGACGAGCTCTCCGTCAAGGCCCAGCCCCTTGCTCCGCATTCCTTTTTCTCCGGTGCGTCGCAGTACTTCGAGAACACGAAGAGCAACACGAAGAGCAAGCGCATCGAGTCCCTGCGCAGCATATACCGCAAGCACGTCTCCATGGAGACGCGCCTCCGTCTGCACCGCGTCCTTCTTGAGCCCTTCTTTGGTCCCTACGATGTTACGGGAGACAAGTCCAAGTCGGCATGAGAGTCGCCATCGTCCAAAGCGAAGCCCGCACCGATGACGCCGCCGTGGCGCTGGCGCATGTGCTGCGCGCGCAGGGTCACGAGGCTGTGCTCCTCGTCCCGCAACATGCGGACACGGTCATCACCCCCTCCGGCACCCGCGCCGGCCGCATCTGGACGCCTTCCTTCGCCGCCCAGTGGCAGGCGCAGGGCTTCGACTGGATTCCAGTGGGCCCGGCCCGCGGCGACCCCGAGGTACAGCACTTTCCCCGCGATCCCGCCATCGCCGTCGCCCGCTCCCTGGCCAGCCTGCTCACCGCCTTCGATGTTGCCTGGTTTTTTGAGCGGCACTGGGCGGCGCCTGCCCTCCGCGAACGCCGCTTTCGCGAACGCGCGTTGCCTGTAATCGTTCTCGACGAGCAGCCCGATCCGGTCCCCATCCCCGACTCCATTGCCGAGCTCAACCGCTCAGGCGCGCAGCAGTACGCCCTGCGTTGGAGTGACCTCGTCACCGCGCCGACGGCCAATGCCGTCACCCAGGTCGCGGCGTTGTGGACCCTCCACACAGGCGCTCCCCCGCGAGTCCCACGCAAGCCCCTCACCTCGCCGGCGGTCACCGTCTGTGTCCCCTACTTCGAAGCGCCCGAGTTTCTACCCCAGACCCTCGCTTCACTCGATCGCCAGACCTCAAACGACTTCACCGTCGTCGTCGTCGACGATGGATCGCTCACCGCGGCCGGACGCGAAGCGTTCGATCGCTGCGAAAAACTCTACGCCGCCCGCGGCTGGCGGTTCCTTCGCCAGACCAATCAGTCGCCGGGGGCCGCGCGCAATCACGCCGCCAAAGAGGCCAAGACTGAGTTCCTCCTCTTCCTCGACTCCGACGACATTGCCATGCCCACCATGGTCGAGCGCTTCCTCTACGCGGCGCTGCTCACCGGCGACGATTGCCTCACCGTGCCCAACTACACCTTCCGCGACGATCCCGAGGGCGAATGCGTCCTGCTCTACGACCCCCCCGGCAACTCGCTCGTCGCCAGCATCTGCGACGACATGCACGGCGGCTCCTGCATCTTCATCCGTCGCGAGACCTTCTGGCAGTTTGGCGGATTCTCAGCGGTGCGCGGGGTCGGATTCGAGGACTACGAACTGCACATTCGCCTGAATCTGCACCGGCCCCCGCCGGCCATTGGTTGGGATGTGCTGCCGGAGCAGTTCTATCGCTACCGTCAGCCCCAGGCCGGCAACGTCTCGCGCCTAACCAAGCAATACTCCAACCACGAGGCTGTACTACGCTGGTACCGCAAGCGCCTTCAGCCGGCAGGGCTCGGCCAGCTTCCTCTTGCGTTGGCCGCGGCGCACTGGCGCTTGGATGCCGCGCGCCACAAGGCGGAACACCTCGAGCACCAGTTGGCCGCGCGCGTCGCGCCCCACAAGCCTCGCGGTCGCCAGCTCAAGCTCCTCCTGCTCACTTGCTACTTTCCCTACGGTTTCATCTCCGGCTGGCAGATCCGCGTGGACCGCATGATCAAATACTTCGGCTCTCGCTACCAGCTCACGCTGGCCACCTCCATGGCGCGCGAGCAACTGACGGAGTTCCAGAAGGAGGCATCCCGCTATCTCTATGCCGTTCACGCCATCGGCGGCGGCAACCTCTGTGCCGGCAACCACGAGGGAGGGGACGATCTTCCCTTGCGCATCCAGTCCCACTACACCGACACCTTCCGAAATGCGCTGCGGGCGCTCGACACCCGTTCCTTCCACTTCGCCCTTCTCGACCAGATATTTATGGCCGAATTCCGCCGCGACATCGATACCAGATGCGCCATCACCGAACACAACATTGAGTCGCGTCTGCTGCGTCAGGCCGCCGAGCGCCAATGGGACCGCACGCTCCCCGTCGAGTTTCGCGATCCCCTCGATCAGGCCACGCTGCTCGAACGGTACGAAGATCGCGCCTGGTCCGAAGTCGCGCTCCGCGCCGCCTGCAGCCACTCGGATGCGGCCCAGATCGATCGGCGCGCTCCCGGTGGCTATACCGTAGTCGTGCCCAACGGCGCCGACCCCGAAAGCTGGATCGAACACGCTCGCTTCTCCTGCCAGACCGTGCTCTTCCCCGGCCAGCTTCACTACCTTCCCAATGTCGACGCCATCGAGTTCCTACTCCGGGATATCTGGCCGAGGGTGCTCCGCCGCAAGCCCCGCGCGCGCCTCATCCTCGCCGGATTGAACCCCGCACCCGGGATCATCGAGCTGGCCGCCCGTTGCAGCCGCGTCGAACTCCGCGCCAACCCGGCCTCGATGCGACGCATCGCGCAGCGCGCCAGCATTGTGGTTGCGCCGCTCCGCCTCGGATCGGGCACCCGCACCAAGATCATCGAGGCCCTGGCCTGGGGCCTGCCGGTCGTCTCTACTTCGCTTGGCGCCGAGGGCATCGATGTGCTCCACGGTGAACACATCCTGTACGCCGACACAGCCGAGGCAATCGCCGAGAACCTCCTACAACTCCTCACGGACAAGCCCTTGTGGAAACGTCTCCGCGCCAACGGACGTGAGCTCGTGCGCCAGCGCTACTCCTGGGACCAGGTCTTCGCCCCGCTCGAGGATGCATTGATCCAGTTCGTCTGCTGAGGCACATACGGCCTATGCTCCGCCGCCGCCAACCACCTCGCATCCACCAAGGTTACGAAAGAATTTCTGCTTAATTCCCCATCTTCGGGTTAAAATCGCGTAAAGCACCCAAGCTGGAGAGATTCGCCTGAGGCGCCGGGTCACCCGTAGCCTCGGCGCAACTCCATCAAATCGCGTGGAGTGCTTTGGGCAGAAGAGAATGGCTTCTGCTTCATCGACCCCGAGGAGATCCATGACCAGCGAATCGGAAACACCAGTTCAGGGCACGGTCAAGGACACCTTCTGTGTCATCCCCTGGATGCATCGCTTCACCGACGAACAAGGATTCAGTGGCCTGTGCTGTGTCGGCGACCGGGCGGAGGGCCTTCTGCGCGATGCGAACGGCAACCCGCTGAATGTGTCGCAGATGGTCACCGACAAGCAGGTGCTGAACTCTGCCACGGCAAAGTCGGCACGGGTCAAGATCATGAACGGCGAGTGGCCCGCCGCATGCGAACGCTGCCGTCAGGTGGAGGCTTCCGGTGGGACCAGCAGCCGCCACCATTTCAATCTGCGCTTCGATAAAGGCCGTTCCCCGGAGTGGCTGGCGGACACCGCCCCGGATGGGACCCTCGGACATCCAGTTGTGCGCTATATGGACATCCGCCTCGGCAACGTCTGCAATCTCACCTGCCGCATGTGCGGCCCCGCTGCCTCCCGCCTTTGGGCCCCTATCTACAATCAGGTGCAGCCGAAAAATTATAGGATGTCGCAGGCCGACCTCGTCCATATCGGCCAGAACAACTGGGTCAAGCGCGAGTCCGTCGACGCCCTCATCGGCCAAAACATCGCGGGCATCGAGTCGATGCACTTCGCCGGTGGAGAACCGCTCATCATCCCCGAGATGGTACAGGCGCTCCAGATGTGCGTCGCCTCAGGCCGCGCAGGGGAGATCGAGCTCTCCTACAATACAAACCTCACGGTGCTTCCGGAGAAGGTCACCTCCCTGTGGAGATACTTCAAGAGCGTCGACCTACTCTGCAGCGTCGATGGCTTCGACCGTGTAACCGAGTATATCCGCCGCCCTTCCAAGTGGACAGACATTGATCGCAACATCAAGATGATCGACAACCACTTCGACGAGTGGAAGATACGGTGGGCCGCCCTCAGCCTGACCGCCCAAATCTATAACATTCTCACCATCAATGAGCTGGTCGAATACCTGCGCACCGCCGGCCTGAAGCGCTTCAGAATCCTTCCCCACATGGTCCCTCTATTCGAGCCGAAATATCTCTCCATCCAGGCGCTGCCCAAGGCGGTGAAGAAGCTTGCTCGCCAGAAGCTTGAGGCCGAAGTTGAGAGGCCGCAGGCCTGCGAGTTGCACTACCATCATTATTTCGCTGGCGATGTCGCCTCTACCCTCGCGTATATGGATGAGGCCGACACCTCAAACGACCTGCCTGCATTCTTTGAGTTCTGCGAGAAGAGCGACAAGGCATTCGGCGATTCGTGGGAGAAGGCCCTGCCCGAGCTTGCCGCTGCCCTCCGCAGTCGGCGCCGTACCTGGAGCTTGCCGAACCTGCCGCTGGTTGGCCAACTCTTCGCACGCTGACGTGCGTCGCGCCGTCTGCCTTAGCGCCGGCTTCGCCAGAACGCCCACGGCCCCGACATGTAGGCGAGTGTCTCGGCCCAGAATAGACGTAGTGAAAACCTTCGCTGCCCGCGCAGCCGTCGCAATAGCTCCTGAACCAGCAGCGCAGCCCGCCAGCGTGGTATCCAAAAAAACATCTGCCCCAGCGCGCGAAGATCGCCGTGCCGCGTGAGCACCAACAGCAGAAATGCGGTCTCACCCCGCCGATACCCTGTAAGCTGCCGCGTCAGCGCGCCCATCTCCTCACGATGCGCGTGCAGTATCCACGCCTCGGGCAGGTACTGAATTTGGTGGCCCGCCCGCAGAATGCGGTAGAAGCAGTAGATGTCCTCCCACGCGCCCGCCGGCGATCCCGGCCCCAGCCGCGCTTCGAACAAGCCAACCTCAGGATCATCGAATATCCACCGTCTAAATGCCACGTTCCCGGACCCGCCCACCCGCCACACCTGCGGAAAGCAGATGCGCCAACGTCGCATCCACGCTGCATCGAAGATTTGCCCTTGTTCGCCATGCCGAAACCCGCCGTACGCTTCGAACAATATCTCCGCCTGCGTCGTCTGCTTCATGGCAAGACAGTCTCCCGTCGTCGCCACGATCTCGGCCGCGCCATGAAAGAGCGGCGCCGTCAGAGCTCCAAGCCACTCCGGCGGGGGCAGTACGTCGTCGTCCGCATAAGCCACGATCTCTCCGCGCGCCACGGCGATTCCCTTGTTTCGTGCCGGCGAGAGACCAGGCATCGGCTCCTCGAACCATCGGATGATAGGCTGCGATGCGAAATCCCTGGCCAGCTCCGCCGTAATCCCCGATTGCGGATGGTTATCCACCACAACTACCTCGAACGCGAAGCTCGGCCGCTGCTCCAGCAGTGCCCTCAGACAGCGGGTCAGCGCCCTCGGCCGATCGTAGGTGCAGACGATTACCGAAACCGCAGGAACGAGACCGGCCTGCGCGGACATGTTAGTCGCCATGGTCCTCCGCTGCGCGCCGCATCAGCCAAAGCTCCACTCGCACTCCGGCTTCACGACGCCGTCGTACCCGCGCCGCGGATCGAACTTTCCCGGAACATGGAACAGCTCCGAAGTCCGCGTCACCCCGGCCTCGAGTGTGTTCGGGTCCTCGATTGACACCTCCACCGCATACATCGCGATCCCCAGATGCAGGTTCCCCAGATCGAGTACCGCCCCGCCCGCCGGCTTGTCCGCCGGGATCGCCGCAGTCACCGTCGCCGCCCTCACACCATCTTCCCGTCGCACATGCGCCACCAGCTGCCAGTTCGACTCAGCTCCCCCCGACGTGTCGTAGTCGATGCGCACCCGCAAAGTCGGCTCGAACATATAGAGAAGCGGTCGGCCCTCGCCGTCCACCACCTCTACCCGCGAGATATCCAGGCCTTGGCTCTCCCTCTTCGTCTCCCTCACCTGCGATAGCCGAAGATCGTAGCTGCGCAGTGCCTCTTCAGGGTTCGTGTCCGCGACAATGCGCCCTTGTTCCAGCAGCAGAGCGCGGGTGCAGAACGACCGGATCCACCAGTCTTCGTGCGAAACCAGCAGGATCGTCGTCCCGCTGTCGCGCAGATACTTCATCCGGCTTAGGCACTTCTGCTGAAACAGCTTGTCGCCCACCGACAGCACCTCGTCCACCAACAGGAGACGCGCCGGCGAATGCACCGCGACCGCGAAGCCGAGACGCGCGAGCATCCCCGACGAGTAGTGCTTGACCGGCGTGTCCACATGCTGCTCCACCTCCGCGAACGCGACGATCTCATCGATCAGCGACGCGCTCATGTGGCGTCCCATGCCCAGCAGACTTCCATTCAACTTGATGTTGTCCCGCCCCGTCAGGTCCGGATGGAAGCCCGCGCCCAACTCCAGCATCGGGGCCACCTCTGGAACACAGGTCACGCTTCCCTCGGTCGGCGACGTAACCCTCGCGGCGAGCTTCAACACGGTACTCTTGCCGCAGCCGTTACGACCGACCAGACCCAGCACCTCGCCCTCCTCGCACGCAAAGTCGATGTCCCACAAAGCCCATAGGTCGGTGTCCCGCGCGTGCTCGTGCCGTTGCCGGAAGAGCTTAGAGACGTGTTGGAAGCGCAGGGTCGTCATCGTAGGATCCGCCTACAGCCGGTCGGCAAACTCCGGTTCGGCCCGCTTAAAGTCGTAGTAGGCAAAGACTAGCAGCGCCACTGAGAACGCCGACGCGATCGCAAAAGACCACCAGCGCGGCCAAAGACCATATACCAGCACGCGGCGCAATGCATCGATGAGTGCCGCCACCGGATTCAGTAGATAAATCTCCCGGTAACGCGTCGGCACAATCTCAACCCGGTAGAAGATCGGCACCGTGTACATCGTGAACTGTAGTGCCAACGGCACCAGCAGCTGCACCTCCCGCTGGAACAGCGCAAACCGCGAGGCCAGCAGGCCGATCCCCAGGGTCAGCGTTCCCAGCCCTGCAAGCACGGGGATCGCCATGAGCATCTTCACCCCGCCGCCAACGCGGTAATAGGCCATCGCCGCGAAAACAAGCACAAGATACAATGCCAGATCGAGAAACCCCAGCAGCACAGCCCCCAACGGCAGTATCTCGCGCGGAAAATAGACCTTGGGAATCAGGTGCGCATTGTTCCTCAGGCTGGAGACCGCGTTGCTGATTGTGTTGGAGAAAAAGAACCACGGCACCAAGCCCGTCATCACGAACAGCGGATAGGGAATGCCTCCCCCGGCCTCCTTGAATATCCACGAAAACAGCAGCGTGAACATCAGAACCCAGCACGCCGGATACAGCAGGATCCACGCGATCCCCAGCCGGGTATCCGTGTAGCGGACCTTGATCTCTCGTACAGTCCACGTATACAGAACGTCTCGCGCTCCCCACAGCGCCAGAATATGTTTGCCCATAGAACGTCTCGTCTCGCATTCGTTCGCCGCAGAACCCGAAGCCATGTACGAGAGGACCGGCCCACAACTAACTGCGGATCGCAGCTAAGACCTTTGGCCGCGCAGCCGGAACCAACTCCCAAAATCCGCTGTAGTACAGTGCCAGTATACCTGCTCTGATGCGATTCTCCGTCATCGTTCCAACCCGCAATCGCCTCGCAATGCTCGATCGCTGCCTCCTCGCAATGCAGCATCTCGATCTTCCATCTGATGAGTTTGAAGTCCTTGTGGTGGACGACGGTAGCGAGCGTTCGCCGGACGAGGTCTTCGCCCGCTACGCCGGCACGTTGCCTCTGCGCACCTTCCGGGCCCCTGGCCTTGGTCCGGCGCGCGCCCGCAATCTTGGCCTGCGCGAAGCCCGCGGCGACTACGCCGTCTTTACCGACGACGACTGCGCCCCCAACCCGCACTGGCTTCGCGCATACCAGGAGGCCTTCGGGGAGACGCCAGGTGCAGGCATCGGCGGCCGCATCGTCGATGCCCCAGAGAACGGAATCTTCGGCCGCGCAAGCCAAGCCCTGGTCGGCTTTCTATACGAGTACTTCGAACCACCGCACCCTCTCAACTTCTTCTGCTCCAACAACCTTGCCTTTCCCCGCGCACGGCTCCTCGAACTTGGCAGCTTCGATGAGTCCTTCCCCCTGCCCGCCGCCGAAGACCGCGACCTCTGTTCCCGGTGGAGCCAGCAGGGCGAACTCCGCTTCGTACCCGGCGCGGTCGTCGTCCACCGCCAGTCCCTCACCCTCTGGACCTTCTGCCGTCAACAATACCGCTACGGAAAGGGCGCCTTCCAGTTCTGGCATCGCCGCCGCCAGGAGGGCGGGCCTGGCAATCGCCTGGAGCGCTGGCGGTTCTACTCCGCCATGCTCCGCTATCCCTTCCGCCACGAGCGCCTCCCCCGCGCGCTCGCCATCTGCCTTCTCTTCGTCGTATCGCAAGCCGCAACCGCGCTCGGCTACCTGCGGGAACGCCTCAAGTCCGGGCCCAAACCCGGCCTCGGCAAGCAGCCTGTGCCCTGAATCGGAGGCATGCGCTGTAAGCCAAGGCACCGTCTATCCGGTCTCCTCCTCCATCGTCTCGCTCATCGAGCCCCTCGCCATGCCGCTTACATACGCAAGATTAGCTGGTCGGAAGCCCTCATACAGCCACCGGTCTCGACCTCTCAATTGAGACTGGGATTGGTCGCGATAGTCAAATTCGACCCCACCACCCTTTGCTCTCAAGAAGATTCAATCAAAATCGCCAAAGATCGGGAGTAGAGTCGCCTTAAGGCATTGCCGGCGCGGTCCAGGGCTTCGGGCCTCTTGCTTCACCTGCGCATTGCATATTTCTTACGCTTCAAATCTGGTTTCCCACTTTTCACCTTACGCACATGCACTTCCTTTTCAACTGATTCGAAGACCGTGCGTGTTGCGGTGCTCTAGTATCTCAAAGGAGCCCCTTGACGAGAACTGTTGCAGTGATAGGCGCGGGTCCGGGAGGTCTTGCCTCCGCGATGCTGCTCGCCCGGCGCGGTTTTGCAGTGCAGGTATTTGAGAAGGCCCCCCGGATAGGCGGACGCACCGCAGAGGTCGCCCTCGGCCCATACCGGTTCGATCTTGGGCCGACGTTCCTGATGATGAAGTATGTGCTGGACGGGCTATTCGAGGACGCGGGCAGGTGCACCAGCGATTATCTTGACTGCCGGGCGCTGGACCCGATGTACCGGCTGAACTTTGCAGACAAGACCATGCTCGGCAGGTCGCGGCCCGATGACATGCGTGCGGAGATCGAGCGCGCATTTCCTGGGGAGGGCGGCGGGCTGGATCGGTTTCTTTCCGCGGAGAGTGTGCGCTTCAAGAAGCTGTATCCATGCCTGCAGAAGGACTATGCCAGTCCCGCGGCGTTTCTGGACAAGACTTTAATCGCTGCGTTGCCGCATATAGCGGTAGGCCGGTCTCTGCACGATGTGCTCTCCACTTACTTCCGCTCCGAGGAGCTGCGGCTGGCATTCACGTTTCAGTCGAAATATCTGGGGATGTCGCCGTGGGACTGTCCTGGCCTGTTTGCGATGATCCCTTACACCGAGCATGCACACGGCATTTACCACGTGATGGGAGGACTGAGCGAGATTCCGAAGGCCTTCGCTAAGGTGGCACGGGAAGAGGGGGCCGAGATCCATACTTCGTGCGGGGTGAAGCGAGTGCTGTTGGAAGGCGGCAAGGCGCGAGGAGTGGAGCTGGAGAGCGGAGAGACGGTGGCCTGCGACGATGTGGTGATCAACGCGGACTTTGGCCACGCGATGACGACGCTGTTTCCCGGTGTCGATCTGGGCAAGTACAAGCCGGCCACGCTGGAGAAGCGGAAGTACTCCTGTTCGACTTTTATGATGTATCTGGGGTTGGATCGGGCGTACCCGGATGCAGAGCACCATACGATCGTCTTCGCGCGGGACTATAGGAAATGTCTCGATGAGATTACGCGGACGAAGGTGGTCTCGGACGATCTCTCGCTGTATGTTCGCAACGCCGCGACGCTGGATCCGTCGTGCGCTCCGGAGGGACACTCCGCGCTCTATGTGCTTGCGCCGGTTCCGAACAATACCAGCGGCATCGATTGGGAGCAGCAGCGGGCGGTCTATCGCGAAAACATTCTGCAAATACTGGAGCAGCGAACGTCCTTTACGGACATTCGCGAGCATATACGGGAAGAGTTGATTGTGACGCCGGCGGACTGGGAGAAGAAGATATCGGTGTTTCTGGGAGCGACCTTCAATATGGGGCATAGCTGGGACCAGATGCTCTACTTCCGCCCACACAACAAGTTTGAGCTGTTCGACAATACGTATCTGGTGGGCGGCGGGACCCACCCGGGCAGCGGGCTGCCGACGATCTTTGAATCCGCACGCATCTCGTCCTCCCTGATCTGCGACAAGTACGATGTGCCGCATCCGCAGCCCAGGCCGTTCGAGGAACTGGAGATCGCATGATGGGCCCGGAGGCAGGAGGGATGCAGGCAGGGAAAGAGGCGCAACGCCGTGTGGACAAGGCTCGCGCGGCGCAGGTTGATTGGGGCCGGACTCCAACTGAGGTTCGTGCGCGGAGGCTGCGCCCTTTGCGCGTGGCGATCGCCGAGCGGATGGACGAGATTCTGGCGGTCATCTGCGATGAGGTGGGCAAGCCTGCGATGGACGCACTCACCGGAGACATTATGGTGACGCTCGAGCAGCTTCGTTTCTACGAACGCAGTGCGGCGCATACCCTACGTTCGCGGAAGATAGGCAAGCCCTGGGTATTTTTCAGGGGAACGCGATTCAAGGAGTGGATGGAGCCCCACGGCGTTGTGCTTGTCTGCGCACCATGGAACTATCCGTTGCAGTTGTCGGTCGTGCCGATGGTAACCGCGCTCTTTGCCGGCAACACGGTCTTGCTGAAATGCAGTGAGCATACGCCGCGCACGGCAAGGATGATTGAAGAGCTTTGCATAGCGGCTGGCCTGCCGGATGGCCTGGTGCAGGTCTCATGCGAGGCACCCGAGGACGCTGCCGCATTGCTGGACGCGCGACCCGATTTCGTGTTCTTTACGGGCAGCTACCGCAACGGCCGCATCGTCGCGGCCAAGGCAGCGGAACTGATGGTCCCAACAGTAATGGAGCTGGGCGGCAAGGACGCGGCGTTGGTGTTCGATTCCTGCGACGTGGAGCGCACCGCGAATGGGTTGGTCTACGGCAGCTTTTCCAACGCGGGGCAGGTGTGTGTCGGCACCAAAAGGATCTACGTTCAGCAAGGGATCCACGATGCGTTCCTGCGGATCTTTCTGGAGAGGGTTGAGCGGCTTCGCGTGGGCACGAACATCGAGAGCGATCTGGGTCAAGTCAAGATCGATATGGTCCGGCAATGGCTCGACGAGCAGATTGAAGACGCGGTCGCGCGCGGTGCGAAGCTGCACTCCGCATGGCAAAAGGGGCTAGGCGAGACGGTGCCGGTCGTCCTGACCGCAGTCCCCAAGGAAGCTCGGCTGTTGCAAGAGGAGACCTTTGGCCCCGTAGTGTGCGTCGCGCCCTTTCACAGCGAAGCGGACGCAATCCAGATGGCCAATGAATCCGAGTTCGCCCTGTCCGCAAGCGTGTGGACGGGCAGTGAGAGCCAGGGCGAAAGGGTGGCAGCGCAGCTGCAATGCGGTTGTTGCGTCGTGAATGACGTCATTCGCAATATCGGAAATCCTGAGGCCGCCTTTGGCGGCAATCGATCCAGTGGTTATGGGCGATACCGAGGAGCCCAGGGACTGAAGACATTCTCCCGCGTCAAGACGGTGATGACCGTCGTCCGACCGCGGCGAGCTGAAATCCACTGGTTTCCATTTCGATTGCGGACCTTCGCGATTGTTCATCGCATACTGCGCTTTCGGCATGGCAGTCGCTTTGCGGCCAGGATGCGAACTCTCATGGGGCTTCGGGTGATTCTGGTTCTGCTGGCCTGGCAGTGTTGTGTTGCGTCCGTCTCGCGGGTGTTGCCGCGGGCGCACGGAGAGAGCCGCGAAGCAATTTTAATCGCGATGGCGCAATGCCGCAGACCATGATGAATCCGGCGATCAAGAGCGGGGACGCAAAGCGGGTGGTGGTGATTGGGGCCGGCCTGGGGGGGATGACGGCTGCGATCCAACTGGCGCACGCGGGCTACTCGGTCGACGTGCTTGAGAAGAACGGCAATGTGGGCGGCAAGCTGAATATCCACCGCGAGGCAGGCTTCAGCTTCGACCTCGGGCCGTCGATCTTCACATTGCCTCAGATCTTTCGGCCGGTCTTTGAGAGCGACGGCAGGAAGCTGGAAGACTACATCCATCTGGACCGGGTCGATCCGCAGTGGCGCAATTTCTTTGAGGACGGAACGGTCGTCGATCTGTGGGAGGACGCGGCCGCCATGCGGACGGAGTTGGAGAGGCTGGGGCCAGGGGCTGTCGCAGAATACGAGGACTTTCGTGAGTACTCCCGTAGGCAGTACGACATCGTGGAGCGCGGATACTTTGCCGAAGGCCTGGATACCTTCTGGCAATTCATCAGGTTCTATGGACTGCGCGACGCAAGAGGGCTCGACTACTCGGGAACAATGGCCGCGGGAATCGCGAAGCGCGTGCGCAATCCATATCTGCGCGACATCCTTGAATACTTCATCAAGTATGTTGGGTCGTCTGCGTACGACGCTCCCGGCTTTATGAACCTGATGCCACATATCCAGCTTGAATTCGGGCTCTGGTACGTGAGAGGCGGCCTCTATGAGCTTGCCAGAGCTTTTGAGCGAAGGATGCAGGAGACGAAGGTGCGCCTGCATCTTGGCCATCGTGTTACCGAGATCGTGAAGCAGGAGAGTAAGGTCTCCGGCGTCGTTGCCCAGCGCGTCAATGGGGACTCTCTGCGGTTCGACGCCGACTACGTGATCTCGAATATGGAGGTGGTTCCGGCCTGCGAGCAGCTCTTGCGAGAGCCGCCCAGGGTGATGAAGCGTTTCAAGCGCTTCGAACCATCGTGCTCCGGAATCGTGCTTCACCTGGGCCTGGACCGGACCTATCCGCAACTTGCCCACCACAACTTCTTTTACTCCGCCGATCAGAAACGCCACTTCCATCGCGTGTTTCGCGAGAAGCTGTTGCCGGACGACCCTACGATCTATCTTGTCGCGCCCACGCGGACCGATCCATCGCAGGCCCCCGCGGGATGCGACAACATTAAGATCCTGCCGCACATCCCCTATCTCAACCGGGAGCACCCATACACACGCGAGGATTGCGAGGCCCTCAAGCAGCGGTGCCTCGACAAACTGGAGCGCATGGGGCTCGCCGGCCTGCGCCAACATATCGTTGTCGAAGATTTCTGGACCCCATTCGATATAGAAGAGAGATATCTTTCCAACTGTGGCTCCATCTACGGGGTGGTGAGCGATATGCGGAAGAACTTTGCCTTCAAGGCCCCCAAACAAAGCCCAGATTATCGAAACCTCTTCTTCGTCGGCGGCAGCGTCAATCCCGGCGGTGGCATGCCGATGGTGACTCTCTGCGGCCAGCATGTGGCCAGGATGGTGATGGAACTAGAAGAGCGAACCTGACCGATGATCTTTCTCATCGCACTTTCGACAGGAGGGCTGGTTGCAGCGTTCCTTCTTCTGCGGAGAGTGCCTGTTCTTGGGGCGCGCTTGCGAACAGTACCAAGCCAACTGCGCGTCAGCGTAATCATCCCTGCGCGCAACGAAGAGCAAAACCTGCCGCTGCTTCTGGAGTCGCTGCGCAGCTCCGCGAGCGATCGGCTGGAGGTGCTGGTGGTGGATGATGGATCCACCGACGATACAGCGGCGACGGCAACCCGATACGGGGCGACCGTGATCGCCTCAACTTCATTGCCGGTAGGCTGGACGGGGAAGACATGGGCTTGCCACCAGGGGGCCGCGTCGGCGAAGGGCGAGGCACTGTTTTTTCTGGACGCAGACGTGCGTTTCGTCGAGGATGGGTATTCGCAGGTCGTCGCTTACTTCGCCACCTTGCCGCGGAGTGCTGCGCTCTCGATTCTGCCGTTTCATCGAACACAGTGCTGGTACGAGGAACTTTCCCTGTTCTTCAACATTGTGATGGCGATGGGCGCCGGAGGCTTCGGCAGACTGGATGCTCCTCACCTCTTCGGCCAGTCGCTGCTGATCGATAGAGAGCTATATCGCAAGGCCGGCGGCCATGAGGCGGTCAAGCAGGATATCCTTGAGAACCTTCGGTTCGCCGAACTCGTATGGGCGACAGGCGGCACAACGCATACGCTGGGAGGCCGCGGCACACTCGATATGAGGATGTTTCCCGAGGGTCTGCGGCAACTGTTCGAGAGCTGGAGCAAGGCATTCTCCGCGGGCGCCGGCATGGTCTCTCCACTGGTGCTTGGTCTCTCCATCTACTGGCTCGGGACGGCCATGGCCACGCCGTTCCTGCTGATTGCAGCACGGGGTCCTCTGCGGCTTGCCTTCGCGGTGCTCTATCTGCTCTACGCCGCTCAGGTGATGTGGTTCGGACGGCAGCTTGGGACCTTCCGCTGGCGGGCCGCGCTGCTCTATCCCGTCGCCCTCGCATTTTATTTTGCAACGTTCGCGCAATCGGCCTACGCGCGCATGCATGGAACACCGGTGACCTGGCGAGGACGCCGGGTATGATACTCGCATTGACCGCGGTCAATGTGGTTGGTTGGCTCGTGCTTCAGCTTGGGATCGCGGCGGCAGTGACCCACATGAACCCGGACCGCTTTACGCGCGATACCTGGTATTCCAAGGTCCACGGGTGGGAGACAGGGTTCTACCGCCAATGGCTGCGCATTCGCCAATGGAAGCAAATGCTGCCGGACGGAGCGCCCTGGGTCGGAGGCAAATTCCGCAAGAAGGTCCTAGAGCGGCGGGACCCCACTTATCTGCGCCAATTCGCGGTCGAGACCAGGCGCGGGGAGGCCGCGCATTGGCTGATGTTCGCATGCTTTCCCATCTTCTTTCTCTGGAACCCGCCCTGGGCAAGGATCGTGATGGCCGTGTATGCAGCCGCGGCCAATCTTCCGTGCATTGTCGTACAGCGTTACAACCGCGAAGCCGTTCGAAGACTCCTGGTGCTCTCCAATCGGAACGGCAATCGCAGGTAAATGTCTCCGCTGCTACAGCTCAGTAATAGACCGCGGCCCTGAAAAGGCCGGCGTAGGAGGTTCGATCCCGTCTCTGGCCACCACTTTTTTACAATCCAGCTAATTTCAATAACGTCCCAGAACCCTTGATTCTCGTGGGTTCTTTGCTGTTTGTGACGTCCAGAAGGAGGTGGTGCCGTCTGTTGACATCCGGGGGCAGCTGGGGGCAATATTGGGGCAACTGAGTTCCTCCCAAAGGGAGCTGCCCCCACAAATTTCTA
Source organism: uncultured Acidobacteriaceae bacterium (assembly GCA_963808025.1). Lineage (GTDB taxonomy): Bacteria > Acidobacteriota > Terriglobia > Terriglobales > Acidobacteriaceae > Edaphobacter. Next base: position 553,766 of record CAWEEI010000005.1, on the reverse strand, counting down.
GTCCAGGCGTCCGAGTTCGTTCGGCAGAGAACCGGCCAACTCACTGCGTGAAGCGGGTGAGTTTTGGGCTGCAGAGGCTTTTGCGGCGCTGAGTCTGTCTCTACTTGTTGTTTGCAATGGGCCGTCAGTTCAGGAGAAGTTCACATGCACTTCGATCTTGATGGGGCCGCACCGCGGCGCATCCTTCGCACCAGTGTCGTGCTGGTGATGGTTTCCACACTGGCTGCGGGCTTGGTTCCCACCGCGGCATCCGCGCAGAGCATTATGGACCGGCTGAAGGCGGCGGCGCAGCCGGGAAAGACAGGCAGCCAGCCTGCCGCGGCAGCAAAGCCCAATCAACCTGCCGCAGCAAGATCGGCGGCTGTGGCCTCAGGGCCGGCCGCTGGCGATTCCGGGCCGTTTACCGCGCCCGCGGGGACCGTGATTACTCCGCTGGTGATGGGTCCGTCGTCGATTCCGATGAGCAGCGTGTCGGTGAGCCCCGTGGGTGTGCATGCGTCGGTGACGACGCAGAGCGGGAGCCGACTGGTAGTGCTGCTGGATGGCGTTGCGGGGCCGAAGCTGGATAAGGTGCTGATGGGCGGAGCGCAGGGCGGCGCGATCTATTCGCCGGACGGGAACCACTCGGCGTACTGCGCGACGATTGGCTCGCAGTGGATCGTATTCGAGGATGGCCAGCAGCAGTCGAGCGGGCCGGCGGCGGCGAATGGCGCGACCAATAGTGCGAACTGCCAACTTGCGTTCACGTCGAACAGCCAGCATCTGTACTACAGCTCGGTGCAGGACTTGAGCCAGCCGAGCTCGCCGTCTCGGCTGGTATGGGATGGCAAGCCGGGACCGTGGGGATACCCGGGCAACGGGTTTAGTTACGTGGTGTTTTCGCCGGATGGGAACCATGCGGCGTATCCGTGGAGCCCGCCCAATGCGTCGGTGCCGACACAGCAGTTTGTTCTGGACTACCAGTTAGCGCCGTATAAGTCAGACACCTTCAAGTTTGCGGGACAGGGTCTGGATATCTACTCGACGATTACGCTGACCTCTGCGGGGCCGAGGCCGACGCAGGTGGTGGAGGGATTGATTGACGGCAAGGCGGTTGTGAAGGCGGATTTCGTCCGCTGGTTTGTGCCGCCCGTGGGCGCGATGGCAGTGGCCGTGGTGACGAAGAATGGATCGCCGGCGGCGACGCAGGCGCTGGTGGTGGGCGGGCAACTTGTAGCGGCGAGCCAGACGCAGCCCGGTGGACAGTACGGCAACGTGATCTTCTCACCGGATGGCAAGCACTATGCTGCCTACGCCACTGGCGGTGGAGGGGCGTATGTGTTTGCCGATGGTGCCAAGCAGGAGATCTACCAGAGCATCGGTCTGAGCGGCACTGGGACGACGGGGTATACGGCGGACTCGTCCGCGCTGGTATATCTCGCGAATAATTCAGGTTCCGTCTATGAGGTGAGAAACGGCGAAGAGTCCGATGCGCTGCAGATGGCCCAGGCGCCGCTGTTCGCGCCGAAAGGCGGCCACTCGCTGGTGCTTTCTTATAAGGAAGTTCTCCTGGACGGTAAACCACTGCCGCTGGGAGACCTCACCAGGTCCACCACCAGCGCCGCGAGCTTCAGCCCGGATGGGCAACACTATGCGTTTGTGGTGCAAAACGCGCAGGGGCGGACGCTGTACGTGGATGGAGTGGCGCAGTCGGCCTACTCGGTGACGAATACGGGCGGAGTGACGAACGACGGCACGCGCGCCTACGTGTGGAGTCCGGACAGCCAACACATCGGGTATATATGCCGGCCCAACAATCCTGCCGCGAATAACGATGTGTACGCGTGCGTGGATAGCAAGGCGATCCACCTGGGCACGGGATACAGCAATATCGCGTTCTCAGCGGACAGCAGCCATGTGTTCTGGGGCAAAGTGGAAGGACAGGGCGTGTTCCGGGTGTTTGTGGATGGGAAGCCGGTATACGAGGGCAAGAGTCCGTACCCCGGAGGTCTACAGTACGGAACGTGGGAGCCGCAACCGGATGGGTCGCTGCGGTTTCTCGTGGAGGATGACACGAACATTAGCCGGATCTCTGTGACTCCGTCGTCTTCGACCAGCCTGGCGTCGGCCTTCGGGAACTAGGCATCCTGCACCAAAAACGCATGGGAGCAACTTTGGGCGGCATCTATCCAGCAATCAGAGCGTTCTTGCACCTGATTTCTCTAGCCGATGACAGAGGGTGTGATTGCTGCGAGGTCGAGGTCTCCGCTTGCGGCGAGATTGGAGGCAAGGATGGACTGGGCGACGGACGCCGCAGGCAGACGTGCGCCCAGTGCCGCGGCGGTCTGCATCACGAGGTCCATGTCTTTGCTCATCAGGCGCAAGGGGAACTCGGGCGAGTAGTCGTTGGCTTTGATTTTTTTGAACTTGCCGACGAATGCGGGTGGGACGACCGCGGTCTTGGAGAGGACGTCCAACAGGACACCGGTGTCGATGCGCAGATGCTCGCCGAGCGAGACGGCCTCTGCGATGGCCTGCATGTCGACACCCAGAAGAAGGTTGACGACGAGCTTCATCTGCACGCCGGAGGAGGGCCCACCGATGAGGAACCATTGCCGGGCGATGGACTCATAAATCGGGGCACACAGTTCGAAGGTGTCGCGGTCGCCACCCGCGAGCAGAGTGATCGCTCCTGCCTCGACCGCCGGCGTCGATCCCGAGATGGCGAGGTCCAGCAGCCTGAGGCCCAGCTCGGAGGCCTTCTGGTGCAGGCGCAGAGATAGCTGCGGCGAGATAGTGCTCATCTCGAGCAGAACCGTGCCCGCCTTTGCCGCGGACAGGACGCCGCCCGGGCCGAAGTATACCGACTCTACGGCTGCATCGTTGGCCAGACTGGACAAGACTACATCGCAGCCGGCGAGCAACGCCGCGATGGATTCGGCGATGGGTATCCCTTGTTGGGCGATCGCACGGGATGGCTCCGGACTGCGGTTCCACGCCTGAATGTTCCATCCGGATGCATGCAGGCGCTGGGTCAGACGGCTGCCCATGAGTCCAAGGCCAATCAATCCGACCCTGGCCGTCTCCTTGTTGACTGTGTTTGTTGGCATCCGCGCAACCCTCCAACGACAGAGCTTCGATGCGCGACTGGCGGCGATCGATTTTGAGGAAAATTCGCTGTCCGCTCTTACACGAACTGCTCGAGGAAGCGCATGTCGCCGGAGTAGAAGAGGCCGATGTCGGAGACGCCGTGGAGGACCATGGCGATGCGCTCGACGCCCATGCCGAAAGCGAAGCCGGTGATCTTCGCCGGGTCGTAGGCGGGCGCCCGGCCCTGTGCGACGCGCTGTGCATCCACGCTGGTAAAGACCGCGGGGTCGACCATGCCGCAGCCGAGCAGCTCGATCCAGCCGGAGTGCTTGCACTTGCGGCAGCCCTGGCCGGCGCAGAAGATGCAGCTGATCTGCACGTCCGCGCTGGGCTCAGTAAAGGGAAAGAAGCTGGGGAAGAAGCGCGTCTTCACCGCCGAGCCGAAGAGCGCCTTCATCGCGTGGTCGAGCGTGCCCTTGAGGTCTGAGAAGGTGATGTCGGTGTCCACGCAGAGGCCCTCGACCTGGTGGAAGACCGGCGAGTGGGTCGCGTCCGCCGCATCGTTGCGATGCACTTTGCCCGGCACCACGATGCGGATGGGCGGCGGTTCGGCGATCATGCTGCGGATCTGCACCGGGGAAGTGTGTGTGCGCATCAGCAGCCGGTCCGGCTGCGGCCGGTGATTCTGGCCTGCGATGCGCAGCGTGTCCTGGGTGTCGCGCGCGGGATGGTTCGGCGGGAAGTTGAGCGCCTCGAAGTTGTAGAAGTCCGACTCCACCTGCGGGCCGAGAGCGGTGGAGTAACCGAGGTGATGGAAGACGCGCACGATCTCTTGCATCGTCTTGATGAGCGGATGCTCAATGCCGGGCGTGCGCACAGTGCCGGGCAGGGTGATGTCGATGCCGTCACTTGCCCTGGGCGCAGCAGGAACTGCGGCAGCATCCACCAATGCGGTTTCAATCTTCTGCTTCAGGTCATTAAAGCGCATGCCGAGAGCTTTGCGCGCGTCCGTTGGAGCTGTCTTAAGCCACGCGTCGCTAATCAGCTTGAGCCGACCCTGTTTACGCCCTAGCCAACGCAGATGGAAGGCCTCGCGCGCCTCGGCATCTGTCAGAGCCCTGGCCTCTGCTTGAACCTGGACCGTCAGCACGGCAAAACTGTGGTCCAGGCTTGCCTCGTCGTAGGACGAGAGTTGTGGAATCGAATCTGTTGCGTCACTCATAGACAGGTTCCAGAGTAACCGAAGGTGCTTTCACCCTCCGCTAAAGCCTCACAGCGCCGAGAGCACAATCGCCACCACCACCACGCCCAGCAGCAGGCTGCGCTTGTCCGTAATTGCATAAACCACGGGGTCCTCGTGCAGTTCGCCGCGCGAGGCCTGCAACCACAGGCGGCTGAGCCACAGCAGCAGCACCGGCACCAATAGCCACAGCCGCCGGTGGTGCGCATAGAGCCCCTGCGCCACCTCGTTGCCGATGTACAGCGCGAAGACCACCACCGAAGCGTATCCGCTGGCCGTGCCGAAGCTGCGCAGCTGTTCCAGGTCGGAGAGGCGATAGCCGCGACCCTTGACCGCGAGCGCGCCTGAGGCTTCGCTGCGCAGGCGCAGGCTCTCGAGCTCCGCAAAGCGCTTCACAAACGCCAGCGAGAGGAAGAAGAAGATGCTGAACGCCGCGAGCCACTGCGAGACCGGCACGCCGGTCGCCGCCGACCCCGCGAGGATGCGGATGGTATACAGCCCCGACAGCACAATCACATCCACCAGCACCATTCGCTTCAGGCGCAGCGAATACGCGCTGGTTGAGACTACATAAACTCCAAGCCACTCTGCGAAGCCCCACGGTCGGCTCAGTGCGAACTCCGGAGAAAGTAACGCCAGAGTGTAGGGCAGCAGCAAAGCGAGCGCCAGCGACGATACCAGGAAGAGGACAATGGTGGCGACGCCCGCGATGGGCGAAAGATCTCCCGACGCGAATGGCCTGCGCCGCTTGCGCGCGTGGTGGCGGTCCGCCTCCAGATCCAGAAGATCGTTGACCATGTAAGTCGCGGACGCGGCCAGCCCAAAGCTGAAAAAGGCGAGGCACGCTGCAACCACCGGCCCGGGTGCGCGCACATGTGCCAGTAGCAGCGGTAGAAAGATCAGTGTGTTCTTGGCCCACTGGTGTAACCGGATCGCGCGCAGCCATGCCTTGAAAGGCGACGCTTGATCGTGGAAGGTCCGCGCCGGCGCAACTCCCGCCGCGCGCAGCCCGGCCAACAATCCAATATGCGGGTTCGCCACCATCGGCTGTACGCAGTGGGTCAGCAGCGGCACGTCGGGTCGCGCATTGCCGATGTAGGAGAAGCCGCCGGGAAACCTCCGTTGAAATGCCGTGAGCTTGTTGTGGCCGGTGAGGTTGGTGCTTCCATCCGACGCGAGGACACCGCTGAAGAGGCCCAGATGCGCGGCCACGCGCTCGGCGAGCACTGTGTCCGCTCCGGTAGTAAGGTAGATCGCCCGCGCGCCGGCGTGTTGCTGCCGCAGATACTCCAGCAGCTCTTGGTTATACGGCAGATGCACGACGTCGATCGCCGCGATGAAGGAGACCTTGCGCTTGAACGCAGCCTTGCCCTGCAACAGCCACGCAGGAAATCTCAGCAGCGACGCCGGACTCTGCCGCGCCAGCACAACCACCGTATCGACCAGCGTGTCGGACTTGACCAGGGTGCCGTCGAGGTCCACGCACAGCGGCGGCTGAGCCGGCTCAGCCCAGCCGTCGGCGAGCTCGGCACGGTCGTGCGAGATCCGCACGGAGCTTTCCGTGGCGGCGTCAGCGGTTTGCGAGCGGGAAAATTCCACAGACACCAGTCAGCCCCCTGTTCAGCATCTCCGAGCGTACCCGGTCATTATCCCTTATCTGCATCCCCCAACCGCGCCAGCAGCTCCCGAATAGTAAGCCCCGAGCACGGATCGACCATCCCCGGCGCGACCTCCGCCATTGGCTCCAGCACGAAGCGCCGTTCCGTCATCGATGGATGCGGCAGCTTTAGATCGCTGCCAGCCAGCACAACATCGCCCATCAGCAACAGATCGAGATCGATCACTCGCGGCCCCTTCGCAGGAGCCTGCGCGCGGTCGCGACCCATGGCCCGCTCGATCGCCAGCAGCTCGTGCATCAGCTCTGTTGGCTCCAGCTCCGTCTCCAGCAGCATGGCTCCATTCAGAAACCTTGGCTGCTCGGTATACCCCACCGGCGCCGTATCGTAGAACGACGAGACCGCCTGCACCTCGCCCAGCAACCCCACCCGCCGCACCGCCTCGCGCAGGTTCGCCTCGCGGTCGCCCCACTCTGCGGCCAGGTTTGAGCCCAGCGCAATCGCGGCCACATGCTTCACAGCCTCACGCATGGGCCGGCAGAGTGGCCGGCGGACTCCCCACGCTCAAGCCGGCAACTGCCCGCTTCTCCTGGTCGTCATCGTAGCCATAGGCGAGCTCCCACGCCGAGCGGTCGCGCATCAGCCTCTGCACCAGCGCGGTGTGCATGGCGTGGCCCGCGCGCTCGGCCACCACGCGACCCTGGATGCGCCGTCCCGCGAGGGCCAGGTCGCCGATCAGGTCCAGCACCTTGTGGCGCACAAACTCATCCTCGAAGCGCAGCGGCCCATTCTGCACGCCCTTGGCCGACAAAATAATCGCGCATGCCTCCGAGGCGCCGCGAATCAGCCCCATATCGCGCAGCTTCGCCTCGTCTTCCCTGAAGCCAAAAGTTCGTGCCGGCGCAATGCGGCTGGCGTAGTCGCCGCTTTCAAGGTCGCCCTGAAATCGCTCAACCCCGATGGGTGCGGGAAAGTCGATGGTGTAATCGATGCCGTAGCCCGAACCCGGATAGACACCGATGAACTTGCTGCCCTCGCGCACCTCCACCTCCTTCAGGATGCGGATGTACTCGCGCCGGCGCCGCTGCTGCTTCAGGCCGACGGCCTGAAATGCCTCAACATAAGGCAGTGCGCTGCCATCGAGGATGGGCAGCTCAAGATTGTCCACCTCGACGATCACATTGTCCACGCCAAATCCGATCAGCGCGGAGAGCAGGTGTTCGGTTGTGGAGATGAGCACGCTGCCTCGCATCAGGCTGGTGGCGTAACTGACCTTGGCGACGTTGCGCCCGGTCGCGGGAATCTCAAAGTTGTCCAGATCGGTGCGGCGAAAGACGATGCCCGAACCCGCCGGCGCGGGCACCAGCCGCATCGAGACCTCCGCGCCGCTGTGCAGGCCTATGCCGCGAAACTCGATCTCCGACCGGATTGTCTGCTCGCTGTGGGCGCTCTGGGCCAAGTGGCCTTCTCCAGCAAATTCGACGCGTGGCTCGATTTGTGACGCCAGATTACACGGCGTTTGGCGGGATCGAGTGTGGCAAAATAGACACACCCTGCGCATTCCAAACCTCTCTTTTTGGGCTGCTTTTCCGAATGTACCCGCCGCTGCGGTAACATCCGAAGCATTCGAATGACCGAGCCCTTGCGAGTCCCCAACCAACTTCTCGACGCCGTCGCCACCCAGTCCGGCTGGCTGACTCGCACCCTGCGCGATCTCGTCCGGATCGAGTCTCCCTCCGACGATAAGCCGGCGGTCGACGCTGCGGGCGCCTATGTCTCGCGTCTGGCCAGTGCCCTCGGCAGTCGCGTCAAGATTCACAAACAAAGGCGCTTCGGCGATATTCTCGAACTTCGCTTCGGCCCTTCTCGCAGCGCCGACAAGCCCACCCTGCTGCTCGGCCATCTCGACACCGTCTGGCCGCTCGGCACCCTGCGCAGCATGCCCTTCCGCGAAAGCGACGGCCGCCTCTTGGGTCCAGGGGTGCTGGACATGAAAGCGGGAGTCGCGATGGCGCTGACTGCCATCCGTGCGTTGCATCATCTCCAACTACCAACCCGCCCCGTTACCTTGCTGCTTAATAGCGACGAAGAGGTCGGCAGCCCGGTCTCCCGCCCCCTCACGGAGCGGCTGGCGCTCGCCTCCGCCGCGGTGCTGGTGCTGGAGCCGGCGCAGGGTCTGGCATGCAAGACCGCGCGCAAGGGCATCGCCGACTACCGGCTGGAGGTGACGGGCGTCGCGGCGCACAGCGGCCTCGACTTCGAGCGCGGCCACTCCGCAGTCCTCGAACTCGCGCGCCTGCTGCAGACCGTCGCCGGCTTCACTAAGCCGGGCCTCGGGCGCACAGTCAACCCCGGCGTGATCGGCGGAGGCACGCGCTCGAACGTGGTGGCTCAGCATGCATGGGCCGAGGTCGACGTCCGCGTGCGAAGCTCCTCCGACGCGCAGACGGTCGACAAACTCTTCCGCAGCCTGCACTGCACCGACCCGCACTGCACGCTCAAAGTCACCGGCGGAATGAACCGGCCGCCGATGGAGCGCAAAGCCGGCACCGTCGCGCTCTATAAACACGCGCGCAGGCTGGCTGCAAACCTTGGCTTCGATCTGGAGGAAGCCGCGACCGGCGGCGGCTCCGATGGAAACTTTACCGCCGCGCTCGGCGTCCCTACCTTGGACGGCCTCGGCGCGGTCGGCGAAGGCGCGCACGCCGCGCACGAGTCGGTCGCGGTCGAGCACCTCATCCCACGCACAGCACTGCTCGCCGCCATGCTCGCAACGCTGTAGGATTGCAGCGGCAAATCAAGGATTGGCCGATTGCGTCCATGGCCGAAGACGATTGGGGACACACGCATGAAGTTGAAGATAATGTTGCTTGCCGCGCTCGCACTCTCGACCACCATGGCTGTGGCCGAGAGTTGGGCCACGCCGGCCAAGCGCACCAAGCGCTACGTCATCACCAAGTTCGGCGCGGTCGCCGACGGCACAACCGTCAACACCAAGGCGATCCAGGCAGCCATCGATAAGTGCGCGGCGAACAAGAAGGGCGGCGTGGTCGTCGTCCCCGCCGGCACCTTTCTCAGCGGAGCCATCTTCCTCAAGCAGGGCGTCAACCTGCTGGTCGAAAAAGACGGCGTGCTGAAGGGCACCACCAACCTCGACGACTATCCGCAGATCCAGTCCCGCTGGGAGGGCACCGAGGAGATGTACACGGCCTCCTTGGTCAACGCCGAGGGCGTCACCGGCCTCACCATCTCCGGCGAGGGCACCATCGACGGCTCGGGCGATGAGTGGCTGAAGAAGAATCCCTTCCGGCGGCCGGCCGGGCCACGTCCAGCTGGCGCACCCGGCGCAGTCCCCGCTGCCCCCGGAACTAGTCCGGCTCCGGCTGTGCCCGCCACAGATTCCACCGCCGTCTCGTCTGCCCCCACGGCGCCACAGCTGCCGCAGCCTCGACCCGCCGCAGCACCCAGCACCCCGCGCCGCGGCCGCCCCCGCCTGATCGGCATCCAGAACTCGAAGGACGTCACCATCACCGGCCTCAACCTGCACAACCAGGCCGTCTGGTGCCTCTTCGTCCTCTACAGCCAGAACGTCGAGATCAACAACCTGCGCATCACCGCCGAGCACAACATCCCCAGCTCCGACGGCATCGACATCGACTCCTCCAAGCACGTGCACATCAACCACGTCTACATCGAGGACGACGACGACTGCATCTCCATCAAGTCCGGCAAGGACGCCGACGGCCTGCGCGTCAACCGCCCCGCCGAGGACATCCTCATTGAGAACTCGCACTTCGCCTACGGCCAGGGCGGCGTGGCCATGGGCAGCGAGACCTCCGGCGGCATCCGCAACGTCACCACGCTCAACTGCGTCTTCGACTCCGGCAACTGGGCGCCCATCCGCTTCAAGACCCAGCCCAGCCGCGGCGGCGTGGTGGAGAACATCACCTACAAGGACATCACCCTGCACCAGACCCGCGCAGGCCTTCGAGATGAATATGGAGTGGCGCATGGTGCGGCCCGCGCCAGCCCGACTCCAACCCGCTGCCGGTGGTGCGCAACGTAAAGATCATCAACGTCACCGGCGATGTGCAGTCGGTCGGCGCCATCCACGGCCTGCCCGGCAGCCCCATCCAGGGCATCACCTTCGAGAACTGCAAGATCACCGCCGACCGCGGCTTCCGCCTCGACCACGCGCGCGACGTGGACCTGAAAGGCCTCACCATCGACGTAAAGCAAGGCGACCCAGTCACCACCACCAACGTGGAATAGCGGGCAAACGCTTACTAGTATGGGCCTGGACCGGACTACTGACTCGCAAGCGCCGCATTAAGATCGTCCATAAACTCACGATCTACATGCGCCATGATCCTTAGATCGAATCGAAATGTCCGAAGCCTTTGCTCCCCCTCAACGGCATCTTGTGGACTAAGGCTTGGCCTGCTGTCGAAGAAGCTATTTACAGCCGTAAAATCGAGCAGCGCCTGCCGCGAGATTGGTTGATAAGCTTCAACGCTGAAGTATGCGTCTGCAAACCGATTTTCTTCATCGGTCTTCATGTACGCCAGTATCCCGCTGGAACTTGCAGCGCCCCAGGCTGTCCCACTAAAGGCGTAAAAACCAGGCTTAATATCATCGACCCGCTTTTGCAGCTGTCCGGGATCTTTAATGAGTTGGGCATAATCACTCAGAACTCTGTCTACCTCAGCGCTCGTGTCTTGCACATTTGCCGTCTCATTAACAAGGTTCCTTCGATCGGCTTCGAGCTCCAGGCGAAACGTCCTCCGCGTATCAACCAGCGCATATATCAGCGCTACCCTCACCGTTCCGCGTAGACTGCGTGCGTGATGCGAATCTCCCCTGCGGCCCTCGTCATCGCATTAGCGATCGTCACGAAAGTGCAAACGGCGCCGAAGCCAACCCTGGAAGAAGCGCTCATTCAGGCCCGCACCTCGCTCGTTCTGAACGACTACAAGTTCTCCGGTCCCGGAGCGCTCGTCCTTGATGCCGCCGTTCAGCAATCGCGTTTCGTCCTCCTTGGGGAGGACCACATGACCCGCGAAATCCCGCAATTCGCCGCCGCTCTCTGCGACACCATGCACCCCGACGCCTATGCCGTCGAGGCTGGCCCCTATGCCACGCGCTTCGTAAACAGCCTGCTCTCGAATCCCGACCGCATCCCGATCATGACCGCTCGCGACAGGGCCTACCCGGACAACATGGCTTTCCTGAACATACGCGAAGAGAATGACCTCGCCGCGCACTGTGCCGCATCCTCGCACAATCCGCACTTCGCGCTCTGGGGTCTGGATCAGGAGTTCCTTGGCTCCGCCGGCACGCTGCTCCAGTCCATGGCTGCTACCCGTCCCGGCCCACTGTCTCGCGCGGCCATCGCAGTCGCGCAAGCCAAGGAGCGGACCGCCGCGGCCCTCGCAACCAGCACCGGCGACTACGCCAAGCTCTTCCTGCTCGCCTCCACTGATACCGACATTCAGTCTCTCCAGTCAGCCGTTGACGCAGATGGCACCGCCGCGACCCGTGATCTGCTACGCGAGTTCACCCTCTCACGAACGATCTATCGCGCCTTTGCCCAGAGCGGACCCGATTCCAACCTGCTCCGCTCCCAACTGCTCAAGCGGCACTTCCTCGCCGACTACCTGCCATTCAAGAAGCAGACCCCATCCCCGCGCATCCTGTTCAAGTTCCGCGATAACCATACCGGAAAGGGCTTCGACCAAAGTCATCAGCTGAATCTCGGAGACTTCATCGCGGAGTTGGCCGCCGGAGAGCAGGCGCAATCCCTCCATCTGATTGTCCTCGGCGCGCGAGGAATGCATTATGACATCGCCGGATATGGCAAGCCGCTCGGCCAGCAACCCTTCGTTATGTCCGACGATCCAGACTACAAATGGCTCGCCCTCGCCATTTCGAACCTGATACCCGCCGATCCCGCTGCCCCAGGAACCCAGTTGACCCTCTTCGACCTGCGCCAACTTCGCTATCGCGGCCTCGATCTTCCCAGCCAATGGGAGCACGTCGTCTACAGTTACGATCTCCTGGTCCTCATCCCCAAAGTCTCTGTAGCATCCGTCATCCAGTGAGCCGCCGCACAAGAAACCGCCATTCGCGCCCACATCTCCCCCTGATCGCGACGGCGTAGGCTTTGACGCGCGCCTCACCGGGAACTGCCGATGACCGGCTTTTTCTCCGCATCGGTTGTTACAATCACATCATGGCGACGGCGGAGGCACAGACACGCTGCCAGACCCGAGTGGTCCATGCAGTCTGCTCGCATGACTGCCCTGACTCCTGCGGCGTGCTCGTCACGGTGGAGTCGCTGACAGCCCCCGATGGCGCGCGCAGCGAACGCGCTACCAAGATCGCCGGCGACCCAGCCCATCCTGTCACTCGCGGATTCCTCTGCGGCAAGGTCGCGCAGTATCTCGACCGCGTCTACTCGCCCGACCGGCTGCTCTATCCCATGCGCCGCAGGCCCGGCGCACCCAAAGGCCCGGCCGGCTACGGCGGCAAAAGGGCCGCGAGGCCGACGCCTTCGAGCGCATCTCCTGGGACGAGGCGCTCGACGCAATCGCCGCCAAGCTCACAGCGCACCGCGGCCGAGTTCGGCCCGGAGAGCATCCTGCCCTACTCCTACGCCGGAACGCATCGGCCAGCTCGGCTTCGGCTCCATGGACCGCCGCTTCTTCCATCGCCTCGGCGCGTCGCAGCTCGACCGCACCATCTGCTCCGAGGCCGGCGGCGCCGCCTTCAAGAGCGTCTACGGCATCAAGCTCGGCACCCCGCCGGAGGACTTCGCCCACGCCGGCCTCATCATCGCGTGGGGCGCGAACATCCACGGCAACAACGTCCATCTCTGGCCGTTCATCGAAGAGGCGCGGCGCAAGGGCGCGCGGCTCGTCGTGATCGATCCCTACCGCACCCGCACCGCCGCGCTGGCCGACGAGCACCTCGCCATCCGCCCCGGCACCGACGGCATGCTCGCGCTCGCCATGATGCACGTCATCTTCCGCGACGGCCTCGAAGACCGCGAGCTATCTCGAGCGAATGCACGGTCGGCGCAAGTGAGCTGCGCGACGCACGCGTTACGGCCGGAGCACTCGCCGGAGCGCGCGGCTGCGATCACCGGCATCGCCGCCGAGGCCATCACCGCGCCTCGCCCGCGACTATGCGCTCTGCCTCAGGCGCACCGGCAAGCCCGCCGTCATCCGCCTCAACTACGGCATCCAGCGCAGCGAGAACGGGGGCACCGCTGCGCGCGCCGTCTGCATGCTGCCTCTGGTCACCGGCTCCTGGAAGCAGAAGGGCGGCGGCGTGCAGTTCACCGTCAGCGGCGCGTTTCCCTTCAACACCGCCGCGCTGCAGATGCCGGAGCTGATGCACGCCAGCCCGCTGGGCCGCGACGCGCGCATCGTCAACATGAGCCGCCTGGGCCAGGCGCTCACCGAGCTTGGGTTCTGCGACCCGGAGCGCGAAGGCCCGCCGGTGAAAGCGATGTTCGTCTACAACTCGAACCCCGCGGCCATCGCGCCCAACCAGAACGCCGTGCTGCGCGGCATGATGCGCGACGACCTCTTCACGGTCGTCCACGAGCAGTTCTTCACCGACACCACGGACTACGCCGACATCGTGCTGCCCGCGCCCACCTTCCTCGAAGTCAAGGACGTGCAGGGCGCATACGGACACCTCTTCGCGCAGCTCTCGCAGCGCGCCATCGCGCCGCTCGGCGAGGCGTGGAGCAACGTGCGCCTCTTCGCCGAGCTCGCGCAACGCATGGGATTCACGGAAGCCTGCTTCCGCGACACGGAAGACGAGCTGATCGATCAGGCCCTCACCACCGACGACCCATGGTTTGCGGGCATCACGCGCGATCGCCTGGAGCGCGAAGGCCACATTCCGCTGGCGCTGCCGGTGAACGCGCAGGGCGACGCGCTACCCTTCTCGACCGCCGAGTGGTTCCGCACGCCCAGCGGACGCGGCGAGCTGACCCCGGTGCCGGTCTTCGTGCCCGCTACGGAGTCGCGCCTCGGCGCGGGCGCGAGCGACGGCAAATATCCGCTGGAGTTTCTGCCGCGCAAGGCAGATAACTATATGAACTCCACCTTCGCTAACAACCCGCGCCACCGCAAGATGGAGGCGCGCACCGCGGGCGTGCTGGAGATGCACCCCACGGACGCAGCGGCGCGGGCGCTGGCCACCGGCGACGAGGTCGAGGTCTTCAACGGGCGGGGAACGATCTGGCTGCGCGCGCAGGTCGGTGAGATGGTCCCACCGGGGGTGGTCGCGGCGCGCATCGAGTGGAACAAGTTCTCCGGCGAGAACGGCCACAGCGGCGCGAATGTCAACGCGCTCACCAGCGAGACCCTGACTGACATGGGCCGCGGCGCCACCTTCTACTCCACTCTGGTGGAGGTGAGGCGCGCGGCTGAAACTTCTCCGCAGCATTAGCCCGAGAAGCCCGTCCAAGTCTTATGCGACTGGAGCGGAGTTCCAACAAGAGCTCTCGAACCCACTCCGCCCAAACTCGCGCCGAGCGGCATCGCTCCCATATAATCGAGCTTTCCCCAGGCGACTTGGCGGGGCGCTATTTTTTACAGCAATGAGGGTGTGCGTATCTTTACCGTAAAGCGAGTGAGCGTAGGTCTTTCAGGGAATAAGCTTCAGTCTGTGCGCACGCGCTCCAGCCGCTCCCGCATCGCCCGTACCGTGGCCGGCACCGCCCCTTTTGCCACGATCCTGCTGGCCACAATCCTGCCCGCCCGCGCAGTCTGGGCGCAGGCCGACACCGCCGCAGCCACCTCAGCCACCCAGGCGCTTTGCCAGCCGCAGGTCATTGGCAACCGCCGCATCCCCAAGGACTCCGTCCTCGCCCGCATGGCCAGCCACCAGGGCGACCCCTACGATTCAGCCACGGTCGAGCGTGACTTCAACGCCATCTGGAACACCGGCTTCTTCGAGAATGTACGCATCGAACGTGTCGACACCCCGGCCTGTATCCAGCTTGTGGTTTACGTGCTGGAGAAGCCGACCATCCGCACCATCGACTACACCGGCCTCAACTCGGTCACACAGTCCGACGTGGACGAGCGCTACAAGAAGGCCAAGGTCGGCCTGACCGTCGAGAGCCAGTACGATCCCACACGGGTCAAGCGGGCCGAGGATGTGCTGAAGGACCTGCTCTCCGAGCATGGGCACCAGTTCGCCACCATCAAGACCGAGATAAAGACCATTCCTCCCTCCTCGGTGGGCATCACCTTCCGCATCAAGGAGGGGCCGACCGTCAAGGTAGGCAAGATTGCCTTCGAAGGTAACTACAACCTGAGCGACCGCATCCTGCGCAACGCGATGGTCAACTCCAAGCCCGTCGGCATCCCGCACTCCATCATTTTGGAGAACCTGTTTGCCCGCACCTTCGACGCCAGCAAGCTGGATGAGGACACCGAGCGGGTGCGCCAGGCCTATCGCGAGCGCGGCTACTTTATGGCCGAGACCAGCGACCCCACCACCCATGTGCGCGACGAGGGCGGCCTGAACTGGTTCACCCTGCGCCCCTCCACCGGCAAGCGCATCGACATCCTGATGCCAGTGGATGAGGGCGACCGCTACCGCCTGGGCGGGATCAACTTCACCGGGGTCGATCCGCGTCAATGGAACCTGAAGGCCCTGCGAGCTACCTTCGCGGAGAAGGACGGCGACTGGTTCAATGCGACCCTCTTCTCCAAGGGCCTCGAGGCCCTGCGGAAGGCGTTCGGCGCCCAGGGCTACATCAACATGGTGGCCGCGCCGGTACCGCGGCGCGACGATGCCAAGAAGCTGGTCTACCTGGACATCGACATCACCGAGGGCAAGCGGTTCTATGTCTCGCGCATCGAGTTCACCGGCAACACCGTCACCCGCGACAAGGTCATCCGGCGCGAGCTACTGCTGGAAGAGGGACAGGTCTACAGTCAGCAGCGCTGGGACCTCTCCATCCTCCGTCTGAACCAGTTGGGTTACTTCGATACCTTGAAGACCGAAGACGACACCGAGACCCGACAGAATGAGGAAGACGGCACCGTCGATCTGCTCCTGAAGCTGAAGGAGAAGGGCAAGAACTCGATCGGCGTCAATGGCGGCCTCAGTGGACTGTCGGGGGCCTTCATCGGCCTCAACTATGAGACCAACAACTTCCTGGGACTGGGCGAGACGCTCTCCGCGAACGCCAACATCGGCGACCTCTCCCGCAATCTGACCTTCGGGTTCAACGAGCCATACCTTCGCAACAAGCCAATCTCGGTGGGCGCGCAGGTCTTCGACCGCAAGTCCGACTACAACCCCGCCAAAGCATATTCCATCGCCAATGGCGTGTCCGCAAACGTGTCGACGGCGCAGGCATCGCTGCTCACCAACTACAACACCGCCACCACGGGATTCACTGCATCAATCAGCGAGCCGTTGAAGCATCTCTGGGCGGGCCGCGGCGTCACCCGCGTCGGCGTCACTTACGCCCTGTCGAAATCTTCGGTGACCACATTCAACGACAACACGCGCAACATCTTTCAGTCTCTGGCCTTCCGCTCCGGGGTGCAGGGGTTGAATCAGCTGGACGGCATCGTCACGTCCACCATCGCGCCGGACTTCTCCTACTCCAGCCTCAGCAACCCGGTCGGCCCGCACTCCGGCCGCGACTTCAACGTATCTGTGCAGATTGCCGGCGCGGGCGGCAATGTAAAGTACATCCAGCCAGTCGCCAGCTTCCGCCAGTTCTATCCGATGAAGGGTCTGAGGATTGACAACGAGGGCCGCAACGTTCTCGGCATGCGCGTTCAACTGGCGCACATCAACGGCTTCGGCGGCCAGGTCGCGCCACCCACCAACCGCATCTACGGCGGCGGCGAGAACGATGTGCGCGGCTTCGACATTCGCGCCTCCTCGCCGTACACCTTCGTCCCGGTCAAGGTGCAGTTCAACCTGACCAATCCTGACAGCACGCTGGTGCCCCGCGACCCAACCAACCCGAGCCTGGGCAACATCCAGATTCCGCTTCCTATCTACCGCCTGGCTGCGGTCGGCGGCGATACCCAGCTCACCTCAAACATTGAGTACCGCATCCCCATCATCGACCAGGTGACCCTCTCCTTCTTCACCGACTTCGGCCTGACCGGGAACCTGGAGCATGGGCAACTGCTACAGAGCGCCGCCGGTACGTCGGTGCTTGCCAGCCCGCTGTATGGCTGCCCAACCTTCGTCAACGGCTCCTGCTTCGGCGGCAAGGAGGTACCAGCGTTCAGCCAGCGGATCCTGAACAGTGTGCCCGGCACCGATTGGGTGCCTCGCATGTCCAGCGGCGCGGAGATCCAGGTCATTATGCCGGTCATCAACGCCCCAATCCGGCTCTACTTCGCCTATAACCCGATGCGACTGTACAAACAGCTGCCCCAGCAACTGGCGCTGGACAATGCCTCGTTCCGCAGCCTGTTCCCCGACTCCGGCGCCGGAGAGTACAGCTACGAGCAGGCACTGCAACTCTATGGTGCGTCCTACCAGCTGCGTGAGCCGCGCAAGACCCTCCGCCTGACTGTCAGCACCACCTTCTAGTTGCTGCGCTGGTAGATGCGGCATATGCGATCATGCCAGGTGAGGCGCTCCTCGTCCAGCGCGGCCCACAGAAAGCCCAGACCCAGCGGACATGCGGAGAGAAGCAGCGCAAGGACGCGCCAGCGCATCGCTGAGCGCGACGGGTTGTCCCCGGCAAAGTTGCACAGCGCGATCCGCGCGCAACGCATCCCCGGAGTGGCCTCGGAGAGCGAGAAGAACAGCCCTTGATACAGCAGATACAGGAACAAAAGCGTCAGCGCGGTTGCAGACAGAAACTGACCCAGTTGGGAAGCAACCTGCACCGCGATGGCGGGCAGCGCATGCCCCAGCGCCGCGCGGAGCGATCCGCCCGGCTGCCCCAGGACCCAACGGCATGAGGTGAGCACAAACGCAGCCGCAGAGGCTAGAAATCCACCAAGAATGATTCCGCCATCAATTGCAGCGGCGGCGACGCGTCTGCCGATCGACGCCGCGTGGGGGAGGTTCATTGCGCGGGCATCCGGCATCGTGGACCGGTCGTGCCCTCGCTCACCCGAGGTCTGCGCGCCGGCGATCGCGCCCACAGCC
Source organism: uncultured Acidobacteriaceae bacterium (assembly GCA_963808025.1). Classification (GTDB taxonomy): domain Bacteria; phylum Acidobacteriota; class Terriglobia; order Terriglobales; family Acidobacteriaceae; genus Edaphobacter. Next base: position 535,679 of record CAWEEI010000005.1, on the reverse strand, counting down.
AGCGCATGGCCCGGCGCATCCAGCCAGATCGACGTCCACTGCGGCATGGCAGCCGCGACGGTCGCCGGTGCAGCTGCCGGCGTGATATCGATCTGCGCGGGATCGACCTCAAAGATGCGTAGCTGGCCGCCGGCCGGATCGGCCTCCTCTTCATCGCGCAGCGGCCCCTCCGCCAGACGCGGCCGGGCCTTGCGCGACGCGACCAACTGGCGGGGAAACTCAATCAGGTTGGCCGGCAACGGCATCGGCGGCCCAACCGGCTCCTCGAAGACAGGCGATTGCCGGAAGGCGATCTCCTCATCGAGTGCCATCGCCTCGGCATCGTTCCACTCCTCGTTCCGGTAACCGGAAGGCGACGCCCGTTGGGCCGCGGCATTCGACAGCCTAATCCCCGCAGCCTCATCGTACAGCCGCACCGTGACGCCGCCGCCGGTCGCGTGCGCGGAAGGCCTGGTCTGCGGCGCCTCGCTCGAGGCAACACAGGAAGCAGACTCAGTGACGGATGTTGCGCCGCGGACCCTCGCGGACGCTGTCTTGCGCATACCGGAGGTCCTGCTCCGAGGTGCATGGCTTGTGCTCGCATCCGCTTCAGGCCACAGCCTGAGCTCCTCGGGCAAACTCTCTTGAATTTCCGCGTCGAGTTGCGCAATGTCGCAACTTGGGTCTCCGTCGCTATTCGCATATAACTGCTCGACATTACCCTCAGCGTTCGCAATGTTTGCGTCGAAGCCGTCCCGGCTCAATGCATCGAGCAGCGCCTGCTGCGCCGCCAGCATCGCCTGAGCATTCAGCGCAGCCACTTCGGCCGCGGCCTGCGCCTGCTGCACCGCTCGCTCGGCCTCGGCTGCGAGATACGCACAATAGCTTTGCGATCGAGAGTAGCGCTCAGCGACCACAGCAGAGATGCGCGCGGCGCGCTCATCCGTGGAATGGGAATTGGAACTGGAATTGGACGGAGAGTTGAACCGTCCCTGTGAGGCCGCTCGTTCGGCCGGCATCTGCGCCTGCGCGCGCCCGCGCCGTTTGCGATGCGCCGCGAGCCGCTCGGCCACCTGAGATCTCAGCGCTTCGGCGGACGCGTAAGTCTCTGGATCAAACGCCGTGTCCAGCAATGCGGAACCCATCTTGCTCAAAACTCAAACTCTCTCTCGGAAAATCGTCTAACCTCAAATGGTGGTGCGTGCGACATACGGAAGCGGCCGGTACTCGCCTGCGATGGCGTTCAGGAGCCTCTGCTTCTTCATAAGTATCACGGGCTCCATAGCAAATCGTGCGCATCTCGCGGCGCAGCAGTTGACGACTGCGGCACCCTCGACGGAAACGGGCCAATCCAGCAGCGCCGACCCGCCGAACGCCCCTTCGGCCGCGCAATATCCCGACGCCATCCCGGTCCCTGCCAATGACAACGGCGTCCACATCTACTTCGAGTCCGACGGGCCACAATCCGTCGTCGGCAGCCGCCGCACCGCCGACGGCAAGGTGGTCGTCACCTACAAGGACCGCACCCTGCACGCCGACCACATTGAATACGACAGCGACACAGGCGACATCACGCTGACCGGGCATGTGCTGGTCACCGGAGGCGCGAACGACGAGAGCATCCGCGCCAGCCACGGCTCCTTCAACATTCGCACCCAGACCGGAAGCTTCTACGACGTGAGCGGGTCGGTGGGCCTCAAATCGACAACCGCAGCGGCCGCTGCCTCCCAACGCAAGGTTTACGCCAACGGCAACCCATTTCTCTTCACCGGAAGAATGGTGGTCAAGACCGGGCCGCGACGAGTACTACGTCTACGGCGGCACCGTGACCTCCTGCCAATTGCCCAGTCCCGACTGGCTTCTCTCCGCGTCGAAGTTCACCGTGGATATGGATTCGCAGAAGGCAAGCGCCACCAACAGCATCTTTCACCTGGTCAACCTTCCGGTGCTTTGGCTGCCCTTTGTCACCCATCCGGTCGACACCAGCAACCGCCAGACCGGCATCCTGATCCCCGAGATCGGATTCAACTCCGCGAGCAAGGGCGACACCGTCGGCGAGCAGATCTACTGGGCGATCAACCGCAGCACCGACCTCACCGTGGGCACGATCTACTACTCTGCGCGCGGATGGGAGCAGACCGCCAGCTTGCGCTACCACGGGCTGGGCCAGGACTTCGCGCTGTCGCGCTATAGCGGACTGCAGGACCGCGGATATTATCCGGGCGGGGTCTACGTCAATCAGAGCGGCACCGACGTCGTCTTCACCGGACGCCACGATTTGCTCACGGACGATCTACCATCCAGTCCCAGCGCAGCCGCTCCGCCTGTCCAGGCAAGAGCGGTGGCGGACGTGGAATACCTCAGCTCGTTCCCCTATCGCGAGGCGTTCTCCACCAACTTCAATCAGGCCGTCTCCAGCGACGTCGTCTCCACCATCTACGCCACACGCGAGTGGAACGGCATCGCAGCCTCGCTTGAGGGCGACCGCTACCAGGGAGAGAAGCGGGTCGCCACCATCGTACCCCGACAGGCTGAGGAGCAGGTGCACATCTTCCACGCGCCCTCGCTCGAGTTCACCACCACCGACCATCGCCTGGGCACGACCGGGCTCGAATGGAACCTGGACAGCTCCGCGGCGGCCCTGAAGCGCTCGCAGCCGAACTTCGTCACCAGCGGCATGATCGAGCGCCTCGACCTGCGTCCGGAGTATCGCTTATCCCATCAGTGGAGGCGGCTGGTGGGTGCGTCCCTCCGTCGCAATGCGCGAGACGTTCTATAGCCGCAGCCGCTTGCCCGGCCGTCCGGAACCGCCCGTCGAGAGCACTGCGCCGCTCAACCGCGCCGATGTTGAGGTCGAGTTGGACCTGCGCCCGCCGGTGCTCGAGCGTACCTTCGATTCCGGGTTCCTGCGGAACCTGCTCCGCCACGACGTGAAGCACACCATCGAGCCGGAGTTCACCTATCGCTACGTCGCCGGCATCGACAACTTTCCCGACGTGCTGCGCTTCGACGCCGTCGATGTGGCCAGCGACACCAACGAGATGGAGTATGGCGTGACCCAGAGGCTCTTTCTGCGCCGCCCCGGCAACCAGCCGTGCCGCACCCCGGGCGCGGCCGCCGATGCCACCGAGATCCTCGGCTCGGCGGGCAGGGAGGCCGACGCCGTCGAGGACCCCGGCGAGGCTGCGGGCCACGATGAAGACGGCGAGCCGGTTTGCGGGAACCGCGAGTGGATCAGCTGGCGCCTGGCGCAGAAATATTTCTTCGACCCCAACTTCGGAGGCGCCGTCATCTCCACCGGCCCGCGCGACATCCTGGAGACGACCCTCGACTTCTCCGGCATCTCGTTCCTCACCCGGCCCGCGCAACCTCTCCCCAATCATTTCGCGGCTCAGCATGCGCACCTCCGAGAAGGTCGACCTCGAGTGGGACTTCGACTACGACCCCTGCTCGGCGCCCCAGTCCGCCGGTGGCGCCCCACCTTCCAACCTATGTGTGAATAAATTCACCGCGAATAATGTCTACGTGGACGTCCATCAGGGCAGCCTCTTCGCCGGAGCAGGCTACGCCGGGCTGAACGCACCGGCGCGCTCCTACGTGGGGGCGTCTTGTCGTCGGTGGCCGACTTCGACCAGATGCGCGTTCTCTTCGGCTTCGGCAAGCCCAACCGCGCCGGCTTGAGCGTGGCGGCCAACGCCGGCATCGATATCGATCTGGGGACCGTCCAGTACGGCGCCGTCCAGACCACCTACAACTGGAACTGCTGCGGCCTCAGCATTGAGTACCGCAAATACGAGCTCGGCAGCGCGCGCAACGACAATGGATACAAGTTCAACTTCACCCTCGCGAACATCGGCAGCGCAGGCAACCTGCGCCGAGCCGACCAGATCTTCTAGGCTGCATTGCAGGCCTTCGCGCCGAGCCCCCGCGAGGCAGAAAACAGCCCTCCTGCATGAGATAATCGAGATTGTGTTGATTGTTGTCAGGCCGTTGCGCGTCGCCGCGTTGATCTTCTTCCTGGCAGTGCCAAGCTGCCATGCCCAGACTTCCGGCCAGACCCCCGCCCAGCCCTCGCCCGTACAGTTCGGAGTTAATCTGACCCCCGACGAGGCGCGCCGTGTCGAGGTCATGATCCGCAGCCGGTCGCAGGTCCCTCCCGACTACACGATCACCATCAGCCAGCCCACCCGCAGCGACTTCACGGGCTACGACCAGATCGTCGTCACCTTCACCTCCAGCAACAACGCCAGCAAGCCGCTGCCGTTCCTACTCTCCACCGACGGCAAGACGCTCGCCCAGTTCAACAAATTCGACCTGAGCCAGGACCCGAAGGACAAGGTCTCCGACGTTGGCCGCCCTGCGCGCGGCGGCCCGGAGAATGCGCCGGTGCTGATCGTCGGCTTCGACGACCTGGAGTGCCCATTCTGCGCGAAGATGAACGCGCAGCTCTTTCCCGCCATCCTCGACCGCTATCGAAACCAGGTCCGCGTGGTCTACCGCGATCTTCCCGCTGGAGGAACTCCATCCCTGGGCGCTGCACGCAGCAGTCGACGCCAACTGTCTCGGCGCCACCACAACCGTGGGCTACTGGAACTTCGTGGACTACGTTCACGCCCACGCCGCGGAGATGGGCGGCGCGGAGAAGACTGCGGCCAAGGCCATGCAGCAGCTCGACCAAATCACTTTGGACGAGGGTGCGCGCCAGAAGATTGACCAGCCGGCGCTGGTGGCCTGTGTTCTAAAGCAGGACGACAGCAAAATCAAGGCCTCCGAAAAAGAGGCCGAAGCCGCGCCATTTGAACTCGATTCAACCCCCGTATTGTTCATCAACGGCGAGAAGGTCGAAGGCGTGCTGCCGATAGAGGTCCTCTATCGCATCATCGATGAGGCGTTGGTCGCAGCTGGCCAGACGCCGCCTCCACCACCGCCCACCCCACCCGCCGCGACCCCTCCGGCCGCTCCGGCCGCAACCAAGCCAGGGAGCTAGGGCTGTATGACCACAGTCGCAACGTTCGAGAAGAATCTGGCCTGGCGGACCGTGCGGACCCGTACGGCCAGCGTCTGCCGCATCGGCGCAAGCATCGCGCTTCTGCTGATCGCCGGATGCAATCGCACCCACAACGCCGATGTGGTGGCCACGGTCAACGGCCACGCCATCATGCGCGCCGACATGGACCGTATGTACTCCGCGCAGTTGGGCGAGGCCCACGGCGAGCAGCCCTCGCCGGAGCAGGCCGACTCGCTCCGCCTCAATGTGGTGAAGGAGCTGATCGAGGAGGAGATCGTCGAGCAGCGCGCCGCCAAGATGAACCTCACCGCGACCCCCGAAGACGTCGACGCCAAAGTGGCGGAGATGAAGGCGCCCTACACCGAGGAGCAGTTCGCCGCGCAGTTGAAGGCATCGAACCACACCCTGGACGATGTCAAGCGCGACCTGCGCCGCTCGCTCACCATCGACAAGCTGCTGAACAAGGAGATCAACTCCAAGGTCACGGTATCGGACGCCGATGTCAGCAACTACTACAACCAGCACAAGGACGAGTTCGACCTGATCGAGACGCAGTACCATCTGGCCGAGATCCGCGTCACCAGCGTTCCCTCCGCGCAGCCCGGCAACCTGCAGGGAAGCAAGGCCACCACCGACGCCGAGGCGAGGAAGAAGATCCAGGCGCTGAAGAACCGGCTGGACGCGGGCGAAGACTTCGGCGCGCTGGCCATGAATTTCTCCGAGAACCCGGAGACGGCGTCGAACGGCGGCGACATGGGCTTTCACTATGAGTCCGAGCTGCGCTCCGACCCCACCGCCTTCGCCGCCGTCACCAAGCTGAAGGCCGGCGAGATCACCGACATCCTGCCCCTGCTCGACGCCGCCTCGCAAGAAGCCGATGGGCTATGCGATCTATCGGCTGATCTCGCGCGAGCCGGCCGGCCAGCGCGACCTCAACGACCCTCGAGTGCAGCAGGCCATCCGTCAGCAATTGCGCGATGGCCGCGCGCAACTGCTCAAGAGCGCTTACTTCGAGATGCTGCGCGACCAGGCCAAGGTGGAGAATTTCTTCGCCGAAGAGACCTTCAAGAACGACGCGAAGTAGCCGCTACTCCTCGCGTCCGCCACGCATCTTCCACAACGCCTGTTTCAGAATCCCCATCCACACCGGCGCGTCCACCGTGTCCAAACCCATCCGCCGCACCAGCCGCCGCACCTGGGCGGGGTCGCTGTTGGCCGCGTGCCGCCGCGTGTATTCGGTCTCTTCCAGCACCTCGCTCAGCAGCGCCGTCAGCCGCTCCAATGAAGCGGCATCCGCTGGCACTGCCGTGTTTGCGCGCAGGTCTGTGTCAACCGAAGCCTCACCCCGCACCAACTCATACAGACATACCGCGACCGCCTGGCCGAGATTCATGGAAACGTGCCGCGCGTCGCCGGGCTGGTGCATGGGAATGGTCAGCAGCCAGTGGCAGTGACTCAACTCTTCATTGCTGAGCCCCGTCTTCTCCGACCCGAAGAGCAGCGCCACTCTCCCCGGACCGGCAGCGGTACTGCGCTCGATCTCCGCATGTATCCGCGGCGCAGCCTTTGCGAGCGAAAGCAATTCATGCTGAAGATTGCGCTCGCCCACCGCTGTCGTCCCCACCACCAGCGTGCAGTCGGCCACGGCCTCGGCTACGCTCCCGTAGACCACCGCGTCCGCCAGCACCGCCGACGCATCCACCGCCGAGCGCGCCGCCTCAAACGGCACGGGAAACTGATTCGCCACCCGCAGCCGGCCGAAGCCGAAGTCGTGCATTGCGCGCGCCACCGCGCCGATGTTGCTTGGGTTGCGCGCCCGCACCAGCACCACGCACAGACGGTCAAGCTCCGCCTCGGTCAGCATCGTTCTATTGTAGGGTTACGCCGCAACCCTGCCTGTACACACCCACCAATAGAATGCGGCCAGCGGAAAACCCCGCCAGCCGCACCTCACAAACTCACAACTCACAACTCACAACTCAACACTACCGTCGAGGCCGGTCGTCGCCCCCACCATGCGATTCGGGCTTCTCCGCGGGATGCGCCATGGGATGCTCTGCCGGATGACTGTTCCCTACAGGACGGTTGTTCGCCGCCGGATGGTCGATCGCAGCCGAATGGTTGTTTGCAACCGCCGTATCGTGGTTGCCGTTAGCCACATTCGTGCTGCCGTTGTGCACATTGGTCTCGCCGTTATGCACATTGGTCTGGTTCACATGCGTACTGTTGTTCGTCACGTTGCGATTGTTGTTGATCGTCGTCGAGCGGTAGTTGTTCACCGTGACCGCGGTCAGGTGGGCCGGATGGCCTCCGTTCGCCGAAGCGAAGTTCGTCCGGTCGGCGCGCGCCACCTGCACATGCTGCTGCTGCTCCGCGGTGGGCGGAACATGCGCCTCATGCGTCCACTGCTGCTCCTGCGGCGAGGGGCGCGCCTGGATGCCGCCCTCGCCGCCGTTGAAGCTGGTGTGGACACCAATATTGTTTACCGTGCACATTCTCTACATAGGTGTTGTGGATCACCGTACGGTTCACGTTCATCACCGCCGTGTTGTAGGCGAAGCTGCCGCCCACCCAGCGTCCCCCGAAGAAGCCGGTGCCGCCATAGCCAAATCCATAGTTGATGCCGCCATAGAAACCGACATGCGGTCCCCAGTAGCCCTCATGGAAGATAAACGCGCTGCCGCCCCATCCCCAGTAGCCCGGCGTCCACAGCAGCCCAACCTGCGGCGGCTGCACCCATACGCCCGGCACCCAGTAATAGCCGTCGGGCCCATACGCCCAGTAGCCGGGGTTCCACAGATAGCCATCGCCCGGCGCGACCGGCTGCACATAGACCGGCAGCGCCGGAGGCGCGAATCCCACCGAAATAAATACGCCGGCAAACGAAGCCGCCGGAGCCAGCAGCAACGCCACCGCCACAATCGTCCTGCGAACAAACTGCATTGAGAGAAAATTGGTCATTATCCTGTCCTCGATCTTCGCCGCGCGAGCGTCTGAGAGACGCACTGCACGGATCGTTTCTGTATGTTGCTCCGACCGTTCAGCATCGTTCCGCGCCTGCCGTGCGCATCGTCTACTGTTGGAACACGCCTTTGCCAGCATAGTTTCCGGGCAAACGCCCTCGCTGAGCTAAATTAGCCACCAGATTGGGAAACATAAATCACACTTTCGTGCAGCGGGCCGGGCAACCAGGCCGAAGCGGTTCCAAAAAGCGGACCCCCACCCTTCATCTACACTCATCCTTGCCCATCCATGCCCGACGACTTCGCCCAACTCGTCAAGCAACAGGCCGACATCGTCCGCATCGTCGGCGAGTACCTGAAGCTGCGCAAGACCGGCGCGCAGAACTACACCGGCCTCTGCCCCTTCCACAAGGAAAAGACCGGCTCCTTCTCCGTCAACGCCAGCAACGGCTTCTACTACTGCTTCGGCTGCCACGAGAAGGGCGACGTCTTCAACTTCGTCATGAAGATGGATTCGCTCAGCTTCCCCGAGGCCGTCCGCGCCGTCGCCGCCGAAGGCGGAATCCCGCTGCCCAAGCGCGAGTTCAACTCGCCCGAAGAGGCCCGCGAAGCCGGCCTGCGCCGCCAGCTCATCGACATCCACGAGGCCGCCACGCAGTACTTCGAGGCGCAGCTCAAATCCCCCGAGGCCGCCCGCGCCCGCGAGTACCTCACCGGCCGCGGCGTCTCCGCCGAGACCCTCAAGACCTTCCGCATCGGCTACGCGCCGGACGACTTCAACCACATGCGCGAGCGCGCTCAAGCCCCACTTCGCCGAAGACGTCCTCCGCGCCAGCGGCCTCTTCAGCGCCAAGGAGCAGGCCGACGGCTCGCCCGGCCCCATGTACGCGCGCTTCCGCAAGCGCATCACCTTCCCCATCGCCAACGAGGCCGGCAAGGTCATCGCCTTCACCGCCCGCGCGCTCGACCCCGACGAGAAGACCGCCAAGTACCTCAACTCGCCCGAGTCCGCGCTCTACACCAAGGGCAACGTCCTCTTCAACCTCGACAAGGCCAAGTCCGAGATGCGCAAGTCCGACTTCGCCGTCCTCGTCGAAGGCCAGATGGACTGCATCTCCGTCTACATGGCCGGAATCCACAACGTCCTCGCCATCTCCGGCACCGCCTTCACCGAGACCCAGGTGCGCCTGCTCGGCCGCTTCACCAAGCGCGTCATCGTCAACTTCGACCCCGACACCGCCGGCGCGACCGCGGCCGAAAAATCCATCGGGCTGCTCACCGCGGAAGACTTCGACATCAAGGTCGTCACGCTCGAAGGCGGCCTCGACCCCGACCGCTTCATCCGCGAGCACGGCATCCAGGCCTACGGCGCCGCCCTGCGCGCCGCCCGGCGCCACTCCGACTACCTCATCGACCGCGCCCGCCAGCTCTTCCCCGCGCGCACCGCCGACGCCAAGGTCAAGGCCCTGAACTTCCTGCTGCCGCACATCCGCCGCATGCCCAACCCCATCCAGCGCGACGAGTTCGCCGCCGACGCCGCGCAGAAGCTCGGCATCGACTCCGCCCTCATGCGCCAGGAGCTCAAGCAGGCCGCCGCCCAGCGCACCGCCAGCATCCCCGCCCAACGCGCCGAGCCGCTCACCGAGACCGAGCGCATCCTGCTCCGCGCCCTCGTGCTGCCCGAGGACGACCCCGCCCGCATCATCGCCTCGACGCAGCTCGCCGACCACCCGGAATGGATCGCCGACCTCGCCACCGCCGACCTGCTCGACACGCTCGCCCACGCGCCCGCGCCGCCCAACCCGCTCGACGCCGCCTCCACCGACGAAGCCCGCGCCCACCTCGCCCACGCGCTCGAACACACTCCCGCACCCAACGAGCCCGACCTCGTCACCCAGGTCGAGGACGCGCTGCACACGCTCGAGCATCGCCGCCTGGAGCGCCGCCAGCGCGAACTGCGCTCCCAGATCGCCGAGGCCGACCGCCGCGGCGACCAGGCCATGCTGACCCAGTTGATGGCGGAGAAGCTTGAGGTCGACCGCGCCATCCGCAGTCACTGAGCCTGCGAATCACCCGGCCGAGCCATTCGCACCGCTCAACCCGGTTGCTACAATCGCCCTACTCATGGATAGCGGCACAAAGAGACGCCTGGTCCTCAGCTTCCTCTCCAACGCCGTGGCCCGGCTCTCGCAGACGCTGATCCAGTTCATCCAGGTCCCCGTCTTCCTCCACTTCTGGAGCGTGCCGCTCTATGGCGAGTGGCTGATCCTCAACTCCATCCCCACCTATCTCTCCTTTTCAAACTCCGGCTTCGGCAGTGTCGCGGGCAACGAGATGACCATGCTGGAATCGCGGCGGCGACCGCGAGGGCGCGCTGCGCGTCTTCCAGAGCTGCTGGTGGCTCATCGTTGCCATCTGCTCCGCCACTACTCTGGTGCTCTGCGCGGCGCTCTACTTTCTGCCCGCCGCGCGCATGTTGAAGATCGACCGCATCAGCGAGACCGACACCAAGTGGATCATCTTTTACCTCGCCATCTCCGTCCTGCTCGCGCAGCTGGAGCAGCTATTGCAGTCCGCCTACCGCTCCATCGGCCGTTATCCCTATGGCTCCTTCGTCAAGAGCGCAATGGCCCTCGCCGCGTTCGCCTGCACCCTGGTCTCGGTCGCCAGCGGTCGCGGCGCGCGCACCACCGCGCTGGTCTACGCGGCCGCCAGCATCGCCGGCACCATCTTCCTTTCCATTCTGGTCAAGCACGACATCCCCTGGATCGAATTCGGCTTTCGCCACGCGCGCTTCGCCGAGGTGCGCCGCCTGGCGCGTCCGGCCATCGCCTTCATGGCCTTTCCCGTCGGCAATGCGCTCAGCATCTGCCGGGCCCGCAGCTTGCGCGTCAACTACGTCGCTCGGCCCGTATGCGTCGTCGTCTTCGCCACCGCGCGCACCGTCTCCCGCGGCGCGCTGCAGATGGTGCAGATGGTGAACTCCACCTTCGAGGCCGAGCTGACCATCTCCTACGGCGCAAAGAAGCTGGACACCACCCGCACCCTGCACCGCCGCGCCTGCCAGCTCGCCCTCATCATGGCGGTCGCAATCGTCGCCGCCGTGATGCTGATCGGCCCATTCTTCCTCAGCCACTGGACCGGCGGCCATGTGCCTCCCAGCCGCGGTCTGCTCAGCATCCTGCTGCTGGTCGTGCTGGTCTTCGCGCTGTGGTCCACCAGCTCCACTCTGATGACCTCCACCAACCAGCACCAGCGGCTGGCCGTCATCTACCTTTGCGCCACCAGCCTTACCTGCGTCGCAAGCTTCTTCCTCGCCCGATGGGAGGGCCTCTATGGCGCGGCCGCCGCGCTGCTGATCTCAGAGATCGCGATGAACCTCTACGTCCTGCCAGCCTCGCTGCGCATCGCGCAGGACACCTTCCCCGCCTTCCTCGCCAGCATGTTCACCTACCCGCCGTCGCTCAAGCCGGCCGCGCTGCTGGCCCGCCTGCGCCGTCCCAACTCTCCCGCCGGAGCCCCACCCCGACGACCCGGTCTTCGAAGACCCAATGATCTGATATGCAGATATAATGTTTGTTATAATAAGGATGGAGGATACTCGGTATGCCCACGGCAGAAAAGATCGGAAGCACCGTCGAAGGTACTGACTGTCGGAAGCTCGGTCGGAATTGTCCTTGCCGAAAGAAGTCCTCGCCAAGCTCAACGTTCAAAAGGGAGATACGCTCTACATTTCGAACACTCCTGACGGTATCAAGCTCACCGCCTACGATCCTGACTTCGCGGAAGAGATGGAAGCAGCGCGCAAGGTGATGCGAAAGCATCGCGATGTATTGCGGAAACTGGCAGAATAAGTGGACGAACCGCGTGGGTATCGAAAGCGCGTGGTCTTGGCCCTGCATGAGGAGCAACTTGCGGAGCACGGCGGCTCCAGCGGCATCCGCGACGAATCGCTGCTCGATTCCGCGTTGGCGAAGCCGCAGAACGTCTTCGCCTATGGCGACGATCCGCGACATTTTCCGCCTCGCAGCCTCCTATGCCTTGGAATCGCCCGCAATCATGCCTTCGTCGACGGCAATAAACGCACTGCACTCGTGGTCTGCGATCCTGTTTCTCAACCGGAACGGCTGGGACATAGCCGCCCCAAGACCGACGAATACGATACCTACTTCCGCCTCGCCGAAGGCTCCCTCAGCGAAGAAGAACTGACCGCCTGGCTCACCCGCCACGCGGTCCCCCTCTAGCCCCTTCGCCGAATCTTTTCCCCTTCCGAAGGCGTCTAACCGATGTGGTATCCTAGTATCCGCTGGGGACGTGCGCCTTGAATGCCCTGACCTCTCTGAAGGTCGCCGGGCTTGCCACCGCGGTCGACACCGCATCCCAATCCCCGCCGATCACGAAACAACCAAGGGATTACTCCGCCTGATTCCCTCGGCGGGCCCACAAAATTCTACGCAGGAGTGCGCACAGCCGTGGCTGAAGAAATCGACAAGTACGAAGACGACCTGGAAAAACTCATCGACACCGGAAAAGAGAAGGGCTACCTCACCTATGGTGAGGTCAACGACCTGCTCCCCGGCGACATCACCTCGCCCGACGAGCTCGACGACCTGATGACCACCATCAACACTCAGGGCATCGATGTGCTCGCCGGCGACACGCGCACGCGAGCGCGACAAGTATGAGCCCGAGGCCGGCGAAGAGTCCGACGACGTCGAGCTCGACCTCTCGCCCGGCACGCTGGAGAAGACCAACGACCCCGTGCGCATGTACCTGCGCGAGATGGGCACCGTCCCGCTGCTGACCCGCGAGGGCGAGGTCGAGATCGCCAAGCGCATCGAGCGCGGCCAGAACCGCGTGATGAAGGCCATCTCGCGCTCGCCCATCGTCATCCGCGAGATCGTCGGCCTGGGCGAAGACCTGCGCCGCGGCGTGCGCAACATCAAGGAAGTCGTCACCTTCGACGAAGAGGAGCTGACCGAAGAGATCCTGCAGGCGCGCGTGCGCTCGACCGTCGGCCGCATCGACGTCATCGTGAAGCACCAGAAGAAGATCGGCGTGCTGGACGAGAAGCTCGCCGCGCCGCATGGCAAGGACGCCAAGGCCAAGGCGCGCGACACGCGCAAGACCCGCTGGCTGATCGGCCGCGAGCATGTCTACATCAACCGCATCATCCGCGAGCTGAAGTACACCAACTCCGAGAAGAAGCGCCTGCTCGACAAGGTCAACAAGACGGTCGACGCCATGCGCACGCTGGAGCGCCAGATCAAGTCGCTCGACGCCAAGTTCGAGAACTCCAAGTCCGAAGAGCTGCGCAAGGAGTATCGCCGCCAGCAGAAGAACTGCCGCATCGACCTGGAGCGCATCGAGCACGACGCCGGCACGCCCATCGCCGACCTGAAGCGCACCCAGCGCGAGATGATCCAGGGCGACATGGACGCGGAGCGCGCCAAGCGCGAGCTGATCGAGGCCAACCTGCGCCTCGTCGTCTCCATCGCCAAGAAGTACACCAACCGCGGGCTGCAGTTCCTCGACCTCATCCAGGAGGGCAACATCGGCCTGATGAAGGCGGTCGACAAGTTTGAGTACCGCCGCGGTTACAAATTCTCCACCTACGCGACGTGGTGGATCCGCCAGGCCATCACCCGCGCCATCGCCGACCAGGCACGCACCATCCGCATTCCGGTGCACATGATCGAGACCATCAACAAGCTCATCCGCACCAGCCGCCAGCTGGTGCAGGAGCTGGGTCGCGAAGCGTCTTCGGAAGAGATCGCCCGGCGCATGGACATCCCCGTCGCCAAGGTGCGCAAGGTGCTCAAGATCGCGCAGGAGCCCATCTCGCTCGAGACCCCCATCGGCGAAGAGGAAGACTCGCACCTCGGCGACTTCATCGAGGACCGCATGGCCGTCTCGCCCGCCGACGCCGTCATCGCCGTCAACCTCAAGGAGTACACCTCGCAGGTGCTTCGGACGCTGACACCGAGAGAAGAACGCGTCATCAAGATGCGCTTCGGCCTCGAAGACGGCTCCGAGCACACGCTCGAAGAGGTTGGCCAGTCCTTCCAGGTCACCCGCGAGCGCATCCGCCAGATCGAAGCCAAGGCCCTGCGCAAGCTGCGCCACCCCAGCCGCTCGCGCAAGCTCAAAGCCTTCGTCGACGGCGTCAAGGACATCTAACCCGCAGCGAAGTATCAACCCACCCGGGTGCCCCATAGCCTGCCCTGAGCTTGCCGAAGGGTCAGACAGCTTCATCGTCTGACATGGGGTTTTTCCTGCGAGCTCCCACGTCGTCACCTGGAGGCTTAAGATCCAGCCATCTTCTGAAGAGTCGAACCCAACCCTCCCGGCCCTCCATGCATCCCATATATCGGTTTCAAGGAGGACCAAATGCGTTACCTAAAATCTCTCGCGTTCACCGCCATTGCCGCCACCGCGCTGGTCACCGGCGTCTCAGCCGCACCGGCCCAGGTCAGCATCGGTATCGGTGTCGGTGCAGCCCCGGTATGTCCCTACGGCTACTTCGACTACCCGCCGTATGACTGCGCTCCCTATGGCTACTATGGCCCCGATTGGTTCACCGGCGGCGTCTTCATCGGAGCCGGGCCCTGGTTCCACGGCCCACGCGGCTTCTATGGCCACGTCGACAACCGCTACGACCCGCGCAACGGCTACCACGGCCCCCTGCCCGACCGCGGCGCGAAGCCATTCACCCACTTCCAGGCCAACGAAGCCCGCGACGGCCAGGGCCACACTGGCACCGCCACCCACGCGCCGACGAATGAGCACAGCGCCGGATTCGCGGGCCACGGCCGTCCGCGTTAACTATTTTTTGATCGCCAACCCAGTTGCAACTCTTGTAAACCCCACATCTCTCCCTCGGAGATGTGGGGTTCCTTTTTTTGGTGTAGCGCACGAATCTCAGTGCGAACCACGTAACCAATGCGACTGGCCGAACACAACAGCCCGGTGTCTTTGCGCATCGAACCGAGAGGACTCCAAGGAGAATCGATGCCCCACCTAAAATCTCTCGCTCTTACCACCATCGCTGCTGCTGTACTGCTCACTGCCGCACCCGCCGCACCGGCCGCACCCGCCGCCCAAATCGTGGTTGGCATCGGCGTGGCCCCACAATGCCCCTATGGCTACTATGACTACGCCCCTTATAGCTGTTCTCCCTATGGCTACTATGGCCCAGACTGGTTTAACGGCGGACTGTTCATCGGGGCCGGCCCCTGGTTCCACGGCCCGCGCGGCTTTTATGGCCACGTGGACAACCGCTACGATCCCCGGCTTGGCTATTCGGGCCCAGTGCCTGATCGCGGAGCGCGGGCATTCAACCACTTCCAGGGGAATGAAGCCCGCGACGGCCAGGGCCACACAGGGAATGCCGGCCATAGCGCGGCCGCGGAACACAGCGGCGGCTTCCAGGGCAGTCGTGGTGGCGGCTCTAGTCGAGGCGGCGGTCACCCTCGCTAAAACGATTCAAGTTACAGAAACCCCACACTTCGCTGTCAGAGGTGTGGGGTTTTTCTAGCCGTGCCAACTCGGCTTCATCGCCCAAAGGTGAGCAAAACGGGACAGCGTGGCCTAGCCGACAGTGGGACAATCATTAATGGATAAGTGTCTGCGCAGTAATGCGGATGACCTCAGGGCTGGGGCAACCGCAAAGACACAGAGATTCGGACGCGTATCTGGAAGCACGAGGTGCGTCCCATGACCGTAAATGGAGCAACCAAATTCGACCCCGCGGTATTTCTGGCAAACGCCGGACTCGGGCGGAGAATCGTTCATATCAAACCGAAGCACGCCTTCTTCACCCAGGGAGGCCCGGCCGACTGCGTCTTCTATCTGCAATCCGGGCGCGCCAAGCTGACCGTGGTCTCCAGCCGAGGCAAGGAAGCCACCATCACCCTGCTGACGCCAGGCGAGTTCGTCGGCGAAGAGACGATCGCCGGAGCCGTTGGCCTGCGCCTCGCCACCGCCACGGCCATCACCGCCTGCATTGCGCTCAAGATCGATCGAGATGAGATGATGCGCGTCCTTCATGAAGAGCATGCATTCTCCGATCTCTTTTTGAAATTCCTCCTCGGCCGCAGCATCCGCACCCAGGCGGACCTCGTCGATCAGCTCTTCAACTCAAGCGAAAAGCGCTTGGCGCGCGTCCTGCTGCTGATGGCGGAGTTTGGCAAGCCCGGCGAGCCGGAGACGCTGATCCCAGTCATCACCCAGGAAACGCTCGCCGAGATGATTGGCACCACCCGCAGCCGCGTCAGCTTTTTTATGAACCGCTTCCGCAAGCTTGGCTTTATTGAATACAACGGCCGTATCCGGGTGCATAAGTCGCTGTTGAATGTTGTCCTGCACGATCAGCTGCCCGAACATAACTCGGCCCGGCCGGAGATTCCAGCCACCCCGACAGCGGCAACCAAAGACGCCAATGGCCATCGGACCGCCACGAAGAAGACGACTCCGGCGCACCTACACACGCATCCCCAGGCGTCCGCGGCGCGTGACTAGCCGGCTCGATCCGCAGAGGACAGAGACTAGATGGAGGAACACAAGCATCACCATCACCCTGACGAGGGACCCCATCCCAAAGCCGATCCCGATCGCGTTCCCTACTGGAAGCGCGCGCACCGCGACTGGCGATTCTGGGTCGCGGTGTGTTTCCTCTTTGCCGCCATCGCAGTCTACGTCGTTACCGTCGACCTGGCCTTGGTGCCGCGCATTCGGCCCGCCTGAAGCATTTCTCTGGGAGCCCTCCCCTCAGTGATTGGCGTCGCATCTCCGCCCCCTCTGCGATAATCAACCGCATGGCGCAGCTGTCCTCAGCCGACCCCCGCGAAGACATCCCCGCCACGCTCCTCCGCCGCTTCTTCCCCCTCTACTGCCTCCTCGCCGCCGCCGTCACCTTCGGCTTTACCCTCTACGACCGCTTCCAGCTCGACGGCGACGCCATCGCCTACATGGACATCGGCGACAACCTGCGAGCGCACCGCTGGGCCGGCATCGTCAACGGCTACTGGCATCCCATGTATCCGGCCTTCCTCTCACTCGGCCACATGTTCATGCGTTCCACGCTGCACACTGAGCTGATCGCTTATTACCTCGTCAACTACGCCATCTTTCTGCTGGAGATGCTCGCCGTCGTCGCCTTTGCCGACGCGCTCCTCCGCCTGCGCGCGACTCTGCAACCCACTCCCGATTCCGCCACAGCGAGCTTCCTCCTCACCCGCTATCCCCTCCGCTACCTCGCCCTCGCCCTGCTCGTCGTCTCCAGCCAGCGTGAGCTCTCCCCCGGCAAGGTCCGCCCCGACGCTTTGCTCCAAGCCTTCCTGCTCCTGGCACTCGCCGCGCTGCTCACCCACCTCGCCACCCACAAGCTGCGCTATGCCGCGCTGATGGGCCTCGCCCTCGGCTGCGCCTACCTCACCAAATCCTTCGCCTTCGTCTTCGCATTCCTCTGCATTCTCGCGCTTGCCGCCTTCCGCTGGTTTTGGCTTAGACACAGACCCGCACAGATCATTCCCGCAACCCTCATAGCCCTCGCGACCTTCGCCCTCGTCGCCGGCCCCTACGTCGCCGCGCTCTCCCGCCAGCATGGACGCCTCGACTTCGGCGACTCCGGCGCCCTCAACTACGCCTGGTACGTCGGCGGCACGGAGAAGATGCACCTGCAGCCCTACCAGACCGCGCAGTTCGGCTCATCCGACGTCCACCTGAAGCACCCCGAGCGCGAACTGCTGCACTCGCCCCTCATCCTCAGCTACGCCGAGATGCCCTTCGGCACCTACCCCGACTGGTTCGACGCCACCTACTGGAACGACCGGATCAAGCCCCACTTCAACCTGCGCGGCGAAATCTCGCGCAGCGCGCGCGACTGCGGCCTTGCCGTTCGCTACCTCTGCAACCATCCCGAGGGCCTGGTCCTGCTCGCGCTGTTTATTGCGCTCGGCGCTCGCCCCGCTCTGCGCTGGAAGCCCGGCGCCCCTGCGACCAATCCCTTCTGGATCGTCCCGCTCCTGCTCGGCATCGCCATCTGGGCAATCTACGCCACGGTCAACACCGAGGAGCGCTACGTCACCATCGCCTACCTCACCATCATCCTCACCCTCTTCGCCACATTGCGCCTCCCGGATAGTTCGCCGTCATTCTGGCAAAGCCAGAATCTCAGTATTGACCTTTTGCTTCGCCCCGTCGCCTCCGCTCTCATCTTTTTCCTCGCACTGGTCACCGTCGGTGAGTCCCTGCGAACTGCACTGGAAAGCCGCCGCAATCTCTCCGTCGACGGCTCGCGGCACGGCTGGTACTCACCCACACAGACCCAGGCCGCCGTGGGCCTGCGCACAATGGGTGTACAGCCCGGCGACAACGTCGCCTGCGTCAGCTTCTCTGCCTGCCTCGACGACCAGTATTGGGCGCGCCTCGCCGGCGTCCGCATTCTCACCGAAATCTACGACCCCAGCACCCACGCCTACCTCTTCCTCTCCAACATGCCCAATCGCGATCAGGCCGTCTCCGTCGTCCGCGCACAGGGCGCCAAGGCCCTCGTCGCTAACTTCGGTATCGCCCACGTCAGCGACACCGACCCCTTCTTCCGCAACTGGCAACAGCTCGACGACACCACCTTCTACGCGCTGCCCCTGAACTGAAGTTGCAGGCTGTCAGTTGCAGGTTGCAAGAAGACCCCAATTCTCACCAAGCGTTTTCAACTGGCAACCTGCAACCCGCAACCTGCAACTGTCTTGGTACCATCTCCCCATGCCCGATCTCGACCTTACGATCCTCATGCCTTGTCTCAATGAGGCCGAGACTCTCGCCATCTGCGTCCGCCAGGCCGTCGCCGCCATCCGCGACGCCAACGTCTCCGGCGAAGTCCTCGTCGCCGACAACGGCTCAACCGACGGCTCGCAGCAGATCGCCATCGCCGAAGGCGCGCGCGTCGTCGACGTCCCCACCCGAGGTTACGGCGCAGCCCTGATCGCCGGCATCGAATCCGCGCGCGGCAAGTACATCCTGATGGCCGACGCCGACGCCAGCTACCACTTCGAGCATCTCCCCCGTTTTCTCCCCAAACTCGACGCGGGCTACGACCTGGTGATGGGCAACCGCTTCGCCGGCTCCATCGAACCCGGAGCCATGCCGCCGCTGCACCGCTTCCTCGGTAACCCGGTGCTCTCTGCCGTTGGCCGCATATTTTTTGGCATTCCTGTGCGCGACTTCCACTGCGGACTGCGCGCCTTCCGCCGCGACTCCATCCTCGCGCTCAACCTCCGCACCACAGGCATGGAGTTCGCCTCCGAGATGGTCGTCAAGTCCTCGCTCGCCGGCCTGCGCATGACCGAGGTCCCCACCACGCTCTCGCCCGATGGCCGCTCGCGCCCACCCCACCTGCGATCCTGGCGCGACGGCTGGCGTCACCTGCGCTTTCTTCTGCTCTACAGCCCGCGCTGGCTCTTCTTCTATCCCGGCCTCATCGCGCTCGCCGCCGGCGTCACCCTCTCCATCGCGCTGCTCCCTGGCCCGCTGGTCCTCCACTTCGGCGCCACCACGCGCACCCTCGACGTAGATACCCTCACCTACGCGCTCGGTCTTGTCCTCATCGGCACCCACATCACGGTCTTCGCCGTCTCCGCCAAGATCTTCGGGACCCTGGAAGGCTTTCTCCCGCCCAACCCGCGGTTGGAACGCCTCTTCAAATTTGTCACCCTGGAGACCGGCCTGCTGCTCGGCTGCGTGCTTCTGTTCATCGGAGCCGGCACCCTCGGCTACGCCCTCTACCTGTGGCACGCCACCGGCTACGGCAACCTCTCCCCCACCTCCACGCTGCGCATCACCCTGCCCTCCGCCACCGCCTTCATGCTCGGCGTTGAGGTCATCTTCGCCAGCTTCTTCCTCTCCCTCCTCGGCCTCAACCGCCGCTGAACCATACAGATAACTGCCCGAATTATGTAGCTACAATAGTTACATAATGGCTCAATTTGTAACCATATGTGACCTTAAATAAGGGGGAGTTGTGCCTCTTACGGTTACATATTGGTGTGCCCGTGGCGCATCTCCTCGTTGAAGACCGGCTTGATGAACTCCAGCGTCCGCGCCAGCTCCGCCTCATACCTCTCCCGCCGCTCCAGCAGCTTGGCGGTCGGCGCTGCATACCCCTCATCCGCCGCCAGCCGCAGCAGCCCCTCGCCCAGCAGCGCGCCCATCGCCCCCCGCAGATCCTCCACCGACGCATCCAGATATTGCGCGTCGCGTGGATCCAGCAGCCACACAGGCGCGCCCCCGCCAAGCACCGACGAAAGCCAATACACCTTGCCCGCAAGGAAGTCCCTACGCTGGTCTTCCGTGGTGTCATTGAAGACAAACTTCTTCTGCTTCATGCTGTAGTAGCGCGTGGTCAGCGGCACAGGCTGCCGGTTGCCGCTCTTCACCAGCTCCAGCTGCCCCTGGTCCATCGTCTTGCGCACTGCGTTGTAGATAAAGCCCTCGCAAAACGGTTGCTCGGGCGCCGGCACAATGTCACGAAAGGTCACCGTCATCGACGCCGCGATCTTGGCGTGCAGCGCGCTCTCGTGGCCATCTTCCAGCCGCACCTCGCCGTGCACCAGCGACGTGTCCGCCCCCGAGGTAGATTCGTGGAACGGCCAGCCGAAGTGGCCAAAGCTCAGCGGCAGCCCATGCAGCGTCAGATAGCACTCCGGCCGCGGGTTCCGCAGTCGCTTGGCCGACTCGGCAAGATACGCCTTCACCCCCTCCATCAGGTTCGCCCGCCCAAACTCGAACCCCTCGCTCAGCTCCAGCAGCTGGGTCTTCCCCGTACTTGAGCCCGGCTCCGCCGCCAGCGCCAACCTGAACTTTGTCGTAGTCCCACCCGAATACTTCTCGCCTGCCTCGCTCGACCGTACCACCAGCCCAGTCGCCCTCGCCGCCGACTCCACCTGTACCGCCAAAACCTCACTCGCCATAAGCCCGAATCTTCCTCTTCTTCCAATCGTCCAACTTCGCTGCAACTCCACCCATTCTACGGAAGCCAAGCCACGGATGCGCGATACCGCCGCGGCCTCCAGACAAAAGCCGGAGGCCACAGCGGCAGTATGCACCCTTCAATTTTCCTTCACCGAATCGATTAGTAGGCCACCAGCTTCACCGCGCCCAGTAGTCCCGAGGTTGTCGGCGCAGGCGCCGCCGCGCGCCCGGCCCCGCCCGCCGGCGGAGGCGGAGCAGCAGCCATACCTGCCCCGGCACCGCCACCCTGCCGCCGCCGCCCGCCGCCAGCCGCAGCAGCACCGGCTCCGGGCGCAGCCGCAAGCCCAACCGCAGGCGTCGCAGCCGCAGCAGCCGGCGGAGGCCCACCCGGCCCAGCCTGCCGATCCACCGTCGCATCCACCTCGATCACCAGATCGTTCGCCCCCTTCTTCAGCGCACTGGTCACATCCCAGCGATAGGGCTGGAACGCCCGCGCGCCTACCTCTTTGCCGTTCAGCGTCACATGCGCGTAGTCGTGCACATCGGCGATCTCCAGATACACATGCTTGCCCTTGGGCGTCGCTGTCGCGGTGAACTCCTTCTTATACGTCGCCGGCCCGGCAAACCCATTCGTCCCCAGCTCCTCCCACGGCTTGATCGCCGTCGTCACCTGCTTGCCGCCCAGATCAACACTCCAATCGCCGTCCAGCGTCGCGACCGCCGTACCCGCCGCAAACGACGGCTCCGCCGCCGCAACCCCCGCGGGCACCGGCCCCACCACCACCACCTTCGCCTCATACGGCCCCAGCACCAGCGGCACCTTCACCGAATCCCCCTCCGCGACCGCACCCGCCATCGGATGGATCTCGCCCGTCGCCAGGTCCCAGTCCTGCGCCTTGCCGTGCCCCGCAATCGTCGCCGTCCGCGTCTCGGCCTTGTGCTCTCGTTGAAGAAGAAGTACATGTCGCCATCGCGCCATGTGCGATGCGTATAGGTCAGCCGCTCGAATGCGGCGTCCAGCTTCACGTCCGGCTTGGGCAGCGCCGCCAGCACCGCCGGCGTAATGTCGCCCGAAGACTCGACCAGCGTCGCGAAGCTCAGGTCCGGCGCCTCCTTCGCATCCATAAACGTCTTGTCCAGAATCAGCGATCGGCGTCTTGCCCACAAAGATCACCTTGCCGCCGCCCTTGGCAAACTCCCGCAGCCGCGTCCAGGCCAGTCGCGCGTAATCACCGTCATCGACGGCAGCACAATCGCCTTGTAGGTCTGCCCGCTCAGGTTGGTGAAGCCGCCGTCCTTCAGCGTCGCCACCGAGCTCAGCGACTGCTCGTCGAAGTAGTCCCAGTCCACCTGGTGCTCGAACAACTGCCAGCCCAGCTTGGTTGTGCTGCGGTCGGCCTCGGTGGCGTCGTCGCCGCCCATCCAGATCGTGTTGCCCGGATGGTAGAGCCCGACCTGCGCCGCGGGCCGCCCAATCGCCATCAGATAGCCGCCGCGGTTGGCGTACCACGCCACCGCAGCCGCCTCAGGCGCAGCAGCCGGTGGCGGCGCGTTCGCATCGGCAGCCTGCCCAAACCGCGTCACCGGAACGCGGATCTCCAGCGCATTCACCCCGCGCACCAATTGGAAGTTCATCTGGTACTTGCCGTCGATCGCCCGTGCCGCCGCCCTCCTCCGCCCACACCTGCGGCCGGCCAAAGAGATGCGCCGCCGAGGACGCCAGCTTGGGAAAGTTGTTGTTTGTGCTCCACGTCCCGTCGAACCGGTGTACCGCGCTCGGAATCAGCTGGCTCAGGTTGTCGATGCCCGGCACCTCCACATGGCGCTCGTCGCGGAAGTAGTCGCCCTCGCTGCGCTCCAGCGAGATCATCGTCTCCTCGTGGTTCAGATGGACGAGGTACTCCACGTTGTGCGCCTTCGCCCACGCCGCCTGCTCGCCGAAGAACGAGTCGCGGAAGATGCCGCTCCACACGTCGTAGTAGTCCGCCCGCGCCCGGTCCGACCCATCGATCGGCTTGCGATCGAACCACGAAGGAAGATACGGCGCCAGGTCGTAGCCCTTCTGCGCCTTGAACTCCTCCAGCAGCTTCGGCGTCCACGGAATCCCGCTGCTGTAGTCCGGCTCATCGCCGAAGAAGCCCAGCACAATCTTGCCGAACTGGTCGCCCACCGCGCCGTAGTACGTCTCATGCACCGTGTGCAGAAACGCATCCGTCGCCTTCGGGTCAAGGTAGTCGATGATCGTGTAGGTCGCGTCCTTCGCCCGCGTCCCGTCCGCGCGGTTGAAGTTCCGCGTCGGCGAGCTCAGATATACGTGCCGCAGAAACTGCACCTCCCACGTGTACCTCGGCTCATTCGGCGTCGTGCCCTCAGCCGGCGTCTGGTACTTCAACTGCCCGTCCGCCGGCAACGGGATCGGAATCACCTGCTTCACCGCCCCGCTCTGGTCCGTCTCCGTCGCCCAGATCGCCAGCGTGTCGTTGGGCACCGGCATCTGCAGCGTCTGCCCCGGCGCCACATGCACGCTGATGTCCGCCACAATGTCCTGCATCCCCAGCTCCGGATACCGCTCCGTGATATACCCGCCCGCAAACCCGCTGGGGTAGTCCGACTCGTCCTGGATCCACATCCGCATGTTGCGCTTGGCCAGCTCCGCCACGGTGTACTTCACCTGGTCCATGTGCCCGGCGGAGAGATACGCCGGCTCGCCCGGCGCGCGGCGCCCCGGCGACAGATTGATGATGAACATCCCGTTCGCCGACAGCCGGTCCAGGTCGCGCGAGATTCTCGCCCGCACCTCCGCCGCGTCGTACGGAATCCCCGGCGTCCGCGCTCCCGCGTTCGCCCCATTCCAGCTCTGGAATGGCTGGATCGCCCCATACTCGCGCGGCGGCGTCTTGAAGTTCGCCGCAACCTCGCTCACCGACGGCACCGTAATCTCCTGCCACGGCCGCGCCGGAGCCGCCTGCTGCGCCACCAACGGGGTGATTAAGATGGGGGAAAATAGCGAGACAAGACCAACCTTCAGCGCGAGCTTCATGGCATCCACTCCAAGACACAATTTTGTTCGACACGGAGTATACGTCCGCCAACCCGCGCAAGTCGCACCAGAGACGAATCGACTGTGCTGCGTCTGGGAGCAACGGTTAGCTTTAGGCGAGTTTCTGAACCATGGAAGGAGCCCCGGATTGATTCAGGAGTTTGGGAAGCTCATCGCCTTGAACCTGTCGATATACTCGCCGACTGCTTCCCACCTGAACCCTTCACCCTTCGCACGGTTCGCGGGATGAGGGACCGCGAGACACCAAACGAGTCGGCCATCTCGAAGCTTGTAGGCTTGTAGGTCCCCGGATAGGTGGGCAGAACACTTGGGCATGTTGGACCACATGTCCTTACCTGTTACCACCACCTTGGAGGGTTGCAATTTTTCAAGAAGCAGCAAGAACGGATCCCCAGCTGCGCGCCATTGCTCAGAGCTAGGTCGAGTTCCAGCCCCTAATCCCACCGTTTCCTGAATAAAAATGGTATATGCGCATCGATCCCACGCCTCCCTCACTTGCTCTGCTGTTGGCAGCTCGCTTCTACAAAGAGCACGACTCATTAATGTGAAGTATCGAGTCTCCCCAAAATTTTCTATGCTGTGATCGACCGAGCCGCTCGGGTGAGATGGCTGCGGTGTACGCCCTTCCCCTTCGCTGCCTATCCAGTCGTACGCACTTTCGCTCAGAATCAAAACCCGATTTTCTTCCCAGTTCTCCCCTAGTCGAGGTTCGAAAAAAATCTCTCTCATAGTTTTCCTCCTCCGTCCTCCGAAGCAAATCGTGATCTCGAATCGCAAAAGCAGAATACGTCGACTTGCATGAAAGCTACTTTTAGCATGTCGTCCAGGCTCCACTCTACGCTGAATCTTCGCCAGTGCCTGCGCATCCAACACACAGATAAATTCAGGGCGTAGATTGGTACTCGTATGGCATTCAAGTGGGAAAAGCTGACCGTCAAATCGCAGGAGGCCATCCAGGCCGCCGCAACCATGGCCGCCGAGCATGGCAACCCCGAAGTCCTGCCCCTGCACCTCCTCGCCGCGCTGCTGGAAGACCGTGAGGGCGTCGTATTGCCGGTGCTCGAAGGCGCAGGCGCGCGCCCTCAGGAACTGCTGGCCGGTGTCAATGCCGCCATCGCCAAGCTGTCCAAAGTCTCCGGCGCATCCGCCCAGCCCAGCATGGCGCCCGCGCTGCAGAAGGTCCTCGACCGCGCCTCCAAAGAGGCCGACAGCTTCAAGGACGAGTACATCTCCACCGAGCACCTGCTACTCGCGCTGACCGAACAGAAAGGCGACCCCGTCCGCGACGCACTCGGCGCCATGGGCGTCACCCACGAGTCCGCCCTCAAGGCCCTCTCCTCCGTGCGCGGCTCGCAGCGCGTCACCGACCAGAACCCCGAAGCCAAGTTCCAGTCCCTCGAAAAATACGGCAAGGACCTCACCGACCTTGCCCGCAAGGGCAAGCTCGACCCCGTCATCGGCCGCGATGAGGAGATTCGCCGCGTGGTGCAGGTGCTCTCCCGCCGGACGAAAAACAATCCAGTCCTCATCGGCGAGCCCGGCGTGGGCAAGACAGCCATCGTCGAAGGTCTCGCCCGCCGCATCATCCACGGCGACGTCCCCGAGATCCTCAAGGACAAGCGCGTCGTCGCCCTCGACCTCGCCAGCATGATCGCCGGGGCCAAGTACCGCGGCGAGTTCGAAGACCGCCTCAAAGCCCTCCTCAAAGAGATCGAAGACTCGAACGGCGAGATCATCCTCTTCATCGACGAGTTGCACACCCTCGTCGGCGCAGGCGCGGCCGAGGGCGCCATGGACGCCAGCAATATGCTGAAGCCAGCGCTGGCACGCGGCGGCCTGCGGGCAATTGGCGCAACCACGCTGAACGAATACCGCAAGTACATCGAGAAGGACGCCGCGCTCGAACGCCGCTTCCAGATCGTCTACGTCGGCGAGCCCAACGTCGAAGACACCATCGCCATCCTGCGCGGCCTGCGCGAGCGCTACGAGTCCCACCACAAAGTCCGCATCAAGGACTCCGCCATCGTCGCCGCAGCCACGCTCTCGCACCGCTACATTTCAGACCGCTTCCTCCCCGACAAGGCCATCGACCTGGTCGACGAAGCCGCCGCCGCGCTGGCCAACCAGATCGGCTCCGTCCCCACTGAGATCGACGACCTGGAACGCCGGGCCACTTCGCTTGAAATCGAACTCGCCGCCCTGCGCCGCGAAAAGGACCCCGCCTCCCACGAACGCACGGAGGCCGCGCAGAAAGAACTCGCCGAGGCCCGCGAAAAATCCGAAGCCCTCCGCGCCCGCTGGCAGACCGAACGCGGCGCTATCGGCCGCATCGCCGAGCTGAAAACGCATTTAGAGTCGTTGCGTTTCGAGGCCGAAGAACAGACCCGCCGCGGCAACCTGCAGCGCGCCGCTGAACTGCAGTACGGTGAGATCCCCAAAGCCGAAGCCGAGCTGCGCAAGCTCACCGAGACCACCGACGCCAAAGGAAAGAAATCCGCCAACCGCATGTTGAAGGAAGAGGTCGACGAGGAGGACATCGCCGCCGTCGTCTCCCGCTGGACCGGCATCCCTGTCTCCAAGATGCTCGAGGGCGAGATGCAGAAGCTCGTCGCGATGGAGGACCGTCTGCGCCAGCGCGTTGTCGGCCAGGACGCGGCCCTCACCGTCGTCGCCAACGCCATCCGCCGCTCCCGCGCCGGGCTCTCCGACCCCAAGCGCCCCATCGGCAGCTTCATCTTCCTCGGCCCCACCGGCGTCGGCAAAACCGAGACCGCGCGCGCCCTCGCCGAGTTCCTCTTCGACGACGAGTCCGCCATGGTGCGCATCGACATGTCCGAGTACATGGAGAAACACGCCGTCGCCCGCCTCATCGGCGCACCGCCCGGCTACGTCGGCTACGACGAGGGCGGCCAGCTAACCGAGGCCGTCCGCCGCCGTCCCTACGCCGTCATCCTCTTCGACGAGATCGAAAAGGCCCACCCCGACGTCTTCAACGTCCTCCTCCAGGTCCTCGACGATGGCCGCCTCACCGACTCCAAAGGACGCACCGTCGACTTCAAAAACACCGTCCTCATCATGACCTCAAACCTCGGCGCCCAGCAGCTCTCGACCGCATGGGCGCAGGGCGAAGAGGGCTTCGCCGAGGCCACCGAGCGCGTCATCGGCGTCCTGCGCGAGCACTTCCGCCCCGAGTTCCTCAACCGCATCGACGACATCGTCGTCTTCCACCCGCTCGCCGAAGAGCAGCTCACCCACATCATCGACCTCCGCCTCGCTGACCTCGCCAAGATGCTCGCCGACCGCAAGATCACCATCGAACTCACCCCCGTCGCGCGCAAGGCCATCTTCAAAGCCGGCTACGACCCCGCCTACGGCGCGCGCCCACTCAAGCGCGCCATCCAGCGCCTCGTCCAGGACCCCCTCGCCGTCAAAATCCTCGACGGCTCCGTCCGCCACGGCGACACCGTCCTCATCGACTCCACCAAATCCGGCCTCACCTTCACCGTCAGCCCCTAGGCTCCCACGACTCGTCGAACGCCCTTGCCTCCGGCCCGATCCATCCAAACTGAATGTTGACGATATCTCTGTCGTCATGCCTCTTCGAGGTATTCAGCGCCAGTACCATGCACGCAACCAACATCACGTTGGCGTCCGCATCCATCAGAACCTCATACCGCCGTCCCATGCCGAGGTTGACAGGACTCTCCGCGAACGCGGCAATCTAGCTCTCGCCGCGAAACACCGAATACCTCAGTCCCTTGTGACGATAGAGCTGTAGGCTCTCGCCGCGCCCTGACACTCATACACACCCTTCAACCGCTGTTCGCACTGAAACTCAAAGGATCCACGGTCCGCCAGATCAAACTCGTACTTGCTGCGAAAGAGGGAAGGCTCGCTCTGGAATCGTCGCCACAAGGCTGCCGTCTTCGGTTTGCACCTCAATCTTGTCTAGCAGCGCGAAGACCACTTGCCTTGCATGCAGCGTCCTGCCGGGCACGGAGATGTCGTACTCCGGCGTGAGGCTGATCTTGCGCTCCTCAATCGTCGCTTCCAAACTCCGGCCCTCCTCAGCCTGCGCACTGAATCGCCCTAATAGGTCGCCAGCGAAACCCGCACCACCAGCGGATCCCCGGTAAAGCTCAACCCCCAGTCCGTCTCATCCCCATTCAATATCCGCAGAAATTTAAACACGCCGTTCTCATACGTTCCCTCCTCCACCTTGAGAAACTGCCGCGTCTGCCACTTGCCGTCGATCTTCGCCGAGGGGTTCTGCCCCGCGCCAATCTCAATCCCTCCCGCGCGCCGCTGCTCCTCAGTTCCTGCCGGACGAAAGTCCACATGGCAGAAGTAGCCCGTCACGAGAAACTGGTTCTCCGCAAGCTGCCCCACCAGCACCCGCCCCTCGGGCGTCGGATTCCCCGTCGCCGGCCCGCGTCCCGGCCCGCCATATGAGACAAGCACGGTCCAGTCGCCCACCGTCAGCGTCTGCGTCGGCTTGCCCTGCTCCTCGGCCACCGCCCGCAGCTTGCCCTCGAAGTTCAGCCACGCAATCTCGCGCTGCATCGGCCCAAGCAACCGGTTGTTCATCGCCCACGGCTCCAGAAAATCCCGCCGCGCCTGCGAGTCCACGCCCGCCTTGAACTCTCCCTCCGTGTTCCCGCCGGATGGCGAGAGCCCAATCGCACCCAGCCCCAGCGCGGTAAAGAAGAACCGCGAGTTGATCGGCCGCCCCGTCTCCGGCACAAACAGCGGATTGTCCGCCCGCGCGTACAGCTCCAGGTCCTTCACATACGCCGCCGGGTCGGTCTGGTAGTTGTCCGGCGCCAGGATGTCGAGCGCCGGCGCCTCCGCCTTCCAGATGGGCAGCACATTGTCTGTCGGGCCGCCGCTCTCGTAAGTGCTCGCCGGCCCCGGCTTCAGCGGGTTGCGCAAAGACGCATTCGCATACATCGGCAACGGATACACCGCCTTCCCCGCCGCCGCCACCTGCCCCACATACTTCGCAATCGACCACGCATTGAAGTATTCGTCCGCATCCGCGCCAAACGCGTCCTGCCAGCTCGGCGCCGGCGACGAGCCCGTCACCCCCATCGCCTTAAGCACCTCAGGCGGCACCGGCGCCTCAAACACCTTCTGCGCCACGGGCGAGAAATCCCGCACGCTGCCCCAGTCGCCCGACTCGTTCTCCACCTGCACCATGATCACCGTGTGCTGCGGATCGGCCTCCTTCAGGTGTCGCATCAACGCCGCAAACGCCGTCTTGTCCGCCTCCAGCGACGCCGTCGCAAACGGTGAGGGCGAATCCACCGCCTTCCCATTCTTCCCGATCGCATGCGCATACTTCGCCGGGTCCAGCTTCATCCAGTCCGGCATAAAGTGCTGGCTGCCGTTCTTCCACGTCGCAAACCACAGCAGCACCAGCCGCACCTGATGCTTGCGCGCCTCGGCCAGCAGCATGTCCACCGACGAGGTGTCATAGTGTCCCGGCTGTGGCTCAAACTGGTTCCAGTAGACCGGCGTCTCCACCGTGTTCACCTGCATGTACCCCAGCGGCATCGGCCACAACTTCGGAAACACGCTCGGCCACGCGCTCGAGTTACGCGTCTGCGCGGCCAGCGCCAGATAAGGCGCGCCATCCACCATCAACGCGTACCGCCCATCCTTCTCCACGATGCGCGGCAGCGGATTCGGCTTCACTTGCGCATTGAGCGCACCCACAATCAACACGGCCGCAGCTGCGGCCGGCAACACCAAACGCATCTTCATCGTCAGTTCTCCTGCATGCCTTCGAGGCCGGGACAATCCTAGAGATCGTCTGCCCCAAGGTCAATCGGCAGCCTTGCCCGCAGGCTCAAGGAACACGTAACAGCTGGGCTCATTCACCACATTCGGCAGGTACGGCGTCCCGCAGAAGCGGTGCGTCTCGCGGTATCCTTCGGCCTTGGCCATCGCCATGATCGTCGGGTTGCGCGACCACACCACCGCCACATCCGGTCGCGTCGCCAGCGTCGCAGCCGCATCTGCATTCACCATATTGCGCGTGCTGTACCAGATGAACGACTCGCGCGGCTGATTGAAAAAAATGTTTCGGTCGAAGTATGGCAGAATCGTCGTCGTGTCCCAGAACCCCGCGATGCGCAACCCCGCGGGCAGCGTGTGCAGATACGCCGCCGCCTGCCGTGATGGGTAGTACTGCTCGCGCCGGTCGAACCGCATCGCCCTCCAGGTCCAGGGCAGTTGCAGTACCGAGACCAACGCCAGCACCAACGCCAGCACCCGCTGCAGCGTGATCCCCGGCACACTCGCGTCCGTGTCCCAAGCCGCCCACAAGATCATCAGCAGCACCACCCACACCAGTCCCAGGTGCCACTCCCGCGCATAGATGAACCCAAGAAACAACGCAAGCACCAGCAGCGGCGTCAGCAACAACAGCTGCCTACGTTCAAATAGAAACGCCATCACCAGCGCACACACCAGCGCACACAGCGTCCGCGAAGTCGAGACCGAATAGCAAAACACCCGCGGCAGATCGGCCAGCCGCGCTGCCAGATGCTCCGCCTTCGATGCTGGCTGCGCTGCGCTCACGGCACTTGCCCCACCCCCAACCGCTGTCCCTCCCGCACCGCCGTCCGAATCCGGCACCCCCACCGTGGACTGCGGACTCTGCTGCACCGCAATCGAGTGGATAGCATGGGAGACCGTCGGCGGCACATCCACATAGATGTCCTTGGGCGGATAGATCGTCGACACCACGGCCACCACCGCCGCCGCAAAGATCGCCCCCGCCCACGCAACCGCCTGCTCCCTCAACCGCGCCTCGCCCACGCCACAACCGCCACCCATATGCAACCGCCATCCCGCACGCCGCCAGCGTCCCATGCACGCTTACGTTCGCCAGCAGTCCCAGCAGCACGGACATCAGCATCGGCCGTGGCCGCGCCATCCGGTATACGTGCGCAACCAAAAAGCAAAGCAGCGGAAAGAGCACGTAGCTGCGCGCCACCACCGCAAACTGATACGCCAGAAAAAATGTAAACGGCAGCACCGCCCGCAAATAGAAAGGAAACGGCGCCAGCCGCAGCAGCACATAGATTCCTGCCGCAGCAATCCCCGCCGCGATCCATCCCAACGCCGCATATCCCACACGCAGGTGCGCCGGCACCCACAAAATCAGATACCACAGCCCTGGGTGCCCCTCGTAGCGCAGGTTGTGCACCAAAAGCTGCGGAATGCTCAGATCCCGCGCCAGCAGCCAAGCCTGAGCCTCATCCCGCCACGGCTCATGCCAGGGAACGACCGCCGCCAGCATCGCACAATAGCCCACCCACACGGCCAGATCGCGAACTTTCAGGCCCAACATACCGGAAAGTGTAGCAGCCTCATATCGCGAGAACCCCCATGCAATCCTTGCTCCAACCCAACCGCTCCTCTAAGCTAAATCCATGTACGAAGACTTCACCGTGACCGACCGCTGGACCGGCGAACCCCTGCACTGCCTCTGGAAGGGCACCATCGTCGCCATCGCCACCCGCCACGCCGACGCCACCGACATCCGCTTCGCCGTCAACGGCAAGCCCGTCTGGATCGCCATGCCCAATCTCGCCTGGGTCGAGCAGAAGCGCCGCACCGGCAAGGTCATCACCGACTACCTCGCCGCCCAGACCGCCGGCCGCTACCTGAAGTCAGGCCATCGAGTCCGGCTACGACAACGGCCGCGAGATGTACACCATGACCGTCGACGAGGTCCTCGATCACGCCGACGCCGTCGTCAACGAGGCGGGCAGCACCATGAAGCTGCCCAGTCTGCCCGTCATCAACGAAAATGTCGCAGCCGGAGAAGCGAACTCGGCATCCATCTCCCCGGCGAACCCGCCTACCTGCCTGGCTATCGCTCCCCTGATCCGTCGACGACCGTGACCCATAGAGCAACTACATCCGCACCGCCTTCGTGGGACTCCAATGGATATACCGCGAGTCTAATCTTACAAAGGAGAGAAGCGCCCGATGTTCACGCGCCGCCGATTCCTCCTCACGCTCCCCGCCGCTCGCCGCCCTCCCGCGCCTGGTCGGCACGACGCCGAGCCGTCGCAGTCCTTCACCCTCCCCCACCTCCACAAGAAGCCCGCCCCGCCGCCGCCGCCCACCTTCGTCTACTTCGGCACCGACACCGCCACCGGCGCCGCCAAAGGCATCTACCTCTCCCGCTTCGACCCCGCCACCGGCCATCTCTCCCCCGCCGCAGCTCGTCGCCGCAGACCCTCCGCCCCTCCTACCTCGCCCTCTCGCCGCCCACCTCCAGCCAGCAGCGCCGCCTCTACGCCGTCAACGCAGTCCACCGACGCCTCCGCCACCGTCTCCAGCTTCCTCATCAACCCCGCCACCGGCGCGCTCAAGCCCATCAACCAGGTCACCTCCGCCGGCGCCGGCCCCTGCTACGTCTCGCTCGACGCCACCGGCGAGGCCGCCTTCGTCGCCAACTACGCCGGCTCCTCCATCGCCACCTACCGCATTCAGCCCGACGGCAGCCTCACCGAGCCCGTCGACCCGCATCGACTACAAGGACCGCAAGTTCGGCACCCGCGGCCCCGTCGCCGCCCGCCAGGATGTCCCCCACCCCCACTCCGTCCATCTCTCGCCCGACAACCGCTTCCTCCTGGTCAACGACCTCGGCTCCGACGAGATCTCCGTCTTCCCCATCAACCCCGCGACCGCCCGACCTCGGCCCGCCCGCGCTCTTCTCCAACGACCGCCCCGGCTCCGGCCCGCGCCACATCGCCTTCCACCCCAACGGCCGCTGGGTCTACTCCATCAACGAGATCGACTCCACCATCGACCACTTCCTCTGGACCACCACCAGCTCCCGCACCGACCCCCAGGGCCTGCTCATCAACACCGGCTTCCACGTCAAGCACCATCGCCCCCAGCTTCCCCGCCGCAAAAAACACCGCCGCCGAAGTCGCCATCTCCGCCGACGGCAACTTCCTCTACGCCTCCAACCGCGGCGAAGACTCGCTCGTCGTCTTCACCATCGCCGAGTCCGACGGCGCGCTCACCTTCCTCCAGCGCATCCCCTGCGGCGGCAAGACCCCGCGCCACTTCACCCTCTCCTCCGACTCCGAAGAACACTGGCTGCTCTGCGGCAACCAGGACTCCGCCACCGTCACCGTCTTCCGCCGCGACGGCGGCGACCGGCCGCCTCGGCGGCCCCATCCAAACCCTCCCCGTCGACTCCCCCATGTTCACCCTCTTCGCGTAACCAATCCTCTTCACATCACCTCAAAATCGGGTGCCCCACATCTCGCTTTTGAGATGTGGGCTTAGCGCCACCGAGGTAGGTAGATAGCCGACCGCATCCCCCAAATTAATTCCCCACGCCACACCCCGAATTCCCCAACCCACCCGTCTCACCTCTATTCTAAAAGTGAGACGCCAGCCTATGCACCTCCGCCGCCCCCTCACCCTCCTCGCCACCGCATCCCTCGCATGTGCGACAACGACTCACGCCCAAACAGCCACCACCCCGCGACCCGCATTCGACGTTGTCTCCATTAAGCCCAGCAACCCGATCAACGACCGGCAGCAGATCAGCATCAGCGCCGGCGCGCTCACCGCCACCGCAAGTCTGCGAAGCCTCATCGTGCAGGCTTACGGCATCCATGACTACCAGCTTCTCGGCGCACCCGGCTGGCTCGACTCGGCAAGGTTTGACATCGTTGCCAAATCCAGCGACATCGAAGACCCGAACAAGCTCAGCCCAACCGCGCAGCAAGCCTACATCGAGCGCCAGGGTCAAAGGCTCCAATCGCTCCTCGAAGACCGCTTCCAACTCAAAGTACACAGCGGCACAAAAGTGATGCCCGCCTATGCCCTAGTCATCGCGAAGGGTGGCCCCAAGCTGCATAAGGCCGACCCTGCCGAGTTGCCCATCCTCTCCACGCAACGCCCCGGCCGGTTGCGCTGCGGTGGCGCCTCGATGGCCGCGTTCGCGGCAGAGTTGACCGACGACGGCGTAGACAGGCAAATCTTCGACAAGACGGGGCTCGCAGGCACCTACGACCTCACCCTCAAATGGACCCGTGCCATGGCCACACCCGCGGCGTCCTACACCGCCCCGACGCTCCCGACATCTTCGCCGCAATTCAAGAACAACTCGGCCTCAAACTCATACCCACCAAAGGCCCCGTACCCGTTCTGGTGATTGACCACGCCGAGATGCCCTCAGAGAATTAAGAGAGCCAGCCGAATTAGGAAGCGAATCGCACTGCATCCGGCAAGCCGCTTGGGAAAGAGCTCCTCATCGACAACCCATACCCACCCTCGGCGTTGAACCCACCGGCCTTCCCGCCGGCAGCCGGCCCGGCGCGCCGCACCGGCCTCCTTCCCTTCTACGCGCCGCAACCCGAACGCCGCAGCCGTCCCTGGGTCGTCGCCGCGCTCGGCCTCTTCTCAGCTGCATGCATCAGCTGGCTCACCTGCAAGCTCTCCCGCTCGCATACCGTTCTCAGCGCGCCCACCCTCTTCCTTCACGCAGTCGAGTACGTCGCCCTCGCCGCACTCGCCGGCGCCGCCGCCGTCTTCCTCAACGTCCGGGCCGCCGTCCAACCCACCGACGTTCCTCGTAGCACCATCGCCCTCACCCTCGCCGCCGGCTGGGTCTACGCGCCCTGCGTCACCCTCCTCTACTGGGAGAGCTCGCCGTGGACGCTCTTCGCCATGGCGCTCGCCACGCTCTCGACCGCCTTCGGCCTCTCGCGTCTCTTTCCCCATCCCGCCGGCCCAGCACCCGCGCACTTTGCGGACCACCCCGCGCTCCCCAGCCTGCACGGCCTTCCGCCCGCCGACTCGCCCTTCAACCTCGCCCTCATCGCCGCTCTCTGCGCGCAGGCTTGCCTCGTCTGCCTCATCACCGGCCGGCCCGCACTCGCGCTGCTGCTGCTCGCCATCACCGTCTTCCTTCCCGCGTGGCGCTGGTGCGCGCTGGACACCGCAGCCGCCGACTGGTGGCTCGGCCGCCGCCCACCACTCACCCACGCCACGCTCGCCATCCTCATCACCGCCTGCGCGCTGCTCTGGGGCAACGGCTCAGCCGGATCGCCCGGCCGCAGCGGCTCCGCTGCCACAAACCCCACCTCGCCTAAGCCAACTCCCGAAGCGCAAGACCACGACTCCTCCGGCTACTACGGCATCATCCTCTGGCCGCCGCCCAAGAAAACTGAGATGGTCGATCCCGTCCTCGATCCCTCCTCCTCCGACACCGGCAAGATGACCAAGCCTCTCGTCATTCCCTTCGACGGCCCCTACTGGTTCTTCAAGGCTCCCAACCACGCCCCCAGCCCGCAGGCCCACGTCGCGCACGGCAACCCCACCGACGTCAATATCCGCTCGACCAACTGGAGCCCGCTCATCATGGAGGCCCACCAGACCCTCAGCCGGCCCATCGACCTCGACTGCTGCAGCGAGATCGACGTCGCCCTCACCAACGCCGACACCCGCTCCGGCGAAATCGCCCTCGCGCTCCTGCTCACCGACTCCATCGCCCCCACTAACCCACAGCTCTTCGTCGGCGAATCGCCCATCCCCTCCAGCCAGCTCGACCCCATCCCTCAGGACCGAGCGCCGGTCAAGGAGACCCTCCACTTCACCCTCCCCGCCAACCCCACCATCCACCGCTTCAACCAGATCACCGTCGTCTTCCTGCCCTCCCAGGAACGCGCCCGCAACGCCGCCAAAGTCTCCATCGACAGCTTCGAACTCATCCCCCGCCCGTAAAACCGCATACCCTACACTGGATCGAAGACTGAATCCACATTGGATCGGACCCGGAACAATGGTTCGGGTGCCCCATCCATCGCGGCATCACGCGATGGGTGGGAAAGTAAACCGCTCGCGTTCTTACTCACAACTCACAACTGCCTTTATGTTCTCCCGCAAACTCACCATCGAACGCATCGACCCCACCGGCGCCGCCCACCCCTGCCCCATCGCGCAGCTCGACAACTTCGCCATGCGCAACTTCACCAACGACCCCATCTTCGACGACACCCTGCCCATCGCCGACGGCCTCCTCGAAGCCGGCACCCGCGTCCCCATCGCCCGCCTCCACGCCGCCCTCAACGACTGGTTCCGCCGCAAGTCCTACCTCGCCCCCACCGACACCCTCCGCATCACCGAGCTGACATCCGCGAAGAGCTAGCCCTTCAGCGTCGCCATATCGATCACGAACCGGTACTTCACATCGCTCTTCACCACCCGGTCGTACGCCTCGCCCAGCTTGTCGATCGCCGTCATCTCAATCGTCCGACACAATCCCCTTCTCCGCGCAGTAGTCCAGCATCTCCTGCGTCTGCTTCATCCCGCCAATGTTCGACCCCGCCAGCGCCACCCGGTAGCTCGTCAACGAAAACGGCTCCACCGCCAAGCGGCTCGCTCCGGCAGCCCCACCAGGCACATCGTCCCATCCAGCCGCAGCATCCTCAGGTACGCATTCACGTCGTGCGGAGCCGAGACGCAGTCCAGAATAAAGTCGAAGCTGCCCTTATGCTTCGCCATCGCCGCCGCGTCCTTCGAGATCACCACCTCGTCCGCGCCCAGCCGCTTCGCATCCGCAATCTTGCTCTCCGAGGTCGTGAACTGCACCACATGCGCGCCAAACGCATGCGCAAACTTCAGCCCCATATGCCCCAGCCCGCCCAGCCCCACCACGCCCACCTTCTTGCCCGGCCCCACCCCCCAGTGCCGCATCGGCGAGTAGGTCGTAATCCCCGCGCACAGCAGCGGCGCCACCCCCGCCAGCTTGTCGCCAAACTTCGCCGAGATCGTATGCACATACCGCTCATGGCACACCATGTTGTTCGAGTAGCCGCCCTGCATCAGCTCGCCGTCGTACGCCCGCGCGTTGTACGTCCCCACAAACCCCTTCATGCAGTACGCCTCCTCGTTCGCCCGGCAGTTGGCGCACACCCGGCACGAGTCCACCATCACGCCCACCCCCGCCAGGTCGCCCACCTTGAACTTCGTCACCCCCGCGCCCACCGCCGTCACCCGCCCCACAATCTCATGCCCCGGCACCATCGGATAGATCGAGTTCGCCCACTCATCCCGCACCTGATGAATGTCCGAGTGGCAGATCCCGCAGTACAGAATCTCCATCACCACATCGCCCGCCACCGGCTCCCGCCGCTCAAAGCTAAACGGCCCCAGCCCCGTCTTGGCATCCCGCGCAGCATATCCATGCGACTTCATTTTGTCTCTTCTCCTGAAAAATCAGATTTAATTCAGATGTGCTAGTAAGGGCTTGGGTTGAACGAATAATTCATGTGAATTATCGTGTCGATCTCAGCCGGCACTCCATTCAACACGAACGGCTTGTATGTCCACTGTCTCATTGCCTGAGCGTAGCTCATCGCAACGCTCGCAT
Source organism: uncultured Acidobacteriaceae bacterium (assembly GCA_963808025.1). Classification (GTDB taxonomy): domain Bacteria; phylum Acidobacteriota; class Terriglobia; order Terriglobales; family Acidobacteriaceae; genus Edaphobacter. The sequence continues at coordinate 498,282 of CAWEEI010000005.1, read as the reverse complement.
CCGGAGTAGAAACCAGATGCAGCGAGTGGATGCGGCCGTCACGCCCAAGAATGGCGTGGAAAACCATCGTGCCGCTCGTACCCATCGCGCCCCCAGGCACCATCGGAGACACGGTTGTCAGAGCGCGCCCCACCATCTGTTGCGATAGCTCGACGGGATTCGCAGCGATTGGAATCATCCCGGCAGCCGCGGTGAAGTCTCCGTCCGCAGGCGTCCAGCTCTCAAGCGTAGTCACCTGCGCAGTCACGCGTATAGCATCCGGCGCCCTCCCCGTCAGGTCCATCGCCACGGACTTGCCCTGAAAGGTCTCGACCCTGTTGCGAGAGAACATCAATGCGCCCGCCTCGGTCGTGATCCTCAAGGCATTTGTCCCTGGATCAAAGCAGAAAGTCGGAAACAATCCGACCGGCACAAAGACATTCTTCAGCGGCTGCGCGAGCCATAGGCACTCCAACTCCACCTTGCCGAACTTCTGCTTGCGTAACTCAGGCGTTGCGTGATCGATCTCCTTGTCGCGCGGCATCGGATGCACAACCTGCTCCAGCAAGTCGTCCAGCACGCCTGACTCGTAGACCCCATCCTTGGTCGCAAACGACCCTTCCCTGTTGCGCAGCTGCGTCCCGCCAAAGGAAGGGAACGCGAAAGTAACGCGCCGCGCATCCGGCCCACCCCACCACTCCTCGATCTTCCCTTGCTCGCCCGGCTTGCCCTTCGCATCGAAGAGCTGCACGTCCATCCTCAGATGCCACGGCGACATTCCAGCCCCATCAATCGCGTTCGCATCAGCCGCCGCATGAAGACGCGCAGCCAGCGCCGCCTCATCCTGTGCCTTCGCTGCGTCTGTCGGCAACAGGCTACAGAACAAGATCGAACCAATGACTCGCGAGGTCAGTCGTGCCTGCCGTCGCATTCGCTCATTCCTCTACTCGTCATAATGCAGCAAACTAAACACGTCGTACTCCGGAAACTTCGCCCGCCCCTTCAGAAAATCCAGCTCAATCGCGAACCCCAGCCCGGCGATCTGCCCGCCCAGCTGCCGCACCAGCTGCACCGTCGCCTGCATCGTGCCGCCTGTCGCCAGCAGGTCGTCCACGACGATCACCCGCTGCCCCGGCTCGATCGCATCCAGATGGATCTCCAGCGCGTCCGTCCCATATTCCAGGTCGTAGCTCACCCGCGCTGTCTTCGCCGGCAGCTTCTTCGGCTTGCGCACCGGCACAAACCCCGCATTCAGCCGGTACGCCAGCGCCGGCCCGAAGATGAACCCGCGCGCCTCGATCCCCAGCACCAGGTCGATGTCGCGGTCGATATAGTGCGCCGCAAACGCATCGATCAGTTGCGCAAACCCAACCTTGTCCTTCAGCAGCGTCGTAATGTCGTAGAACAAAATCCCCGGCTTCGGGAAAGTCCGGCACCGTGCGGATCAGCTCCTTCAACGGCTCACAGTCAATGGCTTCTTCGCACTCACTACCACGCTCCTTCAATCTCAAACGACTTCAGCTCCGCGCCTTCACTCTCCGCCAGCTCATGCTCCACCACCGCATCCACGCGGCTGCCGCGCGAACCCCGTCCCAGCGCCAGCGCCAGGTCCTTCAACTGGTCCGGCTCGCCCGCGGCCAGCACCTCGACATCCCCGTCATCGGTGTTGCGCACCCAGCCGCGCAGCCCGATCTCCGCCGCCTCGCGCTGCACGAACCAGCGAAACCCCACGCCCTGCACCCGCCCCTTAACCAAGAAATGCTGCACCATAGATTCAATTTGGCTACTCGATCGAAACGAGCTACGCCCGGCTCATATACGCGCCTTCCGCCGTATCCACGCGAATCCGCTCGCCCTCATTGATAAACGGCGGCACCTGCACCACCAGCCCGGTCTCCATCTTCGCCGGCTTGGTCACGCTGCTCGCCGTCGCCGACTTGATCCCCGGCTCCGTCTCCATCACCGTCATCTCCACATACGTCGGCAGCTCGATCCCCACCGCCTTGCCGTCATGGAAACTCACGCTGATCGACAAGTTCGGCGTCAGGTACTCCACCGCATCGCCCAGCGTCTCCCGCCGCAGCATCGTCTGCTCGAACGCCTCGTCCATGAAGTAGTAGTCGTCGCCGTCGTTGTACAGGTACTCCATCTTGATCTCGTCCACCTTCACCCGCTCGATCGGGTCGGGCGAGCGAAACCGCTCCACAAACATCGCGCCCGTGCGCACGTTCTTCAGCTTCGCCTGGATAAACGCCCGCAGGTTCCCCGGCGTCCTGTGCTCCACCGAGAACACCACATGCAACTGGTCGTTGTGCTTGATGATCATGCCCGGGCGCATCTGCGTAGCAGGTATCGACATAAGAAAATAACCCTCTCCAGTGAGCCTGCGGCTCGCAATCCATTTAGCCCGCAACCCCCCGATTGTATAGCAGCTTGTATCGCAGCCGCAGAGCTCTCTCCACCGCCGCGCTCACGGCTCCAGCACCAGCTCGCATACTCCCGAATGGCAGTTCACGTAGGCAACGCGCATGAGCGCAGCCTGAGAACCCGCGGGAAAGTAACCGGAGAAGTTCACCTTGGCGATCATGTCAAGCGCACCGGAGACGGCCTTGGCTCCCGCAGCCTCCGCCTTCACCGCCTTGCCGTCTTTCAACAGCAGCCGGTATTCAGCATCGCCGGAGCGCCCATTCGCGGCCCCCAGCGGAACGGTGCGCAGCGCGAGAAGGCTGTTCTGCGGAGTTGTGGCAGTCGACTTCACACCTGCGCGGCGCAGAGCGGCTGCCAAGGCCTGCACCTCCTTCTCTTTGGGTCCCGGTGGGGTGCGAACGCCCATCGCGTCGTATCCAGGAACGGTGCCAACCGCCAGCTCATAGGCGGATAGCGCCGCAGACTTATCGCCGCGAGCCGCGAGCGCGTCGCCGAGGTGCTTGCCGGTATCCAGGTTCAGCATGCCGAGCCACGCGGCGCGTAGATAGCTCTCGGCCTCTTCAAGCCTCGATTCTTTAAAGAGAATCCAACCGAGCGTGTCCCATGTCGCCAGAATCAGACGCGTCTTGTCGTGCAGGATCTGCTGATTTTCATCGAGCGTCCAGGCATCGCTCTCCGCGGTCAGCTTGTCCAGGGCAGCTCGCGCAGACCTCTCCGCCAGAGGCAGATCGAGTCCGGCATCGGCCAGCTCGTAGGCCGCGTCGTTCAGGGCATCGGCGGTGTCTGCGTCCTTCAGCAAGGCCTCCAGCGTTGCCTTCCCCTTCTCCGCTTCACCGGCATCCAGCTGCGCTTTGCCGAGCGCGATATGGAACCCCAGCGTCCCATCGGCATTCACCGATATCTGCGGTGCAGCAGCCTCGCCCGTACTCGCGGCCGACTTCACATCTCCATCCTCAATCAAGAGCCCCATCAACATCGTCACTGGTTTCGGATTGGCCGGGTCGGCCGCCGCCCACGCGCGCAGCGTATCCATCGCCTCCTTGCGTTGGGAGAGAAGAAGCTGCGTGTTCGCAATGACTGGATACATTCGTTGGTAGGCGCTCGGATGAAGCGCGATCTCCTTCTTGTAGTCGAGCACCGCCTCTTGCGGATCGCCGCGCTTCATCGCCAGGTATCCCGAAGTGTTCCAAAAATACTCGTGGTCCGGACTCAGCTTGCCGGCTTCGTCGAGCTTCTGCTTCGCGCCATCGAGATCTCCTGACCCAATCTCTGCATAGGCCGACTGGATAAGATTGAGCGCCCTGGCCTCATCGCTCGCCGCCGGCGTACCGGTGTCGGAGGACGATGCCTTCGGCTCAGCAGCGCCGGACCCGCTCTGGGCCGCGGGTGGGCGCGTTAGCTGGATATACTTCTCGTTCCCAAGGTCCGCATCGTCCGCCCACTTCTTGTAGACCTTCAAATCGGCCACCGGCACCTTCTGCTTCAGCACCTCAACCCGCCGCTTGGCATAGACGGTGCCGCTCTCAAAGCGGTACGTCTCGTCGTAGCTGGCATACGCACACTTCAGGTGGACCGCCTCCGGCAGCACTACGCCCCAACCCTCCGGCAGCTTCATCGCGGAGCTGGACGTCTCGACGCCGGGAGTGCCCAGTTCAAGCGAACGCACCAGCGGATCGCTATCCTGAAAGCGTGGCAGGCTCACCGGCGAAACCTGCGGGATGATCCGGTAGTTGTCCCAGTCTCCTGCCTTTTCGCGCTCGTAGTCGTAGCTCATCTTGAACGGCTCGGTCGTGTCCTCCGGCTTGCTAATCTCCGGATTGCTGGTGGTTCCGGCGTACCCAATGCCCTGAGAAATCTGTTGCACCATCTCGTTGTACTGCGCGGGGGCAATCTGCCGGAACGCACTGCGAATAACCAGCTCCCCATCGCCCCGGAACACGAAGGTCAGCCGCGAGTGTGAGATTCCATCCTTGTCCAACGTACCCACCGCGTCCATCGTCTGGTAGTTGGCGAACGGCAGGTCTGCCGGACTGCGGTCCAGATGCGCCACCCCAGTCCCCGGCACCAGCAACGCCTGCTTATCGCGAATCACCGAGACCAACATCCGGTACGGAGCCACCTCCGCCGTGCTGTCCAGCCAAACCGGCTGCCCCCCGACCATCGCCCGCGTGATGAGATGGTTGAACGCGCCCGGCGACGGCACCGCCGTATTGAACCTGATCCCCGCACCGATCAGCACTGCATCCGCATTAATCCCCGCCGCCGAGAGCATCGCGGCCAGCAGTGTGTGTTTATCCTTGCAGTCGCCGTACTGGTTGGCCAAAATCTCCGCAGCGCTGTGCGGCTGGTAACGTCCCACTCCAAACGCCACCCCGATATAACGAATCTGCGTCGAGACATATCCATAGATCGCCCGCGCCTTGTCCTCATCGGATGTCTTGCCCGCGATTAGCTCCGCCACCTTCGCCTTGATCTCAGCGCTCGGCACCGTGCGGTCCGCCTCCAGCCCGCGATACCACGCGCCCACATCCTCCCAGCTCTTGAAGGTCGTCCACGCCACCGTCGGCAGCTTCCCCTGCTCCGCATCCAGCTCCTCGTCCGCTGTCCACACCTGCTTCTTCTTTGCCTCTGCCTCCGCCTCGGCCTCCTTGCCGGCCGTCGGCTTCAGGTGAGATGAACTCCACCGATAGACATGCTGGCCGGCCTCCACACTCTCCGTCAGCTTGGACCCCGGGCACCAGACATTCACATACATCCCCTGCGGAACACGCAGCTCCAGCGTCTCCGAGAGCACAACCTCGCCCTCGTCGGCATACAACTGCTGCCAGAACTCACCCGGCGCCTCCGCCTTCGTGCGCACAATGCGCGCCTTCCACTCCAGAGTGTCGCCCACACGAAGGCTGCGGACGGGCAGCTGCTTCTCCTTCAGGTCGCTGTAGAACGGCGCAGCGCGCGTCACATCCTCCGGCATGTCTATGGCATCCGAAGTCTGCGTCTCCACCACCGTCCCGTCCGGCTGCCGTGCCCGCGCATAGGCAAACTCCACCCGCTCCGAATCCCCCGCGTACGGCACAGCCACCACGCCAAAGTTGCGTAGCGCCGCCTCCGACTGGATTCGCACTACCATCGTCTGCTCGCGGTACCCTGTGCCGTCGGCGTTGTAGCTGTACACCGCATCGTCGTGCTCCACCACAAACGACTCTTCGCTGTAGGAGGGGGCGGCAGACGCAGCTGCCGGTGCAGGCGGTTGCGCGATCGCACACGGGCGCGCCGAGGTCGCTAGCAGGACCAGGACGGAAGCCAAGGATGAGCAGAGGTTCAAGGCCGCAGGACGCATGGGGTGTATCCGCTGTATAGCAGACGCGATGCACGTAGTCTAGGAATTTTGCTGGCGAAAGTAATTCGCATCGCCCTCCAGCATCGCGGCGAGGCGAGATACGGAGGATATGTACTGGGGCCATCGTCCCCCATGCTCTCGATCGGCGCCTGTCGGTGTAAATCGGTGTTAAGCCTCTCGCCCCACCTCGGCATATATTCAAAGAAACAACCCCGCATGACCACCCACTTCACTCCCGAAGCCCTCAAGTTCCTCCGCTCGCTCGCCCGCCACAACGACCGCGAATGGTTCACCCCGCGCAAAGCCCATCTACGAGCGCGAAGTCAAAGCCCCCATGCTCGCCCTCATCGAGGAGATCAACCACGCCCTCGCCCACGTCGCGCCCGACCACGTCCGCCCGCCGCACAAAGCGCATGATGCGCATCTATCGCGACACCCGCTTCGACGCCTCCCGCGGCACGCCCCCGCGCCCCTACAAGACCAACGTCGCCGCCTGGTGGTCGCGCGCCGGTCTGGAGAAGACCTCCGGCGCCGGCTTCTACTTCCACTTCAGCCCCAAGGAGACCGTCATCGCCGCCGGCATCTACATGCCCACGCCCGCCGCAGCTGCTCGCCATCCGCCGCCACATCGACGCTCACCACGCCGAACTCCGCGCCCTCCTCGCCAACCGCAAGCTCCGCGCCGCCATGCCCGACTTCGAAGGCACGCCGCTCACCCGCCCGCCGCGCGGCTTCTCCGCAGACTCACCCGCGCTCGACCTCCTCCTCTGCCGCCGAGTGGGGCGTCTCCATCACCCTCCCCGCCGAGCGCGCAACCCGCCCCGCATTGCTCAAGGACATCACCACCCGCTTCGCCCTCGCCGCCCCGCTGGTCCACTTCCTCAACGCCCCGATCGCCCCAGCCAGCGCGGAAATTCACAGCTAAATTGCGGTTTTTGTTCCGCAAATCGGACAAAACCCGAAGAAAACCCGCAAAAAACCTGTGGAAACCCAATAAATCTCATTGACATTAGCCCTGGAAAGGTCGATGGTGAAATGCGGTAGTTCCTCGTCACCCGCATAAACACCGGCGATTTCGCAGCATCGGATCAACTCCGGTTTCGCATTCCACGCGCGGGCAGTCAAGCAAGCTATCGCGCACCAAACGCAACGCACGATCGAAACACCAACTCGGAATGAAGGAGCAACACCATGGCAAAAGGAATGACCAAGACAGCGCTCGTACGCCACTCGCAGAAAAGCTCGAACTCACCAACAAGCAGACCGCGAGCTTCCTCGAACTGCTCGCAGACACCGCCATCAAGGAGACCAAGAAGAACGGCGAGTTCACCATCCCCGGCATCGGCAAGCTGGTCAAGGCAGAGCGCAAGGCCCGCCTCGGACGCAACCCCCAGACCGGCGAGACCATCAAGATCAAGGCCAAGACCGTCGTCAAGTTCCGCGTCGCCAAGGTCGCCAAGGACACCATCGCGCCGCCCAAGAAGTAGTCCCTCCCCAGAACCAGGCAGCAAAACGACCCGCCGCCCTTGATATCGTCGCAGAATCTCGCGCGGAGACTTCAGGCGGCGGGTCGTTGCTGCATCGAAGCCGCCCGCACCACCAGCGACACGCCTAGCCACACCAGCACGCAGCGCATCAGCAGCATCGCGTTGTACTGCCAGCCCAGCACCGCGAACGACGCCGTCATCCCCCACATAAATATCTCTGCCAGCGCCGCCTGCCCCCATCTCGGCCGCGCCCCGAAGCCGCCACCCGCGGACGCAGCGCCGGCAGCAGCCGCGGCACCCGCGCGCAGTATGCCGCGTAAGCCTCGCCCAGCCGTGCGCGCAGAAAATCCTCCTCACCCAGAATCAGCCGCAGCTGCAGCAGCGCAACCAGCCCCATCGTGAACACCGCTCCACTCACCGGCATCAGCAGCGCCAGCGCCAGCGTATGCACCCAGTCCCAGATAGAGCGGGTTGCGCACATAGCGATACGGCCCATCCGCGACCACCGCTTCTCCGTGCATGCTTGTGTCCCGCACCACATCCGCGCCCAGATACGCTGAACCCCACGTGCGCAGCCACGCCCCGAATCCCGCGCACAGGATCGCCACCACCAGCACCACATTGAACGCCGCCCCAATGCTCAGCACGCCACCCTTCGACAGCAGCACCGCCAGCAGCCCCCACACATGCGCATTCGGGCCGGAGCCATCCAGCGGCAGCACCGCAGTCCCACGGCGCCACAAAGCCCAGCGTATAGATCAGCAGAAAAATCCAGAAGCGCAGACGGAACTCCACCGCAGAAGCTTTCATCATTGACACAGAGGTCCCATCCTTAAACGACGCGGTAAAGTTTTGTAACTATTTCGGTTGCATAATGCACCGCGCTCTCAACTCTCCCCAAGCGCGGCCAGGATCGCATCGAAGTCCTCCACCCCCGCATACTCGATGATCACCCGCCCCTTGCCCTTCTTGTCCTCGATCCGCACCCGCAGCCCCAGCCGCCGCTGCAGCCGGTCCTGCGCCTCGCGCACATTCGGGTCCGTGCGCCATCGGCCGCGGCCGCCGGCCTTCTTCGCCTTCGGCTTCGCCTCCGGATTCATCAACCCCTGCACATAGCTCTCCGTCTGCCGCACCGACATCGCCAGCGCCGTCACCTTCCCCGCCGCCGCCGCCATCTGCTCCGCGCGACTCCAGCCCCAGCAGCGCCCGCGCATGGCCGAAGCTCAGCGCACCCGACTCCACCAGCCCCTGGATCGAATCCGGCAACTTCAACAAACGAATGAAGTTACCAACGCTCGCCCGGTCCTTTCCCGTCCGCGCCGCCATCTGCTCCTGGGTCAGCTTGAACTCCCGGCTCAGCCGCTCGAACGCCCGCGCCTGCTCCATCGGGTTCAGGTCCGCCCGCTGCAGGTTCTCGACGATCGTCATCTCCAGCGCCTGCTCGTCCGAGACCTGACGCACAATCGCCGGAATGGTCGTCTTGCCCGCCGCCTGCGATGCCCGCCAGCGCCGCTCGCCCATAATCAGCTGATAGCGCCCGCCCGGCAGCTCGCGCACCACCACCGGCTGCACCACGCCGGTCGCCGCAATCGACTGCGCCAGCTCCGCCAGCTTCGCCTCGTCGAAGCGCGTGCGCGTCTGGCTCGGATTGCGCTCAATCCGGTCCAGCGCAATCTCCAGCGGCTTGCCCGTCGACTCCACCATCGCCGCAGCCGCCGGCCGCGGCCCCAGCAGCGATTCAATCCCCTTGCCCAGCGCCGCCCGTCGCTTCGGGTCGGCCATATGTGTTGATCGCAGTCTCCATCGTCCCTCTTCCTCAATAAATTCAATTACTTGGAATAAGGCCAGAACCGCGGCCCAGACTTCTCCGCGCCAGCGGCAACCCCGTTCTTGCCACCGCCGATCCATTGACCCGCCTGCGAGCTCTCTGCGCCTGTGCCTTCGGACTCGACAATCCCATTCCGCCCCAGCAAGCTCCACCGCCAGCGCCGTATACGCCTCCGCCCCCTTCGACCGCGCGTCGTACAGCTGCACCGGCTTGCCGTGGCTCGGCGCCTCCGCCAGCCGGATATTGCGCGGAATCGTCGTCGTTCAGCAGCTTCTCCCCAAAGAACCCGCGCAGATTCTCCGTCACCTGCTGCGAGAGGTTTGTGCGATCGTCGTACATCGTCAGCAGCACGCCCTCCAGCGCCAGCCCCGGATTGAACGCCTGCGCCACCCGGTCCAGCGTCTGCATCAGCTCGGAGATCCCCTCCAGCGCGAAGTACTCCGCCTGCATCGGCACCAGCAGGCCGTCCGCGGCCACCAAAGCATTCAGCGTCAGCAGATCGAGCGCCGGCGGGCAGTCCAGCACGATAAACGGATACTGCGCCGCGGACCGGCTCAATCGCCTCGCGCAGCCGGAACTCGCGCCGCTCCTGCGCCCACCAGCTCCAGGTTCGCGCCAATCATGTTCTTGCTTCCCGGGCACCAGCGACAGCGACTCAACCTCCGTCGGCAGGATCGCCTCGGCCAGCGTCGCCGACCCCATCAGCACGTCATAGACGCTCAGCCGCGCCTCATCCCGCCCAAACCCCAGCCCGCCCGTCGCATTCGCCTGCGGGTCGCAGTCGATCAGCAGCGTCGGCAACCCCTCCATCGCCAGTGCCGTCGCCAGGTTGATCGCCGTGGTGGTCTTGCCCACGCCGCCCTTCTGGTTGACCACCGCAATCACCTTCGCGGTGGTCGCGTTTTTCTGCTCCGAAAGCGTCTTCGAATGTGGGTGGAGGGTGATCACGGCGTGAGAGAAAGCCTACTGGCCCAGACGCGTCCGTGGCAATGCCCGGTTCCTGTGCAGAAGGCCCGCGCCTTGTGGAGAAACCTGTGGACGGATTGAAATCCATGCGGCGGCAGCGGAGATTGCAGATTCCCACTGTGGGAAACTTTTTGTGGATTGGGCCCAATCTGGGACGCCTCCTGCTCCACGTGGAACAATCGCCGACCCTACCGGTTCTAGCCCAATGCTCCAGCGCACCGAATGCTCCACGTGGAACATCGTCACATCCCCTATCCGCGCCGAGCCACCCAAAGTACCGACTCGCTCCGCCCCCGGCAACGCAACTGCCTCCCCCACTTGAAAGCCAGCCAACCTCCCCGCAACTGGCGACCCCACCATCCCCAGCACCATCACCCGCTCCCTCGCCCGCCGCCCAGCCTCCACCACCGCTGCCGCCATATCGTCCACCGCCCGCATCGCCACCACATCAAACCGCCGCTCCACCGGCATCGCCTCCACCCGGCCCGCCCAAACCTCGCTCCGCAGCTCCAGCGCGCGCACCACCTCATGCAGAAACGCCGCCTTCTTGCTCCGCGACTCCGCCAGCGTCACCGCCACATCCGGCCGCATCAACTGGATCGGCACCCCCGGAAACCCCGCACCCGAACCAAAATCCAGCAGCGTCCTGCACTCGCCCAGCCGCGCCCCCACAAACAAGCTCTCCCCGAAGTGCCGCCGCACAATCTCCTCCGGCTCGAACGGATCGCCGTCAGGTTGATCCGCGCATTCCACTTCAGGATAAGCTCAAGATAAATAACCAGTTGCCCGCAAACTCGCGCCTGGTCGAATGCCGCTCCACCCGCCCCAACCCTATCCAGATAAGGCTGCAGCAACCCCGCAATCGCATCCGCCGTCAGCACCCCGCTTAACCCGCCGCCCCAGACTCTACCGCCTCGACAACCTGGCTCCGCGGCTTCCACGCCAGCCTCTCCAACAAACCGCGCAAACAGCGCCCGCGACGCCGCACTCTCATCGAACGTCCGCTCCGGATGCCACTGCACCCCCACCACAAAGCTGCCGCCCACCCCATTCGTCGCGCCCTCCACCGCCTCAATCACCCCATCCTCCGGGCTCCGCGCCACCACCCGCAGCCCATCGCCCGCAGTCGCAATCGCCTGATGATGGCTCGAATTCACCGGCAGACGCAGCTCGCCATCACGCTCCGGCGCCTCCCCGCTCGCCACCGTCTGCCCCAGCAGCGAATCCGGCGCCACCGCCGCCTCATGCGCCTCCACCACGCCCGCGCGCTCGATGCTTCACCGGCTGCTCCGCCAGATGCTGCACCAGCGTCCCGCCCCGCCACACATTCAGCATCTGCGTCCCAAAGCAGATCGTCAGGATCGGCTTGCCCATATTGTGCGCATCCTGCAGCAGCAGCTCGTCCACATTCTCCCGCGCCAGGTCCGCCGGCGCGCACTCCGCAATCGGCTCCTCGCCATACTTCTGCGGATTCACGTCCGCCCCGCTCCCCGGCAACAGCACGCCCTGGCACTCCGAGATCAGCCGCGCCGTCGCCGCCGGCGGCTGCGCCCAGCGGCACCTCGACCGCCTCGCCCCCGCTCCGCTCCACCGCAGCCGCATACTGCGGCCACGACCGCTCGTTGTACTCAACGTCCGTGCTCGTGGGCACCGGAATGGCAATGCGCGGTCGGCTCATGGCAGGGCCTCCGCTCCTTCCGACGCTGACCTTCGGGGCAGAACTCCGAATATTGGTAGTACATCTTAGCAATCTCCGCATAGAGCCGCTCCGTCAGCGCGTCCGCGTCCTTCGTCGTCAGCCCCTCCGTCGAGATCGGGTCGCCCACGATGATCATCAGCGGCCGCGGGCGCAGGCTATACACATGCATCGGCAGCAGCTCATACGTCCCCACCAGCGCCAGCGGCACCAGCGGCACCCCCGCCCGCATCGCCATAAAGGCGCACCCCGAAGCCCACGTCTGCAGATGCCCATCCGGACTGCGCGCGCCCTCCGGAAACAGCACCAGCGGCATCCCCGCCTTCAGCGCCGCGACCCCGCGCAGCAGTCCCGCCACCGCAGACCGCGGACTCGCCTCGAATCGATCGGCACCTGCCCCGACCGCTCCAGATACCACCCGACAAACGGAATCTTCCATAGTCGCCTGCTTCGCCAGAATGCGGAACTGGAACGGCAGCTTGGCGAACAGCACCGGGGTATCCATGTAACTCAAATGATTTGAGGCATATACCGCCACCGGAGAGCGCTCCAGCTTCTCCCCGCCCACCACCTGCACCGGCGAGAAGCGCAATCCGCAGCATGGTCTGCGGCCCACACCCGCGCCACAAAGTGCTGCTGCCGCCCCGACCGGTCCCACAGCCCGCAGACCAGCGAGATACACCCAAAACCCGCCGTCGCCAGCGCCATCAGCGGGATGAACAACACCTTGGTGAGATAGCGCAGATACGCCGGAATCTCATGTCGCGGCAGCCGCCGGCGCCTCCGCCTCGGACCACCGTGCCGCCCTGCGGATTTGCCTCATGCTCCCGTTCATCCGCATGCACGCCGCTCCCACCGCCAACTCGCGCACCGCCCCCACCAGATAGATCGAGCCCGTCGCAACGATCAACCCGCCCGCCGGCGTCAGCTCGCGCGCCAGCGCCAGCGCCTCCGCCGCATCATTCGCCGCATGCGCCGGAACATCCAGCGCCTCGCGCCGCGCCCAGCATCTCCTCCACGCTCGCCGCCCGCGCATTGTCGATCGGCGCAAACACGATGTGGTCGTGCGGCCTGCCCGCCGGTCGCGTCGAACAGCGGAAACAGAATCCGCGCCATCTCCGTCAGGTCCTTGTCGCGCAGGCAACTGAACAGCAGCGTGCGCGGCTGCGCCTCGGGCAGCGCGGCAATCGCCGCGCGCAGCGTCCACGCGCCCGCCGGATTGTGCGCCACATCCAGCAGCAGGTCCGGCGGCAGAAACTCCAGCCGCCCCGGCCACGCGGTGCCCGCAATCCCCGCCTCAATCGCGGCATTTGTGATCTTGTAACCATTGCTAGTTACGTAACTCAACCGCCGCCGCAATCGCCAGCGCAATATTCCGCTGCTGATGCTCGCCCGCCAGCGGCGAACGCACCGCACAGCCGCTCGCCACCAACAAATACCTCATACTGGTTCGCGCGCAGCGGCCCCGATCCATTCGCCTCGGCAGCCGACACCCCAAACTCGCGCCCCGGCACAAACTCCGCCGCATTCACCCCGCGCACATCCAAGCGCCATCGCCGCCTCGCCAATCGCCTGGTTCGCCTCCGGATGCTGCGGCAGCGTCACCAGCGTCCCATTCGCCCGCAGAATCCCCGCCTTCTCCCGCGCAATCTCCGCAATCGTATCGCCCAGATAGTCCTGGTGGTCGAGCGCAATGTCCGTAATCACCGACAGCACCGGCTCCACGATATTGGTCGCATCCAGCCGCCCGCCCAGCCCCACCTCAAGCACCGCGATCTCCACCCCCCGCTCCGCAAAATAAAGGAACGCCAGCGCCGTCAGCGACTCAAAAAAGCTCGGCGCATGAGGCAGCTTGCCCGCCAACACCAGCGCCTGCGCCGCATCGTCCACTCGGAAATAAAGCCGCGCAAACTCCTCCTCCGGAATCTCCACCAACACGCCGCCCACACGCCTCCGCCGTCCGGATCCGCTCCGTCACCCGCGACAAATGCGGCGAGGTATACAGCCCAGTCCGCAGACCCGCCGCCGCCAGAATGCTGGCCAGCGTCGCCGCTGTGCTCCCCTTGCCGTTGGTCCCCGCGATCAGCACCGAGCGAAACTGCCGCTGCGGGTCGCCCAGCGCACCCGCCAGCACACGCATGTGGTCGAGGTCGAACTTCCTCCGCAGCAGCCGTGGGCGCCAGCTCCTGGCCCAGCGCGTGCAGGTGGTCAACCGCTGCAACATAGGACATGGCCCTATTCTAGAGCGCTTCTCCCCGCACGCGTGACCTTTGCAAAGGTCCCAAGCCCCAACCCACCTGACCCGAAATGTCATTCGGTGGTCCCAATGCTGAAATAACACAATGGTGGGATAGTGAGATTGGTTCCCCCCGCCGATGATGGGGATGTACCCAATGGTGAAGGTGGGTACAGCCCTCCCCAGCTTTTCTCACCAGACTCGGCCGCCCGATACGGGCGAAAGTCACTCAAGGAGAATCAAAATATGCGGAATGCTCTGGCGTATGCCTTTGTTGTAGTTGCACTTGCCCCCATGATCGGCATCTGGCGCGGACACGCCTGGGCCAAAGCCAAAGGCCTCGTGCTTCGCGAGCCCGCACCCGCAGCTGCCCACAACGGCCAGACCGCATAACCCTCTCCAACGAGTTTGAAGGAAGCGGGAGAGTCGCCAAACGGGCGCGCCCGCTTCTTTCAAGTACCGCCTCAATCCTCCCTGGTCCCTGCGCGCCACTCCCTGACCGACACTTCTCAGCCACGCCTCTGCGCAACAAAGTATCCTGTAGAGCGTGAGCACAGAAGTCAGTCCGCACTCCAGTCCACAGCACCAATCCAAGACCCCATCCGCATCCAGCTTCCTGACGGCTCCCAGCGCGAAGTCCCGCGCGGGACCACCCCGCTCGAAATCGCCACCAGCATCTCCCCCCGCCTCGCCGCCGCCGTCGTCGTCGCGCGCATCCGCCCCCTCGCCGCCGCGGCCTCTACTCCCGCAGACCCCGCCGCACCCGAAACTCGCCTCCTCCGAAGACGCCATGTACTCCGGCGACATCTCCGACGCCGAAGGCGCGCGCATCGTCGACCTCACCGCGCCGCTCACCGAAGACTCCGCCCTCTGGCTGCTCAAGGAATCCGACGAGGCCGCCCTCAAAGTCCTGCGCCACTCCGCCGCGCACGTCATGGCCACCGCCATCCTCGAGCTCTTCCCCGAAACCAAGCTCGGCCACGGCCCCGCCACCGACAACGGCTTCTTCTACGACGTCTACCGCGAGACCCCCTTCACCGAAGCCGACCTCGCCGCCATCGAAGCCCGCATGGCCCAGGTCGTCGCCCGCGACGAACCCTTCCTCCGCGTCGAAGAATCCCGCGACAAAGGCCTCACCGACTATGCCGCCCAAGGCGAGTTCATGAAGGTCCACTTCATCGAAAAGTTCACCCACCCCGGCGACCAGATCTCCCTCTACCGCAACGGCAGCTTCACCGACTTCTGCCGCGGCCCGCACATCCCCTCCACCGGCCGCGTCAAGGCCTTCAAGATCACCTCCATCGCCGGCGCCTACTGGCTCGGCGACGAGCACAACCAGCAGCTCCAGCGCATCTACGGCACCGCCTTCTTCAACGCCAAAGATCTCGACGCCCACTTCAAAAAACTCGAAGAGATCAAGGCCCGCGACCACCGCGTCCTCGGCAAGCAGCTCGACCTCTTTTCCATTCAGGAGGTCGCCGGCGCCGGCCTCATCTTCTGGCATCCCAAGGGCGGCCTCGTGCGCAAGACCATGGAAGACTGGATGCGCGAAGAATGTATCCGCCGTGGTTACAATATGGTCTTCACCCCGCACATCATGCGCCGCGAGCTCTGGAAGATCAGCGGCCACGAAGGCTACTACTCCGAAAACATGTACCCGCCCATGGAGCTCGACGACGCCGAGTACCGCCTCAAGCCCATGAACTGCCCCGGCCACATCCTCATCTATAAGAGCAACCCCCGCAGCTATCGCGACCTCCCCATCCGCTACGCCGAGCTAGGCAACGTCTACCGCTATGAGCGCAGCGGCACCATGCATGGCCTGCTCCGCGTCCGCGGCTTCACGCAGGACGACGCCCACATCTTCTGCACCCCCTCGCAGATCGAAGACGAGATCGTCGCCTGCATCGACTTCGCCCACTCCGTGCTCAAGACCTTCGGCTTCTCCGAGTTCAAAGTCGAGCTCTCCACATGGGATCCGGCGAAACCCAAGGACTACACCGGCTCCGCCGAGCACTGGAACGGCGCCATCGCCTCACTCAAGCACGCGCTCGACCGCCGCTCCATCCCCTACCAGACCATCCCCGGCGAAGCCGCCTTCTACGGCCCCAAGATCGACATCAAACTCGTCGACGTCCTCGGCCGCCTTTGGCAGCTCTCCACCGTGCAGTTCGACTTCAACCTCCCCGCCCGCTTCGAGCTCGAATACAAGGGCGAGGACGGCGAACTGCACCGCCCCGTCATGGTCCACCGCGCCCTCTTCGGCTCCGTGGAACGCTTCTTCGGCGTCCTCATCGAGCACTACGCCGGCGCCTTCCCCCTCTGGCTCGCGCCCGTCCAGGTCGGCCTCGTCCCCATCTCCAGCGAGAAGCACCTCGCCTACGCCGGCCAGGTCAAGGCCGCCCTCGAAGCCGCCGGCCTGCGCGTCGAACTCGACGCCCGCAACGAAAAGATGAACGCCAAGATCCGCGACTTCGGCCTGCAAAAAGTCCCCTTCATCCTCATCCTCGGCGACAAAGAAGCCGCCACCACCTCCGTCAGCGTCCGCACCCGCGGCCTCGGCGACCAGGGCTCCGTCCCCCTCGACCTCTTCCTCACCCGCGCCACCCAACTCATCGCCGACCACGCCATGGAGCTGTAAGCCGTCGACGCAAACGCATAGCCGAGTCCGACAAGTGGCGCACCTACCTCCCCGCCTGAAAACTTTCCCTCTTGCCATCCGCCAATCCCCCATGCTACTGTCTCACACACAGTCGTAGTAGATGGATCGACGGAGGTAGTAGCACCCGATGCCCGCACCCAAACTCACCAAGCTGGAACTCCAGATCATGGAGACCCTGTGGACCAAGGGCGAAGCCTCCATCCGCGAGACCCAGGAGGCCTTCCCTGCTAAGGGCCGCCCCGCCTACACCACCGTCCAGACCACCATCTACCGCCTCGAAGCCAAGGGCATCGTGCGCCGCGTCCGTCGCGTCGGCAACTTCCACATCTTCGCTGCGGCAGTCTCGCGCGACGCTGCCCAGCGCCGCCTCGTCGACGACCTGCTGGCCCTCTTCGGCGGCCGCACCCAGCCCGTTATGGCCCACCTCATCGACTCCGGCAAGCTTACCCTCGCCGATGTAAAGGAAGCCGAGAAGACCCTCCGCCGGCTGGAAAGGGAGGCAGAGTCGTGATCCCCTTCAGCACCACAGCCATCTCCAAATCCTGCGCCGCCCTCGCGCCCGCACTCGCCAACCACCTCTGGCAGTCGACCCTCTTCGCAGCCGTTGCGGCCCTGCTCACGATTGCCCTAAGCCACAACCAGGCACGCACTCGCTACTGGCTCTGGCTCGCCGCCTCAATCAAGTTCCTCATCCCGTTCTCGCTCTTCGTCGCCGTCGGCGCCCATCTGGCTCACCCCCGCGCCACACCGCAGATCGCCCAACCGAACATGTACTTCGCGATGGAAGAGGTCAGCCAGCCCTTCGAGCGGCCCGCGCTCCCCGTCTCTCCAATCGCCCCATCCCCGGCTGTTCCGAATGTCACGCATCTCATCCCGGCCCTCGTCGCCGCGATCTGGCTCGCTGGCACCCTCACCGTCCTCTCGCTCTGGCTCTTCCGCTGGCGCCGCGTCGCCCAAAACCTCCGCACCGCGACGCCCATCCTCCATGGCCGCGAGTTCGACGCACTCTGCCGCCTCCAAACCCTCCCGCGCCTCTCCGCGGACCGCACCCGCGTCCAGCTCCTCCTCTCGCCCGCCACCATGGAGCCCGGAGTCTTTGGAATGGGTCTGGGCCTCGGCCACAGCGCCCCCATCCTCGCCTGGCCCGCCAACATCTCCGATCGCCTGGACGACGCCCACCTCGAAGCCATCCTCGCGCACGAGCTCGCGCACGTCCGCCGCCGCGACAACCTCACCGCGGCCCTCCACATGCTGGTCGAAGCCATCTTCTGGTTCCACCCACTGGTCTGGGGCATCGGCGCGCGCCTCCTCGCCGAGCGCGAGTGCGCCTGCGACGAAGAGGTCCTCCTTCTCGGCCGCCAGCCCAGCATCTACGCCGAAGGCATCCTCAAAGTCTGCGAGTTCTGCGTCGAATCGCCCGTCGCCTGCGTCGCCGGAGTCACCGGCGCCGACCTCAAGCAGCGCATCGTCCAGATCATGTCCACCCGCGTCGTCCGCAGACTCGATCCCGGGCGAAAACTTCTGCTGCTCGCCGCGGCCCTCCTCGCAGTCGCCGTCCCAGTCCTCGCCGGCCGTGGCAAAGCCATGCGCAACCTCGCCTCGCTCATCGCCGCACCGACACCCTTCCGCACCGCCGCCCACGCAATGATCGCCCTTGAGCAGACGCCATCGAGTGGATTGATTGAGAGCAAAACTGAGACCGCGCAGGATGCGGCGACTGATGCGGCAGACGCGTTGGGGCCGGCGTTTGAGGTCGCAGCAATACGTCCGGCTAACCGCGACGACGGGCGGCACTGGTTCGGGATGAAGGTTGATCCCTCGGGCCGGCTGACGGTCTCGGCTGAGACGCTGAGCTCGCTGGTGTGGTTTTCGTATGTGGGATTCGGGACGAACGGGCGGGTGGATGGCGGCCCGAAGTGGGCGAACACCGACGAGTTCGACATCAACGCCAAGGTCGACGAGGCGAATATGGCGGGCTGGGACGCGCTTAGCGATAAGCAGAGGTCGGAGCGGATCAAGCCGATGATCCGCACGCTGCTGGCGGAGAGGTTCAAGCTGAAGCTGCATACAGAGACGCGCGTAACCCCGGTGTATGCGATGGTGCAGGTGAAGGGCGGGGCGAAGTTGAAGGAGGTCGATCCGCCCCCGGCGCATGTGGATCCCCAGGCGGCGGACGATCCAGGGAAGAAGGACAAGGCTGACGACAAGCCGGCGCCGGGAAGCTTCATGGTCTCGGACAAAGGGTGGGTGGCACACGCGGTGCAGATGCAGACGCTGCTGGGGCAGATTGGATACGAGACGGGCAACCAGGACCGGCTGGTAGTAGATGAGACGGGGCTGAAGGGCTACTACGACTTTGCGATAAAGATCACGCACGGAGCGGATGACGCGACGCCGGAGCAGCAGATCGAAGACGGGCTGGGGTTGAAGCTCGAACCGCGCAAGATGCCCATCAAAACCTACATCATCGACTCGGCGGAGAAGCCAAGTGTCGACGGCGCGGAGCTACCGAATCCACCCACCCCGACCCTCACCCCCGTCGCCTTCGCCCTGCAGACCCCCGCTTCCCCCGCGCCCTCTATCAGATTCGACGTCGTCTCGATCAAGCCTTCCCGGCAAGGCGAGCTCCGAGTACAGGACATGCCGGTGGACATGCCAGATGGCATCAGCACACAGGTCGACACGGCGCTCGATTTGATTCGCGCCGCATACGGACCGGCCAAGTTTCCCGTCAACGATCGGATACTGGGAGCTCCGGACTGGGCGTCACAGGAAGGATTCGACATTCAGGCGAAGGTGTCCGGCCCCGACTTGCCCACATTTCAAAAGCTGAGCTTCGATCAGCGTCGCCCCATGCTGCAAGCACTTCTGGCGGACCGCTTCAAGCTGAAGGTGCACAGCGAAACCAGGCAGCTTCCCATCTACGAGCTTGTCGTTGGCAAAGACGGCGCCAAGCTCAAAGAGGCCGGCCCGGATGACGCACGCCCCAACGGACTGAAAGATACCCACGGCCAACCCCTCAAATTCGGCTTCATCAAGTTCTTGCATCCCAGCGAGGCTGTAGCACAGGCCATGCCCATGGCCCGCCTGGCAGACCTCATGTCTCAGCCGTTCCTCGGGATCGGGCGTCCCGTTGTCGACAAGACCGGCCTCACCAGCACCTACGACTTCACCCTCAAGTGGACACCAGATCAGATCCCAAATGGAGCTTCGCCAAACGACGATTCCGGGCCTTCGATCTTCACCGCCATCCAGGAGCAGCTCGGCCTTAAGCTCGTCCCCGCCAAAGGCCCGGTCGAAGTCCTCGTCATCGACCAAATCGAGAAGCCGTCGCCAGACTAATATCGTCTCCGCATTCTTTGGTGTACTATTAGTACCAGTACACCAGCAACACGGTTCCTACGAGAGGTCCCGTTGATTTACGATGTTCATCGTACTAAGCGCAGACGAGTCCGGTCTGCTATAGTGAGTAGCACACTACATAGGTAACACCCATATGTCACCGGCGAACAGACCGAGAAACACCGAAAAAATAAATCGAAGTCCTGCGATGCCATTGCAATTTTCCAAACGTCTCACTTTGAACTCCCCATGGAACCGCCGGGCCTGCGTCTCCGTACCTGTATAGAGCAACCTTATTAAGGATTGGTGTCATCCATGCCCGAGCGTAGCGCCCGCAGCCGGAGTTCCGCCCGCAGCCGGAGTTCCACACCTAGCATGAGCCTCGCCCACAGGCTCCTCATCTGCTGCACCATCGCCTGGCTCACCCTCTCCACCCTCGCCATCGCCTCGGAGTATCACGGCCAGGTCATCTTCGGCGGCGTCCCGGTCCCCGGCACCACCGTCACCGTCACCGCGACCCAGGGCAGTAAGAAAGTCGTCGCCATCAGCGACGCGCAGGGCGTCTTCTCCTTCCCCGACCTCGCCGACGGCACATGGAGCCTCACCATCGAGATGACCGGCTTCGCGCCCATCAAGCAGGACATCACCGTCGCGCCCAACGCCACGCCCGGTGCGTTCGAGCTGAAACTCCTTACCCTCGACCAGATTCGCGCCGCCGCCAAGCCGGTCAAGATCGATGTCACCGCGGCAGCCGTGGCTGTCAGCGCGCCTGCCCCGCAGCCCGGCGGCCCCGCGGGTGGACCGCCCACCGCGCCAGCTAAGGGTGCAGCCGCCAAACCCAAGACGACCACCGCAGCCGCCCCTTCCGCAGCACCGCCTCCGGATACCGCCAGCTCCCAGCAGTCCGATGGCCTGCTCATCAACGGCAGCCAAAGCAACGCCGCAACCTCGCAATATTCGCTGGCCCAGGCCTTTGGCAACACCCGCAACGGCCGTTCGCTCTACAACGGCGGATTCTCCCTGCGCCTCGACAACTCCTCCCTCGACGCCAAAACGTACTCCCTCACCGGACTCAATTCGCCCAAGCCGGAGCACAACAATGCGACCTTCGGCTTCACCTACGGCGGTCCGCTCAAGATTCCCCACCTCTTCCGCAATGGGCCCTACTTCTATGTCGAGTACGACAGGACACAGAACACCTCGTACAACACCACCTCTGTATTAGTGCCCACCCTCGCGCAGGAGAGCGGCAACTTCTCCCAGCAAACCGCGCCCATCTACGCGCCCACCAGCGGCCTGTCCACGGCCTGCCTCAGCGCCGGCGTCACTCCCGGCTCGGCCTTCGCCGGCAACATCATTCCCAAGGCCTGCATCAGCACCGTCGCGCAGAACTACATCAACCTCAACTTCTACCCGATGCCCAACGTCACCGGCGACGCTGCCTACAACTACCAGATTCCTCTCTCCAGCACTCTACACTCGGACCTGTACCGCGCCCAGTTGTCGAGGGCCATCCGCTCCAAGGACTATGCCTACGGCTACATCTACGTGACCAGCTCACGCTCGGCAAACACGAACATCTTCAACTTCAACGACAAGAACAACTCCCTCAACATCGGCGTCACCGCAAACGACTACCATCGCTTTACCCAGCGGCTTACGCTCAGCGCAAGCTATAGCTTCAGCCGCTCGCGCACCCAGGTCTTGCCTTTCTTCGTCGCAAAAAATCAAGACGTCTCAGCAGAGGTTGGAATCACAGACAACGATCGCGCGCCGCTCTACTACGGACCGCCGTCGCTCGGCTTCTCCAGCGGCATCGCCGGCCTGTCCGACGCCAGCAGCTCCAATAACCGCGCCGAGTCCAATGCGCTGAACCTGGAACTCAACTGGAACCACCTTCGCCACAATGTCAAAGTCGGCGGCGACTTCCGCAGGCAGGAGTCCAACTACCTCTCGCAAAAGAATCCGGAAGGCTCCTTCACCTTCACCGGCACAGCCACCCAGTCCGGTGGCGTTGGCGGCTCCGACTTCGCCGACTTCCTCCTCGGAATCCCCGACACCAGCAGCATCACCTATGGCAACGCTGATAAGTACCTCCGCCAGTCCGTCTATGACGCTTACGCCCTCGACGACTTCAGGGTCAACCCCGAGCTCAGCATCAACGCCGGCATCCGCTGGGAGTACGGCGCGCCGGTCACCGAGCTCAAAAATCGCCTGGTCAACCTCGATATCGCCCATGGCTTCACCGGCGAACAGGCCGTGCTTGCCAGCAGCCCGGTCGGCGCGCTCACCGGCCAGAGTTACCCAACCTCTCTCGTCCGGCCGGACAAGGTCGGCTTCGCGCCCAATGTCTCCCTCGCCTGGCGTCCCATCTCCGGCTCATCGCTGCTGGTGCGCTCCAGCTACCAGATCGCCCACGACACCTCGGTCTACCAACTGGCCGCCTTCGCCATGGCCCAGCAGGCGCCCCTCGCCACCAGCGTTGGCGTCTCCAGCACCAGCGCCTGCCCGCTCGCACTGGCAACTGCCTTCAATCCGCCTGCATGCTCCTCCACCAACCCATCCACCGACACCTTCGCCATCGATCCCAACTTCCGCGTCGGCTACGTGCAGACCTGGCAGTTGCAGGTGCAGCGCGATCTGCCCGCCTCCCTTCAGTTGACGGTGACCTACAACGGCATCAAGGGTACCCACGGAGTGCAGGAGTTCCTGCCCAACACAACCGCGCCCATCGCGTCCCCTCCTCCAATGGGCTACAACCCATGCCCCAATGGCCCCTGCGGATATATCTACCGCACCTCCGGCGGCAACTCCACCCGCGAGGCCGGAAGCGTCCAGCTGCGCCGCAGGCTGCGCAATGGCCTCACCGCCACAGCGCTCTATACCTACTCGAAGACCCTCGACGACGACTATGCACTCAGCAGCCAGGGATCGGTGACCAACTACTCCGGCATTGCGCAGAACTGGCTTGACCTCAGAGGCCAGCGCGGTCTCTCGACTACGGACCAGCGAAATGTCCTCAACGCCGGCCTGCAGTACACCACCGGCATGGGCCTCGGCGGCCACACCCTGCTCGGCGGCTGGAGGGGGCTCGCCTACAAAGAGTGGACCATCCTCACCAACATCGTCCTCGCCAGCGGCCTGCCCCAGACGCCCATTGACCTCGGCTCCGTTCCCGGCACCGAATTCTCCGGGATCCTTCGCCCAAACTACACCGGCCAGCAGATCCATGGTTCGTCAACGCCGGGCTTCTTCCTCAACTCCGCTGCCTTCGCCCCTCCTGCCTCCGGCATGTGGGGAAACGCCCGCAGAGACTCCATCACCGGCCCCACCCAGTTCACCCTCAATGCATCGATGTCCCGCAACTTTCGTATCCACGACCGCTACAACCTGAGTGCGGAGATCGATGCCAACAATCCGCTCAACCACGTCACCTACTCCAACTGGAACACAACCGTTGGCAGTCAGCAGTTTGGCTCGGCCGGCTCGGCCAACGGGATGCGCAGTATCACAGCAATCATGCGCCTGAGGTTCTAAGAGATGCCATTGCCTAAACCGTTCACTTCGATCCCGCTCTTCCTGGCCGTCGCCGCGTTCGCGGTAACCCTGCCCGGCCGCGCGCAACTAACCGGCAGCAACAAGCCGGCAGACGCCGGCGACACCCCCACTCATCACGACCACCGTGCGCCTGGTCGTCGAGGACATAGTAGTCAAGGACAAGAAGGGCGTTCCCATCCAGGGCCTCACCGCCAAGGACTTCACCCTCACCGAGGACGGCGTTCCCCAGAAGATCAGTTTCGCCGAGCACCAGTCCGTGCCCGAGACCACCACGCCCCTCACCGTCACCCCCGCCGCCGGCGCCGAAGACATCAAGATCTACAACCGCCTCGCCCGCACCCAAATCAGCACCGAGACCCCCGGCGAGCTCCGCTACAAGGATAAGCGCCTGCTCGCACTCTACTTCGATATGAGCGGCATGCCGCCGCCCGACCAGTTTCGCGCCCTCGACGCGGCCGATTAAGTTCGTCCGCACCCAGATGACCACCGCCGATCTCGTCTCCATCATGCGCTACGCCGGCAGCTCGGTCGATGTGTTGCAGGACTTTACCGACGATCGCACCCGCCTGCTCAGCATCCTCCAGACCATGGTCGTCGGCGAAGGCCAGGGCGATGTGGCGTCCTCGGACGATTCCGCGTCCTCCGATACCGGCGCGGCCTTCGGCCAGGACGATAGCGAGTTCAACATCTTCACCACCGACCGCCAGCTCTCCGCGCTTCAAACCGCGGCCGAGTCCCTGGAGCACCTCAATGAAAAGAAGATTCTGATCTACTTCGCCAGCGGCCTCACCCTCAGCGGCCTCGACAATCAGGCCCAGCTCCATGCCACCGAGGACGCGGCCATCCGCGCCGGCGTCTCCTTCTGGACCATCGACGCGCGTGGCCTCGTCGCGCAGGGCGCCTTCGGCGATGCCAGCCGCGGCTCACCCGGCGGCTCCTCCATGTATACCGGTGGCGCGGCGATGGCAATGACCTCGCGCATGCAGCAGTCGCAGGACACCCTCTACTCGATCGCAGGCGACACTGGAGGCAAGGCCTTCATGGACAACAACGACCTCTCCATGGGCATCGTCGCCGCGCAGCACTCCGTCTCCGACTACTACATCCTCGGCTACTACACCAGCAACATGACGAAGAACGGAAAGTTCCGCAAGATCAAGATCACCATGGCCCCCGAGCTTGTGGCCGACCTCGACTATCGCCAGGGCTACTATGCCGACAAGGAGTTCGACAAGTTCACCACCGCCGACAAGGAGCGCCAGTTGGAAGACGCCCTTGCCCTCCCCGATCCCATCACCGACCTCACCATCGCGATGGAGATCAACTACTTTCAACTCAATGGAGCTGAGTACTTCGTCCCGCTCATGGTCAAGATTCCCGGACGCGAGCTCGCCCTCGCCAAGAAGCGCGGCGCCGAACATACCCTGATCGACTTCATCGGCGAGATCAAGGACGACTACGGCGGGACCACCGTCACCAACATCCGCGACCACGTGGATGCAAAACTGAGCGACCATACCGCCGCTGAACTCGCCAAGCTACCCATCGAGTACTCCACCGGCTACACTCTGCTGCCCGGCAAGTACACCATCAAGGTTCTCGCCCGCGACGACGAGACAGGCCGCATCGGCACCTTCGAGGCCAGCTTCGTCATTCCGAACCTCGCCCGCGAGACCAAGCAGGTGCGCATCAGCTCCGTCGTGCTCGCCAATGAGCGCGAGTCCTACAAAGACGCCGTCTACAACGTGGCCAAAGAGAAGGACCAGGTGAAGCAGGCCGCCGCCGACCCATTGGTGCAGAACGGCGAGAAGCTGATCCCCAGCGTCAACCGCGTCTTCAACAAAGGCAGGAACCTCTCCGTCTTCCTCCAGGCCTACGAGCCCGGCGCCATCGCACCCGAGCCGCTGATCGCCTTCGTCAGCTTCTACCAGAACCAGACCAAGGTTTACGAGACGCAGCCCGAGGAGGTCACGCCTCCGACCAACACCCATCTGCAGACCGCGCCGCTGAACTTCACCATCGACCTCAGCCAACTCCCGCCCGGCCGGTATGACTGCCAGGTCACCGTCCTTGACCCCACCAGCCAAAAGGGCACATTCTGGCAGGCCCCCATCATGGTGACCCAGTAGTCTCTTTTCTGTAGATGACGACGAACAACCCAGAAGGTAGTGTGCTAACCCTCTCTCGGGACACTACCGCCCAGAAGGCCAAGCGCCAAAGGCGCGACACATACCAGCCTGGGCCGGAGGCCCAGGTTCACCCGGATGTGGAATAGAAAAGGGCTGAAAGCCCGACACAAAAATCTAGCCGAACCCGCAACGCCAAGCGCCAACTAGACAGCCCCACCCGCCGAGACCTCCAGCGGCTCCATGTCCACCGCCACCTTCAGCGTGTGCGCGCCGCCGCCCAGCACCAACCCGCGCAGCGGACTCACATCGCCGTAATCGCGCCCCCACGCCAGCGTCACGTGCCCATCCGACGGCACGACGTTGTTCGTCGCATCCACATCCAGCCAACCCACCCCTGGACAATACGCCGAGACCCACGCGTGCGATGCATCCGCGCCAATCAGCCTCGGCTTGCCCGGCGGCGGATACGTCCGCAGATATCCGCTCACATACCGCGCCGCCAGATTGATCGACCGCAGGCACGCAATCTGCACATGGGCGAAGTCCTGGCACACGCCGCGCCGTTTGCGGAAGACCTCCTCGGCCGGCGTCCGCACATTCGTCACCTTCGAGTCGAATCGAAAATCATTATGGATGCGCGCGGTCAAATCGACCAGCGCCTCGGGCATCGGCCGCCCCGGCGTAAACGACCGCAGCGCATACGCCGCAAACTCCGGTCGCGCCCGGATGCGCGGCGATTCAAACGCAAACTGGTACGCCTCCAGTCCCGCCGCGCTCAGGTCCACGGGCAGCAACCGCGCAACCTCCTCCCACGCCGGCGCAGGCCCCACCGGCGCCGCACCTGCATTCGCCACAACCTCGCTGCGCGCCTCCACCACCAGCTCCTTGTGCGGCTCCTGCACCGTAAAGAAGCAGAGCAGGTTGCCGAAGAAGTCGGTGCGGTCGGTGCGCGTCGCCGGCGGCGGCTGGATGTCAATATGCGTCTGCACCAACTGCTGGTGCGCGGAGGTCCGCGGCTTCAGGCACGCCACATGGTTCCCCACAGACACGGAGTGCTTGTACTTGTACGTCGATCGATGGACGATTTTATAGTTCATCGTCTGTGCCTAAGTCCGGCTTCATTGGCTGATAGTAATCGGCAGCGTGCGAGCGTGGCTGAAGTATCGGCTCGACAGGTTATTGGACCAGGATGGCAGAAGCAGCTCCAGGTCTTTCAGCATCTGCTCAAGGCGAGCGAGACCTTCGAGGTCCTTCGCCTCGAAGACCGCGCCGGGCAGAGGATACTTCAGCTGCCGCAGATCGAAGCTGCGCAGCCTCTTCAGCGCGTCGCGCATGGACTGCAAATCCTCGGGTAGATTGCCGGGGATCTTTTCATAAAGGTCACCCACATGCCGAATCTGGAAGTCCAGCGCGCGCGGATTCGTCTCATCCGCCATCAGCACGTCAAGCACCGCAACCGGCTGCAGCGTCGTAAAGTACCGCGTCCGGTAGGTCATCGAGCTGTCCGCAACCTCCAGCAGCATCTCCAGCAGCGACCAGTCGCATTCGGCCAGCGGCGTGGTCAGCTCGCGCAGCTGCCGCGTGCAGGTAGATCGCCCGCTCCAGCCGCCGCCCAATGCTCATAAACAGCCAGCCCGATCCGCGATTGATGTTCTCGCGCTCCATCCCGGAGAACGCTGAGAGCAGTTCAAGGCACGCTGTCAGGATCACCGGATACTCCAGCAGCTGCACCCCTGGCTCCATCTGCACCGAATCGCGCAGCTGCCCAATCAAAAAATTCATGTCGTTCGAGAGCCGCTCACGAACGTTCCCTCCCACCCGCGCAACCTCCGCAAGCGTGGAGGCGAGGCTGTCCGGCCGCTTGCGGTTCGTCAGGATGGAGATCAGTTCGCGCTCCAGTTCAGGCGACGTCGGCGTCCTGCCTTTGCCTTTGGGCAGCCTGCTGTGCCGCGACTCGAGACAACCGTGCAGCCGCACCAAACAACCCAGCTCCGCCTGGTCGGCGCGGCGTATGCGGCTGATCAGGGTGCGCGTGATGCGCGCAATGTTCTCCGCGCGCTCCACATAGCGCCCCAGCCAGAAGACATTGTCGGCGACGCTGCTGGGCACCGCGCGCCCGATGCGCCGCAGCTCCACCGGCTCGCCGCGCGGACGCAACATGCTGAAGGTGTCCACCGGCTCATCCCACAGCACCCACGCATCCTTGCTGTGGCCGCCGCGCTGGATCGAGACCACCGGCCCCTCCGACTCCGCGACCCGCACCAAACCGCCGGGCAGCGCGATCCACTCGCTGCCCGTGTTCAGCACATACGCCCGCAGCACCATGCTGCGCGAGATCAGGCGCCCATCCTCCCACACCGGCGCGGAGGAGAGCGCAATCTGCTCCTGCGCGACATACTCATGCGGCCGCGTGCGCAACTGCTCCGCAAACTTCGCCTTCTCCGCGCGCGGAATCTCCGCGCCAAATACCGGCTCCATGCCCCGCGTGGGGAACGCCGGCTTCACCACCACCGAGTCGAGATGCTTCAGCACCCAGTCCAGCGCATAGCTCTGCCCGCACCACCACGTCGCCACCGAGGGCAGCTTCAGCTCCTCGCCCAGCAGATGCCGCGAAAGACCGGGCAGAAACGGCATCACTGCCGCCGTCTCAATCAGGCCGCTGCCCAGCGCATTGGCCACCTTCACGTTGCCCGCAACAATCGCATCCACCAGCCCCGGCACGCCCAGCAGCGACTCGCCGCGCAGCTCCAGCGGATCGCAGAAGCTGTCGTCCACGCGGCGCAGGATCACGTCCACCTGCTCCAGCCCATCCACCGTCTTCAGAAACACGCAGCGGTCGCGCACCGTCAGGTCTGCGCCCTCCACCAGCGTGAATCCCAGATACCGCGCAATGTAGGAGTGCTCAAAATAGGTCTCGTTGTGCGGCCCCGGCGTCAGCAGCACGATGCGCGGATTGTCTGCGCTGCGTCAGGCTGATCAGCGCCTCGCGTTGCGCGCGGAAGAACGGCGCCAGCCGCAGCACATTCGATGTGCGAAAGAGATCCGGCAGCACATCCGCCACGATGGTCCGGTTCTCCAGCGCGTAGCCGCTGCCCGAGGGCGCCTGCGTGCGGTCGGCCAGCACCCACCACTGCCCATCCGGCGAGCGCGCCAGATCGACCGCCAGCATATGCAGATAGCTGTGCGCCGGCACCGCGCACGCCCACCAGCGGCCGCAGAAACGCCGGATTCGCATACAGCAGCGCGGCAGGAAAGTGGCCCTCGCGCAATCAGCTGCTGCGGCCCATACAGATCCTCCAGCAACAGGCTCAACAGTTCGCGCGCGCTGAATGATTCCCGCTTCAAGAAACCGCCACTCCTCCGCCGGAATCAGGTAGCGGAACAATGTCGATCTTCCACGGCCGGTTCGCGCCCAGCGGATCGCTGTAGATGTTGTAGGTGATCCCGTTCTCGCGGATGCGTCGCTCCGCCCGGTCCCAGCGCTGCCCCAGCTCCTCCGGCCCGATCGCGCCCAGCGAGTCCATCAGGTGCGCCCAGTGCGGGCGCGGCGTCACGCCATCCGCGGAGAGCTCGTCGTAGGCCCCTCCATAGCGCAGCGGAGTCTGATAAAGATCGACCGTCATTGACACCTGCCCCTGCGCTGCAATGCGTTCTGTCACGGGCGCAGGCAACCGCAGGTCCAGCGTCATCGGGAAGATTGGGTTGCTCTCCTCCTCGGGGGCCGGCATCGCTGCGCCCGGCGCATCGACAATCTGGAACCGCTCCGTACGCCGCGCCTCCGCCTCCGCTGCAGTTCGCCGGACGCGCCGTATAGATGCGGCCATCGGGCGGCACAACATGATAGACGCACCGCCCAACAGACCGCTGCTTCCAGCGGTCGATCATGTCGAACGTCAGCGGCGCATGGATGGGCACCGTGGGATGCAGCGTCGCCGAGAGCTGCCGCGCGCGATACCGCACACCGGCCACCATCTCTCCCGGCGCACCCGTCGGAGTGCAGCGGCACCGCCCGCCCATTGCACGCCACCGAGTAGCGCGACTCGCCGTCGTCGCCCGACAGCTTCACCTGCATCCGCTCCAGCGACGAGTCCACGCTGCGCACCGTGCCGCCCGACACCGTCTCCTCCGCCAGCACGTTCCATGGCTCCAGCGCCTGGCGCAGCTCCAGCTCCACTCCCTCCGCCGCAATCGACCCGATCTTCGGAAAGCGAAACTCAAACTGCGCCGCAAACCATCCTCTTCGAATGCGTAGCCCGCCTCGCGCAGATGCGCCAGCACCTCGTGAAAGTCGCGCCGGACAAAGTGCGGCAGCATAAAGCGGTCGTGCAGCTCCGTTCCCCAGCGAATCAGGTCGCCCTCGTACGGCCGCTTCCAGAACGCCGAGACCAGCGCGCGCACCAGCAGCATCGTCACCAGCCCCATGCGCACGTGCGGCGCCATCTCAAACGCGCGCAGCTCCAGCAACCCAAGCCGCAGCCCGAAGCCCTCCGGCGGATACAGCTTGTCGATGCAAAATTCCGCCCGGTGCGAGTTGCCCGTCACGTCCACCAGCAGATTGCGGAACAGCCCATCC
The DNA here is from genome assembly GCA_963808025.1 of uncultured Acidobacteriaceae bacterium. Taxonomy (GTDB): domain Bacteria; phylum Acidobacteriota; class Terriglobia; order Terriglobales; family Acidobacteriaceae; genus Edaphobacter. The sequence continues at coordinate 468,062 of CAWEEI010000005.1, read as the reverse complement.
ATAATCCACGGCGGGCACCCCTCCGCAGGCAGACTGCGGAACGCGACCTCCAGCTCGTACAGCGCATCCATCCGCGCCTCATCCACCCGCGGATACTGGCTCGTCGGCCCCACGTACATCCCGGAAAAAAGATACGAGAGCGATGGATGGTTCTGCCAGAACGCCACCATGCTGCGCAGCAGCTCCGGCCGCCGCAGAAACGGGCTGTCCGCTACGCGTCGCTCCGCCGATCACAATATGGCTGCCGCCGCCGGTCGCAATGTGCCCGCCGTCGTAGTTGAACTTCTCCGCCGTCAGCCGGTTGCGGCGCGCCTCCTCAAACAGCACCGTGTTGATCTCTTCCAGCTCGTCCCAGTTGCTCGCGGGCGGCAGATTGATCTCAAGCACGCCAGGGTCGGGCGTTACGCTGAACGACCGCAGCCGCGGATCGGACGGCGGCGCATACCCCTCCAGCCACACCGGCAGCTGCAGATGCTGGCACGTGTCTTCCACCGCCGCGACCAGGTCGAGATAGTCCGCCAGCTTCGACGCATACGGCAGAAAGACGTGCAGCCGTCCCTCGCGCGCCTGCACGCACAGCGCAGGCCGGATCAGCTCCTTCGCCGTCTCCGCCGTGCTCGAGAGCGGAGGCAGCGGATCGGGCGCTGGATCTCGCGAAAAGAATGCTGGCCGGCGCGAAGGCGCAGGCGGCAGCTTCACCCGGTCCGCAAACGGCTCCGCGTCGAACTCGTACTCCAGCTCATCCGGCGCGACCCACGGCATCGCCTCCGTCGGAATGCGAAAGCCGATCGGCGAATCGCCTGCCAGCAGCACCAGCCGCTCCGGCCGCGGAAACCACAGCTGGCTCGACCACGCCAGCTGCCCCTCCGGCTGCCGGCGGCGAATCGGCAGAATGTACCCGGCAGCCTCATGCGCCTCCGCGTCTGGGTTGTACGCGGCCAGAACATTCTCCGTGCTCACCTGCAGCCGCCGCGCCAGCGCCTGCACTGAACTTCAACGCATCGTGCGCGGTCAACCCATAGTCGCGGTCTTCGCGCGCGATCAGCTCCACATCCTCCCACACCGGCACGCCATCCGCGCGCCAGTAGCAGCTCAGCGCCCAGCGCGGCAGCGGCTCGCCCGGATACCACTTCCCCTGCCCGTAGTGCAGCATCGCGCCCGGCGCAGTCTTCGCGCGCAGCGCGCTGGATCAGCGCCAGCCCGCGCGCGCGCTTCATCGGCCCCAGCGCATCGATGTTCCACTGCGGGCTCTCCGGCTCATCGATGCCCACAAACGTCGGCTCGCCGCCCATCGTCAGCCGCACATCGCTGCGCCTTCAGGTCGGCGTCCACCTGGTGCGCCACCTGCTCCACGCCCGCCCACTCCTCATCGCGTGAACGGCTTCGACAAGCCGCGGCGTCTCATTCAACCGCCGCACCGTCATCGAAAAGCTGAAACTCCACATTCGCCGGCTCCACCGTCCCGCCAATCGGCGCGGCCTTCGCCGCATTCGGAGTACACACCAGCGGAATGTGCCCCTCGCCCGCGAACAGCCCAGAAGTCGAATCCAACCCAATCCACCCCGCGCCCGGCAGGAACGCCTCCGCCCACGCGTGCAGGTCGGCCGAGTCCTTCTCCGGGCCGGCCGGGCCATCCAGCGGCTTCTCCTCCGCCTCCAACTGGATCAGATACCCCGACACAAACCGCGCCGCAATCCCCAGATGCCGCAGCACCTGCACCAGCAGCCACGCCGAGTCGCGGCACGATCCCATCCTCCGCTCCAGCGTCTGCTCGCACGTCTGCACGCCCGGCTCCATCCGCGTCTGGTAGCCCACCGCATCGCGCACCCTGTGGTTCAGTTCACTCAGAAAGGCGATCGTCCCGAGCCGCTCACCGGCAAAGCTCTCGATAAAACTCTGCAGCCGCGGCCCCGCCGGCTCAATCGAGCGATAAGGCTCCAGGTCCTTCGCCAGCTCCGGCGAGTATTCGAACGGATAGTTCTCCACGCCCGGCTCAAGAAAAAAGTCGAACGGATTGACCGGCAGCAGGTCCGCAACCAGGTCGACCTCAATCACAAAGTCGTTGGTCCGCTTAGGAAACAGCACCCGCGCCAGATGATTGTGGTGCGGGTCAAGCTGCCACTTCAAGAATGTGGTGCGCCGGTGTCACCGTCAGCGAGTAGCTCAGAATCGGCGTCCTCGCATGCGGCGCAGGGCGCAGCTGGATCACCTGCGGGCCCAGCAGCACGGCCTTGTCGTAGCGATACTCCGTGCGGTGATTGAGAGCAACTCGTATGCCCGTCCCCCTGATGCGCCCACGCCAAAACATTCTTCGCTGCTTAACAACTCGGCGCCTCAGGTCCCGTGAACTCTGCAAGCGTCTCGCGGAAGATTGTCGCTGTAAGGCTACCTTAACATACCGGGCGTTGCGAGCGTTGGTAGCGCCCGGCGACGCCCATCCGAAGCCCATTCCGGATAGACTGGCTTGGCGCATCACCCCATCCCTTGGTCTCCGTCAACCCATTCCGGCCCTCCCAGCGTCGCTGGCGCATCGCCTGGCTGCTCGGCCTCGGCGTCCTCGTCAACTACTTCGACCGCGTCAACCTCTCCGTCTCCCACGCCGCCCTCTACACCGCCTTCGGCCTCTCCAACGTCGCCTTCGGCTACCTCTCCGGCGCCTACAACTGGACCTACGCCCTCTGCCAGCTCCCCATCGGCGTGGTGCTGGACCGCTTCGGCATCCGTCGCGTCGGCCGCATCAGCACCTTCCTCTGGAGCGTCGCCTCCTTCGGCTCCGCCATCACCCCCGGCCTCGGAGGCTTCTTCGCCTCGCGCTTTCTCCTCGGCGTCGGCGAGGCCCCAACCTTCCCCGCCAACGCCAAGGCCATCGGCTACTGGTTCCCCCCGCAGGAGCGCAGCTTCGCCACGTCCATCTTCGACTCCGCCGCCAAGTTCGCCCCCGCCATCGGCGTGCCCCTCATCGGCATCCTTCTGCTCAAGGTCGGCTGGCGCTGGAGCTTCGCCGCCACCGGCTTCGTCAGCCTCGCCTACTTCCTCCTCTTCTGGCGCATCTACCGCGACCCCGCCGACGACCCCCAGCTCACCGACGCCGAGCGCGCCTACATCGCCGAACCCGCACCCCACCGCACCCGACGCCGATACACCTCCACCCGCATCCCTCGCCTATCTCCTCCGCCAGCGCAAGGTCCTCGGCCTCGCCCTCGGCTTCGGCTCCTACAACTACGTCTTCTACCTGCTGCTCACCTGGCTGCCCAGCTATCTCTCCGCCGCGCTGCACATCGACCTGCTGCACTCCTTCCTCTACACCGGCGTGCCCTGGCTCTTCGCCACCGCCACCGACCTCACCGGCGGCTGGCTCGCCGACCACCTCATCCAGCGCCGGCTGGGACGCCAGCCGCGCCCGCAAGCTCGTCCTCGTCTGCGGGACGCCGTTCGGCCTCGGAATCCTTGGCGCCGCCAACGCCCACACCGCCACCCGCGCGCTCCTCTGGATCAGCATCTCCATCGGCGGCCTCGCCGCCGCCGCCCCCGTCGGCTGGTCCATCCCGTCCCTCATCGCGCCGCGCGGCAGCGTCGGCACCGTCGGCGGCATCGTCAACTTCTCCAACCAGCTCTCCGGCATCGCCGCGCCGGCCATCACCGGCTACGTCGTCACCGTCACCCACTCCTACGCCTGGGCCTTCGTCATCGCCGCCCTCTATCTCCTCATCGGCATCGCCAGCTACCTCTTCCTCCTCGGCCGCATCGAACAACTCCCCCAGGAAACACAAGCAACCGCCTAACACCGATCCACACCGAAAAGCACCGATCCAAAAGCAATAAAACTATGTAATTAAAATCGGTGTCATCGGTGTCAATCGGTGTTAAGCCTTTGTATTCGGCCCGTCCACCGAAGCCCGCGTCGCCCCCGTCGAGATCCCCCCATCCACCAGCAGCGTCTGTCCCGTCACATACCGGCTCGCCTCCGACGCCAGAAACACCATCGGCCCATCCAGGTCCCTCGGCTCGCCCGGTCGCTTCACCGGAATCCGGTCCACCAGATACTCCACCCACTCCTCGTTCTCGTACAACACCTCGTTCTGCGCCGTCTTGAACCACCCCGGCGCCAGGCAGTTCACTGTAATCCCGTGCCGCCCCCAGTCGTCCGCCAAACTCATCGTCAACTGTCGCACTCCACCGCGACTCGCCCCATACGGCGCCAGCCCCGCATAGCCAAACACGCTCGTCACCGACCCGATATTGACGATCCGCCCATACCCATGCGGCACCATCAGCCGCGCAATCGCCTGCGCTACAAAAAAGCTCCCGCGCAAATTCGTATCGAGAATCAGGTTCCAATCCTCCCACGTCACCTCCAGCGCCGGCTTGCGCACATTGCAGCCTGCGTTGTTCACCAGGATGTGCACCTGCCCGCACGCCGCCGCAACGCTCGCCGCCATCCGCTCAATACTCGCCTCATCGCGAACGTCCAGCTCCAGCGCCGTCACCTTGCGCCCCATCGCCTCGATCTCCGCCGCAAACTCCGCCAAACTCTCGCGCCTGCGGCTGGTCAGCACCAGGTCCGCTCCCGCCCGCGCCAGCGCCCGCGCAAAATACTGCCCCAGCCCGCGGCTCGCCCCCGTCACAATCGCCGTCTGCCCACTCAGATCGAACAGCCCCTCGGTCATTTGCTCGAACCTGCCATTCTCGGATCCAAAATCACCTTCATCAAATTCGGCTCCCGCGCATACAGCCGCTCGAACCACGCCGGCCCCTCCCCCAGCGGAGCCACAGCCGAGATCATCGGCCCCACCTTGATCCGCCCGCTCGCCACCAGCTCCATCGCCTCCGGATATTCCCCCGCCGACGCGCACGACCCCTGCAGTCGAATCTGCCGCGTCACCACCCGTTGCAGCGGAATCGACACCTGCGCCGCAATGTTGCCCACCAGCGTCACCGTGCCTCCCTTGCGCACGCAGTCGATCGCTGCGCCCACCGTCTCCTCCCGCCCCACCGCCTCAAAAACCACATCCACCCCGCGCCCACCCGTCAACCGCAGCACCTCACTCACCAGCCCCGCTCCCGAAGCCGCACCTGAGGTATGGACCACCTCATCCGCGCCCAGCCCCTTCGCCATCGCCAGCCGCGTCGCGTCCACATCCGCCACCAGCACCCGCTTGGCGCCCGCAACCCACGCCGCCTGCTGCACCAGCAGTCCAATCATCCCCGCCCCAATCACCAGCGCCGTCTCGCCGCCCGCAACCTCCGCCAGCTTCACCGCGTGCAGCGCCACCGACACCGCCTCCAGCATCGCCGCATCCGCAAACCCCAGCCCCTCCGGCAGCCGGTACACCACATACTCCGGCACCGCAATATACTCCGCAAACGCGCCCATCCGCCGGTACTCGCCGCACGAGACACCCACCACCTGCCGGTCCTCGCACAGGTTCACCTCCCCGCGCAGGCAGTACTCGCACCGCGCGCAGTAGATCGTCGAATCGAACGTCACCCGGTCCCCTACCGCGAACCCCCTCACCTCCGCGCCCACCGCAGCCACCGTCCCCGCCGCCTCATGCCCCATCACAATCGGCGGAATCCGCCGCCCGCTCGACCCATCGTACCCATGCACATCGCTCCCGCAGATGCCGCACGCAGCCACCTGCACCAGCACGTCCCGCGGCCCGCACACCGGCACCGCCACATCCTCCACCCGCAACCGCCTGTACTCCTCCAGCATCAACGCATTCATTCGCTCACCGCATCCTGCAAAACCCCAATTCTACTTGCCGATGCAAAACTTCGAGAAGATCAGCCGCAGCACATCCTCATTCGTCGTCACCCCGGTCAGCGCATCCAGCCCTTCCAGCGCCGCATACAAATCCAGCAGCACCATCTCGTGCGGAATCCTCTGCCGCACCGCCGTCCAGCGCCTTCTCCAGCCCCGCCACCGCCCGCGTGCACCGCCTGATGCTGCCGCAGATTCGTCAGCATCCCCGCCTCACCCACCACCCCGCCCCGCCCGCCCACCGCCCGCAGAATCGCCTCCCGCAGCTCCGCAATCCCCTCACCCGTCACCGCCGACGTCCGCACCCTCCGTCCCTCGCACCTCGAACCCCGAACCTCGCAACCTCCGGTCCCACCAAATCCCTCTTATTCCACACCACAATCACCGGAAACCCCTCCATCACCCCCCAGTCCTCCTCCCCCAACCCCACCGTCGAATCCACCACCAGCACCACCACATCCGCCTCCGCCATCGCCTCCCGCGACTTCGCAATCCCCATCCGCTCCGCCTCGCCCACCGCATCCCCACTGCGCAGCCCCGCCGTATCCACCAGCTCCACCGGAATCCCCCCAATCGCAACCGTTTCGGTTACAAGATCGCGCGTCGTCCCCGGCGTCGCCGTCACAATCGCCCGCTCGCGCTCCACCAGCCGGTTGAACAAGCTCGACTTCCCCGCATTCGGCCGCCCCACAATCGCCAGCCGAAACCCCTCCCGCACCACCCGCCCATACGCAAAGCTCCGCTCCAACTCCGCCAGCGGCCCGCGCACCTCCGCAATCGTCTCCGCAATCTTCCCCGCCGCCATCACATCAATGTCGTCCTCCGCAAAATCAATCCCCGCCTCCATCGCCGCAATCAACCCCACCAGCAGCTCCTTCGGCCCCGAAACCTGCCCGCGCCAAAGCCCCCCCATCTGCCGCGCCGCCACCCGCGCCTGCTCCAGCGTCGACGACCCGATCAGATCGTCCACCGCCTCCGCCTGCGTCAGATCGATCCGCCCCGCCAGAAACGCCCTCTGCGTAAACTCCCCCGGCTCCGCCAGCCTGCGCGCCCGCCGCGCAGCACCGCCGCACCACCCACTCCAGCAGCACCGGCGCCCCATGCATCGCAATCTCCACCACATCCTCACCCGTATAACTGTTCGGCGCCGCAAACCACGTCACCACCGCCTCATCCAGCACGCGCGCCTCACCCGCCCCATCCTGGGTGCCCCATTCATGCCGCGGCCCCATCGCGGCATGAGTGGGATCCAACCCCACCCCGCCCGCGTCTACCGCCACATCCACAATCACCCCCAACCCGCGCCCGCCCCGCCGTCCACTCCCCCCGCAGCCGCACCAGCGGCCCCACAACCTCCCGCGCCCGCGCCCCCGAGACCCGCACAATCCCAATCCCGCCCCGCCCCACCGGCGTCGAGATCGCCACAATCGTATCCTGCTCCACCATCGCCATCGCTACAGAGTAGCCGCACGCGCACCGCCTCTAGCCCTTCACCGCCGCGCGGCGCCACCGGATTCACCACCGGCAGCCCCACCCCACCTCGCCCCCGCATTCATACTCCCCCGCAGCCCACCCAAAATCTGCGTCATAAAATCGTTCGCCGCCCCCGGATTGTTCGGCAGAAAAATCGTATTGTTCCCCGCCTTCGTCCCAATGTCCTTCAGCGTGTCGAAGTACTGCGTCAGCAGCACCAGCGCCATCACATCCTCCGGCGTCGCCCCCGGCACCGACTCGCGGAAGTTCTCAATCGAAGCCCGCAGCCCCTCGATGATCGCCTGCCGCTCCGCCGCAATCCCCTTGCCCTGCAGCGCCTTGCTCTCCGCCTCCGCCTCCGCCTGCTTCACCTTCAGGATCTTGTCCGCCTCGCCCCGCGCCTGCGCCGCCACCTGCGCCCGCTGCGCCGCGTTGATGTCGTTCATCGCGTCCTTCACCTTCGCGTCCGGAATGATGTCCGTCACCAGCGCCGTCAGAATGTTGAACCCGATACCCGCGTCATAATCGCGTCCAGCTCCGCCTTCACCGCCACCGAGATCCCCGACTGCTGCTCGAACGTCTCATCCAGGCGTCAGCTTCGGCACATGCCCCAGGATCGAATTGAACACAAAGCTCTCAATCTGCTTCTGCGGCGAGCTCAGCTTATAGAACGCGTCGTAAATCTTGTCCGGCAAGATCTGGTACTGCACGCTCACCGGGATCTGCACAAACACGTTGTCCCGCGTCTTCGTCTCCACCTGGAACTGCGCCTGCTTCACCTGCAGGTCCACAAAATAAACGCTCTCCGCAAACGGCACCAGCGTATGCAGCCCCGGCTGCACAATCCGGTTGAACTTCCCAAACCGCTCCACCACTCCCGCGGTAGCCGTCCGCACCGTATACAGCGTCTTCATCACCAACACCAGCGCCACCACCGCCAGCACCCCAAACACCACCAACCCAAACGTCGTCGCGCTATCCATCGCAAACTCCTCCGCTAAATCCCGCCATCCACAATCCCGCCAAGCATACATCACCAGCGTTGACGAACCATGCAGCCCAGCCGTAGCGTTATCCCACGCTCACCGCGAGGCCACTCCAATGAACCACCGCACCAACCCAACTCTCTCCCGCCGCACCTTCCTCTCCCACAGCGCCGCCGCGCTCGCCCTCAGCCGCACCCACTTCGCGAAGGCCGCCCCCACCAGCCGCAGCGAAATCATCCCTACCCCCCTCCCCTTCGGCCACATCACCGCCGGCGGCGACCTCGCCCACCGCGCCGCGCAGAACTTCACTCGCCTCCAGTCGCCTCTCTACCGCCAGCCCCAGCTCTTCAACGGCCAGAACGTCCGCGCCTGGCCCGGCGACTTCGAGGGCCGCGCGCTTCTCGCCCTCACGCTGATGTCCCAGGCGACAGGCCAGACCCCCGACTACCTCCCCGCCCTGGTCGCCGAGTACCCCACCCACCTCAACCCCCAGGGCTACTTCGGCGCGCAGCTCGACCTCAACGCCATCAACGAGCAGCAGCTCTCCGGCAACGGCTGGTACCTCCGCGCCCTCTGCGAGTACTACGACTGGCAACGCGACCCCCAAACCCTCACCCAAATCCAGACCATCGTCCGCAACCTCGCCCTGCCCCTGCGCGGCAGCTACGCCACCTACCCCATAGACCCCGCCCTGCGCACCCGCACCGGCGCCACCGGCGGCATCAACGGACACATCGCCGGCCAGCAATCCAACTGGGCCGTCTCCTCCGACACCGGCTGCGCCTTCATCTTCCTCGACGGCCTCGCCCACGCGTGGGTCACCCTCAAGGCCGCCAACGATCCCTCCGCGCCCGCCCTCCGCGCCCTTATCGACGAGGCCATCGCCCGCTTCCTCCAGGCCGACCTCGTCGCCATCCAGGCCCAGACCCACGCCTCCCTCACCGGAATGCGCGCCCTTCTCCGCGTCTACAACCAGACCGCCGCCGATGGCCATCCCGACCCCACCCTCCTCGCAGCCGCACGCGACCGCTTCGCCCTCTACAAGTCCGTCGCCATGACCGAGCACTACGCCAACTACAACTGGTTCGGCCGCCCCGAATCCTGGACCGAACCCTGCGCCATCATCGACTCCTTCATGATCGCCACCCAGCTCTGGCAGCACACCGCCAACCCCGCCTACCTCGAGGACGCCCACCTCATCTGGACCAACGGTGTCGGCCGCGGCCTGCGCGGTAACGGCGGCTTCGGCACCGACCTCTGCGCCGGATACAAGACCCCCTTCCTCAAAGTCCGCAGCTACGAGGCCCCCGCCTGCTGCACCATGCGCGGCGGCGAAGGCCACGCCCGCGCCATCCAGTCTCTCTACTTCACCGGCCCCGCCAACTCCTCCACCGAACCAGACCTTTCGGTCCCCTTCTTCTCCGACTCCCTCGCAACCCTCGACCTCGGGCACGGTCCCATCACCCTGCGCCAAACCGCAACCTACCCCTACCCCGGCCTCGTCCGCATTGAGGTCGTCTCCGCACCCGCCAGTCACTCCCCCATTACCCTCCGCCTCTTCGCCCCGCAGTGGACCCTCCACCACCGCCTCACCCTCAACGGCAAACCCCTCGCCACCACACCCGCCGCCGGCTTCCTCACCGCCCGCCTTACTCCCAAAACCGGCGACGTCCTCCAGCTCGACTTCGATCTCCGCATCGCCCCACGCGACACCATCAACCCCCACAGCATCGCCGGCTCCTATGCCTTCCAGGCCGGCCCCCTCATCCTCGGCTACCAGGCCCCCGCCGCGACCACTACCTCCACGCCCGAACCCAACCCGGACACATCGCCACAGAATTCAGCCGCAACAGCGCGCCCACCCCGCCCCACCCCACCACCCGACCCCGCCGAGATCTTCCTCCCCCGCGACACCAAACTCACCCCAACCACCATCCCCGGCACCTACCGCGTCGAAGGCACAGACATCCTCCTCACCCGCATCAACGACCTCAACGACTCCAACGCCGTCCCCCGCGACCCCTGCACACGCCAAATCCTCTACCGCCAAGCATAGAGAAACCTCTCGCATTTAGCCGTTGCCTTCGTTCCTGATCTGGGCACCAGCCGTTCCTAGAAGCACGGACGTAAAGCTAAATGTGACCAGAAGGGTTCTTGCTGAGCTGTCTCCGCAAGAAATCATCAAAGAGTGGGACTGTGAACGCGTTGTCTCCGTGTGCCGGACTGTAAATCATGCCTTTTCTGATAAGCGAACTGCGAAGCGGGCCAATCGAAGACACCTTCACATGCAGCTCTTCCGCGATATCCCCCGATCGTTGCTGATCTCCCCCAACCGCTACCATCGCAAACAAGAAATCCTTTTCACGTTTGGTAAGACGGTCGAATCGGACCCTAAAGAAGCTTTCATCCAACTGCAATATCGCCCGCTCTGTGGCAACTTGTACGTCATCCGCTGTAATCGTTGGTGCAGCAGCGGCATTCCAGACTTCGTATCCCCACTGCTGAATGAAGTAAGGGTATCGGCCTGTCCTTTCTAGGACGGCGTGAAGGGCTTCCGGAGAAAACGTAACACCGAGCGAGCTGACCGGGAGTTCGAGGGCTTGCCTTGCGGCAAGATTATCCAGCACCCCTATTTTGGGAAAAGTGAAAAGTCGCTCTGAATAAGACTTCGAGCGACCAGCTAGCCCTAAGATCAAAGGCAATCCAGCCGCATACATTAGCAGAGGGAGGTTCTTTTGCGATACCTGGTGCAGGGCCATGATGAGCGCGCTCATCTCGGACTCGTTCAAATACTGTAGCTCATCAATGATTAGGCAGATGGAGATTTTTCGTGACTGGGCGGCTTCGGCGACAGCCACCAGCAGTTCGCCTAGATCATGCTCAAGATCGCCACTATCAGCCGTGCCAGGCTCTGGGCTTACACCGAGTTCGATGTCCACATCGTTCAGGCTCATCTTGATCGAGAATCCGCTCGCAAAGCTTTTGAATACCCGTAAGGCTCTAGTCGCAGCCTCTGTAAGCTGGGCGTATGAATTCAACCTGACGAGAATTTTACGGAGATGCGGTAAGAGTAAAGCGGGAAGCCGCTTATCTTCGTGGGCTTCTACGAATACAGTCGTGAAGCCGTGTCCCTCTGCGGTTTCACGAACCTTATTGAGAAGAACAGTCTTTCCAACGCCCCGCAGTCCCACAAAGATTGAGCTTCTACTGAAGGTTCCCCGCTGCATCCTTTGCAACGTGATATCGGCCTCTTTAAGAATCGTTTCCCGCCCTGCCAACCAAGGAGGTTGAGTTCCTGCTCCGGGCGAAAACGGATTGCGAATAGGATCCATTCATTGCAAGTTTACTCTTGTATAGGAAAAATTTCCTATACGTCGATAAACTTCCTAGCTTTGCGCTTCGCCTAGCCCCAAGCCAAATATCCCTCGCCTTCGCTCACCCACCTTGCTACCATAGTTGATGTGGGGAGCCGCAATAGCCGCGCACCGGGGGGTACGATGGCAGGCAGCTGGAAGGGGGAGCCACAAGTCATTGTTTCTAAGTATTTTAGAATCTAATCGACTGATTCCAAAAGGCTTAGATGGTGACTTCCGATGGTCGGCCCACCTAAGCCTTGCTCTTTCAAAATCTTAGGTTTTTTGGGGGGGTGGGATAAGGGGGTGGCAAAGCCGAACTACCCCAGCAGCCGCGCCGCCTCCTGGGCAAAGTACGTCACAATAAAGTCCGCGCCCGCCCGCCGGATCGACAGCAGCGACTCCAGCATCGCCCGCTCCGGCTCCAGCCACCCCCGCTGAAACGCCGCCTGCAGCATCGCGTACTCGCCCGACACCTGGTACGCCCCCAGCGGCACGTCGAACCGCTCCCGCGCCGCGCGAATCACGTCGAGATACGGCCCGGCCGGCTTCATCAGCACCATGTCCGCGCCCTCCGCCACGTCCAGATCGATCTCGCGCATCGCCTCGCGCAGGTTCGCCCCATCCATCTGGTAGCTCCGCCTGTCGCCAAACTGCGGCGCCGAGTCCGCCGCCTCCCGGAACGGCCCATAAAACGCACTGGCAAACTTCGACGCGTAGCTCAAAATCGGAGTCTGCTCGCAACCGGCCCGCATCGAGCGCACCCCGAATCGCCTCCACCCGCCCATCCATCATGTCGCTCGGCGCCACCACATCCGCCCCCGCCTCGGCCAGCGACGCCGCCGTCTTCGCCAGCAGCGCCAAGCTGGCATCGTTCTCAATCTCAAAGTGATCGCCGTCGCGCGCCGCATTCGCAGCAACAACCCCACAGTGCCCATGCGACGTGTACTCGCACAAACAAACATCCGCAATCACCACCAGCGAGTCCAGCGCCCGCACCTTCTTCAACGCCCGCAGCCCCCGCTGGACTATCCCACCCCTGTCCCACGCGCCGGTCGCCTGCTCGTCTTTCTCCTCCGGCAGCCCAAACAGCAGCAGCCCACCCAGCCCCAGCGCCGCGCACGCCTCCGCCTCCTGCACCGCCTCATCGATCGAGAGGTTGAACACTCCCGGCATCGAACCAATCTCCCGCCGCACCCCCTCGCCCGGGCAAAGAAACATCGGCGCAACCAGCGCCCCCGGCCGCAGATGCGTCTCCCGCACCAGCGACCGCATCGCCTCCGTCCGCCGCAACCGCCGCATCCTCGTCGCCGGAAAATTCATTCCAACAGTCTACGTCGGACTGTGGTTTTTATTCCCGAAGTGGTCCCCACATGAAAACGGCACCCCACGAAGGGTGCCGTTGCCGCTGTCCTTTAATGTCCTAACCGCGAAGCGGTCGAGGACCGCACGAAGTGCTAGATGCGCATGGGCATCAGGATGTAGCGGTACTTCACATCCTCATTGCCGTCCTCCGGCCGCATCTGGCCCGCCGACTGCGCGTCCTTGAACTCCAGTCGCACTTCGCCGCCCGCGCCAATCGCCTTCAGGAAGTCGATCAGGTACTGGCTGTTGAAACCGACCACCAAAGGATCGTAGTTGTACGGAGTCTCAATCGTGTCCTCAGATTCTCCCGAGTCTGTCGACGAGGAAGAAAGCTTCAGCTCGTTCTGCTCCAGCCGGATCTTGATCGCGCCAGACCGCTCGTCGGCGAACTGCGCCACCCGCTGGATCGAGCCCATCAGGTCCTCGGAGCGCACTATGACGAACTTGTTGTTGTCCCGCGGCAGCACCGCTTCGTAGTTGGGGAACTGCCCGGTCAGCTTGCGGCTGGTCAGCACGCGCCCGCCCACGCGGAAGTAGAGCGTCTGCTCGTCGTCCGCAAAGTCCAGCGTCTCCTCCTCCGTGCTGTTCAGCAGGGAGAGCATCTCGCTCAGCGCCTTGCGCGGGATCAGCGTCTTCTTCTCACCGGAGAGGCCTTCCAGCGACTCACCCAGCTTCTCAATGTGCGCCAGCCGATGGCCGTCGGTTGCAACCATCGCCATCGACTCCGCCTTCAGCACCAGCAGCGCGCCATTCAACGTATAACGGCTCTCTTCGTTCGAGATGGCGAAGATGGTCTTCGAGATCATATTGCGCAGCGACGAGACCGACAGCTTGAACGCGCCCGCAGTTGGGAAGTCCGGCACCACCGGGAAGTTCGCTCGCGCCATCCCCACCATCTTGGTATTCGACCGGCCCGCGCGCAGCTGCACCCAGTGGTTGTCCATCAGCTTGATGCTGATGTCGCCATCGCTCAGGAGCTTGATGTAGTCATAGAGTTTGCGCGCTGGAACGGTGCATGCGCCCGGCTTCTTCACCTTCGCTGCGCAACTTGTACGCACGCTCTGGTCGAGATCGGTCGCGGTGATCGTCAACTGGTCTCCCGTCGCCTCAAACAGGAAGTTCGACAGGATCGGAATCGTCGTCTTGCGCTCCACCACGGACTGCGCCGCCGTCAATTCGCGCAACAGCTCGGCGCGGGAGACCGTGATATCAAGGTTGCCGGTAGGCGCGGCTGTCGTCATCTCGGGCTCCTGGGCCTTCGTGTCTGCGGTTGCGGTCGTCAAGGCGATGTCTCCGGGCGCTTCATTTCGAACGGACTACTGGCAAAACTCTACACTCAATGCCGCGCCGTGTGCACCTTTGCCAGCTTCTTCCTTCACGATTCTATTCAACCCAAGGGTCACCGCGCGACCATTCTTCTGTGGGAAACCGCACCCATTTGTGCGGGGGTGGAAAGGATGCGAAGTACTGGTTCTTAAGACATTAAAAAGGAATAGAAAATCCAGTAGCCGTAGTCGTTGTCGCGGGAAATGTGGAATACATGCCGAAGTGTCTTTGCGCCAAGCCCTCCGTCCCCGCGTCGATTTAGAAAACCGGCCATCCAATCTCTAACAAGGAGGAAGATTGGTGAGCGCATGAAGCCGGCGAACCCCGGAATCATTCTTCTTCACAGGACCACCCTTAAGCCCCTTACAGGCGAACGGCAGATTCGTGGGAATCGCCAGCAAGTTATCCAGTTACAGCAAAATAGACATTCCGATTTTTGAACAGTCCGGCCGCTTTGGCGGAGGATAATGAGGCACCGCACTGTAGAGGAGCCCGTTATGAAGATATCGATCTTTGGAGCGAGCGGAGCCACCGGTCTCCTCCTCACCGAGCGCTGCCTCGCCGTCGGCTACGACGTCACGGCCCTCCTGCGAACACCCAAGACCTTTCCCTACCGCAGCGAGGTACGAGTCATTCAAGGCACGGCATTCGATTCAACCGCGGTCGGCCAAACCGTCCAGGGAGCCGATGTGGTGCTGTCGGCGCTGGGCGCCCGTTCCCTGCGCAAAGAAGATGTCCTCGAGCGGGCGATGCCGCTGATCGTCGCCGCGATGCAGCAGGCTGGAGTGAAACGGATCATCGCTTTGGGTTCGGCCGGCGCGCTGAGCGATTCCCTGAAGAAGCAGCCTGCGTGGCGCCGCTGGTTCGTCCAGAATATCGTCTACAACACCTTCCTCAAATGGCCTGTCGCCTCGCAGGTGTCGCAGTGGCAAACCCTATCTGCCAGCAGCCTGGACTGGACGATGGTGATGCCTCCCATGCTCGTGAACAGCCCTGGACGCAGCGTCTACCGGGTCGACGGCGACGCCCTGCCGCGCCACGCCATGCGCATCTCGCGCAGCGATGTCGCGGACTTCATGATGCAGCAGATCGGCAACCCGCAATGGGTCGGCAAAGGTGTCTACATCGCGTGGTAGCTGGATAAAGCAGGCGGCGACCGCATCGTCCCCAACTCCGACCCGGCGTAAAATAAAGACTCCGGAAGATTTGATTACGGGATTGGAGCCTGATTTGGCAGAGACGATATTCGATGTAGTCGTAGTAGGCGGAGGCCCCGCGGGCTACACCTGCGCCATTCGCGCCGCCCAGTTTGGACTGAAGGTAGCACTGGTTGATGCAAACGACCGGCTCGGTGGTACCTGCCTGCTCTGGGGCTGCATCCCCACGAAGGCGATGCTGTTCACAGCGGAGATATGGGACCACCTGAAGCACGCTGACAAGTACGGTATCGATGGCGTCGCCGAGGCGAAGCTGAACTGGAAGAACGTTCTGGCGCGCAAGGATGACGTCATCAGCCGGCACACCAAGGGCCTCGACTTCCTGATGAAGAAGAATAAGATCACGACCTTCAAAGGATTTGGCCGGTTGACCGGGGGCGCGAAGGATGGCATTCATTCCATCGAGGTGAAGCTTGCGGACGGTAAGGCCGAGACAGTCAAGGCAAAGAAGGTCGTGCTGGCGACTGGCTCCGATGCACGCATGCTGCCGGGCTACAAGGCGGACGAGACGATCCTTACCAACTACGAGATACTCAAGATCGCGGAGATGCCCAAGTCGCTGGTCGTCATCGGGTCGGGCGCGGTGGGCGTTGAGTTTGCCTCGATCTTCAAGAGCTTCGGGGCCGACGTGACCATCCTTGAGATGCTGCCGCGCGTGGTTCCGGTCGAGGATGAGGAGATCAGCAAGGAGTTGCTCAGGCTGTTCAAGAAGCGCGGCATCGACGTCAATCTTTCAGTGAAGGACACCAAGATCGAGAAGAACAAGGACGGCGCTCTGGTCACCTTCACCGACGCCAACGGCAAGACGCAGACCAAGCAGGCGGAGAAGGTGCTGGTGGCCGTGGGCCGTTCACCGCGGACTGCCGACATTGGGCTGGACAAGACGAAGATCGTGCCCGACCGCGGCTTCATCATGACCAACGAATGGATGGAGACGACCGAGCCCGGGGTCTACGCGATTGGCGATATCGTCGGCGGGCTGCCGCAACTGGCGCACGTGGGCAGCATGGCTGGACTGGTAGTGGCTGCGCGGCTGGCCGGGAAATTTGCTAAGCCGGTCAACCGCACCCGCGTACCCGGCTGCACCTACTGCGACCCGCAGATCGCGAGTGTGGGTTTGACTGAGGCACAGGCCAAGGAGAAAGGATTCCAGGTCAAGGTGGGCAAGTTTCCATTCGTCGGCAACTCCAAGGCGACGATCCTGGATGCGCACGACGGATTCGTGAAGGTGGTCTCGGAGGCGAAGTACGGCGAGATTCTAGGCGTGCATATCATCGGACCCTACGCGACAGAGATCATCGCGGAGGCCGTTACCGCGCTAGAACTTGAAGCTACCGTCGAAGAGATGATGTTCACCATCCATGCCCACCCGACGGTCGCCGAGGCGTTGCTGGATGGCTTCAGCAGCGTGGAAGGTTTGGCGGTCAACGTTTAGGCCATGAGCAAAAGATAGTTAGACTACTTGAGGGAGAAGCCGATGACCTACAAGATCGTTCTTATTCACTCCGACGAGGGCTATAGCGTCTCGTGTCCGAGCCTCCCGGGCTGCGCCTCTCAGGGCGAAACCGAGGAGGAGGCGCTTGAAAACATTCGCGACGCCATCCGCGAATACCTGGAAGTTGTCAATGAGATGAATATCTCTCCCGCCGATAGAGTTGAGGTGGACTTCCGAGAAGTGCAGGTAGCATAACGTGGGTTCAGTCCCGGGCGTCAATCACCTACATGCAGTCCGGGCCTTCGAGAAGGCGGGATTCCGCGTCTCCCGTCAAGGAAAACATCTTATTATGTCCGACGGTGCGCACACTCTCACAATTCCAAGACACAATCCCATTAATGCATTCACTATGGCGACGATCATTAAAGGTTCCGGTCTGACCGTAGAACAATTTCGCGAGTTGCTTTAGTTGTTTGTTCATCTGCTCCACCTCGGCCGCGTGCCTTACGCTGAGGCGCTGGAGATCCAGGCGCGCGTGGTCGCGGCGAGGAAGCTGAACCTGATCGGGGACACGCTTCTGCTGCTCGAGCATCCACCGGTGATTACGTTGGGACGCAACGCATCTCGCTCGAATGTGCTGGCGACGGATGAGTTTCTATCAGGCAAAGGCGTCGAGCTGCACGCTGTGAATCGAGGCGGCGACGTGACGTATCACGGGCCGGGGCAACTGGTCGGCTATCCGATCCTCGATCTGCGCGGCGATCTTCCGGGCAAGCGCGGGCCATATCTCGGGCCGGTGGACTTCGTCAGGCTTCTTGAAGAGACGCTGATCCGCGCCTGCGCGAACTTTGGCGTGATGGCCAAGCGGATTCCGAAGTGCACGGGAGTCTGGACGTTTGGCGGCGGTGAGAACGCCGATGGCGCTCGGCCAGAGATTCGCGAGAAGAAGCTTGCGGCGATTGGCGTGCATGTATCGCAGAGCGTTACGTCGCATGGCTTCGCCCTGAACGTCACTACCGATTTGCGCGACTATGACTGGATCGTGCCATGCGGCATTCGGGACCGTGGCGTGACCAGCCTGGAGATGGAAGTGGACGAGGGAGTGGAAGTGAGTATGGAGCGTGCGGTCAATGCGACAGCCCGAAACTTCGGGCATGTATTCGGGCGACAGATGGTATGGTGCGCCTCGATCGAGCAACTGCTTGCACCTGCGCGCGAAACGTACCGGGAATCACAAGCCTTATAATCCAAAAGCGCACAGCTGCGTTGCAGCGCCGACCAAACTTGGGAAGGAGTCCGATGCCGACTGACGTTGTTATGCCCCAGATGGGCGAATCGATCACCGAAGGCACACTGACAAAGTGGCTGAAAAAAGTTGGGGATTCAGTCCAGCGCGACGAGCCGCTGTTTGAGATCTCGACCGATAAGGTGGACGCGGAGATTCCATCGCCGGCTGCGGGAACCTTGCAGGAGATCAAGGTCGCCGAGGGGGCAACGGTGCAAGTCAACACGGTGGTGTGCGTTCTGGGCGAAGGGACTACTGGTGCGGCATCTTCAGAGACTGCGGCGGCTCCAGCGGCGGACACTGTAACGCCTGCTGCCATCGACGCCCCTGCAACCAAAGTGACCGCGCCAGACGCGGCGAGTGCCGCTGCTCCGGCTGCGGGTTCAGGGACGGACGTGCTGATGCCTCAGATGGGCGAGTCCATCACCGAAGGCACGATTACAAAGTGGCTCAAGAAGGTTGGCGACACTGTTCAACGCGACGAGCCGATCTTCGAGATATCTACCGACAAGGTGGATGCAGAGATTCCCTCGCCGGTCGCGGGAACGCTCACGGATATCAAGGCGGCGGAGGGGGCCACGGTGCAGGTCAACACGGTGGTTGCGGTGATTGGCGGAGCTGCTGGGAAGCCGGTCGGCGCGGCTGCTGCGCCAACTCCGCCCTCGGTTCCTGCTCCGCAAGCAAAGGCGCCCGCGGCCGGAGTGCCGGCGCCTGCGTCGGGCGAGCGGCCGCGCTCCTCGCCGCTGGTTCGGAAGATCGCCAAGGACAACAATATCGACCTGACTCAGATCGCAGGATCAGGCTCAGCTGGGCGCATTACCAAGAACGACATTCTCGGCCATCTGCCGAAGCCTGCGGGTCAAGCCGGTTCGACGCCGCCTGCAACGGCAAAGGCCGCCGCACCGACTCCATTGCCCGGGGAGCTTGTTCCCATGACGAAGATGCGCAGCATCATCGCGCGTCGGATGGTGGAATCGAAGCAGACCAGTCCACATGTCCATACCGTCTTCAAGGTGGACATGACGCGGATCGTGCGGCTACGTGAGAAGGAGAAGGCGAAGTACGAGCAGAAGAATGGCGTGAAGCTGACGTATATGCCTTTCATCACGCGCGCTGCGATCATGACGTTGCGCAAACATCCCATCGTCAACGGATCGGTGGAGGGCGACGCAATCCGGTACAACAAGAACATCAACATCGGCATCGCGGTGGCGTTGGAATGGGGACTCATCGTTCCCGTGATCAAACAGAGCGAGGAGAAGAATTTTCTCGGAATTGCGCGCGCCATTGCCGATGTTGCCGAGCGCGCGCGGGGCAAGAAGCTGGCGGCGGACGAGGTCTCGGGCGGCACGTTCACACTGACCAACTCGGGAATATTCGGCGAGCAGTTCGGGACGCCTATTATCAATCAGCCACAGGCGGCAATTCTGGGCATCGGAGGGCTCAACAAGGAGGCCGAGGTCCTCACGGATAAGGACGGCAACGACTCAATTGCGATCCGATCGATTCAGAGGTTCACGCTGGGCTTCGACCACCGCATTGTGGATGGCGCGGATGCCGGCAAGTTCATGTCCGACTTCAAGGCCTACCTTGAAAACTGGGCGGAAGATATCGGCTGACTTTTCTCCGCTTGGGTTACAAGAGGGACTTTGCCTTGAGGACTGCCGCTATGGCGTCTTCCGCAGTGTTGGCGACCGCGGAGAGGTGTCCCATCTTGCGGCCTTTGCGGGGGCGCAGCTTTTCATACAGGTGCAACCTCACACCCGGGACCGCGAGAGCGGCATCGAAATGCGGCACACGAGGACCTTCCGAACCGAGCCAGAGGTCGCCGAGGAGGTTGGCGATCGCTGCAGGCTGGACGACCGAGACATCGCCCAATGGCAGGCAGCAGACGGCGCGAACGAGTTGCTCGAACTGGCTGGTGACGCAGGCCCGCTCGCTGGCGTGGTAGCTGTTATGCGGGCGCGGCGCGAGTTCGTTGACCAGGAGGCGACCGTCGGTGGTGACAAATAATTCCACGGCGAGGATGCCCTCCAATTGGAAGGCATCCGCAATCGCTTCGGCCAAACTCCGTAGCCTCGGTTTCAAGCGCAGGGGGCAATGGCGCAGGAATGACGCTCCAGGCGAGTATCTGGTCTTCGTGATGATTCCAGGCGGCGGGATAGATCTTCACCTCGCCGTTCGGTGAGCGGGCTACGAGGACCGAAATCTCGCGGTCGAGTTCGATGGCCCGTTCGACGACGCCGGGGCCCTCGCCAAGCGCCTCCCAGGCGCCGCGGATCTCCTGCTCCGAGGGTGCGGCCGAACTGTCAGAAGAGAAGCCGACCTTGCCCTGACCGCGCCCATCGTATCCTCCGGTTGCGCTCTTGCAGAAGCATCTGCCGCCGAGTGCAATCAACGCTTCGCGGAGTTCATCGAGTGAGCGCACCGCGCGATAGTCGCCGACGGGAAAGCCGTTTCGCCGCAGCCAGTTCTTCTGCTCGATGCGGTCCTGAATGATTGCGAGGATCGCCCCGCCGGGTCTGACTGGAGCAAATGCGGCAGCCGCCTCCAGGCTGGCGGTGCGAGATCTGCTCGATCTCGAGGGTGACGACATCGCAACCGCGGGCCAGATTTGCCGCTTCGCGCGCTGTCGTCCCATCCGGCCTCGATACAGCCGTCCACGACGAAGCGGGCAGGGCATGCGGGGTCGGGGTCGAGCACGAGGATGCGGTAGCCCATGCCGCGTGCGGCCATTGCGGTGAGCCGTCCGAGCTGGCCGCCGCCGAAGATCCCGATGGTCGCGCCCGGCAGGATGGGCGGGTAAGCCCCATTGCTCACGCAGAGACCCCATCGTCTGATGGTCTGCGCGAGAACCTCATCGCGTCGCGCCGCGCGCCAGGCCACCAGCTTTGCGCGCAGTTCGGCATCGGTGGTCGCAAGGATCTGCACCGCGAGCAAGCCGGCGTTGGTCGCGCCGGCAGCGCCGATGGCAAGAGTACCCACGGGTACTCCCTTGGGCATCTGGACGATGGAGAGCAGGGAATCGAATCCTTGCAGCGCAGTCGCCGAGATAGGGACGCCGAGGACCGGGACCACCGTTCTGGCGGCGACCATGCCGGGCAGGTGTGCCGCTCCGCCGGCGCCCGCGATGATCACGCGGAGGCCACGGCCGACAGCAGCGTCTGCGTAGCTCGAACATCAGGTCTGGTGTCCGGTGGGCCGAGACGATCTTTACCTCATGGGCCACGCCGAACTCGCGCAGCACATCCACGGCCGCGCTCATCACCGCAAAATCGTTGCGGCTTCCCATGATGACTCCAACGACAGGTCTGGTCTTCGATTCCGCGGGCATGGCCCCGATTATACGATTCGTGCCAGCGCGATCGCGGTGTCCTACTCGGCCGCCTGAGCCTTGGCCCAAAGGCTGGCGTTGAGACACTCGACCACCCCATCGACGATCAGATTGAGACCGGCTGTGAACTTCGCCGAGTCTGCGATCTGCTTTGAGCTGACCGCATCCGCCATGTTGATGCTCGAGCTGACGATTGAGATCGCAGCATCCTTCTTCTGCGCGCCGGACTTTGCGCCATAGAGAGCCTCGACCCCTGCACCAGGCTCGGCAGCAGCGAGATTCCGCGCAGGAACAGCTTTAGAAAATCCATTATTTGCCTCCAGAGTTGTTGCGAAAATGTTTACGGCAATCAGCGCCGTCCAAAGAAAAGTCGATGGCGAAGTGGGCCACCGTGAGGAATCCGCCAAACGCTCCCGCCATTCCCTTCAGCCGCTGCACGGTCTTCTCGTGGTCATGCAGACGGCCTTCAATCTGCGAAAGCCTGCCGGGCTGTCCGTTACCCACGAGTTGCTCCATCTGGCTCTTCAAGACCTGTAAGTCCGCCATGACCTGCCCCTCAAAGTCCGTCATTCGATACTCCTTGTCGCCGTCTCTAACTGACCGGCAGATCGGTGAATATAGCGCTGGACAACCGCGAGTAGAGCGGCGGGTTGGATCCGTCATACATTCGCACGTAATAGCGCTCAACCTGCGCGGAACGGAGGATCGAGAAGCTCCGGACGGGACTGCGCAGGACGAAGTTCTGATCAACGCCGGCGCCAAAGTCCCAGTCGCGGAGACGGACCTCGAAGCCGCCGTCCACAGGAGGGTCCGTCCCGGCATCCAACTGCAGCACGGTCGCGGTTGCGCTCACCACGGTGAGCTGCTGCAGATTGGCGAGGACGGCACCGGGCGCAGCCAGCGCAGCCGGCGGCAGAAATGAATCCGGCGCGATCGCCTCCGATAGGGTGATACCCAGCGCTTCGGCCCAGTCATTTGCAAAGGAAATGGAGTATGTCAGGAGCTCCGGCAGCGCATTTCCGTCGACGATCGTGACCTTGCGAACGACGACGTTCAGGGTCTGGCTGTTCGCTGTGATGCTCAGGACATCGCCGGGCCAGATGTCCTGAGGTGGATTGGTTCGCCGAGTAGCTGCCCTCGATCGCCGCGGCCCGGCTCGAGGCCAGGCTGAGCACGGCCTGTGCTGCGCTCTCGCAGTCAACACTGCATCGGGCGGGTGGCTTCAAGACCTTGCCGAGCCAGCGTGCTGTCCCCGGAAATCCACCGGCAGCCTCGGCAGCGATGCTGGCTGCGTCTTCCAGTCGCGCGACCGCGCGGTCACGAAGGCGATAAGAGACGGTTACAATCTCTCCGGCTACGGGCACTCTTCCGGCAAAGAAGGTGACCTTTCCGGTGGTCGAGAGACGGCAGTCCACACCTTCGCCGGCAATGCCAATGAGTCGCGTCTCGGTGGCGCCGCCGGGAAGCGTGCTGACGATCCATGCAGACCCAGTTTGGGTGACGGTGCAGAAGCCCATCGATCCAGTGAGCTCAACGCTGTCGACGGCCGCGAAGGAGCAGTACGCGGACGAACTCGCGCTGGCACCGTCATAGAGAACCGTCGCCGGAGTGTTCGAGGCGTCGCCGAGGTCCTGCAGGTCGAAGACGAGCGACATCGGCGATGCCACGAGACCGCCTCCGAAGGCCTCTATCACGCCATCCACGCGGGCGTAGTAGGTCTGCAATGCGCGCTGCATCTCCACGCTATGCAGCCGGATGCGCAACGTATAGATATGTCCGGGGAGAATGGTGTAGGTCGTGCCTGTCTCAGCTCCGTTGACATAGGGCGTGACCACAGTGACCCCGCCACTTTGCCGCACGTTGTATCCGGCAAAGCAGTTGGAGCGCTGGACTGGGCCGGTGTACAGGCCGCAAAGAACACCGTCGCTCGGTGCAGTTAGTGTGAGGTTCCCAGCTTCGACGACCAGGGAACCACCCATCTCAATCGAATCGATCGCGGCGAGGACCGTCTGGCCGTCGTAGCCATTGCCCCCGGACATCGTCAGGCCCGCTCCTCCTAGACCCAGATGCGAGCCGGAGTCGGTTACATTCCATAGTTGGGTATTGAAGGATGCCTGGTTGAAGCTGTCCGTCAGCAAGGTTGGGATGGAGGCCCGAAATGGCATATCGGACAGGGTGAAGAGCGTGGTTGTGCCATCCCCAGCGAACATTTCGCTGTACATAGGCTGTCGGCTCGATCTGTCCGCTTAAGGTGACGTCGTTGGCCAGCTCCTTAGTCATCGAAGTCTTCAAGGAGGAGACCTTCAGGCCGCCAACGCCGATACTGTCGTCGAAATCCAAGACGTGGGTTACTGAGCCAACCAACTGCATGACCAGCGCACCATCGAGAACGCGATAGGCGGCATAGGTGGAGCCCGCGATGCCGGATGCGTTGGTGGACCAGGGCATCGCGGCCTCGGGCACAAAGACGCCGGCAACGTTGGGGTTCACGACTCCGGAGGTCGTCAAGAGGCCTGCAGCGATGCGATTGGTGAGCGTGTCCAGCAGAGTGCCTCCGGTCGCGGCAAAGCCTGCGCCGGTGAGGGTCAGGGTCTGCTTGTCGAGCAGCCACTCGTCGCTGATGGCGGTGAACGCGACGCGGTAAACCGGTCCGGCAAGACCGACCCCTGCGTAGAGCGGGACCGGCTCGGTCGCGAGATACCCGGTGAACAGGACGGTCCCGCTGTCTGCCGAGACAACGACCCGTCCACGCCGGACGGGTACGAGCAACGCGGTTCCCGAGCCGGGGTTCGCCTGCGCGCCAACCTCCAGCAGGCCGGTGCAACGCGACGGCGTGTTCAGCACTCGCTCGATGGTAAGCGGAGCGTCCGGGCAGATGGCGGCGCTGTAGTCGATCGCGCCGGCGCCATTGAGATTGTCGATGGTGAGCTTCAAGGGCCACCGCCGTCCCCAACCTGGGCAGGCCGCGCATCTCGCGGACTTCATCCACGGTGAGTACGCCTGCCTTCAGAAGCTCCGTCTGAATCTGCACCTCCTCCATCTCGTCGCGCGTCTCCAGGTCGTTGAAGCTGAACTCGAACTCGCGCCAGCCGAGCTTCTTGGCGAAGAGGTCGCGGGTGATGTGTTCCGCGAGCAGCTTGGCCACGGGCACGACCGCGCTCTGGAAGGCCTCGTCGGCCATCTCGCCGGCGGTCGAACGATTCACGTCGGCCTGCAGTCCGAGCAGCATGGGCGGAAGCTCGAAGGCGTTGGCGATCATCATCAGGAGGAACTCCTGCCACTGGATGCGAAGGTCGGCGTCGGTGCCTCCGGCGAAGCGCAGCACCTCGGGCTTCTGCTCGCAGCTCAGCAGCGGCACCCTGCCGGTTCCTTCGATCTCGTCCTGCCACCAGCGGATCAGGCGGTCGTGCTGCTCCGGCGTCGCCTCGTTCAGCCAGAGGGCATACTGCACCACCGAGTTGCTTGCGAGTCGCCCGGCATAGCGGTTGGCGGAGAGAAACTGGTTCACGGTCTCGAAGGCGACCTCCAGGCGTCCGAGGCCGAACGGGGTATGGCTGCGCGGGTTCAGGCGGATGTACATCAGCTCGTCGTCGAGCAGCGGAATGAGGTTCTTCTTTCCCAGGCCGCCGCGTGGCCTGCGCATAGCGAGGCTTGTCCGGACTGCCGTCCCAGGTAACGTCGATCTCGATGGTCGCCCCGTCCACCGCCCAGAGGTGGAACGGCCGCTGATCGTCGCCGGTCGCCTCCATCTCGAGCGCGCCGAAGCCGCCGACGAGCAGGTCTTCGAGGACCTGCTCAAAGACGGTGCGGAAGCTGTCGCTGGCGTTGGGCTCTTCGAGGCAATGGCGCAGAGCCTGCATTCGGGTCTGGGCGTCAGGCACATCGACGTCGCTGTATCCGCGACGGACCTTGATCTTCCAGTCCATGCTGGCGATCTTGTCCTTCACGACATTGATCGCCCGCCGCGCCACTGGCGTCTCGGCAAACTTGCGCAGGTTGGCTGCAGTGGGCTTCGGTGTCGATGCCTGCCCGGTTCGAGCCGAGCTGTAGGGTGTCAGGATCGATGGAAGCATCACGGTCTTCCGTTCGCCCTCCGTTGGGTGTCCCGCAGCCGCGTGAATCCCCGCCATCCTCTGCAATGCACTCGCTACTTTCTCCCGAACACCCACGCTTCACCCCTTTCAATCTCCACTGCAAAGGAAAAGGCACAGCATTGTGCTGTGCCTTACTGCCGTCCGATAGGCCGCCGCCGCCCGATGGCGAAACTACCCTTGGCTATCTCTCTAAACTCGTTATATCCGAAGGTCTACCCTCGCGGTCTCCGCCGCGCGAGCCAGATCGTTTGTCGTGAAAACTCGAATGTCCTGGCTCTCCATCGCCTCCACCCCGAAGCGATATCGTTCCACACCCTCGTCCTCCTCTGAGACTTCGCGCAGAGGCTCCACCACAGCCGTCAGTTCCAGTTTTGCTGCCTCCACGCGAGTGACTCCCTCTCGCAGTCGCGGCGCGGAGTATGCGAGGACCTTGGCCGCTTCGACGTCGGCGTCGAGCGACACTGCGTGGAACATCTTGACCACGCCATTGGGCCGATAGCCGCAATCGATCTTCATCGGATCGCCCGGTAGCGTATAGAGAGAGGCGGCAATTCTCTTGCGCATCAATGCTCCACACGCCGGCCCGTTCGAACTGCGTTCGCATGGCCCCCGCAATCGCCGCCCGTCCGGTATGCTTGCGCGTCTGCTTCACCCGCAGTGGTTCGACGTAAATACGCATCAACAGTTCCAACTCCGTGATCAGGCTCTCTGCCAGACATGCGCGCGCTTCGGTCATCTGGATAGAGTTGGAAAAACTGTCCTCGATCACCTCAACCACAGTTCTGCCGCCCTGTGGTGCTGCTCGGAGGCGGGCATCAATCTCGGCCTCCAATCCCTCCAGCAGACCGATATCGGCATCCCGATCCATGCAGCTCACCCGGCTCCAGTCCCGGGTGAAGCGCACGATTGCGCCGTCATCCGTGCCTGCCCTACGCAGCAGGACACCGATGTTCGTGAACTCGCCCTTCACTGCATCCGGAACATAGCGGATGAGGAAGAACTCACATGGCGTCCGTTCGTTCACATTCAAACCCTCCAATCAATCGCAGCAATTCAAAGGCCATCGCCACAACAACGCCGCTCCGCGAATCTCGGTCGTAAGAGCAATGCTTTACATCAAGAACTTTCCGGCCGCATTCTCCTGGAACTGTCTCGGCACCACGACGCTCGACTTCTTCTCCCACATCGGGAACGGCTCCCGATTTGAATCCCGAAACGAACAGATCAACTCCCGGACAAGTCCGCGGCGCAGCAGCAACTGGTCGATCAAACTCTCGAGGACCGAGGTGTCTCCTCCATACCATTCCGGTGGAACGATCTCCGCGATGGCCCATATCGCTTCCGTGTCCATGGTCTCAATGCGGCTGAGCCATGGCTCAAAGCTCCCCCAGCCAATCACTCCCGTGTACACCTGGTTCCGTGCGTAGACGCCGCGCAACGGACTGTCCGGAAAGGTCCACTCCCCCGCGTTGAAGCAGAAGCCCTGATCGATAAACGTGGCTCGATATCTCCGCTCTCTCGGCTTGCGATCGAACACCGCCTGCCGGCCGTTGCAGTTGCCGGTCCACTTATCGACTGCCAGTATCCCGGCAAACTCCTCGAGATTTCGGACCTCGTCCAGTTGCTGCTCAGGAAGGTAGTCCACCACCTGGCCCGGCATCAGGCCACCAACAAATTGGCTGGCAAACTGCAGTCCAGCGCGATACTTCTCTCTCTGCCCGTGCTGCAACTCGATGTACATGTCCGGAGTATTGTCGATCAGCCACTCCGTCACCTCGAATACATCGCTCCCCGGCACGGTCAGCCCGGCAGCCAGGGCCAGCCGTGTCACAATCAGCTCATTGGCCAGCACCCGCATGTGCTGGGGGTTGTTCTGGAACTTCACAACCCACAGTTTCCCGTCGGCGCCCAGCATCAACTGGCTCTGCGCTCCGCCCCGCATCCGCCGGATAGCCTGCACCGCCAGAACCGCCAACTAAGCCTTCTCCTAAAGAGAGAAGGATACGCCACTCAGACGGCCCTGCCTCGTCGTGAGCCGGTCTCCAGTCTCTCCGCCCGGACCGCGTGCGCCAACGCCATTGCCATAAGACAATCGTCATGCGCTCCGTTTGTGGCGCCGGTTCTTCCTCCGGGATGGCTGACGAAGGTGCGACACTCCTCCAGCAGGTTCCTACTCAGAAACAGCCACGGAGTCTCCACCAGCAGCGCGCCCAGGCGGCTTATCATTGCCGGCTTCGAGCTTGCCGAGGTGAGCCATCCCGGCACTCCTGCCTGCTCATAGAGCCACGCATAGGGCTCGCCTATGCTCAGGTGCGCCAACACTGCCGCCCCGTGGTTGTTTCTCTCCACGGCGATCATGGCCCCCCGACCGCGCGATCGCCCGTATTCATGGCCCAACGACGCGGCCACGCGAGCCAGCTCGAGGACCCCAATGCGCTGCTGCAACTCGGCGCATTGCACCCCACTCGCCAGCTCGATGACTTGCACCGCGGCGTAATCTCCATCGGACCCGCCTCCCGCCGGATCGACGGCGACCAGATACTCTTTCCCCGCGATTGGCGGCAGCCATATCCTGAGCGCTGCATTACGCCGGCTCTCTACCGGTTCATGCACGGACGCCAGTCGTTGCTCCAGCGCTTCCAGATCGAAACAGCACTCGCCCGTGGAGCGGAAGCAGAGTTCGGCGTCCTCAGCGAACTCCTGCACTCGCAGGCCCCGGTAGCTAGCCTCCAGGCCCCGACGAAAGCCGACTTGGTTCACGGACAGGCCGCTCCCGGACATCAACGAGAGCTCATCCTCGCGTGGCCTCTGCGCTGCCGCCGAAACGTATCCCTTCTCCAACCACCAGGGATAGAAATGCTGCACGGTTCCCCTCTCAACCGCCTGCTGCCATTCCTCATAGAAGCATCCGTGCGCTCCGTTGGGCGTACTCTCGATCACCATCTCGCCGTCGGGCGACAGTGCGGCACGCAGGCCGGCAAGGGTCGCCATGGCATCGCCAGGCCATCGCGACACCTCGCTGCAGTGCAGATTTTGCAAGGTCAAGCCCCGGCCGGCGCTCTCATCCGCGGCGCTTAGCACGCGAAACTCGCTGTCCAGTTCAGGAAACACCATCTGTCCAACATTGGCGCGGCTGCGCCGGAGACATCCGTCGCGCATGCCGCCTGGAAGGCATTCCCAGAATCGCTGTACCATGCGGAAGATTCCCTCGGCTGCCTCCCGAGTGTGGGCGACCTGAGCAGTCAGCACTCCGCGGGCGGTGATCGTCTTCAGAAAAAACCGTCCCGCCACCCATGTGGTCATTCCCATCTGACGCGCTTTCACGACGATGTTGAGACGTCCTCGCTGGTCTTCAAATCTGATCTGCGCCGGATTAGCTGCCAACGCCCGTTGCTGCCCCTCCTTGTCTCTCACCTTCAGAAGCTCTTGCGCAAGCCATATGGAGGCACCCCGTTCGCCGCGCCTGCCACTCGGGGCATTTAAGAACCTTCCCAACTCGAGCAATTCCTCAATACCAAACTCAGCCTCTCTCATCTCAACGCCGCCAATCGTAGAACCGGGAACGTTGACCCCGCGTGTATACCTATATTTTCGTGACCCAATTTGAGCCATTGCAGAAGGTCGCATGGCCATCCTGGGAGAAGGCCCAGCCGATCGCGCTGCAGGCCCCGCTGGGAGCAGTCGCCGGTCCCCGGTAGAGGGTCGCAGAGACATTCGAGAGGGAGAGCGATCCGCTGGAGTCGCCGGCGCTCCCGTCACCCAGGGCCACGGCGCCAGCAGCCGTTCGCGAGATGCCGGTGTCGCACGGCTCTGTGGTCACGCTTGCCGTGCTCGACCAGCAGAGCACATTCAGGCTGGGAACCTCGGTATATCCTGCACCGCTGCCGGCGGTCACGCTGGCAAGCGAAAAGACTCCGGATGTGAAGTCCCCGATCTGGAATTGCGATTGACCGTTGCCAAGGCCAGACAAGAGACCCCATATATGAACTCCGGATCCAGTTCCGCCCAAAGTGACGCCGGTCCCGGAAGAGCTAGAACTACTGATGCTAAGCGCGAGACCATTTGTGTTCGTGTTGATTGTGTTGGTCGCCGTCCCCGACACAGCAACGCTGCCGAGTGCAACCGCCGCAGAGGAGTCTCCCTGTGTGCCGTTGCCCAAGGCAAGTGAACCGGGTCCCGTGCGGGAGATGCCAGTATCACAAGGATTCACAGTAATGCTTGCCGTGCTCGACCAGCAGTGCACGTTCAGACTGGGAAACTCGTTGATCCCCGCACCAGTTGCAGCCGCGGTGCTCTTCCATGAAAAGATGCCGGTGGTGAAGTCCCCCAACAGAAATGCCTTGCCCCCTGAGGAGGAAGCGTTGCCGGCGCTTCCTATCACCCAGTTATCGACATTGGCGCCTGTACCCGTTAATGACAGAAATGGGCCGCCGGACTGGGTGCTGTTCAGCACACCTACAACGGCATCGTCCGTAGTGACGTTCAAAGGCGTCGTCGCCCCACCCGATGAAGAGAGCATTGTCGCCCCGGTAAAGGTGCAGTTGGACGCGCATCCTGCGCTCCCGTTCACGGGATTGACGAGCTCGGCATAGATCATCTGCGCCTCGTCCAGATTGCCGGCGTCGTTGGGATGGACTCCCTTGCTTCCTGTGGGCCAAGTTGTTCCGGTTTGGTCGAAGAGCGACGGATTGTAAGTGGTCCCCCAACCCACAGCCCGCGATCCCACAGTTGCTCCGCGGCTCTGAATGTTGATGCAGGTAAGACTGTCAGCCACGCAAAGGCTATTGAGGGCCGCTGTATACGGCGCTTCGGAGTCAGTTCCGTTGACCACATCCACGGGAGGGACCGCCAACATCACCGTGGGTCCACTCGCCAGGGCCTGCTCGTGGCTGATGAAGTTTTGCACGTTAGTCGAAAACGTTGTGGAAGC
Organism: uncultured Acidobacteriaceae bacterium; assembly: GCA_963808025.1. Classification (GTDB taxonomy): domain Bacteria; phylum Acidobacteriota; class Terriglobia; order Terriglobales; family Acidobacteriaceae; genus Edaphobacter. Next base: position 437,500 of record CAWEEI010000005.1, on the reverse strand, counting down.
GACCCCTGAGGCTGCGTCATTGGTCATGTCCATAAAGATGACCGCTTGCTCGCCACCGGGAATCAGGTCAGAGAAGGCAAGCTGCGCGGCGGAGGATGCCCCAACGGCCGCAGCGGTCGAGCCACCAAAGCCCATATTGTCCACGCTTATGCCCGAGCTACCGGCCTGCCCTTCCGCCGCGTAGATAAAGCTGTCCCCCGTGCTCGTGAACGTAACGGTGTGTGAGGTTGAGCTTGTGGCCGTAAGACTGACCACATGCGCGGTTGCACTTCCAGTCGTGGTACTGCAAGCCGTCCCCGTATGCGCGCCGCTATCGATGCTCACGGCGATTGAGCCAGAGGAAGATGTCGTCATGCAATAGGTGTTCAATGTGTCCCACGCGATATTTCTCGAATCGTGGAAGGTGCATGACGCTCCATTGCTGAGATGCACCAAAGCATTTCCGGTGCTTTGGCTGGGTCCCATCGTACTCGTCGAGACGTCGAAACTTCCGGCGCAGGACCAGCCCTCTGTATTGATAGCAGGAGTACTGCTCGCGCCATAGATGATGGGGTATACGCCCGTACCGTGAGATCCATAGATCCCTTGCAGCTGGATGCGAAGCTGTTCCAGCCACCGATTGGTCGATACCACTGGCCCGCCCGACAGACCACAATTGGTGTGGTCGCAGATAAGAAACGAATCTCCAAATGCGGCGATGTGTACAGGTGCATTGTTTGCGTCGTTGAGCGCCTGAAGAAAGGTCGTCGACGACGGGGAGGGTTGTGCGACCAAAGGTGGCAACGCGGGGCCACCGCTCGGAGGCGCGATCCAGGTCCCATCTTCGCGGAGGAACCGTGTACTTCCAGCTGTTACGCCGGGATCCGGCACGACGCCAGGCGCATGCACGCTGCCGGAAGGCCCAAACAACGGCAGATAGCTGGCCGCAATTGTTCCCGATGTAATGCTGGCTCCGCTCACAGCTCCATTGATTGTGGTCGCATTCAGTGTCCCCACGTCGATCGTTCCCGCAGTAAGCGCCTGCGGAGTGAATGAGTAAGGGGTTCCCCGCAGGTTGAACGACAAGGCACTCGTCTGCGGAGCGAATCCAACAAGATCCACTCCAACGCTGCTGCTGAGTTCGAACAGATTGTAGCCGGAGTTCCAGTTTCCGCAGCCGTGCAGGTTGCACTGGATTCCGAAGACCGCCTGTTCGCCTGCGTTCACGTTCATCACGCGCTTCCAGATGCCAGTGGCCTCGTAGGCCACGTCGGGATAGCTATGCGTTCCGCCATAGCCGAGGTAGTTCGTTGACGGCGCTGCATTCTGGATGGACCACCCCACAAGTCCGGGTCCATTGTTCTGCTGATACTGCATTCCGGCGCGCATGGTCACGGCAGGGCGCGGCACTGACTGCCCGACGAACTCCGTATCCGCGGAGACGTATTCCTGGTAGTAGTGTGGCTGCTCCACAGGGTCGGCTGTCGCCCATGTCACGATATTGGGTGCGAGTGTCATTTGCCCGTCCACACTATTGGCCGCCTGGTCATATACGCTCAACACCTCCGCCACAGGATAGATGGCAAATCCGCCGGTCAGGACGGAGATGGTCCCGCCGGTGCTGGAGCTATTGGCCCCGCTCTGCGAGTAGGTAAATGAATTGCCCCCCGTGGTCGTCGCAACATAGTTGCCGTTGTAGCTGCTGTCGGCCACCCCGGCCACATTCACGGTCAGTCCATTGACGTTGGCCGCAAGATTTCCGGTGGTGGTCACGGTCACCAGGTCGCCGGTGCGGGAGACGGATGCAATCGACGCCGTAAGGTTCAGGAAGCCCGAGGTCTGATTCATCGTTCCCACGATTGGCGTATCTCCCGCAGCGTAGTACAGTCCGGTGGCTGAGTAGCTTCCGACTACAGGGAAGAGCTGACGAATCCCAGCCGTTGTATCGACAGTCTGCTCCAGGCCGTAACCGCACAGTCCACCAAACGCCAGCGTGGCCAGAATCTGATGAGGCTTGTTCAGCGTCATCTGCAGGTGGGTTGCGTTGACGACGGTGTAGGGTGCCATCTCATAGTTGTTTGGCGTGTATGCGCTGGCCTGGTCAACGACGCATGCCAGCCCGCTCGTAGCTCCGATTGCCGCGGTATTGGTCGCATATCCCGAGGGCTCGCCGCTGGTGGCGATCACGAAGGTCACTGTCCCAGGAGCCATATTGTTCGACTGAGATGGAATCACCTGGCCGGTGCTGAGGAGGACGCTCACGGGAAAGTTCGTGCCGCTGAACTGCGCAGTCCCGTGCGGACCTCCAGCCGTTCCACTGACAAGCATCCCGCCCGTGGTTGCGCTCGTGATCACCTTCGCAGGGTTGGTATCGATGAGAAATCTTCCGTCGCCCTGGGTCCCACCTGCTGAGCCCGGGGTTATCATCACGCTCGTCGAGCCAGTCGTGCATCCAGTTGCGCAGGTCCCGACGAAGACAAGCGAATCCTCATGAGTCTCCAGATCGAATGGATGTGCGCCCTCGTCCGCGGAGTCCCGCATGCCGCCGGAGGCGTAGATGAAATTCGAACCAATCAGGCAATCGCCCACGCCATAGCAATCGATCTCTGCGGGGGACAGTCCATGCTGCCCCTGGGTGTTGTAAATACCCTTCAGCGATAACGCGCTGTAGGCCATCTTGAAATAGGGTGGTGGAGATTCAATCTGCTCCGGAAACAGGTTTGAGCCTCCTGCGTAGGCCTCCTGTGTGACTGCCAGGCCGAAGGCGCCGGGGGTCTGACTTCCCGTCTGCTGAAATATGCTCAGTTCGCTCTGAGTCGATACGTCGTCTACCGCCTGAGCAGTGGAGTTGGCGTGATTCACAACATCCAGTGGATTCTTGTAACTGTCAACCTGCCTTCCGCCTCGCTCGTCCTTCACATGGGTCTGGCTGTTCAGGGAGGGTGTGGCAAATGCCTCGCCTGAATAGTCCTGCTCCGCAACGATCTCGCATCCACTCACGCAGTCCGGGCCGGTCGAGGCATTCGCGATGCCGTTGTTGCCCCGTCCAGTGACATACTGGCTGGCGTACTCCGCACCGTTCAGATTATTGACGTCCAACTGAGTAGCTACAGGTTGCGTGACAATCTGCGTCGCCAGTGGCACGGTGGAGACCTTTTGACCGATGCCTCCCGCGACCGTAGCGACGCTCTCATCCACATAATTCTTATCCGCAGCCTGTAGCGCCGATACCGGATCGGCCGGCAGTACAAGCGGGCCGGTCATCGTATCTCCCGACTTCAGCACGTACGCCGAGGAGTCCAGGGGGCTGCCAATCGCTGCAGCGATTGCAGTGTCCACATAACTCTTGCTCACGGTCTGCATGGCAACTGAGGCCGGAAGGACCGTACTCTCGATCGCACTCACTTTAACCGACGTCGAGCTTACCGGCACCACCCAGTACTGCCGGCTCACGCTGCCGTCGCCGAGATGATAGACCACGGTGTAGTAGCTCCCCATTGGCGTCGAACCGGCATTCGGGACCAGTGCCACACTCAAGGCGCCACCAGTCCCAATGGTCGCGGAGGTGGTTCCAGCCGGAATCGATTGCCCACTGCTCGTGGTAAATGCGGGCCAGCTGATGACCAGGGTTCCTGCCGCCACAGTGCCGTCCGCGTAATAGATCGTGTCCGCCACCTGGGTAGTCGCCACCTGTGCGAGTCCTGTCGCCGTCACCATCCCCAGCAGCAATCCGATTGATATCCATCCTCTAAACTTCCAGCGCATCCCACTCTCCTTCATGTCCGGCAATCCCACATTCAAACCGCTCGCAAAGCCGCCGGCAGATAGCTCCGGAAGCACAAGACCGTCTCACCATCATTTGCGTCCTTGACCGGCAGAGCACGAAAGGCCCCCGCCAGTCCGACCTTCTCAAGCGGCGAAGTCAGCGCAACCTCTGACTCCGCCGATCCCTGCAAAGCCTGCAACCGCGGGTAGTGATACAAGATCCGATCGCCCTGGGTCCCAGGCATTACAAAGAGCGCAGACCATTCCTGAAAGAAGCTCGCGCCTTCGCGATCGCAGAAGCCCAAGAGCTGACTCACGCGCATGGCGGCCAACGGAACCCCAGCCAACAGCGGGCTTGCCAACTCCAGTACGCCGCCTTCGATACCAACGACCAGGCCGATGTTCAGAGTGACTCTGCGCACATAGTTCACGTCTCCACCAACTGAAGTAGCGGACTGCACGTAGGCCGTGCTCACGCCCGCGCCCACGTATCCAAGCTGACCCGTGTAGTCCACGTCCACCGCAACCAGAGCGCCGACTGAAAAACCCTCCGCCGCAATCGTCCCCACGTTCAGACTGGTCGCTGTCGACGGAGACCCGCTTCCGGTTTGCAACGGCACCGCCGCAGCGGCCAACCCGCCGCTGCCGTTGGGCGCGGCGCCAGCAACCGTCGTCAGAAGGTTGGTCTGCTGAGATCCTGATGCCAGTGCCAACTGAAGCTTTCCCCAAACTTCAAACTCAAGGGACACTGTCGCCTCAAGCTCTGAACGTACCTGGGCGACGGCAGCCGCAGGCGCACCGGCCCGAAGCGCATCCACTTTTGTTCCTGCTTTGCGCGCAAACCGCGAAACCCAACCCAGGTCGACCCACGGCGCGGGTGGCGTATCCAGCGCGAATCGCCCCAGCTGCGCAGGATCAAACAGCGTAGGCAAACCCGCCGCTCGGTCCACGGGAGCGAAGTAAGCACGCACTCGCCGCGTGACTGGAGATACCCCCGCGACAACTCCCAGCTCCGTTGTTGTGCTCACAGCTCACCCACTTCTTGATACGCAAATACCTGAACCGTTGCGGTCCGCTCGAGACGCCCGTCTACCGAAGTCACGGCGCCAAATACGGGATCCGCCCAGAACACATCTGTCCCCATCGCAATGGGAGCGACGCCAGCCCCCGCAGCCGAGTAATTCATCTTTTGCGCCGTGTGCGGCTCTGCCCCGAGAGCCGACGCCAGTTCGGCATCCATCCCGGCGAGCAGCCGTCCGCGATCCATGCCGCCGTTGCCCGAGGTGCCATCCGTGCAGTAACCGAATCGAACACTCCATCGCCACCAGAGGAAGCGAGGCCTGCGCTATCTACTCGTAGCCCTGTCCATTCCAGGCGGAAGACGTCCACCGGAATCGACCCTGTTGGCAGTTCGTTCTCGTCGACCAGCGTTCCCGGGCGCACCACGCCACGCACTACGATCGTCCGTGATGGATTCAGTGCGGCCAGCCGGCTCTGGAGCATCACGTAAAAAGTGTCCTTAGCGTTCTGCACGATCTGCCGCCCCTTTCACGCTGAACTTGCGGATTAGATAATCGCCTTGCCGGCTAGACGACTTGTGTCAGCGGTGTCCGGAGCAGGAGCCGGTAAACGTAAGGCCTGCCGAAGACCTGCTCCTCTGAAGCGGCCACAATCTCAAGCAGCTCATCGTCTGACAGAACCCCGTATGCGGTTGCGAACAGCACGCTGGCCGACGCAAACGCCAGCGATCCCACAATCGCTTCCACTGCAGTCGCCGAGACCAGCAGCTCCCACCTAGTCGCTTCACCAGCAGCGATCGTCGCACGAGCCTTCCGATAGACGACCGGAGCGAGCGGCAGATCCTGAAAAGTCGGCGTCGCAATTCCCAACTGCTCCGTTACGTCGGCTGGAACGGCCGGCGCCGGCATCCGAAGCATTACCCTACGACCGCCCATCGCGCGCAGTAACACATCGGTCGCGCGTGCAGCAGCGCTCGAACGCACCCAGATCGCTCATCGCGTCACCCGATCCTTTGCGCCACATAGGGCGCCAGCATCATCTGCACATTGGCGTCGATCAGCGATCCCGCGAAGTACTGCATCTGCAAGGTGTCCATCTTGCTGCCCTTTACGTTCATCGCGGGAGTTGCCTGCGCATTCTTCACGATTTGCGCGCACGCCACCTTCACGGCGGGCGGCACAACTGCGACTCCGGCTGTGTAGGTCACCTCAACCTCGTTGTAGTTCAGCCCCAGCAGGTTCATGGGAAACGTCAAGTCCCCAGTTACCGCGTTCAGATCGACACTCGTCAGATCGAGCGCGCTCCAACTTCCAGGAATGCTGAATGCCCACGCCACCTGCGCCAGCATCGGGTCCTGTAGCTCACCGCGTCGCGGCCGGCCATATCGGACCCGCACCCCAACCAGCGGCGACGTCGCGGTGCCCAGTGGAGTCAACGGAAGATAACTTAGCCGGACCGCCTGCGAGCCGGCCGTCAATCGCATCCGCTCCACATACTGAGTCACCAGCAAGCTCTGGCGACGGCAGTGCGCCTCGATCAGCACGGACGCCATCTCCACCCAGTCATCCGTCGTCTCCGCCGTTAGTCCATACGCTACGTATTCCGTCGGATCCAGGTAAGCCATTGCACTTCGCCTCCAGACTGTTAGGAAAAAGAGCGGAGCCAGCCGCCACAACCGGCCCCGCTTCCAATGCGCGACGGTGATGATGAGGCAGGCCCGGTATCGGTCAGCCCCCTGGCCGATCGCCACACCTCGCGGTTCACTGCAAGGGCAAGCCATTCACAGGCGCCTCGACACTCATCGCACAGTTGCGGCCAGGCGACACCCCATCGCCCAGCCGCAAACTCCACTGCTCTAGCGGTCCACCAGCACCTGGTAGTGCGCGTAGCTCGCGCCCTTCACCACGACAGCGCCGAACTTTACGACCACGTACTGCGACGCCAGCGATCCCGGAACTCCAAGCTGAAAGATTCGAGGATTCGGATCGCTCAGCCAGTGATACTCGATGAGGTCCTCGGTGACGATGTACGCCGGCAGCACCGCCGATCCGCTGCCCGGTGTCCCGGTATAGCTCAGAGTCCACTCCGGAATCAGCGGAAGATCTCCAGCCTGGGTCGACAGCGTCTTCACCGTGAAGCCAGCGCCGATGTCCTTGGTCTGCAGGACCACATTGAACTCGGTCTTCATCTCACGATCGATCAAGTCCAGCAGCACGGGGTTCGCGTAGATCGCCGTCGGTCGCACCCCAAAGGAGCTGTTCGCGACCATCTCTGCAATGGTCGACTTGAAACCATCCACGATGCTCGCGGTGGTTCCGATCGACACCGTATTGCCACCGCCAACAATCTGCGCCGCCGCGCCGAAGTACTGCGCAGTCGTGGGTGTACTCAGGCTTGTATCGGTGCCGTTCCAAAGCGCGACGTCGTGCGTCCGGAGGACACCGTCGACCGTATCGGCCAGGTCCTTCGCCTGGAGGTAGGCGAACTGCGACTGCTGCTGGCCCAGCTCCATATCGAAGAGGTTGTAGTTGATCTGCGCAACCAGCGCCTTGAGCGGCACGCTCATCTCAACCCGGGTCGGGCTGACCAGAGGCGCAACGATATTGCGGGGATCGACAAAGCCCGACGATGCCGATGGAGCCGGAATGGCTGTCTCCTCAAAGTAGCGAGAAGGATGGCCAGTTGCCGGAACCTGCTTGATCCTCTGGCCAAAGATGCCGCGTCGCCGCACAATGTCCAGGATCTCTGTTTGGTACAACGGAACTTCGATTGCTCCTGGTCCGATGTAATCCGCCGCCGCGTGAATCTGAGTAAACTTCGCGTTCATTCTTATCCCCTTAAAGTTCAAGAGATGCGGCCTCAGCCACATCTCGTCGACCATCGTTATGAATCTGGTTGCATCAAGCCCAGGAACCGATTCGCTGAGATGCCTTAGCCCAGAAGTCCAGCCCGCATCAATTGTGCCTTCACTGCAATCCTCTGCTCAAGGCTCAGGCTTACCAGCGCGGCATCAAGTGTTCCCGCTTCGAGGGAATCCAGAGTCAAACCCTGCTTTGCCAGTAGGCTTGTCATCGAAGACGGCAAGGTCTTGCGGCCGGAGATAGAGGAGCCAACGCTCTCTCGCGCCTGCAACTCCGCAATCCTGGATTCAGCAGCGGCCAGTTTCTCTTCCAGCTCGGCCTCCCGGCGCGACTCGACTGTCGCCACGATGCGGCTAATGGTTGCCTCGGCATCGATTGCAAGTGCACTTTGCGCTTGGCCCAGCCGTTCCACAGCCTGCTCCAGCAAGCCCGCGGCCGCCGACAGGCGTTCCAAAGTCGTGCATAATTCATCCTTCATATCCATCTCCATGCTGTCTCCTTGGTTTTACGCAATGCTCTATCGACTCATGCTCGGCTGCGTTAAGCCGTCGCGCCTGTTGATGCAGTCGCAGCCGGCATCGTTTGTACATTGAGGATGGCCACCACTGCGGAGACGAGACTCTGGATGTAGGTCGTGCTCACCGGTAAGCCGGCCTGAGTCAACAACTGAGTCACGGCTGGTCCGGCTAGCAGTGTCACTTCTGCAAGCTTCTGTGCGCCGGTGCCGCTCTGTACTCCCGCCGCGGCATATTTCTGCTCCACCAGCAGCACGGCAGTCTGCACCAATGTCGTCGCGTCCGCAATGCCGGTCGTCACCGGGGCCGCTGCCGGAAACAAGGTGCCCACCAGCTTCTCCACCGGAACCGCATAGGTCACGGCCCATTGCAAACCCTTCTCGAATCCCTTCCCAATTGCTTCCAAAACGCTCGTGAAAGTCACATTCATCCTTTCGTTCACCAACTGGTTGGTCTTATTTTGTTGAAGTACTAACTCAGAGAGTCCGCCAGGCGTAGCCCTGCGACCCGCGGCCCGGCCGGCGCCTGTGTCAATCGAAAGCTGGTTCCCTTGTAGGCAGCCTTCTCCCGCAGCAGGATGGCCGCTCCTGTAAACGTTGCGCTTGTCAATGTCCAGACAGATGCACGCATATCCGCAACGTGCGCGTCCGCGAGCTCGTAGCTCATGCCCATCAACCCTTCAACTCCCATTCGCAGTTCAATCTCCGGATAATCCCTGCAGAAAAGAAATCCCGCTACCTCCAGCCGCCTGCCGGTTAGCTCAGCCCCCGTGATGATTCCGCATTTTTGTCGCGCATCATGTCCATCCCAACCCGCCTTGTAGTCGACCGCCATGCCTAACAAACTTGGTAAAGCGGTCTCGGCGGCGGCCCTTGTTAGTACCACCCGGTGGCCCTTGGCTCCGCTCGGTGCTCGATCGCTCGCCACATCGACGAGTGTCAGAACCCCTTCAAACGGCAGCCGGTTTGGGTGTCCATGCACTTTGGGAAAATCCACGGCCATAGCATGCAGGCCCAGTCCGCTCAGCTTGCGCAGCCCGGCATTGCTTCTGTCTGCTCGAGCCACCGCCGCCGTCGCGCTCCGTCGGCGAAGTTCCGCCACGTATTCCATGCCACCCCGCTCTCTTATGTTCCATTCCCCAAGAAGCGCCCACAGGAAAGCAGCGCACTCTGCTATCTCGCCCCATGGTTGGACAAGGTTCACTTCCGTCAACTCTGTCGCTGCCCACCAGCCACAGAAAGCAGAAACGGGAGCTACGCCCTTCGGCGTCCTCCCGTCTCTTTACTTATATATCCAGAATAGCAGGTTGAACATATCTACTATGCCAACTATTTTGAAACGGGAGTAGGTATCTGTTGAAACGCTGAGGTAGTTGGAGGGTGTTGGTGTTACGGGACTCAAAAATCGGGCTACTTGCTGGCGGGCTTCTTTTTCAGGAGCGCGTCGATAGCAGCCTGCGGGTCAGCGATGACCAGACGTTCCTCTTTCGGCCGCGCTTCCCCTTGGGGGATTTACGTTTTGTGGGCATACAGTATTATCATCAATCTTGCCTCGGTTGTGTGGACGTTGTGGTGCCCCCAGCCGGGATTTGGACCCGGACGACCGAAGTCACGCGAGTGCAAGTCGCGCCTGTCTGCCTTTCCAGCACTGGGGGTCTAAGAGCGCAAGATGTGGGGACGGGAGACCCGTCAAAGTATGCCGTCCCCACTTTCTCCGAGCCGTCGTGCGCGGCTCCTAAACCCTCCTCATGGTTTCTTCCCCTCCTGCGGAATGCGACCCTTGACATAGAGGCGAAGCAGCGCGATAGCTCCCTCGAAGAGGGAACACTGGGCTTCCGCCAAGTCAACGGGATACTGGATGAATGCATTCGCCATGCCGGGGATTGGCAAACGGTCGAATCCCTTCGGAAGCTCATCTGCGTGTTTCTCGCCCTGTGGTGGAGCGTGCGGCGCGGCGGACTTAGTGGCACGGCTCCGCGCCTTCTCCGCCCCATTCTTGCTGGCTGCGGGCCGGGCTTTCGGACTCGGCTTTGTGATGTGCGGCGACAAGGTGAAGCCCCCGCCTTCGCCATAGGCTTTCATGAAGAACCGAATTGTCTTGGTCAACATCTGGCCCTGTGCTACTCCCTCATCCTTGAAAGCCTTTTCAAGCTCCGAGATTGTGCCGTGTTCGAGATCGAGCTTGGCGATGACGGGTGCATAGGCGGCGTCGAGCAGGTTCAGCATCTTCTCGCTGAATCCCTCTCCGTCTTTGGCCGCAACCGCAGCGACCAGATCGCGGTAGGCCGCTGTCGCTCTACGCGAGCTATCCGCCAAGCCGAGATAGCGCAGGGCAGACATGAGCGCACCGTGGTCAGCCCCAGACAGACCATGCAACACCCGCCGGTCGAGAGGGCCGGTAGGCACGGTGGTCTCCGCCAGAATGTGAATCGTGTTTATGAACACCCCCCAAGAGACATAGGGGGGAACAGAAACCGGAGCAAGAGGAACGGAATCGGTTGCCATGCAGAACTCCTTAGCTTGCTCAAACGCTAGGCGTTCCGTGGACGAAAGTCAAGGAGGAAATAATGGGAAATAAAGTTCATCCACTCGTTATCGTGCGGGCTTGGGGAGACGAGCCCGTAAAGATGTATCTAGAAAGTATTGAAAACAATGTATGTTACGTTGGTTCAGGTGTCTCTGGTCGAACAATCGGCCTGCCATCAGATCAGGTATTCGCCTTCGATAATGCCCTATATTCGAGCCTTCACGCGACATTTCGAGAGGGAGATCGAGATCGGTTATCCACACTTTACACACAGCTTTCCGTGGACGATTTAGCTTGCAACAAGTATCAAGATTGGGTACCATCGCTACATGATCAAGAAGACATCACCGGTATTGAGTGCATTGCGGGCGGCTACGGTCGATGAACTGGCTGCGGTGGAGTTCTTTGAAAAGCAGCGTTGGACGGAGACGCCGTGCTGCCCGCGCTGTGGAGATACGGATGTGTACGCGATGATGTCGAATGGACAGCGTAATAAGGATTATCGCTGGCGATGCCGTGGCTGCAAACAGATGTACAGCGTCCGCACCGGCACTCCGCTAGAGGAGACGCGGCTTCCCCTTAAGATTTGGGCTTACGCGATCTGGAAAGCAGCCAGCAGCAAGAAGGGCATCTCGGCCTTGCAGCTTTCGCGCGAGATGGAGATTACGCACAAGTCGGCCCTGTTCGTCCTCCGCCGCATTCGGCACGGTTTGGGTGAAGTGAACCCGCCCAAGCTGACAGGAACGGTCGAGGTGGATGAGGTGTATCTCGGCGGACGGCCTCGCTATCGAGGGATTTCACGGCGCGGACGCGGGCCCGCAAAGACTCCGGTTTTGGGGATCGTGCAGCGCGACGGCGATGTTCGCTTCCGCGCATTGGATCGCGTGACAGCAGCGAACGTCCACAAGATCATCGCAGAGAACGCAGACCACACATGCCGCCTCATCACGGATGAGTTTCCGATGTACCGCACGATTGGGCGCACGTTCAAAGGCGGTCACGGCACAGTGCTGCATAAGGCTGGCGAGTATGTGCGCCGGGGAACCGATGTCCACTCGAACACAATAGAGGGTGTGTTCTCACTCATCCAACGCGGCCTGATGGGGACGTTTCATTCAGTGACCCGCAAGCACATGCCGAACTACCTGAACGAATTTCAGTTCCGCTGGAACACGCGCAAGCTGGACGATGGCGAACGGGTCTCGCGGGCAATCAAACAGATTGATGGCAAGCGGCTGGAGTATCGAGAGTCTGTGGACTACCCGCCGTATGCTCATTAACGACAGAAAGCCCGCCGCTTCTCTCGGTGGGCTTTCTGTTCAGAATTCTTTGCTTCTTCTACGTGGTTTGGGACCTCTAGCGTTTCCATATCCACGTTCATCTGCTCAGAGCGGTACTCCTCAACGATCCAGTCGAAATTTCTAATACCTTCCTCAGCCCGGCCTTTTAGCCCTTCTCCTAACGCTAACGCTACAGACCGGATGAGCCTATCGCTTGACCCGCCAACATTGTCCGCATTGTTCTCCCACTTCGAGAGCGTGGCACGATCAACCCCAATGAGCTTTGCGAAATCGGTTGCGCTCATCTTTAGATATTTCCGTAGAAATCTCACTTCCTCTCCGCACAGACGATACCGGCGGTTTGCAATGGTTCACGCCAGAACGTCCATCAGATCGTTGGCATTTGGAATGATAGGATCGATATTCCCGCACGCATCGCAGGCAATCAACTCGATCCCTGAGAGACTGACATTGGTCAGTCCCGATTCTTTGAATTGGTAGACCCCTTCCCTAACCGTTGCTGGAGCCCCGCAGTTACTGCACACTTGCCTATCCTTTCGCATGGTCATACATCCCTCGCTTTCGCGCTAACAGAGAAGATCGTTATCAGGAATGCCTGAGAGATTGTCTTAAAGCTGAAGACGATCACGACCCACTTGCCTCCAGGTTCGTGCCCTTCGACGCGATACTTCCATTCTCCAGTCCTAATATCCGGTTCGGGAGGATCGAATACGCAGCCGGACCAGCAATACGACCCAAGCGTCCTCGAATGTCAGACCCTCTGTTAACAGCTCGTCCCTGAAATGGCGTCCCGGAACGATCTCTCCGCCTCCTTGAAGACAGAAGCGGAGGAGGTCTTGCGCCTCTTGCACCGTAGCAACTATCGCCCGTTTGTCCATGAGTTGGTATTCTACCAACGGGTGGTGGAATGTCAACTCAAAGTTGTAGACGCGCGCCTCACTGTGGAAGTTGCGTGGGTTCGGTCCTGTTTGGGAAGGGTCGCCCCGATTTGCAACAGATACCTAGTCCCGTTTTGAAAAACCATTTACCGTCGATTCATGCATTTACGCGTTTATTTGCGTTTCCTCCCTCTTGACAACATTTCTGAGGCTCCAGCATCTGCACGCTTAAAAAGACTTTGGTGAGCCGATCGACCGCCTGACCGTACCGGCGAACCACGGTCCGAGGTCTCAGTCCCAGTAAGTTCGCGGCTTCCACTAGGGTATATTGCTGGATTGCGATTCGCGAGATCAGTTGTTGCTGCTCCTCATCCAGCTTCGCAATGCACTTATCCACATCATGGACAAAGATCACTGAGTCTACGAAGCTTCCAACCTGGTAACCGGTGACCTTTCCTCGAAACATCTCCTGCCCGAGCAAAGATGGAACTTTTCCGGATTCCATCGATAGGCGCACATAACGTTGCAGTATGCCCTCCGTATACTTGCGATAAAAAGCCATTTCGAACGGGGGAGGCTCGCAGTCTGCTTCGGCCGCTTGTTGTGGAAACACACGATCGTGTTCCATTGCCCATACCAGAGGGAGAACCGCCGCCGCGCTCATCGTACACCCCCCGCGGGCGGACGAGTTACGCCACAACGGGATGGCCTCAACAGCCGCGGTCGACCGCCACTATGTTTTCGTCTCTCCGGAAACTTCGATAAACGCAGGTAACAACTTGAGCAGTAAATACCATCCATGGTCCCACTGCGGAGCCAAAGCACGCCGCAGCCTTCGCATATCTTCAGTTCAACAAGCAAATGCTTCATGTGTGTTCTCCAAGGCGCAGTTATCCCCTGGCAAGCCTCAATGTTTTTTCAGCGGTCGAAGGGGCTCGCTCAGGTTGCTAGGAAGCGTCGACACTCTGTCCGCAGAACTCTATCGGCCCCATCGGCACAGTCTCAACGCCTATTTGTCTCTCTTCGTTCTTCTTTCTCACCCAGGGAAAGATTCCGTTTCCACCCTTACACTTCTGTTCCACCCTCACCCAACGGAGCCGAGCCACGAAGTAGCCGCCTCATCTCTCCGCCCCTTCCCGATATGGGAATAGAGGGTCTAGCGGTTATAGCGTTGGACACATTCCGTGTCAATGTCAAACTTTGCTTCGAGAGCGCTGGTTGCATGCATGCAGGCCTCTCACATCAAGCAAATTACCCGGCTCCGCGCCACTCGACTCCAGACGATTGATAAACTATCGAGATGCTCTCAGGTCTTTACGCGAGGTGGATGACGGCATGGGAGACCGACCTTACAACCCGAGATACAAATCGAGTTGTGAGGCCCCTCGAATGGGGATTCGACTGGCTAAATGGCTTCAGCAATCCCAATTCACCCGGCTTCAAGGGCTTGGAGACGAGCGGAAGTCCTGAGCTGCAGGGTCTGGACCGGATGATCGCGCTGAACGAAGAGATCATTCGACGCCCCCAAGAGTTCTTCGCTTACACGACACCACAAGACTTTCGCGTTGAGCGCAGACATCCCGCGTTGTTCCCGACCAATGTCAGACCTGAGACACTCGCTCAGGACGCCGAGATGAAGCGGCAGGCTGCCGAGGGAGAACTCAGCGAGGCCGCATTCCTGCGTTTTACCTCTCCTATTCAGACGCGCTATCCCGAGAATGACCAGGTCAACGCAAGATGGTATCCCGCGCCCGACTCACCCGGAGCCGGCGGCAAACCGAAGCAGGCCATCATCGTTATGCCTCAATGGAACGCAGACGCGATCAGCCATAACGCGCTGTGCAGCCTCTTCAATCGATTTGGAATCTCGGCGCTGCGCCTCTCGAAGCCCTACCATGACATTCGCAGGCCGGCAGAACTCGAAAGGTCCGACTATGCCGTCAGCGCGAACGTCGGACGCACGATTGCCGCTTGCAGGCAGGCAGTCGTAGACATACGTAGCTGTCTGGACTGGCTTGAGGCCCAGGGATTCACCCAGTTCGGAATCCTGGGTACAAGTCTCGGGTCGTGCTATGCGTTCATCGCCGCAGCGCACGACCCACGTCTGCGGGTCTGCGCGTTCAATCATGCATCCACCTGGTTTGGGGACGTTGTCTGGACCGGGCAGAGCACACGGCACGTCCGTGCTGCCTTCGAACAGGCGGGCCTCAACCAAAGCCAGGTCAGACAAATATTCAAGGGCATCAGTCCCATGGCCTACATGCAGCAGTTTGCCTCAAGTCCCCGCCGCGCGCTGGTCGTCCACGCCAGGTATGACTTGACCTTCCTCCCAGAGTTCTCGCGCGACGTGCTCGTGAACTTCGATCGGTTCGGCATTGACTATGTCTCTAAGGTGCTTCCATGCGGCCACTACACAACAGGCGAGACGCCGTTTAAGTTCATCGATGGCTGGTACCTGGGATCGTTCGTCTACAGCTCATTCAGAGATCTCGCAAGACATGGCTGAGAACCATGACTGATTGCGCTCCAGAACTAACGCGTCTCTTCCGGGCTGTCGATACCGGTGAACATCGCAACCACGCATGGGGCGAGAACAATAGCAACAAAGACTAAGCCGACGAATAAGCTGTGCATCGAAGGTCCCCCCTTCTGGACGGAAGCCAGTCAGTAGCTTCAGACCCGTCAAGAATCTGCCTCCAAGCCTTCGATCGCCAATGCCACGTATGTGTTAGCGGCCGACCATCGGTGTAGCCTCGCCTCGAATGCCTGGGCAGATGGAGCCGGTTTCACGCCAACCAACCCTGCGGACATGGCATAAGATGGAGCTATGTCGATCGATCTAAATGCCGCTCTCGCCTCCGCAGATCCTGAGATATCCGAGCAGGTCCAGAACGAGATCAACCGCCAGCACGAAGGGCTGGAGATGATCGCGTCTGAGAATTTTGTCAGCCGGGCGGTGCTCGAGGCCGCCGGCACGGTCTTCACCAATAAGTATGCCGAGGGCTACCCGGGCAAACGCTACTATGGGGGATGCGAGTTCGCAGATGTCGTCGAAAACCTTGCGCGCGATCGCGCGAAGCGGCTCTTCGCCGCGGAACACGTCAACGTGCAGCCCCACTCAGGCTCCCAGGCGAACGCAGCGGCTTACATGGCTTTGCTCGCTCCCGGCGATACCATCCTCGGTCTCGATCTTGCGCACGGCGGCCATCTCACCCACGGCCACAAGCTCAACTTCTCCGGCAAACTCTATCGTGTGGTGGGCTATCAGGTCAGGCGCGACACGGAGACCATCGATTACGACGAGCTTGAAGCGATCGCCGAGCGCGAGAAGCCGAAGATGATCATCGGCGGGGGAAGCGCCTATCCGAGGCAGTTCGACTTTGCCCGCATGAGGCAGATCGCCGACAAGGTTGGCGCATACTTTGTGGTCGACATGGCGCACTTCGCAGGTCTGGTCGCCGGGGGTGTCCATCCCTCTCCCGTGCCTCACGCTCATGTGGTCACCACCACCACGCACAAGACCCTCCGCGGTCCGCGCGCTGGAATGATCCTCTGCCGCCAGGAGTTCGCGGCCTCTGTCGATCGCAGCGTCTTTCCCGGTCAACAGGGAGGGCCGCTGATGCATATCGTGGCCGCGAAGGCGGTGGCCCTCCGCGAGGCATTGCAACCAGAGTTTGCGGTTTATGCGCGACAGATCGTCGCCAACGCCAAGGTGCTGGCAGAGGAGTTGGCCGCGGAAGGCTACCGCATCATATCGGGCGGCACCGATACCCATCTGGTCCTGATAGACGTCTTTCAAAAGGGCATCTTTGGAAGCGAGGCGGAGCATGCGCTGGGCGAGGCGGGCATCACCGTTAATAAAAACGCCATCCCATACGACACCAATCCGCCCATGAAGCCCAGTGGCATACGCATCGGCACGCCAGCACTTACCACCCGCGGCATGAAAGAACCTGAGATGCGGGTGATTGCAAGATGGATCGCATTGGCATTGGAGAACCGTTCGGACGCCTGCGAAGCTCGGTAAACTGCGCGCCGAGGTGCTGGACCTGGCCGAGCGCTTCCCCCTTTACGGCTGGCTGCGCCATGATTCGCCAGTTCCTGCACCTGAGAACGTCATGGCGTGAGACACTTGCCGTCACCGGTTTTGGCCGGAAGATGATGTCTGTGAGTTAGCCGCTGCGGTTCGCGACCCGCTCCAAAGGACTGTTGTATGGCAATAGCGATGATGTCCTGGATGCTGGCGATCCCTCTGCTCGGCCTTGCGACCGGCCTGCGATCCATGACTCCCATGGCCGTCCTGTGCTGGTTTGCCTATCTGGGGTATCTACCCGTGGAAGGTACCTGGGCGTCCTGGACGGCCCGACGTTTCCTCCGTTGCCATCTTTACCGTGCTCGCGATTGGCGAGTTGGTCGTCGACAAGCTTCCCCGGACGCCGAATCGAACTGCTCCCGGCCCGCTGTTAGCACGGCTGGTTCTCGGCGGACTCGCTCGGTTCAATCGCGGCCACTGCGATGAACGGCCCCGGGCTTGAGGGCGTGCTGCTTGGCGTGGTCGGCGCTGCTCTAGGTGCTTTCGCAGGCTTTATGATTCGCAGGCATATCGTCGAGACGGTGGGCTGTCCAGACTGGCCAGTCGCGCTCGCCGAAGACCTCATCACAATCCTCAGCGCCCTGTTTGCCATGCATGTTGTTTCCAGCTAGAAAGCTGATGGCCCCGGAGATTCCTTAGCGGAACTCCGGGGCCACGGCCATGCAGGCGGCCCGTAAGCCGGATTCTGTTCTAGACGATCATTCCTCTAGGCGACGCGTTACCGCGGCGCTCCAGCAACCTACCCGCAAGTTTCGGCTTCGAATCCCGCCCGGCAAGCCGGACGAACCTCGATCTCTCCGCCTTGGCGCATCGGGCCGATACGCTCGTGCCCGCTGGAGAGTGCGGGCGCGATCCCTGCCTATTTGGTCTTGCTCCGTGTGGGGTTTACCATGCGGCCTCGCTTACGCGCTGCCCGGTGCGCTCTTACCGCACCTTTTCACCCTTACCGCACCTCTTGCGAGACAGCGGCGGTATATTTTCTGTTGCACTGGCCGTCCAGCCGCCTTGAAGCGACCGTCCCGGACGTTATCCGGCACACTGCCCTGCGGAGTCCGGACTTTCCTCCCCCTCCCGACGGGCTGATCCCTAGAGCCAGGCGCGGGAGGCAGCGATCATCCAGCCGCCTGCACTTCCAGTGTAGCGCGTTCGACGACTGCGAGCGCCGTTGCGAACGCGTGGCGGAAAGCCTGCGTACAATCATTACAGAACCATGGAATTCAAAGAGGCCGTCAAGCTCGCGTTGCAGTCGCTTTGGCAGAACAAACTGCGCACGGTGCTGACGCTGCTTGGCGTGATGATCGGCGTGGCCAGCGTGATCGCGGTGGTGACCCTGGTGAACGGGGCGAATACCTACGTGACGACAAAGTTCACCCGATATGGCGCAGATGTCTTCACGGTTTCGAAGACGCCATCACTGATCACGAATTCCGAGGACTATGAGAGGTATCAGAAGCGAAAGGACATCCTCTACGACGACTATGTGTATGTGCGTGACAACTGCCAGCGCTGTGTGGGGATCGGAGCGCAGCAGGCGACTACCGCAAAGGTGGTGCGCGGAACGCAGTCGATCACGGACAGCTCGATCCGGGGGTACACATGGCAGATGCCATCGCTCCAGAACCTGGATATCGCGGAGGGCCGAGGGTTCACTCAGGTGGACGAAGATCACGCGTCCCATGTGGCGATCATCGGGACTGATGTGCGCGACAACCTGTTCCCGGGGATCGATCCGTTGGGTCAGGACCTGCGCGTGGACGGAGAACAGTACACCGTGATCGGCGTCAGCGAGAAGCAGGGCAGCACCTTTGGGGCGAGCCAGGACAATTGGGTGGCCGTCCCTCTGACTGCTTTCCAAAAGACGTATGGCACGGCCAAGACGCTGATGATTTATGTGAAAGCAGGCTCGGCCGGTGCATCCCTGCAAGCGGCAGGCGACGAGGTACGCGTCCTGATGCGATCCAAGCGCCACGATCCACCGGGTACGCCGGACTCCTTCGAGTTGGACATCAACGACACGCTGGCCGGCTTCTTCTCCATCGTCACAGCGTCCTTCGGCGCAGTGGCGGGCACCATCGCATTCATCTCCCTCATCGTCGGCGGCATCGTCATCATGAACATGATGCTGGTGAGCGTGTCCGAGCGAACCCGCGAGATCGGTATACGCAAGGCGCTGGGCGCGCGCGGTCGAGATATAACGCTTCAGTTTCTGGTCGAGTCGGGCACGATGGCGATGGTGGGCGGCGCATTTGGTGTCATTGGCGGGCTCGTGGTCGCGCAGGTGGTGACCCTGTTGCTGGGGTTTCCATCGACGGTCGCTCTTTGGAGCGTCACCCTGGGTTTGGTGATGGCCACCGGAACCGGCGTCCTCTTCGGCGTCTATCCCGCGTGGAAGGCAGCGAACTTGGACCCGATTGTGGCATTGCGGTCGGAGCTTTAACGGAAATGGGTAAATGAGATGCGGATCGGCGATCTAAAAGAAACCGTAACGATGGCGCTCGATACCCTGCGCTCCAACAAGCTGCGTAGCGGCCTGACCATCCTCGGCATCGTGATCGGCGTGATGACGGTGATTACGATCTCGTCGGTAGTGAACGGGCTGAATACGAGCGTGGAAGGTCTGGTGCAGTCGCTCGGCTCAAACGTCCTGTTCGTGTTCCGGTTTCCCGTATTCGGCCAGCGGCAGACAACCGAGATGCTGACTCGCAAGCAGCTGACATACGATGACGCGATGGCCATGCGAAATCTGCAGCATGTAGTAGCCGTCTCTCCGGCTTTGCAGTACACGGACAACAACGCTCCGGGGCGTGCAGGCGTTACCGCGATCAAAGGCAACGGCAGGACAATGCAGAACACAATCCTCACCGGGGTCGAACCGGAGCAACAGGAGGTCCACGATCTCAATATGCTGGATGGCCGCTTCTTCAACGATGGAGATGTGCAACGGGCCGCCAAGGTGACCGTCCTGGGATACGACACCGCAGACGAGCTATTCCCCGGACAGAGCGCCATCGGGAAGGAGGTCGAGGCCGCAGGCATGCTCTTTACCGTGGTCGGAGTGCTGGACAAGCAGAAGCAGGCCTTTGGCGGAGGTAAGAATCCGCAGGACAACCAGGCTTTCTTTCCTATCTACAACGTTTCACTACATGCATCCCGAGCAGTTGGACTACTGGATCACTCTGAAGTACGACGATCCGAAGAACCGTGTGCTGGTGGAGGACGAGCTGACGGAATTATTACGAAGGCGTCGCAAGGTGCTAAACCAAAATCCTGACAACTTCGCGATCTTCGGTACCGATACCCTTACCCGTCTATGGGACGAGATCACCGGCGGCCTGTTCCTACTGCTCTTCTCGCTTTCGAGTGTGGCCCTGTTGGTGGGTGGCGTCGGCGTGATGAACATCATGCTGGTAAGCGTGACCGAGCGCACCCGCGAGATTGGCGTGCGCAAGGCGATCGGCGCAACCAAGCAGACGATCCTGACTCAGTTCACCCTTGAGGCAATCACGCTGTGCGCGGTCGGCGGTCTGATTGGGGTGATGATCGGAAGCGCTATAGCTACCGGACTTAAGCTTCTGCTTCCAACGGTCGTCTCGCCCCTATGGATTGCCATTGCCTTCCTCAGCTCTTGCGCAATTGGGCTGATCTTCGGAATCTATCCTGCATGGAAGGCGGCGAATCTCGATCCCATCGAAGCGCTTCGATATGAATAGCACTGAGGCGGTAGAGACCTTTCCACTGGCTTGGGTAGACTAGGGAGATGGCGACGCCGGTCGAGGTGGTCACGACGCTGCTGACACTCGGCGGGCTGGTTTATATGCTGCTGGCGCTGTGGGGAGCGCGGGACTTCGCCCACTACTGCGTGAGGGTGGCGCGCGGGGAAGCGGCCGGCTCGATCTATGCTCCGCCAGTTACGATACTCAAGCCCGTAAAGGGCATCGACGCGCGCATGTACGCAGGTTTCGCCAGTCACTGCCGTCAGGAGTACGCCGGCGAGTACGAGATTGTCTTCGGCGTCAGCAGCATCGATGATCCTGCAGTGGCGGAGATCGAGCGGTTGCGGCGTGAGTTTCCCGATCGCACAATTCGGCTGGTGGAGTGCCCTGAGCGCCTTGGAACCTCGGGTAAGGTGAGCAACCTCGTCCAGATGCTTCGTTCAGCCCGCTTTGAGCACGTCTTGATCAACGACAGCGATATTCGCGTGTCTCCGAACTACCTTGCGCGAGTGATGAGCTGCTTCGCGGACCCGCGCGTGGGGATGGTCACCGCGCCATACCTTGGACGAACGGATGCCGACGGTAAGGCGCTGACCCTGTGGGCGCGTCTTGAGGCTCTGGGCATCTCAACCGACTTTCTGCCGGGCGTGCTCACTGCGCGGAAGATCGAAGGCGGCATCCGGTTTGGTCTTGGCTCGACCCTGGCTCTTTCGCGGGCCGCGCTGGCCGCCGCCGGTGGACTGGAGCCGCTGGTCGACTATCTCGCCGACGACTACGAGATCGGCGCTCGGATCGCAAGCGCAGGCTACCGCGTCGAGCTATGCCGCGAGACCGTCGAGACGACCGTCCCTGCCTACAGCTTCCAGCGGCTTCATCGACCATCAGCTGCGCTGGGCGCGTTCCACCCGCGACTCGCGCCGCTGGGGATATCGTTGGACTGGGGATCACTTACTGCATCCCGTGGGCGCTGCTCAACTGCGTGGCCAGCGGCTTCGCGCTCTGGAGCTTCACCCTGCTCAGCCTGGTTCTGCTGGCGCGCGTGGCCGTGGCGCTCTCGGTTGGCGTTGGCATCCTGCGCGACGGCCAGGTGCTGCGCGACCTCTGGCTGCTCCCGCTCAGAGATTTCTTCGCGCTGGGATTTTGGGCTTGGAGCTTTGCCTCGGATACTGTCGTCTGGCGCGGCGAGCGCTTCCGGCTCAACGGCGGACGCATCGCACCTGCGAGCTAGCGTCCTGTCCGGGCGGGTTCGCCGAGGGATTCCGTTGACTAAGGATGATTGGGCTGATTGCTGACGATCTCTTTGCCGCCGGAGCTCGCGACCACATAAGCCGGCCCCGGCAGCGCAGGCAGCGGGCTCGGCTGGTTGCGCGAGATCCTGCCACAGGAAGATGCGCTGCGGTCCAGGCCATCGCTGCGCGAGCGTCTGTGGGTCTCGAAGATGTCGGGTGCATCGGGAAAGAAGCTTCCGTACCAGAGGTTCGAACTGCGGCCTTCGAGGATGTGGATCGGCCCGCCCTCGGGGCCCGGCCGGCGAAGGTAGAACCCAAGCGTGCTGCCGTACTCATACTCCTGATGAATGACGATCAGGTCATCTGGGCGAAGCTGTGGCGCGATGGCTTTGGCTAACTGCGCCGAGGTAAGGACTGGCGCGAAGGTCTGAAGACCGAGATAAGAGGCGCGGAGAAATCCAAAGGCGCCGGCTGCAAGTGCGAGTGTAGCGGCGTGGGGCCGCGAGCGCTTGCGCAGAATGAAGGACACTAATGGGCCGACGAATAAGCTCAGTGCGGCGAATCCAAGTGGCAGACGGAAGAGGCCGAGGGCCTGGGCGTTGAGATCAAGGAAATGGCCCATGCTGAGGGCGTAGTCGGAGGGATGTTGCTGGAGGAGCTGGGCCAGGTCGGTCGAGGGCGAGAGTGCGCGGGTATGGAGTAGGAGGAAAAACGAGAAGGCGGCGAAGAGGCTGCCGATTGCGAGGAGGAAGGCAGTGATGCGAAGGTTGGCGCGACGAATCTGTCTTGCTTGCTGAGTCACTGGCTGCCACGCAATGCGACCGTCTCTCGCTAGCCAGCCGGCAATGAGGATGGTGACAGGTGGGAGGGCAGGAAGGACGTAGTACTCCTGCCGCGTGGAGAGAGAGAAGAAGAGGAGCGGCAGGGCGACCCAGACGATTAGCAAACGCTCGGCATTTGGCCGGAAGATTATGGCTCGGATCTGAGAAAAATAGCCTTTGTGCCGCCATCGTCCGTGCTCGACTGCACGATACAGGGTCCGTATTAGGAAATTGAGCTGACCAAGAGCCTTGAATACGAATGCGCTCCACGGCATGAGCCAGACGAGGCACAGCCCCCAGAAGAGCCAGAGCGGCACCGTATCGTAGTCGCGCGGCACGCGGAGATTGAGGTAGCGCAGAAGCTGCTCGTTGACGAAGTAGAACCACAGCCAGCCGTGCACATTGCCTTGCGTCGGCAGCGGCACGGACAAGTGGCCGTGTGCGAAGGTCAAGCCGCCGGGATGGCCTTGCGTTGGATTGGCGAGGGCGATGAGGATGTGCCACGGCGCGGCGATGGCGAGGAAGACGGCAGCGCTGGACAGCGGATGCAGCTGGCGGATGCGCGCGATGGCTGCGCGCCAGCCGCGCGTCAGCAGCAGATAGATCAGCACAATGGCGACTGGGAAGACGATGCCGATCAGGCCTTTGGTGAGGACATTGAGCGCGCAGCAGGCGGCGAAGGCCCAGCAGAGTCGGCGGCTTGGTGCTGCTCCTGAGTCGCGGTCTCTCCTCGGTCAGCCAGAAGCAGTAGAGCGCCAGCGTGAGCCACAGGCACACCATCGCGTCCGGGATAAGTGATGCGCGTGAAGATGAAGATGCCGAAGCTGGAGAGCAGGATCAGCGCGGCGTAGAGCCCGGCCTGCGTGGAGCAGAAGGCGCGGCGTGCGAACGCCTCGACCGCCAGCGCCAGCGCGAGTACAGTGAGCGCCAGCGGCACGCGCGCGGCTGCGGTCGAGACGCCGAAGAGGCGGAAGCTCGCGGCCATCGACCAGTAGAGCAGCGGCGCCTTCTCCAGGTAGCGGATGCCGTTGGCGTAGAGCGTGACGTAGTCGTGGCGCAGGAGCATCTCGCGGGCGACCTCGGCGTGGACCGAGTCGGCGTCGTCGAGCAGCGGCGGCGTGAAGAGCGTGAAGCTGGCGTAGAAGATGACCCAGAGCGCGAGGATGCTGAGCAGCGTGGAGCGCGGGCGCGCAGGTGCTTCCAGAGCCATTCGCTCTAGTGTATGTGCGCGGAGTCGCCGCTCTCGGCGGGCTCGATCTCGCGTAAACTCATGCACGATGGCGAATATGAAGATGAAGCCAATCCGCCCGTGCGGCAGCAGGAGCTTGTCCAGCTGGCCGGCGCGGGGCCGGCGGCGGAGATGGTCTTCGGCGACTGGTATCCGGCGATGCGCGCGGCGGAGCTGCGGCCGGGCGAGACGGCGACCGCGCTGCTGCTGGGGATTCCGCTGCTGCTGGGGCGGCAAGGCGGATGGCGCGCTGTTTGCCATGCGCGACCTGTGCCCGCATCGTGGGATTCCGCTCTCGGCCGGGTGGTTCGATGGCGAGACGGTGATGTGCAAGTACCACGGCTGGCGGTTTGAGCCGTGCAGCGGGCGGTGCGAGGAGATTCCCTCGCTGACCGAAGCAGATACGCTCGACCCGACCAAGATCTTTGCGGGGGCGTTCGCGTGCGAGGAGCGGGATGGGTATGCCTGGGTTTATATGCCGCTGCCTGGGGCGGGGCGGGTGGCGGGTGAGCTGCCGCCGGTGCCGGAGGTGCCTAAATTCTCAGCGCGTTACCGGACGGCGCACCTGACGGCGGAGCTGCCGTGCAACGTCGACCACGGCATCATCGGGCTGATGGACCCGGCGCATGGGCCGTTTGTGCATCAGGCGTGGTGGTGGCGTTCGGGCGGCGAGCATCCACGCCAAGGAGAAGCTGTTCGAGCCGCTGTATGACGCTGAAAACAATGGGCGCAACGCCGGGTTCCGGATGTCGGCGCATGCGCCCAGCGGCAACAGCCTGCCGTACAAGCTGCTGGGCGTCTATGGCGAGCCGATCACGACGACGATCGACTTCCGGATGCCGAACCGGCGGTACGAGACGATCCGAGCGGGAGACAAGTGGTTCGCCAGCCTGACGACGGTAACTCCTGTGACTGCCTCGACTTGCAGGATCGATGTGTGCGGGGCGTGGAACGTCTGGTACGGGGTGCCGGGCTTTACGGCGATGCTGCAGATTCTTTGGCGGGATGTTCCTGCGCCAGGACCAGCAGACGATGATCGAGCAGGCGGAGGGGCTGCGCTATGGCCCGGCGCTGATGCTGATCGACGACGCGGACAAGCCGGCCAAGTGGTACTTCGCGCTGAAGCAGGCCCGGCTGAAGGGCTCGGCGGAGCACCCGATGGACGGCCCGGTCACGCTGCACTGGCGAAGCTGATTTTCCGGTTCGCGCCCTCCGGAATCGAGAAATATAAAAAACCTAAAATATCCCTTCTAAAGAAGTTATCCCCAGATCGATCTGGATCTGTTCTCCAGTCGCACACGCGGGGAACCAAGCCCAGACGACGATGCCCCATAGCCTCGGATTCTGGATCTAGTCCGGTCCTGCCGCCGGTGCTTCGGCCGCAGGCTGGATTTTGAGAGCCTCAATGAGGCTCCCATTGATAATGGTAGCAGCGTGGGTGCGGCGAAGGCGAGGGATTTGTTTCGAGGGGGCCGGGGGTGGAGTGTGGAGTGAGGGGCGGGAAGCGAGGCTCGGCGTTGGTGGCTTTTGTGATACTACGACGATGGGACGGAGAGGCTCGGTAGCTTTTGCGCTACTACAATGTTGGCTATAATATACATGATGGACTATGATGTTGTGTATGGACGCACAGATAAAGACTTTGAGGCAAGCGATCGTTCACTTCGCGGACAGGGAGAACTGCCGCAAGTTCATGGTATTCCTGCGCTGGCCGGACGGAGAGGCGAAGTGTCCCTATTGTGGGGCGACCAAGCTCACATGGCTGGCGAAGGCGAATGTCTACCGCTGCTACGGGGAGCATCCCAAACAGAAGTTCTCGCTGAAGGTAGGCACAGTCTTTGAGGATTCGGCGATTGGGCTGGAGAAGTGGCTGCCTGCTGTGTGGCTGCTGGCAAACGCAAAGAATGGCATCAGCAGCTATGAGGTGCATCGGGCGCTGGGAGTGACCCAGAAGACTGCATGGTTCATGCTCCACCGCATCCGGCTGGCGATGAGTACCCGAACCTTTGTGAAGATGGGCGGGACTGAGGGCGGCCCGGTTGAGATCGACGAGGCGTACATCGGTGGGGCGCCCAAGAATAAGCACCTCAGCGTCCGCAAGGAGAACAGGTTCGTCCCAGACGGGGATGGGTACAAGATGGTGCCCAACCCCAAGTACATACCCCAAACTGGACGTGCCACCCTCAAAACTCCCGTGTTCGGCATGATCGACCGCAACACCCGGCAGGTCCGAGCGCACGTCATCCCCGAAATCAAGCGCGAAGTGCTCATGGATTCGATCCTCAATAACATCGAACGGGGGAGCACCATCTACTCGGATGGATTGACCGAATACAAGTCCCTCAAGACCCAGAGCTTCGTCCATGAGACCGTAAACCACCTGTACGAGTACGTTCGCGGCGAAGTCCATACCAACGGGATCGAGAACTTCTGGAGCTTGCTCAAGCGCGGTCTCAAAGGAACCTACATCGCCGTCGAACCGTTCCACCTCGACCGCTACGTTGGGGAGCAGGTCTTCCGCTACAATAATCGGGCGACAAAAGATAACCCGCTGAATGACGCGGATCGCTTCATGCTGGCAGCTTCGCAGATTGTGGGCAAGAGATTGACCTATGCCGAACTGACCGGCAAGGTGGGAGAAACGACGGCCTAATCTCCCCGCTTGGAACCCGCGCCAGGGACGCGGGAAGAGGAAAGATCGGCCATCCGGGTAAACGGGCGGGGCCGTCGCTTGACGGCTTTCTCCGCTTCCATCTCGGCCTTGATTTCTGAATGCGGTACAGCGATTAGCTTCCGCATGAATTCGACGAACGTAGCAGAATCGCCCCTGACATTCTTGGCGGAATCCGTGGGCGGTTTCGGCATCGCGAACCCTCAGAAATGAGGGTACCGCCGTGTTGTGTCCAAGTCAATGCAAGCCTGATACCCTCGTCATTCGCGGCAATGAATACGGGGAGCCTATTTCCGAGGATGCAATGAGATTCCGCCTGCTCTATTCCGGGGATCTGAAGGCGCACAACGAACTGCGTCCCAAAGGCCCGCACAAACACGGGATCCGTACCTTTGTCAGTCCGCAACTTCAACGGCTTTGGGAAACTAGAGACCGGACTGCGTAGGTACGCCTGCGTCAAGGGAGCAAAGGCGCGCGGGGAGCGGGGAGAAATGTACCCGGAAGGCTCTCTGTACTGCGAGGAGAATCGTCTCGCCGGGATTGAATATCTCGCGGATATGAATAAGAAACAAAGCACCCGCTTTATCCCGCTCATTGTGCCGGAGTTTTGCCTGCGTTGCCGGATCGACGTTCTGCTCCTGCGTCCCGAAGACACTCCGCAACACATCCTGCAAAGCGGCGACTTAGATAACCGAGTCAAAACCCTCTTCGATGCGCTCCGCATCCCCGAAGACCCGCAACTGGTTGACGACGGCCGAACTCACTTTGTTCTACTCAAGGACGATTCACTTATCACCGAAGTCGGCATTGTCGGAGATGACCTGCTCATGTTGCCCGGAGTGCCCAAAGTGGGCGATAGCGATGCGTTCGCTGTGATTGACGTGCAACTCGAACCCACAGAGAGAGCCGAAGGCGAAGCGCGATTCATCTTCTAAAGCTAGTTTGACGCAGCCTGTAAATCCGAGCAGTAGGAGATTCCGTCGTAGGTCGTGTTAGGTTCCTTCTCCCCAGCAATGCAATACTTGCCCGTCTTCGTGTCGAAAGCCCTGTCATGGAGGGCATCTGTTGGGGAAGGAACGAAACGCTGCGCGCAGTCGCAACATCCCATTAGGAAAATAGCAGGAACGAACGCGAGGGGGACAAGGGTAAGTAGTCGATTCATGGCGGTATTATAGGGGCAAGTGGAGGAAATGAAAGCATGAACGAACGGGATGTACTGCTCGTTATCACCATCTGCGAACTGCTGGGAAAGTCCGTCGATCCGAAGGAAGTCAGAGAGACATACGAACGCGCTAGGCAGAGGATGAAGCAGCTTGATGAGACTCGATCGTCGGAATCCATCTTTCGGGCAACCCATCCCTGAATGTCAAAGGGCACTTTAGTTCCATCCACCCCTGCGCCGCCTTGAGCACTGTCAGCTTGTGAGCGTAATTCGATCCGTACCGATCCTCAAGGTAGGCAAGTAGGCTTTCAGTTTCAGGGTCGTCAACTTCAATCGAGAGTTTGATGGACATTGCAGCACGCTCCGCCCCCAGCATAGCGCGGAACGAATCGCCATCTACCACCCAAAACTCAGGAAAAACAACTATCTACAGTCAGTCAAATATATTCGCACCACAATGTTCGCTTAGCCTTCGCTATTTTCGGCGTGGTGGCTTTTGTGGTACCACGGTTTCGGAGGGTTAGGGCAGGACGTTCAGGACGCCGGCTAGTGTCTGTTGGTCCTTTGTGTGGCATTCCCAGATCGTCAGAACCTCCCAGCCCTCGGCTTTGAGTTGGCGTATCTTCCGCTTGTCTCGTTGCACGGTGTCCCGCCGTTTTGCGGCCCAGAAGTCCGCCCTTGTCGATGGGACAACGCGACCGAGCCCGCAATTGTGGGAGTGCCAGAAGCAACCGTTAACGAAAATCGCGACACGATGTTTCGGAAGGACAATGTCTGGCGTTCCCGGAGGTCTTTTCTGTGCAGTCGGAATCGGTATCCGAGTGTGTGCAGCATGGTTCTTACTTTGAGTTCCGGCTTTGTGTGTTTGCTGCGGATTGCCGCCATGTTCCGGCTGCGTTGTTCCGGGCTATGAACATCTGTCATTGCGCGAGGGTCCGACCTACCTGAGATACAAATTGCTCGACAGTCAGCAGCTCGATTGGAGGCTTCTTCGGGTACTGTTGGTGCAAAGCCTGCGGAACTATCAATGAAACTCGGGCATCGTTCATTTCTCGCAGTTGATTCTCGGAAATGCCTGGTTGGGTGGTGAGGATGTGCTTATGCCGAACCCTTCGGGCTTCATTGAGCACCTGCCGCCAACGATCCTTGCAGGTTGTCTTCACTCCGACAACAAAGAGCCTTTCGTCGGGGTAGGACGGGTCCAAGTACTCCGCCACGCCGGGGATGACGATGTCGGGTTTGCCCTCGATTTCTCTGGTGCGCATCGCGTGCGGAATGCCGCTGCGAATCAAAAGTGCCTCAACGTGATTCTCCAGCGATCGCCCTGCACGCGCCTTGCGCCTGTTCATGATGGTGGAAGCGGTTCCGAGAAAGTCCTCAATATCTTTGAAGAGACGTTGAATATCCGTTGTACACAGCAGCCGCTCCGCCATCCGGAATAGACGGTACTCGCTTTCCATCCACCTGAGAATTGCCGCGTCCCCATTCAGGCTGGCAAAATCCCTGACGCAGCGTTCGACCACCTCCCGCGTCGTCCGGGAGAAGATTTCACTGGAGGGAAATCCGCTCAGATGCTGGACGAATGCCCCAAAGGCGCGTTCAACGCATTCTTCTTCTGTCTCTTCCTTCGGCGCTCCTCCCTGGAAGACTCCCCAAGCCCTTCCCATTTGTACGCCGAGGGCTGCAAGTACCTCTTCGACGTCCTCTTCGAGGTCAAGGAGAAAAGCCCGAAAATGGCGGAGGTCGAGTGGGATCAGCACAAACAGATCCCCTACTGAGTCGTGCGTAATGTAGGGGAATTTCTTTCCGAACCGCGTTAAGTGATACTCACATTTTTCTTTCCCGTACCACGTGATCGCAGAGTTTGTCTCGTATTCCTCGACTTGCCAGAGGATGGATACGATCTCCTTATCGTTCCTCCCTTTTTGAGGGGCGTATTGCGTGAATAGTTCCCAGACGCCTGCGGCCTTAGGTAAGTAAAAGCCGGCTTGATTCGATCCTGTCTTTCCGACATCATTGGCGGACAGAAATTTCAATAGTGCATTGCCGGTTTGCAACGCGTATGTGATAGCGGCTTCGCCGTTTGGAGAGGGCATCAGTCACCGGCCATCGCAAGCTGAAGGTCCGGCCTCTTCAATAGGCACCCGTTGCCCCTGCTCCTCAGGGTCTCGAGGAGAACCGGCGTGATCGACTTAACAACTTCTGCCGCGACCCGTGGAACAACCGCGTTGCCGAATTGGCGGTATGCCTGCGTATCCGACACTACAATTGGGTACTCTGGAAACCCCATAAGGCGTTGGCACTCGCGGGGGGTGAGTCTGACGGGGATTTTTGCCTCTTTGGGGGATCAGGATCTCAGACCCATCTTTGTAATAGCGCGCGCTCAGGGTTCGTGTCTGTCCTTTACGGTCAGCAAGTCCGAAGCCAAAGCCGTTTCCCTTTTCCCGGTGGTGCTTTGCGTAATTCTGCAGATATTGCCAGAGATGGTCGGAAAGGGTGTAGCGGGGGTGGGGGCCTGTTTCAAGAATTTCCTCAAGCGCTGGCCTTCCTTCCGGTAGTTCAGGAAACGAGAAAGCCGGGTCTTCGCCGAATACATATTTATCGAAGCATACGATGTATACGCGCTCTCTGTGCTGAGGAACCCACGGGGCCGCGTCGATGACCTGCGAGAAGACCGAGTAATTAAGCTCTCTCAATGTACCTGTTATGACTTTCCATGTCCGCCCCTGATCGTGGGACTTCAGATTCTTCACGTTCTCCAAGAGAAGGACTGGTGGCCTCTTCACTTCCACGATCGAAGCGATATTGAAAAAGAGGGTCCCCTGTGTATTGCACTTGAAACCATGGAGGCGCCCTAGGCTGTTCTTCTTTGAAACTCCGGCAATTGAAAAGGGCTGGCACGGAAAGCCGGCTGCCAGAATGTCGTGGTCTGGGATCGTGGCTGGGGAAATCTTGGTGATGTCGCCATGCGGCATCTCGCCGAACCAATGTTTATAGGTTTTTTGGGAATATCGATCCCACTCGGAGCTGAAGACGCACCGGCCCCCGTTTTGCTCAAGGGCGATGCGGAGACCTCCAATGCCAGCGAAGAGGTCAATGAATGAAAACGGCAGGTTTGCTTCCGGTTGTTGGATTACCTGCGGCGGAGGCTCGAACGGCAGGGGCAGCGTGTCGCTCATCTGCCATGCTCTCATCAGAGTAGTGAGAAGGAACTCATTCTTATTCATCCCATTCTGAAGGCGCTGAGACTCGACCCACTTGTCGAAGGCTTGCGGGATGTTCCGAATGTTGAGCTGTTTTATCATCTCGCACCGCTGGGAACTTTTGCTAGCAACCATGCTAGCAGATTTTCCCAGCGGCTTCGCTTTTTCTTCAAACAAAATTCAAGACGGAGAAATTGAGGCCCTAGTCGCTATTGAATGGCGATCATTCGGCCCCTCGCGAAAGCCTCGGCGCTGGGCCAATCTGGCGAGACATACAGGGTCTCCGAACTGCTGCCCCTCGCCTCGTTCACAACAAAAAATGAGAGCAGGGTGCCATCTTCGCGGGCTCCGTCCAGCAATTCATCCCACAGGAAATCGCTGGCATCTAAGTCTGAAAGAGACGGAGCGTCGCCCGCATCGTAAGTTTCGCTAATGCCGAGCGAATTCCAGAGAAGTGTCTGGGCGTCGCCGCCCATGCGGTCGAAGGCTTCGCGCGCGAAGCTCGGGTCATAAGTCTTTAGGACCTCAATGCGCCGCTCCCCGACGCTTTGCTCGAAAAATACTTCCTGCTGCGGCATAGGGTGAGTCCTCTGAGACGGATTATCCCAGGCTCGGACGATCGAGTCCAGGACGATTTCATAGAAATCTGAGAACCCCGTTCCGCTTTGGGTTTTGTGTTAGAAGGCGGAGACGCCTTCGTCGATGACGAGTTGGTCGACGGAGATGTTGAGGGCTTCGCCGAGTTTTTTGAAGCCGGCGTCCACTCCGTGGACCAGTAGTCTGCGGTCGGTGCGGCGGAAGAGGTCGTTCCAGATGTTCTGGGCCTGCCAGAGGTTGACGTCGAAGGGCATGGCGCGCAGGCGCGGTGGCGATGGCGAGCGCGGTGTGCGAGGGCGCGTCGGCGAGCGGCGCGGCCGGCGTCGGCGGCGGCTTCGAGCTGCGACCATGGCGCGCTTCATGCGCTGGCCGGCGGCGAAGCTGAGGACGGCGGTGTCGAGGGTGACCTGGTCGGCGGCGGCGCGGGCGAGGAGGGCCTCGATCTCGGCGGGGTCGAAGTTGTCGGCCTCGATGGCGCGGCGCAGGCTGGCGTTGAGGGCGAAGTTGGCGGCGATGGCGAGGGCGGGCGGCGCGGCCATGCCGGACTCGGTGAGGAAGCGGAGCAGGGAGGCGTGGTCCTCGTAGATTTTGCGCAGGGAGTCTTCCATCTCGGCGAGGGTGCGGTCGAGGATGGTGCGCAGGATGCGGTGCTGCTCGTCGGCGAAGAGCGAGGTGAGCGAGTAGGCGAGGGTGCCGAAGAAGCGGTCGATGAGGCGGATGACCTCGGGCAGGTTGGCGCGGCGGATGGCGTTGCGGATGTCGGCGGAGAAGGCGGCGAAGGCGGCGACGTCGGCGGGGTCGTCGGCGCGAGTAGCGGCGGACGGCGGCGGAGAGGTTCTGGTCGCCGAGGTGGAGGACGGCGAAGCAGATCTCCTTCGGTCTCCTCGGTGATGCGGGAGCGGATGTGGGCGCGGCCGAGGGCGACCTTGCCGCGGCCGGAGGTGAAGGACTCGTGCGAGTCGCGGTGGAGGTCGAAGCAGAAGAGCTCGCCGTCCTCGGGGTAGTTGCGGAAGATGGAGCTGATGGCGTAGTGGGCGCCGACCTGTTCGAGGCCGATGCGGATGCCGGTGACGTAGCGGCGGTAGATCTCGGCGCCGTCGCCGATCTCGGGGACGTTGCTCTTGGCGCGGGCGAGGATTTCGAGGAAGCGCGGCTTCGAGGGCGACGCCGGGCTCGCCGAAGAGCTTGGCGGCGAGCTGGAGGACGCGGCCGGCGTAGGCGATGATCTGCACGGTCTCGATGCCGGAGATCTCGTCGAAGAACCAGCCGCAGCTGGTGTACATGAGCTGGGTGTGGCGTTCGAGCTCGAGCAGTTCGAGGACGGTGATGCGCTCGGCGGGGTCGAGGGCGTGGGTGGCGTGGCGGTCGAAGAAGCGGTCGAGCGAGGCGGGCGAGCGGTCGAGGACGACGTCGATGTAGGCGTCGCGCGCGGCCCAGAGGTCGGTGAGCAGAGGCGCGGCGAGCTGCTTCGGCGAGCGGGGCGGTGGCGTCGCGGAGGAAGTCGAGGGCCTCGCGCAGGGGGCCGCGCCACTCCTGGTTCCAGCCGGGCTTGCCGCCGTTGCAGCCGCAGTCGGAGCGCCAGCGCTCGACGCCGTGGGCGCAGCTCCAGGAGGTGTCTTCGGCGACCTCGGCCTCCCACTCGGGCGGGAAGATGGCGAGGAACTCGCCGTAGTTGGTGAGGCGGGCGTGGCCGTTGTCCTCGATCCAGTGCATGGCGTAGGAGAGCGCCATCTCGCCGTAGCGGTGGTGGTGGCCGTAGCTCTCGCCGTCGGTGGCGACGTGGGAGAGCTCGGGCTCGGCGGGGGGTCGTCCGAGGCGGGATGGAAGCCGTCGAGCAGGCGGCGGCCGAAGGTCTCGCCGCTGTTGAGCAGGCCTTCGAAGGCGATGGCGCGGGAGGCCGGGCCGTCGTAGAAGAAGACGGCGATGCTGCGGCCTTCGTCGAGCTTGACGCGGTAGGGACGGGTGGTGTCGACGGTGGCGTCGGGGGTGGGGAGCCACTCTGGCTCCTCGGGCGGGACGAAGGCGTCGCGGGGGCCGGAGCGGGTGGTGGCGAGGTCCTGTCTGGGGATGCGGCGGACGCGGGCGCACTGGTTGGGCGCGAGGATGGTGAACTTGATGCCTTCGGCGGCCAGCAGGTCGAGCACGCTGCGGTTGACGGCGGTCTCGGCGAGCCACATGCCTTCGGGCTTGCGGCCGAAGCGGTGTTCGAAGTCGGCGATGCCCCAGCGGATCTGGGTGATGCGCGTCGCGGCGGCTGGCGAGCGGCATGATGATGTGGTTGTAGACCTGGGCGATGGCCGAGCCGTGGCCGCTGTAGCGCTGCGCGCTGGCCTTGTCGGCGTCGAGGATCATGCGGTAGGTGCGGGGGGCTTTGTCGGCCAGCCAGCTGAGCAGGGTGGGGCCGAAGTTGAAGCTCATGCGCGCGTAGTTGTTGACGATGCGGACGATCTCGTTCTGGCGGTTGGTGATGCGCGAGGCGCCGTTGGGGGCGTAGCACTCGGCGGTGATGCGGTCGTTCCAGTCGTGGTAGGGCGCGGCGGAGTCCTGCACCTCGACGGTCTCCAGCCAGGGGTTCTCGCGCGGCGGCTGGTAGAAGTGGCCGTGGATGCAGACGTAGCGGTAGGCCTTCTCGGCGGCGGCGGATTGCTTCGCGGTTTTGGGAGTGGGGCGGGGCTTCACCATGGATGAAATTCGATGCTACTGGATTTGGGGCAGGGAAGGGGGATGTTGCCCAAGATCAGGAGGGTTGTCACTCGCCGGCGGGCAGTTTGCCGGCGGCGAGGTCGCAGGCGCGCCAGAGGTACCAGCTGGCGACGCTGCGCCAGGGGTGTCCATTTTTTGGCGCGGTGTTCCATCTCGGCGGCGGTGGGCAGGTCGGCGGGTGTGACTTTGGCGGTGGGTTTGAGGCCCTGGAAGGTGAGGGCGAAGCCTTTGCGGACGCCGTAGTCGCCGGTGGGGAGGATGTCGGGGCGGCCGAGGCGGAAGATGAGAAGCATCTCTACCGTCCATTCGCCGATGCCGCGGACCTGGGTGAGGTGGTCGATGATGGCTTGGTCGGACATGCGGCGGATGCGGGCGAGGGTGGGGACGGTGCCGTCGATGGTTTTGGCGGCGAGGTCGCGCAGGGCGAGGGATTTGTTGTGGGAGAGGCCGGCGGCGCGGAGTTGCTCGTTGGGCGCATCGAGGAGGTGCTGGGCGGAGGGGTGCGTGCCGAGGCCAGAGCCTTCGAGGGTGAGGACGGGTGCGAAGGATTCGAGCAGGCGGCGATGGATGGTGGCGGCGGCTTTGCCGTGGAGCTGCTGGTAGACGATGGATTCGACCAGGGCCTCGAAGGGCGACTGCGCGCTGGCGACGCGCAGGGTGAAGGGGCCGGCGCGGGCGATGAGGCGTGCCGAGTTTGGGGTCGGCGGCGGCGAGCGCGCGGCAGGCGAGCGCGGAGTCGTAGCGCGGCGGGCGCGGACTGTGCGAAGGGCGCGGCATGAGTGGAAGGGTACCGCATATCGCACAGTTGGCGGGCTTCGGTTCGATAATCGGAGATGGTTCATTAAAAAACTGTTTGGATGGGTGTGGCGATTTTGGGAAAGGCTTTTTCCGCTGCTATACTCGACCTTTCCGAGGTCACCCATGGTTGTGCTCAAAGCCAGTCCCGCAAGCATTTTTCTCGCAGTCATTCTCCGCTGCTATACTCATCGTTTCCACAACAAGATATCTCCGGACATTGATCGATCTCCACGCCCAACCCGCCGAAGTGCAACCAATCGGTGCAGCAAGATGGAACGCGATGGTTGCAGCGCAACTTCCTTAAGTCTCAGGTAGCACAGAGGAAACAGGAACGCACTCATGGCGCAAGTTTTTGACCGCAACTCGAACGCGCTGGCCCGAGCAAGCCTGGTATTGACGGGCCTGATCGTGATTGCGCTGGGCGTGACGCTGGACCAGTTGCAGCGTTCGCCGTGGGTGACGCGGCAGGGACAGCGGGCGGACCAGCCGATTCCGTTCAGCCACAAGCACCATGTCGAGGGCCTGGGCCTGCAGTGCCAGTACTGCCACACGACGGTTGAGGTTTCGAGCTACGCGGGGATTCCGCCGACCAAGACCTGCATGAACTGCCATGCGCAGATCTGGACCAACGCGGCGCTGCTGGAGCCGGTGCGGCAGAGCTGGGCGACGGGGCAATCGATCCAGTGGATCAAGGTGCATGACCTGCCCGACTTTGTGTACTTCAACCACTCGATCCATGTGAACAAGGGGATCGGGTGCGCGAGCTGCCATGGGCGCGTGGACGAGATGCCGCTGATGTATATGGAGAACTCGCTGCAGATGGAGTGGTGCCTGAACTGCCATCGCAATCCGGCGATCGAATCTGCGGCCGACCGCGGAGATCTACAACATGGCGTGGGATGGCCCATCGAGCCAGAAGCCGGTGTGGTGCGGGCCGACAGGCAAAGGCGGCGCGACCGCGCGGAGCGTGAGCTGCACCACCAAAGACCCGGGTGCGGGGCCTGAGGTTGCGATGCTGCAGGGCAGCGGGGACGCCGCCCGCGGCGACATGGGGCGACGAGTGATGTCCCTCCGATGGGCGTAATGATGCCGGCGAGCTACCAGAAGTTCACCAGCCAGATGGATCTGGGACGCTATCTGACGAGCGCAGTACCACATACGCCCACCGAACGAGCTTACGAGCTGCGAGACATGCCACCGATGAAGACGACACGCGAGACCGGGATAGTGACAGCCAGCGAGCGCGCAGGTGGTGACCGCATTGCGCCGGCGAAGCTGACGCTGGCCGAG
Source organism: uncultured Acidobacteriaceae bacterium (assembly GCA_963808025.1). GTDB lineage: Bacteria > Acidobacteriota > Terriglobia > Terriglobales > Acidobacteriaceae > Edaphobacter. Next base: position 401,147 of record CAWEEI010000005.1, on the reverse strand, counting down.
GTGCGGGCGAAGCTGGAGGGCAAGAGCGGCAAGCGCTTCTGGAAGAACCTGGATGAGCTGGCGGAGACGCCGGGCTTCCACGAGATGCTGGCGGAGGAGTTTCCGCGGCAGGCGGGCGGCGCGGCAACGAGTGGGTGGATGCGGTGAGCCGGCGCGGATTTCTGAAGGTGATGGGCGCGTCGTTTGCGCTGGCCGGGCTGGCGGGATGCACCAAGCAGCCGGATGAGCCGATCTTCCCGTATGTGAAGGCGCCGGAAGATCTGATCCTGGGCAAGCCGATGTACTTTGCCTCGGCGTTTCCGTTCCCGACGGGCGCGATTCCGGTGCTGGTGAAGTCGGATGCGTTCCGGCCGATCAAGGTGGATGGCAATCCGGACCATCCGATGTCGAAGGGCAAGTCGGATGCGTTGACGCAGGCGACGCTGCTGGATCTGTACGATCCGGACCGCTCGAAGGAGGTGCTGTTACCGCGGCGCAGACGAGCGAGTGGGCGGACTTCCAGGAGGCGTTCTCGAAGGCGGCGAAGAGCGACAGGTACGGGCGCGGGGATTTATTTCCTGAGCGAGACGATCACGTCGCCGACGCTGGCGGCGCAGTGGAAGCAGGTGCAGGCGAAGTATCCCAGCGCGAAGCTGGTGCAGTGGGAGCCGGTGAACCGCGATGCGGCGATGGCGGCGTCGAAGGCGGCGTTCGGCAGCTACATGGACGCGCAGTACAAGCTTGAGAATGCGGACGTGATTCTGTCGCTCGATGCGGATTTCCTGGGCGGGATCGCGCATCCGGGATTCCTGCCGATGGCGGCGGCGTATGCGGCGCGGCATCGGTATGAAGAAGGCCAGACCATGAACCGGATGTACGCCGTCGAGACCATGCCGACGGTGACGGGGTTCAAGGCGGAGCATCGGCTGGCGTTGAAGCCGAGCGATCTGGCGGCGTTTGCGAGTGCGCTGGCGGCGGGCGGTGCGGGCTCGGGGACATGCCGACGCAGCAGAGGTTCTGCGACGGCGGTGTTGAAGGACCTGAAGGCGAGCGCGGGCAAGTGCGTGGTGATTCCGGGTGAGCAGGCTCCGCCGGCGGTGCATGCCGCGGCGTATCGCGTTGAATGCGGCGCTGGGCGCGGTGGGCAAGACGGTGGTTTATACCGAGACGGTGAATCCGCTGCCGTCGGAGCAGGTTGCGGACCTGAAGTCGCTCGTCGGCGACATGAACGCGGGCAAGGTGCAGTGGCTGGTGATGCTGGGCGTGAATCCGCTGTACTCCGCGCCGGTCGATCTGGAGTTTGCGGCGGCGTTGGAGAAGGTGCCGAACACGGTGCATCTGGGCACGCATGTGGATGAGACGGGCGTCGTCTGTCGACGTGGCACATCAACAAGGCGCATTATCTGGAGAGCTGGTCGGATGCGCGGGCGTATGACGGGACGATCTCGATCATTCAGCCGATGATTGCGCCGATGTATGGCGGGCACAGCGCGCATGAGGTGCTGCAGGCGCTGCTGGACAATCCGCAGGCGTCGGCGTACGACGCGGTGGTGGCGAATGCGAAGACCTACATCAAGGGCGACTTCGCCACGGCTGGCGCAAGGCGCTGCACGATGGCTGGGTGGAGGGGACGGCGTTTGCGCCGAGTTCAGCGAGTCCGAAGAGTGGCGCAGCGCCCGGCCGCGGCGAGACTGCGGCATCCGAGTGGGCGGCGATTGAGATTTGCTTCAAGCCCGATCCGTCGCTCTACGACGGGCGGTATGCGAACGTGGGCTGGCTGCAGGAGCTGCCCAAGCAGGTGACGAACCTGAGCTGGGACAACGCGGCGCTGATGAGCCTGGCGACGGCGGAGGCTCTGGGCGTCGAGCAGAACGATGCGGTCGAGATTAAGGTGAACGGGCGCAAGGTGATCTGCCGGCAGCGCTGATGGTGCCGGGACATGCGGATGGCGCGGTGACGGTGCACCTGGGGCTGGGACGCAGGGTCGAGGCAGGACGGGTGGGCGCGGCGGTTGGCTTCAACGCGTATATGCTGCGGACGGCGGATGCGCCGTATGCGGCGGGCGGCACGGTGACCAAGACGGGCGATATCTACGACCTGTGCGTGACCAAGGTCAACTTTATCGAGCACCGCGGCAGCGTTCGCGCAGCAGGACCTGAACGACAAGGAGTTCGACAAGGACGGCACCTACTCGCTGCCGGGGCATGAGGCGATGGAGCGGGCGATCATCCGCTACGCGACGCTGGAAGAGGTGAAGGCGAACCCGGACTTTGCGCATGAGGGTGGGCCGGGCGCGCTGGTGAACAAGGTCGGCTATGGGCCGGAGGGCGAGACGCCGGGGCACGACGAGAGCTTCTTCCCGGATGCGTGGAGCTACGACCACAGGACGTGTCGGCGCAGCAGCTGCAGAACAAGTGGGGCATGGCGATCGACCTGAACTCCTGCGTGGGCTGCAACGCGTGCATCGTGAGCTGCTACGCGGAGAACAATATTCCGGTGGTCGGGCCGCGAGCAGGTGAAGATCGGCCGCAACATGCAGTGGATCCGCATCGACACCTACTTTGAGGGCGACCTGCATGCGCCGCGCGCGCACTTCCAGCCGATGGCGTGCCAGCACTGCGAGAACGCGGGATGCGAGCAGGTGTGCCCGGTGGGCGCGACGGTGCATACGCCCGAAGGCCTGAACACGATGGTCTACAACCGCTGCGTGGGGACGCGGTACTGCTCAGAACAACTGCGTGTACAAGGTGCGGCGGTTCAACTTCCTGCTGTACTCGGACTACGACACGGAGAGCTTGAAGTTCATGCGCAACCCGGACGTGACGGTGCGTTCGCGCGGCGTGATGGAGAAGTGCAGCTACTGCGTGCAGCGGATTGAGGCGGCGAAGATCGAGGCGGACAAGGAGAACCGGGCGATTCGCGATGGCGAGATTGTGACCGCGTGCCAGCAGGCGTGCCCGACCTCGCGCGATCACGTTTGGCAATATCAACGATCCGAACAGCGCGGTTTCGAAAGCGAAGGCGAAGGAGCGCGACTATCAGGTGCTGGCGGACCTGAACTTCCGGCCGCGCACCACGTATACGGCCGGCGTCATCAACCCGAATCCGGAGCTTGCATAGTATGGCGACCAAATCCCCATTGACGACCCGAGTCGCAGTCGACCCGATGATCGACCCGCGCACGGGCGAGTACGCGGTGATCGCGCCGGGGCACAACTTCAAGTCGGTGACGCAGAAGATCGCGGGCATTGTGCTGACGTCGAACACGCCGCTGGGGTGGTTCGGCGGGTTGACCGTGGCCGGCGGCGTTGCCACGCTGGTGCTGGTCGCGCTGACCTGGCTGTTCCTGAAGGGCGTGGGCATCTGGGGCGTCACGATTCCCGGCGCGTGGGGATTCGCCATCATCAACTTTGTGTGGTGGATCGGTATCGGCCACGCGGGCACGCTGATCTCGGCGATCCTGCTGCTGTTCAAGCAGACCTGGCGCAACTCGATCAACCGGTTCGCGGAGGCGATGACGATCTTCGCGGTGGTCTGCGCGGGCATGTTCCCGCTGATCCACGTGGGCCGGCCGTGGGTGAGCTACTGGCTGTTCCCGTACCCGAACACGATGAACGTGTGGCCGCAGTTCCGCAGCCCGCTGGCGTGGGACGTGTTCGCGGTGTCGACCTACGCGACGATCTCGGTGGTGTTCTGGTATGTCGGGATGATTCCCGACTTCGGCACGCTGCGCGATCGGGCGACGATGCCGCTGGCGAAGTATTTCTACGGGCTGCTGTCGCTGGGCTGGCGCGGGTCGACGCGGCACTGGATCCGCTATGAGACGGCTTCGCTGCTGCTGGCGGGGCTTTCGACGCCGCTGGTGCTCTCGGTACACACGGTCATCAGCTTCGACTTCGCGGTGGCGGCGATGGCGGGCTGGCATACGACGATCTTCCCGCCTTACTTTGTGGCGGGCGCCATGTACTCGGGCTTTGCCATGGTGATTACGCTGGCGATCCCGATCCGCAAGTTCTATCACCTGGAAGACCTGATCACGCTGCGCCATCTGGACAACATGGCGAAGGTGATGCTGGCGACGGGGTCGATTGTGGGCTACGGGTACGGCATGGAGGTCTTCATGTCGTGGTACTCGGCCAGCCACTGGGAGTTCTTCATGATGTGGAACCGGATGTTCGGGCCGATGGGCTGGGCGTACTGGATGCTGATCCTGACCAACCTGGCGATTCCGCTGACGACGCTGTGGTCGCGCAAGCTGCGGGTGAATGTGCTGTACCTGTTCATGCTGTCGTTCATCATCAATACGGGCATGTGGTTTGAGCGGTTCGTGATCGTTGTGACCAGCCTCTATCGCGACTACCTGCCCGTCGAGCTGGGGCACGTACCGCGCGACCAAGTGGGACTATATGACGTTTGTCGGGACGTGGGGACTGTTCACGTTCCTGTTCCTGCTGTTTGTGCGCTTCCTGCCTATGATTCCGATGTCGGAGATCCGGATGATGCTGCCGCAGACCAAGGTGCGGCCGCCGGGCGGGTCGGATGCCGAGACTGTGATTGAGGAGACCGTCTGATGCCGCCGCGCGAGGGAATCTACGGACTGCTGGCGGAGTTCAATACTCCGAGCGAGCTGGTGCATGCGACCGAGCATGGCGCATCGGGCGGGCTATCGCCGCATGGAGTGCTACACGCCGTACCCGGTGGAGGAGGCGGCGGTGGCGCTGCGCTTCCACAAGAACCGGGTGCCGCTGGTGTGCCTGCTGGGCGGGCTGATGGGCGTGACGACTGCGTTTCTTGATGGAGACGTGGATCGCGGTGTGGTCGTATCCGCTGAATATCGCGGGACGGCCGCTGTTCTCGTGGCCGGCGTTCATTATTCCAGCGTATGAGTGGACGATTCTGTTTGCGGGGCTTTCGGCGGCGTTCGGGATGATTGCGCTGAATGGGCTGCCGCAGCTGTATCACCCGGTCTTCAACGCGCCGAACTTCCGCAATGGGGCGACGACGGACAAGTTCTTCCTCTGCCTGGAGGCTGCCGACCCAAGATTTTCGCCGGGCGAGACGCGGGCGTTTCTGGAGCAGTTCAAGCCGGTATCGGTGGTGGAGGTGGAACACTGATGCAGACGGCGAGGTTCAAGGTTCGAGGTGCGAGGGACCAAGCCCTGAATGCCAGGCTGCGCAAGCTGACGGCTGTCTGCGGACTTGCCGCTGCGAGTGTGCTGGCCGGTTGCCGCCAGGACATGCAGGACCAGCCGAAGTTTGTCCCGCAGCGCGGCACTGACTTCTATGCGGACGGGCGCTCGGCGCGGCCGCAGGTGGAGAACACTGTGGCGCGGGGACAGCTGCACGAGGATACGTACTTCTACACCGGGCTGCATGGATGGCAAAGAGGGCGACGTGATGCCCTTCCCGGTGACGATGGAGGTGCTGCAGCGCGGGCAGGAGCGGTACAACGTCTACTGCACGCCGTGCCACTCGCGCGTGGGCAATGGCGCGGGGATGATTGTGCAGCGCGGCTACCGCCCGGCGGGCAACTTCCATACGGCGCGGCTGATGGCTGCGCCGCTGGGACACTTCTTCAACGTGATGACCAACGGCTACGGCGCGATGCCGGACTATGCGGCGCAGCTGACGCCGCAGGACCGCTGGGCGATCGTGGCGTACATCAAGGCGCTGCAGCTGAGCCAGAATGCGAAGCCCAGCGATGCTGCCCGCGGGCGCGCAGGTTGAGTCGCTTTCGAGCATCGCCGAGAGCGAGGGCTTGCCGGCAAGCTTTCGCGGACGAGTGGACGCTGCCACCGACCGCGGTTTATGGAACCCCGAACAATCAGGACAACGGCATTCCGGCGCTGGATGTCACAGTACCGACTGGCGCGAAGACAGAAGTAGAGTTTCGATATTTTTTGAAGGCTGAAAACGCATGTCATCTGGACACGAACAACACGGAGAACACGGCGCACAAGGGCCAAAGACACTCCCGGCGTCGCTGGCCGCGCCGGCAGAGGTGCTGCTGGCGTGGCGGAAGCGCGCGCTGATCGTCGCGGTGGTCTTCGGGATGCTGAGCTTCTTATGTTTCTCGGGGACGCAGCGAGGGCAGGAACCATCTGCTGCGCGCCTACCTGATGGGCTACATGACGTGCTTCAACTTTGCCGGCGGGGCGCTGGTGCTGCTGATGCTGCAGTATGTCTCGGGCGGCAAGTGGGGGCTGCTGCTGCGGCGCCCGCTGGAGGCGATGACGCGCACGCTGCCTCTGGTGGCGCTGATGTTTGTGCCCATTGGCGTATTTATGAAGCACCTCTACCAGTGGGCGCTCTATCCGACTGAGGCAGCGACCAACGACGCGCTGGCGCACCACTGGATCACGCAGGAGCAGGCGCTGACGGCGAACTTCAAGCGCCCGATGCTGAACCCGTACGCGCTGATCGTTGAGTCGTGCGTCATCTTCGCCATCCTGTTTACGTTTGCATGTTCCTGCTGAACCGCGTGGTCGCTGCAGCGCGATGCCGACCCTGAGGCGGGGACGGAGCGCAGCTTCGACCGCTGGCGGACGAAGTTCGAGAACCTGAGCGGGCCGGGCATTCTGATCTACGTGATTGTGCTGACCGCGGCGGCGATCATCTGGATCAAGTCGCTCGATGTGACGTGGTACTCGTCGATCTGGGGCTTGCAGTTTCTGGTGGCGCAGGGCTATGGCGTGCTGGCGCTGAGCATCCTCAGCGTGATTCTGCTGTCGCGCTATGAGCCGATGAAGACGCTGCTGCGCACCACCGAGCAGCACGACCTGGGCAAGTTCCTCTTTGCCTTCGTGATGCTGAACATCTACCTGACGTTCGCGGAGTTCCTGATCATCTGGTCGGGCAACATCCCGGACGAGATTCCGTGGTATCTGAACCGCATCCACGGCGGCTGGTGGACGATCTGCACGCTGGACTTTGTCTGCCACTGGCTGATTCCCTTCTGCCTGCTGCTGTCGCGCGACATGAAGCGGAACAAGCAGAAGATGATCTGGATCACCTGCTTCATGATCTTCGCGCGCTGCGTGGACATGTTCTGGCTGATTGAGCCGAACTTCTCGGACTCGGCGGGCAACCTGCACATCGCGGGCAATATCGGGATGCTGGCGTACATCACGGTGCCGATCACGGTGATTGCGCTGTGGCTGGCGTATTACATGACGCAGTTGATGAAGCGGCCGCTGGTGAACGTGAACGATCCGCACCTGGAAGAGATTCTGGAGCCTGAACATGCACACTGAAGGCCATGACATGGGCAAGGACACGGCGGGCAATACCAAGCCCGCGGGAGTGCCGCCGCCGTTTGACGCTGAGCATCCGGGTTATGAGACCACGGACGTCAAAGTCGGCGGGATCGCGGTGTTTCTGGCCGGACTGTTCGGGGTGGTCATCATCTTTTTCTTCTTCTGCTTCGGCATGGGCAGGGTGATCAACAACTTTTTTGATCAAGCAGGATGGCGCGGCAACCAAGTGGGCGATCGAGTCCGGCGCGCCACTCCCGGGCAAGGGCGAGGACCTGGCGAGCAATGCGGAGATGCAGCAGCGCGAGCTGACGGCGATGACTGACGAAGTTCCCGGAGCCGCGGCTGGATATCGACGACGGCGAACAGGCGACGGCCGACCTGCATGCGCGCGAGGACCTGCTGCTGGAGCACTACAGCACGGTGGATGGGCAGCCGGGGACGATCCGGATTCCGATTGAGCGCGCGATGGAGCTGATTGCGCAGCGCGGTCTGCCGGTTGAAGCCCAGGCGACGGGCACACCTGATTTGGTTGCGCATGCGGCGAAGCCCGAGGTGCAGGCGCCGCTGACGACGGGATTTGCGCGCACCGGATTTGAGCTGACGGTGATTGAGGCGCGCGAGCAGAAGTTGGAGTACGGCAAAGGCGGAAGCGGAGAATGCGGGGCCGAAGTAATCGGCAAGAATGCGATGAGATTGGTGAGACGAACGAGATGATGAGGCGGCAGACAATTCGGCGGAGGAGGGGTTGGGTAGGCGTGCGAATCGCTGCCGGCGCCGCTCTCTGCTGCGCGCTGCTGGGTGTGTCCGCGCTGGCCCAGGTCTCCAGCTACGGCGACAAGCAGGAGGGCGAGAACCGCGGGCGACCAGCTGCCGCAGGTGCTGGCGAAGGTTGGCGTGGCGCAGCACCTGAACCAGCCGCTGCCGCTGGATGCGCAGTTCGTCGACGACACGGGCAAGACGGTGCGGCTGGGCGACTACTTCGGCAAGCATCCGGCGATTCTTTCGCTGGTCTATTACAACTGCCCGATGCTGTGCTCGGAGGAGATGGATGGGCTGGCGGGCGCGCTGGAGATGGTGAAGCTGACGCCGGGCAAGGACTTCGACATCGTCATCATCAGCATCGACCCGACGGAGACGCCGGCGATTGCGGCGAAGAAGAAGGCGTACTACGTGAAGCGCTATGGCCGGCCGGAGACGGCGAATGGATGGCACTTCCTGACCGGGCAGCAGCCGGCGATCGATGCGGTCTCGAACGCGGTGGGATTTGGCTACGTGCGGGTACCGGGGCCGGACGGCAAGCTGGACCAGTTTGCCCACGCCAGCGCGATTGAGGTGGTGACCACCGATGGCCATCTCGCGCAGTACTACCTGGGCGTGGAGTACTCGCCGAAGGACATGCTGCTGGGGCTGATTGAGGCTTCGGGCAACAAGATTGGCTCGCCGGTGGCGAATATTCTGACGTACTGCTACCACTACGATCCGCAGACCAACAAGCACTCGCTGATTGTGGTGCGGGTGGTGCAGCTGGGCGGCATGGTGACGGTGGCGAGCCTGGGCGGTTTTATGTTTCTGATGTTTCGGCGGGACTTGCAGCTTGGCCGGGACCACGATCTGACCGGCAAGAGAATGGATGACGAAGGGTAACGATGGGGATCAGTCCAGTCTTATGGCAGTTTCTGGTGAAGTGGCTCAACGCCTCCGCGCTGTTTCCGCGCGAGGCGTCGACCATTGCGCCCTACATGGACGAGCTGTACTTCTTCCTGCTGGCGATGACGGTGGTCGGGCATCATCCTGGTGGGCGCGATCGTGTTTACGTTCTCGATCCGCTACCGCAAGTCGGTGCATCCGGTGGCGACGCAGATCGAGGGATCGACGCTGCTGGAAGCGACGTGGACGATCATTCCGCTGGCGATCTTTCTGGTGACCTTTGTGTGGGGCGCGCTGCTGTACTTCCGCATCTACAACCCGCCGGTCAACTCGATGAACATCTACATCGTGGGCAAGCAGTGGATGTGGAAGGCGGAGCATCCCGGCGGGCAGCATGAGATCAATGCGCTGCATGTGCCGACGGGACAGCCGATCCAGCTGACGATGATCTCGCAGGATGTGTTTCACAGCTTCTCGATCCCGGACTTCCGGATCAAGCGCGAGGTGATCCCGGGGCGCTACAGCACGGTGTGGTTTGAGGCGACGACGCCGGGGACGTATCACCTGTTCTGCACGCAATACTGCGGGACGAACCACTCGGCGATGATTGGCGAGGTGACGGTGCTGACGCCGGCGGACTACAAGAAGTGGACGGAGGAGTCGACCAGCGGGATGTCGCTGGCGCAGAACGGCGAGCGGCTGTTTGCCAGCATGGGCTGCAACGCATGCCACTCCGGCAACGCGGCGGCGCGCGGGCCAAGCCTGGCGGGGGTCTACGGGTCGAAGCTGCAGCTGACGAATGGCTCGCAGGTGCTGGTGAACGAGGCGTATCTGCGGGATGCGATTCTGAATCCTTCGCAGCATATTACGGCGGGCTATGCGCCGATCATGCCGACGTATCAGGGACAGATCAGCGAAGACGGCCTGATCGATCTGGTGGAGTACCTGAAGACGCTTGAACACCAACTACCGTGTGCAGCAGACGCTGACCACCTCGCAGTCCGACCAGGCGGCGCCACCGGCGCCAGGGGTGGTGAAACCATGAGCGCATCGAGTACGACAATTCTGAATCTGCCCGACCAGAGCACCGCGACGGTTCCCAAGAAGAACTACATCACCGCGGAGCACGGGCTGCTGAGCTGGCTGCTGACGGGCGACCATAAGCGGATCGCGATGCTGTACCTGATCTCGATCACGTTCTTCTTCTTTATCGGCGGGGCGTTTGCGGGGCTGATCCGGCTGGAGCTGCTGACGCCGCAGCCGGACCTGGTGGCGTCCGACACGTACAACAAGTTCTTCACCATGCACGGCGTCATCATGGTCTTCCTGTTCCTGGTGCCGTCGGTGCCGGCGACGATTGGGAACTTCCTGATCCCGATTATGGTGGGCGCGCGCGACCTGGCCTTCCCCAAGATCAACCTGCTGAGCTGGTATCTGTATGTCATCGGCGGGACGCTGGTCGCTGGCCGCGCTGGTGCTGGGCGGCGTGGACACGGGCTGGACCTTTACCACGCCGCTCTCCACCCATTACCTGAACACCCATGTAATTACCACGGCGCTAGCGCGATCTTTGTCGCGGGCTTCAGCTCGATCTTTACCGGGCTGAACTTCATCGTCACCATCCACCGGATGCGCTGCCCGGGGATGACGTGGTTCCGCATGCCGCTGTTTGTGTGGTCGCACTATGCGGCGTCCATCCTGATGGTGCTGGGCACGCCGGTGCTGGCGATCGCGATTGTGCTGGTGGCGCTGGAGAGGCTGATCGGCATCGGCGTCTTCGACCCCACCAAGGGCGGCGACCCGCTGCTGTTCCAGCATCTGTTCTGGTTCTACTCGCATCCGGCGGTCTACATCATGATCCTGCCGGGGATGGGCGTGATCTCCGAGGTGATCAGCACGTTCAGCCGCAAGCGGGTCTTCGGCTACACGGCGGTTGCGTTCTCGTCGGTGGCGATTGCGCTGTTCGGATTCTTTGTGTGGGCGCACCACATGTTCATCATGGGCGTGTCGAACTACTCGGCGCTGGTGTTCTCGCTGCTGACGATGCTGGTGGCGGTGCCTTCGGCGATCAAGATATTCAACTGGTCGTTCACGCTGCAGAAGGGCTCGATCACGTTTGAGACGCCGATGCTGTATGCGTTCGGATTTATGGGGCTGTTCACCATCGGCGGACTGACGGGCGTCTTCCTCGGCTCGCTGGGGATGGACATCCATCTGACGGAGACCTACTTCATCGTGGCGCACTTCCACTTTGTGATGGTGGGCGGGATGCTGATGGCGTTCCTTTCGGGCGTCCACTTCTGGTGGCCCAAGATGACGGGACGGATGTATCCGGAGGCGCTCTCGAAGCTCGCGGCGGTGGTCACGTTCATCGGCTTCAACCTGACCTTCCTGCCGCAGTTCATTCTGGGCTACCTCGGGATGCCGCGGCGCTACCACTCGTATCCGCCGGAGTTCCAGGTGCTGAACGTGCTCTCGACCGCGGGCGCGACGGTGCTGGGCGTGGGGTATATGCTGCCGATTCTGTATCTGGCGTGGTCGCTGAAGTATGGGGCGGTCGCGGGCAACAATCCGTGGCAGGCGACGGGACTGGAGTGGCAGATCCAGTCGCCGCCGCTGACGGAAAACTTTACCGAGATCCCGATCATGGACCACGAGGCGTACGACTACGAGTGGCTGGAGCACAAGACCGCACACGAGGTGACCACCGTTGGATAGCGCGATCGCAACCACGCAGGAGCACGAGGCGGGCGAGCACGAGCATGTGTTTGTGCCGCAGCACCGTCACCACTTCGAGACGGAGGAGCAGCAGCGCGAGGCGGGCAGCTTCGGCATGTGGCTGTTCCTGCTGACCGAGATCATGTTCTTCGGCGGGATGTTCTTTGCGTACCTGCTCTATCGCAACTGGTACTACGACGCTTTTGTGGCGGCGTCGAACCAGTTGAACGTGAAGCTGGGCGCGGCGAACACGGCGATCCTGATCACCTCGGGCTTCTTTATGGCGCTGGGCGTATGGGCGGCGGAGGTGCGGAAGAAGAGGCTGCTGGTGATCTATCTGATCCTCACCACCATCTTTGGCTTTGCCTTTCTCGGCATCAAGTATTTCGAGTACAAGGAAAAGTACGAGCTGCACCATATTCCTGGGGCGAGCTTCGACGTCTCGCAGTTTGAGAATCCCGCGGCCTACGGGCTGAAGGAGCAGCCGCTGGCGCCGGACATGGCGCAGAAGACGCAGATCTTCTTCTTCCTCTACTTTGCCATGACCGGGATGCACGCGCTGCATATGATCATCGGGCTTGGGCTGTTGTTCTGGCTGCTGGCGCGCGCGCAACGGGGCGAGTTCACGGCGGGGTACGTCGCGCCCATAGAAAACTTCGGGCTGTACTGGCACTTCGTCGATATTGTGTGGATCTTCCTGTTTCCGCTGCTGTATCTGATCAACCGTCACCCGTTGAAGTAGGCGAGGCGGGCCGCGGTCTTGCGGCCACTCTCGTGAAGGAGAAGCGCATGAGCGAGCAGCACTACGACGATCCCGCTAACGTCACCAATCCGGAACATGCGGAGCACCACATCGTGACGCCGGCGCAGTATGCGCTGGTCTTCGTCACGCTGCTGGTCGTGCACGGCGCTCACTGTCTTCGCGGCAGGGATTGACCTGGGCGTGTTCAACCCGATCATCGCGCTGGCGATTGCCTGCTTCAAGGGAGTCATCGTCATCCTGTTCTTCATGCATGTGAAGTACCAGTCGAACCTGATCAAGATGACGGTGGGCGCGGGCTTCTTTACGTTTCTGGTGCTGATCACGATGACGCTGTCGGACTACATCAGCCGGGCGTGGGGGCTCTGGTAAGTCCAGCCTGCGCGGGCCGGTTGCCTCTACAATCCTCCTGTGGCCGCGCCCTTCCACTTCGAGCGAACCCTCCCCTTCTCGCCGGAGACAGCTACTGAAGTACTGCCGAAGCTCCCAGGCCTTCCCGGTGTCTTTGCGCTGCGCGGGCCGCGCGCTGGCGATGAACCCTATGTGACCCGCACAGCCGACCTGCGCCGCCGCATCACGCGGCTGCTGGCGCCGCCGGAGTCGCAGTCGAAGCGGCTGAACCTGCGCGAGCGCGTGGCCGGCATCGAATACACAGTCACTGGCTCGGAGTTCGAGTCGACGCTGACGCTCTACTACGCGGCGGCCAGTTTGTTTGGGATCGAAGAGGCGCGGCGACGGCTGCGGCTGCGAACGCCGTTCTTCCTGCGATTTACTGCGGAGAATACCTATCCGCGCGTCTACTCGACCAACCGGCTGAGCAAGCGCGCGCTGGAGAATATGTATGGGCCGTTTCCCTCGCGCGCGGCGGCAGATCGCTACTGCGATGCGGTGCTTGATCTGTTCAAGCTGCGCCGCTGCTGGGAGGACCTCGCGCCGTATCCCGAGCACCCGGGATGCGTGTATGGCGAGATGAACAAGTGCCTCGCGCCGTGCAATCAGGCGTGCACGCCGGAGGGCGCGAGCGCTTATGCGGCAGAGGCTGAGGCAGTCAAGCGCTTCTTCGATACCCATGGCGAGAGCATGGTCGTCGATCATTGGACTGGAGCGCGAAGAGGCTTCGGCGGCGATGGAGTTCGAGAAGGCCGCGGCGTTGCACGCGCAGTGGCACAAGGTAAAGGCCGCGCAGGCGCTCGCGGATGAGCTGGTGCAGCCGTTGCCCAGGCTCCGCGCGGTGATTGTGCAGAAGGCTGCGCGAGAGGATGGGGTGCCTGCGGCCGAGGCCGAGCCGGCCGCGGCGGTCTTTTTGCTGGAGGCGGGCTGCCTGGCGGGGCCGGCGCGGCTGAGTGTTCTGGGCGTGCGCGCGGTGAAGGAGCAGACCAGCGTGGGCAGTTCGCTGTTCGCGCAGCCGCTGATGCTGCAGGCGGTGCCGCTCGAGGCCGGCGACGTAACGGCGATGAAGTCGACCCCCGCCGAATCGCCAGAGGTTCGTGCGGCCGGCGTGCTTGCGTTGCTCGATGAGCAGATGTCTGCGTCAACCGATATGGGCACGCTGAGCGACCATCTTTCGCTGCTACGGCGCTGGTACTACCGGCCGGAGAAGCAGCGGGCGGGTGAGGTTTTTTTTGCCAACGCCGACGGGAGTTGGCCGCTGCGGCGGATCCTGCGTGGCGCGGCGCGCATGGCGCTGGGCGAGCCGGCGCCGATGGCCGAGACGCAGCGCGATCTGGCGACGCACAACTCCGGCCGCCGCCGCGCAAGCGGCCGGCAAAGAGCAGGCGACTGGCCACGGGGGCCGCTGATACACTTCCTCCAGCGGACTCGCGCGTTGAGGGCAGCGAAGACAAGTGATCGAACTGGCATTCTCCATTCTGGCTTCGGACTTCGCGCATCTCGCGGATGAGGTGGCCGCGGCTGAGCGCGGCGGCGGGTCGATCGTCCATGTGGATGTGATGGATGGGCACTTTGTGCCGAACATTACGTTTGGGCCGCCGATGGTGAAGGCGCTGCGGCCGATCACCAAGCTGCCGCTGGACTGCCACCTGATGATCGAGAACCCGGATGAATTTATTCCGGCGTTTGCCGAGGCGGGCGCGGACATGGTCTCGGTGCATCAGGAGGTCTGCCGCCATCTGCACCGCACGCTGCAACACATCGAGCAGCACGGGATGCTGCCGGGGGTGGTGATCAATCCGGCGACGCCGGTGGAGACGCTGGTTGAAGTGCTGCCGATGGTGCATTATGTGCTGGTGATGAGCGTGAATCCAGGGTTTGGCGGGCAGGAGTTTCTGCCGCTGGCGGTCGAGAAGATCGCCCATCTGGCGGAGCTGCGCGAGGCGATGGGGCTGAACTTTCGTATCGAAGTGGATGGCGGGATTGCTCACGATACGGTGGCGTCGGTGGTCAAAGCAGGAGCCGAGATGCTGGTTGCGGGCTCGGCTGTCTTCGCACCCGGACGCACGGAGCAGAACGCGGTGGAGCTTCTGCGGATTGCGCGAGCGGCTGCCCCTGAGGACTAGCCCGGAGCGAAGATTTAGCGCAACGGTATGGCCCAAAGACCGAGGCAGAATCGGCCTGACACGATTAGAATAGACCTACGCCCGTATACGCCCGAATGCGCGCCCGGTTGGCCTTGCAAGAGGCCGGCAGATGGAGTTTCCAAGCATGATGCAACGCAGCACCTTTCTTAGTCTTCCGATTCGTTCCTTTCTTCCGAATATACGAACCACGCTAACGACCTGGTTTGCAGCTGCGGCGTTTCTGACGGCTGCGTTGCACGCCCCGGCACAGGCAGCGGATGCGACGCAGGGTGCGGCCGCAGCGTCGGCGACGACCGCTGCCGCTCCAGCAGCGACAACGCAGCCGAACGCGATCGCGGTGAGCAACAAGAAGCCGGCGAAGACGAGGAAGCAGAAGGAAGACAAGGTTGTCGAGTCGAAAGACACCCGGAAGGATGCGAAGAAGACCAAGAAGGTGGACTCGCTTGAAGGGGTGGATGCGAAGCTTCCCGATAAGGAGCTGTATGACAAGGCCGAGGATGCGGTGAAGCATGGACGCTACGATGTGGCGCGCCTCGACCTGCAGACCCTGCTGAACACCTATCCGGACTCGCAGTACATGATGCGGGCAAAGCTCGCGATCGCGGACAGCTGGTACAAGGAGGGCGGTGTGGCTGCCCTGACCCAGGCGGAGCAGGAGTACAAGGACTTCATTACCTTCTTCCCCAACTCGCCCGAGGCCGCGGAGGCCCAGATGCGGGTGGGCGATATTTACTTCAAGCAGATGGACAGGCCGGACCGCGACGACGCCAGCACCATCCACGCCGAGGAAGCGTACCGCTTGATGTTGCAGCAGTTCCCGGACTCGCCTCTGGTGCCGCAGGCGAGGCAGCGATTGCGCGAGGTGCAGGAGACGCTGGCCTTCCGCGAGGCGGATATTGCCGCCTTCTACGCATCCCGCCAGAATTGGCCGGCGACGATTGCACGCTACCAGACCGTGGTCGACACCTATCCGCTGTACAGCCATATGGACGACGTCCTGGTCGGTCTGGGCGACGCGTACGAGGCAGAGGCGCACATCGTCCGGGAGATGAGGTTGCCAGAGGCCGGCAAAGCGCGGCTGGAGAAGATCTACGACGACCAGGCATATGCGGCTTATAGCAAGGTGGTGCTGGAACACTCTGCCGCGGCGCATGTAGAGGATGCGCGAGACCGGATCGCCGCCATGGGACTGCCGATCCCGACGCCTACGGCGGAGCAGGCGGCGGCCAGCGCGGCGCTGGAGAACAGCCGGGGCCAGTACACCCTGAGCAAACGGGCGACTGTAGTCATCCTGCGGCAGGCGGACACGGTGCCGGCAGCCACCATTGGCGCCCCACCGCTGGAAGACGCCAAGCCAACCAACGCGGCGATGGTGATGAACCAGGCCATCGCGGACCTGAACAATTCCATGAATCCCACGGCCGGCGATCAGCGGGCTGCGGCTCCGTTGACCCCGGATGCGACAGCAGCGCCGACCGATGCCAGCAAGCCAGCTGTTGCACCGGCAGCCAGCGCGCCACTCGCATTCCAGGACGTTCCCGCAGGGACGGGGGGTGGCGATAGCGGCTCGACGGCCGTCGTGACCAACGTGCCGACTACGGCGCCGGCGGCTGGCGGTAGCTCGATGGGTATCGAGATTGTGCAGCCTGCTTCGGGATCGGAATCCGGGTCGGGATCGACTGCTCCAGTGACCGCGCCTGCTACCCCGCCGGCATTTCCGGGAACTGTAAATCCGGCCCAGGCGAGCGACGCCAATGGTGGATTGAAGGCGGTAGGCCCGCCAGACGCGACGCCACTGCCTCCGATTGAGAAGGCGGCTGCGGCGCCGGATGCAATCAACGAGGCGACGCCTGGATCGCAGCCGCCGGCCCAGACTGCGCCGGCCGATGGAAAGAAGGCCAAGCCTGCTTTCGATAAGTCGGACGAATCTTCCAGCAAGCACAAGAAGAAAAAGGGTCTGGCAAAGCTGAATCCGTTCTAGGGTCTAGTATCTTAGGTCTGAATCGCGAGGGAGTTTTCGGTTGCAGATGGGACACAGCCAGCCAATCCGCAAAGGCGCGCACGCAGCCGGGGCAGGACCGTCTGACATTCCCGACAAGCTGTACTTCCGCATCGGCGAAGTGGCGGCGCTCTGCGAGGTGCCGGCCTACGTCCTGCGTTTCTGGGAGAGCGAGTTCCCGCAGCTGAAACCCAATAAGGGTGGGACTGGCCAACGGCTCTACCGCCGGCGCGATGTGGAGATGGCGCTGCGCGTGAAGACCCTGCTCTACGACGAGGGATATACGATTCCCGGCGCACGGCAGATGCTGAAGGCTGAGCTCAAGCGCAAGGCGCCTCAGCTCTCTCTGCTGGGGGGCGGTGCGACCGACATCAAGCAGCTGCGGATTTTGCGACGGGAGCTTGAGGCCATTGCGGCTATCCTCGCAAAACCCATCGGAGAGGTCTCCGGCAAGCGGTCGCTGCGTCCGGTGGGTGCTCAGCGCCGCAGCGCCATGCAGGATGCAGCGCGATCCAAAGACCCGCATATCCCCTTCGACGCCACTGCCGAAAAGGAATAATCGGGGCTTCGCCCAAGCGCCAGTAGAATCGATCTATCTCGATGAGCCTGACGCCCGATCCGACCGCGAAGTCCGCAGCCAATGGCCAGCCCAGCGGGCAGGCGGGCCGCGCGAAGCAACACACGGCGGGCTCCGCGGCGATACTGCTGATGTTCAGTTCGCTGGCCTCGGGCATCCTGGCGCTGGTGCGCATCAAGTACGTCGATCTTATCTTTGGTCCCGGCATCGCGCAGGATGCGTATCGCGCGGCGTTTAAACTTCCCGACCTGATCAACTACTTCTTGATTGGTGGCGCAGCGTCCATCTCGCTTATCACGGTGCTGAACCGCTATCGCGAGGCGGGCGATGATGAGGGCGGCGACCGTGCGCTCTCCGTCATCCTGACAACCATGCTACTTGTGCTCGGCGCGGGCGTGCTGCTGGGCGAGGTATTTGCGCCGCAGTATGTGTGGCTGGCGAACAAGGGGTTTCGCAGCGACCCTGTGCGCGCCGCGTTGTGCAGCTCGCTGACCCGGCTGCTGTTGCCCGCACAGCTCTTTTTCTTTATTGGCAGCGTGATGAGCTCGCGCCTGCAAGTGCGCAAGATATTTATCTACCAAGCGTTCACGCCGCTGATCTACAACGCGGGAATCATTCTGGGCGCTGTGGCTGCTGCATCGCAAGCTCGGCATCTACTCGCTGGCCTGGGGCGTGCTTGCCGGTGTGATTGTGGGCGCTGCCCTGCTGAACTCGCTGGGCGCACTACGCACGGGCCTTCAGTATCGGCCCATCGTCGGCTTCGGCGACCCGGCGTTTCGCGAGTGGCTGAAGCTTTCCCTGCCGCTGATGATCGGCGTCTCGCTGGTGATGTTCGATGGCATCTTCCTCAACTATTACGCGTCCTTGCGCGATGGCGGCATCACGTTAATCGGCAACGCCAAGGACCTATTCAATGCGCCGTTCAACATCATTGGCCCGGCTGCTGGCGCGGCCTCACTGCCTTTTTTCGCGTCGCTGTATCAGCGCGGGTTGTCCGATGAGTTTTCGGCCTCGGTTGCGCGCGCGGTCTCGCGGCTATTCGCGGTGGGGATGATTGTGTCAGCGTGGATGGTCGCGCTGGCGCCGTGGCTGATGGACCTCTTCCGTGGCGGCCAATTCAAACGGGCCAGCGCGGCGGAGACCACGCAGCTATTCGCGATCCTCGCCGTCACGCTCGGCGTCTGGGCGGTTCAGGGGATCTATGCGCGCGCCTTCTATGCCGCGAGCGACACGAAGACGCCGGCGATCACCGGCACGCTGATCACGGTGCTTTCGGTCCCGATGTACGCCACGCTGTTCCGGGCGTTCGGCCTGGTGGGACTGGTGATTGCGTCGGACATCGGCATATTGGTGCAGACGGCGAGCCTTGCCGTGCTGCTGCATCGCGAGGGGCTGGTGAGCCTGAAGGACCTGGAGTTCGGCGAACTGGCGCGAGCGCTGGGTGCCGCGGCCGTCGCGTTTGGCGCCACAGCACTGGCGGCAAGGTTACTGCCCGGCGTGTCGAGTCACATGCGGGATGTGATTACGATCTCGGCGGCGAGTGTAGTGTGGGTTGCGGCTGCGTGGCTCGTGCTGCGGGTCACTGGCTCAAAACTGCCGTCTCAAATCCTGAGGCGAGGCGCGCCCAGCCGCGGCGCTTCGCCGGTCGTGCGCTAGGCGTTCTTCGCGTCTTCGTACTCTTCATGCCACGCGGTCTGGATCGCCTCGAGAATCCCCTCATTCGATTTCGCCGGGTCGCCGACAAAGTTCGGCAGCTGCACCACCCACTTGTGCAGGTCGGTGAAACGCACTGAGTAGGGATCGGTGTCGGGGAACATCTCTTGCAGCTGAATTCCGATCTCTTCGGTGTCGGTCCAATTGAGTTCGCGTGCCATGGTTTGTTCCTCCTTGCGCCTAGCTCTGACGAGAGCCCATTCATAGTCTATGGCGTGGCAGAGCGGTAGATGAGGAGCGGATGGATCTGCGGCGGTCGTTTCGGCAGTCCCGCCATGGGGTCGTGCTGCATGACCTCAACTGTCCCGGCAATGAACGCAACCACAAATGCGCCGGCGATGTCACCCTCTGCGCACGCGGCGATGACGAGCGCAACGGCCGCGCCGGTGAGAACCCACGCCACGATGTGCCGGCTGCTTGTCGTCAGGAACCACACGTTCTGGACCGCGCTCCGTGGAAAGACCAGACGCGCTCCGGAGGCTGCGTCCCAGTCGACATCTGGGTTCTGGTCCCGCGCACAGGTCAGCGCGTTATCATCGACGGAGATCACACGGCAGATGTCGGTTCCTGCTTCGCCGCGCAGTTGCACCTCTACCGGGACGCCGTGCCCTAGCTTCTCGACCGCCCTCCACCTTTCATGCTTGCCGCTTGCGTGCGCGACTCCGCTGAACGTCGCCAGCAAGCTCACGATCAATAAAAGTCGACGCACTCCGACCTCCTGAAGCATTCAATTACTCCGGCGCGCAGCAATTCAGCCAGGCCTAGCTCCCCGGCCCATGCGCGGGCTTGCCTTCCTGCACGTAGTTGCGGTTCCACTTGGGAATCTCGACGACGTAGGTGCCGGGCTTTTCGATGACGGCCTGGCAGCCGAGGCGCGAGTTGAGCTCGATGCCGGCGGCGGTCTCCAGGCGGTCGAGCTCCAGGTCTTCGGCCTCGCTGATGCCGCTGGCGCCCTCCTTCACGTGGAGGTGGCAGGTGGTGCAGGCGCAGACGCCGCCGCAGGCGTGGTCGAGGAAGATGCCGTAGTTCTCGGCGACGTCGAGGAAGGACATGGGCCGGCCGTGGCCCTCGTAGGGCAGCGTGTCGAAGGCGAATTCGACGGTCCGGCTCTCGGGCAGGAAGGTCACGCGCACCATGTTCTCGGCGGGCGGCTTGGAGAGATCGACTTCGGCTCAACGTCTGCACTCTGGTCAGACATAATCTCCATTCTAAACTTCGATGCATAAAGAGGCTTAACACGCGATTCAACGCCGATAGGCACCGATCAAGTGCAATTTCCTGATCGGTGTCTTGAATCGGTGTCACTCGGTGTTTAGCTTTTCATCGAGTTTCGATCGTCCTCCTCGAACTCGGCCTTGGCGAAGGGGTGCGGCGCGCTTGGGCCGTCGCCCATGCGTCTCACCCGCGGCGTCCATGGTCTGGCCCTTCATTGCGCCCATGACGTCCATGTCCATCATGATCTCGGCGAAGCGGCGGGTGGCCTTGTCCAGCTGCTCGATGGCCTGGCGGATGACCTTGTAGTTGCCGCCGACTGCGGCGGCCTTCAAGCTCGGTCTCGCACGCCTCGATCGTCTGCGATCTCGTCAGCGGTGAGCTGCTGCCAGGCGGCTGTGCTCTTGCCCTTTTCGACGGCGCCGAGGATGGTCTCGGCCTCGTTCTTCGCCTCGATGAGCTGGCGCGCCTCGATGTCCGCCTCGGCGTTGTCGAAGGAGGCGAGGATCATGGTCTCGACCTGCTCGTCGGTGAGGCCGTAGGTGGGCTTCACCTCGATCTCGGCCTCCTTGCCGCTGCGCTGCTCGCGCGCGGTGACGTGCAGGATGCCGTTGGCGTCGATCAGGAACTTGACCTCGATGCGCGGCAGGCCGGCGACCATCGGCGGGATGCCCTTGAGGTCGAAGCGGGCCAGCGAGCGGCAGTCCTTGGCCAGCTCGCGCTCGCCCTGCAGCACGTGGATGGCGACGTTGGTCTGGCCGTCGACGCCGGTGGTGAAGTGCTCGGTGGCGCTGGCGGGGATGGTGGAGTTGCGCTGGATGATCTTGGCGACCACGCCGCCGAGCGCCTCGATGCCGAGCGAGAGCGGCGTGACGTCGAGCAGCAGCAGGTCGTCGGTCGCGGCGCGAGCGCTGCCGGCGAGGATCTGCGCCTGCACGGCTGCGCCGAGGGCGACGACCTCGTCGGGATTCAGCTCGGTGTGCGGCTTCTTGCCGCGTGCGCTGAGGTCGAAGAGCTCGATCGACCAGGGCGCGCACGGCGGGGATGCGCGTGGAGCCGCCGACGAGGACGACCTCGTCGATCTGGGCGGGGGTGAGGCCTGCGTCCTTGAGCGCCTGCTTGCAGGGCGCGGCGGTGCGGGCGATGACGGCTGCGATGAGCTGCTCGAACTGCGCGCGGGTGATCTCGCGGGTATAGCGCTTGCCGTTGGGGAGGGCCACGTCGAGCTTGGCCGAGTCGCCGCTTCGGAGAGCGCGATCTTGGCGTCGATGACGGCCTTGCGCACGGCCTGGACTACTTCGCGCGCTGGCCTTGACGTCTTCGCCCGATGCTCGAGTTCGGCGTCGCCGGCGATGTCGTCGAGCGCGATGGCGATCAGCAGGTTGTCGATGTCGTCGCCGCCGAGGTGGGTGTCGCCGCCGGTGGCGATGACCTCGAAGATGCCCTCGTGCAGCTTGAGGATGGAGATGTCGAAGGTGCCGCCGCCGAAGTCGTAGACGGCGATCAGGCCGTCGCGCTTCTTGTCCAGGCCATAGGCGAGCGCGGCGGCGGTGGGCTCGTTGACCAGGCGCAGCACGTCGAGGCCGGCGATGCGGCCGGCGTCCTTGGTGGCCTGGCGCTGCGCGTCGTTGAAGTACGCGGGCACGGTGATGACGGCCTTGGTGACGGGCGCGCCGAAGAAGCGCTCGGCGTTCTCTTGAGCTGCAGCAGGATGTAGGCGGAGATCTCCGGCGGCGTCAGCTTGAGGCCGCCGACCTCCAGCTTGAGCACGTCGCCCGGCTTGAGGCCATCGACCAGCTTGAAGGGGAAGAGCTTCAGCTCGTCCTGCACGTCCTCGACGCCGCGGCCCATCAGGCGCTTGGCGGAGTAGACGGCGCTTGAGGCATCGGTGAGCAGGGTCGCGCGCGCGGCGTTGCCGACCACGAAGCCGTGCTCGTGGTCGAAGGCGACGACGGACGGCACGAGGCGGTCGCCATCCTCGCCGGGGATGATGGTCGGCTGGTCGCCCTGCATGAACGCGACCAGCGAGTTGGTCGTGCCAAGGTCGATGCCGACGACGCGGGTTGTGGTCTCTTCCGCCATTACCTTCTTCTTCCTGAACACTTCGGGCGCCTGTGTCGCGCACCCTATTGGATGACATAGAGCCAAGGCACGCTTCGGCCCCAACTATCTATTGTCCTATAGACCGGTGGATGAGGTGTGCCCGCGTGATCGAAGCTCGAGCCGCTGCGTTCAGCCGTCAGGGTTTCTGCCAAGTCTCCAGCTTAATGTCGTCGTAGTAGACGGAGCCGCGATAGTAGTTGTTGTGGGGATCGCCAAACATGAAGAAGTCGGGAATTCCCGGCTCTGCCGCATAGACGGAGCGCAGCGGTATGGTGCCCACATAGGTCTGCCGGCCGCCCCACTTGAAGTCGCCGGAGACGGTGAGGACAAAGGAGTCGGGATTGCGCTCGATACAGGCCGTGTACCAGGTATTGTCCTTGTACGCGTCCACGGCGCGGATTGCGCCCGAGGGCTGAAGCGCGCCGTGGGACCAGGAGAGAAAAGGCCTGCCTGTGCTGTCTTCATCGTCGCCGGTCTTGTCGACGCCAAACATCATGATGGGGTGCTGACCGTCCGCGACCCAGTCCTTGCCCTCCCAGATATTGGTCCACGCCTCCTTGTTGTTGTCGGAGTCGATGACGACCTTGCGATGGTGATGGATCCAGAGATTGTTGTGGGGCCTTGGGGTGGCATCGAGGATCGTGAGCCAGTAGAAGCCATTCTCCAGGCTCGCATCTCCGTTGGACCACGGCCCGTCGGTTTCGCCGCCGAGGTAGCCGTTGAGGCCGGTCCGGCTTGCCGTCTCCGAAGGAAGCGTACCCCACTTTGAGGCAGACCCGGTACGTTGCCGGCAGCGG
Organism: uncultured Acidobacteriaceae bacterium; assembly: GCA_963808025.1. Classification (GTDB taxonomy): domain Bacteria; phylum Acidobacteriota; class Terriglobia; order Terriglobales; family Acidobacteriaceae; genus Edaphobacter. Next base: position 377,849 of record CAWEEI010000005.1, on the reverse strand, counting down.
GACCGTCGGACGAATGACCATGCCATCGGTGTGTTTGGGAGAGGAGACCTTGAGCACGTGATTGCTCGGATCGGCGGGATCGGGGACGACCTGGAAGAGATCGGAGAATTTGGTGAGGTTGGACGGCTGTAGCCCGCGGCGGTGAGCCACTGGTCTTTGCCGAACGCGCCCTCGGCGCGAAATGCCGCGGGCGGCTTGACTCCGCGCTGCTGGAAGTACTCGCCCCCATCGGAGTACTTGTCCGTCTCCTGATACTTGTCCGGCGCCCACGCGGGCGGACCGTCTTTGAACAAAGGTCCAGGGCCTTCGAACTTCTCCTCGTAGAGGACCTTCCATGAGCCTTGAGGGGCAGCGGTGGTTGTTTGCGGCTGAGGAGGAGGCGCAGCGGTTTGCGAGCCGGCGGAAAGGGCAGCGAGCAGGAGCAGGGCGCAAGGCCAGGATCGGACGAGATGAGACGGCATCGACGAACTCCGGATTGCCACCCTCCGCGTTCCCGCCAATCATAATGCAAGAGCTACAGCGCTTTGCCGAAAACCGAGATTAGCCCCCAGCGACGATGAAATTAACTAACCCGTCTCACGGCTATAAAGGTCTTCCGTCCGACGCTAACTTTTCTGGGGGGCGGATCGGCAAAGCCAGCGATTTTTGCGGCTTCTCGTGCACTGCGCTGAGCTTCGAGTTCCGCTCTGTTATCAGTGAATCGCTCTAGCGAACCACTGCCGTAACACCTGCTGCACTTTTCGTTTCTTCCTCCGCATGAGCACGCTATTTGCATAGGAGTCTCCCGCAATCAGGTTCCGAGTCGTCTGGTTCCACTCCCATGATATCCCTATCGAAAATACAAAGGCCGCCAGCGATGGCGGCTTAAATCCGGCATGAACCAGATTAGTTTACTCGTCATCTTTCAGAGCCTCATGTCGCGATGAAATGGGGTCACGCGATTTAGTGACAGACGAACCAGCGAAAAGATCAGCTTTTCGCTATTCCTCGCCAGGGCTACAAGACTTCGAGCAAAAGATAAGGCCGCCCTCTCGGGCGGCCTGCTTTCAATTCATCTGTTGAGTTGTCCCTTGCGGCCCGCCTGAAGGCGGCCCCTTCCGGGGTTCGTCGCCGGCGACGGTCTCTTCGACCCGCGCTGGTGCGGGCGTGGCGGCGGGTTTGATGTCGCCGAGGGCGATGAAGCCGGCGGGGGCGTCGGGCTCCTGCAGGACTTCCTTGCGGTAGAGCTTGGCCATGCGGGCGTTTTCGGCGTCCTGCTTCAGCTTCGCGTCGCGTGCGCGGATCTTCTCCTCGCGCGCGTTCTTGGCGATGCCGCTCTTGTCGAACGTGTCGTTGGCGGCGGAGTTGACGTGGGCCTGATTCGAGGACGAGGTCGTAGCTGCCCTCGGCTTCGAGGCCGACCTTCTTGCCGCCGGCGAAGATCTCATGCCGCCCATGCTCCTCGTACCACTTGGTGAGGGTGGAGGTCATGTGCATCTTCTCGATGATGTTGCGCCAGCCGACGCCGGTGTTGTACGCGCAGAAGCTGATCTCGCCCTCCTGCGTGGCGTAGGGGATGATGCACTGCTCCGTGCGGCGGAAGTCGTAGTTGAAGAGGTCCTGGAACCACATGCCGGCGATGAAGAGGAAGTTCCAGCGGTCGCCGCGGCGCTTCTCGATGTCGGCCATGGTGCGGTCGGCGGTGACCTTGCCGTAGTCGCGTCCGCTGGCGCCGAAGCTCTTGTCGAACTTCGTCAGCAGGTCCTTGATCTTGAAGTGGGTGGGCGCGTTGTCCGGGGTGTAGTTGCGCATCAGCGCCAGCGCGGCGCCGATCATGGTGAGGTACTTGCCGCGGGCCGCGTCGTTGACGCGGGCGATGTCCTTGGCCAGGCGGTCGGCGTTGATGAACGCGGTGACCGGCGCGGCCTCCTTGGTCTCCTTGTCGATCATCAGCGCCATGGAGATGCCGCAGTTGGGATGGCAGCCGCAGGAGAGCTGGCCCCAGTCGCGGTCCGGCCCGTGGACGAGGTCGGCCCAGTCGGAGAAGGTGGACATGAAGGAGATGGGGAACCAGTCGCGCGTGGGCTCGCCCATGCCGGTCTGGTTCTTTACGTCGTGCGCGAGGTGCGAGAGGGTGTAGCGCTGGGCCTCGCGGCGCTCGTCGGAGACGGCTTCGTCGCGGCCGGTGAAGCTGAACCGGCTGGAAGGAGAGGAAGTTGATCTTCTTCGGATTGTCGAGCGCGAACTGGATGATGCGGCCAACCTGCTCGTTGTTGATGCCGTTGACGATGGTGGTGACGGGGACGATGTCGACGCCGGCCTCATACAGGTTGTGGATGGCCTGGAGCTTCACGTCGAACGCGTTGCCGACCTTGCGGTGCGAGTTGGCGGCGTTGCCGATGCCGTCGAACTGCAGGTACGCGTAGCGCAGGCCGGCCTCAGCCGCGGCCTTGGCGAACTCCTTCGACTTGGCGAACTCGATGCCGTTGGTGGCGGCCTGAACGCTGGTGTAGCCGACCTTGCGCGCGTAGGCGACGGCGTCGAGGAAGTAGGGCGAGAGCGTGGGCTCGCCGCCGGAGAACTGCACCGACATCTGGCGACGCGGCTTGATGGTGACGGCGTTGTCCAGCATGGTCTTGATCTCGTCCCACGTGAGCTCGTGGACGAAGCCGACCTGGTTGGCGTCCATGAAGCAGGGGTCGCACATCATGTTGCAGCGGTTGGTGAGGTCGATGGTGAGGACCGAGCCGCGGCCGTGGGTGACGGTGGAGGTGCCGTGGTTGTGCAGCTTCTCGTCGTTGTGGGCGCGGATGTCGCGGCCGGGGAAGACCTCTTCGAGGTGCTTGAAGAAGGCGGTGTCGATGGACATCACGTCTTCAAAGTGGCCGTGGATGGGGCAGTCCTTCACCATCAGGATCTTGCCGTCGCGCTCGATGATCTGGGCCTTGATCTCGCCGACCTTCTCGTTGAGCAGGATCTCGTGGGGCAGCTTGCCGTCCACGATCTGCTGGCGGATCTCGGGAACGCACTTGGGACAGAGCGAGTCGGTGGTGCGCGGCCAGCCGAGGGGCGGCTTCTCCTTCTGGTAGGACTTCAGGAGGGGCTTGTCGCTCCACTTGGGCGTGAAGCTGGCGCTATCGCTGAACATCGAGTTCAGCCGTTGTAAACAACCCATCCGCCCTTGGCGGCCTGCACCAGAGCCTTTTCAAATACCTTCGCGCGCTTTGCCATGTTGGGGTCTGTCTCCTGAGGAAATGTTGGTGGAAATGGGCCGGGATCCGCACATCTTATTCAGTATCAACGGGGATGGATAGAAGCTCGGACGAATTTCGCGGCTGAAGTCGACGGGTGCCGGAAGAGACAATAACCCCGCCCCAAATACGATGTATTCCACCTGCAAGCCTACGCATGGGAGTCCCACTTTCGAAGGGGCGAGTTTCGAACGGCAAGATATTGCATTGAATGGGGAAATAGGGTCGCGAATGGAGTGTCGGCGACCCGGCGTTTGGAGCGCAAGAAGGGCCTAAGGAGAGATCTGGCCGTTGGCCACTCTGTTGACGATGCGCTGCACGAAGATGTCGTGGACATGGATGTGGCTGGCGACGTCGGGCAGGAACTCGGTGATCAGGTTGTCGATGGGATCGGTGGCGTACCCGACGGCGATGCGCTCTACCGTGGACCGGCCGTTGGTACCGAGCCCCGGAACATAGAGGTTGCTGATCTCGGCGCAGATGGGGTTGGTGAGCAGCGTGGCATAGTTCGGCATGGGCCGGCCGTCGTCGCTCTGGGCGATGATGGTCCGCGAGAGGACATGGACCAGCCGGCGGGGAATGCATGCGTGAGGCATGCGGTGGTAGCGCGCGTCCTCGCCGGTGAGGGATGGGATCAGGAAGGTGCCGAAGAACTCGCCGGTGGCGTCCTCCACCAGGCTATAGCCGGTATCCCGGCCAAAGCCTTTGAATCCGGGCCCGTTGGGGTTGTGTGCATCGATGGCAACAGAGAAAGCAGATGTGCCCGCGACCGTGACCAGATTGCCCCAGTAGGTCAAGTTGTGGATGGCGAGTTCGGCCTTCTGCTGGGGCGTGAGGGGTACCGGGGTGGGGGAGTCGAGGAATCGCTTGAAGAAATTCTGTCTCCTGGGGCAGGGCTGGCCTGGACTCGTGGTTGCTCCGCCGTTCTGGGCCGCTGGCGCGGGGCAGGGTGGGGTAGCCGCTATAGAGGCCACCGGCTGCGGGGCATCCGGCAGCGGCGTCGATTCGGGCGCGGCCGGCTCCGGAGGCGGGAGCAGTGCGGCGGTTTGGGCAGGCAGAATGGAAGCCGGCGACAGGGTCGCGGCGATCGCCAAGGCCACCAGCATGGCTTTCATGGGGGGCATCCCTCCCTAAGACTAATTGACGCGCAGGAAGTTGGATGAAAAGTTCAGGGATGACCGCCGCATGCTATGCGCCAATTTTTGCCGTTCAGTCCAAGCTAGGGCTACCATTGGATGTATGCGGCTCAGCTTCGTGGTTCCGGCGTACAACGAAGAGGCGTATCTCCCCGCTTGTCTTGAATCCATTTTGGCGCAGACGCGGGGGCTGGGCGATCAGGTTGAGATCATCGTTGTCAACAACGCCAGTACGGACCGCACGCGCGATGTTGCGCTGGGATACACAGGTGTGCGTTTGGTGGATGAACAGCGTAAGGGGCTGACCTTTGCGCGGCAGGCGGGGTTTGCGGCGAGTACCGGCGAGCTGATTGCCAATGTGGATTCGGATGCGCGGCTTACGCCGGGATGGGTTGTGCAGGTCCTGAGGGAGTTCGAGGGCCGGCCGGAGCTGGTGGCGTTGAGCGGGCCGCTGGTGTACTACGACCTGACGCCAAGCCAACGGATCACGGTGCGCTTGTTTTATGCGGTGGCGTTCCTGGTGTATGCGCTGAACCGGTATGTGCTGCGCGCGGGGTCGATGGTGCAGGGTGGCAACTTTGTGTTGCGGCGCGAGGCGCTGGAGAAGATTGGCGGATTCAACACGGCGATTGCGTTCTATGGCGAGGACACGGACATTGCGCGGCGCATGAATGAGGTAGGCGAGGTGAAGTTCACGTTTGATCTGAAGATGCTCTCGTCTGCCCGGCGGCTGAAGCAGGAAGGCATGATGACGATCGCCTGGCGCTATACCGTGAACTATCTATGGACGACGTTTCGCAAGAAGCCGTTCACGGAGGAGTACCTCGACATTCGCGAGTAGGAACAAGCCAAGTCGAATGAGTACTTTGATAGAAATTCGTCAATCCTTAATGGGGCCGGGCTACTATTGAAGGACAGACGAGAAAAATTGGGAAAGTACAAGTTGCTGCAAGCTGTGGGTTTTCCCGACACCAAATCTCCATTGGGCCGATTCAGAGTTGGAGCAGCCATGCAACAGTCAAGCATCTCGTATTCATGGTGTAAGCCGGATGCGTCGCGAGGATTCACCTCCGGCGTCTCGCTGCACAGCCATACCAGCATGTCCAGGGAGACGCTGCGCCATCTCGCGGAGCTGGGAACGAAGTTCAAGGTGCTGCGCCCCATCTTCGCCAACCGGGAGCGCTACTGCCGCGAGGTCCATGGCTTTGAACTCAACTACGAGGCCAGCTACTGGACGCCGCCCCTGAACCCGGGCATGGCCTTCGATCTTGAAAGCCGCCAGATTGAGGACCAGCTCCAACTTCCCGCGCTGGTCTCGATCACCGATCACGACGATATCCGCGCGCCCCTTTTGTTGCGCTCCCTCCCGCACACGCGCCACGTTCCGCTCTCCGTCGAGTGGACCGTGCCCTATCGGGATTCAGTCTTTCATCTCGGCATCCATAACCTGCCGAGCGGATCCGCCGAGGGTTGGATGCAGCGCTTCGCGGAGTTCACGGCTGCGCCCACCATCGCGCGCGTGAAGGAGATGCTGTGCGAATTGGATGCAATACCCGACACGCTGATCGTGTTCAACCACCCTGTATGGGACCTGAATAAGTTGGGGGCCGAACGGCATCTCTTCTGTGTCCATGAATTTCTGGCGAGCAACAATCAGTTCATCCACGCAATGGAGTTGAACGGCCTGCGGGGCTGGCAGGAGAACCGGCAAGTCCATGGGTTGGCGCAGAGATGGAACCAGATATTGATCAGTGGCGGCGACCGCCACGGCATGCAGCCCAACGCGATCACCAACCTGACGCGCGCGGCCAGCTTTGAGGACTTCGTTCACGAGGTCCGCCGCGAACGCACCAGCCACATCCATTTCATGGCGTCGTATGCCGTGCCGGTGAAGTACCGCATTCTGGAGTCGACGCTGGAGGTGATCGGCTACCACCCCGAGTTCCCTGAGGGGTCGCGGAGCTGGGACGATCGCGTCTTCCACCCGGACAGCAACGGCATTGCGCGTCCTGTCTCGCAGCTGTGGCCGGGCGATGGACGCGAGCCCATGTTCGTCCGGTCTGTTCTCGGGGGCGTTCGGCTGCTCGGGGTGAAGCCATTGTCCAGTGGACTTCGCATCGCGTGGAACGATCGGCAGGGTCTGCGCATGGCGTTGGGCAACCCGTAGTTCCTTCGCTCTGTTCGTCCCGCCATGCATTCAACGGACTGAACCTACGATTCAGTGCCGTGCTTGAAACATCCGGGTGGCACCGCTACAGAACTCCCTGAAGACGTATCCGACGGAGGACCCGCCGAGCGACCAGCCGAACGTCTGCATGGTCTGAGAGAAGCCACGGTTCGCCGGCGGGTAGTAGGCGTTGGTGAGTACGGCCCCGGCCATGGTCCCGGTCAGGTTGGAGAAGTCGAGCGAAGTACGGCCAGCGTCGGTGCGCCCGATGACGGGGCGAAATCCAGCATGGACAACTCGAATGAAGAAATTATGCGAGGGGCCTAGCTGGTAGTAGCGCGGATCTTCGTGGAAGAGCGGCGACATGATGCTGTCGGCGAACACATCCTCTGAAGCATCGCGGATCGCGGCTGCGCCAAGCCGCTGACCGAATGCTCCGCGATCCGTGCCGTAATTAGGACTGCCGTTACCCAGTTGCTCGTAGCCCGCGGCCGCGATCCAGCCGACGGGCGCAAACGGCGAAAACGCGCCTTTGACGCCGAGTACGAACTTGTACTTTGCAGAGAGGGGCGGTGCGGCCTGCCCTGGCTCTACGTACTTCTCGATGGGCGAGGCCTCGGGAGGCGATTCGATTGGTGCAGCTACAAATACTCCAGTCGATGAAGAGGCGCCGGGGTCAGCCGCGTTTGACGATGTAGCCAGGGAATGCTCGGTGGAAGGTAAGGTCGCAGCTCCGCTCGCAACCGCCTGTGCGTTCGATGTTCGCGATGAGAGGGCGAACATTGCCAGGAGCATACCCGAGGCATACACACAACGAAGTATTCGGTTCTTTGACTTGACCACAATGGACTCATCTCAGTAGTGCGATGTCTGAATGCTTGCTGTCGCTACGCGGAGTCCATACGGCAGGAAGTGGGGACAATGCCCCACCTATACGGACGCCTCCTGTGAGCACATAGTTGTCCAGCCGACGAAGATAGAAGCGTTCGGAAAAGCGGATTACCACTATGGCACCGCGTGGCAGATACCGGCGTTCTCAATTGACCAGTACTTTTGCGACTCTCCATACTAAGGTGTGGAGAGGTGTGCCGATGGCGAACGAGGAACCAAAGCGCTGGGAGCAGCAGTTGCGCGAGGCTGCGGCGCGCGCCGAGGAGGAAGCTCGCCGCGTTGTGAACTACATCAACGATGAGGTTGTCCCGGACATCCGGCGCAATGGGTCGCAGGCGCTGCGCGCCGCCGCCGCGGAGCTTCAGAAGTTGGCGCAGCGCATGGACGATCAACGCGCGGCCTCCACTGCGCAGGCGCCACCGGCGTCTACGCCGGAGACGCCAACCCGGGACAAAGGTGAAGCCAAGCCTTGAATCGCATTTGGCATCGCCGGTGGGTAAGCACGGTGTCGCTACTCGCGCTTGGCCTGTCGGGATGCCGTCATAAGAACGCACCAGTCTCCTACCAGCCGCCGCCGAACCTGCCGGCGAGCGCGGATGACATCAGGCCGGCGCGCATGGGAACAGGGAACCGAAGCGCGCAGAGTGAGCCGGCGGGAACTGCTCTCTCCGCTCCACAGGCTGCGCCGCAAGGCAGGCCCGTCTCGACCGAAGTGGGGATGGCGAGCTGGTACGGGCCGCCCTATGCCAACCATCCCGGCGCCGATGGCACTATCTACGATCAGAATGCGATGACCGCAGCCCACCGCACGCTGCCGATGGGTTCGTTGGTGCGGGTGACGAATCTGAGCAACGACCAGTCGGTCGTGGTGAAGATCACCGATCGTGGGCCGTTCGTCGATGGCCGGATCATCGACCTGTCGCTTGCGGCGGCGAAGGCGCTGGATGTCTATCGGCCCGGCACGGCGAAGGTACGAGTGGAGGCGTATGCCCCGCCGGAGCGGCCGGGCGTCGATCCCGCCGGAAAGTGGTGCGTTCAGATCGGCGCTTTTCTTGATGAAGAGGACGCGATCCAATTGAAGAACGACCTGACGCGGCGCTACGCGACGGCCAAGGTGATCGAGTTTGCCGGGCCCACCGGCCACTGGGTGCGGATCAACCCGAAGAATGCGGACAAGGCCACGGCGAGCCAGATCGCCGACAGCATCCATATTCCCGATCCCGGGGCGCAGCCCTACCTCGTCCGGCTGAATTGAGTGGGGCGATTTATTTCGTGGCGGGCGGGAGATCGAGCGCGGGCGGGGAGTAGTAAGGCAGCTTCTGCTGTTCCTCGGTGGCTCGCTTGACGCCGATGTCATCGAAGAGCAGGCTCGGCGCGATAGTGGTTGAGGGCACGGTACCCAGCGAGTTGGAGACGTACAGGTCGTCGCCGGCGGCGAGGATGTCGGAGCGCAGGCTGCGGTTGTCCAGCTCGTCGAAGACCGCGCCGCGCACCAGCTGACGCGTGCCATCCGGATGCACGAGGTAGAGCAGGCGTGGCGCGAGCTCACCGCCCAGCGTCTCCACTGCGTAGACATCGCGGCCTTGCTCCTTGGCCATGGCGACCAGGCGCGCGTTCATCTCCGCGGAGTTCAAAGGCGCACTCGTCTTGAAGATCATGACGCCGGAGTGTGTGCGAGGCGCCTGTCCGACTGCTGCGCGGCCGTGCCCGTTCGACTCAGGGAAGTCTTTGACCGGCGTGCGACCGATCAGATAGTTCTCCAGCTTGCCGTCCACCACAACATCGACCGACTGCGCGGGCACGCCTTCATCGTCGACGGCATACGCGCCCAGCAACCCGTGGCCGTTATAGGTAGTCATCAGCGGATCGTCGGTCGCGCTGAGGAAGTCAGGCAGCACGCGGGCGTGGAAGCTGGAGGTGTAGACGCCCTGGGTGCGCGCGGTGGTGCCCATCTCGGGCCGGTCCGCCTGCACGTTGGGGATGAAGAGACGGTCCATCACATCGGCCGCCGCGTCCCCGCTGAAGAGTACCGGCCCGTGGTAGTCGTCGGACGAGACGACAGGCGCGTTGCGCAGCGCCTCCAGACTCTTGATGTCGTCGATCACGCGCTGCCTGAAGGCGGGCCATGCGTCCAGCTCCTTCGCCGTGGTGGCGACCGTCCCGTTGTCGCGGGCAAGCTGCATGCCATCGGCCGCCTGGCCGCCCACGCTGATGTTGGCTGCGTAGCCTGTGTAGCCCTCGCGGACCGCCGTACCTTCGGTGTTGACCAGATAGCGATTGACCGCCAGCGCGCGCAGGTTGGCGCTGGAGTACTGCACGTCTGGAGCCGACTCGCGCACCTCTGGGTCGGATGCGTAAAGCCCGCTCGCGTCTATGATGTGCTGCTTCCACGCCGCGCGGTCGATATCGATCGCGACCAGCGGACCAATGTGCACCACCGGTTTGGCATGGGCGAAGTCATCCTCTGCGGGGGCGGTCTCAAAGCGCTTGAGCGCGGCCTGCTTACTCGAATACGCGCGCAGTGCGTTCTTGTAGGCTTCGTCGGTCGCGGTCCAGAGCGCGTACCGGATTGCCTGAGGGTTGTCGTCGGTCGAAGCCAGCGCGACGGTGCCCTCGCCGCGGCTGCTGCTGGAATCGGTGGTGTAGTCGCCGATGCGCACGGTGACGCGCACCACGCGCTGGCGGCCCGATTCCTCGCGGGCCAGTGCACCGTAGTTCGCCACCGCCTCATAGGTGGAGAAGTCATCGAGGCGGTACTCAATGAAGTAGGGCCGCTGCATGCCGGGGAGCAGCAGCTGGGCCTTCTCGCGGTCGAGCTCGGACTGCATGGCACGGAGCACGGGGTCGCTCTGCGCGGCTTCCTGAGCAGACGCACAATATGCAACGGAAAGTGTGGCGGATAAGGCAGCCATGGCCGCTATCTGACGGCCAAATCGTCCTATTTGTAATTGATTGAGGAGCATATTATTTGGCCGCTCCTTTATCTAGCGTTCCATCCGGGCCAGGAGGCGGCAGAATCGGCGGACGGGCAGTACCCTGCGCCTGGCGCTGGGTCTCAATCTCGCTGACCAACATGGCCGGCGCCACGGCGCTCACCGGAATGCTGCCGGACTCCGCCCCGCACACGCCGTTGAATATCTCCTCTTTGTTCCCGGTCGCCAGGATGCTGTTCAGCGCTGCCTGCGGCGTGCCCACAATGCTGACGCCGCGCACCAGCTCATCGGGCCTTCCATCCACATAGACGCGGTAGACGACAAGGGGAATGACCTGGAAGGCCTGTGGCGAGCGGCGGGTGGTCACCGCGAAACCGGAGGAGATGTCCTCGAAGTAGAGGCCGTAGGGTTTGCCTTGCTTCTTGGCTTCGGCGATCAGCATCGCGCGCAGCTCGGCGTCACTGACCGTCTTCGAAGAGGTCACGATGAGGTTGCCCTGACGTCCGGTCGGCATCAGGCCGGATTCGGCGCGTCCGTGGCCGTTGCTCTGCGCGACGCTGGCGATGGGGAGCCGCGACATCAGAAACGTCTCCAGCACGCCATCGTGGATCAGCTCGACGCGGCGTGCTGCCTGGCCCTCGTCATCGTAGATATAGTGGCCGCTCAGCGATGTGCCGTCGTATGTGCTCAGGGTCGGGTCGTCCGCCACGCTGATGAACGAGGGCAGAATCGGCTTGCCGAGCATCTTGGTGAAGGTCTGGCCTTCCTCGTCGCCGCGCTGCCTCTGGCCCTCCAGACGGTGTCCCAGCACTTCATGGAAGAAGACGGCGGAGGCGCGCCCACTGAGGATCGCGGGGCCGTTGAAGGGCTCGGTCACCGGCGCGTCGCGCAGCGCTTCCAGTCCCTTGGCCAGGGCGACGGTCTTCTCCTGCACCGTCTTTTGGTCGGGCAGATGGTCGGCGAAGTCGGCCTCAAACGTCTCGTCGCGAAACAGGTCCATGCCGTCGGCCGCGCGAGCTCGCGCGACGATCACGAGGCGCGCGACATGGCTGGGCGTGGCCACGCGCGCGCCTTCGGAGGAGACGAAGTAGTCGGTCTCGTTCGACGCCTCGAACTCAATCTGGTCGGCGAAGACGTCGGGATACTGCGCGAAGACGCTGGAGATCTCGCGCAGGCGCTGCTCCCAAGCAGTGCGGTCGACGACCAGTGGAGGCGCGGGCGGAAGTACAGCGGTCTGCGGCTGCTCGGCGCTGAAGTCGGCGGACGCGTCTTCTTCTTTGGCGCGTACTTGCTGTTCGGTCTTGACCTTGAGGTAACCATCCAGAGCGCGTCCGTATCCGCGGTTGGTGGCAAACCAAAGGGTGCGCGCAATGGCGGCGCGATCGTCGGTGAGCGGAAGTGGCATGGTGGTGAGCGCGCTGGCGCGGTGGTCGCCGTGCGTGTTGTCTTCGGCGGGGTTGCCCAGCCGCACCTGCACATCGACCGAACGGACATGGCTCTCGTGCGAACCGGTAATTGCGCCGTACTCCGCTGCGATGGCGACAGAGGTCGCATCGTCCACGGCGTAGCTGAGGAAGTAGGGCTTGGGCTGCGCGCTGTCGGAGGCGCCAGCGCCCAACGAGGACATCGCCCGCTTCAACTCAGCATCCAGCGTGTCCATCAGGATTGCTTCGCCAGCGGATGGCTTTGCCGCGACGGTCGATGGCACGGGATTGGATGCGGCTCGTGCCACACTGTGGGGAAAGACTGCTGCAATCAGGATGAGGCCGGCAAGACCCATACTGGCGATTGCCATGCTTCGCTGCTTCGAACTCTCTGCTTTCATCGGGACCCGTCTTCTGGCTGCCTTTCTTTGCCCCCCAGTGTATCGGAATAGTCACTCTTCCCTGCGGAGAAGCTTACTTTGCATGGGTACCGACCCATGCGGCACACTGGAGCAGCTGTCTTGGGGTCTGAATGATGCGCCTTCGCGCTCTGCTGCTTCTGTTGGCTGCGCTCGCTTGTCCTTCTCACGGAGTGGTTGCGCAGACTGCCGCCGAGGCGCAGGCCATGCGGTTTGCCGAACATGACCGGACCGCGTATGTGCTGCCGCCGGAGAAGTTGCAGAAGGCAATTGCGCTGGACCGGTTGCGGATGGAGTTGGAGGTCGGGGGTACGCTTTGGACGCCGATTCAGCTGGGCTTGCTTTTGGCGCTGGGAGTGGTGGCGCGGATGCGCGATTTTGCTGTTGGGTTATCGAAGAAGAATCGCTGGGTGCAGGGTTTTTCCTTCATCTTCCTACTACTGCTCGCCCTTAGCCTGCTCGATCTGCCGCTCACGGTCTATGGCCATCGCGCCGCGTTGAGTTACGGTCTCTCGGTGCAGGGCTGGGGGAGCTGGTTTGCCGACCGTGGGAAGACGCTGGGGCTGGAATGGGTGATCGGCAGTCCGCTGGCGATGCTGATGTTCTGGGTAATTCGCCGGTCGCCGGCGTGTTGGTGGTTCTGGTTCTGGATCCCGACGGTGGTAGTGGCGATCGCCGGAGTCTTCGTGACTCCCTACGTCATCGATCCGCTCTTCAACCAATTTGAGCCGCTGGCGAAGTCCGACCCTGCGCTGGTCGATCAACTGGAGCGGGTCGTCGAGCGCGGCGGCCTCTCCATCCCACCGGAGCGGATGTTCCTGATGCGGGCGAGCGCGAAGTCGACCGAGCTGAATGCCTATGTGACGGGCTTTGGAGCGTCCAAACGCGCCGTGGTCTGGGACACGACGATTGCCAAGTCGACACCCGATGAGATCGCGTTTATCTTCGCTCATGAGATGGGCCACTACGCGCTGGGTCATGTGGTGTTGGGCGTCGCGCTGGGCTGTGCGGCGCTGCTCCCGTTCTTCTGGCTCGGATCTCGCGGCCTGCACTGGCTGCTCGCGCGATTCGGGGCCGCGTGGGGCATTGCGTCGCAGCAGGACTGGGGTGCGCTGGTGGTGCTGCTGCTGGTGCTGGCGACCCTTGCGACCATTGCCGATCCAATCGAGAACGCCTTCAGTCGGAGGATCGAGCATAATGCCGATGTCTATGGGCAGGAGGCACTGCATGGGATCGTGGCTGACCCGCAGGCGGTTGCGCGGCAGAGCTTTCAGGTGCTGGGCGAGGATTCGCTGGACGACCCGACGCCGCACCCGCTCTTTGAGTGGTGGTTCGATACTCATCCGTCCATCCGCTTTCGCGCGGCGTTTGCGGAGGCGTACGATCCGTGGACGCCGGGGCTGCGCGCGAAGTACTTTGCCAAATGAGCCGCGCGCGTTTTGCATGGCGTACAGCCAGCACCCGTAGAATTCACCATAGCTTTTGTGCGAGGTTTGTTGCATGAACTCCGATTGCCTCTTCTGCAATATCGTCGCCGGGACCATCCCGGCCAAGCGGGTGTATGAGGACGACCTCTGCCTGTGCTTTGCGGACATCCACCCGCAGGCACCGACTCACCTGCTTCTTATTTCGAAACAGCACATCGCCTCGCTCGCCCATGCGCAGGCGGCTGACACGCCGCTGCTGGGGCACCTGCTGGCCAAGGCCGCCGAAGTGGCGCGCGGCGCGGGATTGGCCAAAGGCTATCGCGTGGTCATCAACACCGGGCAGGACGGCGGCCAGACGGTCAATCACCTGCACCTGCACGTGCTGGGCGGCAGGCATATGGGATGGCCGCCCGGATAATTTCATGCGAACTAATCCACCGGCGAGTGATTGCCCCAGTCGAAGTGGCGGCCGAGGATGCCTTTGACGATGAGGTGGTCGGTGGCCGAGGTGGGGCCGATGCCGACGCCGATGTTGATCTCCCACTTGGGCGAGACGTTGAGGTCGGTGACGACGAAGAGTTGTTGCTGCTGGTTGCGCAGCGTGTCGAAGTCGCCCAGCCGGCCATAGTCGGCGTAGTACTCGAAGCCGGCATTGACGACTTTGGTGATGTCGTAGCCGACCTTGACGCCGGGAGAAAAGCCCACGCCCTGGTTGACGTCTGGTCCGTGCCAGGTGCGTTCGAGCGCGGGGTTGAAGGCGAAATACCAGCGGCCCAGCGTCTTGTCGATGATGGGCCGAATCTCCCAGGTCCAGGTGTCGGGCGAGTAGACGGCGCGTTGGTAGCCGACCTCGGTGGAGAGGCTGACCCCAACCGGCCAGTGCCAGCTATCTGGCACGCGAACGCGCGGGCGGATGTGGTCGCCCACCCACTGCACGCCGTGGCCCGCCTGCTCCGAGGTGAAGATGTAGAAGCCGACCTCCGACCAGCTGGTGAGGCCCTCGGTCAGCTCGACCGTCTCGTGCTCCTGGTGGTTGGTGGGATAGACGCCGTCGATGGTCTTGGTCTGGCCGTCGGGCGTGAAGTTGGAGTGCAGCTCCACCATCAGGCTCTTCGGCGCGACGGTGTCCGCGCCGTAGACCTGGATCTCGTAGTTGCCTTGGGCGTGGGCGGAGGTGGCGAAAAGCGCGAAGACGGTCGCTAGAAATATCGCATAGCCCGAAATCCCATTCATCGCGATACGGCCGCGATGAATGGGGCACCCGTACTGCTGGCGATCATGCATAGCGAAACACCATCATAAATCCCCGATCCATGTGGTCTTGCTGGTGGCAGTGGAAGAGAGTATTGCCGGGGTGGTCGGCGGTGAACTCGACCGTAGAGGCGCTCTTCGCAGGGATGAGGACAACGTCCTTGCGCAAGCCTCGCATGGCGGGGCCGTCCCCAAGCCGCGTCACCTCAAAGGTATGGCGATGGAGATGGATGGGGTGGTCATCCGTGCTGAGGTTCTTCATCAACAGGCGGTAGCGCTTGCCCGCCTGAAGCACCGGCTCTTCGGTATCTGGATAGGATTTGCCGTTGATCCTCCAAGTCTCCGGGTTGCCGTGCCCCTCGAACTTCGAGTCGAAGGTCAGCGGGATATCGATGGCATCCTCCGTAGCAGGGGCAGCTCCGGTCTGCGCGGAAAACTGGCTGTAGTCCCAGATGAGATCGGGCGGCTGCATCCACTTGGGCGCGCCGGTGGCGTTGGCGTACTCGACCACGATGCCCATGCCGGCGGCCTGCACATGCTTGCGGACCTCGCCGAGAACCCAGACGCCGGGGGATTTCATCTCGACGATCGCGGAGACGCGTTCGGCGGGCGCGAGGCGCAGCTGTTCGACGGTGCGGGGAGTAGGGACGGGGTTGCCGTCAAGCGCGATGACGCGGAAGCTGTGGCCGGAGAGCGCGACCCAGTGCACCTCGGTGGGGCTGGAGTTCAGGATGTGCATCATCACGCGTTCGCCCTGATGGACGCGGATGGGTTCGCCCGAGCCGAGCATCTTGCCGTTGATGGTAGAGACTTCGTACATGGGCATGGCCGAGCCGTCGCCGGACACCATCATGCGTGCGCCCCAGTCGTGCAGCGCGAGGAAGACCTCGCGGTCGAACGCGGGGGCGTTTGGGTCGGGCGTGCTAGGGTCGATGAAGAGGAAGCCGTGCTGTCCGCTGAACTGGCCCTTGCGCAGGTCGTTGCCGGCGAAGGTGTGGGTGTGGAACCAGCGGAAGCCGGCGGGGTCGGGCGTGAAGGTGTAGCGGGCCGAGGTGCCGGGCGGAAGCATGGGCGAGCCCTCTTCCATGGCGCCATCGGTAGCGATGGGTAGGAAGAGACCGTGGTAGTGGACGATCTCGGGGTCGGGAGAGTGGTTGTAGACGTCGATGGTGACCGCGCGGCCCTGCTTCATGCGCAGCAGCGGGCCGGGCACCTGGCCGTTGTAGGCAATGGTCTGGAAGCGATGTTTAGGCGAGGCTTCGAGCAGATAAGGCGCGATGGTGAGGGTGAAGTCGGGCGCGGGGGATGCGGGGATGGGTGGCGCGGGCGCCGGCATGGGAACGCCGGGGGACATCTGCATCTGGGCTGCGGGTTCAAGCGCAGCGGAGGCCGATGCCATCGCCCCGAGTTGCGTGAATTGCCTGCGCGTCAGCATCGTTTCAGCCTCCATAGAAGTACGCTGGCGGGCGGCATTGAGTCGCAAAACGAATAATGCTCATCCGCCGGCGACGGCTCCGAGGACGATCAGCGGTTCGGCACCGCTGGCGATGGCGGGGGGCAGGGGCGTGTCGGGCGAGTCGAGCGAGAGGTCCTGCTGGCAGGCGAAGAAGCGCAGGAACGCCCGGCGTTGATGCGTGACCTGATCGCGGATGGTGCCGCGCAGCATGGGATAGGCAGCTTCGAGGGCGTCGAGCACGGTGCGGACGGTTGGCGGCGCAGCGGCCTGGATGAGGACTTCATGGCCGCTCGTGATTCCCGCCAGCGTGCGCAGATGCGCGGGCAGTTCGACGCGCACCTCGCAGCGGGCTGGGGCTGGGCTCATGCCAGGGTCTGTACTTCGACGGAGAGCACGGGCGGCAGGTCGCGGACGATCGCGCTCCAGGTGTCTCCGGAGTCGGACGACGCGTAGACCTGGCCGCCCGAGGTGCCGAAGTAGACGCCGCAGGAGTCGAGCGTATCGACGGCCATGGCGTCGCGCAGCACGTTGACGTAGCAGTCGCGATCGGGCAGGCCTTTGCTCAGCGGCTCCCAGTCGTTGCCGCCGGTGCGGCTGCGGAAGACGCGCAGTTGCCCATCGGGGACGAAGTGTTCGGAGTCGCTCTTGATCGGAACAACGTACAGCGTCTCCGGCTCGTGCGCGTGCACATCGATGACGAAGCCGAAGTCGGTGGGCAGGTTGCCGGAGACCTCGACGCCAGTTTTCGCCTGCGTCGTCGGAGCGCATGACGTCCCAGTGCTTCTGCATGAAGAGCGTTCCCGGCTTGCTTGGGTGTGCGGCGATGTGATGGACGCAATGTCCGACCTCGGCTGTGGGGTTGGGAATATAGAGTGAGTGCAGGCCGCGGTTGATGGGCTTCCAGGTGGCGCCGCCGTCGTCGGTGCGGAAGGCGCCTGCGGCGGAGATGGCGATGACCATGCGCTGCGGGTTGCCGCGGTCGAGCAGAATGGTGTGCAGGCACATGCCGCCCGCGCCGGGCTGCCAGGCCGAACCGGTAGTATGCCTGCGCAGGCCGGAGAGCTCGGTCCACGTGGCGCCGGCATCGGTCGAGTGGAAGAGCGCGGCGTCCTCGACTCCGGCGTAGACCTCGTCGGGATTCGCGAGCGAGGGCTCGATGTGCCAGACGCGCTTGAACTCCCACGGGTGCGGTGTGCCGTCGTACCACTGGTGGGTGCCGGGAACGCCGTCGTAGGCGAACTTGTTGCCGACGGGGGTCCAGGTGAGGCCGCCATCGTCCGAACGCTGGATGAGCTGGCCAAACCAGCCGGAGGATTGCGAGGCGTAGAGGCGGTTGGGGTCGGCGGGCGAGCCCTTGAGGTGGTAGATCTCCCAGCCGGCGAAGTGCGGCCCGGCGATCCGCCAGTCCTTGCGGGCCTCATCGGAGGTGAGAATGAAGGCGCCCTTGCGTGTGCCGACCAGAAGCCGAACCATGCCCATGAACTACTCCTATAGAACTGAGTCTCTGTGTTCGGACACGGTAACAAGTTTCCTGTGCTGGACACAAGCAACTGTGCGAATCGCCTATAGCTGGGACGAGTGGAATCTTAGGGAATAGAATTGCGCCATGCATGCGAACCATTCCATCAACGCGGCGGTCATTGCCACCTGCGTTCTGCTGGCGTTGACCGGCTTGTTTCGGCAGTTGCGAAAGTGAGCTGACCTCGCTCGGCTTTGGCACGCCCTGCGGGCCTAGCGCAGGTCGGCCATGACGGCGGGGATGGGCGGGCCGACGGGGTTCATCTTCAGGCCAGTGATCTTCAGCGCGAAGGCGTAGTCGCAGGGCTTGTCGGCGGGGAGGGCGACCTTGAGGCCTTCTACATCCTGGGTGAATTTAAGTTTGCCGGGACTGCCCAGCAGGGTAACGCTCTTGATCTTTCCCGCCGGCACCTGGCCATCGAGCAGCTTGCCCTTGGCGAGAGTGGTGATGACTGCCGTCTCGCCGGGCCAGGACTGCGCGATGGCGTAGAGGTTCTCGCCCTTGACCGTAAAGCGGTAGACGACCGGCTTCGGCGATTGCGAGTCGGTTGACGCTGCATCGGGCGGAGGGCTGGGGCGCGGCGGGCGGACGGTGGACATAGCGACTGCGTTCGGGCCCTGCTCGGCACCTGCGGCGGCAGCTGCTTCCGGCCGGCGGAGGGCAGCGCTGCGCGGCGGCAGCGGAGTAAATCCCTCGCCATCGACGATCCAGTTATGCGTTCCGTAGATCGCCTCGCCATTCACCGCCAGCCATTTGCCAACTTCTTTGAGCGCGGCGCGCTGCTGGTCGTTGATGGCGCCTGTGCCGGTGGGCGAGAGGTTCAGCAGCAGGTTGCCGTTCATGCTGACGATGGTGCACAGCTCGTTGATCACCGAGCCTGCGCCGCGAAAGCTCTCCACCGGATTGGCGGCGGAGTAGCCCCATGTGCTGCCGATGGGCTCTTCGGCGTCCCATATGCCCTTGAGTATCTGCGTCGGCCCGCGCGGGTTGAGCTTCTCAAACTCCAGCGCGCTGCCGGCGAGAAAGGCTGAGTCCTTAGTCAGGAAGGTGACCGGTTTGTGCCACTGCAGCGCGCGGTTGTAGTAGTACGCGGCCACCTTCAGCTTCAGCGGGTCGTAGTCGCGCGAGTTGATGCCGTTGTCGTACCAGAAGATGTCAGGGTGATACTTGTCGATCAGCTCCATGGACTTCAGCACCCAGTCCTCCAGGAACTCGGTTAGCCGCGCGTCGCTGTGGTTGGTCCAGTAGAAGTTCGCGTACTTCGGGTCGTCGAGGTCGGTCTTCAGCCCGGGTGTGGGGCGGATGAAGGTATAGTGCTCCATGTTGTGGCTGGCCACGCCGAACTTGAGCCCAACCTTGCGCGTGGCCACGGCCATCTCGCCCACCAGGTCGCGGTGCGGGCCCATGTTAGATGCGTTGAAGGGATTCACCTGGCTGTCCCAGAGCGAGAAGCCGTCGTGATGTTCGACGGTGGGCGCAAAGTATTTTGCGCCGGATTCTTTGATCAACTCGGCGAGGTCGTCGGCGTTGAAGTCCTTCGCGGTGAAGAGCGGAATAAAGTCTTTGTAGCCGAACTGGTCCGGCGGCCCGAAGTTCTGCGTATGCCAGGCGGAGAAGCTGGAGTACATGTACTTCTCGTACCACTCATTGTGGTAGGCCGCGACGGAGAAGAGTCCCCAGTGCATGGTGATGCCGAACTTCGCGTCGATGAACCACTGCGGCACGCGGTAGTGCTCGCGCACCGAATCCCACGTCGGCTGCACGGGTCCGGGCGCGACCGGAGTCTTCGCGGCGGTCGCGGCAGCGACAATCTCTGGCGTCACCGGCGGGCCTTGCTGTGCGGCGGCGGTTCGCGACCTCGTAGCGACCAACAGAATTCCTAAGAACGCTGAAGACAGGGCTGCGCGCGACGGACATTGCCTGAGCATGGGTATCACTCCTGACCGATTAGCCTCGCACATCGACCCTATATTCCGCTAGCGAGCAGAGCTGTGAGCTACAGGGATTTGCGCAGATGCACGCAGCGGTCTACCACCTCGAAGCCCAGCGCCCGGTGCGCTTCCTCCGACGGCCGGTTGTCGATGAGCGCGTCGGAGGCCATCTCTCGGCACCCATGCGCCCGCGCCCACTCCTCCGCGGCCCGCATCAACTCCCCACCCATCCCGCGCCCGCGAAACTCCTCGCGGACAAACCACCCCTCCACAAAGCCGACCGGATGAGCGATGTCACATCCATCGGCATGAGAGCGCAGGCCGGCCTCAATGAATCCGGCGAGCAAGCCGTTCCCATCCTCGGCCACCAGAATCGCAGCTGGCATGCCGCTGGCGGCTCCGCTGGTCAGGAAAGCGTCGAAGTCACGGGCCTCATCCTCGCGCGAGCATTCAGGCCAGAGCAGCAAGCGCATCGCAACGATCTGCTCGCGGTCAGAGAGCTGCGCGCGCCGAATGACAGGATTCGCCATGCCCTGATTTTATTGCCGAGAAGCGCTTCGCGGCAGCCGACTTGGGGGATTGCCAGCGCACACTTAGAATCGAGGGATGGGGTTTTGGGGTCTGGGTGTGCGATGTAGCGGTGGGGGTCAATGGCCGAGCTAGTCGTCGACCAACTGGACTGGAAGCCCAGCCACAATCCGTGGGCGGTCGCGCTGACGGTGACGCTGGCCACGTTTATGGAGGTGCTCGACACCTCGATCGCTAACGTGGCCCTGCCGCACATGGCAGGCACGCTGGGCGCGAGCCAGGAGGAGGCCACGTGGGTGCTCACCAGCTATCTGGTGTCGAGCGCCATCGTGCTGCCGATCTCCGGCTGGCTCTCCAACCGCTTTGGGCGCAAGCGTTTCTACATGACCTGCGTGGCGCTGTTCACGGTCTGCTCGATGTTCTGCGGATTTGCGCGCACGCTGCCCATGCTGATCTTTGCGCGGGTGTTGCAGGGCATTGGCGGCGGCGGCCTCGCGCCCAGCGAGCAGGCGATCCTCGCGGACACGTTTCCGGTATCGAAGCGCGGGCAGGCGTTCGCGCTCTACGGCATGGCGGTGGTGGTGGCGCCCGCGATTGGGCCGACCCTGGGCGGATGGATCACGGACAACTTCAACTGGCACTGGATCTTCTTTATCAACCTGCCGGTGGGGCTGCTCTCGCTCTTTCTGAGCAACCGCATGGTGGAGGACCCGCCATTCCTGATGGCGCGCAAGGAAGCGGCCAAGCACAGCAAGGTCGACTTTATGGGGCTGGGGCTGGTGGCCGTGGGCGTCGGCTTCCTTGAGGTCACGCTGGACAAGGGGCAGGAGAAGGACTGGTTCGGCGACCCGATGATCCGGATCTCGGCGACGATTGCGGTCTGCCTGCTGGTCTACTTCGCTTTCTGGGAGTGGCACCACGAGGACCCGATCGTCGACCTGAAGCTACTGAAGAACCGCAACTTCGGGACAGCGGTGTTTCTGCAGCTGGTTCTGGGGATGGTGCTGTTTGGCTCGACGGTGCTGATCCCGCAGTACCTCCAGGTGCTGCTGGGATATACCGCGGAGCGCGCGGGGATGGTGCTGTCGCCCGCCGGCTTCATGATGATGGCGATGATGTTTCTGGCCGGGCGCACCGTGGGCAAGATGGATCCGCGCCTGATGGTCTGCCTTGCCTATATTGCCACCGCCGCCAGCCATCTTCAACCTGACGCGGCTCGACCTCACCACCAGCTACATCCACGTGACGGAGTGGCGCATGTTGCAGGTGATCGCATTGCCGTTCATCTTTATCCCTATCAGCACGCTGAACTACGTCGGCGTGCCCGCGACCAAGAGCAACCAGATCTCCAGCCTCTCCAACTTCGCGCGCAACATAGGCGGGAGCGCCGGCACCGCGCTGCTGACGACATATCTGGCGCGCAGCTCGCAGGTGCACCAGGTCACGCTGGCGGCGGATGTGGTCCCCGGCAGCCTGGCATACCGCGTCTATACCGAGCGCATGACGCAGATGCTGGCCGGCGGCGGTATGCCGCAGGCGGCCGCAAGCCAGGTGGCATTGGGCGAGGCCTACCGCGAGATGGTGCGCCAGGCCTCGATGCTGAGCTATCAGAATGCGTTTGCCATCATGTCTCTTGTGATTGTGCTGATGTCTCCGCTGCCCTTCCTGATGCGCCTGCCTGCCAAGCGCGCAAAGCCCGCGCCGGAAGAGCTCGCCGCGCACTGAGGCTGGGAAAGCCGCGTTTAGAGTTGGTGAGGTGTCAGGCCATCCGCTCTTCAATTCGCATCGTATTGGAGATGACGGCACGAATCGACCGACCTTCAAGAGATGAGGAACAGAAGTTGAAGATGGCTCGCACGGTCGGCGCAAGGTGGGTGAGAAGGTCAGCTATTCGCTGCATGCTGTCTCTGCTGCTGATGGCGCCGATGCGCGGAGTGGGCGCGGGGACCGACGCACCAAAAGGGGCCGACACCGCCAGGCAGGACGTGGCGATGATGCTGGCCAATGAAGGCGTGGCGGCGCAGCACAAAGACCAGTACGCCTATATCTCGAAGGAGCGATCGGACCGCACAGGAGGTCATCTTTGGACGGAGAAGGTGGTCGAGACGAATGCGGGCAAGGTGCGGATGCTGCTGGCCGAGGATGGCCAGCCGCTGAGCCCGCAGCGAGAGGCTGCCGAGCGCGGACGCCTCGCCGCGATCGTCGCGGATCCCGACGGCTTCCAGAAGAAATCCCAGGCGCTGAAGGATGACGAGGCGCACGCGCTCCAGTTACTCACCGTCCTGCCGAAGGCATTTGTGTTCGGCGATGCGCGCGAGGAGGGCGGCTATCTAAGCATCGACTTCAAACCCAATCCGGACTACCAGCCGCAGTCGATGGAGGAGCGGGTGCTGCACGGAATGCTGGGAACCGTGTTGATCGACCCAAAGGCGATGCGCCTGCACCATATTGAGGCGAGCCTGCCACAGGATGTGAGCATCGGCTTCGGGTTTCTTGCGACCATCCGCGCGGGAAGCAAATTCGCCACAACGCGGGACGCCCTGGGACAGCCCGACTGGAAGACCACGCTGCTGGATACCGAGATCAACGGCAAGGCAATCTTCTTCAAGGCCATCGCCAAGAACGAGCACGCCGAGCACAGCGACTTCGTCCGCGTATCCAACGACCTGACCGTTGCGCAGGCCGTCGCATTGGCCGAGCAGTAGCGTCGAGGCCTGTGCATCCCGGAAAATCGGCCAGTCTGCGACGCCGCGCGTTTATACTCAAGCCTGCTATGAGTAACCCCGCCAACGCCATGGACATCGTCGAGATCATGTCCATCCTGCCCCATCGCTATCCCTTCCTGCTGATCGACCGCATCGTCGAGATGGAGCGCAAAACGCGCATTGTTGCGCTCAAGAACGTCACCATCAACGAGCCGCACTTCGCCGGCCACTTCCCCGAATATCCCATCATGCCCGGCGTCCTGATGGTCGAGGCCATCGCGCAGGCTGGCGGCGCGCATGCTGCTCACGGAGTTCCCTGACCGCGCGGACAAGCTGATGGTCTTCACCAGCATCGACTCCGCAAAGTTCCGCCGCCCGGTAGTCCCCGGCGACCAGCTGCGCATCGAGGTCTCGGTCCTGAACTGGCGCGCCACTGCGGTAAGGATGCGCGGGGTCGCTACGGTCGAGGGCAAGATTGCCTGCGAGGCCACCATCATGTGCGCGCTGGTCCCGCGCGGCGCCAAGCAGCCTGCGGCCACCGCGCCCAGTGAGGCCTCGCCCGCGTGAGCACGTCGACACGCACGCATCCATCCCACCGCTATCGTCGCGCCCGGCGCGCACATCCCCGCAGTCCTGCACCGTCGGTCCGTGGTGCACCATCGGCCCGAACGTCGTCCTCGGCGAAGACTGCCGTCTCATCTCGCACGTCGTTCTCGATGGGCACCTCACCCTCGGGCGCGGCAACACCATCTACCCCTTCGCCTGCGTCGGCATCGCGCCGCAGGACCTGAAGTACGCCGGCGAACCCACGCGCTGCGAGATCGGCGACGATAACACCATCCGCGAGTACGTCACCATCTCGCGCGGGACGGCTGGCGGAGGAGGAGTGACGACGGTTGGGGACGGCTGCCTCATCATGGCCTACACGCACATCGGCCACGACTCGCACATCGGCAACGGCTGCATCCTCGCCAACTCCGCCACGCTCGCCGGCCACGTCACGGTGGAGGACTATGCCGTCGTCGGCGCGCTCTGCCCCGTGCATCAGTACTGCCGCATCGGCCGCTACAGCTACATCGGCGGCGGCACCACCATCACCCAGGACGTGCTGCCCTACTCGCTCACCTCGATTGAGCGCAACAACCACGCCTACGGCCTCAACAAAGTTGGCCTGGAGCGCCGCGGCTTTACCCCGGCGCAGATCAAAGCAGCTCCGCCACGCGTATCGCCTGCTACAGGCCAGCAAGCTCAACACCACCGACGCCCTCGCCGCCATCCGCGCCACGCTGGCCGAATCTTCGCCCGAAGAGGTGGAGCATGTGGCGTATCTCGCCGACTTCATCGCCGCAGCCAGCGCGGCATCATTAAATAGTCATAACACTCTGTGTTATAGTTTAACTGGATAAGAAACACTCCGGGTTCGCGTGCGCATCTTCCAGAACCAGAAATTCGAGCAGTTCGCAATTAGAAATCGCATATCGCTCAACGCGATCTGCGATGTTGTTCGCGAGCTTTCCTCTGGCTTGATCCATGCAAATCTTGGTGGCGGAGTCTATAAACAGCGGATCGCGAGAGCCGGTCAGGGCAAGTCGGGAGGCTTCCGCGGCATCGTATTCTTCCGCGTGGAGTCGAGGATCTTCTTCGTTGTGGGCTTCGCGAAGAACGATAAGTCCAGCCTAAGCCCGCATGAACTCGCCAGTCTCAAAGTATTTGCAAAGGAGTTTTTCAGCTATGACGAACAACAGATTGAATGCCTCCTCGCCAACCGTTCGCTCCTCGAAATCTTCTGCAAAGACGCCGTATAAGAGCATCGTGTATGAAGCCGTACACCACACTGCTAAGGGATTCCACGAAGCCGGCGTCATGGACAAGAAGACCATGCGTTACTTCGACACGATGTGCCTCACTCCGGTAAAGCCGCTCACGCCACGCCAGATCGCACGTATCCGCGCGCGGGAAGAGGTCAGCCAGGCCGTTTTCGCGCGCCACCTTGGCGTCTCGCTCACTCTGATCTCGCAGTGGGAGCGCGGCGAGAAGAAGCCCTCCGGCGCATCGCTAAAGCTGCTCACCCTGGTCGACAAGAAGGGCCTGGACTGGGTCGCATGACGGCCTGCGGCACTCACCATGCCTGATTCCCCAATCAAACTCGGCCTGATCGCCGGCAACGGCCGCTTCCCCTTTCTGCTGCTCGATGCAGCGCGCGCTGAAGGCCTCGCGGTCGTCGTCGCCGCCATCAAGGAGGAGACCTCGCCGAGATGGACGCGCGCGCCGCTGCTGACCCCGGCATCCGTGTCCACTGGATGTCGCTCGGCGAGCTGTCGCGCCTCATCGACACTTTCAAGGCCGAGGGCGTCACCCGCGCTGTGATGGCGGGCCAGGTGAAGCACACGCAGATATTCTCCTCCATCCGCCCCGACTGGCGGCTGGCCAAGCTGCTGCTCAACCTGCGCACGCGCAACACGGACATGCTGCTGGGCGCGGTCGCGAAGGTGCTCGCCGACGAGGGCATCGAGCTCATCTCATCCACGCACTACCTCGAGCCGCTGCTCGCCAAGGCCCGGCGTCCTTACCCAGCGCGCGCCGGAGCGAGGCCGAGCTGAAGGACATCGCCTACGGCCGCACTGTCGCCCGCGCCATCGCCGCCTACGATCTTGGCCAGACCGTGGTTATCGCGGCGCAGGCCTGCGTCGCGGTTGAGGCCATGGAGGGCACCGACGCGACCATCGAGCGCGCGGGCGCGCTGATGCGTCGCTTCGTGTCGCTCACGACGGCGACGCGCAAGCATCCACCCTGAGCCGCGCGCTCACCGTCGTCAAAGTCGCCAAGCCGAATCAGGACATGCGCTTCGACGTGCCCGTCATCGGTGTCGCCACCATCGAAGCCATGGCCCGCGCGGGCGCAACCTGCCTCGCCATCGAGGCCGGCAGCACGCTGTTCTTCGACGCCGCCGCATTGCCGCAGCCGCAGACCGGGCCGGCATTGCCATCGTCGCCGAATGAGTCGCATGACATCACTGTGACATCGCAACCGCGCGAACGGCGTACTATAAACCTCAGCGATGCCCCAGCGCAGGTCGCGCCAATCGCGACAAATCAAACTCAGCACCTCAAGGAGAAAACGATGGTTCGCAAAGGTGTATGGATCGCAGTCATGTTGTCGCCGGTATCGTGACCGCGGGCGGTTTCGGCGTAAGCGCGCACGCCGCGGGCGACATGCTGCAGGCCGGGCGCAACCGCGCCCGACTTCAGCCTGCCCTCGCAGGAGGACACAGCGGTCTCGCTCTCGCAGTACAAGGGCAAGTGGGTCGTCCTCTACTTCTATCCCAAGGACATGACCACCGGCTGCACCATTGAGGCGCACAACTTCCAGCGCGACCTGCCCAAGTACGACGCGCTCAACGCGGTGGTGCTCGGCGTCTCGCTCGATACGGTCGAGAGCCACAAGACCTTCTGCACCAAGGACTCGCTCACCTTCAAGCTGCTTGCCGACCCCGACCACAAGGTCATCGACGCGTACGGCGTGCCGGTCACCGCGCGCGGCGACAACGAAGTTCGCCGCCCGCGACACCTTCCTGATCTCGCCCGCGGGCAAGGTGGTCAAGGTGTGGACAGGCGTCAATCCCAACACGCACTCCGACGATGTGCTCGGCGCCATCGCAGGCATGAATGGAGACGACAAGGTGCAACACAAGCCGATGTAGTGTCGAGCAGACGCAAAAAGGCCCGGACCTCTCGAGAGGAGTCCGGGCCCTTTTGCTTGCCTGGTACCGTTACCGTGACTACTTCTTTTTCTTCGCGACTTTCTTTGCAGCCTTCTTCACGGCCTTCTTCGCTGCCTTCTTTACTACCTTCTTTGCTGCTTTCTTAGTTGCCAAGGTAGTACCTCTCGTTTTGGGTTTTTTGCTTCTTGAAGTGCCCTTGTTGCCGGCCGGCTTTTTCAAGCCGGCCTTACCGCCGCGCGGAGCACTCACTTCTTCGCGGCAGATTTCAATGTCGTTTTCTTTGCGGCCTTCTTCGCCGCTTTCTTCGCGGCCTTCTTCGCGGCCTTCTTGCTGCCTTCTTCGCGGCCTTCTTGGCGGAGCCTTCTTCGCGGCCTTCTTTGCACGTGCCTTCTTTGCGACGGCCTTCTTGGCTGCCTTCTTTGCGGCTTTCTTCGCGGGAGCCTTCTTCGCGGCCTTCTTCGCCGGCGCGGCGGGGCGACACTCTTCTCAGCGGAGCTTCGACAGCGTCGTCGCCGGCGTGTAGCCCGTGACAGGCGATGGCGGCGCCACCACGATGATCGCCTCTTCCGCGTGGGGCGTCGAGCAGATCGTCCACTTCATCTTCCAAGCGGCCGACGTCTTCGTCGTCGTCCGAGGTCATGATCACGACGACCTCCTCTTCTTCGTCGTCATCGTCGAAGGGGCTGCCGCCTTCATACTGCCTCGTCGTCGCCAACGGCAGCCGCATAGATTTTGATGTTCTCATCGAGTCCGTCAAATCCCAGCTCATGCTTCATCGTCGCATCCTCTTCGCCGCACTTCGCACTGCAATACCGCAGTACGTCTTCGAATCTCAATTGCGCTGCAGCAAAAAATGCAATTGCATCGCGGCACGGATTCTAGCAACAGAATGCATCTGTGCGCCAGCAATGGCAAGCACTCTTTTCAGTCAAGGTAGCTAATGCGGCAGCTGTGAGCGTCTCACTTCGGCAAGCGCATAGCGTCTATCTTGCGCGGCCTTCTTCGGTGCTGGCTGCTTGCGAAGCTTCTTGCGCGGGGGCTGCGTGGTGGCTCTTCGTCTTTCGTCGCGCTGGCCGTGTGCGCACGCTTCGCCCGCACATGGGCCGCGGGCGCCAGATGCACCGGCTCCGAGACATCGAGCGTGCGATGCGGGCTTGATCGCGCTTGACGAGAGATGGTTCCAGCGCCGCAGGTCCTCGACCGAAACATTGAAGCGGTCCGCGATCGTGACCAGCGTGTCGCCTGCACGCGTGACGTAGTGCAGCGGTGCGCAGGACCGCCGACTGCACTCGTCAACGGCACCACAAGCTCGGCGCCCGCAGTCAGCGAAGCATCGGGATCAAGATCGTTCGCCGTGGCGATCTCAGCGGGCCGCCGTGCAGGCTGCTGGCAATGCTGTCCAGCGATTCGCCTGCGCGCACGATATGGAAGCGCCAGCTCGCCCGCTTGTCCTCGGGGATTGCCTGGATGCGCTTCAGGTAGACATCGCGCGTTCCCTGCGGAAGATGCAGATCGAAGTCCGTGTCGCGCGGCGTGGTCATGCGCAGCAAGCTCGGGTTCAGCGTCAACAATCTCCGGCAGCGAGGCGTCGGTCACATCCGCCACCAGACGCAGATCGACCGAATAGTCCACGCTCACCGTGTCCGAGACGACCGGCGGGATCGGGCACCAGATCTTCCAGCCCATACTGCTTCGGGTTCTTCGCCATGATGACTGCGGCGATGATGCCGGGAACATAGTTCTTGGTCGCCGTGGGCAGCACATTGCGCTTGTACAGCTCCCAGAAGTCCGCATAGCCGGTGCGCATCACGGCGCGCTGCACATTGCCGGGCCCCCAGTTGTAGGCGGCCATCGCGAGGTACCAGTCGCCGAACTGGTTGTAGAGCTCCTTCATATAGCGCGCATACGCCAGCGAACTCTTCTCCGGATCGAAGCGCTCATCGACCCAGCCGTTGCGCTCAAGACCATACGCTCCCTGGAACGGCATGAACTGCCACATGCCTCCCGCGCCGGAGGTGCGATTCACCACCTGCGGCTGAAATCCCGACTCCGCCACGGCAAGGTAGATCAGGTCCTGCGGAAGTCCCGCGTCCCTCAGGTCCTTGGAGATCATGTCCTTGTACTTGCCTGCGCGTTCCAGCGAGCGCATCAGATGAGCGTGGCCGGTCGGCGAGTTTGAGAAGTAGCTGATGAAGCCCGCACACATAATCGTTGATCACCAGCGGAAAGTCGGAGACTGGTCGTCTTCAACTCCGCCGCGACCTTCGCCGTCAACGCCGGGTTGGCCGGGAAGGTGACCTCGTCCGCTGCATCGAGCGGCGCAGCCTCCGATCGGCGCGGAGAATCCCGTGCCCTGCTTCAGCGCGGCCATCTCCAGCGAGTTGATCGCGTTCAGCAGATGTTCGAACTCATCGGAGAGCTGCGGGTCGGTCTTCATATCCATCCCGCTGGTCAGCATCAGATCGACGGCGGAGTCGAAGTCGGAGCGCGCCGCCTCCAGCCGTCCGCCACGATAGTTGTCGACGCCGCTGTGGTAGTTCGCCTCCGCGCGGTTGATGAGTTGCTGCGCCTTGTATGCCTTCGCCGCGGCCTCATCCGACTGGGCCTGCCGTCATGCTGGAGCAGCCGTAGCCTGTTCCGGCGCTGCAGTCGGAGGCGCCGTTGCCTTTGCGGAGGCCTCCCCCGGCGCGGCCACCTGCTGCTGCGGACAGCCCGTCAGCAGCGCCAGCGGCACGCATGCGACTGCCAGCGTCCACTGCGCGCAACCTGCTCAAGCATCCGCACCCGTTCATCTTGCTCTCAACCAGTTGTCCCTATCTCGCTCATTGCCGCCGCCCTGCCCATTGTAAGACGTTTGCCGTGCGGCGCCGTACGCAGCGGAGCACTCGTACCAGGCCAACACCGCGTCGTGGACGCGTCGTCCACTCGCTTTCCCGGTGATAGCATCGAAGATTGAGGCAGTCCGCACCCCGCATGGATCCGAACCACATCCGCAACTTCGCGATCATCGCGCACATCGACCACGGCAAGTCCACGCTCTCCGACCGGCTGCTCGAACTCACCGGCACCTGACCGCGCGCGAGATGCAGGCGCAGGTGCTGGACGCCATGGACCTCGAGCGCGAGCGCGGCATCACCATCAAGGCCCACACCGTGCGCATGATGTACAAGGCGCAGGACGGCGAGACCTACCAGCTCAACCTCATCGATACGCCCGGCCACGTCGACTTCAGCTACGAGGTCTCGCGCTCGCTGGCCTCGTGCGAGGGCGCGCTGCTGGTGGTCGACGCATCGCAGGGCGTCGAGGCGCAGACGCTGGCCAACGCCTACCTCGCGATCAACAACGGGCTGGAGATCATTCCCGTCATCAACAAGATCGACCTGCCCTCGGCCGACATCGAACGCACGCGCGAGATGATCGAGAAGGCGGTCGGGCTGCCGGCCGACGACGCGCTGGCCGTCTCCGCGAAGACCGGTGTGGGCGTCGCCGACATCCTTGAAGCGGTGGTGCATCGGTCTGCCGCCGCCGCTGGGCGATGCGGACGCTCCGCTGCAGGCGCTCATCTTCGACTCCTGGTTCGATCCCTACCGCGGCGTCATCGTGCTCGCGCGCATCATCAACGGGCGCCTGCGCCAGGGCATGAAGATCAAGATCATGTCGAATGGCAAGACGTTCGACGTGGAGAGCATGGGCGTGATGACGCCCAAGCCGGTCGCCCTCACGGAGCTCTCTGCCGGCGAGGTCGGCTTCTTCGTCGCCACCATCAAGAACGTCGCCGACACCAAAGTCGGCGACACCATCACCGAGGTCGCGCGGCCCTGCGCCGAGGCGCTGCCGGGATTCGAAGACATCAAGAGCATGGTCTTCGCCGGCCTCTACACCGTCGACTCGCACGAGCACGCCATGCTGCGCGACGCGCTGGAGAAGCTGCGGCTGAACGACGCGAGCTTCTCCTTCGAGCCGGAGTCGTCGGTCGCGCTCGGCTTCGGCTTCCGCTGCGGCTTCCTCGGCCTGCTGCATCTCGAGATCATTCAGGAGCGCCTGGAGCGCGAGTACGACCTCGACCTGATCACTACCGCGCCCGGCGTGCGCTACAAGATCACGATGACCGACGGGGCTGTGCATCGAAGTCGACAACCCCTCGCGCTGGCCCGACCCCAGCAACATCGAGTCGGTCGAAGAGCCGGTCATCACCGCGAAGATCCTCACCAACGAGGAGTACGTCGGCGGCATCCTGAAGCTGGTCGAAGACAAGCGCGGCCGGCAGAAGAACCTCGAGTACGTCACTGCCTACGCGCGTGATGATCACCTACGAGCTTCCGCTGAACGAGATCGTCCTCGACTTCTACGACAAGCTCAAGTCGGTCTCGCGCGGCTACGCCTCGCTCGACTACGTGCTCTCCGGCAGTTGGGTCTCGCCCATGGTCAAGATGGACATCCTGATCGGCGGCGACCCGGTCGACGCGCTTTCGATCATCGTGCACCGCGACTTCGCCTACGACCGCGGACGCGCACTGGTCTCGAAGATGCGCGAGCTCATCCCGCGCCAGATGTTCGAGGTTGCCATCCAGGCCGCCATCGGGGCGAAGGTGATCGCGCGCGAGACGGTCACCGCGATCCGCAAGAACGTCATCGCCAAGTGCTACGGCGGCGACATCAGCCGCAAGCGCAAGCTGCTGGAGAAGCAGAAGGAAGGCAAGAAGCGGATGAAGCGCATCGGCAAGGTCGACATCCCGCAGGAGGCGTTCCTGGCCGTGCTCAAGGTCGGCGAAGAGTAGCCGGCCTGAGCCACGCTTGGTAAGTCTTATGAAAAACAATAGCTTCGCGTATATATCGGGCGGGAATCAGCCAGGCGCGAAGAAGTGATCCATTTTGCTCATGCCTCTAAGTCGATGCATTCCTGTTATCCCGGTGCCTGTGGAAAGCCCTTTATTTGCGGATGACTTGCAAGCGCTCTTGCATCGATCCCGGTGAATTCGACCCCAAGGCAAACCAAATATTTGAAAATATTAGGCTTGGGCCGTGACTGAAATCTCCAGAATTGCCCAACCACGGCCTAAATCGGCACACATGAATTTTCATCGCTCCACATTCCACAAAATTTCCACAATATAAGGCGTGAAAATCGATGGATTTCCGGTAGACGAAGTAAAAGGGAGGCCAATTGGGCCTCCCTTCACGATTCGTTATCCCTGCGGCTATTGGCTGGGCGGCTTAGGGGTGCGTGTGGGGCGTTGCTGCCGGCTTGGGATGAGTGGCGGACGGGGCTGATGGCGCCGATGCCGCTACCGGGTGAGAGGCGTTGTAGACAGCGATGACCGCCTCGGTAATGTCCGCGTTCGGGATCATGCCTCGTCCACATCACCGGGGTCGGGACTGCCCTGCGATTCGCTGACGTTGAGCAGCAGCGTATAGCCGTTCTCCTCCACGTAGTCCAGCAGCACCGGATAGAACTTCTGCGCGACCTTGCCGTAGGCCTCGCTGCATGTCCGACTGATACGCGGTCTTGGCGTCCTCCGAGTCGCGCTGCACTGCTTCTCCTTGGTGTCGATGCGTCTTCATGCCGGGAGGCCCGCTCCTCCTCGGACAGCGTCGCCGGCGCAGCCTGCAGCTGCTTCTTCAGCCCATCGATCTCGGTGCTTCAGTCCCTCGAGCTGCGCCTTCTTCGGCTCGTACTTCTTCTGCACCTCGGCCAGCGCCTGCTGGCCTTCATTGGTCGCGATCACGGCCTGGTTCAGGGCAATCAGCGCAATCTTCGCGGGATAGGCGGTGGGAGCGACGGGGGCGGGCTGAGCCTGGGGCGCCGCAGCTGCGGGCTGGGAGGCGGCGGCGGCTCGGCCGGCTGGGGCACCGCAGGAGACGCCTGTGCGCCTGCGGCCAAGGGGAGACCCGCGACAAGCGCGGTGAGAAGAACAAGCTTGCGATTCATGTGGTGTGTAGAGCTCCTTGGAAGTTTTCCCTGAAACCGTGGGATCCGCCAGCCTGCGATTGCGCGCCGTCCGGGTCTGTCGCCCTGCATCCGCCCTCCGGTCGCCGATCGTGCGCAACTGAAGAAGGCTCTCACCGCGCTTTGCCACCCTTGTACGTTCATCGCCCAACGTTCAGACGATGCGAATTGGCGGGAGCGAGAGGGCTGCTAGAACTACCTCGATTATATTGCCCCGCCCCGCGCAGGGTCAAACCCCTTCTTCCGAAATGTGGAGCTTTACCGCCAGGCATCTCCTGTTTTTTGTGAAATGCGATCTCCTGCTGGATGGCCGGACGGCGGATTTGGCGGATGTTTCGGCACTTCTCACTTTGGCATTGCAATTGCAGTCACTTCGATCGGTAACCAGTAGCGGTCCTCTGTGATCCGGTGTGTCTTGCGTTTCAAGGCGTCTGAGGCAGCTGGGACGTTCAGGTTCGATGCTCGTGCCGGGAAGAGATGCATCCACGCAGATGCGATCGCCGGCCTTCAGGTTCTGCTCCCGCACGGGAGCTTTCAGGAGGCCTTTGACTGGCCATCGGATCACAGGGCTGCTCCCTCGCGGAGCAGCCTTTGTACTTTGCAGGAGCTACTGCTCGCGGGCGGTTCCGACGAAGTACAGGCTCTGCCATGCCCGTATCGCAATTGTGAAGATCGCCCGACCCAAAGGTTTTTCTTGCTATGCTTAGCCGATTAGGCGTATGATCGTCTTGCCTTGTGAACCGGCTGTGGGTGCCGACCACCGTGTGCTCTTTCCGATGGCGGCAGGATGCGCCGGATTTCGCAGGATGCGGCGGATTCCATTCGATTCGAATGCACCGGACCAGACGCACCGGAGGGTTGGCCGCGATACCAGCGCGCGATCGAAATGCGTTTGCAAGCAGGGCGACGGGATACGATCTGCCGTAGCCGGCAATCACATGTTGGCAACTCCACTGGCTTTGCAGTCTCAGTGGGTTTTGGGGAATCCAGGTGGCGCAGGAGCAGTTTGCCGACTGGTCGCATCGACACGATGCATTAGGACGGATGTTCGAGTACAACTTGATACCGTTTCCACCGACGCTCGAAAACCGGTCTGGTTCCATCTCCGCGAACTTGCGGGGACGGACGAGACCTGTGAGCGTGGGGAAGAAATGCGCATCAACAACCAGCAATAGGAAGTGGAAACATGAGTTCAGAGCAGAATGTACCCGAGGTGCAAGTGCACCAGGGTCCGCCGCCCGCCCAGATGAGCAATCAGGCAGGTGGCCCAGATGGATCAAAACGGTTCGGCGCACGAGGCCGGGCACAGCGTGCCGCACGGCATGGGCCAGTCCAAGAGCAGCCGCCGCCGCCGCCGCAAGCGGAAGAACAAGTCGCCGGATGCGAACGCCGGCAGCCAGCAGGGCGGCGAGCGCGTCCGGACAGTTTGTCGGAGACATTCAGGCCGGCGCCCAGGCCAACGGCTTCGCATCCGCGCCAGCCGCAGAACTTCCAGGCCGGCGCGCCGCAGCAGCAGACAGGCGCGGGCCCTCCACCAAGCGCTGGAAGAAGAAGTTCCGCGACCGCGACCGCCAGCGTCCGCCGGAGAACCCCGGCAACCAGGCCAGCGCGGCGTCCAGCAACGGCAGCGGCGGCGGCTATCGCGACGAGAACACGCACCAGCCCGGCAACAGCGCGGCGGCTTCAAGCGCAAGGGCAAGCAGCGCGAGCGCGGCCCGCGCAGCTTTGTCGGCCCCATGGACCACAGCTACCGCGCGGTCAACGGCAACTTCGCCGAGACGCCGCCCTCCACCATCGAGTCGCACGGCAACTACCAGGCCGCAGCGGCGGCGGCGGACGCAGCTACGTCAGCGACTCGCAGCCCATCGACTACTCCAGTCGGCCGCACCATTCCCATCGCCGAAGACGCGCCGACCAAGATCTTCTTCTTCATCGAAGACCTCTTCTTCAACGCCAAGATCACCGAGACCGCGCGCAAGCTCGGCGTCAAGGTCGCCTTCGTCAAGAACGACAAGGACGCCATCGCGGAGCTCACCAGCCACGAGGAGAGGCAGACCGGCCGGGCCTGATCGTCTTCGACCTGAACAACGCCAACGTCAAGCCGCTGACGCTGATCCCCAAGCTGAAGGCGAAGCTGAAGCAGCAGCACCTCGATCATCGGCTTCCTCTCCCACCTGCAGGGCGACCTGAAGGCCAAGGCAGTCGAGGCGGGATGCGATACCGTGATGCCGCGCGCCGCGTTCTCGCAGAACCTGCCCAACCTGCTGCGCCGCTACGGCACTGCACGAAGAGGAAGAAGACAACTTCAACCAGTAGAGCTGGCAGTCGGTTGATGGTTGCGAATCGGAATGCCATGAGGCGGCCTGCATTTCGGCGGGCCGTCTTTATTTTGCGGACGACCGCCGCATGGACCGCGAGCAGCTGTTCCAGCACGCCCTTCAGCTTGTCCAGCCGCAGCGCGTTCGCGCCGTCGGACTTCGCCTGCGCCGGGTCGTCGTGCACTTCGAGGAAGACGCCGTCGACGCCGGCCGCCACCGCGGCGCGCGCCAGCACCGGGATGAACTCCGGCTGGCCGCCGCGAGACTCCATTCGCCGCCGAAGGCGTCTGCACGGAGTGCGTCCCGTCGAAGACCACCGGCGCAAACCCGCGCATGATCGGCAGCGAGCGCATATCCACCACCAGATTGTTGTAGCCGAAGCTCGCGCCGCGCTCGGTCAGGAAGACGCGCGCGGCTTCGCATTCCGCAGCAGCCGCCGAGTCGCGCACCTTCTCGACCGCGTGGCGCATGTCCCACGGCGCGACGAACTGGCCCTTCTTGATGTTGATGGCGCGGCCGGTCTGCGCGGCGGCGATCAGCAGGTCGGTCTGGCGGCAGAGGAACGCGGGAATCTGCAGCACCGCCTCCACATCGCCCAGCGCATCCGAGAGCCGCGGGCAGTCCTCCGGCGTATGCACGTCGGTCAGCACCGGCAGGCCGGTGTCCTTCGCAATCGCGCGCAGAATCCGCGCGCCCTCCACCAGCCCCGGCCCGCGAAAGCTGCGGATGCTGGTGCGGTTCGCCTTGTCGTAGCTCGCCTTGAAGATGTACGGAATCGCCAGGTCAGCGGCGATGCGCTGGATCGCCTCGGCCAGCCTGCGCGCGTGCGTCTCCGACTCGAGCACGCACGGCCCGGCGATCAGAAACAGTCTGCCGCCGCCCACCCGCACCGGCCCAAGTATCGAACGCGTCGCTCACGCAGATCAGTATAGTGTGCGGCCTCTCAGGGCATGCGGCCCTCAGTTCATGCGCCAGGGTAGCGCTCCCGCACCAGCGCCAGCGCCTCCTCTGCGGTCGTCACCGCGCCCTCCAGCTGCGCGTCCTCGGCCAGCGTCAGCATCTCCTTGAACTGCGGCGACGGCCTGTATCCGGCGGCAATCAGCTCGCGCCCCGTCAGCAGCGGCGCGGGCGCGATGCTCCTCCGCCGGCTCAGCCTCATACTGCTCCCGCGCAAACTCATACAGCCGCAGGTCCCCATGCGCCGAGCTCGCATCCAGCCGATGCAGCTCCAGGTGCTCCTCAAACTTCGGCAGCCGCAGGAATCGCTTCAGCGTCGACGCCTTCATCTGCAGGATGTCGCCGAAGCGCATGTGGTTCTTCACCAGCGCCACGATCTGCTCCGTCTCTTCGTTCGAAAATCGCAGCCGCGTCAGGATCGCCTCCGCGATCCGCACGCCCGACCTCGACATGGCCGTTGAAGCGGATGCGGTCGCCCGGCACCGCGGGATTCGGCGGCTGGTACGTCGCCGGCTTGCCGATATCGTGCAGCAGCGCGCCCCACGCCAGCGTCGGCGACGCAGCCCGGCGGCAGCTTCTCCAGCAGCAGCATCGTGTGCACCCACACGTCGCCCTCGGGATGGAACTCCGGCGGCTGCGCCACGCCGCGCAGGCGCACGACCTCCGGCAGCACCTGCGCCAGCAGGCCCGTCTCATGCAGCAGCTCAAAGCCGCGCGCCGCGCCGCCCTCGGTCAGGATGCGCGTCAGCTCATCGCGCACCCGCTCGCGCGCTCACCAGCTCGAATCTCGCGCGCCGCCGCCGATCGCCGCGGCCGTTGCCGGATCGATCGCGAACCGCAGCCGCGCCGCAAACCGCACCGCGCGCAGCATCCGCAGCTTGTCCTCCGCAAAGCGCAGCGTCGGGGTCGCCGATGGCGCGCACGATGCCGCGCCGCCAGGTCCTCGCGCCCGTGCACAAAATCCAGCGTCGCCGCTGCAGCGTCGCCCGCCGCCTCATACTGCTCCGGGTCGAGCAGCATCCCGTTGATGGTGAAGTCGCGGCGCAGCACATCCTCGCGCGGCTCGGTCGAGAAGCGCACCGCATCCGGCCGGCGGCCATCGGAGTAGGCGCCATCGTTGCGAAATGTAGCAACTTCGGTGGCAATCTCTACGCCGTCCACCGTCTCGCACACCAGCACCACGCCAAAGTGCGCGCCCACGGCAAACGTCTTCGAGAACAGCGCGATCACCTCGTCCGGCGTGGCCGAGGTCGCCACGTCGTAGTCCTTCGGCGCGACGCCCAGCAGCAGATCGCGCACGCAGCCACCGGCGAAGTAGGCCTGGTGCCCTGCTTCGCGCAGCCGTCGCGCCACGCTCAGCGCCGCCCTGTACCTCGCATCAGTCTGGATCGCAACCGCCATGTCCCTATGATAGAGAGATGCGTTCCGGCGGTGGCAGCGGCCTGATTCTCGGCATTGAAAGCTCGTGCGACGAGACCGCTGCGGCCGTGGTGCGCGGCGGCGGCGAGGTGCTCTCGAACGTCGTCGCCTCGCAGATCGCGCTCCACGCCAACTACGGCGGCGTCGTCCCCGAGCTCGCCTCGCGCGAACACCTGCGCAACATCGTCCCTGTCGTCCACGCCGCGATGAGCCGCAGGCCGGCAGTCACCTTCGCCGATCTCGACGCCATCGCCGTCACCGAAGGCCCGGGCCTCGCCGGCGCGCTGCTGGTCGGCATCACCTACGCGAAGGCCCTCGCGCTCGGCCTGGGCAAGCCGCTGATCGCCGTCAACCATCTTGAAGGCCACATCCACGCCGTCCTGATGGAAGCCCGCCAGCGCGAGGACGCGCGCATGCCCCTGCCGCTGCTCGCGCTCGTCGTCTCCGGCGGCCACACCCATCTCTACCTCGCCGAAGAAGACCCCGCCACCGGCTGGCGCTACCGCAACGTCGGCCGCACGGTGGACGACGCCGCCGGCGAGGCCTTCGACAAGGTCGCCAAGCTGCTCGGCCTCGGCTACCCCGGCGGCCCGTGGATGGACGCGCTCGCCGCCCACGGCAACCCGCGCGCCGTCGAGTTCCACTTCGCGCAGATCAAGCCCCGCGCCCCGCGCCCCGGCATCGTCAACAAGAAAGCCCCGGCGACGCCAACCGAAGGCCCGACCTTCGACTTCTCCTTCAGCGGAATCAAGACCGCTGTGCTGCGCTACATCCAGACCCATGGCATGAGCTCAGCCATCGAAGCGCGGCGCAAGGTGCTGGCTGAGCATGCCGAACCCGCAAAGGCCCGCCGACGCTCTGCCCGCTCTGTCGACGCGCAGACCCTCGACCTCATCGCCTCGTTCCAGTATCGCGGTCGTCGGCAACCTCATCCGCCAGACCTTCGCTGCGGCCGAGGCGTTCGGCGCGCGCGGCATCGTCGTCTCCGGCGGCGTCGCCGCCAACAGCGAGCTGCGCCGCCGCTTCACGCGAAGAGGCCGCCCACCGCAATCTTCCCATCGCCTTCCCATCGCTCGCGCTGTCCACCGACAACGCCGCCATGATCGCCGCCGCCGCCTGGCCCAAATTCCTCGCCGGCCAGTTCGCCGCCGAAGGCCTGGTCGCCACGCCCCAGCTCAAGCTCGGCTAATCCATTGTTCGACTATTCATAATCCGTGCCTCCGCGTCATCGCGGTCGCTTTGGTTCTCCTGCGCCTGTAGAATCGATAGCGACAATCCAACGAAAGAAAAGTCTGCACCGCGCCCCATGCGCTGGCTGCGGCGGGACAAGATCTGCCATTGGCGGCGCTGGAACTCTTCAACACCATGAGCGGCAAGCTCGAACCCCTGGCACCCGGTGGGCGCGCCCGCGCTGCGCATGTATGCCTGCGGCCCCACCGTCTACGACTACGGCCACATCGGCAACTTCCGCACCTTCCTGCACGTCGATGTGCTGCGCCGCTTTCTGCGCCAGCAGGGCATGGCCGTCAACCACGTCATGAACATCACCGACGTGGACGACAAGATCATCCGCAACGCGCTCGCCGCGGGCAAGCCCATCGCCGAGTACACCGCCCGCTTCGAGCAGGCCTTCTTCGAGGACATGGACGCGCTCGGCATCGAGCGGCCCGAGCACCTGCCGCGCGCCACCGAGCACATCCCGGAGATGGTCGCGCTCATCGAGCAGCTCGCCGCCAAAGACATCGCCTACCAGACCGAGGACGGCAGCTGGTACTTCCGCATCGCGCGCGACCCCGACTACGGCAAGCTCTCGAAGAAGGATTTCGAGGGCATCGAAGACGGCGCGCGCGTCGATCGTGGACGAGTACGAGAAGGACGCCGCGCGCGACTTCGCCCTCTGGAAGGCGGTGAAGCTGGAGCCCGACG
The DNA here is from genome assembly GCA_963808025.1 of uncultured Acidobacteriaceae bacterium. GTDB lineage: Bacteria > Acidobacteriota > Terriglobia > Terriglobales > Acidobacteriaceae > Edaphobacter. The sequence continues at coordinate 338,544 of CAWEEI010000005.1, read as the reverse complement.
GCACGCAGGAAGCGCATTGGGACACCGCGCTCGGCGCGGGCCGTCCCGGCTGGCACATCGAGTGCTCGGCGATGGCCACCTCGCTGCTGGGCGAGAGCTTCGACCTGCACGCCGGCGGCGAAGACCTGATGTTTCCGCACCACGAGAACGAGATCGCGCAGTCCGAGTGCGCCACCGGCCACACCTTCGCGCGCCACTGGATGCATGTGCGCTTCCTGCTGGTCGAGGGCAAGAAGATGTCGAAGTCGCTGGGCAACTTCTACACCCTGCGCGACCTGCTGCTGAAAGGCCATCGCGCTTCGGCGATCCGCTATCTGCTGCATCTCGGTGCCCTACCGGCACCAGATGAACTTCACCTTCGAGGGTCTAAGCGCAGCGACGAATGCGATCGATCGGCTGCGCACCTTCCATCAGCGCATGCTGCGTGGAGGCTTTGCGCCCGGCGCGCCGAATGAGGCCGTCGCTGCTGCGACCGCCAAGGCCGCGCAGGAGTTCACCGCCGCGCTGGCCAACGACCTCAACACCGCCGAGGCCGCCGCCGCGATCTCCGAGATGGTGCGCGCGGCTAACTCCGCGGCCGACGCCGGTACGCTCGCAGCGGAGAACGTCGCCGAGATTCTGCGCGTGTTGGCGCAGTTCGATGCGATCTTCGCGGTGCTCGAAGACCGCGACGCCGAGCTCACACGCGCCGCGCTCGCCTGGGCCGAGGCCGAGGGCCGCATCGACGAAGCCGCGCCCGAGCTGGTCGCCAAGCTCGCCCTCTCGGATGCCGAGATCGACGCGCTCATCGCCGAGCGCACACAGGCCAAGAAGACGCGCAACTTCGCCCGCGCCGACGCCATCCGCGTCGACCTGCTCGCCAAAGGCATCCTCATCGAAGACTCCAAAGACGGCGTCCGCTGGAAGCGCAAGTAGCGCGGCCTGAAGTCCCAAAGGACGCAGCTCACTCCTCGATCGGGAACTCCTGCGCTGCATCGCCCGACGAGGCCACACGCGACAGAATCACCATCGCCACCGCGCAGAGGATTAGCACCATCCCCGCGACCTCCGGTCCCGCCAGCCGCTCCCGAAAAGGGCCACGCCGATCAGCACCGCGATCATCGGGTTCACAAACGCATACGTCGCCACCTTGGTGACCGCGACGTGCTGCAGCAGGTAGGTGTACGCAGTCAGTCCCACTACCGAACCGATCGTCGAGAGGTACACGATCGCCATCAGCCCCTCGCCCGTCCAGTGCGCGGTGTGAAAGCTCCCCGCGGCGGTCGCGATCGTCAGGTTGCAGAGTCCCGCCGCGCCGATCTGCCAGGCGGTCGCCACAAACGTATCCACCTTGAAGTGGAAGCGCCGTGAGAGCACCGAACCCACGGCAAACGCGAGCGCCGCGCCGGTGAGAATCGCGAAACCGAAAAGCCCGCGCCGGTCGCTCCCGCCCGCTGCGCGATGGAGTGTCGGCCACAGTAGCGCGACCATGCCCACCGCGCCCAGCAGCGTGCCAAACCAACCGCGCCCATTCAGCCGCTCGCCGCCCGGCAGCGCGGTCTCCATCAGCGCAATCAGAATCGGGATCATCGCAATCACCAGCGAGGACAGTCCCGACGCCACCTTGGTCTCGCCCCAGATCAACATCACGTTGTTGACCGTCATGAACAGAACGCCGACAAGCGCCAGCCGCCACGCGACGGCACGCGGGACGCGCAGGCTCGTCCGCCGCGCCACGCAGATGCCGCATATCAGCACTGTCGACAGCATCGACCGCAGGGCGCCGACCAGCGGCGGCGCAAAGTAACGGCCCGCGATCTCAATCGCGCTGTAGGTCGAGCCCCAGGCAACATACACGCAGGCAAACGCAATCGCAATGCGGTTTTTCTCGGAGAGGAGCTGGGGCATCTCTTCCTATGCTAATTGCCAGCGGCTATGCTCGCCGTTCTACATTCCGCTGCTCTGCGTCTAAACTCTTTGCAGTTGGAGATTGCCGCACCCATGCGACCGCCAAAGACATATCTCGCAGCCTGGCTCTGTGCGCTTGCTTTTATAGCCGCGACGCCCATCGCCCCGCGCGCCCAGCAGGCGCCGCTCCCCGATACGCAGACCGCACCCGCCGCACCCCACCGCACTCGGCTGATCCTCAAAGACGGCAGCTACCAGATCGTGATGAGCTACCAGATCAAGGGCAATGTCGTCAGCTACGTCAGCGCCGAGCGCGGCGCGACCGAGGAGCTCCCCGCCGACCTGGTCGACTGGGACGCCACGCACAAATGGGAGCGCCAGCACGCTCCCGCCGACGAGCCGGGCGTCGCCGAGCCGCCGGCCCCCACCATCGATCCCGAGCTGCTGAAGGAAGAGGCCGACCGCGCCGCGCTGACCCCGGAGGTCGCCCCCGACCTGCATCTGCCCGAGCTGGACAGCGTGCTCGCCCTTGACTACTTCCACGGCACGCCGGAGCTCGTGCCGCTGGTCCAGTCCGACGGCGAGCTGAACCGCACCACCAGCCACAACATCCTCAAGCTCACCCTCAACCCCCGCGCCGCCACGCATGAGATCGTGCAGCTGAAAGGCATCGAGGCCGCGGTGCAGATGCATGTCGACTCGCCGGTCATCTACCTGCGCATCGGCGACGACGCCGTCGTCTCGCACGGCGGCACGCCGTTCGTCGTCGACACCCACGGCAGCGGGGCCGGCGGCACGAAGACAAATGCCAGCGGCGGCTCGCCCGACAGCGGCTACGTTATGGTGCGCGCCGACGTCCGCACCGACACGCGGGTGCTCGCCAGCTTCAACATCGCCACTCTGGGCAGCGGCGTCCGCCAGCAGGAGGACGTGATCGAGACCGACCAGCGAAGTGCTGCCCGGCGGCCACTGGATGAAGATCACGCCGAAACAGCCGCTCGACTTCGGCGAGTACGCGCTGATGGAGATCGTCTCCGATAAGGAAGTCAACCTCGGCGTCTGGGACTTCGGCGTCCACCCCACCGCGCCGGAGAACCGCGACGTTATCAAGCCAGAACCCAAGCGGCCCATCACGCTGGAACGCCGCACACCGGAATAGCTAGCGCCGCATCAGCTCCAGGTCCGCGCCCGCCATGGTCGCAGCCCTATGCACCGGAATCGGTCCCCTGGCCTTCTCGCCCACCACCAGGCCCATGCCCGCAACCGAGATGTTGTCGCGCGTGGTCTTCGCCGCGTACATCATCGTGTCCGCCGCGCGAATGATCGCCTGCACGCTGTTGCCGTCCTCCGGGAAGGTCGCCAGGCCAAAGCTGCCGGCGAGAGACAGCGAAAGTCCCTGCGCGGTGAGGAACGGGTTGTGCGCGCAGCGCGTCCCACAGCCGCTTGGTCGCGTCGATCGCAGCAGTCTTGCCCAGCCCCGGCAGCAGCGCCACAAACTCATCGCCGCCGTAGCGGAAGCAGGAGTTCTCCGGCCCCAGCGTGCGCTTCATCAGGCTGCCAACCTCGGCCAGCAGCCGGCTGCCCGATCAGGTGACCGTGCGTGTCGTTCACCTGCTTGAAGTGGTCGAGGTCGACAAACAGCAGGCTGAACTGCGTATCGCGCTCGCACAGCAGCCAGCGCCACCTGCTCATCCAGCATGGTGTAGAGATGCCGCGCGTTGAACAGGTTGGTGCAGTCGTCCGTGATCGTCAGCTCATGGATCAGCTTCACCGAACGCGCATTCTGGATGGCGATCGCCGCGTAGTCGCACAGAATCCGCAGGAACGAGATCGAGTACTCGCTCAGCAGGTCGAGCTTGCTGTTCAGCAGCTGGATGACGCCCAGCGTCTTGTCGCCCGAGCGCACCGGAACGCAGGCGATGGATTGGATCCTCAGGTCGGGATGCGCCTTCGAGAACGCGCTCCAATGCACATCCAGCGACACGTCCGGCACCACCAGCGGATTGCCCGTCGACGCCACCCATCCAGCCACGCCCTCGCCCAGTGGAATGCGCAGCCCCTTCAGGCTCTCCGAGTCCTCGCCCACCGCAATCGCGTAGTAGAGCTGCTGCGCCTCCTCGTCCACCATCAGCATGGACCAGCGCTCCGGCCCGAAGAACTGCGCCATCTTGTCCATGATGGTCAGCAGAATCTCTTCCAGCTCCAGCGTCTGGGTCAGCGCGCGCGCAACCTCATGAAAGACCCGCAGATGGTCCATCTGCCGGCTTTCGATGACCGCGAACTGGCGCTTCTCTTTCAGGGATACACCTCATCCATAGCAGACCACCGATGGCGTCCGCCCGGAATCCCTCCAACGGGGAAGGTCACTCGGCAGTTACGGTGTCCACCCGACAGACCACAGAGACCAGCGCCGGCCAGAAAACCTGCCCGGGCCTATCCGCCGATGTGCACCATATTCCGCGAGGGCTTCTCGAACCCCGGCTCCCCAATATGATGCCGCGCCTCCTTGCGCAGCACCACCCGCCGAATATATTCATGCAACTCCGTCGTCCGTCCCGCCGCGCAGCATCTCGCCATAGAAATCGTGGTCGGATTGGGAGAACAGGCAGGTGCGGATGCTTGCCGTCGGAGGTGATCCGCACCCGGCTGCAATGCCCGCAGAAGGGCCGCGACACCGGCGCGATGATCCCGATCTCGCCCACGCCGTCGGCAAAGGTAAACCGCTTGGCCGTCTCGCTTGCTGTGTTCGGCGGCAGCTCCACCAGCCCCGCCGGAACGCCGCAGGATGGCCGCCACGCAGTCAGCCGCGCCACAATCTCGTCCATCGGCACCACCGTCTCCGGCGTCCAGCTGCGGTCCTCCTCCAGCGGCATAAACTCGATAAACCGCACCACCACGCCCTCGCGCCGCGAGAACTCAGCGAATGCCTCAATCTGGCTGTCGTTGAAGCCGCGTAGCAGCACGCAGTTGACTTTGACCGGCCCCAGTCCTGCGGCCTTCGCCGCTCGCATCCCGGCCAGCACGCGCTCATAGCTGCGCGGCACCCGGGTGATCCGCGCAAACGTCTCGCGCATCCACCGCGTCCATGCTCACCGTCACCCGGCCCAGCCCAGCGGCGCGCAGCGGCTCGGCAAGCTCCTCCAGCAGATGGCCATTGGTGGTCAGCGCAATATCCAGCGGTGCGCCCGCCTCGCCCGCGCCGATGCGCGATCCGTCCGCCCGGTACGCCGTGCGCATCTTCGCCAGCTCACCCACCATCTCCACCAGCCCGGCACGCAGCAACGGCTCGCCGCCGGTCAGCCGCACCTTCTCAATGCCCAGCGAGACCATCAGCCCCACCATGCGCACATAGTCCGCGATGGGGAGCTCGGTATACTGCGCGCCCTCATTGCCGGTGCGGCAGTAGACGCACTTGTAGTTGCAGCGGTCGGTCACCGAGATGCGCAGGTCGGTGATCGCGCGCCCGAAGGAGTCGCGCAACCGGGCACCGCCCTCCGGCTCAAACCCAGCCGAGGCGTCGGCCACAACCGGCAATGGCAGCAAGCTAGCGATCGCAACCCTCCCGTTAATCCAGTATAGAAGCTGCAGGCTCGCGAGACCGGCGGCTGGCCTACCCTAAAGGCGGGTGCCCCATCCAAGCTCCGCTTGGGTGGGGTTATGGCGGGACGCTACACTGGAACCTCATGTCCACGCCGTCCTCTCCGCTCAAAGCTGTCCGCGGCACCCGCGATCTTCTCCCGCCCGAGACCGCTCTCTGGGCCCGCGTCGAATCCGTCGCCCGCGATGTCTTTAGCCGCTACGGCTTCGGCGAGATCCGCACCCCCATCTTCGAGGCCACCGAACTCTTCGCCCGCGGCGTGGGCGAAGAGACCGACATCGTCTCCAAAGAGATGTACACGTGGGAGGATCGCGACAGGCTGCGGCCCGACGAGGCTCGTGCAGTGCGCGAAGCCATGGGAATGCCTCACAAAGATGCCCTTGTACAGCGAGTTGAGGACCGCGGAATAAAGGTGCTGGAGCAGAAGGACTCCTTGGCACGGTCCCTCACCCTCCGCCCCGAAAACACCGCCGGCGTCGTCCGCGCCTACATCGAGCACAAGCTGGGCGACTCCGGCCAGCTGCAGAAGCTCTTCTACCTCGGCCCGCAGTTCCGCCGCGAGCGACCACAACGGGGACGCTACCGCCAGTTCTGGCAGATCGGCGCCGAGGTCCTCGGCCCACCCTCCGCCGGCTCCGAGAGCCCCATCCGCGACGCCGAGGTCCTGGAGATGCTCGCGACGCTGCTGGACGAGCTGGGCGTGAAGGGCTGGCGCCTCGAACTCAACTCCGTCGGTTCCGCAACCGACCGCCCCCGTTACCTCGCCGCCCTGCGCGAGGCCCTCGCCCCCATCAAGCACCAGATGTCCGAGGACAACCAGCGCCGCGCAGAGACCAATCCGCTGCGCGTCTCGATTCGAAGGCCCCCGAAGACCAGGCCCTCATCGACGCCCTCCCCAAGATCGCCGACTACCTCGACGAAGCCTCCCGCACCCACTTCGCCCAGGTCCTCGCCGCGCTCGACGCCTGCGGCGTCCCCTACACCGTCAACCCGCGCCTCGTCCGCGGCCTCGACTACTACACCCGCACCACCTTCGAGTTCACCGTCCCCAGCGGCGACGCCTCCGGCCTCGGCACCCAGAACGCCCTGCTCGGCGGCGGCCGCTACGACGGCCTCTCCGAGATGCTCGGCGGCCCGCGCGCCCCCGGCATCGGCTTCGCCATCGGCCAGGACCGCCTCATCCTCACCCTGCAAGCCCAGGCCGCGGCGCTGATTCCCTCGAACCTCGAACCTTGAACCTCGAACCTCAAAAACTCGACGCCTACATCGCCCCCCTCGGCCCCGAACGCAACCCCGCCGCCCTCACCCTCGCCCGCGAACTCCGCCGCGCCGGCCTCTCCGTCGAAGTCGGCGACGGCGCCTTCCGCCTCAAGAAATCCTTCGAAGCCGCCGACCGCATCGCCCGCCACATCATCCTCCTCGGCGAAGACGAACTAGCCACCAACATCCTCACCGTAAAAACCTTCGCCACCGGTGAACAAACAAAGATCGCTAGATCGGAAATCACAACAACCCTGAAAAGCCAATGACAATCCATGAACGCCACCTCTGCGAAGCTTGTCGGCAGGACGAATATGACGAATTCGCCCATGAATGCGTTCATGCCTCTATCGCCCAAAATGACATTTGGTACGAGAAATACAGGATCGATAATTGGCCGCGCTGGGACTATTCGCTGGAAAATTGCACATTGACCTTTTCCGAGGCCGGTAAGGCTAAAGTCATCTGCGAAATTCGTGCCGTGGGTTCAGTTCAGGGTGATTCCTGGGAGTGGTCTTGGGGTAACAAGAATTTGCCCGATTCCTGCAAGGATCGAATGAACGAAGTTCAGTCCTTTGGCGAGGAAAAGGGGTGGGGCAAACTCACATCTCTCTTCCTCGATAACGACGACTATCTCGGTTGGGAGCTTGCATCGGTGACCGTTCATGTCTTGGGTGGCATAGCCGTATACCGCTGCCCAGACAGCGAGACGCCAGGATATTTCATGTATCTGGCAATCCTTAATTCACGATTCGTGAATTGAACCGTCGGGCAGTAACTTCGAGGAGCATGGGATGTCGACGGATCAGAAACCCGCGGAGAGATTACTCGCCCGCTTGATGAGCGACATATCGGAAGATCACTTCTGCGCCGGCTGGCTAATCGGATGCGAGTATGCGTTGTGGGCAGACCTGACCGGTCACGAGGTTGCAGGTGAGCGGGCCTGGGGCATCTCGGAGGAACAGAAAGAGGAACTGCGTTTCCTCCACGAAGCGGCCGGAGGCTGGGTCATGTGGCCGGAGGACGCAGGGGGCAAGGTGTTTCTATCGACCGATGAATGGCTGAACCATCTCGCATCCCGTACCACACATACGTAGTCACACCGAGCTCCCCGAACTTCGTACAATAGGCAGATCGTGACGTTAGACTTTTTAGGCACCCTCAAGCGCACCCACATGTGCGGAGACCTCCGCGCAGAACACGCAGACCAGCACGTCGTCCTGATGGGCTGGGTCAACCGCCGCCGCGACCACGGCAACCTCATCTTCCTCGACGTGCGCGACCGCTCCGGCATCACCCAGGTCGTCCTCGACAAGGAGAAGTCCGGCGAGGCCCACGCCAAAGCCGAGGCCGCCCGCTCGGAGTTTGTCGTCGCGGTCAAAGGGAAGGTTCGCCGCCGCGGCGACCGGTCTCGAAAACCCCAACATGCCCACCGGCGAGATCGAGGTCGTCGCCGACGAGCTGTTGCTCCTCAACGAATCCAAGACCCCGCCCTTCTCGCCCGCCGAAGAGGCCATCGGCAACGAAGAGGTTCGCCTGAAGTATCGCTACATCGACCTCCGCCGCGTCGGAGATGCAGCACAACTTCGCCCTGCGCAGCCGCGTCGCCATGGCCATCCGCAACTACCTCGTCGCCGAGGGCTTCCTCGAGATCGAAACCCCCTTCATGACCCGCTCCACCCCCGAGGGCGCGCGCGACTACCTCGTCCCCAGCCGCGTCCACCCCGGCGAGTTCTACGCGCTCCCGCAGTCGCCGCAGATCTTCAAGCAGATCCTCATGATCTCCGGCTTCGACCGCTACTTCCAGATCGCCCGCTGCTTCCGCGACGAGGACCTGCGCGCCGACCGCCAGCCCGAGTTCACCCAGATCGACCTCGAGATGTCCTTCCCCACGCAGGAGACCGTCTTCGCCGTCGTCGAGGGCTTCCTCACCGCCGCCTTCGCAGCCGCCGGCATCGCCCTCACCACGCCCTTCACCCGCATGACCTACGACGACGCCATCCGCAACTACGGCATCGACAAGCCCGACATGCGCCTGCCCGCGATGGTCTCGCTCACCGACCTGCTGACGCCCGAACTGCGCACGACGCTCAAGATCGAGCAGGAGCTGCCCGTCCTCGGCTTCATCATCCCCTCCGTCGGCGAGCTCAGCGGCACCGCGCGCAAGGCGCTCCTTAGCGAAGTCCGCGCCGGCTTCGGCGACTGCGGCCTCGACCTCCTCGACGTCGCCCGCCTGCGCACCAGTCCCGACTTCGCCCCGCTCGCCGAAGCCATCACAGTCGAGCCTCGCAGCCGGTTCCGAAGACCTCATCACCGTCGTCACCCCCAAGCTCGGCACGCCCGCCAAGTGGAACCACGACCCGCAGTGGATCTACAAACGCGTCGGCGCACTCCGCCTCGAACTCGCGAAGAAATTCGCCGACAAGCACAAGCTCTTCGAGCAGACCCACACCGCCGCCGACTTCAAATTCGCCTGGGTCACCGACTTCCCCATGTACGAGTGGGACGAGGAGTCCAAGACCTGGCTCGCCGCCCACCACCCCTTCACCTCGCCGCACGAGGACGACATCAAGGCCGGCCGCCTCACCTCGGACAAGGGCGCGGTGCGCGCGCTCGCCTACGACATCGTCCTCAACGGCACCGAGCTCGGCTCCGGCTCCATCCGTATCCACCGCCAGGACGTACAGGCCGAGATCTTCCGCTCCCTCGGCATGACGGACGAAGAGGCCAAAGCCCGCTTCGGCTTCTTCCTCGACGCGCTCGAGTACGGCACCCCGCCCCACGGCGGCATCGCCCTCGGCCTCGACCGCATCGTCATGATCCTCGCCGGCGCCGCCAGCCTGCGCGAGGTCATCGCCTTCCCCAAGACCGCCAAGGCCATCGACCTCATGGTCGACGCCCCCACCCCCGCCACCGACGCCCAGCTCCGCGAACTCCACCTCCGCATCGCCGGCCGCACATAATAATCCGATGCCAATCACCCCCACCCCCGGCGTCCCCCTCACCCTCACCGGCCGCACCGCCCTCATCTCCGGAGGCTCGCGCGGCATCGGCGCGGCCACCGTCCGCCTCTTCCGCCAGGCCGGCGCGCGCGTCGCCTTCAGCTACCGCGCCGCGAAGGCCGAAGCCGAAGCCCTCTCCGAACGAACTCGGCGGCCCAACCCAATGCCTCGCCCTCCAGCAATCCCTCACCACCCCCGAGGACGGCCAGGCCCTCGTCGCCCGCACTCTCGAAGCCTTCGGCGACCTCGACATCCTCATCGTCAACCACGGCGTCTGGCCGCGACGGACTCGCCCGCCGCCGCCATCACCCCCGCGCGCTGGCGCAACACGCTCGCGACAAATCTGGACAGCGCCTTCGGCCTCGTCCAGGCCGCCTCCGCCCACATGCTCACCCGCCCCTCGCCCGCCAGCCAACGCCGCTGCGGCCCCATCGAAGCCCGCCCGCGGCCACATCGTCCTCATCGCCTCCGCCGCCGGCCAGCGCGGCGACCCCAACCACGCCGACTACGCCGCCAGCAAAGGCGCCCTCATCTCCCTCACCAAGTCCCTCTCCGCCGAGCTCGCCCCCCACGCCATCTACTGCAACTGCGTCGCCCCCGGCTGGGTCGCACACCGAGATGTCCGCCTCCGCCTTCGCCACCCCCGAGCTCGCCGCGCGCAACCTCGCCGCCGTCCCCCTCGGCCGCCCCGCGCCACCCGCACGAGGTCGCCGGCCCCATCCTCTTCCTCTGCACCCCCTACGCCGGCTTCATCTCCGGCGAAATCCTCAACGCCAACGGCGGCGCCGTCCTCATCGGCTGAAATGTAATATGGGTGCGCAGCCAGAAGCCCCCGGCGCAGTCAGGAGGATCCACTCCCATGCCATTCACACGCCGCGATCTCGCCCGAATGGGCGCCGCCGGCCTCGCCTCGCAGTGGATGCCCCGCGCCCTCGCCCAGACCGCACCCACCCCCGCACCTGAATCACACCCGCCGCATCGGCTACGCCGTCATCGGCCTCGGCCGCATCGCCGACGCACTTCCTCAACGGCACGCGCGACTCCGCGCAATCCAAGATCACCGCCCTCGTCAGCGGCCATCGCGACAAGGCCGAGCGCATCGCCGCCCAGTACGGCGTCCCCACCAGCTCCATCTACAGCTACGAGGACTTCGACCGCATCGCCGCCAACCCCGCCGTCGACGCCGTCTACGTCGCCCTGCCCAACAGCATGCACGCCGAGTACACCATCCGCGCCGCCAAGGCCGGCAAGCACGTCCTCTGCGAGAAGCCCATGGACGTCACCGTCCGCCAAATGCGTCCAGATGATCGACGCCTGCAAGGCCGCGCGCGTCAAGCTCATGATCGCCTACCGCCTGCACTACGAGCCCATCACCCTCAAGGCGCTCGACATGGTGCGCAGCGGCAAGTTCGGCCTCATCCAGTCCATGGAGGCCAACAAAGGCTCCAACATCCGCGCCGGCGAGTGGCGCCTCACCAAGGCGCTCGGCGGCGGCGGCCCCATGTTCGACCACGGCGTCTACTGCATCAACACCTTCCGCATGTTCACCGGCCAGGAGCCCGTCGCCTTCCAGGCCCTCATCTCCACCCCCGACCGCGACGCCCGCTACGCCGAGGTCGAGGAGAACATCTCCTTCGGCATGAAGTTCCCCTCCGGCGCCCTATGCCTCGGCGCGGCCAGCTACGGCTGCGAGATGGGCGGCTTCTACCGCCTGCAGGGCCCCTGGGGATTCCTCCACATGAACTCCTACACCTACTCCGGCCAGCACATCTACGGCCACTACGCCTCCGCGCCCGAGGTCGGCGCGCCCTGGATCGAGTTCGACGAGGCCAGCACCGAGCGCGACCCCATGCAGTTCGTCCGCCAGGTCGACCACTTCTCCAACTGCATCCTCCACGACCGCACCCCAGACACCCCCGGCGAAGAAGGCCTCGCCGACATGCGCGCCATCGAAGCAACCTACAAGTCCATCGGGATCATTCTCTGAGCCTTCGACTCCCGAGCGTCACCTAGTCCGATCACCCAAATTCGTATCACCTGATATAGGAGTAGCCATGAGCAAAGTTAGACTCGCCGCGTTTTCCATCTCGCTCGATGGATTCGGCGCAGGGCCTCGGCAAGACCTGAACAATCCCCTAGGCGTTCGCGGCCCAGAACTGCTCGCCTGGTTCATGAATACGGAAGCCTTCAAGAAGATGCATGGCCAGACGGGCGGCGCCCAGGGTGTGGACAACGACTTCGCCCTCCGCTCGTTCGAGAACATCGGCGCCTGGATTCTTGGCCGCAATATGTTCGGCCCGGTGCGTGGCCCCTGGCTAGACGACTCCTGGAAAGGCTGGTGGGGAGACACTCCGCCGTACCGCACGCCTGTCTTCGTGCTCACTCATCACGCGCGGCCTTCGCTCACCATGGAAGGCGGGACAACATTTCATTTCATTACCGAGGGCCTCGGCGTCGCTCTCCAGCGCGCCAAAGAAGCGGCCAACGGGAAAGATGTCCGCATCGGCGGCGGGGTCTCTGTCGTCCGCCAGTATCTCGCCGCGAACCAGATCGACGAGATGCACCTCGCCCTGGCGCCCGTCCTGCTGGGCGAAGGCGAAAATCTATTCTCCGGAATCAACCTCGCCCAACTCGGCTTGGCGACCCTCAAAACCGTCCCCGGGGAAAACGCAACCCACATTCTCATCGGCAAGCAATAGCCGCCTGCTGACAATATCCGCCAGCGGATCGGCCCCACAAAGCCAGGGTGCCCCATTCATCGCAGCTCTATCGCGGTGGGTGAGACGTAATCCGCCCGCACCCCCATTGTCATTCCGCAGCGCAGCGGAGGAATCCGCTTCTGTATCTTGCCGTGCTCTACCTACTAAATTGAAGTGTGGACAGTTATGCAGAACACCCGCCAACAACACTATCTTCAAGCGCGATATCTTGACGGCTTTCTGGCGCCACCCGACGATATGCTCTGGTGCTATGGTCGTCGAAGGCCCGAGCCCTATCGAGCGATCCCCGACAAAGTCGCTCGACAACGGGATCTCTACCAGATTCCAAACGCTCCGCTAGGCGAGAACCTCGAAAGCTTCCTCGAGAAGGTCGTAGAGACTCCCGGGCTGAAAGCTCTTCGGCAACTCATTGCGTCAAAGAAGCCCCCCGACCTCAGGAGCCGAATTGACCTAGCGAAATATATTGCCTTTCAGGAGATGCGGGTTCCGCATACACGTGAGGTGAACCGCGAGCACACGTCCCAATCCATAAGCCACATGCTAGATCGCTTCAAAGAAACAGGGGGATCGAGCGCCATAGCACAAACTGTTGCACTTGTGGAGGGGATCGAGGTCAAAAGGGACAAGCCAACTTCCTTCGCACGTGAAGACATTGAGGCCTACGCAAAAGAGATTGCAGACAATCCCGAAAGCTTTGACCTTGAGACGATGGTAGATCTCTCGAACGATATGACTACGTTCTACACGGCTATGCGGTGGACAATTCTGCTCACGAGACCAAGCGCATCTTTCATCAGTTCTGACTGTCCCGTATTCCGAGACTTTACTGAAGCTGGAGGGGATGATGCGCTGCTCCGACCGGACTGTCGAGTGTATTGCCCCCTCAGCTCAAGAGCCTTGCTCGTTATGGATCATGACATCGACTTTCTTGAACTCAGCGTGAACGAAAAGGCCCAAGGGAACGGTAAGACCTTGCCGCCCACTGAGTTCCGCACGATCACCAATAGGGGCGTTCTCAACTTTAACCAGAAGATCGTCGAGTATTCACACCGGTGGTGTTTCTCAGGCATAGAACAAGACTGGATAACGAGCGCCATGCAACGACCAAGCAAGCGAAAGAAGCCAGAGTTCTTCGCACAAGGTGAATTATCCGGTGCCCGTTGGCGTCGCCCGGATTAGGCTCCCCCAAACAACGCCAGCAAGTTTCCGGATTCAGACAATTGATGCTACGGCGGCCCTTGACACCCCCGATATAATAAGAACAGGGGGCAACACAGGAATTTCGTCCATCCATCCGCTGCGCGGCACCACTCGAAACGCAGCGAAACCGAATGGATGGAATAACTTACGGCGGGTGAGCCAATCAATGCAATATCTTAGCCATCGGGTACCTTTCATGTCCGCGTCTAACCTGAATGGTTTGAGGAACTTTAATATAGAAACGATACCCCAGAGAGGGGAGGGGGGTGGCCCCGGCAAAGCGAACCCCCAACGCAGCCATCCCCAAGCCGAGGGCGTCCAATGAGCGAGCACCGCGTCGCATCGGAAAATAAATCCGCATGATCCTAAAATCTCTCGCGCCCGCGCTTACGCTCCTCGCAATGCTTTGGGCCGTCTGCGTCGCGCCGGTCCGCATGCGCGCCCAGGCCTCGGAGATCCCCAGTGCCGCGCCACCATCCGCGGCCGACCTTGGCCAGACGACAGACCAGCGCGGCCGCGCGCTGCTGGACCAGATGGTCGCCGCGCTGGGCGGGGACGCGTGGCTCAACCGGACTTCGATTGAAATTGAGGGGCGCACCGCCGCCTTCTTCCACGGCGCGCCCGACCCCGGCATCATTGAGTACCAGGAGACCGTTCGCCTCGCTGCGTCCGGCCAGCCCGAGGCCGACCGCGTCGGCTTCCTCACCGATCGCGGCATGATCATGCCCGGCAAAAAGATCGACGTGGTGCAGATATGGAAGGAAGGCCAAGGCTATGAGGTCACGTACAAAGGCCAGACCGACCTGCCCAAGGAACAGGTGGAGGAGCACTACCGCCGCCGCGCCCACTCCATCGAAGAGGTCGTCAACAAATGGACTAAGGCGCCCGGAGTGATGATCGTGGCTGAAGGCGCAACCATGGTGGAGCGACGGCTCGCCGACAAGGTCACCGTCCTCACCGCCGACAACGACGCCGTTACGCTGGAGCTCGACGCCAATACCCACCTGCCCCTGCGCCGCACCTTCCAGTGGCGCGACCCGCAGTTCAAGGACTTCGACGAGGACTCCGAAGAGTACGACGACTACCATACGATCCAGGGCCTGCCCACCGCCATGACCATCACCCGCTACCACAACGGCGACATGATCAGCCAGCGCTTCCTGACCAAGGTGGTGTACGACGCGCCGGTCGAGCCGTCCCTCTTCGATCCCGCGACCTTGGTGGCCAAGCTGGCCAAGAAGAAGTAAGTGCGCGGGCTGAGAGTCCACGGCTGGGAGTCCACGGTCAGGCCCGATAGACGGTGCGCCCCTCGCAGATCGTCGCCCGCACCTGGCCGAGCATCGCCGCTCCATCGAATGGCGTGTTCCGCGACATCGAGCGCGAGTTCTTTGCCGCGAAGTTCCACTCCGCCGCTGCATCGAAGAGCACCAGGTCCGCCCAGCTGCCGACCTTCAAGTTGCCCCGGTCGTGCAGGCCAATCACCTGCGCCGGCTGCGCGCTCATCAACGCAATCACGCGGGCCAGCGGCATGCCATGCTCACGGTGCAACACGCGCAACGCCAGCCCCAGCGCGGTCTCGAGTCCGGTGATGCCGTTCGGCGCGCGCTCGAACTCCACTTCCTTCTCATGCGAGGCGTGCGGCGCGTGGTCGGTCGCAATGCAGTCGATGGTGCCATCGAGCAGCGCCTCGACCACCGCTCGCCGGTCCGCCTCAGCGCGCAGCGGCGGGTTCATCTTGGCGTTGGTGTCGTAGTCGCCGACCGCCTCTTCGGTCAGCGTGAAGTGGTGCGGCGCAGCCTCGCAGGTCACATGCAACCCTTCTTCTTTGGCCGCGCGAATCGCCGCCAGCGCGCGTACCGTCGAAACGTGCTGCACATGCAGGTGCGGCCGCAGCTTCTCCACCCGCTCGATGTCGCGCAGCAGCCCGATATCGCGCTCCACGATCCTCGACTCCGCCTCGACCGGCATCCCACGCAGCCCCAGACGGAACGCCACGCGCCCAGCGTTCATGCTGCATCCGCCGGTGAGGCGCGTATCCTCAGCGTGCTGCGACACCGGGACGCCCAGCTCGGCCGCCGCTACCAGCGCCGCGCGCATCGCCTCATCCCCCAGCACCGGCTTGCCATCGTCGGTAAAGCCAACCGCGCCCGCGCGCACCAATTCACGGAAGTCCGTAAGCTCGCCGCCCATGCTGCCCACGGTCGCCGCCGGCATCGCCAGAAGGTGCACTGCCGCGCCGCGCTCCGCGGCCAGCATCCACTCCAGCTCCGCAACCGAGTCGTTCACCGGCGTGGTATTCGGCATCGCCACCACGGTGGTGAATCCTCCCGCTGCTGCCGCTGCGGTGCCCGTCCGAATCGTCTCCTTGTGGGTCTGCCCTGGCTCGCGCAGGTGCACGTGGATGTCGATCAAACCCGGCGCCAGCACCATCCCCGCCGCGTCCAACCGCTTCTCTGCCGGCAACGAGGTTGCCAGCTCACCGGGCGAGGTCATCTCCGCGATCCTGCCGTTGCGCACCAGCACATCGCAGAGGCCATCCACTCCATCCGCGGGATCGATGACATGCGCGCCGGTAATTAGAAGCTCGCTCAAGCTGTCGCCCCCAGCGCCCGCACCAGTAGCGCGCGACGCACGGCCAGCCCCTGTCGCACCTGCTCTTCAATCACAGACTGCGGGCCGTCCGCTGCTTCGCAGGTGATCTCCAGCCCGCGAATCATGGGGCCGGGATGCATGACGAGGGCGCGGGGCGCGTGCGTGGCCAGCCGTTCTGCGCTGAGCTGGTAGCGCGCGCAATACTGGGCGAGGTCCAATGACAGGCCCACCAGCCGCTCCTTCTGGATGCGCAGCATCATGGCGACATCGGCTTGGGCAAGGGCGCGTTCGAAGTCGCGCTCAATCTCCAAGGTGCCGAGGCCGAGCGCGTCCTCGGGCAGCAACTCCTCCGGTCCACACAGGATCACGCGCGCGCCAAGGCGTGGCAGCAGCATTGCGTTCGAGCGCGCCACGCGACTGTGGAGTATGTCGCCGGTGATGACGACGGTGACGCCGTCCAGCGTCTTCGCGTCAACGGCTCGCGTTGGATCCAACTGAGGGAGCCGCGTGAGGATTGTGCGCAGATCGAGCAGCGCCTGGGAGGGGTGCTGATGCATTCCGTCGCCAGCGTTGAGAACCGGCAGGCCCGAGGTCCGCGCCAGCAGGTAGGGCGAGCCCGACGCGGCGTGGCGAAGGATGATGCACTCCGCGCCCAGCGCGCGAAGGGTCAGGCCAGTGTCCTTCAGGCTCTCGCCCTTCTCGATGGAGGAGGACTTGTCGCTGACGAGCGTCGTGGTTGCGCCGAGCGATTTTGCTGCAAGTTCGAACGAGGTGCGCGTTCTGGTGCTCGACTCGTAGAAGAGCAGGGCGATGGTGCGGCCGGCCAGCATGCGCGCCCGATCCGCCGCAGCCATCTGTTCCAGACGCGCGGTCGCGGCGAGAATCTCCGCCACATCTGCGATGGATAGGTGCTCAACCGAAAGAAGCGAGCCTAGAGCGTAAAGCGAGCGAGCGGGTCGAAGGTCCCGCGGCGTTCCGGAAAGCAAGGCCGCCGCGTCTTCCAGCACCGCAGCCTTCTTCGCGAGTTTGGTCACCAGAGGTCGCCTCAGTCCGCAAGCTCGACGAGCAGCACCTGCTCCTGCCCGTCGACTTCGTTCAACTTTACCTCGATGATCTCGCGGCTCGACGTGGGGACGGTGCGCCCGGTGAAGGTTGCCTGGATCGGCAGTTCGCGGTGGCCGCGGTCGATCAGGACCAGCAGTTGCACGCTCTTGGGCCGGCCGTGGTCGAAGAGGGCGTCGAGCGCCGCGCGGATGGTTCGTCCCGTGTACAGCACGTCGTCCATCAGGATGATGTCGCGGCCGGTCACATCGAAGCCGAGGTCGCCTTTGGTCACGGTGGGCCTGGGGCCACTGGTCGAGAGGTCGTCGCGATAGAAGCTGATGTCGAGGACCCCGGTATCGACCGGGCGCTTCTCGATCTTTTCGATCATCTTGGCCAGGCGCTCGGCCAGCGGTACGCCGCGGCGCTTGATGCCCACCAGCCCAAGGTTGGCGCTGCCGTCGTTCTTCTCGACGATCTCATGCGCCAGCCGCACCAGCGTCCGCTCGATCTCCGAAGCGGACATGAGGCGGCCCTTCTCGCGCAGCTTGTGCTTCGGGGGCGCGGCCTGTGCCGGCGTGGATGGGTTGAGATCGGTCATGGTGCGATGGGTGCCTCGCGGCTCGCCGAAGCTGATGATATCAGCAGAGCCAATCTTCGGGTTCGGGAGCCGCGACCCGCGCGCCTTCAGACGGTGCGGCCCTTGCGGGTGCGCAGCAGACCGGCGAATGCGCCGCCGAGCGTCGACAGGATAAACAGCGCCACGGAGAGGAAGGCAAACCCTGCCAGCATCATGCCGGCACGAAACTCGGGAGAGGCCAGGAACCCTAACATGTCCGCTGGGACTGGCGTGGCTGAGTTCCGGATTGCGTCCTGGGTGCGCGCCGCCATCGCGGCGTCAAAGGGTCCCATGCGGTGCATTGCGAATCGCGCGACCATCCCGACCCCGGCCATTGCGATTCCCAGCCCCAGCGCCAGGCATACCCCAACCACTGCACCGATGCGCGCGCCCACGCCTACATCCATCCAAGCGGCGGGGATGCGCTTCTGGTAGATACCCAGCGTGATCAGCGAGGCGCTCATGAACCACATCAAGCTCAGCGTCGACAAGAGAGAGAACCGGACGGAGCCCAGGGCCAGGAGACAGCCTACACTGGCGACCAACGCCGCGCAGCGGATCGCGGTCTTCCACTCGACCTGACGGGGAAGCGGAGGTGGAGGGGGCGGTGGTTCTCCGGGAAGAGCATTTGGACCCGGAGCGGGCTCTCCGCCGGTCTCTACCGATTGGTTCTCGATTGCGAGGAAGAGTTGCGGGGCACCGCAGTGCGGGCAAAACGGCGACTCACCGCTTCCGACTGGAAGGTCTCCACCGCACCTGTGACAGGTCTCCTGCATGACTACGAAGCTACGCTACCCCCTATGCCTCGGCAAGCCGGCGATCTGCATGCGACGATGAGAAGGCATCATGGTTGTTCGCTGTGGAGTGTTCCTTCGGTGCAAATGGATGGCCACCCCCCACCCCTACCCCGTTGTACTGTTTGTGGCTAAGGTCTAGTCAGGACGGGGCTTCGAACCTGACTAGAAGGGTACTTGCTTCGGCTCGATTCGAAACAATTCGGAAATGCAGGAGACCGGCCACCCAAGCCGCGCTACTCTGTGCTGCTGGTTTAATTATAGATGGCGTGTCAAGGGTTCGAGGCGTGTCCCGGGGGCTGTTGCCCCCTTGTTTCTCTGTGGCCGGTGATGCCCGGGAGACCCCAGGCTGAAGCCTTGGGCTACAAGTCCGGGCCTATCTCAGAGGCAACGGCAGAAGCAACGGAAAGGCAACAGCAGAGCGACGGCAAAGGCGAGAAGCAGATTCCCTTCGGGAATGACAAACAAGAAGGGCCAATACAGAGATTCTGGCTGCGCCAGAATGACGGCATTTAAATTATTGGCTCTATTGCAAGAGCGGTCAGGTTCTCAGGACCATCAGATTCATGGAATGCGTCAGACGCCGAGTTCGTTGCGGATTGCGGTCGCGATGGCGGTGGCGTGGTGGTGCATCAGCGACTCGGACTCGGCTTCGATCATGACGCGGGCGAGAGATTCGGTGCCGGAGTAGCGGATGACGACGCGGCCGGAGCCGGCGAGGGCGGCTTCGGCGGTCGCGATGGCTTTTGCGACGGGTGGGATTTGGTTGAGCGGCGGCTTCTCGCGAACGTTGACGTTGACGATGACCTGGGGATAGGTCTTGAGGTCGGCGGTGAGTTGGCCGAGGGTGCGTCCGCTGCGGTGGACGATGTCGAGCAGGAGGAGCGCGGTGAGCAGACCATCGCCGGTGGTGGAGCGGCCGGAGAAGATGATGTGGCCTGACTGTTCCCCGCCGAGGGCGGCGCCGGTGGAGAGCATCTGCTCGAGGACGTACTTGTCGCCTACTGGAGCGCGAAGCATCTTGATTCCGGAGCTGGTGAGGGCTGCTTCAAGGCCCATGTTCGACATCGTAGTTGCGACGATGGTGGCGGTGGGCAGAAGGCCGCGGGCGGCGAGGTCGCGGGCGGCGAGGAGAAGAACGGCGTCTCCGTTGACCACCTTGCCCTGCTCGTCGGAGAAGAGGGCGCGGTCGGCGTCGCCGTCGAAGGTGATGCCCATGGAGGCGTGGTGGCGGACGACCTCGGCGGCGACCACTTCAGGATGGAGTGCGCCGCAGCGTTCATTGATGTTGCGACCGTTGGGGCTGGAGTGGGTGAGGATGACTTCGCCGCCACCGCTAGTATTGAGCTCGGCGAAGAGTTGGGGGGCAATCGCGCTGGCCGCGCCGTTGGCGCAGTCGACGACGACGCGGCGGCCGTCGAGGGAGAGACCGGGAACGGCGTCGAGGAGGAAGCGAATGTACTCGATGCGGCCGGACTCGTTGACGGGGAGTTTGCTGGCGGCACGATCCCAGGTCTCAGAGGCGAGACCTGGGGCACCCGATTCGGTGGCGGCATCGAGGCGGCGAAAGATCTCGGATTCGATGGCGAGTTCGGTGGAGTCGGGGAGCTTGTAGCCGTCGGAGCCGAAGAGCTTGATGCCGTTATCCTGCCATGGATTGTGCGAGGCGGAGATGACGATGCCGGCGGCGAAGCTGTGCGCGCGGGCCAGGTAGGCGATGGCAGGGGTGGTGATGACGCCTGCGCTCTCTACAGTGGCGCCGCCGGCGGTGAGTCCGGCGGTAAGGCTGGCGGCGATCCATTCGGAGGACTCGCGGGTGTCCATACCGATAAGGAGGCGAGGGGTATTCCCCAGATGGTGGGCGATGGCGAGACCGATGGCGTGAATGGTGGGGGGATCGAGTGGGGGTTGGCCGGCGACGCCACGAATGCCGTCGGTGCCGAAGAGTCGCTTCATCTATAGGAGAGCTCCGTACCTATTATCAGGCGTGCTGGACGGATGAGGGCGATGCGGTGTTGCGCCTTTAGGTTACGCGTGGAGGGGATTCATTCCGGCTCCACAGTTTCGACTCTGGCGGTGAGGGAGCCAGTTGCGAGGCGAGCACTGACGATCTGGCCGGGTTGGGTGTCGGTGGCGGAACGGATGAGGCGCCCATCGGGGCTTTGGACGAGAGCGTAGCCGCGACTGAGGACGGCGAGCGGCGAGAGGGCGTGCAGCCGAGCGGAGGCCTGGCTGAGCCGGGCGCGGCGGGAGGTGGCGATCGCGAGGGCGAAGCGGGTGAGGGATTGCTGGGCGGTATCGAGGCGACGGCTGGTGATGGCGAGGCGGACCGCGGGATTGAGGCGCTGAATGCGAGCGGTGAAGGCAGCTACGGCGGCAGAACGGGTGCGCAGGATTCGATTGGCGACGGAGTCGAAGCGGCGGGAGAGGTCGTCAAGACGCTGGGCACGGCGACCGATGAGCGCTTGCACGCGATTGTGAATCTGGACGGTTGAGAAGGCCGGGAAGCGCTGGTGAGCGAGGACGATCTGGTAACGGATGGCGCGGTGGGCGCGGGAGTCCAGCGCCTGCACGCGCTCCTCGATGCGGTGCTGGGCTTCGGTGATGAGTTCGGCGGCCGCGGAGGGGGTGGGGGCGCGGAGGTCGGCGACGAAGTCTGCGATGGTGAAGTCGGTCTCGTGACCGATGGCGGAGACGATGGGCAGGGCGGAGGCGGCGATGGCGCGGGCCAGGGCCTCGTCGTTGAAGCCAGCGAGGTCTTCCATGGAGCCGCCGCCGCGGGCGATAAGGATGAGGTCGACCTTGGGGATCGGCTGCTTGGCGCGGCGCTTGCTCGGCTGGGATGTGTTGGGCTGGCGCTTATTGGGCTGGAGCTTATTGAACCAGCGAATGCCGGTGGCGACGGAGTCGGCGCATCCCGGGCCCTGGACCGTTGCGGGATAGACGAGGAGATCGAGACGGGCGTGGCGGCGGCGAGTCACTTTGATGATGTCGTGGAGGACCGCACCGCTGGTGGAGGTGATGACTCCGATGCAACGAGGGAAGGCAGGCAGGGGGCGTTTGCGCGCGGTGTCGAAGAGGCCTTCCGCGAGCAGACGCGCCTTGAGCTGCTCGAAGGCGAGGTGCAGGGCGCCGGCACCGCGCGGTTCAATAGTTTCGGCAATTAGTTGGAGCTGTCCGCGAGACTCGTAGACGGAGATTCGGCCGCGAACAAGGACGGCAAGGCCATCCTGGGGGCGGAAGCGAAGGAGCTGGGCCTCGCGGCGGAAGAGTACGACTGGAAGCTGCGCTTCCTCGTCCTTCAAGGAGAAGTAAACATGGCCGGAGGGGGCTGGGCGACAGTTGGTGATCTCGCCCTCGACCCAGATGTCCTGGTACTCCTGTTCGACTTGCTGACGGATGCCGGTGACGAGGTCGCGGACGCTCCAGATGCGACGTTCGGCGGGGCTCACGGGGCGGGCGATTGGCTCGAGCGATGACTTGGAGGCGGAAGGCGGAGAGGAGAATAAGAGACCCATCTGGGACTCGGTGTCGCCGGAATTGATAGCGGAGGTTGGCGCTGATGGCGACTTCCGCGATGGCCTGGATTTGAGCCACAGGCCGGCTAGGGTCTTGTTATCTGCGGGGTCTTCGGCCATACGGCTTGAGTCTAGAGCAATTTTTATGCGCCTGCTCAGCGGTAGAGGGAGTGGGTCTGGATGTAGGCGGCGACTTCAGGAGGGAGCAGACCCGGGCATGGGTCGCCGGCGCGGAGACGGCTGCGAAGGTCGGTGGCGGAGACCTCCTCGTGAACGCTGGTGAGGAGGTGGACGCGGGCGCGCTGGGCCAGGGTGAGGCGGAGCGCGGCGAGCTGGTGATCGGTGGCGGGAAACTCGGGGCGGCTGACGACGATCCACTGAGCGAGCGATAGTAGCGTATCGGGCGCGCGCCAGTGGCGCAGTTCGAGAAAGCTGTCGGCGCCGGCGAGGACGAAGAGGGTCGCTGAGGGGTATTCGAGCGCAAGGGCGGCCAGCGTATCGACGGTGTAGTTGGGCGAGCCATTGGGCCGCGGGGCGTCGAGGGCGGAGGGAATGAAACGCGGGTCTGAGGGTGACTTATTGTGCGGAGAGGCGGGGCTGCAGGCGAGGCGGACCATGGCGAGGCGGTCGGCGAAGGAGGCGGTGGGGGGTTCGCTTTTGAGGGGCTGGCGGCCGACGGGGGCGAAGAGGACGCGATCCAGAGCGAAGGCATCAGCAGCCGCGGACGCGATGGCGAGGTGACCGCGATGGATGGGATCGAATGTGCCGCCGAAGAAGGCTACGCGCATTCTGCCTATGCTAGATCATCCGGCAGACGGGTCGCGGGTAAAACAGTGAGATGGCCTGATGAACCACCCTTTCAGACGATTTCCTCTGAAAGGGTGGGCGGCTTGAGGCCATGCCAGCGGGGCGATTAGTGGATGCGGAAGACCATACCCGTTGTGAGGGTGACCAGATAGTTGCCTTGCTCGTTTCCGGCGCCCACGAGGTAATTGCCGAGAAAGCCAGCGTCCACCTCGACGATGCGCCAGTCGAGACGGCCGCGGATCTTGTGGTCGAGGCCGACGCCGGTCTGAAAGATGAAGTTGTTGGAGTAGTGCGCGGCGAGCGGGAGCCTGGTGTGACCGATGCCGAAGCCGGCCTGGACGTAAGGGGTGGAACCCATGAAGGGCTTCTTGGTGGCGACGCGCAGGCTGAAGAGGCCGTCCTGACGATCGAGCTGGGAGTGGTACTCATCGTCGCGCAAGGTGTCTCCACGGGCATCGATACCAAGGATGACTGGGCCGGTATGAAGCGCACCGACTTTGGGAAGGCGGGTAAAGTCGTAGTAGATGCCATACTCAGGCCCGAAGGACCATGGACGTTCGGTGTTGTTTGAGCCGAGGGCGACGCCCTTCTGGGTGAACTCCTGGGCGTCGATGGCAAGGTACACGCCGGTCTGGGCGTAGGCGGCGGCGGATGCTAGGGCGACGGCGAAAAATACAGCTAGGGAGCGCAATTTCATCGGTGTTCCTTTGCTAGGAGTTGTGGCGCACCGATGAGCATATAGAAGTAGGGCGGCAATGTCAGCAATTTTCTGTAGCTGGTGGATTTGGGGGAGGGAGGGCAGAAAACCGTCAATTTCCCCGGGCGGGGCTGGGTCAGAAATCGGAAGTGAGAACCGGAAGTCAGAAGCGGAAGACGAGGCCGGTGCTGAAGCTGAGCAGCTTTGCCGCTGGAACCGCAAAGCTGACAACTGAATTGGTTGAGCTGCTGGTCGTGGTCAGCGATCCGTAGCCGATTTCGGCGATTCTGAAGTCCACATGGCGCTGGATGGTGTAATCGATGCCGCCATAGATGGCGTAGTCGAGTTTGCTGGCGTGGACGGTGGTTTGGGGCGCCTTGGTGGTGCCGAGGCCTACCGAGGCCTGGAGGTAAGGCTTGAAGGGGAGGCGAAAGGGGTGGGCAGAGAGGCGGGCGCCGACGAGGAAGCTTCTGAGAAGGGCATTGTTGGCGTGGAGGTCGGACTCGCGCATATCGAGGCCGGCGGCGATCTTGCCGGATTGGAAGAAGTCCCAGTAGCCGCCATAGTCGAGGCCGTAGAAGACCTGGGAGGTGGAGTTCTGTCCGAGGAAGGCGAAGGGGCCTGAATCGGGGAAGGAATTGGAGACGCGGATTGCGACTGGGTTGAAGTAGAGGCCGATGTGGCGATCCGTCTGGGCGTGGGCCACGACGGGCGTCAGAGTCAGAGTCGTCATGGCAAGAAGGACGACTGTGGCAAGGTACGGAAGCTTCATGAATTGGAAATCCTTGAGAATCAAAAATCGTGGCATTCGCGCCGTGGTGGCGGTGCAGTCTCAAGTCTATAGAAGGATTTGGATGGGCGTGGCGGGAGGGTTGAATAAAGCAGGTCCTTCGCTGCGCTCAGGATGACAATTTCTGGAGAATGGTCAGGATGACGGCAAGGGCGAATGCGTCGCGCGGTGCGCGATACCCCACCCTGCCGCTCCGCGTCGAGGATGGGGCACCCGGCTAGCGGGCGCGGCCGCGGGCGTTGGGTTTTGGGGGTGGGTAGGCGGGCTTGAGTTTGACGCGGGTTGCGGGTTTGGGTTCGGCGAGGTCGATGGGCCGGGGACGGTGGGCGGTGACGAGGGCGGCGATGGCGTACTTGAGGGGTTCGATGCCTTCGCCGGTGACGGCGGAGATGGGGAAGAACTGGAGCTTGCGGCGTTTGGCGAAGGCGGCGAGTTTTTTGAGCTTGTCGGGGTTGGCGACGTCGGCTTTGGCGGCGACGAGGATGGTGGGCTTGGCGGCGAGGGCGGGGTCGAAGGATTCGAGCTCGGCGGTGATGACTTTGAAGTCGGCGACGGGGTCGGGGCGTTCGGAAGAATCGGAGACGTCGACGAGGTGGACGATGACGGAGGTGCGCTCGATGTGGCGGAGGAACTGGACGCCGAGGCCGTGGCCGAGATGGGCGCCCTCGATGAGGCCGGGGAGGTCGGCGACGGTGAAGGACTCGGTGTGGGGGAAGTCGCCGACCTGGACGACGCCGAGGTTGGGTTCGAGGGTGGTGAAGGCGTAGTTGGCGATCTTGGGGCGGGCGGCGGAGAGGCGGGAGATGAGGGTCGACTTGCCGACGTTGGGGTAGCCGACGAGGCCGGCGTCGGCCAGCAGACGGAGTTCGAGGCGGTAGCTGCGCTCTTCGCCGGCGCGGCCGAGCTCGTGCTCGCGGGGGGCCTGGTGGGTGCTGGTGGCGAAGTGCTGGTTGCCGCGGCCACCGCGGCCGCCGCGGGCGATGACGAGGGTGTCGTTGGGCTGGGCGAAGTCGTGGATGAGCTCGCCGGTGGCGTCGTCGTAGAGCAGGGTGCCGACGGGGACCTTGAGGGTGGTGGGCTCGCCGGCCTGGCCGGAGCAGTTGGAGCCGAGGCCGTGGCCGCCGCGCTGGGCCTTGTGTTCGGGGTTGAAGCGGAAGTGGACGAGGGTGTTGTGGGAGAGCGAGGAAGACATCAGGACGTCGCCGCCGTGACCTCCGTCCCCGCCGGACGGGCCGCCGCGGGGAACGAACTTTTCGCGCCGGAAAGCCATGCAGCCATTGCCTCCGTCTCCGGCCTTGACACGAATTCGTGCTTCATCAATAAACATTTTTCGCTTTCCAAGTGTAGCGGAACCGAAGTTGCGCGCACTTTTCCGGAGGGCGGGGTGGTCAATCTTGAACAAAGTTTTTTTGCGCGGGTGGGGTTCGCGGCTTCCCTATTTGGGAATGGTGGATTAGTCTTCGGGCTACTGCACACGCTGGCTGCGGATTCGACGGGCTCGGTGTGTGGTTTCAAGCGCCATTCCTGAACGAGGTGGATGGCGGTCAGAACGCGTAGTCTCTCTCTCCTGCTGGTTCGATCGGAGGGCGCGTGAAGATGGGTGGAGCGGCGTCTCGCGAGCCGCGTAACCAAAGCTCTTCGTGCGTCCCTTGTTTTTTTGAAACGAGGGCACGATGGGTATGGGTTGCGGACGGCGTTGGGGTTGGGTGCTTTGGGTTGGCTGCGGTGTGAGTGCGGCCGTGGGACTAGGTGGGGGCGCGTGGGCGCAGAGCGCGACGGATGGGGCGATCGGCGGGCAGGTGTTGAGCGCGGCGGGAAGGCCCATTGCCGGCGCGCTGGTGGTGGTGCGCGGGTCGGAGACGGGCCTGACGGTGGGGGCGCGTTCGGGGCTGGGTGGGGAGTTTCTGGTGGTGAGGCTTCCGGTGGGGGAGTATACGGTGACGATCCGGAGTGCGGGGGTGGTGCTGACGCTGCCGGCGACGGTGGAGGTGGGGCTGGGTGAGGTGACGGAGGTGGAGGCGCGGATTGCGCAGCCTGCGATGGGGGCGGCAGGATCCGGGGGCGGGACGGGATTGGGGAGTGCGGATGTGACCGAGGCGGAGGTTGCGGGTCTGCCGGTGGATGGAGGGGACTGGAGAGCGCTGGCGCAGACGGTTCCGGGGGCCAATGGGGTTGGCGAGCCGGATGGCGGGGCGGATGAGGTGAGCTTTCGTGGGGTCGACCTGACGCAGAACAGCAGCCGGAACGATGGGGCGAGTGGGGACGAGAGCTTTGGCGGGATGCGCGCGGGCGCGGGGGTGGAGGAGGAGCCGGGGGTGGGGTCGGATGAGGTCGATGGACGGGAGTTCGGGCGTGGGGAGCGGGGCGAGCTCGGTGGCGGATGGGGGCCAGCGGGCGGGGTCGGCGTATGCGTTTTCGCAGGCGGCGGTGCGGGAGTTTCGCGTGCAGGGGCAGGCGGACGCGGCGGCTTATGGGTCCGCGCTGTATGGGCATGGCGTGGGGGGGTGGTGACGACGGTGTCGCGGTCGGGCGGGAACGAAGCTGCACGGGATGGGGTTCTATACGGTGCGGGACAGCGCGTGGGCGGCGGTGAATCCGTTTTCGATTGCGTCGAACTACGCGAATGGGGTGGTGACGAGTGGGCTGGTGAAGCCGGCGGACATGCGGCAGCAGTTTGGCGGGAGCGTGGGCGGTCCGGTGATGGGGTTTGGAAAAGCGACCGCAGATTGGCGCGGATGAACGCGGATCAAGGGCAAAGACAAAGGCAAGGACTAGGGGAAGAGCAACGGCAAGGCAAAGACAACAGCAAGAGCCCAGGCTGTTCTATTTTTATGCGTTCGATGAGCAGCGTGCGGAATTTTCCGGCGATCTCCGCGCCGGGGTATGCGGGGTTTTATCAGTTGACGGCGACGCAGACTGCGTTGCTGGCGAACCGGGGAGTGACGCTGGCGAAGACGAATGCGGCGCTGAATTATCTGGACAGCCTGACGGGAACAGTTGCGCGGCAGGCCGACCAGACGGTGAACTTCGGGCGCGTGGACTGGCAGCGCAAGGGCGGCAGCCAGCTGGTGCTGGAGTACAACCGGGCGCGGTGGAGCGCGCCGGCGGGAGCGCGGTCGGGGGCGGTGGTGGATCGCGGGGTGTGCGAGCATTGGGTCGAGCTATGGCAAGGTGGACTGCGGGCGTGGCGCGGTGGGTGCAGAATTTTCGCGGCGGGCTGAGCAACGAGGTGCGAGCGCAGTATGGGCGGGAGTTGCAGTACGAGACGGCGCAGACGCCGCTGGCGCAGGAGCCGAACGTGGGGCCGGGCGGGATGCCGCCGGAGGTGTCGATTGGGCCGGAGGGGTTGGTGTTTGGGACGCCGGCGGGGCTGGGGCAGAGGGCGTATCCGGACGAGCGGCGGGCTGGAGGCTGCGGATGTCGTGGCGTGGGTGCGTGGGCGGCATCTGCTGCAGTTTGGCGGGGACTTCAGCGCGATCAGCGACTTTACCGATTCGCTGGCGAATGTGGAGGGGACGTTCAGCTACGACAGCGGCGCGACCGAACGGGAAGGCGGGCGGGCTGGTGGACTGGATCACGGACTATACGTTCAACGTGAATGCGTATCCGAACGGCGGCGTGTCCGTCGATCGTGGCGGCGGTGCATGATTTTTGCTTCCGGTCGTACTCGCAGAGCTTTGGGCAGCAGAGTCTGAGCTTCGACACGCAGGAGTGGGCGGGGTTTGTGCAGGACGACTGGAGGGTGAGCCGGGCAGCTGACGGTCCATGCGGGGATGCGGTATGAGTATGAGTTGCTGCCGCTGCCGCAGCAGCCGAATGCGGCGCTGGATGCGGTGTTTGGCGCGCGTGGGCGCGACCAGCGTGTTTCCGGAGGACAGGAACAACTTTGGGCCGCGGCTGGGTGTGGCGTGGCAGCCGTTTGGGTTGGGGCGCGGGGTGGTTCGCGTGGGGTATGGGGTGTACTACGGCAAGCTGCCGGGCGCGACGGTGCGGGCGGCGCTGCTGGATACGGCGATGCCGAGTTCGACGACGCGGGTGCGGATTCTGCCGACGACGGAGACGGTGTGTCCGCAGATGCCGACGGTGGGGTTTGGGTATCCGTGCTCGTATCTGGCGGCGCCGACCGGGGTGGTGGCGGCGACGACTTCGGCGGTGGTGTTCGACCGGAGGTTCCGGCTGCCGATGGTGCAGCAGGCGACGGTCTCGGTGGAGCACGGGGTTGGGTTGGGGGTGCTGGGGAGTGCGGGGTATGTGATGAATCTCGACCGGCAACTGCCGAACTCGGTGGACATCAACATTGCTCCGTCGACGGATGAGCAGGTGTTTCAGCTGCAGGGCGGGACGGGGGCGGTGGGAGTGCAGGATGGGGAGACGTTTGCGGTGCCGGTGTATTCGGCAGCGGGTGAGCGCGGACTTTGGGCCGGTGACGGACATTGTGTCGAACGCGAATGCGACGTACCACGGGGTGACGGTGGAGGCGCGGCGCGGGCTGGGGTCGGGACGGGCGGGCTATGAGGGAGCGGGGCGGGGGCTGGAGTTTCGCGTGGGATGGACGTGGTCGAAGGCGATCGACTTTGGGCAGAACGCGGGTGCGGTGCCGCGGACGAATGGGCAGTTCGACCCGTTCCAGGTGCGGTACGACAAGGGGCTTGTCGGCGCTGAACTTTCCGCATCGGGTGGTGGCGACGGCGGTGTGGTCGCCGCGGCTGCCGGGCGAGGACTGCGGGGAGGTAGGCGACGGCGGAGCGGACGATCTGGAGAGCTGGCGGATGGCTGGTCGCTGGCGGGGATCTTCTCGGAGGCGAGCGGGCGGGGGTACAGCTACGACATCTTTGGCGGGACGCGGCTGGCGGGCGGGCGCGAGAGCATCAATGGGTCGGGCGGGTCGGTGGTGCTGCCGACGGTGGGGCGGAATACGCTGCGGCTGCCGGACTCGGTGAACCTGGATGTGCGGGTGAGCCGGAGCTTCCGGCTGAGCGAAGCGATGCGGCTGCGTGGCGGCGGTGGAGATCTTCAATGTGACGAACCATCTGAACTACTCCGGGGTGACGCAGCGGGCGTATCTGGTGGGGGCGCCGGGGACGGCTGGAGCGGCGGCGGGGGTGACGCCGCTGGTGTTTCAGAATGCGGCGACGGTGGCGGCGGAGGGGCTGAATGTGCTGCCGTTTGGGGCGTATACGGCGGCGGGGACGAACCAGGCGCGGGAGCGGCAGGTGCAGCTGGGGCTGCGGCTGGAGTTTTAGTTGGAGAAAGACGACCGCGGATTTGCGCGGATGGACGCGGATTTAAAAGCGACCACGGATGGGCACGGATGGGCGCGGATTAAGGACTTGTGGAGCAAATTCGTCAAAGGTAAGTGGCGAATGCAGGAGCCAATACGGAGATTCCGGCTGCGCCGGAATGACGGCATTTGAGGTATCTAGTTTTCGGAGGGGCGTTCCATGTGGTCGATGACGAGGGTTTCTATTTGGCCTTTGTCGGGCTCGAGTTTGAGGCCGAGATTGTTTACGGCGGAGTAGATTGCGGCTCCGGGTTCGGATGCGCCGGCCTGCGAATCGCTCTGGACGGAGAGGGTGCCGGCGGGAAATTTGATGAGGAAGTCGTATCTGCCGGTGAGGCCGGTTCTATCCTGAATTACGCGGCCCAGATCGTTGCCGAAGCCGGAGAGGAAGGTCGCGAGTGAGGCCGTCGTCGCGCCATACATATTGAGGCTCGTGCCTCCGCTGCCGGGGCTGGAGGCGGGGACCAGAACGCCGCCCCAGGGCAGCGCGAAGCCGCCGGGGTGAGCGACGGTAGGATCAGTCTCCTTGAACTTGATCCCGCCCTTGGCGATCACAAGCGAGAATACCGGACCTTCTTTGACCTCGCGGTGCACAGCCAGTTTGAAGCGCTCGGCGAACATGGCTTGCAGCATGGACTGCAACATTACCTTCTGCGCCAACGGCTTCTGCCACTCGGCGCGGTCCTCTTCGGCGATGCGGGCGTCGATGTCGTAGCGGTCGGTTTTGAACCAGTCGGGAAGGCCCTTGATCTGGCCCTCCATGTTGAAGGCCGCGGTGCCGGTCTGCGGCACATACGCGGTGAGCAGCGGGGCATAGAGGGACATGTTGGTGATGCGATATCCGTCGGCCGTGGGCCCGAAGGGCTGCTGCGCCTGCGGCGCGGATTTGTTCGGGCGGATCGAGATGACTTCGAAGCTGTATGTCTTGGGGGGCGGCGCGGTTGTTGCTGGAGCTGGCGTCTGGCCCGGCGCGGTTCCGGCACAGATGATTGTCGCCGCCAAAATCCTGCCGATCATGAGGTAGCTCGCTTCAAGGCTTACTCCAGCGTACAGCTCGTTTCGGATTTTTGAATGCAAAAGCCAATACGGAGATTCCGGCTGCGCCGGAATGACGGCGGTGGGGATTGGAGACGATTGGAGGGCAGTGGCAGGAACCGAAATCAAGGTAGCCTTAGATGAATGGGAGAGACAGTGAGCGAAAAGAAGGCGGTCGTCCTCTTGAGTGGGGGGTTGGACTCGACCACGGTTGTGGCGATTGCGCGGAGGCAGGGCTTTTCGGTTTGCGCGCTGAGCTTCGATTATGGGCAGAGCCACACGATCGAGTTGGATGCTGCGAGGCGTGTTGCCGGCGAGTTTGGGGTGGAGCGTCATGCGATTGTTAAGGTGGATCTAGCTTCGTTTGGAGGCTCGGCGCTCACGACGGACGAGCCGATTCCGAAGAACCGCAGCGCAGAGGCGATTGGGCGTGGGATTCCGGTGACGTATGTGCCGGCGAGGAACACGGTGTTCCTTGCGCTGGCGCTGGCGTGGGCGGAGTCTCTTGGGGCGACGGACATTTTTATTGGAGTCAACGCGCTGGATTACAGCGGCTACCCCGATTGCAGACCGGAGTTTATTGCGGCGTTCGAGGCGATGGCAAACCTCGGGACGAAGATTGGCGTGGAAGGCAAGCGGATTAAGATTCATACGCCGCTGATCTCGATGACGAAGCGCGAGATCATTGAGGAAGGGCTGAAGCTTGGAGTCGATTACGGGATGACGATTACTTGCTACGACCCATCGGAGACGGGTGAGGCGTGTGGGGCGTGCGACGCGTGCGTGCTTCGGCTGAAGGGATTTTCGGAGGCCGGAGTTGGCGATCCGGCCAGGTACCAGCGGTAGAGAGGGCGTTATGCCGTATGCGGTGAAGGAGATCTTCTACACGCTGCAAGGGGAGGGTGTGCACACCGGGCGCGCGGCTGTGTTTTGCCGATTCTCAGGATGCAATCTGTGGGATGGCCGTGAGGAGAGCCGTGCCGCGGCTGTCTGCAATTTTTGCGACACGGATTTCGTGGGGACGGATGGAGATGGAGGCGGGAGGTTTGCCGATGCGGCAGAGCTGGCGGGTGCAGTTGCAGGCAAATGGCCGCGGGCCGACCGGGCACGCAGGTTTGTTGTGTGCACCGGAGGCGAACCTCTGCTGCAAATGGATGCGGCGTTGATTGATGAGCTGCATCAGCGAAACTTCTGGATCGCCATTGAGACGAATGGAACGATTGCGGTGCCGGAGGGTATCGATTGGGTGTGTGTGAGTCCAAAGAGCGGCGCTTCGCTGAAGGTGACTCATGGAGATGAATTGAAGGTGGTGTACCCGCAAGCGGTCGATCCCAGCGTTTATGAGGGGCTGGATTTCGAGCATTTTTTTGTTCAGCCGAAGGACGGGGAGAACGCGAGGGAGTGCGTGAGGGCGGCGATTCAGTATTGCTCGGAGAATCCCAGGTGGCGGCTGAGTTTACAGACGCACAAGCTGCTTGGGATTCGCTAGGCAGAGGGTGGCGACAACCACTATGTGTGTTTCGGGTAGAGAGTGGCGGGGACGGGGATGTTGCTGGCGGTGAGTTGTTCCTTGATGGCGCGGAGCATGGGGAATTCGGCGCCGTCGTAGTGGCCGAGGGAGAGGCCGCCTGCGTTGTGGGCGAGGGCGATCTGGACGCCCTGGTGGATGAGGTCGGGGGTGGCGCGGGGACGGACGGCGACGGCGGAGAGCATGGGGAAGTTGGGGCCGAGGGCGGTGCGGGTCTCGGCGAGCCAGCCGTCTTTATCGGGCATGAGGGCGGGATTGCCTTTTTGTTCGGAGTAGTCGCAGACGCGGACAGAGTCGATGGCGGGGCGGAGGTCGGGGAGATTGAAGCCCCAGTCGGTGTAGGTGCGGAAGTCGTGGTTGAGGCGGAACTCGATGGCGGGGCGGATGGAGTGGACGTGGGAGTGGATGGCGGTGTAGTAGCGGGTCATGGTGCCGAAGCGGAAGTGCTGCCAGGCCTGGAAGGCGGAGGAGTCGTTGGGGTTGGCGAGGAGGGCCGTCTGGATGGATTTGAGGTCGACGCCGCGGGCGTGGGCGGCGGTCAGGCAGGAGTCGCAGAAGCAGCCGCCGGCGGCGACTCCGCCGCGCATGAGGGGGATGGTGCAGGTCTGCACGAAGTCGATGTCGTAGTTTGCGACGAGGTCGCGGTAGAGGGCGAGGGTGTACTCCATCGCAGTGGGGTTGTTTGGGCAGAGGTGAAAAGTGCCGCCGACGATGGAGTGGGGCTGGCCGTGGATGTCGCGCTGAATGGTGTTGGGGAATTGTGTGGTGAGGAGGTCATGGTTGACGAGGGTATGGGAGAGCTCGGCGCCGGTTTTGAGGCCGCGCTTGCGGGCGCCGGCGGTGAGGTTGGTGAGCCAGTCGGTGTCGGCGATCCAGGGGAAGTCGGAGAGCTGAGGCTTAATGGCTCCGTAGAGGGCGAGGTGCGGGTGCCAGTAGCAGCGGGAGTCTTCGGCGATCCACATCTGGCGGACGGGGTTGTGGGGGAAGGTCTGGCTGGTGAGGGGACGCTTCTCGTGGTGCATGAGGGCGACGAGGTAGACGGAGTTGACGGAGGCCATGGACTGGAGGTTGTCGAGGACGTGCTCGGTGCCCTCGTCGTGGAGGTCCCAGGGGTAGAGGCTGGCGGTGACTTCGAAGGGGCGGAGCTTGGCGAAGGTTTGCGGGCGTGCGGCGAGATGGGCGGAGGCGAGGGCGAGGGCTGCGGAGGATTGTTTGAGGAAGCGGCGGCGTGTGGGCTGGGGGTGGGGCATAAGGTGAGTACGTTGCCGGGCGGGGCGGGGTTGCAGGGGTGCTAAGACATACGCCAAGTAAAGCGACGGCGGAGGGTAATGATGGAGGTGGTGCGCGCGGCGGAATTTGCGTGCGAGTGAGATGCGAAGGGTTATGCTTGCGCCAATGAAGACTTTGCAGGGGCACGCGCGATGGCCCCCTGACGGTCGGAGGCGCGTGCGTTCCTCCTGTTGGCTGAATTGGATTGTGGCATCTGCGGTGGGTGTGGTGCTTGGCGGCTGCGCGTTGGGCACGAGCGGCCCGCCCACGCCTGATGCGGGGATGGCGATTACGGGCCGGGTGATGGGCGCGCAGGCTCCGTTGGTGGGGGCGCAGGTTTATCTGCTGGCGGCGAACACGACGGGGTATGGGGGTGCGGGGATTGCGGCGTCGACTAGCAATGCATCGGTGTCGTTGCTGACGAGCGGGACGCTGGACACGAGCGGCGGGCCGACCAACGGCTTCAATTACGTGACTACGGACAGCAACGGCAGCTTCAGCATCACCGGAGACTATATGTGTACAGCGGGCCAGCAGGTGTATCTGTATTCGCTGGGCGGGAGTCAGGGTGGGGTGGCGAACCCGGTGGCGGGTTTGATGGCGGCGCTGGGGAGCTGTCCCAGCGGGGGAAGTTTTGCGACGGAGATACCTTTCGTTTACATGAATGAAGTGTCGACGATTGCGGCGGCGTATGCGATGGCAGGGTTTGCAACGGACGCGTTGCATGTGTCGAGTTCGGGGACAGCGCTGGCGCTGGTGGGGATTTCGAATGCGTTTGCGAATGCGGCGAACCTGGCGGGGATTGCGACGGGTGCGGCGCTGGCTACGACTCCGGCGGGCAATGGGACGGTGCCGCAGAACGAGATCAATACGCTGGCGAATATTTTGGCGAGCTGCGTGAACACGAATGGGGCGGTGACGGGGCCGGCGAGTGCGACGACGTGCTACACGCTGTTCCACGATGCGCAGAGCGGCGGGAGCAGTGGGACGGTGCCGGCGGACACTGCGACGGCGGCTATTAATATGGCGCATAACCCGGGGACGAATATTACGGGGCTGTATGGGTTGTCGACGGGGAGCCCGCCGTTTGCGCCGGCACTGAGCATGCAGCCGAATGATTTTACGGTGGGGATTGGATTTACGTATGGGTTTGCGAACTATCCGGCGATTGCGATCGATGCGGCGGGCGATGTGTGGCTGGCGTCGTGGAGCAGCAAGAGCGTGTCGGAGCTGACAAGCGCGGGAGCGATTGTGACGGGGGTGTCTTATACGGGGGGTGGGCTGAATTATCCGTACAGCATTGCGGTCGACGGCGCGGACGATCTGTGGGTGACGAATGCGACGAATCCGGGAGAGAGCGTGAGCGAGCTGACCAGCGCGGGCAGTTTTCTTTCGGGGGCCAACGGGTTTACTGGCGGTGGGTTGTACCTGCCGCAGGGGATCGCGATTGACGGCGCGGGGGACGCGTGGATTACGAACCAGACTTCGATGATGGGGAGCATCCTCGAGATTTCGAGCATGGGGTCGTATATTTCGGGGGCGAGCGGGTATAGCGGGAGCAGCGAGGTGTACTATCCGGCGGGGATTGCGGTCGACGGTTCGGGCAATGTGTGGTGGGTGAATGGCGGAGGCGGCACAGGGGGAGTGGGCAGCGTGGCGAGGCTTGCGAGCTCGGGTACGTTTCCAACGGGCGTGAGTACTTACACGGGCAGCGGGATCGATCTGCCGGGAGGCGTGGCGATCGACGCGGCGGGCGACGCCTGGGTGACGAACCAAAGTGGCGGGAGCGGAGGGCACGGCAGCGTGACGAAGATTTCGAATGCGGGGACGATACTTTCCGGGACGAGTGGATATTCGGGTGGCGGGTTGCAGAATCCGTACGCGATTGCGATCGACGGCGCGGGCAATGTATGGGTGACCAGTTCTTCCGGGGGCGATGTCAGCGAGTTCACCAACGCGGGTGCGGCGCTTTCTCCGGCGACGGGATTTACGGGCGGCGGGCTGAGCAGTCCCAATGGCGTGGCGATCGATGGGTCGGGGGATGTGTGGGTGATCAACCGGGGCAGCAGCAGTTTGACGGAGCTGATCGGAGTGGGCGCGCCGGTGGTGACGCCGATCTGCGCGGGACTGCCGGCGACGGCGACGGGGAATGGGACGAGTGGGTTGGGGACGCGGCCGTGAGGGAACATTTGGGGCAGGAAACGGCTTAACACCGATAGACACCGATGGCACCGATCAAGGGCGACTGCGGAAAAAAGCAACCGCGGATTTGCGCGGATGGACGCGGATTAAGCTTTGTGGGGTTCCTTATGTCAGAGGTATAAAGGCGGGGGCGTGGACCTCATCGAAGTGCTGCGGACAGGGAGGCGGGAATAAAGGCTGGGTGGGTGGTCGGGGGCGGACGGTTTGCATCTTACCGAGGGAGGGTCGCGCGCAGGCAGGTCTGTGTGCGCAACGCGGATTGCGACCAAGGCGCAGCATAGGAAGAGGGGCAGACGATGACTCAGGTGAGGATTCATACGAGGAAGATTCAGGGTGGCAGGATAGCTGGGTTGCGGTTTGCAGGGACGATGGCGCTGGGAATGATGCTGGCGGGATGCGCGTCGAAGGAGGACCAGGCGATCGACGCGGCGAAGAAGCAGGCGGCGGCGACGGGTCAGGCGCAGCAGGTGGTGTCGATCGACAAGGCGGGGAATACGACGACGACGACGGTGCAGCCGCCGGCGGCGGGGCAGACGGCGCAGGCGGTGACGACGGTGGTGACTCCGGCGGCGGCGGCGCCGGCGAGTGGGCAGACGGTGGCGGGCGGGGCGCCGGCACAGGCACCGGTGATGGCAGTCGCGGGCGGGCCTCCGGTGATCCGGCCGGCGGACGTGAATATACCGGCGGGGTCGACAGCTGGCGATCCGGATCAATCAGCGGATCAGCGTGAAGACGACGCCGGCGGGGACGGGCTTCGATGGCGAGGTGGTGGAGGCGTGGGCAGGATGCGAATGGGCGGGTGATCCTGCCGAAGGGGACGCCGGTGGGCGGCGTGGTGGATGAGTCGCACCGGCGCGGGCACTTCAAGGGGGCGTCGGTGCTGGAGCTGCGGCTGACGTCGCTGACGCTGAATGGGACGCAGTATCCGGTGGAGACGCAGCGACCTGACGCGGACGAAGAAGGGCAAGGGCAAGCGGACGGCGGCGTTCATCGGCGGCGGGACGGGGCTGGGGATGCTGATCGGCGGCGTGGCCAGCGGCGGGACTGGATTGCTGATCGGCGGGCTGGCGGGCGGCGGCGCGGGAACGGCGATCAGCGGATTGACGGGGAACCGCGACCTGGATATTCCGGCGGAGTCGATTGTGCGGTTCCGGCTGGCGGATGATTTGACGTTGCAGGCTTCGTAAGACGTTAAGAGCGACCACGGATGACACGGATGAACGACGGATTAAGAGGCAAAGGCGTGTGTGCGAGGTTTAAGGCGATCGGGATGAGGTGGTGGCGCGACCAGGCGGGTGGCCTGGTCGAGGGCTTCGGGGTCGTGGCCGAAGTGGGGGAGCCAGTGGAGGGCGGGGTCTTTGCGGAACCAGGTGAGCTGGCGTTTGGCGTAGTTGCGATGGCCTTGCTGGGCTAGCTTGACGGCGTCGTCGAGGGTGAGTTCGTTGCGCAGGACGGCGACGGCCTGGGCGTAGCCGAGCGAGGTGAGGGGGCGGCATTCGAAGCTGTAGCGTTCGACGAGTTGGGTGGTCTCTTCGACGAGGCCGGAATCGAACATCTGCGGCGGCGCGGTGGTTGATGCGGGCGTAGAGTTCGGCGCGGGGGGGTCGAGGCCGAGGCGGAGGATGCGGTAGCCGGTGAGGGGGTCGCGGCCGGATTGCTGCCACTGGCGGGTGATGGGCTGGCGGGCGGCGAGGGTGACCTCGATGGCGCGGATGAGCTTGGGGGTGTCGTTGGCGTGGATGAGGGCGGCGGCGGCGGGGTCGAGGCGGGTGAGGATGCGGTGGAGGTTGGCGGGGGATGCGCGCGGGTGCGGAGTTTGGTGCGGAGGGGTTCGTTGCGCGGGGGCGCGGGGAAGAGGCCGTCGAGTAGTGCGCGCAGGTAGAGGCCGGTGCCGCCGGCGACGATGGGGAGGCGGTTGCGTTGGGTGATGCCGGGATGGCTTCGCGGGCGAGGCGGGCGTAGTGGCCGGCGGTGCAGGGCTGGTCGGGGAAGGCGATGTCGATGAGGTGGTGGGGGACGCGGGCGCGCTCGGCGAGGGAGGGCTTGGCGGTGCCGATCTCCATGCCGCGGTAGACGGCGACGGAGTCGCAGCTGACGATCTCGCCGGAGAACTGCTCGGCGAGGGCGAGGGCGAGGGCGGTCTTGCCGCTGGCGGTGGGGCCGGCGAGGACGATGAGGGGTGTTGGTTCAGGGTCTACCAAAGGCGCCACCAGCCGCGGGTGAAGACGCGGTGGAGGCCGGCGCGGAGGATGGCGAAGAGCGATGGCGGCGAGGGCGAGGAGGAGGAGGCCGCGGATCTGGCGGCGGCGTTCGCGGGTGGCGTTCGTGGGGAAGGTGGGCGGCATGGGGATGCTCTGGGGAGAGTGTAGTCGACGAGTGTTTGTCGGGGCTTCGGGAGGAATCTATGTGGCGGGCGGACAGACCTGGGCCTTCGGCCCAGGCTGGTATGTGGCGCGCCTTTGGCGCTTGGCGGGTTATTGCTGGATGGGAGCGTTGTAGAGGAAGCCTATGCGGAGCTCGAGCTGGGGGCCGTGGAACTCTTTGGGGAGGGGTGGGAACTGGCCTTCGCTGGTGATGGCGTTCCAGGCGGCGTGGTCGAGGGCGACGTCGCCGGAGGGGGTTCGAGGATCATGTTGCCGATCTGCCGTCGGGGAGGATGGTGAAGCGGATGCCGACGATGCCTCTCTTGAGAGCGGGGGCTGCGACCTCTTCGGGGATGAGGGGCGCCCAGTTGCGCTGGATGTCGTTGTGGACGCGGCGCATGTAGGCGGCCGAAGTCGACGCCCAGGGTGTCGGAGAGGATCTCGGCGCCGGCCTGGAGTGGGCCGTTGGAGGCCCCGGGTGGGGGGCCGTACTGCGCGCGCGGGCGCCCATGGCGCCCTGGGCGGCGTTGCGGATGGCGTCGCGGGGGCTGGTGGAGTTCTGCGCGAAGTTGGGGCGGGGCGCGGCGGGCAGCGGCGCGTCGATGGAGGGCTGCGGCTTGGGCGCGCTGGGCAGCGGCATCTGCGGCTGGGGGACGGGCGGCGCGGTGTTGCGGGCCTCTTCCTGGGGCGGGGCGGCTGCTGCGGGGTGGCTGCGGCGCGGGCGCGGTCATGGCGCGGCCTGCTGTGGATCTGCTGCATGGTTTTGCGGTCGAGCACAGGGTGCGGGGGCGGCTTGGGCGCGGGCGCGTTGGGCGGGTTGAGGTAGGTGACCTGCTCCTTGTCGTGCTGCTTCATCAGGGCGATGGGGTCGCGCAGCTCGGGCTGATGGAAGAGGACGCGCGGGCCGTAGAAGAGGAACCAGGCGACGGCCATGCAGATGATGATGGATTTGTAGATGGACTCGCGGAAGCGGGCGCGGGAGACCTCGTCGTCGATGGAGTCGAGGAGGTGGATGAGCTCGTGCTCTTCGAGGCTCGCCGTAGCGGCCGGTGCGGACCTTGATGGCGCTGGGCGGGCCGCCGGAGTGAGCCTGTCCTGGATCGCGGTGCCTGCTGTCGAGGTCGGTCTGGTCGGGCGTCGGAGACGGGTTGGGCGGGAGTTGGAGGATGGGCATCGGCGATGTTGGTATGACGTTGGGCGGCGGGAATAGGCTGCGCCGGTAAGGATTGAAACCCCGATGGAGGCGCGGAGCTTCGCAACTGAGCTATTTTCTCACCTTTGGGATGAGGTTGCGATGAGGGCCGAAGACTGGACTGTAGACTGGGATGGTGGGGACTGGGAGAGCGATGGAGTCGGCGAGGCTTTGCCGAGGGGACGCGCGCGGCGGTGCTGACGATCAGCGATGGGTGCTTCGCTGGCGCGCGCGAGGATGTGTCGGGGCCGGCGGTGGTGGAGATGCTGGAGGCGGCGGGGGTGGTTGGAGGTGGTGACGGAGACGCTGCCGGATGAGGTGGAGGCGATTGCGGCGGCGCTGCGACGACTATGCGGCGGCGGGAGTGGGGCTGATTGTGACGACGGGCGGGACGGGGATTGGCGGCGCGGGATGTGACTCCGGAGGCGACGCGGCTGGTGTGCGAGCGGCTGGTGGAGGGGCTGGCGGAGCGGATGCGGGCGGAGGGATTGCGGCAGACGCCGATGGCGGTGTTGAGCCGGGGGGTTTGCGGGGTGGTGGCGGGTACGGCGGCGCTGGTGGTGAATCTGCCGGGGTCGCCGGAGTGGGGCGAAGACGTCGCTGGGGGCGGTGCTGGGGGTGTTGCCTCATGCGCTGGATTTGCTGGCGGGGCGGACGGGGCATGGGTAGGGGAGGGTTCAAAGTTCGAGGACGCGGGTGCGACTGATGTTCGTCGCCTTTCCTCGAACTTATGTGGGATAACCTATTTCCCAAAAGAGCCGATGATGAAACGGTGAGTCCTGGTTTAGACATCCCGCGACGGCGATGGATCTTCGCGCTCATGCTCATGGCTCTCGCTGTGCCTCTGGCCTCTGCGCAGACCTTGGCCAAACGAGGCCTCGCCGGGCCCCGCGCGGTGGCGCAACCGCCGCTGCGGACCCTCACTACCCTGCGCGAAACCCACACACTCTCGGCCGAGCAGGCCCGCCGCGGCTATCCGATCCACCTGCGTGCCGTTGTCACCTTCTACTATCGCTTCCCCGACTCGCGGCACAGCGACCTTTTTCTACAGGACGCTACCGGCAGCAGCTACGCTACCGTCCCCGCCGGCTCCGAACCGGCCGCCAATATGCTGCCGCCGGGCACACTGGTTGACGTCACCGCAGTCAGCGCGGCGGGAGACTTCGCTCCCATCCTTGACCGGACCCACGTCACCGTCATCGGCCCCTCGCACTTGCCGGCCTACGCCAAACCCGTCAGCTTCAGCGACCTGCTGACCGGCGCCTACGATTCAACCTGGGTCCAGATTGAGGGCGTTGTCCATTCGGTGGTCGAATCTACCGGCATGGTCACGCTCCACGTCGCCATGGACGGTGGAACCATTACCGCCATTACCGGCAAGCGTCCCGGTGTCGACTACCAGCACCTGGTCGACACATCGGCCAGGATCCGAGGCGATGCAGGCTCTGTCTTCAACTCCACGCGTCAGTTGACCGGGGCCCGGCTCTTTTTTCCCGGACTGGAGACGGTCGACGCCGTCGCGTCGGGGCCGCGAGACGCCTTCGATCTGCCGTTGCAGCCCATCAACGGACTGCTGCGCTACGACCCCTCGGCCAGGTGGCTCCACCGCGTCCACGTGCGCGGGATGGTGACCCTCGACTGGCCGGGGCGGACGATCTGTATCCACGACTCGACCGACGGGCTCTGTGCCCAGGCCGCCCAGGAGACCCCGGTCGCCGTGGGTTCGCAGGTCGACCTGGTGGGCTTCACCGTGCTTGCGGGTTTCCGGCCGGCGATGGTGGACGCCGTCTTTCAGCCGCGTGCAGGGAGTGGCGATACGACGCCTGTGTCCACGACCCCGGAGCAGGCCCTGCGCGGCGGCAACGACTCCGAGCTGGTGCAGATCGAGGGGCGTCTGATCGGCCGCGATCTCACCGCCAATGACGGGGTGCTTGTCCTGTCCAGCGGCCAATCGCTGTTCCGGGTCTTCCTCTCCGCGGGCGACTCCAAGTCGGCAATCTCCTCAATTCCCATCGGAAGCAACCTGCGGGTCACCGGAATCTGCTCGGTGGAGGTGGACAACGAGAACACGCTGATGGGCTTGACCCAGGTGTCCAGGTTCTGGATATTGCTCCGCTCGCCGGACGACATCCTCGTCCTGCAAAAGCCGTCGCGCTGGACCGCGGAACGCGTCCGTCCGCTGCTGCTGATCGCTCTCGTCTTCACCCTCGCGGCCATCGTGTGGGCGCTGGCCCTGCGACGGCGCGTCGAGCGGCAAACCCGCGAGCTGCGCGAGAGCCGCGAGCTCTACCGGCACATGGCCCTGCACGACGCGCTGACCGGGTTGCCGTCGCGGGCGCTCTTCATCGATCGCCTGCAGAACGCGCTCGACCGCTCGCAGCGGTTCCATACCACCATCGCGCTGCTGATGCTCGACCTCGATCACTTCAAGGACATCAACGACTCCTACGGCCATCAGGGCGGCGACGTCGTGCTTTGCGCTGTGGCGGCGCGCCTCTCCGCCACAACCCGCAAGACGGACAGCATCGTGCGCCTGGGCGGCGACGAGTTTGTGCTGCTGCTCAACGATCTCGAGGACATCGCCCAGGCGGAGAAAATCGCGGCCAAGATCATCGAGGCTATCGCTGATCCCATCCCGGTTGGGGAAGGAGTGGTGACGATCACCGCCAGCATCGGCGTCCGCACCCTCGCCGGCGACGAAACTGCCGTCGACGCCGCGCTCCTGCTGAAACAGGTGGATGCTGCCATGTATGGGGCCAAGGCCCGCGGGCGTGGCCGCTTGCATGTCTTCGGCGACGCGCCTATGCCGTCGGCGCAGCCCGAGGACCACGCCGTCGCCCAGACTCGATAAGCGGCCCTTTCGACAAAGGGGGTGGGCTGGTTCGAGGTTCGAGGGGCGGGTTCGGAGTAGAATCGGGTTGCTATCGTGAGTCACTCCCCTGCCGCCGTTCTGCACAAGTTTTACGCGTTCACGGCCTATTTGTCGGCTGTGCTGAAGCCACTGGGGATCTGGGGGCTGGGTGGGCTGGCCTTCATCGATTCGGGAATATTTCCGCTGCCGACGACGATGGATGGGGTGGTGATTGGGTATGTCGCGAACGCGCATCGGATGTTCCTGGCGTATGCCGTGATGGGGGCGTTCGCTTCGGCGGTGGGCAGCCTGATTCCGTATTATCTGGGGCGCGCGGGCGGCGAGCTGTTTCTGCTGAAGCGGATCAACCGGGAGCGGTATGAGCGGATGCGGGACCGGTTTGAGCGGCAGGAGTTTATGGCGATCATGGTGCCGGCGATGTGTCCTCCGCCGATGCCGATCAAGCTGTTTGAGTTTGGCGCAGGGGTGTTTGAGATGCGGCCGTTGGTGTTTGCGACGGCGATTTTTTGCGGCAAGTTCGTTCAGTTTCTAGTGTGCGCGCTGCTGACGGTGTTCTATGGGCCGGCGATTGCGCATACGTTCCGCAGGGCGGTGCATGAGCACTTTGGGGTGGTGCTGGGGATCGGCTCGGCGTTTGGCGTGGCGTTGCTGGTATATGTGTTGCGCAAGCTCTTCGACCGGGGTGGGGGCGCGGAGTTTCCGATCGAAGAGGCGGAGTCGGCGGAGGATGGGATTCGACGCTGATCTCGTAAAACAGTTGTGACTTGTGCGTGGCGTGCGCAGGTTTGCGCTTGCTCAGGCCAGGGGCTGGTTGTTGTGCTGGGCGGTGCGGAGAGTGTCGGCGATACGGGCGGCGAGGACGGGCAGGCCGAAGAGGGCGCCGGCGGTGAGGGCGGTGGAGACAAGGTCATTGCGGTAGAAGGGGAGGGCGGCGATGTAGCAGGCCTCGAGTCCGGCGAGGGTGTGGGGGTACATGGAGCCGGCGGCCCAGAGGGCGAAGTCGACGAGGACAAAGAATGAGGTTGCGGAGGCGAGGACGCCGGCGACAACGCGGAGGGCGGTGAGCTTGCGGAGGAGGCCCATGCCGAGGAGGCAGACGGCGGCGTACCAGATCCAGGTGACGAGGTAGGCTGCGGGGTGGAAGGCGTAGCCGTAGGCGAAGACGGTGAGGTAGTAGTCGGTGGCGATGAGGACGGCGAGGGCGAGGGTGAGGCGGGCTGCGGGGTGGCCTTTGATTCGCGAGCCGAAGAAGAGCAGGCTGCCGCCGAGGGCAGTGAAGTTCCAGTTGACCGCGTGGAAGGCGTGGGGCAGGACGCGGCTGAGGACGGCGAGCAGAAGCGCGAGATAGGCGGACATGGCGGAACCTCGAACGAGAGTCTGTTGGGAGCAGGGCCGGTGGGGCGGAGCCTGCGGACAACTTCAATTCTCATGGTTTGGGGCGGTGGGGTCAACTATTAGCGAGTGGCTAGTGATTAGAGGTTAGTGGCTAGAGGTCGTGCTTATGCGAGGGCGGAGCCGGTGGCGAGGAGGGAGTGGAGGGTCATTTCGTCGAGGAAGTTGAGTTCGAGGCGGATGGCGACGATCTGGCCGAGTTCGGTGGGGAGGCTGAGGTGACGGCGGTGGTTGCAGAGGCCGGTGAGGGAGTGGTGGCCGGCGCGGTTGAGTTCGACGCCGGTGGCGACGATGGCGGCGTAGAGGTCGAGGATGGCGCGGAGTTGGATTTCGATGCGGAACTCCATGTTGGTGGGGGAGAGAGTCTTGCGCTCGAGCATCCAACCGCCGCAGTTGGAGAAGGCGGTGGTGAGGAGTG
Source organism: uncultured Acidobacteriaceae bacterium (assembly GCA_963808025.1). GTDB lineage: Bacteria > Acidobacteriota > Terriglobia > Terriglobales > Acidobacteriaceae > Edaphobacter. The sequence goes on along the minus strand of CAWEEI010000005.1, from coordinate 294,467 downwards.
GCAGGAGGCCGTGGCGCTGTTCGTAGGTGAAGGCCTGGATGTCGAGCGACTGCATGGGTTGTTCATCGGAGCAGGATAGCCGGGGCAATACGGTACGCACGGTACGGGGGTCACGTGACCTATGCTGGATAGTGCGGTTTATCGAGGGTCAATAGCAAATGCAAAAGGCCAATACGGAGGTTCCGGCCTTCGGCTTCGCTCAGGCCGGAATAGCGGCCTTTAAAAAGTAATGGTCATTGGCAGCTTTTCAAAACGGGAAAGGGAATGCGAACTAATCCTCCATCACCACAAAGGCGAGAGCGGTGTCTTTGCTGTGGGTGAGCGAGAGGGAGATGGTGGCGACGCCGAGTTGTTTTGCCCGCTGGGCGGCGCGACCGGAGAGCTGCAGGGTGGGCTTTCCGCTGGGCTGGCGGACGACCTCGAGGTCGAGCCAGCCGATGCCACGGCTGATGCCGGTGCCGAGGGCCTTGGCGGCGGCTTCCTTGGCGGCGAAGCGGGCGGCGAAGCTCTCCGCGGAGTTCTTTTTGCGACGGCAGTAGGCGATCTCGCTGCGCGGTGATAGATGCGATGGAGGAAGCGGTCGCCGAAGCGGTCGATGGTCTGCGCGATGCGCGCGATCTCGATCATGTCGGTGCCGATGCCGATGACCATGGGTGTCTCTTTCGATTGGCTGGACCGTCGGGGCGGGTTTCGGCATCCATCCTTATACGGTCTCATACGGCGTGGGGACGAATGCGAGCCGGAGGCGGGGAATGGTACCCTCAGAGCAAGCTTTACAGCAGATTGAAGCGCGCAATCGGATGCGGTGTTGCCAGGAGGTTTCGAGGAGATTTATGCCCAGCCAGCAGGAGGTCCGATGGTCGCAACTGAAGGTTGGGGTGATCGTGCTGGTGTCGGCTGTGGTGCTGACGACGCTGCTGTTCCTGATGACGAGCGCGTCGGGGCTGGGATTGTTCTCGCGCAAGCTGACGGTGACGACCTACTTTGAGAACTCGGCGGGGCTGAAAGCGGGCGCGGCGGTGAACCTGGAGGGGGTGACCATCGGGACGGTGAAGACGGTGACGGTGACCAACGCGCCGGAGCGGAAGCTGACCCCGGTGATGGTGGTGATGAAGATTGACAACAAATATCAGTTCGGGCTGCATACGGACTCGAAGGCGGCGCTGAGCACGGTGGGCGTGCTGGGCGACACCATTGTGGACATCAACAGCCAGGTGGCGACGGGACCGGAGATCCGCGACGGCGACGAGCTGAAGACGCTGGAGACGCCGAGCCTGCAGGACGTGGTGAAGGCGAGCCAGGGGACGATTGAGAACTGAACGTGATCCTGGCGAAGTTGAATTCGGTGGTGGACAATCTGCAGTCGGGCAAGGGCATCGTTTGGCCAGTTGCTGTCGAACCCGGAGCTTTACAACAAGTTTGTCGCGGCCACGGACGAGGTTGACAAGGCGGCGGCGAAGCTGAACAACCCGGACAACTCGGTGGGCAAGTTGCTGAACGATAATGGGCAGATGTACAAGTCGGTGAACGATTCGCTGAGCAAGGTGAACGGGATTGTGAGCGACCTGCAGGCGGGGAAGGGGACGGCGGGCAAATTGCTGGAGGATCCGGCGATCGCGGACAACCTGAACCAGTCGCTGACGCATTTGAATTCGATTCTGGCGGACGCGGATGCGGGCAAGGGCGGGCTGGGATTGCTGGCGAAGGACCCGGTATTCGCGAAGAACCTGAACGATACGGTGACGCAGACGGATGCGTTGATCGCGGGGATCAACGCGGGCAAGGGGACGCTTGGCAAGTTCGCCACGGACGAGTCAGTCTACACCAACATGAACAATCTGCTGACCGAGAGCACAAACCTGGTGACGACGATCCGGCAGGACCCGAAGAAGTATCTGACGATCCACATGAAGATTTTCTAGGTGGAGTGCGCGCTCTGGCGATGGGAGGAACGCGCCGGCGGTGCGATTCGGTTTGGGGAAAGTGGCATAAAGTCGCGGCAGCTTCTACAATGGGCAGAGGATTTGTACCCCACAGAATTGCTCGCAGCACAGGGCGCGTCGCATAAAGGCCGCCGGCGAGGATTAAGGAAACGCATGACGTTGAGCAGGATTGGCCGGATTTCGAGGGCCTTAGTAGCATCGATGGCGGTAGTGCTGGGCATGTCGGCGTGCGGTGGTTACACGGTCGGATTCATGTGGGTGCTGGGCACGCAGTACAACCAGATTGCCGGGTTTAAGATCGCGGACTTTACGGGCAATCTGACTAATATGGTGAACTCGCCCTACTCCTCCGGGGGCGCCAACCCGGTGTCGATCGCGGTGCGGGTAGGTGGGAATTTTGTGTTTGTGGTGAACAAGGGCACGGGCCACGGGGACGGCAACGTGTCAGTGTTCGCGGTGGGCGAGGACGGCATTCTGACCTTCCAGAACGCGTACAGCACGGCGGGAAACTCGCCGGTATGGGCTGCGGCGGATGGGTCTGGGAACTACCTCTATGTGCTGGATTCGCAGGCCCCGGATGGGTCAGGCAACGGAGACATCACGGTGTTCGCTGTTGACGGCAGGACGGGCCGGCTGCAACTGGTGCCGAACCAGGAGATCAAGAACTCGGCGGGGCAGCAGCTGAACTACTTTGAAGTGGGCAAGGTGCCGACGATCCTGCGCTACGGCGGGTCTTGTCTTTATACGCTGGATTCGGGCGACCAGACGATCTTCCCATATGGGATTGGGACGAATGGACAGCTGACGCTTGAGCCAATTTCTTTGATCACGCTGGGCACGGTGAATGCGACCTCGCTGAATGCGGCGGGCAGCAGCATTTATGTGACGGATGCGGGTACGACAGCGAATCCGCAGAACCGGATTTTCCCATTCACGCCGGGGGCGAGTTGCTCGCTGAGTGTGCAGGCCGACGGCCCAGCACCGAATCTGCCGACTTCTTCCAATCCGGTGTACAGCATGACGGATTCGAAGGGCAAGTATCTGTATGTGTTGAACCACAGCACCACGAACACCAATGCCGGAACGACGAATAGTTCGATCTCGGCGTTTGTGATTGAGTCGACTGGACAGCTGGTGGGGATTTCGGACGCGAGCAATCCTTATCCCGTCGGTAATGGGCCGGTGTGCATGGTAGAAGACCCATCGGGCCAGTATGTTTATACGTCCAACATGGATGGGACGGTGACGGGGAAGATCATCAACCAAAACACCGGCCAGCTTTCCGACCTGTCGCGCGGGTCTTCATTCACGGCGACTGGTCTGGGGACGTGCCTTGCGGTCAGCGGAAGCGTTGACTAGCCGCGGCAGCATGTGTTTTGGGCGGCGGGACGGGGGCGGAGACGAATTGCCCTGGAGATATGGGAATCGCATGAAGTGGAGAGCGGGTTTCAGACCCATGGGCCGTGCAGCGACGGCCTCGATCCTGTCCTTGGCGATGGCGCTGGGCATTACGGCGTGCAGCAATGACTACACGGTGTCGTATGTCTACATGGTGACCTCGAAGACGACGCCGGAGGGGCTGATCAACGGCTACCAGGTGGACTATCAATCTGGATTGCTGCGGCCGCTGGCCGATTCGCCGATCAGTACCGGAGGACGGGATACGGTGGGGATTGTGGCCGCCCCCAACGACCTGTTTCTTTATACGGTGAATAACTTCGATTCGGATGTGGTGGAGTTTGGAATCGGCACGGATGGCAAGCTGTATCCGTGGAACACGTATAACACCACGGGAAGCCTGCCCACGGCGGCGGCGATCGACGCGGCGGGCAAGTTTCTGTATGTAACGTTCACCTACCAGAACACTTCGAGCGGCGGGCAACTGTATACGCCGGCGAACCCGGGGCCGGGCGGACTGAGCATCTTTCCGATGAACTCGGACAACACGCTGGGCACGCCGACGACGGTGAATCTGGGAAGAAATCCGGTGGGGATTGCGACCAGTCCGGTGGGCAACTATGTTTATGTGATCGAACAGGACTCGGCGACCTCGGCCAATCTGCTGGGATTCACGGAGAACCCCGGCGACCGGCGCGCTGACGGCGATGGCGGGGGTGACGATCAATCCGGGCAACGTTCCCTCGACCGGGTTCGCCAGCGGGGTGAGTCCGAGCGGGCTTCTGGTGGACAAGACGGGGACCCATCTCTACGTCACAGACAACGTGCAGAACCAGGTGGCGTCGTATTCAATTGGGAGCAGTGGGGTGCCTGTTTTGATCGCGGGCGGGACAGCAGCGACAGACTCCGGGCCGATGGGCATGGCGCTGGACCTGAGCGGCAAGTATCTTTATGTAGTGGCGTACAACGCGAATGCGATCGACGGATTCACCGTGGGCGCGGGCGGGCAGCCGGTGCGTTCTACGGTGGCGGGAACGGTGGCGGTTGGAACCGGACCGACCTGTGTGACCATCAGCGGGGCGCCAAGCGATGCGAACCCGAGCCATGGGGAGTATCTGTACACGTCCAATGGGCTGGCAGCAATGTGAGTGGCGAGCAGTTGAACCCTGCGGACGGCAGCCTCGACCAGATTCCGGGGTCGCCGTTCAGCGGAAGCGCGCTGGCGACGTGCATTGTTACCGTGCCGGCGTTCCCGCTGCGTTGAGGCGAGCTGGAGGAAGAGCTGGGCATGAGTTTGGAAGTGAGCGGGATGCGGGATAGATTTTCAGCAGGCGGCACAGGCTGCCGGGACAAAGGAAGCAGATGAATTTGCATAAGATCAGCCGCATCACGAAGGCATCGATGGTGACACTGGCGATGGTGCTGGGGCTGTCGTCGTGCTCCCTCGACTACGTGGTCGGGTACGTTTACATGACGACGGCGAAGACCAGTCCGGGCCTGATCGACCAATATTCCATCGACTACCAGTCAGGCGCGTTGAGTGCGATTGGGACTCCGATTGCGGCGGGCAACGATCCGATTGCGCTGGTGGGCGCGCCGGGCGGCAAGTTTGTGTATGTGGTGAATCGTCTGGACTCGACGGTGCAGGAGTTCGCGGTGCAGGTGGATGGAACACTGGTCTCGAAGAACACGTATCCGATCACGGGGACGCTGCCGACGGCGATTGCGATCGACCCGCAGGGCAAGTTTTTGTATGTGACGTTCACCTATCAGACGGGCTACTCGGCGACGACGCCAGGGCCGGGCGGGGTGACGATCTTTCCGGTGAATGCGGACAACTCGCTGGGGGCCGCATCGACGCAGAATGTGGGCAACAATCCGGTGGGCGTGACGGCGAGCTACTATAACCACTTTGTGTATGTGCTGGACCAGGAGCCCCAGCCCAAGGCGACGGTGCTGGGCTTCTCGCAGAACACGACGACGGGCGCGCTGACGCCGGTGACGGGGACGACGATCGCGATGGTTGCGGGCAAGACGGTGGCGACGGGCTATCCCGCTGGCGTGGTTCCGAGCGCGATTGCGGAGGAGCCGACCTCTCGATTTGTTTATGTGACCGACCAGGCGTCGAACCAGTTGATTGGGTATGTGGTGCAGGCGGCGGGCAATCTGGTGCCGATGGTGGATAGTCCGTTCCCGACTGGGCTGTTTCCGGTCAATCTGACGATCGATCCGCGCGGGCAGCTGATCTATGTGGTGAACTACAACGGCAACTCGGTGGAGGGCTACCAGATCGACAGCTCGACCGGGACTGCTTCACGCGGCGGTGGGCGCGTTTGCGACGGCGACGGGTACAGGTCCGAGCTGCGTGGCCATCGACCCCGCGCTGGGCACGTATCTGTTTGTCTCGAACAGCCTGGACAATACGGTGACGGGGGAGAAGATGAATCCGAATACGGGCGGAGTGACGGCGGTGCAGAATTCTCCGTACGTTGGGTCAGGGCAGCCGACTTGTTTGACTGCGGTGGCGAATGGGGCGCATGCGTCGCAGGTGATTATTCCGTAGGGGCTGGTTTGATTTTGTGTTGAGGAAGGCCCCGCATGTGCGGGGCCTTTTCTTGTTGTTGGGCGATGGACGTGCAGCTATTGAGCTGCGTGTGCGGGACGGGTGAGGAGGGCGCGGCGGGCTGGGATAGAGAGGGTGGGTGTGGACTGGAAGGTGGGGGGCTTCGATTTCCCGGGTCCCCCAAGGCGAGGGACCGGGGGCACCCATTATGGGTGGAAGAAATGGCGAGACCGGGGCCACCCGCCGTTTGAACATTCGGACAAGGGCCACCCGTCATCGCAATGTGAGGTCATTTAACTATGCGGTAGTTGACTGGTCGGTACGGCATGTTTTGCTTTGGATTCTGGGGCAGGTAGAGGACACAATAGGTTGTTCCAATCTCTTTGGGCCCGTCGCTACAGCTTCCTTGAACTATCGTCCCCTCCTTGGTTTGAAATTTATACCTCACAAAATAGCGTGTCCGGGTTTTTTGAGAGGATTCGGTAATCGTTGCGTTCGAAGCCAAGCCTTCCGCTAACAGCTTTTGTTCTTTGCGCGTCGACAGTAAAAGAAGTAAGCCAACTGGGCCGAAAATAAACGGGCCGAGCATCCATTGCAATTCAGAGCTGAATTCGGGTATACGAATCCAAAGGAGTGGGGGTGGAGGGGGCCAGTAAAGAAGAGACCACTCAAAGGCGGCAGGATGATTCACCTCTGGATTCGTCGCGACATACAGGATAGCTAATGACTTGTCTCGACTGTAAAATCCGGGAACCTCGCAAGTGCCCGTGTAGGAGGTTCCATTAACTGAAAAAATGTAGCTAATGAAGTCCGAACCTTTACCATATTGTCTTCGAGTGACTTCGCCAATAGCTGTAATGCCGTCGCGCCGCAGGGCCGCTCTATTTCTGGCTTTTTGCACAATCTTGAACATCCCCCATAGACCGGTAGAGACGGCAAGGGCCAGACAAATCGGAGCTAAAATAGTCAAATAAATTCCGTTCCCTGTTGCACGCACCTGTCGTGGCAAAATGCCCGTCAGCTCAGTAGGAATAGAGTGCGATTCCACCGCAATATCATGGTCCTTCATTTCGCCTCTTTGCTGTTACTATCCTGACGATCCATTATCAACCCACCACCGAAGACCACCGCGTTCGATGGGTTCAATCTAGATGGGAGGAGGCGGACTTAGAGAGGATTCCGCGGGGTAGAATCGCGAATGCAAAGAGTCGATACAGGGATTCTGGCCTTCGGGTTCGCTCAGGCCAGAATGACGCCTTTGAGGCTTCGGCTTTCGGACATGGGTTGTGGTGCTACAAACACCCATGTCTCTGAAGCGAGACATGGGGCACCCGAGTTTTGTGGTTGATTGAGACCCTGAGTGCCCGGCGAGTGGGGAGTTACGGGGTGACGAGGGAGCCGAGGGGTTCGCCCTGGATGACGCGGACGATGTTGCCGGGTTCTTTCATGCTGAAGACCATCATGGGCATGTTGTTGTCGCGGCAGAGGGAGACGGCGGTGGTGTCCATGACGCGGAGGTTGAGGCGGAGGATGTCGGAGTAGGAGATCTGGTGGAACTTGGTGGCGTGGGGTGTGGTTTTGGGGTCGGCGGTGTAGATGCCGTCGACGGAGGTGGCTTTGAGCAGGATGTCGGCCTTCGATCTCCATGGCGCGGAGGCTGGCGGCGGTGTCGGTGGAGAAGTAGGGGTTGCCGGTGCCGGCGGCGAAGATGATGATGCGGCCTTTTTCCAGGTGGCGGATGGCGCGGCGGCGGATGTAGGGCTCGGCGACCTGGTGGATCTCGATGGCGGACATGACGCGGCAGAAGAGGCCGAGTTTCTCGATGGCGTCCTGCAGGGCGATGGCGTTGATGACGGTGGAGAGCATGCCCATGTGGTCGGCGGCGACGCGGTCCATGTCGATGGCCTGCTGGGCGACGCCGCGGAAGAAGTTGCCACCGCCGACGACGATGCCGATCTCGCAGCCGAGGGCGTGGACGGCGGCGATCTCGGCGGCGACTTTGTGGATGAAGATGGCGTCGATGCCGAAGCCGGCGCCCGCGGCGAGGGCTTCTCCGGAGAGCTTGAGGAGGACTCTTTTGTACATGTCAGGAGTCAAGTATCGCATGGGGTTGTAGGGGTCCCGGGATGGTCGGTGGACGAGGTCCAGGCAAGCAGGATGCAGATCAGGCCCTCGAATGCGAGGGCCTGAGCCTGGCTGTTGTCCGCGAAGTGCGAGCTTTGGCGGTTATTTCTTGCCGATGACGTTGCCGGTCATGACCTGGTCGGGGCCGAGGAGGCGGATGTCGTCGCGGTTGGATTTGAGATCGAGACGCTGCAGTTTTCCCGGGGGACCGGGCGCGGCCACGGTGACGACGGCCTCGCTCTGGAGGATGGTGTAGAGGCGATTGAGCAGAGGAGAGAACGATCCCGGAGAGAACATGCCTTCAAAGAGACCTGACGCCGCCAGTTCCCTCGTCGAGCTGGGAGAAGTTCTGCTGGCCTTCGAGCTGGCCGCCCTCGCTGCGGTTGGGGTCGGGAGCGACGACATCGAGATAGAAGAAGGGGTAGGGGACGATGCCGGAGCGTTGCAGGTTCTTGGAGGCGGCTTCGACATCGGGATTCATCTGGTCGTTCGAGTCCTGGCCGGCGCTGTTATTGCGGATGATGCCGTCGGTGAACATCAGCACGGCGCGCAGCTTGGCGGGGTCGCCATCGGGCCAGTGGGCGGCGATGTCGGCGAGACAGCGGAATGGATTTCCGTTGTCGTTCTTGGTGCTGGCGGCCTCTTCCCTGCCCTTGGCCACGAGGGCTTTGCCTGCGAGATCGCGATCGGCGGTGAAGGTCTGGACGACCTTGACCTTGCCCTGCAGCATCCAGCCGACGCCGATCTCCACGTTGGGAGGAAGATCGCGAAAGAACTGCTTGATGTCGTCGAACTGGCCGGGGGAGGAGCCGAGCATCTGCATGGAGTCGAAGAGGACCATGAGCTGGAGGGTGTGTGGGCCTTTGAGCAGGGTGTCGAAGGCGGTAACGGGCGCGACTTTGCCGCCGATCTTGATCTCGCCGATGTCTTCCTTGACCAGCGGGGCGAGCGGGCCGGTGTTTTCGCCCTTCTTGGCCTTGGCGGGCGCGGCGCGGAGGACGATCATGGTGGGGGTCTGGGCGAACGCGGCGGGCGCAAGCGCGGAAAGGAGGAGCAGGGCGGCGGCGGCGGAGGCGACGATGCGAGGGGAACGGGAGTGCGAGAGGATGGACAACTTGGGGGTGGGTTGCGGGGTCATGGCAGGCTCTCCTGTAGCCTTTGATGCAGCCGCGGACGGGCGTTGATGGCTGCCGGGAACGCGGGACGTGCCAGACAAATATAACCGATTGGCGCGAGGCCACGACAGTGATGCGCGAGGAAGGCGATGACACGACGATGCGCATAGCGACAGATCGAGGCCGTTCGGTGGCCGTCGCGTGTGTTGCGATTTATCTGGCGGTGGTGTGCGGACTGCTGGTTGCGATCCTTCATCGCGACCATGGAGTATTCACGTATACGCTGGACGACCCGTATATTCATCTCGCGCTGGCGCGAAGTCTGGCGCATGGGCACTACGGGATCAATGTGGGCGAGGCTGTCGTCGCCTTCGTCGAGTGTGGTGTGGCCGTTTCTGCTGACGCCGTTTGTGGGTTGGGCGTGGGGCGAGTACGTGCCGCTGGGGTTGAATGTGCTGTTCTGCGGGATGGCGGCGTGGGGGATTGGGCGGTTTGTGGATGGGCTGCGGGTGGGGATGTCGTGGGGGGCTCGGCTGGGAGTTGCGTGCGCGCTGATGCTGGCGGGGAACCTTGCGGGGCTGACGTTTGTGGGGATGGAGCATGGGTTGCAGGTGATGCTGGCGATTGGGTGCGCGGCGGGAGTGGCGGAGGCGTATCGGGGGCGGGGGATTCCGGCGTGGTGCGTGTGGGCAGCGGCGGTGGGGCCGATGGTGCGGTATGAGAACTTCGCGCTGGTGGTGGCGGTGGGGATTGCGCTGTGGGGGCAGGGGCGATTGCGAGCGGCGGTGCAGATGGCGGGCGCGAGTTTGGTGGGGCCGGTATTGTTCTCATTGTTTCTGGTGTCGCGAGGGCTGCCGGCGCTGCCGACTTCGGTGCTGGTGAAGGCGCGGATGTATGCGGCTGCGGGAAGCGCAGCGGCGACTGTGATGGGGACGCCATTTGTTGCGGGAGTGGGCGTGGTGGGGGCTGGTGGCGCTGGCGGGGATGCTGGTTTGGCTGATGGTACGGGAGAAGGATCGCGAGCGGCGGTGGGTGCTGGCGGGTGCGGTGGTGGCGGCGGCGATGCAACTTGGCGGTGGGACGGTTCAACTGGTTTCACCGGTATGAGGTGTATGCGGTGGTGTTTACGGCGACGGCGGCGGCGATGGCGCTGGTGGAGCGAGTGCGGGTTCCGGTGTGGTGCGTGACGCTGGGGCTGCTGGCGCTGGCGTGGCCGTATGAGCAGGCGTTGTGGGAGACGCCGGCGGCGGCGAGCAATGTGTATCAGCAGCAGTACCAGATGGGGCGGTTCGAGGCGGATTTCTACAAGGGTGCGGTTGCGGTGAACGATTTGGGCTGGGTGAGTTACCGGAGGCGAGCGGGGGTGTACGTCCTGGACCTTTGGGGGCTGGCGTCGCCGGAGTCGGCGCGGAAGGCGATTAAGGACGCGGACTGGCTGGATGCAGTGACGGCGGCACATGGCGCGGGGTTGGCGATGATTTATCCGGAGTGGTTCGATGAGGGAGCGCCGGATGATTGGACGCCGCTGGGGACGATGTGCGTGGCGGGCGAGCGGGTGTCGGTTGGGCGGAAGTGTGTGGTGTTCTACAGCACCGGGGTGGGCGACCGGGCGGCGTTGACGGCGGAGATGGCGGCCTTTGCGCGGACGTTGCCGGAGGGGGTGAGGATGACGGTGGGGAGGGATTCGACGGATGAGGATGAATAGCTGACGGTCGTTTGGAACTCGCGAGCAAACAGCAGGTCCTTCCCCTTCGCTGCCCTCAGGGTCAGGATGACAATTCATTTCTATAGCTGAAGTCGGAGTTCTTGAGCAGGAAGGTGTGGTCGCCGCGGTGTTTGTGGATGATGCGGTAGCCGGCGCGGTGGAGGCGGCGGATGGTCTTCCAGGTGCGTCCGGGGGCGAGCCAGGGATGGAACTCGACGCAGAGCTGGCGGACGGGGATGCGCTGGTCGAGAAGACGGTCGACGATGTCGTACTCGAAGCCTTCGATGTCCATCTTGAGGAGGTCGATGGAGCGATCGCCGTTGCGGGCCATGATTGTGGGCAGGTCCCAGCACTCGAAGGAGACTTTTTCGATGCCGTCGCGGGCGACGGAGTAGGAGCCTTCGCCGGGGTCTTTGGGGAGGGAGAACTCGACGGTGCCGGATTGGGCGGCGAGGCCGACGGGGTAGAAGGTGAGGTTGGCGGTGTCGGATTTTTCGATGGTGGCGATGCCAGTGGGGGAGGGATCGAAGACGAGGACGGGGCGTGGGGTGAGTTTGGCGAGTTCGATCTCGAAGCTGATTCCTTTGCCGACGCCGGCGCAGTAGCAGACCTGGGGCATGGGATTTGTGTGGATGACCCAGCCGGAGTCGGTGTCGCCGAGGCGCTGAACGTCGGGTGAGGATGAACAGAAGAGGCCATCGACTGTGGCGCGTGCTTTGGCGCGGAGCCAGGTCTCGAGTGGCATCGAGTTCAATCTTATATACGAGTGCGCAGATGCCTGTCTCAGGCGAGGTGGGTGGGGTGTTCGGCGGTTTGGGGGTCGGCGGCGGCGGCGCGTTTGGCTCGGCGGCGGCTGAGGACGGAGCTGCGGCGGGTGCGGGCGCGCTCGCTGGCGTGGTCGATCTTCTTCCAGAAGCCGACGAAGTAGTCGGTGGCGGAGATGATGGAGACGATGGTCATCCAGTAGATGGCCCAGAGGGCGATCATGTGGACGGCGATGACGAAGCCGCCGCCCTGTTGGGTGGGGAACCAGAGCCAGTAGTTCCAGCGGTGGGCGAGGATGGCGGCGACGACGGAGACGATCTGGATGACGGTTTTGAGCTTGCCGATGTCGGAGGCCTCGATGGTGAAGCCCTCGGAGGCGGCGATGGAGCGCAGGCCGGAGACGAGGAACTCGCGGCCGATGATGATGACGGCGATCCAGGGCGGGACGATGTTGGGGGTGTAGGCGACCAGGATGATGTAGGCGGCGGTGACCATGAGCTTGTCGGCGAGGGGGTCGAGCAGCATGCCGAGGGTGGTGATCTGGTTGCGGCGGCGGGCGAGGTAGCCGTCGAGGCCGTCGGTGATGGAGGCGAGGATGAAGACGCCGGAGGCGATGAGCTCCTGCTCGCCGCCGGCGAGGCCGTGGGTGGCGTGGTTGGCGGGGAAGGCCGGCGAAAGGATCCAGATCAGCAGCGGGACGGTGGCGATGCGGCTGATCGTGATGGAGTTGGGCAGGTTCATGGGCCTCGGGTTGCGGTGCCGGTGCGGGTTCCTTGGGGAGGGTCTGCGCTAGGCGCTTGCCGCCTGCGTTGGGCGGATGCAAGGCGGCGCTGTCGCAATCGGCAGACACTCACATTCTGCCACAGCGGAAGGGCAATCAAGACGGCTATATCGCATTGGCTGGTCGCGCCGGTCGATTGTGCGATGGAGGGCGCATGCTGCCTCAACCCAGGGGGAACGTGCGATTTGTGAGGGAGGCCATGCGGAGCGGGCTGCGTCAGATTGGAACGAGGGGTTGATGGTGTGGATTTTGCGGGCTGGGTGGCCTCGTACAGCGCGTTCGGCGCGTGGTAGATTTGCAGATGTCTTCAGCGTTTTGCCTGCGGGCCGGTACTCCCATGTCGCTCTCCAGCCGCTTTTTCCGGCGCGTCGTTGTTGGTCTTTTGTGGGATGCTGTGTGGGGTGTGTGCTGGGCAGGGGCGGGCAGGTTGGCTTGGGGTCCATGCCATTACGGGCCTGGTGGGCGCGAAGGCGACTGCCGAGGAGGCTCCGGGCCGGGTGGGGTTCGCGGGTTCGAGTGGGAGCCAGATTGAGTTTGGCGGGGTTTCGAAGGTGGTGGGGGCGCTGGGGGACTTCGATGGCGATGGGTTGGTGGATTATGCTTTTGCGCTCTCGCCGGTGGGGCCGGGCGGGAGCGATCTCTGCATCTATTTTGGCGATGGGGCGGGTGGGTTCAGTGGGGGCAATGCGTATCCTCCGGCGGGCGGAAGGAGCGGTTGCGGGTCGTTCGCGGTGGTGGGAGGGAATGCGCCGGAGTTTGCGTATGTAGCGGCGGTCGCGTTTAAGACTGGAGAGCTGCCGGGGCTGATTGTTGAGGACAGCGCGAATGGGAACCTCTATGTGCTGAGCGTTGCGGGCGCGGGTGCGGGGGGTGGGCTGCCGGGTTTGGCGGTGCGGTCGACGATTGCGATTGCGGCGGCGGACGGGGCGGGGCCGATCTATACCGGGGACTTCAATGGCGATGGGATGACGGACTTCATTGTGAACGGGCCGAATGGGCATTCGGCGTCGGTTTATTTTGGGAATGGGGATGGGACGTTCCAGACGCCTGTGCGCTATACGTTCGACCATGGCGTGCGCTGGTTGCGGCTTGGGGACATGGACGGGGACGGCCGCGCGGACATGGTGGTGGAGGGCGAGGATGGCGGGGTCGAGGTCTTCCATGGCAATGCGGATGGGAGTTTTGCGACGGTGAGTGAGGGCGGGATCGCGCAGCCGGGCGATGCTGTGGTTGGCGGCGCGGTGGGCGGGGCGCCGTTGGTTGCGGATTTCGATGGGGATGGATGTGGAGATATTGCGGCGATTGCGAGTGCGGGCGGGGTGAATGAACTGAATGTCTGGTATGGGCACTGCGATGGGACGTTTGGCGAGCCGCAGATTGTTCCGCTGGGGCGTGGCTACTCGCTGGCGGCGGAGGCGGATGTGAATGGCGATGGGCTGCCGGATGTGGTGTTGAGCGATGGCGCGGTAGTAAGCGTGCTTTACAACTTCGGCAAACGGAGCTTTGGCGCGGAGGGGCAGGTGTTCGCGGGGGTGGGGATTACGTCGCTTGTGGTGCAGGATGTGAATCGCGATGGGGCGCCGGACTTGATTGTGTCGAGTGAGGTCGCGAACACGGGCGGGATTGCGGTGCTGCTGAACACGGGGAGAAGCCGGGTGAAGCCTGCGGCTAGCACAACGATGACCACGACGACGCTTGCTCTCTGCGTGGGCGGTTCCTCGCCGAACTGTCCGGTCACCGGCATCCCTTTTGGGCTCACGCCGGTCTCCCCGCTCACGCTGTACTACGGCCAGGTTTTCAACGGCATCGAGGGTGTAACCGATACGGATGGAAGCGCGTTCACCGGCACGGGAACGCTCACCTTCTATCAGGACGGCGTCTCGCTCTGCGTCCTTTCAGTCAACATATTTATCTCGTGCCCGGCCACTGTGGGCGTGGGAACGACAGCCGGGACCCATGTGTTCGACTCGGTCTACTCCGGCGACGCGACCTACGAAGGATCTACCTCGAACCTGGTCACGATCAACGTGCTGCAGGACTCCACCGTCGCGTCGGGGGCCGGATCACCCAATCCGTCGCCTGCCGGTCAGCCCGTAACGCTGACCGCGACGCTCATAGGGAATGACGCTCCTAGCACGGGGCCGAGCGGACCTCCGCTGGGAAACTATATGCCGCCGAGCGGGACGGTGACTTTTCTGAATGGAACGACGGTGATCGGGACGGGGACATTGGTTACGAGTGGAGGCGGTGTCAGCAGCACGGCGACGTTGATCACGACGACGCTGCCGGTGGGGACGGACTCGATCACGGCGACGTATGCGGGAGACATGGATTTCAGCGGGACGGTCTCGCCGGTGTTTACGGAGACGATTACGCCGGTGGTGGCGACGACGACGACGCTGACTTCGAGCGTGAACCCGTCTTACTTTGGGCAGAGCGTGACGTTTACGGCGACGGCTGCGCTGGTGGGCGGTGCGTCGGCTCCCGTGGCTACTGGCACCGTGACGTTTTTGGATAATGGGACGGCGATTGGCACGGGGACACTGAACGCCGCGGGCGTTGCGACGTTCACGACTTCGACGCTGGCGGTGGGGAGCCACAACATGACGGCGAGCGCGAGTGGGGATGTGTTGACGGGGGCGAGCAGCTCGGCGGCGTTGTTGCAGGTGGTGGACGCGCTACCGCCGCCGGGGTCAGTGAATTTTACTGTGACGGTGACGCCGAACCCGGTGAGCGTTGGGGTGGGCGAGGGGGTGCAGCTGACGGTGACCGTGACGACGCTGAGCGGGTTTCTGGATGGGGTGAATTTGAGTTGCGGTCCTCTGCCGACGGAGGTGGCGTGCCAGTTTGTCAATGCGGCGATTCCAGCGGGCGGCGGCACAACCACGCTGATTCTGACGACGGCGGCGCCGCATAGCTGTGGTACGACAGAGCCGTACTTTCTGGGCGGGAATGGAGGCGGGAGGGGGCTGATGCCGCTGGCGATGCCGGTGCTGGCGGGGGTGGTTGCACTGTTTGTGCCGGGCAGGCGGCGATGGCTGCGCGGGCTGATGGCGATGGCGATGGTTGCGGGGGCGATGCAGATGAGCGGGTGCGGGCACTGCACGGACCTGGGGACGAAGCCGGGGACGTATACGGTGCAGGTGATTGGGGCTTCGGCGGGGACGAGTGAGGTGGAGAGTCAGAGTGTGACCTTGACGGTCACGATTTAGTTGCCCGCTACGTGCTTCGTTGTCCTTTCTGCGGCTTGATTCAACTTGTTGAAATCACCGTTTTCCGTGCAATGCAAAGTGACAACCGCCAACGCCAAGTTACGGTTAGGCGACAATCCTCCCAGAATTTATTGCTAGATTGTCGCCGCCCCACGATTGTTACAGATAAGAAACTGTCCCAATTGATCAATGGTTGGGTGGGGACGCTCGCATAGAATTGGCCTTGCACTTAGTTGCGGAGATTAGCTGGTTGACTTGGAACGTTGCAAGGAGGCCCGATGCGCAGACATTTTTGGACAATCACGGTGTATATAGCAGCGATATGCAGCGCGGCGTGTGGGGTGGCGCGAGCCCAACAAACTACCAAATGGCCGGAGAAGCAGGACAAGCCAAGGGGTGTGCTGCCTGTCGATTTGGTGACTGTGTCGGAGCCAGGCGTTCGTCATAGGTGCCGCGTACATGCGATAACCGAAGACCAGATCGTCTGCGGAGTAGGCTTCGCTCAAAAGGCAGTGACATACCGGCGTGAAGACGTTGCGGCGATCATTGTTCCGCCGGACCACTCGACTCGGACGGCCAACATTCTCTATTTGGCCGCAGCCGCTGGTTGTGTAGCTGCTTCATTCTTTCCCCCAGCGACGGTCGCAGTGGTTTTGCTGCGGATTGGAGCGGGCGCATTCATATTCGCAGCGCTGACTAATATATGGGATGACGACGACCATAAGGATGATCGAGTCGTGCATCAGAGGGCAGGGACGCCGTTGAGCATAACGCTGCGCAAGTGAGCCACATCGGAATTGATCTAGTCAAGGTCAGGTTCAACCCTGCGCGCTCAGACAGAGATAGCGCTACGGTCGTATACCGCCTAACCGGAAGTAATCCTCGAACCTCCTGAAAAGTCGGTTTTCGGCAGTTTCGCAGCCGACCCGCAAGGGCCTTTGCAAATTCTTGTAAACGACTTACAACTACCAGCTCACAACTGCAGTCAGGCGTAGAAGCCGCGTTGTTTGGTGGTGGCGGCGACGCGGTCGATGGCGAGCATGTAGGCGGCGATGCGGTTGTTGACGTTGTGGGACTGGGCGTAGGCGAGGACGTCGTGGAAGCTGTCGGCCATGATGAGGTCGAGGCGCTGGTTGACCTCGGCCTCGGTCCAGAAGTAGCCCATGCGGTCCTGCACCCACTCGAAGTAGCTGGCGGTGACGCCGCCGGCGTTGGCGAGGATGTCGGGGATGACGAAGATGCCTTTTTCGGCGAGGATGTCGTCGGCGACGATGGTGGTGGGGCCGTTGGCGCCTTCGCAGAGGATGCTGGCATTTGAGCTGCGCGGCGTTGCTGGCTGGTGATGACGTTCTCGGTGGCGGCGGGGATGAGGATCTCGCACTCGCGGGTGAGCAGCTCGGCGGAGTCGACGGCGTCGGCATCCTTGAAGCCGGCGATGGTGCCGGCCTGGGCGCGATGGCGGAGGAGGGCGTTGATGTCGATGCCGTTGGCGTTGTAGAGGCCGCCGTCGTACTCGGCGATGCCGACGATGCGTGTAGCCCTTCTCGAAGAGGAGCTTGGCGGCGTTGGAGCCGACGTTGCCGAAGCCCTGGAGGATGACGCGGCAGCCTTCGCGTGGGATGCCGAGGAACTCGATGGCCTGGTCGCAGACGACGGAGACGCCGCGGCCGGTGGCCTCGCGGCGGCCGCGCGAGCCGCCGATGCTGACGGGCTTGCCGGTGACGACGGAGGTGACGGTCTGGCGCATGTGCATGGAGTAGGTGTCCATGATCCAGGCCATGGTCTGCTCGTTGGTGCCTACGTCGGGCGCGGGGACGTCTTTTTCGGGGCCGATGAACTCGATCAGCTCGGCGGTGTAGCGGCGGGTCATGCGTTCGAGCTCGCCCTGGGACATCTTGTGCGGGTTGCAGATGACGCCGCCCTTGGCGCCGCCGAAGGGGATGTTGACGACGGCGCACTTCCAGGTCATCCAACTGGCGAGGGCGCGGACCTCGTCGAGGGAGACGTCGGGGGCGTAGCGGATGCCGCCCTTGCAGGGGCCGCGGGAGATGGAGTGCTGCACGCGGTAGCCGGTGAAGACCTCGATGCGGCCGTCGTCCATGCCGACGGGGAAGTGGACGATGAGTTCGCGCTCGGGCTGGCGGAGGACCTTCCAGATGCCGTCGTCCAGATTTAGTTTTTTGGCGGCGAAGTCGAAGCGGGCCTCCTGGGCGAGCCAGGGGTTGAGTTCGTCTGCGAGCGGCATGGTGGCGGTGAGTGCTGCCATAACGGGGTTCCCTTTCCGGGCTGCTTCGTTGCGCCGGGTTGCGGTGATGAGCGATTCGTCGGCCATGGCGAGGCTCCGGTGCGGGGTGCGGCGGTGCGCGACCCAAACGTGTGGAGTATAGGCCTCGGTAGGCGACAGAAACAAGCGCGCCGGCGAGGCGTATACGCCAAAAGCAAACAGTGGGATTGGATGCGGGCGGGAGGCGGACGGAGCGGGGAAATTGTGCGCGCGTTCCGTATGATGGGGAGACGCCCATGCCTGCCCGAGCTGCCGAGAACGAAGAGAGTTGACGCTGCCACGCCGTCTGCCGCTGAGTTTGTGCGGCTGAGCCGCGGGCACTCGCTGGTGCCGGTGTACCGGACGGTGACGGCGGACCTGGAGACGCCGGTGTCGGCGTTTTTGCGGGTGGCCAGAAGCCGAATGGCGAGCCCGAGCCGGAGGCGTTTCTGCTGGAGTCGGTGGAGGGTGGGGAGCATGTGGGGCGGTATACGTTTATCGGGATTGAGCCCGTACAAGCGGATCGTGTCGCGGGGGCGGGCGATTGTGGTGGAGGAGGATGGGCGGCGGCGGGAGTTCGAGGGGGACATCTTTGAGGAGTTGAAGGCGGCGCTGGGTGGGCATACGCCGGCGCGGCTGGCGGGGCTGCCGCCGTTTACGGCGGGGGCGGTGGGGTTCTTTAGCTACGATGTCGTGCGGCAGATTGAGCGGCTGCCGGTGCGGGCGAAGGATGAGCTGGGGGTGCCGGATGCGTGCCTGATGTTCTTCGACCAGGTGCTGGCGTTCGACCATGTGAAGAAGGAGATCCACCTGATTGTGACGGCGGATTTCTCGCGCGATAAGCGGAAGCCGGCGGAGGTGTATGCGCGGGCGGTGAGGCGGCTGGGGCGGCTGGAGAAGCGGCTGGCGGGGGCGTTGCCGAAGCCGGCGAAGAAGAAGGCGCTGGGGAAGCTGAAGCTGACGGCGCGGACGTCGAAGGCGGCGTTTTTGCAGGCGGTGGAGAGGACGAAGGAGTACATTGCGGCGGGCGATGTGTTTCAGTGTGTGCTGTCGCAGCGGTTCGATTGCGTGCCGGGGGTGGATGCGTTTGAGGTGTATCGCGCGCTGCGGATTGTGAACCCTTCGCCGTATATGTATTTTTTGCGGTTTGGGTTGGAGGGGAGTGGGAACAGGCCCATGTCTGGAAGTACCAGACATGGGGCACCCGCGACTGCGCATATTGTGGGGTCGTCGCCGGAGCTGCTGGTGCGGGTGCATGGGCGGGGCGGTGGAGTACAGGCCGATTGCGGGGACGCGGCCGCGCGGCGGCGGATGAGGTGGAGGACCGGGCGTTGGAGGCCGACCTGCGCGCGGATGAGAAGGAGGTCGCCGAGCATGTGATGCTGGTGGACCTGGGGCGCAACGATGTGGGGCGGGTGAGCGAGTTTGGCAGCGTGAGGGTGAAGGACCTGATGTTTGTGGAGCGCTACTCGCATGTGATGCATCTGGTGAGTTCGCTGGAGGGGAAGCTGAAGGCGGGGCTGGCGCCGATCGATGCGTTTCGCGCGTGCTTTCCGGCGGGGACGCTGAGCGGGGCGCCGAAGATTCGCGCGATGGAGATCATCGAAGAGCTGGAGCCGGCGCGGCGCGGGGTGTATGGCGGGAGTATTTTTTATGCGGATTTCTCGGGGAATCTGGACTCGTGCATCGCGATCCGGACGCTGTATATGAATGGCGAGCAGGGGCATATCCAGGCGGGCGCGGGGATCGTGGCGGACTCGGTGCCGGAGAGGGAGTTTGAGGAGTGTGGGAACAAGGCGCGGGCGGTGGTGCGGGCGATTGAACGGGCGCGAGGAGTTTAGTTGAGATGGGCGACCAGTCGATAGACGAGCTTTTCGACGCTTGTCTCGCCGGGGACAGAGAGGACGACGCGGCGTGGAGGGCAGTTACGGCACTCCATCGCCTGGGGACGCGTGAGGTGCTGGATAGGGCTATCGAGCTGACCAAATCAGCGGACGCAGCTCGCCGCGCGAGAGGTGCGGACATCCTTGGCCAACTTGGTGTGCGGTCTGGAGTAGCCAGTACCTCGTTTATTGCCGAGCGGCTTCGAGCCTTGTTATGGCAGCTCAATGAAGAATCTGATACGGAAGCTCTGAGGTCGATCATTGTTGCGCTTGGTCACTTACGAGAGCCTACGGGTTTGCGCGCAATCCTGCCTTATTCCGACACCCGAGTGAGGTTGTTCGTTACGCAGTGGCATGGGCGCTTCCGGGCGGACTTGATGATGTGGAGGTCATCGGGACTTTGGTGGAACTGATGCGCGACTCAGACTCTGATGTCAGGGACTGGGCCACCTTTGGCCTCGGGACTCAATCAGAAGCTGACTCTGCCGCCATTCGCGACGCTCTTTTCGCCCGGTTCGAGGATGAAGATCGCGACACGCGCGCAGAAGCGGTCGTAGGGCTTGCCAAGAGGCGCGACTTGCGTGCGCTCCCGGCCATTCTCGATGAATTGGAGCGTGAGGAGTATGGCGTCCTCTACGAGGAGGCGGCTGCGTACCTCCTTAGGACTGGATGGAGCGAAGCCGGAAGGTTGGGAGAGCTGGCGCTATGTCGAGGAGTTGCGAGCCCGCTTCAATATCCAAGATCACACGAATTCCGATTACATCGCCTAGACGCTGAAGACTTAGAGCAGGATATTCAGAGCATGGATAGACTGCGTGGTAGCCTTGGACTATGCAGGTCACGGTTGAAATTCCAGACAATCTTGCGGCGCAGGTGATTCCGGCTGGGCAGGATCCGGCGCGTGCGCTGCTGGAGGATGCGCTGGTGCAGGCGTACCGGGAGAACCGGGTGTCGGGGCGGGAGCTGATGGAGGCGCTGGGGATTGCGACTCGGTATGAGCTGGATGGGTTTTTGAAGGCGCGGCAGGTGTGGATTGAATACAGCCTTGAGGAACTCGAAAGGGACCGCCAGGCAATGGAGCGAGTGCTGGCTGGCAGTCGCGAGAAGCGAGCCTGAACTCCTGTGGCTGTTGTTTGCGACACCACTCCGATCAATTACCTCGTGCAGATCGGGCTGATCGATCTGATTGATCGTCTTTTCGTCCATGCTTTCATTCCTGAGGCCGTGTTGAGGGAATTGCTGCATGCATCTGCGCCCAGGGCCGTCCGCGAGTTTGCCTCTGCGTTGCCGGAGTGGATGGTTGTCGAGACGGCGGTAGAGATTGCAGACCCTGCCATCTCGGCTCTGGACAAGGGAGAGCGGGAGGCGATTGCTCTCGCAATTTCGCTTGGATCGGAGTTTCTGCTCACCGACGACTATAAGGCGCGAGTTGTGGCCCGCGAACGCGGGATCGCGACCTTGACTACGCTCCTTATCCTGGACGCGGCTGCGGACAGGGGATGGATCAATTTCCACGAGGCGGTGCAGCGGCTGCTGGAGACTAACTTCCGCGTCGATCCACTTACGATTGCGCAGTTGGCGGAGAAGCACGCTTAGACGATATCCTCAGGTCAGCCATGGTCTTTGTGCTCGACAACTACGACTCGTTTACGTACAACCTGGTGCAGTATGTGGGGGAGCTGGGGGCGGAGGTGGTGGTGCGCCGGAACGATGAGCTGACGCCGGCCGAGGTGGAGGCGCTGGGGCCGGAGCGGATTCTGATCTCGCCGGGGCCGTGTACGCCGGAGGATGCGGGGATCTCGATTGCGCTGGTGCGGCACTTTGCGCAGGCGGGCGCGGGAGGGGGGGCCGAGGGTGCCGATATTGGGGGTGTGCCTGGGGCATCAGGCGATTGGGGCGGCGTTTGGCGGCTAGGTGGTGCGCGCGGCGAAGCTGATGCATGGCAAGACCAGCGAGGTGGAGCACGATGGGCGGACGATCTTTGCGGGGATTCCGTCGGCGATGACTTGTACGCGGTACCACTCGCTGATTGTGGCGGAGGAGGGACTGCCGGAGGAGCTGGAGGTCTCGGCGCGGACAGCGGGCTGGGAGCGAAGGGCGAGACGGGTGGGCGGGGACGATTATGGGGCTGCGGCATCGCGAGCTGCCGATTGAGGGTGTGCAGTTTCATCCGGAGAGCGTGCTGACGACGCACGGCAAACAGATGATTGCGAACTTCCTGAAGATGTAGGCTGGACGCATGACGCTGCGCATGAGATTACCTTGCGCTGGTCCGAAGGGCTTCGGGCTTGGGCTGGCTTGCGCGCTGGGTGTGTGCGGTGGCGCGACCGGTGCGGGCGCAGCAGTTGATTGGGTATGTGTCGACCAAGGACGCGGATGTTACGGGCGCGACGGATGTGATGGATGGCAAGGCGGTGCTGGCGGGGTCGGTGAGCGTGACCGCGAAGGACCGCACGGCGGAGATCACGCTGGGGCGGGGCGGGACGGTGCATGTGTGCCAGACCAGCGTGCTGCATGTGACGGAGAGCCGGGCGGCGGAGCTGGCCGCGCCGCTGCTGTTCTCGCTGGACCGCGGGGCGATTGAGATCCAGATGATGGCGACGGCGAGCGATGCGGTGATGACGCCGGACCTGCGGTTTGCGGTGCGCGGGGGCGGGCCGCTGGACCTGCGGATGCGGATTGCGCGCAATGGCGATACGTGCGTGGAGAACCGGGGAGCGGCGGCGCCGACGCTGGCGGTTTCGGACCCGTTTGGCGAGGCGCTGTATGAGCTGGAGCCGGGGCAGCATGTGCTGTTTGAGCATGGCAGCCTGCATGAGGTGGTGGACCACGAGACGTCGCCGTGCGGGTGTCCGGACAGTGGGATGTCGGTGGCGGAGGCGCTGCTGGCTCCGGGGGTCGGTGCCGGGCGCGGGCGAGAAGGATGCGCCGGCGGCAGCGAAGGCGGATGCGGCGCATCCGTTTCCGGCGGCGGTGAGCGAGGGGTTGGCGCCGGAGGCCGAGGTGCCGCAGGCCCCGCCGGGGGTGGTCCATGCGCAGGTGAGCGATACGCTGGTGTACAACGCGCCGGGCGGGGAGCAGCCGAGTGCTCCGGCGAGTGCGGTCCCGGCGGTTCCCGCGGCTGCGCCAGCGAAGGCGAGGCCGTCGAAGGACCTGGTGCATGTGGTGGGGCGGTTCTTTCGCAGGATATTTGGCGGCGGATAGAGGTCAGGCGTCAGACAGAGGGGACTGGCGACTCGATCAACTGCGGGGGAGTGTCGAGTTGGTCGGTGTGGGGCCTGAGGATTGCGATCCAGTACAGGACGACGACCAGCCACGCGATGGGCAGAATGTAGGCGGATTTGGCGAAGTGGAAGGCATCACGATTGGCCGCGGCGAGGGTGCGCACGGCGGTGACGCAGATCCCGAGGAATCCGTAGGACGCGAGGCCAAGGAGGATCCGGCGGAAGAGCGAGGTGGCTTCCGGGGTTGGTTTTGGAAGGGCGATGGCCCAGAGACAGAGGAAGACCATGGCGAACCAGTTGAACAACTGCATGCGGTCGGGCGGGACGCGCGGACTGGAGGGGAGCAGGTGGCAGAGCAGCGTGGTTGCGCCAAGCGCGAGGCAGGGCAAGAGGAAGAGCAGATCGCCGCGGCGCGATGCGGAGAGGCCTGAGGCGCGCACCAGGTAGAGGGCGATCTCGGTGGCGACGAGAAGCTGGAGGAAGAGGTCGGCGACGGAGAGAGCGTCGTAGGTGGAGACGTAGGCGGAGTAGTCGATGTGGCGGAAGAGCAGGAAGAGCAGGGCGGATCGCAGCGGGTAGAACACGAGCATTAGGGTGAAGTTGGGCAGTTTGGTGGCGATTCCGCGCAGGAAGAGAAGCGCGAGCAGACCGCACTGGAGGACCAGACCCAGAGCCCAGAACGAGTTGTTGAATGCGAGGCGCGTCATATTTAGTCGTCGTCCGGCGGGCCGGAGGGTTTTTGGTTGCTGAAGAAGTCGGCGGTGTGGTTGGTCTGGACTAGAGGATAGGTAGTTGGGGTCTGGGTGTAGTCGAAGCAGTCGCCGAAGTCGTCGGCGATGCTGTCGCGGGTGCCGAGGGAGGGCAGGTTGAAGACCTCCTCCATGTAGCGGAGGAAGCCGCTGGACTCGTGGGTGACGTGGGAGACGTAGCCGTGGCGCGGCGTAGGGGCCGACGACGAGGACGGGGACGCGGAAGCCGAGGCCCATGTTGTCGATCTGGGGCGGGGGGACGTGGTCGTAGAAGCCGCCCCAGTCGTCCCAGGAGATGAAGATGGTGGTGGAGTTCCAGAAGGGGCTCTGGCCGATGGCGTTGACGATGCTGGCGACCCAGTCGGGGCCGTAGGGCGGCGCGCCGGGATGGTCGGAGTTGTTATAGGAGGGAACGATCCAGGTGACCTGGGCGAGCTTGCCGTTGGCGATGTCGGTGAGGACGCTGGTCTCGGGCGAGATGACGTTGTTCTGCCAGTCCGGGCCGAAGCGGATGTGGCGGATGGCCTGGAAGGCGGAGATGAGGAAGAAGATGTCGGTGGTGGGGCCGGGGGCGTAGTAGCGCCAGCTGATGCCTTTGGCGTCGAGCAGGTCGCCCATGGTCTGGTAGTCGAAGCAGGGATAGACGCCGGGAAGGTCGGTGCCGTTGGGGCCGATGAGGGCGACGGTCTCGGTTGCGGGGGCGTCGCAACCCCAGACGCTGCCGTTGGGGTTCTCGGAGGCGTTGCCGGACTGGCCGGCGATCATGTACTGATGGGCGACGAAGCTGGGGCCGGTGTTGGACTGGAACATGCGGTCGCCGAGGGTGAAGTTTTTGGCGAGGGTCCAGTAGGGGACGGTCTCGCTGGGGGGGATGTAGGTGTAGGCGCACCACCGCGGCGTTGTTGCCGAAGCCGTCCATCTTGCCGTTGTCCCACTGCTGCCACCAGCCGGTGTGGGAGTGGTCGAGGTCGGGGCCGTTGCCCAGCGGCGTGCGGTGAGGGGCACCAGAAGGCTTCCGTTCATGCCGGACTGGACGGTGTCCGCGCCGGGGAAGCCGTTGAAGAGATTGTCGAAGGAGCGGTTCTCCTGCATGATGACGACGATGTGCTGGATGGGGTTGGCAGGGGTGGCGGGGGTGGTGGGCCCGGCGGGAGCGATGCTTTGGATGGAGTTGCCGCAGCCGGCCATGACGAGGCCGAGGGTCGAGAGGACAATGGATGTGGCGGCGCGGGACATAGTGGGTCGCTCCCTGGTCTGCGCAGAGGGGGATGGTCTGTCAATTTTCAGGAGCCGCGGATTACAGCACAATTCAGCGTTAGTTGTATGTAATTGGCGCGGAGGGGCATACGGGTCAGGAGGCGAGTCTGAGGGCTTCGTGGTCGTGGCCGGTGATGAGGCAGAGGGCCTCGACGACGAGGTTGTGGTCCTCGCGCTGGGGCAGGCCGGAGACGGTGACGGCGCCGACGACGCCGGCGGCAGCGACGCGCAGAGGGAAGCAGCCGCCGTGGGCGGCGTAATCGGCGTCGGGCAGGCCGTAGCGGTCGGTGAAGCTGATGCTTTTCGAGGGCGAGGGTGAGGCCGACGCGGTAGGAGCTGCGGTGCATGCGGGCGACGGTGTTGATCTTGCGCTGGACCCAGCGGGCGTTGTCGGGCGTGGTGCCTTCGAGGGCGGTGTAGAAGAGCTGCTGGTGGGGCGAGCCGAAGCGGCGGACGTCGACGACGAGGGAGTACTTGCGGGCGACGGCGAGGTCGCGCAGGAGGGTGCCGATCTGCCATGCGGTGTCGGGCGTGAAGGCGGGGAGGATGAGGGTGGACTCCTGTACGGCGATGCGGTCGAGATCGTCCTGGATCGACATGGGGCTCCTGGGATGGTGCTGGTTCTGGGCCGGGCCGTTCTATTGAAACACGGCATAAGCGACCTGTAGTAGGATACCCGGATTGAAGAGCAGGACGATTGCCAGGTGCGGAAAAGGAAAGGGCATGATGAGGACTTCCAGCGTACTTAGAATCTCAATGGGCATTGGGTTGGTGTTGTTGATGGCGGGGATCGCGTGGGCGCAGGACCCGGACGACCATACGCCTTCGGCGCCGCAGGCTGGGCAAAGGCCGGCAGGAGCGGGGCCGGCTGGGGCGGGGATGCGTGGGCAGAGGCCGGAGCCACTGCCGCAGATGCCGGGGAACGGCGGGGACGTGAATCGCGATGCGCTAATTGCGGCGGCGCGGGCAGGCTTGGAGGCGCTGAAGAGCGGAGACGTGGCGGCGTATGAGGCGATGATCACAGACGACGCGGTGATCGTGGACGAAAATGGGCTGGAGCGCAAGCCGGACGTGGTGAAGCGGCTCGCCGACTTTCAGCTGAAGGACTACACGATGAGCGATGTGCGGTTCGTGCCGACGTCACCGGAAAACGGGGTGGTGAGCTACACCCTGACGGAGAGCGGGATAGACCACGGCAAGTCGTTTACGGCGAAGTTGAATGTGTCTTCGGTGTGGGAGCGGGGCGGCGGCGGCATGCGGGGCGGTGCTCTTTGCGTGTTTCAGCAGGAGACGCCGGCGAAGTAGGGCGGGCTGGACGGTTGGGCCCGTGCTTTTTGGATGATTATGGCTTTGGTTCCGGCACGGCTATCGAGCTCGCTTTGCGGCAAGTATTTACGCAATGAACTCAATGTGTCGGGCTTTCAGCCCTGAAATTTGTGGCTGGCCGGGACCTGGGCCTGCGGCCCAGGCTGGTATGGAACGGGCCTTCGGCCCTTACCAGGCGGTACTGCTGCGTTGCCTGAGCTAATGGCATAATCATCATTTCTATTTGGCGGATGCGGGCAGGGGGGCTTCCTGAGTGGCCATCAGCAGAGTTGTGCTGACCCGGTTGCGACCCTCATGTTTTGCCTTGTACAAGGCATGGTCGGCAGACATCAGAAGACTCTCGGGCATCTTCATGGTTCCGCCATGCCGGGCGAGCGCGGTGGCGACGCCGATGCTCACGGTCACTACACCGCCCGCATCTGGATTTCCAGCATGGGGGATATTGAGGGCAAAGACTGCCTGCCGGACCTTTTCCGCGACGATGAGTGCGCCCTCCGCATCGGTGGTGGCGAGGATAGCGGCTATCTCCTCCCCTCCGTATCGAGCCACTAAGTCGATGTCGCGGCGGATGGCGCTGGTGACCGCAGTTGCGACTGCGCGGAGGCAGTCGTCTCCGAACTGATGACCATATTGGTCGTTGAACTGCTTGAAGCAATCGATGTCGAGCATGAGCAAAGACATCTGGGTTCCGCCGCGCAAAGTGCGCTTCCACTCTTTTTCCAAGGCGGCGTCGAACGCGCGGCGGTTGGCGAGTCCGGTGAGGCCGTCGGTGAGCGCCTGGCTGAGCAGCCAGTCCTCCCGGAGCTTGCGGTCGGTGATGTTGCGCATGACCAGGACTACCTCGACGGGCTCGCCGGTGGCGGGATCGCGGACGAGGCGGCCGTTGATCTCCATCCAGGCGTAAGGGCCGGCTTTGGTGCGCATGCGGATGGTGATGGTGGTGTGTTCGCCGCCGGGGGTCTCGCGACGGGCGACCGCTTCCTTGATGTTTGGAATGTCCTCCGCGGGGACGAAGGCGTCGGGGCCGGTGCCGATCATCTCCTCCGGTGTCCAGCCGAGGATGTGCCGGCAGGAGGGTGAGACGTAGTGCAGAACCTGGTTGAGGTCGACGCGACAGATCATGTCGGCGCTATTTTCGGCGAGGAATTGGAAGTCAGTCGGGGCCCGGTCCTGCATTGGCGGAAGATAGCAGTCGCGGAGAGGGGAAGATATACCACTTTGGACTTCTCTCCGATCCACGGGCGTGTTCTGGAAATTGGGGGTTATACGTGGCGATTTGATGGAGGGAAGCTCACTGGGTTTCTTGACAGGGGCGGTGGGTTACGCGATGCTTAGATGCTGGGCCGGAGTGCTGGCCCTGGGCGGCTTGGTGCGCGTGTTTTGGCGCGTGGCACGGCGAGCCGTCAGCACGCTCTCCCCGACAATGCACGCCCAGGCCAGGAAGAGGCTCCGGGGTTATGCTCCGGCGGCGACGGGCGCGCGGTTGCGGGCGAGACAGCTGGCGAGAGAGAGACGGGGAAGGTTTGGATGGGGCATATTAGGGAGTTCGGGGCAACTGCTGCTGCCGCTGGTGTTTATCGCGGTCATCTACTTCCTGATGATTGCGCCGAACCAGAAGAAGCAGAAGAAGTGGCAGGAGATGCTGAGCAATCTGAAGAACGGCGATAAGGTGACGACCAACGGCGGGATTCGGGGCGTGGTGATCTCGGTGAAGGACGACGCGGTGCAGCTGCGGATTGCGCCGGACAATGTGAAGCTGGAGTTTGCGAAGAATTCGATTGCGTCGGTGACGACGGACGATTGAGGCAGTTGTGAGTGGTAGTGTGAAGAGGTGAGTGAGTTGGATCGGGAGCAATGAGCAAGAATCTGAAGGGCAAGACGGCGTTCATCGTTGCGTTGCTGGTGGTGTTTTGCTACGGCATTGTGGGGATTCCCCACGGGCTGGGGCCGAGCTGCGCTGAAGCAGGCGCTGACCGACCGCATCAAGCTGGGGCTGGACCTGAAGGGCGGCACGCATCTGGTGCTGCAGGTGCATGTGCAGGACGCGGTGGTGTCGACGACCGACCGCGATGTGGAGCGGCTGCAGGACGACCTGCAGAAGAGCCGGCGATTACCGGCGTGACGGTGGGCAAGCTGGACGCGGCGCATCCCGAGGTGATTACGGTGAGCGGTGTCCCGGCGGCGAAGCTGAGCGGATGCGCGCACATTGATGGAGGGCAACGATTATGTGGACTACGACCTGTCGTCGCAACTCCGATGGAAGCCTGAAGCTGACGATGAAGCCGGGGGCGATCCGCGAGATCGAGACCAACACGATGACGCAGACGCAGGAGACCATCAACGACCGGATCAACACGCTGGGCGTGGCGGAGACGCGGGTGGAGCCGTATGGGCTGGGCGACAACGAGATTCTGGTGGAGCTGCCGGGCATCTCCGACCCGGGCAAGGTGGAGGATGCGATCGAGTCCACCTCGAAGCTGGCGGTCTATGCGGTGGTGAGCGGGCCCTATGACAACGACCAGGCGGCGATGACGGCGCTGAACGGGGTGGTGCCGCCGGACGACCAGCTGGTGCATGGGAATGCGACGCCGACCGCTCCGGACGAGGTGTATCTGCTGAAGCGGGCGAGCGAGGTGGAGGGGACGGACTTCCGCGATGCGCAGCCGTCGACGGACATGAATGGACGGCCGAACCTGACGTTTACGCTGACGACGGAGGCGGGCGACCGGTTCTACAAGTACACGTCGGAACACTCGAAGGACAGCGCGGACCCGGGGTCGATGGCGATTGTGCTGGGCGGCAAGGTGAAGGAGGTCGCGTCGATCAATTCGGCGATCCGCGACCGGGGCGAGATTGAGGGCAGCTTCAGCAAGGACGAGGTGGACGACGCTCTCGCTGATGCTGCGCACGGGCGCGCTGCCGGCGTCGCTGGACCCGTGGAGACGCGGACGGTGGGCGCGAGCCTGGGCGAGGCGTCGATCCGGCAGGGAGTGACGGCGGCGATTGCGGGCATGCTGGCGGTGATGGCGTTCATGCTGATCTACTACCGCGGCGCGGGGATCAACGCGGACCTGGCGCTGATTTTGAACCTGGTGATTCTGCTCGGGTTCATGGGCTACAGCGGAGCGACGCTGACGCTGCCGGGGATTGCGGGCGTGATCCTGACCATTGGTATGGGCGTGGACTCGAATGTGCTGATCTTTGAGCGCATTCGCGAAGAGATGCGCGCGGGCAAGACGGCGGCGGCGGCGGTGCAGCAGGGCTTTGGCCATGCGTGGATCACGATTGTGGATACGCACGTGACGACGATTGTTTCGGCGGCGATTTTGTTTCTGTTCGGCACCGGGCCGGTGAAGGGATTTGCGGTGACGCTGACGTTTGGTTTGCTGGCGAACCTGTTTACGGCGGTGTTTGTTTCGCGGACGATCTTCGACGCGATTCTGGCGAAGAAGGAACGCGGCGCGGCGTTGTCGATTTGAGAAGGCAGTTGTGAGTTGGTAGCTGTGAGTACGGAGAGCGGATTGAAGAGGTTGAGAAGCGTGGAACTGTTTCGTGATGCGAAGGTCGATTGGCTGGGCAAGAAGTGGTATTTCCTCGGCTTTTCGCTGATATTTTCGGTGGCCGGGCGTGTTGAGCATGCTGTTCTGGCACCATCTGCCGCTGAGCGTGGACTTCAAGGGCGGCACGGAGGTGACGGTGCCGTTCGACGCGCCGCCCAATGAGGACCACATCCGCGCGGCGCTGGCGCAGGCGGGGATCGGGGACGCGCAGATCCAGCGGATCTCGTCGGTAACGGGGCAGATGGGCAACGATGAGGTGATCTCGCTGCCGGTGTCGAGCGCGACCGACCAGGCGCACGACGCGGGGCGTCTGGCGGTGGAGAACGCGCTGCACAGCTACTATCACGACTCGGGCTTCGCGACGCCCAGCGTGCAGATTGTGGGGCCGACGGCGGGCAAGCAGCTGCAGCAGCAGGCGGCGCTGGCGACGCTGTATTCGCTGCTGGGGATGCTGATCTATCTGTGGTTCCGGTTTGAGCTGATCTATGGCGTGGCGGCGGTGGTGGCGGTGTTTCACGACACGCTGATTACGGTGGGCGCGTTCAGCCTGACCAACCAGGAGATCTCGCTGACGGTGATTGCGGCGATCCTGACGCTGATCGGCTACTCGATGAACGACACGATTGTGGTCTTCGACCGGATCCGGGAGAACCTGGCGCTGTCGCGGCGGGAGGGGCTGGCGGATGTGGTGAACCGGAGCATCAACCAGACGCTGACGCGGACGGTGATCTCGTCGGGGCTGACGTTTCTGACGGTGCTGAGCCTGTTTCTGTTTGGCGGGCCGGTGCTGCGCGGGTTCTCGTTCGCGCTGGTGGTTGGGATATTGATTGGGACGTACTCGTCGATTGCGGTGGCGGCGCCGATGCTGGTGGCGTATCAGGACTGGCGGAAGAGCAAAGGCAAGGTGGCGACGCTGCCGGCCAAGCGCGGGGCCCGGGCGTAGGCGGGGTTTGTGCTGGGATTGTGCAGGGCGGGCTTTCTTGCGCTGGGTTTTGTGTTGTAGGATGCATGGGCGGGGATTTACCCGGCCGGGCAGCGATTTTGAAGAACCCTGGGTGTGCTGCCGGGTGAGAGCAATTCCGGGCGCGGGAACAAAGCAGAGCGGCGCGGTGTCTAAGCAGGGTAGAAGTTTTCTTCAGTAAGCGAGGCTGTCCATGTTTGAAGACTCATTGATGGAATCCGGCGGAAAGATCAAGACCAAGTCCAAGTACTGGATGATTGCCACGTTCAGCTTCAATGCGTCGATCGTGGCGATCCTGATTCTGATTCCGCTGCTGTATCCTGAGGCGCTGCCGACGACGGCGATGACGGCGCTGCTGACTGCGCCCCCTCCCCCGCCTCCTCCGCCTCCGCCTCCTCCGCCGCAGCAGATCGTGAAGCCGATGAAGATGGTCTCTGAGATCGACCAGGGCCTGCATGCGCCGACCAAGATTCCCAAGGACATCAAGAAGGTGAAGGACGACGCTCCCCCGCCACGCAGATGGCCGGTGTTGCCGGCATGTCCGGCATGGGCGGCAGCGGCGGCGGCGTTCTGGGCGGCGTGATGGGCGGCATGGGCAACGGGCCGCCGGTGGTGGTGCGGGCCGCGCCCAAGCCGACCGGCCCGATCACGGTCTCCAGCGGAACCATGGCGGGTATTGGCTGATCTCGCAGCCCGATCCGGTGTATCCGCCGATCGCCAAGGCTGCGCACGTTCAGGGCGCGGTGATTCTGCATGCGATCATCTCCAAGCAGGGGACGATCGAGAATCTGCAGGTCGTGAGCGGCCCGCCGATGCTGGTGAACAGCGCGATGGACGCGGTGAAGCGCTGGCGGTACAAGCCCTATCTTCTGAACGGCGAGCCGACCGAGGTGGAGACCACGATTACGGTGAACTTCACCTTTGGCGGCGGTAGTCCGCAGTCTCGCAAGGTTTTCGAGCAGCTGCCGTTTGTAGTTATGGCTATCAGGCAGTAGACAATAGAAGTAATTCGTTGTCAATAGAAATCAGGAGGAAAGATTCCAGTGATTCTCGCTCAACTCGCAAACTTCGCACACGTTCCCGCACCGCTCGCCATGTACTTCCAGGTCGGAGGCACCGGCGGTCGGCTTCAGCCCGCTGCAGCTGCTGCACAACATGGGCTGGCTGGCCATCGGGGTCGTCATTATTCTGTTCATCATGTCGATCTGGTCGCTGGCGGTCATCATCGACCGGGCGCTTTACTTCTCGGCGGCGCGCAAGCAGTCGCGCGAGTTTGCCCCGAAGGTTGCGGGCGCGCTGAAGGATGGCCGTCTGGATGAGGCGATCAAGCTGGGCGACCGCAGCAAGAAGTCGCACCTGGCTGAGGTTGTCACGGCCGGCCTGCAGGAGTTCCGCAGCTTCGGTTCGGGCGGCGCGATCACCGAGGAGCAGGTGGAGAGCTCGCAGCGCGCGCTGGAGCGGTCGGAGGCGATCGTCCACGCGAAGCTGAAGCGCGGCCTGGGCGGTCTGGCGACGATCGGTTCGACGGCGCCGTTCATCGGGCTGTTCGGCACGGTGGTCGGTATTCTGAACGCCTTCCAGGCCATCGCGACGCAGAAGACCTCGGGCATCGGCGCGGTCGCCGGCGGTATCTCGGAGGCGCTGGTGACGACGGCGTTCGGGCTGCTGGTCGCGATCCCCGCCGTGATGACGTTCAACTACTTCACCAACAAGGTGGAGGCGTTCGACGTGGAGATGGACAACAGCTCGAGCGAGCTGGTGGACTACTTCATCAAGCAGAGCCACCTGTAAAGAGTCGCCCGCTGGGCATCTGCTGGACTGGAATTGCGGGATCACTTTGGGATAGCATGGCCTCCGGAGGCCGCAGCGAGCGGCCTCCGGAGGCGCATCCCAGCGCGCAGGCCAAGCGGCGGCACGCAGGCAGCAGATCGGACAGGGAAGCACTCATATGGGAATCAACAAGCGCGACGAAGGCAAGAAGGTCAACTCCAACATCAACGTGACGCCCATGGTGGACGTGATGCTGGTGCTGCTGATCATCTTCATGGTCATTACGCCCATGTTGAACAACAAGGTGAACGTGGACCCTGCCGACGGCCAATGCGGCGATCATCATGGACAACGCGAACAAGGAAGACGCGGTGATTGTCGCGGTGACCCGCGACGGGCGCATCTTCCTGGGCGGCGACCAGGTGACCGATCGACGATCTGGGGCCGAAGATTTCGGCGAAGCTGGAGAACAAGACGGACAAGGAGGTCTTCCTGCGCGCCGACATCCGCGCCAACTACGGCAAGGTGATGGACGCGGTGGACGGCATCCGCGTCGGCGGGCGTGAGCGAGCTGGGCCTGATTACGGAGCAGCGCGATCAGAGCAGTTCGACGTCGAATTAGGCGCAGAGAACAGCAGCACGGCCGCCTGCGGCAGAGTTGGGGCGAGCGGGATAAGGCAAAAGGAGATTGGCTATGGGAATGGGCGGCGGTGGCGGTACAGGGCAGCGGTATCGGAGATCAACGTAACGCCGCTGATCGACGTTCTTCTGGTGCTGCTGATTATCTTCATGGTGATTGTGCCGGTGACGCCGCACGGGCTGAATACGCTGATCCCGCAGCCGCCGAAGGACAAGACGCAGGACCAGCCGAACGACCGGACGATCGTGGTGCAGGTGATCTCGAACGGCAAAGGCGAGCCCTCGTACAAGATCAACGAGGACTCGCTTCGCCAAGTCGGAGATCGAGCCGAAGCTGGCTGAGATCTTTGCGACGCGGCAGGAGAAGGTGATGTTTGTGAAGGGCGACGCGGACCTTGATTTCAGCAAGGTGGCCGAGGTGATCGACATGGGCCATCAGGCGGATGTGGACAACATCGGGTTGCTGACGCCGCGGGTGCTGGCGGGGCAGTAGAGGTTGGAGAGGTTGCGCGATGGGGTGCGGGCCGATTGCGCAAGAGCCGGGACTCTGCGGTATAGTGGCCTAGTTATGGGTTGGAATCACAAGCGCGATTGCAATGGCCGTTCGTGGAGGCTGCTGTTCGCGCTTGTCTGCGTGCTGCTGGTGGTGGTTTCGGGCACAGTCCAGGCGGCGCACAGCCACTCTGACGGCTCCGCGAACCACGCGGATTGCTCGCTTTGCGCGGTCTCGCATGTGACTGTGCAGCTCGTACAGATGCCTGCGCCTGCACCTGCGATTGCGGTAATCGCGAGGATTGAGGCGATTGCGCCTTCGTTTGCGCCCAGCGCGCTTTCCACATTTGCCCTTTTCACCCGTCCCCCGCCTGCGGTTTGACATCGTTCGCACCCAGAACCTCGTCATAACCAGCAGGTAAACCCAAAAGGGGGTATTCCATGCGCACGTCCACGCGACGCGGCATTTCCGCTTCATTTGCAGTATTTTCCTCGCTCACATTGTTGATGCTTTCATCGGGGCTTCGCGCCCAGACGCCGGCGAAGAGCCGTCCTGCTCCGGCGCGGGTCCAGTCCGCGGGCAACGCAGGGACAGTCTCCGGCGTTGTCACCGATCCAACCGGAGCGGTAATTGGGAGCGCCACGGTGACGCTGTCGAACTCCATCAGCGGCTTCTCGCGCAGCACCACCACGGACAACTCCGGCGCCTACACCATCGCGAACATTCCGTTCAATACCTATCGGCTGACGGTGACTGCCAGCACGATGGCGCCGGCGACGCAGATGGTTGAGGTGCGATCGTTTGTGCCGGTGACGCTGAATGTCGGCCTTCAGGTTGCGGCCGCGAACACCACGGTCGATGTGACGGCGTCGAGTGGCGACCTGGTGGAGACCGACCCGGTGGGCCATACGGATGTGGACCGCGATCTCTTCGAGAAGATCCCGCTGGAGAGCTCGTCGTCTTCGGTGAGCTCACTGGTTACGCTGGCTTCGCCGGGCGTCTCGGCGGACTCGAACGGCATGTTCCACGGGATGGGCGACCATGCGTCGAACTCCTTCTCGGTGGACGGCCAGGCGATCACTGACCAGACGAGCAAGACGTTTTCGAACCAGATACCGATGGATTCGGTGCAGTCGCTTGAGGTGATTCCGGGCGCGCCGCCGGCGGAGTATGGCGGCAAGACCTCGCTGGTGATTGTGGCGACCACGCGCTCGGGATTGGGGAATCGCGAGGCCGCATGGTGAGGTGACTGCGTCCTATGGATCGTTCGGTTCGTCGAACGTGGGCTTCAACATGGCGGTTGGCTCGGCCAGGGTGGGCAATTTCATCTCGGCGAATGTGATGAACACGGGGCGGTTCCTCGATCCGCCGGAGTTCCATGCGATCCACGACAAGGGGAATGAGGAGAACCTGTTCGACCGGATTGACTACCAGTTCACGGCAGCCGATACGATCCGCCTCAATCTTGGGTACACGCGTTCGTGGTTTCAGACGCCGAACTCGTATGACACCGAGTATGCGACGCAATGGCCGACCAACTCGGCGGGCGTGCCGGTGGGGCCGAATGGACTGCCGGTTGGGCCGGCGGACCAGCGCGCGCAGATCCAGACGGTGAATATTGCGCCCAGCTATACGCGGGTGATCAGTCCGGCGACTGTGCTGACGGTCAACTACTTCTTCCGCCGCGACAGCTTCAACTACTACCCGAGCAAGAACCCGTTTGCCGACCGGGGCGCGCCCGATCTGCAGCAGGAGTCGATTGCGCAGCAGCGCTCGCTGGCCAATACCGGCCTGCGCTCGGACGTCACGCACACGCACGGCGGCAACAACATCAAGGCGGGCGTCTCGTACGAGCAGACATTTCTGGATGAGAACTTCCAGCTTGGGATTGTGGACCCGAATCTGGTGCCATCGCTTGGCTGCGAGACTGCGGGCGGGGCGCCGATCCCGGGAACACCGTGCGCTACGCTGCATCCATACGACCTGACCGACGGCGGCGGCCTGTATGCGTTCCATGGGCACACGGACGTGAAGGAGTTTGCCGCTTACGCGCAGGACGCGATTACCGAGGGCCCGTTGGGCGGCAATCTGGGCCTGCGCTTCGACCGCTACAACGGCCTGACGTCGCCAGCCAGGTTGAGCCGCGGCTTGCGCTCTCGTACAACGTCAAGCGGACGGGCACCGTGCTGCGGGTGTCCTATGCGCGCACGCTGGAGTCGCCATTCAACGAGAACCTGATCCTCGTCATCCGAGGGTTGCAACTATGCGGTGATTGCGGATCTGATTCCCTGCACCACCGCGCCGAACCGACCGGGCTTCCGCAACGACTTTCATGCGGGCTTCCAGCAGTCGCTGTCGCGCTATGCGGTGATCTCGGCGGACTACTCTTGGAAGTACACGCACAATGCGTTCGATTTTTCGGTGCTGGGCGCGACGCCGATCACGTTTCCCATCGGCTGGTACAGCTCGAAGATTCCTGGGTTCGATGGGCGTCTCGACATTCCTGCGATCCATAACTTCACCGCGCAGGTGGTGTTCTCTTCGGTGGCCGCGCGGTTCTTTACGCCGCAGACGAGCGGGCTGGGGACGGTGCCGGTGCCGCCGGGCCAGGGGCCATACGCCGTTCCGCATCGACCACGATGAGAGGTTCAACCAGACGACGCACGCGCAGTACCAGTTCGGCAGGCGCGGGCCGTACGTAGGGTTCAACTGGCGGTTCGATTCGGGGCAGGTGGCGGGCGCGGCCCCTTGCTATGGCGCGCTGGCTTCGAATGACTGCCCGCAGTCCACGACGATGGGCGGGCAGCCGGCGGTCTATCTGCAGGACCCGTATGGCAACGAGCTGACGGCGGACCAGGAGGCACAGGCCGGCTTTGCGTGCAACGGGGTACACGCCACGCCTTGGCCATCCCCTGCCGGCCGAGTGCCTGGTTTCGCAGTTTACCTCGTCGCTGCTGACGATTCCTGCGCTCAACGCGGAGAACGACGACCACAACCCGCCGCGCGTTGCGCCGCGCAACCTGTTCGACCTGTCGTTCGGCGAGGACAACCTGCTGCGCAGCAATAACGCGGACAAGCAGACGCTCTCCGCGTCGGTGACGATCGTGAACCTGACCAACAAGTATGCGCTGTATAACTTTCTGTCGACGTTCTCGGGGACGCACTTTGTGACGCCGCGGTCGATTACGGGTGAGGTTGCGTACCACTTCTGAGGCTGGGACCCGTCATGGCTATAATAGCCATGACGGGGTGCTTCGCGAATGCGCACGGTTAACATAGCTGAATTGAAGAACAAATTGAGCGCTTATATCACCTATGCGAAGGCGGGGGAGACCGTGATCATCCGCGACCGGGATACGCCTGTTGCGCAACTCATTCCTTTCCCGACAGGAGATGTCACTGAGGAGGAGCGCGAACTGGTCGCGGCGGGCGTTCTGCGTCTGGGTAGAAGGCCGCGCAACCTCGCGGCTTTGGACGAGCTTCCCATGCCCAAGGTCAAGGGGAATGCTCTTACCCAGGCGCTTCTTGACGAGAGGGACGAGGGACGTTGAGCAGCGCCGAAGCGTTCTGGGATTCGAGCGCTCTTACGCCGCTTTGCGCTGAGCAGTCTGCCAGCGACCATGCGCGCGCTCTTCTGCCTCAGTTTCCGCCTGCTGTCTGGTGGTCAGCTTCGGTTGAGATTCGCAGCGCCGTTGAACGCCTTTATCGCTCAGGCGACCTGGATCGCGATGCCAAGGTCCTAGCCCTTGCTCGTCTTCGCCAGCTGAGCCGGGACTGGGATGAGGTCCAGCCCAGCGATGCCGTTCGCGACCGGGCTGAGGCGCTTCTGGATATCTACCCGTTGCGTGCGGGTGACAGTCTACAGCTCGCGGCTGCGCTGGTTTGGTGTCGCAACCGGCCCGCGGGGAGAACTTTCCTATGCGCCGATCGCCGCCTTTCGGAGGCTGCCACGCGGGCGGGCTTCACGGTCGTTGTCCCTGATTCCGCATAGATCGGTTCCCCGAAAGTGAATAGAGAGCGTGAAGACTAATACAGAGATTCTGGCTGCGCCAGAATGACGGCCTGTGGGGCTTTAGAGTGACGTTTGACGCCATAGCAAAGGGGAATCCGCTCTCACCACCATACAAGCGTTTACTCTGCGCGGAGGATGAGGCATTTGAGGTAAGAGGTTTCGGGGAGGGTGAGGATGGCGGGGTGGTCGGGGGCGGCGCCGCGGAGCTCAAGGAGCTGGACGCGGCGGTGGGCGTCGGCGGCGGCGGAGCGGAGGACGACGAGGAAGTCCTCCAGGCCGACGTGGTGGGAGCAGGAGCAGGTGATGAGGGTGCCTCCGGGGGCGAGCATCTTGAGCGCGCGGAGGTTGAGCTCCTTGTAGCCGCGGAGTGCGGACTCGGCGGCGCGTTTGGATTTGGCGAAGGCGGGCGGGTCGAGGACGATGGTGTCGAAGCGGGTGGCTGACTCTTCCCACTCGCGGAGGAGGTCGAAGGCGTCGGCCTCGATCCAGGCTACTTGCGCCTTGAGGTCGGGGTTAAGTGACAGATTGCGGTCGGCGACTTCGAGCGCGGCGCGGCTGGCGTCGACGCCGGTGACACGTGTGCAGGCGCGGGCAAGATGGAGGGCGAAGCCGCCCTGGTAGGTGCAGACGTCGAGGGCGCGGCCGTGGGCGTGGTGCGCGGCGGCGGCGTAGTTGAGGCGCTGATCGAGGAAGGCGCCGGTCTTCTGGCCGGAGGCGGCGTCGAAGTGGAAGCGCAGGCCGTTGAGGGTGAAGATGGTCTGGAGGGTGGGGTGGTGGCCTTCGCGGAGGAAGAGCGGGGCGTCGGGAGCGGGCTGGAGATGTTCGAGCTCGCGGATGCGGGGGTCGGCGCGTTCGACTAGGGTGTGGGCCCAGGGCTGCTGCGCGAGGAGGTCGATGAGGACGCGGCGGACATCGTCCTGTGCGGTGCCCTGGGTGAGGAGCTGGAGGACGACGATGCCGGCGTAGCGGTCGGCGACGATGCCGGGGAGGTTGTCGGCCTCAGAGAAGAAGAGGCGGCAGGCGTTGGTGGGCTGCGCGGTTTCGGAGAAGGCTTCGGGCACAAGTGTCTCGCGAAGCTTCAGCGCTGCGATTGCGCGATCGCGAAGCTCGCTGAGGTATTGTGCTCGGGTGAGGGCGGGTTGGGGCGAGACGATGCGCAGGGCAATCTCGGAGGCGCTGCTGTAGAGAGCTGTGCCGAGGGGGATGCCGCGGGCGTCGGCGACCGTGACGAGTGCGCCGACGGCTTTCGCGGGGTCGTCCATGTTCGGTGAGAGGCGCTCGATGTCCGAGCTGTAGACCCAGAGATGGCCGGAGCGGAGGCGGTCGGCGGCGCGGCGGGTGATGGTTGCGATTGCGGTCTCCCTGGTGTCAGATGCGGCGCGAGGCATTCACACATGGTCGCATAGGGAGGGCTGGAGGACGTTGCGTGAACAGAACCCCGCGCAGTGGTTGCTGCGCGGGGCGATTCAGAACGTCAAGTCGAGCAGGTGGTTTGGAGGGTATTAACTCTTGTTCACATGCGCCGGTTGCATGTGCAGTCTGCGGCGCAAGAGAGCTACGGCCCCGAGCATGCCAGTACCGAGCAGCAGCAGGCTCGAGGGTTCGGGCGTGACGGATGGAGGATCGACCATGAATATCTGGGGCTCGCCGTAGGTCCATGCGGTGCTTGCGTCGTCGCCGGTGGGCACGTAGGCGATGTCGTTCGCGAAGGCGCTGGAGGGCAGGGTGGCGGCATTGCTGAGCGCTTCGGTGACGAGGGACTGCGCGGTGGCGTCGAAGCCATCCATGCCGGTGATATCCGTGGGGTCCATGATGTCCCAGATGGCGAACTGAATCTCGGAGTCGGTACCGGCCCCGGTGCCGTACTGGTTCATCAGCCACGCGTCGGCGAAGAAATCGGTTGGGGCCTCGCCGTCGATGCTGGAGGTGATGTCCGCGACATCCACCGCATCTACATCCCACGTCTCGCCAACGCTGACATTGCGATCGAAGTTGAGACAAGTCATTGCGACGCCGGTGGTAGTGCTGTCCGTGGTGGTGACGGTGAGGTCGTAGGGGTAGATGTAGTACCCGTCGGTGTTTGCGCCGCCTACGCCTGTGAAGGTAAGCGTATCGGCGAAGCTCACATGAGGTGCGATCACGATAAGGCAGAGGAACAGAGCAAGTACAGCAGACTTCAGTCGCATAGGGAGACTCCTGGGGATATAACTCCACCCGTCTATAGGCAAGAGTGGGGCCAAACTGGCCGATTGGGAGTCCCTGGGCAGGACAGCGACTGCAAATCATTGCACATCAATGGGTCGGATGGGGGATGGGGCTCTGCGGGAGGTTGGCGGCGAGTGATTGAGGATAGATGCGGCGGGCAAATGCCCGAGTGAGATGGGAAAAGGTTTTCCACTTTGGGGCAACTTAGTGGAATTTAATGGCAATAAATACAGTGAGTTACGGTAATGCCGGAGCGGTTACGCGAGAGGGATTTGAGGGTTACTTATGGGGGACGCGACGACACGCATTCCATCGGATCGAACTCCGGAGGGACGGCTACATGTGGCTGTTCAGCAGGCGGGCGAGGGTGTAGGCGGCTGCGGCTGCGGCGCCGCCGATGAGGGAGGTCTGGAGTCCGCTGCGCAGAGCGCCGGTGCCGAGGAGGCGTCCTTTGAGCGCGCCGAAGAGGGCGAGGGCGAGGACAGTGATGACGACGGAGACGCTGAGGGCGGCGGTGGTGGTGGGGATGAGCGAGCTGCCGACGAACATATAGGGCAGCAGCGGGACGAGGCCGCCGGCGATGTAGCTGGAGGCGATGGTGAGGGCGGAGCGGTGGGCGCGGTTGCCGGCGGGCTTCTCCAGGCCGAGCTCGAAGCGCATCATGAAGTCGACGTAGGCGGGGTGGTTCTGCTGGAGCGCGGCGAGGACGGGCGCGGCGGCTTCGCGGGGGACGGAGTACTGGGCGAATATCTCGTAGATCTCTTCGGCCTCGTCGTCGGGGCGGGTGATGACCTCTTCCTGCTCGCGGGCGAGCTCGGAGGCGTAGTGCTCGGCGTCGCCGCGGGCGGCGAGGTATCCGCCGAGGCCCATGGCGATGGAGCCGGCGGCGATCTCGGCGAGGCCGGCGAGGACGATGATGTGGGCGTTGGAGACGGCGCCGGAGAGGCCGGCGGCGAGGGCGAAGGGGACGGTGAGGCCGTCGGAGAGGCCGATGACCACGTCGCGGACGGCTCTCGCTGGACTGGAAGTGTCCTTCCTTATGGGACGGAATGCGGGCCAAGTCGTGCATTGCGGGAGTGTATCGCAAGCGTGCAACGGGATTCACGCGTAGATTGAAGGCTGGGGGAATGGGCGGGGAAATTATTCGGGGTTTCGCGTCCTTTCCTCGGAACGCACCGTCTGTATTAGCAGATTCCGACGAGATTTCTTATAGCAGCGGAGATCGGCAAGTGAAGCGAATTTTCCAAAGAACGGGCGTTGTTCCGGCGACCGGGCAGGGTGCGGCAGGCGCAGGAAGACGGCGCGAGGCGGGTGGCGAAGGTCACGCCGGGCCGGCGGCTTTGGCTGGGCCTGCTTGCGTGCCGGGAACGCCTCCACAATAGCGATGTGTGCGTGGTTCCGCAAGGTTCTGGAGTCTTCCGGCATGAGATTGGGTTGCCGGTGCAGTAGGAGTTTGTATATGGGTCTCTCAGGAGTGTGTTTGTGCAGCGAGCGTATCGAAGCGGTGTAGTTGGGATGGCAGTGGCGGCAGCGGTGCTGGCCGGTGTGGGTGGGATGAGCGGCAGTGCCTGGGCGCAGACGGCTTCTGCTCCCGTGGGGCAGGCGGCTCCGGTACCAGCGGCTGCTCCGGCTGCTGCGCCAGATCAGGCTGCACCGGCGGTAGCTCCGGCTTCAGTGGCTGCGCCAGCGGTGATGTCGGTTCCGGAGGGTGGGGCGATCAGCGGTACGGTGCAGGCGAGCGGCGTCCCCCTGCCGGGCGTAACGGTGACCGCGACCAACACTCTGACTGAGAAGAAGTATGTGACGACAACCGACATCGATGGCCAGTTCCAGATGGAGGTGCCGAAGAACGGGCGATACGTTGTGACGTCGGAGCTGTCTGGATTCGGAACCGCGACGCAGGAGGTGGTGGTCAATGCGTCAGGCCAGAACGGCGGGCTGCCGGCGCAGACGGCTGAGTTCAAGATGGACCTGGCCTCGCGGGTTGCCGCTCAGGAGGCGGTGACGGCTGCGGTGGCAGCGCGGGCTGGCGCTGGGACAGGCGGGGCTGTGACAGGCGGTAATGCAACCGGCAGTAATGCAACCGGCGGTAATGCAACGGCGGGCGCTACCACACCGCGCAGGCCGAGGACTGGCGTCGTGCCGGGCGCGGTTGCCCGGGTGGGACGTGGGACACAGGCACTGGCGGTGCAGGCGGAGGAAGATGCCGATACGACCGATGCGACAGCTGGTCAGGTTAACGCTGGGGTCCAGGACCCTTCGGCGAGTGGGATGGACGATTCCATCACGGCTGCGGCGAGCAACGATGCGGTTGCGGTGACCGGCTACCAGGGGCAGATCAATGGCCTCGCGGGATTCAGCCAGGATGACCTGCAGAACCGGATCCAGGACATGCAGCGGCAGGGCTTTACCAATGGCGACATCGCGGGAGCGTTCCAGGGCGCGATGCAGGGCCAGGGCTTTGGCGGGCCGGGCGGCGGGTTTGGCGGTGAAGGCGGCGGCTTTGGCGGGCCGGGCGGCCAAGGGTTCGGGGGCACTGGATTCGGTGGCGGCGGCGGACCGGGCGGCGGCGGTGGACCGGGTGGCGGTGGCGGCGGCGGTGGACGCGGCGGCGGTGGTGGGGGCGGACGCGGCGGCGGTGGTGGCGGCGGGTTTGGCGGCGGCTTTGGCGGCTTCCGCGGTCAGAACCCGAATGCGTGGCATGGATCGATCGGATACACGGGAGCGGACAGTGCGCTGAATGCGAACAGCTACTCGGTGACGGGAACGCCCGATTCCGAAGCCGCAGTCGGACAGGAATTCGCTGGTGGCGAGCTTTACGGGGACGCCTTATATCCCGCATCTGATGGCGCCGAATCCGAAGCAGTTTTTGTTTCTGAGCATCAGGAGACGCGCAACACATCGCCTTCGACGATCCAGGCGATGGTGCCGACGCTGGCGCAGCGTTATGGGCGACCTGACGCCGTCCATGCAGGCTGGGTATCAGGCGGGTAAGACGGTGATCGGGCCGATCTACGATCCGCAGCACGGGGACACCTTATACGGCGACCAACTGCCTGCCCGCGCTTACAACCGGCGGAATGCGCCTGACGCAAGTCCATCGGCGTGCATTCCGCCGAATGAGCTGAACGCGAACCCGGCGGCGCAGGCGCTGCTGAACTATTATCCGCTGCCCAACATCACACGACTGGGACGCAGGACAACTACCAGACAAGCTATCCCGGAACGTCGCACTCGTCGCAGGTTTCGGCGCGGTACAACCGCAGCTTCGGCGCGGCGCCAGACGCGCGGCGGGCGTGGCGGGTTTGGCGGCGGAGGCGGCGGGCGGGGCAACCGCAATGCGAATGCGCCGAAGGTGCTGCGGCAGAGCATTGCGGAGAACTTTGCCTATTCGCACTCGGCAAGCGCAGCTCGAGAGCTTCTCGCCGCAGCTGGGCGGCAAGTCGGAGAGCGACGGATACAGCTTTACGAGCTCTTATACGGTGGGCTATGGGCGGATCAACAGCTCGGCGACGCTGGGCTGGAACCGCTCGCGCAGCACGAGCGTCGAACTACTTCACCAATGCGGGGTGAACATCGGGTTGAATCCGGCTGTCGACCCCGCAGGCACTCCTCCGGGCGCGGACTCGATCTACGTGGGCACGCCGGCGATCTACAGCAACCAGTTCTACTTCGGTGTGCCGTCGGTTGCGATTAGCGGCGGGCTGCAGGGGCTGAGCGATTCGACGCCGAGCAACACGGTGAACCAGACGATCTCGTTCACGGATTATGTGAGCTGGACCCATAAGAAGCACAACATGCGGTACGGGCTGGACTTCCATCGCATCCATGCGGATTCGATTGGCGGGACCAATGTGCTGGGATCGTTCACGTTCTCCGGCTTTGCGACGGAGAACCCGGCGCTGCAGACCTGCAATGCCATCGACCGACGCGGGTAAGTGCGACGAGTATGGGAGTTCGGGGCTGCCGATTGCGGACTTTCTGCTGGGGCTGCCGCAGCAGACCGGGATCACGGCAGGGTTGAACAAGATCTATCTGCGCGGCAACTCGTGGGACTGGTATGTGCAGGATGACTGGCGGGCGAAGTCGAACTTCACCGTGAGTTACGGGTTGCGCTGGGAGTACTTCTCGCCCTACTCGGAGAAGTACGACCGGCTGGTGAATCTGGCCCTGAGCGGAAGTGGCGCGGGCTTGCAGATTTCGACAGTGTGCGGCGACGGCGGCGCCGGCGGGCTCTGTC
This sequence comes from uncultured Acidobacteriaceae bacterium, assembly GCA_963808025.1. Lineage (GTDB taxonomy): Bacteria > Acidobacteriota > Terriglobia > Terriglobales > Acidobacteriaceae > Edaphobacter. The sequence goes on along the minus strand of CAWEEI010000005.1, from coordinate 250,279 downwards.
GCCACGGCGTGCGCCGCGGTGAACCAGGGCAGCACGCTGGTGAAGCCGGACAAGGCGCTGTACTCGCCGCGAGTCGCGATTGCGTGGTCGCCGAAGTTCAAGTTCGCCAAGGAGACCGTGGTGCGGGCGGGCTACGGGATCAACTACAACACGGGCGCAGTACTCGCGGTTTGCGCACAACATGGCGTTCCAGCAGCCGTTCGCGATCACGCAGACGAATACGCTGAGTTCGGGAGCGAATCCGATCACGGGATGTGTTCTGCCCTCGCAACTGGCGACTGCGCCGGCGGGGTCGAAGGCGATGACCCTGACCAACGGGTTCAACTGCTCGCCAGCAGACGACGCAGAGCAACTTCGGCGTGAATCCCAACTACCGGCTTGGGCATGGTGCAGGTGTACAACGTGGGGATCCAGCGGACGCTGCCGCAGGGCGATGGTGTTGAACATCGACTACACCGGGGCGCATGCGATCAATCAGGACATGGTGCGCGCGCCGAACCGGACACCCTCCGGGCTATCTGAACCAGACGGCGGGGCAGTTCACCTATGAGGACTCGCTGGGCTACCTGCGCAGCAATGCGCTGGCGGTCAACGTGCGGGAGCGGATGCACAAGGGCGTCTCGCTGCAGGGGACGTACACGTACTCGCACTCGATCGACGATGCTTCGTCGATCGGCGGGAGCGGCAACTCGATCGCGCAGAACGACCAGGACCTGGGCGCGGAGGAGAGCAACTCGAGCTTCGACCGGCGGCATTCGCTGAACGGGACGTTCATCATTGAGCCGCCGTTTGGGCCGAACCGGGCGTTCCTGAACAAGGGCGGAGTCTGGGCGCAGATACTCGATGGGTATTCGATCTCGGGCAACTTCACCTTTGCCACGGGCGGCTATGCGTCGCCGTCCTACTCGCTGACCAGCGGCGGAGATTGCGGCGGGCGCGGCCAGCTCGCTGCGGCCGAACCGGGTACCTGGCCCAGCCGATCAAGGGAGCGGGCACGCATGTAGAGTGGTTCAATACGGCGGCGTTCGTGGGGTTGTGCAGCTCGTATGTGGCGCCCGCGACACCGCCGGCGGACTGCCTGACGGATGGCGCCTATGGGAACGCGTCGCGCAACTCGATTGAGCTGCCGGGAACGGTGGCGATCAGCGGGTCGCTCTCGCGGACGATCTCGTTTGGCGAGACGCGCAGCTTCGAGGCGCGGCTCAGCGCCAACAATGCGTTGAACACGGTGCAGTATTCGGGCGTGAGCACGCAGATCAACTCGCCGACCTACGGGCAGGTGACGTCGGCGGCGGGGATGCGGTCGTTCACTTATACGGCGCGGTTCCGGTTCTAGAGGACAGTGGTTAGAGGCTAGTGGTTAGTGTGTAGTGCGAAGGAGATGGCGATGCGGCGAGCGATAGCGGCGGTTTTGGTGGCGGGGATGGTGGGTTCACCGGTGGGCGGCGCCACGTGCGGCGGTGGCGCAGGAGGGCGAGACGAGCGGCGTGCAGATGATCCGGACCGAGGTCGACCGCGTGCTGACCAATGTGGTGGTGCGCGACAAGAAGACCGGCGACCTGATCAAGGGGCTGAAGGCAGAGCGACTTTCACATTGAGGAAGACAAGAAGCCGCAGAAGATCACTACCTTCGACTACCAGAATGTGGACGAGGCGGTGACGCTGGCGGAGAAGCCGACGGTGTCGGGCGTGATCGACGACCAAGGCGAAGACGATCGCCGACCTGGTGAACAACGACTTTGCGGCGAAGCCCGAGGAGTTGAAGGACCATCGGCTGATTGTGATGTTCTTCGACCTGAGCAGCATGCAGCCGGAGGACGTGACGCGCGCGGTGGACGCGGCGAAGGACTACATCAACAAGCAGATGGCGCCGGCGGACATGGTTGCGGCGGTGAGCCTGGTGTCGAGCCTGAGCATGGACCAGGACTTTACCAACGACAAGAGCGCGCTGCTGAAGGCGGTGAGCGAAGTACGACGGGACGGAGGGATCGGGCTTCGACGCGGGCAGCGAGGGCGGCGGCGACGGATGGGACGTCGGACGACTCTTCGAGCTTTGTGGCGGACGACAGCGAGTTCAACGCGCTGAATACGGACCGGCAGCTGTATGCGATCCGCACGATCTGCAAGTCGATTGAGAAGGTGGAGCAGAAGAAGAGCATGCTTTACTTCTCCGGCGGTCTTTCGCAAGCAGGGGATTGAGAACGAGGCGAGCATGCGCGCGGCGACCAACGAGTGCGTGAAGTCGGACACGGCGCTCTATGCGGTGGACACGCGGGGCTTGCAGGCGCTGAATCCGGTGGGCGATGCGTCCAAGGGCAGCATTCGCGGGACCTCGGCGTACAGCGGCGCGTGCGATGCAGAGCCAGTTGAACTCGAACTTCAGCTCGCAGGAGACGCTGGGCACGCTGGCCAGCGATACCGGGCGGCAAGCTGTTTGTCGACTCGAACGACTTTGGCCCGGCGTTCCAGCAGGTGCAGCACGATACCGAGGCGTACTACATCATCGGCTTTGCATTCCACCAATAAGAAGCGCGACGGAACGTATCGCCACCTGACGATCACGCTGCTGAACCATCCGGAGGCGAAGCTTGAGTACCGGCCCGGCTACTATGCGCCGGCGGACTTCCAGCATGCCAAGACCGAGGACCGCGAGCTGGCCCTGGACTGAGCAGATGCGCAGCGAGGTGCCGGCGACCGATGTCTCGGTGTATCTGCAGGCGCTTTACTTCCGGCTGGAGGATGGCAAGTTCTACATCCCGATCTCGCTGGTCATTCCCGGGTCGCAGATCAACGCGACGGTGGTGAAGGACAAGAGCAAGGCGACGATCGACATTCTGGGACAGGTGAAGAACGCGCAGCAGATTGCCGTGGGCCAGGTGCGGCAGACGGTGAACCTGTCGCTGGACGCGAACCAGAAGGTGCAGCAGAGGAACGTGCAGTACTCGACGGGCTTCACGCTGGCGCCGGGCAAGTATCACGTGAAGTTTGTGGTGCGCGAGAACCAGAGCGGCAACATGGGCAGCTTCGAGACCGACATCCAGGTGCCGGACATGAAGAAGGTGCCGCTGAAGCTGAGCTCGATTGTGATGTCGAGCCAGAGCACGCCGAACACTTCGAAGAAGGACATCAACCCGCTGGTGCGCGATGGCGTGGAGTGGATGCCGAACGTGCCGCATGTCTTCCGCCAGGACCAGCAGCTGAACTTCCTGTATGAGGTGTATGACCCGACGAAGAACAAGAACGAGTCCGCGAAGACTCCGGGGCTGATGACGCTCGACGGCAACGCGGTGCGGGTGCTGACCAGCATCGAGTTCCTGCTGGGCGGGGTGAAGGTGTATGAGACTCCGCTAGTGGAGGCGACCTCGATCAATATCCCGGAGCGCAATGCGGTTGGGTTCCAGTTCGACGTGCCGCTGGCGGGGTTGAAGCCGGGGACGTACGTCTGCCAGATAAATGTAATTGACGATGCGGGCGGCAGTTTCAGCTTCCCGCGGATGGCATTGCGCGTGACCGCGCCGGCCAAGCCTGCGACCCCGGCGGCGACTCCGGTGGCCACGGTGCGACCCGGCGGACCCGCAGCGGGAGCGCCTGCTCTGTAAGAACCAGCGAAGAGTCTTGACACTGGATGAATGGCGGCGCAGAATACCTTTCTTTACGGAGGTGTGAATGCGCCTGCCCGTCGTTGTTCCCCCGGCTGAAACTAGGAGTGGTCGAGCGCAGAGGTTTGCGCTGGGTTTGCTATGTCTCTTCCTCGCCAAGCTACCTGCTCCTCACGCAATCCTGGCACAGGGCGACCCTTCCCCGGCGTCTCTCCGGCAGCGCATGCAACAGTCTCCGCAGTGGGTGGAGATCCAGAAGCATCTTCCCGACCCGGCGACGGCGACCGTGCAGTCGCTGGAGTTGGAGGGGGACGTGCTTCGGGCGAGACGTTTCCCTGAAGACGCGATGGAGTACTACAAATATGCGCTGGCGCGAGGCGGGGCTGCGGCCCCGCTGCTGAACAAACTTGGCCTGGCGGAGCTGGAGTTGAGGAACGTGGAGCTGGCGCGGGCGTACTTCCAGCGCGCGGTGAAGAGCAGCCGCAACGACCCCGAGGCCTGGAACAATCTCGGCGCGGTTGAGTATGTGGATGGCGCCAACGGGGACGCGGTCTCGGACTATAAACGCGCGATCAAACTGGACAAGCATCAGGCGGTTTACCATGCGAACCTTTCTACCGCTTACTTTGGGCGAAAGGATTATAAGGGCGCGCGGCGCGAGATGGTCGCGGCGTTGAAGATCGATCCGCTGATATTCGACAAGGAGCCAAGCGGCGGCGGCATCGCGGCGCATGTGCTCACGTCGGAGGACAGGGCGCGGTTCTGTTTTGAGATGGCGAAGATCTACGCACAGGACGGCCAGGAGGAGCAGATGCTTCACTCGCTGGCGATGGCCAGTGAGGCGGGCATGGATGTGCAGCGCGAGATGCGCAAGGACACCAGTCTGGCAAAGTATGAGCTCGACCCCCGGGTGGTGGTGTTGGTACACAACGCCGAACTGCTGCGGGCCAGTCGCGTCAATGCGGCTGCCGCAAGCCCAGTAAATCCGGACCTGTCGCAGCCCAAGCCTCTCTGATTTCTGGTTGTCTACTCGCGTCTCCCGAAAGTCGCGCAGTGGTGAAAGAATCGGGTATGGCAAATCTGACGTTGGTGTATGGAATGCGGCTTCTCCCGGCGGATGAGGTGGTGTCGGTGGGTGAGGCGCCAGTGGACTTGAAGAACGGCAATCAGGCGCACGTCACCATGCACGTTCTGGAGGGAAGTCGCGAGCAGATTGAGGCGCAGCTGCGGCTGAGCGTCGATGCCTTCTTCGACTTCTACCCGGAGATCTGATGTTGGGCGGCCGGCAAAGGGGCCTCACTCAAGCTCCGCTGCGGCTAACTCTTTGAATCGCAACAGGTGTATCGAAACGATACACGGTCATGGCCTCGCGCCTCTCTTGACGAAAGACAAAGAGACGGCGGAGGTGCGGTTTGGTGAGACGATTTGCAGCGCGAACGGGGTGTGCCCTTGCTCTGTTGCTGGGCTTGCAGGTTGCGCGCGCGCAGGCTCCGCCGCAGACCCCGGACGCGGCACTGCTGGCGATGGAGCAGATGGCGGGCGTGATTTTTTCCGGGCAGGTGGCCGCGGTACGCCGGCAGGTGGGGACCAACGGAGCGACTGGGGTGGTTGAGGTTGATTTCGCGGTGGACGATGCGGTCCTTGGAGTAAGCGGGAGCAGCTACACATTGCGCGAGTGGGCGGGTCTGTGGGCTGGAGGCGATGAGCCGTTCCGGGTGGGCCAGCGATTTTTGATGTTGCTGTATGCGCCGAGCGCGGCGGGGCTGAGCTCGCCGGTGGGCGGGATGGACGGGGCAATACCGATTGGCGCCGGCGGGCCGGCGCGGAATTTGGCGAGTGGCTTGACGTTGAGCGCGCAATCCGTGGGAGCAGGCGCGCCGATCCAGAGCAATGGCCTTGTGGCGGACCTTCGCTGGGTGCAGACGCACGTGGTGCGGCCGCTTTCCTATCTTCAGGAGTCCGTGACGCGGCCGATTTCGCTGCCTACGGCCGTCCATGCGGAGGTGCATTCCGCGAATACGGTGGAGCCTCTGACGATCTTCGGCTCCCAGACTTCCGGTTCAGAGATATCAATTCCCATGACCGATGCAGAGCCTGCTGCTGCCCAGAGCGAGCCGTACATTACGGTGCTGGGCAAGCTGCGCGGTTGGGTAAAGGACAACAATGCGACGCGCTGACTTGGATTCTGAACGACGAAGCAAGCTCAAATCATTTGGGACGTTTCTGCTATGGGCAGTTGTGCCGGCTTTGTTGCTGGGCGTGAGCGCGGCGCATGCGAGCGGGCCGCGCTGGGTGACTGGCGCCGCCGTATTTCACCGCACAGAGCGGCAATCCGGTGGGCTGGTACACCTGGCAACCGCTATACTTCACCGACCCGGGCGACCTGAGCTCCTCGGTGAATCATGCGGCCGCGAACTGCGATGGTGGCTGCGGCTGCCGGGGTGTGGAATGTGCCGACGTCGGGGCTGACGATCGCCTACGGCGGCGCACTGAATGAGCATGTGAGCGGGGCGAATGCGTACCTCAGCGAACAACGGCCCGGTCTTTCCCGCGGACGTGCAGAGCAGCAACTACGCGGCCATCCAGATTGCGGTGATCTACGACAGCGACGGCTCGGTGACGGACATGCTGCTGGGCGGCGGCGCAAGCTCGCCGGCGGAGTGCCGCCAGAACGCGGTGACGGAGAGCGTGGACTCGATCGTTCCGTCGGGCGTGATTCAGCACGCGATTCTGGTATTGAATGGGCGTTGCACTGGGCCGGCGCCGGAGCAGCAGTTGCAGATGCAGTACCAGCTGGAGCGGGCCTTCGGGCGGGTGCTGGGGATTGGCTGGTCGCAGACCAACGACAACGTCTTCACGCAGACTCCGCAGCCTACACCGATCCAGGCGCTGCACTGGCCGATCATGCACCCGATCGACATCGTGTGCGGCGCCTATACGTACCAGTGCCTGCCCCAGCCGTTTCAGCCTGCGGGACGATGATGTTGCGGCGATCTCCGCGCTCTACGCGAACGTGATCTTTTACGACCCGACGGCCCCACCGCCCGCGCCGGGCAAGATATGGACCTATCAGCAGGCGAGCTATGTTTCCGGCGCAGTGACCTTCCCGACCGGACAAGGGATGGAGGGCGTCAACATTGAGGTGCAGCGGCAGCAGGGCGGATGGACCATCCCCGAGGCCTGGTACGACGTGTCCGGCGGTGAGCGGCGCGCAGTTTCAGCAGAACGCGGGCAACCCGGTGGCGGGTGATAGCACGGGGATCGACGCCAGTATGGGCTCAACGTATCTTGGCTACGAGGGCTACTACAGACTTCCGTGGATTCCGGACATCGATCCCACGGGGTCATCGAATGGCCCGATGTTTGTGGTTGAGACGACGGAGGCGATCAATCCGCTGTACGTGGGGCCCTACTCGGTTGGGACGTATACCACGGGCAATATTGCGCCTTCCGGTGCACCAATGACGCAACTGCTGAATCAGTATGCGCTGCAACCCTATATGGAGCCGTACTAGTGCGATTGAAGGCGAGTTTGCGCCGGGCGACGCTGCCATCGGACTGCAATAGCAGCGGAGATGGCGTGGAGTCGGCGCCGCTGCCGGTGGCGGCGAGTGGATGGTGGACGGGAGTGCTGTGCGCGCACGGGCACACGGCGTGGTCGAGCTTTAGCGCGCAGGCGGGGCGGACGGCGACGATTGAGGTGACTGCGCTGGACGAGAGCGGATTCGCGACGACCGCGAAGGCGATGCCGCTGATCGGCGTGTGGGCCGCGACCGACGCGACGGGAACGCTGCCCACGGTTGCGGCGCACCTTCGGCCTTCAATACGGTGAGTCTGGGTATGACTGCGACGAGTGTGGCGACGACCCAGGCACGGGGGCTTCGCTTCGCGTTGCGGATGCGCGCGGCGATGGCCGGCCGGACTTTGCGTACCAGGCGCGTGTGCTGTATGCGGATTCGATTCAGCCGGCGATCACCAGCGCCAATGGCGGCCAGATCACGATCAGCGGAATGGGCTTCCGGCGGGCAATGAGGTGACGGTCGATGGCGTGGCCGCGGTGGTGTCCAGTTGGACAGCGACCACGATCGTTGCGGTGGCGCCGCCTGCGAGCGCGTTTTATTCGAAGCCAACAGGGCCGGTGGATGTGGCGGTGGTCGATCTTTCGACGGGCGGAAGCACAGTGATGTCGGCGGCGCTGAGTTACGCGGCGAGCGTAGCGCCGGATGTGATGACGCTGGTCTCCGCGCCCTCGGGCACGGTTGCGGTGGGCACGGTTGCGGCGGCTCCGTTTGCCGTGCGGGTGTTTCTGGGCGATGGAGTGACTCCGGTGGTGGGCGTGCCGGTGGCGTTTATGGTTTCGGCAGGAGCGGGGATGGCGAGCGCGCAGTTTGGCGCGTGCGGGGCGGCGAGCTGCGTCGTGCTGACGGATGCGACGGGGCTGGCATCGACTGGCGTGACGGCCGACAGCGTTCGGCACTGTTACGGTGCAGGCGTCGGCTGTGGGCGCTACGCTGAGTGCGACGTTCAACGCGGTTTCGCGCAGCATTGCGGCGTTGCGATCGGTGGAGTATGTGGCGGCGGGCGCGACGGTCGCGTGGACCCCGCAGGTGACGGTTGAGCAGAACGGCGCGGCGGCGAGCGGCACCGTTGTGAATTGGACGACTGGGCCGGGGATGACGGTGTCGCCGGGAATCGAGCGTGGCTGGCGGGCCGGGTTCGGCGCAGGCGGCGTGCGGTTGCGGGGCCTCTGGCGGCGGACGCGCAGGCAAACGGACAGGCGTGCGCGTGGACGACGGTGTGTGCGGACTTTGCGGCGGTGGGTGTCGATCCGTCGCTGTGGCGGCTGGCGGTGGTGAGCGGCGCGGGGCAGTCGGTAGGGATGGCGGGGACGTTTGCGCCGGTGGTGCTGATGGTGATCGGACGCGAGCGGCGACCCGGTGGCGGGCGCGCCGGTGGCGATCTATCAGACGGTGGATGCGGCGGAGATGCCGTGCCCGGCGCGAGGGCGCTGCCCGGTGGCGCCGGTGCTGGGCAGCTCAGATGCGGCGGCGGTCTCGGACGCGAATGGGCTGGTCACGGTGACGCCGATGCAGGTTGCGGGAGCGGCTGGAGGTGACCAATGTGGCGGCGGCCGCGGGGACGCAGGGCTTCGTGTCGCTTTCGCTTGTTCAAGGTCAGTGAGCGGGCCTTTAGCGAGGAAGGTCGGCCGCGCCAACCCGGATCACTCCGAACGTTATATCTTGGATAGGGACGCATTTCGCGGCAAATCTCTGGGGGAATGATCCAGGCGTGGAGTTGCGCGTGTGTCCTGGCCGGCGCGCGCAGTGCGACCGGCGCTGCAACCGATTTGGAGAATGATGCTGAGGATGAAGAAGAAGTTTGAGGCGGTGGGTGAGAGCACCGCATGGGTCCGATGCGGCCTGACGATCGCGGCGATAGTGGCGGGGATTCTTGCAGGCGCTGGAAGCGCGCAGGCGCAGACCAAGCTGGGGCCGGCCGCGCCGGTGACCTACGACAACAAGTACGAGGTCTACGGCGGCCTGAACTTCATGAACTTCAAGGCGGGCGAGAACCTGCCGAAGCGCATGAACCTGGGCGGCGGCGAGTTTCTGGGGACGTACTGGCTGACGCCGAAGTGGGGTCTGGGCGCGGAGTATCGCGGCGAGGCAGGCACGACGCAGGTCTTTCCCGAACGCAGAGATCTACGGCATCCATCGGCCGCTGGTGTACATGAATATGGGGCTGTTCGGCGCGCAGTATCGCGGGCCGAAGAACCAGCACGCGGCGATGAACTTCCATGCGTACGGCGGCATTGTCGCAGTGGCGTCTTCGATGCGGGCACGCAGGGCGCGGGGCCGGGCGACCAGGTTCACGCCACGCAGAACGCGCAGCTGGTCGGGCTCTACAGCGAACCACACCGCTCCGATCTTTGCGCTGGGCGGCAGCCTCGACTTCAACCGCTCGAAGAACTGGGCGCTTCGGCTTTCGCCGGACCTGATCCTGGAGCACTTCGGCAATGAGACGCGGGAGTTCTTCGCCATCTCCGGCGGAGTCGTCTACCGGTTGCCCGTGAGAGAAGAAGAAGTAGGCGCGGAGGGCAGTAGCATGGAGGCGATGAGGGAGGTGTTGCGCGGCAGCCTGGGGCGGAGCCTGCGCGCGATTGCGCGACGAAGACCGGCTGGCCGCGGCGTGGACGGTCGCCTGCGGGCGGCGCGATGGCGGAGCGCGGGGCGTGATCGGGTACGAGGCGGGCGTGGTGCGGGTCGAGGTGGCGGATGCGGTGTGGATGCGGCAGATGATCTCGCTGCGCGGCGTGCTGGAGCGCGAGATGGCGCGCATCGCGGGGCTGCCGGTCAGCGGGATACACTTCGAGTTGAAGAGACAAGCTAGCAGCAGGCTGAAGCGGATGCGTCGGCGAATGCAGCAGGAGAGGCTGCGATGGCGAGTAGGGGCGTAACGATGGAGGAGGTGCTGCGCGTGGCGGAGCTGGCGAATCTGGAGCTGACCGCCGAGGAAGTGCCGCGGATGCAGCGCGACCTGAACGCGATCCTGGGGCACATTGCGCAGTTGAATGAGCTGGATACGGCGGGCGTGCCGGCGATGGCGCAGGTGGGCGAGATGCTGGGCGCGGAGGTCGAGTCGACCGGCGCGAGCCTGCGCGCGGATGTGGTGCGGCCGTCGCTGGACCGGCGCGCGGTGATGGCGGCGGCGCCGGAGACGCGATGGGCGGTTCTTCAAGGTGCCGAAGGTGATTGAGAGATAGTTGCGTAGGTTGCGAGTGGTAAGTGGTCAGTAAGAGCGGGGAGATGGGTTGGGCGGGATGACGATTGAGGAGTGTGCGGGCGGGTGTGGCGAGCGGGGCGGCGACGGCGGCTGCGGTGGCGGAGGAGCACTATGCGCGGATCGCGGCGGAGGATGGGGCGGAGCGGGCAAGGGGATCAACAGCTTTCTGGCGCTGAGCCGGGAGCGGGCGCTGGCGCAGGCGGCGAAGATCGATGCGATGGCGGCGAAGGGCGATGCGCTGCCGGCGCTGGCGGGCGTGCCGGTGGGCATCAAGGATGTGCTGACGATGACGGGGTCGCCGGCGACGGCGGGGTCGAAGATTCTGAAGGGCTACATGCCGCCGTACGATGCGACGGTGGTGACGCGGCTGGAGGCGGCGGGCGCGGTGCTGCTGGGCAAGCTGAACTGCGATGAGTTTGCGATGGGCTCGTCGAACGAGAACTCGGCGTATGGGCCGGTGCGGAATCCGCGGGCGCTGGACCGGGTGCCGGGCGGGTCGAGCGGCGGCTCGGCGGCGGCGGTTGCGGCGGGGTTTGCGGTGGCGATCGCTGGGCACGGATACGGGCGGATCGATCCGGCAGCCGGCGGCGTTCTGCGGCGTGGTGGGGATGCTGCCGACGTATGGGCGCGTGTCGCGGTATGGGCTGATTGCGTTTGCGTCGTCGCTGGATCGCGTGGGGCCGTTTACGACCAATGTGCGCGATGCGGCGACGATGCTGGGCGTGCTGGCGGGCAAGGACGCGATGGATGCGACCAGCTCGGACCGGCCGGTGGGGGATTATGTGGGCGCGCTGGCGAAGCCGGTGGACGGGCTGCGGATCGGCGTGCCGGCGGAGTACTTCGGCGAGGGGCTGGACCCGGAGATTCGCGCGGCGATTGAGAAGGCGCTCGATGGATTGCGCGCGGCGGGGTGCGAGGTGAAGACGATCTCGCTGCCGCATACGAAGTATGCGATCCCGACGTATTACGTGATTGCGACGGCGGAGGCTTCGGCGAACCTGTCGCGGTTCGATGGGGTGCGGTATGGGTTTCGGGCGGATGGGGTGAAGACGCTGTCGGCGATGTATCGCGAGACGCGCGAGCAGGGGTTTGGCGCGGAGGTGAAGCGGCGGATTCTGCTGGGGACGTATGCGCTCTGAGCGCGGGCTACTACGACGCGTACTACCGCAAGGCGCAGCAGGTGCGGACGCTGCTGACGCGGGACTTTCTGGCGGCGTTCGCGGAGGTGGATGCGATCGTCGCGCCGGTGACGCCGACGCCGGCGTTCAAGCTGGGCGAGAAGACGGACGATCCGGTGAAGATGTATCTCGAGGACATCTACTCGGTGGCGGCGAGCCTGGCGGGGATCTGCGGGATCAGCGTGCCGTGCGGGGAGACCAAGGCGGAGCTGCCGATTGGGGTGCAGGTGATGGCGCGGCACTTCGATGAGGAGACGATGCTGCGGGTGGCGCTGGCGGTGGAGACGGGGCAGGCGTGAACGTCGGCGGGGATGGCGCGGATGAGGTGAGCGCTGCGGAACCGGTGCGGCGGGTGGTGGGGTTCGATGTGGGGGACAGGCGGATTGGGGTTGCGGTGTCGGACCCGCTGGGGTTTACGGCGCAGCCGCTGTTTACGCTGCATCGGACGAACCGGCGGGCGGACCTGAAGGCAGTGGCGCGGGTGTTGCGCAAGCAGGGGGCGGCGGAGGCGGTGGTGGGCAATCCGCTGCATATGTCGGGCGACCAGAGCCCGCAGGCGGCGAAGGCGCAGGCGTTTGCGGAGGAGCTGCGCGCGGAGTTCGGAATCACGGTGCATCTGTGGGACGAGCGGCTGACGACGGCGGAGGCGCACCGGCATCTGGACGCGAGCGGGCGGGCGGGCGGGCAGGAGCGGAAGCAGATCATCGACCAGGTGGCGGCGGCGATGATCCTGCAGTCGTTTCTGGATGCGCGGGCGAATCAGGCGGCGCGGGAGTCGGGCTTGGAACCCGCCTCCGACTTTGACTCGGAGATGTAGCTTGCCATCTGTTGGGAGAGCTGGGAGTCGACCTCGTCGGCGATGGCCATGACGCCGACCAGGAGCAGGCTGAAGTCGATCTGGTGCAGGTTGTTCTGCAGGGTCTGGAAGATGCTGACCTGCACCATGCGCGACTCCTCCACTAGCATGGCGGCGGTGTAGCCCTGGTCGCGGCGCAGCTTGCCGTGCTTCGCGGCGGCCGGCGACACCAGGGCGCGGGTGCCGAGGGGCAGGGGGTTGCGCAGGCGATGGACCAGGTCGCGGAAGAGTTGGGGCAGGTAGGCGACGCGCTCGGCGGGCGTCATTTTTACGGTGATCTTCGGGTCCTTCTCGACCTCCCCAATCCATTCGTCGATGGTGGCCTGGGTCTCGCGCTCGAGGATGTTGGCGACGCTCTCGACGACGGGCGGCGCGGTTGCGCCCCGGCCAGCCGGTTGGTGATGGTCGCCGACCAGGGCTTCGATCTTCATGGGCTTCACCAGCACCTCGTCGGTCTGCTTCAGGATCGCGCGGGTGGCCGCCTCCATCTCGGGGAAGGCGCTCATCAGGATAGTGACGGCGGTGGGATGGGAGTGGCGCATGGCGCTGATGACGGTGAGGCCGTCGCCGGGCGAGGGCATATGCAGATCGCTGAGCAGGGCGTCGAACTTCTGCGAGCTGATGAGCTTGAGCGCGCTGGCGACATCGCCGGCCTCGACGACCGTAAAGTTTTTGGACGTGAGGATTTTGCAGAGAAGGTCGCGGAGGGCGGGGTCGTCGTCGACCAACAGGATGGTTTTTTGCGTGGAGGCGGGGGTCTCGGCAGCCGGGAAGATGGATGCCACGACGGGAGGGACCAGGCCTTCTGGTGCGGTTGCGGACATGCCGTCTTCCTCCTCTGGACGTAGCCAACTCTAGAGGTAGGATGACCCTTGACAGACGGCGGGTATGCTCAAGATTGACCGTATTGTGGCTTATTCGACCGATTAGTGCCGATTTGGGAAACATTAAGGACGGGAGATGGACGATATGGCGCAACTTGGCTGCGGGATTGCGCGGTACGATTCAACGGACGAGATCAGGCGGTGAGGGCAGCGACCAGGGGCAGGGTGACACGGATGCCGGACGGATGGCGGACGGAGTTTGGCGGGCCGGGATCGACACTCTGCACGATCGCATAGTGGATGGGGGTGTGGCAGTGGGCACATAGGGTTTGCTGGACGGTTTGATTTGTAGCGAGGCCTCTGGCGGGAGAGTTGGCGAAGGTGCGCAGGCACTCCGGGCAGGCGATGACGACGGGCTCACCGATGCCGGTCTGTGCGGCATGGCTGGCGATCCAGATGGGCTGAGGAGCGGCGCCGTGGGGGGAGGGTTCGCGGTCCTCCGCGATCACAGTCTCCTCTATGAGGCGCAGCAGCGAGGGGATGCTGGTGGCCTTCTGGTAGAAGCGGTCTGCGGCGACGCCGACGGGGACTTCGCCTCCGGAGAAGGCGCTGCTCATGGCGATGACCTTGATTGCGGGAAAGCGGCGGCGGACGACGGAGAGCAGCTCAAAGCCGGACATGCCGAGCATGTAGAGATCGGAGAGAAGGATGTCCGGCATGTTGGCGCGAATCTCGGCGAGGGCGGAGAAGCCGTCTTCCGCGACGCGGACGCGATAGCCGGAGCGGGTGAGGATGACAGTGAGCAGTTTGCGCAGTGGCACGTCATCTTCGACGAGCAAAATATTTGTCAGTATGGCGGGCATCCTTGACCTCACATTTCTGCATCTGAATTTGTTCTGAGCGATGACAGACTCAGAATCTCAGCCCTTGGGTGGGGCTGTCTGTTCAATTCAGACCATTGGGTACCAAATCGGGACGTTGCCGATTCAAGTCAGGCGACTGCGATTAAGTCAGACCACCGCGCGCGGATTGGGTGATTGGCTTCCGGACGGGAGGTGCGTCCAGTGGAGAGGCGCTGGCTGTGAGTCGATGCGTGGGCTGGTCGTGCGAGGACGACATTGAGCAGCGACTTGTGCACGCGGATGCGGCCGTTGTAGTCGATGAAGCCGTGCTTGCGGAAGCGGTTCATGAAGAAGCTGACGCGGGAGCGGGTGGTGCCGATCATCTCGGCGAGGGTCTCCTGGGTGATCTTGGGGATCAGCGTCTCGGGCTCGCCGGGCTTGCCGAACTCGGCCATGAGGAGCAGGATGCGGGCGAGGCGTTTCTCGCTGGAGTTGAAGAGCTGGTCGACGAGGTCGGCCTGGGTGCGCATGCTGCGGGCGAGCAGGAACTTGAGGAAGAGATCGGAGAAGCCATGCTCCTCGTGCATGACGCGAACCATCTCCTCGCGCCTGATCTTGAGCGCGGTGCAGGCGGTGATGGCGGTGGCGGTGGCCAGGCGCAGGCCGGGGACGCCGGCGATGGCCTCCTCGCCGAGGAAGTCGCCGGCGGAGAGCAGGGTGATGGTGGCCTCCTTGCCGCGCTCGGAGACGACGGTGAGTTTGGCGCGGCCGGACTGGAGGTAGAAGACGGAGTCGGCGGGGCTGCCCTGGGAGAAGAAGACCTGCTTGGCCTTGAGGCGCACCAGGTGCGGCCCAGTCCTGTGGTGGCCAGGAAGGTGGCGGGGTCGAACGTCGATTCCTTCTGGACGCTCATGATGGTGGCCTCGTGCGGTTGCGCGGTACTCTGGGAGAAAAACTCGGTCCTCGGGCCACGAGGTCGAGAAGGTCGCAACTGCGTGGTGCAGTGGTTCTATCGTGAGTGCTGCAATTGTTCTGTTTAGCCTGTGAAGCTGTTGAGTGGCCGGGTGGAGATGGCCCATTGCTCTGAGTAACTGTGATCCCAGTACAGGACTCCGTGAGAACAGGAGGTGTCCTAATGTAATCTATCCGACAGAAAAGGGGAAATTAATTTATGGTCCTTTACGTAGAGTTGGCGATCTCCCATCCCGAGATCGCCAATCTCCACGGAGGGTATGGAGTCAGGCCCACTAGACGGATCCGCGTCTGCCTATTGCTCAGAAAGGGGGCCTGCGTCCCACACGTTAAGCAGCTTCGCAGATGAGGGCCGGGGGTGGTCTGGTCAATATTGCTCACTTCCTGTGCAGTTGGCCCAATCCGGGAATATGCCGGGCCAGCGGTCCTAGCGGCGGACGTATAATTGGCTTTCGCTCGAATACGCGCCTCCGGCCCGGTTTTTAGAAGAGGTGCGTAGCGCAATTCGGTTCGCGGTGCTGCCCGGATAAGCGAATGCCATACCGGTGGTTCTCACTCAGAAGAAACCACTTGCGCGAGTTTTTCGGACATCACAGGACTTTGACATCTGTTGAGAAGGACGCAGCTAGCCCCATGCCAGATCATATTAAGAAGAGGCTCGAAGAAGAGATCAAGGTGCTGGAGCGCGAGCTCACGACGGAGCTGCCGGCCGAGATCAAGAAGGCGGTGGCGCTGGGCGACCTGAGCGAGAACGCCGAGTACCACATGGCGAAGCAGCGCCAGGTGTTTGTGAACGC
The DNA here is from genome assembly GCA_963808025.1 of uncultured Acidobacteriaceae bacterium. GTDB lineage: Bacteria > Acidobacteriota > Terriglobia > Terriglobales > Acidobacteriaceae > Edaphobacter. The sequence continues at coordinate 234,428 of CAWEEI010000005.1, read as the reverse complement.
GCGGCTGGGCCAGCTGAAGAAGCGCATGGGCGAGCTGGCGATGGTGAACCTGGTGAACATCCCGCACGACAAGGTGGGGTTTGGCGCGACGGTGGTGGTGTTCGACTCGAGCAAGAACGAGGAGATCAGCTACAAGCTGGTGACCAGCGAGGAGTCGGACGTGACGAAGGGGCTGATCTCGACGACGTCGCCGATCGGGCGCGCGCTGCTGGGCAAGAAGGTGGGCGATGTGGCGACGGTGGTGACGCCGAACGGCAAGCGCGAGCTTGAGGTGCTGAAGCTGACGACCATCCACGATGTGGCGGAGGAAGACCTGTCGGACGCGGAGGTTGCGGCCGGGCAAGCGAGATGCCTGGATGCACGGCTGAAGCAATGACGCAACGTCAATGATCGTACCGATGACTGCATCCAAATGACCTGGACAAGCGCATTCGGGAAGGGCAGCGGATGGCTGCTGCAGAAGATCGTCAACGGTCTGGCGCTGACGCGCATCTCGCCGAATGTGCTGACGTTTCTGGGGCTGGTGATCAACATTGTGGCGGCGTGCTTCTTCGGGTTTGCGCGCGGTGCATAACGCGAACCGGATGTTTTTGTATGCGGGGCTGATCATCATCGGCGCGGGCATCTTCGACATGGTGGATGGGCGGGTGGCGCGGCAGACCAACCAGGTGTCGGTGTTTGGGGCGTTCTTCGATTCGGTGATGGACCGCTACTCGGATGTGGCGATCTTCTTTGGGCTGCTGGTCTACTACGCGCGGGGCAACCGGCTGTTCTATGTGGGGCTGGTGGCGTTTGTGATGACGGCGTGCGTGATGGTGAGCTACACGCGGGCGCGGGCGGAGGCGCTGATCGGGAGCTGCAAGGTGGGGTTTATGGAGCGGCCGGAGCGGATTGTGTGCGTGATTCTGGGCGCGCTGTGCAACCGCTGGGGGGTGATGGCGCCGTGCCTGTGGGTGCTGGCGCTGTTCTCGACGATTACGGTGATCCATCGGATTCGGTATACCTATCTGGAGACGGAGCGGCGCAAGCTGGCGGCGGTGCGTGCGGCTTAGCCTGGGGGTACACGGCGTAGTTCGGGTAGGATAGCGGGATGGATGTTGGCGGATTTGGAGCAGCGGTTTGCGGTGCCTGGGGTGCTGGGGTTTGAGCAGACGGCGTCGGGGCTGGTGTTTGCGCGGGTGACTTCGGCTGCGGCGGAGGCGACGGTCTACCTGCAGGGCGCGCATCTGGCGGAGTGGCAGCCGGCGGGCGAGGAGCCGGTGCTGTTTCTGAGCGCGCGCAGCGAGTATGTGCCGGGCAAGGCGATCCGCGGGGGCGTGCCGGTGATCTTTCCCTGGTTTGGCCCGCGGCACGACGGCAAGGCGGGGCCGCAGCATGGGTTTGCGCGGACGTCGGTGTGGGAGCTGGCGTTTGCGGCGGTCGCGGGCGATGAGGTGCATCTGACGTTTACGCTGGGGCCGAGCGAGGTGAGCCGCGCGCTGGGGTTCGACCACTTTCGCGTGGCGTACCGGATGACTATCGGGCAAGCGGCTGCGGCTGGAGATGATGGTGGCGAACGATCTGGATGCGGCGGAGGGCGAGGGCGCGGCGCTGGTGTTTGAGGAGGCGCTGCATACGTACTTTGCGGTGAGCGATGTGGAGCGGGTGGAGCTGCTGGGGCTGGGAGGCACAGCGTATCTGGACAAGCAGGATGGGGCGAAGCGCAAGGTGCAGGCGGAGGGCGCGGTGCGGCTGACGGAGGAGACGGACCGCGTGTATCTGGAGACGACGGCGACGTGCGTGGTGGAGGATGCAGGTGCGGGGCGAAGGATTGTCGTGGAGAAGAGCGGGTCGCGCGCGACGGTGGTGTGGAACCCGTGGGCCGAAGCGACAGCGAAGATGGCGGACATGGAGCCGGATGGGTGGCGCAGGATGTTGTGCGTGGAGACGGCGAATGTGGAGGAGAGCGCGGTGACGCTGCGGCCGGGCGAGACGCACACGATGCGGGTGGAGATTTCGGTTGAGGCGATTGCGTAGGTGGGCGAGCCCGCAGAGGTTTCGGTTGATTCTGGCTTCGGCGTCGCCGCGGCGGCGGGAGCTGCTGGCGCAGGCGGGGTTTGTGTTTGAGGTTGAGGCTGCGGATGTGGATGAGTCGCAGCGGGTGGGGGAAGACGCGGCGGATTATGTGAGGCGGCTGGCGGAGGAGAAGGCGGGGGCGGTGTTTGCGCGGAGGGGTGTGGAGGATGCGGCGGAGCGGCCGCGGGTGGTGTTGGGGGCAGACACTTCGGTCGTCTGCGATGGCGAGGTTCTGGGAAAGCCTATCGACGCGCGCGATGCGGAGCGGATGCTGCGCAGGCTGTCGGGGAGGACGCATCTTGTGCTGACGGGTGTGGCGGCGGCGACGCGGGCGGGGGTGGTGAGCGATGTTGTGACGACGGAGGTTACATTTTCGGGGATTGCGGAGAGTGAGATCAAGGCATACTGCGCGACGGGTGAGCCGCTGGATAAGGCGGGTGCGTATGGGATTCAGGGGTATGCGGCGCGGTGGGTGCCGCGGATCGATGGGTGCTACTTCAATGTGATGGGGCTGCCGATTGCAAGGGTGGTGGGGTTGGTTGAGGAGGCGATGGGCGGCTTATAGGCGTGGCGGGATTGAGATCGTACATCCCACCCATGCGCGATGCGCATGGATGGGGCACCCAAGTTATTTCGCGAGATCAGCGCGGACGCGGGCCATGGTGTCGAGGTAGAAGGCGAGGTTGTGGATGGAGTTGAGGGTTGCGCCGAGGGGCTCGCGGGCGACGAAGAGGTGGCGCAGGTAGGCGCGGGTGTAGCGGCGGCAGACGAGGCAGGCGCAGGTGGGGTCGATGGGGGAGGGGTCTTCGGCGTATTCGAGGCGCTTGATGTTCATGCGGACGATGCTGCCGGATTGGGTTTCGGGGGTGGCTTCGGTGGGCGTCGTTTCGTCGGAGTTGATTGCGGTTGGTGCTGGTGTTGTGGGGAGCGATTCGCCGGGTTGGGCGCGGCGGAAGAGGAGGCCGTGGCGGCCGGCGCGGGTGGGCAGGACGCAGTCCATCATGTCGACGCCCATGCGGGCGTACTCCTCGATCTCGTCGGGGTAGCCGACGCCCATGACGTAGCGGGGCTTGTCGGCGGGGAGGAGTTCGAGGGTGCGGGCGATCATCTCGCGGGTAACCTCGCGGGGTTCGCCGACGGCGAGGCCGCCGATGGCGTAGCCGTCGAAGTCCATCTCGACGAGGCGTTGGGCGGACTCGCGGCGGAGGTCGGGGTACATGCCGCCCTGGACGATGCCGAAGAGGGATTGGGTTGGCTTGGCGAGCTCGTTGCGCCCAGGGGACACTTCGTGCTTGTGGGCGTCGAAGTAGGCCTTGGAGCGGGCGGCCCAGGCGTGGGTGAGGGCCATGGAGTCGCGGGTGCGTTCGCGCGTGGCCGGGGTCTCGACGCACTCGTCGAAGGCCATGAGGATGTCGGCGCCGAGGGCGATCTGGACTTCGATGGAGTGCTCGGGCGAGAAGAAGTGCTTGCGGAGCCGTCGAGGTGGGAGCGGAACTCGACGCCTTCGGGTGTGATCTTGCGCAGCTTGGCGAGCGAGAAGACCTGGAAGCCGCCGGAGTCGGTGAGCATGGGGCGCGGCCAGCTCATGAAGCGATGCAGGCCGCCGAGGCGGCGGATGGTCTCGTGGCCGGGGCGGAGGTAGAGGTGGTAGGTGTTGGCGAGGATGATCTCGGGCGCCGTGCGCCGTGTTGGCGCCGATCTGTTCGAGGAGTCTCGTGGGGGACGGCCTTGACCGTGGCGGCGGTGCCGACGGGCATGAAGACGGGCGTCTGGACCGTGCCGTGGGGCAGATGCAGGGCCGCGCGGCGTCCGCCTTCGGGTGTGGTCGCGGCTACTTCGAAGCGGAGGGACATTGCTTTGAGTATGGTACTGCGGCGCTATGGCTTGGCGCGTGGTTCAGTAACTTGCCTTTGGCTCTCTTTGTACTCGATTTTGGCTGCCGCCAAATCAATCTTGCTCTTGTGGCCATGCTGCCCCAGTAGGTAGAGAAGCTCGCTTCCGCTAAGAAGGGTGAGCGGCTTGCCCTTAGCGAATTCGTAGGCATCAGGGCCGTATGTTGAGGTTGTGACAAGGATGCCCTTGGTGGCACCTTCGTTGTGTACGGTTCCGTAAAGATCACGAACCGCTGCCACCCCGACGACATTTGTATATCGTTTCGCTTGAATTACAATCTTCCCTCCCCTAATCGGATCAGGGTCGAACGCGATCGCATCCACTCCTCCGTCGCGACTGGCTTGTGTGATCTTCACTGCGCCGCCATTCTTGCTGAATTCCTTCTCGAAGACCTCGCGGATGAGATTCTCAAAATCCAACCAATCCATGGATGCCAAGTTTGTTCGATCATCTACGCCATCAAGTACCGCGTAAGGATCGACAAAGCGCTCGTCGTCACGGCTGAGGGATATCACCGGCCGAATTGGTGTCAACTCGGTTAGCTTGCTGCTGGCGACCCCTTTAAGCTTCCGAAAGCACGCCTTGGGTTCCACCTGGTCGAGCCGAATTTTCAGAAACTCTTGCCGTTGGACGTGAATTGACATGATGCAAGCATGTGTTTCCGCGCCTGTCGCCTTATCAATTGAGCGGACCCATCCGTTGAACACGATGCCTTGCAAGGCCTCTGATTCGTCGTGAATGAAAAGCTCATGTAGTGTCCGAAGTGCGATTTGGTACAAAACGTCGTCATATGCTTTTCTTAGCCATGTGTCGGACACCGGCACTTCTTGTAAGGCATTCCGCGCTGCTATGTACTTAACTTCCTTTATTGCTGGTAATGCTGTCATGTTTGGCAGTTCGTAATCGACCATAAGTGTCCCGGTGTCGCGTTGGTACTGTAGGCGAGCCTCTTCGGGAAACGTGTCTGGATACGCTGAAAGAGTCAGAACGTCGGAGAAGAAACTTTCAACTGCTACAGGGTTCTCGGCAAGGAAGGCCGCTCTGTTTTCTTCTACAGCGGAGTGTTGTTCCGACTGCTTTGCCATGTATTGCTTTTTTCGGTCCTCGCGCTCCTTGACTAGGCGCTTGGTTCTTTCTGTCTCCTTCCTGTTTTCGTCCTCAACGGCACTTGATGTTGCCTTCCAACTGCTGTGGGCCGTTTGATAAGCCGCTTCACCGCGCTCCAATTTCCTTGCTTTGAGTGGCGGAATGATCTTGTCGAGTATTGAAAGCGGCAATGCGAACTCAGATGGCTGTGGTTCGGCGGGTGGACTCTTGGGTTTTGGATGGTCAACTTCCGGTTCTGCGAACGGTGTCTTGTCTTTCAGCCATTCCCAATCGACGAATTTGCCCCGAATCAGGCACGTCTTCAATAGAGACTCCACCCTGGCAATTTGGCTGGCTGCCTCCGTTGACAGGGCGATCGCTTGTTCCCTCCCCTCCTCGCGATGAAGCCAACGCCCCAACTTCTCGGCTCTCGCTTTTTCAGCGCCAAGGTGGCGAGCCCAGCGTTGATTCCAGACCGCCATTTGGGCTTCGGCCTTAAGCTCGGCGTCGCGTTTCGTCTCCCCCTTTACTAGGCGAAACGCGCGCAGCCCAGGATGTTGTATGCGGACTTCGAACATGGTTTGTGTCGTACCTCAGCTCGGCTAATTACCAGATAGCTCAACGGTATCCCCGCCGACGCCCGGCGACAATAGCGATTTCGCGCGCCCGGTAGAATGGAGGGGATGGCGTTTACGGAAGAGTTCGATGTGGTGGTGGTGGGGGCCGGGCACGCGGGGTGCGAGGCGGCGATGGCGGCGGCGCGCATGGGGCTGCGGACGGCGCTGTTTACGCTGAACCTGGACCTGATTGCGCAGATGAGCTGCAACCCGGCGATCGGCGGGATTGCGAAGGGGCACCTGGTGCGCGAGGTGGATGCGCTGGGCGGAGTGATGGGCGAGGTGGCGGATGCGTGCGGGATCCAGTTTCGGCTGCTGAATACGAGCCGGGGGCCGGCGGTGTGGTAGCCGAGGGCGCAGTGCGATAAGGCGCTCTACCGGGTGAAGATGCGGGAGGTGCTGGAGGGGCAGAAGGGGTTGTTTATTAAGCAGGCGGAGGTGGTGGATCTGTGGTGGAGGATTCAAGGTATCGGGGGACGAGGTTCAGAGGGGGTGCAGCGTCGTCACGGGGGTGCGGCTGCGGGATGGGCGGGTGGTGCAGGCGAGGGCGACGGTGGTGACGACGGGGACGTTTTTGAATGGGCTGATTCATTGCGGCGAGCAGCAGTATGCGGCGGGGCGGAGCGGTGAGCCGGCGTCGTGTTGCTGGGCGAGGCGCTGAAGCGGCTGGGGCTGCGCGAGTGCCGGTTGAAGACGGGGACGCCGCCGAGGCTGGATGGGCGGACGATTGATTGGACGAAGTTTGAGGAGCAGCCGGGGGATGCGGACCCGACGCCGTTTAGTTTCAGGGCGGGGTTCGAAAAGCAAAATACAGGGGTCCTTCGCTCCGCTCAGGATGACGACATCAAGGGAAACGGTAGTTGGGTGCCGGCGCTGCGGCAGGTGAGTTGCTATATTGCGACGACGACGCCGGAGACGCTGCGGCTGATTCGCGAGAATGTGCATCGGTCGCCGATGTATACGGGGCAGATTGAGGCGGTGGGGCCGCGGTATTGTCCGTCGATTGAGGACAAGATTGTGCGGTTTCCGGAGAAGACGCAGCACCAGTTTTTTCTGGAGCCGGAGGGGCTGAACACGCACGAGGTCTACATCAACGGCATGAGCACGAGCCTGCCGATGGAGGTGCAGGCGGCGATGGTGCGGTCGATTCCGGGGCTCGAGAATGCGGAGATGCTGCGGCCGGGGTATGCGATTGAGTATGACGCGATCGATCCGACGGAGCTGGACCGGACGCTGGGAGTGAAGAAGTATGCGGGGCTGTTTCTGGCGGGGCAGATCAATGGGACGAGCGGGTATGAGGAGGCGGCGTGCCAGGGGCTGATGGCGGGGATCAATGCGGCGCTTGCGGTGCGAAGGGTGAAGCACGGGATTCACGCTTGGACCGGACGGAGGGGTATACGGGGATTCTGATTGACGATTTGATCTCGAAGGGGACGAATGAGCCGTACCGGATGTTTACTTCGCGGGCGGAGTTCCGGCTGCATCTGCGGATTGACAATGCGGACCGGCGGCTGACTCCGCATGGACGGCGGCTGGGGCTGATCGAGGATGCGGCGTGGGCGGCGTATGAGGCGAAGATGCGCGGGCGGCGGCGTTTGAGGAGTTGCTGGAGCGGACGAAGGTGGATGTGGAGGGACTGCCGGGGGCGGTGGTGGAGGTGTTGCGTGGGGATGTTGCCGGGCTGAGGGTGCAGACCTATGCGCAGATGTTGAAGCGGCCGGAGGTGACGGTGGAGGGGTTGTGGCCGGTGCTGCGGGGGTTGATGGAGAATGTGGCGGAGTTGCGTGCATGGCTCGCCAAGCCAGGCGAAATTCCGCCTGACATGGGGCACCCGAAAGATAGGAAGCTGGCGGCGTGGGTGCGCAATGAGATGAAGACGGTGGAGACGGAGATCAAGTACGCGGGGTATCTGGAGCAGCAGAGGAGGTCGATGGACGAAGCTGAAGCGGGCGGAGGAGCGGGTGATTCCGGCGTGGTTCGACTACACGGCGTGCAGCGGGCTGAGCCGCGAGATGGTGGAGACGCTGGGGCGGGTGCGGCCGCGGACGCTGGGGCAGGCGAGCCGGATTCAGGGAGTGACGCCGGCGGCGGTGAGTCTGGTGAATTGCTTTATCGAGATTCAGGGGAAGAGGCTGGGTGCAGTGGTCAGTGGTTAGTGGTAAGTAAAAGCAAGGACAAGTGCAAGAGCGACCACGGAGTTTCACGGATTCTCGCGGATTAAAGAAGATTGGGCGATGTTCGGCGCGTCTAAAAAAGACGATGAGGTGTGGGAGATGGCGAGTTCGAAACTAAGCGCGGCGGTGGTGGGGATATTGTTTGTGGTGGTGGTTGCGATGGGGGTGAGAGCGATGTTTCCTGGCGGGGATGTGTTTGGACAGGCGAGGAAGGTGCCGCTGCCGGCTCCGGTGGTGGATGAGCAGGCTGGCGCATAACTGCGGGACACAGCGAGACGGCGGTGTTTGCGGGCGGGTGCTTCTGGGGCGTGCAGACAGTGTTTGAGCGGGTGAAGGGCGTGACCGCGACGACGGCGGGGTATGCGGGCGGGACGAAGGAGACGGCGAATTATGGGGCGGTTTCGAGCGAGACCACGGGTCATGCGGAGTCGGTGAAGGTGGTGTTCGATCCGGCGCGGATCAGCTATGGGACGCTGCTGCGGATCTTCTTCTCGGTGGTGCATGATCCGACGCAGTTGAACCGGCAGGGGCCGGATGTGGGGACGAGCTACCGCTCGGCGATCTTCTTATACCTCGCCGGAGCAGGAGCGGATTGCGCAGGCTTACATTGCGCAGCTGGATGCGGCGAAGGCGTTTCCGAAGAAGATTGTGACCGAGGTGACGCCGCTGAAGGCGTTCTACGACGGCGAGGACTACCACCAGGACTATGCGGAGAAGAACCCGGACAATCCATACATCCAGGTGTGCGATATTCCGAAGGTGGCGGCGCTGGAGGCGCAGTTTCCGGAGCTGTTTCAGGAGTACAAGAGGAAGTAGTGAGTTGTGAGTTGTGAGCGCGGCTGGGGTGGTTGACCGTTGTACGTTCTACGTTGTCCGTGCTGGAGTCTGCGCGGTATAGTTGCGGGCGGAGCGAGGTGAGGCGATGCGCGTGACGGATGCTGGCGTGGGGCGGTGGTTGAGTGCGGTGGTGGTCGGATGCGTGGCGGGCGCGGCCGTCGGTGCGATAGCGCAGCGGCCGTCGGTGCCGCTTTGGGCGAATGGCGCGCCGGGGTCGGAGGGCAAGACGGCGCCAGAGGTGGTGACGCCGGCTCTGGAGGGCGAACGCAATGTGACCAGCGTGAACAATCCGTCGATCACGCCGTATCTGGTGCGCGGGCCGAAGGGCGCGGCGATAGCGCCGGTGGCGGCGATCATTGTTGTGCCGGGTGGGGGCACTCGAAGCTGACGGTGGACTACGAGGGCTACAACGTTGCGCAGTATCTGAGCGGGCATGGCGTGGCGGCGTTTGTGCTGAAGTATCGGCTGGCGCACGAGCCGGGCTCGACCTATACGGTGGATGGCGACGAGATGAATGACATGCGGCGGGCGATCCGCACGGTGCGGGCGAGGGCGGCGGAGTGGGGGGTCGATCCGGCGCGAATCGGCGTGCTGGGGTTCTCTGCGGGTGGCGAGCTGGCGATGAAGGCGAGTCTGACGTACGACGCGGGCAACCCGAATGCCGCTGACCCGATGGACCGGCCGGGGAGCAGGCCGGACTTTCAGGTGCTGGTCTATCCAGGCGGCCTGACGCCGGCCATCGACGCGAAGGTCACAAAGGACACGCCCCCGGCATTTTTGATCTGCGGGGAGGAGGACCGGACGGACATCTCGCAGGGACTGCCCGAGCTGATGGTGGCTCTGAAGAAGGCCGGCGTGCCGGCGGAGCTGCACGAGTATGGCGGGATCGGCCACGGGTTCGGGCTGCGGCTGAGCCAGGGCGGAGCCGCCTCCCACTGGCCCGATGAATTGCTGGAGTGGATGGATGGGCGGGGGTTGCTGCACGCGAAGCCGTAGGCTTTGCAGCTTGAGCTGCCTGCGGAGTCGGGACGTTGTGAGGGTTGGATCGGCGCGGTATAGTGGCGGGCGGAGCGAGGTGCGGCGATGCACGTGACGAATGCTGGTATGGTGCGGTGGTTGAGTGTGGTGGTGGTGGGATGCGTGGCGGGTGCGGCCGTCAGTGCTTTAGCGCAGCGGCCGTCGGTGCCGCTGTGGGCCAATGGGGCGCCGGGGTCGGAGGGCAAGACGGCGCCTGAGGTGTCGGTGGCCAACCCGGATGGCGAACGGATTGTGACCAGTGTCAACAATCCTTCGATCACTCCGTATCTTGTGCGCGGGCCGAAGGGCGCGGCGATGGCGCCGGTGGCGGCGATTATTATCGCGCCGGGCGGCGGGCACTATCAGTTGTCGATCGATAGCGAGGGCTACAACGTTGCCCAGTATCTGAGCGGGCATGGCGTGGCGGCGTTTGTGCTGAAGTACCGGCTGTCGCGCGAGAAGGGGTCTACTTACACAGTCGAAGGCGACGAGATGAACGATATGCGGCGTGCGATCCGGACGGTGCGGGCGCGTGCGGCGGAGTGGGGGGTCGATCCGGCGCGCGTGGGGGTGATGGGATTTTCGGCGGGCGGGGAGCTGGCGATCCAGGCAAGCCTGAGCTACGACGACGGCAATCCGAATGCGGCGGACCCGATGGACCGGCCGGGCAGCAAGCCGGACTTTGAGGTGTTGATGTATCCGGGCGGGCTGACGTCTGCGATCGATGCGAAGGTGACCAAGGACATGCCGCCGTCGTTTCTGCTGTCCGGGGCGGATGATCGGCCGGACATCTCGCAAGGGCTGCCGGAGCTGATGGTGGCGATGAAGAAGGCGGGCGTGCCGGCGGAGCTGCATCAGTACGGCGGCGTAGGGCATGGGTTTGGGCTGCGGCTAAACCAGCATGGTGGGGTGTCTCACTGGCCGGATGTGCTGCTGGAGTGGATGGACGGGCGGGGGCTGCTGCACGGCAAGCCGTAGACTGACGGTTGAGGGTCGATGCTTATGCTGAGAGACATCGCGCGGAAGTTTGGAATGGGAATGGTTGCGTGGGTGGCTCTGGCGGCCTTGTCGCTGGGACAGGCGGGTGCGCCGGGTGCTGATTCGTCACAGGCGGGGGGCGCGGTGGCCGAGCCGCCGATCCAGTTCGATGTGGTTTCGGTACGGCAGAGTCAAGCCGACCGCAAAGGGCCAAGGGTTCGCTCGATGCCGGCCGACGGCGATGGCATGACGTTCACCAACCAGCCGATGCTGGTCATGATCCTGGCGGCGAGCGACTTCAACACGATCGCGCTGACCCAGGGTCTGCCGGAATGGACGATGTCGGACCGCTACGACATGACGGTGAAGGTCACAGGGGCGGATGTAGCGGTCTACCACATGCTGAGCTTGGCGCAGCGCCTGTTGATGCTGCGGCGAGCGTTGGAAGACAGGATCAAGCTTAAGGAACATTTAGAGCTGCGGCCTGAGCCGGTCTATGACCTGACGGTGGCGAAGAGTGGGCCGAAGATGAAGGCGGCGACGCCGGGCGAGACGTATCCCAATGGGTTCAAGCCCGGGGAGACGATCCTGTTCACGCCGCCCGGGCGACTGGTGGGGCAGGGAGCGACGATGGCGGAGCTGGCTTCGCGGATGTCCGACCTGGGTGATTACAGCATTGGGCATCAGGTCTTTGACAAGACGGGGCTGACGGGGAGGTACGACTTCACGCTTGAGTGGACGCCGGACATGAACGGTGCGGACGCGAGTAACGGGCAGGCGGGGGATGCGGGCGGGCCCACGCTGTTTACCGCGGTGCCGGAGCAGCTGGGGCTGAAGCTGGATGCGGCGAAGGAGCCGGTGGAGTGCTTGATCATCGATCATGCGGAGCGGCCTGCGGCGAATTACTAGGATCGTGGTGGTCCTACCAGATGCGGCGGACGGCGAAGAGATCGAGCTTGGGGTCTTTGCTGAGGATGGGGATGTCGAGCGCGAGGGCCTGCGCGGCGAGGATGCGGTCGAAGGGGTCGCCGTGGCCGGCTACGAGGCGTCCGGCGCGAAGAGCGGTGTCGGCGTCGATGGCCAGGAGAGTATAGCCGACCTCATGAATTGATTGGACGAAGCGTCGCTCCAGTTCCTCCGCTTCGGGAAGTTTGCCTAGGCGCACTTTGGTTGCGATCTCCCAGGCGGATGCGGCGGAGACGAGGACCTCGACAGTTTTCTCCGCGAGCACTGCGCGGGCTTCTCTGCTGAGGGAGGACGGAGAGATGAAGCTCCAGAGAAGCGTGTGGGTGTCTAGCAGTACTCTCAATCGTCCTCGCCGTTCCAGCCCTTTGGCAGGGGCTCGAAGATTGCGTCGGTAGGAACGTAGCCTGGGATCAGCATGGATCCGAGGCGCCTTTTTGCGACGGGCGGGATAGGTTCGAGGCGGGCAACTGGAGTTTTGTTGCGACCGGAGGTGATGATGACGGTCTCGCCGCTTCTGCGCCTTCTTGACGAGAGCGGAGAGGCTTGTCTTGGCTTCGAAGATGGTGGCTTTGACCATGGCGGTCTCCAAAGCTGCTAACTTAGCTTAGCTAAGATTCGGATGGCCTGTCAAGGCGCGTTGAAGGCCTACTGGGTGACTTCGCCTTCGGGTTCGTCGGTGGGGTTTTCGATCTCGGCGTGGAAGCCTTCGAGGAGGCGCTCGACGAAGGCGTCGAGGTCGGTTTCGGGGTGCTGGAGCTGGTGGGCGAGGGCGATGTGGCGGGCGAGGTCGGCGAGGACGATGCCCCAGGCGAAGGGGTCCTCCCAGGCGCCGGAGCGGAGGCTGACGTGCTGGCCCTGCTCGGCGATCCAGACGCGGAGGACCTCGAAGGAGGCGTTGTCGCGGGCGGCGGCGGGCGGGATGTCGAGGTACTTGTTGGATGCCATCGATATACTCCGTTGGTTCGTGGCCTATTTCAGATGATAGAGTTCTCGTCCGATAATGGGCAAATCCTTGCGCGGTCGTCCGCTGTGGGAAATTTCGGCCTAATGTGAATGGGCGATTCTGAGGCGAGGATAATTCATTTATGGCCTCGTTGGCACAACTGAATCCGCCGGATGGTCTGCCGGCCTCCTTACACATTGAAGTTGCGGTGCTGGGGACGATGCTGCTGGATGGCGTGGCGATCTCGGACGCGACGGCGAAGCTGAAGGCGGAGGATTTTTCGCTGGACTCGCACCAGCGGATCTACCGCGCAATGGGAGACCTGATGGCCAAGGGGCACGGGATCGACTCGCTGACAGTGGGCGAGGAACTGACGCGGCGGCGGGAGCTGGATTCGATTGGCGGGCCGGCGTATCTGGCGTACCTGAGCGAGGGGATTCCGCGGAACTTCAACATCGAGAGCTATGTCCGGATTGTGAAGGACAAGAGCCTGCTGCGGCAGCTGATGGGCATCTTCCACGACGGGGCGATCCGCGCGCAAGACCAGGGCGAAGACGCGATCACGGTGCTGGGCGATGTGGAGGCGCTGCTGGCGGATGTGGCGGACTCGGCGATCCAGCGCGGGCTGGCGGGGATTGGCGAGATTGTTGCGTCGAGCTTTGGGTCGATCGACCAGCTGTATGAGCAGGGGCGCGAGATTACGGGCCTCGCGACGCACTATACGGAGTTCGACCGCATGACGAGCGGGCTTGCAGGATTCGGAGCTGATTATTATTGCGGCGCGGCCTTCGATGGGCAAGACGGCGTGGGCGATCAACATTGCGCAGAATGCGGCGGTGCATGACGGCAAGGTGGTCGCGGTGTTCTCGCTTGAAATGTCGAAGGAGAGTTTGTTGCGGCGGTTGCTGGCGAGCGAGGCGCTGGTGAACTCGCGCAAGATCCAGACCGGTTTTCTGCCCAAAGAGGACAAGGGCAAGCTGCTGAGCGCGCTGGAGCGGCTGATGGACTCGAAGATGTTCATCGACGACACGCCGGGGATCACGCTGGCGGAGATGCGGGCGAAGGCGCGGCGGCTGAAGCAGCAGGAGGGCAAGCTCGACCTGATCGTGGTGGATTATCTGCAGCTGATGACGGGGACGAATACGACGGGTAAGAAGGGTTTCGAAAACCGGACGCAGGAGGTGAGCGCGATCTCGCGCGGGCTGAAGGCGCTGGCCAAGGAGATGAAGGTGCCGGTGGTGGCGCTCTCGCAGCTCTCGCGTGGCAGCGAGCAGCGCGCGGGCGACAAGAAGCCGCTGCTGAGCGACCTGCGCGAGTCGGGGTCGATTGAGCAGGATGCGGATGTGGTGGCGTTCATCCATCGCGAGGAGTACTACGACCGCGAGAACGAGGATGTGAAGGGGAAGGCGGAGATCATCATCGCCAAGCAGAGGAACGGGCCGACGGGGTCGATCGATCTGGCGTACATCGCGGACTACACGCGGTTCGAGAATCTGGCGCGCGATGCGGGGTATTAAGGTGGGCGTGGCGCGGGGGTGGCGGGTTTGAAGGTCTGGGTGGAGGTTTCGGAGGAGCGGCTGGCGGCGAACCTGCACGCGGTGCGAGAGGCTGCGGGCGCGGAGACCGAGGTGCTCGCGGTGGTGAAGGCGAATGCGTATGGGCATGGGCTGGAGCGGTATTCAGCGGCGTTGGCGCGGGCGGGTGCGCGATGGCTGGGGGTGACGTGTGTGAGCGAGGGGGCGCGGGTGCGGGAGGCGCTGGCGGGGGCTGGTTCTGAGGCCGCGAGTGTTGAAGTTCTGGTGATGTGCGGGTTTCTGCCGGAGGATGTTGGCGGCGTTAGTGGAGCACGGACTGACGCCGGTGGTGTGGACGCAGGAGCAGGTGGGTTGGCTGGGTGGGCTGTGCGGGCATGCGGGTGCATGTGGAGGTCGATACGGGGATGGGGCGGCAGGGGGTGCGGCCGGGTGCGGAGTTGGAGGAGTTGCTGGACGCTGCGGCGGGGGCGGGGCTGGTGGTGGATGGGGTGTTCACGCATTTTTGTGAGTCGGAGGTTGCGGGGTCGGAGGTGACGCGGGTGCAGCAGCGGCGGTTCGAGGCGGCGGTGGGACAGGTGCGGGCGAGGGGATTGCGGCCGGCGTGGATTCACGCGGGAAACTCTTCGTTCATCGACAATCCGGTCGGAGAAGGCTCGTGGCTGGTGGAGTTGGCGAAGAGCGTGGGGGCGCGGGCGATGGTGCGGAGTGGGCTCGCGCTGTATGGGTATTGTCTGGCGATTGAGGGCGATGCGGGTAAGGTGCGGCGATGCGCTGCGGCCGGTGATGACATGGAAGACGCGGGTGCTGGCGGTGCGGGAGTTGGCGATGGGCGAGACGGTGGGGTATGGGGCGACGTTTGTTGCATCGGGGGCGATGCGCGTGGCGCTGCTACCGGTGGGGTATGCGGATGGGCTGCGGCGGGAGCTTTCGGGATCGAACGTGCGATGCAGGGCGGATGGGTGATGGTGCGCGGGCGTGACGGGGTTGAGCGGCGGGCGGCGATTGTTGGGCGAGTGTCGATGAATCTGACGGTGGTGGATGTGACGGGCGTCGAGGGGGTAGTCGCGGGGGATGAGGTGGTGCTGCTGGGCGACGGGGTGACGGCGGAGGACCATGCGCGGCTGGCGGGGACGATTCCTTATGAGATTTTTTGTGGGGTAAGGGAGCGGTAGGAGGGCCGGGTGTCTGCTGGGCGACACTGGTTGCTATCCTCGCGAACCGGCGTTCGTCTGATAGCTGTGACACAGTCCGCCTTCCCGGCTCGCTCCGGGTTTAGTACGGGGCGCGGCTCCGTTCTGGCATACTACATGGGCCCCTGGTAATGCGCTTTAGCCTGTTCCGAGCGATTTTCGCGCCGCACGCTGAGCTATGCTCCACGCGATGTTCCGGCAGGATATACGAACCGATATCGAGGTCCCCTATGAATCGACTCAAATCTATCTTTGCCAATGCATGTTTGTTTTGTACTGGCTTGGCCGTCGTGGTGGCGCTTCAACCGGCTTACCTGCTCGCGCAGGCCGCAAAGCCAGCTGCCTCGTCGAGCAGCGGCGGCAGCTCTGCTGGCGTCGGCTTCTCGATTGAGACGGAGATGCTGACCTACCGCGCATTGGAGACCAACAGCGAAGCCATCGCCTGCGACGTTGCCGCGTTTCTGCACGGCACCACGGCCGACTTTAAGAGTCCGCCGCCGGGCGTGGCCTGCAATATTTCCGCTATGGGCATGGGTGCACGGAGCGGGGTCATCATTCTGCCGTTTGACCGCAGTGTCTACGGCGACTTCCAGCTCTGGCGGTCGGACATGCAGACGATGGCGGAGTTTGAACGGCGCGGTGCAGGAGCCTGCGCGGCGGAGAGCCACGCTTCGGAGTCCGGAGCACCGGGCGCGCCGAGGGGGCGCGGCCTCACCAGTAGCAGCGCTTCGAGCGCCAGCAGCGGCCTCACCGGCGCGATGGCGGCGCTTACCCCGGCCGGCTCCGCGCTGTCGACTGCTTCGGGAGTGCTTGGACTGTTTGCCTCGACGCATGACGCGGCGCCAGTGGGCGGCACGATTGAAGACCAGGCTTTTATGGACAATGTCAGCCGTGCGCTGCGCGGGCTGGGAGTCTTCGTGCTGATGCCTTCGATCTATACACCGTACGGCCTCACCTCGATCGATGCTGCGCGCTCTCCATTTCTGACCGCGCTGGATGGGGTGCTGCACACGCGCGACTGTCTGGTAGCGTCCAAGGGGGCGGAGGATTCGGACGTCAAGAATATTGATGGGTTTCTGGCCGCGCTCTCCGCCGCGCCGGCCAAACCAGCTGCGAGCCAGCAGGGTAGTGGGTCTTCGGGAGGCGGCGGCGGGACGGGAGCATCGATGCAGTCCGCTGAAGCTGCGCCCTCGCATCTTGACTCCGTCCTCTCCGCGGATGGGCTGGCGCAGCAGTTGGGCGCTGATCCGGTGACGGGCAAGATCCCGGACTCGGCTCCCCAGCACGTCCTTTTGATCAAGGCGCTGGAGTCGGGCGGTTCGGTGAACCACTCGTCCAACATCTTCGGGTCGAAGCTGAGTTACAGCGGCGGCTCGGTGGGGACGTATGCGCTGTTCGGGCTGAACGGCCAGGTGGAGTGCTCGGGCAACGTCTACAACTACGCGACGACCTCGCCCAAAGGGGACTTCAACAAGCAGCTGTTGAACTACGCTCCCAATCCGGCTGGAGAGGTGATCTTTAGCCATGGTGGATGCGGGGCGCATTAGTGCAGTTCAGGCGACTTGGAGACGTCTTAGTGGGCTGACTCCTTCGCCATCGCGGCAATGAGGAAGGCCTGGTCTTCGAGGAAGCCGCTGTAGGTGGAGGGGCATGGCCAGGGATGGTCGGGCTCTACCTGCATGGGATTTGGCGGCGGAGGGATGATGGGCTTCCGGCACGCGGCGGCTCGGAGATAGTCGAGGGCGGTGCGTCCGGCGTTGTCTTTAGTGGATACCTTTGCGCCGGCGGCGATGGCCTCCTTCAACTCTTCGAGTCTGCCGTGCTGCGCGATCAGCATAAGGGGAGTCACACCGTCGGCGTTCTGTGCGTTGATGTCCGCACCGGCGCGGAGGAGAGCGTCGCTGGGCCAGCCGTTGTGGACGGCGATCATCAGGGCAGTGTCGCCGTGCTGGGACGTCTGGTTGACGTTGGCGTGTGCGTCAAGCAGGAGGCGAACTGCGTGATCGTCCGGGTCAAGCTCGGCTGCGTACATCAGTGCAGTCCAGCCACTCTCGTCTGTTGCATTGGGGTCGGCACCGGAGGCGAGCAGGAGTTTTAGCCTGGGATGTTCGCCTGACGAGGTGAAGTAGAGAATGCTGCGCATGAGCGCGGTGATTCCCGGCTTGGGTAGCAGGAGATCGTCGCGCATGTTTGTGTAGGGTTCAGCGGCGGGGTCTCCGTGACGCCACTGGTGGGTATCGGCGAGTTTGTCGATGGCCCATGCGACCTTCGGGCCGCGGTTTTTGCCGGAGAACCAGTTCTTGCTGTCGATGGTCTTGGTCTCGCCGCCGATGCTGAGGGTGAGGTAGTCGGCACGGTAGAAGCCGTCTGCGCTGAGGTTTTGGTTGGGTGACGGGGTGGGATACGAGCACTGCGACCAGAAGCTGCTGGCTTGGAGCGTGTCGAGGAGACGGGCTGCATCGTCGGGGTCAATGCGCGAAGCTGCAAAGCCGTTGAGCGCGACGCCCTCGCGGCCCTTCCACTCGACTGAGCCGCTGCGGCTGATGCTGACGCGATAGGTGGCGCAGGAACCGCTGTTGCAGGATGTGCGATAGAGTTCGACGAAGTCGGTGGGTAAGGTGGTGGTGGGTGGGGTTTTGTCGGTCTGGCCGGGACACGGAATGATCGGCGGGGCGGGTGGGGGCGTGACGTCTATAGTCTGCGAGCCGTCGGGGGTCCGCACCTGAGCGGTGATGCGGTCATTGGGCATGATGACGTCAAAGCAGCAGAGGGTGTGCGGCGGGCCGTCGAGGTTGTCCTGTGGTATTTCGTCGCCGGGGTCCTTGATTGTGAAGGTGTAGGTGGCGTCGAAGGTGTCCTGCGCGCCGATGGGTAATGGGACTTTGAAGCTCCACTGGTGGATGCTGTTCTCGACCGCGCCGCCAAGGATCGGTGGGCCGGAGAGGGTCTGTACGCTGGAGGTGGTTCCGTCTGGGGCGATGGAGAACTTGACGACGACTGTGCCCTCGATGTGGGCGGCCTTTGCGATGACTGGGTAGACGACCGCGGGTATTGAGGCAGGCACCGGTGCTGGGCCGGACTGCGCACGGGCCGTGCGGCCAAACGCGAGCACGAGCAATACGACGATGGTGCTGAGGAGGCTCGGCTGGTTAGCTCGGCACAGACCCATAGCGGGGTTCATTCTATCCGAGGTTTGAGGCATGGCGACAGATTTGCTTCGGGGTGGGGTGGGCCGGTAGCATCGGGAGTGGCTTGAAGGAGAGGATTTTCGGGATGAGTGAAGGGAACAATGGGTTGCGGCGGACGGAGGACATTGCGCTGGACTTGCTGAAGTTTGTGGCGGCGCAGGCGCACGTGGGGACGAAGGCCGCGGGGGCGACGGGATTTGGGGTGTCGGCGGCGGCCAAGCCGGAGGATCAGGTGACGGAGTTGCTGGAGCTGTATGGGCGATGCCGGCGGGCGGTTGAGGCTCCGGTGAAGTAGTGGGGGCGACGGCGGGCGCTGGGCCGTTGCAGGTGGCGGTGGTGGGGGCGGGGGTGTTTGGGCGCAACCATCTGCGGGTGTATCGCGAGCTGGAGCAGGCGGGGTGCGCGGTCGAGCTGGCGGCGGTGGTCGATCCGGATGCGGGTGCGCGGGCAAAGGCCGAGATAGAGTTTGGGGTGCGCGGCTTCGTGACGATTGCGGAGTGCATGGCGTGGGCGCGAACGGAGAAGAAGTGGATTGGGGCAGCATCGGTGTGTGTGCCGACGGTGCATCACGCGGCATGCGCGCGGGAGTTGATGGCGTGCGGGATAGATCTGCTGATCGAGAAGCCGATGGCGGCGAGCCTGGAAGAGGCGGACGAGATTCTGCGCGAGGCGCACGAGCTGGGGCGCGTGGTGCAGGTGGGGCATCTGGAGCGGTTCAACCCGGCGGTGCGCGCGGTGCGGACGCTGCTGAACCGGCCGATGTTCTTCGAGGTGCATCGGCTGAGCGTGTTTACGCCGCGTTCTCTGGACGTAGATGTAGTTTTGGATTTAATGATTCACGATCTGGATATTGTGATGAGTTTGGTTGATTCGCCGGTGAGGGAGGTGCGGGCGGTGGGACTGCCGGTGCTGTCGAATAAAGTGGACATCGCGAATGTGCGGCTGGAGTTTGAGAACGGCTGCGTGGCGAACTTTACCGCCAGCCGGGTGAGCACGGAGCGGGTAAGGAAGATGCGATTCTTCCAGCCGCACCAGTATCTGTCGCTGGATTTTGCAAGGCAGGACCTGCTGGTGATCGACGTGGCGGACGTGGCGAAGCTGGCGGGGATGGATGCGGGGCAGTTGGCGGCGATGGCGAGCGCGGCGGGGGCTTCAGGGGGTGGGATGGGCGATCATCCTTCGGCGGGGCTGTCTCTGCGCAAGGCGCCGGTGGAGGCGGGTGAGCCGCTGCGACTGGAGATTGAGGCGTTTCTCGATGCGGTGCGGACAGGCGGGCGGCCGGTGGTGACAGCGGAGGATGGGCGGGCGGCGTTGGCGCTGGCGCTGGAGATCAATGCTTCGATTGCGGCTCATGCGCAGAGCACGGGTTTGACGCGGCACTGACCGGGTCGTCCATGTTCTGGATGGCGTAGTTAGCTGGGATGGGGCCGAGATCGAACTGGTCGGACTCGAGCTTCTGGTTGAAGGTGGTGCGTTTGGTGAAAGTGATGGTGAGGCTGAGCTCATCGAGCGGGCGCTGGATCTCGATCTTGGTCGGGAAGTTGATGTCGCCGAACTTCTGGTAGTTGCTGTAGAAGGCCTGGGTCGCGACCTTGCCGTCGGCGTTGTAGATGTCCTGGCGGTAGGGCAGCAGGTCGACGCGGCTGGTATGGAGCACGCGGAGGGTGCTGGCGACCTCACCCTTGGGCTGGGAGAGAAACTCGATGTCGTAGTCGGGCTCCTGGATGAGGTCCTTGCGCTTCTTTGGGTTCACGACGACGCGACTGTCCTGGGTCATCGAGACGACCTGGCCGGGCTCAATTCCCTGGATCAGGAGCGAGTCGAGGATGGCGTCGGGGCGCAGGCTATGGAGGCCCTTCTGGTTTGTGCTGGCGACCTGGTCGGAGCCGACGATGGCGCAGTTCTCAACCGAGATCTTCATCTTGAAGGTCTTGCCGTCGGAGACCATGTCCAGCGCGTCGCTGCCGACGTACGGCAGCTTGATGATGACGCGCATCTGCTCGGGCTTGCCGATGATGATGTATCCGCTGGAGCTGGGGTAGCACTTGACCTCGCCCTGGGAGCTGCCGCCGGTGCAGGCGACGACCTGGACGATGCCGGTCATGCTCTGGATGGCTTCGTAGCGGGTGTCGACCTGCTTGAGCAGGTCGCTCAGGGCCGCGTTAAGAACGACGTCGGGGGGGCGGGTCTTGAGGACGGTGTGCGTGTGCACCAGACAGCCGGTGAGAGCCGGGGTCAGGGCGAGCAGTCCTATGGCTACGGCTTGTCTGATCCTCATTGAGGTCAACTAGTAAAGTATATCCGGGTGCGGGCGAGACCGGCGGCTGATCCGGGAAATACTCTGCAATATGAGTTAGATGCGGTCGATGGCCAGGCGATTCGGAAGGTTTCTTCGGATGGTTTAGTGCCGGTGCTAGTGAGACGCTTGGTGGAGGGCGCGGCGGTAGTTCTCCACCTGCTGGGCGTGTTCCTTGAGGGTGGCGGAGAACTGGCTGTGGCCCTCCGCGTCGGCGACGAAGTAGAGAAAGTCGGTGTGTGCGGGGGCGATGGCGGCCTTGAGCGCGGCGATCCCGGGGTTGCAGATGGGGCCGGGAGGCAGCCCGGCGTAGCGGTAGGTGTTCCAGGGGGATTCGAACTGGAGGTCGGAGGCGTAGATGGTGCCGCGGTAGCGGCCTGCGAGGAGCGCGGCGTAGATGACGGAGGGGTCGGTCGCGAGCGGAATGTCCTGCGCGAGGCGATTGGCGAAGACGCCGGCGACGAGGGGACGCTCGGCGTCCACGCTGACCTCCTTTTCGACGAGGGAGGCGAGGGTGACGGTCTGGGCGGTGGTGGCGGGGTCGAGGCCGAGTTGCGCGGCGACCTGGCGGAAGCGGCGCACCATGGCGCCGAGCATCTGCGCGGGCGTGGCGCGGCGGGAGAAGCGGTAGGTGTCGGGGAAGAGGTAGCCCTCGAGCGAGGGTGCGTTGGGTGCGAGGTCGGCGATAAGGGCCGTCTGGCTGCGCTCGGCGGCGAGAAAGGTGTTGGCCGGCCCGAAGCCCGCGACCTCGACGGCGTGGGCGATGTCGAAGATGTTGTAGCCCTCGGGGATGGTGAGGGCGCGGGTGTAGACGTCGCCGCGGACGATGCGCTGCGTAGACCTCGGTGGCTGGCGCGGGGTGGTTGAAGCGATACTCGCCGGCGAGGAGGCGGCCGCCCTTGACGGCGCGGAGCAGGTCGAAGGCATAGCGGCTGCGCAGGACGCCGGCTTGCTCGAGCTCGGCGGCGATGCCCTGGGTGCCGGTGCCGGGGGCGATGTCGACGTAGGTGGCGGTGTCGTCGGAGGTGCCGGGCGGTGGGCCGATGGGAGCGTAGACGGCGTAGGCCGCGAGGGCCGCGATGATGAGCGCGATCAGAAACAGAGATGCGAGAAGCTTCACGCCGGCCTTTCGCCCGGGCGATTGCGCGGGCAACCGCGGTCGAGACGTTCTGGGTGCATTTTACGGTGGGGTGTGGGTGCAGGGGAGCACAGTGTTGGGAGGGTTCTACAGTTTGGTTCGGATGAGGTCTTCGATTTTGGTCCAGATCGCGGGGTCGTTTTCGATCTCGATGTGCGGCTTCATGAAGGCGCGCGCGAACCAGGGGAAGCCGGCGCAGGAGATGGGGTGGTCGTGGTAGCTGGACTCGAAGTTGCCAAGGATGGTGGTGCGATTGGGGTCAATCGCCGCGATGGAGGTGCGGCCATGGAGCAGCCCTTCGGTCTGGTAGAAGTTGACCGCCTCGCGCACGTTGGGTGGGATGGCGCCGTCGTCCTCGTCGGACTTCTCTACGCTATCGACCTGAATGGTGAGCAGTACAGGGATGCCAAGCTCGTCGAGGCGGCGGGCCAGGGTGACGGTCTCGGAGGCCCCCCAGCTGTGGCCGTAGATGACGATGCGCGCGCCGTTCTTTTCCGCTGGCGTGAGGCGCCCGTTGTGGTTCGCGTCGAGGAGCTGAAGGACGGTATTGAGGGCGTTCTGCGCGTCATGATTGGCGAAGACCGCGGCTTGGAGCGCCTCTGGATAGCGCTCCTGTAGCTCCTTCGCCAGCCGCGCCTCGCGATGGAGGAGGTTGGTGGCGTGGACGTTGCCGCCCATGAAACCGATGACGATGAGGGGTTTCGACGGAGTGAGAGCAGACTGCGCCTGGGTGGTTTGATTGTGCGCGAACGCAGCGGCGAGAATCAACACCGGTAGGAGTTTGGCGAGTTGCATGCGGTCCTGCATGGGACGGTTACCTCTAGTTTGACTCGTCCGGGAGGATTTCGCCGCACGGGGAGTTATGGGTATTCTTCGGCTGGCATGGGTGAGGCGCGGAACAGCCGAGCTGTGATCACGCCGAAGAGGAAACCACCGACGTGCGCCAGGTAGGCGACGCCGCCGGATTGCACGGTCGCCACTGAACCAGCGCTGACCAGCTGGGTGAGGAACCAGAAGCCGATCAGGAGCGCGGACGGGATGAAGGTGACGTGGAAGAAGACGAAGAAGAAGAGCAGGCTGCGGATGCGGTCGCGCGGATAGGTGATGAGAAACGCGCCCATGACCGCCGCGATGGCGCCGCTGGCGCCGAGGTTGGGGATGGTGGAGTGGGGGTCGACCGCGATCTGCGCGAGCATCGCGACCAGACCTCCGGCGAGGTAGAAGACGAGGTAGCGGCTGCGGCCCATGGCGTCTTCGATCTCCGGGCCGAAGGCCCAGAGGAAGATCATGTTGCCGATGATGTGCGACCAACTGGCGTGCATGAACATCGCGGAGAGGATGGTCGTCCAGCGATGGCCGGCGATGATCTGAGCCGGGACGGCGCACCAGCGGGCGACGAATGCGTCGCCGCCGTGCAGCTCCAGGGCGAAGACGAAACAGTTGGTGAGGATGAGCAGCGCGGTGACGACGGGCCGACGCAGCGGACGCCGCGACGCGTCGCCTAAGGGAACCAGGCCTCCCATGGGGGTCTATCCTCCGTTCGTCTAAGCGATTCTGCCTAAGATTATCCGAAGACGAGAGAGAGGCGGAGGGTTTGTGCAGGGTGGGCGTGCGCTGGACGGTGCAACCCTCCATTTGGCTTCCTTATGCGGGCTCGGCCTTTGCGGCGAAGATGCCGGCGAAGTTGGCGCGGTAGGCATAGACGAGGTAGAGCTCCAGCACCGCCAGAAACAAGGGAAGGGGAAGCCCCGATGGTTCCAGGGTTATGTGGAAGAGCAGGATGTTGGTGCCCACGCCGGCGAGCAGGGTGAGGGCGAGGGGAACGTAACGCCCGGCGAGAAGCATCAGCCCGGAGGCTACCTCGACGAATCCGTAGAAGAGGATCCATTTGTGGACAAACATCAGACCCATCATGGCGCCGGCATCGCCGGTGGGCATGGGTGCGTGGAGGAAGAGGACGATCTTGTTGGCTCCGAAGACGAGGAAGGGGAGGCCCAGCAGGATACGTGCGACGAGGGTAAGAATCTTCATGGATGTTTTCTCCTGAGAGTAGCGGGCGCATTTCGCCGCCGCTGCTGCTCAAGCCAATTCGATGCGGTTGCTGCGCTAATTGACTCTGGAAGTAGACGACGTCATGCCAAATAGAGTCAACCGGGCGATAAGGATGTTACGACCCGTAGTGGCGGGTGAAGGAGGGTCAGTTCATCCAGCGTTTGTCTGAATCGTCCCTGCGGGCGCCAGGATTTTTCGTTGCGTCGGGATCGAGATAGCGGCCGTCCTTGTCGAAGGTGACCTTGCGGCCCTGCTTGCCCATGTAGACCTCGAATTTGCGCGCGGCGCGGCGGCGTTTGGCGCGGTAGAAGGCGTTGCGCAGGCCGAAGTATTGCTCACTAAAGCCGAAGGCGAAGCCACGGCTCGGTGCGAAGCGGACGTAAAGATAGCCACAGAGGCCGCCGCAGAGTTGCAGCAGCGCGTTGAACTGGTCGTTGTCCTTGAGCAGCATGGCGAGATCGATTAGGACGTAGATGCCGACCAGATATTTGGCGCGAATGCGGACGGTAAACCAGAGCAGAAACTCCTGATCGCCGAGGCGCACGGCGATGGCGATCAGCAGGCCGAAGATGGGCGCGCCCACCCCCGCCGCCCATGCCTGCGGGCTGAGATGAAGGATCTGGGTAAAAGAGATTGCCGACGCGATGACCGCGCCGCCGATGGCCGAGGTGAAGTAGAGTTCCCCGAGCCAGCGGGTGCCGTAGATGCCCTCCAGCATGGGGCCGATGAACCAGAGGGTCAGCATGCCAAAGAGAATGCCGAGCAGGCTGAGGTTGAGGAACGAATACGTGAACAGCTGCCAGACTGCGCCGTGGGCCACGGCGAGCGGCTGCAACTGTAGGAGTTCCAGCAGCGAACCGGCGAGTCCGGGCGCCAGCCAGCCCAGAAGCTCGAAGGCGAAGAAGACGGAGACGTTGGCGAGGATCAGACGCCGGACCGTGCCTTCGAATGGCGGGAGGGCGAGTGTGGTGGCGCTGTAGCGGGGCATGGACGATCCTGTCAGCCTTCATTTCAACACAATCAGGCCGGAGCTGCGCATCAGGAGATAGCGGGGATTCGCGTCGGGAACTGCATCCGCGTGCTTCAACCGCTGCATCCAAACTCCGTGGAAGATCGTCCTGGATGGAAACGGAGGATTGTGGGAATCGTTGGCTTGACGTACCGCCGAGGCGCTACTAATACTATCCAAGGCGGGTGTGCGGTTGGGTACGCAGGGGCGCGGTCCCGGGCCGGTGGCTAGGGCATCCTAGTTGGCCAAAACCAACCTTCAAAGCTGCGGAGGCTTTTATCATGGCTGTTGTTTGTCCCGAATGCGATAACCCAATCACGGTCGACACCGACGAGGTGGAAGAGGGAGAGACCGTGCAGTGCGACGAGTGTGGAACCGAGCTTGAGGTGGTCTCGATCGATCCCCTAGAACTCGCGCCTGTGGATGTCGTCGGCTATGACGACGAGGACGATACGCTGCCGGTTGAAGAGGACGATGAGTAGGGTGGAAGGCATAGTCACGCGTATAGTGGCACCTATGGCTTGGCCGGTTTATTCCGTGAGATCGCTGCAGCGGTTTGCGCGCAGACTGACGTTACTGTGCTGTCTGGGCGCGGTTGTATGGTTTGCTCCGGCTTCTGTCCCGAAGGCGAGTGCCCAGCAGCCGGCGCAGCGGGTGGTGCAGGGCAAGGTGGTCGATAAAGCCGAGGCTGGGTTGAAGGGCGCGGTCGTTTATCTGAAGGACGGCCATACGCTCTCCGTCAAAAGCTACATCTCCGGCGACGATGGCTCGTACCGCTTCGGCCAGCTCTCCCAGAACACCGACTACTCGCTGTGGGCGGAGAGCGATGGCAAGAAGAGCGCGGTGAAGAGCATCAGCTCCTTCGACACGCGGAACGAGTTCAACATCATGCTGAAGATCGAGAAGTAGGCGGGCTACTCGGCGGACTGGCCTTTGCGGGGGCGGCGGTTGGCTTGCAGGACGCGCTTGCGCAAGCGGAGGGACTTGGGGGTTACCTCGACCAACTCGTCGTCGGCGATGAACTCGATGGATTGCTCAAGGGTGAGGTTGCGGTAGGGGACGAGGCGGACGGCTTCGTCGGAACCAGACGCGCGCATGTTGGAGAGCTTCTTCTCGCGGACGCAGTTGACGTCGAGGTCGTTGTCGCGCGAGTGCTCGCCGACGATCATGCCCTCGTAGACCTCGGTGCCGTCGGCGACGAAGAGCGTGCCGCGGTCCTGTAGTCCGTCGAGTGCGTAGGCCGTTGTGGTGCCCTGACGGTCGGAGATGAGGGCGCCGGAGACGCGCTGTGGGATCTCGCCCTGGTAGGCGACGTAGCCGTCGAGGATCGCGTTCATCACGATAGTTCCGCGGGTCTCGGTCAGCATCTCCGAGCGCAGGCCGATGAGGCCGCGGCTGGGGATGCGGAACTCCATGCGCACGCGGCCAGAGCCGTGGTTGGTCATCTTTGTCATCTCGCCCTTGCGCGGGCCGAGGCGCTCGATCACCGTGCCGACGAAGTTTTCGGGGATGTCGATCATGAGCTGCTCGACTGGTTCCATCAATTGGCCGTCAATTCGCTTGGTGACGATCTCGGGGCGAGAGACCATCATCTCGAAGCCCTCGCGGCGCATCATCTCGATGAGGATGGCGAGCTGGAGTTCGCCGCGACCGAGGACCTTGAAGGTGTCGGGCGAGCCCGTGTCCTGCATCTTGAGCGAGACGTTGGTGAGCAGCTCTTTGTCGAGGCGGTCGCGCAGGTTGCGCGAGGTGACGAACTTGCCCTCGCGGCCGGCGAAGGGTCCGTTGTTGACATTGAACTGGATGGCGATGGTGGGCTCGTCGATTGTGATGGGCGGGAGGGGCTGGGGATTTTCTAGGTCGCAGAAGCTCTCGCCGATGGTGATGCCGGGGATGCCGGCGATGGCGACGATGTCGCCGACCTGGGTCTGGTCGATGTCGGTGCGCTTGAGGCCGGAGAAGCTGAAGAGCTTGGTGATCTTGTGCGTGGAGAAGGTGCCATCGAGGCGCGCAACGGAGTACTGGTCGCCGGTCTTCATGGTGCCGTTGAAGACGCGGCCGATGGCGAGGCGGCCGAGGTAGTCGGAGTAGTCGAGGTTTGTGACAAGGATCTGCAGCGGCCCTTCGGGATCGCCCTTGGCGACGGGGATGGTCTGGATGATCTGCTCGAAGAGCGGTTGCAGGTCCGTGCCGGGTTTGGCGAGGTCGAGTGTCGCGGTGCCGACCTTGCCGTTGGTGTAGAGCACGGGGAAGTCGAGCATGTCTTCATCGGCGTCGAGGTCGATGAAGAGGTCGTAGACCTCGTTCAGCACTTCTTGCGGGCGCGCGTCGGGGCGGTCGATCTTGTTGATGACGACCATGGGAGTGAGCTTAGCTTCGAGCGCCTTGGAAAGCACGTAGCGCGTCTGGGGCAGGGGGCCTTCGGAAGCGTCGACCAGCAGGACGACGCCGTCGACCATCTTGAGCGCGCGCTCGACTTCGCCGCCGAAGTCGGCATGGCCGGGGGTGTCGACGATGTTGATCTTGTTGTCGTGGTAGTAGAGCGCGGTGTTCTTGGCGAGGATGGTGATGCCGCGCTCGCGCTCCAGGTCGTTGGAGTCCATCACACGGTCGGTCAGCGCCTCATTGGCGCGAAAGGTGCCGGACTGGCGGAGCATGGCGTCGACCAGGGTGGTCTTACCGTGGTCGACGTGGGCGATGATGGCGATGTTGAAGATGGGCTTGAGGGCGAGCTTGGCGGCGGGCTTAGGGGCTGGCACGCTGGCCGGGACTGGGGAGTCGTCGATGGTCTCAGGATTCGGGATGGTTTGGGGGCTGCTCACTGCTTGGGTTGTCCTGTTCGGACGCGTTGAGATAAGGCCGAAGGGCGAAAATGCGCGTCACCTTTAGTTTACCGCAGGAGGGCTGGCCGGGTGCGTGCGGCGAAAGAGGTCTCGGGCCGAACTGAGACAGAATGCGGACAGCATTTAGACTGGAAGCCGTTCGCAATGAAGATTCTTACCAAGTGGCTGCGCTGGTATGTTCCTGGGATCGCGGTGGACGATCACCGGCTCGCGGAAGATCTGACGCTGCGCGGCATCGCGGTGGAAGGGGTGCACGATCTTGGGCGCTCGGCTGCGGGCGAGTCGAACGGGCATCTGTTCGAGATGGACATCACGACCAACCGCGTGGATGCGATGAACCACTACGGCGTGGCGCGCGAGGTGGCGACGATCTATGGGTTGCCGCTGATGCCGCTGGAGGGCGAGGTTGCGCGGACTGGTGGCGCTAAGGCGTTCCCAGTGGCGCTTGAAGCGCCGGAGGTGTGCGGGCGGTTTACCGCGCAGGTGCTACAGCGGAGTGACGATTGCGCCTTCGACCGGCGTGGTGGCGGAGTACTTCGGGCTGCTGGGGTCGAAGGCGATCTCGAATGCGGTGGATGCGTCGAACTTTGTGCTGCAGGGGATGGGGCATCCGACGCATGCGTTTGATCTGGACAAAATAGATGGGCGGGATTGTTGTCCGGCTGGCGCGCAAGGGCGAGCGGCTGAAGCTGCTGGATGGGACGGAGCGGATGCTGGAGGCGGACGACCTGGTGGTTGCCGACCATGCGAAGGCGCTGGGGCTGGCGGGAGTGATGGGCGGGTGGGAGTCGATGATTACGGCGGCGACGAAGAATGTGCTGATTGAGGCGGCGTGGTTCGATCCGGCGAGCGTGCGGCGTAGCGCGCGGCGGCATGGGCTGCATACGGACGCGTCGCACCGGTTCGAGCGCGGCGCGGACTTCAACGCGTGCGCGACGGCGAATGGGCTGGTGGCGAAGCTGATCCTGGAGTCGGGCGGCGCGGCGGTGGGCGAGTTGGTGGATGTGGTGGCGCCGGCGGTTGCGGCGCGGACGGCGGAGCGGCCGCCGATTGCGCTGTCGGTGGCGCAGGTGCGGCGGCATCTGGGTGCGACGATTGATGCTTCCGGCGCGGAGGGTGCGGGAATTACTGGCGAGCTTGTCGCACGGATATCTTACCTCGCTGGGGTGCGAGTTGAGTCGGGCAACCACTGGCGATCAGTTTTCCGTGAAGCTGCCGAGCTGGCGGCTCGATCTGGAGCGCGAGATCGATCTGGTGGAGGAGGTTGCGCGCGTCTATGGGTACAACCGCTTTGCCAATACGCTGCCGACTGCGCTGCCGGTGATTGCGCATCCGCTGGCGGCGAAGGAAGCGGCGGTGCGGACGCGACTGCTGGCGCTGGGTTATTCGGAGGCGATCTCGAGTTCGTTTGCGTCGGAGGCGGATAGCGCGGTGTTTTTTGCGGGCTGGTCTCAGGCGGGTACGGTGGCGTTGGAGAATCCGCTCTCGGAGGAGGCGCGGCTGCTGCGGCCATCGCTGGTGCCGGGGATGGTGACGATGCTGGCGCACAATCTGAATCGCGATGTGCGCGAGGCGCGGCTGTTTGAGCAGGGCGCGGTCTTTTCTGGGATTGCGAATGACGCAGGTAGCGTGGATCGAGTGGTGGAAGAGGCGAGGCTCTCGCTTGGGCTGACGGGCGAACTGGCGGCGACGCGGCTGCACAGCGCGAAGGACGCGGGCGTCTTTGAGTTGAAGGGTGTGGTGGAGTCGCTGGTCTCGCTGTTTGCAGTGCCCGGCGGAGGCGGGGCTGACATTTTCCGCGGAGGTGCCGGTGTGGCTAGAGGCGGGGCGCGGGGCGACGGCGCTGCTGGGTGGGAAGGCGATTGCGCGCTTCGGCGAGTTGGCGTCGCGTGAGCGCGAGGCGAGAAAGCTGCGCCAGCCGGTGTATGTGGCGGAGATAGACCTGGAGGCGCTGTATGGGTTGCCGCTGCGACAGGCGACGGCGCGGGAACTGTCGCGGTTCCAGGCGGTGGAGCGCGACTTCTCCTTCACCTTTGCCGATGGTATTGCGTGGAAGGCTGTGGCTGAGGCGATCGAGGCATTGGGGATTGCGGAGCTGGTGCGATTCCTGCCGGTCGAGGTCTATCGCGATGCGAAGGGCAACGCGGTCAAGGCTGGACACTACGCGCTGCTGCTGCGCTGCGTCTTTCAGTCGCAGGAGCGGACGCTGGCGGAGGAGGAGCTGACGGGCTGGTCGGCGCGTGTGATTGCGGCGCTGACGGGGCTGGGCGGGGAACTGCGGAGTTAGGGAATTCGTCCCGCATCTATGTGGGTTCGCGCGGGGATGAGGACGCGATATCCACGTTTTGCGCGACTATACTTCCCGGTATGAGTCCCGGGGTCAGTGTGGATGAGTTTCAGGCGCTGGAGCAGAAGGTGCTGCGGGCGGTGGAGATTGTGAAGCGCGAGCGCGAGGCGCGCGCCGCCGCAGAGGCAGAGGCGAAATCTCTGCGCGAGAAGCTCGCGGCGCAGAGTGCCGAGCTGCAACAGCAGATTGATTCGGCGAAGAGTCAGGCGCGCACGGCACAGAGCGAGAAGCAGGCGGCGGAGAGCCAGGTCGGCGCGCTGAGCCAGGAACGCGATGCAGTGCGGCAGCGGGTCGAGCGGCTGCTGCACCAGATGGATGAGCTGCTCTAGTTCGTGGGAGGAGGCTGGCGATGGAAAGATACGGCGGGATAAGTGGGCCGGTGACCGAGCGCGATGTCGAACAGGGCAGCCTGCCTGAGCCGGTGAGCGTTGAAATCTACGACCAGGTGTACAACCTGCGCGGCACGGATGCGGAGCACATTCAGCGACTGGCCGCGCTGGTGGACGGGAAGATGCGCGCGGTCGCCGCGCATGGCACCACGGTGGATTCGCTGCGCGTGGCGGTGTTGGCCGGCCTGAACATCGCCGATGAGCTGCTGGCGTTGCGGGCTCGCTACGAGGCGCTGGATGGCAGCACACACCTGACGCAGGATTCGATGCGCTCGCGCGCGGGCACGCTGGCAGGGATGCTGGACGAGGTGTTGGAAGACCGTCGCGCGGGGTGAGCGCGTGCGGAATATTTTGGGACGAGGGTTGATCGCTGTGATGAGCGGCACTTGCAATGCGTGGCGACCGCGGTTAGCATCCAACGTAGAAACCGGCCTGCAAAGCAGGTGCGGGGAACAACGCTGGTTGAACCTTTAATCAATGAACAGGGGCCTCGCTCGTATACATGGTTCGGTGTGCTGTCCGCCAGTCCGGAACGCCTAATGAGCCACGGCCGGGTCCCGCCGTCTTAGGACGGGTTCACCAGCGCTTCGCTGCACGGCCCCGCGGGTCGGTTTTTCTTTTGCTCTGAAGACGCCGCGCGCCGCTGTGATTGTTCGGGATCACGCGCCTGCCGGTTTATAGTTCAGTAT
The DNA here is from genome assembly GCA_963808025.1 of uncultured Acidobacteriaceae bacterium. Taxonomy (GTDB): domain Bacteria; phylum Acidobacteriota; class Terriglobia; order Terriglobales; family Acidobacteriaceae; genus Edaphobacter. The sequence goes on along the minus strand of CAWEEI010000005.1, from coordinate 203,186 downwards.
TGCGGTGCATCCCTTTATCAGCCTCGGTCGTCTGCAGCTGCCTGTCTTTGGCCTGTTCGCCGCAGCTGGGTTAGTGGCTGCCATGGCGCTTGGGTTGCGCACGGCACGGATGGCGGGGATCGATCGCGATGCGTTCTGGGACACGGGAATGCTGGCGGTGTTTTCGGCGTTTCTGCTGTCGCGGGCGCTGTTGGCGGTTGAGAATCTGCGAGTATTTCTGGCCTATCCATTGCTGCTGTTGCAGCTGCCGTCGCTGACGGATGGTGGCCTGCTTCTTGCCGTGGTGGTGACGGCGTTGTATATGAGGCGGCGACGGCTTCCATTGCTGGGCGCGTTGGACGCGTCGGCGCCGTGCGCGGCGCTGTTGGGGGCTGCTCTGGAGTTTGGCCGTGTGGCGGACGGCACGCGCGAAGGAATGCCGATGGCATGGCGATGGGCGGTTGCGTCGGCGTTCGGACAGGTGCATCCGGTGGAGATCTACTCCGCGGTTACGTGGCTGGCGACTTGCGGTGGGCTGTTGTGGGTGCTGGCGCGGGCACGGCGTGCCGGTGAGACGGCGGCGTGGGGATTGGTGCTGGGCGGGCTGCTGCTGTTTGCGCTGGACTTCTTTCATCTGCCGTCGGTTTTATACGGCACCGCTTGGCTCGACCGGGTGCAGTGGCGCGCGCTGATGTTGATTGGCGGGGGGTGCCTTATGTTGGTATTTCTCACGGATGTTCGCGACGAGGAAGTTCGAGAAGATGGCTCGGCGAGTGGGCAGGAAGGCGCGGGCGATGCCCTCTAAGAACATGTTGCCGAAAGGGCAGAGGCGGCGCTCGGTGAAGGCTGAGTACAGGGCGACGCGTGGGGTTCAGGTTCCTGAGGAGGCGATAGTGCCGGAGCTCGATCTCGACGAGGATACGGATGTCGAAGATGGCATACGCAGATTCGCCGCCGATGGGGCTGCGGCGGGGATGCGTCTGGATGCGTATCTGGCGCAGGCGATTCCTGAGATCAGCAGGGCGCGGGTACAGTTGCTGATCGAGGCGGGACAGGTGCGCGTCGAGGGCGACACGGCGAAGGCAAAGCTGAAGCTGAAGGGCGGCGAGGCGATTGAGATTGTGGGTGAGCCGCGGCCCGCGCCGCTGCAAGCCACGGCGGAGGACATACCGCTCGATATCTTGTATGAGGACAAATACCTCGCGGTGGTGAACAAGCCGGCGGGGATGATGGTGCATGCGGGCGCGGGAACGGAGAACGACGCGCGCAACCGGGGCACGCTGGTAAATGCGCTGCTGCACCACATGGGGAGGCCGGCCAATCTTTCGGGCATCAGCGGAGAGCTGCGGCCGGGGATTGTGCATCGGCTGGACAAGCAGACCAGCGGGGCGATCGTGGTGGCGAAGGACGATGTGACGCACCGCAAGCTGGGCGAGATGTTTGCGACGCGGCGCATGTCCGAAGACGTATATCGCGCTGGTGCATGGCAGTCTGGCGAAGGACCAGATCACGGTGAACCTGCCGATTGCGCGTGATCTAGTGCGGCGCACGCGGATGACGACGCGGCGGGCGGATGGGCGCAGCGCAGTCTCGCACATCAAGGTGATGGAGCGGCTGGCGACGCGCGTATGGCGCATTCACGCTGGTGGAGGTGCGGATTGAGACCGGGCGGACGCACCAGATACGCGTGCATATGCAGTCGCTGGGGCATCCCGTTGTCGGAGATACGCTCTACGGCGCGCCGCGATTGATCCCGCCGGCGGTACGAAACGACAGGGGTGGAGCGTCCAACCAGGGAGGACAGCCTTGCGCTGGAGCGGAACTTCCTTCATGCGGCGCACCTGGAGTTCGCACATCCCCAGAGCGGGAAGACGGTTGCGGTGGACGCTCCGCTGCCGCGCGGAGCTTGAGGAGTTTATGGCGCAGTTGAGGACGGAGCGAGGTGAGTTGAGTAGAATCGACCTAGTGATTGAACCGCATCGCATCTTCCGCAGGACCGTGGATCGGCTGCCCAGAGTGGCCGCCGCAGTCCTCTCGATGATCTTTCCCGTTGTCGTGATCGTCTTTGCAGCGCCGGTCATTTTCGCGCAGACGCCGCCAGCCGCGGGCTCCGCTGCGCCGACGCCGTCTACATCCACCCAGCCGGCCCAGGACGAGGTGGCGCCGACGATCACAATCGGCGTCAACGAGGTGGATCTGGTCTTCACGGTAACGGACAAGAAGGGGCATTTTGTTACTGGCCTCAGTCAATCGAGCTTCGGGCTGCTGGACGACGGTCGCCCTCCGGAGAAGGTGCTGCATTTCATCCAGCAGACCGATCTTCCGCTACGGGTTGGCATCATGCTGGACACCAGTAACTCGATCCGCGGACGCTTTCCCTTCGAGCAGGACTCGGCCATCACGTTCCTGCTGCAGGTGCTGCACCGGAACGACCGCGCCTTTGTGGAAGGCTTCGACGTGGAGACGGACCTGGCGCAGGGATTTACCAACAACATCGATCTGCTGAGCCAGGGCATCCACAAGCTGCGGCCGGGCGGCGGCACGGCGATGTTCGATTCGCTCTACCGGACGTGCCGCGACCAGATGCTGACCCTGCGCGAAGCGGGCGCGGTGCGCAAGGCGATCATTCTGGTCTCCGATGGCGATGACGACTACAGCCACGCGCTGGAGTCGGACGCGATCAAGGAGTGCCAGCGCGCCGAGACCATCGTGTACACCATCAGCACCAACGTCAGCCCGAGCAAGGACAAGGGCGACGACGTGCTGCAGGCGATCGCCACCGCGACCGGCGGCGAGCCCTTTTATCCGGTGCGGATCGAGGATGTCGCGAACGGCTTCACCAGCATTGAGGAAGAGCTGCGCAGCCAGTATCTGTTGGAGTATCAGCCGGCGGACTTCAAGCAGAATGGGGCATTCCGCACCATCTACTTGCAGGCCAACGATCCGCGGTACCATGTGCGCACGACCACCGGATACTTCGCTCCCAAGGCGGCGAATTAGGGCGTCGCGTCTCCCCAAAGAGATTGACAGGATGCGGTCGGAAGCGCGCGCAACGAAAGATTTATAGAATGTTGGTGTTTTCGGGCATATTCTCGCCGGAAAATACAATTCTGCGCGGCGATCTCGCGTATCTATATATTCGGATACCTGGACCACGCATTATTTCAACCGATTTTGAAGGGGACACATATGTCAACCAAAGCGCAGCTTGTTGTTCGCCAGAAGGCGCCGTTGGCGACGCCATCCGATATCGATCCCAAGGCCGTCAAGGACATCTCCGGGGCGCTGAATGCCCTGCTGGCCGATGTCTTCAGCCTCTACCTGAAGACCAAGAACTTTCACTGGCACATGAGCGGGCCGCACTTCCGCGACTACCATCTGCTGCTGGACGACCACGCAGACCAGATATTTGCGATGACGGACGACATCGCGGAGCGTATTCGCAAGATCGGCGGGACAACCATCCGGTCGATCGGTCATGTGGCGCGGCTACAGCGCATTCCGGATAACGACGCTGATTACGTGACGCCCGAAGACATGCTGGCCGAGTTGCACGAGGACGAGAAGGCGATGGTTCTGCGCATGCGCGCGGCGCATACGCTTTGCGACGATGCGGGCGACGTGGCGACAGCCAGCCTGCTGGAGAACTGGATCGACCAGACGCAGCGGCGTGGGTGGTTTTTGTTTGAGGCGACGCGGGGGTAGCGTTGGATTATTCTCTCGCCTGCGATTGGTGCGGGCTAGACCTTTGCGGAGGACCAGAGGTCGTGGATGTGCAGCACGCCTAACGCTTCGTCGGCGGGGGTGGCGACGATCAATGAGGTGATCTTGCGCGACTCCATCAGGGCGAGGGCTTCGGCGGCGAAGGTGTCGGGGGGTATGGTGATGGGGTGGGGGTTCATGATCTGGGCGGCGGTGCGGGTGAGGGCCATGTGGCCGTCCCGTTCGAAAAGGCGGCGGAGGTCGCCGTCGGAGATCATCCCGAGGAGCTTGTGGGATTCCTGATCGAGCACGGTGGTCATGCCGAGCTTTTTGTGGGACATCTCGTGGATAACGCCGGGGAGTGGAGTGGCAGGCGCGACTGCGGGCATCGCGTCGCCCGAGTGCATGAGGTCGCTGACGCGAGCGAGGCGGCGGCCGAGCCGGCCTCCGGGGTGGAGCGTGGCGAAGTCTTCCGCCTGAAAGCCGCGGCGGCGGCTGACCTCGAGGGCGAGTGCGTCGCCGAGGGCGAGCATTACAGTGGTGGAGGCGGTGGGAGCGAGATTGAGTGCGCAAGCCTCGGCGGTGACGGAGGCGTCGAGGGTGAGGATGCTGGCCTGGGCGAGGGTGGAGGCGGGCGCGCCGCAGAGAGAGATGAGAGGCACGCCGAGGTGCTTGAGCGTAGGCAGCAGCGCGAGGAGCTCCTCGGTCTCGCCGGAGGAGGAGAGCGCGACGATCAGGTCGCCGGGAGCGATCATGCCGAGGTCGCCGTGCAGGGCTTCGGCGGGATGGAGGTAGTGGGCCGGGGTCCCGGTGGAGCGGAGGGTGGCGGCGATCTTGCGCGCGATCAGGCCAGATTTTCCGATGCCGAGGAGGATGAGTTTGTTGTTGGCCGCGACGGCGGCGAGTATGCGGTCGATGGCAGCTGGCGAAGGGTGCGGCCATGGGGCCGTCGAGGCGGATGGCGAGTTCGAGGAGCGCGCGGGCCTCGATGCGGACGAGGTCGGAGGGCGTGGTGGGTTGGGCTGCGGTGGTCATAGTGTGGCAACGACGATGCTAGCAGAGGGACGGGTATGGTGCGGGTATCGCAGCCGTTCCGGCTAATTGGCGATAAACTGGTGGGGATGGGGAAGGACCTGAAGAAGTGATGCGAAAAGGGCTGTTGCTGCTGGCGATGGTGGCGGGATTGTCGCTGGTGGTGTGGTCGGGGGTGGAGAACCTGCGGGCGCGGCGGCTGGCGATGCAGATGCAGGAGCAGACGCGGGTGGACCTGCTGCCGGGTGCGGGGGACGCGGTGGGATCTCGGTGCGGATGAGACGCCGACAGAGAAAGAGGCGGGCGATTCGCAGTTGAAGGGGAAGGCGGCGCCGGCGTTTACGCTGGAGGACCTGGCGGGGAAGAATGTTTCGCTTAGCGACTACAAGGGGCGGCCGCTGGTGGTGAACTTTTGGGGGACGTACTGCGCGCCGTGCAAGATTGAGATGCCCTGGCTGGAGGAGTTTGAGAAGAAGTATGCGGGCAGCGGGTTTGAGGTACTCGGAGTGACGTACGACGCCGAGGTGGGCAAGGACACGATCGAGAAAAATGTCCAGCGGCTGGGGGTGACGTACCCGATCCTGATGTCGGACGCTGAGGTGGAGAAGACGTACCTGAGCGATTCGGAGGTGCTGCCGATGTCGTTCTATGTGGACAAGGCGGGGAAGGTGGTGGACGTGACGGCGGGGCTGGGGTCGAAGGACGAGCTCGAGGGGATGGTGAAGGAGACAATTGCGGCGGGGGGGAAGTGAGATGACGGTTGCTGGTTGCCGGTTGCTGGTTGTTGGGAGTGGCCGCGTGGGCGCAGGTGGGCGTGATGGATGGGGCGCAGCATCCGCGGGCTTATGTGACGTACGCGGCGGAGGCGCAGACGGTTGCGGCGGGGCGACCGGGGGTTCTGGATCTCCGGTTTCGAGTAGTGGACGGGTTCCACGTGAACTCGCATACGCCAAAGTCGGAGATGCTGATCGCAACAACACTGACGTTGCAGCCGGCGGATGGGGTGAAGGCAGGGAAGCTCGAGTATCCGGCAGGCCAGCCATATGCGTTTCCCTTTGATCCGTCGGACATGTTGGACGTGTATGCGGGCGAGTTTATGGTCAAGCTGCCGGTCGTGGCGGTGGCGGGCGAGCATACGGTGGTGGGGTCGCTGAGGTATCAGGCGTGCGACAATGCTTCGTGCTATCCGCCGATGACGGTGCCGGTGAAGGCGTTCTTTACTGCGCGATAATAGGTGGGCAGATAAGTTGAAAGAGTTGTGAAGGGGCAGGCGGGCAAGAGCATGGAAGAGTTTAGAAGGCTGACGCGGCTGCCGGCGTACGTGTTCAACATCACAGGCGAGTTGAAGGCAGCGGCGCGCAAACGGGGCGAGGACATTATCGACTTCGGGATGGGGAACCCGGACGGCGCGACGCCGAAGCACATTGTGGACAAGCTGATTGAGGCGGCGCAGAAGACGGCGACGCACCGCTATTCGCTGTCGCGGGGGCTGCCGCGGCTGCGGCGGGCAATTTGTAACTGGTATAAGCACAGATACAACGTCGACCTGGATCTTGAGACGGAAGCGATCGTCACGATTGGGTCGAAGGAGGGGATTGCGCACCTTTGCCTCGCGGTGCTGGACGACGAGGACACGGTGGCGGTGCCGAATCCGAGCTATCCGATCCACATCTTTGGGCCGGTGATTGCGGGGTCGAGGATACGGTCGATTGTGCTGGATGAGGGCGCGGGGCCGGTGCCGACATCGGACGAGATGATTGCGAAGCTGGAGTACGAGCTGCCGCGGATGCAGCCGCGACCGAAGCTGCTGATCCTGAATTTTCCTGCGAACCCGACGACGCAGTGTGTGGATCGAGGATTCTTTGAGCGGCTGGTGCCGCTGTGCCGGGAGCTGGGGATCTATGTGGTGCATGATTTCGCGTATGCGGACCTTGTGTTCGATGGGTATCGCGCGCCGAGCATTCTGGAGGTGCCGGGGGCGAAGGAGATTGCAGTGGAGTTCTTTACGCTCTCGAAGAGTTACAACATGCCGGGCTGGCGTGTGGGCTTTATGGTGGGCAACCGGGAGCTGGTGGGGGCGCTGGGACGAATCAAGAGCTACTTCGACTATGGGACGTTCACGCCGATCCAGGTGGCGAGTATCGCCGCGCTGGAGGGGCCGCAGGAGTGTGTAGCGGAAATAGTTGCAAATTATAAGGCGCGGCGAGATGTGCTTGTCCCCGGCCTCAACAAGCTGGGGTGGCCGGTAGAAATGCCGAAGGCGACGATGTTCGTGTGGGCGCGGATTCCGGAGCGGTACCGGGCGATGGGGTCGGTGGAGTTTGCGAAGAAGCTGCTGTTGGAGGCGAAGGCCGCGGTGAGCCCGGGGGTGGGGTTTGGGGAGCACGGCGACGGGCATGTGCGCTTCTCGTTGATTGAGAATGAGGAGCGGACAAGGCAGGCGTTGAGGGGGATTAAGGGGATGTTCAAGTTAGGGTAGGGTGGGCGCATGCCCTTCGGAGAATTACCAAGGTAACCTATGGGGATGTGTCTCTGGTAACCGGGCGGATATTTCATCGGGTGTTTTGATCGAGCGGTCGGCAGCTTGTTGTATAAGAAATCAACCGCTACAAAAATTTGAAGTGAAGGAGAAATCCTCTTGATGAAGATCTCTGCACGATACCTTCTTGCCTTACTCGCTGTTACGGTAATCTCCACCCACGCTGCCTTCGCCAGCATTGTTCCGGAGATTGATCCCGCCATGGGCACTGGCGCGCTCGCCCTGCTTGGTGGCGCGATCATGGTGATCCGAGGGCGCACCAAAGGAAAGAGCTAGTTCACTTACTTGCGGCACGCAGTCGACAAGTTTATTAGTAGATCCAAATTCAGCGGTGAAGGAGAAGCCTCTTAATGAAGAACCCTGCCCGATGCCTACTCGCTTTGCTGGCCGTCCTGGCCATCTCGACCCGCGCTGTATTCGCAAGCCCTGGCTCCGCTGTTCCGGAGATTGACCCTGCCATGGGCGCGGGCGCGCTTGCCCTGATGGGCGGCGCGATTATGGTGATCCGGGGACGCGTCCGGAAGTAGTCAAAGTTCCAAAGGTTCTGTCACGGAACCAATTCTTCATCGAGTTTTAGTTAAGTAAAGCGCGAGGAACGGATTGCCGAGCATCTTCGGTCAATTCGTTCCTCGCGCCTTTTGCGAGCGGTACTGCACTGCGCGGTCCGCTCAGGGTGACGGTTTCTGAGGGGCGGTCACAGGACGGGGGAGTCGTTGCCCAGCATGGCTTTGCGGATGACTTTGATGGGGGCGAAGCCCTGGCGCATGAAGTTGTCGTGGAAGGATTGCAGGTTGAAGGCGGGGCCTTGCTTGGTCTGCATGTCGGCGCGGAGCTTCATGATTTCGAGTTTGCCGAGGGTGTAGTAGAGGTAGGTGGGGTCGCCGGCGCCGCGCTTGGTTTCGACGAGGCCGACGGAGGGGGATTGGTAGCCCTCGGTGACGAAGAAGTTGACGGCCTGGTCGATGGACCACTGGCCGCCGGGTTCGCCCTGGCCGGTGTGGAGCTTGATGGAGTTGACGAAGCGGGCGTCGCGCAGGAGGGCGTCCTGTAGCTGGCCGAGGCGGATGAGGCGCGCCTGGCGGAGTTGTTCGGGCGTGGCATCGGCGGGCGCGGCGGCGTAGCCCTGGTCGAGCATCATCTGTTCGCAGTAGTGGGCCCAGCCCTCGATGTTGGTGTTGGCGCCGAGGACCTTGCGGATGTCGGAGGAGAACTGCGGCATCCAGAGGAACTGGATGTAGTGGCCAGGGTAGGCCTCGTGCACGCTGGTCGAGATGATGGTGCCGACGTTGAAGCTGGCCATGTGTTCGGCGACGTGCTGGGCGGTCCAGTCTTTTTCGGGGAGGGTGACGTTGAAGTAGGCCTTCGCGGAGTGGGTCTCGAAGGGGCCGGGCGGGTCCATCGAGGCGAAGGTGGTTGCGCGCATGAAGGGCGGCGTCTCTTCGAGGGTGGGTTGGACGTCGGAGGGGATGGTGATGATGTGGTTGGTGCGGATGAAGGCGATGAGCGAGTCGAACGTCCCGTGGAAGGCGTTGAGGAGGTCGTTGGGCGCGGGGTGGATGGTGGCGAGTTCGGCGAGGACCTGCTGTGGGGTCTTGGTGGGGTCGACGAGCTTGGCGATGCGGGCGAACTCGGCCTGATTCTTGTGGAGGTCGTCGAAGGCGATGGAGAGGAGGCGGTCAAGGGGGATGTCGACCATCTCGTCGTAGGAGAGTTTTTTCTGGAAGGTGTCGGCGCCGAGGCGGAAGTCGCCGTTGGAGCGGGGCAGGAGGTCGGACTTCATCCAGGCGGCGTAGCTTTGCAGGGCGGCGATGACGGCAGCGTTGGATTTGGCGAATTCGGATTTGAGTGTGGGGTCGGTGACGGGCGCTTGATTGCCGCTGCCCTGTGCGGTGAGGAAGGCGGCGGGGACGTCGTTCTGGAAGAAGCTGATGTTGTCGTCGATCTGCTCGATGGCGATCTGGGTGAAGATTTTGGGCGGGTCCTTGAGGTTCTTGCGGGCTTCGAGGAGGACCTGCGGCATGAGCTTCTCGCGGGCGATGAGGGAGCGGAGGCGCGACGTCGGTGGAGGCGTAGGGGCGTTCCATAATCACGAACGCTGAGTTGGTGATTCCGGACGAGTAGTTGTCGGGGTTCTTCTCCTGCGGGCGGATGACTTCGAGGGTGAGGAGGAGGGAGCGGATGTTGTTGAGGAGGATGTCGCGGTCGGCGGCGACGGGGGCGTCGAGGGCGGTGGGGTCGATGGCGGCGATCTTCTTCTCGAAGTCGTGCAGCGCGGCGATCTGGGCGGCGGTGGCGGCGGCGGAGTAGTCCTCGAGCTGGGGGTCGTACTGGTGGAGGCCGGCGGCGGTGCCGTTGGTGGGGGAGAACTTGAAGTAGACGTCGGAGAAGAACTGGGCGGAGAGGGTGGAGAAGGTCTGGGTGGCTCCGTCGGCGGAGGGGCGTTGGGCGGGCGTGGTGGGGGTGAGCATGAGGGCGAGGAGGAGGGCGAGGAGGGTGGGTTTGTGGGTCATCGCTGGGGGTAGTTTACGGGATATTTTCTCAACTATCTTTTGTCGCTCCCTCATCCGACCGATCGGCTGTCATGTATCGGACGACCGCGCCATGTTGCGCCCCCGATTCGATGTCGACGCCGTAGGTATAGTCGCCCTTGTTGATCTTCCTTCGAGCTCGTTTAAAACACCACTCGGGGACCGTGAAGCTGTGAGCTCGCGCGGCCTCAAGCCGATCAAAGAGTGGTTGGACGTCCCGCTCAAACTCGTCGGTGCTCTTCTGCGATGAGATAAGAGCGGCCTGACGGAATCGATCCTGCATGTTCTTGAACTCCCCTGCTAGCTTGCAACATTGATCGAGGTGACTGTCGAGTTTCAGTGCCACATAGATGGCCGGGAGGAGGCCAGCCAAGAAAGTGAACACAGCTGTTATCGTTCGCAGGTGTTCAAAGTCGGAGCGAGTGAGTACGCTCCAGGTTCCAAGGGAGCCGAGGATTAATGGCGTGATGATGAAGGCGATCTTTATATTCCTGCAAAATCGCAGCCAGATAAAAAAAGACGTGGATGTGTACAGGCAAGTTTCTTCCAGCCTGAGGCACTCGTCTTGAAGCGATTTTGACTGTGCGTCCATCTCAATCCAGCGGCACGTCCGCGCCGAAAATGCTCTCCCATTCCCACCACGCATCGTAGTTACGATTGGCGGCCTCGTGCTCGCAGGCCTTGGTTGCCCGGCCCAATGCTGTCTCCGCCTTGGTCTTCCATGAATTCCCAATATAGATCGACTCATACGTCGAACGGAGGGTCAGGTATCCTCCCGCTCTACCAATTAGGTGCTTCATGAAATCCCTTATCATCCAGTCGTAGTAGACCGATGATTGGGCCTTGTGCTGCCAGTTGGCCAGGAATTCCACGGCCAGCAGTTCTATCCAGAATGACTTTAGCTCGACTGAACACTTATCCTGCCACTTCTTTAGCATACGCACCAATATTCGGGTATTGCCGTTTGATGCGTTGCTCGACTCGTCTATCACCGCGATTTCGTCGTTGGGATCAACAGTCTTATAGCGACCGCCGCCGTTCGTATCGCAAATCCAATAGCGTCCATTGTCCAAGAGAAACGCCGGAACCACCTCGACAGTCTGGGTGGCGAACGGAATTAGGATGATCTGCCCGTCACCCTTCATCGAGGTCAATGTATAGCAGCCTGAGAGAACGCCCTTGACCTCCTGAAGCAGTTGAGACTGCTTGTTTCCTGACTTCCCTTGGTACTGGTGATAGACACTTGTGGGCAGGACAAACAGGATGTCGATATCTCTTGGCGGTCGGACTCTGGTCTTCTTACCCCATGAGCCGATAAGCATACTGTTTGCCTCGCCCGAGGTGGAACCGTAATAGTGCCGATTCAGGCACCGTATGACGCCGGTGTGCTTCGCGAGCCCGTCTTCGGCTTGTGCGTAGGTAATCGCGATATTTGACAGGAACTTGTCAAACCGCTGGCTAACCGTCATTTATGTCCTCTGCTGATGATTAACATCGATTCTAATGGCCCCGCTGCCGGTTTTCTTTGCTTAAATTGAGCCGCTTTGACACCGTGCCGAGGCGTCTGAGAGGCTCGAAAAAGGCCTATAATGAAGGTATAGATTATGGCTGACGAACTGTTTCCCGACGATCCGAAGAACCCTGAAAATACTGGAATTCCAACCCCTCCCGGCGGCCAGGGTGGAGGAGCAGGCGCGCCGGTGGCGGCGGCGGTGTGCCTGCTGGCGCTGGTGGTGCGGGCGGGCCGGGCGGCGGCAGCAATGTGCAGGGGCCGGGGGCGGCGTTCATGATCCCGGTGAACATTGAGGACGAGATGCGCAGGAGCTATCTCGACTACTCGATGTCGGTGATTATTGGGCGGGCGCTGCCGGATGTGCGCGACGGGTTGAAGCCGGTGCACCGGCGGATTCTGTACGGCATGCAGGAGATGGGCCTGCAGTTCAACAAGAAGTACACGAAGTCGGCGAAGGTGGTGGGGCATGTGATGGGGAACTACCATCCGCATGGCGACTCGGCGATTTACGACACGATGGTGCGGCTGGCGCAGCCGTTCAGTCTGCGGTACCTGCTGGTGGATGGGCAGGGGAACTTCGGCTCGGTGGATGGCGACCCGCCGGCGGCGATGCGCTATACGGAGAGCCGGCTGACGCGGCTGGCGGGCGAGATGCTGGCGGACATCGACTCGGACACGGTGGACTTTACGCCGAACTACGATGAGAGCTCGGTGGAGCCGACGGTGCTGCCGGCGCGGGTGCCGAATTTGATTGTGAATGGCAGCTCGGGGATTGCGGTGGGGATGGCGACGAACATTCCTCCGCACAACCTGACCGAGGTGGTGAATGCGTGCATTGCGCTGCTGGAGCGGGATGCGGCGCGGGGCAAGGATGCGGCGGCGGATGCGCGCACGCGATCTCGACGTGGTGCTGGAGCATGTGCAGGGGCCGGACTTTCCGACGGGCGGATTCATCTTCGGCAAGGCGAATGTGCGGCAGGCGTATGCGACGGGGCGCGGGCGTTTTCTGATGCGCGCGAAGTGCACGGTGGAGAGCATGCCGGGCGGGCGGCAGGCGATTATTGTGCACGAGGTGCCGTACCAGGTGAACACGTCGGTGCTGGTGAAGCGGATTGCGGCGCTGGTGAATGAGAAGGTGATCGACGACATCTCGGACGTGAAGGACTTTACCGACCGCGATGGGATGCGGATCTCGATTGAGCTGAAGCGCGGGGCGCAGCACGAGATTGTGCTGAACCAGCTGTGGAAGCACACGCAGATGCAGGAAAGTTTTTCGATGATCTTTCTGGCGGTGCATAACGGCCAGCCGAAGGAGCTGCCGCTGGATGGGGCGATCCGCGCGTTCCTCGACCATCGCGCGGAGGTGGTGCGGCGGCGGACGGCGTTCCTGCTGGCGAAGGCGCGCGAGCGCGAGCACATTTTGCTGGGGTACCAGATTGCGCTGGACCATCTGGACCAGGTGATCCGGATCATCCGGCAGAGCTCTTCACGGACGGATGCGCGGGAGAATCTGTTCAGCTATTTTTCCGGGAAGAAGATTACGCTGCGCGGCACGGAGCTGAATGGGGTGAAGCTGGACGCGAAGAAGTATGCGATCGACACGACGTTTCTGCCGACCAATGCGGCGGGAGTGGCGACGCTGATTCTTTCGCTGCGACAGATTGACGCGATTCTTGAATTGCAACTCTACCGGCTGACGCAGCTCTCGATCGATGAGCTGCTGAATGAGTTGCGCGCGGTGCGGGAGGCGATTGCGGAGTATGAGTCGATCCTGGCTTCGCAGGCGAAGCTGCGCAAGGTGATCATCAAGGAGCTGACGGAGATCCGCGACAAGTACGGCGACAAGCGGCGGACGACGATGCTGGATGAGACCGCGGAGCTGGGCCTCGAAGACCTGATCGCCGATGAACAGGTAGCGGTAACGGTGACAAATACGGGCTACCTAAAGCGGACGCCGATCTCTGTGTACCGGCAGCAGAGGCGCGGAGGCACGGGGCGGCTGGGGATGAAGACGCGCGAGGAGGACTTCGTCGCGCAACTGATTATCGATTCGACCCACGCGTATCTGCTGTGCTTCACCAATACGGGGCGGGTGTACTGGGTCAAGATTTATGAGGTCCCGGACGTGGGCGCGGCGGGCAAGGGCAAGGCGATGGCGTCCTTGGTCGACCTGCAGCCGGGCGAGAAAGTGGTGACAATCCTGGGGGTGAAGGACCTGGAGGAGGAGCACAAGTACGTGCTGTTTGCGACGCGCAACGGCACGGTGAAGAAGACAGCGCTGAAGGATTTCAGCAATGTGATGAGCCGCGGGATTATCGCGATCAATATTGAGAAGGAGGATGAGCTGATCACGGCGCGCATCACAGACGGGCAGCAGGTGATCTTTATCGCGACGCACGATGGGATGGCGATCCGGTTCGACGAGCACGACCTGCGCGCGATGGGAAGGCCGGCGACGGGCAACCGCGGGATCAATCTGCGCAAGGGGGACTATGTGATTGGCGCGGCGGTGACGCCTTCGAACGAGGCGCGCAACAAGGCTCGGCTGGAGCGGGCGAAGGCGACGGGGCTGACGGCGCAGGTGGAGGCGGTGATCGATGAGGCGGCGGACTCGGCTGCGGCGCAGCCGCTGGAGCTGGCGGAGCCGGGCGAGACGGCGGCGCCGGTGATTTCTGAGGAGGCGGCGGCGAAGCTGGAGAAGCTGGACAAACAGCTGGGGCTGACGCCGTGCCTGATCCTGACGGTGAGCGAGCACGGCTTTGGCAAGCGCACGGATGTGGATGCGTACCGGCTGCAGTCGCGCGGCGGCAAGGGCGTGATCTCGATGAAGACGACGCCGAAGATTGGCAAGGTCGCGGCGATCAACCTGGTGGACGACACGACGGAGATGATGCTGATCTCGCAGTTCGGCAAGATCATCCGGATCGATACGAAGACGATCCGGTCGGCGGGGCGGAGCACTTCGGGGGTGAAGCTGCTGAATTTGGATGCGGAGGACAAGGTGGCGGCGGCGGTGGTGATTCCGCCGGAGGATGGGAAGGTGGGGGAGGGTGGAGGATTGGTGCAGTGAAGTAGGACCTTCAAGGAGGCAGAATGCCTGCACCACCGCTCGAAGAGTGTCTTTAAGACGTCCGGCGTCCCTACCTATACTTTCGTGCAACCAAGCGAATACGACCGGCTAATCGTAGGACTCCGTACCCGAGGGCGCGGACTGGTCATTGAATGACCTTTCCGGTATCGGAAAGACAACCGGCGTACTAACTGCTTTGCAGCAATTGGGGATAAAGGATCAGACACTAATTCTAAGCGCCCGCAAGGAAGCTGACAGGGCGCTAATCCTAGAGCTCCCGCAGATGGACTCCATTGGCACCGTCATCATCGACGATTTTCACCGTCTGGATGGCGAAGTAAAGCAGGGAGTGGCAGACCGCATGAAGACCCTCGCTGACGAGGAGCGTCCGGATAGCAAGCTCGTTGTCATCGGGATCAATAAGGCGGGTGACTCATTGGTCAAGTTCGCCGCAGATCTGAATAATCGCATAGATACCATTGGCCTCGAAACGAATTCTGAGGAACGGATAGAAGAACTAATTATCAAAGGTGAAGCGGCACTCAACATTACGTTCAATACACGCAGGCAGATAGTCGAGGACTCGCACGGCAGCTTTCACATCGCCCAAATGCTCTGTAGGGAAATGTGCCTCACTGGCAAGCTGGCCTAGAACGTCGGGACGTGAGAGAGGAAGTCGCTGTCAGCCTTGAGGTGGTGCGCGAGAAGGTACTTGACGAGTTGTCCCGGGTTTTTTTGAGCCGGCAATGAAGTTTGCCACATGGCCAAAATTACGCAGAGCGGGGCGCGCTCCGTATCTACACATGCTGAATTGGCTGGCTCAAAAGTCTGAGTGGTCGATGCAACTGGATCAGGCCCTGTCTCAGCATCCGGAGCACCGCGGGGGCGTGGGTCAAGTCATCGACAAGGGTTATCTCGAGGGTTTTATGGCGGCCACCCCCGAACTTTCGGATGTAATTCACTACGACCCTGTCACACGGATGCTGAGCATCGAAGATCCTAAATTTATCTACTATCTGCGAAACTTGATTTGGAATAAGTTCGCTCGCCAGGTCGGCTACTTGTCCACAAATTTCATAGGAAGGTACGACTTTGCGCTTTCCTTTGCCGGTGCAGATCGTGATGTAGCGGGAACTCTAAATGGGCTGCTAGGGGAGGCCGAAATCGGGGTCTTCTACGACGAGAATGAGCAGCATCGCATCCTCGCCGC
Source organism: uncultured Acidobacteriaceae bacterium (assembly GCA_963808025.1). GTDB lineage: Bacteria > Acidobacteriota > Terriglobia > Terriglobales > Acidobacteriaceae > Edaphobacter. Next base: position 187,613 of record CAWEEI010000005.1, on the reverse strand, counting down.
GAATGTCGAGGACTACCTAGCGCCGATTTACCGAAGTGAGGCTCAGTTCGTAGTTGTGTTCCTCGGAAAGGAATACCCGAAGAGGATTTGGACAAAATTCGAATCGGAGCAGTTTAAGACGAGGTTTGGTGACAATAGCGTCATTCCGGTCTGGTTTGCGGATACACAACCGGGGATGTTCGATGAGACCTCGAAGAAAGGAGGATTCACGGTGGACAGGGCTCACCCGATCCAGCCGCAGCTAGAGAAGCTGCGCGACCTCCTAGTTCGCAAGCTGAGTGAGGCCCGAACCGAGATTGCTGAGGGCCCTGTCGAAGCTGTGACTTGACTAATGTTGGGTGTGAAAACTCCTCATCGCCCGTATGTGCGATCTCTTGGGTCGTGTCCTTCGTCACCCCTTAAGGTTTTTGAGCATTTGGTGGCGGAGGATTTGGTTGGCGCGGGTTTGGTAGCCGGGGCCGGATTGTTTGAGCCAGGCGGCGATGTCGGCGTCGAGACGGAGGCTGACGGCCTGTTTGATGGGGCGGTAGAAGCGGCCGCGGATGGCGTTCTTCCAGGCGGCGGCGGGGAGCTCGGGGATGTCGGAGGTGTCGATCTTGCGGCCGGGCCTGCCGGCGAGCTCGGCAAGGTTCTTTCTTTGGGCGGCGGTGAGCGGATCGCCCGGGCTTCTGCGATAGACGACGATCCTACTTTTTTCACTGCTGGCTGCTTTCATAGAGTCTTACTGGGCCGCGGGTGGGTCGTCGGGCATGACGGCGCCGGCTTTGATCCAGGCGGTGATGGTGGCGATGTCGGCGTCGGAGAGTTTGTCGGCCTTCTGGGGCATGGGCTTGGGGTCGTCGGGCGGGCCTTCGTGGCGGATGAGTTTGACGAGCAGGCTGTTGGCGGGGTCGCCGGGGACGACGTCGTGGCCGTCGCGTCCGCCCTTGAGGGTGGAGGCCTTGGTGGCGAGCGAGAGGCCGCCCTTGTGGTTCATGTCGAGGTGGCACTTGGCGCAGGTGGCGACAAAGATGGGCCGTGACCTTTTCGGTGTAGTACGCGGGAGAGCTGGGGTTGTCCTGCGCCTTTACGCTGCGCAGGGCTGAGCCTGCCCACACTGTCGCTGCCACCACACCTACGGCTATCAGAGCTTGCCTCACCTGTCTCTCCTTAGTGCTTCTTTTGTGCTTCTTTCGTGCGTACTGGAATACAACTTTCGTTCGCGAGCGTGCAAACCGTCGCACCGTAATATTAGCGTATGCGCGCGTGGAAACCGGCTGGCGACTGTACCAATAGTTACGTTCGAGGTTGGGTAGAAGTTGCTCGGGAGGGTGCTATGCCAAGGAAAATCAAGATGAATGCGAAAGTTGCCACTGGGACTCTGATCGCGATGGTCTGGCTGCAGCTGGGCAGCGCTGGGCTGGTGGCGGAATCGACAGCAGCGACGCAAGCGACCGCGAGACTGGGCTCCGATGCGAAGAGCGGGGTGTCCGACGGCGCGACGCTGAGCAAAGTTGGGCCGACGGCCCCGGTTGTGCCGTCTGCGGCCAGCATCCGCCGTGCAAAAGAGATGCAGCAGGCCGAGCGTGACAGGGCCGCGCGTGAGGCGACCTATGCCGCAGACCGCGCGATGCGGTCGGGCGTGACGGTGGCTGACCCGGTGTTGTCGACGGCTGCGGTGGCAGTTCCGGTCGGTCCGGTTAAGCCGGCCAACCCAGTAGAGGCGACGACATCCGGCGGGACAGTGAACCAGGTAGCGCCTGTGCGCAACGACTTCACGAGTAAAAGTGTTGCCACGTTGTTTGCGCCGCCAAGGTTTACGCCGCTGCCCGGGTTGGGCGACGACCGAAGCAAAGTGGTGGGGCAGCCGGCGCTCTTTGGATCGCATGAGATTCTGCTGGGCCAGGGCCAGATGGCGAAGCGCGGCGTAGTAAATAGCACGGAGCTGAGACTGGTTACGCTGCCAACCCAGATCGGTGTCTATCGGAAGGACCTGCCTGCGACGGTGGCGCCCTTCTCCTCCATGCCTTACGGCAGATGACATTTCCCGCCTTGCTCCCGTAAGGCAGCGCAGAGTGAGGAATCCGGGACGGAAGCCCTTCCATTGATTCATAGCTATTTCCTGGCCTTGAGAGCTCCCACCGGAACTTTTCGCAGCCCTCAAGCGTAGACAGAGGGTTGTGCGGCCAGCGCTCGCGGGTGCTACGATGGAACGCTTCCGTGCGGCGCTTATCTTGCGCTGCCGGCGAATCCCCAGGATTTGAAACTGCTCATCCGATTCATTCAGGAGATGGAATTTATGTCACTCAATAAGCTTGTCCTGGCTGCGGCAGTTGCCGCGATGCTTCCGATGTCCGGCGTTGTCCATGCGCAAGCCGGGCCTTACAAGGTGCTACAGACCGTGAAGGTGGGTGGCGATGGAGGGTCCGACTACATCACGACCGATTCGGAGAACCGGACGCTATATATTGCGCGGTCTGGGCCTGCAGGGCACATTCCGGTGTACAGCTTGGACACGTTTGCGCAGGTGGGGGACATTCCGGGGACAAGCGGGCATGGCGGGGCGGTGGACGACAGCACGGGGCACGGCTTTGCGACATCGAAGCCGGTGACGATGTTCGATGCGAAGACGTTCGCGGTGATCAAGAAGATCGATGTTCAGGGCAATCCGGATGGGTATCTGAACGATCCGCTCTACCACCGGTTCTATGTCCTGTCGCACGCGGCGCCGAACATTACTGTGCTGGACGATAAGGACGGGACGATTCTGGGGACGATCGACATAGGCGGGATGCCGGAGCAGGCGGCGACGGACGGGCGCGGGCATATCTATGTGGACATCGAAGACAAGGGCGCGATTGCGGTGATCGATGCGAAGACGATGACGATGACGGGCAAGTACGACATCTCCAGCAAGAGCGGCGGCTGCGCGGGCCTGGCGCTGGACGCGAAGAACAATATTTTGTTCGCGGCGTGCCGGGACAAGAACGACATGGTGATTTTGTCGGCCACGGACGGGCACATTCTTGCGGACCTCCCGACCGGAGTGGGCTGCGACGGCGCAGGGTTCAACCCGGCGACGATGGAGGCGTTCAGCGCGCAGGGGGATGGGACGCTGACTGTGGTGAAGGAATCTTCGCCGACCAGCTTTGCGGTGGAGCAGACGGTGACGACGCCGGTGCGGGCCAGGACGCTGACGATCGACTATAAGACGGGGCACATTTTGCTGATCACGGCGGAGTACGGGCCAGCGCCTGCTGCTGCGGCTCCTGCACCGGCGGCTGCTCCAACGTCCGCTACGTCTGCAGTCCCTGCTCCAGCGCCCGCGGCGGGTGCGCCTCCGGTAGCTGGGCAGGGCGGACCAGGTGCGCCGGGTGGCGGCCGGCCGGGTGGCTTTCGAGGTCCCCGTGCGCCGATGATACCGGGGTCCTTTTCCATCGTTGTGGTGGGCAAGTAGACTATAGGGGACGATGCCGAACCTAGGTTCCCTGATCACTGAAGCTAGAAATCCCCTCAGCGAACACATTGATGAGCTTTCCACGCTGGAGATGTTGAATGTAATAAACCAGGAGGACGCGACTGTCGCCACGGCGGTCGCGGCCACCCTGCCGGAGATTGCGCGCGCTGTGGATGCGATCACGGAGCGGTTCGCGCTGGGTGGGCGATTGTTTTACATCGGCGCGGGAACCAGCGGTCGGCTGGGTGTGCTGGATGCTTCGGAGTGTCCGCCGACTTTTTCCGTGCCGCCGGCGCTGGTGCAGGGGCTGATTGCGGGCGGGGACGTCGCGCTGCGCAAGTCCTCGGAGGGTGCGGAAGACCTGTCGGAGGAGGGTGAAGGCGACCTGAAGGCTGCTGGGTTTGGGATTGCCAACGCGGCCGACGCGACCGCTCCCACACCCGACACATTAGTGGGGATTTCGGCCAGCGGACAGACGCCGTACGTGCTGGGCGCGCTGTTGTATGCGCGCTCGCTGGGGGCGCTTACGGTGGGCGTGTCCTGTGTTGAGGGCTCTTCGGTATCGAAGGTGGTTGACCTGATTATCGCGCCGGTGACAGGGCCGGAGGTGATTACGGGCTCCACGCGGATGAAGGCGGGCACGGCGACGAAGCTGGTGCTGAATATGCTCTCGACCGGAGTGATGATCCGGACGGGCGCCGTGTACGGCAATCTGATGGTGAACGTGACGCCCTCGAACGACAAGCTGATCGACCGGGCGCAACGCATCATCATGACGGCGACGGAGTGCGACCGGATGACCGCGGCGCGGCTTCTGATTGAGGGCGGCAGCGTGAAGGTGGCGATTGCGATGAAGAAGCTGGGGGTGACGCGGGCGGCGGCGGAGAAGCGGCTGGCGCAGGCGGGGGGAAGTTTGAGCAAGGCGCTGCGAGGGTAGGGTGGTTAGACGCGGCTCATAGAACGCGGGTGTGGGGGTAATTCGCGGCGGTGAGGGCAGCGAGGAGTTCGGCCACGTGCTCGCGGCCGCGGGTCTCCATGGTGATGTCGATGACGGTGTCGCCGAGGTTGACGCCGTAGTAGGCGCGGTTGTGCAGGGTGTCGACGATGTTGGCGCGGTGGGCCGCGATCAAGCGGGTGAGTTCGGCAAGGGCGCCGGGTTTGTCGAGCAGGGTGATGCGCAAGCGGATGAGGCGGCCATCCTGCACCATGCCGCGTTCGATGATGCGAGAGAGCAAGGTCACATCGATGTTGCCGCCACAGACGAGGACCGCGGTGCGCGCTCCGTCGAGGGTGGTCTTGTGTTGAAGCAGCGCAGCGAGGGCTGCGGCGCCTGCGCCTTCGGCGAGTGTCTTTTCGCGTTCGAGCAGCACCAGGACAGCCTCGGCAATCTCGTCCTCATCGACGGTGACGATCTGGTCGACGTAGCGCTCGATGAGCGGCAGGGTGAGATCGCCGGCGCGGCGGACGGCGATGCCGTCGGCGATGGTAGTGGCGCGGTCGATGGTGACGGGGTGGTGGGCTTCCACGGCGGCGAGCATGGAGGGCAGACGCGCGGTCTGGACGCCGACGATGCGGATGTTGGGGTTGGTCTCCTTGATGGCGCAGGCGATGCCGGCGATGAGGCCGCCGCCGCCGATGGGGACGACGACAGCTTCGAGCTGAGGCACCTGCTCGAGGAGTTCGAGGCCGATGGTTCCCTGCCCGGCTATGACGGCGGGGTCGTCGAAGGGATGGAGGAAGGTAAGGCCCTGTTCGTCGCAGAGGCGCATGGCCTCGGCGAAGGCCTCTTCGTAGTTTGCGCCGTGGAGGAGGACCTCGGCGCCGAAGCCGCGGGTTGCGGTGACCTTGACCAGCGGCGTGGTGAGCGGCATGACGATGGTGGCGGGGATGCCGCGTTTGGTGGCGTGATAAGCGACGCCCTGCGCATGGTTGCCGGCGGAGGCAGCGATGACGCCGCGCGCGGCTTGCTCGAGGTGACAGCTGCGCGATGCGGTTCAGCGCGCCGCGCTCCTTGAAGCTGCCGGTCATCTGCAGGTTTTCCAGCTTGAGATAGATCTGCTGCCCGGTGAGGGTGGAGAGCATCTGCGAGTGGGGGCAAGGGGAGTAGTAGATGGAGGCGCGGATGCGCTCGCGGGCGGCGAGGATGTCGTCGAGCTGGATGGTGAGGGGGGAGGTATCCATCTTGACTTTGATGGTATCGCGTTAGGCTATCGGATTCCGTGGCGCTGGAGGCGTGAGAATGGATGAACGACTCGTCATGCTGGGAGCATATAAAATCGTGGTACACGTGCTCGATCGGGGAAATCATTCCCAACAACAATCCGAGAGATGGGTAGTCAGGAAGGTTTGATGGGTTGTGATAATTGGCGGCTTCCGTGTGGCGTGATGTGCGCCGTTCTCTTGGTTTGCGTGGGAACCTGTCTGGGCCAGCAAAGTCCCGCAGCGCCTGGCGCGGCTACTGCGCCGCAGAATGCGCCGACGCAAGGCCCGCCAGCGCCCTTGCCGGATGCACCCGGTGCGCAGACGGGTTCGGGCGCACGTTCCGGCTCACCAATCGATGAGCAGCAGTCGAAGCGGATTTTGGGGATTCTGCCCAACTTCCGGTCCGTGAGCGCAGGGGAAGTCGCACCACCGCAAACGCCCCGGCAGAAGTTGGTGACAGCGACCGAGGACAACTTCGACTACACGGCGTTGCTGTTCGCCGGAGTGATTGCGGCGGACTCATTTGTGAGCAAGGCGACGCCGGAGTTTCATCAGGGAGCGGCGGGCTATGCGCGGTACTACTGGCATACGGTGGCCGACCAGTCGGTTGAGAATTATTTTGTGGAGCTGATTATTCCGGCGATTACGTATGAGGACTCGCGCTACTACGCCATGGGCAGGGAGGGCGGCGGGTTCTGGAAGCGGGCGGGCTATTCGCTGAGCCGCGTGGTGGTGACGAAGAAGGACTCGGGCGAGAGGACGTTCAACATTTCGGAGGTCGCGGGTTCAGCCGCGGCGGTGAGCGTTTCGAACTTCTACTATCCGACCAAAGAACAGACGGTCCACAATGGTCTGCGCGACTGGGGGTTGGACATGACGTACGACGCGGTGACGTTTGCTTTCCACGAATTCTGGCCGGACATCAGCCATGCGGTCTTTGGCGACAAGGGCAAGAAGACTGCGGCTGCGGCGCCGACTGCGACCCACTAAATCCCGCGACGACTCCGGCTTTGCGATGTTTGGATTTTCGCAGCTTCCTCTCTCATATACTTACTCGATTGCGAGATCGTCGTTCACGATTGAGCGAAGAGGGCCAGCACGGAATGCGAATTGCAATGACGACGGAGCCGTTTCTGCCCAAGGTAGACGGCATCGTCACCATGTTGACCAAAACAGTGGAGTGTTTGCGGCGCAGAGGCGACGAGGTATTGATCTTCGCGCCCAGCGGCGGCCCGAGTGAACTTTACGGGGCAACGGTGGTGGGCATGCCGTCGGTTTCGTTTCCGCTGTATCCGGAGCTAAGGCTGGCGCTGCCACGCACCAGGATGCGGGCCATCCTTGAAGACTTCAAGCCGGACATCCTTCACCTGTTCGAGCCGGCGCTGCTGGGCGTGGGAGGCATCTACTACGGTGAGGTGATGCGCCTGCCGACGGTGATCTCGGCGCACACCTATATTCCTGCGTACCTTCACTACTACCGGCTGGGTATGCTGGAGAACTTTACCTGGATGCTGATGCGGCAGCGGCATAAGCGGGCCAACATGAACCTGTGTACTTCGTCGGTGACGATGAACGATCTGCGCAGGCGCGGGATTGAAGACCCGAGGCTGTGGGAGCGCGCGGTGGACTCCACGCTGTTTGCGCCGAGTGCGCGCTCGGCGGAGATGCGGGACCGGTTGAGCGGCGGTGAGCCGGAGAAGCCACTGCTGTTGTATGTGGGCCGGCTCTCCGCGGAGAAGGACATACCGAAGCTGCGCGATGTGATTCGAGCGCATCCCGAGGCGAGGTTGGCGATCGTGGGGGACGGGCCGGTGCGGCATGAGCTGGAGAGGTACTTCAAGGGGACGGCGACAGTCTTTACCGGTTACCTGCGCGGGCAGGAGTTGGCCAGCGCGTATGCGTCGTCGGACCTGTTTGTGCTGCCGTCGCAGACGGAGACGCTGGGGCTGGTGCTGCTGGAGGCCATGGCGGCGGGGTGTCCCGTTGTTGCGTGCCGCGCCGGTGGAGTGCCGGACGCAGTGCAGCATGGCGTGACCGGATTTCTGTACGGGCCGAACGAGCCGGAGGGCCTGGTGCGGGCGGTGGCGCGCGTGCTGAGCAGCAAGAACCGATCTCGAACGGGTGCGGGCCAATGCGCGGCAGGAGGTGGAGCAATATAGCTGGGAGAGCGCGACCGACCGTCTGCGCGGGCTTTATGCGGAGACGATTGAAAATTACACGCCGAAGATTCCGCCCGAGGGGTTGGTGCAGCGGGTGTGTGGGCCGACGACGCTGGCGGTATTGCGGAGGGTGTTGCGGTAGGGGTGAATGGGGCGAGCGTAGCTCGATAACCCAACCCTTCGCTATGCGAAGGATGGGCCACCCAGTTTATGCGCTCGAACGAATCTAGTAGGCGACGAGTTTGATGGGGCTGAGGAGGCCGGAGGTTGCGGGGGCGGCAGGGCCTCCGCGACCTCCGCCGCCGGCTCCGGCGGGTGGGGCTCCTGCGGCTGCACCTTGCGGGCGGCGGGGTGCAGCTCCAGCGGTAGGGGCGGCGGATGTGAGGCCGGGTGCTGGTGCGGCGGCGGGGGGTGGGGCTCCGGGGCCGCGGCCCTGCGAGGGGGTGCCGTAGACCTCGATCTTGAGGTCGTTGGGGCCAGGCTTGAGAAGGGTGGTGATGTCCCAGCGGTAGGGTTGGAAGCTGCGCGCGCCGACCTCCTTGCCGTTGAGGGTGACGTGTGCGAAGTCGTGGACGTCGCCGATCTCGAGGTAGATACGCTTGCCTTTGGGCGCGGCGGGCGCGGGGAACTGCAGGGTATAGGTGGCGGGGCCGGCGAAGGAGTTGACGCCGAGCTCTTCCCACGGCTTGATGGCGGTGGTGAGGTGCTGGCCGTTGAGGTCGAGGTTCCAGCCGGCGTCGAGGTCGGCGAGCGTGGTGCCGGCGGCGAGGTTGGGCTCGGCGGAATGGGCGGCGAGGCCTGCGGGCAGCGGGCCCACCATGATCGCCTTCGACTCATAAGGGCCGAGGGCGAGGGGGACGCTGACCGCGCCGGGGCCAGCGGCAGATGTGGGCATGGCGTGGATCTCGCCGGTGAGCATGTCCCAGTCCTGCGCGGCGCCGTGGCCGGCGAGGGTTGCGGTGCGGGTCTGGGGCTCGGTGCTCTCGTTGAAGAAGAAGTACAGGTCGCCGTCGGCGTACTTGCGGTGGGTGTAGGTGAGGCGCTTGAATTCAGCGTCGACTTTGACGTCCGGCGCAGGTAGCGCGGAGAGGACGGCGGGGGTGATGTCACCGGAGGACTCTACCAGCGTCGCAAAGCTCAGGTCCGGCGTCTCGGTCTTCGCGTCAAGGTAGGTCTTGTCGACGATGAGTGTCGGCGTCTTGCCGACGAAGATGACTTTGCCGCCGGCCTTCGCAAACTCCCGCAAGCGATCAAGCCCTGTGCGGGTGATGACCGTCATCGACGGAAGGACGATAGCTTTGTATGTCTGGCCAGAGAGGTTGGTGAAACCGCCATTGCTGATCGTCGCCACCGAACTCAACGACTGCTCGTCGAAGTAGTCCCAGTCGACCTGGTGCTCGAAGAGCTGCCAGCCGAGTTTGGTGGTAGAGCGGTCGGCCTCGATGGCGGAGTCGCCGCCGAGCCAGATGGAGTTGCCGGGATGGTAGAGGCCGACCTGCGCGGCGGGACGGCCGACGGCGATGAGGTAGCTGGCGCGGTTGGCGTACCAGAGTGTCTGCGGGGTGTCGGGCGGGACGGGGGTGTGCGGGCGCGCAGGCCGTTGACCGCGGACCTGGAGCGCGTCGACGCCGCGGACGAGCTGGAAGTTCATCTGGTATTTGCCGTCGACGCCGGAGCCGCCGCCTTCCTCCGCCCAGATCTGCGGGCGGCCGAAGAGGTGCGCGTCGGAGCTGGCGAGCTTGGGGAAGTTGTTATTGGTGGACCAGTTGGAATCGAAGCGGTGCACGGCGGAGGGGATGAGCTGCGAGAGGTTGTCGATGCCGGGGACCTGGACGTGGCGCTCGTCGCGGAAGTAGTCGCCTTCGCTGTGCTCGAGCGACAGCATGGTCTCTTCGTGGTTCAGGTGGACGAGGTATTCGACGTTGTGCGCTTTGGCCCAGGCTGCCTGCTCACCGAAGAACGAGTCGCGGAAGATGCCGCTCCAGACGTCGTAGTAGTCGGCCCAGGCGCGCTGCGACTGCTCGGTCGGCTGGCCATCGAAGAAGGCGGGAAGGTAGGGCGTGAGGTCGTAGCCCTTCTGGGCTTTGAAGGTGTCGAGCAGCGCGGGCGTCCAGGGCACGCCGGCCGAGCCGGGGACGATGTCCGCGGTGGTGTTGTTCTCGCTGTAGTCGGGCTCGTCGCCGAAGAAGCCGAGAAGGATCTTGCCGAACTGGTCGCCGACGGCTTTGTAGTAGGTCTCCTCTGTGATGTGGAGGAAGGCGTCGGTGGCGTGGGGGTCGAGGTAGTCGATGAGGGAGTAGAGGGCGTCCTTGGCTCGGCCACCGTCGGCGCGGTTGTCGGCGCGGGTGGGCGAGCTGAGATAGATGTGGCGGAGGATGGAGACCTGCCAGTTGACGTGTGGCTCATTGGGCGTGGAGCCGACGGAGGGGACGCGCCACTTGAGTTGGAAGTCGGTGGGGATGGGGATGGGGATTGTCTGTGTGACTTTGCCGGTGGTGTCGGTGGCGGAGGCCCATACGGCGAGGGTGGTGGAGGGGAGTGGGAGCTCGAGGAGCTCGCCGGGGGCGACGTGAAGGTGGAGATCGGCGGCCATCACCTGCATGCCGAGCTGCGGGTATCGCTCAGAGATGTAGCCGCCGGCGAAGCCGCTGGGGTAGTTGGACTCATCCTGAATCCACATGCGCATGTTGCGTTTGGCGGCCTCGTCGGCGATGAACTTGACCTCGGCCATATGGCCGTCGGAGAGGTATGCGGGCTCGCCGGGGCCGCGCCGGCCGGGCGCGAGGTTGAAGATGAACATGCCGTTGGCGGCCATGCGGTCCAGGTCGGCGGTGATGCGCTTATGGAGCGCGTCAATGTCGGTGCCGTTCCATCCCTGGAAAGCCTGGATGGCGCCGTACTCATGCGGCGGCGACTTGAAGTTGGCGGCGGCCTGGGCGACGGTGGGGATGGTGATCTCCTGCCAGGGACGCGGGGCTTGCTGGGCGTGGGCGACTTGGATGAGGAAGGCGGAGGCAAAAGCGGTGAGTAGATAAAGAGTGCGGTGGGATTTCATTTGGGGTTTGCTCCGGTGGGGTAGAACTTGATCGCGGATGAGTATACGCAGCGGGTTGCGGGGAGGCAATGAAGAAGCGAGGCCCGTAGATTGGCACCGCTTGCGCGTGGCGTACGGCGCTAGTTGTCCGTAGGCCGCTCGATGTGGTCGATGACGAGAATCTGCATTGGCGCTTTTGCGGGTTCGAGGCGGAGGCCGAGCGAATCCTCGATCACGGTGAAGATGGAGGCCTCGGTGTCGGTGCCCTGATGATCTCCCATCCACTCGTTGTAGATGGGGAGGGAGAAATCGTATTCGCCGGCGAGACCGGTGCGGTCGACCACCTGGCGTCCGATCACGGGGTTCATCATGCTGCTGAGAAATTGCGCGAGCGCAGCCATCGTGGCAGCCTGCCCGATCTCCCGCCCACGGTCGGAGCCTGGCTCCCATCGTTCGCCGAGGCCGTGCCCAGGCTGGCCGCTCGTGCTGTGGAAGCCGCCAGGGTAGGTATCGCCGGGGGCAGCCTGTTTGAACTTGGGTCCGCTCTTCCCCACCACCAACGCGTAGACTGCGGCGTCGCGGGTCTCGAAGTGCGCCTTCAGGTGGAAGCGATCGGCCAGCAGCGCCTGCAGCGCGGCCTCAATCTGGTTCTGGTCGAACTTCTTCCACTCGGGGATGTCGGACTCGGCGACCTTGGCGTCGATGTCGTACGTCTCGCCGCCCCACTGGCACCATGCGGGCAGGCCCTGTATCTTTTGGAATTCGCTGACGCCGTACGCCATGCCCACATACATCACCACCGGCATGCCCTTCTGATCGTAGCCGTCGGCCGTTGGGCCATGGCCGCCGAAGACACCGGCCTTGCTCCGCCGCACGGAGGCGACCTCAAACCGGATCGGCCGACCGGCGGATGCAGCTTGAGTCTCCGCCGCAGGCTTCGCGGCATCCTGTGCATGGCCCATCGCGATTCCACAGCAGAGTAGCCAGACGATACACGCTTTGCCGATCATCGATTACGCCTCGACCCGGATTTTACAGCGATTGGGTTCGCGCGCTTAAGGCGGTCGAGCGCAGTTCGATAAACCATCCTTCACTTTGCGAAGGATGGGGCCACCCGAGGGGTTTGGGCAGGGATAGCGTCCCGATGCATCTGGCTATGAGGGGAGAACCTCGAATGGGCGCATCATGTCGTTGGCCTCGTGCTCGAGGATGTGGCAGTGGTAGAGGTACTTGCCTGCGTAGCCATCGAAGCGGACGATGATGCGGGTGATCATGCCGGGCGGGCACTGCACGGTATCTTTCCAGCCTGACTCGTTGGGCGCGGGCTGGGTGGCGGCCGCGAGGTAGCGAAGCCCCTTGTCGTTGCGATAGGCGAATACGTCGAAGAGTCTGCGGTCGAGGACCTGGAAGCGGACCAGGTGCAGATGCATGGGATGGGTATCTTCGGTGAGGTTGACGAACTCCCAGATTTCAGTCGCCCCCAACTTCGGTGTCTCCGTTACCGGCTCGTGCCAGTGCTTGTGGTTGAGGAGCATGAGCATGGAGTTGCCGATTCTGTCGACGTACTCGTTCAGGGTGATGGTGCGGGTCAGCGAGGCACTGGACTCGGAGATGCGTGCGAGGGGACGTAGAGTGGCCGGTGGGTTTGTGGGCGGCGATGGCTGAGGGGTGGAATTCTGCGCGACGCGGAACTGAAGTATTTCGAGTGCTCCATTCACCAGGTGCATGTGCTGGCCGGCTGCGCTGGAGAAGTCGATGAGCAGATCGGCGCGCTCCGCGGGGGCGAGGCTGAGGCTGGTGAGTTTGACCGGTGCTGCCAGCAGTCCCTGGTCGCTGGCGATCTGGTGAAACGGCTGGCTGCCGGAGAACGACAGCGCGAAGAAGCGGCTGTTGGCGCCATTGAGGATACGAAGGCGGTAGAGGCGGGGTTCGACCTCGATGTAGGGCCGGATCTTGCCGTTTATCAAAATTGCGTCTCCCGAAAACTCCGGGACCCATGGGTGTTCGGGGTCGCCGGAGTCCGGATAGAAGAGTTGGCCGTCGGCGGTGAAGTTGCGGTCGAAGAGAATGAGCGGCAGCTCATATCTTCCGGAGGGAAGGTGGAGGGAGTCTTCCGCGCTGTCGCGGACGATGGCCATGCCGAAGAGGCCTGCGTAGATGTTGAGCCGGTTGAGACCCATCGCATGGTCGTGATACCACAGCGTGGCCGACTCCTGCTGGAGCGGGTAGCGGCAGATGCGCGACTGGCCGGGGACGAACCAGTCTTCCGGGTAGCCGTCGTCTGTGGTCGGAGTGCGGCCGCCATGCAGATGCACGCAGGCGCGGACCTCGGGCAGATCGCGACCGCAGCCGTGCAGGCTGAAATCGACGGGCAGAAAGTGTTGGGTGGGGAGTTGGTTGAGCCACTCGACTTGCAGCGGCACGCCGGAGCGCGCGGCGATTACGGGGTTGAAGCCTCCGGCGTTGCCCGCTGAGAGATCGCGATAGCACCACATGCGGGTGGGTGGGACGTCGCGATGGACCTTGACCTCCGTCTGCTGCATCGCAATGCGAAGACCGCCGGTGGGGGTGGGCCGGGCGACTGGAAGCATCGGGAGCGGGTCTACGAATGGGGGCAGTTGCAGGCAGGGTAGCATTGCGACCACCGGTCTCTTCGCCGCGGGGGACGCTGGCATGGGCATCGGCCCATCCATTGGCATGGACATCTGCCTCGCGAGGCTGAGGCGAGTGCTGCCTGCCAGTGCGAAGGCGGAGGCCTGTTGCAGAAAGGTGCGGCGTGAGCGGGGCAAGACGATTCCGGAGGTCAGAGATGGACTTAGCTGGCAAAAGGCACGCACCCCTATAGCGAGGTGCGTGCCCTTAGATTAAGACAGCAAGATGACAGTGCCGTGAACGTCGCTAGTTGCCGCTGGTGACTGCGCCGGTGGTGGGGTTGAGCAGAACGACATTGGGGTTGGGAAGAGCGCCGTTGGTCTTGGTGAAATTGAACATGTTCATCAGGGTCCCGGCAGTGGCGTCGTAAGAGCCGCCGCCAATGCGGGCGCTGCTAAGGAAGATGTCCTCGATAAAGCGGGTGACGGAGGCCTGGTCGGTGAGGGTGTTATCGATGTAGTTCTTATTCGCCCAGGGAGAGATGACCAGCAGCGGCATGCGCGGGCCATGACCGCAGCGCCCCTGCACAGGGTTGGCGCTGGTGACCCCGCCGAGTACAGGCGCCTTGTTGCAAAACGCGCCGTCAGCCGTGGTCTGCGAGCCGTTCACCAGGTTCGACAGGTGGTCGTACCAGCCGTCGGAGTCGTCGTAGGCGATGATGATTGCCGTGCTGGGCCAGAAGGACGAAGACTCAATTGCGTTGATGGTGTTGACCACGAAGGTCTGCTCGTCCAGCGGGTCGGAGTATCCGGCGTGCGCATCCTGATATCCGGGCGCCTTGAGAATGCTTACGGCAGGCAGATTGCCCGCGGCAAGCGCAGCAGTGAAGTCCTGGATATCGTACTGATGGTTCGCGGTGGTTGCTCCGGTATCGGCCGGGGTACCGATGGCCGCGACCGAAGCGGGCCGGTTGTGGGTTGGGTTGGCGGTGCTGGCGTAGTACTGAAACGGTTCGTGGTGCGGGATGTAATCGGCCTTGAGCGGATTGGCTGGGATGTTGACGGCAGGACTTGTGCGGGCGCAGCCTGTGGTGCCGTTGGCGTTGGCGATGCCGAGGTTGAAGCCGCCGGAGAACATGCCCCAGGAAACATTGGCGGCATTTAGCAGATCGCCGATGCTTTTGCCGGACATGGTGACGGTTGCGCTGGAGGAGGAGCAGATGTCGTTGGCTGGGTCCTCATCGCCGATGAGAGTGAAGCCGCCCTGGCCGTCGGCGGTAACGCCGGAGGCCGCGCCCGGCAGCACTACCGTCGCGCCGTTGGTCTGTCCGGAGACGAGATTAAGCGCGCCCTGGGTGGATGCGCCGAAGGTGGTGCCGAACGAGTGGTCGTTCATCGCATAGTGCTGCGCGTAGTTCCACAACGCGGTGACGGTGTTGCCGTCGTAGTAGCCCATGGTGAGAGCTGTGGTGCCGGCGATCCCGGGGGAGGCAGTCTCATTGACCAGGGCGCTCGAGTCCGCAACTCCGACTGAGAGGGGGAAGAGATCCATCTTGCCGTTATCGAAGGCGAGCTGCTCCGGGCCGTAGTTGTGGTCCTGGTCGGCGGTCCCGGCCTGATCGGGGGAGAGGCGG
This sequence comes from uncultured Acidobacteriaceae bacterium, assembly GCA_963808025.1. Taxonomy (GTDB): domain Bacteria; phylum Acidobacteriota; class Terriglobia; order Terriglobales; family Acidobacteriaceae; genus Edaphobacter. Next base: position 172,557 of record CAWEEI010000005.1, on the reverse strand, counting down.
AATGGGTCGGCAGGGATGGAGTTCGAGGCGGACACAAGATTGGCTGAGTTCTCGTTTGGGTTCGCCGTCAACAGGCTTGGGCTGGTGATGTAGTTGCTAATGTTGTTCGGCGTGCCGCTGGCCGCGGTGAAGGTTGTTCCTCCAGTATTCGCCGCGACGGGATAGGTGCCGAAGTAATGGTCGAATGAGATGTTCTCGCCAAAGATGACGACTACATGCTGGATGGCAGTTGACGGAGGCACCGTGACGACATTCGGGCCGAGACTGAAATATGCGGTGGAACTGCTGCTGCAACCGCTGAGAAGAATGGCGGCAAGAGACACGACGGCGCAAGATTTGCGGAACATTTGGACGACCTCAATGCAAAAGGGAGTGGAGGTACAGTCCCAGTGATAGATCGTCTATGTGAATGCGCGCTCAAGGGGCGATGAATCTCAGATACGAAGAAAGTTAATTGCCGATGACTGGTGCGCAGACCTCGTGGATGCGATCCAGATCGGTGGTGATGCGCTTGTGGAGCGCGTCGATGTCGGTGCCGTTCCATCCTTGGAAGGCCTGGATGGCGCCGTACTCATGCAGCGGCGACTTTAAAGTTGGTGGCGGCCTGCGCGATTGGTCGTGACGAATATGCGGGGTGGCATTGCGGGTAGGCAATGAAGACAAGAGCGAGGCGTGCAACAATGGTTGGCGTTTTCAGGGAGGGCTGGCGGCGTGCATGGAATATTGAAGAGGGTCGTGTGTTGCGCGGCGGTTTTGGGGGCGGGTGCGGCGGGGGTGTGGGCGGCGCCGGTGGCGGGGGTGGTGCGGCAGGCGGATGGGGTGGTGGTGCGGATGCAACCGGGAGTGCTGCGGCTGGAGGTGATGTCACCGAGCGTGATTCGGGTGACGTACGCGGCGGGCGCGGAGATTCCGGAGCTGCATAGTTTTTCGGTGGTGATGAAGCCGAAGGCGGGGGTGAAGTGGTCGATTGCAGAGACGCACGATGCGGTGACGCTGAGGACGACGGCGGTGCGGGTGCGGGTGGACCGCGGGACGGGAGCGCTGGAGTTTCGCGATCTGTCGGGGAAGACGATTCTGGCGGAGAGTCTGGATGGGCGGGAGATTTCGCCGGCGACGCAGGCGGGGGTGGAGGGGACGCTGGTGCGGCAGGCGTTTGCGCTCGATCCGGACGAGGGGATCTATGGGCTGGGGCAGCACCAGCAGGGGGTGTGGAACTATCGCGGGCATAGCGTGCAGTTGCTGCAGGCGAACCGCGAGGTGGGGATTCCGGTGCTGCTCTCGAGCAAAGGGTATGCGCTGCTGTGGGACAACCCGGCGGTGACGACGGTGGATGTGGGAGTGGCGGGCGCAGAGAATGCGGTGCGCTGGACCAGCGAGGTGGGGGACGCGATCGACTACTACTTCATCGCCGGGCCGGGGCCTGAGGAGGCGATGCGGCACTACCGCGAGCTGACCGGCGAGGCGCCGCTGATGCCGGAGTGGCTGCTGGGCTTCTGGCAGAGCAAGGAGCGCTACCGCACGCAGGACGAGGTGCTGGGGATTGCGAAGCAGTATCGCGACCTGCAGGTGCCGATCGACGGGATTGTGCAGGACTGGCGGTACTGGCCGGACAATACGTGGGGCTCGAACCAGTTCGATCCGGCGCGGTATCCCGATCCGGCGGCGATGATGACGCAGTTGCACGGGATGCACTACCACGTGGTGATCTCGGTGTGGCCGAAGTTCGACCTGGGAACGGCGAACATCAAGGAGCTGGAGGATGCGGGCGCGATGTACGCGCCGGTGATTCCGTATGTGTTTCCTCCTGGGCAGGGCAAGTGGTACGACGCGTTCTCGGCGAAGGGGCGGGCGATCTACTGGAAGCAGATTTCGACGCAGATCTTTACCAAGGGGTTCGATGGCTGGTGGCTGGACGCGCCGGAGCCGGAGCTCTCTGGCAAGTGGGGCGAGTTCCGCGGGTTTCAGACGGCGGCGGGGCCGGGGGCCCGGGTGTTCAACGCGTATCCGCTGATGCATTCGACGGGGATCTACGAGGGGCAGCGCGCGCTGACGGACAAGCAGCGTGTAGTGGTGCTGACGCGATCCGCGTTTGCGGGGCAGCAGAGGAACTCGGCGGTGACGTGGTCGGGGGACATTGGGGCGAACTGGAAGGTGTTCCAGGCGCAGGTGCCGGCGGGGCTGAATTTTTCGATGAGCGGGATTCCGTACTGGAACACGGACATTGGCGGGTTCGCGGGGATCGGCAACCCATCCGACCCGAAGTATGCGGAGATTTTTTCGCGCTGGTTTGAGTATGGGTCGTTCTGCCCGATGTTCCGGGTGCATGGCTCGGCGCCGCAGGGCGGCACGGGGATCGGCAAGGAGTACTGGCGCTTCGACGCGGCGACACAGGCGATCTGGCGGCGGTACGACGATCTGCGCTACCGGCTGATGCCGTATCTCTACTCGGTGACGTGGCAGGTGACGCACAACGGCGCGAGCATTCTGCGACCGCTGATGATGGACTACGCGGCGGACAAGCAGGCGTTGAATGTCGGGGACCAGTATCTGTATGGGCCTTCGATTATGGTGAGTCCGGTGACGACGCAGGGCGCGCGGACACGTACAGTGTATCTGCCGGGGAAGGCGAAGTGGTACGACTTCTGGACGGGAGAGACCGAGGCGGGGGGACGGTCGATCGACGCGGCGGCGGCGCTGGATACGATGCCGCTGTATGTGCCCGCGGGAGCGGTGCTGCCGATGGGGCCGAAGATTCTGTACGTCGGCGAGAAGCCGGCCGACCCGATGGAGCTGCGCGTGTATCGCGGGGCGAACGGCGCGTTCGATCTGTATGAGGATGAGGGCGACACGTACCACTACGAGAAGGGCGTATATGCCGTGATTCCGATCCGATGGAATGAGGCGACGCAAACGCTGACGATCGGCGCGCGGAAGGGGAGCTTTCCGGGGATGCTGAAGCAGCGGACGTTCGATGTGGTGCTGGTGTCTGCGGGTCATGGCGCGGGTGTGGAGGCGACGGCGAAGGCGGACCGGGTGGTGCGGTATGCGGGGCAGGCGGTGTCGGTGAAGCTGCCGGGGTGAGAGTGTACATCCCACCCATCGCGATGCGATGGATGGGGCACCCGAGCGGGAGCGGCTATTTCTGCGGAGTGCGGAAGCGGTTGGCGAGGCGGAACTCTTCTTTGAGTTCGGGGGTGCGGAGGTTTTCGCGGAGGTGTGCGAGGCGCTGCTCCAGCATGTGAAGGGTGTGGGCGATGGGGTCGGAGTTGGTTAGGGCGATGTCGCGCCACATGCTGTAGGGGCTGGCGCCGAGGCGGGTGGTCTCGCGCAGGGCGCGTCCGCCGATTTCGGCGATCTCCGCACGGGCGGCGGGGTCGTCGGCGAAGGTGTCTTCGAGCAGCGCGGCGAGCGCGGTGGAGAGCATCTGGGGGAGATGGCTGACCCAGGCGCAGATCTCGTCGTGGCGGGCGGGCGCGAGGTCCATGGTGCGGGCGCCGAACTTGTGCACGAGGGCGCGCCATTCGAGCTCGTGGGGGTGGGATTCGGGGGACGCGGTAATGGAGATTGGCGTGAAGAGCCACATGGCGTTCTGGAAGAGGGTCGGCTCGGCGAGGGCGGCGCCGCCGGACTCCTTGCCGGCCATGGGATGGCCGGGGAGGAAGTGGGCGCGGCCGGGCTGGTTGTAGAGTTGCGTGGCTAGCTCGGAGATTTTGAGTTTGGTGCTGCCGACGTCGGTGACGAGTTGATGCGGGCCGAGGATGGGCGCGAGGCGATGCATCCAGTCCAGGATGGAGAGGACGGGGCCGGCGAGGAGGATGAGGTCGGCCTCGCGCGCGGCGTGGTGCGCGGGGTTGGCGATGTCGGCGGGAGAGTGGAAGGAATCGATCGCGCCCATCCGGAGGGCGGTGGTAAGGGTGGATTCGGTGGGGCCGGTGCCGATGATCTCGCCGGAGAAGCCGGCGGCGCGGAGGGCGAGGCCGGTGGACGCTCCGATGAGGCCAGTGCCGACGATGAGGATGCGGTTGATCATGCTGTGGCGGCATCTCCGGCTGAACTTGTGCCTTCGCGCTCGCGCATACCGTGTGGCTGGCCTCTCGGTTCGATTCTACTTGCCTGAGGGGTCGAAGGTGACTTTAACGGAGATGCTCACTGCCATCGGTGCACCATCCTTCAGCGCTGGTTTGAATTGCATTCGTCTGACCGATATGACGGCCCTCTCGTCCAGGCCCATGCCGCAGCCCTGGGTTGCGTGAACGTTCACGGGACGGCCCTGCAGGTTGACGATAACGGCTACGACGACTGTCGGGGGGTCGCAGGACTGCGGAGGGTCGGCCTTCCATGGCAGTATCTCCAGATGAGGAGATTGGTTTAGGTCTTGCTGTGGCAGGGACGGCGGAGTGTCATAGGGTACGGGAGGCTGCGCGGGGATAGCGATCGTACACGTGGCCATAGCAAGCACGGCGCACAGACCGGATTTGCTTGCGAGAGGCTTGGTGCTCTTCGAAGGCACTCTCATCATTGAGTCCTTTCTTCCTCTACGTTATGCCAAGGTGCGGCCGACCACGGGCGCGAGCTGGCGGAGCTGGGCGATGAGTTTGGTGAGTTGGTCGGGGTAGAGGGACTGGGCGCCGTCGGACATGGCTTTGTCGGGGTTGGGGTGCATCTCCATGAGGAGGCCGTCGGCGCCGGCGGCGACGGAGGCGAGGGCCATGGGCGGGACGAGGTCGCGGATGCCGACGCCGTGGGAGGGGTCGGCCGATGACGGGCAGGTGGGTGAGCTTATGCAGGACGGGGATGGCGGAGATGTCCATGGTGTTGCGGGTGTAGGTCTCGTAGGTGCGGATGCCGCGCTCGCAGAGCATGAGGTCGTAGTTGCCGCCGGAGAGGATGTACTCGGCGGAGAGCAGGACCTCTTCGATGGTGGCGGCGATGCCGCGCTTCAGGAGGATGGGGGTGCGGGCGTGGCCGAGCTCGCGCAGCAGGTTGAAGTTCTGCATGTTGCGCGCGCCGACCTGGAAGCAGTCGATGTAGGGGACCATGGGTTCGATCTGCGAGATCTCCATGACCTCGGTGATGACGAGCAGGCCGGTCGCGTCGGCGACTTCGCGGAGGAGCTTGAGGCCATCGAGCCCCATGCCCTGGAAGCTGTAGGGCGAGCTGCGCGGCTTGTAGGCGCCGCCGCGGAGGAACTTGGCGCCGGCGGCGGCGGCGAGCTGGGCGGAGAGGAGGATCTGTTCGCGCGACTCGACCGAGCACGGGCCGGCCATGACGACGACCTCCTTGCCGCCGACGACGACGCCGTTGGGGAAGGTGATGGTGGTGCCTTCAGGCCGGAAGCTGCGGCCGGCGAGCTTGTAGGGGACTGGAGATGCGGTAGGCGTCGTGGACGCCGGCGAGGACCTTGAACTCGACCACGTCGAAGTGGGCGGGGGTGCCGACGCCGGCGAGGATGGTCTGCTGCGCGCCGGTGGTGCGGTGGACGTTGAAGCCGAGCTCCACCATGCGCTCGATGACGTTCTGGATGTGTTCTTCGGTGGCTGCGTCCTGCATGGCTACGATCATTGCGTGTGGTTTCCTTATTTTGTAACTGTATTTGAACTTTGTGGGGATGGCGGTGCGGTTATTTGTGACTGGTTTGGTTGCTTGTGGCGCGGGACGGTCATTTTTCGTCGCGGCGCTGGAGGGTGCGCATGACGTCGATGATGCGCTCGTAGATGTGGAGGAGTTCGGCGTCGGGCAGCGGGCCGGGGTTGGCGGCGCGGATGTGGTTGAAGACGTGCCTGCTCGCGGTTGGGCTCGTAGACGGGGAGGTTGGCGGTGCGCTTGAGGTCGCCGATGGCCTTGGCGGCCTGGGCGCGCTGGCTGATGAGCTGGACGATCTGTTCGTCGAGGGAGTCGATTTTGTTGCGCCAGGCGGGGATGTCCATGCGGATTGCCTCGTGGGGTGGATGGGGGGAGGGACGGGACAATGATAAATGGGGTGGGGGTGGGGGCGACTGTGAGGTGTGGCGGATCGGACGGTGTACATCCCACCCAAGCGGAGCTTGGATGGGGCACCCGGCTTTGGTAGGGGCATGAAAAACAAATGCGGGGATTCTGTGCTTCGCACAGAATGACAGTTTGGGAGGGATGATCGATGGGGCCGCCCGGCGACTACATCCCACCCAAGCGGAGCTTGGATGGGGCACCCGGGCTTTGGTTGGCGGGTCATGCGGGTACCTGGCGGAGGCCGGCGATGAAGTGGCCGATGGCGGCGGGGGCTTCGGGGGGTGGGGTCTGTTCGATGAGGGCGACGAGGGCGGAGCCGATGACGGCGGCGTCGGCGAACTGGGCGACGGCGGCGACGTGGGCGGCGTTCGAGATGCCGAAGCCGAGGGCGATGGGCAGGTCGAGCGGCTCGGTGAAGCGGCGGAGGCGGGCGACGAGCTGGGCGGCGTCGGATGGCGATGGTGGTTTGGGTGCCGGTGATGCCGACGCGGGAGATGGCGTAGACGAAGCCCTGCGACGCGGCGGCGATGGCGGCGAGGCGGGCGTCGGGCGAGGTGGGCGCGGCGAGGAAGATGGGCGCGAGGTTGTGGGCGCGCATTGCGGCGAGGTATTCGGCGGCCTCTTCGACGATCATGTCGGTGAGCAGGACGCCGTCGACGCCGGCCTCGGCAGCCGCGGCGCAGAAGGCGGGCAGGCCCATGCGGACGACGGGATTGAGGTAGGAGAAGAGGACGAGGCCGGCAGCGGGGCGGGCGTTGCGCGAAGTTGTGCGCGCAAGCTCGAGGACGTCGGTCAGGCGGACGCCGCGGGCAACCGCGCGTTCGCTGGCGCGCTGGATGACGGGGCCGTCGGCGAGGGGGTCGCTGAAGGGGACGCCGAGCTCGATCACGTCGGCGCCGGCGTCGATGGCGGCGAGGGCGATGGCGCAGGTGTCGGCGAGGGAGGGGTCGCCTGCGGTGAGGTAGGCGATGATGCCGGGGCGGGTTGGAAAGGCGATGGGCAATTTACTCGTCCTCTCCGAAGAAAACGAAGTCAACATCCAAGCCGAGCCCTAGTCCCGCACATCGAGATACAACTTCCTCATCGAAATGAATCGATGTCGAATCCGAGTAGAAATGCGCGACCGCCTGAAGCCAGCCGCTATAGGTTCTTCGCAGCAGCTTCACTTCGTCTGCGTGGGGTTCGAGTTGCGCTACAACATCAAGGACTTGGTCTCCCATATCTCGATATGGCTCCAATCGAGAATCAAGCTCCCATCTACTCAGCTGGTATTCGATCTGAGTAGAGGGATTAGTTTCTCCCTTTCGCCAAGACTCTGAGGGCTCGATCCCTATCCGCTCGGTGATGCCCGCTGGATCGAAATCCCCGACCAAAGTGAGGTAGGCCCAGAATTGATTTGACTTGGCCATCAAGCCCTCCCCTTACTCGAGGTCGCCCCTTCAAGATTCATCTCGCGGGAGAGGATGCCCATGTCTTTGTCGCCGCGGCCGGAGAGGTTGACGAGGAGGATGTCGGTGGGGGCGAGGGTGGGGGCGAGTTTGATGGCCTCGGCGACGGCGTGGGCGGACTCGAGCGCGGGCAGGATGCCTTCGGTGCGGGCGAGGGTGGAGGTTGCGGCGAGGGCTTCGGCGTCGGTGGCGGAGGTGTAGGTGGCGCGACCGGTATCGTGCAGCATGGCGTGCTCGGGGCCGACGGAGGCGTAGTCGAGGCCGGCGGAGACGGAGTGGGTGGCGGCGACCTGGCCGGCGTCGTTCTGCAGGACGTAGGAGTAGGTGCCCTGGAGGACGCCGGGAAGGCCTCCGCCGGTGGTTCTGGAAGCGGGCGGCGTGCTCGCCGAGGGCGGTGCCGCGGCCGCCGGCTTCGACGCCGATGAGGCGGACGTTGGCGTCGGGGAGGAACTCGTAGAAGGCGCCGATGGCGTTCGAGCCGCCGCCGACGCAGGCGACGATGGCGTGGGGGAGTTTGCCCTCCTGTTCGAGGATCTGTTGGCGGGCCTCGATGCCGATGACGCGGTGGAAGTTGCGGACCATGGTGGGGTAGGGGTGCGCGCCGAGGGCGCGAGCCGAGGATGTAGTAGGTGGTGCGGACGTTGGTGACCCAGTCGCGCATGGCCTCGTTGATGGCGTCCTTGAGCGTGGCCGAGCCGGAGCCGACGCCGCGGACCTCCGCGCCGAGCAGCCGCATGCGGAAGACGTTGAGCTCCTGGCGGCGCATGTCTTCCTCGCCCATGTAGATGACGCAATCGAGGCCGAAGAGGGCGCAGACGGTGGCGGTGGCGACGCCGTGCTGGCCGGCGCCGGTCTCGGCGATGATGCGCTGTTTGCCCATGCGGCGGGCGAGCAGGCCCTGGCCGAGGGCGTTGTTGATCTTGTGCGCGCCGGTGTGGAGGAGGTCTTCGCGCTTGAGGTAGATCTTTGCGCCGCCGAGTTGCGCGGAGAGGCGTTTGGCGAAGTAGAGGGGGGTGGGGCGGCCGCAGTAGTGGTGGAGGAGGTTGTCGAGCTCGGCGTGGAAGGCGGGGTCGGCGTCGGCGGCGGCGTAGGCGGCTTCGAGCTCTTCGAGCGCGGCCATCAGGGTCTCGGGGACGTAGCGGCCGCCGTAGGCGCCGAAGCGGCCGGGGATTGGCGGGGGGCGGGGTGAGGGTTGCGGACGCGCTCATGTTGGAGTTCCTTTCCCTGGGGTGGGTACAAAGCAAAAAGCCGCGACAGGTGGGTCGCGGCCTCGCATGGATTTCGAATCAGTCTGAAGTTACGGAGATTTCAGATGAACCTAGTCCGCCGAGCCCGCTATTGGAGGCCAATAGCGGAAGGTAAAGGCGAAGCGGCTGGAGTGGGCTTTCATCTTGAGGTCTAGGGTATATCGGAGGGGTGGGGGTGTGCAAATGGAATGTGTGCGGACGATGGATCGTTTGCGTCCCACGCAGACAGGGGTGGTTGGCCCCATATCGAATTCAGATTGGAGACCGCGATGAATCTGTCACCCGAATGGGTTGGGGGATGGCCCTCTTGTGGCAGTAACTACGAGGCAGGTTCTGCCGATTTATTTCGAATCCGAGTTGTGGTGTAGAGCGTCACATATGTGCAGAGCAAAAAGGATCACCAAAATGAAATACGGAATGCAGATTGTGGTTTTGTGCGCGGTTGTCTGCTTCATGAGTCTTGCGCCGATGGCGCGGGCTTCGAGGACAGAGACTGCGCGGACGCATGCGGAGACGCAGCACGACCGTTCGCCGCGGGTGCATGAGCGCGGCCCGCATCCTCGCCAAGGCTAATTTCCCAGAGATTGCTGAGCCGAAACTGAACCCGTCCGCTTCAGGGCGCTTTTGTCCCGCGCGCGTTTGCGATGAATTTCGCGAGCAGCGTGGGATCTTTGCGCCCGGGGGTGGCCTCGACGCTGCTGCAGACGTCGACGCCCCAGGGAGCGAGCTGGGCGATGGCGTGGGCGACGTTCAAGGGGGAGAGGCCTCCCGCGACGATCAGGTGCAAGCTGCCGGGCGCGGAGGCAAAGACGGCACGGGCGGCGGTCCAGTCGAAGGGCATGCCGGTGCCGCCGGTGGCTGCGCCGAGTTTGGAGTCGATGAGGACGCGGTCGACGGCCCCGAGTGCGGCGATGCGATTGAGCTGCGCGGCGAGGGAGACTGCGGCATCGGGCTGGGCGAGGTCCCAGTGCAGAGTCTGGATGAGCTGGAGCGAGGGGGCGAGTTTGCGGAGGGCTTCGGGTAGGTCCTCCGAGAATGCGCCGTGGAGTTGCGCGGTGGTGAGGCCGGCGGTCGCGGCGGTCTGGGCGATGTATTCCGGGTTCGCGGAGTGGAAGACGCCGACGCGTTCGAGGTGTGCGGGCAGATGCGGGGTAATGCCGGCGACCTGCGCGGGGGTGACGTGACGCTTGCTGGGGGCGAAGACGAAGCCGAGGGCGTCGACGCCGAGCGATGCGGCGAGTTGGGCGTCTTCGAGGGTGGTGTTGCAGCAGATTTTGACCCAGGTCACAGAGGTAAGGGTATCTCAGGGACCCGCGGGTTCGGGGGTGAGGAGCGTGGCGAGTGCGGTAGCGGGATCGGACTCGCGCATCAGCGACTCGCCGACGAGGAAGGCGGCATAGCCGGCGGCGCGCAGACGGGCGAGGTCGGCGGGGGTGCGGATGCCGCTCTCTGCGATCGCCAGGGCCTGTGGTGGGATGTGCTGGGCGAGGTCGAGCTGGGTCTGGGGATCGATCTGCATGGTGTGGAGGTTGCGGCTGTTGACGCCGATCATGGTCGCGCCGAGGGCGGCGGCCCGGTCGAGCTCGGCGCGGTCGTGGACCTCTACGAGGACGTCGAGGTTGAGGCGGCGGGCTTCGGTGTGGAGGAGCTTGAGGTCGGGGTCGGTGAGGGCCGCGACGATGAGGAGGATAGCGTCGGCGGCGTTGGCGCGGGCTTCAAGGATTTGGAAGGGGTGGAGGATGAAGTCCTTGCGCAGGCAGGGGATGGTTGTTGCGGCGGAGGCCTGGCGGAGGTAGTCGAGCGAGCCCTGGAAGAATTCGCCGTCTGTGAGGACGGAGAGGCATGTGGCGCCGGCGGCGGCGAGGGACTGGGCGAGGGCTGCGGGGTCGAAGTTGGCGCGGATGAGGCCGCGGGAGGGTGAGGCTTTTTTGAGTTCGGCGATGATGGCGGGGCCGGTGGCGGAGGCGCGAAGAGCGGCATCGAAGCCGCGGGGCTGGTGGGAGGCGGCCTGGCGCTCCAGCGAGCGCAGATCGGCGGAGGCTCGGCGCGCGTTTACTTCGACGAGCGTGTGCGCGAGGATGGCCTCAAGCTGGGTGGACATAGGAGGGGGTTGGTGCTGGGAGATATTTGGTGCCGAAGAAGGGACTCGAACCCCCACACCCTTGCGAGTACATGGACCTGAACCATGCGCGTCTGCCAATTCCGCCACTTCGGCACTGTCTTGCAGGTCGCGAGCCGTTTTGGGCCGCGCGCACGGCAGTCGTGAGATTCCAGTCTTTCAAAGGCGGGGGCGGCTGTCAATTGAACGTGGGGTGCAATACACTGAAACGGCTTGATGACCGCAACTTACGCGGGGAAGGCGTGTCCGCCAGATTATATGAATAAATCAACCCAGACTGTAGCGCCGGAGGGCGCCGCCGAGATTCCGGAGGAGCTTGCGCTCGAGATACGCAAGCTGGCGCACGACCTCTCGAATGCGCTGGAGATTATTGTGCAGACCAGCTACCTGCTGGGGACGGTGGAGTTGAAGGAGCCGGCGGTGGAGTGGGTGCGGATGCTGGAGAGCGGCGTACAGAAATCGCTGGACATCAATCTGGCGCTGCGGGAGTACATCAAAGCGCATACGCCGAAGTAGGGTGGGGCGGCTAGCGCTTCGCGGATTTGGCGGAACTCTTGACGGCGGTCTTGGCCTTCTTTGCTGGCGATTTCTTCGCCGGCTTTTTTGCAGCTACGCGTTTGCCCGCGGATTTGGTTGGGGTGGTCTTGGTGGGTGCGGGGGCGCTCCAGATGCTGAGCTTGGCTTCGTGGGCGGCGAGGAGTTTCTCGATCTGCTGAAGCAGGACACGTGTGTGCATGGGTTTCACCAACATCTTGTCCGCGCCGAGCGACTGCCAATCCTCGTCGGCGAGGGGGAAGGCGGTGAGCAGGGCGACGGCGGGATGGCAGGGAGCGTTGCGCGCGGCGGCGATCACCTCGGCGCCGGCGGCGTCGGACTCCATGCGCATGTCGGTGATGACCATGTGATAGTCGCAGGCGCGCAGTCTGGACTTACCCTCGCGCGCGGATGCTGCGGTGTCGACGTCGAAGCCGGAGATTTCTAGAACGGCCTTGAGGGTGAGGAGGACGGCGACTTCGTCGTCGACGAGCAGGATGCGACGCTTCATTGAGGCTCCTTGGGTGCTTTTATGTGCGACTGCGGGCGATAGCACAACTCATATTGCCGGAGGGGGTGGGGGTAGGGCAAGGTGGGTGGCCAGGGGCCTGTTGCAGGTTCAAACCTTCATCGGGTCCCTCCGCCTTCGAACCCAAGCATTTGCGATTCTCCGGGACGCCGCTTCCCAACAAAGCCATTCGACGCTCATAATTGCGTGTCAAAGCAGGCTGCCGTTGGCCGCCGTGCGACCAGGAGAAACCTCTATGTGCCCAACCTCTCGACGCGAATTCTTGAAGGATGCCGCAATCGCAGGCGCCGCGATCACCACCCGATCTCTGACTGAAGGCAAGTTGTTTGCCGCGGCGGTCCCTGGCCAGGCGAGCGGTTCGGTTGCCAGCGCACCGCGAGAGGTGCCGCTGACCTGGGTGGGCGAGGAGCCGCCGGCCGTCTCGACCGGGGTGAGCTGGGGTGTGCCGTGGGCGCAGGGGGCCATCGCACGCGATGCTTCGTTCAGCCTGTCCGCGCAGGGCGGAGGGCTTCCTTTGCAGAGCTGGCCTCTTGCGTACTGGCCCGACGGCTCAGTTAAGTGGAGCGGGTTTGCCACGGTGCTGCCCGCTGGGCTGCAAGGCGAGGTCACCCTGTCGTCAGAATCGGGGGCCGGACCAGGCGCTGCGGGTACGCTGAAGGTCGCGAACGACGGGAAGGTCGTCGCGGTAGATACCGGCGTTCTACGATGCTCGATCCCGACCGGCGGCCCCAACATCATTGACTCGATGAGCCAGGGCGGGAAGGACATCGCCGTGACCGGGCAGCTTGTCTGCATTCTTCAGAGCGGCGCCGAGACCAATCCCGAGGACTCGCCGAAGCGCGAGCGGTACGTCAGCGACGTGAAGCACGTTACGGTGGAGCAGCAGGGACCGGTGCGGGGGGTTATCAAGATCGAAGGGATGCATCGCGGGGTCGCGTCGAAACGGGAGTGGTTGCCATTTACGGTGCGACTCTACTTTTACAGCGGCCAGACTTCGGTGCGGGTCGTTCACACCATCGTCTTCGACGGCAACCAGGAGAAGGACTTTGTCCGTGGGCTGGGCCTCGAGTTCGCTGTCCCGATGCGCGACGAGCCGATGAATCGCACAGTGCGCTTTGCCGGGCCGGATGGCGGGCTGTGGTCAGAGCCGCTGCAACCCGGTGGCGGGAGCGCTGCGCAGGAGTCTGGGCAGAAGTTTACCGGCGGCGCAGTCTTTGCGAAGAACGCCATCTGGAATGACTTCAAGCTCATTCAACCCAATCCGGATGGCTTCACAATCATCAAGCGCACAGGCCCTGAGAGCACCTGGCTGTTCTCCAACGCGGGCAAGCGCGCCCCCGGCCTCGCGTATGCGGGCGACCTCGGCGGCGGCCTGGCGGTCAGCGTCAAGAACTTCTGGCAGTCGTTTCCTGCCGCACTCGAAATCCAGAATGCCGGCAGCGCCTCTGCGAAGATCGTGGCGTGGTTGTGGTCGCCGGACGCGCCCGAGATGGATATGCGCTTCTACGACACGCATGGGCATGGACTGGATGCAGCCTATGAAGATGCTCAGCCTGGTCTGAGCACCTCCTATGGCGTCGCGCGCACCAGCGAGCTCACGCTCTACCCTTCGGCGGCGTTTCCGGCGCGGACGGATACAGTTGCCATGGCAAATGCAGGCGGCAGACTGCCGCTGCTCGCCGCCTCGCCGGAGTACATCCATTCGACTAGTGTCTTCGGCGTCTGGAGTCTGCCGGATCGGTCGACAGCATTCAAGAAATCCATCGAGGACGGGCTTGATTCCGTGCTTGCCTACTACAAGCGCCAGGTCGACGACCGGTCGTGGTATGGCTTCTGGCAGTATGGCGACTTCATGCATTCGTACTCTGCGCCGCGCCACGTGTGGCACTACGACTGGGGCGGTCATGCATGGGACAACACGGAGCTTGGCGCACCGCTCTGGCTGTGGTACAGCTACCTGCGCAGCGGACGCGCCGACCTCTTCCGGCTTGCCGAGGCACACGCCCGTAACACAAGCGAGACCGACACCTATCATCTTGGCCCGATGAAGGGACTCGGCTCACGGCATAACGTCGTCAAATGGGGCGATGGCGCCAAGGAGGCTCGCATCAGCCAGTCCGCCCACTGGCGGTTCTTCCACTACCTGACCACGGATGAGCGCACAGGCGACATCATGCATGACTCTGCGGAGTCTGCCGGCATCTCGGTCGGCAACTTCGATCCCATGCGCGAGGCCGAGCCGCGTGTGCCGGGTGAGCCGCCGGTGCGCATCCGCATCGGACCCGACTGGTTTGCGATTGCGGGCAATTGGATGACCGAGTGGGAGCGCACCGGCGATACCCACTGGCGCGATCGAGTCCTCGCCGGCGTCGACTCGATTGTGGCCATGCCGTTTGGCCCCGAGACCGGCAAGCCGGAGCCCAACTCCAAAGCCGAGGCCGCCACTGTTGGATTCGATAACGCAACCGGCAAGCTGACGCCGGACGCGGATCCGCTGACGAAGGCGCTGGTGCCGGTGAACTACAATCTTGCGACCATCCAAGGCGGCGGTGAGGTGATGTTTGAGCTTGTCCCTCTACTCGGGCGGAAGGACTTTGCAGCGTCCTGGCTGCAGATGTGCCGCATCGGCGACGCGCACGCCGACGTCTATGCCAAGGACAAGATTACGGGAGACGAGGGCGCGGACGCGAGCTATGTCGTTCCGGGGCAGAGCGGGCCGCGTCTGGCTGCTTACGCCTATGCCATGACAAAGGATGTGGCTTACGCGAAGAAGGCCATTGCGATGATGCTCGCTCAGGGCGCCACCATCGCCACTCCCCAAATAGTTACCGGGCCTGATTCGCTGAAGCCCGTAGAGGAAGACGCGCGCATATCCACCAATGAAGCTGGGCAGAGCGGACTTTCAACCATAGAGGTGCTGGAGTTTTGCAAGGACCAGTTGCCCACCGAGGCAGCGGTACGGACCGTGCGCGAGTTCCGTGGGCGTCAGGCTCCTCCGGCGCCGGTTGCGCCCAAATCGTAACGGCTACGGCCGCCCTCCCAATGCACCTGCGAGGCGGCTGGATGCTCAATTTCAGCTGCGCAGGTCGTAGCGGTCGAGGTTCATGACCTTGTTCCACGCGGCCACGAAGTCCTTTATGAAGATCTCCTTCGAGTCGGCCGATGCGTAGACCTCCGCGATGGCCCGGAGCTGAGAGTTGGAGCCGAAGATCAAGTCCACACGAGTTGCGGTCCATTTAATCTCACCCGTCGCGCGATCCAATCCCTCAAACAAGCCCTCCGAGGTAGAAGCTGCCTTCCACTCCGTCGCCATGTCGAGCAGATTGACGAAAAAGTCATTCGTCAGCGTCCCGGGCTGCGAGGTGAAGACACCGTTCTTCGATCCGCGGAAGTTGGCGCCGAGCACGCGCAGGCCACCGACGAGGACGGCCATCTCCGGAGCGGTCAGTGTCAGCAACTGCGCCCGGTCGACAAGCAGCGCCTCCGCCCGTTCCGTGTGCCCCAGCCGCAGGTAGTTGCGGAAACCGTCCGCGGTCTGCTCCAGCGGAGCGAAGGATGCAACGTCGGTCTGCTCCTGCGAAGCGTCTGTGCGGCCAGGCGCGAAGGGGACGGTGACGTCGAATCCCGCCTTCTTCGCAGCCGCTTCCACCGCGGCGCACCCGCCCAGAACGATCAGGTCGGCGAGCGAGACCTTCTTGCCAGTCGCACTGAACTCCTTCTGAACTGCCTCGATCGTGCTGAGAACCTTCGCGAGCACCAGAGGCTGATTCACCTCCCAGCTCTTCTGCGGCTCCAGGCGAATGCGTGCACCGTTCGCTCCACCGCGCTTGTCCGATCCGCGGAAGGATGCTGCCGCCGCCCACGCCGTCGAGACGAGCTGCGAGATGGAAAGACCCGAGGCCAGGATCTTCGCTTTGAGCGCGGCAATCTCCGCGTCGCCGATCAGTTCATGATCGACTGCGGGAATGGGGTCCTGCCAGATCAACTCCTCCTTCGGCACTAGTGGGCCGAGGTAGCGGACGAGGGGGCCCATGTCGCGGTGAGTGAGCTTGAACCATGCCCGGGCGAAGGCGTTGGCAAACTTCGCCGGATTGGCCTGGAAGCGCTTGCCGATCTCGGCGTAGATGGGGTCGAAGCGCAGCGCAAGGTCGGAGGTGAACATCATGGGCGAGTGCTTCTTGCCCTCGATATGCGCGTCCGGAATGTTGGCCTCGACGCCCTTGGCGTACCACTGCCAGCCGCCGCCGGGCCCTTTGCCCAGCTCCCACTCATAGTTGTAGAGGTTGTCGAGGTATTCGCTGTCCCACTGGATGGGCCGCGTTGTCCACGCGCCTTCCAGGCCGGAGGAGATGGTGTCTTCGGCGTTGCCCTTGCCCGCGGAGTTCTTCCAGCCAAAGCCCTGCTGCTCGATGGGCGCGCCCTCCGGCTCGGGTCCGACGTACTTGTTCGGATCGTAGGCGCCGTGGCCCTTGCCGAAGGTGTGGCCACCCGCAATCAGGGCAAACGTCTCCTCGTCGTTCATCGCCATGCGTGCGAATGTCTCGCGGATGTCGCGCGCGGAAGCAATGGGATCGGGCTTGCCATCGGGGCCTTCCGGGTTCACATAGATGAGGCCCATCTGCACCGCGGCGAGAGGATGGTCGAGATCGCGCTCCCCCTGGTAGCGGTCGCTGCCGAGCCAGGTATGTTCCGAGCCCCAGAAGATATCTTCCTGCGGCACCCACACGTCCGCGCGGCCGCCGCCGAAGCCGAAGGTCTTAAGCCCCATCGAGTCCAGCGCCACGTTGCCGGCAAGGATCATCAGATCGGCCCAGGAGATCTTCTTGCCGTACTTCTGCTTGATCGGCCAAAGCAGGCGGCGGGCCTTGTCGAGGCTTACGTTGTCCGGCCAGCTATTCAGCGGAGCAAAGCGCTGCGTGCCCATGCCTGCGCCCCCGCGACCATCGTGGGTGCGGTATGTGCCGGCGCTGTGCCACGCCATGCGGATGAAGAACGGGCCGTAGTGACCGAAGTCCGCCGGCCACCAGCTCTGCGAGTCGGTCATCAGCGCGTGCAGGTCCTTGATCAGTGCGTCGAGATCGAGGGTCTTGAACTCTGCAGCATAGTCGAAGTCTGGACCCATAGGATCGGCCAGCTTGGAGTTCTGGTGCAGGATGGCGAGGTCGAGGCGATCCGGCCACCAATGCTCGTTGCGTGTAATCTTGCGCGAGGTGTGCGTGACCGCGCCGTGCAGGGGAGACGCCGTCTCCGTGCCGGTGGGGGGATTGCCGCCGTGCGGCACTGGACATTTCATTTCGTTCGACATGTTCGCTCCTTTGTGCTGATTGCCGGGGAAACTTAATCCACGCTTGGCCGCGCGGGCCAACGGTTAGCGAGTTCTGTGAGTGGACGGCCTCATCTGCGTTTTGTCTTCCGGCACTCGGCACAGATTCCGATGACATCGATAGCGTAGCGCTCCGCCTGGAAGCCCCCAGGCAATCGTCGCAGCGCCGGGAGGACTCCGAGGTCCTTCTCTTCGATGTCGGCGATGGCCTTGCAACGCGAGCAGACCATGTGGTGATGGAGGTGGCTGTTGAGCTCGACCCGCAGAGAGCCATGGTGCATGCTGACTTCTTTAAGTACGCCTCTCTCGACGAAGAGATGGATATTCTTATAGACCGTCGCAAGGGAGATTGCGGGGATACGCTTTTTGACCCGCGCGTAGACCTCTTCCGGGCTGGGGTGGCCGGGCATCTTCCGCATGACCTCATAGAGGACCTGGCGCTGGTGGGTCGCGGCGAGCCCGTGGTCCGCACAAAGTTCACGGAAGGGAAGGGTCTCGACGCTGGAAGCAGGCCGCATCAAGAGCTAGTAAACGATAATTATTCTTGTTCGTCAAGCGGTGGGTGCGCGCACGCATCGCTCCCACCGAAGGGCATGGCGGGTTTGAATAAGTTGCGACTGTGGAGCAGACTTGCAGGATGGTGCGTGTTGGGGTGGATGAGAATGTGGCGGAGGAGTTGCTGCGAGAGTTTCCGCGCGAGGCGCAGATTGTGCGGCTGCCACGGGTGATTGCGCAGCCGGTGGACGTGGACTTCTGGATACTGCCGTTCTATCGCAAGGACACGGAGGCGGCCTTCGCCCAACTGCGCGGGGTGAAGGTGGCGCAGTCGTTGATGGCAGGTGTCGATTGGGTGCTGCCGTGGCTGCCGAAGAGCGTGGTGCTGTGCGATGGGCGGGGGATCCATGATATTTCGGCGTCGGAGTGGGTGATGGCGGCGATCATGGCGACGATGAAGTGGTTGCCGCTCTATCGCGACCTGCAGGCGAAGCAGCAGTGGAAGGGATTTGCGACGGTGACGGACGGGTTCCTGAGCGAGGCGGGCGCGTCGAAGCGGGCAGTACCGGGTGCTGGCGGAGGACCTGGCGGGAAAGACGGTGCTGATTGTGGGGTATGGGTCGATCGGCGAGGCGATTGAGGCGCGGCTGACGCCGTTTGGGGTGACGGTGCTGCGCGTAGCGCGGAGGGCGCGGGAGACGCCGCGGGTGAGTGCGATTGGGGAGCTGCATGAGCTGCTACCGCTGGCCGATGTTGTTGTGTTGATCGTTCCGCTGACTGAGGAGACGCGGGGGATGTTCGGCGCGGCGGAGATTGGGCTGATGAAGCATGGGGCATTGCTGGTGAACGCGGCGCGCGGGCCGGTGGTAGTGACGGAAGCGCTGGTGGAGGCGCTCACGGAGCATCGGATTCGCGCGGCGGTGGATGTGACCGACCCGGAGCCGCTGCCGGTGGGGCATCCGCTGTGGACGGCGCCGAATTGTCTGATCACGCCGCATATCGGCGGGTCGACGCCGGAGTTTATCTATCGGGCGTTCCGGTTTGCTGCAGCGCAGGTGCAGCGGTTTACGGCGGGTGAGCCGCTGGAGAATGTGGTGACGGAGGCGGGGTACTGAGGCAGTGGCTAGAGGCTAGTGATTAGAGGCTAATGCCAGCGTCGAGCGGGTTTTCTGGTGTGGAGGGCGTCGGGGTCCTCCTCTTCGTCCTCTTCTTCTTCCTCGATGTCCTCATCGTCATCTTCGTCCTCCTCTTCGTCTTCGTCGTCCTCAATGATGATGTCGTCTTCCTCTTCTTCCTCGTCATCGTCGTCCTCGTACTCGTCTTCGTCCTCCACCGTTTCCTCCTCGTCGAGGTCGTCTTCTTCCTCTTCGAGGTCGTCCTCGTCGTCTTCTTCGTCCACGGGGGCGGCGAAGATGTATGCGGGCGAGCCGCAGAGAAAGAGTGCGAATGGGGTGTCTTCCGTGGGTAGTGAGGTCCTGAGTGGTCTGCATAGAGCTTTCTCCTGGAGGCTGTGGCCAGTTGGATGCAGAGACGGGAGGTTGCGGGTGTGAAATTTTGCCGAACAGGCGGTGTTTCGTACCGATACCGCAAGGGAAGGGGCGGAGATGCGTCCAGGCGGTGCGGAGGGCGGATTCGATGCCGGAGTTGACCTCGGCCTGGGCGAACTCGGCGGCGACGCGGATGCCGTTCATGATCGCCTTCTCGTTCGACGAGCCGTGGCCGACGATGCAGACGCCGCGCACGCCGAGCAGCGGCGCGCCGCCGTACTCGGAGTAGTCGAGGCGCTTCTTGAAGTCGTTGAAGGCCTTGCGCGAGAGCAGCGCGCCGACCTGCGAGGTGACGGTGGACTTGAGCGCCTCGCGCAGCAGCGTGCTGACCAGTTTGGCGGTGCCCTCGCAGGTCTTGAGGGCGACGTTGCCGACGAAGCCGTCGCAGACCGCGACGTCGGTGTGGCCGTTGAAGAGGTCGCGGCCTTCGACGTTGCCGATGAAGTTGATGCCGCGAAAGCCCGCGCAGCAGCGGCAGGGTGTCGTGGGTGAGGTGCGTTGCCCTTGGAGTCTTCTTCGCCGATGGAGAGCAGGCCGACGCGGGGGTTGTCGATGCGCAGGACGTTGCGCGCGTACATGTGGCCCATCACGGCGAACTGGACGAGGTTGTCGGGGTCGCAGTCGACGTTGGCGCCGACGTCGAGCAGCAGCGACGGGCTGCCGGTGACCGTGGGCAGGATGGTGGCGAGCGCGGGGCGATGGACGCCGGCCAGCATGCCGAGGACCATCTTGGCGGTGGCCATGGCGGCGCCGGTGTTGCCGGCGGTGAAGAAGCCGGCGGCCGTGCCCTCGCGCACCATGCGCAGGCCGACGCGCATGGAGGAGTCGCGCTTGGCGCGGACGGCCTGGGCGGCCTTGTCGTCCATGCTGATCCACTCGGAGGAGTGGACGATGTCGATGTCGGGAGCGGCGGTGCCGGGCCAGCGCGGGGCGCGCAGCGCGCGGTCGAGAGCGCGGGCGCAGAATCTCTTCCGGGCCGACCAGGTGGACGCGGACGTCGTAGTGGCGGCACGCGAGGATAGCCCCGCGAACCTCGGGTTCGGGGGCCTGGTCGGAACCCATTCCATCTACGACGATGTCGATCGGCATCAGGAGGGTCGTGCGCGAGCGGCGATGGCTAGCTTGCTTCCTTGACTGCGAGGACTTCGCGGCCCTTGTACTGCCCGCACTTGCGGCAGACGCGGTGGGGCAGCTTGCGCTCGTGGCAGTTGGGGCACTCGGAGGTGCTGACCGGGGTGAGGAAGTCGTGGCTGCGGCGCTTGGCGGTGCGTTGCTTGGAGTGGCGGCGTTTCGGATTCGGCATTGCAGTTCCCTTTCGAAGTGGCCGGGCGCGCAACGAATCGTCGCGCGCGCAGAATGCGGCCCGATGATCCGGAGTGTCTTGTGTCTAGCTGGATTCGATCGTGCCGGCCAGACCTGCGAGCGCATTCCACTTCGGGATCGGACGCAGGTGTTGCAGTTGCAGGTCTCCAGGTTCAGGTTCTGGCCACAGCGCGGGCAAAGTCCCTTGCAGTCTTCCTTGCAGAGCGTGCGGCTGGGCAGGGAGAGAAGCACCTGTTCGCGCACGACATCCTCAAGCGAGAGACCGCTCTCTTCATAATAGCCGATTTCGGTCTCGTCGAGGGTAATTGCGCGCTCGCCGGGGTCGGCGTCGGCGGCCTGCGGGCGGAAGATGAGGTCGAAGTTGCCGGCGAGCGGGGTGGCGACGGGCTCGACGCAGCGGGCGCAGAGCAGCTCAAAGTCGCCCTTGTAGGCGGCGCGCAGGCGGATGTCGGCGACCTGCTCGCGGTGGCCGCGGTTTTCGACGATGAGGTCGGCGCGGCCGGTGACCGGCAGCGGGCCGACCTGGGGGACGTCGGGGGCGTAGTCGAGCGCGCCGGCAGGGATGGATTCGGCGAAGAGGAGCGGCTCTTGTTCGAGTTGGAGGGGAGTGATGAGCACGATATTAAGGGTAGGGCGATGTGAGGTGCAGGTCAACTGGAATGTCCGCTGCCGATGAGCCTACTGTGAGCCTCTGTCTGCACTGTCCACTGACTCGTTACTCTACCGTCGGTAGCCATATCGGAAATTCCACTGCATCTTCGTAAGATTACGATGCCCTATGGCCGAACCGTACTACCAATCGGTCGAAACGAACCGTCGTGACCTTAGCCCAGAAATCCCTCGTCGATCTTCTTACGCGCATGAGCGAGTGCGACATCTACTGCTTCCGCCTCTGAATCGAAGGCGGCCCTTAACGTGAACGGGGTAATAACCGTTCCGTCTCTTTCGTTATGCTTCCGGATTTCAAAAACCGAGGCCCATCCCAAGTCATTTTGTAATTGGAGCGACCTCGCTTCGATCACGAGGCCTTTATAACTTTCTGTCTTCATGAAGTTTTCCATCCGCCTGATCTAGTATGGCAGGCATGGATGAGCCGACGAAAGAAATGTGGGACTTGTCGCTTGCCAGCGACTATATGGGTTACGTGCTCTTGGGCGGAATTATCCTCCTCATAGCTCTTCTAATTTTTCACGTTTGGTCTAGGCTGCTTTGGCTGATCTGCGGAGTCAGCCTCGGAGCATTCGTGGGCTTCGTTATCGGCAACTACTACTCAGTACGCGCTGTTCACAGCAAATCGTCAGGCTGACCGCTGATTGTTTGCTGGCCTTGCGGGTTTTCGACTGGCCCGAGGAATAGCCGTATGGCGGCGATGCCGGTGGCTCCGGAGGCGAGACAACTGGGGGTGTTCTCTGCGGTGATGCCGCCGAGGGCAAGGACGGGGATGGGGGCGGCAGCGCGACAGGCAGAAGCGAGGAGTTCGAGGCCGGTGCCCGGGTGGGTGTCTGCGGCGACGATCTTTTCGAAGACGGGGCCGAAGAGGATGAGGGTGGGGCGGGCGTCGGGCGGTAGATGCGTGGTGTGGGAGACCTCTTCGAGGGTGTGGCAGGAGAGGCTGATGATGGGCGCGGGCAGGCCGGCGTGGGCGTAGAGGGCATGGACCTGAGCGGGAGTCAGCTCGCCCGGTGCGGAGGTGAGGTGGACGCCGTGGGCGCGGATGGAGATGGCGATGTCGGCGCGGGAGTTGATGAGGAGTTTGGTGGGGGAGTCTCTTAGGGTGGTGAGGATTGCGCGGGCGAGCGTGACGAGGTCGGCGGCGGGGAGGTGTTTTTCGCGGAGCTGGAGGTAGTCGACGTTGAGGGCGGCGAGGCGGGCGGCTTGGTTGAGGAGGGGTTCAACGTTGTACATCCCACCCATCTGCGAAGAAACCGCAGATGGATGGGGCACCTGGTCCTTATTGCGGAGCAGGGTGCGGTCAGTGATGGCGTAGCGAAGCATCCCAAGTAGTGTAGGCGCGCGGTAACGTGGGGTTGAGGGCGGCTGTGGTAGTTTCTAGGCAGAGCGAGGTGGCTCACGGCAACCGATATCTATCTTCTCTGTCACTCAATGACATCATGTGCGGACTAATAGAGACGCGATGAACGCGAGGGAGAACACGGCACGGGATGAGTAGTGCTTTCGATCTGATCGTGATTGGGTCCGGGCCGGCCGGACAGCGAGCGGCGATCTACGCGGCGAAGATGGGCAAGAAGGTCGCGGTGGTGGAGACGCGCGAGGTAGTGGGCGGCGCGTGCATCAATACGGGGACGATCCCGTCGAAGACGATGCGCGAGGCGGTGCTGCATCTCTCCGGCTACAACTACAAGTCGATCTATGGGATGAACTACCGGGTGAAGGAGAAGATCACCATGGCTGACCTGGCCTTCCGGGTGCAGCATGTGATCAAGACCGAGGTGGACGTGACCGAGGCGCAGCTCTCGCGCAACGACGTGGAGATGCTGGTGGGGATTGCGAGCTTTGAGGACGCGACGCACATCAAGGTTACGAACTCGCGCGGGGCGAATGTGTATGAGACGGCGAATGTGCTGATCGCGACCGGGACCAAGCCGGCGGCGTCGGAGAAGGTGCCGATCAACGGGCGCAGCATCATCAACTCCGACCAGGTGCTGGAGCTGCCCAACCTGCCGAAGACGATGATTGTGGTGGGCGGCGGCGTGATTGGGGTGGAGTATACGTGCATGTTCTCCGCGCTGGGCGTGCGCGTGACGCTGATGGAGCGGCGGCCGAAGCTGCTGGAGTTTGCCGACCAGGAGATTGTGGAGGCGCTGAGCTACCACCTGCGCGATACGCGGGTGACGATGCGGCTGAATGAAGAGGTGGAGAGCGTAGAAGAGTCGCCGGACGGGACGGTCGTTGCGAATCTTGAGAGCAAGAAGAAGCTGCAGGGCGATGCGCTGCTTTATGCGGTTGGGCGGCAGGGCAATGTGGATGAGCTGAACCTTGCGGCGATTGGACTCGATGCGGACAAGCGCGGGCGCATCCCGGTGGACAAGGATTTTCGGACGAAGGTGCCGAATGTTTTTGCGGCGGGGGACGTGATCGGGTTTCCGTCGCTGGCTTCGGTGTCGATGGAGCAGGGGCGGATTGCGGCGGCGCGGGCGTTTGGCGATGAGACGATCCTGTCCAACCCGAGCTACTATCCGTATGGGATTTATACGATTCCGGAGATCAGCTTTATCGGCAAGACGGAGGAGCAGCTGACCGAGGAGGACGTGCCGTACGAGGTGGGCGTGGCGTACTATCGCGAGATCGCGCGCGGGCAGATTCGCGGCGACACGACAGGGCGGCTGAAGATCATCTTCCATCGCCAGACGCACGCGATCCTGGGCGTGCATATTATCGGCGAGGGCGCGAGCGAGCTGCTGCACATTGGCCAGGCGGTGATGGTGCTGGGCGGGAAGCTCGAGTATTTTGTGGACACGGTGTTCAACTATCCGACGCTGGCGGAGTGTTATAAAGTGGCGGCGTTCAATGGACTGAACCGGGTGAGCAAGTTCGACTCGGAAGATTAAGTTTTGAGTTGAGGCGCAGGCGATGGCGAAGATTGTTGGCGTGACGTTGTCGGAGCGGGTGGTCGCAGGGCTGGTGGTGGACCATAAACTGGCGGGTGAGCTGCGCTCGTTTCCCGAGGCGCATGACGACGAGTACGCGCTGGTGGAGATGCCGGCGGAGGAGATTGTTGCGACGCTGTGCGGGCAGGTGATGGCCGCTGCGGGCAAGGAGCGCGACATAGCGGCGGTGGGGCTGGGGCTGCCGGGGCTGGTGCGCAATGGCGTGGTGGAGGAGGCGCCGAACCTGCCGCAGCTGAAGGGCGCGCGCATTGCGGAGCTGCTGGAAGCGCAGCTGCGCGAGCGACGGAATTGAGGCGCCGGTGACGGTCGCTGAACGATGCGGATGGGTTTGCGGCGGGGATTGCGGCGGCGCAGGGCAAGCTGGACACGATCATCCGGGTGTGGACGCTGGGGGTTGGGATTGGGTATGGGCGGTATCCGTTTGCGGAGGGCGTGTGGGAGGGC
Organism: uncultured Acidobacteriaceae bacterium; assembly: GCA_963808025.1. Lineage (GTDB taxonomy): Bacteria > Acidobacteriota > Terriglobia > Terriglobales > Acidobacteriaceae > Edaphobacter. The sequence goes on along the minus strand of CAWEEI010000005.1, from coordinate 147,931 downwards.
GGGCACACTATAGTGACGCTGGACGACAAGGAGAGCTTCTGCGGCTGCGGCGGGCGCGGACATGTGGAGGGCATCATGGGGCACCGCGCGATGCGGCTGCGGTTTCTGGACATGGAGCCGGAGGAGGTCTTCGAGGCGGCGAAGAAGGGCGACGCGCGCTGCCTGGAGTTCAAGAAGCTGTGGCACAAGGCGCTGGCCGCGGCGACGTCGAACTCGATCCATATGACGGGGCCGGGCAAGTTTTTTGTGGCGGGGTTCAATGTGCGGTTTGTCGATCTGCCGATGCTGAAGGATTATCTCAGCAGATGGTGAAGATGAGCCCGCTGCAGAGCTATTCGATTGAGATGGTGCAGGACGATACGGAGACGCGGGTGATTGGCGCGGCGGTGAGCGCGGAGCAAGCGGCGGGGCGGTAGGTTATTTCTGGCAGTGGGGGCAGAAGTGGGTGGAGCGGCCGGCGAGGGTGATGCGCTGGATGGGGGTTCCGCAGACGAGGCAGGGTTGGCCAGTGCGCTGGTAGACCTTGTGGCGGAGTTGGAAGAAGCCGCGGACGCCATCGGCGTCGACATAATCCGACACGGAGGAGCCGCCGAGTTTGATGGCCTGGCGCAGGACTTTGATGAGCGCAGCGCGCAGGCGGGTGAGCTCGACGCGGGTGAGGCGCGCGGCCTGGCGGCGCGGGCGGATATGGGCGAGGAAGAGGGCCTCGTCGGCGTAGATGTTGCCGACACCGTGGAGGAGGGACTGGTTGAGCAGCGCGGCCTTGATGGGCGTACGGCGGTTGCGGAAGAGGGCGATGAAGTCTGCGAGGGAGATGGTGAGGGGTTCGCGGCCGGGGCCGGTGTAGGTTGCTAGTTGCAGGTTGCAGGTTGCTGGTTGGGCGCGGTGTGGGTGGTGCAGACTGAGGCGGCCGAAGCGGCGGGGATCGACGAAGCGGATTTCGCGGTGGGTCGTCGAGGGTGAGGATGGGTGGGTATGGGGCGGGATGGGTGTGTCGGGGGTGGAGACGAGGAGGCGGCCGGTCATGCCGAGGTGGATGAGGAACTCGGTTGGAGTGGGCGCGGACTCCGATTTCGTCGCGGGGTCGAGGGTCATGACGATGGTCTTGCCGACGCGGCGGACGGATTGGATGGTGGCGTTGGTGAGGGCGGCGGCGATCTCGGGCTCGGGGGATTTGAAGGTCTGGGGCTTGCCGCTGGTCCAGACGGAGAGGATGCAGCGGCCGGCGACGCGGGCGTGGACGCCGTTGGCGATGGTCTCGACTTCGGGGAGTTCAGGCATGAAGATAGAGTAAGTGGTCAGCGCGGCGGTTGGCTCGAAGACAGCGGTATAGAATGGATTATGGGCGCATGGGCGTTGAGCTTGCGTGCGGACCCATCCTTCCGGAGTCATCCTTCCAGTGAGTCAGAGAAAATCAGCGGTGATCCTTGGCGCGCAGTGGGGCGATGAGGGCAAGGGCAAGATCGTCGATGTGCTGAGCGAGAAGTTCTCGGTGGTGGCGCGGTATGCGGGCGGGCATAACGCGGGGCATACGGTGATCATCGCGGGCAGGAAGTTTGTGCTGCAGCTGATTCCGTGCGGCGTGCTGAGGCCGGAGTGCAAGGGCGTGATCGGCAATGGCGTGGTGCTCGATCCCGATGGCCTTCCTGAGCGAGGTGAAGAAGCTCAAGGATGCGGGTCTGCCGATCGATGGGCAGCTGTTTGTGTCGAACCGCGCGCAGGTGATCCTGCCCTACCACCGCATGATTGAGCTGGCGGCGGAGAATGCGCCGGGGCGGACGAAGATTGGGACGACCAGCCGCGGCATCGGGCCGGCGTATGAGGACAAGATGCATCGCAGCGGGCTGCGGGTGGTGGACCTGCTGAATCCGGCGCTGCTGCGCACGCACATCAACAATGCGTGCTACGAGAAGAACACGATTGCGCAGGCGCTGTTTGGGACGGCGCCGCTCGACCCGAAGGCGATCTATGAGGAGTATGCGCGGGCGGCGGAGCAGATTGCGCCGTTTGTGACGGACACGGCGGTGCTGCTGAATGAGGCGATCCGCAAGCGGCGAGAAGGTGATGTTCGAGGGGGCGCAGGGCGCGCTGCTGGACATCGACCATGGGACGTATCCGTTTGTGACCAGCTCGTCGGCGACCTCGGGCGGCGCGGTGACGGGGACGGGCGTGGGGCCGACCTCGATCGGCACGGTGATCGGCGTGACCAAGGCGTATGTGACGCGGGTGGGCGAAGGGCCGTTCCCGACGGAGATCCATGACGAGTCGGCGACGCTGATCCGGGCGCGGGGCAAGGAGTATGGCGCGGTCACGGGAAGGCCGCGACGCTGCGGCTGGCTGGATCTGCCGCTGCTGCGCTACTCCAACATGATCAATGGGACGGAGTGGCTGGTGGTGACGAAGATGGATGTGCTGGATGAGTGCGCGGAGATTCCGGTATGCACGGGCTACAAGATCAATGGCAAGCTGACCGACGTGATTCCGGCGGACATGCGCGGGTTTGAGGCGATCCATCCGGTGTATACGACGCTGAAGGGATGGAATGCGCTCGACGGAGGGCATTACGGAGTTCGACAAGCTGCCGCAAGCTGGCGCAGGAGTATCTGAAGTTTCTGGAGCGGGAGTCGGGCGCGAAGATCGGGATGGTTCGACGGGGCCGGAGCGAGACCAGACGATTTTGCTGCCGGAGTTTGATGAGGCGCTGGAGGCGTAAGGCATGGACGCGAGAACTTTGGGCGATAATCCTGGCCGTGGGGTCGGTGAGTTTCTACTATTTTGCGTGGCGTTTTTGGAGCTTACGGCTGGCGACGCCGAGGCCAGGAACGAAGTTTGCGGCGATGAGCGCAGAGCAGAGGCTGGAACGGCTGAAACATGTCGCAACGATGTCCGGCCTGCTGGGGACTGCTGATGTTGGGCGCCGGCATTTGGATGTGGTTGAAGACTGGGGGATAGATGATCAGCTTTACGGTGCGGATGGAGTTCGATGGGGCGGACCGGGAGGCGGTTGCGGAGATGCTGCGGGCGCTGACGGTGGGGTCGCGGGCGGAGCCGGGATGCGTGAACTACATCGCGCACTTTGTGGAGGGCGAGCCGGCGACGGTGCTGATCTACGAGCAGTATGTGGATGAGGCGGCGCTGGAGCACCACCGGGGCACGCCGCACTTCCAAGCAGCATGCGGTGGGCGGGCTCTACCAGAAGATGCGGCGAGCGGAAGCTTGAGCATCTGGAAGCGATCGGTGAGCTGACCGTCGCGCCGTTGGCGATGCCTGCATCTGGTGCAATGCCGGGCTGGTTACGAAAGAATTATGCCATTCACGCGACTTTGTTTTGACTCTGCAACGTCAAACCGGACTAACATCCGGTACGTCTTATGGCGCAGCGTGGGCTCCATCATCGTAGTCGTTCGGCGGGCGCGAGCCTGCTGGCGGGGTGTGCTGCTGGCGCGGGTCTGCTGGCGCCTGCGCGGGCGAACGGCCCGCATCCGAGGCGGAAGGACGAGTACAAGCACCAGGTGGAGCAGCTGGAAGAGGTTTGGCGCACGCGCGCAGTTGAACGACGACGTGGACGCGATGGACAAGCTGCTCTCCGACGACTATGTGGGCATTACGATGACCGGCCAGGTGGTCACCAAGATGCAGCAGCTGGACCGGATGAAGAACCGGACGCTGGTGCTGAGCAAGATTGAGCTGGACGATGTGAAGGTGAAGCTGATCGGGCAGCACGGCGATCGTGACGTCGCTGGCGGAGGTGGACGGCACCAACGACGGGATGCCGATGCATGGGACGTATCGCTATACACGGGTCTATTCGCGGACTGCCGGCGGGGACGTGGAAGATCACGAACTTTGAGGCGACGCGGGTTGGGCCGGCGCCGGTTGATGCGGCGCGGGGCGGGCTTCTCCGCGGAGGACGTAGCGGCCGAAGCTCGTGAGTAAGTGGCAGGGTTGAGTTCAGGCTGCGGTGGGGTGGATGCTGCTGAGCGGGTGGACTGCGCGGGTTGGCGTCGGGTTCCCGCAAGGTTGAGGGCGAGCAGGCGGCGGTCGAGCGAACGGGTGCCACCGGTGAGGCGCGCGTCTTCCGGCTCCTTGGGCAGGGCAAAGAGGCTTGCCTTGCGGGGTGTCGGTTGCCGGATCTGGGATGGCGACGGAGGTACGGTCGCCGAGGCGATGGCTTGCCCGCTCTGGGAGCGCGGGAGAAGGCTTGAGACGGGGCGGGAGTGGAACTGGCTCGGAGTGGGGGGCATAGGGAGATCCTCTGGCAGCGTTGGCAAATCTTTGGCACGACGTAATATCCGATGACGCTTGCAGAGAGTACGTTGCATAGCATCGGGAACTATATAGATTAGATATTTCCCGTTTTGGAAGGCCGACCCGATAGCCGAAGTGACGGGCCTAGGCGTTGAGAGCGGCGCGGATGCGGGACCAGGTGGTGTCGAGGTCCTCGGGCAGGACGCGGGTGTTGGCGGTGACGGTCATGAAGTTGGTGTCGCCGATCCAGCGCGGCAGGGCGTGCATGTGGATGTGGGCGGCGATGCCTGCGCCTCCGGCCTCGCCGAGGTTGAGGCCGAAGTTCATTCCGGAGGGGTGGTAGACGGCGCGCAGGACAGTCTCCACGCGCTGGGCGAGGGCCATCATCTCCTGCGCGTCGGCGGCGGGGAGCGCGGCGAGCGAGTCGAGATGGCGGTAGGGGACGATGAGGATGTGGCCGGTGGCGTAGGGGAAGGCGTTGAGGCAGAGGAAGCAGAGAGGGCCGCGGAGCAGGATGTGGGCGGCGCTTCTCGGCATCTTCGGCGGACATGCCGTTGGCGATGGCGTGGTCGACGGCGGCGATCATGTTGCAGAAGACGCAGTTGTGGTGATCGGCGCCGGGCGACGGGCCAGCGCTTTCAGAGCGTCGGGGACGCCGGGTGGCCGCATCTTCTTTGGCTCGGCTGACGTAGTCGTAGCGCCAGGGTGTCCAGAGACGATCCATTCGCGGGAGTATAGTGCAATCGGCGCCGGCTCAATCGCAGGAGAGATGAGCGGCATACTCCCGGACGCAAGGCGTGGAGTGTGCAAAATTGCTCAGATTGTGGTGCAGTTGCGGGAGAGAATCGAGTCTGGTGGAGGCTGAGCGTGGGCGCAGGGTGGGTCGCGGTATCAAAGCAAGCTGATTTTAACCGGGTCTGTACGCAGATTCATTGACTCGGGCTATGCCAGCCTATATGCTTTTGGGTGAGCCACTGCGTGTGGGATCCAAGTGCAGAAGCTCCTCTGCAAGATTTGTCATTCCTGCCCTGCCGAAGCCGCTTCGGGTGACAACCAGCGCGTCCTTATTTTGGATGAGCTGCTTGTCCCGCTGGCAGCGCCGCAGGAATGGACTGAAACTTGGGTCCCGGAGTACGCATCAATGACTGTAGACGTCCATAATCCTGACCAAACCGAGAGTAAACCCCTGAACACCGAACTGGAAACCCTAGCGCCCGAAGCGACAGCGGCCGTATGCCGATCTGTCACCCGATTCCACCCCAACCCCTGCACGCCGCCGGCGATGCGGGTGCGAGCCTCTCCGCCTCCGCCGATGACGCGAAGCCGAGCGCAGGCAGATTCGCCGCACAGGGCGAGCCGGACTACGATGCCGCCGACTTTGCCGCGGCGCTGGCGAACTTCGATCGCGAGCAGGCTGCCGAGACGGCTGCCGCGCAGAACCTGACCGCCGAAGAGGTGGTGGTCGCGGGCACCGTGGTGAAGCTCACGGACAAGCATGTGGTGGTCGACATTGGGCTGAAGTCCGAGGGGCTGATTCCGCTGGAGCAGGTGCTGGACCACGAGGGCAAGCCGAAGTTCAAGGCGGGCGACGCGATTGAGGTCGTCGTCGAGCGCGAGGAGCCCGAGGGCGGCTACCTGGCGAGCTACGAGAAGGCGCTGCGCCACAAGGTGTGGGACAAGCTGGAGAAGGCCGCCAACGACAAGACGCCGGTGAAGGGCCTGGTGGTGAGCCGGGTGAAGGGCGGCCTGACGGTCGATATCGGGATCAAGGCGTTTCTGCCGGGCTCGCAGATTGAGGTGCGGCCGGTGCGCAATCTGGACGGCTACATCGGGACCGAGATCGAGGTCCGGGTCATCAAGCTGAACAAGAAGCGCGGCAATGTGGTGATCAGCCGCAAGGAGATTCTGGAAGAGGAGCAGAACGCGAAGAAGTCGGTGACGCTCTCGACGCTCGAAGAGGGCAGCGTGCTGACCGGGACGGTGAAGAACCTGACCGACTACGGCGCGTTTGTCGACCTGGGCGGCCTGGATGGGCTGCTGCACATCACCGACATGAGCTGGGGCCGGCTGACGCACCCGCGCGACCTGGTGAATGTGGGCGACGAGATCCAGGTGAAGGTGCTGAAGTTCGACAAGGAGAAGCAGCGGGTCTCGCTGGGCTTCAAGCAGCTGACGCCCGATCCCTGGCTGGATGCGACGGAGCGGTATCCGATTGGCGCGCAGGTGCGCGGGCGGGTGCTGTGCGTGACCGACTACGGCGCGTTTGTGGAGCTGGAGCAGGGGATCGAAGGGCTGGTCCACGTCTCCGAGATGACGTGGTCGAAGCGGATGAAGCATCCGTCGAAGCTGGTGAAGCCGGGCGACGAGGTGGACACGATCATCCTGAGCGTGAACCCCAACGACCGGCGGATTTCGCTGGGCATGAAGCAGCTGCAGGACAATCCGTGGGAGCAGCTGGAGGACAAGTATCCGATCGGCGCGATCATCGAGGGCCGGGTGCGCAACCTGACCGACTTCGGCGCGTTCATCGAGATCGAGGACGGGATCGATGGGCTGGTGCATGTCTCGAACCTGAGTTGGACCAAGCGCATCAAGCACCCTTCCGAGGTGCTGAAGAAGGGCGAGAAGGTCCGCGCGATCGTGCTGGGCGTGGAGCCGGAGAACCGCAGGCTCTCCCTCGGCGTGAAGCAGCTGCAGCCGGATGTGTGGGACACGTTCTTCGCGCAGCACCGCGTGGGCGACGTGATCAAGGGCAAGATCCTGCGGACCGCGCAGTTTGGCGCGTTTGTCGAGATCGCCGAGGGAGTGGAGGGTCTGTGCCACGTCTCCGAGGCGGTGGATGCGAACGGGACGGCCGTGAAGCTGGATGTGGACTCGGAGCACGAGTTCAAGATCGTGAAGATGAACCAGGAAGAGAAGAAGGTCGGGCTGAGCATCAAGGCGGTCGGCGAAGAGGCGAGCCGCGCGGAGGTGGAGAGCTACAAGGAGCGCGAGCGAGGCGGCGACGAAAGACCACAAGGAGCACAAGGGTTCGTCCTCCTCCTCAAGCAGCAGCACCACGCTGGGCGACCTGATCAACTGGAAGCGGTCGGAACGGGAGTAGGGCGGGAATATCTCGACGAGTCTGCGATAGCAAAATGCAACAGGCCCTCCCGATGGGAGGGCCTGATTTGCGTTGCGATTGCGGAACTTGTTCTCGCTGCCTAGACGGCGATTGAGGCGCTGATGCGCACATCCCGCATATCTGTCGCCGAGGCTTCCGACGGCATGGGCAGCGCGGGGACCATCTTGATCGAGGCGCGGCGCATGACCTCGAGCTCTGCCGGCGCGAAGAGGTCGGGCGGCACACCGCCGACCGCGACGAAGCCGGGATCGTCGCCAAGCGCCTGCGAGATCTGGTTCCAGCGCAGGAAGGGCGAGGTGGTGGGCAGAACGATGAGGCGGCGCCGGGGCTCGGGAATTGCGAAGTAGGCGGTCCAGGTGGCCAGCACGGTGCAGATGACGACCCCATTGATGAGGTTGTAAGGTGGAATGCATCGTGGGTTGAAGAGGATCCAGGCGGACTGGACGAGGTCGCTGGTGGACAGGATGCCGAGGCCCAGGCTGACGCCGAAGATGCGGCTGCTATAGCTGAGGCCCATGGGGCGGATGGCGAAGCAGACGAAGAGCAGGAGGCAGAGGGTAAGGATGCCCTCGGTGCGCTGCAACTGCGATGATGGCCGCCATGATGTACTCCGCAGCCGGACTTGATGTCCGGGCTGAAGGCGGAACCGAGGGCGACGGCGACCGAGATGCCGGCGGCCCACTTGAAGACGAGAGTTCCCAGAGTCTGAAGACCCTTGAGCGGCGCCATGGCGAGGCGGAAGACGCTGTAGACGACGACCAGGGCGACGATGGACTCGATCGCGAAGCTGATCCAGTAGGCGCCCATATAGATGTTGTAAACGGCCATCCGGCTGATTGGATGGCTGGGACTTGCGCGCGATGGAGTAGATAACGGCAAACACGGCGCCGGAGCCACCGCGGACCAGCCAGCCAGGTACCAAGCGCCCAATAGTCCGCCCATTGCTTTCTGGGCCACGATGGCGCACAACGCCGCGACGCAGAGAATGATCTCCAGATATCCCAGCACCATAAGCCGATGGGTATAGAAGAGATGGCCGATCACAGACGGTAAATTGGTGATCGACACGCACACGCCCCCTGGTACAGGATTTAAGGATACCTGATCCAGGGGGGCGCGTCAACAGTATTTCTTTACTTCAACTAATTAGTCACCTTAGATTAGTCGTCGCCGATTCCGCAGCCGTCGGGGTCGTTCGGGGGGCAGGTGGGAACGGGCCAGGCGCTGGTCTTCCCTGCGTTGACGGTGGTCGCTTTGGTGGAGCCGTTGGCGTGAACGGTGGCAACTGCTCCGGTGAGGGCGAAGGCGATGACGAAAGTACGGACGATGATTTTCATGTGTGATTCCCTTGTTGGTTACTCCGAGTGGGCGTACGTGACATTTCTCTGGACACGCCAGATGGAACAACCTTAGGGTGTAGGGTGTTGTAAGTCCATAGAAATGAGTTACATAACGCCATATCATACAAGGCTGGTTACCAAGGTAACCAAGTCGGAAAATGGGCACTGATTTTGCTGGGGTTAACCAGGTGGTGCCACTTTTCTGGTGCAGTTGCACCCTGTCCCAAAATGGCACTATGGGTGGTGCGGCGGGCGAATTTTTTCAGCGAAAACTACACCGTTTGGGGGATGAATTGGGGTGGGGGCGGAAGTAGGTGAGAGCTGAGGCGGTGGCGTAGGAGGCCGTTTGGGTGGATTTAGGACATTCGGCTTCGCCCAGGATGGAGCGGTTGGTACGGTCCGCGCGGTTGCTTGATGGCGCACTTGAACGCTCGCCCATCCGGAGTTCGGGCGGGCTCGCCGTCCTTTACTCTTCGGACTGCTTCTTGTTGCGGGGGCGGAGTTTGAACCAGATGGGGGTGCCGATGAAGCCGAATGCGGCGCGGATCTGGTTGGCGAGAAAGCGCTCGAAGGCGAAGTGCAGTTTGACGTCCTTGTCGGTGAACAGGACGAAGGTGGGCGGGGCGACGGCCGCCTGGGTCATGTAGTAGATGCGGACGCGGCGGTTCATGGGGACAGACGCCTGCTGGAAGTCGACTTTGGCGAGGAAGCGGTTCATCTGGCCGGTGGTGACGCGCTTGCGGCGCTCGCGCGCGAGCAGCTCGATCTTTTTGAAGAGGCCTTCGATTCCCTTCCCTGAGGCGGCGGAGAGGAAGACGACGGGGGCGTAGTCGAGGAACTTGAGGTGGTCGCGGACTTGCTGCTCGTAGATCTTGGGGTCGGGGTTTGGGGAGTTGTGAGTTGTGAGTTGTGAGTTGTGAGCGGAAGGCGCGCGGTTGGTGTTGGGGTTCGAGTTGGTGAGGGGCGAGTTGGTGCTGGGGTTGGCGATGAGGTCCCATTTGTTTACCACGATAATCACGCTGCGGCCGGACTCGTGGGCGTAGCCGCCGATGTTGGCGTCGAGCGCGGTGACGCCTTCGGTAGCATCGAGCACCAGCAGCGAGACGTCGGCGGCCTCCAGGTGCTTGCGGGCCATAATCACAGACAGCTTCTCGGCCATCAGGTGGGTCTTGCCCTTGCGGCGGATGCCGGCGGTGTCGACGAAGCGGAAGTTGTGGCCGGCGCGGGTGATGACTTCGTCGACTGCGTCGCGAGTTGTCCCGGCGATAGGGCTGACGATGGCGCGGGCGGAGCCAGTGAGGGCGTTGAGCAGGGTGGATTTGCCGACGTTGGGGCGGCCGATGATGGCGATCTTGGTCTCGGTCTGGTCGAAGGAGCCATGTGAGCGGAGGCGGCGAGGGCGGGCTTCGTTGGCCGTTGTCCGTGCTTCTTTGTCGGCTGAAGGCTCCGCCCCGGGAGGCTCGGAGAAGTCGGGGCCGTCTTCGTCCTCTTCCATCTCATCTTCGGCAGTGAGCATTGCTTCGGGGGCTTGAATGAGTTCGGCGGGTTCGGGGAGAGTTTCGAAGACGGCGTCGAGGAGGTCGCCGATGCCGGAGCCGTGTTCGGCGGAGATTGGGATGACGTTGGCGAAGCCGAGGCGGCGGAAGTTCTCCGCGGCGGGGGCGAGGGCGGCGGTGTCGATCTTGTTGACGGCGAGGAAGACGGGCTTGCCGCCGCGCAGGAGGAGGCGGGCGAGTTCGAGGTCGGGGCTGGCCAGCTCGGTGCGCCCATCGACAACCATGACGATCGCGTTGGCTTCGTCGAGGGCGACCTGCGCCTGGCGAAAGATCTCGGCGGGGATGAGGGCTTCGTCGTCGGGGACGATGCCGCCGGTATCGACGATGCGGGCGTCGGCGCCCATCCATTCGATCTGGCCGTAGATGCGGTCGCGCGTGATGCCGGGCTCGTCGCCGACGATGGAGCGGCGGGAGCCGGTGAGGCGGTTGAAGAGGGTGGACTTGCCGACGTTGGGGCGGCCGCAGATGGCGATGAGGGGGAGGGTCTGTGTTGTCCGTTCTGCGTTGTTCGTTGTTCGTTGGTGGCCGGTGGCTAGCGAGAGCTGGGCGGCCAGGAGTTCGGCGGTGCGCCAGGCTTTGGAATCGGTGTCTGTGTCGGAATCGGCGCGGCCGACGTTGCTGGAGTGCGGGGTCTGGCGGCCGAGGATGTGGTCGGCGGGTTGGGGCTGTTTTTTGCGTGGGGTGGGCGCGGAGGGTCCTGATGGTTTTGGGGAGAGAGCTTTGCGATTCTCTCTCTCCGGCGAGCGGGTTGGGGTGCGCTTCTTTTTGTCGGCGGCGGCGCGTTTGGTGGAGAGGGCTTTGCGCTTACGGGGGTCGACTGCTCCGGTGTTCGGCGTCACGCGGGGTGCACGGCCCTTCTTGGGGCGGGTGGAGGCCAGGCGATGTTTTTTGCCAAGGCGTTTCTTGTCTTTCTTGGGGCGTTGCGCCATAGGGATTGCCTTCCGGAGACGCGAGGCGCCTGAAGGACATTATAGGGAGGCGTGGGATTGGTTGATTTTGGCGATCAGACGTTGGTATGAGGACGACGATCAAGAAGCGAGGAAGTTGCGGATCGGGCCTTGCTGAGGTCTCTGCGCCGAGTTGTGCTGCTATGGCTGCCGTACCGACCCAGGCCCCTTCACCGACTCCCCGAGTCTTGGTCTCCCCACCCCGTTGTATCTAGTTATTAAATTCTAGTTGCTTCAGCAATCTTCACTCAGAGAAATGAGTGAGAAAGTGCAATGCGTTCCGGGAGGACACCAGATTTCGCTGAGTGAGGCCTATTGGTGCGGGCGATGCAACGTCTACTTTTGCTATCGCCATACGAACAGCAGCTTGTTATCAACGGGCGTCAAGTGTCCAAAGGGACACGAAATCAGTCGCGCGAGATAACCAATATAAGCATCGCTTATGTCAGTCTTGCCGTCTGGCGGCCCAGTGATCCTCAGCCTGTGTTTCTGAGCCCGGCGGAGATGCCGTTGATGGTGGCGGTGATGGCGCGGTCGAGTTCGGCGGAGGCGGGCTGGCCGGCGGCGGTGGCGGCGCGTTTGCGGCGGAGGAGTTCGACCTGGATGAGCGACATGGGGTCGACGTAGGGGTTGCGCAGGCGGATGGAGTGCTCGAGGACGCGGTTGGTTTGGAGCAGGGCGGCCTGCCGGAGGACGGCGAGGACCATGCGCCGGGTGAGTTCGAACTCGGCGTGCAGGGTGGAGAAGACGCGGTCGCGCAGGGCCTCGTCTTCGACCAGCGAGGCATACAGGCGCGCGATCGAGAAGTCGGCCTTGGCCAGCGCCATCTCGACGTTGCGGATGATGTCGATGAAGAGGGGGAAGTTGCGGGCCATGGTTTGGAGCTGGGCGAGGTTGTCCGGATGCGCCTCGACAAAGGCGCTGAGCGCGTGGCCGACGCCGAAGTAGGCGGGGACGAGCTGGCGCGACTGCATCCAGCCGAAGACCCAGGGGATGGCGCGGAGGTCTTCCATGCTGCGCTTCTTCGCGGAGCTGGCGTCGGTGCGCTTGGCGGGGCGGGAGCCGATGCGGGCGTGTTCGAGCTCGGCGACAGGCGTGGCCTGCTCGAAGTAGGTGAAGGTCTCGGGGTTATCGACGATGTGTTTGCGGTAGAAGGCGTAGGAGGTGGCGGAGAGCTGGTCGAGGGCGGCCTCCCAGTCGGGGAGGATCTCGCCGGTGAGGTGGGGGATGTACGTTGTACCGTTCCGCTGTTCGCTCGCGCTGGAGGATTGGCGTCGGGGCGGGCGATGGCATCGAGCGAGGCGGCGATCATGAGTTCGAGGTTGCGCTCGGCGAGGACGACGTCGGAGTACTTCCAGTTGAGCACTTCGCCCTGCTCGGTGATGCGCAGCTCGCCGGTGAAGCTGTCCACCGGCTGCGCGAAGATGGCGCGGTGCGTGGGGCCGCCGCCGCGGCCTACAGTCCCGCCGCGGCCGTGGAAGAGGCGCAGGCGTGACGTCGCACTCGCGGGCGACGGTGTGCAGCGCGCGGTGGGCCTTCCATATCTCCCAGGTGCTGGCGATCATGCCGCCGTCCTTGTTGGAGTCGGAGTAGCCGAGCATGACCTCCTGGCGCCGGCCCCAGGATTCGAGCAGCGGCTGGTAGGCGGCGGAGGACCAGAGGGTGCGCATGATGGCGGCGCCGTTCTGCAGGTCTTCGATGGACTCGAAGAGCGGGACGACTTGCAGGCCGGGGTCGGAGTCTGCTGGATCGCTGGCGCCTTCGACGCGGACGCCGCCGAGGCGGGCGAGGCGGATGACGTTGAGGACGTCCTCGGCGGAGGTGGCGCCGCTGATGATGTAGCGCGGCAGCGACTCGGGGGGGAAGGCGCGCTTGAGCTCGGCGATGGCGCGGAAGGTGTCGAGCACCTCGGTGGTCTGCGGGGTGAGTGCAGGCGGCAGCTTCTCCAGCGATCCGCCCGATGCGTTGCTCAGCTCCGCGATGGCGGCGGAGTGGACGCGGGCATGCTGGCGGATGTCGAGGGTCTGCAGATGCAGGCCGTAGGTGCGGACTTCGAGCAGCAGCGGGTCGATCAGCATGCGCGCGAGGCGCTGGCCGCGATTGCGCATCAGCGATTCGCGCAGGATGTTGAGGTCGCTGAGCAGGTCGGCGGCGCGGGTGTAGGGCGCGAGTGCCAGGTCGGCGGGCAGCGGCACGGAGATCTGCGGCGCGCCGCCGAGGCGCATCATGATGCAGGCGACGAGCAGGCGGACCGACTCGAAAGGGAAGCGATTCTCCAGCGCCGTCTGGCCGGCCGCACGCAGCTGGCTGAGGTAGCTCTCGACCAGCGCGGAGAGCTCGGGCGAGACGGAGACTTGTTGGGTGGAGCTGGCGAGCTGGTCGAAGATGTTCTGCAGGCGGCGGCGGTAGTGGTTCATCAGCAGGACGCGGGCGAGGGTGAGCGCCTCGCGCGTGGCCGCGGGGGTGACGAAGGGATTGCCGTCGCGGTCGCCGCCGATCCATGAGCCGAAGTTGACGAGTTGGGGCAGGTCGGCGATGGGGGCATCGACGTTGTACTCGGCGGCGAGGGCGGCTGCGACCTCGGAGTAGAGGACGGGGAGGGTATCGAAGAGCGAGGCCTCGTAGTAGTCGAGCGCCATGCGGATCTCGTCGCGCACGGTGGGGCGCGCGTTGCGCACGTCGTCGGTCTGCCACAGGGCGGTGATCTCGGCGACAATGTCCTGCTCCAGGGCTTCGAGCTGCGCGTTGGGCACGGGGATGCGGTCGAGCTGTTCAAGCAGATCGGAGATGCGGCGGCGCTTGAACATGACGCTGCGGCGCGCGACCTCAGTGGGGTGGGCGGTGAAGACCGGCGTGATGGTGATTTGGGTCAGCAGCTCGCGGGCCTCTTCGGCGGAGACGCCGGCGAGGCGAAGTTGCCGCAGCGCTCCACGCAACGATCCGCGCTGGACGGGAGGGTCCTTGGGCGGGAACTGCGGGTTGGGTTCCAGCTGGCTGGAGAGGCGGCGGCGCTTGCGGTGGTTGGTCTCGGCGAGGTTGATGAGTTCGAAGTAGAAGCCGAAGGCGCGCGAGAGCTGGTACGCAGAGGTGGGGCTAAGCGCCTCGACGAGTTGGAGGGCGTGATGGAGGTGGTCCAAGGAGGGGGTGGTTGTGGCACCCGGCTCCGCAACGGACTTGGCATCGGCCTCGCGCCGGGCGATCGCGGTGCGGCGCAGCTCTTCGACGGACTCGTAGATGGGCGGGCCGGCCTGCTCGCGGAGGACCTCGCCGAGCAGCATGCCGAGCGAACGCACGTCGCGGCGCAGGGGAGCTTCTTTCAGCTCGCCGGTGGGCGCCTGAAGCTCAGCCAGGCGCTGCGGCCAGTTGGGTGGAGACCAGAGTGAGGGCATTAAGTGATTATGCACCGGCGCGGGCGCGCAGGCACTCCATGCCTGAATTACCTGGCTTGGATCACATGGCTTAATTACATTACGAGGGCGAGTTTTTCCAGCTCTTCCTGCATGCACTGCAGGGAACAGCCAACAGACTCAATGCGGGAGGCGGCGCCGCGCGCGGCGTGGTTGGAGACGCCGTAGCCGCGGCCGCTGAGGAAGGCGCTGATAAGTTCGCCTGCCTGCCAGGAGTCGAGCCCAGACTGCATAAGCTCCTCGCGCAGGGAGGTGAGATCGGTCGCGGTGAATTTCTCTATCGCCGTGTTGCCGTTCGAATCGTATTCCATGGCCGTCCTCCTTCGATACGCGTACAGCTGGCAATCGAACGAACCGGGCTTCTGGAACAAACTCTGCGAGACAGCTGGTTAGTTAGACGCCTGCTGGCCCTGCGAGTTGCTATAGGCTCCACGATTCGTTAGCGATGTCCCATGTCACTTTCGTGGGATGCAACGGTACGCAGCTTAGATATCGGTATGTTGTGCGCAGAAGTTTAGAGCAAGGTTGCAGTTACTTCGGCTTACGCGGCTTTGGGCTACCAGGGTGGGAATTTTCCGGCGGACGACGACCGTCCCGATTCAGGAGGTGCGGTCGGGCAGAAGGACTGGAATTCCATCGACGATGGGGTACCGGCGTTGGCATCCGGCGCAGCGAATGGTTGACAGATGATTATGGCGTTCAAGCTGAAATCGGATTATGCCAAGGAATGCCTGGACGCAGACCCGGTGTTGGCGGCGCAGGCCCAAGCGATTACGAAGCGCGACACCGCGGGCTTGATTCAAGTGGTGGATGACCCCACAGGGGATGAACTCCACGAGCTGGCGCTGGATGTCCCCCTGGACTACGAAGGGCTGGTGGGCGTGCAGGTGGTGGGGGAGTTGCTTTATGTGACCGGAGTGGACAACCGCACGATCGTCTCTTCCCTGACGACGGGCACGAAGCTACGCGAGTTTTTCGGATACCTCGTCGCGGCCGATGCACACACGGGGCGGGTATGCGCGGCGAACCGCAGCGGCGAGGCGGTGGTGTACGCCAGCGATGGCCAGCAGCTGGCGGACTTCTACATGGGCAATCCGCTGTGCGGTTCGCCGCGTTCCAGGACACGGAGTTCGCGCGGGCTGGCCAGCTTGTTCTGTTCACGGCGGACCAGAGGGTGCGGACGATGCTGGTGCCGTCCGCGCCGGAGCCGATCACGCCAGAGCCGGCGACCCCTGCGAAGTGACCGGTGCAGGCGCGATACTGGACAAGGAAGCGGGTAGCGGAAGGCAGACGATGCCGATTGCGAAGATGACGGTAGAGGTGTCGATTGCTCATGCGCAGTCGCTGAAGGACCGGCGGCAGGTGGTGCGGTCGATGAAGGACACGCTGCGGCATGGGTTCAACGTGTCGGTGGCGGAGATGGACGACGCGGCGCTGTGGAACCGGGCGACGCTGGGGGTGGTGGCGATCTCGGGGTCGCAGGCGTATCTGGATGGGCAGATGCGCGAGGTCGACGACGCGCTGCACCGGATTGCGAACCAGTTGGGGGCGGAGATTTTGGATAGCTGGGTGGAGATGGTGGCGGAGGGGTAGTTTTTCAGTTGTGAGTTGTGAGTCGGATGTCGGGGTGGTGGGTCAATTGGAGTGAGCGACTGAACTTGTCGAAAACGCGACATTTCTGGGAGCGCGGGTCTAGCCGAGAGCCGGTTATATCAGCCCGTTCAGGTACTTCGATAGATCGATTCTGATCGGCATCAAGTACACATTGGCATCGAGATCTCTAATCGCTCTGATCGCAGAGATGGCAAAGGCGCGGTTCCACTCAAGGGTTGGTTCGAAACCGGAGGGGAATATGATCTTGTTCGTCGTCTCCCAGTAAGCTCGCGCACGCGCCCCGATCACCGGGGCGATGCCCCAAAATACGTTGTGTCCTCTTAGCATTTCCGCGCAGACCTCCAGAAGTCGAAGATCGAAGATGGGCTGGGTAAAGAACCCATCCGCTCCTGCATCCACTTTTCTTGCAACGGCATCGAGTTCGTCCCGGAAACTTTGGCGATAGGGATCGAAGGCTGCAAATACTTTCAGCTTTGGATGGTGGCGTTTAAAGCGACGTATGATGTCATCGCTTGTGTTGGGGTAGGTCTGGTGGCTTAGATCATGCGGCGGATCCCCTCTGACGACCAGCACCTCTGAGAGGCCGGAGGCGATGATGCCCTCTGCCATTGGCAGATCGCCCACTGGCGGGATGTCGATGGCCCTAATGTGCGGAATGGAAGCAGGGAGGATTTTGCTGGCGATCGCACAGGCGTGCCAACTTCGGAGCGGGAAGCGCATGAGATCCGGAATATTGAACGCATTGGCTTCCGGCATCGCAGTACGGACCAAAGTCGCATCCGCATAGACTTCCGCTTCACTGCGTGGAACAAGTTCAACTGAGATTCTCATAGGATCCCTGCGCGGCTCCGTGATCCGTTGACCGTGATCGGCAAACTACCGGGCGTCGAGCCGTAGACCTTTAGAGTAACTTTTCTGACGACCTTGATTCCACCACTGCTGTCGGCGTGCGGCCCAGCGTACGCCGAGTTTTTTGTTATCCTTGACTGTTTGATGAGTTGACGGTTGAGTGCGCCATGCCTGAACAACGAGCCAGGACTTACCATCGCAATCGCGTCGCCAGCACCTTCTCCGAGGAGATTGGGGCGATGCTGGAGGGGGAGCTGTCGGACCCGCGGATTGCGCCGAGCTATGTGACGGACGTGGTGCTGGCGCCGGGCGGCAAGAGCGCGCGGGTGTTTGTGGCGGTGCATGGCAGCGAAGCGGAGGAGGAGTCGACGCTGGCGGGGCTGATGACGGCGCGGGCGTTTATCCGGTCGCAACTGCGGGAACGGATGGGCGTGCGGCATGTGCCGGAGCTGACGTTTGCGATCGACCGCTCGGAACGGATGACGGGGCGGATGGATGAGCTGCTGGGGCGTCTGCGCAAGCGGGACAAGCGGCACGAGGCGAGTGCTGCGGGCGAGAACGCTGCTTTAGAGGCCGCTGCCGTAGAGACGGGTGCAACGAAGTCGCAAGCTGCGGAACCTGCATC
This sequence comes from uncultured Acidobacteriaceae bacterium, assembly GCA_963808025.1. Lineage (GTDB taxonomy): Bacteria > Acidobacteriota > Terriglobia > Terriglobales > Acidobacteriaceae > Edaphobacter. The sequence continues at coordinate 130,221 of CAWEEI010000005.1, read as the reverse complement.
CTAAACGGCTGATGGGTCGATACACGATGGATATTTTGGCGACTGAATCGACTCAACCCGCGGCTGCCAGACCGGGCAGATTCCACGCGGCGGTTGCGTGGGTGCGCGAGTGGCTGCTGCGTCTGTGCGGCGAGAAGCCAGGGGAGTTTGTCATTCTGTTCGGGGTGACCAGCTTCCTGCTGTTCTTTGGATTGGTCCCCATTCTTGGCGGCGACCAGGTGGGCCTGGTGGGGGCGGATGAGCCGCGCTATGCGCAGATCGCGCGCGAGATGCTGAATGCTCACGATGGGGTCTGCCAGGCGGCCAATGCGGAGATCGTGCCGCGCAGCGTTCGCGTGAAGGACCTTGAGGCCTCGGTGCATTGTCTGTACGGCGGGACGGTGACGCCGATCCTCTATGGGCGACCGTGGCTGGAGAAGCCTGCGCTGTACTACTGGCGCGCGATGAGCTTCTTTCGTGAGTTCGGCGTCTCCGACTGGTCGGCGCGTTTGCCCTCGGCCACCGGCGCATTCTTTCTGATTTTTATGATCTTCGTGCACATGCGGCGGTTCCGGCCGGGTGGACAGCTGGACGCGGCGCTGATTACCGCGTCGTGCGTTGCGATCGTCGGATTTGCTCGCGGCGCGTCGACCGACATGCAGTTGGCGGCGCCGTTCTGCATTGGGATGCTGGGCTGGTATGCGTGGTACGAGACGGGCAAGAAGTTCTGGCTGTTCGACCTGTACTTCTTTGGTGCGGCGGCGACGCTGGCCAAGGGACCGGTGGCGCCGTTTCTTGCGCTGGGGATCATTCTGCTGTTTCTTGGGCTGCGCCGGGAGTGGTCCGCGCTGCGCCGAACGATCTGGTGGCCCGGCGTGCTGTTGTACTTGGGGATGGTGCTGCCGTGGTACATCGCGGTGCAGCGCGAGAACCCGACGTTTGTGAATTTTTTCTTTGTGCAGCACAACCTGGAGCGGTTCGCGACCAATCTTTACGAACACAAGCAACCGTTCTGGTACTACCTTCCGGTGCTGCTGGTGGGGCTGATGCCGTGGACGGTGATTGCCATCCGCGCGCTGGTGGAGGCGCTGCAGGCATCGATCGTGGAGTGGAAGGTGCGGGTCAATCCGAAGCGCTATCTGGGGCATTTCCGCGCGGGCGACGCCTTCCCGGAGTTTCTGGTGTTGTGGGCGCTGTTTCCCATGGTCTTCTTCTCCTTCTCACAGTCGAAGCTGCCCGGATATATTCTGCCGTCGATTCCGCCGCTGACGGTACTCACGGGCGACTACCTGAACCGGGTGAGGAAGGTGGGACTGCCCAAGTGGTTGCTGTGGTCGCACGCAGGGATGTGCGCGCTGGTGATCTTTGTGCTGATGCTGGCGCCGCAGCACATGCTGTACAACACGCTGGTGCCGCCGGTGAGCTGGCTGCTGAGCGCGGGGGCTGCTGCGTTGCTGGTGTTCTTCGCAGTGGTGTTGACCATCCGCATCGGGGGCATTGCGCATGTGCGCAACGCGACGCTGGGGCCGGTATGCGCGGCGCTGGTCTTTCTGCTGGCCTTTCATGGAAAGGACCTCGACCTGAACTACTCGGCGCGGCCGCTGGCGCACGAGATGCAGCAGCAGGCGCCGGATGTGCGCCAGGTTGCGGTCGAGGACGTGCGGCGAGACATGGTGTACGGGTTGGGCTTCTATCGCAACCAGCAGCCGGTCGATTATAGGGATGGCGCGGACGTCCCGGCGGGCGAGCATCTGCTGGTCATCCCGTCGAGCGAGAGCGCGCGGTTGCAGCATTGGCTTGCGGGACGGGTGTATGAGCCGCTGTTTCTGTATCCTTCGCAAGGGCTGGAGGTGTATCGGGTGTACGCGAAGCAGTGAGGTGACGGGGAATGCAAAGAGCCAATACGGAGATTCTGGCTGCGCCAGAATGACGGCTTTTGAGGTGTTTGAGTAGACGGCTTTTGAGGTGTTTCCGTTTGCGGTGTGCGATAAGGCTCGACGTGTATGGACTCCGGCGGGTATTTTAGATCGGATACGTCGAGGGTGGTGTTTATGTCCAGCGTGCCGGTTGCTTCCCAAGTCGAGGTGCTCGATCTGCGGCACTTCTCCGCGCGCCAACTGCGGCCGCTGCTGGAGCGCGAGGCGGAGCTGTGGCGGGAGCGGCTGCACTGGGACTACACAAGCTCGACCGAGCTGCTGCTGCAGTATCTGGATTCGCATATTCTGCATGGATTCGCGGCGCTCGACCAGGGACGGATCTGCGGCTACACGTTTTGCGTCTACGAAGGCAACAAGGCGGTGATCGGCGACGCCTTCGCCACGGGCCACCGGACGATGAGCAATGCCGACACGGTGCGCGTGCTGCTGACCCATGCGCTGGAGTTGCTGCGGCATACGCCGGGAGTCGAGCGCGTGGAGTCGCAGCTGCTGATGTTCAATGCGGGGGAGTTCGCGGACCTCTTCCAAGGGCCGGAGTATACGGTCTGCCCGCGGTTGTTTCTGGAGTGCGACATTCGCGGGAGTCTGGACGCGGCGGAGCGGGTGCGAGTTCCCGACGGGCTGGCGTTGGCGCAGTGGACGCCGCAGGACTACCAGGCGGCGGGCGAGCTGATCTACACGAGCTATGGGGGCCATCCGGACGCGCAGATCAACGACCAGTACCGTTCGCTGCATGGGTCGCTGCGCTTTCTGCACAATATTGTGCGGTTTCCGGGATGCGGCATCTTTGAGCCGAACTTCTCCCTGCTGCTGCGGGAGCGGCAGGGCGGCGCGATGGTGGGTTTGATTCTGTGCTCGCGCGTGGCTGCAGGCGTAGCCCACATCACGCAGCTTTGCGTGGCGAAGAAGTATCGCGGCACGGGGCTGGGACGCGTGCTTCTCTACCAGGCCGCGGAACGGCTGCTGCGCGGCGGGTTTGGGGCGATCTCGCTCACCGTGACCGAGGCGAATGAGCCGGCGGTGAAGCTGTACCAGCGGTCCGGATTTTCGCTGCGCCACCGTTTCGATGCGATGGTGCTGGATTCGCAGTTGAAGAAGCGGTGAGAGACTCCGGGCTGATTTGCATCCCACTCATCGCTGCCGCGATGAATGGGGCACCAGGCGCGAGGGATCACCAGTCGTTGCTCGCGGGCTGCCGGGTCCAACAGATCAACCAAACCAGCAGACAGAGCACAGTGGCGCCTATGGTGTCGAGCAGCACGTCCATTCGTGTCCCGGTGCGGCTGGGGATGAAGGTCTGGTGGAACTCATCGCAACTGGCGACGATGGCGGTTGAGAAGATAGCAAGGACGGTGGATTCGAGCCGCCAGGGCAACAACGCGCGGGGGCCGCGGCGATCGAGGGTGTGCAGCCATGCACGGAGGAAGGTGAACCCGATTGTTCCATAGCCGATGAAGTGGCCTGTCTTCCGGAGATAGTGGTGGAAGCTGTCCCATGTGGCGTCCTTGAATGCGCCGAACCAGCGTTCGACAATGGGACGCAGCCAGCCACTGGTGTGCTGCGCGGAGAAGGTGTCGGTGGATTCGACGCAGATGATGGCGACGGCGACGATGACGGGCAGCCAGACGTAGAGGAACCAGCGGAAACCCTCAAGGCGGGTCGCTCGTTCGTGGGGCTTGAGGAAGAAGACTGCGCGCATTAGAGCGGATTCCTCGGTGGTGGATTGCGAATGCTAAGGCCAATACAGAGATTCTGGCTACGCCAGAATGACGGCACTTGAGGTATTCGCTCTGTAGCGATGGGAAATCCGCTCATTCGGCGTGGTAGTTGGGGGCTTCGCGGGTGATGATGACGTCGTGGACGTGGCTCTCGCGGAGGCCGGCGTTGGAGATGCGGATGAAGCGCGCGTTCTTCTGCAGTTCTTCGATATTGGCGCAGCCGAGGTAGCCCATGCCGGAGCGAAGTCCGCCGACGAGCTGGTAGACCATGGCCTCGAGCGGGCCGCGATGGGGGACGCGACCTTCAATGCCTTCGGGGACGTACTTGGCCAGGCGGTTCTGGCCGTTCGATTCGCGGGCAGTGAGCGAAGGGCGGTCGGTGTTGGCGAAGTCGGTCATGTCCTGCGTGCCCTGGAAGTAGCGCTCGCCGGAGCCCTGCGCCATTGCGGAGAGCGAGCCCATGCCGCGGTAGGCCTTGAAGCTGCGGCCCTGGTAGAGGATGGTCTCGCCGGGCGATTCATCGACGCCGGCGAAGAGGGAGCCGATCATGACGATGTTGGCGCCTGCGGCGATGGCTTTGGTGAGGTCGCCGGAGTATTTGATGCCGCCGTCGGCGATGATGGGGATGCCGTGCTTGGAGGCGGCGCGCGCGGCCTCGGCGATGGCGGTGATCTGCGGCATGCCCGCGCCGGTAACCATGCGCGTGGTGCATATGGAGCCGGGGCCGATGCCGACCTTGACCGCGTCGGCGCCCGCGTCGATGAGGGCCATGGCGCCGTCGTAGGTGGCGATGTTGCCGGCGAGGAGGTCGGTCGAGGGGAAGCGCTTCTTCACCTCGCTCACCGCTTCGAGCACGCGCGAGGAGTGGCCGTGGGCGGAATCGATGGCGAGGGCGTCGACGCGCATGGCGATCAGCTCGGCGGCGCGTTCGAGGAAGTCTCCGGTCGCGCCGATGGCCCCGGCGACGCGGAGGCGGCCTTGCGAATCTTTGGAGGCGTTGGGGTATTTGAGTTTTTTCTGGATGTCCTTGACGGTGATGAGGCCTTTGAGTTCGTACTGGTCGTTGACGACGAGGAGTTTCTCGACGCGGTGCTGGTGGAGGATGTCTTCGGCCTGTTCGAGGGTGGTGCCGACGGGGACCGTGATGAGGTTGGTCTTGGTCATCACGTCGTCGATGGGGATGTCTGTCTGTGAGACGAAGCGCAGGTCGCGGTTGGTGAGGATGCCGACGAGCTTGCGGTTGCGGGTGACGGGGACGCCGGAGATCTTGAAGCGGCGCATGAGTTCGAGGGCGTCGGCGATGGGCTGCTCGGGCGAGATGGTGACCGGGTCCACAATCATCCCGCTTTCGGACCGTTTGACCTTGTCGATCTCGCCGGCCTGCTGCGCGATGGTGAGGTTGCGATGGACGACGCCCATGCCGCCCTGCTGGGCCATGGCGATGGCGAGGCGCGACTCAGTGACGGTGTCCATGGCGGCGGACATGAGCGGCGTGTTGAGGGCGATGCGTTTGGTGAGCTGGGTGTGGGTGGCGACCTGGGTGGGGACGACTTCAGAGTATGCGGGGACGAGGAGGACATCGTCGAAGGTGAGGGCTTCTGGGATGGACGTGGTGATCATGTTTTCCGTCTCCGGCGCGGGGGACGCAGGGATTGCGCTTTTTGGCCGGGGTTGGTTGATTGTAGGGCCATGAGGGAGTGAGAGCAAATGTGCAAACCAGGACAACCGGAATGAGCGACCGGCCCCTCTATAATTCTCCCGACATGCCGATGCCGCAGCTCTCTCGTCGAAGCCTTCTCAGGTCCATCGCAGCAGCCGCACCGGCAGCCGCAGTTCCCAGGGGGCTCTTGTCCCAGGGCACGAACCCGCATCACATTGCTCCCGGGCCGTTCCAGCCGGCGTGGGACTCACTGAAGGCGGGCTACCAGACTCCCGAATGGTTCCGCGATGCGAAGTTCGGCATCTGGTCGTGTTGGGGGCCGGAGTCGATGCCGGAGCAAGGCGACTGGTACACCCGCAACCTCTATCTGCAGGGCTCAAGGCAGAACGCGTTCCACGTCGCGAAGTACGGACACCCCTCGAAGTTCGGGGCGGTCGAGCTGAACGGCACCTGGAAGGCCGAGCGCTGGCAGCCGGAGCAGCTGATGGATCTGTTTGTCTCCGCCGGGGCAAAGTACTTTATGGCGCTGGCGCAGCACCATGACAACTTCGACATCTACAATTCGCGCTTCCATGAGTGGAACTCGGTGCGAGTCGGCCCGAAACGCGACATCATGGCAGTATGGGCCCGCGAAGCGCGCAAGCGCGGACTGCGTTTCGCCGTGTCCAACCATGGCGCACACGCGTGGCACTGGCTTCAGGTCGCGTACGACTACGATCCCGAAGGGCCGATGCAGGGCGTGCGTTACGACGCCTATACGCTGACTAAAGCAGACGGGAAAGGCAAGTGGTGGGACGGGCTCGATCCGCAGAAGCTCTATACGGGCCGCAATATCGTGATGCCGGATGGCATCACCACGATCGCGGCGGCGAACCAGTGGCATGAGGCCAACGACCGCCCGTGGAACGAGGGCGTGCCAGCCATGGATCCCGGCTTCGCCGAGAACTGGTTCCTGCGCTGCCAGGACCTGGTGGATACCTACGACCCTGACCTGGTTTACTTCGATGATACGGAGCTACCACTGGGCCAGTATGGCCTCGACCTGGTCGCGCACTACTACAACTCGAGCGCGCGCAAGCACGGCAAGCTGGATGTGGTGGTCACCGCGAAGGAGATCAAGCCCGAACATGTTGGCTCGGTGACGCTGGATATCGAGCGAGGTAAGGCGAACGGAATCCTCGCGCAACCTTGGCAGACGGATACCTGCATCGGCGACTGGTACTATTCGCGCGCGCTGTTGGATACCCACACGTACAAGACGCCGACCTTCGTCATCCACTCGCTGATCGACATTGTGAGCCGCAACGGGAACCTGATGCTCAGCATTCCGCTGCGCGGCGATGGCACGCTCGATGAGGACGAGCACGCCTTCCTGACGGCGCTTGCCTCGTGGATGCAGGTGCATGGCAGCGCGATTTACGGGACGCGGCCCTTCAGCGTCTTCGGCGAAGGTCCGCCGGACGCTGCGGCCGCCGGTACGTTCAACGAGAAGAGGCAGCGGCCCTACACATCGGAGGACATTCGCTTTGTCACGAAGGGCGATGCGCTCTACGCGTTCGCCTTCGTGTGGCCAAGCGACGGCATGCTGAGCATCAAGACTCTGGCGAGGGGATCGGCCGCCCTCCCGCGGCCAGTGCAGCGCGTGGAGATGGTGGGTGGGGGGCGGATCGCGTTCGATCAGGATGGCGGCGGGCTGCATCTGACGCTGCCGGCGAGCGCGCCCAACCCTTATGCATACGCCTTCACCATTCATACCTGAGGTGGTGCTCCCAGTCTGAAGCGCCTTCCAAATTTGCTGTAACTTCGGCCAATCACTTCACGCTGACCGACTTCCAGTTTTGGGCGGTGATTTGAATTTCGCGGGGAAGGGGCGTATCGTTAGGGGTGCAGAGTAGTTTTACTCCGGCGTGCGATGCACTGTTCGTTGGGGTCCCAGTATTTGTTCCGTCGTTTAGTTCGAAGCCGTGATCGCACCGGCGGAAATGGCGGAAGAGATGAGTGGGCGAGAGCCCACTTTTTGCTGCTCTAAAGACAGTTGTGAGTGGTTAGTTGTGAGTTGTTAGTAAGGGCAAAGACAAGAGCGAGATACGGAGATTCTGAGCTTCGCTCAGAATGACGACCCAGAAGGCATATGGCATTACAGATGGAGGCAATTCGGGCGATGGCGGAGCGGGTTGCGGGGTCGCACGGGCTGGAAGTTGTGGATGTGGAGTTTGGCGGCGGCGGGAAGTCGAGGACGCTGCGGGTATTTGTGGAGAAGGACGCAGAGGAGCGGAAGCGGCTGGCGGAGCGGGTTGCGGCGGGCGAGGTAGAGGACTTGCCGAAGGGAGTGCCGGTAGAGCTGCTCTCCGGCGTGACGCATGAGGATTGCGCGGCGTTTGCCATGGACTTTGGCACGCTGCTGGATGTTGAGGATGTGGTGCCGGGCTCGGAGTACACGCTGGAGGTTTCGTCGCCGGGGCTGGAACGGAGGCTTTCGCGGGCGGAGGAGTTTGTGCGGTTTCGCGGAAGCCTGGTGAAGCTGAAGACGTTTACTCCGGTGAATAACAACCGGATGTGGACGGGGCGGTTGATGGGATTTGCGGATGGCGTTTTGACAGATTGATCTGGCCGCGGTGAAGCAGAAGGGTAAGGCGAAGAAGGCGGCGGTTGCGGAGACGATGGAGATTCGGTTGAAGGATGTGGAGAAGGCGAACCTTGTAGCAGAGATTTAGTGGCAGAAAGGTTCGGCCGGTTGAGGCGACCGAGGATGCATCGGGGTCCTTCGCTCCGCTCAGGATGACAGCAAGAACGTAAGAAGCGGCAACGGCAGCAATGAAGGATGAGGGAAGTTATGGCGAGTGTTTTGTACCAGTCGATTGAGACGTTGAGCCGGGACAAGGGGATTGAGCCTGGGATCGTGGTGGGCGCGGTTGAGGATGCGATCGCGCTGGCGACGAGGAAGTACTACAAGACGCAGGAGAACATGCGCGCGGAGATGGACCGCGAGACCGGCGAGATTCGCGCGTATGTGTTCAAGACTGTGGTGGAGGGGCCGGAGCAGGTCGAGGACGAGATCAACCAGATGACGCTGGACGCGGCGCGCGAGCTTGCGCCCGAGGTCGAGGTGGGCGGCGAGCTGCGGTTCTACAAGGACACGTCGCCGCTGGGGCGGATTGCGGCGCAGATGGCGAAGCAGGTCATCTTCCAGAAGGTGCGCGAGGCGGAGCGGGACACGGTGTTTCTGGAGTACAACCACCGCGCGGGCGAGGTGTTGAACGCGACGGTGAAGCGGCTGGAGCCGATGGACGTGATCTTCGACCTGGGCAAGGCGGAGGCGCGGATGCCGAAGCGCGAGCAGAGCCGGCTGGAGCAGTTTGCGGTGGGCGAGCGGGTGCGGGTGGTGTTGCTGCGCGTGGATCGGGCTGCGAAGGGCCCGCAGGTGATTGTGAGCCGGGCGGCGCCGGGGCTGGTGCAGAACTTGTTCCAGAGCGAGGTTCCGGAGATCTACGACGGCACGGTGACCATCCGCGCGATTGCGCGCGAGGCGGGCGAGCGGACGAAGATTGCGGTGATGAGCCGCGACAAGGATGTCGACCCGGTGGGCGCGTGCGTGGGCATGAAGGGAATGCGCGTGCAGTCGATCATTCGCGAGCTGCGCGGCGAGAAGATCGACATCATCGAGTATTCGGAGGAGATCACGACGTTTGCGGAGAAGGCGCTGCAGCCGGCGAAGGTGAGCCGGGTGTCGATTGTCGATTTGGCGGAGAAGCAGCTGGAGGTGATCGTCGACGATACGCAGCTGTCGCTGGCCATCGGGAAAAAAGGACAAAACGTCCGGCTGGCGGCGAAGCTGCTGCAGTGGAAGATCGACATCAAGAGCGAGGAAGAGAAGCGCCAGGAGGTCGAGCAGCAGATGCACGCGATGGGCGGCGGACCGACGACGCCGGTGGAGCAGATCACGGAGCTGGGCGAAGGCGATTCTGGAGAAGCTGATCGCGGCGGGCATCACGACGGTCGAGGAGCTGGCGGACATGACGCCGGAGCAGCTGGAGGAGATTCCGGGCATCGGCGAGAAGACGCTGGAGAAGATCTCGGTTGCGGTGCGGCATTACTTCGGCCAGTACGAAGAGGGCGAGGAGCGGCCGGTTGTTGTTGCGGCTGAACTCCAGCTCGACGACGGTGATGCTGCGTGAATGGGGCACCCGCGGCTGAGGAGAGTTCGGGCGAGAAGTCGCCGGAGGAGATTCTGGCGGCGGATGCGAAGGCTGTGGGCGAGGTCGAGGAGGTCAGCGACGTCTCCACGGAGGAGATTGCGGATGCGGAAGAGGCGGGTTCGGAGAGCGATGCGTTCTCGGATGCGGACGCTCGCGAAGAGGCGATTGAATTGGAGAACGATGCCGTGGACAGCCTGGTGAACGAGAGCCAGGAGGTTTCGGACGAGGGCATCGATGACGGATGGAAACGATCGTGGCTAGCCGCATTGGCCACGTACACAAAGGATTGCCGGGTGCGCAGACGGTTTCAACGGCTGCGATTTCGGGGATTCAGGGATAATAGAGATGGTACGGATTCCTACTTCGATGAGGCTGATATGAGCAGCTAAGCGCGCAGGGGAAGACGAAAAGGGACGGATGAGCAAAGTTCGAATCAACGATCTTGCACGCGAGCTGGAAGTGAAGAGCAGGTCCATTCTGGACGCTCTGACGGCGGTTGGCGTGACCGAGAGCAAGACGCACTCCAGTTCCATCGAGGCCGATGAGGCGGAGAAGGTGCGCGGCTACTTCAAGGGCAAGCGCACGGGCGGCGCGGCGAGCAAGCCGCAGGTGGAGGCCAAGCCGGCCTTCAATCTATCGCAACATTTCGAAGCCGGGCGACGCGATGAAGGCGATCCTGGAGCGGAAGGCGGCGGCTGAGAAGGCGCGCAGTACTGCCGCCGCGCGCGACTGCCGTGGCTGCGCCGCCTCCGGTGGCGAGCCCCGGCTGCGGCAGCCAAGGCAGCCGCTGCCAGTGCCGGCGGCGCCGGCCAGCGCTCCGGCTGTAGCGACTCCTGTGGCTCCAGCGCCGCAGCGTGTGATGCCTCAGCCGCGCGGCAGGCGCCGATTGTTGTGCCTGCGCCGCCTCCGGCGATCGCGAGCAAGCCCCCGGCGGGGCCGGTGATCGCGCGGCCAGTGGTGGCTTCGCCGCCTCCTGCGACTTCACAGACTCCAGCGGCGCCAGCTCGTCCTGCTGCGGCAGCGCCTCAGGCTCCGCCGGTCGCCGCCGCTCCCAAGCAGGCCGCACCCGCCGTCTCCGCGCCGCCTCCGGTCGCCGAAGCAGTTGTGGCGGCGCCGGCTCCGCCGGCTACGCCGGTTGCAGAGTCTGCGACAGCGGGGCCGGTGCAAGCGGCTGGCGCAGGGGCAGAGGACGAGACGCAGGTTGAAGCGGTGGCGTCTCCCGCGGTGCGCCGCGTGGTGATGCCGCAGACGGGGCCGCGGCCGATTTATTCCGCGCCTGCGGGCGCACGGCGCACGGGCGGCATCCAGCGCGGACGGCCGATCTTTGAGCGGCCGCGGCCAGCGGCGCCGGGCGCGCCGGGCTCGCGTCCGTCGACGATGGCTCCGGGTGCGCGGCGGCCGATGCATCCGACGCGCAGCTTCCCGACGGGAGCGCCGGGAGGGCCGGGCGGCGCGCCGGGACGTCCGGGCTTTGCTCCGGGAGGAGCGCGGCCGGGATTTGGCGCGCGGCCGGGCGGACTGCCGGGATGCGCCGGGGCCGGGCGAGTCGCCGACAGGCATGCGTCCGGCGGCACGGCCGGGACAGCGGCGCGGAGGCCAGCGCTACGAGAAGGTGAAGGAAGGCCCGATGAAGGGCTTCCAGCCGCCGCCGCGTTATGGCGGGGTGCAGATCTCGCAGGAGCCGCTGCCGATTACGCAGCACGATCACGGTGACGGAGGGCATCAGCGTGAAGGACCTTGCCGAGAAGCTGGATGTTCGCGGCAAGGACCTGATCGCGACGCTGCTGATGAAGGGCGTGTTTGTGACGGTGAACCAGTCGCTGGATGGCGAGCTGGTGAAGGAAGTGGCGCGGCAGTTTGGCGCGGACGCGCAGGTCATCTCGGTCGAAGAGCAGCTGGAGAACGAGGCGATCGAAGGCTTCCTCGAAGATACGACCGGGATGGTCGAGATCACGCGCTCGCCGGTGGTGACGGTGATGGGCCACGTCGACCACGGCAAGACTTCGCTGCTGGATGCGATCCGTTCTACGGATGTGGCGGCGGGTGAGGCGGGCGGAATCACGCAGCACATCGGCGCGTACAAGGTGAAGATCACGAAGCCGGATTCGCCGGCGTTCGGGCGCGAGATTGTGTTCCTGGATACGCCGGGCCACGAGGCGTTTACCCGGATGCGTGCGCGCGGCGCGAAGATCACGGACATCGTGGTGGTGGTGGTGGCGGCGGACGATGGCGTGATGCCGCAGACGCTGGAGGCGATCGACCATGCGAAGGCGGCGAACGTGCCGATCATCGTGGCGGTGAACAAGATCGACAAGCCGGATGCGAATCCGGACAAGGTGAAGCAGCAGCTTGCGGACCGCGGGCTGCAGCCTGAGGCATGGGGCGGGACGACGGTGTTCGTCGATGTGTCGGCGAAGAAGCGGACGAACCTCGACCTGCTGGAGGAGATGATCTGCCTGGTGGCCGATGTTGCCAACCTGAAGGCGACTGCCGGACCGGCCTGCCGTGGGTACGGTGATCGAAGCCAAGCTGGACCGCGGACGCGGCGCGGTGGCGTCGATGCTGGTGCAGAACGGAACGCTGCGCACGGGCGACAGCTACATCGTCGGCAACACGTTCGGCAAGATTCGCGCGATGTTCAACGACCGCGGGCGGCCGATTACGGAGGCCGGGCCTTCGACGCCGGTCGAGATCCTGGGACTCGAAGGGATGCCGGATGCGGGCGATACGTTCCTGGTGATGGCGGACCGCGACAAGGCCAAGGGCATTGCGCAGTACCGCAAGATGAAGGAGCGCGAGGCACAGCTGGCGAAGAGCTCGCGCGTGTCGCTGGAAGGGCTGGCGGAGCAGATCAAGCAGGCCGGCATGAAGGACCTGAACCTGATCCTGAAGGGCGACGTGCAGGGATCGGTGGAGGTGCTGGCCGATTCGCTGCAGCGGATGTCGACCGAGAAGGTGCGGGTGCGCGTGCTGCACTCGGGCGTGGGCGCGATCACGGAGTCGGACGTGCTGCTGGCGTCGGCGTCGAACGCGGTCATCATCGGGTTCAACGTGCGGCCTGACCGCAAGTCGGCCGAGGTTGCGGAGCGCGAGAACGTGGAGATCCGGCTGCACTCGATCATCTACGAGCTGCAGGACGAGATCACCAAGGCGATGTACGGGCTGCTGGAGCCGGTGTTCAAGGAGAACTACGCGGGCCGGGCCGAGGTGATCAACGTCTTCAAGATCACCAAGGTCGGGCAGATTGCGGGTTGCCGCGTGACCGATGGGCTGATCACGCGGACCGCGCAGGTGCGCGTGATGCGCGAGGGCGTGGAGGTTTGGCGCGGCAAGATCGGCTCGCTGAAGCGCTTCAAGGACGATGTGTCCGAGGTGCGCCAGGGCGTGGAGTGCGGTATCGACCTGGCCGGCTTCAAGGACATCCGCGTGGGCGACTGTGATCGAGTCGTTCACCACGGAGAAGCTGGCCGATGAGCTGGGCGTGAACTCGATTGTGGCGCGCAAGGCGGAGAAGGAAGAGAAGGAAGCAGCGGCTGCGGCGGCGGCGAGTGCGGCGGCGGCAGCGGCTGCGGAGGAGACACCGACGACCGCAAACGCGTAGGAAGGGTTCGAGGTTCAGGGTTCGAGGTTCGAGATGGAAACGGAGAGGCCGGGAGCGATCCCGGCCTTTCTTGCGTTCGCTGGTCTTCGCACACATGCTGAATCTTTGAGACGACGTGGGGTATGCTCGGACTTGAATGTTCGCGACGCTTAAAGATGGTGTTGGTGTATGTGACGCTGGGTGGGCTGGCGGGGGTGGTGGGGATTCCCTACTCGCTGGTGGTGGGCAATGTGGACCGGCTGTATCGCGTATCGATGTGGATTGTGCGGGCCGGGGTGCGGGCGGCGGGGATTCGCGTGGAGGTGAGCGGGCTGGAGAATGTGCCGGCGGGGGTCAGCTGCATCTTTCTGTCGAACCATGTGTCGAACCTGGACCCGCCGGTGCTGTTTCCCGTGCTGCCGGGGAAGAGTTCGGTGCTGCTGAAGCAAGGAGCTGATGCGGATTCCGCTGCTGGGGACGGCGATGCGGATGGGCGGGTTTGTGCCGGTGGAGCGCGGCAACCGGCGCGAGTGCGGCGAAGGCCAGCGTGGCCGCGGCTGCGGCGGCGCTGCAGGTCGGGGCTGCATATGCTGATCTTTGCGGAGGGGACGCGGTCGAGAGGATGGGCGGCTGGCGGCGTTCAAGCGCGGGCCGTTCTATCTGGCGATGGAGACGGGCGCGCCGATTGTGCCGATGGCGATCTCCGGCACGCAGACGATGATGCGCAAGGGCAGCGCGGCGATCCCGCCGGGAGTGGCGCGGGTGCAGATGCTCCCGCCGATCTATCCCGCGCAGCTTCTCCACGCGCGATGAGCTGATGGCCGCGGTGCGCGCGGCGATGGCGGAGGCGCTGCCGGAGGAGATGAGGCCGGTGGAGTTGCAGGTTGTGAGTTGCAGGTTGTCAGTTGCAGGTTGGGTGCGACCGCGCGCTGTCGCTTAAGAGTGACAACTGAAAACCTGCAACCTGCAACTGTCACTTGACGATGGCGTTGAAGCCGTCGGCGAGGACGCGCTGGCGCATGGCTTCGGCGTCCTTGCGGTTGGCGAAGGGGCCGATCTGGACGTGGAGCAGCTTGTCCTGCGGCTCGTGGTGGACGGCGACGGTGTAGCCCTTCTTCTCGAGCGAGGCGAGCAGGATGTCGGCGACGTCCTGGCTGGAGACGGCGGCGACCTGGACCATGAAAGAGGTTGCAGGTTGCAGGGTGCGGAGTTGCTGGTTGGGGTGTGGCGGGTTTGTCGCCGACGATGACTGCGGTCGGCGGGTGTGGCGGTGTTGTTCGAGGCGGAAGTGGGGGGCGGGGCGGGCGGGGCTGGCGGTGGGTTGGGAGGCGGCCGGCGCGGCGGCGGGAGCGTCCGTCGCGGGCTGGGCTGGGGGCGCGATGGACTGACTGCCGGCGGCGGGCTTGGCGGGTGAAGATGGAGGTTGAGTCCGGAGGTGTCGGGCGTGGTTGCGGCGGCGGTGGCCGCGGCTGCGTTCTGCGCGGACTTGCGGCCCATGGTGTAGCCGAGCCCGAAGACGACGCGGCGCAGACCAGCGCGAGGGCGAAGAAGATGCCGAGGATGGTGGACGTGCCGAGCGATATCTCGCGGTCCGGGGCTTCGGCTGGCGGTCGCGAGCGGCGCTGGGCAGCAGACTCATCGTCATCCTCATCGTCGTCGATGTAGCGGTTCACAGGGTCTGGCTCCTTTGTGGCTGCGGCGGCGCGATGGCGGGAGCGGCGATGGTTTTGTTGAAGAGGTTGATGAGTTCGAGGGGCAGGGGGAAGACGATGGTGGTGTTCTTCTCGACGCCGATCTCGGTGAGGGTCTGCAGGTAGCGGAGCTGGAGGGTCATGGGCTGGGTGGCCATGAGGGCGGCGGCGTCGACGAGTTTGGCGGCGGCGTTGAACTCGCCCTCGGCGTGGATGATCTTGGCGCGGCGCTCGCGCTCGGCCTCGGCCTGCTTGGCCATGGCGCGGAGCATGTTCTCGGGCATGTCGACCTGCTTGACCTCGACGGAGACGACCTTGAGGCCGAAGGGCGCGGTGTGGCCGTCGATGATGGTCTGGATGCGCTGGTTGAGGCGGTCGCGGTGGGCGAGCAGCTCGTCGAGGTCGACCTCGCCGAGGACGGAGCGGAGGGTGGTCTGGGCGAACTGCGAGGTCTGGTAGACGTAGTTGGAGACCTCGATGACGGCCTTGACGGGATCGACGACGCGCAGGGTGATGACGGCGTTGACCTTGAGGGTGACGTTGTCGCGGGTGATGATGTCCTGCGAGGGGACTTCCATCGCCTCCTGGCGGAGGGAGACGCGGACGATCTGGTCGATGGGCCGGAAGACGAGGATGACGCCGGGGCCGGAGGCGTCGTGGCGGACGCGGCCGAGGCGGAAGACGACGGCGCGCTCGTACTCCTTGAGGATCTTGATGGAGTTGAGGACGTAGAGAACGAGGATGGCGAGGACGATGAGGACGGGGAGGTTGAAGTTGTCGAAGGACATGGGGTGCGGCTTTCCGGCTTGCGCTGGCGTGAGGCAGCCGAGGTGATTGTAAATGCTGGCGGGGGTGGCGTGTGCCAGCAGACTCTGCTGCGCTTCGGCGCGCGTATCGGGACCGGATTGGCCCGATTTTTTCTTGACAACCCCAATACGGCTGCTACCTTGGGAGAATTCAGCGCCAGGAGAGTTTGTATGCGGTCGTCGCTTCCGGTGGCAGTGTGCGTTCTGTTCTTTCCATTTTTTCTTGCCGGGTGTGGGAGCAGCAACTCCAGCGGGTCAAACCAGCCGGTGCCCAAGGCGCCAGCGGCCAACGCGGGTGGGCCTTATACGGGGACGGTCGGGACGCCAGTCATCTTTACCGGAGGCGGTTCAACTGACCCGCAAGGGGAGGCGCTGACCTACGCGTGGAACTTCGGTGACAGCTCGACGGGGACCGGGGTCAGCCCCAGCCACACCTACGCGCAGCCAGGGACATACAGCATCTCGCTGATGGTGACCGACACCAGCGGGCTGACCGGCACCTCGACAAGTAAGGCGACGATTGCTGCCGCGCCCCCGGTGCCGAATGCGGGCGGACCGTACACCGGCATGGTTGGGACGGCGGTGAGTTTTAGCGGCGCGGGTTCGAGCGATCCGCAGGGCGAGGCGTTGACATATGCGTGGAACTTTGGGGATGGTTCGACGGGGACAGGGCCCAACCCGAGCCACACGTACACGGCTCCTGGGACGTATACAGTCATGCTGGCCGTGACGAATACGAGCGGACTCATGGGAGGGACGACGAGTAAGGCGACGATTGCTGCCGCGCCCCCGCTGCCGAATGCGGGTGGGCCTTATACCGGGTCGGCGGGGACGGCGGTGAGCTTTAGCGGAAGCGGTTCAAGCGATCCGCAGGGAGAGACGCTGACCTACGCGTGGAACTTCGGGGACGGGTCAATGGGAACGGGGGTGAGCCCGGGCCATATTTACTCGTCGGCCGGCAGCTATACGGTCACGTTGACGGTGACGAATACGAGCGGCCTCACGGGAATGGCGACCAGCAAGGCGACGATTGCCACAGCGACGCTGCAGCCTCCAGTTGCGTTTGCGGGAGGGACATTCAACGGGTACGAGTCGCTCTACTACGGGACCAACGGGCTTCCGGTTAGCCTCAACGGAAGCCTCTCCTCCGATCCGCAGGGGGAAGCTCTCACCTATTCGTGGAACTTTGGCGATGGAACAACGGGAACCGGTGCGACACCAAACCATGTCTTTGTACCGATCTCCGCCGTATACCCAACGGTCTATGTCGTTATTTTGACGGTTACGGATACGAGCAACTTGAGCGCAACGGCGATGGCTTCAGTCACAATTTACGGGCCTCCAGTGGCCAACGCCGGAGGGCCGTATACCGGGACGGCGGGCACCGCTGTCAGTTTCAACGGAAGCGCATCCACTTACGACGATCTGCGTTATCCGTCTCTGTCCTACTTGTGGAACTTTGGGGATGGCGGGACCGCGACGGGTGAATTCCCGACCCACATATACTCAGCGCAAGGTGCCTACACGGTGACTTTGACCGTGACCAGCGGAGACACGCTTACCTCCACCGCGGCTACGGCCAAAGTGGCGATTGCGACCGCGGGACCCGGGATCGACGGCGTCGTCTATAGCGGTCTGCAACCGGTCTCCGGGGCGCATGTTTACCTCCTGGCCGCCAATACCACTGGCTACGGCCAGCCTTCAGTTTCGTTGCTGAACGGGGCCTCGACGGGTTTCAGCGACTCAATCGGCGGTTACGTGATGACGGGTTCGGATGGCAGTTTCGTCTGGACGGGTGACTACAGCTGCACGCCCGGAACCCAGGTGTATCTGTATGCGCTGGGGGGAGCTTCCGGAGGGGGCGCGATCAACTCCGCGTCGGGGCTAATGGCGGTTCTGGGCAATTGCCCGGCGGTCGGGAACTTGTCTTCAGTCCCATACATTTGGGTCAATGAAGTCTCAACAGTTGCTGCCGCTTATGCCATAGCGGGGTTTGCGACAGACGTGACGCATGTATCGACTTCGGGCACGGTGCTGGCGAAGGTGGGGATTGCAAATGCATTTGCCAACGCGGCGAACTTGGAGACGCTTTCGACCGGAGTCGCGCTGGCCACGACTCCGGCGGGGAATGGGACGGTGCCGCTATCTGAGATCAATACGCTCGCGAGCATCCTCTCCGGCTGCACGGGATCGGGGTCGTCCTGCAGCTCGCTGCTGTCGACCGCGACTTCAGACGGAACCCCGACAGGGACACGGCCCACGGAGACGGCGACGGCGGCGATCAACATTGCCCATCATCCGGCGGCGAATGTCGCGGCGCTTTACGGCGAGGCTTCGCCGGGGAATTTCGTTCCCGCGCTTAGCGTCCAGCCGAGTGACTTTACAATGACGCTCACCTTTACAGGCGGAGGAATTGTTTCCTCATACGGCATTGCCATCGACGGCCAAGGCAATGTGTGGACCTATTCTCCTTCCGCCGTGAGCTCCACCGTGGCGGAGCTTTCCAGTTTGGGAGCGCCGATATCGCCATCGACCGGGTACAAGGTTACGGGCTTACCGACCGGGCATACCAGCAGGGGCATCGCCATCGACACGTCGGGCAACGTATGGATGCTATTCAATGAAGGACCGTCCGGTGCTACACCGAACGGGGGTGTCATTGAGCTCTCCAACTCCGGCTCGTTAATATCGCCGACTGCCGGATACCCGGTTGGGCCTTCGGGGGACTCTTTGGTCTCACTTGCGATTGATGGTTCTGGAAATGTCTGGGTAACGGACGGTGGCCAGGTAGTGGAGTTGAATCCTTCGGGAGTTGCCGCGGTTCCCGGTGGTTACCCCAATGCGGGACCGTCGGACGGTGTTGCCATCGACGGCCACGGCAACGCCTGGATCACAACCGGGGAATTTGGAGACAGCCTGCTTGAGGTATCCAGCTCCGGCGTGGTACTTTCGCCAGCCGGCGGCTATATGGGTGGGGGGCTTTACACTCCATTGAACGTCGCCGTGGACGCCGCGGGCAATATTTGGGCGGTCACTGATTCGCTTGGCCCGGCCGAGTTTTCCAACGCAGGGGTTGCCCTCTCTCCGTCCACTGGGTTCACTGGAGGGGGCATTCACTTTTTCACCGACCTCGCCATCGACGGCTCCGGGAATGTATGGCTTTCCAACACCCCAGGTGTAGCGGAGCTGTCCAACACTGGAGTACCTCTCTCCCCTTCGAGCGCCTTTGCTCCTTATCTGGTAGGCGCTACATGGGGAATCGCTGTGGATGGGTCAGGGAATGTCTGGCTTGCAGGAGATGGGGAGGACTTTGAGTTGGTTGGCGCGGCTGTGCCGGTGGTGACTCCGCTTTCGGTTGGGGTGAAGAACAATGCGTTGGGGACGCGGCCCTAGCAAGCATTGATTTGCATGGCAGCTGCGGGCGCTGATTGCTTTAAAACCGAGCGAAGAAGCCGAAGGTGGGTTCGGAGGTGCGGACGCGGCGGGTGATGGTGAGGTAGTTCTGCAGGAAGTCGGGGGCGAGGTAGATGAGCTGGCGGAAGCCGATGCGCACGCCGAAGTGGTCAGCGGCGCCGGTGAATTTTTCTTCGACGCCAAGGTTGTAGTAGTAGGCGGCGCGGTATTGGAAGGGCAGGCCCTCGCCGCCGTTGGGGGTGGGCGTGAAGTGGATAGTGCCGCCGCCGGCGCCCACGTAGGGCTGAGAGGGTGTAGATGCTGCGCAGGTGGGCGACGTAGCCGAGGGTGAGCTCGCGATTGCCGGTCTGTGCGCCGCCGGAGAGGACGTTCGCGGTGGGCGGGGCGAAGGTGTAGTTCTGCGTGGTGCGGACGTTGCCGAAGTTGAACTCAAAGCCGACATAGGGTTTGGCGATGTAGCGCAGGGTGAAGAGTTCGCCGACGGTGCTGCTTGCCTTGATGGCGAGGCCTGGTGCCGTCGCGCTGCTCGATGCCGGATGTGGGACTAGTGATGCTGCCGGCGGCGCTGATGGCGATGTCGACTTTGTCCATCTGGCGCTGGAATGGGGTAGGGGGCGGGGTGTCCTGTGCGATCGCGCTGGTTGCGGTGAGGCTGAGGAGGCAGAGCAGGGAAGCGGTGACGAGCAGGCCGGCGCCGGCTATGACAGATCGGCGAAACGGATTGGGCATCTAGAACGGACTCCCTTGCGGCGAAAAAATGTGCTGCTGTAAGTCTACTCTGCGCGGAGGGTTTGGGTGGGAGCGGAGAGAGAGGCTTAACACCGATGACACCGACGGAACCGATCCAAGTCGAAGACCGCGGAGGATTTGCGCGGAGGAACGCGGATTAAGTGTGCGGGCTGGTATGATCGGGGGCGGCAAATTCTGCTTGCAGATGAAGGTGTGGATGCAGGTTCGAGGCAGGAGTGTGTGAGGATGCAGGTTTCGACATCGACTGGGGGCGCGCGAGAAGAGAGCGGCGAGGACGTGCCGGTGTTTCCGGTGGGCCAGATGGCGCTGTTTGTGATGGTGACGGTGCTGTTCTTTCTGTGGGGCATGTCGAACAACCTGACGGACATTCTGGTGCAGCAGTTCAAGAAGTCGTTTGAGCTGTCGCCGTTCACCGCGCAGCTGGTGTCGACGGCGAACTTTACCGGCTACTTCTGCATGGCGATTCCCGGCGGCGCTGGTGATGCGGCGCTGGGGATACAAGGCGGGCATGGTGGCGGGGCTGTGCCTGTTCGGCGCGGGGATGGTGCTGTTCTGGCCGGCGGCGGTGAGCGGGCAGTATGTGCCGTTTCTGGTGGCGTTGTTTGCGGTGGGATGCGGCGCGTCGGTGCTGGAGACGGCGGCGAACCCGTTTATGGCGCAGTTTGGGCCGGCGGCGACGAGCGAGCGGCGGCTGAACTTTGCGCAGGCGTTCAATCCGCCGGGAACGATTCTGGGCGTGTGGTTGGGCGACGGTTCATCTTCTCCGGGGTGGAGCTGACGCCGGCGCAGGTGGCGGCGAGAAGGCCGCGGGGACCTATGCGGCGTATCTGCATGGGGAGATCATGCGGGTGGTGCCGACGTACATTGCGCTGGGGTCGGCGGTGCTGCTGTTTGCGTTTGCGCTGTCGCGGATGCGGTTTCCGACGATCGACGAGCGAGCATGAGGGCGACGGCGGAGGGCATGGGAGCTTTCGGGCGCTGCTGCACTATCCGCAGCTGTGGTTTGCGGTGGCGGCGAATGTGCTGAACGTGGGCGCGCAGATCAGCATGTGGAGCAACCTGATCTTCTACATGAAGCAGTACACGCCGGTGAGCGAGAAGACGGCGGCGAACTACATTATCTATTCGCTGGTGGCGATGCTGGTGGGGCGGTTCGTCTCGACGCCGCTGATGAAGTATGTTTCGCCGAGCAAGCTGCTGGGGATCTATGGCGCGGCGAATGTGGTGCTGATGGCGATGGCGGTGACGCGGCCGGGGATGGTGGCGGCGCGTGGGCGATTGTGGCGGCGAGCTTCTTCCTGTCGATCATGTTCCCGACGATCTTTGCGCTGGGGCTGAAGGGGCTGGGCGAGAATACGAAGCTGGGCGGGTCGATGCTGGTGATGGCGATTGTGGGCGGGGCGTTCTTTCCGCTGTTGCTGGGCAGGATCGCCGATGTGACGGGGAGCATGGCGCTGGGGTACCTGGTGCCGCTGGTGTGCTTTGGCGGGGTGGGGGTGTATGGGTTCCTGGCGCCGCGGGTGGGGCCGCATGAGGTGGGGATGGCGCCGGAGGCGTTGTAGGGGCGGTTGTTGGTCGTTGGTTCAAAGCACCTTATAGTGTTTGTCAATGTATTACAATGTCAGATATGCGCACTGCCAAGACAGTTTCGATTACTTTGCCGCCTGAGCTGCTGGTGAAGGCGCAGGCGTTTGCCGCGAGGGAGCACCGGACGATGAGTGAGCTTTTCCGCGAGGCGCTGCGTGGTTACATGGCGCGCGACCCGCAGTGGGAAGCGCTGCTGCGTCACACGCGAGCGAGAGGAAGAGAGATGGGCATCCGTACTGAGGAGGACGTGGAGCGGCTCTCGGATGAGTACCGGCAAGGAAAGAGACACGGAATCAGGCAACGACTACTTCGGCTATCGGTATCTGAGTAGCAACATGGGCCGCTGGACGAGCCCCGATCCGTCTGGTCTATTCTTCGCGGATCAGGCAAATCCACAAAGCCTTAATCTCTATTCTTATGTAGTCAATTCCCCGATGGTTCTCACAGATCCTAACGGGCTGTGGTTCAGTTGCGGTGGTGCGAAAACCAAAGCAACCGCATCGAGCGCCGTCGGCAATGTTGTTGGTGCAATCGATAGCGCGACAAACGCGATCGCATGCTTCTTCGGTGGAGGCGGCGGGGGTGGTGGAGGTGGTGACGATAACGCTGGTTGGATGATGCACCCGCCGACAACCGGCCACTACGTAGCGGTCTCTGCTTACACGAAAAAAGTCATGGGGATGGGGCATATGGGCGATGCATTGGACTCAGATAACACAAATGGTTGGGCGACACGAAAGGACTTCACTCTTACCGATAGAGTTTTAGTGGCGGTGGGTATGCCTTTCAAAGGTAAAGAGAGACGCGATCAGGAAACCTATCCCGGGGATCACCCGAAATATGTATATCATTCACTGACCGATGAGCAGTACAGCACCATACAGGATCGCTTGCTTCAACGATATGATCCGAACTACGGGGACCAACATGTATATGAATTACTCCTGAATAGTTGTGGACAGAATGTTAGTGACGATCTTCGAGCAGCTCATGTAGGAGGGGCGCCGCCGCGGTGGCTGTTCATTCCGAATCTAGATTATCTTTGGCTTCGATCACAGGCACATTAGGTGCCCGCGCAAACGGAATCGAGCGAGCCGAATCGTCATATAGGAGCAAGACCCAAGATGATATCAAAAGCGACACGGTTGTTATTGGTCGTTTCGTTTGGGTTGAGCGCGAGCGTCCACCTTCACGCGCAACATTGCGAGTTCTGCACCAAAAATGGCATTAACATGCCTATATCACTCGCTGCCGGTACCGTGCGAACGCAGGAGTTCGCGGTCCAGAACAAGTACTACAATATCGATATCGATGCGAAGTGGCTACTTCCGGCCGATGAATTGAGGTGCAGGATGGGCTTCGCGGTATCCCCTTCGGACAATCACTGTAAATGGGAACCGTTGCTCGAAATAAAATGGAGAGTGCTCGAAGGAGATCGGGTTATCGCCGAAGGCTATGACAAAGGTCGGACCGGCAGTTTTGATGCTGATAGTCATTCGCTGACGAGAAATGTCGCTAACTTTAGAGGCGAATCTCATCATAGGTATATTGTTGAACTTACGTTCATGAAGGATGCTAGTGTTCTCAATGTAACGCAGCCGCGCCTGATTGTTGAGCCACCGGGATTTTCCTTTTAGCTCTGTGAGTTTACCGGCATGAAAAGCGGGCGGCCTAGTGAGGGTGTGCCCGACGCGGGATCGAGGCGTGGCCGCTATTGCAGCAGCTTGCGCAGGCTGGGCGTGTCATCGGTGGAGATGTCATCGATTCGCCAGCCTTGCGGGAGCAGGATGAGGCGCAGGCGGATGTGTCGAAGGCGAGACTCCGAGGGAAAATGCAGGTCGACTTTGGCGGTTGCAGTGTTTTGCTGCTGCCGGTCGATTTGGACGCTGGCGACCTCGAGGCCGTCGGGGTCCTGGCAATCGCAGATGGGGTCGCCATCGAGTTTGCCCACATCGCCGCGTGGGGTGTGTCTCTCGTCGCTGCGGATCAGGCGGAGCAAAGCCGGAGTGAAGACCGATGGGCCGTCGCGGCCCAAGAAATCGGGACTGGCCGCCGATTTCGCGTCGTACCGGTTGTAGGTGCTGCGCACGAAAGCTTCAGGTGCCGCACTGCTCTGGGCGGGCACGGGGTTGTGCGCGAAGAGAGTGAGTCCCGCGGCCAAGGCTAGCAGAAGCGCTCTGCGCATCATGGCCTCTTGGTGACGCGGAAGATGTGGGCGGGCATGACGGCGGGGCGGAGGGCGACGTAGTTGGTGCGGTCGTGCCATTGGTAGTGGACGCCGGTGAGGAGGTCTTCGACGTCGAAGGTCTCGTGGTGGGCGATGCCGAGACTCTTGAGGTCGAGGTCGATCCAGCCGGCCTGCTCGTTGTGGGGGTCGAGGTTGACGGCGACGAGGATGATGTTGGCGGGCTCGGGGATCGAGCGGCGTGCGACTGCAGCGGCGCGTTGCGGTGGGCTCAGCGTCGACTTCGAGTAGCAGAGGATCTGCGGGTTGTCGACCTCGTGGAAGTGGAGCGAGAGGTCGCTCTGCAGCGCGGGGTTGGTGCGGCGGATCTGGTTGAGGCGGGTGATGAGCGGCGCGAGGGAGTGCGGGGCGGCGCGGTTCCAGCGGCGGATCTGGTACTTCTCGCTGTTGAGATACTCTTCGCTGCCGGGCTTGGCGGGGAGGTTCTCGCCGAGCTCGTAGGCGGGGCCGTAGATGCCGTAGCTGGCGGCGAGCGTGGTGGCGAGGATGAGGCGCTGCATGAAGGCGGGGCGGCCGCCGGTCTGGAGCGAGGCGTGCAGGATGTCCGGCGTGTTGGGCCAGACGTTGGGGGTGAAGAAGTCGGAGACGGGCGGCTTGGTGATCTCCTCGAAGTAGGCCTGCAGCTCGGCCTTCTCGGTGCGCCAGGTGAAGTAGGTGTAGGACTGCGAGAAGCCGCCCTTGGCGAGCGAGTACATGACGTGCGGGCGGGTGAAGGCCTCGGCGAGGAAGATGCACGTCGGGCGTGTCTGTGTGCAGGTCGGCGATGCACCACTCCCAGAAGGGCAGCGCCTTGGTGTGGGGGTTGTCGACGCGGAAGACGCGCACGCCGCGGTCGATCCAGAACTGGAAGACGGAGCGCAGCTCGTCCCAGAGGCCCTGCCAGTCGGAGGACTCGAAGTTGAGCGGATAGATGTCCTGATATTTCTTTGGCGGGTTCTCGGCGTACTGGATGGTGCCGTCGGGGCGATGGAGGAACCACTCGGGATGCTGCTTGACCCAGGGATGGTCGGGCGAGCACTGGAAGGCGATGTCGAGCGCGAGCTCCATGCCGTTGGCTGTGGGTGGCGGCGACGAGGTGGTCGAAGTCGGCGAAGGTGCCGAGCTTGGGATGGATGGCTTTGTGGCCGCCTTCCGCTGAGCCGATGGCCCAGGGGCTGCCCTCGTCGTCCGGGCCGGCGGTGGTGGTGTTGTTGGGGCCTTTGCGGAAGGCGCGGCCGATGGGGTGGATGGGCGGCAGGTAGAGGATGTCGAAGCCCATGGCGGCGATCTCGGGCAGCAGCAGCTCGACGTCGGCGAAGGTGCCGTGGCGCGCTGGGGTCGGGCGAGGCTTGCGAGCGCGGGAAAGAGCTCGTACCAGCTGGAGAAGCGCGCGCGCTCGCGGTCGACCCAGAGGGGCAGCTCGTGGGCGGCGGTGGTGGCGTAGCTGAGGTCGGGGTAGCGCGCGGCCAGTGCTTCGATCTCCGGGGTGAGCGGGTAGTCGTAGACGGCGAGTTTCTTGTCGGCCGAGCGCGCGCAGCGAAGCGGCGAGCTCTTTCAGCTGCTTGGCGTCGGCTTCTCGCCCGCCTGGCTGCGCGGCCGGCGGCCTGGTCGAGCAGCAGCGCGCCGATGGTGAGGGCGAGCGGGAATGTCCTGCGGCGGCAGATCGCGCTTGGCGGGGTCGGGGCTGGCGGGGTCGGGCTGGGCGGCGAGGCGCTTCTTCAGGTCGTGCGCACCAGGTGTCGAAGTGGTCGACCCAGCCCTGGATGGTGAAGCTCCAGGGGCCGAGCCGGTCGACGGTGAAGCTGCCGTGCCAGAGGTCGTTGGGCAGCGCGGTCATCGGCAGCGGACTGCCACTCGCGCATCGCCGTCGGCCTTGTAGAGGAGGCGCGCGGCGACGTGGTCGTGGCCGTCGCGAGAAGATGGCGGCGGAGATGTCGACGCGGTCGCCGAGGATGCGGCGGGCGGGGTAGCGGCCGCAATCGACCTGGGGTTGGATCTCTTCGATGATGACGCGCTTACGGCCTTCGGCAGGTTTCATCTTGCTTCAGCTCACCTGGAGTGCAAACCACTGCTTCCGTTCTGGCTTCCGTTTTGGGCGGCCAGCTTCTGTTGGTAAAGGCCGCTCGCTGCATCTTACCGAAGAGTTGGTTCGCGTGAGTTGGGCGGGAGGCGGCGGGCGGTCGAAGGGCCATGTAAACTGCTAGCAGGGAAGGATTCTCCCGGGATAATTTGCTGCGCGCTCTTGCCATGTTTGTTGCGTCTGGGTTTCGCGTTTGTTTCTCTATGAAACGTGTCCGCGGTCACCTGCCGACTTGCAGTTTCGCGAAACTTTTGGGTTGCAGCTTCGTATCCTTAGAGAGACCTCTGCCTGCCGTTGGAACGCAATTTTATTGCCCTGGGCCCGATGTGCCCGTGTGCGGCGGCGTTTCTGGAGGCAGGTGCGGGTGAGGATGCAAATGGCAGCGCTCAGGATCGCGAACGGCGTCAGAATGGGAACGGCAATGGCGCTTCTCCTTCCGCTGACGGTGGCTGCTTTGGGCGGAGTTGTGCTTCAGGCCCAGACTCCGGCAGCTCCAGCGGCAGCCCCCGCGGCGACTGCGTCCAAGCTGGGCACGGTCAAGGCGGTTGAGGGCAACGTTGTGACGCTGCTGACCGATTCTACAAAAGAGACAGTGACGGTCACGGTGGCGGACGGGGCCAAGGTGCTTGCAGCTTGCGGTGGGCAGCACCGACCTTAAGGCGGCGACACCGGGTCAGCTATCGGACATTGCGGTAGGCGACCGGATGCTGGCCACGGGCAAGGCCGGGGACGCGCCTGGAGGCTTTACCGGGTGCGGGTGGTCCTGATTAAGTCGAGCGCGATTGCGGAGATGCAGGCGGCGCAGCAGGCGGACTGGAAGAAGAACGGGCTGGGCGGGATTGTGACGGCGGTCGATCCGGCGAGCGGCACGGTGACGATCACGTCGGGCGCGAAGAAGATTGCGGTGGAGACGACGGCCAAGACGGCATTCAAGCGGGCCGCGCGCGACTCGCAGAAATATGAGGACGCGGTGCCTGGAACGCTGGCGCAGATCCATGCAGGCGACCAGGTGCAGGCGCGGGGGACGAAGTCCGCGGATGGACTGTCGGTGCAGGCGGTTGAGGTGGTGAGTGGCGCGTTTCTCGATCTCTCCGGGCAGATCGCGAGTGTCGATGCGGCGGCGGGCACGATCAGCCTAAGGGATCTGGCGACGAAGAAGATGGTGACGGTCGGGGTGACCGCGAACACCGACATTCGCACGATGCCGACGCAGATGGCGACGATGTTTGCCGCGCGGCAGAGCGGAGGCGCAGCCACAGCAGCCGGGTCTGCGAGTGCAGCCGGTGCGGGCGGCTACGCGGGACGTCGCGGCGGCGGCGGTGGAGGCGCGGCCGATCTTGCGCAGATGATCCCGCGTATGCCCACAGCCACGCTGAGCGATTTGCATAAGGGCGATGCGGTGATGATTGTGGCCTCTCAGCCCGCGCCGGGCTCGTCCACGGTGACGGCGATTACACTACTCTCCGGGGTCGATGCGATTCTGACGGCAAACCCCAATGGAGGAATGTCGCTGTCGATGAGTCTTGGCGGCGGCGGTGGCGGTGGGGATGAGTAGCGGTTACCAATTGTTCAGTGCAAACAAGTTTTAGTCAGGAGTGAGGATGTCTCTTCGAAGAAGTCTGGCGGTCATAACATTGTTTCTCATCGCGCTGCTGCCCCTTGCGGCGACGGCGCAGCAGGCCGCGTCGACGGGCGCCACAGTGACTGGCACGGTACTCGACCCAGACCAGGCAATGATTCCGGGCGCGACGGTGACCCTGACGCCCGCCTCCGGCAAGCTGCAGACGACGCCGTCGAAGAGCGATGGCACGTATGCGTTCCACGGCGTAGCTCCGGGCACCTACACGGTCTCGGTGACGGCAGCCGGGTTTGCTTCCTTTGTGAAGCAGGGGGTTGTGGTCACGGCGGGCGCGAACCTGGATGTGGACGCAAATATGTCGCTCGCCGACGCGAACGCAGGTGGTCAACGTGACAACGGACACGGTGCAGTTGAGCGTCGACCCGGACAGCAATGCGAGCGCGACGGTGATCACGGGCGACGCGCTGAATGCGCTCTCCGACGATCCCGACGAGCTACAGACCGAGCTGGAGGCGCTGGCGGGGCCGGCGGCCGGCCCGAATCAGCGGGCAGATATATATCGATGGATTTACCGGCGGGCAGTTGCCGCCGAAGTCGTCGATCCTGGCGATCCGGATCAACTCGAACCCGTTCTCCGCGCAGTACGACGCGCTGGGCTATGGGCGCATTGAGATCATCACCAAGCCGGGGACGGACAAGTTCCACGGCAACTTCAGCGGTCAGTTTCAGGACAAGGTGCTGAACACCTCGACGCCGTTCCTCGGCGCGACCAATACACAGCCGAACTACTACACGATCTTCGGCATGGGCAACGTTACGGGGCCCATCCGTCCCGGCACATCGTTTACGATGAGCGGCTCGTATCGCGATGTGCAGAGCAACAGCATCATCAATCCCAGCGCGATTTACAGCAATCCTACTTCGATGTCGCCGACGACGATGTGCCTTCCGGGCCCGGTTTCGCTGGGTATTTGCTCCGCCAATCCGTATCCGACGGCATCGCGCGCCGTGGGGCAGCCGCAGACGCGGTGGGAGATCAACCCGCGCGTGGACACGCTGATCGGGCCGAAGAACACGCTGACCTCGCGCTTCGAGTATGAAGCCGGGAGCAGCACCAGCAGCGGCGGAGGCAACTCGCTGCCATCCAAGGGAAGCAACTCGTCGAGCGCGGAGACCACGGTACAGCTGAGCGATACGCAGCTGCTGAGCAACAGCGTCATCAACGAGACGCGGTTTGAGTTCCAGCGCGACACCAGCAACTCCACTCCGACGAACCCCGGCACCGCGGTCTCTGTGCAGGGAACGGTGAGCGCCTTCGGTTCCGGCGGAGGCGCCAGCTCCAGCATTGAGGACCACATCGAGGTGCAGAACTATACCTCGGTCCAACTGCTGAAGAACTTTGTGCGGCTTGGCGGGCGGCTGCGCACCTCCAGCCAGACGAACACGACGAACGGGGGTTCGAACGGTTCGATCACCTACTCCTCCCTGCTGGATCCGTGCACCGACCCCGCGGTGACCAACCGGCCGACCAACTGCGCGGCGGGCGTAACGACGCCCTGCGCCGCGGCGAACACCGCTCCCGGCGTGAACATTTCCTCCTACCAGTGCGGCATTCCCTTCCAGTTCAGCCAGACCACCATCAACCACCCGACGACCAGCGCGCGGGAGACCGACGTGGGCCTGTACGCGGAGGACGACTGGAAGATCACTCCGAACCTGACTTGGAGCCTGGGGGTGCGGCTGGAGGCGCAGAACTATATCAACAGCTCGCACGACTTTGCGCCGCGCACCTCGATCGCGTGGGGCGTACCGCGCAAGAACGGCAAGACGACGACTGTGCTGCGCGGCGGCTTCGGCATCTTCTATGACCGCTTCGGGCTGGGCTCGATCGAGAATATCGTGCAGAACAACCCGGCGAACCAGTCGAACATTACCTACACTTATCCCACCAACTGCACACTCACCAGCGCCGATGCGGCCACCGCTGGCTGCACCGCGGGAGGCGGGACATCCTTTGCCAAGACCGAGGTGCCTGTGACTGGGCCGGGGATTCGCAGCCCGTATACGATCGAATCCGCGGCGACCGTGGAACAGCAGATCGGCAAGTACGCCAGTGTTACGGTGACCTATTCGAATGCGCGCGGCGAACACCAGGAGCTGACCCGGGTCTTCCTCGCCTCCGCCAATGTGTGCCCCACCAGCATCACGACCGCGACGTACATCCTGTGCAACCAGTCGGAGGGGGTCTTCCGGCAGAACCAGATCAATACCAGCGTCAATCTGCGGACGCCCAAGGGGATCACGGTCACGGGCTACTACTCCGCTGAACTGGGCGGACTCCAACCTCAGCGGCATCACCGACCCATTTCACCCGGCATACGACTATGGGCGTGCAGGGTTCGCGACGCGTAGCCGGGTGCTCGCTGGTTGGCACGATTGCTCTGCCGTTCCAAATCACGGCGAGTCCGCTGCTCTTTGTGAACTCAGGCACGCCTTATAGCCTCACGACGGGACAGGACAATAACGACGATGGAGTCATCGACGACCGTCCGGCGTTCGCCCCTGGGGTTACGGCAGCCAATGCAAATTGCAAGATCGGGAGCGACTTTGTCTCTCCGACGCCGGCGACGACCTATACCAATGGCGAGTCCTACACGGAGATTCCGGTGAACTTCTGCACCGGGCCGAACAACGTCTCGGTTAACCTGCGGCTCTCACGGACGTTTGGCTTCGGGCCGAAGGTCGAAGCCACAGCGAATGGCCGCAACCAGAATGGGCAGGGCGGCCCAGGCGGCGGCGGGCCGGGCGGCGGTGGCCCAGGCGGCGGCGGACCGGGCGGTGGTGGCCCCGGTGGCGGTGGCGGCGGCGGCGGTGGATTTGGCGGCGGCGGTGGATTCGGCGGCGGTGGTGGCGGCGGTCGCGGCGGTGGTGGTGGCGGCGGTGGAGGTGGCGGCGGCGGTCGCCGCGGCGGCAACACCGGGCGGAAGTACAACCTGACCCTCGGAGCGCAGGCGTTGAACCTGTTCAACGAGGTGCCGTATGGAATCCCGATCAGCACGCTGTCGAACTCCCAGTTCGGCAAGACGATCACGCTGGGCGGCGGAGCCTTCAACGGCGCCAATGCGGTGCGGAGAATTACGCTGCAGGCAAACTTCAGCTTCTAGCTGAACAGCAGTATCGACGAAAAGGGGCGCGGCCAATTTTGGTCGCGCCTCTTTTCTGCGCTGCAGTAGAGGACGTTGGAGATCGAGAAGCTGGCTACTTCGATCGTCCCTTGTCCTTGGGGGGATTGGGTTCCTCGATGGACGCGCGTAGGGCCTCGCGGAAGTCAAGGAAGGTGTCTTCTCTGCGCGACGGTGGCTCGCGCTCAGTCGTCGCCCGGGCGGGCGGCGCGGGTGTCCGCGCGGCGGGCAGCGCAGGTGCCTCAGTCTGGGAATCCGTTTGGAAGTGGGCGGCGATAGGGAGGGTGCCGGCATCGGCCGCGTTCCCCGCAGGCTGCTCATGCACGATCTTCATGCCGCTCACAGGTCTCTCGGCGGATGTGCGCATCCCCGAGATAGCGGTCTCCCGGGCCGGTGCAGGCATGGACGGGGCATCGATCTTCGGCTTCATCGGGGCTTCGCGGCGTGCGGCGGCGGGCTGTCCGGCCAGCACGACGGTCTTGGCGTTGAGGAACTCGCGCATGCCGGCGGCGGAGAGCTCGCGGCCGTAGCCGGAGCGCTTGATGCCGCCGAAGGGCAGGCGCGGGTCGCTGGCCACGGGCGCGTTGACGAAGACCGCGCCGCACTGCAGTTCGGCGGTGAAGCGGTGCTGCTCGGCGGGGTCTGCGCGTCCAGACCGACGCGGCGAGGCCGAACGGCGTGTCGTTGGCGATCTCGATCGCCTCGTCGATATCGCGTGACGCGGAAGAGCATCGCGACCGGGCCGAAGATCTCCTCGCGATAGACCTCGGAGTCGCGCGGGACGCCGGCGAGGACGGTGGGCTCGTAGTAGTTGCCGGCGCCGAACATGCGCTCCCCGCCGGTGAGCACGCGCGCGCCGGCCTGCGACGGCGGCCTGCACCTGCGCGTCGAGCTCTTCCACCTGCGCGACCGTGGCGAGCGGGCCGATCTCGGTCTCCTCGCAGCGCGGGATCGCCGACCTTCATGGCTTCCATGCCCTGCGACGAAGCGCGCCTCGAACTCGTCGTAGATGGAGTCGGCGACGAGGAAGCGCTTGGCGGCGATGCAGGACTGGCCGCTGTTGATGCAGCGCGCGCGGACGGCGGCGTGGACCGCGACGTCGAGGTCGGCGGAGGGCATCACGATGAAGGGATCGCTGCCGCCGAGCTCCAGCACGGACTTCTTGATGAGCCATCCGGCCTGCGCGGCGATGGCGCGGCCGGCGGCCTCGCTGCCGGTCAGCGGTGACGGCGGCGATGCGCTCGTCGGCGAGCACCGTCTCCACCTGGCTGGCCTCGATCAGCAGCGTCTGGAAGGTGCCGCGGGGAAAGCCTGCGCGGCGCACCAGCGCCTCGATCGCGAGCGCGCACTGCGGCACGTTGGAGGCGTGCTTCAGCAGGCCGACGTTGCCCGCCATCAGCGCGGGCGCGAGGAAGCGGAAGACCTGCCAGAAGGGGAAGTTCCACGGCATGACGGCGAGCACGACGCCCAGCGGGTCCCAGCGGACGGACGCGTCGTTGGCGTCGGTGTCGATGGGCTCCGGCGCGAGGATGCGCTGCGGCGTTCTCGGCGTAGTAGCGGCAGACGCCGGCGCACTTGACGATCTCGGCGCGCGCTGCGGTGATGGGCTTGCCCATCTCGGCGGTGATCAGCGCGGCGAGTTCGTCCTGCTCGTGCTTCGAGCAGGGCCGCGAGTTTGCGCATGCAAAGCGCGCGATGGTCGAGCGGGACCTCGGCGTAGACGGCGAAGGCGGATCTGGGCGAGCGCGATCTTCTCGCGCAGCAGCGTCTTCGGTGAGCGGCGTCGAAGCTGCGCAGCAGACTGCCGGTCGCGGGATTGACGGACTGGATCGGCACCGGGACCTCAGCATTTACTCCGATGCAAGCTTACCAAGAGCGGAGGCCAGCACGCGCGCGCCGAGGGCGATATCGGTTGGCGATGCGTATTCGTCGGGACGATGGCTGACGCCGCCGCGGCAGGGGATGAAGATCATGGCGATGGGCGCGACCTGCGCCATGAAGAGCGAGTCGTGGTAGGCGCGGCTGACCATGTGTTTGGGTGCGATGCCGAAGCTGCGGCAGACCTCGTCGATGACGGCGACGATGTGCGGCGAGCAGGTGGCGGGCTGGTCGGCGTTGACGAGGGACTCGGCGATGCGGACGCCGCGGCGGGCGGCGATGGATTCGACATCGGCGCGGACGGCGGCCATGACGGCTTCGCGGCGGGCGGGGTCGGTGTCGCGGATGTCGACCTGCAGGGTGACGCGGCTGGGGACGCTGTTGACGGCGCCGGGATAGACATCGCAGGTGCCGACGGTGGCGACGGTGTCGATGACGCCGGTGGCGAGGGCGTGCTTTTCGATGGAGAGGATGAGTTCGGCGGCGGCGCAGAGGGCGTCGCGGCGGTCGGGCATCAGGAGCGCGCCGGCGTGGCCGCCGAAGCCTTCGATGGTGAAGCGGTAACCCGCCGGCGCGGCGATGGCGGTGACGATGCCGAGGGGGATTCCTTCGCGTTCGAGCAGGGGGCCCTGCTCGATGTGGAGCTCGACCCAGGCGTGGTAGTGGCCGGCGGGGAGGCGGACGGTGGAGAGCGGGCCGGTGAAGCCAGCGGCGGTGCGGACTGCGGCGAGGGTCTCGTCTTCGGTGCCGCGCTGCGCGCCGTGGAGGGCGTCGGCGGCGGTGGGGTCGAGGATGCCGGAGATGAGGCGGGAGCCGAGGCAGCCGATGCCGAAGCGGGTGGGCTCTTCGGAGGTGAGCAGGACGAGTTCGATGGAGCGGCGCGGGCGGACGCCGCTGCGCTTGAGGGCGCGGATGGCTTCGAGGCCGCCGAGGACGCCGACGGTGCCGTCGTACATGCCGGCGTGGGGGATGGCGTCGATGTGCGAGCCGGTGGCGACGGCGGGGAGGGTCGGGCTCGGTGCCGAGCCAGCGGAAGAAGGTGTTGCCGACGGCGTCCTCGCGAATCTGGAGGCCGGCTTCGGCGGCGAGGGATTTGAGCCAGGCGCGGGCGCGGAGGTCGTCGGGGGAGAAGACGACGCGGGTGACGGCGGTGCCGTCGGGGGTCGGGCTCGATGGAGGTGAAGGTGGCGAGGGTTTGGAGTTCGGCGAGGAGGCGGGCGGAGTCGATAGAGATGTCAGCGGTGGCATGGTCGCGGGCGTCAAGGTTTCGGTCTGCATCGTGCCTCCTTGCAGTGGGCGAAGATACTTCCTTTTGTTTTCTGCATCCACACTTGTTTAGCGCGGATTCCTCGATGTGTCTAGCGGGGTTTAGCGCGAGCCTAGAGCCCGATGGGGTTTGGGGACGTCCTAAGAGGGTAACCTATAGAGCTGTAGTGTTTCATTGACTATTACCCCGACAATAGAGCCGCCATGGCCCAAGGCCAACTCATACCACCCAGGCTTTGGGTGGTAGCTGATGATGCCCACCTCATCACCCGTTGCCAAGCTAAAAAAACTCGCACGATCATAACCAGAACAGTCAATAACTCCGACACCGACTCTCATTGATTGAGGATCAATGTTTGTGAAATCATATGTGCAATTATAGGAAAGCGTATGTGTATTAATTATTCTCGTTGTGCTAAGACCGGCACCCACCTCCAATACACCAAATCCGCTACTTCCATATAACAAAAATGAGCTGTCACCCAGATACTTAACCCCCTGCTGGCAAAGCATCTCCGTGCAGAGTTGCCTGGACGTCCCATTGTCGAAGTAAGCCCCGATCCCATTCGTACCGCCGACTTTTTGGTAAATTACGTCCCTGCGCAACACAAATGTCTCTGCGGGACTGGCCATCGCATCGTATGCGAGACTGGTCACTCTCAACGACTTAATCGGCTTAAATTCCGGAACTGAAAGCCAATCATAGGTCTCGTCAGATGCTAATCCAAGCCGCAATGCGATTGTATCTTTGTTGACGACGTAGTAAGTAGGTGGGCCGCCTGTTTTGATGAGGTACTCAGCAATCTTGGTAAACGTCTCCTTATTCAGTGAGATTATTTTGTCATTTACCCGAATCAACAAGACTTCCCCTGCGACATGTACCTGTGTATTTCCTTCTCTCCCTCCGTCCTGATCCATAACATTTTGAAAAGGAGCCGTTATCTGCTGCAAGAGCGCCTTGGTTTTTAGAGAAATCCGATAAATGTGCAGTTGATAAATGAAATCGCCTATCTCCTCCTGCCTGTAGATGATCGCGGATTCGGCATCGAGATCTGCTATATGAAGATTTGGGTCAAAGCCGATTAGAGCCAAATCACCATGCGCGGCCAGGGCAACGCCAAGCTGATTGTCAGTCATGCTCTTACGCTTCTGGATTCCCAGCGCGGCCAGGCTAATCGTGGCATACGGCTTCTTCACAAGAACCGGAGATCCGACCTGCCCAATCTGGGCGCCGGCACCGCATACAAACTCAAAGATTAATATCCAAGCGAAGCGTGTCATAGAAAACTCGCTGCCTAGCCTTGAAGGCTCTACGATTCAAAGGTAATTGTACTGTCGAGGCATCGAGTGAGCCGGCGATAACCTGCCAAAAGGCGTTGACCGGCTTGTCAAGAATCCGATATGCGATGGAGTTGCTCGTTCGTGCAGCGGATGTTGCGATCAGCCCAGCGGGTGGCGGTTCCAGTCTTTATAGATTAGATACTTTGCGGGCCGTTTGCCGAGGGCGCCGAACCACTGGGGGCAGAAGGGGGCCATCCAGATGAAGTCGCCGGCGGTGACGGGGTACCAGGCGTCGGAGAGGCGATAGATGCCGGAGCCTTCGAGCATGAGGAGGCCGTGCTCCATGACGTGGACCTCGACCTGGGAGAGCGCGGCGCCGGGCTGGTAGGTCATGGTGTTGACGGCGAAGTCGAAGCTGGGGTGGTCGGGCAGGAGGGAGCGGACCTGCAGGTCGGGGTCGCCCATCAGCGGGGTGGAGAGGGTGTTGGCTTCGATGCCCGTGACGAGGCTTGAGACGGGCACGCCGTCGAGCGGCTGGTACTGCTTCTCGATCACGGCCAGCCGCGTGGCCTGCTGTGCGGTGAGCGTGTGTAGCGATGCCGGAGGGATGTATGCGAAGCCGCCCGCGCTGAGCGAATTGAAGCTGCTATCGCTGGCGAGGTCCGCTGCGCCGCTGAGGACATAGACGAAGCGCTGCGTACTACGTCGACGCCAGCGTGCCGCCGGTCTCAAGTTCCGCGGTGTACTGCGTGAAGCCCGCGCCGCCCGCCGGCGAGATGTGGACGATTGCCACTCCGCGCTCAAGCCCGGGCAGCGGCGTGCGCACGAATGTGTCGGGCGTGTGCAGCAGGTGGTCGCGCTGGTTCGCGCTGCGTGTATGTCCGAGGCTATGCATGGATGTCTTCGCTGGGTTGGGAGGTGCGTGCGGCGATGCGTTGGAGTATGGCTCTATCATCGCGCAGACTGCGCAGGAACTCCACTCCGGCGGCCAAGGCGGCAGCCACATCGGCGGGCCTCACCGACTCGTCGGGATGGTGGCTGAGTCCGCCGGGACTGCGCAGGAAGAGGATCGCGGCGGGCACGCGGCGTGCGACGATCATCGCGTCGTGGCCCGCGCCGCTGGTCATAAAACGCGGCTCGCGCCCAGTGCTGCGGGCGATGGCGGCGCCGAGAAGCGCGCTCAGCTCGGAGCCCATCGGCACGGCGGGCTGGTTGATCGAAGTGCTGTGCGCGACGCTGACGCCGCGCTTCGCAGCGGCAGCCTGCGCGTAGTCGAGGAAGTGGGCGACCGCAGCGTGGCGGGCGGGGTCGTGGGGATGGCGCACATCGAGCGTTGCGGTAAACCTGCCCGCAATCACGTTGCCCGCGCCCGAACTCGACTCCACCTTGCCGACGGTGGCTACCAGGCCGGTGGTTGCATTGGCGTAACGCTCCACCTCGACGATCCACTCGGCGGCAGCGGCCAGCGCGTCGCGGCGCAGTGGGCCCATCGGCGTGGTGCCAGCGTGGTTGGCCTGCCCGGTAAAGACGAGGCCCATGCGCGTCTGTCCGGCGATGGCTTCGACGACCGCCAGCGCGCGGTCCTCGCTCTCCAGCACAGGGCCCTGCTCGATGTGGAATTCGAGATAACCGAAGGCAGCGGGATCGACCACCGCGCCGGGCAACTCGTCAGGATCGAGGCCGAATTTGCGGATGGTATCGGCGATCGTGACGCCATCGCGGTCGGCGAGCGCGAGCGTCGCCGCATCCAGTTGGCCGATCAGCGCGAGGCTGCCGAGAAACGGCTTCGAGAAGCGCACGCCCTCTTCTTCCGAGAAGCCGACGACTTCGATGCTGAACGGAAGTCCCGCGCCCGGCGAAGGTGCACGCGCTTCATCCACCATCGCCTCGACCAGCGCAACGCCCATCACCACGCCAAGGATGCCGTCGAATGCGCCGGAATTGACGACCGTGTCCAGGTGCGAGCCGATCAGCAGCCGCGGTGCGCGGGCGTCTGTAGCGGCCAGGACGCCGCGCAGATTGCCCGCGGCATCCACGTAGGTGGACATGCCGGCGGCCCGCATCCAACCGCCCAGCAGCGCGTGGACGCGGTGCATCGAGGGCGCGAGAAAGGTGCGGGTGGTCTCGCCGGGGACTTCGGTGCAGCGGGCGAGTTCAAGGCAGCGGGCGATGACGCGGTTGGCGCGGGTGAGCTGGGCGTCGGATGTTACTTGGTGCGCGGCGGGTGCTGTAGGGGAGCTCACGCGGTGCGCCTCACGCGGGCCTCGATGTGGCCGGCGGGCTCGTCGGTGGGGACGAAGATCTCGTTGGGATTGTCCTGCGCCGAAGCGCGAGAGGTCGACGAGCAGGCAGTGTTTGTTGGGCATGACGAGGTCGATCTGGTCGGCCTCGGGGACGCGTTCGAGGGCGGCTCTTGCCCATCTCGTACAGCGTCTCCTGCACAGACTTGCTCTTGTGGTCGGCGAAGACTTTGAGCATGGCTTCGCGGAGGGCGGTGCGCGTGGCGTCGAAGTCGAGGGTGGAGGAGGTGTAGCGCCACTCGGCGGTGACGGCGGTGCAGAAGAGGCGGTCGCTGGTCTCTTTCAGCGTGGTCAGATCGTCCTTGATGTAGCCCTCGAAGCCGGAGTCGGCAGTCTTCATCACGACCAGATTCTTGAAGCCCGGAGAGATACTGGAAGGCGCCGTTCTGCTCGCGCGAGACGGTCGTGGTCTGCACCTCGCCGGAGCCGCGCATGAAGGAGGTGGGGTGCGGCTTGCCATCGACGGTGAGGCGCTTCCACATGGCGCCCTCGACGGCGACCGAGACCGCCGAGACCTGCGGATTGCGGCCCAGCAGGAAATCGACCAGCTCCTTCGCGTAGTCCTCCATGGAGGTGGCGCTGGATTTGCGCGCGACGGAGTAGACCGTGTTCTTCATCGTGTCCGTGGGCAGGATCTTGCTGTTGTCGCCCTCGTAGTGCGCGGAGTCGAAGTCGCCGGTCAGCAGCACCTGCACGGTCCACTCGCGCAGGTCGTTGCCGTGGGGGCCGCGCGTCACCTTCATCAGGCGGACGCGGGATTTTCCGTAGCGGTTTTCAGCGAGTTCGATCATGCAGTCGATGCCTTCGCTCAAGCGATCTAGCTTCCCCGGTAGGTTGTGTAACCATTTGCGGTCAGTAAGAGCGGGATGTGGTAGTGCTGCTGCGGAATCGCGCACTTCAAATGCGATCTCGACGTATGGGTAGAGGCCGGTGAGCCGCTGCGCCTCGTAGTAGGCGGCGGTCTCGAAGCGCACGCGATAGAGGCCGGCGTCGAGCGCGGCGCCTTCGGGCAGGAGCTGCCGCGGCGCGTCCGTCGGCGTCGGTCTTGAGGTTCGCGTCGCTCAGCACGACCCAGTGATGCAGCTCCCAGCGGGCGAGCGAGACGGGGACGTCTGCGGCGGGGCGGCCGAGGGCGGTGTCGAGGATGTGGGTGGAGATGCCCATTGCTATGTCGACTCCCAGCCACCTGCGAAGGCGAAGCTGCGTGATCTGGCGCTGCTGCTCGGCGGCTTCGAGCATCTCGTCGGCGGCGGTGTTGCTCCATGCGCGCGTTGAGATTGCGAGGATCTCGGCGGCGCTCTTGCCGGAGGCGCAGACGATAAAGATGCGGCCGAACTTCTCTTCATACTGCCGGTTTGCTTCCGCGAGGGCAAGCTTTGTGGCTTGTCCTCTTGCGCCGCCGCGGTGCGCTGCTCCTCCGACGACCAAGCGAGCGACTCCGCGGTGGCCGCGCGCGCGTGCTGCTGGCCGATGCGGGGATGGGTGTCGAAGGCCTCGCGCCAGTCATCTTCCGGAAGGCCGGCCCAGACCCAGTCGGAGTTCTCGATAGAGGTCTTCGGGGTCGGCGAAGGGACGGCGTGCGGCGAGTTCTGCGGCCCATGCGCTGGAACCGCAGCAGGGCAGAATCTCGCGCGCGGCGGTCGTTGCGTCGAGCGAGTTCCAATGCGCGAGCGCTGTAGTTTGCGATGGGCGGCGTCATCGGTTATCCCGGAGGGCAGAGTGTCTAGCATAGCGTGAGCTCGCGGCCGGCGGGGGTGGGGGCGAATGTGCCGTCTGTGATAGATGGGCTGGCCGCGCAGGTAGGTGGCGGTGACGACGCCCTTCAGCGTTTCGCCCATGTAGGGGGAGATGGGGTGGCGATAGTGCAGGCCGTCCGGCGTCACGATGAACTCCGCCTGCGGATCGAAGACGACGAAATCTGGCCTCGCGGCCGGGCGCGAGCGCGCCGGCGCGGTCGCTGAACCCAGCGAGCGCCGCGGGCGCGGAGGACATCCAGCGGGCGACATCGTCGAGGGTGAAGCCGCGCTGCGAGGCGTCGGTCCAGACGACAGGCAGCGCGACGGAGAGGCTGGCGATGCCGCCCCAGGCGAGGTCGAAGCGGCCGAGATCGAGGCGCTTCATGGCGGGCGGGCAGGGCGAGTGGTCGGTGGCGATGAGGTCGATGGTGCCGTCGCGCAGGCCCTGCCAGAGGGCTTCGCGGTTGGCGCGGCCGCGGATGGGCGGCGTGCATTTGAGCATCGTCGCGCCGTCGGGGATGTCTTCGGCGGCGAAGTGGAGGTGGTGCGGGCAGGCCTCCGCGGTGATGGGCAGACCTTCGGCGCGGGCGGCGGCGAGCAGCGGCAGGGCGAGCGCGGTGCCGAGGTGGACGATGTGGATGCGCACGCCGTACTGGCGGCAGAGGTGGATCATGAGGCGGATCGCGGCGAGCTCGGCCTCGTCCGGCCGCGAGGCGAGGTAGGTGGCGTAGCTGCGCCAGTCGGCGTTGCCGGTGGCGAGCTGTGCGAGGGCGGCGTCGATGGGTTCGGCGAGTTCGGCGTGGACGAGCAGCGGCAGGCCGGATTGGGCGATGGCGGGGAGGGCGCGCTCGAGCTGCTCGCGGTCGATCATGGCGAAGCCCTCGCAGCCGGGATAGATGAGGAAGCATTTGAAGCCGGGGACGCCGGCGCGTGCGAGTGGGAGGATGTGCGCCTGATTGTCGGCGACGGCGCCCCCCCATGCGGCCCAGTCGACGAGGCACTTGCCGGCGGCGGCGGCGCGCTTGGCTTGGAGCGCGGCGACGGTGGTGGTCTCGGGCAGGCAGTTCAGCGGCATGTCGACCAGCGTGGTGTAGCCGCCGGCGGCCGCGGCGCGTGTGGCTGTGGCAAAGCCCTCCCACTCCGTGCGGCCGGGCTCGTTGATGTGCACGTGGCGTATCGACCAGGCCGGGCAGGATGGCGCGGGCGCCGAAGTCGATGATCGTGCGCGTCGGCGCGGCAGATCGCCGACGGCGCATACGGCGCGGATGGTCCCGCGCGGCACCCTCTTCCAGCAACAGTGCGGCGCGGCGCGTGCCCTGCGGAGTCACGACCCGGTCTGCGAGGAAGGCGTGTGCCATAATCGCTATTATCCGCCATCGAATAAATCAGCGCCCGCGGCTCTGGCCGCTGGCGCCGGGAAGGAGGCCGGCCATCGACGGCAATCCCATCTTCATGCAGAAGGCGATTGAGCTGGCCACGCAGAATGTGACCTCGGGCGTGGGCGGCCCGTTTGGCGCAGTGGTGGTGCGCGATGGCCAGATCGTCGCGACCGGCGTCAACCTCGTCACCTCCACCAACGATCCTACGGCGCATGCCGAGGTAGTGGCGATTCGCGCGGCGTGCGAGAAGCTGGGCGATTTTCAGCTGACCGGCTGCGAGGTCTACACCAGCTGCGAGCCCTGCCCCATGTGCCTGGCCGCGATCTACTGGGCGCGCTGCGAGGCCATCTACTTCGGCAATACGGCCGCCGATGCGGCTGCTGCCGGGTTCGACGATTCGTTCCTCTACGCCGAGATCGCGCGCCCGCTGGACCAGCGCAAGATTTCGATTGCGCGGCTGCTGGGGGATGAGGCGATTGTCAGCTTTGACACTTGGTGTGCGCAGGAGAAGAAGATTAAGTACTGACCGCAGTAAGATCGTAGTCACATGGCAACCCTCCACAAGCCGTCGCGCAGCAGCCTCTCATCGAAGAAGATCGCAGCATCTCCTGTAGTCGCCGCCAAGCCGGTGAAGATTGCGCTGCTCGGCTTTGGCACGGTGGGCAGTTCAGTGGCGCGCGTCCTCGCCACCGCGAAGCTCCCCGGCATCGAGCTGACCCACATCTTCAACCGCAACGTCGCCCGCAAGCGCGCATCGGATGCGGCGAAGCATGTTCCCGCCTCGGTCGTTTGGACCGAGGACATCAACGTCATCCTCCGGTCAGACGTGGGGATTGTGGTGGAGTTGATGGGCGGGCTTGTGCCGGCGGAGGCGTGGCTGAAGAAAGCGCTTGCCGCGGGTAAGTCCGTGGTCACCGCGAACAAGCAGCTGATCGCCTATCGCGGCGCGGGGCTGGCGCGGCTGGCGGCGAAGCACGGCGTGCAGTTGGTGCATGGCGCGGCCGTGGCCGGCGGTGTGCCGGTGATTCCCGGGATCGTGCAGGGGCTGAGCGGAGATCGCATCACGCGCATCAGCGGGATTGTGAATGGGACGTGCAACTACATTCTCAGCCGGATGGAGTCCGGTGCTGATTATGCGACGGTGCTGGCGGATGCGCAGGCGCTGGGCTACGCCGAGGCCGACCCGACGGCCGATGTCGACGGCTACGACGCGCGCGCCAAGCTCTGCATCCTCTCGCGTATCGCGCTGCACGCCGAGCTCGACCCCGACGAGGTTGCCACGCAGAGCATCTCAGCGGTGGATGCCATCGACTTTGCCTACGCAAAGGAGCTGGGCTGCACGATTCGCCAGGTATCGCGGGCGCAGTTGGATGGCCGCCAGGTCCACGCACGTGTCGCGCCCATGCTTGTTCCGCTCACCTCGCCGATTGCGTGGTCGCATGGCACGCAGAACATGGTGGTGACGAGCGGGCGGTTTGGCGGGGATGTGGTCTTCAGCGGGCACGGCGCGGGCGGCGAGCCGACGGCGGTTGCGGTGGTGTCGGACATCCTGGCGGTGGCGCAGGGTTCGGTTGCGGTTTCATTGCCGGTGAGGCGACGGCAGGCCACCAGCGAGTTCCTGGCGCCGCACTACATGCGGTTTGTGGTGGACGATAAGCCGGGGATTGTGTCGGGGATTGCGGGGGCGCTGGCGAAGGTGGGCGCGAACATCGATTCGCTGCTGCAGCGGCCGGGCTATCCGAAGCATCGGCTGCCGTTTGTGGTGACGACGGAGCCGGGATTGGGTGCGACGATTGAACGCGCCGTCGCGGCCATCGCGAAGATGGATTGCATGCTTGAGCGGCCGTTGTGTTTGCAAGTCCTCACACCCGACGATAAGGACGAGTAAGGCGGTACTAGGCCTCCCCGTCGACTTCAACGTTACCTCCGGCGAAGTCAACGACTGCACCCAGGCTATCGCCTTGCTGAGAGTGCGCAAGGCAAGCTATTACGGGCCGACAAGGGCCACGGCCATCGTCGCGCACGCGGCCACGACGGCGCCGTTGCCGTAATCCCTCCCAAACGAAGCCGCAAAGCCCATCGCAAGTGCGACAAAGACCTTTGTAAAAAGCAGAATCGCATCGACGCTACTTCACCACTCCAACAGTTCGGCGCTTCGCTAACGATGCGAGAAAGGACAAGCCAAGTTGCACGCTCTCGTCGCTCTCGCTTACTCTTGGGTCTTCCTGAGGCTAAATGTCGATATGGACTAATACTTTGGTGGCTGGTTGTGGAGGATTTGTTCGACGACGCCGTGGATCTGGATGAGGGGCCAGGGATTTGGGACGGTCTGCGGCTGGGTCTGGCCGGCCTGGTGGATGATGAGCGCGGGACGCGGGATCGAAGACGCCGCGCGAGGCTGCGTCGTCCTCTTCGGTCCAGGCGGGGAGCCAGTCCCAGTCGTCGATGCGCCACGAGTGGTCGCCCTCGACGATCAGGTTGGTCTGGGGCCAGCGGGGCGAGGCCTTGCAGGACGGCGAGCACCTGGCCGAGGACGCGGTCGGTGAGGGCGAGGTTGTCGAGGTAGGAGCTGTCGCAGAACTGGGTGTAGTCGTCGTCGATGCGGCTCCAGATGTTGGGGCTGTGCGGCACCGAGAAGTGGAAGAAGATGAAGTCGGCCTGATCGGTGTGCAGGACCTCAAAGGCATGTTGCTGCAGGTCGAGATGGGTCAGGTAGCGATGGCGCACGTCGAAGGTGCAGAGATCGCGGTCGGCGCGGGCGGGCGACTTGACCTCGCGAACGACCTGACGCAGCGGAGTGATGACATTGTCGGCGAACGAGGCGTTATGCGCCATTAGGCCGTCGAACATGTCGTGGTTGGTCCAGTAGCAGTTTTGGATGGCGTCGCCGTAGAGGGCGCAGTAGGGGTTGTACCAGCCGACGGCAGCGGTGCGCCATCCGGCGCTCTGCGCGTCGCCGAAGACGGTGTCTGCGCCATCGATGCGGCTGCCACCCGCTCGCCCTCGTGGTGGACCCAGAGGCGGTTGTGGAAGTTGTAGCGGGTGCTGTCGATGATCTTGCCGGTAAGCAGCGACGGGAGGACCTCGACGGTGTGGTAGCCGGCGGGCTGGGTGTGGGTGAAGAGCGTGCTCTGGCTGCGCAGGGCGTCGAAGTTGGGCAGGTTCAGGTCGCGTGCGCGATGCTCGAAGACCTGGTCGTAGGAGAGCTCGTCGAAGACGATCCAGACCAGCAGCGGGTGCTGACGCGGGGGCTGCGCCGTGGTCTCCCATGCGGCGTCGATCTGGTTGGGGGCGGGCTTCCAGCGTGGCGACCCAGAGCAGTTGGCCGATGCTGGAGACCGCGAAGACCACCAGCGCGGCGGCGATACCGCTGGCCACGCGCATGAGGCGGCGGTACCACTTGTTGAAAGCGCAGCAGAAGCAGAAGCAGCAGGCCGGCCCAGACGACAAGAGATCGCAGCACCAGTCCCTGGATGAGATCGAAGGGGAAGAAGGACTGGGTGCGCTCGATCAGGTAGGGCGGGATCAGGATGGCGAGGACGAGGCGTCCCCAGCGGTAGAAACGGGTGCGCGAGAGCGCAAGCGAGCACGAGGAAGAGCAGCGCGGCGACGATCAGGATGTCAGCGATCTGCGCGTAGCAGATGCGGGCGACAGGGAAGGGCGTGTGCATACGCACGTCGGAGCCGCCGCCGAGCAGATCGCCATAGTTGATGACGAGGATGAGCGAGGCGAGGCCGAGGCACTGGCAGAGCTTCTTCAGCATCCGGCGCTGTTCTCCCCTCTGTTGCTGCGATTCATCTTTGCTGCGATCCGTTTCAGATAATTATTGTGCAACGATCTTAGCAATCCTCTCGAAGAGGAACAGGATGCGGCCGTTTTCGAGGGGCTGGCGGCTGACGGTGAGGAAGAGGCCATCGCAGGCGCTGAGCAGATCGGCCTCGCTGAGGGCGCCGTAGAGGCTGTCGCGTCCGCGCATGAGACTTCTGGAACATGGGGTCCGTCGACCGGCACCCACTCGATGACGAGATAACGCGTGGTGAGGCGGTGGCAGAGGCTGAGGATGGCGGGGATGGGAATCTGCTCCATCAGGATGAGGTGATGGATGACGGCCAGCATCAGCACGAGATCGAAGCGGCG
The DNA here is from genome assembly GCA_963808025.1 of uncultured Acidobacteriaceae bacterium. Taxonomy (GTDB): domain Bacteria; phylum Acidobacteriota; class Terriglobia; order Terriglobales; family Acidobacteriaceae; genus Edaphobacter. The sequence continues at coordinate 85,860 of CAWEEI010000005.1, read as the reverse complement.
CTCCAGGCGAGGCAGCAGGGCGAGCGATTCGGCGTTCTCCCAGCCCGCGGCTGGGGTGGGCCGGGCGAGGTCGGCCTGGATGGTCTGGATGGAGAGGTTGCGCTCGCTGGCCATGGCAAAGAGGCGGTCGGCTGCTGCAGGGTCGCGCTCCAGGGCGACCACCTCCGCGCCGGCGGCCGCGGCCAGCGCGCTGAACTCGCCGGTGTTGGCGCCGATGTCGAGCACGCGCTTTGGGCTGGGCCATATCGAGGGCATTGCGCACCCAGTCCAGCTTCTGGCGGCTCTCGTCGGGGGTGTAGTGGGTCAGGGTGTCGTGATACTCGCTCCAGCCGGAGGAAGCGCTCTCCGGCATGGCGCGGCGTGTGCGCCAGCGGAGATCGTTGAGGGTGCGCTTGAGGACGGCGGCGGTGATCTCAGGATCGTGACGCTTTTTGGATGGGCCCAGTGACGGGTCGCGATCTTCTTGCCGCCTGTCCTTTCGCTTGTCCGCATTCTTACCCTGGCGCTTCTCACGGCGGCGGTCGAGGACGGCGGGGAGGGTGATGGGCCAAAGCGCAGCGCGGGAGAGGCGATCGCCCCAGCCCAGCGCGGCGTAGCAGTCGGCTGGCTCGTAGCCGTCGCGCTTGAAGAGGCTGAGCGAGAGCGGCCATGCCAACATGCGGTTCATCAGCAAGGGCAGGAGGAAGGTACGCACGTACTGGCCGTAGGCGAGCCAGATGGAAGAGCGCGGATCGCGCCGCTCGAAGGAGAGGATGTCGACGAAGACGGGACGCGTCCCGACGAAGAGAATGTTGAGGGGGGTGGCGTCCTTGAGAATCCAGCCGGCGGCGAGCGCCTTATCGCAGAGGTCGAGGGTGAGCTCGGCGGCGGCGAGCCACTGGGCGGGGGTCCACTCCCACGGGTAGGTGGGGATGGGAATTCTGGGATGGCGGAGACGCAGCTCTTGGCCGGAGTCGTCGATTGCGGCGTTGATCAGATCGCCGCGTTCCTGCAGAGCGCGGCAGAAGGGAGACTCGAGGAGATCGAGCACTTCGCCGCGCGCCGCCGGGCTTATCGTGCGGATGACGCGGTTATCTTCAAAGCTGAGGGAGCCGGCGGGATCGCGGAAGGTGGCGCTGGGCGACGCGGAGGTCATGCGATTTCGCGGGGGTCACCAGCCTTGGGCGCGACCGGAAGGATGGCCGAAGGCTCCTTTTTGCGGGAGAAGAACGTGAGGATGCGGCGGCGAATGTAGTAGGCGTAGGCCGCAATTACGGAGAAGAGCGTCTGTAGCGCGATCAGGCCCGAGCCGGGGTCAACGTATCCCCATGCGCGGCGTTCGGAGCCCAGCATCAGGCAAAAAGTTATCAGGACTGCAAGCGAAAAAGAGATAAGACGCTTCATGTTAAGCCTTTCTCGGTGAAAGGCCGCTTTGGTGGACTAGAAGCGGCTCAATGTTGCTCAGACGAAGAACGCCCTGAAAATAAAGGAATTCAATGAAAAGACACGGGTTTGCGGAGATAGTTGCGGGGCCCTTTCCAGGGAAGTACGCTGACAAAACCAGCGTATTGCAAGTAAAAGACGCTTGGAATGCCGCAAAAGATGCAGAGCAAAGACAGCTTTCCCGGCGCCCGGGAACTGAATCGGGAGCGCGGGTTAGCCGAGAAGCGTGGGACAGAGGCGAAGGTCTAGTAGAGGATCTTGAGGCCGAACTGGATGATGCGCGGCTCGAAGGTGCTGGTGATCTGGCCGGTGTTCGCGGCCAGAGCTCCGCCGGTGATGTTGCTGAGAGGGACGGTGCCACCGGTGCCGTAGATTCCGGTTGTGGTTCCCTGGGTCCCGCTAATGGCTCCGCCGACGGTGCTGCTGCCGTTGGCGGGAAGGTAGAGGTTGGTGTGGTTGAAGATGTTGTAGACCTCGGTGCGGAACTCGATCTTCAGGCTCTCGGTCGGGGTACTGAATTTCTTGTTGAGCGCGATGTCGGTCTCGTAGAAGGCTGGGGTGCGCAGGGGATTGCGGCTGGCGCTGCCGAATGGGCTGAGCACATTGCCCGCAGCGTCTTTGATGGGCGGCAGGATGAAGGCGGCGGGATTGATGTAATTGACGTAGCCCGTGTTGGGAGCGCGGATTGCGCGGCCCTGGGTCACCGGCTGACCGGGAACGATGTCCGGGCGATACTCGGTTGCACCGCGGTAGGTGGCGTTTGAAGCGATCTGGGGCGATACGGCCTGCGCTCCATTGGGGCCGTAGGTGATATTGAATGGCGTGCCGCTCTGCATGGCATTGATTGCGCTGATCTGCCATCCGCCGAGCGCGGAGTCGACCGCTGGGCCGAGATCGGACAGGAACTGACGCCCGTGGCCGAAGGGAAGCTCATAGACCAGGCTGGTGATGTTGGCCACGGGCAGGTTGTAGTCCGACTGGGCGTAATCCGCGTGCAGATTGTTGGCATCCTGAGGGGAGGGAGTGAGGGCTTCGAGCGCGGCGCTGGCGTTATCGAGTGAGTGCTCCCAGGTAAAGGAGTTCAACAACGTGAGGCCACCCACAAAACGCTGCTCGTACTTTGCCTGGAGCGAGTTGTAATTGGAGTAGCCTTCGTTGAGGGCCTCAGTGATGTCCGAAGGCCAACTGGCAAAGGGCCGGGCAAAGCCGAGCGAAGGGTTCTTCTGGTTGGCGTTGACCATCTGTTGCAGGTGCAGGCCGTGGCTGCCGATATACGCCAGATCGATGAGGGTGTTCTTGGTCAACGTACGCTGGACGCTGAGGAAGTAGCTGTTGACGTAGCTGTCCCGGGTGTTCTTTGGAATGTATGTGATGTTGTCGGTGGCGGAGTTGAAGGTCGTGACCAAGCCACTAGGAAAGCCCTGGTCGGCGGTAGCGAAGCAGGATGGGGTGGTGGTGCCGACTGTAATGATCTGCGCAGGAAGCGGCGTGGAGCAGTGATTGGTGAGGGTGGGAGCGATCTGGGTGACTGAGGCGAACTGCGCCTGGGGGGCATTGATGCCGAGGATGTCGCCGGAGCCCGCGCGCGTGTAGTGGGTGTAGCTGATGCCGAAGCCGCCGCGGAGGGCGGTCCTGGAATCGACGGCGTAGGCGAAGCCGATGCGCGGGCCGAAGTCGGCGTAGTCGGGGTTGACCAGGGTGTGGCCATAGGTTCCGCTGCCGGTGTAGGGAGTGATGCCATTGCCGGCGACGGCTCCTGGAGTGGTAGTCAGGACGGTCTGCGAGCCGGGGTCCCAGTTCGAGATGTTGTTATGCAGATCGGAGTAGGGCGAGCCGTACTCCCAGCGCAGACCGAGGTTGAGGGTCAGGTTGGGGTTCACCTTCCAGTCGTCCTGGGCGTAGAGGCTCTGAATGGTCTGGGTGAGGTGTGCCTCGTAGAAGTTGGCGAGTGAGTAGGCGCTGGTGGCGCCGAAGAGGAAGTCTGCCCAGTAGTTGTCGGTGACGGTCGAGCCACCGGCGTTCGAGTAGCCGCCGCCGAAGGTGAACGAGCCGTACAGCGGGTTGTTGTCGTTGACCGCCATCCAGATGTGCTCAAACTCATAGCCGAACTTCAGGGAGTGGTCGCCTTTGACCCAGGTGAAGTTGACTTTGGGATCGAGGAGGGCCGGATCCTGCCACTGGGGGTTGGTGCTCTGCCGGCCAAAGGCCGTCAAGCCTCGTGATGCTGGTGGACGGCAGACCGCCTGCCACTACGGCGTTGGCGGTGGGCAGGCCGGGGATGTTGTTGAAGGCTGTGTTGCCGATGGAGAGGTTGTACTTGCCGGCCTTGGTGCGGTCGAGGCCGATGCGGGCATCGAGCACCTTGTCTGCTCCGAAGAGGTGCGTGTAACCCAGCGCGATCTGCTGGTCGAGGATCCGGATCTTGCCGTTGGTCTGACCGTCGAGCGGAATCGGGATCGATGGGGTAGTTGACGCCATCCTCCTTGCGGTCGCTGATGCGCAGGAAGGCTGAGCTGTTGGGGTCGATCTGATAGTCGAAGCGCAGATCGCCCTTGTCGGCGTTGTCGGTGAAGGGCACCTGGACGTTGTAGTCATCCTGCGCGAGACCGGTGCTTGCCAGTCCGGAGACGGGAAGAGCGGAGGAGATCGATCCGAAGTATTTGAGAATCTGCAGCGGAGAGCGGATTGATGGCGCTGGTGGGGATGGGCGTGTTGGCCGGGTAGACAGTGCCGGTGATTGGGTTCTTGACGGCAACGACAAGGAGTGGGTTCGGGGCTGCGATGGTGCCGCTGCCGAAGAGCTCATTCTGGGTCGGCAGGGTGAGTACGCTGAGCGGCTTCAGCACCTGGCGAAAGCCCTCGTAATCGAGGAAGAAGAAGAGCTTGTCCTTGACGATGGGGCCGCCGACGTTGAAGCCGTACTGGTTGCGGTTGAAGACAGGCTTCTTGAATGGGCGTGATGATGCCGGTGCCGCCCACCAGAGTGGGCTTGAAGAAGCCGGCCGCGTTCAGGTCGGTATTGCGGATGAACTCATACAGGGTGGCGTGGAAGCGTGTTGGTGCCGCTCTGCGAGGCGACGTTGATGGTCGCGCCCGAGGCGCGGCCGTACTCCGCGCTCTCGTTGTTGGTCACCACCTGGAACTGGGCGACGGAGTCCGGCGGGACGGCGATGATCTGGTTATCGAAGCCCTGGTTGCTCTCGCCGTAGGCGTTGTTGTCGATGCCGTCCAGCAGGAAGTTGTTGAACATGCTGCGCTGGCCGTTGACGTTGAAGGAGCCGGCGCGCACCAGGGAGTTGACTGGAGCTGGTCGAGCTGCTCGGTCGGCGCCTGGCGCGAGCCGGGAATCAAGCGCCAGCAAGTCGGAGTAGTTTCGGCTGACCAGCGGCAGCGCCTCGCTCTGGTAGTTGGTGATCGTCTGCCCGCGCTCGCTGGTCTCAGTCTCGAGCTGCAGCGCGACGCCGGTGACCTCGACCGTAGTCTGAGGCCCCGCCGACCTTGAGCGACAGGTCGATGCGCTGGCGGTTGCCGACGGAGACGGTGATGTCCTGGGCGACTGCGTCGGAGAAGCCGGGCGCGCTGGCGGTGATGGTGTAGACGCCCACGCGCAGCGAAGGAACCTCATAGTCGCCTGAATTGTTGGTCTTGGTTGCGCTGGCGATGCCGGTGTCGTTGTTGGTGATGGTGACCGCGGCCTCCGCGATTGGCGCGCCGCTGGCGTCGCGAATCGTCCCGACGAGGCTTCCGTTGTCGTATTGCGCGTGGAGCGTTGCGGTTAGAGAGAGGAGCGCGAACACCGCCAGGAGCAGGGAGGGCAACGAATAATTTTTCCGCATGGCAGAGACGGTAGCGCGGGATGGGTTACGTATCGATCACAGGCGCGTGAACGGTTGGTGTAAATGCTCTTCAGGTGAGGGTCCTCAGTGGGCGAAGTGAGCTGCGGAACGTGACTCCTGCTGGGGATGCAGTTCCAGTCGGGGCGCGGGGGCCTGCTGGACAAACGAGGCGAGGTCCTGCGGAGTGCGCAGGCTGCCCTTCAGGATGGCCTTGAGCAGGGCACGCGTGTTGAGGGCGGCGAAGGGGATGTCGATGCGGGCGGGGGCGGTTTGGCCGGGCAGCTTGACGATATAGGCTGGGCGATCGTCGAACTTGCCACCTTCACTGGCTAGCTGGTCCTCGGGGGTCCAGAAGGAGAGTTGCTCCCAGACGGGCACGGTGCGCCATGAGTGGTCGCCCATGACGATGACCGCCGAGGAGTCCCATTCGCCGCGTTGCTGGAGCAGTTGAACGACGTGCGCGAGGTAGCGGTCGGCGAGAGCGAGGTTGTCAATGTAGGAGCGGCCATGGTCGGCGAAGTCGCCGGTGCTGCGGTCGTAGATCCCTCCGGGGTGTGGGACGGGCAGATGCAACATGAGGAAGTTGATGGAGGAGTCGGCGAGGAGCCGATCGCCTGCGGAGGACAGGGCGCGGAAGTCGGCGATCTGGGCGTCATTCAGCAGCGCGTCGTAGCGGACCTTCGCGCGGCGGGGCGAGATCCAGGAGGCTGCATAGAGGAAGGGAGCGACAGTGTTCGCGAGCTGGGTGGACTCGGCGAACATGCCGTTGTTGTCGTCGCGCCTGAAGCTCCAGAAGCAGTGGTCAAGGACCTCTGGCAGGATACGGCAATAGGGGTTGTACCAGCCTGCGACGGCAGTGCTGTAGCCGTCGTCGAGAGCGTCCTGAAAGATGGTGTCGTGCTGGCGGAAGTCGACCCACTGGCCGCTGACGGGGTCGAGCATTGAGAGCTGGGCGCCATCCACGCTGGGTTTGACCTCGCTGACGGGAGTACCGGTCATGAGCGAGGGCAGGACCTCTTCGGTATACATTCCGGCGGGCGCGACGTGGGTGAAGACGGTCGACTGGGCGGCCAGTCGATCGACTGCGGGCAGTTGCAGCGATGGGAACCGCTTTTCGTAGATCTGCTGGTAGGAGAGTTCGTCGAGGATGATCCAGATGACGCGGGGCCGCGGCGTCTGCGCGGCGGTTGCAGATACGGGGACATGCGTGTGCAGCGGGCGGTGCTGGTGGATGGCGCGGGCCGCCCAGAAGCAGTAGAGCAACTGGGCCACCACCAGAAGGTTATTGAGAGAGAGGAAGGCAAACACTCCCTTCCAGAAGCTTATGAGCCGCTCGAAGTGGGAAGCGAGGGAGGGCCGCCAGAAGAGATTGAGGGCGAGCCAGCAGAGGCAGGAGAAGCCGAGCAGTGCGACTCCGACGCGATGGTGGACGTTCCAGGCCTGGAGGATATCGCCGTCTTCGAGCAGCAACCAGGGAAAGAGGAGCATCGCGCCGGACCAGATGGCGACCCTCGCCCTGCCGGGCTTTGTAGCGCAGAGGAAGAGAAGCGAGATCAGGGTCCAAACGATTGCCAGGTCGTAGAGCAATGGAAGGAAGAGGGAGGCGGGCGGGCCGCTGTCATGGAAGACGAGAAGGTGGTCCAGGCTGATGACGGGCGCGATGAGCACCAGGCAACAGAGGACGGCCAGACCGAAGGCGGCGCTCACAGGATGTCTCAACACCTTCATTCAGGACGCGTCCCCAGGCAAAGGTTATAGGAATTAAACAGGAGACGTTCTCCGATGCGAACTGGACGCAGGCAAAAATGTTGACCATCGGCACGGCGCGGGGGTATCTTCGCGGCTATATTTTGTCGCTTGAGTCGTGCGAGACGAGGGTGTCCTTCGTGGGCGCGGGGGAGTCGTCTTTCACGGGGAATTTCTGCCGGAACAGGCGCTTGATCCTCTGGCGGAAGTAAAAGAGACCTCCCGTGATGAATGCGGTGAGCGACTGAAAGGCGAGCAGACCCGATCCGGGATCGACGTAGGCGTAGGCGGGGCGTTCCAGGAGGCATAGAACCGAGAGGAGTAAGCACGCAGAGACAGCGATGCGGGCCAGCCTGAGAGCGATGGGGAGATATGGGCGCATGAATGCTCGGGAAGAACCAGGGTGCGCGTAAACGCCTATCTCTTTACGCTTGCTGGTTAGATTATCGGCGCGCGTGCCGGGGGGCAAGGGCTAGTTTTCAGTGGGGTGTTCGGGATGGTTCGAGGAATTGCTGCGCTTGTGTTTGCGCTCGGACGCAGATGCGCGGTCCCGCAAGGGTTGCGAGACCGCGCTAGCTGTGTCCGAGGTGCGTGATGCTGGTTGCGAATTAGAAGAGCTTGAAGCCGATGCCGATGGAGACGATCGGGAAGACTTTAATGCCATTGAAATCGCTCAGCAGGCTTGCGTTCTGGACTGTGATATCCGCCGGGGAGATCGCCGCATATGTACCCTCGCTGCAGCTGGAGGCGCTTCCCATGCAGCCCAGGCCGCCGTAGGTCCAGCCCACCTTGGGCGTCCCGGTGATCTCAATGCCGAACTCGGTATCAAACGAAAAACGCTTGTGGCCCTGAGGAACGAGGTTGCCCCAGCCTAAGGTGAGGCGTGGAACGGTGTTGCCGCCGAACTTGGCGGATACGTTCGGGGTAATCTGCTGACCGGAGGCCGGGTCGCTGGTGTAGGTGGTATTGCCGATTTTGATTGTGCTGCCTCCGGCTATGGTTGTCGAGCCGGTCACGCCGGTGTTGTTGTAGACGTTCAATCCGGCGGAGAGGCGGAAGCTGCCTTTGAAGGGGAAGAAGTCCGCCATGACCTCAGCGTTATTGAGCTTAAGGTTCGCGTTGACGGCCTGATTGTTGACGGTTTCGTTGGCGCTATAGGAGAAGAATCCTGCCCCGCCGCGCACATTGAGGCGACCCGGGAAGATGGGCACGGCAGCGTCGAAGCCGACGCCACCGATGCCGATTTTGACGCCCACGCCGAGGCTGGAGAAGGGTTTGGTGCTCCCCCCAGCGGCGGGAGCGGCCGCAGCGGCGGAAGCGCCAGCAAGCGCGTGAGACGCCGGAAGGGTTGAGGCCGTCAGCGAGCTGTCTGCTGAACTGGAGTAGGTGGCGGGGCTTTCCGCCTCTGCGTACAAAGCCGGTGCGGCAGTCGTGGCCTGGCCTGGGGCCAGGGCGCCCGCCTGGGCGGATGCGAACGAGGGAGCAAGGGTAAGAGCCGCGATGACCGGCAATGAATAGAGGAGTCTCATGGAGTTCCTTCCTTTCCAGCAGTTGAAGTGAACGGCAGATGCAATGGGTTGAGCCCTGATCGCCGCCGCAAGGCGCATCTCCGGCGATTCTCCCGCGACATCGATTGCAGACGCGTTCCCGCTACAGAGTGGGAAGACGTACAGACGAACCGGGAGAAACCCATCCTATCAAAGGTTTGCGGGGTTGCAACGGATATTTTTGCGGCGAAGGAAAGGCCTTGCCGCGACATGAGTCACTGGCAACGCCGGGAGATTGCGGGTCGTTTCCGCAGTGCGCAAAACTGTACCTTGAAAGCAATATCTCTCGAAGGCAAATTGCGAATGCAAAGAGCCAATACAGATATTCTGGCTGCGCCAGAATGACGGCACTTGGGGGTTTGGCTCTATAGCAAAGGGAAATCCGCCGGCGAAGAGGAATCCGCTCCAGGGGTGCTTAATTCTGGGTGCGATTTAGTGGATCTTGAAGCCCAGACCGATCGAAGCGATGGGGTAGTAGCGCAGGTCCATCAGGTCGTTCTGCAGGTTGGTCTGCTCCTGCGCGATGTCGGTTGTGGCGACAGCGCCGCAGGGCGGGATGGTGTTCTCGCCGGAGGCCGGGCAGCCTGCGCCGCTGATGGAATAGACAACGGTGGGCTGGGTGATGAACTGCACGCCGAGCTCGCCCTCGAAGGTCCAGCGGCCCTTGCGGGGCAGCATGTTGCCGGTGCCGATGGAAACGCGTGGGGCAGTCTTGCCGCCGAAGGTGAATGTGCCAGCTCCGGTGATTGGATCGTTGGGATCGCTGTAGTACTTGGTGTTGCCGAGGGTGAAGCTGGTGCCGCCGGGGACGTTGAGGGTGGCGGCGAGGTAGGTGTTGTTGTAGACGGTCATGCCGCCGGAGATGCGGAAGCGGCCATGGAATGGGAAGATGTCGACCATGGCGGACGCGTTCTGAAACTTGATGGAGCCATCGATGTTGATGTTGTCCACGGTGATGACGGGGCTGTAGGAAAAGAAGGAGGCTCCGCCGCGGAGGTTGATCCAGCCGGGAACCAGCGGGGTGGCGACATCGAAGCCGACGCCGGCGATGCCGAACTTGACGGCTACGGCGAGGCCGGAGAGTGGCAGATGACTGCCTCCGGAGACATGCGCGGGAGCAGGTGCACCGGCCGCAGCAGATGCGAGCGCGGGAGAGGCCAGCATCAGCTCGTCTGGCGCACCGGACGCCGAACTGGAGTAGATGGCGGGGCTGTCAGCCTCCGCATAGAGAACCTGACCGGACGGCGCAGTGGTGGATTGCGCGCCTGCCGTCAGGGGCAGGGCAAGAGCCGCAAGGATAGGCAGAAAGCGATTCATTTTCATACAGTTACCTTTCGTTTTCAGTTTGCGGCTCTTGGCCGGCGAGGATTGGCAAACCCGAAGTGACAGATTGCGAGGTTCAGGGCGCCCGAGGTGGTCCATTCGCAAGCCTATGCTCCCAACTTGCGGAGGCCTATCCCCTCTATGGGGGATTCCGATGCCGAGGTAACTTCAGGGCGAAAGGACAGGTTTGACGGGGTATATCGCGCCTGGCGGTGGCGCGGCGAACGGTTGCATCGGGCGCGCCGAGGCCGCATCTGACTTAGATAGATGCAAGATAGAGACGAGGCAGGAGGCGGCGATGGAAGATTCCGCAGTGGATGTGACAGGCAGTGCAGCGGCGGGGAGGGTGCGGCGGCGCGTGGTGGTGATCGGTGGCGGCTTTGCGGGCATCAATGCGGCGCTGGGACTGGCCAAGCTGCCCGTGGATGTCACCCTGGTCGATCGCAAGAACTACTACACGTTCCAGCCGCTGCTGTATCAGGTGGCGCTGGCGGTGTTGTCGCCGGCGGACATCGCGCAGCCGATTCGCTCGATCCTGCGCGACCACCCCAACATTGAGGTGCTGATGGACGAGGTGGTTGGATTTGACCTCGACGCGCATCGGGTCAAACTGAAGACGGGCAACCAACTGGTGTACGACTATCTGATTGTGGCGAGCGGCTCGACCCACTCGTACTTCGGCCACGAGGGATGGGTCGCGCTGGCGCCGGGGCTGAAGACGGTGGAGGATGCGCTGGAGATGCGCCGGCGTGTGCTGCTGGCGTTCGAGCTGGCGGAGCGGCAGATGCTGGAGAAGGGGACGCATCCGCCGCTGAATTTTGTGATTGTGGGGGGCGGGCCGACGGGCGTGGAGCTGGCGGGCGCGATCTCCGACATTGCGCGACTTTATATGCGCAACAACTTCCGGCACATCGACACTGAGTCGGCGCAGGTGCTGATCCTCGAAGGGTCGCCGCACATTCTGGGGATGTATCCGGAGGACCTGCAGGTGAAGGCGTGCAAGCAACTGGAGGCGCTGGGGGTGAAGCTGCGGACGAACGCCGTGGTGACGGATGTGCAGCCGGGCTATGTGATGGTGGGCGACGAGCGCATCGATGCGGTGGTGACGCTGTGGGCGGCGGGGGTGCAGGCCTCGCCGCTGGGCAAGATGCTGGGCGTCGAGACCGACCAGCAGGGATGCGTGCTGGTGGATGAGCACCTGAACCCGAAGGGGCATCCGGAGATCTTTGTGTGCGGCGACCTGGCGCACGTGGAGCAGGATGGGCGACAGGTGCCGGGCGTGGCGCAGCCGGCGATGCAGATGGGCACGTATGCGGCGCGACGGATTGGCGTGCTGGTGGGCAAGGAGGCGGGTTCGGAGGGCCACGGCTGCAAGGGTTTCCACTACTTCGATAAGGGCGACATGGCGACGATCGGGCGCAAGGCGGCGGTGGCCAAGATTGTGTGGCCGTTCAAGGCGCACTGGAGCGGCTTCCCGGCGTGGCTGGCGTGGCTGATGGTGCATGTGTATTTTCTGATCGGGTTCAGGAACCGGCTGAGCGTATTTGCGCAGTGGGCGTGGACCTACCTGACGCTGCGCGATGGGGCGCGACTGATTACGGGGTCGCAGGAGTTGCCGGGTTGGAGCGATAAGGACTAGTTGCAGGTTGTTAGTTGCTGGTTGCTGCCTGGCGCCGAACGCGTGGGCTTCCTGGGCTTTTCTGGCGCGTCTGGCGACGGAGCCTTCGCCAGTCCGGCCCTGCCGCGATGCCGACACCAGGTCCCGGCCGATCTCGTCGCGGTACTCGAACCACCAGCGCACCTCTTCGGACTCATCTCTGAACTTGGGAATTTGTCTCTTGGCCATTCGCGTCATCTGGTTCTAACCTACACCCCACTGCCCGTCAGGGATAAAATGGCCCGCATGGAAGCGACTGAAATGCAGGAATTTTCGAAACAGGTGAAAGAGGGCGGCGAGGAGTCACTGACCAGCATCTCGCTGGCGATCTCGATTCTTGGCGGTGCTGGTGGCGATGGTGACGGTGCTGGGGCATCGCAGCCATACGGAGGCGGTGCTGATGCAATCGCGCGCGGGCGACCAGTGGAACCTATACCAGGCGAAGAAGATCCGCATGGAGAGCCTGGGCGTCGTGGTCGATCAGCTGACGCTGCAGCCGACCACGGACCCTAAAGCGACTGCAGCGAAGGTCGCCGAGTACAAGGCCCACATCGCAAAGTGGACCAGCGACCTTGCCGACGAGCAGGAGAAGGCCGAGGGTTTTGAGAGCGCAGGCGAACGCGCCGAGGCGCGGGCCGACCACCTCGATCTGGGCGAGGCGCTGCTGCAGATCTCGGTCGTGCTCTCCTCGATCACGCTGTTTACGCGGCGGCGGAGTTATTTTGTTGGCGGGCTGTTGCTGGGCGTGGCGGGAGTGGTGGTGGTTGGCACAGCGTGGCTGCTGCACTGACGCGGCTAGTGCAGCTGCTCCGGGATGACGGCGTATTGGATGAGGAGCTCGAAGGGGACGATTTTGAGGGTCGCCTCGTGAGTGGCTTCCAGCACCACCGCGCAGGCGGCGCCAGCCTGCTGCACCTGCAGCCATCGCGCCGCGCAGACGCACCAGCGGTCGCCGGGCTTGAGGCCGGGGAAGCCGTGTTCCGGCATGGGTGTGGAGAGGTCGTTGCCGAGGACCTTGGAGACGGCGAGGAAGGGCTCGTCGACGAGGCAGCAGATGGTGTGGACGCCGAAGTCTTCCGGGCCGGTGTCGCAGCAGCCGGTGCGGTAGAAGCCGGTCATCGGCTCGCAGCCACAGGTGGCGAGGGGTTGGCCGAGAACGTTTCTGCCGCGGGATTGGGTCTGAGTGGCCAACAAATCAAGTATTGCACGGAGCGTCGAGGCGTAAGCGGACCGCTGACGATCTGACTGTGGCTGCGTCAATCTTCAAGAGCATTACGTCTGTGTGAATGCAGAGAGCCCGGGCACCTAGGCTTGAGCGCATCAATTGTTTTGGCTGCTTCCCTGATGGGCCGTATCGGGCTATATTCGGTGGTACTCCCTTTGCTTTTTTTGTCGGCCAGTGCGGCAGGTCTTCGCACGACTTGTCTGGCAGTAACGGCTGGAGCGGCACGGTGAGATCACGGCAGTGCGGGCCCGGTTTTTGTATGCACGAGACTACTTCTTTTCGAGTGTGCCGTATGGACAATGCAAGACTCAGACCTCTGCTGATTTTCCTGCTCGGAACTGCCCTGATGCCTCGCGCGGTCGCGCCCGCCCAGAACTTCGGAGGCGCGTTCCAGCACAAGAAGATCGTGCTGGTGCGCAAGCTGCCGCCGACGGGCCACATTGACGGATCGAGCTTCGCGGTCAAGGTGATAGGCGTGGGCATCCCGCCGGACGTGACGGCGAACCTGCAGTCCACGATCGAGAGCGTGATGGTTGCCAACGACCCACGACTGCGGTCGGTGACGGGGACCGAACGTCCCGATGCGGTGATCAACGTGCAGGTGACTACCTACAATCAGCCTCCGCCGGCGGTCACGCGGCAGGCAGGATTTTCCTTTACCAAGAAGCCGGCGCCGCAGGAGACTGTGACGCATGTGACGGGCATGATTGCGGCGAACTTCAACGCTCAGGACGTGCGCGGCAGCCGATCGATTGCGGCAAACACCGTGACCGCAAAGTACGACCAGGAGTTTACGGCGCAGGTAGCGCAGCCTGCGTCGACCCAGCCGTCGCTGACTGGCATCTTCGCGTCGCATATCCCGAAGTTGCCTGGATCGTCGTCGCAGGGATCAAGCTCATCGCAGGATGCAAACACGCCACCCACCGCGGTGGAGTTGAAGGACCAGCTGGTGCAGACGGCGGCGTTGGAGATTGCGTCGCATCTGGTAAATACGTCCGAGCAGGTCTCGGTCGATCTGGCGCGCGGCGGAGGGTTGGACGACGCGGACCGCTATATGGACCAGAAGCTGTGGACGCGCGCGCTGGAACAACTGGAGACGATGCCGCCCTTCGGCAACCCGGAAGACGATGCCTACCGGCAGTACGACCTCGGCGTGGTGAATGAGGCGCTGGCGTACCAGGCCGAAGACGTGACCAAGGCGAAGAAGTATCTGCAGGAGGCGTCCATCGACTACGGCAAGGCGATCGATGCCAAGCCGAGTGAGAAGGGTTTCCTCGCGCCGCAGACCCGCATCGATACCGCGCTGGCGCACTACAAGATGCTGGGCGACCAGATGGCCGCAAGCGCTGCAGCAGCCAACTCCGCCGCCGCGGCAGGCTCGGCGGGCGACACCCTCACCAACGAGGACGTGATCTCGATGGTTGGGGCGAAGCTGGACGACGCGAATATTATCGATACCATCCAGCACGCGGGTTCGGTGAAGTTCGACCTGACTGCGAAGGGCCAGGTGGATCTGGCGAAGAATGGCGTGAAGGGCACGATCATTGCGGCGATGAAACAGCGTTCGCGCGCACAGCAATAATAGGAGCTTTCAAAAGGGGCCCGGGCCGACAACCATTGCAGAGTGCTACTTCCATGCGATTGAGAGTCCTTTCGGCAATGCGAAGGAGTGCGGCGATCGCGCTGGCGATTGCGTTTGCGTGGGTGTGTCTCGGCGCGCGGCCGGCGCAGGCGCAAGGACGCTGCGGCGCAGGCGTGGATCTGGTGGTGCAGGCCCTGGAGAAGATGCGCGCCGACTCCACTGCGGACGAGCTGGGCGATGCCAACCAACTGCTGAAGCGCGCGGCTGAGCTCTGCGGGGAGCTGGGCGACGCGTGGTACTACCGCTCGCTGGTTGAGCGCAAGCTGGGCCATGCGGCACTGGCCGACTTTGCGATGCGCCAGGCGGAGAAGTTTCCATCTGATGCCAGCACAGAGCAGTTGAATCCTTTTGTGTTGTCGACCCCGGTGACGCCAATAAGCAGCCGTGGGGTGAATGGGCCGGCGACTGCGACAGCGCCGACCAGCAGTAGCGGAGCGGCAGACCGATGGGCGCTGATCGTGGGCATCGGCTCCTTCACCGACCCGAACATTGAGCCGCTGCACTATACGGCCAGCGATGCGCAGAGCTTTGCCGCGGCGCTGCTCGACCCAAAGATCGGCGGCTTCAAGGCCGACCACGTGCGCACGCTGATGAATGACGATGCGACGACCAAGAACATCAAGATGCACCTCAACTGGCTCGCGCGCAGCGCGGCGCCGGACGATCTGGTGGTGGTGTATGTCGCGACGCATGGGTCATCGCGCGACCTGGATACGGTTGGGGTGAACTACATCATCACGCACGATACGGAGATCGGGGCGAACATCGATCCGGACAGTCTGTACGCGACGGCGCTGCCGATGGTGGAGATATCGAATGCGATTGCGACGCGGGTGAAGGCGCGCAAGGCGGCGATCTTTCTCGATACCTGCTACAGCGGCAATGCGGCGGTGAATGACCCGAAGCTTATTGCGCCGGGGATCAAGAACGCAGCGCCATCGAAACAGACGCTGAGCCACATCACTCAGGGTTCCGGGCGGATGGTCTTCGCGGCCAGCGGTACGGAGCAGGAGTCGCTGGAGAGCGACACCCTGAAGCATGGCTTCTTCACCTACTTCCTGGTGCAGGCGCTGCAACAGGAGGGCGGATCGACGCCGCTGAGCCAGATCTTCGACTACACACAGAAGCATGTGAGCGACACCGTCTCCACCGAGTTCCGGCAGTACAACCTGCAGCAAAATCCTGTGATGAGCCGCAGCGAAGACTCGACCGACTTTGCGCTGGGCGGGCCTCCGGCGGGTGGCGCGGCTGGAGGAGGGCGATGACGACGCCCGCGCCGGCACAGGAACCGGCTGCGTTTATCAGCTACAGCCGGGCGGACTCAGAGTTTGCGCTGAAGGTGGCGCAGGACCTGAAGGCGGCGGGCATCGAGGTGTGGCTGGACCAGCTGGACATTCGGCCGGGGCATGAGTGGGACGACGCGATTGAGGGCGCGCTGACTCGCGCGAACCGGGTGATCATGATCCTCTCGCCAACGTCGGTGGCCTCGCGCAATGTGCGGAATGAGATTGCGGTGGCGCTGGACGAAGGCAAGGACATCATTCCAATCCTGCATCTGGATTGCGTGACGCCGCTGCAATTGCGGCGGGTGCAGCACATCGACTTCCGCAGCGACTACGCGCAGGGGTTCAGTTCCCTGCTGAAACACCTGGGGGCGCCGTTGCATGGGCCGGCGCGAGTTCCGGTGGTTGCGGCGGCGAGTGCACCAGCCCAAGCAACTGCTGCGGCGAAGGCGACAGAGGCCGTGGTGGCGGTCGGCGCGAAGCCGCAACTGCCGGTTGCGCGGCGTGGGCCGAAGCAGTTGCTACGGCAGTTGTGGCCGGTGATCCCGCTGGCGATGATTGTAGGAGTCCTGATGTTGCAGGACCTGCAGGTGCTGGCACCGACGGGGACTGACAACTGCGGCGTCGCCGAGCTGGACCAGACGAGCTTCTCGGCGAAGCTTTATAACCCGGTGGCGGAGTGGGCGGTCCATCACACGAGCAGTCCGCAGGTGGCGCTGGTGTACATCGATCCGCAGACGGAGCCGACGGAGGTCCTGACCAATACGTGCGCGTCGCGGCTGTTTCTGGCGAAGCTGATTGGAGACCTGAACCTACTGCGGGCAAATGTGATTGTTGTCGACAAGTACTACTCGCAGAATGCGTGCCCAGACCAGACGGCCAACGCGACCTTGACAGCCGCCTTGGCGGCCAGCAGTGCGCCCATCGTGGTGGGCCGGGCGACCCATGCGCTGGCGGACAGCTCCAAGCTGGCGGGCTGCATGGGTCTGTCGCAGGGGATGAAATTTCCGCCGAATGTGCGCACCGGCTTGACGCGGCTGAACGCCGACCCGTTGCGGATCCCACTGCGCTGGCCGGTCTTCGACGACCTCGACCATCCAAACGCGACGCCGGCGGCGGCTCCCGAGTCGGCGGGGGACACGCTCTCGTTGGTTGCGGCCAAGGCGCAGTGGCCAGACATCGAGTCGTCGCAGCTGATGCCGAAGCTGTTAGAGACGGGCGATCATCCGTACACGACCTTTATCAACCTTCCAAATATCCATGCCATGACGGCGGTTTGTACGGCGGAGGCCAACCCGGTCTACGCCGATGGGACGCCTGTGCCGTGCGACCAGAAGAAATGGCGGCAGGACCCGCGCAGCATCGACGGCAAGAGCCTGAACTTGATGGGCAAAGTGGTGGTGGTGGGGGACATCTCCGACAACGACATGCAGCCCTTTGCGAAGGAGTTGCCGCCGTTTCCGGCGGGCCAGGTGCCGGGGGTTTACCTGCAGGCAAATTACGTTGAGTCGCTGCTGGAGCAGCGCTTCCTGACCAAGACGCCGCTGTGGATCACGCTGGTGCTGCTAGCGGTGTTTGCGGCCGGCGTTTTTGGCATTTACTGGGCGCATGACAAGGAGGGCAAGCCGCTCCTGACGCCGCGTAAAGCATTGATTGCAGGGCTGATTCTGCTGGCTGTGATGACGCTGCTGGGGTTTGGGCTGCTGCTTGCACTGAACTACTACACACCGGTGTGGGCGCTGTTTGCGGCTGGGTTGATCCTGGTGTTGCGCCAGCGGCTGGCGGAGGGGCAGGTTTCAAATCAGGCTACTTTGGGCAAGTCGTGATTTTGGCAGATCGTGATTTTGGTAAGTCCAGGCCGGGCCGGCTTACGTCCAATGGATGAAGGGCGGATGCCTCAGGGTTTGGAACAGCGCACGGATCGGCGCACGAAGGAAGGTTGACTATGCGAAACAGTACATGCAGGACGCTTGTGAAGGCCGGTTTGAAGTTGAGCCGCATTGCCGTATTGTGTGGAGTCTTGTTGGGCGTGATGTCGCTCGTGGGTCGGGCGGGCGCGCAATCGACTCAGACGTCTCCCGCAGCAGCGCCCGCGGAAAAGAAGTTCAGCGGATGCGTGCAGCCTGTCCCCACGGACAAGGACACATTGGTGCTGAGCGGCGATACGGTGTGCGCGAAGCTGACGGGAAAGTTCGCGGCGTCGGAGCTGAGCGGTCATCAGGTGGAGTTGAGCGGTGTGCTGACACCGCGAACACCGGGGACGGCGGCTTCGATTGAGGTTGGGTCGGTGGCGAGCGTGGGCAAGAGCTGTTCTGACGTTTGCGCGCTGAAGCCGCCGGGGACGCGCGGTCTGGGCAAGGGCGCTCAGACGCCGGGCAAAGAGGGTGGGACTCCCGGGCTTACTTCCTCTGACCCATCGACAGGGCCATAGCTGGGACGCGCCGCGCTGGTATCCTTTTAGTCAGTGCGTGAGTGCGGGTGTTAGAGCGATGAGCAATTCTGCGAAGGCCGAAGGTACGCCGCGAGTCACCGTGGGTGTATGCGGAGGCGTGGCCGCATACAAGGCGGCAGAGCTGGTGCGCGAGCTGCAGCAGCATGGCGTTGAAGTGCATGTGGTGATGACGCGGGGCGCGGAGGAGTTTGTTCGGCCGCTGACGTTCTCCTCGCTGACGGGGCATAAGGTCATTACGAGTTTGTGGTCACAGGATGTGAGCGATGACGGCGCGGGTGCGTCAGCCTCCGGCCTCGATGAGCAGGGGCAGATTGAGCATATTGCGGAGGCACAGGCTGCGGATGCGGTGGTGATTGCGCCGGCGACCGCGCATGTGCTGGCGAAGATGGCGCATGGGCTGGCGGACGATTTTCTGACGACGATGCTGCTGGCGACGACGGCGCCGGTGGTTGTGGCTCCGGCGATGAATGTGAATATGTGGAACCATCGCGGCGACGCAGGCGAATGTGAAGTTGCTGCGCGAGCGGGGGGTGGTTTTTGTCGATCCGGAGAGCGGATACCTGGCGTGCGGGATGACGGGGTCGGGCAGGCTGGCGAGCGTGGAGGCGATTGCGCAGGCGGTGTTGGAGGCGCTTGCGGCGAAGCAGGCTGGCGGGCGCGGGCGGTCGGCGGCGCGGAAGAAGGACCTGGTGGGCGAGACGGTGCTGGTGACGGCGGGCGGGACGCGCGAGGCGATCGACCCGGTGCGGTTTCTGGGGAATCGGTCGAGCGGGAAGATGGGCTATGCGATTGCGGAGGCGGCGCAGCGGCGCGGGGCGCAGGTGGTGCTGGTGTCGGCGCCGACCTCGCTGACGCCGCCGGCGAAGTGCGCGTTTGTGCCGGTGACGAGCGCGGAGGAGATGCGCGCGGCGGTGATGGAGCATCTGGCGAAGGCGACGGTGGTGGTGAAGGCGGCGGCGGTTGCGGACTTCCGCATGCCGTGCGGTGGGGGCGGAGAAGCTGCGGCGCGAGGGTCGGCTGCATCTGGAGCTGGAGCCGACGGAGGACATTGTGCGCGGGGTGTTGCGCAGGCGCATGTGCCGGGAACGCTGGTGATTGCGTTTGCGGCGGAGATGGATGCGAACGTGGAGCGAGCGCGGGAGAAGCTGAAGGCGAAGGGCGCGGACGCGATTGTGCTGAACGATGTTTCGCGGCCGGGGATTGGGTTCGATTCGGACCGGAATGCGGCGGCGTTTGTTACGGCGGAGCGGGCGGTGGATATTCCTGAGATGAGCAAGCGGGAGATGGCGGACCGGATTCTGGATCAGGTGCTGGGGTTGCGGGCGGGGGTTCTCCTGAAGAAGTAGAGGCACTTTCAAGACAAATACAGAGATTCTGGCCTTCGGCCAGAATGACGGCTCTTATGAATCGGGCTGATTACATCCCACCCATCGCGATGCGATGGATGGGGCACCCGGGCTCTCTGAGGCGGTTTTCGAGAGCGCTAGCCGAGGGTGGGCATGGTGGTGTCGACGCCGGTGCGGATGCCGGTGGGCCAGCGGGCGGTGACGGTCTTGAGGCGGGTGTAGAAGCGGACGCCTTCTGGGCCGTGGACGGCGTGGTCGCCGAAGAGAGAGCGCTTCCATCCGCCGAACGAGTGGAAGGCCATGGGCACGGGGATGGGGACGTTGATGCCGACCATGCCGGCCTGGACGGAGTGGGCGAAGGCGCGGGCGGTGTCGCCGTCGCGGGTGAAGATTGAGGTGCCGTTGCCGAACTCGTGCTCATTGACGAGGGCGAGGGCTGTGGCGAAGTCGTTGGCGCGGACGATGCAGAGGACGGGGCCGAAGATCTCTTCGCGATAGATGCGCATCTCGGGCTTGACGTGGTCGAAGAGGCAGGCGCCGAGGAAGAAGCCTTCGCCTGCGGGTAGGGCCGATGGCGCGGCCATCGACGACGAGTTCTGCGCCTTCGGTTTCGCCGAGGGCGACGTAGCCCTTGACGCGGTCGAGGTGCGCGGCGGTGACGAGCGGGCCGAGGTCGGCGTTGGGCTCCATGCCGGGCGCGATGGTGAGCGCGGCGATGCGTGGGGTGAGGCGGGCGATGAGGGCGTCGGCGGTCTGGTTGCCGACGGCGACGGCGACGGAGATGGCCATGCAGCGCTCGCCGGCGGAGCCGTAGGCCGCGCCGACGAGAGCGTCGGCGGCCTGATCGAGATCGGCGTCGGGCATGACGATCATGTGGTTCTTGGCGCCGCCGAGGGCCTGCACGCGCTTGCCGTGCGAGGTGCCTTTGGCATAGACGTACTCGGCGATGGGGGTTGAGCCGACGAAGCTGACGGCTTTGATGTCGGGGTGTTGCGAGGATGGCGTCGACGGCTTCTTTGTCGCCGTGGACGACGTTGAAGACGCCGTCGGGCAGGCCGGCCTCTTTGAGCAGTTCGGCGATGAGGATGGAGGGGCTGGGGTCGCGCTCGCTGGGCTTGAGGACGAAGGTAGTTGCCGCAGGCGAGGGCGATGGGGAACATCCACATGGGGACCATGGCGGGGAAGTTGAATGGGGTGATGCCGGCGACGACGCCGAGAGGCTGGCGCATGGACCAGCTGTCGATGCCGGGGCCGACCTGCTCGGTGAACTCGCCCTTGAGGAGTTGGGGGATGCCGGTGGCGAACTCGACGACTTCGAGGCCGCGGGTGGCTTCGCCGCGGGCGTCGGAGAGGACCTTGCCGTGTTCGGAGGTGATGAGGCGGGCGAAGTCGTCGAGGCGCGGACTCGAAGAGCTCGCGGAAGCGGAAGAGGACGCGGGCGCGGCGCAGGGGTGGTTGGGCTGACCAGGCGGGGAAGGCTGCATGGGCGGCGGCGACGGCGGAGTCGAGCTTCGGTGCGGGTGGCGAGGGGGACGAGGGCCTGAATGTGGCCGGTGGCGGGGTTGTAGACGGGAGCGGTGCGAGCGGATGTGCCGGGGATGGGTTTGCCGGCGATCCAGTGCGGGATGGCGCGGGGAGCGGCGGCGGGAGTGGCAGTCGGGTTGGGGAGAACGGCGGTAGACATGGGCGGAGGGCCTCGGTCCCGAGCCAACAGAATAGGCCATCGCGCGGCGCCGGGCAAAGCGGCGGCGAAACTGATCCGGGTGGTCCGTGTGGCCCGACCTACGCCTTGACTTCGGATTCGACGAGGGCGCGGGCTTTGGTGAGGGCGCGGTGTTTGTAGCTGGCGGCGATGAAGTCGCGGAAGAGGGGGTGGGGCTCGAGGGGCTTGGATTTGAATTCGGGGTGGAACTGGCAGGCGAGGAAGAAGGGGTGGGTGGGGATCTCGACGATCTCGACGTAGGTGGCGTCGGGGGTGGTGCCGGTGAGGCGCAGTCCTGCACCGGTCAAGATGGGCTCGTACTCGCGGTTGAACTCGTAGCGGTGGCGGTGGCGCTCGGAGATCTCGGTGGCGCCGTAGGCATGGGCGGCGAGGGAGCCGGGTTCGAGCTTGCAGGCCCACGCGCCGAGGCGCATGGTGCCGCCCATCTCTTCGACGCCGGTGAGTTCGCGGAGCTTGTAGATGATGCGGTGCGGGGTGGCGGGGTCGAACTCGCCGGAGTTGGCGGCGGCGAGGCCGGCGACGTTGCGCGCGTACTCGATGCAGGCGGTCTGCATGCCGAGGCAGATGCCGAAGTATGGGACGCCGTTCTCGCGCGCGTAGCGGATGGCGTTGAGCATGCCTTCGATGCCGCGCTTGCCGAAGCCGCCGGGGACGAGGATGCCGTCGAAGCCGGCGAGTTGGGACTCGTAGTCGCGGTTGGGCTTGCCGGGCGTGTCGCCCTCGGGCGCGTCGCGAGTTTCGAGGCCTTCGGCTTCGAGCCAGGTGACGTTGAGCTTGAGGTTGTGCGAGAGCGCGCCGTGGACGAGGGCTTCCTTGAGGGATTTGTAACTGTCCTCGTACTCGACGTACTTGCCGACGATGGCGATGGAGACCTCATCGGCGGGGTGGTAGGCGCGGTGGACGATGTCCTGCCACTTGGGTGAGGTCGGCGGGCTTGGCGTCGATGCGGAGGTATTGCAGGGCGAGGGTGTCGACGCCCTCGGCGGCGAAGGTGAGTGGGACCTCGTAGATGCTGTCGACGTCGCGGGCGGCGATGACGGCGTTCTCCTGCACGTTGCAGAAGAGGGCGATCTTGCTGCGCATCTCGCGGGGGACGGCGCGGTCGGAGCGGCAGAGGAGGATGTCGGGCTGGATACCGATGGAGAGCATCTCCTTGACGGAGTGCTGGGTGGGCTTGGTCTTCAGCTCCTGCGCGGCGGCGATCCAGGGGATGAGGGTGACGTGGACGAAGACGGTGTTATCGCGGCCGAGATCCTGGCGCATCTGGCGGATGGCTTCGAGGAAGGGGAGCGATTCGATGTCGCCGACCGTGCCGCCGATCTCGACGATGGCGACCTCGCAGTCGGCGGCGACCTTGCGCATGGCGTTTTTGATCTCGTTGGTGACGTGAGGGATGACCTGGACGGTCTTGCCGAGGTAGTCGCCGCGGCGTTCCTTGGTGATGATCTGTTCGTAGATACGGCCGGTGGTGAGGTTGTTGTCGCGGGAGAGGCGGGCGTGGGTGAAGCGCTCATAATGGCCAAGATCTAAATCGGTTTCAGCCCCGTCGTCGGTGACGAAGACCTCGCCGTGCTGGAAGGGCGACATGGTGCCGGGGTCGACGTTGAGGTAGGGGTCGAACTTCATGAGGTTGACCTTGATGCCGCGGGCCTCCAGCAGGCAGCCGATGGAGGCTGCGGCCAGGCCCTTGCCGAGGGAAGACACAACTCCGCCCGTTACAAAGATGTATTTCGCTGACATCTCCGCCTCCGAATATTTAGTTGTCTGGATTGGCCGCACGTGTGGGGCACGGTTAAGTATCGCAGGGATGGGGGGCGGGGGCAATGCCCCGATCTCCACAGGGATCGATTTTGGCACGCGGAGGCGGGGTGGGCGGAGATATGATCGCGTGCATGGCTTCGGCGGGCAGGATCGAGCGGGCGTGGATTGGGGTGCAGGAGTGGGGGCTGGTGCGGCTGGATGGGCTGGCTGCGCGGCGGGGACGTGGACGCGGGGCGGCGGCGCATCTGGAGACAGGGTTGAAGGGCGAGCGGGCGGCGCTGTTCGAACTGCGTCGCCGGGGCTACGTCGTGGTTGCCCAGCGCTGGACGAGCGCGCGGATGCGCGGGGATATGGACCTGATTGCGTGGGAAGACGACCGGCTGTGTTTTGTAGAGGTGAAGACGCGCACGGGGCGCGACCTGACTCCAGCCGAGAGCGCTGTGGATGAGGACAAGCGGCAGATGCTGCGCGGGCTGGCGCGGGCGTATTTAGGGAGCTTTCCGAAGGGGGAGCGGAGGTCGATTGCGGTGCGGTTCGATGTGGTGTCGGTGTATGCGGTTGGGGCGACGACGGAGTTTGCGGTGTTTCCGGGGGCGTTCGGCTGGCGATGAATTGCTGGCATTCCGGGCGTTCAAAGGGCGGGCTTCCGGTGTCTAATAGACCGGGAGGATCGAGGCGATGACGCTGCTGAATGCACCGGAGTTCAATGAAGTAAAGGAGACGCGCAAGCACAATCTTCTGGTCGGGTCGGCTGTCTCGGTGGTTGCGATTGCGCTGATTGCCGTCGTGGGATTTTTGCTGGGACATGGGTGGTTCTTCATGAACTTGCCGGTGGAACACAAGGTCCATGTCTTCCTTGCGACGGTGCAGGCTGGCGACTACCCGAAGGCCTACGGTCTCTTCTATAACGATCCGGACTGGCAGCAGCATCCCGACAAGTACAAGGACTACCCGCTGCAGCGCTTCACCGAAGACTTCACCACGGAGAGCGATTGGAAGGGGCCGATTACGTCGTTCCATGTGGATTTTTCGAAGCGGGACGATACGGGGACGGTGGTTGCGTCGACGATCAACGGGTCGACGAACCTGACGCTGAAGTATCAGCGGTCGGATGGGACGATTTCGTTCTTCCCGTACGTGCTGACGCGGGGGTTGTAAGAGGCAGTTGATAGTGGTTAGTGAGTAGTGGGTAGTAAAAGCAGGTCCTTCGCTGCGCTCAGGATGACAATTCTGATATTGAGAGGACTTCGCGGCGGATGGATTGGAGTTCGGGGAGGATGTGGCCGAGGGACGCGGGTGGGGCGTCGGCGGTGCCGAGGGCGAAGTAAGCGTCGCGGAAGAGCGGGTAGAGGCGGTCGTATATCGCGGCTTCGGTGGGATCGGGTGAGAAGATTTTGAAGGGTGGGCAGAGGGCGTCCTGCGCGGCTTCGATGGTGGGGAAGTCTCCGGCGGCGAGGAAGGCGATGATGACGGAGCCGAGCGAGGTGACGTCGCCCTCGGGGACGAGGACGGGCTTGCCGAGAACGTTGGCGTAGATCTGGTTGAGCTTGGGGTTGCGTTTGGGGATGCCGCCGCCGTTGATGATGCGATGGATGGGCGCGCCGTGTTCCTCCATGCGGTTGAAGATGATGCGGGTGTGGAGGGCGGAGCCTTCGATGGCGGCGAAGAGCTCGTCGGCGGCGGTGTGGTGGAGGTTCCAACCGAAGGTGACGCCGCCGAGCGCGGGGTTGACGAGGACGGTGCGGTCGCCGTTGTCCCAGGTGAGGCGGAGGAGACCGGTCTGGGCGGCGCGATATTCGGCGATGGACTCGGAGAGCGCGGCGACGGTGGAGTTGGCGCGGGAGGCGATGGCGGCGAAGACATCGCCCACGGCGGACATGCCGGCCTCGATGCCGACGCGGCCAGGGACGACGGAGCCGGGGACGACGCCGCAGACGCCGGGGACGAGGGTCTGCTTGTCGCTGAGGCCGATGATGCACGTGGAGGTGCCGATGACGTTGACGACGTCGCCGAGGCGGATGTTGGCGCCGATGGCGTCCCAGTGGGCGTCGAAGGCGCCGGTGGGGATGGGGATGCCGGGGGTGAGGCCGAGTTGCTCTGCCCAATGGGGCGAGAGATGGCCGGCGATGTGGTCTGAGGTGGCGTAGCGGCCGAGGGCGATCTTGTCGCGTGCGCCGGCGAGGAGGGGGTCGACGGCGGTGAGGAACTCCTCGGGGGGAAGGCCTCCCCAGCGTGGGTTCCACATCCATTTGTGGCCCATGGCGCAGATGCTGCGGGGGACATAGTTGGGGTCGGTGACGCCGCAGAGGGTTGCGGCGACCATGTCGCAGTGTTCGAGCGCAGTGACGAATTTGGGGCGGAGTTCGGCGTTGTGGCGAAGCCAGTGGAGGAGCTTGGACCAGCCCCACTCTGAGGAGTAGACGCCGCCGCACCAGGCTATTCCTTCAAAACCGGCGTGGCTGCTATCTTCAGAGCCACTGCGGCGGAAGGCGTGGGCGGTACGGGTGATCTCGGCGGCCTCGCCGGCGGCGCGATGGTCGCACCAGAGGTAGTATTCGCCGAGCGGGACGAGGCCTTCGCCGACGACGATGACGCTGGAGCCGGTGGTGTCGAGCGCGATGGATTTGATCTCGCGGCCGTCGATGCCGCTGACCTGCACTGCTTCGCGCATGGCGCGCACCAGCGCGGCCATCTGATCATCGTGGGACTGGGTTTTAAGGTGGGGGTCGGTGGCAGAGTGATGCAGCGGATATTCAGCGATCGCAGACCCGAGCTTGCCGCGTTGCTTATCGAAGATGGAGATGCGCACGCTGAGCGTGCCGAAGTCGACCCCTGCCACTACACTCACGATTCAGCCCCTTGCCGCTTGGAGGCGGCGCTCTGCGATCCACCAAGGATGGTTCTATTGCTGGATGGAACTATCGCTGCCTTCGCATTCTAGTCATCGTGCCTGGGGATGTCTTCGTTCGCGTCGGGTGGCCGTTCGTCACACTTTCGGCTTACCACTGTTTCCCAGGAGCCAGATGGTAGGTTAACCCGAACTTCATGCTTAGTTCGTCCATGCCTGGATTGCTTGGCTCGAGGTAGCCGTCGGAGATATGAAAGAGCTCAACGGGCTCCACGCGCAGTTCAACCCGGTCTGACATTCTGATCTGCAATCCAAAATCACCCTGAATATTGAAGTTCAAATAACTCGTGTGTGGCGAGAGCGCCTTCCTTGTAAAAAGAGCGCCGCCTCCCAAGCCGATCAGGTAGGGCTTGATCGCCTTGTTGCCACGCCACAGCAAGCGGAAGCCGATGGGGTCAATCCCCACCCCGGGCACCAATTGGTTGTTTGGGGTCAGCGCGTTGCCCCAAATATCGGATTTGACGGGCTGACTGAGAAGGATTATGGGAAGGAGTTCCGCGGCATAGTCGAACCGCGCATGCAGGAAGTAGCCCCAGCTATGACGGTCGTACTCCACCATCACTCCCGAGGCTGCGCACTGCACGGTGGCGCTGAACAGTTGATAGTCGCGCCCCTGAATCATGCCCATCACGGCAATTTCGCGGTCGACGGGCGGTTTCTCGGGGGGCTGCGTGGGCGCCACCATGATGGATTCCGCGGCGGTGTTCGCCAGCGGGTTCTCCGGCACCAGTGCGCTGTCGAGCTGCTGGGCATGTGCGAGTTGCGGGGATATAAGGAAAAATGCGGCGAGAGTAAGCAGACAGCTGCATCGTAGGCCGGCGATGCAACGCCCGTTCCTTCGCATGATGTATCCAGGCTGGCAGATTCGATTGCTCCGCAACGGGTCACCTGATTGAGTTGAATATCTAGAAAGCTCGGCAGATTGCCGCCAGTATAGTGCGAACCTGCGGTCGAGGGCGAGAGCGAATTATGGTGGATTTATTTGGGAGCGAGTGATATCGCGGGCGGGCTACGGAAGGGGCTGGCGCGATGTGCGCCGGCTTGGGAGCCCTAGCGGATGAGCTAAATGGCACCAGAAAAGGTGGTGGTCACCGTCAAAACGTAGTTGATGATCGTGTTCGCGGCTCCATGCACGCCGACCAAGGTTCCCAGACCGACCACGGCGGCGATCAGAGCGTATTCAATCAAGTCCTGGCCGGACTCGTTCCGCAGCAGACGCTGCATGGCATTCCGTGCCGCGCTTATACTCCGCTGCATTACGTTCTGGCGCAAAGCACTTTGCGATTGAATGGACATAGACTCTCCCACCACCACTATCGTGCCGACCCCACCCCCCCAACAATGATACGAACCGGCCATGCCCCCACCCCCAAAAGGGTCATCCGGGTATCTTGGCGCTTGGAATTGAAGGGTTTAGCTGTAGCGCAGCCAGCGCAGGAGCTCGGGCAGGTTCGGGCGCTTGCCGTACATGAGGACGCCCACCCGGTAGATGCGCGAGGTGACCCAAATAATGGCGTAGATGGAGGCCGAGGTGAGCGCGAGAGAGAGTACGATCTCCCATGGCGCGGGATGGCCAAGGGTGACGCGGACGTACATGAGCAGGGGGGTGAATGGGGGAACGAGAGCGAGGGCTTGGGAGAAACTGCTGTCCGGGTTGGTGAGCACAGCTTTGAGCGCGATGAAGCAGAAGGCCAGAGGCAGGACGAGGAACATATTGAGCTGCTGCAGCTCCTGCTCGGAGTTGGTCATCGCGCCGAGGGCGGCGGCGATCGACGAGTAGAAGAGATAACCGAGCAGGAAGTAGACAAAGAAGTAGACGATCTGCGGGAGGGCGAGGGCGAAGTGGAGAGGCTGGCCATCGAGGTGAGGGGCGATCGCGCTGCTCGCCAGCAGCAGGCCGGCGGTGATCCAGATGGCGACCTGGGTGAGGCCCACGGAGCCGACGCCGATGATCTTGCCGGCCATCATCTCCTCGGGGCGGATGGTGGCGAGCAGGACCTCAAAGATGCGCGAGGTCTTCTCCTCGATGATGGAGCGGGCGACGTTCATGCCATAGAGCATGATCACCATATACATCAGGAAGAAGAGGACGGTGACGCTGATCTCGGCGGCCTCGCGATCGACGCGGTGGGGCGAATGGACGGTGGCGATCTCGACCGGCTGCATTATGGCGTCGAGGTCGGCGGCTGCGAATCCCTGACGGGCCAGGCGCTCGCGCATCAGGACCGCGTCAAGCGCAGACGCGATGCTGTTGCGCAGCGCCTGCTGCCCGCCTGACCGCGGAGTAAAGGTAAAGGCCGGCGGCGCACCGGGCGTGGCCGGAGACGTGATCCACAGGTAGCCGTCCAGATCGCCCGAGTCGAGCTCGCTGGTCCACAATCGCCCGGGTCTCCTGCCCGGCGCCCATCACGTCCACCGTCATATGCGGCTGGTTCGCCGTTGCCGTCTGAGCTCCGTCATTCAGCGCGGGCTGCTCAAGCTCGTCCTGCAGGTCCAGTGCAGGCTGCGCGTCTGAGGAGACGATCGCGATGTGGCTCTCCGAACTTACCTTGCCGCCGAGGAAGCTGCTGCCGAAGATGAATCCGCCCATGATGAGCGGGATCAGGACGGTGGTGATGAGGAAGCCGCGGGTGCGGATGCGCTCGATGTACTCGCGACGCGCGATGAGCCAGACGTTATGCATCGACCAGCTCCCCCATGGGTTCTTGTTCGGGCAGGGTCGCGAAGACCGCATCGCCGTTCTTTGGGGTGGTCTCGCCGACCTTCTCGATAAAGATTTCTTCCAGGGTCGGCTCCATCACTTCAAATCGCGTGATGCGGGCGTGGCGAAGGGCCTCTGCCAGTAGCGACTGCGTATCTTCGTCCAGCGTGGGCGAGGGGCGCAGCTTGATCTCCGCATGGCCGTTGTAGCGCTTCAGGCTCTCGATGGAGGAGTGTCTGAGAAAGGCGTCGCCGCCCTCGAAACTGGATGAGGACGCGGTTGCGCGGATAGCTTGACTTGACCTCGCGCATGGAGCCGGAGAGGACGAGGTGACCGCGATGGATGAGCGCGATGTTGTCGCACATCTTCTCCACCTGGTCCATGCGGTGGGTGGAGAACAGGACTGCCCTGCCCTGACGCCGCAGGTCGACCAGCGTCTCCATGAGCAGGGCGGCGTTGACGGGGTCGAGGCCGGTGAAGGGCTCGTCCATGATGATGAGGTCGGGATCGTGCAGCAGCGCGGCGATGAACTGGATCTTCTGCTGCATGCCCTTGGAGAGGTCTTCGGTCTTCTTGGGGATGGCCTCGGCGATGTTGAGGCGCTCGCACCAGGCGCGCGAGCGGCGGGCAGCCTCGGACGCGGTGAGGCCGTGGAGCTGGCCGAGGAAGATGAGCTGGTCCAGCACATGCATCTTCTTGTAGAGGCCGCGCTCCTCCGGCAGATAGCCGACGCGGGCGAGCATGGAACGGTGGAAGGGCCGGCCGAAGAGGGAGACGGCGCCGGAGTCGGGCACGGTGATGCCGATCATCATGCGGATGGAGCTGGTCTTGCCGGAGCCGTTGGGGCCGAGCAGGCCGAACATCGTACCCGGCTCGATGGCGAACGAGAGGTCGTCCACGGCGACTTTGGTGTCGTAGACCTTGCGCACGTGCTGGAGTTGGACGATGGGCATTGCGCACCGGAGGAGCGTAAAGCAGGACCCAGTCTAGCAGCGGATTTCAAGTTATTTTCGTGCACGATGGTAACCTGCTCGGGTTTGACTCAGGCTCGTTTTTAGACGAAGATCGGAATAGCGTGTACACCCTTGAGCACTACACGACGCGGGACGGCCGGATTGCTTATCTGGAGTGGCATCGAAAGCTTCGCGACTCAAGGCGAAACTGGCGATCTCCAGGCGTCTCGAACGGGTAGAGCTGGGCAACTTTGGAGACCGCAAGTATTGCCGCTACGGCGTCTGGGAGTTGAGGGTGGATATCGGGGCCGGTTAACGGATCTATTATGCGATGGCGGGCGCGTCCGTTGTTCTGCTTCTGTGCGGTGGGGACAAGGACACGCAGAGTTCCGATATTGACCGCGCCTGCGAGTACTGGCGCAATTACCAAGGAGAAAGCGATGCCAACCGTAAGCCATGACGATGTGATGGTAGAGATTTTTCGCGAAGATCCGGCCTATTCGGTCGCCCTGTTGAACGATGTTCTGGAAGATGAAGAGACGCTTCCGGGCGAGTTGCTGATCGTGCTGCGGCAGATGGCGAAGGCGTTTGGCGGAGTGACGAAGGTGGCGGAGAAGGCGGAGCTGAATCCGACGCAGATGTATCGGACGCTCTCGGCGGAAGGGAACCCTTCGCTGAGCAGCTTTAGCGCGATCTTGAAGGCGATGGGGATGCGGCTTGCGGTGAAGCCGATCGAAGGCGCCGCGGCGAGACCGAGTGCGTCGCGTGCAAAGGGGCGGGTGCGGAAGAAGCCTGAGCGGGCACGGGCGAACGCAGGCTCGAAGGTCAAAGCTGCGCGTTGAGCGATCGCCGCTTCGATCCGGAGGGGCGATAGATCCGCAGGGTTTACAGGCCGCAGCAGCATTCGATACACTTAGGGAGTACAGGGGCCTGAGTCGAATTCATCCGGCCACTGGCTTTTTGATTGTCCGCAACGCCAATCCCTCGAAAAGATGGCTTAGCAAATCGTTCTTCACCAGAGATGACCTGTGCGGTTATGTCTGCGTGACAAATTCAAATCGCTTCGCAGCGACCAACCGCACGACCGACCGACGGGCAGAAGCCGGGTCGAAGGAGATCGCCTCATGCGTCATCGCAACGCTGGATTCAAGCTGGGCCGCAACCCCAGCCACCGCCGCGCCGTTCTGCGCAACCTCGTCACCTCGATCGTCCTGATGGACCGGGTCGAGACCACCATCACCAAGTGCAAGGCAACCCAGCCGCTGGTGGAGAAGATGATCACGCTGGGCAAGCGCGGGACGGTGCATGCGCGCCGCCAGGCGCTGGCCTACCTGATGACGCCTGAGTCGGTCGACCGCCTGTTTGGCGTGGTTGCTCCGCGCTATGGTGACCGCAACGGCGGCTACACGCGGATTACGCGCACGGGCGCGCGGCAGGGCGATGCCGCGGAGATGGCCTATATCGAGCTGCTGGGCGCGGAGCATGAGCTCGACGAGAAGCGCCAGAAGCGCGATGAGGCGCGGGCGAAGAAGCGCGAAGAGATGGCCAAGCAGCTGGAAGAGCAGAGCGGCGGCGAGGCGGCGGGGCCGAGCGCCGAGGCGTAGCAGCGGCACACTACTTTAGGGAATGCAAGTGCGTCCTGATGGCGGACGGCCACCACTTCGTGGGGTGTTGGACGCTTCGCGTGAACGCGAAGAGCGGCGTCAGCGGCCGTGGGCTTCGAGGAATTTTTCGGCTTCGAGGGCGGCCATGCAGCCGGTGCCGGCGGCGGTGATGGCCTGGCGGTAGCGGCGGTCCTGGATGTCGCCGCAGGCGAAGACGCCGGGGATGGGCTCGCCGTGGCGGGTGGGGAAGACGTTGCCGTGGGTGAGGATGTAGCCGTCGGGATCGAGGTCGAGCTGACCGGCGAACATCTTCGCGTTGGGGATGTGGCCGATGCCGAGGAACATAAAGGAGACGGGCAGGGTGGACTCCTCGCCCGACTTCACGTTGCGCAGGCGGAGGCCTCTGACGTCCTTCTCCTCGACGCCGAGGACCTCTTCGACGATGGTGCTGGACATGAATTTGATGCTGGGGTGGGCGATGGCGCGATCCAGCATAATGCGCGAGGCGCGGAAGTTCTCCGTGCGGTTGATGAGGGTGACCTTGGTGGCGAAGCGGGTGAGGAAGAGCGCTTCTTCCATGGCGGAGTCGCCGCCGCCGATGACGGCGATCTCCTTGCCGGAGGCGAAGAAGCCGTCGCAGGTGGCGCAGGAGCTGACGCCGTGGCCGATGAGGGCCTGCTCGGAGGGCAGGTTGAGCCAGCGGGCGCTGGCGCCGGAGGCGATGATGAGGGTGCGGGTGTGGATGGTCTCGTGGCCGAGGTTGAGCGCGTAAGGGTGTTTGCTGAGGTCGACGGAGACGAGGTGGGCCATCTTCAGCTCGGCGCCGAAGCGGACGGCCTGCTGCTTCATGTTCTCGATCAGCTCGGGGCCCTGGATGCCCTCGGGCCAGCCGGGAAAGTTCTCCACCAGGGTGGTGATGGAGAGCTGGCCGCCGGGCTCGTGGCCCTCCAGGACGAGCGGCTTCAGGTTGGCGCGGGCGGCGTAGATGGCAGCGGTAAGGCCGGAGCAGCCGGAGCCGAGGATGACAGTATCGCGCGTGGAGTTGGGGGTCGTGATGTCGGACATGGTGAGTGATTTGATTGTAAATGCGCGATTTGGGTTCAGGAGCGAAGTGCGCCGTCCGGTCGTCCGGGCATTTCGCCGTATGGGCAGTGGCGGCAGTCCGGACTCGCAGCAATAGCCGCGCTTGAGGTGGTACGCCGCAGTGAAGACAAGGTAGCCGCCTTCGAGGTAGAAGTCTTCTGGCGTCGAGCTCCTGTGGTGCGGTGGAGGCCATGAGGCTCGGTGCGGCTTTGGATGGAGTCGGCGGCATGGCAGGGTTCAGAATAACGTGGCCGCCGGCGGCGTGGGCTCGGGGAGGGTTGCGGGGAAGACAGGCGAAGCCGGTCGCGGCCTCTTCGCGATCGGGGCTGTCGCAGCGCTTTGGGCCTCATCGCCTTCGGGCGGGTGATCGCTGACGAGGGAGCCGTTGCGGTAGAGCAGTGCTTTGCCGGGCACTGCGGCGACGCGTTCGCCGGGGACGACGATGCCGGCGAGGTTCATGGGATCGGCGGCAGCGACGGTGATCTCGTCTTGGGATTCGCGATTGCGCGATGCGCGCAGCGAATCGGCGGCCTCGGGCAGGGCGAACTGCTCACCGCCGAAGCCGGAGACAAAGCGGCCGCCGCGCACCTCGCCGCGGGCTTCCAGGCGGCGAAGGATGCCGAGGAGGTCGCGCCATTTGGGGGCGTTCGACTCGCGGGCGAGAAGATCGCGAAAGAGGATGCCGTAGCGGGCGAGGAGGACGCGGGCGAAGGATTCGATGGCGGCGTCGGTTTGGCGGGCCTGCGCGATGGCTGCGGCCTGGACCATCGCTGGGTCAGAGACAGCCCCAGGTGGCTCCACCGTCTCGTTCAGCAGCGACCAGCGGCCGGCGGTGGTGCGGGTGGCACGTCTGCTGGGAGTGTCGGCGGTGTTGGACTTGCGGCGGGGATCCATCAGCGCGCGCAGCTGGTCGAAGCCATCGGCTGCGGCGATGCCAGCGGTGGCCAGCTCCCAGAGAGCGTGCGAGGTTTGCTGGCGAGTGAGGCCGGTGATGCGTTGCAGGTCCGCGGCGAAGCAGGCGCCACGCTGGGCGAGGAGGGCGCGGATGCGGAGGGCCTCGGGCGAGAGGCGCCTGGGCCAGCGTCGTCTCCTCGACCGACTGCTGCGCCAGTGTGTGGGGCAGCCACTGCGCAGTCTCGCGCACGTAGAAGGTGATGGGCGCGGCGTTGGTGGGGATGACGCGGCGCGGACGGGCGACGCCCTCTCCCGTAGGCGGCTCTGGGTGAACCAGGCAGGGTGGGGAGAGATGCGGCCCCAGCCGACCGCGCCGGAGAGGCAGAGCTGGTCGAGCCACGCGGGCGAGTAGTTGGCGATGCGCGCGGGCAGGAGGGTGCGCTCCCACTCGACGGCGGGCGCTTCAAAGCCTTCGAGCTGCTCCAGCGCCGCGAGGACGCCCTCCTCGCCGGTGAGTTGGGTCTGCGGGGCGAGGTGCTGCCAGCCGAGCAGCCAGCGCATGTAGACGGCGGGCGCGACCGCCTCCACCTGCTTGCGCGCGGTGGCCAGGGTGAGGCGATGGATGCGCTGCAGGATGCGGCGCTCGCACCACTCGATATGGTGAGATCTTCCTCCGTGGCCGGCTGTTCGAATGCCCCGCGCATCAGCAGGCCCTGCATCTCCATGGCGAGGAAGGTCTGGAAGACGGGTGCGGGATCGAGATTGAGGCGCTGCGCGAATGCGGTTGCGGTGGTGGGCCCGGGATTTGTAACCATCCTTGAACACATTGCTTGAGCGTGGTTTCATTTGTAACCGGTTCGGTTGCGGATGAGGGCTTGGCCTTGTTCGAGGGCGGAAGCGGCGAGGGAGTGCGCGGCGGAAAGAGGGCGGGGAGCTGGTGTAGGCGCTCGGTGGCGACCCAGCAGGGGACGCCGTTGACGTCGATGGCGCGGGCGCGACCGGTCTGGGCGAGGCGATCGAAGAAATGGGGCCAGTGGCGGGTGTTGTGGCCTTCGCAGCGATCGAGCTGAGGGGAAAGGCGATGAGGGAGTGGAGGAGATCGTGGAGCTCGTGCTCGTCGCGCAGGTCGGGCCAGAGCTCGCGGCGGACGGTGTCGATGGCGGCCTGGTCGAGGCGGCCGGCGCCTTCGAGGACGGAGTCGGG
Organism: uncultured Acidobacteriaceae bacterium; assembly: GCA_963808025.1. Lineage (GTDB taxonomy): Bacteria > Acidobacteriota > Terriglobia > Terriglobales > Acidobacteriaceae > Edaphobacter. The sequence continues at coordinate 51,551 of CAWEEI010000005.1, read as the reverse complement.
CAGGGCGCGGCGCAGGGAGACGGCGCGGGTGCGGCGCTCTTCCAGGCCGGCATCGTCGAGGAAGGCGTAGGGATTGGCGTTGATGAGCTCGTGGGCGAACTGCGAGGGGACAGGCGTGTCGACGGCGAGGCAGCGGATGGCGCCCGCTGCGATTCCGCGCAGGACTTCGTTGAGGCCTTCGAGGTCCATCGCCTCCTGCAGGACGTCCTGCATGACCTCGTTGACGAGGGGATGGTCGGGAATCTGGATGTCGCCGACGATGGTCTCGAAGCAGGCGGCGGCCTGGGGGAAGACGCTGGCGAGGAGATCGTCGGAGCGGATGCGCTGGATCTGCGGCGCGATGCGCTTGCCCTTGCGACATGCGCAGCAGTTGGAGGGAGCGGTTGGCGGCCCAGCGCCAGCGGGTCTTGAAGATGGGCGAGGCGATGGCGGCCTGTTCGAGGAGTTCCTTCGCGGTGTGCTCGGTGAGGAAGTGGAAGACGTCGGTGAGCGGGAAGCTGTGCTGCTCGGCGAGGCGAGATGTTGATGCCGTTGTCGGTGGCGGCGGCCTGCAGCTCGAAGTTGAAGCCGCGGCAGAAGCGCTTGCGCAGGGCGAGTCCCCAGGCCTTGTTGACGCGGCCGCCGAAGGGCGCGTGCAGGATGAGCTGCATGCCGCCGCCCTCGTCGAAGAAGCGCTCGGCGATGATGGTGGTCTTGGAGGGGACGGCGCCGAGGACAGCGCGGCCGGCGACGATGTAGGCGATGAGCTGGCGGGCGGCGGAGGCGCAGACGCCGCAGTTTTCGGTGAGCCAGGCGGTGGAGGCGGCGATCTCCTGTTGAGCGAGTGAGGTTGTTCGCCGGCGGGCCTTGTACATCCCACCCATCGCTACGCGATGGATGGGGCACCCGGGTCGTTGAGTCGCTGCGAGGGTGAGGCCGAGGGTGGTGGGCGAGACGTGGGGGGTGAGGGCGGAGATTTGCTCGCGCAGTTCGCCGACGCCGTCGGAGAGGACGGCGGTGCGCTGCGGGGCTTCGCCGAACCAGAAGGGCAGGCTGGGCGGCGCGCCGTGGGCATCTTCGACGAGGACGCGGCCGGCGGCTTCGACGCGCTGGACGCGCCAGCTGGTGTTGCCGAGCAGGATGACGTCGCCGGGCGAGGATTCGACGGCGAAGTGCTCGTCGAGGGTGGCGATTTGTACCCTTCCGGTTGCAGGATGACGTTGAAGAGGGCGGTGTCGGGGATGGCGCCGCCGTTGGAGATGGCGATGGCGCGCGAGCCGCGGCGGGGGTGGAGCTGGCCGTGGACGCCGTCGCGCAGGAGGTAGGCGCCGTAGCGGCCGCGCGAGGATTCGATGCCCTCGCTGAGCAGCTTGACGATCTCGTCGAAGAGCTCGCGGGTGAGGTTGCGATACGGATAAGCGCGGCGGAGAACGTTGAAGAGGGCGGTCTCCTCCCATGGCTCGGCGCCGACGCAGGCGACGATCTGCTGCATCAGCACGTCGATGGGCTGGGGCGGGATTTCGAGCTGGTCGAGCTCGCCGGCGCGCATCTTGCGGACGAGGGCGGCCTGTTCGAGCAGGTCGTCGCGGGTGGTGGCGAAGAGGCGGCCTTTGGGGATGGCTCCGCGCCAGTGGCCGGCGCGGCCGACGCGCTGCATGGCGACGGCGACGGCGCGGGTGCTGGCGATCTGGCAGACGAGGTCGACATTGCCGATGTCGATGCCGAGTTCGAGCGAGGCGGTGGCGATGAGGATGCGGATCTCGCCGTTCTTCAGTCGCTGCTCGGCGTCGAGGCGGAGTTCGCGGGAGAGCGAGCCGTGGTGGGCGGCGACGCAGTCGGGGCCGAGCTCGGGCGTGAGGCGCTCGGCGAGGGCGAAGGCGATCTTCTCGACCAGGCGGCGGGTGTTGACGAAGACCAGGGTGGAGCGGTGGGCGAGGGCGTGGGCGGCGAGGCTTGTCGAAGACCTCCTCCCACATGGCGTTGGTGGTGACGGAGCCGAGTTCGTCGGAGGTGGGGATTTCGATGGCGAGGTCGAGGGTGCGGCGCTGGCCGACCTGGATGATGGTGGCTGCGGCACGCGCGTCGAGGTGGCTCCACCCATCTCAGAAGCGAGACTGGGGCACCCGACTCTGTGGCGGAGCCGGTGAGGAACTCGCCGACCAGGTGCGATGGGGTTCTGCGTGGCGGAGAGGCCGATGCGCTGCGGCGGCGTGGCGCGGCCGGTGAGGAAGGCGCCGGGCGAGAGGCGGTTCTCGCCGCAGACGAGGGCGTCGAGGCGTTCGAGCGAGAGGGCGAGGTGGGCGCCGCGCTTGTCGTCGGCGACGGCGTGGATCTCGTCGACGATGACGGTGCGGATGTGGCGGAGGTGCTCGCGCGACTTGGCGGCGGTGAGCAGGAGGTAGAGCGACTCGGGCGTGGTGACGAGGATGTGCGGCGGGTTGCGCAACATGCGGGCGCGCTCGCTGGGAAGGGTGTCGCCGGTGCGGACGCCGGTGCGGATCGGCGGGCAGAGATAGCCGCGGGCGGCGGCGAGTTGCTGGATCTCGGCGAGCGGGCCGTCGAGGTTCTTCTGCACGTCGTTGGAGAGCGCCTTGAGCGGCGAGACGTAGACGACCTGGGTGGTGGGCGCGAGCGAGCCGGCGATGGCCAGGCGGAGGAGCTGGTCGATGGCGACGAGAAATGCGGCGAGCGTTTTGCCGGAGCCGGTGGGCGCGGAGATGAGGGTGGTCTCGCCGCGGAGGATGGCGGGCCAGCCTTCGATCCTGCGGCTCGGTGGCGGAGCCGAATTTGGTGAGGAACCACTCGGCGACGACGGGATGCGCCCAGGCGAGGGCGGCTGCGGCCCCGGGTTCGATTTGTGGGAGCTCGACGAGAGCGGCCATGGGGTATTGTACCGCGGGTCTCTTCGTGCTTTCTTCGCTAGCTCACCATATAGCCGCCACCGGGGCCTGCTTCAAGACCGGCTGAGGCCCATTCGGGCTGGAAAGATGGATAGCAGCAAGGTAGGGGTGCCCCAATGGATCGTACGTCATCGTGATACTTCCGCCAACACCTGACCGCCCATCGCTGCCATCATGCCCGGCCAGGCCGTCGCTTCCATTGGAGCCGTTGGGCATGCCGATGCCTCCGGAACCCCCTCGCCCTGCGCGTCCGCCCTTCCCGCCGGAGCCGCCAGCGCCACCGTCGTCGTTTATCGTGAGCGAGCCGCCCTGCGGATCGACCAAATAGTATCGCTCCTTATGCCCCGGTGAAGTGATGCCGACCTGGAGCAGTGGGTGAGTTCCCGACCGGAGCGCAACCCAGACCTGGACCCGCGGCCCGTCTCCTCCGTTCCCACCGTCTCCGCCGTCCCCACCGCTGGTTCCGTTCCCGCCGTTGCCGCCAGCCGACGGATTGTTTGGGTCCATCGACCCCGGGAGGCCGCTCGACCCATCGCTTCCGTCGATGCCATTGGTGCCATCAGACCCATTGACGCCGGCGAAATTGGAAACAAACGGATAGTTGTAGCGCAACGGAATGTCCAGCTGGGCACTGACTCCTGGATGGCTCGGGACCGTGATGGTGACATGCCCGGTCTTGCCATCGCTCACTCGAGGATCGCGGGCGAGCGACAGTACGCCTTTCTTATTGACTGTCACTACGGTGGGAGTGACTGTGAGCTCAGACCATAGGACTTTTCCTTTGCCTTTTCCTTGGGTCAGCAAGGTGGTGCCGTCGGTCTCGGTCACTGTGACTACCAGCGGCGACTTCTCTCCCGGCGCAATCCCTGGGTCCTTCGGCAGGCTGGCTTCGATTGAGGCCACCGGGATCTTAACCAGCGAGACCTTCATCCCCAGCTTTACCTGGATGCTGCTGCATGAGATCAAAGCACCCAGCGGGACAAGCGCCGCGCAGATCGCGCTCTTTCGTACCCTTGGACGGGCAAACCATCTGACGCTCATCATTCCTGGGCTCCCTCAAAGTCTCGGCGTATTCGGGACGCATCCCTGAGGCTGTCAGCCTCTCATCACAAAAACACGATAACTCCTCGCGTGTTTGTGGGTCGAGTCTGCATTCGCTGCAAATTACATTTTGCCGGAGCCGATGTCGGCGAGCTGGGCGGCGGGGTTGTCGGCGTCGAGGAAGGCTTCGATGGCGACTTCGAGCTTGTCCTGGGCGGCGAGGATGAAGTCGATGGCGTCGCGGCCGGCGCCGTGGCCGCCGGGGTTGGGGGTGACCCAGTGGGCTTCCGACTTGCATTGGGTGCGGGCGTTGGCGGTGGCGATGGCGAGGCCGCAGGCGCGCATGACGGGGAGATCGACGACGTCGTCGCCGACGTAGGCGAGCTCGTCCATGGTCACTCCGGCTTTCGGGGCGATCTCCTGGGCGGCGGCGAGCTTGTGGGCCTGGCCCTGGTAGACGAACTCGAGCTTGAGGTCGCGGGCGCGGATGGCGACGGTTGCGGACTCGCGCTTGGTGATGATGCCAACGCGCAGGCCACCGAGGCGGGCGAGGGTGATGCCGAGGCCATCGTGTGCGGTGAAGCCTTTGACCTCGAGGCCGTGCTGGCTGCCGTCGGACGACAGTTTGGGGGATGAAGAAGAGCTGGCCGTCGGTGAGGACGCCGTCGACGTCGAAGATGAGGACTTTGATGCGGCGCGCGCGGTCTTCGGCTGAAAGGGGCGCGGCGTCTGATGTTGCGGTCATGCCTTGATGATACTGCGACTGTGCGGGGGCATCGCTCGCGGCCGGCAAACAGCAGGTCCTTCGCTGCGCTCAGGATGACAATTCAATAATTGGGGACCCCACCCTGCCGCGATAAGATCGCGTCGAGGATGGGGCACCCGATCCAGACTTATGCGAAAGACAAATGGGGCTTACTTCCAGTAGCCGGGGTGCCAGACGTGGCCGCCGCGCTCTTCGACCCACGAGCCTTCGATCCATACCGCGCCGCGATGGGGCGGACGGCGATAGCGGCCGGGGACCCAGACGTAGCCGTGTCCGTCCCAGCGGTGATAGCCGGGGACCCAGACCCAGCCTTCATGGGGTGCGACGGGGACGACCTCGACGGGACGCGGCGGGGGTGGGCCGATGCGCACGACGATCTGTGCGTTGGCGGCACCGACTGCAATGAACAAGCCGCAGGCTGCGGCGAGAAGCTGTTTCTTCATGGTTCGTTCTCCTTAGATACTGCTCCCGATTATGACGCGGATTTGGGCGCGAAAGTTGTGGTGCGATCGTAAGTTTAGGGTGTGAATTTAGCGGGGCCGGGAAGCTGTGAGTTAGCTGGCGACGGGCACGCTGCGGTAGGCAGAGGAGTAGGGATAGAGCTCCGCGCTGGGGGTGAGGTGGGCGCGCACCGGGAGCTGATAGAGATAGTCGCGGACGAAGTTGAGGTCGTGCAGATTGGCGATGGAGTAGCCCTTGTAGCCCGGCTCCCAGATCTCGGCCAGCCCGCCATCGAGGCGATAGCAGAAGCCGGACTTGATGAGATGCACCGCCTGATCGAGCCTCATCTTATGCGGCGTGAGCAGCAGATGGACGTGGTCCGGCATCAGGGTGTAGCCATGCAGCTTGTAGTGGCCCTGGGTGCGGTAGTGGAGCAGGGTGCCAATAAAGAGGTCGGCCATGCGCGCCAGTTCGAAGAGCGGACGCCGCTCGTGGGTCGCCATTGTCACAAACGCCATGCCGGTCCGGGATGGGTGCGCAGCCGTCTCCATGGCGCGATCCTAGGGGTGCGCGGGGAGGGTGGGAATACCACAAACGGGGAGTGCCGGAATTGTCGCGGCATCGCTGAGGGCGTAGGATTTTTCCCATGAACCTGATTCCCGGAGCAACGCTGACCAGCGCCGTGCTCGGCTTCCTTGTGATTATGGCGTGGCGGATTGGCGAGAGCCGCAGCGCGGTGACGGCGCGCAAGATTGTGATTCCACCGATGGGGATGGCGACGGGGTTCTGCATGTTTCTGGCGCCGGGATTTCGGATGCCGTGGACGTGGGCCGTGGCGGCGTTCCTGGTGGGCGCGCTGCTGCTGGCGGAGCCGCTGGTCCGCACCTCGCACCTGAAGCTGGTGGGCGAGACGGTGATGATGCATCGGTCGCCAGCGTTCTTCTTTGTGATTGTGGTGCTGGCGCTGGTGCGGTTTCTGGCGCGGGGATATCTGGACCGGTTTATTACGATCGAGCAGTCGGGTGGGCTGTTTTTTATTCTGGCGTTTGGGATGATCGTGCGCTGGAGGGTGACGATGTACCGGGAGTATCGGCGGGTGGTGGGTCGACAGGCGGTGGTGGCGGCTGGCGGAAGTTAAAGCGCGCGGGTTCTCTCGGCACGGGCAGAGTCTAGTAGTGCATGGGCTTCTTCAGGCGTGTAGACCTCGCCGCGTTCGGCCTGGGCCATGCTCTCTTCGAGGCGCTCGTTGATGGCGTCGCGGTTGCGCAGCAGCCAGTCTTCCTGCGATTCGAGTAAGTCGAGGGCGCGATTGATGACCTCGTCCGGCTCGCGATAAACCCCACGCGCGATCTCGCGCTGGATGCGCTGCTCGGTGGCGGGATCGAGGGCGAAGCTCATGGGGAGAGTATACCGCTGCCCGCGCGGGGAGCCGCGCATCACAGATCGCGGTTTGGATCCTTTCTCTGTAGAAGCTCTTGCTCGTCTTTTACCCCTTCGCGGTCGAAGAGGCTCTCAATTTCGTCGTCCAGTTCCAACTCCTGTAGAGCCCTATATTCCCACCAGACCTCTCCGCGCTGTCGGCTCTCCTTGTACGCGCGCTCGAACAAGGGTCTGTGCAGCTCTTCCTCCGATAATTCCTTAAGGTAAAATGCTGCACTGAAAGTGTTCCCCTTCGAAAGCGATTCAAGGATGTCCCGAAGATAATACTCGGCAGCTTCAGCTCCTCTTCCAATATGCTTCAGTGTCCGCCCTACTTGCGACCAAGACTCATCGCGCTTTAGCTCTGCTAGATACTCCTCAACAGCCAAGGGATCCAAGAGGTCTATCTTCCCCTGCATGCTTCGGAAATAGACCTGCGAATCCATGTCATCTGAATTTTGGCCGATGAACTTGTCGATGTAGTCATCCCGTAGCCTCGTATTACCCACTTCGTCCAGAAGAAAGATAATTTCTTCTAGGGCGTTATCGTCCTTTAGAGACTCCAATTCATCTATCAGCTTGCCTACTTCAAGCCTCTGGAGCATGATTTCCTCGGAGGTCCTACTGCGCTTCTCAGCCCGGTCTCGGGATACCACTTGATTCCAGTCGGCTTTGTACAGAATCACCTGAGCAGCATCCAATTTCCTCCCAAATCCACCCTTAATCAGGGTCAGGTCGTGACAATGTACGCACAACACACAAAGGTTTTCTTCGACGGAGTTGGAGTTGTCACCGTCAATGTGATGCAGCTGTATCGGTATTCCCCTGGTGCGACAAACGCAGCAAGTACGATCCGCGTTGAAGAGGACTTTAGCCGCAAGCAGATTGTCTGGTTCAATTCGCATTTGCCGCCTACAGCCGCCGCCTATCCAAAAACGATGGGGTCCACCTACTGATTGGCTGCCCTAGTTGCAGCCGGAGGTGCTGCCGCAGGACCCTTCGACTCGCCTGCGGCTCGCTCAGGGCAGGCCATGAGTTGTTAGGAGCACCCACTGGTACTGCCGCAGGACATGCAGCGGTAGCAGGAGCCGGAGCGGGTCATGATGGCTCCGCAGGTGGCGCAGGAGGGGGCGTCGCCCATGTCGTACATCTCGCGCATGGCCTCGGAGGGGGAGTAGATGCCGCGGTCTTCCATGGAATTGCCGCTGGCTGCGCGCGGGTCGAGGCCGGAGCGGGCGGCGAGGTCGCGGGCGACGGCAGCGGAGGGGGCGGCGGTGGGTTCGGGCGCGATGCCGGAGCGGGGGGCGGAGCGGTCGTTGTCCATGACCAGCCGAGTGCCTTGCTCGGCGGCGCGGGCCGCGTGTTCGGAGCTCTGCTGCATGGCGCGGGCGCGCTCGTAGGGCCCGGCGGTGTTGGCAGGCGGCGCCGGCTCGGCGTTCGCATTGTCACGCGCATTGTCTTTCGCATTGTCGAAGATGTTTTCGTCGGAGAGGGCGTGGTGGGTGCGGGCCTCGCGCTGCAGCACGGCTTGCGGGGTGGCGTCGGAGCCGGCGAGCCACGATGCAAGTGCGGTGGAAACCGTGTGGTGCAGCGTCTGCGGCGATGTGGGTGTTGCCGGCGCGGGAGCGGCTTGCGGTGCGGCAGCGACGGGAATGTCCGCCGGCACGGGCGCGGTTTGAGCCGCAGGCGCAACTTCGGCCGAGGCAGCCAGGCTGACCGTATTGTCCGGCTCGGTCACGGTGCCCTCGACGGGAACGGCGGGGTGAGACATGCCGGCGAAGAGGTCCAGCTGGGTGCCGGAGAGGAAGCGGATCTGGATCCAGCGGAAGATGTAATCCATGATGGATTTGGCGTAGCCGATCTCGGGATTGCCGGTCCATCCGCTGGGCTCGAAGCGGGTGTGGGCGAACTTCTCGCAGAGGACGCGCAGGGGCACGCCATGCTGGAGCGAGATGGAGATCGCCGTGGCGAAGGAGTCCATGAGGCCGGAGACGGTGGAGCCCTCCTTGGCCATGCGGATGAAGATCTCGCCGGGCGAGCCGTTGGGATAGAGGCCGACGGTGATGTAGCCCTCGTGGCCGGCGATGGCGAACTTGTGAGTGACGGAGGCGCGCTCGCCGGGCAGGCGATGGCGCACGGCGCGCGGCGGGGCCTGGGAGTCGAGCGAGTCGGAGTTCTCCTGCGAGGCGTTGAGGAGCTGGTTGAGCTCGCGGGTGAGCGCGGCGTTGGCGGCTTCGAGCGCGGAGGCCTTGCAGTTTGCGGCGTTGAGCTCCTGCACGGCTTCCTGAAGGGCGCTTGGGTCGGACGGGGCAGGCGCGGGGGTTGCGGCAGCCTCCGCGGCAACCGCGGCGCCAGCTGCAACTGCGGCTACGGGCGCGGCGGCAACTGCGCGCGTGCCCTTCTTATCGTCGGAGGTCTGGGCGGAGACGTTGAGCGGCTGCGTGCCCTTGGAGTTGTCGCGGTAGATGGCGACGGCCTTGATGCCCTGACGCCAAGCCTCGATGTAGGCTTCGGCGATGTCCTGCACACTGCAGTCCTGGGGCAGGTTGACGGTCTTTGAAATTGCGCCGGAGAGGAAGGGCTGCGTGGCGGCCATCATCTTGATGTGGCCCATGTAGTGGATGGAGCGCGTACCCTTGGCGGGCTTGAAGCTGCAATCGAAGACGGCGAGGTGCTCCGGCCGGATGCCGGGCGCGCCCTCGATGGTGCCGGTGGCGTCGATGTAGCTGACGATGGCCATCATCTGCGCCTCGTCGTAGCCGAGCTTGATGAGGGCGCTGGGGACGGTGTTGTTGACGATCTTGATCATGCCGCCACCGACCAGCTTCTTGTACTTGACCAGGGCGAGGTCGGGCTCAACGCCGGTGGTGTCGCAGTCCATCATGAAGCCGATGGTGCCGGTGGGCGCGAGCACGGTGACCTGCGAGTTGCGATAGCCGTAGCGCTCGCCGTGGGCGAGCGCGCCGTCCCATGCGTGGCGCGAGGCGGCGATGAGGGTCTCCAGCTGGGGGACGACGAAGGGCTCGGGGGTGGTGCGCGGGCTGGTCAGCGTCGGCTTGCCGATATTGTTGACCTCCGCCCGGTGCATGCGGATGACGTCCAGGAAGGGCTCGCGGTTGACGTAGAAGCCGGGGCATGCGCCGCCGGTAATTTCGCTGCGCTGGGTGATGGGCGTGGCCGCGCCGAGTGGGGCGCAGGACTCGGCGATGCGCGCCGACTGCCAGTAGGCATCGCCACAAAGGATGGAGGTGAGCGTAGCGGCGAAGTCGCGGCCGGCGTCGGAGTCGTAGGGCAGGCCGAAGGCCATCAGGAGCGCGCCGAGGTTGGCGTAGCCGAGGCCGAGCGGGCGGTAGTCGTGCGAGTTCTTCGCGATCTGCTCGGTGGGGTAGCCGGCCGCGTCGACGATGATCTCCATGGCCGTGGTGACGGTGGCGATGGCGTGGCGGTACGCGGCGATGTCGAACTGGCCGCCGGGGGTGAGGAACTTGAGCAGGTTGAAGCTGGCGAGATTGCAGGCGGAGTCATCGAGGAACATGTACTCGCTGCAGGGGTTCGACGCGTTGATGCGGGCGGTGTTCTTGGATGTGTGCCAGCGGTTGATGGTGGTGTCGTACTGCATTCCGGGATCGCCGCACTGCCAGGTGGCCTCGGCGATCTTGTGCATGAGGTCGCGCGCGCGGTACTCCTTCACCGGCTCGCGGCCCTTGACGGTGCGGGTGGTGAATGGCCCGTCGGTCTCGACGGCATGCATAAACTCGTCGGTGACGCGGACGGAGTTGTTGGCGTTCTGGAAGAAGATGCTGCTGTAGGCTTCGCTGTCCGGGCCGGAGCCGTCGTAGCCGGCCTGGATGAGGTGCCAGGCCTTCTGCTCCTCCTTAACCTTGCACTCGATGAAGTCCTCGATGTCGGGATGGTCGATGTTGAGGACGACCATTTTGGCGGCGCGGCGCGTCTTGCCGCCGGACTTGATGACGCCGGCGAAGGCGTCGAAGCCGCGCATGAAGGAGAGTGGGCCGGAGGCGGTGCCGCCGCCGGAGAGGGTCTCCATGCTGCCGCGGATGCTCGAAAGGTTCGAGCCTGCGCCCGAGCCCCACTTGAAGAGCATGCCCTCGGTCTTGGCGAGGGTAAGGATGGAGTCCAGCGAATCGTTGCACCGAGTTGATGAAGCAGGCGGAGCACTGCGGCTTGGAGTAGCCGGTGACGCTGAACTCCACTTGGCCGGTGGATGGGTTCCAGTGCCAGTTCTGCGCGTCGGAGTTTGGCTCCAGGCGGTCGCAGCCAACGTTGAACCAGACGGGCGAGTTGAAGGCGACCTTCTGGTTCAGCAGCAGGTGGGAGAGCTCGGCGAAGAAGGTGGCGGCGTCGGCGGGAGTGGCGAAGTAGCCGCCGGCGATGCCCCAGTCGCGGATGGACTCAGCGACGCGGGTGATGAGGGCGCGCACGCCGGACTCGCGCTCCGGCGTGCCGACCTGGCCGTGGAGGTACTTTGAGGCGACGATGTTGGTCGCGGTCATCGACCAGTCCGCGGGCACTTCCACGTTCTTCTGCTCGAAGATGGTGCGGCCCTTGTAGTCCTGGATGACGGCGTCGCGCAGCTCCCATGTGATCTCGTCGAAGGGCGAGATGCCCGGCCGGGTAAAGTGACGCGAGAAGGAGAGCCCCGGGGCGCGGCCTGCGGGGCGCGGCTGGACGGATGATGGGGTGGCTGGGGCGGCTGTCTCGGTCTGCGTGCTCGCGGCGGTCTGGGACGGGGTCTGGATCGGCTCATGGCTCATCGGGGGAGGTGCTCCTTCGTCTGTTTAGTGTCGTCAATCCCTGCGCCTTGTAAATCCCGCGCTTGGTGCAGCGGTCGCGCCGGGAAATCCAGCGCGGTTGGTGCCTTTTACTCTGGCCCCTGGGCCTAGTTTAAAGATCAGAAACTAGGCCCGTTCCGTTCCTTTACCACCTTATCCGTCTCCGGCGCTGCAAATCCGGAGACGGCGCTACTGGCCAGGACAGCTTGGCCATAGATCGTAAGTCCTTTGCCTTCTGCCTTCTGCGGCATGGGAGGGGTCTGCTTCCCCGTCCGTGGCACTGCCGGGAGCGCACGGGCGGCTCGACCGGAGATGCGTTCTGAGGGAGGGCTGCAAACCCGGCCAGCCGGGCATTTTCGCTTCGACGATTTCTGTTACGCAGTCGTGAAAGTACCGCCCTCAGTGGGGTGTGTCAAGTATAAAGCACAAGATATTGTGTTGTCTCCGCAAATACGCCTTTTGCAAAGGCTTCTGGCACCCCGCCTCAAAAACCCCAGATTTTGCCTGTGGAATTCTTCGCGGCGCCGCGCCATTTGCGGAAATTCATGGCTTCTGTCCGTTCCCCTTTCAGAACCTCAACCAGACTAGGCGGGTGCGAAACCGGCCACAAGGCGCAGCTGTGGTGCAGGGATTGTGGAGCGGGGTGGGAAAGTGGAAAAGAGAACCTACTGAAGTGCGCCCAAGGCCTGTCCCACATCGTATGCGCCAACCTTGGAGGGGCCTACGCCGACCTTGACTTCGTAAGTTTCGCCCTGTTTTACGGCGTTGCTACCGAACACTACTGTGCATTGGGCCGGCAAACATGTCTGCGAAGTGCTGGTCAGCGTGGTGCCTGGAGCCGCAGTCAGGACAAGTTGTACCTGCGTTACCTGATCTAGGTTTGTCCCAGTGAGTGTGAGGGTGAATCCTGTATTTAGGGTGGTTGCTGTGGGCGTCGAGCTTCCGGCCACGGTAGGCGCAGCGCTGATGATCGGCGGCGGTACGAGGGACAGGGATTGCTTGAGGTCCGTGGCTGCCCCGGTCTTGTCGACCGAGAATAGTTCATAGGTGCTTACGAGCAGCTTGGGCACGTCGGCCACCGCGATAATGGCCTTGGCCGTAGTCGCGTCCGCGCCCGGGGTGACCGGCGCGTCGGCTATCTTCGTGCCAGTCGCGTCTTCCAGGCGGAGGTTGGTCATCGAATCCAGCGCGGACCCCGTCAAGCTGCAGTTCAACGGATTTTTAGCAGTTGCTTTGTCGCCCACGACTGTTGCGAGATAGACCTTCCCGTCGCTGTCGGGCGTGCCGCAGGTGATCGCCCGCAATGAGGTGGTGTCATTTACCTGTTGAATGAGGGAGCCCGCTACCACGGCGTAGGCATGCTTCTGGAGGGCTGTTAGCTGGACGGGGGTCCAGTGCTTGAAACCCACCTTCTTCGAATTCATTGGCCATTTCTTCTCGTTTGCCTTCTCGAACCAACCCACGGGATTGAACCAGCGGCGACTCCAATCTACCGGTGCTGAGATTTTTACTCCCGCTGGATTGGTGGAATCTGGAACGACGCTTGGGGATTTATCCTCGTCCGTGTTGTAGATTGCATCGCAGGCTGTCTTTGGCAACACGTCCAGAGTTGGAGTGTAGCCTTTCTGAAGCCAGCACGCCTGTTCCAACGGCGCCACGGGTACGAAGATTACGAATGGGACGGCCCCGGCCTTGGGAACGACGATGCGACTGGACGAAGCCGCGCTGAAGCCGAGATCGTTCAGGTTATTCAGGTTGTTTGTTGTCAGGTCGGGGAACAGCTTTTGGAAGGTCGGAATCCAAGCCGCGTTGTATGCCCCGCTCGCCTGGGTCAGTTGGTCAATCGAGGGTTGTGGGAGGCCAACAATAGCGCCCCCGATCATGCCGACCCCTTCCATCATATGGGACCAGACCGCATGGAGATCGTAGTTCTGGCCATACACAACGACCGCCCGGACAGCCTCTTTTTCATGGCTGGCCTGGAAACGCTCCAACTGCCCACTGTAGGCATCGACGGCAAGCTCCGAGTCGTGAATGAGGTATTCGTGGTCCTGATCGAGATTGCGGACGATGACCTGCACAGCGAGATAGTGGTTCGCAACGGTGCGCCCAAAAATCATGTGTGAGAGGTCCCAGGGGAAGATGGACATTGAGCATGCAATGTACTTCGATCGGGTGAACTGCTGCTGGCTGGCTGTAAGATCCGACTTCGCCTTCGCCACGACTTGCTTCTTTTTCTCTGGCTTCGTCCCCGACAAGAGGCTGCTATCTAATGTGAAACTAAGCGCGTCAATAACGTCAGACTCCATCGGCACCAGCTTTTTGGAGAGTTTATCCGTTGCGGTCGTCAGTAGAGCCTCTTGCGTGTCTGGGTCCGACGAAACTGAGGCAATCGCATCACTTAGAACATCGTTCGCCTGCTTGTCGGATACAGGCGCATCCGTTGGGTTCCCATAGCCGCGCATGGCAAGGAGAGTCTGACGATCAAACAGACAAGGAACGTAGTCCTTGGGGCCGACGTTGTCGTCTCCCAAGACAGCCGTGGGTGGGTTATTGGACGCCTTTGCGGCAGCTGTGCTCTGGTCAGCCGCGAGCTTTTGTTCGGTTGCCTGCTGGTTAGCATCCGTTGCGGTTTTGACGAGGGCGGCGGCGGCTTGCGCAGCCTGGGCCGCGGCCTCCGCAGCTTGACTGGCCTTCGTCGCGGCCTGTGCAGCGCCGGTTGCAGCGGCGTTTGCCTGCTCTGCTGCGGATTTCGCGTCTTTGATCGCCTGCGCCGCGGCCGCTTGGGCCTCGGCGGTTGGAGTTGCAGGAGCCGTCGCCCCCTGTTGTGGCTTCCGCAACTCACTCTGAGCAGCGGGTTGTATTAATCCTGTGGTGGAAAGGGTGATGACCAGGAACAGACCAGGGCCACACCGGGTTCGAATTGGACGCATAACTTCTCCATCGACGCTACGATCTTGCGACGCATCAGCTAATGGATCTCATGGAGTTTGAGTTACAGCCCTTATTGGCATGGCCTATAAGGTGTGCTATGGGCAGATTGCAGTGTGGAGCTAGGCCCTGTGTTGCTCTTCCAGACTTAGACTGTGGTTGCTGCGGGTGGTTCAATTGGGAGAAGTGAAGCTACAGTAGCAGAACAAAAATAAATTGCAAGCGAAAAATGTCAGTATCTCTGGATATTAATGAGTCGATAAATAATGCAGTTACTTATGTAGGCTGGATTACCTGATAAATCGGATATTGCAGAATATTGTGCGGGAGTTGCTTTAAAGCAACAGCATGCAGTCGCCATAGGAATAGAAGCGGTAGCGGTGCCGGATTGCGTGGGCGTAGGCGGCGAGGACGGTCTCGCGGCCTTGGTTCGGGGTCCTGAGGCGGCAATTCCCATGTCTCAGAATCGAGACCCTTCGGCAAGCTCAGGGCAGGCTCCGGGGCACCCGATGCGGAGTGAGAGGCGAAGGCGGCGACGAGCATCAGGAGGGTGGACTCCGGCAGGTGGAAGTTGGTGAGGAGGCCGGAGACGATGCGGAAGGGATGGCCGGGGGCGAGGAAGATCGAGGTCGATCCGGAGTGGGGGAGGAGACTGGGTTGTCCGTGATCGTTAGCGGAATCCCACATCTCAGAATCGAGATGTGGGGCACCCAGTTGGGCGGCGACATGCTCCAGCACGCGGGTGGTGGTGGTGCCGACGGCGACGATGCGGCGGCGTTCGGCGCGCGCGCGGTTGAGGGCATCGGCGGTGGCTGGCGGCAGCGTGTAGCGTTCGGAGTGCAGACGAATATCGGCGAGCTCCGCGACGCGCACCGGCTGAAAGGTGCCCAGGCCGACATGCAGGGTGAGATACGCGATCTCGACTCCGCGCGCTTTCAGTGCGTCGAGTATCTGCGGGGTGAAGTGCAGTCCTGCGGTGGGCGCGGCGGCCGAGCCGGGTTGCCGTGCGTAGACAGTCTGGTAGCGGGTGAGATCTTCGGGAGCATCGGGGCCAGTCGATTGATCGCGGCGGATGTATGGAGGCAGCGGCATGTGGCCAATGCGGGCGAGGGCGGCGTGGAAGTCCGCGACCGGGGCGAAGCGCAGCGTGCGCTCGCCGAATTCGCCCGCGGCGACGATCTCCGCGGCCAACGCCGGCGCGGCTGGGTTGCTGGCATCGTAGAACTCCAGCCGATCGCCCACGCGCACCTTGCGCCCAGGCTTGACCAGCGCTCGCCACAGCGCCGGCTCCGCTTCCTCCAGCAACAGCACTTCAACCATTCCACTCGAAGCGGCCTGCGGCTGTGCGCTCACGCGCCGGCCAAACAGCCGGGCGGGAATTACCCGCGAATCGTTGAGGACGAGCAGATCGCCGGGCTGCAGTAGATGCGGGAGATCGGCGAACATCTGGTCGAGCAATACCGGAGCGCCTGCAGCTCCCGCACCCCGCTGCATCACGAGCATGCGGCTGGACCCGCGCTGGGCGGGCGGATGCTGGGCGATCAGCTCCTCAGGCAGATCGAAATGGAAGTCCGAGACGCGCAAGAAGTCCAGTCTAGCCGGGACGGTTGGCCATCTCGACTGCTCGGTCGAGCGCGGCCTGCACTGAGTCGGTGCTTACACGCTCGGCCGGAATATGCGCGGGCCAGGTCAGGACGACGCGGGAGAATGGCTTGGGGATCAGGAAGCGGTCCCATGAGCGAAGCACCCACGCCCGCTGCGGCAGCGCGTAGACGCATCCCACCCACGCCCCGACCGATTGGGCGAGCTGCGCGACGCCGGGCTTGGCCACAAGCGACGGCCCGCGGGGTCCATCCGCAGCAAACGCGCAGCGATGCCCCGCCTGATATGCGAGGACCATATTGCGCAGCCCCGCCGCGCCACCGCGCGAGCTCGAACCGCGCACCGCGTGGAAGCCGAGCAGCTCCACCGTGCGCGCGATCAACTCGCCGTCGAAGCTGGGGCTGATGAGGATGGCGATATCCAACCCGCGAAACCGGTATGCGCACGCCAGCAGGCTGCGGTGCCAGAAGGCAAACACCATCGGCCCAGTAATTGCATAGCCGGGAGTGACCCCGGGGTCGCAGCGGTCCTCATAGCGCAGGGTCATTCCCAGCAGGCGGATGAGCAGCGCTGCCAACGGGGGCACCACGGCAAGTGCAAGCTGCTGGGCGGGACGGAACTTCTGAGCGGGTTCGGCAGACACCGCACCAGTGTAGAACCAGGCCGCAACGCCGCCCACGCGGGAGTGGAATCGCCGCGGCAAAAGCCCCAAAAGTCAGGCCCAATCTATGCGACAATGAGGGGTGCAGTTCCGGCGTCGACGCACGCCCCGATCTGTTAGGAGAAATTCAAATGGGCGATCTATTCACAGCACCGCACCTCATCTTTCTTGGCATCCTCGCGGTCCTTCTCTTCGGCGGCAAGAAGCTGCCTGAGCTGGGCAAGGGCCTCGGCGAAGGCCTGCGCGGCTTCAAGGACGGCATGAAGGGCCTGAGCGACGAAGACGCCGCGGAAGCGCGCAAGAAGGAAGCGGAAGAAAAGGCCTATCAGGAGGCCAAGCAGGCCGCCGAGATCAAGGCCGCGGCCGAGGCCAAGGTCGCCGCTGAGATGAAGGCCCGCGAAAGCGAACAAGTCGCCCGCTGACTCATGCACCGCACTCCTTAGAGCAACCTCCTCGAAGGTGACTAGCGAATGCAAAGAACCAATACAAAGATTCTGGCCTTGGGATTCGCTCAGGCCAGAATGACGGCATTTGGGGAATGACGGCCTTTCGGGTATTGCCTCTACAGCAAAGGGAATCCGCTCTAAAACGCGATCAGCGCAACCGCGAGCAGAGCAGTCACCATGCCCAGGGCCTGCCTTGGCGTAGGCCGCTCGCCCAGCGCCAGCGCGGCAAGCAGTATCGTCGACGCCGGGTAGAGCGACGCCAAGCACCGCCGCGACATCCAGCCGGCCCGCGCGCGTCGCCGACAGAAATAGCAGGTTTCCCGAGGTATCGAGCAGCGCCGTGGCCATCGCCCAGCCTATGACGCGCCGGTTGATAGTTACGCGTGGCTGCGGCCGCCGCGCGCGCCAAGCCCGAGCAGCATCAGCGAGCAGACGCTCAGGCTGCCGATCCTGGCGGTCGCCATCGGCCAGACCACGCCCGCCGGCCCTGCCATCTTCAGGGATAGAAAGTAGACCCCAAACCCGACGCCGGCCGCGACTGCCAGTGCCGTGGTCTGCCGACGTACCGCGTCTGGAGCCTCGACCGCATTGCCCGCGGGCGCGGCGGCGATCAGCCAGATTGCGGCGCCTGCGACAGCGAAACCAACCAGCGCCCACCCTCCGGGAGAGCCCTCCATACCACAGCGTGACTGCGGCGGGAATCGCCGCCGCCAGCAGCCCGCTCAGCGCGGCCGAGGAGCCCATCGCGCCGCGCGAGAGCGCCAGATAGAAGCAGGTGAGCGAGAGTCCTCCGGCAACGCCCGCGGCGATGCCCCAGGCCAGCAGCGCGCCGTGAGGAAAGCTATCGCCGCGAAGGCGGGCGATGGCGACGAGAGCGGTGAAGCTGATTGCGTGACTCAGCAGCACGACGCGCAGCGCGCCGCGCACTCCGCCACCCGCGGTCTTGACTCCCATGCCGCCGGAGAAGTCGCCGCCGCCCCACAGGACTGCCGCCGCGAGGGCAAGCAGCGCGTTGCCGCGCAGCAGGCTAATCATCGAGCGTATGTTTCATTGCGCCGGACTTCATCGCGTCAGGCTTCTCCGTGCTTTAAGAAAACCGCGCGCATTCTTCCTCACTGCGCGGACGCCGCCGGCCTGGTCATCAGCTCCATCGCCGCGGGACAGTAGCCCTTCTTCGCAATGATGGTCAGATCGGGGCCATGGCCGAGCACCCGCACCTCCAAAGTCCGGTACTTGCCGTCGAGGAACGGCTCATGCGTGTAGTAGCCCAACGTGTACTGGTTGCGCACCTCGCTGGCGATCTTGGCGAAGCTCTTCTCGATCGCCGAGGTCCGGAACTCGGAGTCCACCACCCCGCCGGTGGCCTGCCAGTAGGCCGTCAGCACATTGTCGCGCATGGTGAGCGGCAGATGTATGCGATCGATAAATCCCACGCACGGGCAGCGAAGACTCGCCCACAAGCGTGACATCCACCTGGATCAGGTTGGTTTGTAGATACTTGATCACGTCCTTGGTCTTGGCCACGCTGCCGTACTCATTGCCGTTGGAGATGACATAGATTACGCGCCGGCGGTCAATCGGCCTCTTGCTGAGTGCGGTCGCCGCAGCGAGGATCGCATCGTTGAGCGCATGGACCTCCCGGGGCGGATTCAGCTGCATTCCTGTGTTCCCGCCACGCACCGGCGCGGTGTTGGGGTCGAAGTTCTGGTCGTTGATTACATTGGTTGACGCCAGCGGCCCGCCCAAACTGCCCGCCATCAGCGCATCGCGCCCCGAGCCCTTGGAGCGTTCGATTGCCTGGGTCAGCCGCGCGCTCTGCGCCCCGGTAAAGTCGGTCAGCATCTTCGGCCCGTTGTTGTAGGTGAACACGGCAATCTCGTCGAACGGTGCGAACGCCGCCTGCAAGGCTCCCAGAGAGTCGTTCAAGCGCTCCATCTCGTCATGGGTCATGGTCTGGTCGATCACCAGGGCCACCGAGAGCGCCGCCGGATCGGTGGTGAAGTCGGAGATGTGCTGGAGCACGCCGTTCTCATAGACCCGTATGTCGTTCGAGGTCAGTCCCGGCACCAGTTGGCCCTTGGAGTCCTTCACGGTAAATGGGATTTCCACGAAGTTCACAGGAACATGCAGCTGGTACGCCTGCCGGCTCTCTGTGGGCACAGCGCCTTCGTTATCCTGCAGCTCGGCTGCCCTCGCCGGCGCGGGCGCGGAGGGAGTATTGCTGGCCGGGCCTGGGTCGGCGCCCGAGGTCGAGGTCGTCCCCAATCCGGGCGTCACAGGACCGAGGTTGGGCAGGGTCGTCTGCGGCTTTGGCGCGTCCGGAATCGGCTGCTGGGCAAGCATCTGCGGCCCGCCCAGAGGCTGGGTCTGCGAACCAAGCGTCGTCAGAATCAGAATCAGGACCAAGCCGCAGGATGCTGCCAATACATTGTTCCTCAACTTAAAACCCCCGTGCGAATGCAAGTATGAGACTACCAGCGGGCGCGTATGCGAGTCATCCCAGCCAGACGCCACGACCAGACAGCCTCCAGCCCGCAACATTCGTCCCATCTTCTGCTGTCCCCTATTGGACGCCGCTCCCGGCCCCAGCGTTTCTTCAAACGCCCTCATAGAGCAATTCCTCGAAGTTGAATAGCGAATGCAAAGAACCAATACAGAGATTCTGGCTGCGCCAGAATGACGGCATTTGGTGGGTTTTGACGGCATGGGGGTATTGACGGCATTGGGGGATTGCCTCTATGGCAAAGGGGAATCCGCTCTAAAAACCGCAACACGGACGCACCCTTTGGCGTCTAATGAATATATGCGTCGCTCCCGTTTCACTGGTGCCTTGCTCCGCTTCGCACTCCTCCCAGCCTTTACGATCCTCTGCGTGTGCGCCCTCTTCGCCCCGGCTCTCCATGCGCAGGAGGCCCCCTCGCCCGAGGGTCCGCCCCCCGCCAGCGATGCACCCGCGCCGGTCACCGAAGGAGCGGACGTCCAGACCCTCAACGTCAACGTCAATCTGGTGAACCTCTACTTCTCCGCGCGCGACAAGGACGGCTTCGTCACCAACCTGCCAAGAGCGACTGCTCGATCGCTGGAGGACAAGGTGCCGCAGACCATCAAGAACTTCACCCAGGAGAAGACGCTGCCGCTGACCATCGGCATTCTGCTGGATACCTCGGGCTCGCAGATGAACGTGCTGCCGCTGGAGCAGGAGTCCGGCGCGACCTTCCTGCGCGACGTGCTGACGCCCAAGGACGAGGCGTTCCTGATCTCCTTCGACATCAACGTCGACCTGCTGGCCGACTACACCAACCGCGCCAGCGACATCAAGCGCGCGCTGGACAAGGCCCAGATCAACACCGGCGCGGGCACCGGCTCCGTCACCGGCAACGGCGACTCCGCGCGGGACTCTGCTGTTCGATGCGGTGTTCCTCGCGGCGAACGAGAAGCTGCGCCAGGAGGCCGGGCGCAAGATCCTCGTCCTGCTGACCGACGGCGGCGACCAGGGCTCGCAGGAGACGCTGAAGACTGCGACCGAGGCCGCGCAGAAGGCCAACGCGATCATCTACGTCATCCTGATTGCGGACCACGCCTTCTACGGCGGAGGCTTCGGCAGCATCAACCTCGCCGACTCGGGCGCGCGCGATATGGACAAGCTCGCGACGGCGACACCGGCGGGCGCGTCATCAACGTGGGCAACAACGGCAAGAAGCTGGAAGACGCGTTCAACCAGATTCAGGATGAGCTGCGCACGCAGTACCTCGCCAGCTATACGCCGACCAACGCGCAAGGCCGACGGCACCTATCCGCAAGATCGACCTGACCTGCGGCAAAGGGCTGAAGGTGCAGACGCGCAAAGGATACTACGCGCTCTCGGCGGACGACACGCCGTAGACGGGCGACTGCCTACTTGCAAGTCAGCGTGGCGGGCGGGTAACTCGCCGGGCTGGTCGAGATGGTCGCGATCGTCGCGCCCACACATGTGGCTATCCCAGCCGTCGCGTCCTTCGCATTGCTGATGGGTGCGTTGATCGGGTCGGATGAGACCCAGACGAAGTCCTGGGGCGAAAGAACCAACTGCGGCACCGCACACCCGGGTGGCGGTGTAAGAAACCCCACATCGAACCCCTGCTGATCGCCCGGACTCGCCGCCGTATGATCCGCCGTCGCAGTCGCCGGCAGCACGGCCTGAGTCAGCGTGCAGGTGACCTTAGGCGCCACCCCACATCCTGTCAGCATCCCACCTGCGGTCGTCCCCGCAAACGCGAGAACTAAAACTCCGAACAATGTTCTGACTGCCTCAGCGCGGTTGCGCATGCATCACGCCTCCATGGCACCAGAGTACACCGCCATGCCCGCCACGGCATCCACGCCCATCGCGTCGAGCGCGTCGACTTCGGCGCGCTCCTTAATGCCGCCGGCCACGATCAGCTGCTTCGCGGTGCATGCGCGCAAGATTGCAGCGACCTCCATTGGGAAACCCTGCATCGTCCCCTCGGTATCCACATGCGTATATAGGAACGCCGCACAGCAATCCTCGAGCCAGGTGATGGCTTCCTCGGGGGTGAGGTCGACGGAGTCCTTCCAGCCTTTGACGGCGACGCGGCCTGCCTTGGTGTCGACGGAGAAACAGAGGGCGTCTTCGCCGAGGGCTTGCTTGAGGGCCTCGGCGAATTCGAGGCGGATGAGTTTGTGGCGGCGCTTCATCGTGGGATCTTCCGCGATGCCGAAGAGGGACGAGCCGTAGATGACTCGGCGCGCACCCGAATCGAGGAGCCGACGCCCATCCTCCGCTGCCTTGAGGCCGCCGCCCACCTGGCACGGCAGGCGCCGGCAGATCATCTCAATCAGCGAGCGGTTCTCTCCCTGCCGCATGGCGGCGTCGAGATCGATTAGCTGGACGAGAGGGTATTTCGCGAACCGCTCGATCCAGTACTCGAAGTCATCGAAGGCCAGCTTCAGCTTCTCGCCCTGTACCAGCTGCACGATGCGTCCGCCCATCAGATCTATCGAAGGTATCAGCATGGCAGCCTCACGCTGACGCCTGCGCGGGCGAGCTCGGATTTGAGCGCGCGGGAGTCGGTGACGCCGAAGTGGAAGATGCTGGCGGCGAGGGCCGCGTCAGCCTTGCCGCGACCGAAGACCTCAGCGAAGTGGGCGGCGGTGCCTGCGCCGCCACTGGCGATGACGGGGATCTGCACGGCGGCGCTGACGGCGGCGGTGAGCTCGCAGTCGAAGCCGGCGCGGATGCCGTCGGTGTCCATGCTGGTGAGCAGAATCTCGCCGGCGCCGCGGGCCTCGGCCTCGCGGGCCCAGTCGAGCACACGGAGGCCGGTGGGTTTGCGTCCGCCGCTGACGTAGACTTCGGCGTCTTCCACGCCGCGCGCACCGCGCCGAGCATCGATCGCCACGATCACCGCCTGCGCGCCGAAGCTGGCGCCAATCTCGGCGATGAGTGCAGGGCGGGCGATGGCGGCGGAGTTGATGGAGACCTTGTCCGCGCCGGCGGTGAAGACAGCCTCGGCCTCTTCGGCGGAACGGATGCCGCCGCCGACGGTGAAGGGAACGAAGAGGCGCGCGGCGGCGCGCTTGACGGTGTCGAGCAGGGTGCCGCGGCCCTCGTGGGTGGCGGTAATGTCGAGCAGGACGATCTCGTCCGCGCCCGCGGCGGCGTGGCGGTGCGCGAGCTCGGCGGGGTCGCCTGCGTCGACGATATCGACGAACTGGATGCCTTTGACGACGCGACCGGCGCGAACGTCGAGGCAGGCGATGATTCGCTTCGTCAGCATCTATAACTCCAGGAAGTTCTGCAGCACGCGCAGGCCGACCTCAGCGGATTTCTCGGGATGGAACTGCACGCCCATCACGTTGTCGCGTTCGACGGCCGCGGTGAATGCGCCGCCATAATTTGTAACCGCCGCGGTTGCATCGACGACCGGAGCACGCCACGAGTGGGTGAAGTAAACAAACCCGCCATCCTCCACCCCACGCAGCAGCCGCGAATCGTGGCGCAGCAACTCCAGCGAATTCCATCCCACGTGCGGCGACTTCAGCTCCGCGCCCATCCACCACCGCGGGAAACCGCTCGCACATGCCCGCAAACGCGCCCAGCCCCGGCGTCTCCGGCGCTTCGGTCGACCCCTCAAACAGCCACTGCAAGCCCACACAGATCCCCAGAAACCATGCGCCTTTGCGCAATGCTCGCACGCACCGCCTCCGTCAGCCCCAGCTCCCCAGCAGTTGCGTCGCCTGAAAGTGCCCCACCCCCGGCAGCACCACCTTCTCCGCCGCCAGCACCACCTCCGGCGACTGCGTCACCACCACCTCGCGCGCGCCCAGATAGCCCAGCGCCTTCACCACGCTGGTCAAATTCCCCGCCTTGTAATCAATGACTGCAATCATCGTCCGACTTGTCAATACGCAATTGAAAGAACCAACCAGAAATAAAGGAACATGAGTGACAGACAAATCGCCACTATCCGGGGCCATCCTCGACCAAACAGCGAGCCCGCAAATCCAAGCAAAGTGATACTGCTTGCAATGACCAGCCAGTCTCTCAGTGCTGGCGTGTTGAATGGAGGGTATTCAAACTTCTTCGTCCATCCGTCGTAAATCGGTATCAGCACGAAACTTGTGAAAACACAGAACACGCCAAGTCTGAAGATCCCTCTGCGTACCTTTGCGAAAGATGCCACCACTTTCCCTCTCGAATTCGATTACAACAACCCCTTCGTGCTCGGCAGCATCTCCCGCATCCGCTCGTCCCTGCTGAACAAGCCCCGCGCAGCGCCCGCGCGAAGGCCTTGAAGATCGCCTCAATCTTGTGGTGATTGCTGCGCCCGTACATCGTCTTCACATGCACATTCGCCTTCGCGCCGCGCGCAAAGCCATCGAAGAAATCCGCCACCAGCTCCGTCTGGAAGTCGCCCACCACCGGCACGGTCACCTGGTCGTCGACCACGTACGCCACGCGCCCGCTCAGGTCGACCGCCGCGACCGCCAGCGTCTCATCCATCGCCATCACAAAGTATCCCGCGCGCAGGATCCCCTTCTTGTCGCCCAGCGCCAGCGCGAACGCCTCGCCCAGCGCGATCCCCACATCCTCCACCGTGTGGTGCTGGTCCACATCCAGATCGCCCTTGCACTCGAGCGTGAGGTCGAACCCGCCGTGCCGGGTAAACAGCTCCAGCATGTGGTCGAAGAACCGTATCCCGGTCGACACCTCATACGTTCCCTGCCCATCGATCGTCGAGCGTCAGCGCGATCTGCGTCTCCGTCGTCTTCCGCTCGACCGTCCCGGTCCGCACCGCATCGCTCATCGCTCCCGCTCACTCCCAGCCTCTTTACTCATAGTCCCTCTCGCCCTCCGCCGCCCCACTCGCCGCAAACACACTCTCATCCGGCGTCCATCCAATCTCCGCGAGCGACTCCCTCAGCGCCGCGAGCCCGCGCGTGACATGCTCCTCCACGCCAATCGTGATGCGCACATATCCATCGCATCCCGGGTCGGCCGAGCGGTCGCGCAGCAGCACGCCGCGCGCGCGCATCGCCTTCACCAGTTCCGCGTGCTTCGCCCCAATCCTCATCAGCACAAAGTTCGCGTGGCTGGGAAAGAAGCCGACGCCCAGCGCGCGCAGCCCATCCATCATCCGCGCCAGCCCCACGCGCACCTGCTCCGCATACCACTGCGACATATGCCTCATCCGCCAGCGCCACCGGCAGGCAGTCCAGCGCCACGCCATTCACGTTGTAGGGCGAGCTCACCTTGCGCACATACTGTCATCAGCTGCGCGTTGCCCGCCAGCATCCCGATGCGCAGGCTCGCCAGCCCATAGGCCTTCGAGAACGTGCGCGCCACTAGCAGGTTCGGCACGCGCGCCACATCGGCAAGCACCGTCTCGCCGATAGAAGTGGTAATACGCTTCATCCACCATCACCGACGGCGTGCGGCGCGGCCGCGCAGATCGCCAGCAGCTGCTCGCGCTCGACCACCGCGCCCGTGGGATTGTTCGGCGACGCAACGATAATCAGCTTCGTCTTCGGCGTGATCGCGGCGAGAAACCGCTCATAGGGAAACTCGAGCGACGCATCCGCCTGCACCTTCTTCAAGTCCCGCCGTCATCATGCTCGCGCTGACGTCGTACATAAAGAACGTCGGCGTCGCGATCAGCGCCTCGTCGTCCTCCTCCAGAAACGCCGCGCAGACCAGGTGGATCGCCTCATCCACGCCATTGGTCAGCAGCACCTGGTCCGGCTGCAAGCGCCGAAGTGCGCCGCGGCGATGCGCTCCACGCCCTCGCGCTCGGGATATTTGGTCAGGCCCTCCGCTGTCACCTGTCGCAGCCGCTCAATCACCTTCGGCGAAGCGGCAAACGTGTTCTCGTTGAAGTCCAGGCGCAGCGCATCGCGCCCGGCCAGCGGCGGATGATACTCCGGCATCGCCAGCACCGCACGCCGCGGCACAGGTTTGGTTACCATTTTCTGCCGCGCGCATTTTGTTTGTAACTGTTTCCGTTGCAGATGTCATCGCATCCTCGCCCGCACGCTCTCCGCGTGCCCCATCAAGCCCTCAGCCTCCGCCAGCGCAATCGCATGCGGCCCCATCGCGCGCAGCCCTTTGCGCGTGTACTGCTGCACCGTAATCACCTTCACGAAATCCATCACGCTCAGGCCGCCGCGCACGCGCCCCACGCGGCCGGTAGGCAGCACATGGTTCGGCCCGGAGACGTAGTCGCCCATCGACTGCGGCGAATACGCCCCTACAAACACCGACCCGGCGTTCCGCACCCACTTCAGATCCGTCGGCCGAATCGACCGTCAGGTGCTCCGGCGCAAGCCGATTGGTCAGCTCGCGCGCCTCTGCAACAGATTCTGTTACAAATATGCATCCCTGCGCTGCCAGCGACTGCTTCGCAACGGCATTCTCTTTCGCCTGAGCCTTCACCTCGCCCAGCACTGCCTCCGCCAGCTCCACATTGCTGGTAATCAGCACGGCGAGCGCCTCCGGATCGTGCTCCGCCTGCGCCACGAGGTCGGCGGCGATCCCCGCCGCGTCGCCCGGTCTCGCTGGTCACCACAATCTCGGTCGGCCCCGCGGGCATATCGATCCCGCACTCTGCCGCCACCAGCATCTTCGCCGCAGTGACATACAGATTCCCCGGCCCGACGATCTTGTCGACCCGCGCGATGGTGTCCGTTCCGTAGGCCAAAGCCGCGATCGCCTGCGCGCCGCCCACGCGATAAAACTCCGTCACCCCGGCCAGCCACGCGGCCGCCAGCGTCTCCCGCGCGGGCTTGGGCGAGCACACCACGATCCGCCCCACTCCCGCCACCTGCGCCGGCGTTACCGTCATCAGCAGCGTCGAGGGCAGTGGGTATCGTCCGCCCGGCACATAGCAGCCCACACTCTCCAGCGGCCGCACGATCTGTCCCGTCACAACTCCCGCCGCCGGTGAGATCGTCCACTCCTTCGGCTTCTGTGCCTCGGCGAAGGCGCGGATGTTCGCCTGCGCCACGCGCATCGCCGCCTGCAGCTTGGGCGACGTCGCCTCCCACGCCGCCTGCATCTCCCCTGCGAGAAACGCAGCAGCGCGGCATCCTCCGCGAGGCCATCGAACTTCGCTGCGTAGCGCATCAGCGCCGCATCCCCACGCTTGCGCACATCGGCAAGAATCCGCCGCACGACCGGCTCAACCTTCGCCGTCGAGACAGCGCCGCGCGCTTCCAGCGCCTGTATCAGCGCCTCCGCCGCTGTCCTGCCCCGCCCGAATGTCTTCACCAGCTTCATCGCGAGCCGTCCTCAACGCACAACTTACAACTGCACTACAAAACCACCTTGCTCAGCGGATACTCCACAATCCCCGTGGCGCCCGCTGCCTTCAGCTTGGGAATCACCTCGCGCACAACCGTCTCGTCGAGGATCGTGTTCAGCGCGACCCAGGCCGGTATCGCTCAAGTGCGAGATCGTCGGAAAGTTCAGCGCGGGCAACTGCGCGACGATCGCATCGAGATCTGCGCCTTGCGCGCGTTCATCATCAGACCGACGCGCCCCTGCGCCGCAATCGCCGCGTTCAGCATCAGCGAGATGTTGTCGATCTTCTTCCGCTTCCACTCGTCCGCATACGCCGCCTTGTTCGCGATCAGCTGCGTCTCGGACTCCATCAGCGTCTCGATGATGCGCAGCCGGTTGGCGCGCAGGCTCGAGCCGGTCTCGGTGACTTCGACGATTGCGTCGGCCAGCGTTGGAGGCTTGACCTCCGTCGCGCCCCAGCTGAACTCGACCTTCACCGGAATGTTCTTCGAAGCGAAGTAGCGCTTGGTAAACTCGACCAGTTCAGTGGCGATGACCTTGCCGGCGAGGTCCTCGGGCTTCTGGAATGGCGAGTCCTCGGGCACCGCCAGCACCCACCTCACCTTCTGCCGGCTCGCCTTGGAGTAGGTCAGGCTGGTCACATATTCCACGTCCGTCTCGTTCTCCTGCACCCAGTCGTTGCCGGTCAGGCCGGCGTCCAGCGCGCCTTTTTCGACGTAGCGCGCCATCTCCTGCGCGCGGACCAGCATGCACTCGATCTCCACGTCGTCGATGGTGGGAAAATAGCTGCGGCCATTGGCGGAGATGCGCCAGCCAGCGCGCTCGAAGAGCGCGATCGTCGCATCCTGCAGGCTGCCCTTGGGGATTCCGAGCTTCAAGTTTCGCCGCCATTACCTGGCCTCCGCGGAATTTGTAACCGAAATTGGTTTGGTGAAGCAGCTTACCGTGCCCTCGTGGCACACCAGCCCATCGCCCTCGACTTCGACGCGGAAGAGCAGCGCATCGTTGTCGCAGTCGGTTGATGCGCTGACCACGCGCAGGCGGTTGCCGCTGGTTTCGCCCTTCATCCACAGCTTCTGCCGCGTTCTGCTCCAGAAGGTGACAAACCCGCTCTCGAGCGTCTTGCGGTAGCTCGTCTCATTGAGAAAGCCGAGCATCAGCATCTCGCCGGTCTTGGCGTCCTGCACAATGCCGGGGACCAGCCCGTCCATCTTTGCAAAATCGATCGTCACTTCACTCTTCGCCGCTTCCATCTCATCTCTCTCTTTCGTATCAGTCATCTTGTCGGTCTCTGCGGGCCCTGAATCCTACCGCGCGCAGCAAAAAGGCCCGCTCGCGGTATGCGCGTCAGCGGGCCTTTCGAATCCTTGTGTGCGTTTCGCTACTTCGCCGCACCGGACACTGCCGCCAACACGCTTTGCGCATGGGGATGGTGGTGTCCGCGATGCTGCGTCGAAATGCTCATCTGTTCCAAGGTATCCTCCGGGCCATTCCTTGTCAACGCGCAATTGACGGTCACTGCGGCTTGGGCCGATGCGCAATGATCAGCTCCCTGATCCGCTCATACTCAGCCGTGGGCAGAATCCCACGCGTCGTCAGCTGGTTCTTCGCGGTATATGGCCGCCCCGCGACGACGCGATGGACGTAGGCATCGCCCATCCCAGGCAGTGCTTTCAGCTGATCTGCCGTTGCGGTGTTGATGTCGAGCAGGCCTTTGGACGCGGCTATCTTCTCGGCAATCGTCTGTTGGGGCGCGGGGGCGGACGCGGTTTGGGCTGCGCTGAAGGTCCCACTCGATGGAGGGAATAAAAGGAAGGTAACAAGGGCCGCGCGAGCCAACCAGGCGGGCGATCCGTAGGAAACAACCATGGGCACTCTCCTGAAGGGATCTCTGCAAGGCGAACAGGAAGCCCAACAAGAGTACCGCACAATCCATGGAGGGCGAACTGTGCCGGGGCCTCATATGGTCCAGCTCCCACCTTCTTGTCACCGTTCGGCTCCCTATCCATGGCCCAGGGCCGTCCAAATCAATTACAGTGTCCTAGTCAGGTCCCTCTCGCGAATCCACGCGACGACCACCAACCATGCGCCTCAACGGTCCACATCTCGCGCAGCGCACGACCCGTGTGGCCGCACTCTCGGTCCTCGTTCTCGCGCTCGCGGGATGCCAGAGCATCGCTGGAACGCAGCCGGTCACGCAGGTGCGCTTCATCCACGCGTCGCCCGACGCGCCCGCCCTCGATCTCTACCAGACTCCCGGCCAGAACTCGCCGGCGAGTCTTTACAGCGTCGGGTTTGGCACCGTCAGCTCCTATATGGTGCTTGCGCCGGGCGCTTATACGCAGACCGCCGATGTCGCCGGCACACAACAGCAGATTGCGACCGCCCGCGGGAACTTCGCCGCGGGCGGCCAGTACACCGTGATTGCCGGCAACATCGCCGCCAACCTACAGATGACCATCCTGAAGGACCAGGCCACGCCCGCGCCGGCCGGTGAGGTCGCGCTGCGCTTCCTCGGCCAGGCCACCCGTACCGGCCCGCTGGACCTCTATCTGCTGGCACCCGGCGCGACGCTCTCCGGCCTCGCGCCCATTGCCACCGGCATCGGCCTTGGTGTCAATACGGGGTACATCGACGTCCCCAGCAACACCTACTCCATCGTTGCGCTGCCTGCAGGTACCGCGCCCTCTGGCGCCAGCGTGCCGTTGTTTACCGGCAGCCAGATGTTCTATCCCGCAGGCTCGGTGCGCACCATTCTGCTGATCGACCAGCCGCCCCTCACCAGCACTGGTCTGCAGATCATCACCGCGGACGACTTCGACCCCTCGGCTAACTGAGTCATCCATTCGATCCGAAGAGCATCTCTATCATCTGTCGCGCCAGATCCTCGGGCTTCTTGTACACCCGGCCCGGCTCCGCAAATGCGTCGCGCACAAAGAGTCCGTCATCCGCTCCGACCTGGAACGAGAAGGCGCGCGTGACGCGATCCATCGTGGGGTCGCCCTCAGCTCCCGGCCGCTTGGCGTAGTCCAGCTTGATCGTGTCGCCCTGATGGGTCAGGCGCGCATCCACCCAGGGAAACCGAGCGCGCGTGATCTTCACCTCGTCCGGGGGGCTGGTCTGCACGCGAGTCTCGGACGCGGTGAGGTCTCCCTGTAGCTGGCCGCGCAGCGCGTCTACATACTCCTGCAGATATTGCACCAAGGCCAGGAAGAATTCCTTCCCCCGTGCCGAGACAATACCCGCATAGTGTTGCGCGCGGCCATACTCCTCCGCCGCCTCGTGGTTCTTCTGCTTGATCCCATCCGCCAGCTTCTCGATCCACTCTGTGGCCATGCGTGGCTTGCTCCTGCATCCGCCTGCCGTGGGCGCGGTTTAAGTCGCGCAGGGGGAATGTAGGTAGTTGGATGGCGCTAGTCCCACTTAAAGCAGCTTCACAAGTATTTTGATCCGCTCGCGCTGAGGGCCAACTCGTCTCATCGTCCTGGCAGCGGACCGTTGTATACATACACCCAGCAGACCTCGCTTGGTGCATTCTCCAGCGCAACCACCGTCTTTACCCGTAGAAACAGGCTGGCCGGGGCATCGCCGGGATAGAACCCTTCATAGGCATCCATCTGCGCGAGGGTATCTGAGTTGGGCATAGCGAAGACCTCACCGCGCACCTCCGAGGCGGAGTCATCCAGCACCACCCCCGGATACGCGCCCAGATCGTAGAGCCGCCCGCGGACCGAGCCCGAGTCGATGCGCCGGAGCCGACTGACCGCGTCCGCGATCTCTCGCGGCGCTTGCCCCGGCCGCAGCGTTCCGTAGAGGAATATGCGCTCCTCCATCTATCCTCTTCGGTCTTAGGTCGAGACAGGCTGGCGCGCCTCCGGCCATCCCTCGACGATTCTAGTACTCCAGGCGAAGCGCCACTTGCAGCACGCGGGCCCCACTGTTCAAGTTTGCAGTCGGATCCGCTGTGAAGCTGATCTCGCCGAACTGGGCTCCGCCTTGGTAATTCTCCTGGTCGTATCCATTGTATTCATTCTCGTCAGGGTTGGAGAAGTTCGGATGGTTGAGCGCGTTGTATGCGTCGGCCCGGAACCTCAGGTTGACGCCCTCCCCAATCAGGGGAAACGTCTTGGCCAGGCCAAGATCCAGGTTGAAGTACCCTGGGCCGCGCTCGCTATTGCGCGGCCCAATCTGAAATCCTACGGGGCCCTCAAATTGCTCACTCGCTACCAGGGCGTTCGAGAAATCACTTACCCCGCCCCCCGGCAGCTTGGTCAGCTTGGTCTTTGCCAGGTTTGGATTTCCGACGAGGATTGCAGGAGCATCGTTGGAGTAGCTGGCGACATAGGCACCGGAGGCCGTCTGCCACGGGTACCCGGTATGCCGGGTCACGACCCCGCTAACAGCCCAGCCGCCGATGGCTTCGTCCGCCCAGCGAGATGCATTGCCAAACAACATCTTGCCAGTGCCAATCGGCAGCACGTAGGAAGCGTCCCCAGAGATGATTTGCCTGAGATCGAAGTCGGAGCTGGAGCGGCACTCCCGCGGGCGTACATCGTCGCAGATCAGCCCGCCGCCGCCTATGCCCGTATCTCCCTGAGAGTTGGCGAAGAATGAGATATTGTCGATAGAGTGCGACCAGGTGTAGTTGAAGTCGTATTGAAGGCCATGCGAGATGTTCTTCTGCAAGGTGAACAAAAGGCCGTCGTAGTTGGAAAATCCCTTGTTGTTGTGAAACGAATTCTCAGAGAACTGGGCGCCCATCCCGACATTCGCAGGAACGATTGAGGAAATGGCCTGAGTGAAGTCACCAAAATCGCCGTTGTGAACGAGGTTGCTGTTGGTCGATGCTACAAATACCGTCTTGCTGGCATATCCGCTTGGTCCAATTGTTACGTTCGATGGTGGCGTGACGACGTTCTCAAACCATGGCTGCGTTGCGAGATGCGCCGGGTTGGGGTCGATTCGGATCGCTTGCACGATGTTGGCAAAGGCCTGGGAGTAGAGCTGGCCGGAGACGGGATCGGGGAAGTCCAGCACCTGGTTGGCATCGGCCTGCGCCAAGAGGCGGCGTCCGAAGCGGCCCACGTAGCTCGCCTTCATGACCATGTCCCCAGGAAGGGAGCGCTGTAGACCGGCGTTGAAGATAAACGAATACGGCGTCTTCAGAGAGGGATCAATGGTCTCGTTGAAGGCGGACGAAAGCTGAAGACCGCAAGGAGAATAGAGGTAATTAGTGCAAGATGCGTTTGAAAAAGGCTCGTAGGGAGGCCGTGGTGTTGCGGGCGGCGTGGGCGTAAAAGGCAACGTACCGTCACTCGCGGCAAGCCGTGGATCCGTCCTGATCGAATCGTATGGGTCGTCTGCAATTCCCTCGGGAGTCGACTTGGTCTGCTGAAAGAGATAAGAATACGAGTCCTGAAGGTGCTGAATCGAGTTAATGACGGTGCGGTCGTAGACGATGCCGCCGCTGCCGTTGAATACGAACTTCTTGTCGAAGCCGGGGTTCCATGCGAAGCCCACATGCGGGGCGAAGTCTCTGTACTCAGGCTTGTAGAGCCCGAGAGCGTTCTTGCCATTGCCCTTCCCGCCAAGGTAGTAGGCGATCAACGGGACGGCACTTGGCCCAGTCTCGGATAGGTCGCTCTGCTGTATACGGGCCTGCATGTATTGGTCAAAGGTAAGGGGCTCGACGCTCTCCAACCCGCGTGTCTCATAGGGCACAGTGAACCATTGATAGGTCACACCGAGGGAAAGGGTCAGGCTGTGAGTCGTCTTCCAGGTGTCCTGGAAGTAGAGCTGGGTCTGGTAATAGCGGTAATAGCGTTGATCGCCGGTGAGTTGAGGCAGCGCGGTGCCGGTCGCGTTGAAGTTGAAGTCGCTCTGCACACTGCCAACGCGGCCGAGCAGGAAGGGGAAGGTCTGGTCCCAGGCGAAGGGGTTGCTTGGATCGATATCGGCAGGGCGCAGGCTGGGATGACCTGTACCGCAAGCGCCGGCGCTGGGTCCGCAAAGTCCAAGGGTTTGGCCGCCCAGCCCAATCTCGGTCGTGTTGTAATCGGCGACAGTCGTATCATGGGCCAGGATGTCCTTGAACGTCCCGCCAAACTGCCAGGTGTGGGGCCCTTTGGTCCATGCGAAGTCATCCCCGACCTCAGGAATGGGTACCCTGCGAGCTTGTGCGTCGGGATTCTGATAAAGGGAAGAGGAGACGCCTTCGCCGTCCGAGTCTGCGCCGTCCGAGAAAGTAAAGAAAGTTGACTTATCCGGATTGAAGTCATTCGGAAAGGAGTACTTTTCGACTGTCTCACCCGCAAAGGCCTGGTTGGATTTGTTGGCGCCGATCGCCCAGGTGTGGCCAACAACGAAGGCGTAGGTGCGATCGACGAACGGGCTTGTAGGCGGGTCGCCGCCAAACTGGTTCGGGGTCTCCACGGAGTTCTCACGGGTAATAGTGACTCGCCCGAAGATTTTCATGTTCTGATTGAGGTTGTAATCGATCTTGCCGACGTAATTCGTCTCGAAGTCGTCGTCCGGGGCGTTGAAGGCGTATCCGCCTGTGTTGACGCCATCTCCGGAGACAGAGTTGTTGGAGTGAGGAAAGCGGGCATTTAAGCCGGCTAGCCAGGCTGCGCTTTCGCCCATCCCTGCCGGATCGAGCGCTTTCACCTGTGCGGGGGTCGCGGAATCAGTCCCACTTGGGGTGTTATAGCCGATAATGCCGTTGCGAAGGCTATCCAGCGGAACGGTCCTTTGCTGAATGGCGCCGCTGATGATGCGGTCGTCGTTGAAGTCAAAGAAGAAGAAGAGCCTGTCGCGCCCATTGAACAACTTCGGCAGAAGGATTGGCCCGCCGATAGCGCCGCCAAATTGATTCTGGATCAGGTGGTTGCGGGGAACTATGGGCGTTGAATTGTTGCCGAACCAGGTGTTGGCGACCAGGGACGGGTCGCGGTGATACTCGTTGAGGTCGCCGTGAAAATGATTGGTGCCGCTCTTCGTTACCAACTGGAACTGTCCGCCGCTGGAGGGGCCGGTGGACGAAAGGTTCCCTGCGACGGTGCCGTGAAACTCCTCCACCGAGTCGACCGGGGCGTGTCCAACGATGGTGCCATTGAATCCTTGAACGACTCCCGTGCCCACGTATTGTTGCTGCGAAGGGCCCCCGGTCGCAAAATCGTTCACGTCCAGGCCATCCAACGTGATGTCGTTCTGGTCGACGCGCGCGCCGGTGACAGAGCCGGTGTCGGTGACTCCGGGCTGCATCGTGAAGAGTGCAGTCGGATCGTTTCTCTGCTGCACGGGAAGGTTGTTGAGAAGCCTTACGTCGAAGGTGTTGCCGATGGTCGCATCGGTGGTGTCGATGGTGACCTCGGAAGCGGAGGCTGTCACCTCAACCTCGAGGTTGGCGCCAGGAGAGAGCTTTGCATCCTGGGTGCGGATGTTGGCGACGGTGAGATAGATGTCATTAACAGTGAGGGGGGTGAAGCTGGGGGCGGAGAAATTCGCCTCATAGCCCTCGCCCGGCGGAATCTGGGTGAAACGATAGACCCCGTCTGCATTGGTGGTCTGGATGAACCTCAATCCTTTGGTCCTGTTTCGCAGCACGACCACGGCATTGGGAACAGCGGCGCCGGACGCATCCGTCACCACGCCGGTCATTCCGGAGGCTTGCTGTGCCTTCGCGGTAGGGCAAAAAGCCACCGATGCTATTAAGAGAAACAGGAAAAATAATTTCTTGCGGGTGGCGCTCGACTGTTTGTTGAGGTTGCCTGCGCACACCCTAATCGGCAGGAATATCGCAATAAAATCTACGGCACTCTTCATAGTCGTTTCTCCTCAAGAAGTTAAAGCATTGGCAAAACCTTCCGGGGCGAACACCAGCTCGAGTGGAGATAGTGGGTACGACGAGAGCACGTCTGATACCAAAGTTGTAGGCGGAGCAGCCCGTTTGACAAGCCAATAGTTTTTCAGGCAGATAACGAAGGGCAAGACGCATCTGCCCGGTTTGCCGATGATAAAATTTCTATGAAAAAATGGAGAAAAACTCGCGGCAGAAGCAGAAGATGAATGCACGGTCATGCCATCACATTCTGTGGTTTAGAAAAATTTTGACTTTGGTCTTTTGTGCCGTAAGGTTATTCGAAGGGGCTGCCTGATGAAACGGTCATTGCTTTATCTCTCCTGGTTCGCGCTTCTTCTTTTGGTAGCCATCCCCCTGCACGCGCAGAACGGGTGCGCGGACTCGCCGGAGAATCCTACTGTTGTTCTTGCGGTTGTCGGCTCAGCCGGCGCTTTGATCTCCAATCTTCGCGCCCGCACTAAGGCGCGCCGCGGTCGCTCCGCGCGATAGGGCTGGCCGCACCCAGTTTGCAGTCCCAGGCTTTGAACCCATGTCCGCTTTCCCGGATTCCGAAATCGCTGTGCCGATAGCGCGTGCCAAGGGTCTCTCGCCGGCGCAGTTCGCAGGGTTCGCGACCGGGTTTGCGCTGCTGGGAGTCGTGGCAATCTGGCCCACGATGCTGACCCTTTGGAATTGGTGGACGACGGATGCAACCAAGTCCCTTGGCATGGTGGTGCCATTGGCGAGCCTGGTTCTCATTCTGCGCGCGTGGCGGGCGATCTGCTGGGAGGCGAAGGGGAGTTGGTGGGGTCTCGTGGTTCTGCTGCCTACCATCGCGGCGGTGTGGATCCAGCAGCGGGCCGTGCTGATTCTGGTTGTTTCGCCCCAATGGTCGACGCCGTTGCCACCGCCCTCGCTGGTTCTGTTGGCCTATGCATTGGGTGTGGTGTTGTTGTTTGGCGGAGCGCGTCTGTGTCGCGCCGCACTGTTCCCCATCCTTCTTCTCTGGTTTGTCAACCCCGTTCCCCGCGTGTTCAGCCGACTGGTGGACCTGCCGCTGCAGACCGTGTCAGCGCATATGGCGCGCGCGTTCGCGGTGCACCTGGGTCAGCATCTGACTCCGGACAATCTCCGCCTTATGTTCACCCCGGAGTTTGGCATGTTCATCGCTCCCGGCTGCAATGGAATTCGCGGCTCGGTTACGATGGGTTTTATCGCGCTGATCGCCGGCTACCTCTATCGATTTCGCTGGTACGCCAACGCTCTGGTGGTCATGGGCTCCATCCTACTGGGATACATCTTCAATCTTGTGCGGCTCTGTCTGCTGGTTCTCTACTACGTGGCTGCGCTCCACTTCACTTCGCTGCAGAACAAGGCGGAGGGCGCGGACTATCTGATCGGTGGTGTACTGTTTCTGGTGGCCACACTTCTTCTCTTTGCGGTCATCCATCGCCTGCGCGATGCACAGCCTCCGGATGCGCAGCAGGCTGCCACTGCTACAGATCCGATCCAGACTCAAAAGGAGCCGCCGCGCATCCGCTACGCGCAGCTTGCGGCGATGGCGGCGATTGCGTTGATTGCCTGCGCAGGGCGAGCGCGAGCCAGTGCGATCCATGCCAACCACGAGAGTCCAGACGCAGTGGAGCAGGCCTTTCCGCCGCGCCTCGGCAACTACACTCTGACTCGCACCTGGAACGAGACAATCCTTAGCGGAACGGTCATCTATAACTGGGGGCAATATGCTCCGGTGGATAGGGGCACAAAAATCGCTATCGGCGTCTCGCCCGTGTTGCTGCACGATCCTCTTACGTGCCATACAGCACGCGGAGACAGCCCAATCTGGCAGGGGCCGCTCACTTTTGCCGACGCCAGAGCCGGGACCATCAGCTACAGCTCAGCCTTATATAGCGATGGGGTCACCGAGTACCTTGAGGCGGCGACGCAGTGCAGCGGGACGTCCTGCGGGGAATACGCCACCCAGCGCAACCACTTCGGCTTCGTCTTCAGCCGTCCCGGCACGGGGTCTGGGCTGGATGGCGATGTGGCGCGGCCGGTCGCTGTGCTGGTGCGCGCCGAGACATTAGACCTGTCCATGTCTCCCGATGTGGCGCGCCGCAAACTGAGTGGGGACTTGCAGGCGTTCCTCGCTTCTGTCAGGCTTGAAGACCTCACCCGGCCCTACAGCCGCTAAGCACCGATGGGACCCTGCATGCGTCTTAGAAACCATGCCTTCGTGGCCCGGCTGGCCCTCTCGATCATCGCGGCGGGCGTATTGGCTGGCTGCGGCTCCGGCGTCGTCGACAACGACGGTAACCCCATTGCCGGAGTCGGTTTCCCCGGAATTGCAATGGCCGGCAAGCTGCCTATTGCCGGTGCGTCGGTGCAGCTGTATACGGCGGGCACCGGGGGCAATGGCTCCAGCGCGAGCGCGCTGCTGACCAGTTCGCTGACGACGGGAGTGAACGGTGCGTTCACCGTCCCGGGCGGCTATACCTGTCCCTCGGCCACGTCGCAACTCTATGTAGTGGCCGTGGGCGGCAAGCCCGGCCTAGGCGCAGCCTCCGCAAATGGCGCGATCACGCTGGTCACGGCGCTCGGGGCCTGCAATCAAATTGCCGGGGCCGGCCAGATTGTGGTCAACGAGGTCACCACGGTCGCGGCTGCCTATGCGCTCGCGCAGTTCTTCTCCGCCGGCGCGAACATCGGAGCGAGCTCCACCAATTCAACCGGCCTCCAGAATGCTTTCGCTATGGCAGACGCCCTCGCAGGCATTGCTACGGGCAGCAGCCCCGGACCCGGCTTCGCGGCCAACGGTACTTCGCCCGCGCTGCGAATCGACTCGCTCGCCAACCTCCTCAACAGCTGCGCGGCTTCCACAGCGAGCGGCAGCGCGTGCAGCGCGCTATTTTCCGCGACGACGCCGCCGGGCGGCGCGTCTGCGCCTACCAACACATTGGACGCGGCCCTCAACCTCGTCCGCCATCCAGCGGCCAACGTCGCCAGCCTCTATACGCTGTCCACCACGAGTTCCGCCTTCGCAGCCGTGCTTGCTGCGGCGCCCGCCGACTGGACCCTCTTTATCAACTACACCGGCGGCGGGATGAGTGCGCCCTCGGGCCTCGGCATCGACAGCGCCGGGGATGTCTGGGTCGCGAGCTACTTCAATGCCGCCTCTCTCTTCTCCCCGCTGGGCAAGCCACTTCTGGATGTCGCGGGCTACGGGCTCAGCGCGTCCTATGGGCTCGCGGTTGATGCAAACAACGATGCATGGATCCCCAACGAGCCGGGCCTGACGGTCCCGGGCAACAGCGTGACGGTTCTCAGCTCCGGTGGGCAGTCGATCGCTGGCAGTGGAGGGTTCACCAGCGGAGGTCTAACTTTCCCATTGCGGTCGCCATCGACACAGATGACAGCGCGTGGGTGGTGGACTACGGCAACTCGCGGCTGACCCATCTCTCCGGCTCCGGCCAGCCGCTCTCCGGCAGCGCGGGATATTCCTCGGCACAACTCATGTTCCCTGTCGCGGTGGCGGTCGACGGCAGCCACAACGTATGGGTCGCCAACCAAAGCTCGACGACTGTGACCAAAGTTGCGCCGGATGGGTCGCAGTTCACGAGCTACTCCTGCGGCAACGGGCCGTCGGGCCTGGCGATCGACCAGCTGGGCAACGTCTGGGTCGCCAACTACTACGGCAACAGCATCAGCGAAGTGTCGGCCTCCGGCGCTGTCCTCGCCAACGGCCCGTACACCGGCGGAGGCATCGACCATCCGCAGGGCATCGCGATCGATGGCGCGGGCAACGTATGGATCGCGAACTACCGGGGTCCGGCCCTAACCGAACTGGCTGGCGCCGCTTCGGCCACTCCCGGTGCGCTGCTTTCACCCGCAAGCGGATTGGGACCGGATGCGGCTCTGCTTGAGGCGTACGCCATCGCCGTCGATGCGAGCGGTAACCTGTGGATCAGCAACTTTGGCAGTAATACTCTGACCCAGTTCATCGGTCTGGCTGAGCCTGTCCGGACACCCCTGCTCGGGCTGCCAGCGGCTCCCTAAATTTGTGCGGTGATTATAAGAGTGCGAACCCGCTATGCGGACCGACGCCAAAGGATTACAGTGTTAGACGCTCGATTTCGCGATGTCCAGCACTGCGCTGTGCTTGCCGGCCTATGGGTGTCAATGCCGGATACTGAGGACTTCGGGAAGAGCCCAGGAGAAGAAACGTGAACCAGAAACCATACATCCGCCGCATTTTCGCCGCCGCGCTTTGCGTCTCGCTTGTTCCCGCAATCGCCGCGCAGACCCCGGCCGCGTCCTCCTTCGAGGCGCTGCGCAAGCAGTTCCTCAGTCCACCGGATGCGGCCAAGCCGATGGTGCGCTGGTGGTGGTTTGGCGCTGCCGTGGTCAAGCCGGAGATCCTGCGCGAGCTGCAGCAGATGAAGGCCGATGGCATCGGCGGGGCGGAGCTTGCCTTCGAATATCCCATGACGCTCGACGATCCTGCGAAGGATCTCAAGAACCTGCCCTTCCTTTCGCCCGAGATGCTGGACGATGTTGCCTACGCGCAGGCTGAAGGGCGCAAGCTTGGCCTGCGCATCGACCTCACGCTGGGCAGCGGATGGCCATATGGCGGCCCCAACACGCCGCTGTCCGAAGCATCGCAGCCGGCTGCGCACCGCTGAAGTTCCCGTCGCTGCGCAGGCGACCACGATCGCCGTCCCCACACTCGCCGCTGGCGAATCGCTGATCTCCGCCGACATCGTCGACGCAATTACCGTCGCGGCTCCCATTGCACCCGCTGCTCCAGCCGCGCCCGCGGTCATCCCCCCGGCAGGCGCGGCGCCTGGTGGCGCGTTCCCGGGCCGCGGCCGCGGCTTCGGCGCGGCAGCCCCGAGGTGGGATGCTGCGTCCGCCATGCCGCTCGCAGTGACTGGTGCGACCGTCACCATAGCTCCATCGGACAAAGCGCGGGTCGCGCTATTCTTTATCGCCGGCCACACCAGGCAGGAGGTCAAGCGTCCCGCGGTCGGCGCCGAGGGCTGGGTGCTCGACCACTTCAGCCATCAGGCCGTCGCCGACCACCTCCAGAAGGTCGGCGAGCCATTGCTCAAGGCGTTCGGCGCGACTCCGCCTTACGCGATCTTCTCGGACTCGCTTGAGGTGTATGAGGCGGATTGGACGCCGAATCTGCCTGCGGAGTTTGAGAAGCGGCGCGGTTACGATCTCGTCCCTCATCTGCCGGAGCTGGTCGCCGGAGGCACGCCAGCCGCCCAGACCGTCCGCCACGATTGGGGCAAAACGCTCACCGAGCTTATCGACGAGAACTACCTGAAGCAGATCAACGACTGGGCGATCGCGCATGGCACGAAGTTCCGGTCGCAGACCTATGGAGATCCCGATGTCAGCTTCTCCAGCCAGCGTTATGTCTCGCTGCCGGAGGGCGAGGGCCCCAACTGGCGCGGCTTCTCCTCGATGCGCTGGGTCACCTCGGCCAACCATATCTTCGGCAACAACGTCACGTCGGCGGAGACCTTCACGTCGCTGCATGTGCCGGTCTTTCGGGCGACGCCGCTGGACATGAAAGTCGTCGCCGACCTCCACTTCATCATCGGCACCAACCAGATTATCTGCCACGGCTGGCCCTACTCGCCGCCCGATGGAGAGGTCCCCGAGCCGGGCTGGTCGCTCTACACCGGGGGCGCGTTCAACGACCACAATCCCTGGCATCCGGTGATGCCCGAAGTTGCGCGCTACATCCAGCGCGTGAGCTTTCTGATGCGGCAGGGTCAGCCGGCGAACCAAGTTGTGATTCTTTTACCCACCGACGACGCGTGGGCTTCGCTCGCGCCGGGAAGCATCTCCGTCTCGGGCGAGATGGGACGGCTGGTGCCTGCGCAGATCATGTCGGCGGTCCTCTCCGCCGGGTATAACGTCGACTACATCGACGCCGACGCGGTCAACCGGCTCGGCATTCATCACGCCGTTCTGATCGTGCCTCCGACGGACCGCATTCCGGTTGAGACGTTGAAGAAGATTCAGGACTACGCGGCCGGCGGCGGCAAGGTCATCTCCGTCGGGCGCGCGCCCTCCACCGATCCTGAGGGCAAGACTGACCCGGAGATCACCGCCCTCGACAGGCAGCTCTTCGACCCAACGAATTCCACCTCCGTCCCCGACGCAGCCCACCTCACAGACGCGCTGCTGAAGGCCGCCACGCCGGACTTCCAACTGGCCACCAGCGATGAGACCCTGAGGAGCCAGATCGGCTTTATCCGGCGTAAGCTGCCCAACGCCGACATCTACTTCGTCGCCAACACGACCAATCAGCCGATCGACACCAGCGTCCTCGCGTTCGCGACCAAATATTCACACGGGGAGGCATGGGACCCGGACACGGCCGGCACTGCAATCGCGTCACCGACCTCGCAGCCGCTGCACCTGGCGGCCTATGAGTCGCGAGTGTTTGTCTTCTCGGCATCGGCACCGGCGGCAACACATACGGCTGCGATCCCCACGGAGATCAAAGGCGCGCCCATTGCCGATCTCAGCAGCGATTGGAAGGTCACCTTCCCTTCTATCCAGAAGACCGCAACCGAGACCACGCTTACCGACTGGACCGCCGACCCCTCGACCA
Organism: uncultured Acidobacteriaceae bacterium; assembly: GCA_963808025.1. Taxonomy (GTDB): domain Bacteria; phylum Acidobacteriota; class Terriglobia; order Terriglobales; family Acidobacteriaceae; genus Edaphobacter. The sequence goes on along the minus strand of CAWEEI010000005.1, from coordinate 10,302 downwards.
TCCATTACTCCGGCGAGGCAGTTTACTCACGCGACTTCACGCTCGACGCCGCTCCCACGGGACCAATCGCGCTTGAAGTAGAAGGCGGGATGCCCACAGCGGCGGCCCAGGGGTTTGGGTTTGGGGGCGGAGGCGGAGGCGGCGGATCGCAGGCGCACTACGACCCGCCCATCCGCGAGGGCGCGCTGGTGACCATCAATGGACAGGCCGCGGGGGGGCTGTGGCATCCGCCCTACCGGCGGGACGTGTCGCGCCTGCTGAAGGCCGGCCGCAACCACATCGAGATTCGGGTCTACAACACGGCGATGAACGCCTGGGCCGCGCTGCCGCCGCGCGACTTCGCCCCGCTCATCGCAAAATATGGCGACCGCTTCCAGATGAACGACCTGAAAGACGTCAAGCCGATCCCCTCCGGCATCCTCGGTACAATTCACCTCGTCGGAGAAACGGGCAAGCAAGCGAGCAAAGGACACTAATGACTACTCTCTAGGTTCAGGTCCGAAAGAGTGCTGCGCCGAATCATCTTGTTTGGAGGAGTGGAAATGAGATTCAAGTCGATACTGTTGCTTTGCGTTGCGACAGCTGTGTGCGGCGCGAGCGCTGCGGTGGCGCAGGCCCCGCCCAGGCCCGCAGGCGCTCCCAGGCGTGTGAATGACAGCTTCCGTCCGCGGGGCCGGCATTTGATTTATGTAGCGCTGCCGGGTTCGCTGGAGCGTCCGGGCTGGATGAATGGCGTGGGCATCGTGGTGCTCGACGCGGACGACAACTACCGCTTCGTCAAGCGCATTCCGACCTGGGAGTACGCGGGCAGCATGAGCCCGGAACAGGTCTCGGGCATGGCTGCGAGTCCGGTGACCAACCTGATCTATGTCGCGGCGCGTGGCCGGCTGGGCGCGATCGACATGGGCACGGACAAGATGGTGTGGTCGGTGACGCTGGACGGCAAATGCTGCGAACGTCCGCAGGTGACGCCGGACGGCAAGATTGTGGTGGTGGGCAGCGACCTGCAGGACTATTGGTACGAGTTGGACGCTACGACGGGCAAGCTGATCGGCAAGCTGGAAGCGCCGGAGAGCCCAAACTCGCACAATCTGAACCTGAGCGCGGACGGTAAGACGGCGTTCATGTCGCCCAACAATAAGGTGATGACGATCTCCGATGTTGCGTCGCGTCAGGTGATCAAGACGATCCGCTTCCCGGACAACGTTCGTGTCTTTGTGCTGAACAAGGATTCGAGCAAGATCTATGCGAACAATAACAACTTCGATGGCTTCCTGATTGCCGACGTTGCGAGCGGGAAGGTCATCAAGACGGTGGCGGTGACGAGCGAGGACTGGAAGTCGAAGTGGAATGTGACGCCGACTCCGCGGATTCCGCATGGCTGCCCAAGCCACGGCATCGCGCTGACACCGGACGAGAAGGAGGTCTGGCTGGCGGACGGAATCTTCAAGAAGATCCGCATCTATCTCGAATACTGACGATCCGAAGGAGATCGATACGATTGACACACCGAATGGGCACCTACTGGCTGACCTTCGGTCTGGACGGCAAACTGGCGTATTCCTCGTCGGGCGACGTGATCGATGTGAAGACTCATAAGATCGTCGGCCAGATGAAGGACGAGTACGGGCGGACGATGTTCAGCGAGAAGTTACTGGACATCACGTTTGATAATGGCCACGCGCAGCGGGTGTCGAACCAATTTGCCAATAGCTTCGGCGACTATGTGACGGCGGAGCAGTTGGGCGTGGGGCCGCACGTGACGCCGATGGCGGGCAGCGCGCCGATTACGCTGACGGGCGTTAATACCACCAACGGTCAATGAGGAATTGGATGGCTCCCATGGTCGCGGCGCCACTGATGCTGTTGCTCTTTGCTGTTGCGCGGGCGGTGGATGCGCCGCAAGGGTCAGACCAAAGCTCAGACCTGGCGCGGGAGGAGCAATCGCTGAAGGCGGTTTGCGCGCATTGCCACAATCTGCAGATGGTGACGAGTACGCCGAGGAGCTACGACGCCTGGCACGACACCGTGCAGAAGATGGTGGACCACGGCGCGAAGGGCACTGACGATCAGCTCGACGACATCATGGACTATCTGCACCGCACCGTGACGACGATCGATGTGAACTCGGCCGATGAGGACGAGCTGGAGATCGTTCTGAACGTTTCGGAGACAACGGCGGAGGCGATCGCTGCGCGGCGGAAAGCAAAGAAGTTTGCCGGGCTGGCGGACCTGAAGTCGATTCCGGGTGTCGATGCGGCGACTGTCGATACCAAGGCCCGGATGATCTTCTTCAATTGAATTGCAGCTACCGCGACTGATATGCGATGGCGGAGAGTGGGGGATTCGAACCCCCGGTAGAACTTTTGGTCCTACAACGGTTTAGCAAACCGCCGCCTTCAGCCACTCGGCCAACTCTCCACACCCTTCCCCGCAACTCCGTCGGAGCGCCGGGAGACCATGATTATATCCCGCCGTCCGCGCACGCTCTCGCGCTTCAGGTAAATTCTCCTCTACAGCACAATCGTTCGGAGAAAGTCATCCTGCGCAAAGCCAACAGCAAGATGCGTCTGCTCCCGCTGATCGGGGCCACCTACTTTATGGTAGCGGGAGGCCCGTACGGCCTCGAAGACATCATCGGCGATGCGGGCTATGGGCGCGCGCTCCTGCTGCTGCTGATGATCCCGTTGGTCTGGAGCCTTCCCACCGCACTAATGGTCGGCGAACTTGCCTCGGCCCTACCCAAAGAGGGCGGCTACTACGTCTGGGTGCGCCGCGCCCTCGGGCCTTTCTGGGGGTTTCAGGAGGCGTGGCTCTCGCTCGCCGCCAGCGTCTTCGACATGGCCATCTACCCGGTGATCTTCGTGCTGTATCTGTCGCGCATCGCACCCGCGCTCACCGCGGGGTCGCGCGGGACACTCTGGGCGCTCGCCGTCGTCCTCCTCTGCACTGCATGGAACCTGCGCGGCGCAAAGTCGGTCGGCCAGGGTGCGGTCGGCATGTTCGTCGCGCTGCTCGCGCCCTTCGCGGTGCTGATCGCCGCAGGATTTTGGCAGGGACTTGCCGGCCACGCGCATGTCCTCACTATGCTGCGCGCCCCGGTCGCCGCGCCCTCCTTGGCCGGCGCAGTCTCAGTTGCGCTATGGAACTACATGGGTTGGGACAATGCGTCGACGGTCGCGCAGGAGGTCGAGTCCCCGCAGCGCAACTACCCGCGAGCGATGCTGATCTCGGCCGCGCTTGTCGCCCTTACCTATATATTGCCGCTCGCCGCGGTCGCCGTCGCCGGGATCCCTGCCGGCCAGTTCTCCACCGGCGCCTGGACCGACGCCGCCCGCAGCATTGGCGGGCCCACCTTCGGCGCCAGCCTTGCCCTCGCCGTGGTCCTCGGCGGTATGCTCAACGGCGCTGGGATGTTCAACGCACTGATGCTCAGCTATGCGCGCGTTCCCTATGCCCTGGCGAAAGATGGGCTGCTCCCGCGCTTCCTGACCCGCACCACTTCAACTCAGGTTCCCTGGGCCAGCGTGCTGGCTTGCGCATTCGCGTGGGCGCTGGCGCTGCGGCTCTCCTTTGAGCGGCTCATCTCGATCGACCTCGTCCTCTACGGAGCGTCTCTCCTGCTTGAATTTGTGGCCCTGGTCGCGTTGCGCGTGCGCGAGCCCGCGCTACCCCGCCCCTTCCGCATCCCCGGAGGCCTTGCCGCCGCCATTGCCGCCGGGGTCGGCCCCACCTTCCTGATTGCCTTCGCCCTCTATGCGGCCCGGGACGAGCGGGTCGGCCCGCTGCACGCCCTCACGTTCGCGGCCATTGCCGCCGCCGCCGGCCCCCTCGTGTGGCTTGTAGTCCGTCTCAACCTGCCCCCTGGCTCCGCCGATAACAGCTCCTCCAACCCATGAGCCCTCCTTGTCTCTGCGCCGGCAGGCGTCGAGACCCAAACGCCCTTTTTCCCTGCAATTTGGCCCCTCCGGCCACGTCCTGAACCCGAACCATTCGCCTCAATAGATACCTCTGGCGCTCCATGACGCCGGGATGATACAGTTCCTGTCTCGATTCATATCGACCCGGTTTCGCTGGGAAAGGTCGCTTCCCGGCCCCTGCGAAAAAGTTCTTTCGTGAACGTGGAAATTTAGATATGCTTCTCTGGTTCCGGATTACAAAGGATTCCGTCCAATGAAACTTTGCTTGAAGATCCTCGCAATCGTCATCGTCGCAGCTGCCGTGGTCTCCCTGATCGGCTGCGCGGCCCCAGCCCATTTCAGCTATTCGAATGTGACGCTGAGTCTTAGCTATACGCCCTGCTATGACAACTGCCCTCCCCTCACTTTTAATCCGGCGAACCCCCAGGCTCTGGTTGTGAGCGGCCCCAACAACAGCGGATGCGTCAACGTCTTCGCGACGGTCACCAATGCGCCGGCGAACATCACATACACCCTCTATCCAACGCCGAGTCTGGTCGGCGTCAAACCGAGCGGCACGAACGAATATGGAACCCCGGTTGGCCCGGTTGGCAACATCAACTACGGGACCGGGACCACCACCTTTTACTGTCCACCGGGTACGTTGCCCATCTACACAGGCGTTGCATTGGAGCAGGCGCAGGCGATGGGTATTCCGCAGGCAGACGTGGAGCTGGTGGCAGGTGTGCCCAACAATCCCAACACCCCCTCATCGAGCTGCGTACTGCCCACCTCGCCGGGTTGCACAACCTACGTTCAACTGTTGCAGCTTTACAATCAGGCAGGTCCGACCGGGCCGCCCACAGTTGAACTGTTCCCGTCAACTCCTTCGGGATATGTCACCTCCGCTGTTACTCTCAATACTCGCCCCCCCAGCACGAGCTGCCCGGCCTGCCAGAACCAATTTCAGTTCAATGGATTTGCGGTTGGCGCTCCGCCGTGCCTGACGTCAACCGCCTGTCTTATCAATGGGACTGCGTACCCGCTTTATACGACGGACAACAAAGTCCTGTTTCTAGCGGGCCCGGGGGGTACTACCGGCACCACTGGCACTGCAATCCAGGGTGGGAGCACCACCTACGGCACCATCACGTCCACCGGGCTTTATACGGCCCCCGCGGCGGTTCCTCCAGGCAGCCCATATCCTCAGGTGCTTGTTGTGGCAGAGTCCGAACTTGTCCCCACTCAAACCGTGACGGCTTACGTCACCATCGTCCCTTAGCTCCAGTTGGAACGGGGAGAACGCCTAGGGTCGCCCAGCCGGGCGACCCTAGGTTTTTGATCCGGCCGAACCGGGAGGCTCCGAGTCTTATTGGTAGTACCACTTTAAGTCTCCCGCGGCTTCGGCTCGGGGTTGGTCTTGTTGTCGATAAACCGCTGCTGCGACTCCAACACCTTGCTGCGGGCGCAGGCGGCGTCCCGCCAGCCCTTCACCTCCACCCGCTTGCCTTCAAGGTCCTTGTAGATCGCAAAAAAATGGGTGATCTCCTTCAGCATGTGCGGATAGATCTCTGAGTAGTTCCACACATCCTTGTACCGCGGATTTCCCTTGCCCACGCACAGGATCTTCTCGTCCGCCAGTCCCTGGTCCAGGATCTCCAGCATCCCGATCGGACGCACCTCCATCACGCATCCGGGAAAGCTTGGCGCATCGACCAGCACCAGGCAGTCCAGCGGATCGCCATCGCTGGCCAGCGTGCTCGGCACAAAGCCATAGTCCCCCGGATAGTGCACTGGCGAGTAGAGGTTCCGGTCCAGCCGGAAGACATGCAGACTCCTTGTCGTACTCATACTTGTTGATCCCATCACCGGGAATCTCAATCACCACGTTGATCACCTCGGGCGCATTCTTCCCGACGGGCAATTCCAAGATAATTCGTCATTCCCTAAGTCTATAATCAGACCTCATGAAGGCCCATGTGTACGTCACCCTCAAGCGCTCCGTGCTCGACGCCCAGGGCCAGACCATCGCAGGCGCACTGCGTCGCATGGAATACAAAGGCGTAGCCGACGTTCGCCAGGGAAAGTACTTTCTGCTTACCCTCGACGACGCCCTCGCGGCCGATCCAGCCCAGGCCCAGCTCGAAGTCGAGCGTATCGCCCGCGAGGTGCTCACCAACCCAGTCATCGAAGAGTTCTCACTCCGCCTCGAAGCCTAGACTTTCCAAACAAATACTTAGTCGACCACTCCTAAAGTTGTAATCCGATCCCTCCGATAGGGGATGACGGATCAGGTTCGCATCCAGCAAAGTACACACATACGCAAGTGGCAACGGCCCGACAATTTGGCCCGCCTTCATCGCGAGAAGACTCCTAGAGGTGTACCCTATGCGGCACCCCCTGCACCATTGGACCTGGAACCATTGGGCCTGGAAGACTGCATTTCTTCTGGCTGCATCCCTCGCCGCACCCGCTGCCCTCTCCGCTCAGTCAAACATCGCGGCCCAGCGAGCAGATGGTCTATCTTCCATTGCGCGCACTTCGCGCCTCCCCTTTCTCAACTTGCGCTACATCAGCGAACACGGCTTCTACGGCGGATTCGAGTCTGTCAGGGCGTTTCGCAGCGCCTACCTCTCCGCGAGTACCGTAGACAACGCCTTCACCCACCCCATCGGCGAAGGCGCGGAGCACAACCTCGCGCGGAACTGGATGCTGCACAGCGATTTCGTTCCGCAAAGATGGGACCCCGATCCGATCCGGCTCGAGCCCATGGTCCTTAGCATGGGAGTCTCCTACTCCCTCCCCTTCCGCACTGGCGGATGGGCGCACTGACGGAAGTATCAGTCCCACCAGGCTGCCCGGGCCGCAAGCCGCCCGGCAGCCTCTAACAGTTCTACGCCGGCGCCCCGGACGATGCTAGGCTCGATGCTTGGGAGACCAAGGCATTGAGCAATATTCAGAATGACCCTCTGAACCAGGCATCCGCTGCATCCGGGACCGATTGCGTGCAAGCTGATCCACTGGCTGGCTTCGCCTCACCCGACGGGCAAGATCGGGAAGGAAGGTCAGACGCTGACACCGACGGGCAAGATCGGGCAGTGACCCCAGCGGAGCAGACCGCGGTCCACCCTGCGGTTCTTGAACACGACACGGCTGCCGGGGCCAACGGCAGCCGTTTCATTCGTGCCTGCCTGCGCCTTCCCGTGGACCGCACGCCTGTGTGGTTCCTGCGCCAGGCCGGCCGCTACATGCCGGAGTACATGGCCGTCCGCCGCCACCACTCGCCTGCTCGACATCTGCCGGACACCGGAGATCGCAGCAGAGGTCACCATCACCGCCGCCGAGCGCCTCGGCGTCGACGCCGCCATCATCTTCGCTGACCTCCTGCTCCCCTTCACCCCGATGGGCCTCGACTTCGAGTTCGTCGCCGATGAGGGGCCCGGGTGCATCGCGCCCATCCGCACGGCAGAGCAGGTGAGGGCGCTGCGCACGGACCGGACAGACGAACTTCTGTATGTGTCGCGGGCGATTGAGAAGGTTGCCGCGCACTTTGCTGCGCCGCGCGCGGATGGCGACCAGCTCGGCATCATCGGCTTCTGCGGCGCGCCGTTTACGCTGGCCAGCTACATGATCGAGGGCGGCAGCTCCCGCAACTACGTCGAGACCAAGAAAATGATGTATGGGGACGGTGCGGCGTGGGGCATTTTGATGGAGAAGCTGGTGACTGTGCTGAGCGAGTATGCCGCGCAGCAGGTGGAGGCGGGCGCGGATTGTCATCCAGGTCTTCGACTCCTGGGTGGGCGCGCTCTCCGTCGCGGACTACCGCCAGTACGTCCTGGCCCCGACCACCGAACTCATCCGGCGCATCCACGCCCTTGGCGTCCCTGTGATCTACTTCGGCGTGGACACCGCGTCGCTGCTGCCCGCGATGCGCGAGACGGGCGCGGATGTTCTGGGACTAGACTGGCGCGTCCCGCTCGATCAGGCCTGGCGCACGTTCGGATACTCCACGTGCAGTGCAGGGAAATCTAGACCCCATCACGCTCTTTGCACCCGAGGCCGTCCTCCACGCCCGCGTGGCGGAGATCCTTGCGGCCGCCGCGGGGCGCCCCGGCCACATCTTCAACCTCGGCCACGGCATCGTCCCCGGAACGCCGGTGGAGAACTGTGCTCGCCGTAGTCGATCAGATCAAACGAAGCTCCGGCTGATTACCGCCAGCCCAACCCTGCAATTGCCCCGCGCATAAACGCGAAGCTCTTCACCACACCCGGCATCGGATCGTCGGGCGTGGCCTCATACTCCAGATCCACATATCCCGCGTACTTCATCTCCGCCAGGGACTGAAAGATCGCCCGCACCGGCATCACGCCCTCACCCACCGGCACATCCGCCGACGCAGCCGAGTGGTCGGCTACGTCTTTCATGTGGACCTGATAGAGGCGCGGGCCGGCGGCGCGAATGGAGGCGACGGGGTCGGCTCCCGCGCGCATTGCTGCGCCTACATCGAGACAGCAGCCGACGCGCGGGTCGAGGGACTTGACGGCGTTCAGCACATCGGAGGGCGCGGGGAACTCTTTGTTGGTGGGACCGTTGTTATGCAATGCCAGCTTGATGTCATATTCGCGGACGAAGCGCTCCAGCCTGGGCAGCGCTGTGTGGCTGGCCGCGCATGCCATCAGGCCGACTCCCGCGGCCTTCGCGTACTCAAACTTGGCGCGAATGTCCGTCTCGTCGTCCCTCGTCAGATTCACATTGCCCACGCCGGTCAGCGTCAGCCCCGCCGCGCGCAGTGTAGCCGCCTTCGCGGCCACGTCCTCCAGTGGCACCAGCGGCAGGTGCACATCGCGCACATGCAGATACGGACACTTGAGCTGCTGCATGAAAGCGATCAGCTGTGGCCCATCGAACTTGCGAAACGTATAGCTCGCAATCCCCAGACGCACCGGCGAATCCGCAGCCTCCCCAATCGCCTGCATGTCTGTGGCGCTTGACTCCGCTACTCCTGCTTGCACCGCCATCGGGATCAGCGCCGCCGTTCCCGCCATCGCAACTCCCCGCAATACTTCCCGCCGGCTCACCAAATCTGTCATCCAGCCAATGTAGTTTGATAGGCCTTTATCGTCCACCAATCTCTTCGCGGCGTAATCGCCATCGCACTGAGCAGAGGGTCGGAGGGGTATCATGCAAACATCCGATGACCCCACCGAACACCGCCGTTCTCCTGCTCGCGCACGGCACGCCCAACGCCCTCGGCGAGATGGCCGAGTACCTCGCTAAAGTTACCGGCGGCCGTCCCCTCCCCGCTGAAGTCGTCACAGAGCTGCAGCATCGCTACGCGCAGATCGGCCTCAACGACGAGCCCAGCCCCGAACCTCCACCGCTTACCCGCTGGACGCTGGCGCAAGCCCAGCTCCTGGCAGCCGCGCTAGCCGACGCCGGCACACCCCTCTCCGTCTACGCGGCCATGCGCAACTGGCATCCGTATATCGCCGATGTCGTCGCGCAGATGCGCGCCGATGGCATCACCCGCCTCATCGCGCATCTGCCTCGCGCCGCAGAACTCGCGCACCATCCATCGGCCTCTACCGACGCGCGTTGATGGCCGCCTGACGCCGACGCGGCGACCCCAGATCGCCGTCACCTTCATCGAAGAGTGGCCCGAAGAGCCGCCCTCATCGCGGCCTTCGCGCAGCGCCTCATCGACATCTACCGCGCGCCTGCGCCGAAGCCGGCGCCGCGACTCCCCGATCCTCTTCACCGCGCACTCCGTCCCCTGCCGAACGATCATGACGGGCGAGGCGTCGATCGCGGCGCTCGACCCGGGACGCCTGTGCAGACCACTCCCGACCCCTACCCCGTCGAAGCCAAGCGCACCGCCGAGCTCGTCTTCGCTCCGCCGCAGGCAGATCCGCCGAACTCGAGCGCAGTGGTTCTTCGCCTTCCAGAGCCAGGGCGTCGCCGGCGGCCCATGGATCGGCCCCACCGTCGAAGACACGCTCGCTGCGCATCGCCGACGAGGGCCACACGGGCGTCGTGCTCCAGCCCATCGGCTTCGTCTGCGACCACGTCGAGGTCCTCTACGACATCGACATCGCCTTCACCGAGACCGCCCGCTGCCTCGGCCTCCGCCTCTTCCGCCCCGAATCGCTCAACGACTCGCCGCTCCTCACCCAGGCCCTCGTCCACGTTGTTCAAACCCAACTCGCCGTCGAGCCTCGAACCTGTACCCTGAACCTGCCCATGCGCCGCATCGCCATCATCGGAGGAGGCATCGCCGGCCTCACCGCCGCCTACGAACTCGCGCGCCTCGCGCGCGGGGCGCGCTCGAAGCCGTGCTCTTCGAGTCGTCCTCGCGCTCGGCGGAATCATCGAGACGGTGCGCGAGGACGGCTTCACCGTGGA
>CAWEEI010000004.1:0-602166 GCA_963808025.1 uncultured Acidobacteriaceae bacterium | reverse complement strand
TGAAGCAAGATCCTACCAGCCGGGTGGCTTGTGAAACCCTTCTGACCTGTAACTGGGTCGTGGTCGCCGGTGAAATCACCACGAACGCCCAAGTGAATTGGCCCGAGATTATCCGCGGAGCGATTCGAAAAATCGGATACTTGGATGCCAAGGCCGGACTGGATGCCGATACGGCTGGAGTCACGGTGGCGATCAACCGCCAATCGCCCGATATCGCCATGGGTGTGGATACGGGCGGTGCGGGAGACCAAGGCATGATGTTTGGTTTTGCCTGCCGGGAAACTCCCGAACTCATGCCCAATTCCATTATGTTAGCCCATCGGCTGGTAGAAAAATTGGCTCAAGTCCGTAAGACCAACAAGCTTCCCTATTTGCGGCCCGATGGAAAGAGCCAAGTCTCGGTGGAATATATCGGCGGTACCAGCTCCTGGCAGCCGCGCTCAGCCGCCGCCGGCACACCCCTCCCCGTCTACGTCGGCCATGCGCAACTGGCATCCCTACATCGCCGACGTCGTCGCGCCAGATCCGCGCCGACGGCATCACCCGCCTCATCGCCATCTGCCTCGCGCCGCAGAACTCCCGCACCAGCATCGGCCTCTACCGCCGCGCGCTGATGGCCGCGTCGGCCGACGCCGGCGCTCGAACTCGTCACCTTCGTCGAAGAGTGGCCCGAAGAGCCCGCCCTCATCGCAGGCCTTCGCCGCAGCGCCTCATCGACCATCTATCCACGCGCTGCGCCGAAACCGGCACCGACGCTCCGCTGCCCGTCCTCTTCACCGCGCACTCCGTCCCCTGCCGCACCATCATGACCGGCGAAGCCACCGATCGCCGGCGCTCGCCCGGGACGCCCATGCAGGCCACGCCGGACCCCTACCCCGTCGAAGCCAAGCGCACCGCCGCACCTCGTCTTCGACTCCGCCGCCATCGCAGCTTCCCCGAACTCGAGGCAGTGGTTCTTCGCCTTCCAGAGCCAGGGCGTCGCCGGCGGCCCATGGATCGGCCCTACCGTCGAGGACACGCTCGCCGCCTCGCGCGACGAAGGCCATACCGGCGTCATCCTCCAGCCCATCGGCTTCGTCTGCGACCACGTCGAGATCCTCTACGACATCGACATCGCCTTCACCGAGACCGCGCGCGCGCTCGGCCTCCGCCTCTACCGCCCCGAATCGCTCAACGACTCGCCGCTCCTCGCCCGGGCCCTCGCTCCACATCGTCCAACACGCAACTCGCCTGAGCCTCGAACCCTGTACCCTGAACCTGCCCTATGCGCCGCATCGCCATCATCGGAGGAGGCATCGCCGGCCTCACCGCCGCCTACGAACTCGCGCGCCTGGCCCGCGACGGGCGCGCCTGTCGAAGCCGTCCTCTTCGAATCGTCCCCGCGCCTCGGCGGCCTCATCGAGACCGTCCGCGAGGGCGGCTTCACCGTGGAAGTGCGGCCCCGACGGCTGGGTCTCCGCCAAGCCCTGGGCACGCGAGCTTGCCATCGAACTCGGCCTCGAAGCCGAACTCATCTCCTCCAACGACGCGACCCGCAAGACGTGGATCTACTCATCACCCCGAATCCACCGGCCGCCTCGTCCCCATGCCCGACGGCCTCAACATGTTCGTCCCCGCAACCCGAGCCTCGCCGCGCTCGACGAGCTCGCCGCTCTTCACCCCCGCCGCCATCGCCGCCTACCGCGCCGAGCCCGCGCGCGCCGCCGAACTCCTCGCCTCCATCCCCGCGCACGACGAGTCCGTCGCCGACTTCACCCTCCGCCACTTCGGCCCGGAGGTCCTCGCCCGCGTCGCCGCCCCGCTGCTCAGCGGCGTCTTCGGCGGCGACGTCCGCACGCCTTTCGCGTCCGCGCCGTCATGCCCGCCTTCGTCGCCATGGAGCGCACCCACGGCTCGCTCATCGCCGCGCTGCAGAACGCACAACGACAGCGGCGAACGCGCAACCGCCAATCTTTACCACCCTCCGCTCCGGCCTCGGCACCCTGATCGATCGCCTGATCGCCGCGCATCCCCGCAACACTGGCTCCGCCGCAACACCACCGTCACTGCGCTGACGCCGCCCACCGCCGGTGATCCCCGACTGGACCCTCTCCACCGTGGGTCATGCAACACCCAAGCGCCATGCCTCCGAGACCTTCGACGCCGTTCTTCTCGCGACTCCGCTCGACGCCGCGCGCGCGCTCCTCACCCCGCTCCTCCCGGAGGCCGCCGCGTCTTCTCCCCACCGAATCCAGCTCCGCCGTGCTGGTCGCCTTCTGCTTCCCCGACGCCACACGCGTTCCGCTTCCTGCCGGGCTTCGGCTTCCTCGTGCCGCCCAACGGCTCACGCACTCGAAGGAACAACTCGATCCCGCCGCAGACCCTCCTCCTGGCCTGCACCTTCACTGACCAGAAGTTTCCCCACCGCGTCCCGCCTGGCGCACGCCAGGTCCGCGCCTTCTTCGGCGGGGCGGCGGCCGACCGCCTCGCGCGCTGCAACAACGACGAGATCGCCGCCATCGCGCGACTGGAATTCGCGCGCATCTTCAATGCGCAACCTACGCACAGGCGCCACTCGCCGGCCCCGCGCCCGCCCCTCTGCCCCCGCCCATCCTCACCGTCGTCCGCCGCTGGCCTAACAGCCTGCCGCAATACGCCGTCGGCCACCTAGACCGCGCCGCCGAACTCGAAGTCCCTCATCGCCGCCCACCTCCCCGGCCTCACCCTCCTCGGCAACCCCCTCCACGGCGTCGGCCTCCCCGACCTGATTCGCGATGCGCGGAAGGCGGCACGCAGGACTTACGACGACCCGCTGGGCTGATACCTCTTGATTGGAGTGGCCGTTTGTAGCCGGATTGAGGTCCGGATCCATCTCAGAGGCAAGGGCGGCCGTGTTGATGGCTGAGGTTCCTGGCCGAGGGAGGCGAATGCGGAGATCCCTCCGCTGCGGTACTATGTGGCAACCGGGAGCCTCCGCAAAGAGGAATTTAATTTTAGGGGAAAACACCTATGCCCGTTAACCCAAACATCAACAACTTCGGGCTCCTTGTCACCAGCGGTGAACACGATGGGGAGCGGCTGTTGAGTATCGGTCTGGCCGCCAGGAGAGGCACCCCTTGCCATCCTTTGCCCTTTGAGGACGCGAAACTCCACCCGGAAAACTACGTCTTCAAGCCAGCCTTCACCCGCGCAAAAATCCGCGCGTCGAAGATGCCGCTGGAAACCGCCCTGTCGCATAAAGGCATCCTGGCACGGGAAGGGATCGAGGCGAAGCTCGACTGAGTGCTGTCTGTGCGCCTCTGCCTATCTCAGCAACAGCAGCACCACGCCATGCCGCGGCACGGAGAATTTGGTGTCGTCGCTGATCGGGCCCAGATCCTTTGCGGCCCAGACATCGCGGGCGATGGCGTGGCCGGGGAAGCCGGCCTCCTTGAGGTGGAGCGATATCCCGCGCATCTCGTTGGCGGTCTCGCCGAAGTTGAAGATGGCGAGGGCGGCGGCCCTGTGGCCGGGTGCGCCTTTGAGAGGCTTGGCCCATATCTCAATCGGGCCTTCGGCGTAGATGCGGTCGCCCTGGCGGCCGAGCGGGTCCTGGTCGATGGCGATGACGTCCTTGTTCATGAGGATGGCGCCGATGTCGGGGGTCATCTGGGTGAGGTTGTTGCCGGCGATGAGAGGCGCGGCGAGCATGGCCCAGAGGCGACATGTGGGTGCGGTTTTCGTCGAGGGTGAGCTTGCCGTTGCCGACCTCGAGCATGTCGGGGTCGTTCCAGTGGCCGGGGCCGGCGAACTTGGCGAGGCCGGCCTGACCGCGACCGATGACGCTCATGCGGTCGAAGTTGGCGGAGATGTCGCCCGGTGGTACGCCAGAGGTTCGCGCCGACGGATGGGCCCCACTCCCAGACGGAGTCCCAACCGTACTGGCAGAGGGAGTAGACCATGGGGCGGCCGGTTTTGAGGATGGCCTGGTGCATCTTCTCGTAGGCCTGGCGCATGAGCTTGTACTGCGCAGGGATGTCGCCGGGCGCCTGCTGCTCCATGATGGTGCGGTAGCTGCAGAGGTCGTACTTGAGGTAGTCGACGCCCCAGTCGGCGTAGGTCTGGGCGTCCTGCTCCTCGTGGCCGAGGCTGGCCTCGAAGCGGGCGCAGGTCTTGGCGCCGGGCGAGGAGTAGATTCCGAGCTTGAGGCCCTTGGAGTGGACGTAGTCGGCGAGGGCCTTCATGTCGGGGAACTTGCTGTTGGACTGGATGCGGCCCTGGGCGTCGCGGTCGCCCTCCCAGGTGTCGTCGATGTTGACGTAGACGTAGCCGGCGTCGCGCATGCCGGTGGAGACGAGCAGGTCGGCGGTGTCGCGGATGTCCTTGTCGGTGACCTTACCGGCGAAGAAGTTCCAGCTGTTCCAGCCCATGGGCGGCGTCGCGGCGACCATAGGCGGTTTGGCCGCAGTCTTCGCAACAGCTTTGTGTGCCGCGGCCTTAACGGCGGCCCCGCTCTGCGCTGCCGCGCCCACACCGCACAGAAAAATAGCGAGGCAGCCCGCCCCCAGCATTCGCAACTGTTCGCGCATCGATAAGCCCTCGTGGAAAGTCCCACGCATCTTACCGCCGCCGGAACCAACCCGGCAAACTTACACGCGCCCAACTGCAAACACCGGCAGCCAAACTACCCCGCCGCAGTCACTCACAATCGCCTTACTGCTTTTCAATCCGGATCGCAATGGACACCGAGGCCCATGTGGCCTTGTTGTCCAAGGTCGCCGGCTTGAACCTGTACTGGCTCACCGCCGCAACCGCCTCCCGGTCCACCGCCGGGCCGGCCGACTGCGCGATCGCCACATTCCGCGGAACGCCGTTCTCGTCCACAATCGCCCGGACCACGACGTTGGTCACCGCAGGCTTCTCCGCCAACTCCGCCGGAGTGAGGTCTACTGCGACCGCGCGCGACACCTGTGGCACCGACGCCTCCACCGGAGTTGCGCTCATGCCATACTCCAGCGTGCCGGCCTGGCGGAACGCCGCCTCAGTAAAGTTCTGCGTTACCTGGGTCTTCACAAACTCGCGGACTGCTGCATGGCTCTCCAGGGCCGTCGCGTGCAGCTCCGCCAGTCCAGCGGGCCGGTTCAGCTCGGCCAGAACAGGCGCCGAGGTTGGATCCTGCTTGGATTCAGTCGAAGGGCCAGCCTGTGCATTGGCCAGCACAGGAAAGAGAATCAGAGTAGTAGCAAAAATTACTCGGCGCATGATGTTCTCCTTTTGAGCAAAGATTGCTCAAAACAAATGTAGCGCTATTTGCATACGATTGTCAATGAAAATCCTATAAATCGCATAACCGACGCAGAATCAGCGCAAGTCCGGTCGAAAAAACGGCTCAGGCAGAAAGTTTCAACAAGACTGTCCATTTTTGATTAACCCCTCCCAAAACGGGAAAGCGCCCTTCGGACGCGTGGGGGGCTGGATTTCTCGGTTTATCTGAGGTGCAGAAGGAGGGTGCGGCTGCGGAGGTGAGGTGTTTCGATCCGGTGCATGGGTTACACGTCACACCGATTTACAACTGCTTCAGCGGCTTGCGGGCGAAGTAGTAGAGGCTGAAGGCGAGCAGGGCGAACATCAGGACGCTGACCCAGTCGTGATGCAGCGGGTTGTCGTCGCTGAAGCGGAAGAGCTGCCAGTGGCCGCCGTGCTGCTCGGAGAGACCTTCGACGAGACGCACGCAGACGCCGAGCAGGCCGACGATGCCGCCCGCAGCGATGAGGCCGGAGGCGTAGAGGCTGCCGGGGGAGATCTCGCTTTCGGTGTCGAGCGCGGGGGTGACGCTGGTGGGCACGGGCAGGCCGGTGTCGGGATCGATGACGTCGGGATTGGCGGCGGCGAGTGCGCTGGCGTGCTGGAGCATGGCGCGGTCGACCATCCAGCGCATGACGCCGCCGACGAAGATGGCGAGCGTGGTGGCGATGGAGAGGTAGGCGCCGACGGCGAAGGTGAGCGAGCGGATGCCGAGCAGTTCGACCACGATGACCAGCGCGACGCCGAGCAGCACCAGCGTCCAGGGCAGCTTGCGCGAGAGGATGCCGTTGATGACGGTGGCCATGAGGCGGCCCTGCGGCGCGGCGGCCTTCTCGCTGCCGATGCCCTGGATCCACTGGACCTCGATCTGGCCGGTGGCGGGGTTGTAGAGATACTTGCCGTCGTCGAGCGTGGTGGAGCCGATGGCGTTGAGCAGGATGTACTGGCGCGTGCCGGTGAGCTGCTCTGTGGTGTGGTCGTCGGCGTTGTGCGAGGTGAGGGCGATGGTGTCGCGGGTGAAGTTGCCCTTGTTCTGCACGCCGTCGGGAAGTGCGGTGAGCGAGAGCGCGATGGGCTTGGGCATGCGCTGGAACTGTTCGAGGCCGCGGTTCATCGCGTTCAGCGTGGCGCCGATGGAGAAGATGCAGACGATGACGCCGATCATGAGCGCGAGTTGCTGCTTCCACGGCGTGGCGCCGATGAGGTAGCCGGTCTTGAGGTCCTGGCTGGTGTCGCCGGCGTTGGAGGCGGCGATGCAGACGACGCCGCCGATGGTGATGGCGAGCGCGCCGAAGGCGGGGGCGGTCCAGCCCTTGACGAGGAAGATGGCGGAGGTGGCCATCAGCGTGGCGATGGTCATGCCGGAGACGGGCGAGGCGGAGGAGCCGACGATGCCGACGATGCGCGCGCGAGACGGTGACGAAGAGGAAGCCGAAGACGACGATCAGCAGCGCGGCGGCGAGCGTTGGCGAGCGGGCCGACGTAGGCGCCGGGGACGGGCTTGAACTGGAGGAAGAGGAACATCAGCACGATGAGCAGGGCGCTGCCGCCGAAGACGACGATGGGCGGGAGATCGTGCTCGGTGCGCGAGGGGCGGGCGGCGGCGAGTTTGCTGCCGCCTTTCTTGAAGCCCTGGGTGAGGGCGCTGACGATGGTGGGCAGGGTGCGCAGGAGGGTGATGAGGCCGGCGGCGGCGACGGCGCCTGCGCCCATGGGGCGGACGTAGGTGCGCCAGAGGTCGGAGGGCGACATGTCCTTGACCAGCACAGTGCCGGGATAGAGCGGCGTGGCGAGGTGCGAGCCGAAGAAGTAGATGGCGGGCATCAGGACCAGCCAGGAGAAGACGCCGCCGGCGAGCATGATGGCGGCGACGCGCGCGCCGATGATGTAGCCGACGCCGAGATACTCCGGGGTGCAGTCGGCGCGGATGGCCGCGCCTTTGAGCAGATGCTGCGCGCCGAGGTCGGGCTGGTAGTCGGGCTCGCTGGGCCAGAGCGCGAAGAGGTTGTCGTTCTGGAAGAGGGTGTAGAGGCCGCCGAGGCCGAGGCCGAGGAAGACGCGGGAGGCGAAGCTGCCGCCGCGCTCGCCGGCCATCAGGACGTCGGCGCAGGCGGTGCCTTCGGGGTAGATCAGCGTGTCGTGCTCTTCGACGATGAGCTGGCGGCGCAGCGGGATCATGAACAGCACGCCGAGCCATCCGCCGAAGAGGGCGAGGGCGAAGATGCGCGAGGACTCGAGGTCGAAGCCGAGGAAGATCAGCGCGGGCAGGGTGAAGATGACGCCCGAGGCGATGGACTGGCCGGCGTTGCCGGTGGTCTGGACGATGTTGTTCTCGAGGATGCTGGCGCGGCCGAAGCGCGCGGAGGATGGAGATCGACAGCACCGAGATGGGGATGCTGGCGGCGACCGTGAAGCCCGCGCGCAGGCCGACGTAGACCGTGACCGCGCCGAAGAGGACGCCGAAGAGGGCGCCGAGCAGAAGCGCGCGGAGGTCAGCTCCGGGCGCGGTCTCGGTGGCGGGGACGAAGGGTCTGAAAGGCGCGGCTTCGCACTCCCGGTGCTTCGAGTCGGATGTCGCCATCGGTCGCGTGATCTCCCGTGTGAATAACGCGTTATCGGTCTCGATCGGAGTGTATCAGCGGTGTGAATATGGCCGCTGCGTCAGCATCTGCGGCATTTCGCGCTGGCCAGCGCGCTTCGCCGGCATTTATACTTGCGAGCCATCGGCGCGGCCCAAGCGGCCTGGAGCGCCGACGTGCGCGAGGTGCATCTTCAGCGAATGCCTGAATGAGAGTACGCTCCATGCTTCTCCCGGCGCTCCGCCTGAGTCTGTCGCACGGACTGGACGAGGGTCGCGCCGCATACTTCCCTGCTCCGAAGGCTGACCCGCCGCGCTGCCCGATCTGCTCTCCTCGGTCGTCGACGATCTGGTCACCACTGCGTTCCCGTCCGACTGCCGTGTCTGCGGCGCGCCGCTGCTGCGCGCTGGTCTGCTTCCCGTCTGCGACGCGTGCCGGACTGACGTTCCCCGGCAGTCTGCTGCGTTGTGCTGACCGCTGCGGCGAAGCCCTCGATATGATATGGAGAGCGCCCGCTTCGCCGTGCCCGCCGAAGGTCTGCTCTGCCATCCCTGCCGCGCGGTGCCGCCGATGTTCGAGCGCGCGGTCGCCTATGCGGTCTATGAGGACGGGCTGCGCGAGATGATTCACCTGCTGAAGTACGAGCGGATGCAGCGGCATCGCGAACGCTGCTGGGCGGAATGCTCGCTGAGGCGATCCTGACGCTGCGAGCCGAGGCCGCGCGCGAGCTGGTAGTGGTCGCCGTACCGCTGTTCCCTGCGAAGCAGCGCCAGCGAGGGTACAACCAGTCCGAGCTGCTGGCCGATGCGGCCATCGCGCAGCTGCGAGTGACGGCGCCCGAGTGGAAGCTGCGCCGCGTGCCGGCTCTGCTAACGCGGCGGCGGGACACCCGGAGCCAGTTCGAGCTGAACCCGCGCAGCCGCCGGCGCAATCTGGATGGCGCGTTCGCCATCGACGCGTCGCGCATCACGCCAGGTTGCGAGGTGCTGCTGGTTGACGACATTTACACCACCGGCGCGACGGCGCGCGAGTGTGCGCGAGTGCTGCGGCGCGCGGGCGCGGGCAAGGTTTGGGTTGCGACGCTGGCGCGGGCGCAGACCTCGCGGGTCGCCATGTGGGACGATGCCTGCACGAACCGCGGCGCGGGGATTCGGATAGACGCTCCATACGCGTCCGCTCCTGAGTCATTGTTAAAGCCAACGGATTCGAACGCACCACGAAATTGGGAGGGTTTCAGCAATGCAAGCGTCGCACACCTCGGCCCATACAACCAAGATGCGGAAGCAGCGGCAATCGCCACGCCGGCCACGCGAGCGGACACAGCTCCCCGCGGCTGACGACCGAGCTTGATGTGCGCATCGGCGTGTTTCGCCAGCCGGCGATGCAGACGCCGGTGCTGGTGCTGAACGCATCGTATGAGCCGATCAATATCTGCGGGGCGCGGCGCGCGCTGGTGCTGGTGCTGAAGGGCGTCGCGCGCACGGAAGAGGAGCAGGGCGCGATGCTGCATGCGGCGCGGGTGAAGGTGGCGATGCCGAGCGTGATCCGGCTGCTGGAGTACCGCCGGATCCCGCACCAGACGCGCGCGCTCTCGCGCAAGAACATCCTGCTGCGCGACCGCAATGCGTGCCAGTACTGCGGCATCGTGCTGACCGCCAGCGAGCTGACGCTCGACCATGTGTCCCGCGTTCGCGCGGCGGGCTTTCGACGTGGGAGAACCTGGTCGCGTGCTGCCACGACTGCAACCGGCGCAAGGGCAACCAGCTGCTGCATGAGCTGACCGACATGAAGCTGCAGCGCGAGCCGCGGTCGTTCAGCCTGCACACCTCGCGGCACATCATGCGGATGATCGGCTCGGCCGACCCGAGTTGGCGGCGCTATCTGTACTTCGAGTCGGAGCCGGCGGCTTAGCCACAGATCACTTCGGGCGCGGCTGGCGTCTTGCGCATCCTTCGGAGTTTGTCGGTGGTGATGTCCTGGCCGTCGTAGATGATGCGGCTGGTGGCGCGGAACTGCTTGTAGTCGGTGTAGCGGACGATGTTGCGCATATGGACGTCCTGGCTGAGCGCGCCATTCTGCGCGGCGAAGTGCAGGTAGCCCTCGGCCTTGGTGTAGGTGGGGAACCAGTACTTGCCATCCACCTGCTCATAGTAGGTGGTGAATGGCGGCTGCAGGTCTTCGTGGCCGGGGCGCGTGTCCTGCGGCACGGTCTTGCCGTTGATGAGGACGATCTGGAAGTCCTGCTGGTCGACCCATACCTTGCCCTGGAAGTAATGGTGGTTCTTCTCGATCTTCTTCGGCCCGGCCTCGAAGACATAGGTATCGAGTTCGTCGACATGCTGGCGGCCGAGGTAGGTGACGTCGTATTGCGGCAGGTCGGTCGGTGGTCAGGATGAAGGGCAGCCGATGCTCGATCTCTTCGAAGTCGGTGGGTGACATCATGACACCGCCGTTGTCGAGCGTGTTCGGCGGGGCAAAGACGACGTGCTCTTCGCGGCGGCCATCCTTGTCGAAGGTGATGTCGGTGACCTGCTGGTATTCGCCGTCTGACCTTGCCGGTGTCCGTCGTCGATGGTGTCCACCTTTACCGACTGGCGGAAGGTGTAGTTGTCGCGCGCCTGCGCGAACTCCGCCTCGCGCGCGCCGAACTTGGTGACGATCTCCTGCGGCGTGATGTCCTTGGGGGGAGTTGGGTCGAGCGGGCCGAAGCCAGAGGCGGAAGAGTCCTGTGCGACTGCGTGTGGGGTTGCGATAGCCGCTAAGCCCAGTATCGCCACCATCGATAGCGAAGAGATGCAAAGCGCGAGAATACCGGCACGCGGCTTCAACATTCGAGAACTCCTTTTCGCGGCACTTCCCGGGCGACGACCGGCCCATGAAGCGTCCGCAAGTTCATCCTATTAGACGCAGAGAGCGAGGGTCGTGATGCGGTTTGGATGTAGACTGGCGCGATGACGAGGGGTGTGGCGCGGTGCTGAAGCGGGCGAAGAGGCGGGAGCCGCTGGGTGAGGCCGGCGCTATTTGAGTACGCGGTGCGCGCGCTGGCGAGCAAGATGC
Source organism: uncultured Acidobacteriaceae bacterium (assembly GCA_963808025.1). GTDB lineage: Bacteria > Acidobacteriota > Terriglobia > Terriglobales > Acidobacteriaceae > Edaphobacter. The sequence goes on along the minus strand of CAWEEI010000004.1, from coordinate 591,268 downwards.
GCACCGAGCGCGAGTTGCGACGGCTGATGAAGACGTCGCGCGGCAGGAGGGGCCGAGGGCGAGCGAGCGATGGATGCGGTGGTGGCGCGGCTGAAGGACTGAATTACCTGAGCGACGCGCGGTTTGCGGCGGACTACACGCGGCTGCGCAAGGAGAATGAGAAGTTCGGCCGGCGGCGTGTGCAGCAGGACCTCGCGGCCAAGGGCGTTGCGGCGGAGCTGGTGGGTGCAGCGGTGGGTGCGGCGTATGAGGGTGTGGATGAGGCAGCGCTGGCGCGGGAGTACGTCGCGCGCAAGCGGATGAAGCAGCCGGGCGGGGTGGGCGTGTCGCGGGAGATGCAGCAGAAGGAGACGGCGCGGGTGGTGGGGCAGGCTGCTGCGCGCGGGGTTCTCGGCGGGTGCGGTCTTCAAGGTGCTGCGGGAGTGGGGCGTCGAGGTCGAGGAGGCGGCACTCGAAGGCGTGGGCGATGCGGAGTAGCGGCGACGGTGGAGCGCGTGGTTGCGGTGGACTGGTCGGGCGACCGGAGCGTGGCGGGGCAGCGGCGGAAGATCTGGGCGGGAGTTTGGAGCAAGGATGCGGCGGGCCAGGCGCGGGTGGAGCTTGCCTCGCGGCGAACGCGCGAGGAGCTGGTCGAGTGGCTGATTGCGATGGCGCGAGAGACGCCGGCGCATGGTGGTGGGGGTGGACTTCTGCTTCAGCTATCCTGCGTGGTTTGTGCGAGAACATGGGGCGAGATCGGCACCGGAGTTTTGGAGGATTGTGCAGCAGCATGGGGAGCGATGGCTCACGCGCGAGTGCGACGATGTGCGGTTCTGGGGCAAGCCAAGGAAGAAGCCGCCGGAGTTTTGCGGCGAGGATGGCACGACGCGGATGCTTCGGCTTGCGGACTGCGAATGCAAGGTGGCTTCGTTGATCGAAGACACAGCGCAGGCGGAGAAGGTGAAGGGGATCGCGCCGAAGTCGCCGTTCCAGATCGGCGGCGCAGGCGCGGTGGGGACGGGGACGCTGCGCGGGATTCCCTTCCTGCCGCGGCTGCAGGAAGGCAGGATTCGCCATCTGGCCGTTCGATGCGCCGCGGCTGCCGATGCTGGTCGAGATCTATCCGCGGCTGTTGACCGGGCCGGTGAGGAAGAGCGTGCGGAGGAGCGGGTGCGCTATCTGCGGGAACGGGCGCTGCGCGCGGTGTTGACGAGGGCCGCGCTGGCGCAGGCCGAAGAGAGCGAAGATGCGTTCGACGCGGCAGTCTCGGCGGTGCGCATGGGAGAGCGGCGGGCCGAGTTTACGAAATTGCCCAGGCTGACGGAGGAGGTGCGACAGTTGGAGGGCAAGGTGTGGGGCGCGTCGGGTTGAGCTGCGCTGATAGACTTTCAGGTCTATGGAATATCGTTCGGGAAGCCAGATTCGCGAGGATTTTCTGCGGTTTTTTGAGGGCAAGGGACACCGGCGGGTGCACTCGTCGTCGCTGGTGCCGGCGAACGATCCGACGCTGCTGTTTACCAATGCGGGGATGAACCAGTTCAAGGATGTCTTCCTGGGCGCGGAGAAGCGGGAGTACTCGCGGGCGACGACCTCGCAAAAGTGCGTGCGCGCGGGCGGCAAGCACAACGACCTCGAAAATGTGGGGTTCACGCGGCGGCACCATACGTTCTTCGAGATGCTGGGGAATTTTTCGTTTGGCGACTACTTCAAGCGCGAGGCGATTGCGTATGCGTGGGAGCTGCTGACCAAGGTGTGGGGGATCGACCCGGCGAAGCTGTATGTGACGGTGTTCGAGGGCTCGGGCACTGTGGGGCGAGATGTCGAGGCCGAGCAGCTGTGGATCGAGATTGGCGTTCCGAAGGAGCGCATCTTCGCCATGGGCGCGAAGGACAACTTCTGGCAGATGGGCGACACCGGGCCGTGCGGGCCGTGCTCGGAGATTTTCTATGACTTCGGGCTGGCGGCGAGCGAGACGGGCGAAGACAAGCCCTTTGGCGAAGACGACCAGCGGTATGTGGAGATCTGGAACCTGGTCTTCATGCAGTTCGACCGCGGCAGCGATGGCGTCGCTGACTCCGCTGCCGAAGCCATCGATCGATACGGGGATGGGGCTGGAGCGGATTGCGTGCGTGCTGCAGGGTGTGCTGTCGAACTATCGAGACGGATCTGTTTACGCCGCTGATTGCGCGGGCGAAGGAACTAACTGAGCGACCATGTGGATCGCACGCGGATGCAGACGGATAAGGCGAAGGTGCTTCGCTGCGGATTATTGCGGACCATGCGCGGGCGGCGACGTTTCTGATTTCGGATGGGGTGATGCCGGCGAATGAGGGACGCGGGTATGTGCTGCGGAAGATTCTGCGGCGCGGGATTCGGCATGGACGGCTGCTGGGGCAGGAGAAGCCGTTCATGCATGAGATGGTGTTTGCGGTGCGGGATGAGATGCAGGTGGCGTATCCGGAGTTGAAGGAGTCGGCGGAGCGGGTGAGCAAGGTGGTGCTGGCGGAGGAGGAGCAGTTTGCGCGGGTAATAGCGTCGGGATATGCGGTCATTCAAGCGCAAGATCGAAAGCATAGAGAAGGCTCAGATCACAGGGACACCCGGCGATCGAGCTGAATGTAGACGACTGTATCGAGATCGGCAATTCGCCGAACAAACGACGGTGCATGACTTGGGATGTGATGAACTCGCTTGCTCGTCAGCGACAGGAGCTTAGCCATTTGCGAACGCGTTGCGGAAGCCACGTTAGTCTTTCCGAGGAGGAGTGCCTTTCATCTCTACGAGACCTTTGGCATGCCGCTTGATTTCATGGTGGATGCGGCGCGGGATGCTGGCCTTGACTTCGACATGGAAGGGTTTGAGAGGGCGAAGGAGGAGGAGCAGGCGCGGGCGCGGGCGAGTTGGAAGGGTGGGTCGCAGAAGTCGGCGGCGCCGGTGTATCGCGAGCTGGCGAAGACGGAGTTTGAGGGGTACACGGCGCTGCGGGTGGATGGGGCGAAGGTGCTGGCGCTGGTGAAGGACGGCGTGGGCGTGGCGGAGCTGCGCGCGGGCGAGGCGGGCGAGGTGGTGCTGGACGCGACCAGCTTCTATGCGGACTCGGGCGGGCAGGTGGGCGATGTGGGGTGGTTGTACTCGGGCGACCACAACACGGTGGTCGCGGATGTGAGCGGCGCGTCGAAGCCGGTGCAGGGGGTGTGGTCGCATCGCGTGGTGGCGCGGGAGCGGATTGCGGTGGGCGATACGGTGGACACGGTGGTGGATGGCGAGGTGCGCGCGGCGGTGACGCGCAACCATACGGGCACGCACCTGCTGCATGCGGCGCTGCGCGAGGTGCTGGGGCGGCATGTGAAGCAGGCGGGCAGCTCGGTGGACCGGGCGCGGCTGCGGTTCGACTTTTCGCACTTTGCGGGAGTCGCGGAAGAGGAGTTGGCGCGAGATTGAGACGATTGTGAACCGGCAGGTGCTGGCGAATGCGAAGGTGGAGACGCTGGTGGATGTGCCGATCGATGTTGCGGTGAATGAGTACCACGCGATGGCGCTGTTCGGCGAGAAGTACGGCGACCGGGTGCGGGTGGTGAAGATCGGCGGGCCGGACGGTTTCTCGACCGAGCTGTGCGGCGGGACGCATACGGCGGCGACGGGGGAGATTGGGCTGATCAAATTGGTGGGAGAGGGCTCGTGTCTCGAGCGGCGTGCGGCGCGTGGAGGCGGTGAGCGGGATGGGCGCGCTGGGCGAGTTCCGGCGGGACTTTGAGGTGGCACGTGTGGTGGGGCAGGTGGTGGGTGCGGATGCGGCGGCTCCGGCGGACGCGCTGCGGGCGCGGATGGCGGCGCAGGAAGAGGAGATGAAGAAGCTGCGGCGGGAGCTGGATGCGGTGCGGATGAAGTCGGCGTCTGCGGCGGCGGGTGAGGCGAGTGCGGTGGAGGTGAAGGGCGTGAAGCTGCTGGTGCAGCGCGTCGATGGGCTGGAGCGCGGGCCGATGCGCGACCTGGTGGACCAGATGCGCGGCAAGCTGGGGTCGGGGGTGGTGGTGCTGGGCGCGGGCGATTCCGCAGCCGGCAAGGTCTCGCTGATTGTGGGCGTGACGAAGGACCTGACGGGCAAGGTGCAGGCGGGGAAGATTGTGGGGCTGCTGGCGGGGATGGTGGGCGGCAAGGGTGGTGGGCGTCCCGATCTGGCGGAGGCGGGCGGGAGCGATGTGGGGGCTCTGGATGGAGCGCTGGGGAAGGCAGCGGAGGTGGTTGGGGGATTGCTGCTGTAGCCTTAGCGAATCGCCAGTGGGAGTATCGGCGGGAGTACGGGGCGGGTTTTGACGCGGGGTGGAGAGTGGGGCGGACTTAAACTGAGGAGGCGATGCCCTTCGGATGGTGCCAATGCGAGGTCTGCGATGTGTGGGGCGGACGATGTGGGCTGGGTTGCATAGCGGCGCTGAGCGGTGGAGCAGTGGCGGGTGCGGCGGCAGGCGACACCTCCGCGGCCATAAAGATTAATTCGCACAAGACGGCGCAGAAGAAGGTTGCGGCGCTGACGCCGTGGGAGCAGGCGGAGCGGGGGCGCGAGCGCTGGAGGCGATCCCTGAGACGACGCGGACGCGGGCGGACTATACGCGGGCGATGGATGGGTATCGCGCGATCTACCATGCGCATCCGGGGGACGTTCATGCGGCGGCGGCGGTGAATGCGGTGGCGGAGCTGCTGGCGGAGCAGGGGCGCGGGCTGCAGGATGCGAAGAGTCTCGAAGGCGGCGGTGGGGCAGTATGAGTTTCTGCGGACGCAGTATCCGGGGAGTTCGCTGCGGGTGCAGGCGCTGCTGGCCGAAGGGCAGATTGAGGAGAACGACCTGAACGATGCGGCGGCGGCGCGGGAGAGAGTACAAGCTGCTGCTGAAGGATTATCCGCGGAGCGAGCAGGCGGAGGAGGCGAGGGCGGGGCTGGCTTCGTTGGAGCAGGTGCAGGAGCAGGTTGCCGGTTGTCACGTTCGGGGAAGACGACCGCGGAGGATGCGGTGGTGGTGCGCGAGGCAAAGCCCACTCATCGCGATGAGGCTGCGATGAATGGGGCACCGCACTGTTGTGGCTGCAGTCGACGGGATGCTGCCGGCGATGGCGACGACTCGGGCGGTGGAGACCCGTCGCAGACGCGAGCATGGGAGCTTCGGTGCCGCCGGAGGATATGGACGAGCGGGCGGTCGATGCGGAGCCGCGATGACGAGCGGCAGCAGTGCAGAGCGCGGGCACGAAGAAGCGCGGGCAAGCGGGCGCTGGTGACGGGGATTCGGCACTGGTCGACGGCGACGTATACGCGGGTGGCGATCGACCTGGGCGACGGCGTGACGTATGAGGCGGCGCGGGTGCCGAATCCGGACCGCATCTACTTCGATCTGCATGGCACGCGGCTGGCGCCGGAGCTGGTGGGCAAGAGCTTTGCGGTGACGGACGATGGATTTCTGAAGAGGATGCGGGCGGCGCAGTACTCGGACGACGTGACGCGGGTGGTGCTGGATGTGAACGATGTGACGGAGTACTCGGCGTTTCTGCTGCCGAACCCGTACCGGCTGATCATCGATATCCATGGCGCGAAGAGCGGGCCGGCGCCGGTGACGATTGGCGCGGTGCCGCAGGCGGGCTGCTCCGACGCCGACGGTGCCGAATACGACGGCGGTGCGGCAGACGAGTTCGGCGGATGTGGCGGCGGTGAGCGAGCTGCCGGGGCGGGTGGATGCGACGACCAGGCCGACGTCGAAGCCGATCTCGGCGGTGGTGAGTGGGGCGAAGACGGCGGATGCGAGTGACGATGTTACAGACGATGGCGCTTCTCCCACTCATCGCGATACGACTGCGATGAATGGGGCACCCGGTTCTGTGGCGATAGCGACTGGATGGTGAGAAGAAGACGAAGAAGGTTAAGGGTAAGACGAGTGCGCCTGCGGCTGTGGTCATGGCGGATGCGACGCCGGCGCGGGCGGCGGTGCCGACGGCGGATGGCGAGACCTCGCTGGTGCGGGCGCTGGGGCTGAAGATTGGGCGGATTGTGATCGATGCGGGGCATGGCGGGCACGACTCGGGCACGCTGGGCGCGGATGGGATCGAGGAGAAGGACGTGGTGCTGGATGTGGCGCTGCGGCTGGGCAAGCTGCTGCACGACAGGCTGGGCGCGGAGATCATCTATACGCGGTCGGACGACACGTTTATTCCGCTGGAGACGCGGACGGCGATTGCGAACAAGGCGCAGGCGGACCTGTTTCTTTCGATCCATGCGAACTCGTCGCCGGATGCGAGCGCGCGCGGGGTGGAGACGTACTACCTGAACTTCACCTCGGACCCGACGGCGCTGGATGTGGCGGCGCGCGAGAACGCGGTGAGCGACCAGTCGATCCACCAGCTGAGCGACCTGGTGAAGAAGATTGCGCTGAAGGACAAGATTGCGGAGAGCCGCGAGTTTGCCAGCGATGTGGAAGGCTCGCTGTATGCGGGGCTGGAGAGAGGCAATGCGGGACTGAAGGACCGCGGGGTGAAGAAGGCGCCGTTTGTGGTACTGATTGGGGCGAACATGCCGTCGATCCTGGCGGAGATCTCGTTTGTGACCAATCCGAAGGACGCGGACCAGTTGCGCGAGCCGGAGTATCGGGAGCGCGTGGCGGAGAGTCTGTATCGCGGCGTGGCGCGGTATGAGGCGGGACTGAGCGGAACGCAGGGAACGATGGTGGAGCGTGCTTCTACAGGGCGGTAAGGCTAGGGGCGGTAAGGCTTGAGGCCGTAGCGCGAGGCGGATCCATTTCAACAGCTCAACGTACCAGCACGATCCGCGGATCGACGACAGCCTTTGCGTGCACGTTGGCTGCAGGCAGGCAGGTTGAGGAGCCGGCGAGCCGGGTCGCGTCGGAGGTGGGATTGTCGCGGACGTATTCGTAGCTGCGCATGGCGTAGCAGGTGCTAATTGGCCGCGGCGAGGTAGCCGCGCTGGCAATCAGAGTGTTCTGGGGCAGCTTGAGGGAGTTCGTCAGATGCCGCGGCAGACTGAACGAGTTAAACTGGGGGCTGCGGTGGCGTGAACGGATTCGGCACGGGCTGCGGTGGAGTGAAGAGATTCGACCCGGGCTGCGCGCTGGGCTGGCCGAACTCGAACGTCCGAGGCTGGCCGTTGAGATGAAGCTGCAAGGGCGAATGAGGCGCTGTGGGGCCAGCCGACGTGGAAGACTGCGCTATGGCGGGGATGGAGAACATCGCGGTCAGGAGCGAAAGAGTCAGCAGTCGAGAGACGGGCATGGAGGCCTCCTCGTTGGAAAATTATACGCCCGGAATTGTGAGCGCCGGGCTCGCGATCAGGCGAGGCGCTGCTTGAGCAGGCTACGCGCGATGGCGTCGAGGATGCCGTTGAGGAAGGGTACGGACTCGGGCGCGGCGTAGCGGCGGGCGATCTCCAGCGACTCGTTGATGACGATGGCGGGCGGTGTGTTGGGGTAGGCGATCATCTCGGCGACGGCGGCGCGGAGGAGGTTGCGGTCGACGACGGCCATGCGTTCGAGACGCCAGTTCTGCGCGTGGGACTCGATGAGGGCGTCGACCTCGGGGGCGCGCTCGGTGGCGACGCGGTAGAGGTCTTCGGCGAAGCCGCGGGTCTCGGCGTCGACATCGTCGCGAGAGGACCAGAAGAGGGCGCGAACTTCGTCGGGGGTGTGCTTGCCGAGGTCGCCCTGGAAGAGCATCTGCATGGTGAGTTCGCGTGACTTGCGGCGAGTGCCCACTATGCGGGCCCCGCGAGCTTCTTGTTGAATGGAGACCATCTCGATGGCTGCGATGGCGGCCTCGAAGCCTTTGTTGCCGGCCTTGACTCCGGCGCGGTCGAGGGCCTGCTCGAGGGTGTCGCAGGTGAGGACGCCGAAGGCGTGGGGGACGCCGGTCTCCTGCTGGGACTGGCCGATGCCGCGCGCGACCTCGGTGTAGATGGCCTCGTAGTGGGCGGTCTCGCCGCGCAGCAGGCAGCCGAGCGTGACAATAGCGTCGTGTTTTTTCGACTCGGCGAGCGTGCGGGCGGCGGAGGGAATCTCCCAGGCGCCGGGGACGCGGACGATCTGGATGTCGGCCTTTGCGGCGCCGCTGCGGTGCAGGGCGTCGAGCGCACCCTGCAGGAGGCGGTCGGTGATGACGGCGTTCCAGCGGGCTGCAACAATTGCGAAGCTCATACCCTCGGCGGAGAGGTCGCCTTCGATGGCGATGGGTTTGTTGTGGAGTGGGTTTTCGGATTCCCAGAAGCCAAGGACAAGAGAAGTTGCAGGTTGCGGGTTGCGGGTTGCAGGTTGTTCAGGCTCGGTGAGGGTGGCGGTGAAGAGGCGGGAGTTCCAGTGCGTGGGCGCGACTGGAGTGAGCAGCGCGGCCACCTCCTCGGTGCGATGGCGAGCGAGCAGCCATTGCTCGACTACGGCGCGGACCTGGTCGAGCTGGGTGACCTCGATGAGGATCGGGGGCACGGCGGGAAGGCGGCCGGTGACGATTTCGAGATTGCCGAGCGGCGCGAGGAACGCCGCGCCGCGACCTGGGCCGTTGGCGTCCTGCCAGCCGCGACCGGGTTCGAAGCCGAGCGCGGCGAAGAGGCTGGCGAGCGCGTCAAACGCAGCCGCCGAAGCGACCGGAGCCACCAGCGTTATTCCCTTGACCATGGATGCGATTGTATCGTCTGCGGCGATTGAGCCTGAGTGAGGGGACTGGGCGTCCGCGATGGACGGAGGGATTATCATTCGGTAGGAGGGTCGCGATATGGCTGATCTTGACTGGTCGCAGTGTCCCGCGGTTGAGAGTGTTCCCGGAAAGGTGAGCGGCGCGTGGGTCTTGCGCGGCACTCGGACGCCGGTGAAGGTACTGTTTGAGAACCTCGAGGCTGGAATGACGATCGACGAGGTGGTAGAACAGTTTCCGGTGACTCGGGAGCAGATCGAGGCACTGATGGCATTTGTGGCGCGCTCTCTCGATAAGGCGCCCGCGTATGCCTGAGCGATGCTGATTCTCTTCGACAACGGGACTCCGCGCGGGCTGGCCCGTTACCTCGTCGGCCATACAGTTGAGGAGGCACGGGCGCGTGGGTGGGAGGAGTTCGGAAACGGTGAGTTGATCTGTGTCGCCGAACAGGCCGGCTTCGAAGCGATGGTGACGACGGACAGGAATATTCGGTATCAACAGAACCTCAAGGATCGCAAATTGGCATTGGTGGTGCTGGAGCACTCGCAGTGGCCAATGGTGAAGCTGGTTGCGTCGAAGATTGCGGCAGCGGTCAATTCGGCGGGGCCTGGCACTTATGTCGAAGTGGCCGTGCCGTTCAAGGAGTAGATGAGACATGGCTGCGCGGCTTGGTATTCTTACCGGGTGTCTATGCATCGAGCTCTCTCCTTCTCCGGTCTGCGTCGTGGGGCTTGTGTGGCATTTGCGTGGCGCTGTGTGGCGGGGATTGCGCTGGCTGCGGTGTGTTGTGTTCCGGTTGCGCTGACGGGATGCAAGCGCGCGGCTACGGGGGCGACGATTGCGACGGCGAGTCCGCAGGCGGTTGAGTCGGCGCGGCAGCAGATGGAGCTGATTCCGCCTCCTTCGAAGACGCGATTCATGGCGGTGCGCAGCCTCTCCAACTGGGAGAACCCGTACATGACGGTGCAGGAGAATATGGTGACGCTGCACGTAACCCTGGCGGATGCGAACGAGAGCGATCTGGGCGTGGGCGGGATGCTGCGACCTGTGGGCGCGCGACGGCAGGACCTGGACGTGCGGGTGAGCGAGCTGCCCGAGGCGCTGGTCGCGGTGCCGGAGAGTTCGTGGCCGTATGGGCGCGTGGTGGCGATTGAAGAGGCGCACGATGTCCCTGCGTCAGCGCGGCCGGCGGTCCGGCGCGATGTAGAGGCGACCATCAAGACGCTGACCGACCTGGGGGTGGTGGTGTATGAATGGAGCGACGGCACGGCCGAGTTGCGCTGAGGGCTGGCTCCTTCCACTAGAATGGGGCGGTGCGTAAAGGAGTGGCGATGAGCGAGACGGTCAAGGAACGGTCGCTGATGAAGGGGCTGATTGCCGGGTTGATCGGCGGGTTGGTGGGGACCGCGGCGAAGGTGCTGGCGGAGCGACTGTTTCCGCCGCACACGCATGGCGAGCAGGAAGCGCACGAGGTGCTGGTGGAGCGGGTGACCGGCCATGCGCTGGCTCCGGCGGGGCGGGCGGCGGCGGCCGGGGGGATCCGATGGGGGTTCGGCGCGGCGGCGGGGGCGGCGTATGGCGCGCTGGCAGAGTACTTCCCAGTGGCGACGGCGAAGGAGGGCGCGAGCTTCGGACTTGCGCTGGAGGCGCTGACCCATGAAGAGGCGCTACCGGCGCTGGGGCTGGCGGCCGATCCAGGCAATCTAACTATGCGGGAGCGCACCAGCGAGATCACATCGCATGTGGTTTATGGTATGGCGACGGAGATGACGCGCGGGGTGGTGCGGCGGTGGTTGTAGGACGACAGGTAGACTTGAGATAGATGATTTTGCCGTTCGTCCGCGAGCTGTTGGCGGACCTTGAGAACTCTGTGCCGTTTGAGCGTGTCCGTCGCCATTTGAGCGCCGGCAGTGGGCGAAGACGCGTCTCGGGGCTGACGTTTACAGCGCGGTCGCTGTATCTTCCGTTACTTTGCGCGGGCGGCGGGGGCGCCGTGCCTGGTGCTGGTGGCGGACAACAAGGCGGCGGAGGCGCTGCACGCGGCGGTGCTTGCGGCGTGCGAGCTGACGGGGGCGCTGGCGGCGGAGTCGGTGGTGCGGCTGCCGGCGCACGATGTGCTGCCGTTTGAGAATCTGTCGCCGCATCCGGAGATCCAGGAGTCGCGCGCGGCGACGCTGTGGAAGATTGCGACGGGGCAGGCGCGGCTGGTGATTGCGCCGGTGGAGGCCGCGTGCATGCGGCTGTTTGCGCGGGAGCATTATGCGGCGCTGGCGCTGCATCTGAAGCGGGGCGAGGAGTATCTGCCGGAGATGCTGGTGGAGCATCTGCTGTCAGGTTGGGTACACGCGGGTGGATGTGGTGGAGATGCCGGGGCAGGTGACGCTGCGCGGCGGGATTCTGGATGTGTACTCGCCGGAGATGGACGGGGCCGGTGCGGGTGGAGTTTTTCGGCGATGAGATGGAGTCGATCCGGCGGTTCGATCCGGAGACGCAGCGGTCGGCGGCGGGACTGGATGAGGCGCTGCTGCTGCCGCTGACGGAGATCCCGGTGACGGAGAAGATCCTGGCGGCGATCAATGCGCGGCTGACGCGGAGCGGGATTGGCGGGAGCGGAGTTGGAGGGCGGGGAGGAGCCGGCTGAGCTGCGCACGCATGTGGCGACGCGGACGGGAGATGCGACGGTGTTTCCGGGGTGGGAGTTTTTTGCGCCGGTGGCGGGGGCGAGGTCGAGTCTGCTCGATCTGCTGGGGGCGGCGACGCGGGTGATTGTGGAAGAGCCGGCGATGGTGAAGAACCAGGGCGAGCGCTGGTGGAACAAGGTGGAGCAGCGGCACGAGCGGTCGGGGATTGGGTCGCTGGTGCGGCCGGAGGACATCTATATATCGCCGTGGGAGCTGGACGACCGGCTGCGGAGTTTTCGCGGGGTGGAGCTGGACCAGCTGGGCGCGGTGGATGTGCTGGATGCGGACCGCAGCGATTTATCCGAGGTGGACTTTGCGACGCGGCCGACGCAGCGATTTCATGGGAGCATTCCGGCGCTGATCGATGCGGTGAATGGGTTGGTGAAGCAGGATGCGCGGGTGCTGATTGCGGCGCCGAACCAGGGCGAGGTGGAGCGGCTGGCGGGGCTGCTGCAGGAGTATGAGGTCGCGTACCGGCTGGGGTCGCGGGTGCAGGCGGCGGGGTCGACGACGGTCTATTCGGAGTCGAGCTATCTGGCGGGCGACCTGCGGACGCCGGTGATTGTGAGGGCGGCGATTGCGAATGGGGTGCAGGTGCTCGACCTGCGCGATGCGGATGGACGAGCGACCGCGCGGCAGATTGTGATCTTCGGCGCGCAGGACCTGGTGGACGACGCCGATGTTCATGCGCGGCCGGTGACGCGGTCGAAGTCGAAGACGGCGGCGTTTGTCTCCGACTTTCGCGACCTGACGGTGGGCGACTATGTGGTGCATGTGGAGCATGGGATCGCGCGCTACTGCGGGCTGCGGGTGATTGAAGAGAACGACCAGCCGCCGCTGGAGTTGATGATTCTGGAGTTCGCGGATGAGGCGAAGCTGTATGTGCCGCTGACGCGGCTGGACCTGATCCAGAAATATCGCTCGACCGACACGGGGCCGGCGCCGCAGCTGAACAAGCTGGGGACGCAGGCGTGGCAGAAGACCAAGGCGCGGGTGAAGAAGGCGATGGCCGACATGTCCGCCGAGCTGCTGAAGCTGTATGCGCAGCGGAAGGCGGCGGTGGGGACGGCGTTCTCGCCGGACACGAATATGCAGCGCGAGTTTGAGGATGCGTTCGACTTCAACGAGACGGACGATCAGCTGACGGCGATTGCGGACATCAAGCATGACATGGAGTCGCAGCAGCCGATGGACCGGCTGCTGTGCGGCGATGTGGGCTATGGCAAGACGGAGGTCGCCATGCGCGCGGCGTTCAAGGCGGTGCAGGACGGCAAGCAGGTCGCGGTGCTGACGCCGACTACGGTGCTGGCGTTCCAGCACTACGAGAGCTTCAAGCGGCGGTTCGCGAATTTTCCGGTGAACGTGGAGATGATCTCGCGGTTTCGCACGGCGAAGGAGCAGAAGGAGATTCTGGAGAAGGCGGCGGCGGGGAAGATCGACATTCTGATTGGGACGCATCGGGTGCTCTCGAAGGACCTGAAGTTTCAGGACCTGGGGCTGCTGGTGGTGGATGAGGAGCAGCGGTTTGGGGTGCGGCACAAGGAGCGGCTGAAGCAGATGCGGGCGGCGATCGATGTGCTGGCGATGTCGGCGACGCCGATTCCGCGGACGCTGCATATGTCGCTGATTGGGCTGCGCGACATGAGCATGATTGAGACGCCGCCGAAGGACCGGATGGCGATCCAGACGATTGTGGCGAAGTTCGACGAGAAGCTGGTGCGGACGGCGATTGAGATGGAGCTGGAGCGCGGCGGGCAGACGTATTTTGTGCACAATCGCGTGGAGACGATCTACGAGCTGGCGGCGAAGATTCGCGAGCTGGTGCCGCAGGCGCGGATCGTGATTGGGCATGGGCAGTTGCCCGAGACGGAGCTGGAGCGGGTGATGCTGGCGTTTATGAACCACGAGTACGACGTGCTGGTGGCGACGAGCATTATCGAGAATGGGCTGGATATTCCGCTGGCGAATACGATCGTCATCAATCGCGCGGACCGGCATGGGCTGTGTGAGCTGTATCAGTTGCGCGGGCGGGTGGGGCGGAGCAATCGGCGGGCGTATGCGTATCTGCTGATTCCGCCGGAGACGGAGCTGACGGAGATTGCGCGGCGGCGGCTGGCGGCGCTGAAGGAGTTTTCGGACCTGGGTGCGGGGTTCAAGATCGCGGCGCTCGACCTGGAGCTGCGCGGCGCGGGCAACATGCTGGGCGGGGAGCAGTCGGGGCATATTGAGGCGATCGGGTTTGAGATGTATACGACGATGCTGGAGGAGGCGGTGCGCAAGATCAAGGGCGAAGAGGAGCGGCCGGCGCACGCGGGGACGTCGATCAACCTGGGGATTTCAGTACGTATCGATTCCAGTTACATACCGGAGGAGAACCAGCGGCTGCGCATGTATAAGCGCATTGCGGGCGCGGAGGATGGGGCGGCGCTGGCCGATGTGCGGGCGGAGTTGCAGGATAGGTATGGCGAGCCGCCGGAGTCGGTGATGAATCTGCTGGCGGCGGGAGAGCTGCGGCTGCTGTGCGAGCGGCTGGGGATTGCGCAGCTGGACCGCAAGCGGACGCAGGTGGAGGTCGCTCCGGCGAGCGCCAGCCGGCAACGCAGACGATGCTATCGGGCGCAGGCCGCCGCCGCCGAAGCCGCGGCGAAGACCTTTGTCGAGATGCTGCATATTCGGTTTGCCGCGGCGGCGGCGGACACGTCGCAGCAGGATGGCATCGGCGCAGCTCGCGCATGTCGATCCGGGCACGATGATGAAGCTGGTGTCGCGGAATGCGAAGCGCGGGGCGCAGTTCACGCCGCAGGGGGTGTTGCGCTGGCCGCTGACGTCGGCGAAGGCGGAGGATGTGCTTCGCGAGACTCGCGGGCTGCTGGAGTCACTGGATCCAGCAACTGCTCTTGCGTCCTAGCGGGAGCGCGACCTCTTAAAGGCTGTGGAGGTAGGCGATGACGTGGTTGACGTCGTCGGGGGTGAGGATGTCTTTGAAGGGGGGCATCTTGCCTTTGCCGTCGCGCAGCTGGATGCGGATCTGGGCGGCGGAGACGGCCTTGGGGCCTTTCATGACGTGGAAGAGGCTGGGGCCGATGCGCACCTCGCCGTGGTTGACGGAGTGGCACTGGAAGCATCTTTGCAGGAAGACCTGCTCGCCGGCGTGGGCGTTGGCGGGAGTGTAGGCGGAGGTAGAGGGCTGAGCCGCGGAAGGCGCGCAGAGCGCAGCAGGCGACAGGATAAACGCGCCAAGCGACGCGATCCCGATGAGAAGCATCGGGGAGAGGATTGCCAGAGACTTGTTCATGGTTTCCACTCATTCTTAATGAAATTGAGGCGCTTTGCAACCTGCAGATTTAGCATCTGAACAGATTGAGGTGACGGCGATGAAGGCAGTGGTGCTGCATGAGTATGGCGGGCCGGAGAAGTTGCATGTATGAAGAGATGCCGGACCCGGTGGCGGGCGAGGGCGAGGTGCTGGTGCGGCTGGCGGCGAGCAGCGTGAATCCGATCGACTTCAAGTTGCGCAGCGGGGCGTACCAGAAGTTTTATGCCGCTGCATCTGCCGGCGGTGCTGGGGCGGGACGTCTGCGGGGACTGTGCGCAGCGTGGGGGCGCAGGTGACGGGGTTCGCGCCGGGCGACCGGGTGATGGCGCTGGGAAATGCGGCGTATGCCGAGTTGGTGGTGGTGAAGGCGGCGGACCTTGCGCACGTGCCGGACGGGCTCGACCTGGTGAAGGCGGCCGCGTTGCCGCTGGTGACGCTGACGGGCGAGCAATTGATCTCGCGGGGAGTGAAGATCGAAAAGGGACAGACGGTGCTGGTGACGGGCGCGGTGGGCGGCGTGGGACGGACGGCGGTGTTCGCGGCGAAGAAGGCGGGGGCGGTGGTGTTTGCGGGCGTGCGCAAGAGCCAGTTGAAACAGGCGGCGGAGTTGGGCGCGGACGAGGCGATTGCGCTGGATGACGCGGCGGCGATGGCGAAGCTGGGGCTGATCGACGCGGTGGCGGATACGGTGGGAGGCGAGACCGCGAGCGGGGCTGATGGCGAAGGTCAAGCCGGGAGGGGTGTTTGCGTCCGTGGTGGGGCCGCCGGCGAATGCGAAGATGCATCCGACGGTGCGCGTGGCGGCGATCCAGGTGGTACCGGACGCGGCGATGCTGGAGGACGCTGGCAGAGGATGTGGCGGCGGGACGGTTCAAGATTCCGATCGACCGGATGGTGCCGCTGGCGGATGCGGCGGCGGCGCAGGCAGCAGCGGAGAAGGGTGGGATTGGGAAGGTGCTGCTGCTGGGGTAGAGCCAGAGGCATTGCCAATCCAAACCCACGTCTCAAACGCGAGACGTGGGGCACCCGATGTCGTGGACGAATTAGCGGTGGCGGAAGGTTTCGCGGATGCGGGCGGCGTCGGGGCGGGGGCGCGGTGGTTCGGCAGCTGCGGCGATGTCGGCGCCTTCGGGGTAGAGGACGACGAAGCGGCCGGGGCCTTCGCCGCTGGAGGCGGTGGGCAGGCCGGAATCCTTGAGGATGAGGTGGAGCATGCGGCGGTCGCGGGAGTTCATGGCGGGGAACGGGTGAGGCCGTCCGGTGGCGCGGACGCTGCTCGACTGCCTCCGCGGCGGAGTCGCGCATCTGGCGGTCGCGGTTGGCTTTGAAGTTGTCGGCGTCGAAGGAGACGCGCTCCTGCTCGTCGGGCTCCAGGCGCAGGATCTTGACGGCGATGTGTTCGAGGGCGTTGAGCACCTCACCGTTGTGGGCGGTGAGGACCTGGGTGTCGGGGCCGCTGAACTCGACGTAGAGGGTGCGCTGCGGGTTATTGCCCTGCCTGGCGGAGGTTCGCCATTGGCTTCGCGTCGCCTGAAGCGGCGCCTCGAACCTTGACGCGGAAACGGAGCCTGAGGCCACTGTTCGACGCAAAGTTCTGCAAGAACCTACCGATTGTCTGCGCTGCCTGGGCCAGGTCATCCATTGGAACTCATCTGCCTTTATGAAAGAAGCATGAACTGATTCGTTGATTACGTGATTCTATCCGACAAGAGTTTGAGTGAGTTTATCGCGTCGGGTGTGACACAAGCGCGCGGAAGCTACTTGCGTCCCGGGATCGTGGTGCCAGCCTTTCGGCGGGCGCGCTTGGCGGCGATCTCGCGCATCTCGCGGCCGAGGGAGGTGCGGTTCATGACCGCCTGCTGGGCTATGCTGATGAGGTTGCCAACCATCCAGTAGAGGCCGAGTCCGGAGCCGTAGTTCCAGGTCATGAAGACGGAGAACCCGGGCATCATAAAAGCCATCATCTTCTGCTGCTGCGGATCGATGCCGGGCGAGGGCGTATAGAACTGGACGAGGAACATGGATATCGCCCATCACGATCGGGAGAATTCGAAATGGATCAGGGCTTTGCAGGTTAGGTAGCCAGAACCAGTGGGCCTGGCGCAGTTCCACGACCTTGGGAAGCATGTTGAAGAAGGCGATGATCAGCGGAAACGTGAGAAGGCTGGGGATGCATCCGCCGAACATATTGACGCCATTGTCCTTCTGCAGTTGCATGATCTCGGCGTTCATCTCGTTGCGCTTGGGATCGGTGACTTTGTACTTCTTGTAGCGCTCTTTGATGGCGTCCATCTGGGGCTGGATGCGCTGCATCTTCAGCGCGCTTTTCATGGCTGTGACACGGAAGGGCAGGGTGAGGAGATTGATGAAGATGGCGAGGATGATGATGGACCAGCCCCAGGAGCCGCTCCAGCCGGAGAGCATGTGGTCGTGGATGAAGTGCAGGGCGAGGAAGAGGGGTTTGCCGATGATGCCCCAGAAGCCGAACTCAAGTACGGGCTCGAGCGAGACTTTGGGATCGGCGGCGTGGACGCCTTTGAGGACATCGATCAGCTTGGGGCCGACGAAGATGCGGGTCTCGGTGGGGCCGCTGGTGTTGCCGATGGCGGCGCCGAGGATGGGCATCTCCAGGGCTTGGTGGAGCCGGCGCTGAAGCCGGTGCGCTTGAGGGTCTTGGAGACGTCCAGCTGGTTGCGCAGGGTGACGACGCTGGTCGTGGCGGGCGAGTCGGGGAGGAAGACCGCGGCGAAGAAGGGGTCGCTGACGCCGGCAAAGTCGAATGGGCCGTTGAGCGTCTCGCCGTTGTTGACCTTCTTGGGGTCGATGTGCTCGAAGCTGCCGTTGCGATCGCTGTCGAACTGCGCGTTGGTGTAGGCGGTGCCGTTGGAGGTCTCATCCTGATCGCCGAAGCCGCCGGGCCAGCTGATGAGCGCGGGTATGGGCGATCCGTTGCGGGTGACGGCGACCTCGGCGTGGAGGACATAGGTCTCGTCGAAGGAGAAGGTCTTGGTGGCCTGGAGATTGCCGTCGGAGTAGTTGAAGGTGAGCTTTGCGGGAGCGGTGACGAGGCCGGTAGCGGTGGGAACAAAGAGCGCCTTGATTGAGAGCGGTGGCGATGGAGGGATCGGCGGTATAGAGAGAGAGCGGATCGCCGAAGGCCTTGGAGGCCTCGGGGCTCACCAGGTCGAGCGGCTTGCCGTCGGAGTTCTTGAGCTGCTTGAGGACCCAGCTGGTGACCTGAGCGCCGCGATTGGAGAAGGTGATGCGGTAGAGCTCGTTCTCGATGATGGTGCTGGTTTCGGCGGCTGCCTGCACGACGGGGACGGTGGGAGTGGCCGGCTTAGCGGCGGGCGCGGCAGATTGCGACACGGCAGTTGCAGGTGCGAGCGTTAGCGCGGACGGGGGCGCGGGCTGAGACGGGGCAGTGGACGCATTGCCGGTTGCGGTGGGTGGCGATACCGGCTCCGGGTTGATCTTTAGGCGGTAGTACTGGTAGCCGAAGAGCGCGACCATCATCAGGACCATCATGGCCACGAGCGACCGGTTGTCCTGACTGCCTTGTTGATTGGGGTTGCTGAACTCTGCCACTTGGAACTTCCTATCTTTGTTGGGAGCTACGGAACTGGAGCTGTGGCCGAGCGACTCCGGGCCTGCTGACTATGGTAAATGGTTCGCGATGCTCTGGGTTGAGGCCACTGTGGGCTTTTGCTCAGCATCCGGCTTTGGAGAGGGAGTCATCCCGGGCAGCGGATCGAATCCGCCTTTGCCCCAGGGATGGCAGCGGAGGATGCGGCGAAGGGCAAGCCAACTCCGCGAACGATTCCAAAACGAAGGAGAGCGGTGTAGGCGTACTCGGAGCAGGTGGGCAGATAGAGGCAACGGCTGGGCGCGACCGCGTGGATCGCCGGGGAGATGAGCGACTTGTAGGAGCGGAAGGCAAAGGCGATGGCGCGCTTCTTCATGCCGGCTTGCGGCGACGGATGTTCGCGATGAGGCACTGGCTGGGCGGGAACCATAGGCGGAGGGTTCACTCGGCGGATGCGGGCGCACGCGCCAGTTGGCGCTGCGAGGAGTGCTGGATTGCGCGGAAGATGGCGGCGATCTCGCGTTCGAGGGTGGGGAAGTCGAGATCGATCACGCTGCGTTTTGGATGGAGCACTACATCGACCGGCGTGGAGAGAAGGGGGAGCTGGCTGCGCACGGCTGCGCGCAGACGCCGCTTGATGCAATTGCGATCGACGGCCTTTCCGAGCGCCTTGCCGACGGTAAGGCCAATGCGCGGGGCTTCGGAATTGGAATTGGAATTCTCGGGGGAAGTGGCAGGGCCGGAGGGCCTGCGCAGCCGGAAGAAATAGCTGGTCTGCCCTGTGAACTGTTTGCGGCTGGACTTGTATACCAGTTGATATTCGGCGTGCTTGCGTAGGCGATGTTTGGGGGCGATCATCTGGATTATCTGGTCTCCCGGATTCATGGGCTCCAGCCGGAGACAGCAGCGCCCGACTAGTCGCGGAAGCCTGCGCTGACGGCGATTTTGTGGCGACCCTTGGCCCGCCGGCGATTGAGCACGGCTGCGCCCGCCTTGGTCTTCATCCGGGTGAGGAACCCGTGGGTCTTGGCGCGGTGGCGGCGATTGGGTTGGAAGGTACGCTTTGGCATTTGACTGGACTCCTGCCGCAATTTTTTGCGGCTGCTTCAGTTCTTCAGTATAGCGAGAGATAGAGGATGCTGCAATGAAAACCGCTTGGAGCGAATCCCGGTAGACATGCATTTGCGGCGTAAAAAGTGAAGGCCGGCGGCAAACAAAATCATCCTTCACAAGGAATGGTGCAACTGAAATTTTATCGTCGGAATAGCTTGAAACGCGTCCGGATTTCCGTGCTACTATCAAACCCGTTTACCAAAGACGTATTCCACGCATCTGGGTTAACTTTGGTTCATGTGGCGTCCTCTTCGCAATGGTGTCTTTGAGAACCGGATCGAAGATCTCCATCAACCAGCATGTATCTCCACCCGCCGAAGCCGGCGGCGTGGGAGTTCCGTTGCCATCGCACTTTGCAGCTGCCGATCTAAATTTTAAGGATGTTCTAAATAGCTCGGCAGCAAAAAAATACTTGGAGCAAAATCCAAGAAGGAATCCAGAGCATGTCATTCGTTCCAACGGCAACCGCGGTGTTGAACTATTGGGTGCGCATCCTCGCTGCGCTTGAGAAGAAAATCAACCGCCAGTCTTACGAGACATGGCTGAAGCCCACGCGGTTCTCCCACATTCAGGGCAAGACGCTGTACGTGCGCATACCGTCAGCCGAGTTCCAGCATCTGGGCGAGAAGTACGCCGACCTGATCCAGGAGGCCATCGACAATTTGGGTCTGGAGATCGACAACGTGATCTTTGCGACGCCGGCGCAGGACCCGAGCACGCCGCGTGTGCGTGAGGATGGCGGGTTTGCGCCGGTGCCGAGCCACAATTCGAATGCGCCTCACTCGCGGCGGAGCAATGGGGCCGCTGTGCCCGCGCCGGAGCAGTCGCGCTTCGATTGGTCGGCAGCATCGCAGCTGAATCCGCGCTACCAGTTTGACGCTTTTGTGATTGGGAGCGGCAACCAGTTTGCGACTGCGGCGTCGCAGGCGGTGGCCGAACGGCCGTCGAAGGCTTACAACCCGCTCTTTCTGTATGGCGGCGTCGGTATGGGCAAGACGCATCTGATGCATGCGATCGGGCACGACGTAAAGCGGAGGCAACCGCATGCGTCGATCTGCTATGTGAGCGGCGAGAAGTTCACCAACGAGATGATCAACTCGGTGCGCTACGACAAGATGACCACGTTCCGCGACAAGTTTCGCAACGTTGACGTGCTGCTGATCGACGACATTCAATTTCTGGCGGGCAAGGAGCGCACTCAGGAGGAGTTTTTCCATACATTCAATACGCTGCACGAGAGCATGAAGCAGATCGTGATTGCGAGCGACCGTCCGCCGAAGGAGTTGCCGGATTTTGAGGACCGGCTGCGGTCGAGATTCGAGTGGGGGCTGATCGCGGACATTCAGCCGCCGGACCTGGAGACGAAGGTCGCGATTCTGCAGAAGAAGGCGGAGTCGGAGCAGACGCAACTGCCGACGGACGTGGCATTGTTCATCGCAAGCAACGTGCGAACGAATGTGCGCGAGCTGGAGGGCGCGTTGGTACGGCTGATTGCGTGGTGCTCCATGCATGGGGTGGAGATTACGCTGGCGGTAACGCAACAATGCCTGAAACAGTTCATCGACACGCAGGTGCGCAAGATCACGATTGAGGCGATCCAGCGCGCGGTTTCGGAGCAGTTCGGGATGCGAGTGGCGGAGCTGAAGCAGAAGAACAATGCGCGGCAGATTGTGGTGCCGCGGCAGATTGCGATGTACCTGGCCAAGCAACTGACGGAGGCATCGCTGCCTGAGATTGGACGCCAGTTTGGGGGCAAGCACCACACCACGGTGATGCATTCGATCGCAAAGATCGACGGGCACCGGCGCACCGACAAAGACATGAACCGGACCATCAATAAATTGATGGAGACGTTGAGCTAGATTTTTTCGCTCGGATGGCGCGGATTCGCGCGATACTGTCTGTATGGCGGCGACGACGCTCATTCCGGTCAGCGAGTATCTAAGCACAACGTACCGGCCGGATTGTGACTACATTGAAGGCGAGCTCCAGGAGAGAAATTTGGGAGAGAGCGCGCATAGTTTTATGCAACTGATTCTGGCGGCGATCTTCCACAAGAATCGCCACGCGTGGAATATCGTCGCCGGAACGGAGATTCGCGTCCAGGTTGGGAAGAACCGATTTCGCGTCCCGGATATCGGCATCATGTGTCGCTCCGACCCGGTCGACCGCATCGTTCAGAAGGCACCGCTGATCTGCATTGAGGTCCTCTCGCCGGAGGACAGGCTGCAGCGGATGCAGGAGAGGATTGACGACTATGTGCGCATGGGTGTGGAGCACATCTGGCTGATCGACCCGATCAGCCGCCACGCGTGGGTCGCGACGGCGGACGGCTCACACACGCGGGTGACGGAGGCGTTCAGTGTGCCGGGGACACCGATCCGTATCTCGCTGGCTGAGGTGTTTGCCGAGCTCGACGACATGCTGACGCAGCAGTGACTATGGAACGCCTGCTTACCGGTCTTCTGGAGCGCCTGTGTGCGGCTCAGACGAAAGCAGATTCCTCCGTTGCGCTGCGGAATGACAACAAAATGGGGATGCTTTGTTACGATGGCATCTAGACCCCGCGATGAGGCCTTTCCCTACAGATGACCTATAAGAAGATCCGCAAAGCAGTGTTTCCTGCCGCAGGCATGGGTACGCGCTTTCTGCCGGCGACGAAGTCCATCCCCAAGGAGATGCTGTGCCTGGTGGACAAACCGCTGATCCAGTATGGGGTGGAAGAGGCGGTGGCGGCGGGCTGCACCGAGATCATCATCGTGACGGGACGCGACAAGGCCGCGATGGAGGACCACTTCGATTCGAGCCCCGAGCTGGAGTACGCGCTGGAGGCGAAGGGGAAGAAGGCACTGCTGGAGGTGGTCCGTTCGGTGTCGAAGCTGGCGCGGATCGTGTACACGCGGCAGTCGGAGCCGCTGGGCCTGGGCCATGCGGTGCTGATGGCGAAGGAGCTGGTGGGAGACGAGCCTTTCTGCGTGCTGCTGCCGGACGACATTGTGGACGCGAGGGTGCCGTGCATGAAGCAGATGGTGGAGGCGTTCTATGAGACGCAATCGAGCATTCTGGCGTCAGAGGTGGTAGAAGGGCCGGCGATCTCGGCTTATGGATGCCTCGATTGCACGCCTGACCCGAAGAACCCGCGGCTGCTGGCGGTGAAGGGGATGGTGGAGAAGCCGAAGTTTGAAGAGGCGCCGTCGCAGAACGCAATTATTGGGCGGTACATTCTGACGCCGCGCATCTTCGAGATGATTGAGACGATCAAGCCGGGCGCGGGCGGCGAACTGCAACTGACCGACGCGATCAAGGCTGCTGCTGAAGTACGAGAAGGTATACGGCTTCCACTACGAAGGCAAACGACACGATGCGGGCGACAAGCTGGGGTTTCTGAAGGCGACGGTGGAGCTGGCGATCAAGCGCGAGGATCTGGGGCCTGGGTTCCGCGAGTGGCTGAAGAGTTTTCCCTTCTAGCGAAACCTCTTGCCATGCCCCGGCATCCAAGCAGGCTGTTACCAATTCAAATGTCAGAATGGAGATGCGATGGCAAAGCAAGCGGCAACTACGGCGATCACCCGCAAAAAACTGATTGATCTACTCAACGAAGACCTGGCGCGGGAGTTTCAGGCGATCATTGCTTACGTCAACTATTCGCAGGTGCTGAAAGGCGCCGCGTATATGAACATCGCTGGTGAACTTGAGGTCCACGCGAAGGAGGAGTTGGCGCATGCCATCATTCTCTCCAACCAGATCGATTATCTTGGCGGCATGCCGACCACCATCCCCAAGCCGGTGAAGACTTCCGAGAAGGCCGTGGAGATGCTGCGCTTCGATCTCGAAAATGAGAACGAGACCATTCGCAACTATCGGCGGCGGGTGAAGCAGTGCGACGAGCTTGGCGAGTTCGCGACCGCAGAACATATCCGCGAGATACTGCTACAGGAGCAGGACCATCAGATATCGCTCGCCACAGCCCTGGGGATCGATGTGCCCGATGTGGGGATCGCCGACTGAAATCGCTGCACCTGGAACTTCTGCTTGACATCGGCGGTTGCATATCCGTAGACCTTTAGTTGCTCCTTTTCTAAGCGAACGAGGTACGAGATGCGAACACGAGTGATCTTTCTTGCAGGTGCACTGTGCGTGGGCCTGTCGATTGCGGTCTACGGGCAACCGCCCGCTGTGCCGCCTGCGGGTGGGCCGCCAGCTGGGGGGCCACCGGCGGGAGGCGGGCGCGCTCCGAAGAACCTGAAGGTGCTGCCCGCCAACGCCGATCTGCGCACGATCATGCGCGGATACGCCGGCGCGCTGGGCGTGGAGTGCGAATACTGCCATACCGCGGCCGATCCGGTGACCCATCGCGAGGACCGCTCTTCGGACGCCAACCCGGAGAAGGACAAGGCGCGGGACATGATCCGGATGACCAACGATCTGAACGCCAAGTACCTAGCGCAGCTTTCGTGGCGCACGGACACGGATGTAGTGAGCTGCGGCACGTGCCATCGCGGGCAGAAGCATCCGCCGGCGTTCGTTCCGCCGCCGCGCCAGCCGGGCAATGGGCCCGGGGGACCTGGAGCGCCTGGTGCGGGAGCTCCTGGTTCAGGGGCGCCGCCTGTGCCGCCGCCGGCGTAGAGCAGCTTTCCTGTTTCTGCGAATCGGAGAATCCTGCGGAGTGCCGTTTCTCTTGGGAAAAAACGGCGTCGATACCCGTTGTCTCTCTCAACACCCACAGGAAACTGCTCCAGACGCTACTCGGTTGTGCCGGTGAGGAAGGTCTGGTCGGCGCGGGCACCGATGACGCGGTAGAGGGCGAACTGGCGGGAGTTCTGCGCGCGCAGTTCGAAGAGCAGGCTGGCGCGGTTGGAGGCCTCCGCGTCGACCGCATCCACCAGACGCATGCGGGGTGTGCGGT
The DNA here is from genome assembly GCA_963808025.1 of uncultured Acidobacteriaceae bacterium. GTDB lineage: Bacteria > Acidobacteriota > Terriglobia > Terriglobales > Acidobacteriaceae > Edaphobacter. The sequence continues at coordinate 567,015 of CAWEEI010000004.1, read as the reverse complement.
CGAGATGCGCGGCGTCGGTGACGCTCTTCATCACAATCTGCGGTTCGCCCTGCGTATCGACCTGGGCCACGATTGTGACGAAGCGAAGTGCGACGCCGAGGCCGTCGGTATGGGCGGAGTAGACATACGTGGGCGTGCCGCCGTAGCTGAGATAGTAGGCCTTGAGCTGCTCCTCGATCAGCGGCTCCGGCGGCGGAGGGGTCTCTTTGGCGATGCTGCGACGCAGCTTGCTGTTGGGACGACGGCTGTCGGGCGGAGGAGCCGGGGGTGGTGCGGCGTTCGCGGCCTCATAGGCGGTGAGCTGCGCACGGGCGAGGGTCTGCATCTTGCCGAGAATTTCCTGATGCTCAGTCTCATCGGTCCATGTAAGGGAGAAGTCGTGGGGCTGGCGGTCGGCGGCGTCTGAGACGGCGACGAGCTGGTGCAGTTCGGCGTCGCCGGGAAGGCCGGAGAGTTTGGGGAGATCGGCTTCGGTTGGCATGCCTTCGGACTTGCCGCGGTGGAGCAGCGGGCGGTTGGGGTCGTCGTTGAGGGAGCCGACGCTGGTGACGCTGCCCTGGTCGGCATTGGACTTCTTCGCGTCGGCGGGAGAGCGGCGGCGCAGGGTCGGGCGGTCGGGATCGTCGGCGGGCGTGGCGCCTGAATCGGACGAAGCCGAAGTGTCGGGGGTATCGGCGTGGCGCTTCATGGTTGGGCGGTCGGGATCGTCGGCGGGATTGGTGTCGGAGGGGGTGGCGCCGGGGGTGGGTGTTGCCGAGCCGCCGGAGCCGGGCGTGGCGGAACGGGAGGAAAAGTGAGGCTTGTCATCGCTCTCGTCGTCGACGCCGTTGATTACGGGGAGGGTCTTCATCGGCTTCAACGTGGACTTCCTGGGCGGTTCTGGCGGGACGAACTTGCCATATCCAAACCATCCGTCGTCGTAGTCCGCCACTGCGGTGTCGGTGGGCACGAGATGGCGTGAGAAGAGCAGGTCGAGTGTGCCCTGCGGGACTCCGGACTTGTCGAGCTCGTAGACGTTGCCGGTGAGGAGGGCAAAGGGCACGGGGCGCGCGAGGTAAACGGCTGCGTCCTCGAACTTGCCGTCGATGAAAAGGGAGATGGGGATTAGGCGGCTGGCGGCCGGCTTGGCCATATCGCCAGTCCACTCATAGACGGCGACGGCGCGGATGACGTTCTCTGACTTGGCGACTTTGTGGGTCTGGGCGAGGAGGGGCTGCGACATCGATAAGGAGAAGAGCAGGAGTGCGCACGCGAGCGAGGCCACAGCGCGGGCGAGGTCGCGGGCGACGAGCTGGATCCGGGGAGTGTGCCGGTGTGGCTTCATACCTCTCTTTAGACGCGGTCGGGGCAGGGCGCGTCTCAGCACTCAGTATGCGGCATTTGGGCGGGGTGGGCGGGTTTCGGGAGCTCAGAAGTCTCAATTGTCCGTCGGTGTCTGGTCGATGTGGTCGAGGATCAGAAAGGGTAGGGGCAATGGCTGCTTCTCTAGCCTTATGCCAAGCTCCTTTCGTAGCGCATCCTCGATCCCCAGCCCCTCAACCGGCCCTGCTATCGCGTCTCGCGGCCTGCGCGGCTGCTTTTTGCGCGGCAGCCTCCTGTAAGAGAAGCCTGCTGCCGCTCGTGTAAGACACCGAAAAATCGTACCCATCCGTCAGGCCCGTCTTGTCCACCACATGGTTCCTGATGTCCGCGCGCCCGCCCACGGCCGCCAGCAGGTCCGCGAACTGCGCCATGGTCACGTTCTGGCAGTGGAACATCCCATTGAACGGCGAATCCACCCGACGCACGTCCTTCTCGCCCTCAGCCGGCCCGTATTTGCAGTAGGTCCGCGAAGTGGGGTCGGCCTTCTTCATCTTCGGAGTTCCCGCAAGCAGCACATAGCCATCCGCCTTCTGCTGGCCCCAGTGCGATTGGATGTCGGAAGCGATCGGTCAGCAGCTTCCGGAGCATGCTGTCGAGCGGGTCCTGGTGGAGCACGAGCGTGCGGCCATCCACCTCCGGCGGCAGCTTCGCCACGATCGTGTAACGCACGCGATCCAGCCACGGAGGCACATCTCCCAGCATCGCGGCCGAGCGGCAACTGCCACGCTTCCACCACGAGCTGCTGCAGAGAGAAGTTGCTGAGCGCGATCTGCGAGCCGGCTGGACGCATCTGCGCCTGCGGTTCCTTCGGGTCTGCGACCCGGATGCTGGCCACCTCAGCCTCCAACTCCGGCGTCACGGGAATCAGCTTTGCAGTCTCCGGCGGGTTCGCAGTCGGTGTGCGGTCCACATGGTCCACCACAAGGGCGGGCTGCGGCACGTCGCCCAGCGTCATCACTATGCCAAGCTGTTTGTTCATCTCCTCGATGTAGGCGTTGATGGAATCCTGCCGGGTCGACAGCTGCTCGAAGGTGAACCTGAGAGTGAAGTCGTATGGCTTAGTCAGCCCTGTGCGGTCCAGCAGCGGATGACGGAATGTGCCTCCAATCAAGGTGAGGAACTGCGGGATTGTCTCCGACGTGCACGTCGTGATGACCCGCGCCGGATCGTCCTTCTGCCGGACTGCCTGGCAGCCGCCCGGCTCCGTCGGGTCCTTGGCCTCGGCCAGCTTCAGGCCGTCCTTGGCCACGGTAACAACGTAGCCGGGCAGCGGCCAGTTAGCGTTGTGATACTTCAGGTGGAACCGCTCTTCGAGAATGCGCTCCACAACAGGCCGGACCGGTGCCGTACGCGCCATGGCCGTACATGCCAAAGTTCGGCTGGCCATTGTCTGGGATTGCGGGTTGGAGGGAGGGAACAATTGCGGACACGTCGAAGCGGTCGAAGTCGAGCCAGCTTGGACCGCCGACGATGGAAGCATCCTCCCGGCCATCGTCATCCTCGATGCCGTGGGCGAAGTCGATCAGGTTGACGATCGTCGCATTGCGTATATCGATGCGTCCGTGACCCGCATTCACCGTGAAGTTGATCGACGGGCGATACGGCGCGGCGTGCACGTCGGCGACGAGAGGCCCGCTCGGGGCCGGCTGCACTGGGTTTATTGCGGTGCCCGGCGTCTGCGCGAAAAGAAGGGAGGCGGAGCCAGCGAGAAGAAGAGCGGCGGCGGTGCGGAGAATCGTCATCATAAGCTCGATTGAGAAAAGAAACAGGGAGGAGTGGCCAGACTGCGGCACACGGAGACTATTATGCTCAGCTCCACTCGGGGTGTAAAGGAGCCGGCGTAGCAATGCTCTTCGGCAACTTGCCGGGGCGAGGCGTAAAGCGGGTGACTGAACTTCTCACTGGGAGGAGTTTGCTGGGAGGTGGTGCAATGGCTATTTCGCATACCTCCAGAAACATTCTTGAGGAGAGGCACGTCTCTCCTAACCAACACAGTATGTGTCGACTCAAGAGAATGACTCAGGCCGTCTTAGGGTATCCCGCAAAAGGCCCAGCGCGATATTCTAAGGCACGATCACGGCCACGGGCGTCAGCGCCGGGAATATCGTCCTGCTGCCGGATATAAAGGAATGACATGAGAAAGCAGTTAGCGATCGCAGGGCTGTTTCTAGCCATGGCTTCGAACTACACATCGGCGCAGATTAACGCAGGCGAGCAGCCGTCAGACCCAAAGCTGCCTTTCACCGTCACCCAGATCACCACGCTGAGTCTGCCATGGAGGATTGCTTTCCTGCCCGATGGGCGGATGCTCATCACCGAGAAGGTCGGAGGTCTGTGGCTGGTCACCCAGGATGGAATAAAGACGGCCGTTGCGAACATTCCCGCGGTTCTCTGGAGGGGTCAGGGTGGAATGCTGGGCGTGTACCTCTCGCCTCACTATGCACAGGACCACTATGTCTACCTTACCTACTCCGAGCCGGGCGAACCCGGTGGTTCGAGCCTTGCGCTGGCGCGGGCGCAGCTAAAGATCGGCTCCGATTCTGCGAGTCTCGAAGGGCTGCAGGTCATCTGGCGCGATGGCGAGCGGGGTGACGGCGGACAGTTCGGCGCGCAGATCGCCTTCTCTCCGGACAGCAAATATCTCTTCCTCACGGTTGGCGACCGGCAACGCATGACGCCGGCCCAGGACCCCAACCAGCCGCTGGGCAAGCTGCTGCGACTGACGCTGGATGGCAAACCGGCCCCGGGCAATCCGATGGCAGGCAAGACTTGGCGCGGCCACTGTGCCGGTGATCGAGCCGCCTTCGGATACGGAGGCCGCGAAGACGGCGCCGGTGGTCCGGACGTACACCTTTCCCGGCCCGAACCTGACGCCCGCGGAGACGTGGGCCAGCGGCCTGCGCACTCCTTATGGCCTGGCCTTTGCGCCGGATGGACGGCTGTGGGAGCTGGAACATGGCCCACGCGGCGGCGATGAGCTGAACCTGATGGAGCCAGGCAAGAATTATGGCTGGCCGCTGGTCTCCTATGGAATGAACTACAACGGCGTTCCCATCCCCAGTCCGGATACGCGGCCTGACCTGACCAAGCCGGTGATCTACTGGGTCCCAGTCATCGCACCGGGCAACCTGATGTTCTACAAAGGCGCGATGTTTCCGCAGTGGAATGGGTCGGCCTTTGCCAGCGGCCTGGCGTCGAAGGCGCTCATCCGCATTGTCTTCGACGGCAAGGGAGGAGCGCAGACGGCGGAGCGTTGGGACATGGGCTTCCGCGTCCGCGACGTGGAGGTGGCGCCCGATGGCGCGTTATGGATGATCGAGGACGCGAAGCCGGGCCGTCTCGTCCGCGCGACGCCGTTGGGCATGGCGGTTTCGGCTCCGGCTCCGCAGCCCGCCACGCCTGCTTCCACCGCAAATGGGGCGGTCCCAAGCGGCACTGCGACGCCGGATGGCTCCAGTGCCGAACACATGAAGAGCGTTATCGCGAACAACAACTGCCTCCTCTGCCATCGCGTCGGACGGAACGGAGGGGACATTGCGCCGTCGCTGAACGGAGTGGGAACGCGACTAACGGCGGACCAGATACGAGCGGCGATTGTCAGTCCCCCGGCAAAGACCAGGACCGGCATTCCCAACCCGATGCCTTCCTACGGCAACAAGCTGTCGGAAGAAGACCTGAAGAACCTGATCCACTACCTCAGTACACTTCCCGCTTTACCCTGAGAGGGATGGGAAGGGATGGGGTCGGCTAGTGGCTAGAATCGAGGGCGTGGATACTTCGCTGGGAACGGGGAGCGGCGCGGAGTCGATGGTACAGCCTCTTCTGGCGGTGGAGGGGTTGTCGGTTAGCTTTGGCGGCTCACCCGCGGTGCGTGGGATTTCGTTTGCGATTGGTGCGGGGCAGACGCTTGGGCTGGTGGGGGAGTCGGGGTCGGGGAAGTCGGCGGCTTCGCTGGCGGTGATGCGGCTGCTGCCGGCGGAGGCGAGCTTGAGTGGGCGGATTTTGTTCGCCGGGGCTGAGGGTTCAGACGCGGCAGCCGATCTGCTGGCGCTGCCGGAGGGGGAGATGCGGCGGCGGCGCGGGAGGGAGATTGCGATGATCTTTCAGGAGCCGATGACGGCGCTGAATCCGGTGATGCGGGTGGGCGAGCAGATTGCGGAGGCGGTGCGGGCGCACCAGCCGGGGCTGAGGCGAAGCGAGGTCGACAGCGCGGTGTTGGCCGCGATGCGCGAGGTGGCGCTGCCGGAGCCGGAGCGGCGGGTGCGGGACTATCCGCACCAGTTCTCTGGCGGGCAGCGGCAGCGGATATTGATTGCGATGGCGATTGTGAACCGGCCACGGCTGCTGATTGCGGATGAGCCGACGACGGCGCTGGATGTGACGGTGCAGGCACAGATACTGGCGCTGCTGAAGGAGCTGCGGCGGACGCATGGGCTGGCCGATGCTGTTCATCTCGCACGACCTGGCGGTGGTGGCGCAGGCGTGCGACCAGCTGGGCGACCGGGTTGCGGTGATGCAGCAGGGCGAGATTGTGGAGCGAGGCGGCGACGGAGGATCTGTTTGCGCAGGCCACAGCATGAGTACACGCGGAGGCTGCTGGCGTCGGCGCCGACGATGAGGACGGACAGGGAGAGGCCGCTGGCGGCGGTGCGATAGACTTGAAGATTCGTGCGTCCCTGCGCGAACCGGGTCTTCGATGCGTGCCCTGATCCTCTCCGACATCCACGCGAACCTTGAGGCGCTGAATGCTGTGCTGGCCGCGGCGGGCGAGTGGGACGCGCTGTGGAACCTGGGCGACATGGTGGGCTACGGCGCGCAGTCCGAACGAGGTGCTGGAGCTGATGCGGCCGCTGGCGACGCTGACGGTGCGGGGCAACCACGACCGGGTGTGCTGCGGGCTTTCGACGTCGCTGCACTTCAATCCTACGGCGCGGGCGGCGGCGCAGTGGACGCAGGATGAGCTGACGCCGGAGAACCTGGAGTGGCTGCGCGGGCTGCCGCAGGGGCCGCTGCGGGTGGAGGTGCCGCACGAGCGCGGGGTGGGTGCGATGGCCGCGAGCGCGCAGGCGGATGAGGTGGTGGGAGACGATGCCGTGGAGGTCACGCTGGCGCACGGCTCGCCGCTGGACGAGGACCAGTACATCATGAACATGCGCGATGCGTGGGCCCCGCTGCAGCAGATGGCGACGGCGATCACGTTTTCGGGCATACGCATGTGCAGGGCGGTTTCTCGCAGAAGGAGCATGAGTGGCACGAGATTCGGCCGCGCTTCCGGCGCAACGAACGACACGCTGGACGCTGGCGATTGCGCCGGGGACGCGGCACCTGATCAATCCGGGGTCGGTGGGGCAGCCGCGGGATTACGACTGGCGGGCGGCGTTTGCGATCTACGACAGCGAGGCGGGCGAGGTGACGTACCAGCGCGTGGCGTATGACGTGCGGGCGGCGCAGGGGCGGATCCTGAAGGCGGGGCTGCCGGAGCGGCTGGCGGCGCGGCTGAAGGAAGGGCGCTGAGGCAGGGCCAGGAAGAGGAGTCATTCGCGGCAAATTCAAACCTGCAGCAGGTCCTTCGCTGCGCTCAGGATGACAATTTCTAGTTCCGGGTGGCGGTGACTTGCAGGTACTGGTTGTGGACGAGGGTGTGGGTGGCGGGGTCGGGGGCGGCGTTGGCGCCGGACCAGAGGGCTTCGAGGTCGGCGGCGAAGGCGGCCTGGCCGGCTTCGTCGAGGCGGCTGAAGGCGACTTGGGTGGGGCCGAAGTATTTGCGGAAGAAGTCGACTGCGCCGGCGGGGCTGGTGGGGAGATCGAAGTCGATGGGGATGAGCTCGGTATGGATGTCGTTGAAGTTGGCGGCGAGGCGCTGGCGGACGGTGGCTTCGTCGCCCCAGAGGACGGGCGGCGGGATGCCGGGCGGCGGCGGGACGTGGCGGCTGCCGAGCTTGAACATGGCGCCGGTGAAGCTGGCGGGGTTCCAGTTGGCCATGGCGAGCGTGCCGCCGGGCTTGAGGACGCGGGCGAGTTCGGCGGCGACGAGCTCCGGGCGGGGGGCGAACATGGCGCCGAACATGGTGACGACGGCGTCGAAGGAGGCGTCGGGGTAGGGGAGCTGCTCGGCGTCGCCCTCGTCGAAGGTGGCGGTGAGGCCTTCGGCGGCGGCGCGCTCGCGGGCCTGGACGAGGAGGTTGGGGGCGATGTCGACGCCGGTGACGATGCAGCCGGAGCGGGCGAGCGGGATGGCGAGGTTGCCGGTGCCGGTGGCGACGTCGAGGACGCGTGCGCCGGCAGGGAGGGCCTGGCGGGCGACGAAGGCCTCGGCGCCGGCGGTGATGGTCTTGGCGATGACGCCGAAGTCGCCTGCCATCCATGTGGTGCGCATGGCGGATTTGATCTGTTCGATGGGTGGGGCGGTGGCCATGTGGGTTTTCTCCTTGGGTGATGAGGGCTAAGGATGCTTGAGGGGTAGGCTGTGCGTCAAGCGGAGGGTTTTGCCGGAGGGCAACGACGGTTGGCCATTGGTCTGGTGCGGTACGATGATTGCGAGGGCACGCGCCAATGGCGGAGAGGTCAATTCAGATTACGTTGTCCGATGAGGCAGCGGTCGAGTTCGTCCGCGGCAAGGTGCGGAGTGGGGACTATGCCTCGGAGGCCGAGGTGGTGCTTGAGGGGCTGGAGAAGCTGCGGGCTGAGGCAGAGGAGCAGGCGCGTTGGGAGCGCGAGGTGCTGGTGCCGACGCATGAGCGGATGATGGCGGAGCCGGATTCGGCGGTGTCACTGGAGGCGGTGCGGCAGGGGTTGGAGACCAGGCGGCGAGAGCGTCATTCGGCGCGCTGATGCCGTATGAGGTTGTGTTCTCCGAAGAGGCGCAGCACCAACTGCAAGAGCTTGAGGAATATCTTGAGCAGCGGTTCCATCCGGGAATGCGGAGCGGTACATCGAGAGACTGGTGGATGATTGTCAGTCGCTGGGTATTGCGCCCTATCGCGGCAGGAGACGCGACGATCTGGGCGTGGGCATTCGAACGACGGGCTTTGAACACAGGGCGACGATCTACTTCCAGGTGATCGAGGGACGGGTGGTGATCCTCGGAATATTTTATGGTGGACGGAGTCTGGGCCAGGGACTATGAGGTTATGCTGCGATCGGTTTTGGTCAGGCGGGGGTGGATTGGGTTTCGAGGGTGAGGGCGAGGGACTCCCATTCGGCGAGGAGGGTGAGGCGGTGGGTGCGGAGTGCGTCGAGCGTGGCGGCGGTGCGCTGGGAGTCGGCGGCGGAGGTGAAGTGGCCGAGCTGCTCTTCGGCGGCGGCGATCTGGGATTCTATGATGGGGATTTCTTGTTCGACGGCGGTGAGGCGGTCTTCGAGTTGTTTTTGTTTGATAGGGTTGAGGCGTTTTTGGGGTGAAATGGGTGGGGTTTGTGCCTCGTCAACCGAAATACAGGGGTCCTTCGCTCCGCTCAGGATGACGGCATCTTTGCCGAGGGAATCCCCGTTGGTGGAGCATTGGGTGGGTGTGAAGGCGGTGAGGGAGGCGGTGGTTTTGGCGGGGCCGCCGGCTTTGCGGTAGAGATAGTCCTCGTAGTTGCCGGGGTAGATGTGGACGCGGCGGTCTTCGACCTCGAAGACGCGGGTGGCGAGGCCGTCGATGAAGTAGCGGTCGTGGGAGACGAAGAGGACGGTGCCGGTGAAGTTGGCGATGGCTTCGAGCAGGACGTCTTTGGCGCGGAGGTCGAGGTGGTTGGTGGGCTCGTCGAGCAGCAGCATGTTGGCGGGCGAGACGAGCATCTTGGCCATGGCGTAGCGGTTGCGCTCGCCGCCGGAGAGGACGCCGAGGGTCTTGAAGACGTCGTCGCCGGAGAACATGAAGCAGCCGAGGAGGGAGCGCAGCTCGACGACGGGGACCTTGGGGGCGATGGCGGCGATGTCTTCGAGCATCTTGGCGGCGGGGTCGAGGACTTTGTACTGGTCCTGCGCGAAGTAGTCGGCGAGGACGTTGTGGCCTAGCTTGATCTCGCCGGAGGTGGGTGGTTCGAGGCCGGACAACATGCGGATGAGGGTGGACTTGCCTGCGCCGTTGGCTCCGACGAGGGCGATGCGGTCGCCGCGGTCGATCTGGAAGGAGACATCTTCGAGGACGTGTTTGTCGGGGGCTGACTGACCGTCGACGGCGGGCATGGGGTAGTTTTTCGAGAGGTGGGAGACCTCGATGACGGTGCGGCCGGAGGCGGGCGGCTGGGGGATGGTGAAGTGGATGGTGGACTCTTCTTCGGGGACCTCGATGCGCTCGATCTTTTCGAGCTCCTTGATGCGGGACTGGACCTGCTTGGCCTTGGTGGCCTGGTAGCGGAAGCGGTTGATGAAGGCTTCGAGGGCCTCGATGCGGTCGCGCTGGTTCTTGTACGCGGACATTAATTGCGTGCGGCGTTCTTCTTTTTGGGTGACGTACTTCTCGTAGTTGCCGTGGTAGGTGTGCATCCGCTTGTTCCATATCTCGATGGTCTTGTTGACGGTGACGTCGAGGAAGTAGCGGTCGTGGGAGATGAGGATGTAGGCGTTGGGGTAGTCGTGGAGGTAGTTTTCGAGCCAGTTGCGGGATTCGAGGTCGAGGTGGTTGGTGGGTTCGTCGAGCAGGAGGAGGCTGGGTTTTTGCAGGAGGAGTTTGGCGAGGGCGATGCGCATCTGCCAGCCGCCGGAGAACTCTTCGGTCTTGCGCTCCCAATCTTCTTTGGAGAAGCCGAGGCCGCTGAGGACGGCGCCGACCTGCGAGTCGAGGGTGTAGATGTCGTGGACGTGGAGCTGGTCGGCGATGTCGGAGTAGCGATCGGCGGCGGCGAGGTACTCGCGGGATTTGGGGTCGGCGGTGGAGAGGGTGTGGGTGATCTCTTCGGCCTCGCGTTCGAGGGCGTGGAGATGGTCGAAGACGGAGAGGCACTCGGCGAAGACGGTCTTGCCGCGCAGGGCGAGGCCATCCTGCGGCAGGTAGCCGAGGGTCATGCCTTTGACGCGGGTGAGGGTGCCGTAGTCGAGGGTCTCGAGGCCGGCGAGGACTTTGAGGAGGGTGGATTTGCCGGTGCCGTTGCCGCCGACGAGGCCGGTGCGCTCGTCCGGCGTGATGAGCCAGTTGGCGTCTTCAAAGAGGAGCTTGGGGCCGAACCGTTTGCCGGCGGAGGAGAGTTGGAGCATCTGATTCTATTTTCGCATTGTCTAAAAGATTGATTTGTGCGTTTTGGGCGCGGGTAGCTGACGGCGGGGAGGTTGCATCATAAAAGCGGTACGTTGAGGTGAGTACGTGAGCGAATCCGGCGTGAGGGAGCGGAATGTTGATGTGCGTGCGCGACCGCAGCGCGGCTGGCGGCGGTGGGCGTGGTGGGTGGGTGGGGCGACGCTGGGGTTGTTGGTCGCGGCGGGGGGAGTGGCTGGCGTACTTGGTGCGTAATGCGGAGCCGATCCTGCGCAGGCGGGTGATTGCGAGCCTGGAGGAGCGGTTCCATTCGCCGGTGGAGCTGGATGCGCTGCATATCTCGCTCGCGCATGGGCTGGAGGTGATCGGGGGCGGGCTGCGGATTCGGTATCTGGCTGGGCCGAGTGAGCCGGATGTGACAGGCGGGTGCGACGCCGATGCTAACGGTCGAGAGCTTCGAGTTCCACACAGGGCTGCGCCAGCTGTTTGAGCCGACCATGCGCGTGGTGGAGGTGCAGGTGCAGGGGATGCAGCTGAATATTCCGCCGAAGCAGGAGCGGGGGACGATGTCTGACAAGCCCGAAGCGGCGCGGGCAGCCGCGGCTGGGGATCGCTGGTTGACAAGATTGTGTGCAGCGATGTGACGTTGACGATCGAGAACGGCAAGCCCGGGAAGGCGCCGCTGGTGTTCGATATCCGCAATGTGACGCTGCACGATGTGGGGGACAAGAAGCCGTTTCAGTTCGAGGCTTGGCTGGTGAACGCGAAGCCGGTGGGGGACATCCATTCGACGGGGCAGTTTGGGCCGTGGCAGGACGATGCACCGCGGGACACGCCGGTGGACGGGGAGTATTCGTTTACCAATGCGGACCTGGGGACGATCAAGGGGATTGCGGGGACGCTCTCGTCGACGGGGCGATACGGCGGGACGCTGGGAGAGATTGGGGTGACGGGCGACGACGGAGACGCCGGACTTTTCGCTGGACGTGAGCGAGCATCCGGTGGACCTGCGGACGGAGTTCGATGCGACGGTGGATGGGACGACGGGGGACACGCGGCTGAATCGAGTCCATGCGACGCTGCGGAATACGGTGCTGGATGTGAGCGGAATGGTGCGGCGAGTGAGCGGCGTGGGTGGGGATGATGCAGCTATGCCGGGGGACAGTGCGGAGAACGTTCCGGGGCACTTTATTGACATTGCGGTGGAGAGCGACCAGGCGCGGGTGGAGGACATTCTGACGCTGGCGGCGAAGACGAGTCCGCCGCTGATGCAGGGTGCGATGACGCTGAAGGCGCATCTGGAGATTCCGCCGGGGAAGGTGAGCGTGTCGAAGAAGATGCAAGGTGCAGGGGACGTTTGCGATTCGCGGGGCGACGTTCAGCAATACGAAGTGGCAGGAGACGGTGGACAAGCTCACCATGCGGGCGAGCGGGAATCCTGAAGGAGGCGAATGCGCAGGACGCCGACGCGGGTGGCCTCGGAGATGGGCGGGCAGCTTTGCGCTGGCGGATGCGGTGCTGCAGGTGAGCGCGCTGCACTACGAGATGCCGGGAGCGCAGGTAGACCTGTCGGGCAAGTATGGGCTGGACGGCGAGATGTTTGACTTTGCGGGGACGGTGCGGACCAAGGCGACGGCGTCGCAGATGCTGACGGGATGGAAGAGCGTGGTGGCGAAGCCGTTCGATCCGCTGCTGAAGAAGGAATGGCGCGGGGCTGGAGGTACCGATCACGATCAGTGGGACGAAGGCTGACCCGAAGCTGGGTGTGGATCTGGGAAAGCTGGCTGGCAGATCATCCCAGGGAGGCGGGCGCGAAGAATTCCGGTGCGGACCGTCCATAGGGCTGCGCAGTCGAGAGTAGAAACCGGCAACTGGCTCTGCTACTGTCAAAGACTGGGAGCCTGATGGCGTTCGACTCGACATGTTTCTTCGGAACTTCGGAGGCGCCAGCGTCCCTGTCGCCTACTGGCGGAGATGGAGCCTGAGATGGCGAAGCGGCGGTGCGCCGATCTGGCTGCAGCGGCTGTCGCTGTTTGTGCTGGTGCTGTTCTGCGTGTACCTGGGCGTGCTGGTGATGATCCTGCCGTGGTGGACGCGGGTGTGGGACCACAACCTGTTCATCCAGTCGCACCCGGCGCTGGCGGCGGTGCTGCATAACGGCGCGGTGCGGGGACTGATCTCCGGGCTGGGGCTGCTGGATATATGGATTGGGGTCTCGGAGGCGGTACACTACCGCGACCATCGTAGGTAGAGGTCGTTTGCAGAGGTTGCAGCGTTGGAGAATGACTACAGATGGCCACGAAGAAGTCCCGGACCCGCTTGAGATCGCGCCGCTGGCGTATGAGAACCAGGAGTTTCTGAACTCGCCTGATGGGCGCATGCTGCGCATCATGGCGGAGTACCAGGAGCCGATGGCGCGGTTCCGGCGCGAGCGCATCCAGGACACGGTGGTGTTCTTCGGGTCGGCGCGGTTTCGGGCGCTGGATGTGGCGAGCCAGGAGCTGGAGCTGCTGGAGAATACCGGCTCGGCGAAGCCCGCGCCGGCGGACGAGCAGCCGGCGACGCCGGAGGAGGTCGAGCGCGGCGAGGCGTCCGACCAGAAGCTGCGGCTGGCCGAGGCAGCGGTGGAGATGGCGCGCTACTACGAGGACGCGCGCACGCTGGCGGGGATGGTCTCGAAGTGGGCGATGACGCTGCCGGGGCGGCGGCACCGGTACGTGATTACCTCGGGCGGCGGGCCGGGGATCATGGAGGCGGCCAACCGCGGCGCGTATGAGGCGGGCGCGAAGACGATCGGGCTGAACATCAAGCTGCCGTTCGAGCAGATGCCGAACCCGTACATCACGCCGGAGCTGAACTTCGAGTTCCACTACTTCTTTATGCGCAAGTACTGGTTCGCGTACCTGGCGAAGGCGCTGGTGGTGTTTCCCGGCGGCTTTGGGACGCTGGATGAGATGTTCGAGCTGCTGACGCTGGCGCAGACGCAGAAGCTGGCGAAGAAGATCACGGTGGTGATCTATGGGTCGAGCTACTGGAAGAGCGTGATCAATCTGGATGTGCTGGCGGAGAAGGGCGCGATTGCGATGAAGGACCTGCGAGCTGTTCCAGTTTGCGGACACGCCGGAGGAGGCGTTCGACCTGCTGAAGGCTGGGCTGACGGAGAACCAGCAGGTGTCGTCGTATGAGAAGGAGCAGATGTGGCCGGGTGAGGGTGTTCCGCAGGAGCCGGCACCGAGCGCGCAGGAGCTGCTGGGGCCGGATATTGCGAAGACGCGGTGAGGCGGTTGTGAGCTGGTAGTGAGTTAGAAGCGTGGCGTGAACGTCTTACGTCCCACCCATCGCGGTAGGGCTGCGATGGATGGGGCACCCGGGCTGGGCGGGCGGTGGGTCATTCGGGCGGCAATGTTCAGTTTGATTCTGGTTGGCGCACAATTCTTGGTGCAGTCATCCCTTGTTCACATGGCTCCGGAAGACTAAATGTGCAGGAGATTGCACAAAACGAGCCGGAGGCATGATTATGAGCCAGACCGTTTCCTACCTGTGGCGCGAACCGCATGCGGCGGAGGGCTTTAAGGCGGGGGTGTCGCTGCACAGCCATACCAACCAGTCGAAGGAGACGCTGGATTTTATTGCGGAGCTCTCGACGGACTGGGGTGTGCTGCAGCCTCTGATGCGCTGGTGCGAGGCGCGCTGCGTGAAGACGTCGGGGATTCGGCCGGACTACGCGCGCAGCTACTGGACGCCGCCGCTGACGCCGCGGCTGGCGTTCGACCTGGAGCGGGGGCAGATTGAAGAGAAGCTGCAGATGCAGGCGATGGTGTCGATTACGGACCACGACGACATCACGGCGCCGATGCTGCTGCGGTCGTTGGCTGCAGCGCGGCAGATTCCGGTGTCGGTGGAGTGGACGGTGCCGTTGGGCCGGCGGGGACGCAGACGGCGTTTCATCTTGGCATCCACAACCTGCCCAGCGCGACCGGCGCGGAGTGGATGCAGCGGATGGAGGCGTTTACGGCGATGCCGGCGTGGGAGCGGCCGGCGAAGCTGCTGACGGAGATGCTGGCGGAGCTGGATGAGCTTCCGGGCGTGCTGATCGTCTTCAACCATCCGCTGTGGGACCTCTACCGGATTGGAGCGGAGAAGCACCGGTTTCTGGTGAATGATTTTCTGGCGGTGAATGGGCAGTACTGCCACGCGGTGGAGCTGAACGGGCTGCGGCACTGGGACGAGAACCGCGAGGTGGCGACGCTGGCCGCGCAATGGAACCAGGTGCTGATCAGCGGAGGCGACCGGCACGGAATTGAGCCGAACGCCAATGTGAACCTGACGCGGGCGGAGAGCTTTACCGAGTTTGTGCATGAGGTGCGGCGGGAGCGGGAGAGCCATGTGCTGTTTATGCCGCAGTATAAGGAGCCGTGGAAGCACCGGATTCTGAACTCGACGCTGGATGCGATCCGGAATTATCCGGAGTTTCCTGAGGGGTCGCGGCGCTGGGACGAGCGGGTCTACCATCCGGATGCGGAGGGGGTTTCGCGGCCGCTGGCGGAGCTTTGGATGAGCGGGCAGGCGCCGGCTTACCTGGCGGCGATTCTGGCGGGCGTGCGGATGCTGGGGGCGGCGCCGGTTTCGAGCGGGCTGCGGCTGGCGTGGAACGATGCGGGGGCGATGCGCACGGCAATGGACGGCGCAGAACGTTTGTCCGTTCTCCGTTAAGGGTTGTCCGGTTGGCTCGTGTGCGGCGGAGGGTGGGGGAATGAGGGCTCCGCGGATTGCTTACTTTCCGGACTCGTTCCATGAGGTGAATGGAGTTGCGCACACCAGCCGGAACTTTGAGGCGTATGCGGAGCGGCATGGGTTGCCGTTCCTGTGCGTGCGGGCGAGTGGGGACGTGCGTGCGGCGCGGCGGGTTGCGGCACGGGTGGGAGAGCTGCGGACGCTGGAGCTGCGACGCAGTCCGATGGCAGTGCGCATGGAGAAGGACCTGCAGTTCGATCCGCTGTTCTGGCGGCACGGAGCGGAGATTGAGCGGCGGCTTAAGGATTTTCGACCGGATGTGATCCACATCACGGGGCCGAGCGAGCTGGGCATCTTTGGCGCGTACTTTGCGTGGAAGCATGGGGTGCGGCTGGCGGCAAGCTGGCATACGAATCTGCATGAGTATTCGGCGCGGCGGCTGGGTTGGCTGACGCGGATGTTGCCGCGCGATGCGGGAGCGCGAGACTGGAGCGCGGGGTGGAGGACGCAGCGCTGGCGGCGATTGTGCGGTTCTACCATCTGGCGGGGGTGTTGTTTGCGCCGAATGAAGAGCTGTGCGCGATGCTGGAGCAGAGGACGGGCAAGCCGTGCCACCTGATGCAGCGCGGTGTGGATACGCAGTTATTTACGCCAGCCCGGCGACGGCGCGGGTTGAATGATGAAGGGTTGGTGCTGGGGTATGTGGGGCGGCTCTCGATTGAGAAGAATGTGGCGCTGCTGGTGCGGGTGGAGCGCGAGCTGGCGGCGATGGGAGTGTGCGGGGTGCGGTTCAACATCATCGGGCATGGGGATGAGGAAGAGATGCTGCGGCGCGAGCTGCGCGCGGCGCACTTTGCCGGGGTGCTGCGCGGCGAGGCGCTGGCGGCGGGGTATGCGGACATGGATGTGCTGGTGTTTCCGTCGCATACGGACACGTTTGGGAATGTGGTGCTGGAGGCGCTGGCGAGCGGAGTGCCGGCGGTGGTGACTCCGGATGGCGGGCCGAAGTTTATTGTGCGCGATGGCGTGACGGGGTTTGTGCGGGCGGAAGCGGGGTTTGCAGGAGCGATTGCGGAGCTGGCGCGGGACAGGGTGCGGCTGAGCGAGATGCGGCGGGCGGCGCGAGCGTATGCGCTGGGGTGTGGGTGGGATGCGGTGTTCGACCGGGTGTACAGGGCGTATGGGTGGGTGCCGGAGATGGCGCTGGCTGCGGCGAGCTAAGGCTAGATCTTTTCGACGATGACGGCGGTGCCGTAGGCGAGGACTTCGGTGACGCCCTGCATGAGTTCGTTGGCGTCGTAGCGGGCCATGATGACGGCGTTGGCGCCGTGCTGGGCGGCGTGCTCCATCATCATGACGAAGGCGTCCTGGCGGGTCTTTTCGCAGAGCTGGGTGAAGAGGGTGATGTTGCCGCCGAGGATGGTCTGCAGGCCTGCGCCGAGGGTGGCGAAGACGTTGCGCGAGCGGACGACGATGCCGCGCACGACGCCGAGGTTGCGGACGATGCGGTAGCCGGGGAGCTCGAGCGCGGTGGTGACCATGGAGGGATCGAGGTAGGTGGGCGGCGGGGCTTGCGGGTAGGCGGACATTGTGCGTTGCTCCTGAGCTGATTCTGGCTGCTGGGGATTGTACGCGTGAGTGCAGCTATTCGCTGTTAGCTGCTAGCTGTGAGACTAGGGTGGTGACGGCGCCGGTGTCGATGGTTTCGGCGGCCAGAGTGAGGGCGGCGCGGAGGCGGGTGTGGATGGTCTCCGAGGCTGATTTGGGAAGGAGGTCGGCGGTGATGAGGACGGCAGCGGCGTTGAGCAGAACGACGTCGCGGCGTGGGCCGGGTGCGCCGGCGAAGATCGCGCGGAGGATCGCGGCGTTGGTGGCGGCGTCGCCGCCGCGGAGGGTTTCGATGGGCGCAGGGTTGAGGCCGAGCTCGGCGGGGGTGATGCGGGTGTAGTGGATCGCGCCGTTGTGGACTTCGGCGATGTGGGTGGGGCCGGAGATGGAGAGCTCGTCCAGGCCTGCGTTTGTTGTCGAGTCAATTCCGTGGACGACGAAGGCGTGGCGGACGCCGAGGAGGAGCATGGCTTCGGCGACGATGGGGACGAGGTGCGATGCGTAGACGCCCATGACCTGGGCGCGGGCTCCGGCGGGGTTGGTGAGCGGGCCGAGGACGTTGAAGACGGTGCGGATGCCGAGGGCGCGGCGGACGGGCATGACGGCCTTCATGGCGGGGTGCAGGGTGGGCGCGTGGAGGAAGGCGAAGCGGTGGGTGCGCAGGGCGGCGGCGGCCTCGGCGGGCGAGAGCGTGACGGGGATGCCGAGGGCTTCGAGGACGTCGGCTGAGCCGCACTGCGGAGGTGACGGCGCGGTTGCCGTGCTTGGCGACGGTTGCCCCTGCGGCGGCGGCGACGAGGGCGGCGGCGGTGGAGATGTTGAAGGTGCCGCTAGCGTCGGCGCCGGTGCCGCAGGTGTCGATTAAGCTGCCGCCGTTCGGCGGGCGTGAGTGGAATGGGCGTGGCGGCGGCGCGCATGGCGTCGACGAAGCCGGCGAGTTCGGCGGCGGTTTCGCCGCGGGCGGCGATTGCGCCGAGCAGCGCGGCGAGTTCTATTTCGGAGGCGTGGCCGGCGAGGATGAGGTTGAGGAGCTGAGTGGCCTGCTCGCGGGATAGAAGGGCGCGGTGCTCGATGATCTGCCGGAGCAACGGGCGCAGGTCGGAGGGGTGTGGCATTAGGCAAGGCTACCAAAGGTGGGAAGGTTCGAGGATTGAGGTTCGGAGTTCCGCAACGGCTGCGGTGAATGAGCCTTGATTTGGGCGGTAAACGCGCGGGTGGGTGGGTTTGATTGCGGGGGTTAACGGGCGTCCGCTAGTATGAAGGGCGCGGCCTTATTCCTTCCGGCCAACCTCCTCCCCAACCCGAGACGACATTCATGAAGATCCACGAGTATCAGGCGAAAGACATTCTGCGGAAGTATGGCGTGCCGGTGCCGGACGGCGAGATGGCGACCACGCTCGAAGAGGCGGACAAGGCGGCGAAGGCGCTGTTCGGCAAGGGCAACGTGGCGGTGGTGGTGAAGGCGCAGATCCACGCGGGCGGGCGCGGCAAGGGCGGCGGCGTGAAGGTGGTGAAGACGCTCGAGGATGCGGACAAGGCGGCGAAGGCGATCCTGGGGATGCAGCTGGTGACGCACCAGACCGGGCCGGCGGGGCAGAAGGTGCAGCGGCTGCTGATCGAGGCGGGGTCGGCGATTGAGCGCGAGCTGTATCTGGGGCTGGTGCTGGACCGGGCGAGCGCGAAGGTGGTGTTTATGGCGTCGCAGTCGGGCGGGATGGAGATTGAAGAGGTCGCGCACGCGACGCCGGAGCGATCTACAAGGAGTACATCGAGCCGGCGGCGGGGTTTCAGCCGTACCAGGCGCGCAAGCTGGCGTTCAAGCTGGGGCTGAAGTCCGACGCAGATCAATGCGGCGGTGGCGTTCATGACGGGGCTGTACAAGGCGTTTGTGGAGACGGACTCGACGCTGATGGAGATCAACCCGTTCATCACGACGAAGGACGGCGGGCTGATGGCGCTGGACTGCAAGATCAACTTCGACGACAACGCGATGTTCCGGCACAAGGACCTGAAGGAGCTGCGCGACCTGGCGGAGGAAGACCCGCTGGAGGTGGAGGCGTCGAAGTTTGCGCTGAACTACATCAAGCTGGACGGCAACATTGCGTGCATGGTGAACGGCGCGGGGCTGGCGATGGCGACGATGGACATCATCCAGTACGCGGGCGGGAGCGCGGCGAACTTTCTGGATGTGGGCGGCGGGGCGAACCAGGAGCAGATTGAGAATGCGTTTGGGATTTTGCTGAGCGATCCGAATGTGAAGGCGATCTTCATCAATATCTTTGGCGGGATTCTGCGAGTGGATGTGCTGGCGACTGCGGTTGTGGCGGCAGCGAAGAAGCTCAATGTTCAACTGCCCATCATTCTTCGGCTAGAGGGCACGAACGTCGAGGAAGGCAGGAAGATACTCGCGGAGTCAGGGTTGAAGTTTCAGGTGGGCAGCACGATGAAGGAAGCGGCGGATATGGCTGTCGCCGCAGCGAAAGGCGGCAAGTAATGTCTGTACTCGTTGATAAGAATACGCGGCTGATTGTGCAGGGGATTACGGGCGCGGGAGGGGACGTTCCATGCGAAGGGCTGTGCGGCGTATGGGACGAACGTGGTGGGCGGGGTGACGCCGGGCAAGGGCGGGACGGTGCATGAGGGCTTCCACGTCTTCAACACCGTCGAGGAGGCGGTGAAGGAGACGGGCGCGAATGTGAGCGTGATCTTTGTGCCGCCGCCGTTTGCCGCGGATGGGATTCTGGAGGCGGCTGCGGCCGAGGTGCCTCTGGTCATCTGCATTACGGAGGGGATTCCGACGCTGGACATGGTGAAGGTGTGGGAGATTGTGCGGCGTTCGAAGAGCCGGCTGATTGGGCCGAACTGTCCGGGGGTGATCTCGCCGGGGAAGGCGAAGGTGGGGATCATGCCGGGGCGGATCCATAAGGAGGGTTCGGTGGGTATCGTGTCGAAGTCGGGGACGCTGACGTATGAGGCGGTGTACCAGTTGACGACGCGGGGGATTGGACAGTCGACGGCGATTGGGATTGGGGGCGACCCGATCATCGGGACGACGCATATCGATGCGCTGCGGCTGCTGAACGACGATCCGGAGACGGAGGCGATCATCATGATCGGGGAGATTGGTGGGTCGGCGGAGGAGAAGGCGGCGCTGTTCATCAAGGAGAATGTGCGGAAGCCGGTGGTGGGATTTATTGCGGGGCAGACGGCTCCGCCGGGGCGCAGGATGGGCCATGCGGGGGCGATCATCTCTGGCGGGGAAGGTACGGCTGCGGAGAAGATGAAGGCGATGGCGGCGGCGGGGATCCATGTGGTGAAGTCGCCGGCGGAGATTGGGGAGGCGATGGCGGGGTTGGTGGGGAAGGCGTGAGCGTGCGTTGCGGTTGGGCTAGTGCATCCAGTTGGCCATCATCAGGGGGAGTTTGATTCGCTTGAAGTGGCGGTTGTTGTTGGTGACGAGGACAGCGTCGGCGGCGATGGCGTGGGCTGCGATGAGCATGTCCATATCGCCAATTGGAGTTCCGGCCGACTTGAGTTGGAACTTAATGTCGGCGTGGAAGTCGGCGGCCTCTGCGTCCCAGGTCAGCATTGCCGTAACTCGCAGAAATTTATGAACAGCCTGGTGCAGGCGATGGCGCGGCGACAGTGTTTTCAGGCCGTAGAGCAATTCCGCGCGGGTCATTGCGGAGATGCAGACGTCTGAGGGCGACGTCTCGCGAAGGTGCTGCTCAACCACTCCGTAGCCACCTTTGATGATGTAGCTGGCAGTGTCTGTGTCCAGCATGTATCGCATCAGTCTTCCTCACGGAAGAGCGGTTTGCCGTCTTTCGAGATGCGATTCATCGGACGGTCCTTCATCCAGTCTTCGGGGACATCGATGCCGCGGACAAAGTCGAAGAACTCGCCCCAGACCTGCGATCCCGGTTGAGTTGAGAGAATCACATTCTTCGTCTTCTCATCTCGGGAGATGTAGACCTGTTCGCCGTCAAAGCGGAACTCGGCGGGCAGGCGGACGGCCTGGCTTGCTCCGTTCTTGAAGAGCTTGGCGACGTGTGTCTTGCGCATCGGGATTTCCTCCTGATGACAGTATATACCTCAGTCTATACTTATGCGGGGTGGGCATCACCTGGGCTGGTCGCGGTAGAACAGTCCGGCGGCGAGGAAGACGAGGGCGACCATGAGCGCGAGTTCTGCGTGGGCGCGAGCGTGGAGAAGGAGCTGTACGACGGCGTCGGCAAGCCACGCGAAGAAGCCGAGGAACCATATCCAGGAGAGTTTTTTCATCGCACTCGTATTGGACGCGGGCGAGGTGCGTGCGTGGCACGAAAAACAATACGGAGATTCTGACTCTGCGAGCCAGAATGACGATTCATGGGGCGAGTCAGAATGACGATTCATGGGGCGAGTCAGAATGACGGCTTAAAGAGGAGGGTGGGGCACCATGAAGGTAGCGATAGAACTCCGGCAACCTATTTCAGTTCGATGCCGGCGAAGAAGTAGCCGATTTCGAAGGCTGCCGTCTCTTCCGCGTCTGAACCGTGGATGGCGTTCTCTCCCAGTGACCCACCGAATTTCTTGCGGATCGTGCCTTCGTCGGCCTTCGCGGGGTCGGTCGCGCCCATCAGCTTGCGCAGGTCGGCGATCGCGTTCTCCTTCTCCAGTACCATGGGGAAGATCGGCCCTGAACTCATGAACTCGGTCAGTTCGCCGAAGAACGGCCGCGCGGCGTGGACGTAATAGAACCCTTCTGCCTGCGCCTTGGAGATCGACATGCGCTTGATCGCGACGATCTTGAACCCGCCCTTCTCAATCGCCGCCAGAATCGCCGCTGTGTGCCCTGCACGGACCGCGTCCGGCTTGATGATGCTGAATGTGCGCTGTGCCAAACTCATCTCCTACGCGCGAAATTTGCGCTTCATCCAGTGTAATGCACTGGCGGGCAGTCTTACGCCATCGCGATGGAGGCGACTCGCGAGTGCGGGAGACTGAGAACGGATGATCGAGAACTATTTGGTGAAGAGTTTGAGGTCGATGGCGTCGCCCATGGCTTTGTAGCCGGCGTCGTTGGGGTGGAGGTGGTCGCCGTGGTCAAAGGCGGGGAGAAACTGGGTGGGGGCGGCGGGATCGAGGGTGGCTTTGTCGAAGTCGACGAAGCCGTCGAGCTCTGAGGTGGTGCGGATCCAGTGGTTGATGGCCTGGCGCATGGGCTCTTCGCCGGGCTGATCGTATTTGGATTTTCCGTCGGGGGTGAGGGTGGCGCCGAAGACCTTGATGCCGTGCATATGGGCGCGCTCGGCGAGCTGGGTGAGGCCGGCGATGAGGTCGTCGGCGGTGACGATGCCGTTGGGGCGGACCGGGTCGGTGGCGTGGCCGATGTCGTTGATGGATTCGAGGATGATGAGGTACTTGACGCCGGCCTGGGCGAGCACGTCGCGGTCGAAGCGGGCGAGGGCGCTGGGGCCGGTGACGTCGTGCAGGACGCGGTTGCCGCCGATGCCGAGGTTGAGGACGGAGAGGTTGGCGGTGGGTTTGTTGGCGAGCAGGCGGCGGGCGAGCTCGTCGGGCCAGCGGGCGTTGGCGTTGTTGGTGGCGAAGGCGCCGTCGGTGATGCTGTCGCCGAGGGCGACCACGGCGGCGCTGTCCGCGGAGACCTTGACGTCGACGGCTTTGACGAAGGGCCAGGAGAATATCTCGGTTGGGGTGTCGAGGGTATCGGCGCCAACGACGTTGCCGGGTGCGGTGTAGCTGGTCTGGTCGGCGCTGCCGTGGGCGGAGACGGCGGGGATGGGTTGCGCGGGCAGGAAGAGGCTGATGGCGAGGTCGGTCTGCGGCGCGACCTTGAGGGCGACGGGATCGCTGACGACGAGCGCGCCGGGCGGGATGACGACCATGGATGCGGCCGCCGAAGGTGAGGCCGGCGGCGTTGGCGAGGTTGATGGCGCTGCCGCCCTGTGCTGACGCGCGACGTGGGCCGCGCCGATGGTGAGCGGGGTCGGTGCCGAACTCATTGGTGAAGACGACGCGGACCGTGGGGCCGCCGAGGGAGATGTGGACGATCTCGCGCAGGGTGGTGTCGGCGGCGCCGTAGACGATCGGCGGGCGGGCGGCCCGGACGCATGAGGGGTGCGGACGGTAGCTGCGGGCGGGGCGGCGCGACAGGGGTCATGGTGGGCGGGGGTGCGGTGCCGGGGCAGGGTCGTGGGCGGCGGGCGCGGTGCCGGGGAGGGTCGTGGGTGGGCCGTGTTGGGGCCAAAGGGCGCAGTGGCCCAGGTGCCGACCCAGTGGTCTGGCGGAGGAGGCGCGGCGTGGGCGGTTGCGGCGGCGAGCGCGAGGGCGAGGGCGAGGAGGAGGGACGGGAGTACGGTGGGCCAGGTCATGGTGCGAATGTCCTTGAGGGAAAGTGTCAGCCGCACCATATTACGCCGGATGTGTGGGCGGGTCGCGTTCTATTTGGGCCGAGCCGGTCGGGCCCTCTTGCGAGCCACCTTGAGCGCGACGACGCAGACGGCGACGGCCACGGCGAAGAGGGCAAAATTGGTGCGCAGATCTGACAGTCATGACCGCCCGAGAAGCTATAGAGGCGGAAGCCAATATAGACGGCGGCGATGGCTGCAACGATAGCTACGAGTCTTGCGATCATGGGCGATCATGCTAGCAGATTCAAAGCTGGCTGGCGGCGGTGGGAGGGTTTGGCGCGAGCGGGCGGCGATCACGTATATTTGGCGATGGATTTGTCCAGCGTGGATGAGATGGCGCTGGGACGATTCGGGGGATTGATGACGATGCGATTGCGGGAGTTATGCTGCTGACCATGATGAGTGCAGGTACGGCGTGGGAGTGCAGGAGGCGAGTAGCGGCGGTGACGGTGACGAAACGAGCTTTGGGCAGGCTGCCGGACGGCAAGCCGGCAGACATCTACACGATGAAGAACGCGAGCTCGATTGTGGACATTACGAACTATGGCGCGCGCATCGTCTCGCTGAAGACGAAGGACCGCGACGGCAGGTTGGCGATGTGGTGCTGGGATACGAGTCGGTGGATGGATATGTGGCGGAGGGAGCAGCAAGACCTACTTTGGCGCGATTGTGGGACGGTACGGCAACCGTATTCGCGGGGGCAAGTTTACGCTCGATGGGCACGACTACCAGATCCCGGTGAACAACAACGGCAATGCGCTGCATGGCGGGCCGGATGGGTTTGACGACCGGATGTGGACGGGCAAGCGATCATTCCGAGCGGCGTGGAGATGACGCTGGTGTCGAAGGACGGGGACATGGGCTTTCCCGGGACGCTGACGGTGCATGTGCGCTACACGCTGGTGGGCGGCGCGGTGCACATCAACTATGAGGCGACAACGGACAAGGACACGGTGGTGAACCTGACCAACCATGCGTACTTCAACCTAGTCGGGCGAGGGGTCGGGGACGATTCTGGATGAGGTGATGCAGATCAACGCGGACGAGTATACGCCGGTGGATGCGGGGCTGATCCCGGTGGGCGGGGCGAAGCCGGTGGCGGGGACGCCGTTCGACTTCCGCAAGCCGACGGTGATCGGCGAGCGGATCGACGCAGGCGAACGAGCAGCTGAAGATTGGCGGCGGCTACGACCACAACTGGGTCCTGCGGGGAAGAATGGGTAGATGAAGGAGGCGGCGAAGGTCTACGACCCGAAGACCGGGCGGGTGCTGACGGTGTCAACGACCGAGCCGGGCGTGCAGTTCTACGCGGGCAACAGCCTGAACGGCGCGGACATGGGCAAGTCGGGCGTGGCTTACGTGCGGAACTCGGGGTTCTGCCTGGAGACGCAGCACTATCCGGACTCGCCGAACCAGCCGGAGTTTCCCGAGCACGGAGCTGAAGCCGGGGGCAGACGATGCGGTCGGAGACGGTGTTTGCGTTTTCGACGCAGGCGGCGAAGTAGAGAGGGCGAAGGAGGAAGGACGAAATACAGGGGTCCTTCACTTCGTTCAGGATGACGGCGTTTGCTCAGCGTTTATTGGCGAGTATCAATTTGCGTTTCAGGTCTTCGGCGATTTGCTTGCCGTGGAAGCGGCCGTTCTCGATGAATATCTCGTTGGTGCGTTCGCCGGCGACGATGACGCCGGCGAGGTAGATGCCGGGGACGTTGGACTCAAGCGTTGCGGGGTCGCAGACAGGGCAGCGGTCGTTCGCGTCGTCGAGGGTGACGCCGAGGCGCTCGATGAAGCCGAAGTCGGGGTGGTAGCCGGTGAGGGCGAAGACGAAGTGGTTGGGCAGGGTGACGGTGCCGGGGGCGTGGCGAGGGTGACGGTGTCTTCGGCGATGTTGGTGACGGTCGATGAAAAGTAGGCGGCGATCTCGCCGTTCTTGATGCGGTTGTTGATGTCGGGGAGGATCCAGTATTTGACGTGGCGATGCATCTCGGCGCCGCGATGGACGAGGGTGACGCGCGCGCCGTGACGCCAGAGGTCGAGCGCGGCGATGGCGGCGGAGTTCTTGCCGCCGATGACGAGGACGTCGAGGCCGAAGTAGGGGTGGGGCTCGTGGTAGTAGTGCTTGACCTTGGGGAGGTCTTCGCCGGGGATGTCGAGGTAGTTGGGCAGGTCGTAGTAGCCGGTGGCGATGACGAGTTTGCGGGCGTGGTGGGGGATCGGGCGGCCGAATTGGTCTTGCGTGTGGACGGTGAAGGCGCCGTCCGCGCCGGTGACGCCGCTCGACGGTCTCGTACTGGCGGACGTTGAGGGCGTAGTGTTCGGCGACCTTGCGGTAGTATTCGAGGGCTTCGCTGCGGGTGGGCTTCTGGTTGGGGCTGGAGAAGGGCATGTCGCCGATCTCGAGCAGCTCGGGGGTGGTGAAGAAGGTCATGTGGGCGGGGTAGTGGAAGAGGGAGTTGCAGAGGCAGCCCTTGTCGACGAGCAGGGCGGAGAGGCCGGCGCGCTGGGCCTCGATGGCGCAGGCCATGCCGGTGGGGCCGGCGCCGATGACGAGGAGGTCGTGGGTTGTTGCGGGGGTGGGAGAGCCCATGGGTTGATTGTAATGAAGAGGCGAAAGTGGGCGGAGAGCTCGCCCTCAGCGGCTAAAGCCGGCTCGCGCGTAGGACTCGTACGGCACGGCTGAAGCCGTGCCCTTAAGCAAGACGGTGGAGCATTGGTGGCGCGAGGCCCACATCTCAGAAGCGAGATGTGGGGCACCCGACACATTGATTGCATATGATTGGGGGACAGCAAGAGGGTCTATTGGCCATGGACTTCAGAAGATCGTTCACGGCAATTTCGGTGTTTGCTTTTCTGGGGTTGTCGTCCGCGCTGTGGGCGCAGCGGGCGAAGACACCGACGCTGGAGGAGGTTCTTGAGCGACTGGAAGCGAATCTGAACCACTACGACGCCGGTGTGCCGAACTTTTTTTGCGATGAGCATGTCGTCTCGCAGGTGGAACCTGGCCTGCCGAGCGATAACACCGTCACTGACTCGGTCTTCCGCCTGAAGCGCACTTCGAGCGCAGACCATACGACGGCCCTGGTTGAGTCACGCGAGATCAAGAGCGTCGACGGCAAGCCAGCGACTTCGCAGAAGATGGACGGTCCTACCCTGCTGAGCGGAGTGTTTGAGGGCGCGCTCGCGGTCGTCTCACCCAACCAGGCGGCATGCATGAATTACACGCTGCAGCGGATCGATAGCAAACGACCATCCGACCCTTACATTGTCCGCTTCGCCACGGTCCTCACTCCCGAGAACACCGCCGGCTGTCTTCTGCAGGAGAACAGCAAGGGCCGCATCTTCGTCGATCCTGCATCGATGCAGATCACCCACCTGGAACTCACCACTCCACGTCACGTCATCATCCGCGGGGACATATTTACCTCGCGGGTCGTCGGCGAGCGGGTTCTTACTGTCGACTATGCTCCGGTCGTGCTGGGCGGCGAGAGCTTTTGGATGCCCTCCACAATCACGTCGCGTGACACGAGCGGCTCCGGAACTTTCCATACGATCGTGTGGTCGTACCGTGCGACTTATCAGAGCTACCACAAGCTGGACGTCACATCACGGATTCTTCCGGGGAGAGAGACGCCCGAGCGTTGAGCGCGCTGCGCCCAGACAGTGAGCGAGTGGAGAGCTTGCCCTCAGCGGCTGAAGCCGATTTCGCGCGTAGGACGTGTACGGCATCCTTCGACTGCGCTCAGGACAGGCTCTGAAGCCGTGCCCTTAAGCAAGACGGTTGGACGTTTGTGCCGACATGAGTGCAAATACGGAGATTCTGCGCGTCGCGCAGAATGACGGCGGTAGAGGGATGAGGCACGTGAGGAGATGGCGAGTCCGAGCAGACTACGTCCCACTCATCGCGATGCGATGAATGGGGCACCCGAGTTTGTGCGCGGTATTCCCGAAGAAGATTATCCCCTTGACGCAAGGGAGGGAAAAATGATGAAATGCGCGGATGATCCTTACATACGAGCAGAGGAAGGCAATAACCGTCGCGCTGCGCGCGAAAATGCGCGCATGTTCCTCGTGCGGAGCGGGCGATTCGTGGGTTCTAGTGGACAAATTTCACTTGCTAAATCTAACAGGCGAGCCGTCCACCATTATTCCCCCCGACGCGACCATTCCTTGCGTGGTGCTCTACTGCAAGGAATGTGGATTGGTGCATTTATACAACATCCATCAGCTACCAGGACTCGGGGAGAAGTTGGGCGTTCCTGCACCCGGAAGGGGTATCTGATATGGGCCAACCACCGATCATTGAAACGCCTCGTTTGGAATCTGGTCAACCATACAACCCCGTCACTTTCACCTACGCAAAACGGGAGGTCACTGTGCATAGTGTGACCACAGGTGAACTCGACATGGTGGCGTCACTAAGCAACTCGGTTCATCTGGCATTTTTTGGGTTGAGCGCCGGAGCCGTAATCACACTAGGTGTTACCCTCGTTACGGTTCCGATGGCAACCCCGATTATGGCCGCAGGCTTCATTTCGGCCACGATTGTGTCGAGCATCAGCACCCTTTTCTTCGGAGTTATGGCGCGGATTTCCCATAAGGATGCGCGTCGAAAGATCGAAGATATAAAGCGCGGTAAGTAGAGAATCATGCTGCTGCTTCGGAGATGAGGTTCTTATACTCCAGTACCGGAGCCTGAATTAGCTTTTGCATCGTGTCGCGGAACAAATAAGGATTAGTCCGATTGTTGAATCGGAAGGTCATTTCGTCGAGGTAGGCAGAGAGATGCTTCGCAGATATCTTATGCCACGATCCCACAATCCCGCGCTTGAGCAAAGAGAATGCGGACTCGATACCGTTCGTGGTGAGATCGCCGTCAACGTAGACGCCCGAACTGTGTTTGATGGCCCGGTGCTCGGCCAGCACACCAGCCTTCGCCAGCGCGGGCGGGTAGGCCCCGAAATCGTCCGTCATAATCACGTCCACATCTTCGCTGACATTCTCTTTGATGTACTTCGCCAGCGTGCCGGATTTCACATCGGACGCATGGAAAAAACGAAGCTCCCCGCCCCGCTGCTTGATGCCGATGACTACTTCCTTGCTCTTGAGCGACCGGCCCCGGCTTCCCTTGCCGTGCTGTTTGCCGCCTACGTAGGTCTCGTCAATCTCAAGCGTGCCGCCCAGCGGTTGCGTCTGCGCTTCCTTCATCGCGGCCCGGATACGATGGCAGAGGTACCATGCAGTCTTGTAGCTCCCGCCGATCATGCGGCTCACTTGGTTAGCACTGATGCCCTTGCGGGATTCGCACATAAGGTAGGTGGTAGCAAACCACGTTGGCAACGGGAGCTTGGTATCTTGGAGCACCGTCCCGGCCAGAACGGAGAACTGATAGCGGCATGAGTCACAGTCGAACACTTTGCGGTCGTACACGCGGGACATCTTGGGCGAGTCGCACCGGGGGCAAGTCACCCGATCCGGCCAGCGCAACGCCTCAAGGTACTCACGGCAGCTATCGTCGTTTCCGAATTCACGTAGGACTTGGCAGAGGGTAGGTGCTTTCATGGCTCAGTCTCCGAAGAAATCGAAGAAGCATCCGAAGGACATGACAACCGAAGAAGCAATCCGTCATGTCTTCCACCCTAAGATCGTCAAACACTTGAAAGCAAAGGTGGAGGAGCTAAATCGTGATCCAGCAAAGACAGAATAGCAAAGCAGCTACCTTGTGTCAAGGGGATAATCTTCTTCCCGAATATGTGGCGGAACCTAGACTTCGACGAGTTTGTGGGCGATGGAGAAGAGGGCGAGTTCGAGGCGGGTGGAGACGCCGGTCTTGTCGAAGACGTTGGAGAGGTGGCGCTTGACGGTCTCTTCGGAGATGGTGAACTGCTTGGCGATGTCGCGGTTGCTGCAGCCCTCGACGATGCAGCTGACGACTTCGAGCTCGCGCGGGGTGAGGCCGTAGGTCTTGCGCTCGGGGATGGCGGCGGCCTGGGCCTGGAGCTCGTGCAGCGCCTTCAGCAGGTTTGCGACGCGCTCGCCGCCGATCCAGTAGTCGCCGCTGAGGACGGCGCGCAGGGCCTGGGAGAGGTCGCCGGCGACGGAGTCCTTGAGGACGATGCCGCGCGCGCCGATCTGTAGGGCCTCAATGATCTGCTGGGTGGAGATGGTGCTGGTGAGCATGACGATCTTGACGCGCGGGGACTTGGTCATGATGGCGCGCATGGCTTCGAGGCCGGGGAGGCGCGGCATGGCGAGGTCGAGCAGAAGGATGTCGGGCTCGAGTTCGAGGGTCTGGGTGATGGCGTCGTCGCCGTCTTCGGCCTCGCCGACGACTTCGAAGCCGGGCTCGTTCTGCAGCATGTTGGTGACGCCGAAGCGGACGACGGGGTGGTCGTCGGCGACGACGATGCGGATGTTGGCCAGGGCGGGGGCGGCAGGGGAGGATTTCTTGGCGGTTTGGTGAGGGGTTGCTTCTTTAACAGGCATGCTTACCTCGCACAGCCCAAATCGGGAAAAATCCGCTCAGGCGCGTGACGCAAGGATACGCTCAAGCCGGTCGCAGGCGGCGGCCAACTTATCTAAAGAGTTAACCTCTGTGGATGGCTCGGTTTGGGAGGGACCGGCGGGGGCGGTCTCCAGCTGCGCGGCCAGGGTGTAGAGCTCGTTTGCGCCCAACATGCCGGCGCTGCCTTTGATGGAGTGGGCCTCGCGGGAGATGCGGGCGCGGTCTCCAGCGCTGGCGAAAGCGCGCATATTGGCGATGCGTTGGCGTGCGTCGTTGAGGCACATGGCATACATTTCGCGCAGCTGGGAGGCGGGCATGGAGCTTGCGAGCTGCTCATATATTTTCTCGTTCAGTATGGCGGCGGCGCGGGCCATGCCATTGTTGGATGCGGGGTGCGGGGCGGAGGCAACGATGGAGGTGAGGCTGCCTGGGATGGGCGAAGGGCGCGTGCGGGGCTTCGCTTTCGCGGCGGCGGATGCGGGGTTGTGTGGGTCTGGCTTGACGGACGCGAGGGCGGCGGCGAATTGCCGTGCGGTGAAGGGCTTGAGCAGGAAGCCATCGTAGAGCGAGATTGCCTCGGCGCGTGGATCGCTGCCACTCATGGCGAGGAGGAGGGCCTGTGGGGCGCAAGACCGGCGGAGTTTGCGGGCGAGCTGTGCGCCGGTGGTGCCGGGCATCTGGATATCGGCGAGGACGACCTGCGGAGGCGGGCCGGGCTGGCCGAGGAGGGCGAGTGCGGAGTCGCCGGAGTCTGCGCAGGCGACGGCATAGCCCTCGGCTTCGAGCGTGATGGCGAGCAGTTCGCGGACTAATGGGTCGTCGTCGACGACCAGGACGCGGACCGGCTTGGGAGGGCGCGCCATCGTTGGAGAAGAGTATCAAGCCATGCGGGGAAGTGCCAGTTGCGGGCTTGCCGCTGGAGAGGCGGGGTGCGCTGGTGGTGTCTCGGAGTGGGAAGATGCTCTAGAGTAGTGGCCATGGTGGATGAGGTCGATCGCCGGAGACCGGGGCGCGGGGCGGCGCGATGAGGACTGCGCTGCTGTTGGGATTTTTGTTATGGCAGACGGGCGCGGGGGATGAGCCGCCGGTGGCTCGGCCAGAGCATATGAAGTATGAGCGGGCGATATCGGTGGCGGCGGGGGCGGGGCAGGCTTGCGCGGCACTGGATGCGGCGGTGTTTCCTCATGCGGCGCCGGCGTTGACGGATGTGAGGATCTTTTCTCAGGGAGCAACGGCGGGCGATGGGAGCGAGGGAACTGCGCAGGAGGTGCCGTATGCGGTGACGATGAGCGAGGGGGTGACGGAGGAGACCGAGGCGGCGAAGGTGTTGAATCTCGGGGAGGGCGCGGGCGGGGCGATTGTGTTCGATCTGGAGATGCCACAGCGAGCGTATACGGATGTGGCGATCCATGTCGATCCGGCGGTGCAGGACTTTATTGCGACGGCGACGGTCTCCGGGATGGATAAGTTGGATGGGTTGGCAGGGGCGACGCGGCTGGGGGAGTTCACGCTGTTCGATCTGACGGCGCAGCGGCTCTCGCGGGACACGACGCTGCCGCTGGCGGAGTCGAATTTTCGTTATCTGCATGTGGAGCTGAATGTGGCGGCTGCGCCGGGCGCGAGGCGGCTGCGGCGGTTTGTGCCGGCGATGGTGCAGGGCGCGGAGGTTCCGCCGAGCCGCGAGGCGCAGACGATCTATACGACGGTGGCGGAGACGACGTGCGATTGCGACGGCGGGGCGGGAGAGCAAGGCGAGCTTTATGGTTCCGGCGCGGGTGCCGGTGGAGCGGGTTTCGTTTGTGCTGGCGCCGGGGTTTAGCGGGAACTTCAGCCGGGATGTGAAGGTGAGTGCGACGGCGGAGGCTGCGGCGAAGGGTACGGACGACGATGCGGCGGGCGATTCGCCGGACGGGGGGCGCGCGGCGGAGCCGGAGGTGGTGACGGGCGATATCTTGCGGGTGCATACGGATGAGGCGGGGCGGGAGATTCGCACGGAGCGGCTGGGCGTGCCGGCGATCCTGGGGGCGAATCTGCAGCGGGCGGCGAAGGTGGAGGTAGTGATCGAGAATGGCGACGACCAGCCGCTGCCGATTGCGGCGGTGCGGCTGGAGATGCGGCAGCGGCGAATTTGTTTCGACGCTGCGGCGGCGAGTGCGGGGCTGGCGCTGTATTACGGCGATGCGGAGCTGGTGGCGCCGGTGTATGACTATGAGCGGCTGTTTGTGGCGGCGCGCAAGCCGGTGGCGGCGGAGCTTGGGGTGGAGCGGATGAATCCGGAGTACGCGCCGGCGGTGGTGACGCTTCCCTTCACCGAGCGGCATCCGGAGGTGTTGTGGGTGGTGCTGATTTGTGTGGTGTCGGCGCTGGGGGTGGTGGCGCTGAAGTCGGCGCGGAATGTGGGGCGTTAGCGGAGGGCGGCGTCGACTTCTTTGTAGTAGGTGGGGGCTTTGAGGATTTCGCGGGGCTTGGAGCCGTCGGCGGGGCCGACGAGGCCGTCGCGCTCCATCATGTCGATGAGGTGGGCGGCGCGGCCGTAGCCGATACGTAACCTTCGCTGTAGCAGACTGGTGCTGGCCTTGCCGAACTCGAAGACGAGGCGGACGGCGTCGTCGAAGAGGTCGTCGTCTTCCTGGCTGGTTTCGCCGTCGAGGTCGTCTTTGCGCGGCGTCGTCCTTGGGGCCTTCGAGGAAGCCGTGGACGTATTCGGCCTCGCCCTGGGCCTTCCAGAAGTCGATGACGGCGGAGATTTCTTTTTCGGTTACAAATGGCGCGTGCACGCGCTGCACGCGGCTGGTGCCGGGGGGAAGGTAGAGCATGTCGCCCTTGCCGAGCAGGCTTTCGGCGCCGTTGCTAGTCGATGATGGTGCGCGAGTCGACCTTGGTGGCGAGGCGGAAGCACATGCGGGTGGGGACGTTGGCCTTGATGAGGCCGGTGATGACGTCGACCGATGGGCGCTGCGTTGCCAGCACCAGATGGATGCCGACGGCGCGGGCCATCTGGGCGAGGCGGGTGATGGATTCCTCGACGTTGGCGCGGTCGAGCATCATCAGGTCGGCGAGCTCGTCGATGATGATGATGATGTAGGGCAGCGGCTCCTGGTCGGCGTCGTCGAAGAGGTACTCGGCAGCCGTTGTCGAAGAGCTTGTTGAACTGGTCGATATTGCGGACGTGGTTTGCGGCGAGGAGCTTGAGGCGGCGCTCCATCTCGCGGACGGCGTTGCGCAGGGCGTTGGCGGCGAGTTTGGCCTCGGTGATGATGGGCGTGAAGAGGTGCGGGATGCCCTCGTACATGCCGAGCTCGACGCGCTTGGGATCGACGAGGATCATGCGCACCTGTTCGGGCGTGGACTTGAAGAGGACGCTCATGATCATGGCGTTGATGGCGACGGATTTGCCGGAGCCGGTGGAGCCGGCGATGAGGACGTGGGGCATGGCGGCGAGGTCGGCGGTGACGATGCGGCCGTTGATGTCTTTGCCGAGGGCGATGGCGAGCTTGGACTTGGTTTGCGCGAAGGACTCGCACTCGACGACGTCGCGCAGCCAGATGGTCTCGCGTTCGTGGTTGGGGACCTGGATGCCGACGGTGGATTTGCCGGGCATGCGCTCGATGAGGATGGACTCGGCGGCCATGGCGAGGCAGAGGTCGTCGGCGAGGCCGGTGACGCGGGAGTATTTGACGCCGGCGTCGGGGCGGAACTCGAAGGTGGTGACGACGGGGCCGGGGTTGATCTGGGTGACCTGGCCGTCGACGCCGAACTCGGCGCACTTGGTGACGAGGGTGCGGGCCTCTTCGCGCAGGGCCTCTTCGCGGACGATGGTGGGCTCGTCGGAGCGGTAGAGGAGCGAGGAGGGCGGCAATTTGTAACCGCGGATGGACTTTGGCGTGATGGTGACGGGCTTGATGTCGGCGTCGGCGCGGCGGCCGAAGGAGATGGGCTGCGTGCTGGGGCGTGAGGTCGCGGGGCGCGGGAGTGGCGAACGGCGATGGGACGCAGGGGCGCGGCGGCTTGCAAGTGGTGCGGGGCGCGCGGGCGGGAGGGAGTTCGGGAGATCGGGCAGGTCAAGGCGGGCGGTTTCGCCGGGCAGCGCGGCAGCGGGGATGCGGCGGCGGCGAGGGCTTCGGCGAAGGGCGCGGCGGCAGCGGCGGCGGTGGAGAGCGGAGTTGCAGGCGGCGCGTCGACGACGGTGCGGGGCATGGACTGCCACATGGAGGCGGCGGGACTGCGGCGTGGTCTCCAGGGATGATTCGGGCGCGTCGGCGGGATGCTGCTTGCGGCGCGGCGGCCAAGCCAGCCGAAGAGGCCGCCGAGGAGGGTCGTGGATTCGGAGGACTTGATGAGGCGCTCGCGTTCGAGCTCGAGGGCCGCCTGTTCGAGGCGTCTGTTCGCGCGTGCTGGTGAAGATGGGGCCGGGCGAGTTGAGCGGGTCGGGCTCCTCGCGTGAGGACGCGTTTGGCCTCGCGGGCGAGGGCGCGGCGGGCGCGCCAGCCGCTGAGCTTGTCGGTGATGCGGCGGACGAGGGAGAGGTGGGTCTCGGCCCACTCGCTGGCGGTGTGGAAGGTGAAGGTGGTGGCGAGGTAGAGCGACATCGCGACCATGAGGGCGAGGACGATGGAGGCGCCGGGCAGATTGAGGTAGTGGACCATGGCGTCGGCGAGCAGGCGGCCGGTGACGCCTTCGATGGGCAGGGCGTGACGCCAGAAGAAGGTGTGCGGAAGCAGGCCGATGGCGGCGGGGGCGAAGACGATCCAGAGAGCGAGGCCGAGGAGGCGCGCCTTGGCGGAGCCGGCGGCGCGCTGGCGCATCCAGCAGAGGCCGACGCGGCCGAGGACGATGGGCAGGAAGAAGGCGGCGATGCCGATGGTCTGGAGGATGGCGTCGGCGAGCCATGCGCCGGCGAGGCCGGTCCAGTTGTGCGCGGGGCGCGGCAGCCGGGCGGCGAATCCGCCGACGGTGTCGGCGGAGGGGTCGGTGGGGGTGTAGGTGGCGAGGGCGAGGAGGAGCAGCGCGGCGGAGACGAGGACGACGAGGCCGAGGATCTCGTTGAGGCGCCGGTTGCGGGTTGGGGTGGAGACCAGCCTGAGTGGTTTCATTGGGGGTTTACCGGGCGTCCGGCTCGTGCGGTGGATGGGCGCGTGGCGCACACAGGCACGAAGGAACGAAGGGCCGGGAACCGCCAGAGCTGGTTCGATTATCCCAGCCGAGGAGGTGGGTTGGGGAAATGTCCGGGACGGGGACTCAGGATGCAAACCCGTGGTGGGAGTGGCGCATCTATCCGTGGAGTAACCGCCGCTGGAGGGATGATTCCTCTGGCGGACCTTAACTGAACTGAAGAATGGCTGGCGGGGGCGCGGGATTTTCGCGATTTCTCCCGCTTGCCGCCGGCGCAGGAGAATCGCGGGCAGCCGGCGGACCCTGCCCCGGCCATCCTGCTTATAAGCTTAGGGGTAAGTAATCAGCAGCTGGCTGTCCAGGAGGAGGGATGGGATGTCTTGGGGCAGTTCCAGGCTGGAGCGCTTTTTCGCGTCGGGCGTGAGGGTGAGGGTCTGCTCTTTCTTGTCGCGCAGGACGGTGATGGTGACAGGTTGTCCGTGGCTCTGCTTGACGGCTTTGGCCCAATCGCTGGTGGAGGCGACGGTGCGGGTGTCGGCGCGGACGACCACGTCTCCGGCGAGCATGCCTGCGAGGGCTGCTGGGGAGTTGGCCTCGACGCTGCGGACGAGCAGACCGGTGCTGCTGGGCGCGCCGAAGTATCCGGCGAGCTGTGGGCTCATCTTCTCCAGGATTGCGCCGGTGTAGGAGGGGGCGCTCATGAGAATGGTTCCGATGAAGCTGTTGCCGCGAATCAAAGGCGAGGGTGGGCCGGAGGCAGGGGTGTTGCCGATTGTGTCGTCGGAGGAGGCGGGCTGTTCCGTTGGTTCGGGGACGATGAAGTGCTGCTCCCAGGCCTGACGCTCCACCTCTTCGCGGTTGGCCATCTGGGCGGTGATGGTCATCTCCTGACCGTCGCGGCTGATGACGAGGACGACGGTTTTGCCGGGAGGGGACTCGCGCAACATGCGGCGGACCTGGTCTTGGCCGGCGATAGGCTGGCCGTTGAGGCGGCAGGACCACGTCGTTTTCGCGGAGGCCTGCCTTGCCGGCGGGCGCGTCGTGGTCGACCTGGATGATCTCGGCGCCGTGAGGCTGCTTGAGCTTGAGTACGGCGAGCTGGTCGCCGGTGACGTCGCGGATATCGACGCCAAGGTAGCCCTGCGCGGCGTGGGAGGCTGCGCCGACGGCGAAGAGGATGCCGCTGGTGCTGCCGGCTTCGAATGCGGGGTCGGCGGGGCCGAGCGCCTTGGACACGGGCGTGCCCACTGCGAACGCTGCGGCCAATGCGAGGCCATACCCGAGTGCGGTTCTTGATTGCTGCGATGGTTGTCTGTGGGTTCGCCATCGGTCGCCTATTGGATGTCCGCGCTGCCCGCGAGCGCGTTGGTGCTGACGGTGCGGATATATGGGTTTTCGTCCGTGGTGGAAACGGTGCGCATGACCTGGCGGACGCTGGAGTCGGACTCGACTGGCTGGAGCAGGCTGATGGCGCGGGTGCGCACGTTGGCGCTGGGGTCGTGCATCAGGGCTTCGAGGACCCCGTCGCGGACGCGCTGGTCTTCAGCGACGTAGGGCTGTAGCCCGTTGAGCGCGGCGAGACGGACGCTGGGATTCTTATCGTAGCGAAGGCTGACGAGCAGACCATCGCGGATGCCGCTGCCCTCGGGGCCCTCGGCGCACTGGTGTCCGATGCGGCACTCGTTGGCGAGCAGCGCCACGGAGTCGGTGCGCACGGAGCCGGTGGCCTCGGCCTTGGTGCCGAGCAGCAGAAGCTGGCGAATCTGCGGGTCGTCGAGCGAGCCCTGCATGGTCTCCGGGACGACGCGGTTGTAGCTAACCTGGACGACCTCTGTGTTGGGGGTCTGCACGATGCCGGTGATGTTGGCGATGGCGGAGTTGGTGGAGTTGGTGAGGAGCACAGGCGAGGGCGGCTTGACCTGGTGCGCGACCTGATAGCGGTAGGTGAAGTCGCCGGCGAGGAAGCCGACGCCGACCAGGAGAGTGGCGAGGGCGGGAGCGCTCTGCATGTGGCCGAGCCAGCTATAGAAGTCGCTGCGCAGGCGGGTGAGCAGTCCGTGCGGCGGGATGGTGTCGAGCTCTTCGTCGAGCATCATGCGCGACTGCGCGACGAGATTGGGAGAGGGATCGGCGATGGGTTGATAGGCGAGGGCCTCGTGCAGGGCGAGCAGCGCCTTCAGCTCGCGATTGCAGGCCTCGCAGTCGGCCAGATGCTGCTCCAGCGTGGCGATCCTCTCGTCGGGCAGCTCGCCATAGGTGGCGAGGACGATATCCTGCTGTAGCGATTCGCACTTCATGTTCCTTACCTCACAGCCTCAAAAGAATTTCTTGCATTGCTTCGGGTCTATGTTGCGTGCCCGTTTTTCGTTCTACGTTGTCCGTGCTGCGTTCTCGGTTGCGGTCATGCCTTGCTCTCTCGCAGTTCGGCGAGGTTGGCGCGCAGCTTGCGGGTTGCGCGGAAGAGGGTGTTCTTTGCGGTCTCCTCGGTGGTGCTAAGCATCTCTCCAATGGTGCGAAGTTTCAAGCCCTGATAGTGCTTCAGTTCAAAGACGACGCGTTCGCGCGGGGTGAGCTTATCCAGCGCGGAATTGATGCACTGGCCCATGCGCTTGCGATCGAGCTCGCGCGCTGGGTTGGCCATGGAGCGGTCGTCGGAGAGGTTCGAGAGCAGGTCCATCTCGTCGCCCTTGGAGTCGACGATGGTGGAGGGGTCCTCGCGGCGGCTCTTGCGGCGGCGAAGCTGGTCGAGGCAGAGGTTCGTAACGATGCGGTAGAGCCATGTGTAGAACGAGCACTCGAAGCGGAAGTTGCCGAGGTGGCGATACGCCTTGAGGAATGCCTCCTGGTGGACGTCCTGGGCGTCCTGCTCGTTGCCGAGCATGTGCAGCGCGAGGCGGAGCACGGACTGGTCGTAGCGGCGGACGAGCGAGTCGAAGGCGGCGCGGTCGCCGCGCTGGGCCTCGCGGATGAGGTCGTCGTCCTCGGCGCGCTGCTGGGCGCGGGCCTCGATCTGCGCGGGCGTGAGCTTGCCGCCGCGCCTCTCGTTGTTCGTGCCGGGTTGCGCTGCTGCGTTCGCCATCGCTGGGGAAGATTTTAGCCCTGCCAGCGGACTTGTGCTTGCCAGGGCGGTGCGAAGGACGGGGCGCAGGTTAGGACGGGGGGTGGGTGTGGACGCGGCCCGACTACGGCCTACGAGGGCGGCGAGAGACGGGGCTAGTTGAGAGAACGACGGGGCGAGGTCCGCGCCGGGTTCCAGTCCCAAAGCATCTGCATTCATGGTTTCCGACTCCGGAGTCAGGAAATCTTATCTTGATGAGTAGACGGGGAGGGGGTGGGAAAGGTGAGCGGGTGGGCGGTTGCCGATTGGCTATAAACTCATCGGATGCCCTTGAAGACTGAATCGGCGAGCCTCTTCCCTGCCACGGATACGGGTGGGGCTGGTGCGACTACGGGTTCCGGGGGGTTGGTGACGGCGCATTGCGATGGGGGGGCGCGGGGGAATCCGGGGCCGGCGGGGTTTGGGGCGGTGGTGACGGGGGCGGATGGGACGGTGCTGGCGGAGTTGTCCGAGTTTTTAGGGGTGCAGACGAATAATTTGGCGGAGTACTCGGGGCTGTTGGCGGTACTGGAGTTTGCGCTGAAGCATGGGCACCGGCGGCTGCGGGTGGTGTCGGACTCGGAGCTGATGGTCAAGCAGATTCAGGGCAAGTATCAGGTGAAGAGCCCGGGACTGCGGCCGCTGTTCGAGCAGGCGAAGAAGAAGATTGCGCAGCTGGAGGGGTTCGAGATCGTCCACGCGCTGCGGCATAAGAATAAGGACGCGGACCGGCTGGCGAATCAGGCGATGGACCGGGGGATGGGGCGGTAGGGCGGTGACGCGGTTGTCCGTTCGAGTGCAACGACAACGAATGACGGTGCAGCTGGCGCAACTCTAGGGCTGCCCGTCCCGATTACTACCCAATCTGCGTCGCCCTGTCTTGAAGTAATGGAACGCGTAGCTCACGAGGGCGATACCCAGTGGGATAAGTGATATTCCAAGCACGAACGTCCAGCGCGGATGACTCGTACTTGGGCTAAGGACGAGATTAGCGCCCAGGGCCAACAGCCCGAGAGCCACAGCGACCATGATGTACGCGTCAATCGCATATCCGATGGTTGAGCGGCTCCCGAACGATTGGTTGCCCCTGCGGTATTCAGCGAGCATGCCTAGTGTGACCGCCGCGGGGACTCCAATCGCGTAGCGATCGTTCCCAGTGATAGCGAACATAGCAAAAAGCACGAAGGCCGCGACTATCGAAATCCACGGAATCTTCTGAGGTACAGCCATGGACATACCCCTGTAACAACGGAAAATGCAGGCCGCTAGTTGTAGGTGACCCTGCGGTCGCCGCGGGCGATGCGGCCGATGATGCAGTGGCGCTCGTTGGCGCGGTTGAGGATGGCTTTGGCCTTCTTGACCTGCTCGGCGGGCACGACCGACGATCAGGCCGATGCCCATGTTGAAGGTGCGCAGCATCTCGTCCTGGGCGACGTTGCCGAGCTGCTGCAGGTGCTCGAAGAGGGGCGGGACGGTCCAGCTGGCGAGGTCGACGATGGCGCCGGTGCCGCGGGGCAGGATGCGGGGCAGGTTCTCCGTAATGCCGCCGCCGGTGATGTGGGCCATGCCGCGGACGAGGTCGCCTGGGCGCGGTGAGCTTCTTGATGACGCCGAGGTAGCTGCGGTGGGTGCGCATGAGGGCTGCGCCGGTCTTGTCCTTGAGCTCGTTGACGTACTGGTCGGGGCCGTAGCGGGCGACCTCGAAGAGCAGCTTGCGGGCGAGCGAGTAGCCGTTGGTGTGCAGGCCGTTGGAGGGCAGGCCGATGAGGACGTCGCCGATCTCGATGTTTTCGCCGGTGATGATGTCGGGGCGGTTGACGCAGCCGACGATGGTGCCGGCGAGGTCGTACTCGCCGTCGGCGTAGAAGCCGGGCATCTGCGCGGTCTCGCCGCCGATGAGGGCGCAGCCGTTGGCGCGGCAGGCTTCGGAGAGGCCGCGGACGACGGTCTCGACGGTGGCAGAGTCCTGCTCGCGCAGCTTGCCGGTGGCGAGGTAGTCGAGGAAGAAGAGCGGCGTGGCGCCCTGCACGGCGATGTCGTTGACGCAGTGGTTGACGAGGTCGGCGCCGACGGTGTGGTGGATGCCGAGTTCGAAGGCGACCTTGAGCTTGGTGCCGACGCCGTCGGCGGAGGAGACCAGCACGGGCTGGGGGAATTTCTCCAGGTCGAGCGCGAACAGCCCGCCGAAGCCGCCGATCTCGGAGAGCACATGCTTGTTGAAGGTCTTGCGCGCGAGCATCTTGATGCGCTGCTTGGCGCGGTCGCCGGAGGTGATGTCGACGCCTGCGTCGGCGTAGGTGATGGGGGCTTTGGCGGGCGGCGGTTTTGTTGCGGACGATTGAGGCTCCGCGGCGTGGGGTGCGGGGTGGTCCGAGAGCGGCGCGGCAGCGGGATTGGGGGAGGGTTCAGACACTCGATTCTCTCTGGCGATTCTGCGCGGGGCCAGTCGCGGGGCCCGGGTTGTGGAGGTGCGATGACGCTTGTGGACCGCCTCGGCTCGGATCAGACGCGGCGAATACACAGTCTACCAGCCGGGTTTGAGGAAGATTATGAGGAAGGAAAGACGGTAGTCCGGCTCCCTCCTATACTTGGGGGATGAGTGATGCGGGTGGGGGGTTCAAGCCGTTTGTGGAGTCGCTGGAGCTGGAGCGGCGGGCGGAGGGGTATTTTCCGGGTGGGGTGAACTCGCCGGTGCGGGCGTTTCGCGCGGTGGGCGGGCATCCGCCGTTTGTGGTGCGGGCGGAGGGCGCGTATCTGTTCGACGCGGACGGGAATGGGTATGTCGACCTGTTCGGCTCGTGGGGGCCGATGATTCTGGGGCATGCGTTTCCGCCGGTGGTGGAGGCGATCCGCGAGGCGGCAGGGCGCGGGGCGAGCTTTGGGGCGTCGCACTGCGGGCGAGGGCGAATCTGGCGGAGCTGGTGCGGGCGTGCTTTCCGTCGGTGGAGAAGATGCGGTTTGTGAGCTCGGGGACGGAGGCGTGCATGTCGGCGATCCGGCTGGCGCGCGGGTTTACCGGGCGGAAGTTTGTGATCAAGTTCGAGGGCTGCTACCACGGCCATGCGGATGCGCTGCTGGTGAAGGCGGGGTCGGGGTGGCGACGCTGGGGATTCCCGGGTCGGCGGGCGTTCCGGAGGAGACGGCGATGCATACGCTGGCGCTGCCGTATAACGATCTGGCCGCGGTGGAGGCGGCGTTTGCGCGCGTATCCGGGCGAGATTGCGTGCGTGATTGTGGAGCCGGTGGTGGGCAATGCGGGGACGATTCCGCCGGACGACTGGGTATCTCGCGGGGCTGCGGCGGCTGTGCACGGAGCATGGGGCGCTGCTGATTTGGATGAGGTGATGACGGGGTTCCGGCTGTCGCTGGGCGGGGCGCAGCAGAGTATATGGGATCACGCCGGACCTGACGACGCTGGGGAAGATTCTGGGCGGCGGGCTGCCGTGCGGGGCGTTTGGCGGGCGAGCGGAGGTGATGGATATGCTGGCGCCGCTGGGGCCGGTGTATCAGGCGGGAACGCTGAGCGGGAATCCGCTGGCGATGGCGGCGGGCGTGGCGACGATCGGCTATCTGATCGAGCATGAGGGCGAGGTGTATGCGCAATTGGAGCGCGTGACGCGGGAGATTGCGGAGGGCGTGGGCGAGCTGGCGCGCGAGGCGGGCGTGGCGATGACGACGAACCGCGTGGGTTCGATGTTTACCTGGTTCTTTACGGGACAGGCTGGTGACGGATTTTGCGTCGGCGGCGAGCAGCGACACGGAGGCCTTCGCGCGTTTCCACAGGCGGATGCTGGAGGCTGGAGTGTGGCTGCCGCCGAGCCAGTATGAAGCGGCGTTTGTGAGCGCGGCGCATGGAGCGCTGGAGGTGGAGCGGGTGCTGGAGGCGGCGCGCGCGGCGTTGAAGGGCTAGGGAAACTCCTGCCGCGATTGATTCACAACTGATCAAGAAGATTCCCACGTCAGACGATGGGACTGTCTGACATGGGGCACCCAGCTATGAGGCGGCGGCGACCTGGTGAGTGAGGTTGGCGGCGGGTGGGGCCGAGAGGGTGTGCTTGCGGGGGCCGCGCTTGCGGGCGACCAGGATGCGGATGCGTTCGAGAAGTTCGACCGGGGAGCAGGCGCCTTTGGGGAGGAAGGCGTCGGCGCGGCTGGCGCGTTCGAAGCTGGTTACGGTGCCGGAGACGATCATGGCGGGCAGGTTGGGGTTGAGCTCCTTGGCGCGGCGAACGAGTTCGTTGCCGTCCATGGAGGGCATCAGGAGGTCGCATAGCAGGAGATCGAGGGTGCCGGGGAGGGCGTTGGCGATGATCTCGAGGGCTTCCTTGGGATTGGTGACGGCGGAGACTTTGTAGCCGCCGCGGGTTTCGAGGAGGAAGGCCCGGACAGAGAGGATCTGTTCGTTGTCGTCAACGCAGAGGATGGTTTTTTTCGGACGCATGGAATCTCAGTTCTGCCGGCTGCGACCGTTTGCGGCACAGCATGGCGGATGGGCCTCTGGTGCGCGCCAGCTGGTTGGCCAACGCGCAGAGGGCGGCGTTATGTATGCCCGCGGTCCGGGCCGGAGAGCTCCGCTCCGGCGGGTTTGGGGCGGCTTCCCGGATGGAGGAGAGGAGAGAGGGCCTGGCCCTCGAGCATAGGCCGGAATAGGCCAAGCTCTCCTATCTGCTCCGTGAGGAGACAGCGCCCCGGCCGACGGACGAGCGTATGCCCGGACGACGAACCGCGGGTTCGAGAGGGCCACTGGCGGCACAGGTTGCCACGCGGGTTCGCCGGAGATGCAAGGGTCAGGGCTGCGGGGAACGAGAGCGAATCGGGGGAATCGGGGTCTACAGAGAATGCGCTGGAGATCCAGAGCCCGGTTCGACAGTTTGCAGCGGAGAGCGATGCGCCGGGAGCCGCGACTGCGAGGCAGTGGCTTCTCTCAACTCAAGTTTTCAGTGACACAAGTAGTGCTTGAAACTGACAAAGGATGGTGCGTGTTGCGACCCGTTGGTATTTGTAACTAATCTTGATTTTGTTACGTAGAGCTTTGCGATTTGCTGTAGGAGTAGGTTCTCTTCTCCTTCAGCGCTCCCCAACAGTACGAGTGGTTGCCTGTCTTGGCAACCGGAGAATGGATGGCGAAAACGAGAAAAAATAGGCCTTGCGCATTCACCGAATCTTCAAAGAGCGCGTGACTGTTGGGCATTTGCGTCGGGTTTCTGTTGAAATCGGGTGAATCACGGCAGGAAAATGCGTCCACTTGCAATGGGAATGGTGCGGCCCGCAACGCGTACATTTTTGGCACTGCCTTCGGAGTAAGTCGCCTGGACGTAAATGCGGCTGGGGCGAAGCATCTCGATGCCCTGTTCGAGGACGATGGGCTGGTCGCTGGCGGCGAGTGAATGTCGGACGAGATAGGCGATGGTGCATCCGGA
The DNA here is from genome assembly GCA_963808025.1 of uncultured Acidobacteriaceae bacterium. Lineage (GTDB taxonomy): Bacteria > Acidobacteriota > Terriglobia > Terriglobales > Acidobacteriaceae > Edaphobacter. The sequence continues at coordinate 523,586 of CAWEEI010000004.1, read as the reverse complement.
TGCGGAGCCGGTGGCAGGATCTTCGCCGTTATAGAACTGCATGCGCGCATGCCAGTCCGCGCCGGAACTGGCTGATGCGCGCGTGATGCAGTGGAAGAATTTTGCGTCGGTTCGCGCCAGATAAGGCTGCGCGACTGGCTGCGGAATGGCAAGGCGCGCGGCAACTTCGAGCGAATGCAGAGGGACGATGCAGAAAGGCAATGCCGGTGGAGACGGTCTGGATGGGAAGGACGAGATCGAGGTCATCGACGGAGAGACCGAGTGCGGCCGCGATTGCGGCGGGATCGTGGATGCTGCCGAAGATGGGATCGCTCTGGCGCATAGTGGCGAAGACGCCGGGGCCGGTTTGTTCGGCGGCGAAGGTGACGGGGATGGGGCCGACGCGGAGGTCGAGGGTGATCTTGGGCGCGCCGCGGAGGGGGGGGTGATTGAGGTAGAGCCAGCTTGCGGTGCCGAGGGTGGGGTGGCCGGCGAACTCGAGCTCTTCGCGCACGGTAAAGATGCGGACGTGGACGCCGCGGGCTGCTTCAATCTCCGGATCGCGGGGCAGGATGAAGGTGGTCTCGCTGAGGTTGGTCTCGCGGGCGATGGCCTGCATCTCAGCGGTAGTGAGGCCGCGGGCGTCGTTGACAATCGCGAGGGCGTTGCCTTCCAGAGGACGCTCGGCGAAGACATCGACCTGGGCGTAGTCGAAGGTGCGGGTGGCTGAGGCGGTTGACATCGAGACTCCTCGGACGTATGGTTTTGAGGTAGACCGCATGGGCCGGAGTACTTCAGATGCCGGCGAGCTTGGCTGCGGTGCAAGAGATGAGAGCCATGACGATGAACTCGAACGCGATGCCCATTCCGATGTCCTGCTGCTGTTGTCGGGGGATGTGGGCGCGCGCCTAGACGAATCGTAACAAGCTACCCTTGAGATTCGAATTCCGCGAAACCCACCCAAAGCCGATGAGCCGGGTGGGTTTTAGTTTGCGCGCAAATAGATTTTGAAACTAACGAAAGATGAGGAAGAAAGAAAATGTCTCTGCGGATTAACGATGTAGCTCCCGACTTTACGGCGGAAACGACCCAGGGGCCGATCCACTTCCATGAGTGGATTGGCGACAACTGGGCTGTGCTGTTCTCGCACCCGAAGGACTTTACCCCGGTCTGCACGACGGAGCTGGGCGCGGTAGCGAACCTGGAAGGGCAGTTTGCCAAGCGCGGTGCGAAGGTGATCGGCCTGAGCGTAGACCCGGTGTCGAGCCATGCGAAATGGTCGGCGGACATCGAAGAGGTAGGCGGGGCGAAGGTGAACTACCCGATCATCGGCGACCCGGAGCTGAAGGTCGCTAAGCTATACGACATGCTTGCGGCGGAGGATGGCGACAGCTGCGAGGGACGCACGCCGGCCAACAATGCTCCGGTGCGCACCGTATTTGTGATCGGACCGGACAAGAAGATCAAGCTGACGGTCTCGTATCCGATGACGACGGGGCGGAACTTCGACGAGATCATCCGTGTGCTGGACTCGATGCAGCTGACGGCGAAGCATAAGGTGGCGACGCCGGCGAACTGGAAGCAGGGCGAGGACGTGATTATCACCGGGGCGGTCTCGAACGAAGAGGCGGACAAGATCTTCCCGGGGTATAAGACGGTGAAGCCGTATCTACGGACGACGGCGCAGCCACGGTAGTCTTGTGTTGCATGCTACCGCCGTGCGCGTTCGATGTTTGAGGGCGCGCGGCGGCGAAGGGCACCGATGGCGAAGTGGCTAACGCGCTGGTCTGCAAAACCAGTATTCGCGGGTTCAATTCCCGCTCGGTGCTCCAAATAATCTGAGTGTGTGTTTGTTGATAGATACGACCGCGATTCGCCATGCAGAGGTCCGGGGTGGGCCGCACACCCAAACCAGGGTTAGACCTCCGTGCGGCGCCAATGCGCGATTGAATGGAACCAGTACTCGATTCGCATTCCAGTCGCCCCCCAGATCAGAGGTGTTCAACCATGGGTTCCGACATAAGCAGCTTCAGTCCACGCGCTCCCCGATTTGAGCTCAAGTTGCCAGCATTTTCAGCGGCTCCAAGTTCGTGCCCGAGCACGAGCTGGAGGATGATCTAGCAGTTCAGGAATTGCGGCCGGATACAGAACCGGCTCCCGCGACCCATGAACGAGAGAAGACGATTGCCTGACTCGCGGTAGCGTTCCGAGAGGCGTCCAGACTACTCGCGGCCCCGTCTACTCGCGTCCTGGCCATACCGGACGGCCCGGGCTGCGGTCCTTCTGTTCCATGTTAACAAGCAATCTGTGCCAGCTTCGCCTCTGCAAGGATACGAACTGACGTTCCGCGTATCCGGATCAGTTCCTTCCTTTGGAATGCCCCTAAGGTGCGCGTAATACTCTCACGCGTCGTGCCGGTGAAGCCTGCGATCGCTTCGTGGGAGAAGGTCATGGTGAATGAGATGTCGCGCTTTCCGCCGGACGCGGAACGTCCCCAATCGAGCAGGAGAGTTGCCAGGCGGGAGGCTACGGTAGTGGAAAGGGCCAGCCTTCGCGCCTCCTCGAAGGAGCACATGTAATCCTGTGCGAGCAGCTTCGCGGCGTGCAGACTGGCTTCGCCATGATGATTGAGAAATGTCATGAAGTGAGCGCGGGAGATGACCTTGAAGAGGGTCGCCTCCATGGTGACGGCAGTCGCTTCGGAACAGCCATCCGAGATGGCCGCGCTAAGACCAATTACATCGCCTGCGTGCGCGACTCGAATGTTCATCGTGGTACCCGCGGACGAGCTGCACGAGAGCATCGCCAGCCCGGTACAGAGGACGATAATGCGTTTGCACGGATCGCCTTCGCGAATCAGGGTCGCCCCAGCCGGAAGCATTGCCAGTGTGCCGAGGCTGTTGAAGTCGGCCAAGGTCTCCGGCGCGAGACTACAGAACATCCCTTGGGAACGATAGTGGCAGGTAAGGCAGTCCGTGGGCTCCGGCATCGCTTGTCACCTTGGAGACTGGATGGTTGCACGTCACAGTGCTCAAAATCTGTTCGGAATTGCTCATCGACCGCTGCTCATTGATCCGATCAAAGGGATTTATATGAATCGCTGTTGCGCGCCTGCCCCCAGTTGGAAAGCAGGCATGAGAGATCGTGCGGGATCGCGAAATAGCTATGCAGCGGACCGGTGCGGAACGGAACGGTCACCGAAGACCCCGGGGATAAACCTACTCTGGGTCGTGATCCGTGATCGAATGGAACGGTATCTGGTTCGCATTGCAGGTCGACCCGCAGATCAGAGGTGTTCCGCTATGGGTTCCGACGCAAACAGCTTCATTCCGCGCTCACTCCGGTTTGCGCTTAATGTGCCAGTGGTACTTTACCTGCGCGACCATATGGCGTCGGGACGGTCCATCAATGTAAGCGACTCGGGAATGCTCGTAAGGTTCGATCAGACCCTTGAGATATGGCTTAAGGGTCATCTATGCGTTGTGGCCGGAGAGTGGCATCTCAGCATCGACGTTCACATTATTCGCGTGGAAGGGCAGTTGACTGCTCTGGCCTATGAGATCGGCAGCGAAGGCGATCGCGCGACGATACGGAAGCTGATCGAGCTTGCGGACCACAATCTCGCCGCTCCGGCGGCCTGACCCAGTTGTCACACCCAGCTCAACTTGCCTGGGCACTTGCCAGCGCATGGTTGAAGCCTAGAACATCGCGATGCGGGAGGCGTTCGGCGGTGTTGGCACTGTACTGCGGGACGGACTGCCAGTTTGGACGCGAAGCGTGTCCCACCCTTTGGTTCTCCGCTTGAGCCCAATCTGTGATTGAATTGAGCCGGTTTCTGATTCGCATTTGCCAGTCGGCCAGCAAATCAGAGGTGTGACGCATGGGCACCGAAACGATCGACTCCACCCCACGTGCAACCAGATACGATCTGAATGTGCCTGTGGTGTTGTACTTGCTAGACGGCATCGCGTCGGGGCGCACCATCAACGTAAGCGATACCGGAATTCTCGCCACGTTCGACCGGCCTTTGGATCCGTGGGATACCGGGCGTCTGCACACCCTTGCGACAGGCAGTTATCTGAGCATTGAGGTCCGTGTAGTTCGGGTAGAGGGACAGCAGGTGGGAATGACCTTCCAAATCGCGGAAGAGAGCGATCGTGCAACGATTGGGAAGTTGATCGAACTGGCGAACCTGGGACTAGCTGCTGTGCCGCCTGCGCCAGCGGCTTGATCCGATTGCTAAACTGGCCTGACTGTGCGCGGATGCCGCGCAATGGTGGAGGCTTGCGGAATGGTTCGATTCGGAGCCCGTGCGGCGGTGTTGACGCTGTGCTGCGGGGCGGTTGGGGCCGCGGCGCAGGCCGGACGGGTGTATACAGCGGCGGACTACGCGCAGGCTGAGAGGTTGATGGACTACAACGTGGACCCGCTGGTGTACCACTCCGTGGAGCATGTTGAGTGGATGGGGGATGGGCGGTTCTGGTATCGCGATGCGGGGCAGGACGGGGTGACGTATGTGCTGGTCGATCCGGCGCGGGGCACGAAGGGACCGGCGTTCGACCAGGCTAAAGTTGCAGCGGCATTGGTGGCCGCGGCGAAGGCCGGTCGGGTAGCTGCGGCGTTACCAACGCCGATGGACGCGGGGCATCTGCCGATTGAAGACCTGCGGCTGGAGGCGGGCGACGGGTCGGTTGCGCTGCTATCGATCGGCGGCGCTTGGGTGCGCTGCGCGCTGGGCGATCACGTGGTGTGCAAGGATGCGGGCGATGCGCGGGCGACGATGCCGGCGGAGCCCTACGACCTCTCGCCGGATGGGAAGCGGGCGGCGTTTATCCGTGGAAACAATTTGTGGGTGATGGAGGTGGCGAGCGGGCGGGAGACGCAGCTGACGACGGACGGCGCGGCGGACTACGGCTATGCTACGGACAATGCGGGATGGACGCACAGCGCGAACCCGATTCTGGAGTGGTCGCCGGATTCGAAGAGGATTGCGACGTTTCAGCTGGATGAGCGCAAGGTGGGGCGCATGTATCTGGTGAGCACAGCGGTGGGGCATCCGGAGTTGGAGTCGTGGGCGTATCCGATGGCCGGGGACGAGAACGTAGCGATGATTGAACGGGTGATCATCGACGTGGACAAGCGCAAAGTGGTGAGGCTGAAGATGCCGCCGGACCAGCACCGGTCGAGCCTGTGCGACGACCTGAGCTGCGTGGGCGGGCATGGCTGGGACGATGTGCAGTGGAGCGTGGATGGCAAGCAGCTGGCGTTTGTCTCCACCTCGCGCGACCACAAGCAGGAGTGGCTGCGGGTGGCGGATGCGGCGACCGGCGATGTGCGCGAGGTGATGAGCGAGACGGCGGCGACTTACTTTGAGAGTGGGAACGGCGCCGAAGGCGGGACGGGAAGGGTGAACTGGCGGTATCTGGCGCGGTCGAATGAGGTGTTGTGGTATTCCGAGCGGGATGGGTGGGGGCAGATGTATCTCTACGACTTTGCGACGGGCAGGCTGAAGGGGCAGATCACTCGTGGCGAGGGGAATGTGAGGGAGGTGCTGCAGGTGGATGAGGCGGCGCGGGTGATTTACTTCATTGGCGTGGGCAAAGAGAAGGGATGGGACCCATACTACCGCGCGCTGTACCGGGTGAACTTCGATGGGACTGGGATGAAGTTGCTGACGCCGGAGGAGGCGGACCACGAGGTGACGATGTCGCCGGATGGGCGGTGGTTTGTGGATGGGTCGTCGACGCCTGCGACACCGCAGACTGCGGTAGTGCGCGACGATGAGGGCAAGATTGTGGTGGAGCTGGAGCGCGAGGATATTTCAAAGCTCGTCGCGATTGGGTGGAAGCCGTTGACGCCGATTACTGTGAAGGCGCGCGATGGCAAGACGGATCTGTATGGATTTCTGTTCAAGCCGACGAGCCTCGATGCGGCGAAGAGGTATCCGGTGGTGGATTATGTTTATCCAGGGCCGCAAGAGGGGTCGTGTGGCGAGCGCAGTTTTGCGGCGGCGCATGGAGACATGCAGTCGCTGGCGGAGCTGGGATTTGTGGTGGTGTGCCTTGATGGGATGGGAACGGCGGGACGGTCGAAGGCGTTCCACGATGCGCTCTATGGCGACATGGCGGACAACACGATTCCGGACCAGGTGGCGGGGATTAAGCAGCTGGCGGCGCGGTATCCGTGGATCGATGCGGAGCGAGTGGGGATCTATGGGCACTCGGGCGGCGGCGCGGCGACGGTGGCGGCGATGTTTCACGCGCCGGATTTCTTCAAGGTGGGCGTGGCCGAGAGCGGCAACCACGACAACCGCATGTATGAGGACGACTGGGCGGAGAAGTGGATCGGGCTGCTGAAGAAGAATGCGGATGGGACGACCAACTACGACAGTCAGGCGAACGAGAGCTTTGCGAAGAACCTGAAGGGGCATCTGCTGCTGATCCACGGGACGATGGACGACAATGTGCCGCCGAACAACACGCTGCTGGTGGTGGATGCGCTGATCAAGGCGAACAAGGACTTCGATCTGCTGATGATTCCGAACGCGGGGCACGACTATGGCACGGCGAACGGATACGTAATGCGGCGGCGGTGGGATTATTTTGTGCGGTATCTTGCGGGGGGAGTGCCGCCGGTGGAGTACAAGATGCGTGGAGGCAGCTATTAGCTATTAGCTCTAGCTGTTAGTGAAGGCAAGGACAACGACGGAGCTTGCGGTCAGCGAGCGAGGAGTGGGAGGGCGATGAGGCATTGCATGGCCTGCGCTGCGAGGATCGCGCCGGTGAGGATGAGGAAGAGCTTGCGGTAGCGGGTCTCGAGCGCGTCGGCGAAGACGCCGCCGAGGAAGGTGAAGAGGAACGGCAGCGCCCATAGCCAGGGCGCGGTGACGGTCTGCGTGGTGATGAGCGGCGCGAGGGCGAGGAGCATCAGCAGCGGGGCGGTATTGCCGAAGTATCGGCTGCGGCGGGTGCTGACGTAGAGCACGGCGGCGACGGCGATTGCGATGAGGATGGGTATGTTGAGCGAGCTGGCGGCGAATGTGCGTGGGCCGGCGAGGGAGAACCAGAGGCGGGCGGAACCTCCGGTGAAGACGTAGCTGAAGGCGGCGGGATGGAATCCATAGAAGGCGAAGAGGAGGAAGAGCGCGCCGATGGCGGAGATGATGAGGATCTGGATGACGTAGCTGCGACGAGTCTCGGCGAGGTAGAGCATGAAGAGAAGCGCGGCGAGGAGGCCGAGGAGGGCGGCGAGGATGTGCGCCGCGGCAGTGAGGCCGAGCGCGACGGTGAGCAGCGCGATGCGCGGACGCCACTTGCGGCGCGGGCCCTGCATGGCGTGGGCGACGCCGATGGCGGTGTAGACGAGGCCGTAGAGTCCCCACATGGCGAGGACGTCGTTGTTGGGCGTGACGGCGAGGCGGACGATCTGCCGGACAGAAGCAGTAGAGTGCCGAGCGCGAAGAAGCCGCCCTCGTTGCCGAAGAGGCGGCGCGCGACCCACCAGAGGCCGCCGCCGAGCCAGACGGCGAAGAGGATGAATGGGAGGTGGATGAGGTAGATGACGCTGAGGAGCTGGTGGCGCGACTCCCACGTGGTGCCGTTGAGCGAGCCGCCGGGATAGAGGCGGTCGGCGGGGGCGCGGAGGTGGTCGGCGGCGAGGAGGGTGAGGCGCTCAAGCGTGAGGGGAAGGCCGGCGACGCGGTAGGCGAAGGTGCCGTCGCCGTTGAGGTTGCCGCAGGTGGTGAAGTATCCGGCGAGGGGCGAGGGACGCTCCCACATCTCGCGGCCGCAGGTAGCGAAGCGGTAGTCGGCGGTGGTGAGTTCCTGATGGCCTGTGACCCAGAGGCATTCGGCGAAGAAGAGGAGCAGGAGGAGCGCAGCGAGGCGTTGCGGACGGCCGATGTGGATGCGCGGGAGGGTCATGCGGAGGTAGCTCGCAGTGTATCGTGCGAAGAGGCAGTGGCTAGCGTCTAGTGGTTAGACGCTAGTGTGGTGCGAGGAGGGTTGGGGGATGGAGTCGTTGACGTTTAGTCCCGGGCGGGCGTTTCTCTCGTCGGATTCGCCGGCGGTGCCGTGGACGGTGGTGTTTGAGGATGAGGGCGTGGCGGGATACTTCTATGCGTGCGACCGCTCGCGGACGACGCAGGAGGAGAGCATTCTGGACGCGATGCTGATCTACAACGTCAGCGCGCTGGCGGCGAGCGATGCGGAGCTGAAGCGGCCAGGGCCGGAGCGGATCGCGACGGTGGACTGGTCGCGCGATGGGCTGAAGGCGGTGCTGTATCTGGATGGCGCGGCGCAGGCGCTGTTCGATTTTGGGGCGCGGTGCGGATACTGCCGGATGGACTTCCCGAACTTTCTGGCGGAGCGCGGGGATGTGTGGCGGAAGGACAGCCATGCGTGGTCGGAGGGGGCGCTGCGGGAGTTTGAGGCGGCTTTGTATTCCTGAGATGAGGTGCTACTTGAGTTCGTGGAGGAAGAGGGCTTCGATCTCGAGCCAGTTCTTGACGCGGCGGTAGCCGGTGACGGCGGCGTTGTGGGGCGCGTCGTAGAGGATGCCGGTGCCGGTGAAGCGCGCGAGCTGGCGGGGGTTGTCGTCGATCAGGTAGTCGGCGCGGAGGATGCTCTTGTCGCCGCAGAAGACGATGTGGGTATAGGGGATGAAGGGGAAGTGGCGGGCGAGCCAGCGGTACTTGGCGTTGAAGGAGGTGGGAACCTCCATGGCGGCGGTGGCGATGAAGATCTCGTAGCGCGCTTGCAAGGCGCGCAGGACGCGCTGCGAGTCGGGCATGACTTCGAGGACGTCGAAGAAGTCCTCCGAGCGGAGGTACTCTTCCAGGCGCGGGTGGCTATGCGCGGGCAGCACATCCCAGATGTACTTGCCCTGGAGGTCGGCCTTGGTGATGTTGCCGCCGTAGTCGCGGTTGTAGCGGAGGAGATGCTCGGCGACAGCGTCGGCCATGACCTCATCCATGTCGACGCAGATGCGCTGTAGGGTTTGGAGGGACTTCATGCTGAGGTCAAAACGCCTATCTAGCTCTTGAAGGACGCCAGCGCTGTCTTCTCGTCTGTGTAGGTGTCGAAGAGGGTGGCGATCTTGGTGATCTGCATAATGTCGTCGATCTTTTTGGTGAGGCGGAGCAGCTTGAGAGTGCAGCCCTTGTTCTTCGCGGAGACGTAGGCGCCGGTAAGCTCGCCCATGCCCGAGCTGTCCATATAGGTGACTCCGCCCATATCGACGATCAGCTTCTTGGTCCCTGTCTTGAGCGCTTCCTGAATGGCGTCGCGCAGCGTGACGCCGCCCTCGCCGAGGGTGATGCGACCGGTGACATCGAGGATGGTGACGCCTTCCACGTGGCGTATGTTGACCTTTGCGCTCATTCTTGTCTGGCTCCTGCGAAGATTTGTATGGGACTTGTCAAGACTATACCGAGTCCGCGGATGCGTAAAGAAGTCCGAATCAGTCAAGGAGCTACTTACACGCGCGCGACGGTCAGCACGGTGATGTCGTCGGCCTGGGGCGCGCCCACGCCAAATGCCCGTGCAGCCTCGGCAATCGCATTCGCCGCCTGTTTGCTGATCGCCTGCGTCCGCTCGAACCCGAAGAGTTCCTTCGTAGCTGCGGCAGTCGCCTCCACCACGCCGTCGGTCACCAGCGTCAATTTCTGTCCAGCATCGATATGCAGGCGGGTCTCGGCATACTCGACATCCAGCGTAATCCCCAGCGGAAGATTGCTGTCGGTCAGAATCTCGACGCCATCGAGGTAAGGGTTGGGATGCCCGGCGTTGGCGATAGTCACCTCTCCCGCGGCGGTGATTTTCAGCGCAAGGCACGTCGCGAACCCCGCGGTGCGGCCATGCAGCCGCCGGTTCATGCCGGCCAGCAGCTGCGCCGGGCTGGTATAGGACTCCGCGTAGGCGCGCAGCGTGCCCACAATCAAGGATACCGTCATCGCGGCCTTCAGGCCCTTGCCGCTCACATCGCCGACGACGATGAACGCATTGCTGCCGCCCGGAATTGGGAGCACCTGGAAGAAGTCTCCGCCAACCTCCTGCGCGGGGAGATACGCGCTCTCGACGGTGAGGCCGGGGACCTGCGGCAGGAAGTCCGGGATCAGCACCTGCTGCACACTGCGCGCGGCGGCGATCTCGCCCGCGATCTCCGCGCGCTCGCGCGTGGTGCGAACGGTGCGCAGCACGATGATGATGAGGAGGGTCACCCAGAAGTACAAGAGAGCAATGTCCGTGAAATCGAAGGCAAACCGTCCGAACTTGAGCGATGGAGTAACGTAAAGCGTATGAACGAGATGTGCCTGATACAGGAAGGGGCCTGTATAGAAAACCGTATATAAGATGGACGAGACGACCTGGAAGGCGAACAGAAGCGGGGCATCGCGGTTGCCCCGGCGCAGCTCCAGAAAGAGATAGACCGGGACTGCCAGATTGAGCCCGAGCCGTGCCACGTAGTTGAGGACGTAATATACCCCGTACGGCGGAATGCCGGAGAGATTCATCACGATCACGACCGCGGCGCCCATCAACATCGCCTGCAGCACCCTGATCCACCGCCCGGGCCGCACCCCAACCAGTCGGAGCACCACATCGTACTGCAAGGCATAGGTGGCAAAGGCCGCAATGGTCACAATGCCAAAGACGACCCCCGAATTGGACGTCCGAAGCCGTATCCAGACCAGGGACAAGCTCTCTCCGATCAGGTTGAAGCCGCCGCAGAGGGCAGCCACCAGGTATTCCTTCTGTTCGGGAAGCACACGGTACAGAGACAGGGCGACGATGACGGCAAGAGCCACGGGGACGATGATCATCCATTCGCCGAATATCAATACTATGTAGGCGGACCATTCCGCATTCTGCATCCCTACCGGGCCGCCGATGGTGATGCGCGTTGAGGGATTCATGCCGCCAATGCCTCTGGTCGCTCCGAGCGTCCAACTACCGGTCACTGCCGCCGCGACGCAGTGGATTGAGATGGTGAGTTTGCCGGAGTGCACAGCGGCCGCTGGGATGCCAAAGAGAATGACACGGCGATCGCGGACCTCGCCTGGGCCCGACATGCGGCCCTCGCCGCCGACGCGCGCACCATTGACAAAGACCTCATAGCTGCCGTCGAAGGCCCGCACGCCAAGCAATAGCTGGCCGGAGTTTGGCGGGACCTGGACGTGGGCGCGATACCAGAACTGGGTGGTGTTTGGGTGATAGTCCTGTTCGGCAAGACTCTTGTCGCGGGTGATGACCGGCCATTTGGAGTCGTCAAAGTCCTGGGCTGCAAATGCGGGGTTGTCGCCGGTCTGGAAGAGCCAGTTGGGGCCGATGTCGATGATGTCGCCGGTCTTTGTGGCATCGAAGTGGCGTGGGTCTTTGGGATTGCCCGCCTTCTGCGCCCCTTGCGCGTTGGCGTGTAGGAGCGTTGTAGCGAGCAACAACAGCATGGCGAGTAGAGGCAGGCGAGTGCGCATTGCGGGTCTCCAGTGGGTTCGCGGCGGTGCTTGGCCCGGATGGTTCTTTGTCCGTGAAGGGTTAATAGAGGAATCTTTGAACATACCGCTCAAGCCGCCGCCCGTGCGACCGTCAGCACCGTAATATCGTCCGCCTGCGGCGCGCCCACACCAAAGGCCCTCGCCGCCTCCGCGATGGAGTTGGCGGCCTGTTTACTAATCGCCTGCGTCCGCTCAAACCCGAACAGCTCCCGCGTCGTCACCGCCGTCGCCTCCACCACGCCATCCGTCACCAGCGTCAACGACTGCGCCCCATCCAGGTGCAGCCGCGTCTCCGTATACCTCACCTCCAGCGTAATCCCCAGCGGCAGGTCGCTCTCCGTCGAGACCTCCACCCCGTCGAGGTACGGGTTGGGATGCCCCGCATTGGCGATCGTCACCTCGCCCTCCCGAGTGATCTTAAGCGCCAGGCATGTCGCATACCCCGCATGGCGTCCGTACAACCGCCGGTTCAGCCCCGCCAGCAGCTCGCTCGGGGTCGCCTCATACTCCGCAAGCGTGCGCATCGTCCCCACAATCAGCGACACCGTCATCGCCGCCTTCAATCCCTTGCCGCTCACATCCCCCACCACCACAAACGCCGCCCCGTCGGCCAGCGGCAGCACCTGGAAGAAGTCCCCGCCCACCTGCTGCGCGGGAAGATAGGCCGTCTCAACCCTCAGCCCGGGAATCTGCGGCAGGAAGTCGGGGATCAGCACCTGCTGCACCGTCCGCGCGGCCTCGACCTCGGCGGTAATCTCCGCCTTCTCCCGCGCCAGCCGCACCGTGCGCAGAACGATGATGACCAGCAGCGTCACCCAGAAGTAGAGGGTGGCAATATCATCCGCGAAGAATTGGTACTGGCCGATCACCAGAGGCGGAGCAAGCGCCGCGGGGGAGCTGACCAGATGGGCCTTGTAGAGGAAATAACTTGTCTGGTACAGAAGTTCAACGGCAGACCAGACGATCTGGAAGGCGAAGAGCACCGGGGCGTCGGGGTTTCCCCGGCGCATCTCGCGATAGAGATACACCGGCACCGCAATATAGAGCACGATCAGGGCCGGAGACTCAAGCGCACGGTGTATCAAGAGCGAGACAAAGCCGGCAAAGCGCAGCTCGGTCAGCAGCGCGCCGAGGATCAGCACGCCCTGCAGCGCCCGAATCCAGCGCGCCGGCCGTATCCCGACCAAACGCAGCACCACCTCGATCTGCAGGACCAGGAAGGCATATTCGGAAAAGAGCCCAATGCCATACACCAGCCCTTCAAAGGGCAGGCGCAGCCGGATTGTGAGGAGGTCTGCAAATACGTGGAGCAGTTGGAAGCCCCCGCACAGGGCGATCGTCAGGTACTCCTTCTGTTCGGGCAGCGCGCGGTAAAGGGCCAGGACCACAAAAACCACGAACGAGACCAGGACGAGGAATATCCACTCAATCGAAGCCCCTCGCATATAAGACTCGAAGGTCAGGGGCGCAAGAGCGACCGGCCCGCCGATCATGATACGGCCCGAAGTGGCGGTAACGCCCTCGTAGAACGACTCCGATGCATACGCAAACGCTCCCACGGCGCCGTGAAGAGCGACCACAAGTTGGCCGGAGCGCACAGCCTCCTTCGGAATGCCGAAGAGAATCAGACGCCCCCCGCGGATCTGGCCGCCCCCGGACATCCTGCCCTCGCCTCCGATGCGCACGCCGTTTACGAAGATCTCGTAGCTGCCGTAGAACGTCGTGATCCCAAGCACCAGCGGGCCTGTGTCCGGGCGGACGCGCATATGCACGCGGTACCAGAACTGGTTGACGTTGGGGTAGCCCTGGCTGGCAAAGCCCTTGCCCGTGCTGATCGTCGGCCATTTGGAGTCGTCGAAATCTCTGCCCGCCCACGCCGGATTGTCGCCCTCCTGAAACAGCCAAAGCGGCCCAAGGTCCACCACCTCGCCGGCACGCGTGGCATCGTAGTGCCGCGGGTCCTGCGCATGTTGCAACTGCGCCGCCGTCTGCGCGCCAGACCGCCCAACCCCACCCAGCAACAGTACAGCCAGCAGCCCTGCCGCGCCCGCTGAAAAACTCGCCCCTGAGATAGGCCGGGACTTTAGTCCCGGCACCACCGGCTCAGGAACAACGAGGGCTTTAGCCCCTGGGATATGCCTCATCGTGGTTCTCCGCTGGTGCAAGCAACTGCATGGCCCCAATTCACAAGCTGCCGAGAAACCTGCCTTGCTTAAGGGCACGGGTTTACCCGTACCTAAGCGCCGCCTTTGCATTACGGCTTAAGCCAATGCGGGCGAGCTTGCGCCTCTACGCGAACGCCGCGCAGGCCGACTTCTCGTCCGGGTGCAGTTTGGTGTACTTGGTGATGCCCACCATGGTGAAGACCTTCTGGAAGTGCGGCGTCAGCCCAAACGTCTGCACCATCTGCCCGTGCTTGCCCGCCGCGATCATCATCTGGATGATGAGCGCGATCCCGCTCGAGTTCAGGTACTCGACCTTGGAGAAGTCGAGCAGAATACGCTTGGCTGTCTCCGGCAGCCCCTCGTAGGTGCCCAGCACCACCGCCTGCGACGTGCTGGTGATATCGCCCGAGAACCGCAGCACGGTGACCGGGGCTCCCGGCGCGCAGGCGATCTCTTCGACTTTAACCTTGGTTGCGGCTTGCTCCTGCATCATGTCGTGTCTCCAGTTTTCAGGTTTGGATTGCGCAGTGCTACTCGGTTGCCCGGTGCAGGCGGATCACCATCCGGGCGTAGCTTCCGGCCGGCGGCGAACTGACCCACTCCGCCTCGTCCACCAGCGCCTGGATCAGGAACATGCCCATGCCGCGGGCCTCCTCTTCGCCATGCATCTTCTTGTCGATGTCCGGCGCCGCATGCGTGCCCTTGGGCCCTTCGCCGGTGTCGGTCACCTTCACCTCCAGCGAATTCTCGTCCATCGAGAGGATCACGCCCACCGTTAGCGAGTCGTCCAGTTTGTTGCCGTGCTCAATGGCGTTGATGCAGGCCTCGGACACCGCCGTCTTCAGGTCCTCCACGCGCTCGTCGGCAAAGCCCATCAGCCGCGCCACGCTGGCCGCGGTGTTCATCGCCACCTTCTCGTATCCCATCCGCGACGGCAGGCGGAGTTCGATGCTGTTTGCGTTCTTCTCCATCAACCTCAAGCCTCCATCATCCCTGCCGCAGCAGGCACAGCGCGGTCATGTCGTCCGACTGCTCCACTTCATCGGAGAAGTCCTTCAGCGTCGACCACAGCGAGTCCAGCACGCCCTCCGAGCTGTCCGCCTTGCAGTCCAGAAAGCTCTGCAAAAGACGCGCCTCGCCAAACTCTTCGTCCCCGCGAAACACCTCAGTCAACCCGTCCGTGTAGAGTAGCAGCCTCGCCCCCTCCGGCAACGAATATTTCTCCGCCTGGTAGGTCGAGAAAGGCAACATCCCCACCGGAGTCCCCGAGGCCTTAATCTTCACCACCTGCGCCTCTCCGCCCGCCGCGCCGCCATGCACCAGAAACGCCGGATTGTGCCCCGCATTCACCACCTGGACGCTGTCCGTCGCCGGGTCAAGCTGTAGGAAGAAAGCCGTCACGTAGCGCCGCCGCGACTCCTCGCCCTCGTTGTAGTGCAGCAGGTTCATGCGCGTCGCAATCTCCACCAGCGGGATGCCCGAGTTCACCATCGCGTGCAACGCCGAGCGAAAACTCGTGCTCACCAGCGCCGACGCCAGCCCCTTCCCCGCCACGTCCGCCACCACCATCATCGTCTCGCCCGAGGGCATGGGCACAATGTCCACATAGTCTCCGCCCACCGCGTAGCAGGTCGCCGAACGCGTCGCCACCGCATACCCTGCGATCTCCGGCATCTCCTGCGGCAGCAGGCTGCGCTGCACCAGCCGCGCGTTGGCCAGGTCGCTCTCCAGCCGCTGCCAGCGCACCGTGCGCTCATGGAAGCGCGCGTTCTCAATCGCCGCCGCAGACTGCACCGCAATGCTCTGCAGAAAATCCAACTCATCGAACGTCAGCGTCCGCCCCTCCGGACGGATCACCACCAGATCGGAAAACGGCAGCCCCAGCTTGTCGCGCAACGGAAAGTGCGTCCACAGCTCCGACTCCGCCTTGGGCCGCAACGACGGCGTGAGGGATGCGGCATCCTGCTCGCTCAGGAAGTCCGGGGGCACGTCGCCGTAGGAGTATGGGAAGTGGGTGAAGAACGCGCCGGAGAGTTCGAGCTCGCGCACTACGATGTCCAGCACCGTCTTCAGCACCTCGTCCAGCGCAATGGTCGAGTGGATGCGCCGGCCCGCCTCCAGCAGCGCTTGCAGCCGCACCACCTGCTGCTTCGCAAACAACGCCTCATCCCGTTCGGCCGCTGCTTCGATGCGTTCCATTCCAGTAGGCTCTCTTTCCGGCGAATGGTGTTGCCTGAGGCTGCATGCGGGGACTGTATCTTTGAGACCGCATAATTCTAAATCGCGGGTAGCAGCCCGACATTAACAGCACTGTGGTGGTTCACAGCGACCTGACGATTTGGGCGGCGATGCTTTCGACCTGGACGGGTTTGCGCTGGGGGGAGTCGCGGGCGGGGTCGTAGAAGAGGAGGCGGCCGCAGTTCTCGCAGGTCATGAGGGTCTCGCTGGAGGTGGAGCCGGGGCTGTTGTCGCGCAGGTCGTTCCAGCGCTGCGGGCGGAGCATCATCTGGCAGGCGGTGCACTGCTGGTGGAGGGCCTCGGAGACGGCGGAGCCCTTGGCGCGGGCGATGCGGTCGTAGGCGGCGAGCGACGCTTCGCCGGTGGGGCTGAGGAGGATCTCGGCGCGGAGCGCGTTGCGTTTGGCGTCGGCCTCGGCGAGGGCGAGCTGGTCGCGGGCGATGGTCTCGGCGGCGCGGGCACGTTCGCGTTCGAGGATGGCGTCGGCCTCGGCGACGGCTGCGTCGGCGAAGGCGCGCTGGGAGTCGAGGGCCTCGCCGCGCTCCATGCTTTCGAGCTCGGCGTCTTCGAGGCGGGAGATTTCGGCCTTGGCGAAGGCGGCCTCGTGCTCGAGCGCGGTGACCTGGACGGTGGTGGTGGCGAGGTCGATCTTCTTCTGGGTGCGGGCGATCTTCTGCCGCAGGTCGGCGATGTCGGACTCCTGGCGGCGGCGCAGGGCGTCCTCTTTGGCGATGAGGTCGAGCACGACGGCGCGCTGGCCGGCGGTCGCTTTGGCTTTGGTTTCGAGCGCGGCGATGTGTTTGGGCAGCGCGGCGATCTCGTCGCGCAGGTGTTTGGCTTCGAGATCGTAGGTCTGCAGGATGACGAGCTGCGCGAGATCGGGATGCATGGTTTGGCTTCTCCGAGTACACGGGCCGCGGCCCGGCGGATGAGGCAGGCGCAGCGGAAGAGTTCGAGTCTAGCATGGGGCTGTATAGCAGGGCAGCAGGCAGCGCGCAGCAAGGCAGCGGGCGAGTCAAGGATGGGCGGCAGGCGGCAGACCGGGTCGCGATGGTTACCAGAGTAACTTCGGGGGCTTACTTATGTGCAACGGCGGAATCGCGGTTGCCGGTGTAGTCTGCCAATTAGCTCCGGCATATTTAGCTGCGGCAAATTGATTGATTTGTTCGCTTTCTCCTTCCCGAAGGCTGTATCGGGAGCTTTCTGTCTATTTGTGTGCAAACCACACATTGGGTTCTCTCCTTGGCGCCTCCAAGACTGCTGCTTGTGGATGATGACGAAGCCGTGCTGGACGGCCTGAAGCCCATCCTCGAAGCCCACGAATTCGAAGTGACCGCCGCCTCGAATGTGCTGGACGCGCTGAAGCACATTACGAGCCAGCACTTCGACGTGCTGCTGAGCGATCTGCACATGCCGGGCGCCGCGGACGGGCTGACAGTGGTCAGCGCGATGCGCCACGCGCAACCAAACGCGCTGACCATCATCCTGAGTTCGAACCCGGACATGACCAAGGCGGCGGACGCGATCCTGAAGCAGCCGGACGAGATCATTATGAAGCCGGTGAAGGGCGCGGCGATCGCGCAGCTGATCCGGCAGCGGCTGGCGCCTCCGTCGCCGCCGCCGGAGCCGCAGGCGGTGCAATCGGTGGCGACGCTGCTGGAGCGGGAGAGCGCGGCCATCGCAGAGGCGTGGCTGCACAAGATGGGCGAGACGGGTGGGTTGAGGGCGGTGCCGCTGCCGGTGGAGGATCAGGCGGGGTATCTGCCGGACGCGCTGAAGGAGATTGTGTACCGGCTGCGCTATCCGCAGGCGCTGGGGTCGATGACGCTTTTCTCCATGGTGTCGCTACAGCATGGCGCCCGGCGGCGCAGGCAGGGGTTTCAGGCGCCGATTCTGGTGGAGGAGGCGCGCGCGCTACAGGTGGTGCTGTTCGATGCGATTGAGGCCAACGCAGCGCGGATGGATGCAGGGCAACTGCCGGGGGCGCTCATGGCGATCGCCGATGAGGTGAATGCGCAACTGCTACAGAGCCTTGCGGGCTATGAGAACGAGAAGCCGGTGGAGTTTTCCTAGTTCGAGGTTAGAACGGGTGAGACGGAATGCGGCTGAGTTTGTGAGGCCGGCTTTTTGAGTCTTCGCGCGGGCCGGTAGAATCAAAAACAGACGCATGGCAACGGCAACCCTCCCGATGGATGATGCGCAGGCCGCACAGGCTGCGGCGGACCGTGCGTGGAAGCCGCGCGCCAACCAGTGGGCGATTGCGCTGACTGTGACGCTGGCGACGTTCATGGAGGTGCTGGACTCGTCGATCGCCAACGTGGCGCTGCCGCATATTGCCGGCGCGCTGAGCGCGAGCGAGGACGAGGCCACCTGGGTGCTGACCAGCTATCTGGTCTCGAATGCGATCATCCTGCCGGCGTCGGCGTACCTGACGACGTTCATTGGGCGCAAGCGGTTCTACATGATCTGCGTGGTGCTGTTCGGTGTGAGTTCGATGCTGTGCGGGCTGGCGCCGTCGCTGCCGATTCTGGTGTTCTGCCGGGTGCTGCAGGGCGCGGGCGGCGGAGGGCTGGCGCCTTCGGAGCAGGCGATCCTGGCAGACACTTTCTCGCCTAAGCAGCGCGGGCAGGCGTTTGCGCTGTATGGGCTTGCGGTGGTGGTCGCGCCGGCGATTGGGCCGACCCTGGGCGGATACATCACGGACAACTTCAACTGGCGCTGGATTTTTTTCATCAACGTGCCGATCGCGATGCTGAGCCTGTTCCTGACCAACCGGCTGGTGGAAGACCCGCCGCACATCCGGCGCGAGGTTGCAACGTCGGCGAGAGAAGGACTGAAGCTGGACTTCTTCGGCTTTGGCCTGCTGGCGTCGGGCTTTGGGTCGCTGGAGTTCATTCTGGACAAGGGGCAGGAGGACGACTGGTTCAGCTCGCACGTGATTACGTTCTTCACTATCCTGTGCGTGGTGTCGCTGGTGACGATGATCTTCTGGGAGCTGTACCAACTGAAGATCAAGAAGCGGCCGATCCTGAACCTGACGCTTTTCAAACGCAGGACGTTTGCGATCCCGTTTGTGCTGATGTTTGTGCTGGGCTTTACGCTCTACGGCACGACGGTGCTGATCCCGCAGATGGTGCAGACGCTGCTGGGCTATACGGCGGAGCTGGCCGGGCTGGTGATCTCGCCGGGCGGCCTTTGCATTATGTGCATGATGCCGATTGTGGGCTTTCTGGTGGGACGGGTCGACCCGCGCTACCTGATCTGTTATGGGTTTGCCATGCTGTCGATGTCGATGCTGATGATGCATACGTTTTCGCTGGGGTCGAGCTTCAAATACATCATGTGGGTGCGCGTCTTCCAGGCATCGGGGCTGGCGTTCCTGTTTATCCCGATCAACACGATCTCGTATGCGGGCGTGCCGCGGGAGCAGAACAATGATGTTTCAGGGCTGACGAACCTGGCGCGGAATATCGGAGGATCGGTGGGGACGGCGTTTGTGGCGACGATGCTCTCGCGCAGGCAGGAGGCGCATGAGGCTGAGATGGTGCGCGACCTGACGCTGGGCAATGAAGCGTTCCGCAACCAGGTGAACCGGCTGAAGGGGCTGTTCCCCGGCGGCGGGAATGCGGCGGCAGGGGTTCGGCGGCAAGACGACGCGGCAATCTGCATGCGGCGCAGGCGTTTATCTACAACCAGCTGCACCGGCAGTCGGCGATGCTGGCCTACATGGACATCATTGCGGTGTTCGCGGTGTTCTGCGCATGCATGATTCCGCTGGTGCTGGCCATTGGCAGGGTCAAGACCGCGGGCGATGCGCCGGCGCATTGAGGTCGAGCCGCAGGACTTGGGATTCGGCGGAAGACTGCTGCGGGTATAGAGGTAGATACCCTTTCCTGCGCGACGACCAGATGAATTCGGGAGAAATATCTCGTATGGTGGAGTTGGATACCCCTGTTCCTTGACTTCGGCTCGAGAGGTTTGACTTCAGCAAAAGGAGAACCGGCATGGCAGCAGCAATCGAGAAAGGGAAGAAGGCAAAGGCCCCGGCGAAGCCGCGGGTGAGCGCGGGACCCGCCAGAAAATCCACGGTGAAGAGGCGGACCGTGGCCCAGCAGGTGAAAGCGACCACGCCCACGCACGCGGAGATCGCGGACCTTGCACGGCAGTACTGGGCAGAGCGCGGTTGGCAGGATGGCCACGCAGAGCAGGATTGGCTGCGCGCGGAACGCGAGCTGATGGCTTCCTAGCCCTGCTATTCTTTTCCCCGGCGATGGGCAGGGGCGGGGTATGGCGTGAAGCGAGGCTTGAGTCGAATTCTGGGCAGGACGGTGGTTGGGCTGATCGGAATGCTCGCGGTGGTGTATGTCGGCGACTGGGCGGTGTGGCGGACGCGGGTTGCGATGGGCGGCGGGATGGGCGCCGTGACGGTAAGCACCATGACCGAGGTGCCGCTGAAGAACGGCAAGGAAGAGTACTTCTGGGATGGCATGGCGGACGTGGATTGCAGCCGGTCGATCTTTCCCCAGGCGGGCAGCGGGGCGTGCTGGTGGCTGACGCGGCACAGTGTCGTGTACGAGCATTAACTGCAAAGAAGGAAAACGACCCACGCCTCGGGGTGAGCGTGGGCGGTTTGATTCTGCCGCGAAGAGTCTTATCGGACGGTCAGCAACTGCGTCTCATAAGGCTTGAGGTCGAGCTTGAGGGTAATTCCGCCTTTGCCCGGGGTCCAGGAGATGGGCGAGACTTTGCCGGTGGCGGGATCCCAGGACTCTACAACCATCCGGTCGTTTAGATTCGACGATCCGGTATCTGTGTAGAGGCTAGCGTCTCCGCCGGGTAAACCGCGCCACCGAATGGTCAAGGTGTGGGTGCTAGGCTGCCCGCCTTCATTAAAGAAGAAGTAAACGTTGGCGTCCTTTAGGCGGCGGGTGTTGACCTTGAGCGCTGGATCGGGCGAGTCGAGCGCGATCTCCGCGCGGGCCGATAACGTCGTCGAGCGCAGCCTCAATCTCGGGCGCGACGATCTGCGGGCCGGGCGGCGAGGCGGGCGCGTTGGCGGGCGGTGTGGGCGTGGGCGGGAGCTGGGCTACGGTTTCGACGGTGGCAAAGGTGAAGTCGTCCGGAGTCGCGGCGCGGGCGTCGAGGATGGTCTTGCCCGCGATGAACGAGGGCGTGCGGCCGAGGAAGAGGACCTTGCCGCCGCCCTTCGCGAATGCACGGAGGCGGTCGAACTCCGACTGGAAGAGGACGGAGGCAGAGGGAATGATGACCGTGCGGTAGCTGTTGCCGCTCATGGTCTCGAGCGTGCCGGGGCCGGCTTTGAGGTCAGTGGCGAGCGCGTCGAGGTTGATGATGTCGAAGTCGATCTGGCGCTCGGAGAGCAGGCGCTCGGAGGAGACGAAGGCGGTGTCGGCGTCGCGGTCGTCGAGCCACATGGAGCTTGAGGGGAGGTAGAGCGCGAGCGAAGCAGCGGGCCGGCCCATGCTCATGACGTAGCCGACGCGGCGGACGTAGTCGGCCAGTGCGGGCCAGCCGGGATCGCGCATGACGGCGGACGGGCCTCCGTGCGGCGGCGCAGGCACGGCAGCTACAGGCCGGGCAGGCGCGTCTGCTGTGGCATCCAGCGGCGGCGTGGGACGCGCGGGCGGGGGTGGGGCCTGGTCGGTCGCGGTGGAGGGGTAGTACATGGTCTCCATGACATTGATGCCGCGGACCAACTGCTCATTGAGGATGTAACGCGCCAGGGTGATATCGGGCGCGGGGCGGTAGGCGGCGAAGCTCTCCGTGAACGAGCGTGGGTGGCCGTAGACGTGGGCGGCGCTGGAGGCAAGGCGGGGATAGTCGGATATGGTATCGGTCCAGATCTGGTGCCAGATGGCGTCGATGCCGGGCTCTTCCACATACTTCATGTCGCGCAGGAAGTCACCCTCCGAGCGGGTGAGATCCATCTCCGCCTCTTCGTGATTGAGGTGGACCTGATACTCCACGCCATGGGCGGCGCACCAGAGGCCCTGCGGTTTGAAGAAGCCGTCGCGAAACATCATGGAGAAGACGTCGTAGTAGTCGCCCTTGGCGCGGAGTTCGGCGTCGGTGAGCTTGGTCGGCTCAGGCGGTGGCGGCTGGCCGGGGCGCGGACGTCCGCCGCCACCCTGCGAGAGCAGAATTGCGGCGAGGTATGGACGAATGTCATAGCCCTTCTCCTGCTGGAAGCGGTCGAAGAAAGCGGGCGTCCAGGGCAGGCCGGAGATGGAGTAGTCGGGCTCGTCGCCGCGAAAGCCGAGAATGGTCTTGCCGAACTCTTCGGGCATCGCCTGGAAGTACTGCTCGTGGGTGAACTGGAGATAGGCCTCGGTGGCGGCGGGATCCATGTAGTCTTCGAGCGACTGCGCGCCATCCTTGGCGCCGCGGTTGGGGTTGGTGTCGCTGCGCGTGGGCGAGGTGCGGAAGACATGCTCAACGACGTACACGGTCCAGTCGCCGGATGCGGGCGCGGTCCAGCTGATGTTGCCATTGACGATGGGGACGGGAGCGCGGTCGCCGGAGGCGCTGATGGCGGAAGCGGCGACGGTGCCGGGGCCAACGGCCTGAGTAAGAGTGTCGCCGGCCTTGACCGGGAGGCGCTGCGCGATGGAGAGGGCCTGCATGCGCAGCTCGGGCTTTTCGCTGGTGAACTTGCCGCCGGCGAATCCACTGGGGTATCCGGCGTCGTCGACGATCCAGATGCGCATGTCGCGCTTTTTGGCCTCGGCGACGAACTGCTTGAAGAAGGCGAAGTACTCAGGTGAGAGGTAGGCCTGCTTCATGCCGTAGCCGGCCTGCACGGTGACGGCGTGGAAGCCGATGCTCTTCATGGTGTCGAGATCGTGCTGGACGGTCTCGAGCGTGACGGGGCCGTTGAGGCCGTAGTAGGGTTCGGGGCCGTACTCGGCGGGCGGGTTCTTCCACGCTTGCTGAACCTCGGCGGCGAAGGGCATCTGGATATTCTGCCAGGGGTGCTGGGCAATAGTGGTCTGCGCGGATAGGGGGATTGCACACATCGCCAACGCACATGCAACCAATGTGGTTGCATATTTGGCGGCCCTGAGCTTGCGCAACGCAGATGGGCCGGTTGTGCGATTACTTAAGGTTACAAACTGATTCTTCATCTGTGGCTCCGTGGGTTGACGCGCAATAAGGCACTCGCTGCCGATGTTCTCGTTCAATTGTATTTTTTCGCCACCGCTGGAGAGACCACGCGAAGGAGGACGGCGACTTGCAGACCAGAGGGTTATACATCGATTCGGCGTAAGGTACAAGAGTGTGACGGCGTTTCTGGTGGTGAAGGGTGCAGCGCAATACACTGGAGGGGTACGCCTGCCTCCTTATGAAAACTGTATCCGGATATAAAACCAAGCACGCAGCGCCGCGCGCGCCTCTGCATTTTCTGGGGCTGGCGTGCGCGATTGGTGTGTCGACGATCTACTTCAACCAGCCGCTGTTGCCGGATATGGCGCGCAGCTTCAACGAGACGGCGGGGCATGCGGGGTTTGTGGCGGTGGCGACGCAGGTAGGGTACGCGCTGGGGCTGCTGCTGTTTGTGCCGCTGGGCGATGTGCTGGAGCGGCGCGCGCTGATGATGCGGATGTATGGCGCGGTGATTGTCGCGCTGCTGGCCGTGGCCGCGGCGCCGAGTCTTGCCTGGCTGATTGCAACGCAGCGTGGCGATTGGGATGCTGGCCTCGGTGACGCACATTGTGCTGCCGATTGCGCCGGAGATGGTGCCGCAGCGCGAGCGCGGGCGGGCGATCGGCACAGTGATGATGGGGCTGCTGCTGGGCATCCTGCTGGCGCGCAGCTTTGCCGGATGGGTGAGTCACCTGCCGTCGCTGCTGGCGTATGTCGCGCCGGGGGTGGCGAACTCGACGCGCGTTTCGCGCGATGGAGGGATGGCGGCTGGTATTTCTGATTGCGGCGCTGGTGAATGCGGCGTTTCTGCCGCTGTTTGCGCGGGTGATGCCGAAGCTGCCGGCGCGGCATGAACTCAGTTACGGCGAAGCGATGCGTTCGCTGTGGACGCTGTATCGCACGCAGCCGCTGCTGCGCGAGTCGTGCCAGGTGGGCGCGCTGTTCTTCGCGGCGTTCAGCTGCTTCTGGACGACGCTGGCGTTTCTGCTGAGCAGCCGGTATGGGCTGGGCGCGGGTGTTGCGGGGAGCTTTGGGCTGGTAGGCGCGTGCGGCGCGACGGTGGCGCCGATTGCGGGCAGGCTGGCGGACAGGCGGGGCGCGCGGTGGGTGATGTCCATGGGGCTGGCGGGGATTGCGCTGTCGTTTGCGGTGTTCTGGGCGGGGGTCGAGGTGCGTGCGCCGTTGGCGGTGCATATGGCGGCGCTGGTGTCTGGGCGTGATGCTGCTGGATGTGGGCGCGCAACTGGCGCAGGTATCGAACCAGACGCGCATCTTCGGGCTGGTGCCCTCGGCGCGGAGCCGGCTGAATACGGTGTATATGACGATTTATTTTTCGGGCGCGGCGGTGGGGTCGGCGCTGTCGACGGTGGCGTGGGCGCACTGGCAGTGGAATGGGGTGTGCGCGCTGGCGCTGGGGTTCATTGGGCTGGCGCGGCTGCGGCACGCGATGGGAGTGAAGGTGCGCGAGCCGTTCAATCCTGACTCGCGTGGGGAGCATCCGCTGGAGGAGGCGGTGCTGGAGGCTTAGCGCTTCAGCAGGTCGATGGGTTGGTTGACGTCTTCGATGCGGAAGTAGGGGGCCAGCGCGGGGTGGCGTTGGGCGACGGCGATGTACATCTCCCAGGCGACGCGGCGGTAGCTGAAGTGGCCGGCGACTCCGGAGCGGAGTTCGGCGATGTAGAGGGCTTCGGCGAAGTCCATCTTGAACATTGAGCCGGATGCGGGTGCCGAGGGGGAGGAGGTAGGCGGCGTCTTCCGGTGACAGTTTCGGCGCAGTCGCGCGGTAGGCGGTGAGGGCGGCGTCCATGGCGGTGGTGTAGGTGGCGGCGAGGCCGGCTTCGGCGAGGGTGGGCTGGCCGGGGCAGGTGGGTTCGTCGTAGCCGTGGAGGTCGGTGTAGTGCTGGATGAGCTGGACGCAGCGGCGGTGGCGGTGCATGTCGCGGAAGCCGCCGATGTCCATGAGGATGTCGAACTGGAAGGTCTGGCCGGCGGAGAAGGCGCGGAGCAGCTCGTCGTGGCGGCCGCGATGTTTCGTGCCGAGGGCGACGAGTTCGGCGATGCGCGGGGCGGGGAGGCTGTCGACGGTGCGTTCGAGCTGACGCCAGCGAGTAGTGGCACTCGGGGTAGAGGAGCGAGGTGGCGAGCTCGATTTCGAGGGAAGCGGAGGGCTCGACGAGGTCGACGACGGGGGCGGGCTCGATGGGCTGGTTGGCCATCAGCTCGGCGGCGGCGGCGCGGAGTTCGGTGCGGGTGGCGATGGCGTACTCGCTGGGCGCGGAGTATTTGACCAGGGTGGGCGCGGCTTTGACCTCGCGGAGGAGGGCGTCGGTGAGGCGGGCGTGGAAGTCCTGGCGACCGGATGGGTCGGGGATGGTGAAGGACGCGGCCTCGTCGCAGAGGACCTGGCCGGCGGCGTGGCTGACGTTCCAGGCGGGCTCGGCGGCGGCGGTGCGGAGCTTCTCGCCGAGCGAGCGAATCTCGGCGAACTCGCTGGAGAGCAGGCGGGAGATCTGGGTTTCGAGGGTGCGGGCGTTGACGATCTGGCCGAGCGAGGTGTTGGTGGCGAGCGGGAGCAGGTAGCGGGCGAAGTCGAAGGCGCGGGCCTTGAGGGTGCGGGTGTAGGCCTCGTCCTTCATCCCGGCGGGCTGGGGGATGGTGCGCTTGAGGGCGTCGAGCATCCCGGCGCCGACGGCGTCGTAGGCGGCGAAGAGGGCTTCGACGGAGGCGGTGTAGCTGGTGGTCCGGGCGGGTGCGTCAGGGCCGGTGAATTGGGGCGTGTACCAGCCGGACTTGCGGAAGTTCTGGTAGCGGGTGGAGCGCTCCTGGCCGTCCCAGCGCTGTTCGTCGACCAGCGCGATCGCGGCGAGTAAAGACAGGCGCTCGATGGCGAAGGGGATGTGGGCGAGGTCGGCGATGGAGCGATGGCCGTACTGGAAGTAGAAGGTGTTGAGGAACTGCTCGGCGCGCTGGGAGGAGATCTCGGCGAGGGACTCCTTCATGGTGAGCGAGGAGCGGGAGTACTTGGCCATGGCGTAGGCGAGGACCTCGGGGTCGGCGCCCTGGATGGCGTAGACGTCGGTGGCGGTTGCTGCCGGTTGCAGGGGGTCGACCGGCGTTGGGAGGGTTGCATTCTGGTTGGGCATATCGATGACAGGATATGCCATCCGCCGAAGTGGCGACGGCGGGGGTTTGTGGCGCCATCCCACGTCTCAGAATCGAGACGTGGGGCACCCGCGCGTGTAATCTTGCATTCGGACGAAATGGAGGCACATGGGAACGCTGGCTGGGCGGGTTGCGTTGGTGACGGGAGCGTCGCAGGGGATTGGGCGGGCGTGTGCTTTGGCGTTGGCGGAGCGGGGCGCGACGGTGGCGCTGTGCGCGCGGAATGAGGCGAAGCTGGCGGAGGTTGCGGCGGAGATCAACGGATGGGTCCCGCCGAGTGGCGAGACTCCGACGACCGGCGCGGCGCATTGTTTTGCGCTGGATGTGGGCAGCGAGGACTCGATCAAGGAGTGCGTGAAGGCGGTGGTGGCGCAGCTGGGCAAGGTGGACATCCTGGTGAACAATGCGGGGATCACGCGGGACATTCTGGCGCTGCGGATGAAGCGCAAGGACTGGGACGATGTGCTGACGACGAACCTGACGGGCGCGTTCCTGATGACGCAGGCGTGCATGGGGTCGATGCTGAAGGGGCGGTGGGGGCGGGTGATCAACATTACGTCGGTGGTGGGGGAGACGGGGCAGGCGGGGCAGGCGAACTATGCGGCGTCGAAGGCGGGGCTGATCGGGCTGACCAAGTCGCTGGCGCGGGAGCTGGCCAGCCGGACGATCACGGTGAATGCGGTGGCGCCGGGGTATATCGAGACGGCGATGACTGCGGTGCTGACCGACGAGCAGAAGACGGCGATGACCTCGCAGGTGCCGCTGGGGCGGGCGGGGACGGACCGCGACATTGCGGCGGCGGTGGCGTTTCTGGCGTCGGAGGAGGCGGGGTACATTACGGGGCATGTGCTGGATGTGAATGGCGGGATGTATATGGGTTAACTGGCGAGCTAATGCCGTTGCGATTAGTAGGGGGCGTGGTGCGGAGCGGGCGTGGGGTTCAAGTAGAGGATCAAGGGAGGTGCTTTAGACTGGCGATGAACCTTGGCTGATGCGGGAATCGGAGTAGTCCCGCGATTTAGTCATTGACCGCGCGCCGATTGATAGTTACTTTGTGGTTAATGGCAGATATGCAAACACTTCCGGCCCCGCCGAACGAGCTTCCCCACGCCAGCACGATCGCGATGAACATCGGGTCGACGATCCGCACCTACCGGCTGCAAAAGGGGATGTCGCAGGGCGACATTGAGAAGCGGACGGGGCTGCTGCGCTGCTATCTCTCGCGGGTGGAGAACGGGCACACGGTGCCGTCGCTCGAGACTCTGCAAAAGATTGCGCATGCGCTGGAGCTGCAACTGGCGCAGTTCTTCTCCGACCAGGTGGTGAGCCAGGAGATGTCGGCGCTGCGGCTGAGTGAGGAAGAGATCCGCTTCCTGACGCAGATCCAGCGGTACTCGTCGCGGCTCTCGGACAACGACCGGAAGCTGCTGCTGGCGATGGTGCGGAAGTTCGCGCAGACGACGCTGGTGTGAAGCAGTTGTAAGTTGTCAGTTGTCGGTTGTCAGTGAATCCGCAGCTGCGAGTCCCTGACGCTCCGCCCGCAACGACCGCACCGTTGTCGTTGCCTTTACTGACAACTAACAACTGAGCAACTGACAACTGCCTTACAGCATGTTGGCGATGCAGTAGCCGAAGAGGGCGAGCAGGAAGCAGGCGGCGGCGAAGGTGACCTTCTGGCGGCTGAGGTAGCGTTCGCGGCCGGCGGTCATGCGCGGGACGAGGGGGACGCCGAGGGCGAGGCCGGAGAGGAAGCCTCCGATGTGGGCCATGTTGTCGATGCGAATGCCGACGTTGACGAACATCGTGCCGAGACCGATGACGAGGTTGATGGCGGCGAACTGGACGACGCGGCGGCGCAGGCTGCGCAGGACCTCCCAGGGAAACGGCAGGCGGCGGTTGGAGAGCAGCACGATGAGGATGCCGGCGATGCCGAAGACGGCGCCCGAGGCGCCCGCGCCGACCTGGTAGCAGGATGCGGAGGTCGTGGGTCGCGAGAGTAGCCGACGACATTCCAGGCCATGGAGAGCAGGTTGCCGGCGATGCCGGTGATGCATGTAGACGGCGACCATGCCGAAGGGGCCGATGAGCGGCTCGCCGAGCATGCCGAGGTTCCACAGGCACCACATGTTGGTGGCGAGGTGGAGCAGGCCGACGTGGACGAAGGTGGCGGTGAGCAGGCGGTACCACTGGCCGTGCAGGACGAGGTCAGTCTGGTTTGCGCCGTAGTGGAGCAGGTTGGCCTCGGTGGGATCGCGGGGATCGACGCCGTGGGTGACCATCCAGAGGTAGACGGCGCAGTTGACGGCGAGCAGGAGGTAGGTGCCGGGCGCGGAGCGGGGGTCCCAGTCGCTGTACTCGCGGCGGCGGCGGGCCTGCTCGGGCGAGTAGGCCTCGGCCGGCGCGGATTCAGCGACCACTGTCGGATCGGTCGGGGGCGGCAGGATCTCGCCTTCGGGATGCGAGTGGGGGTACTGCATAGCGATGTTCCTACGCTATCGCATTCTTGATGCTTTGTGGCGGGCGAGAGAGAAAGCGACCGCGGATTTGCGCGGATCGACGCGGATTAAGAACAAACTGAAGAGAAAAGACGGAGCGGTATCTCTTTGATGTTTTTTTATCCGCGTTCATCCGCGCAGATCCGCGGTCGTCTTTTCTGGGGGACGACAGCCTAGGCGGCGTTCTTCATGATGCGATCGCGGAGAGCGGGCGGGATGCGCTGCTGCAGGGCGTCGGAGAAGAGGCCGGGGATGGGGGTCGCGATGGCGACCAGAAAGCAGAGCAGAAGGGAGATGACGACGCCGGCGATGGCAGCGGCTTCGAGCGAGATGGTGACGGGGGTGTGGTAGAGGTGGCCGTGGAGGCTGTTGCCCAGGTGGGCCATGGCCTCAACGCGATGCAGGACGACGGCGGCCAGCAGGAAGGCGAGGAAGGAGAGCGTAGTGACCGAGATGAGCAGCACATCGATGGTGCGCGCGAGGCGCTGGCGGCGGCGGCAGTGGGCGCACTCGGAGAGGTGGTGAGTCGTAGTCGGTGCGCATGGCGGCGGAGAGGCCGGAGATGTCGTAGCGCCAGCCGGCGAGGATGGCTCCGATGACCGGGTCGCTGCATTGGGGAGTGGTCATGCGGCGGGCCCTGGACGAGCGTGGGGAGAGATTGAGCATAGGCTTATAGACATCATTCTACTAGATTTGACAGCAGGAGACGGGGAAAAGATGCAAGGGTAACTGACTCTGCCATATAGGACGGCAGTGGGTGTCCGGGGGATTGCCTGGGCCGGGTGACTGCCGGCCTGAGATGCTAAAGGCAGATGGGGGCGAGCGGGGCGGACTGCTGGGCGAGCAGGATGCGGTTGCCGAGCAGCGACATGCGGCCGCCGATGGCCTGTTCGGCGGAGAGGAGGGCGAGCTCGGGAGCGTTGTTCTGCCTCGGAGAGATGGCCGAGGACGATGAAGGCCGCGCCGCCATCGTAGTCGCGGGCGAGGAACTCGGCGGTGGCGTGGTTGGAGAGATGGCCGACGCGGGAGAGGACACGCTGCTTGACCGCCCAGGGGTAGGGGCCGTCCTTGAGCATCTCGAGGTCGTGGTTGGATTCGAGCAGCAGGACATCGATGCGCTTGAGGGCGGACTTGACGTTGGGCGGCATGTAGCCGAGGTCGGTGGCGATGGCCATGCGGACGGATTCGGGCGGACTCGAAGACGAAGCCGCAGGGGTCGGCGGCGTCGTGGGGGATGGTGAAGGGCGTGATGGAGATGTCGCCGATGGAGAAGTGGGTGCCGGAGTGGAAGTACTCGACGGCGGGGAGGGAGGCGGGGTCGGGCTTGGCGGTGGTGTCAGCTTCGATGAGATCGTCTGAATCGGGGTCGGGGTCGGCGGGCTGGAATTCGGTGGGGCAACTTCCCACCTCAGACGGTGAAGCTGTCTGAGATGGGGCACCCGCTTCGGCTACTTGAGCGGCAGTGCGGGCTTCCTTTTCTTTCTGCACGCGGTCGAGCCACTGGGCGTAGGTCATGGTGGTGCGCGGGGTGACCATGCGCACCCAGGCGCGGTGGGTGGGTTCGGTGAGGAAGACGGGGATGCGCAGGCGGCGGGCGAGGGTGGCGAGGCCGGCGACGTGGTCCTGATGCTCGTGGGTGATGAGGATGGCGTCGAGCGCGGCGGGGTCTTCGTTGGCCAGCGCCATGCGCTTCAGCAGCTCGCGGCAGGAGAGGCCGGCGTCGACCAGGATGCGGGTGTGGGCGGAGGCGATGACGGTCGAGTTGCCCTTAGAGCCGGAGGCGAGGACGGTCATGCGCATGGGTTGAGGATACGCTGCGGCGATGTGAATTTGTGCGACACAAACGGGTGGGCGTGCCTAAATGGATTCGGAACGGGAGGGTCTACGCTGGGCGCACCGGTGCGAGGAAGTTGACGGTGGCGCGCATGACGATCTCGTTGCGCTGGTTGTAGGCGATGGAGCGGGTGCGGACGATGCCGTAGTCGGCGCGCGATTGCGAGTGGCGGACGCCGAGGACCTCGATCTCCGAGCGGAGGGTGTCGCTGGGGCGGACGGGGGTGGTCCAGCGCATCTCCTCGACGCCGGCGCCGATCATGCCGCCGGCGACGGTGATGGACTGCACGCGCAGGCGCATGACGATGGCGGCGGTGAGCCATCCGGAGGCGGCGAGGCCCTTGAAGAAGGAGCCTTCGCCGGCGGCCTCGTCGAGGTGGAAGGGCTGGGGATCGTACTTCTGGCCAAACTCCTTGATCTCCTGCGCGGTGACCTTGTAGCTGCCGATGGAGTCGAATTTCTGGCCGACGTAGAAGTCCTCGAAGTAAAGCTCCTGGGGCATGGGGTGCTGTCTCCTGTTTGAGATTCGATGCTACGGCCTGGCGAATGGTCGTAGCAAGGGATACGCGCGCTGCGACGGGAATCTATGTGCGCGATTTAGAGACAGTAGACGAGGAGGACGGTGATGTTGTCGCCGCCGCCGTGCTGGTTGGCGGCGTCGATCAGGGCGTGGCAGGCGGAGTCGAGCGCGTGCTGCAAGGTGCGATGGGCCGCGGTCGCCCGGCGGGAGGGTGGGTCGGTCAGTGCAGGGCCGAGAGTACGGGCGAGGACGAGGGCGATCTCGGCGTCGTCGAGCTCGCGGGTGAGGCCGTCGGAGGCGAGCAGGTAGAGGTCGCCGGGCTGGGCGGCGTGGGCGGCGATGTCGGGCTCGACCTCGGGCTGGCAGCCGACGGCGCGGGTGATGATGTTGCGGATGGGCGAGGCGGCGGCCTGGACGCGGCTGAGCAGGCCGGCCTGGACCTGCTCCTCGACCAGGGAGTGGTCGCGGGTGAGCAGGGTGAGGACGCCGGAGCGGAGGCGATAACAGCGGCTGTCGCCGACGTGGGCGAGCCAGAGGGCAGCACGTGTTCCGGGTCTCGAAGTGGAGGCCGACGAGTGTGGTGCCCATGCCGTGCAGACTCGGAGACTTGCGCGAGTGGCGGAAGACGGCGAGGTTGGCGGCGTGGACGGCCTCGTCGAGGCGAGCGCGGGGGTCGGGATGGTCCGAGGCCATCGTGCGGCTGCAGGCGTGTGTGCGCTGGCAGCGGGCGGCTTGCCGGTGGCGGGGCTGGGTGGCGATGAGGATGGTCTGGCTGAGCGCGTTGAGGAAGGCCTGCACGGCGAGATGGCTGGCGACCTCGCCGGCGGCGGCGCCGCCCATGCCATCGCAGACGACGAAGGCGCCCTGCTCCGGGCGCGCGCCGCAGGCGTCCTGATTGGCGCGGCGGACGCGGCCGCGGTGGGAGAGCATGGAGAAGAGGCGGTCGGGCGTGTGCGCGGGCGCAGAGGGGAGCGGCCAGCGGGCGGCGGCTGTGGAGATTCGGGGCTGGGGGCGCTGCAGAGTCGAGGCGTTTGCCATTTCGCGACCGGGGATCGCGCGCTGATTGCGGGACCGTTAGCAACGATACTCCTTCGAGCGAGCGAGTCACAATGGTTTTTATGGGGGGCGGGCGGTTGGAGATAGTCTGGAGTCGGTAGGCTGGCGCAGACTGGCGCAGGGACTACGGAGCCGAGATCGAGGGGGCGGATTGAACCGGATCGTGCATGGCGACAATCTGGAGGCGCTGCGCGCGGATGGAGGCGGGGTCGGCGGCGCTGATCTATATCGATCCGCCGTTCAATACCGGGCGGCGGCAGACGCGCGCGCGGATGAAGACGGTGCGCGACGAGGCGGGCGACCGGGTGGGATTTGGCGGGCGGCGGTACCGGACGGAGCTGGTTGCGCCGGCAGCCAACGGCGACGAGGCTGCAGGGCTATGCGGACCAGTTCGACGACTTTCTGGGGTTTCTGCGGCCGCGGCTGGTGGAGGCGTACCGCGTGCTGGCGCCGACGGGGAGCCTGTTCTTCCATATCGACTACCGCGAGGCGCACTACTGCAAGGTGATGCTGGACGAGATCTTCGAGTTCAAGGGCAAGGGCTCGGGGCGGGAGTGCTTCCAGAACGAGATCATCTGGGCGTACGACTATGGAGCGCGGGCGACCAAGCGCTGGCCGGCGAAGCACGACACCATCCTCTGGTACACGCGCGATCCGAAGCGGTACACGTTCAATCTGGGCGAGAGCGACCGCATCCCGTACATGGCGCCGGGGCTGGTGGGCGCGGAGAAGGCGGCGCGGGGCAAGACGCCGACCGATGTGTGGTGGCACACCATCGTCTCGCCGACGGGCAAGGAGAAGACGGGGTACGCGACGCAGAAGCCGCTGGGGATTCTGGAGCGGATTGTGCGGGTGCACTCGAACCCGGGCGATCTGGTGCTGGATTTTTTTGCGGGCAGCGGGACGACGGGCGAGGCGGCGGCGAAGCATGGGCGGCGCTTCTTGCTGGTGGATGAGAGCGCGGAGGCGATTGCGGTGATGGAAAAGCGATTGAAATTGAAGGCCGAAAGGGTATGATGCCGCCATCGCATTGAATTGAGGAGACTTCGGTGGCGAACGGCTGGATGGTGCTGGCAGGGGTGTGGGTCGGTTTGGGTGGTTTGGGAAGCTGTAACAGCGCAGGCGCAGGGGTCACCCGCGGCTGCTGCGCCCGGGAAGAAGGTCTGCACGGTGAACAGGTCCGCACCTGGCCCGGCGGAGACGGCGCTGGACAAGGGGGATTTTGCCCCGGCGGAGAGCCAGTTCCGGGAGCTGCTGGCGAAGGACCCCGCCGATGAGACCGCGCAAGAGGGGTTGGTGCGCGCGCTGATCGCGCAGGACAAGGTGGATGCGGCTGCGAAGGATCGCGGAGGCGTGGGTGGCTACGGCTCCGTCGAGTTCCATGGCGATGGTTGCGCAGGCGGAGGTACTCCTGCGGCAGGGCGATCCGCGCGGGCGCGCTGCTTGAGTTCCAGAAGGCGGGGCAGGCCGACGTGTGCAATGCGCGCGCCTATTACGGGATATCGATGGTGGATGGACTGGCGGGGTACCATGCCACGCAGAAGCGGATCATCGAAGCAGGCCTATGCGTTGCACCCCACGGACGACGAGATCAATATCGCCTGGATCGATACCAGACCGCGCGCGGAGCGGCTGGAGAAGCTGGCCGACTACGCAGAGCACAGCGACCAGATCAGCGACGAGAGCCGGGCGAAGATGAAGACGAGCCTGGCAAAAGCAGTCGCTGTATCATCCATCGGACTGCAGAGCCACGCCGACCTCGCCGGAGACGGCGACGGTGCCGATGGTGCCGATCTGGTGGCCATCGCTTCGGGGGCTGGGGACTTGATGTGAAATTCAACGGCAAGAAACGGCGGCTGGAGATCGACACGGGAGCGCAGTGGAATCACCATCTCGCGCGCAGCGGCGCTGTTTCTCGGAATCAAGCGGGAGGATGAGACGAAGATTGGGGGCATCGGCGACGAGGGCCCCGTGAAATCGTCGATCACGCATGTTGCCAGCGTTCAGATCGGCGGGATCGAGTTCACCAACTGCGCGGTTGAGATTCTGGAGAAGTGGGGCGCGCTCGACTCGGACGGCCTGATCGGCGGAGATATCTTCGCCCGCTCGCAGTTGACGCTGGATTTTCCGAAGGGGAAGCTGCGAATCGCCCCGCTGCCACAACGGCCCGGCGAGGCGAAGCCACAGACGACGCTGGACGCCGCTGGCAACGACGACGCGGAGGCGTGGCGAGACCCGTACATTGCTCCCGAGATGGCGAAGTGGCAGAGGGTCTATCGCAGCGGGCACGACCTGCTGATGCCGACGGGAATCGCGGACACCAAGCACTTCAAGGACGACAGCTCGTTGAAGGACAAACTGTTTCTGCTGGACACCGGATCGGGAACTAACCTGATCTCGCCGGCGGCGGCCAGGGAGGTGACGAAGATTGTTCGCAACGAGGTTAGTCTCTACGGCGGAAGGGAGATTAGCGGTATCTCTGGCGCGGTGAAGACGATCTATGTGGCGGGCAAGTTTACCCTGGCGTTTGCCGGCCTGCGACATGGACTCGCAAATCATGACGGCAATTGACACAACAGACATCTCGCACGACGACGGAGTGGAGGTGTCCGGGCTGATTGGCGAGCCGACGCTTTTCCAGCTGGTGCTGCACATCGACTATAGGGACAACCTGGTGTGGTGCGAGCACCCCGCGAAGAAATAACGGTGCCAGCGCGGAACGCGCGATCAAACCGTGAAATCCTGCGGCGCTGTTGCCTGTCCCTAGCTCTGAGCCTGCTTCATCGCGAAGTCGCCGATGATGGGCAGCTTGTACCACTCGCCCTTGAGCGCGCTGAGGAGGGCGATGATCCAGAAGATGAAGAGCACCAGGTACACCACCGTGTGGAGCGCGCTCATCAACATGAAGGTGAACATGGTCCAGCCCAGGATGTTGAAGCAGAACTGTATGACGAAGGCAACCACGGCGAGGCCGATGGACTGGAAAGAGTGGAAGCGGACCAGCGGCA
This sequence comes from uncultured Acidobacteriaceae bacterium, assembly GCA_963808025.1. GTDB lineage: Bacteria > Acidobacteriota > Terriglobia > Terriglobales > Acidobacteriaceae > Edaphobacter. The sequence continues at coordinate 488,472 of CAWEEI010000004.1, read as the reverse complement.
TCTTGTTGTATGGCTCGACCAGGAGGAAGATGATCGCGGGGATGCAGGTGATGTAGGCGATGGCAGCCGCAGCGGTGGGCGCGAGGCCGGTCGCGGAGGAGCCGGGCGGCGGAGCGGAGTAGTTAGGAGGCGGGGCTTGCGAGGGAGCGGCGGCGGAGAGCTGAGCTCCGCAGTGGGGACAGAACGCAGACTGGGACCCGACTTCGTTATGGCACACGGGACACTGCATAATTTGGCTCCTTGAGATGATTGAGCGTCTGGGGACGGGCTGCGCGGTTGCCGGAGTTATCTCAGCAGAATACTCGCGCCGGTGGGAAGGTCAACCAGTTTTATGCGGGGCGGCGAAGAGCCGGATGGCACACGCTCGGATTTTGCGATGGATTCTCCGCGGCCTACAATGCTCACAAGGCCTGGCGCATCGGGAACCGGCCGTGAGTGTTATGGAAGGGCCTATAGCTCAATTGGTTAGAGCAGCGGACTCATAATCCGTTGGTTCCAGGTTCAAGTCCTGGTGGGCCCACCAACCATTTGCTTCCGCATTCCATCTCATCAAACAGACGAGTAATATGTCCGCCTGTGCGACCCGAGACAACTTACGCAGGAGGACGAGATTCACTGGAATTCCGAATGAGGGGTTTGCAGCCCTTGGTTGGTCATTCCTTACCGCCATTTAGAGAACCGGAAGGGAATGGGTAGAGCTGATGATACTGAATGCACTGGAAGGTATTGGCCTTGTACAAACGAAGGCCGCAGTAGCCGCTAAATGTCCCGGTTGCCAGCAAATGGGGACGTTTGATGGAATCCTGCAGTCTGACGCAGAGACGAACTATGATGATCGCAAGTACGTCTTTGGACTTCGCTTATGTCCAAACCCGGAATGCAAAGCAGTGCTTTACTTTATATGGGACGAGTCGGGATCCAAGCTGGCGGCCAAATACCCGCCAGAGAGGCTCGACTTCCTTTCGACACACATCCCTGCCTGCATCGCCAGAGATTTGGAAGAGGCAGTCATGTGTAACTCGAATCAGTGCTACACAGCTGCGGCGATTATGGTTCGCAAAACGTTGGAAGAGCTGTGCAATGACCGAAGCATCGCAGGAGACAGCCTCAAGGATCGGCTGCGCAATCTGGCGGCCACAGTCATCCTTCCCTCATGAGCTGCTGGATGGTATGGACGACCTCCGATTACTGGGCGACGACGCGGCCCAGATTGAGTCGCAGGAGTACAACTCGGTCAGGCCGGATGAGGCCGAGGTCGGGATTGAGTTCACAAAAGAGGTGTGAAGGCTGTCTTCCAGTACTCAACCCTGCTTGGACGGCTTCGCAGTTTGAAACGCACGTCTAGCTACAGCCGTCCTGAGCTGCATCGATGTTTCGTTATGGTTCATACTGAGATTGCTTAGGCTCAACGAGTCTTCGCCCGCAAACGCCCTTCGCACCGCCAACCTAACCTTCCCGCCCCGCCTCCCACACCGACAGGCTCCTCTCTATGCACATCTCGTCCGTCGGCACCGCGCTTCCGCCCCACCGCTATCCGCAGGCCGAGATCACCGAGGCGCTGCGCAATCGCTGGGAGGGCAAGCTTCCCGAGCCCCGCCTGCTCGGCCGCCTGCACGCCAACTGCGGCGTCGAATATCCGCCACTTCGTGCTGCCGCTCGAGGCCTACCCAGCACTCTCTCGGCTTCCGCGCCACCAACGACCAATGGATCGCCGCCGCTGTCGACCTCGGCCAGCGCTCGATCGCCAGCGCGCTTGCGCCCCTGGGCCTGACGCCGGCGGACATCTCCGCGATCTTCTTCGCCTCGGTCACCGGCATCGCCAGCCCCACCATCGACGCGCGCCTCATCAACCGGATGCCCTTCCCCAGCAGCGTCAAGCGCACGCCCATCTTCGGCCTCGGCTGCGTCGCCGGCGCCGCAGGCATCGCCCGCGCGTCCGACTACGTGCGCGCCTTCCCCAACCAGATCGCGCTGCTGCTCTCGGTCGAACTCTGCTCGCTCACCTGGCAGGATGACGACCAGTCCATCGCCAACCTCATCTCCTGCGGCCTCTTCGGCGATGGCGCAGCCGCGGTGGTCATCGCGGGCGACCAGGTCGAGCTGCCGGGCTCGAAGCTCCCACGCGGCCCCGCCATCCTCGCCACGCGCTCCACCTTTTACCGCAACACCGAACACGTCATGGGCTGGGAGATCGGCGATACCGGCTTTACCATCGTGCTCTCGCCCGACGTTCCCAAGGTGGTCATCGACAACCTGCGCGGCGACGTGGACAGCTTCCTCGCCGAGAACCGGCTCGCCCTCGGCGATATCTCCAGCTGGATCTTCCACTCCGGCGGCCCCAAGGTGCTCGAAGCCGTCGAAGCCTCGCTGGACCTGCCCAAGGACGCGCTGGCGGGGTCATGGAAGAGCCTGCGCGAGGTCGGCAACCTCTCCGCCGCCTCCGTCCTGATGGTGCTCGCCGATACCCTTGCCTACCATCGTGGCGCGCCGGGCAGCTACAGCATCCTGGCCGCGATGGGGCCGGGGTTCTGCCTCGAACTTGTGCTGCTCCGCTGGCCTTGACCCAGCGCATTAACAACGATCCACCCGCAGGTGATAAAACAGTCAGACAGGACAGCCACTCCGCCGCCCCTGCGGCGAACATGGAAGAGACCATGGACGACATCCAAGCCCGTGTCATCGAACTCGTCGCAAACTCGAAGAACCTGCCAGCCCTCGGACGTCCACATGGACACCACGTTCGATGAGCTGCAGATCGACTCGCTCGACAAGATCAACCTGAGCTTCGCCGTCGAAGAGATGTTCTCGATCGAGATTCCCGACGAGAGTCTGAACTCGCTCAAGACGGTGGGCGATGTCGTCCGCGGTGTCGAGAGACTACTGCGCCGCCAAGCCGCCCGGCGCCGCGGCGTCCTGATGTTCTCGAAGCCGCGGGAGCGTAGAGACCAGATGAAGCGCGTCGTCGTCACCGGCCTGGGATGCATCACTCCGATCGGCAACTCGGTCGCGGCCCTCCGCGACTCGCTGTATGCCGGACGCACCGGCATTGCGACCTTCGACCCTAACTTTCCCGGCGCGCTCTCCCCCGACCCCGGCCTGCGCTTCCGCACTACTGCCCTCGTCAAAGACTTCGACCCAAAGAATCCCGCGCACCATCTCTCGTCCGGGGTGATTGCCGCCAACGACTCCAGCGCGCAGTTCGGCATCGTCTCCGCCCGCCAGGCCGCCGCCGAGAGCGGCATCGTGCAGCATTACGACCCATCGCAGATCGCTATCGTCACCGGCTGCGCCTGCGGCGGGCGCGCGGCTGACGAGGACGCCAACCGCCATCTCTATACCCGCAACGCGCGCGTCCATCCCCTGGCCATCGTCCGCACGCATGTCCAGCGGCGGGGCCAGCAGCATCGCCATCGAACTCGGCGTCAGCGGCCCGGTGCTCAACATCGCGACCGCCTGCGCATCAGGCACACACGCCATCGGCCTCGCCTTCCAGATGGTGCGCGCCGGCATTGCGCCCGCCGCCATCACCGGCGGCTACGAGGCCGCGCTTACCTTCGGCTTCCTGCGCGCGTGGGACTCGATGCGCGTCGTCTCGCCCACTGCGTGCCGTCCGTTTTCCGCGGACCGCGACGGCATGACGCTGGGCGAAGGCGCGGCCATGCTGGCGATTGAGCCGCTCGACTCTGCCCTGGCCCGTGGCGCGCGCATCTATGCCGAGATCGTCGGCTTTGGCATGACCGCCGACGCCCACCACATCACCCAGCCCCAGGCCGAAGGCGCAGCCGAAGCCATGTGCCGGGCGCTGGCCGATTCAAATATCGAAGACCCGGCTCCGCGCGTCGGCTACATCAACGCCCACGGCACCGGTACCCCGACCAACGACGCCGTCGAGGCCGCCGCCATCCATCTTGCCCTCGGGGCGCGCGCCCCGCACATCCCGGTCAGCGCGACAAAATCCCTCACCGGGCACTCCATCGGTGCTACCGGCGCCATCGAGGCTATCGCCACCATTCTTGCGCTGGAGACCGGCAGCCTTCCCCACACCGCCGGCGTTACTACCGTCGACCCTACGCTGAACCTCGATGTCATCGTCAACCAACCCCGCCCGCTCTCTTCCGGCAAGGACCTCGCACTCTCTAACTCCCTCGCCTTCGGCGGCCTAAACGCCGTGCTGGCCTTCCGCCAATACACATCGGACACATCGCGAGTGTTGGGTGCGATCCCATGAAGCCCACCATCATCATTCTCACCTTCAACTCCGCCGACTCCATCGTCGATACGCTCGCCGGCATCTCTTCTCTCTCCGACGATGTCCACGTCGTCGACTCGGGAAGCAGCGACCGTACCGTGGAGATCGCCGCGGCGCATGGCGCCAAGGTGCAGCAGCACCCGTTCGTCAACTATGGAGACCAGCGCAACTGGGCCATTGACAGCATCCCCGCGAAGTACGAGTGGCAGCTGCACCTCGATGCCGACGAGCGCGTTGGCGATGCCTTGCGGGCCGAGATCCTCGCTCTGCCCGATGACCCCAGCTACGATGGGTTCTTCCTTAAGCGCTATCTGCGCTTCATGAATCGCACGCTCCGGCACAACCTTGCACCCACCTGGCACATGCGCCTGTTCCGCGCCGGCAAGGGACGTTGCGAACTCCGCGAGTACGACCAGCATTTCTTCTGCACCGGAACCACTGCAAGGCTACAAGGCGAAATGCTGGACGACATCCGCATGCCGCTCTCCGAGTGGACGCTTCGACATAACCGCTGGTCGGACGCCGAGGTCCGCGAGCTGATGGGCCGGTCGGTGGAGGGCCGCATTGCCTCGAACGCCGCAGGCAACGTCGTCGAGCGCAAGCGCTACCTGCGCTCCCAGTACGATCGCGCGCCGCTTTTCCTCCGCGCCTTCGCGCTGTTCTTCTATCGCTACTTCTTCAAGCTCGGCTTCCTCGATGGCATCGAGGGCCTCATCTTCTGTGTGCTGCAGACGCTGTGGTTCCGCTTTCTGGTCGATGCGAAACTGCTCGAAGCGAAGCGCTCGTCACGCGCGGGATAAGCTCCTCACCACTCCTTCGCCGCCGAATCCACCACCACCGGCTCCGGCCGGTCCCTTCCAGCGCAGCACCGGCCTCCGCGCCGCGCCCGTCTCATCCAGCCGCTGCATCCGCGTCGAGTGCGGCGCCGTCTGCACCAGCTCCGGATTCTCCGCCGCCTCGCGCGCGATCTGCTTCAGCGCATCCATCAGCAGATCCAGCTCCTCGCGGCTCTCGCTCTCCGTCGGCTCAATCATCATCGCGCCCGGCACGATCATCGGGAAGCTCACCGTATACGCATGGAAGCCGTAGTCGATCAGCCGCTTGCCCATGTCGCCCGTCTTCACCCCATTCTTCGCCTGCAGCCTGTCGGAGAAGACCACCTCATGCAGCGTCCGCGTCTTGAACGGCAGCTCGAACGTGCCCTTCCAGCTTCGCGCGAATATAGTTCGCATTCAGCACCGCGTCCTCGGTGGTCTGCCGCAGGCCGTCCGGCCCATTGGCCAGGATGTAGGCCAGCGCGCGCACGAACATGCCAAAGTTGCCGTAGAACATCCGCACCCGGCCCACGCTCTGCGGCCGGTCGTAGTCGAAGCCGAGCGAGCCGTCGGCGCGCGTCACCAGCACCGGCACGGGCAGAAACGGCTCCAGAATCTTCTTGCACGCCACCGGGCCGGATCCCGGGCCCGCCGCCGCCGTGCGGAGTCGAGAAGGTCTTGTGCAGGTTCAGGTGCATCACGTCCACGCCAAAGTCGCCCGGCCGCGTCTTGCCCACCAGCGCGTTCATGTTCGCGCCATCCATATACAGCAGCGCGCCCTTGGCATGCAGGATGTCGGCGATCTTGTGGATCTCGCTCTCGAACACGCCGATGGTCGAAGGGTTGGTCAGCATCAGCGCGGCCGTGTCTTCATCCACCATCCGCTCCAGCTCCGCGATGTCCACCATGCCCTGCGCATTCGACTTCAGGTTCGCCACCTGGTAGCCCACCACCGCCGCCGTCGCCGGATTCGTCCCATGCGCCGAGTCGGGAATCAGCATCTTCTTGCGCGCGTTGCCCTTGGCTCTCGTGGTACGCGCGCGCCAGCAGGATGCCGGTGAACTCGCCATGCGCGCCCGCCGCCGGCTGCAGCGTAATCGCATCCATGCCGGTGATCTCGATCAGGCAATCCTGCAGCAGCTTCATGATGCCCAGGCAGCCCTGCGAGAGCGACTCCGGCTGGTACGGATGCGCCTCGGCGATGCCTTCCAGCCGCGCGACCGCCTCATTCACGCGCGGGTTGTACTTCATCGTGCAGCTGCCCAGCGGATACATCCCCAGGTCGATCGCATAGTTCCACGTCGAGAGCCGCGTGAAGTGCCGGATGATCTCAATCTCGCTCAGCTCCGGCATCACGCCCAGCCCGCCTGTGCGCGCACTCGCGCCCAGCAGCGCAGCCGCATCCACCGCCGGCACATCCAGCTCCGCCAGCCGGTAAGCCTTCTTCCCCGGCGACGACTTCTCAAAGATCAACCCCTCGTTCTGGTTGACGTGCGTCGTTGCCTTCTTCGGTGTGCCTACAAATTTTGTGTCAGCCATTGGAATTCCTATCGCTTTGCGTACTTTCTCCTACGATCCAGCAGAAACAGAGTGCCAATTCCCATGCCGCCAATCATCATGGCGATCCACTCCATCAGCGAATAGTGACTACGCGTGCTCAACGACTCATCACCCCTCATTAGCATCAGCGAGCCTCCCAATATCATCATGAGGGAGAATACCCATGCCAAGCGACGAGTGAGTCTGGAACCATCCATAGTGCTCTCCTCAAAACTCCTGCGCATCCGCCTCTAAACCCGCTCTCCGAATACATCCCCGACTCCGGCCCATCCACATCCTCTTCCCGCAGCGACAGCCCAAACACCACGCCATTGCCCAACTCAATCGTCAGCGCATCGTCCTCTTCCAGCGAAGCCTTCGCCACCGTCTCGCCGATCTGCGCGCACAGCGCATTGCGATACTCCGGCTCGCCATACCCCACCGAAAAATCCGTCAGCAACACATACGGCCAGTCGTACAGCGTCAGCACCGGAGCCCCAAACCGCAGCTCCAGAAAATCCTCGACAAACGCAACCGACTTCAGCTCCTCACCCTCAATCGCCGAAATATCCATCAGGCTCTCGCCATCTCCGCCACTGGCGCAACCGCCCGCAGCGCATCCGCCGCCGCATCCATCTGCTCGCGCGTCGTCATCTCGGTCGCGCACCACAGGCTCGCATTCGGCCCCAGCTCCGGATACCACTTCGCGCAGCGGCAGCCCGCCAATAATCTTCCGGGCCAGCAGCGCCTCATTCGTCTCGGCAGCGTCAGACGGCAGCTCCAGCACAAACTCATGGAACCGCGGCGCGCCCTCAAACAAAACCTTCGCGCCCTCGGATCATGCGCCCAGCGAGCACGCCCTTCAGATAGTCCGCCTTCGCCAGATTATGCTCCGCCAGCTCGCGCAGCCCTTCCTTGCCATAGACCGTCAGGAAGATCGTCACCATCATCGCCACCAGCGCCTGGTTGGTGCAGATGTTCGACGGTCGCCTTCTCCCGCCGGATGTGCTGCTCGCGCGTCGACAGCGTCAGCACATACCCGCGCTTGCCGTTCATGTCCTTGGTCTCGCCCACGATGCGCCCCGGCATCTGCCGCAGGAACTTCTCCTTGCACGCAATCACGCCGCAGTACGGCCCGCCATAGCCAATCGCGACGCCAAACGACTGCGCCTCCATCGACACGATGTCCGCCTCCGCCGGCGGCCTCACGATCCCCAGCGAGACCGCCTCCGCAATCGAAACGATCAGCAGCGCGCCCTTGGCATGGGCCATCTCCGCAATCGCCGCAACATCCTCAATCGTCCCAAAGAAGTTCGGCGACTGGATCATCACGCACGCCGTCTCGCTCGTAATCGCCGCGTCCAGCGCGGCCATATCCACGCGCCCATTCGCCGCATAGCCAACCTCGGCGATCGGAATCTCCTGGTGCTGCGCATACGTCGCACCACCTCGCGATACTCCGGATGCACCGTGCGGGCGACCACTGCCTTGTCGCGGCCGGTCACGCGGACCGCCATCATCATCGCCTCGGCCGCGCCGGTCGAACCGTCGTACATCGACGCGTTCGCAATCTCCATCCCGGTCAGCTCGCAGATCATCGTCTGGAACTCGAACATCGCCTGCAGCGTGCCCTGCGAGATCTCCGGCTGGTACGGCGTATAGCTGGTCAGAAACTCGCCGCGCAGCACCAGCGAGTCGATGATCACCGGCTTGTAGTGCCGGTAGACGCCCGCGCCCAGAAAGCTGGCATAGCCCGTCGCATTGTTCTCCGCGAACCCGCGAAAGCGGTCGATGATCTCCGACTCCGAGTGCTGCCGCGGAATCCGCAGGTCGCGCTTCAGCTGATACTCCGCCGGGATCGTCGCAAACAGATCGTCAATCGATCGCCGGCGCGCCAGATCGCCGCGAGCATCTCCACCCGGTCCTGCGGCGACTTTGGGCAGATATCTCATGCTTAGTGTCCGGTCTCCTCGCTCACAAACTTCTCGTACTGCTCCGCCGACAGCAGCTTCTCCAGCTCCGCCGCGTCCTTCAGCGTCAGCTTCAGCATCCATGTCGTATTCGCGTCCGCATTCACCTTCTCCGGCGCGTCCTTCAACTCCTCATTCACCGCCGTCACCGTGCCCGACACCGGCGAATACAGGTCGCTCACCGCCTTCACGCTCTCCACCGAGCCGAAGATCTTGCCCGCCTCCAGCGCATCGCCCACCTTGGGCAGCTCGACGAACACAATGTCGCCCAGCGAGCTCTGCGCGTAGTCCGTAATCCCCACCGTCCCGGCCGTGCCCTCCACCGAGATCCACTCATGTTCCTTGGTGTACCGGTAATCCGCCGGGTAAGCCATTCGTTGCAGTCTCCAGTTCCAGATAGGCCGGGGCTTCAGATGCATAGCCGGCCAGTTCCAGTCTATCCGCCAGCCTTAAGTGGATTTCGTGGTCGTTTTGACCCGCTTATAGAACGGCGTCGCCACCACCTTCGCCTTCACCAGCTGCCCGCGAATCTCCACCGCGACCACCTCGTCCACGCCGGCATACTGCACCGGCACATACGCCAGCGCGATGTTCTTCTTCAAGAACGGCGCCGGCGACCCGCTGGTCACCACGCCAATCTTCTCGCCGCCCAACGTACACACCGGATACCCATCGCGCCCAATGCCGCGCTCGATCATCTCCAGGCCCACCAGCTTGCGCTTCGGGCCGCCCGCCGGCCTCAATCTCCACCAGCGCCTCGCGCCCCACAAAGTCCGCGCCCTTCTCCAGCTTCGCGTACCGGCCCAGCCCCGCTTCGAAGACATTGATCGTCTCCGAGATCTCGTGCCCGTACAGCGCCATCGCCGCCTCCAGCCGCAGCGTGTTGCGCGCGCCCAGCCCGCACGGCAGAATGCCGAACTCCGCGCCCGCCTCCAGCACCTCGCCCCACACCCGCCCGCTGGTCGGCTCATCCGACGGGATGTAAATCTCGAACCCGTCCTCGCCGGTGTAGCCGGTGCGCGCGATCATCACGTTGTACAAGCCCGCACACCTTGCCCCAGGTGAACCAGTAGTTCTTAATCGCGCTCAGGTCAGCATCGGTCAGCTTCTGCAGCGTCGCCTCGGCCTTCGGCCCCTGGATCGCAAGCTGCGTGTAGAAGTCCGAGTAGTCGTTGATGTGGATTCCCGGCATCGCCCCAACCTGCCTGCCGCACCCACGCGACATCCTTCTCCCGCGTGCCCGCGTTGATCACAATCAGATAGTCGTTGTCGCTGAGCTTATGCACCACCACATCGTCGACAAATGCTCCATCCTCAGTCCAGCATCGCCGAGTAGTGCGCCTGCCCCACCGCCAGCTTCGACGCATCGTTCATGCACAGCCGCTGGACAGCAGCCAGTGAACCGGGGCCGCGAAGTTGGATGTCCCCCATATGCGACACGTCGAACAGGCCCACCCCGGTGCGCACCGCCATGTGCTCGGCCACCAGCCCCGAGTACTCGACCGGCATGTCCCACCCGCCGAAGTCCACCATCTTCGCCCGGTGGGCGCGATGCGTCGCATTCAGCGCGGTCTTGCGCAGTTGGGTCGCCGTCATCTCCGCCATGAAGCCTCCCTCTCGCGGGACTAGTGTCCCGCCGCGCTCTTTGCCGCCTGCATCTCCCCGATCTTCCCCTTCAGCTCCGCGTAGTTCGCATCCGTCACCGGCCCCCGCGTCTGCCAGCGCACAATACCGTCGCCGCCGATCAGCAGCACGTACGCATCGTCTCCCTGCACATAATGTGTGACCGCAAGCCAGCCCGCCTCGTTCTCCGTAAGCGGGACAAAATGCGCGCGCTCAGTCGCAGACAGGGACATTTTCATCCCCTCCTCAATCGTGACCCGCACCAGCGCAGGCGTGCTGGCCAGCACCGGCAACTCGAAATAGACCACGCCCGACCCGTCCGGATAGTCCGCCGCCAGCCGCTTGCCCCACGCCTGTACCGGCGCCTTCGAATCCTTGGTAAACCCCACCACCAGCACCCCAACCTTGCCCTTCACCGCGCCCGGAAGCACCACCTCGACTCCGGTCAGCGTAGTCCCATGCGACGCTGGAATCGTCGCTGGAACCTGCGCGCCCGATTTGTACGGCCAGCCGGCGGTGGCGATCGCGAGCGCAAGAACCGCCCGAAGTGACATCGAATTCCTATCCATCCCTCCATCTTAGTCGACCGTTCGCTCATTCCGAATCTTCTAACGACGCCGCTCTCGGCGCCGCGCCCGCATAAAGCTGCTGATACAGAAGTACCCAAACACCGCCAGCATTACCACAGCGCCCTCAAAGCTGCGATGGGTCGACGCATTTGTAGCCGTCAGCCGCCAGGCCTCGCGCAGCCGCCACACCGCCAGCGCAGCAAACAGCGCAAATATCCCGAAGAAGACCCCCGAGACCTCGAGCCATAGCACCCCCGACAGTCGCACGAACGGCCCCCACACCGCCTCGCCGAACCGTTTGCTCCCGCGCTGCAAGCCCTGCTGCGCGTTGCGCGCGCCCACAATCGTTCTGGCCGCAGTTTGGGCCGCGCTCTGCGCAGCAGTCTTCGCACTTGTGGAGCTCGCCCCGCTGCCCTGCGGCCGCATCACCCCGGGCGGGCTCTGAGAACCCTCGCGTCCCACGGCAGTCGTGTTAGCAGCACTCGCTCCCTTGGCCGCCGGGTTCGGCGCGGTGGCCGCGTCCACTGCGGTGGTCAGCGTCTTCACCGCTTGCCGCGCTCCAAAGCCCAACGCTCGTCCAAACCGAACCGCATCCATCTCCGAAGTGTAGCTCCCGCATCTGCTGCAGCGGAAGCCTCTGCCGCAGCCGAATCGCTTCCCACTCCACACTCTGAAAGTCATTGCGGAGGCGCACCGCCCGCGCTATGCTAGACCGACAGACACAGGAAGTCCCGCAATGACGTTCCCGCCGGTCTCTGTAGAGTTCGGGAATACCCGATGCGGATGAATCGCAGCCAGAAGCTCAATCCCAGGGCAGCCGGAGGGGTCGTTGAATCAAAAGGTAAAAAACCTGATCCAGAAGCTCGGCGAAGCGATCCACGAGTCGGTCTCCGAGTCGGAGCACATCGCCGGTGTGGTCAAAAATATCCGCGACCAGGGCTTCGACGTGATGCTCCTGCTCGAGGCCACCATCGGGCTCAATGAGGTTGAAACGGAGACCGCCGCAGATCCATCCCGCGATGCCCACCTAGGCCCGTTTACCCGTCATGACCTTACCTTCCTAAAGTCGCTGCGCATCAGCCTGCCCGACGAAAATGTGAAGGACTTCAACATCGGCCCCCCACCCGATCCCGCCGCAAACCCCACTCCCGGCGCATAAATTTCTTCAGCGGTTCCCACCTCCACTGGCCTCCTGGGTCCGGCAATGCCCCTCAGCCATTCCGCCGATGCGCCGCGTAAATCATCCCGTGGTAGACTCGGCTCCCGTTCGCGCACAGAGATTTCTGCATCCGATGAGTCTGGCAGCGAGGAACCCCGTAGAGTACCTTTCTCTGTCAATTTGCTCTGATATCGTCGTATGCTAAGTGGCACTTCGATTGCGAGGTAGAAGGACGATGAGAGACACACTCGGCGTACTGCTTGCAGGTGGTGCCGGAGAACGTCTCTTCCCCCTTACCCGCGACCGGGCCAAGCCTGCGGTCCCCTTCGCCGGCCAGTACCGCATCATCGACATCACGCTCTCCAACTGCATCAATTCCGACCTCCGCCACGTTTACATCCTCACCCAATACAAAGCGCTCTCCCTCAACCGCCACATCCGCGAGGGCTGGGGGCCGGTGGTCGCCAACGAGCTTGGCGAGTTTATTGAGATTCTTCCCCCGATGCAGCGCGTCTCGAAGTCCTGGTACCAGGGCACCGCAGACGCCGTCTACCAGAACATCTACTCCATCGGCGCCGAGGAGCCCAAATACGTCCTCATCCTCTCCGGCGACCACATCTACAAGATGAACTATGGCCTGATGCTGCGGCAGCACATCGGCTCCGGCGCCGACGTCACCCTCGCCACCCTGCCCATCACGCCGGAAGAGGTCTCCCGCTTCGGCGTGGTCGAGGTCGCGCGCTCCGGCGAGGTCTCTGGATTCGTCGAGAAGCCCAAGGAGACCAAACTCCGCTCGCCCTTCAACCCTGATATGGTCGACGCCTCCATGGGCATCTACCTCTTCAACACCGACATCCTGCTGCCGGAGTTGATGAAGGACGCCGAGGACCACGAATCCAAACACGACTTCGGCCACGACATTCTGCCCAAACTGCTTGGGCGATTCAAGATCATGGCCTACAACTTTGTCGACGAGAATAAGCAGCGCGCCCTCTACTGGCGCGACGTAGGGACACTCGAAGCCTACTTCGAGGCCAACATGGACGTCGCCGGCGTCACCCCCATCTTCAATCTCTACGACAAGAGCTGGCCGATGCGCACCCGCCCCTACCAGTATCCGCCCGCCAAGTTCGTCTTCGGCGAGCCCGGGCGCACCGGCATGGCCATCAACTCCATCGTCTCCGGCGGCTCCATCGTCTCCGGCTCGGTGGTGCGGAACTCGGTCCTCTCCCAGGATGTGCGCGTCAACTCCTATGCCGACGTCGACTCGTCGGTCATCTTCTCCCACGTCAACATCGGCCGCCACTGCCGCATCCGCCACGCCATCATTGACCGCGACGTACACATCCCGGACGGCACCGTCATCGGCTACGACCCCAACGAGGACAAGAAAAACTACTTCGTCTCCGAGAGCGGCCTCACCGTCGTCACCCGCGACTACTCCGTCTACGAGAACCCGGTCAGTCCGGAGTTCCTGCAGCAGGGCAACAGTTGGTAGAAGCCGACCCTACCGATCGCAGCCGGAGCCGTGCGATAACGAACCGTACCGGTCGCAACGGGAGCCGACGTCCGCCCCACATGCCGTACTTAATGGCGAGATCGTGATGACAGGCCGCGTCCATGGCTTCTTGGGCTGTGCTGGCGTTACCGGCGTGTCGCCGCTTGTGGTTTGCATAGGACCTTTTGGTCTGAGATCGACAGCACCTCAGACTCTGAGGTGGATTTGCCTTCCATTTCACAGTCTCATTCATTCATCAATTGCGAACACAATACGAAAACAATTTCGCGTCATGCCCTCCCAAAGCGGGAACTGCCACGCTCCCGCGTGATGTTCCGCAGTCTGGTTGACTGAGTTCAATCCCTGTCAATTGGATTCGGTCGGATCCTTGGTCAGCTTCGTAAGCTGGTGCAGCAGCGAGTCCCACAGTTCGCCATAGCGGTCCCACCCACCCAAATGTTGCACCCGCGCTAGCGCCGCGGCACTCATCCGCCCGCGCAGCGCCGGATCGTCCGCCAGTCGCTGCAGCCGGTCGGCCAGCGCGGCCAAGTCGCGTTCGGGGACGATGAACCCCTCGACTCCATCCGTAAACAAATCTTCCGCTCCGGTAGCGACCGTCGCCACTACCGGGCAACCGCAGGCCATGGCCTGCCCCTGCACCAGCGCCAGACCCTCCTCCACGCTGGCAAGCGCCAGCACGTGGCTGCGCGCCATCGCCGCGGCCAGCTCAGTCTGCGAAAGTGTGCCTGCAAAGGTTACATGTTCCGTTGGCAGCGTTCTTAGTAGCTGACGTATATCGTCCTGCAGCGCGCCCGCCAGCGTCAGGCGTTTGCGCGGATGGCGCAGCTGCCGGAACGCCTCCAGCAGATATGGGATCCCCTTGCGCAAACCGATCTGACCCGCAAACAGAACTTCAAACGAATCGGCGTGGGGCGTTGGCCCCGGAGCAAACTTGTCCAGCCGCACCCCATACGGAATCACATACACCTTCTCCGCCGCGATCCCCATCCCCACGAACGATCTCCGCGCCGCTTGCGACGGCACCGTGATCGCATCGGCGTGCGCATAGATTGCCTCCTCGCGCCGAACGATATGCCCGGGAGGTGCGGCAAAACGCACCCCCCACCGCCGGCACTCCTCCGCCATCACCTGGTCCTGGTATCGCTGGTGCGTCGAGCCGCGATCGCAGATAAACTTGCCGCCGCGCGCCTGCACCAGCGGCCCCGCCGTCAGCCCCGCGCCCGAGATCGCAATCAGCGCATCGCATGGCTCCATTCGCCGCCGCAGCCACGCATCGAAGCTATTTGAGTTCCACGCATTGAAGCGGCCATCCATCCCCGGCGTCATCCACCCACTCCGCCGCAGCAGATAGTCCGTCGTATGAATCAGAGGGAACGTGCGCACCAGACTGCGCGGCAAGCCCTCCCGCTTCAGTCTCGCCCACGGCCACGTCGAATAGATCCGCCGCAGATGCCCCCGGCGATGGAGCTGGTGCGCCAGCTCAAAGTGGTGAAAGACGCCGAAGACAGCCTGAATAACTTCCATGCGCAGGGTTTCTCAGGCCGATGCTAACAGACGCTGCAACCCGCTCCCCGAGCGCGCATCAATTCCCAGGGGCAACCTGGCGCAACCCGCAACAGACGCCCAAGACAAGCCGCATTATCGTGGGTTATTTCGGCCGCTTTGGTGGGTTCTATCCGAAATTAGGCCATATAGCGAAGAATCTTGCTTCTCTTCTTCCTCAACCTTTTCGGGGGAATATTTTTCCTTGATGGCTCTCGCCATGGCTTCTTGCAAAGCCCTTGGATTCCTCTCTGGACGCTGATTCATGAACAGTCCCTCCTGGAAGCAGCCAAAGAGTAACATAACCAAATTTTCCCCCACAGAACGTCCATTTCTTACACTGTGCCGTTTCTAGTAGACGCATATCAGTGCCACCGCGTGTGCAGGTAAAACACCACTCCACTCGCCACTAAGCAATAGATCCCGAACAGATACCAGCGCCCATTCTCCAGCCAACTGCTGAGCCACTTCAGCGCCACCAGCCCCGCGAGGAACGAAAACCCCGCACCGAGCAGACTCTTTACGATTGTGTCATGCAGGTCAATCGGCATCCCGGCTGCAGCCGCCTCATGCGTCTTAGCCAGCAGACGCAATACCTCGCGGCCAATTGCAAGCGGTGTAATTACCACCGCGAGCGCGAAGCTGAAGCGCTCGGCCCGCTCCTTTGTAGCATCCGTCAATATGCCCGTGGAGATCGTCGCTCCAGAACGCGAGAAGCCCCGAAAGGGCAGGCAAAGCCCCTGCACAAAACCCATCCAACCCGCCTGCCGCATCGTCAAATTTCCACTTGACCGCCAGGTGATGCTGGACAAGCTATCAGTTGTCTCCTTCGCTGCTGACTTCTCCGACTGCTTTTCCCGCATCCCTGCAATCAGAATCAGAATTCCCGCACACGCTAACGCAGGAGCTACCAGATCCAACCTGCCGAACAAGTCCTCGATCTGTGCTTTGGGCTCATTCTTGAACAACGTATGTTCGATCAGCTTGACTAAGAGCTCACCAATGGCCAGAGTCAATGCGGAGGCCCACACCAGCCGCACGGCAAACCGCTTGAACGCATCCACCGAAGAAAAATACGTGTGTCTCCACTGTCGCCAGAAGTACGGAATCACCGCCAACATCGTCCCCGTATGCAGCATCACCAGCAGCAGGGTCATCTGCGGCGACGATGGGTCCAGCCCCATCAACTTCTCCGCCACCACCACATGCGCAGAGCTCGAAACCGGCAGCAACTCCGCCAGCCCCTGCACAATGGCAAGCACAATCACATGAACAATCGACATCCCACCATTCTATCCGCCGCACCGGTTTCTCAAAACGGAGAATGTACAACTGCTTTACTCCCGATCATTCCCATACACCGGAATCTGCTGCTGCACCCGATACGCGATGCTCGCCGCGCGCGCCGCGTAGTCCGACTGCGGAAAGCGCTGCTTCAGCTCCGCCGCCAGACCCTGACCGCAGCCTGCACCGCCGCGTCCGACCGCTTCTTCTCCTCCTGCACCAGATACATCTCCACCAGCACGCCCTCGCGGTAGGTCGCCTCATACAGCGCCTGCGCCGCCTTGGGCGAGTCCGGATAGCGGTCGGCATACTTCTCGTACAGCCGCGCCTCCATCTCCGGACACTTCGGCAGCCCCTGCCAGTCGCCGCACAGCTTGTTGTCCAGCAGGTCGTACGCAGCCAGCGCCGCCTCCTTCGACCCCGGATACAGCTTCATCACCTGCTGCATGTCGCCCTCGTAGATCTGCGGCCGCAGATACGCCTCCTGCTCCTTCGCCGAGGGCAGTGTGCTGATGTCCGCCTTGTCCAGCTGCCAGCGCACATCCGCCGAGCGGTACATCGCCTCCGCCGCCAGCGGCGAGTCGGGGAAGTACTCCGCCACGCGCTGGTAGAGCAGGTGCGCCTCTTCCGCCGCATCCTTCGGCGCATGCGGCTGCGCCGCCTCGATCCTCCAGGTTCGCCGCCAGCCCCATACAGGATCGCGTCGCCATCCGCCGTCGCCGGCGTCACAATCCCTTTGTCGTGGATCCATCCCGACTCCGGCGTCGGCGCATCGTCCGCGCTGAACTCCGGCGCGTCCGCATCGTCCTCCTTGTCCGGCGTGTCCGTGTTGGCGAACACGCGCACCCATGCGCCATTGCGCTCGATCACCACCACCTCGTGCCCCGGGATCCACCTCGGCAAGATGCTGCGCACTGTCGTCCGCCGTGATGTACACAATCGCCGGATGCACCAGCGTCGCCCGCGCCGCGCGGTCGTAGCCCGACATCTTGTCCTTCCCCTTCTTCTGCGCAGACCCCACCGACGCCGCCAGCAACACCACCGCAACCGCCGCTGTCCGCACTCGCATGACCCTCATTAGACGCCAGCCCGCCCTCGAGCGGAAGCAGATGGCGTTTGCGCGCCAACCCCAGCCTCCAGCTCCCGCCGCATCCCCGCCTCAATATTCCCGCCGCTCAGCACCGCCACCATCCTCTCGCACCGCGGCAGCTCCGCATGATGAAACAGCGCCGCAGCCAGCGTCACCGCGTCCGCTCGGCTCCGCGACCATCCCCGTCGCCGCCAGCATCACCCGCATCGCGGCCACAATCTCCTCTTCGCTCACGGTCACGATGCCATCCACAAACCGCACGATGTGCGCAAAGTTCAGACGCCCCAGCGACTGCGTGCGCAGCCCGTCGGAGATTGTCCGCGTCGTCTTCGCCGCCGGCCACTCCACCAGCGTCTTCGTGTCGAACGACTCCTTCGCATCCGCCGCCAGCTCCGGCTCCGCGCCCCAGACCTGCACGCCTGTGGCGCCGCTCAGCTTCACCGCCGTCGCGATGCCGCTCAGCAGCCCGCCGCCCGAAACCGGCGACAGTATCACCGTTCCGGATAAGGGAATCGTCCGCTCCGCAAGCTGCTCCAGAATCTCCAACCCGCAGGTCGCCTGCCCCGCCATGATCGCCGGATCGTCATACGGAGGCACCACCGTATATCCATGCTCCGCCGCCAACTCCTCCGCCTTCGCCTGCCGCTCCTCGCTGCCCGCACCCACCAGCACCACCTCCGCGCCCAGAGTCCGCGCCGCCTCAATCTTCACCGCGGGAGCGTTCTCCGGCATCACCATCACCGCCTTCGCCCCCAGCGCCCGCGCCGCATACGCCACCCCCTGCCCGTGGTTGCCGCTCGAATAAGTAATCACCCCGCGCGCAAGCTCCTCCGCCGTCATCTGAGCAACGCGGTTGTACGCGCCGCGCAGCTTGAAGCTGCCAATCGGCTGCTCACTCTCCGCCTTCACCCACAGCGCAAATGGCAGCTCCGCAACTACCCCCGCCGCCCGCAGCCGCTCCGCCTCCACGCGATACAAACCCGTTCGCACCGCCACGCCGGCCAGCCGCCGCTGCGCCTCCCGAATCTCCTCGATAGTGACCAAAGTGGCCATGTCCCTACCAATTGTGGGCCGATGCTTCAAACGTAGCAAGCCATCGCGCGCTAGACTCGGAGGCAAGGACGCTTCTATGGATCAAAGAGAAATTTGGCTGCAGGAAGTCGATTGGACCGAAGGAGCGCGCAGCATCGACGAATGTCCATACCTCTTCGTGGAACAAATCGGTGAGTCAGAAGCAGCATTGAGACTGGACGTTTTGATTGTTGAAGCGAAACCGCAAGCTCCAATAACAGCCGTCAAGGACGATAGCCCAGCCGAGCGCCTCAAGTTGGGCGCACGTCCCGTCAAGCCCGACGGGACCTGCCGCTTCTTCCGTCTGGTATTTGAGGAACGGCATATGGTCGCGTACTTGGTCTCGAACGAGTCGTACTCAAGATACCCGGAGCTATATGAGGAGTTCACAGGGAAGCGGCTCCGAATCTTCTCTCGGTCGCACTTATTGGAATTCATTAAGAAGACGAGCTATGCAACCGATCAGCACCCCGGCAAGCTGCAGCACTATCAGATCGTCTGCGAGAACCAAATCGTCGATGTCATTGCAACGGGTCCGCCGCTCATATCCCTATCGTCGCCACGGGGAGATGCCGCCCGCAGACTGGCCGAACTCGGCGGCTCTCAGCCGGACCTCAAAAACATCCCTCGCCGCCGTCCCACCTTCTGATTACCGCCGCTCCGCCGCATCCATAATCAGTCCAAAGAAATGCACCAGCCGCCACTCATCCATCGCCCCCGGCTTCGCATTGTCCAGATCGATGTGCGACAGCACCGGGCTCACCAGCATCGCCTTCAAGTCGTCCTGCGGCAGCTCGCTCGCCATCCATAGCGTCTCCGCTGAAGGGATAATGTTGTCCGCCTCGCCATGCAGCAGATACACCGGCGTGCGCAGCGTCTCCAGCCGCCCCTGCGGCGAGAGTCGCCGCCGACTCGTCCGCATGCTTCGCAATCGCCGCCGCAATCTCGCCGCGCGTCGTCGCGGGAGTCTGGTGTCCATCAGGTTCCAGCGCCTCGCGCTCTCTGCGCCTCGTTCAGCCCAAGCGTCGCCTCAGCCTCCGCCTGTCTTGTCCTCGTACAGATGCGCCCGCAGCACCGCGCGCACCGGTCCCAGGTCCTGCGCCGGCACAAAGTCCTCCAGATGCTCATACTCCAGCACCAGCGGCGCCATACTCGTGCGGCGGCAGCACCTCCACCGTCCCGTCCGGCCGCGCGTCGCGCCCGGTCAGGTAATACTGCGCCACGCGCGCCATCGAGTCCTGCGACCCCACCGCGAACACAAACTTGAAGTCGGCGTGATACTGCGGGTCCGCCGCCGCCACCAGCGCCAGCCCGCCCGAAAAGCTCAGCCCCATCACCCCCACCGGCCCGCCCGTCTGCCCCGCAAACCACTTCGCCGACTCGCCAATCGTCCGCACCGAGTCCTCGCTCACGTGGTAGTCCTTGATCCCCGGCAGCTCCGGCGTCAGCACGCGGATGCCGCAGCTCGCCATCGCCGCGCGCAAACCCCATCAGCCGCGGCTCATCGATCCCCAGATGATGCACCCCATGGAAGACCACCATCGCCGGCGCGTTCGGCTTGCCCTGCGGCAGATACAGCCGCGCCCGCACCATGCTGCTGCCCTGCCGGCGCCTCCACCGCAAAGCTGAGGTCCTGCGGTCGTCACCGGCACCGTCACCTGCGCGCGCGATCCACGGCACCGGCTGCCCGCCAATCTCGTCGCAGCACCGCAACCGCCTGCAGTGCGCCTTCGCAATCGGCCACGCCAGCCACGCACGAAGACTATCACCATCGCGCCAAGCAGCGCGTAGAATCTTGCGCCGCGCCGCCGTCCCGCCTCTGCTGGGTCGACACCACTTACGTCTGCTGCCCCGGCGCCGTGTCCTTCGCGTCGCCCAGCGTCACCTTCACATCCATCCGCTTGCGCCCCCGGAAGACCGTCACCGTCACCGTATCGCCCGCATGCTGCGCATTCATCGCGGCGGACAGGTCCTGCGGCGCTGGCAATCTCCTGCCCGTCGAACCCCACGATCAGGTCGCCGCCCAGCATCACCGGCATATTGCCCTCATAGGCGCGCTCGCGTGCCGCCATGCAGCCCGGCCTTCTCCGCCGCGCCGCCCGGCAACACCCGCTCGATCAGCACCCCATAGTCCGCCGGCAGCCCAATCTGCTCCGCGATGTCCGGCCCGATCGGCAGCGTCACGATATCCAGCGTAGGCCGCCGCACCCGCCCATACTTCGCAAAGTCGTCCAGCACCGCCTTCGCCGTGTTGATCGGAATCGCAAACCCGATCCCCGACGACTGGTCCGCGCCATTCGACGCAATCATCGTCGTAATCCCAATCACCTCGCCGCGCGAGTTCAGCAGCGGCCCGCCCGAGTTGCCCGGGTTCACCGACGCATCCGTCTGGATCGCGTCCTCAATCGGATTGCTCTCCGGCCCGCGCACCGACCGGATCGCCGAGATGATCCCGCGCGTCATCGTGCCCGAAAGCCCAAACGGATTGCCGATCGCATACACCCGCTGCCCCACCGTCAGCCCCGTGCTGGTCTCCGCCAGCGTCGCCGGCACCAGGTTCGGCGCGTCGATCTTCAGCAGCGCCAGGTCGTGCCCCTTGTCCACCGTCACCACCGTCGCCTTGTACTTGTGCTTGTCGGACAGCGTCACCTCGACCTTCTGCGCGTTCTCGATCACGTGGTTGTTGGTCAGGATCAGCCCCTCCTTATTCAGGATGAAGCCCGAGCCCTGCCCCGTCTGCGGCACCGGCCCATAGAAAAAATCGAACGCGCACCGCCGTCGACGTGATGTTCACCACGCTGGGCAGCGCCTTCTTGTACACCGCGATGTTCTGCTGCTCTTCCTCGTCGTAGGCGGGCGCCGCCGAGGCCTCGGTCAGGTCGAACGCGCCGCCAACGCCCCGCACCGAGTCGATCGTCGCCGCCGGGCCCGCCGCCGCACCCGGCGCATGCGCCGCCAGCCAGCGGCGCCAGCGCGCCCGTCGACGCCAGATGCGTCGTCACATAATAAAACCCCGCGAGCAACAACACCACAAGCAAAACAGGTCGTAATTTCATCGAGACGTACACCTGCAATTCATATTCTGCGCAAACCCCTGCAATCTGCAATTGTAGCGATTCTCAGCAAGACGGGCCGATCCAAAGACGCTCCAGTCAAGCCGGCCGGGCCTTCGCCGCAGCCTTCAACTCCGGCCACAGAGCGTCCACCTGCGCCCGCAACTCTTCCATCGACCCATCATTGGTCAGTACGTAATCGCATCGCGCTTCGTTCCGCTCCGCCTCCTGCTTCGCCATCCGTCGTCGCGCCTCCGCCTCAATCTCCTCACGCCGCTCCGCGCTCAGACATCTCGCCGCGCGACATCCGCTCCACAAACCGCGCAATCCGCAGCCCCTCCGGCGCCCTCACAAAGATCATCTTGTCGAACCGCCGCGCCATCCCCCCGCGCCCACCCTCACCCGCATGTTTCGTCTCAAAGATCAGCGCCGACTCCACCATCACCACCGCATCCGTGTCCTTCTCGCCAATCTCCGCAATCAGCTCCGCCTGCCGCGCAATCGTCGCCGGATGCACAATCGCATTCAGCTCCTCCACCCGTCCATCCCCAAACGCAATCCGCGCCAGCGCCGCGCGGTCGAGCAGCCCGTCCGCGCCAACCACCCCGCTGCCCAAACCGCTCCACAATCGCCGCATACACCGCCTGCCCCGGCTGCATCAGCTCCCGCCCAATCTCATCCGCCGAGAGCACATACGCGCCCTTGCGCCGCAAACATCTGCGCCGCCGTCGACTTCCCGCTGCCCAGCCCGCCGGTCAACCCCACGCGCAGCATCGCGCTAAACCCCGCCCACAGCAACACTCGCGCCCGCCTCAACTCCCACACCGTCCCGCGCCGCGCCTTTGCCGCCTTCACCGTGTTCTGCATCAGCATCGCAATCGTCAGCGCCCCCACCCCGCCCGGCACCGGCGTGTATGCTCCCGCCAGCGCAAACGCCGCCGGATGAATGTCCCCCACCAGCGTCGAGCCGCGCTTCGCAAACTGCTCCGCCCGCGCCGCATCGCCGGGAAAGAACCGCGCCACCTCCGCCGCATCGGTCACCCGATTGATCCCCACATCGATCAGCGTCGCCCCCGGCTTCACCATCTCCGCCGTCACAAACCCCGGCCGCCCAATCGCCGCCACCAGTATCTCCGCCTCGCGCGTGTGTCGCGCAATCTCCACCGTCTTGCTGTGGCACACCGTCACCGTCGCCGACGCGTTCAGCAGCATCATCGCCACCGGCTTGCCCACGATATCCGACCGCCCCAGCACCACCGCATTCTTGCCCTCCACCGCCGATCCCGCTGCGCCGCAGAATCTCCATGATCCCCGCCGGCGTGCATGGCCGCAGCCCAGTCTGCCCGCTCTGCAGCCGCCCCACATTCACCGGATGGAACCCATCCACATCCTTCTCCGGCGAAACCGCCTCCAGCAGCCGCCGCGTATCCACATGCTTCGGCAGCGGCAGCTGGATCAGAATCCCGTCCACCTCATCGCGCGCATTCAGCTCCGCAACCATCGCCAGCATCTCCTCCGTCGTCACGCTCTCCGGCGGCGTCAGCATCTCGCTGCAATCCCCAGCTCCGCGCACGCCTTCACCTTGCTGCGCACGTAAATCTCCGAGCGCCGCCACATGCCCCACCAGCACCACCGCCAGCCCGGGCACAATCCCCTGCGCCGCGAGCGCGCGCACCTCCGCGCCAACCTCTGCCTTGATCTCCGCGGCAATCGCCACCCCATCCAGAACTCGCGCCATCCCAACCCTCACTCACGAACCATCCTACCGCGCACCATGCCGCCCCCCGAATGCCGAACCCTGAACCTTGTACCACCGCTTGCTCCCGACGACCTCCGCTGGCTTGTCTGTCCCGTATGCCACTCCTCCCTGCCGCTCGAAGCGGAGCCCGCAGGACCAGGCATGCAACGTGCGCCGGTGCTCCCTCCTCGAACGTGCGCCGCCACAGGACCGAGTTGTCGTGTGGCCATCACCTCCAAAAAAGAACTGGATGGTCGGCTCAAAGAAGCTTTTCTTCTGAAACAGGACTTCGCCCGTCGCGCTGTCCAGCATGGTCAGATCAAACACCGGCGCCACACCCATCTCGATGGCGTACGAGATGCAGAACAGAGTTCGCCCGTCGGGAGAGAGCTTGGACTGGACGCACTGCCTCTTCGCAATCGGCTCGTGCGACGCGAGCAGCTTCTGGTCCGCGACACTCCAGTCCTCCGTATGCAGCCCGGTCGTGTGGAAAGAGATGCGTTGCGAGTCCGGGCTGAAGTCCGCCGGCAGGGCATCTGTCGCGTCGAACCGAAAGAGTTACTTGAAGGGATCGCGCGAGAGCACCGAGATCGTTTTGGAGATGCTCTGTCCCGCTGCGCCGGCTACGGCACAGAGAACGAACGCGGCGATGAGGAGTCGGGCCGGGAATTGGGTCATAAATTTTTTAGAAGTTTGGAACAGCGGAAGCATATCACTCCAGGCCTGATCCTAAAAAGGAACTTCTCCAGCTAAAGTGCGAAGATTGTGTAGACCACGGAGGCCGCATTGATCTCGCAGGCAAACTGCACGTCCAACACCCCGATGGGCGGGAACCTGATCTCGGACATCGGCCTCGCGGGTGGCGGCGCGACCTTTCGCGCCTGGGCCCCGCGCGCCACCGCCGTCTACCTCAACGGCGTCTTCGGCGGCATAGACCACACCGGCCAGACGCCCGATCTACTGATGGCGAAGGACCCCAACGGCTACTGGTCGGGCTACGTGGCCAACGCGGCCGAGGGCGACGTCTACCGCTTCTATGTGGTCGGCGCGGGATCGAGCGGCTACAAGCGCGACCCCTACGCGCGCGAGCTGGCCAACAATCCCGATGCGCCCTTCCCCATCTGCTGCGCCATCCTGCGCGCGGCCACCGCATACCCGTGGCACGACGCCGGCTTCCGCACGCCGGACTACGCCGACATGGTGATCTACCAGCTCCACATCGGCACGTATGCGCCTCCATCCCCCGGCGCGGGCTCGACCTTCCTCGACGTCATCGGCAAGATCGAGTATCTCGTCGCGCTCGGCGTCAATGTCGTCCAGCCGCTGCCCGCCACCGAGAACGAAGACCAGCCCTCGCTGGGCTACGACGGGTCAGACTATTTCTCGCCCGAGCTCAGCTACGCTGTCTACGACCCCGCCGCCCTCGCCGGCTATCTCGTCACCATCAACCAACTGCTCGCCGCCAAGGGCCTCGCCCCCATGGCCCTCCGCGATATCGCCTCCGGCTACTCCCAGCTCAAGGCCATGGTCGATCTCCTCCACGTCTATGGCATCGCCATCGCGTTCGATGTCGTCTACAACCACGCCGGCGGATGGGACGGAGATTATGTAACCCCCACCGGCACAATTCACGGAGACGACCAGAGCCTCTACTTCTGGGACCGCGCCGTCACCTCGCCGGGCGGCGTGTACGACAACAACCAGAGCCTCTACTTCACCAACCAGGGCTTCGTCGGCGGCCTCTCCTTCGCGCTGTGGAACGCGGACGTGCGCGGTTACCTGAAGAACAATGCCTGCTTCTACCTGGAAGAGCTGCACGGCGACGGCTTCCGCTACGACGAGATCTCCATGCTGCTCGCCATGAACACAGCGACCGGCTGGGAGTTCTCGATCGAACTCACCAATCAGGTGCGCGCCACCAATCCCCGCGTCCTGCAGAACGCCGAGTACTGGCCCTCCGAGTACGGCGCGCCCGCCCCGCTCATCGTCTCGCCCACCGCCAGCGGCGGCCTCGGCTTCGATACCGTCCAGCACGATGGAGTGCGCAACGCAGTCCGCTCCGCCATCGCACAGGCCTCGCTCGGCGCCGATGCGACCGTCGAGATGAGCGGCATCGCCATGACGCTCTGGCCCACCGGCTTCGTGCAGGCGTGGCAGACCGTCCCCTGCGTGGAAAACCACGACATCGTCAAGGTCACCACCCAGCAACGCGTGCCCACGCTGGCCGACGGCGGGAACCACCGCAGTTGGTACGCGCGCAGCCGCAGCCGCGTCGCCACCGCGCTGCTCCTCACCGCGCCCGGCATCCCGCAGCTCTTCATGGGTCAGGAGTTCCTCGAAGACAAGCAGTGGAGCGCGGACCCCACCGACTCCGACACGCTGATCTGGTGGGGCGGCCTCGCCGCCGCGCCCGGCAACCTCACCGCCGTCGATCCCAACATGGCCGACCACCTCCGCTTCACCCAGAACGCCGTCCGCCTGCGCAACGCCCAGCCCGCCCTCCGCGGCGAGGGCCTCAACGTCTTCTACACCTCGGACGCCGACCGCGTGATCGCCTACCAGCGCTGGGTCGTCGGCCAGGGAAACGACGTGGTCGTCGTCGCCACGCTCGCCGACTCCACCTGGTACAACTACCAGCTCGGCTTCCCCTCCGCCGGCCACTGGAGCGAGATCTTCAACAGCGACGTCTACGACAGTTGCAACGCAAACCAAGTCCTCGTCAACCCGCAGGTCGCCGGCAACAACGGCGGCATCGACGCCTACGGCCCACCCCTCCACAACCTCCCCACCTCCGCCTCCATCACCATCCCCGCCAACTCCGTCCTCGTCTTCGCAAAGGGATAGTCGATAGCGGCACTCTCAGACCTCGTAATCTATCCGCTAAACATCGATCGAACGTGTTTCATAATCTAACCAGTACTGCCATTTATTTCTTTTCGACTCCGCGCGACGGCGATATGTCCAGCCAATGTATATCAGACAACTCCCCTGAATAAGCGCCCAAATGCCCATGCTCCTTCGCTGAAAAAACTGCCTCGCAATTCACATAGTTGTTATTCAATCGAACCGCCATCTCTTTGGTTGGGTCGGCTGGCAAAATGATCCAGATCGCGTTTTCACGAAGCTTATGATCCGAATCCTCTTTGTGAAGATAAATGGCGCTGTCTTCGAACTCGAGATGAAGGTATCCGCTAATCCGAACGCGCTTACCATCAAAAGCTGATGGATTTGCAATCAATAGCTTGTTGTAGCCTTGCTGGGCTAAGGCGACCCCACAGAGCAAGAAGGCGAGAAGCAGCCGGAAAATAAATGATCCTCTCATGCCGATAAAGATACTCCGCACGGCACGGGCTGGGAACAACGACTCCCTCGCTTGCTCCGTCAACGCCTACGGCCGCCGATGCATGGCCTTCCCACCTCCGCCGCCATCACCATCCCCGCCAACGGCGTCCTCGTCTTCGCGAAGAATTTAATCTCTCCTCATCTCCGTGGTCTATAGTGGTTCCGACCCCAAGGAGACATCCAATGGCCCGCCTGCTCGTGCTCTACAACACGCCGAAGGACCCCGCCGCCTTCGACAAGCATTACTTCGAGACGCACGTCCCCATCGCCAAAAAGATCCCAGGCTACACGAAGTATGAGGTCACCCACGGCCCCGTCGGCTCGCCCCAGGGCGACACCGGCCTCCACATGATCGCGACCATCGAGTTCCCCAACATGGCCACGCTTCAGGCAGCCTTCGCCAGCCCCGAAGGCCAGGCCGCCGCGACCGACGCCACCGCTCTCGCCGGCGAGAGTGGCTTCCGGCTCCTCATCACCGAAAACCGCGAGGTCTGATCCTCTTACCACTCGCCCTCGCGCAACACGCGAGATTCCGCGCACATCGCATTTAGAAGTACCCAGCGTGGTTCATTCGCAGACTCGCGGGTTTCAACAGCACTCGCGCGGTGTCAAAATTGAGCTTCACCGAGGTCTTATCTCCGGCACGCATTCGGGACCTCGGAAGGAGCCCCGAATCATGTCGAGTCAGGTCGCAGAAGACATCCGCATCCACTATCAGGACGAGACCCCGCAGGGCGCGCGGATCAAGGTGATCGGCGTCGGCGGCGGCGGCAACAACGCGGTCAACCGCATGATCGCCGCGGGCGTCGAGGGCGTCGAGTTCATCTCCGCCAACACCGACGTGCAGGCGCTGCAACTCTCCAACGCGTCGATCAAGCTGCAGCTCGGCGTCAAGCTCACCAGCGGCCTCGGTGCAGGCGCCAACCCCGACATCGGCCGCAACGCCGCGCTTGAGGATTCCGACAAGATCATCGAGGCGCTCGAAGGCGCGGACATGGTCTTCGTCACCGCCGGCCTCGGCGGCGGCACCGGAACCGGCGCGGCGCCGGTCATCGCCTCCCTCGCCAGCGAGATGGGCGCGCTCACCGTCGCCGTCGTCACCCGCCCCTTCGCCTTCGAGGGCAAGCGGCGCATGATGCAGGCCGAGCGCGGAATGCAGGAGCTTCTGGATACAGTCGACACGCTCATCGTCATCCCTAACGAGAAGCTGCTCGATGTCGCGAAGGACGCGGGCTTCTTCGAAAGCTTCCAGATCGCCGACGACGTCCTCCGCCAGGGCGTGCAGGGCATCTCCGATATCATCACCATCGCCGGCGTCATCAACCGCGACTTCGCCGACGTGAAGACCACCATGGCCGGCATGGGCTACGCCGTGATGGGCACGGCGATCGGCTCCGGCCCGGACCGCGCGAAGGACGCAGCGATGGCCGCGATGGCTTCGCCGCTGCTGGAGGCCGGCGCGATCGACGGCGCGCGCGGCATCCTCATCAACATCACCGGCTCCAGCTCGCTCAAGCTCAGCGAGGTCAACGAGGCCTCCACCATCATCCAGAATGCGGCGCACGAGGACTGCAACATCATCTTCGGCGCGGTGCAGGATGAGCGCATGGGCGACCAGGTAAAGATCACCGTCATCGCCACCGGCTTCAGGCAGGCGATGCCGGAGCGCCGCGCGCGCATGTTGGCCGAGTCGACCCTGCCCGCGCTCGAAGTGCCCATCCGCACGCGCGGCGGCAAGACGATCAATGGCGCCACTCCGCAGTTTGCCAGCGAACTGCAGCAGGCCGCCCGGCGCGCGCAAGCTCCGCTTCCAGTCGCGCCGCCTCCTGCGATCTTTTCGCAGGCGACGCAGCCGGTCGAGCAGATCGCCCTGTCGGTCGCAGTCGATGAAGCCGAGCCCGCCGCGGACGCCGAGCCCTTTGTGAACGGCTTTGAGGCCGCGGTCAAGGCCTTCTCGCTCGACTCCGAAGAGAATCCGGTCGCAGGAATCCGTGACGAGCGGAGCAACCCTGCCCCACAATCCACGCCCGAACTCATCCCCGTCGCCGCCTCCGTCTTCGACGACGAGTTCTTCCGCACAAGCCACCATATTCCCCGCGCTGAACCGCAGGAGGAGCAGTATCCCCCGGTCGCGCAGGCAGCCGAATATGACTCCTGGCCCGCAAGTGACGTTCGCTCCAGCTACGAGTCCGCTTCGCGCGACTTCCTCTCCCCTGAACAGCCCGGCTCCCCGTCCGCGTATCCCATGACCGCGGTCCCCGAGCCGGCATCCGGCCGTCTCTTCGCCGGCGCCAATGCCTCGCACGGCGAGATGCCGGACACCGAGGAGCTCGACATTCCAGCGTTCCTGCGTCGCAGCCATTAAGTCCCGTAACGGGCTGGTGCCCTGCCCAACGGTTTGTTGTATCCCTCGGGCCGTGCAGTTTCGTAGAATTGGAGTTGTAGGCTCGAAGTCGGGGTCGGATTGGCCCCAGGCTGCTCTAACACCAACGAGCCATAGCCGGTGGGCGAGGAAGCGAGTCGAATAGATAGACTCACCTGCGGGCCGGTCCGCAGAGCAATGTGACCTTTGTCACCCGCGCCGGTCGAACGAAAAGTAGCACCGGCACGAAACGCGAGTACAAACGATGCGGCCTCAGAAACAAGCTTAAGAACCAACCCCTGTCGCACACGGAGAAACACCCTGATGGCCCGAAGATTTACCTGGAGTATTGCACTTTTCCTCTGCCTCGTTCTCGCGGTCAGCGCGGCCCCGCGCATCGATGCGGCCACCACCCAGGTCCCACCGCACCACACCAGCCACAAGGCCTCCGCATCCAAAGCATCCGCGCGACGCACCACCTCGCGCAGCACCTCTTCAACGGCCGCAGCCCGCCGCACCGCCTCGCGCGCGCTCGCTGCAAGGGCAACCAGTTCAAGACTCACCGTACGCAAGCCCGCCGCGGACAGGACTTCAAGCGCACACATCGCCGCCACAACCGCACGCGCCCACGCCGTCCGGGCCGTCCGCCGCACCCGCCGCCACGTCACGTACGAGCGCTTCACCGCCAGCTCCTTCACCGACGATCCCACCCTCGGCGATGTCACCGCCGGCGAAGATCCCGTCGTCCGCGCCGCCGCCATCGAGGCACTCGGCGATATGAACGGCACCGCTCTCGCCATCGAACCCTCCAGCGGCCGCATCCTCGCCATGGTGAACCAGAAGCTCGCCTTCTCCAGCGGCGCCGAGCCCTGCTCCACCATCAAGCTCGCCGTCGCGCTCGCCGCGCTCGACGAAGGCCTCGTCACCCGCGACACGCCGGTCAACCTCGGCGGCCACTACACCGTCGACCTCACCAAAGCGCTCGCCATGTCGATCAACCCCTACTTCGAGACCCTCGGCCGCCATGCTCGGCTTTGAGCGCGTCAAGCACTACGCGAATCAGTTCGGCCTTGGCGAACTCGCCGGATACAACATCCCGGGCGAACAACTCGGCATCTATCCCGACACTGAGCTGCCCGCTACAGAAGGCGGCGTGGGCCGCATGTGCTCCTTCGGCGAGAGCATCTCCATGACCCCGCTACAACTCGGCGCGCTGGTCTCGGCCATCGCCAACGGCGGCACACTCTACTACCTGCAGCACCCGCAGACCCCGGAAGAGGTCGCCAACTTCGAACCCAAGGTGAAACGCCTGCTGGACATCGCGCCGCTCATCCCGGAGATTCGCGATGGCATGGAGGGCGCCGTCGACTATGGCACCGCCCGCTCCCTGCGCGCGAACTTCCACGAGTTCCCCGTGCTCGGCAAGACCGGCACCTGCTCCGACAACGGCACCCGCTTCGGCTGGTTCGCCTCCTACGCGGACGCGCCCACCGGCCGCATCGTCACCGTCATCTTCCTTGAGGGCGGCAAGCCCACCTTCGGCCCGAAGGCCGCCGAACTCACCGGCGAGATGTATCGCGCGCTCTGGGACCGCAACTACTTCCAGCCCAAGACGCCGCAGCTCGCCGGCTCCTACGCCTCCATGCCCTCGCACCCGTAGCGATCGCACTTACGTGCCGTGAAGCTGCTGCCCCGCCCCTGCCTCGACCTCACTTGCCCCCACAAATCGGTCCTTCCCCTGCCGCTTCGCGCGATACAGCGCCTGGTCCGCCATCGCCACCAGATGGGCGCCGTCCACGCACGCCGCCGTCAGCCCCGCGGCCCCCATGCTTACCGTCACCGGATAGTACTCCCACGGGGCAGCGGCCAGCGCCTTCTTCAACCGCGCGCACCACAGCAGCCCGCTGCGCTCATCGTTCTCCGGCAGGATCACCGCAAACTCCTCGCCGCCGAATCGCGTTGCCAGGTCGGTCAGCCGCACCGTCGCCTGCAGCACCCGCGCCAACTGCTGCAGCACCTTGTCGCCTGCCGAGTGCCCCAGCCGGTCGTTCACCCGCTTAAAGTCGTCCGCGTCAATCAGCACCAGTGTCAGGTCCCGCCCCTTCCGCCGCGCCATGGAAAACTCAAACGCCAGCCGCTCCTCGAACGCCCGCCGGTTGCGCAGTCCGGTCAGGTCGTCGGTCACCACCAGATCGCGCAGCTTGTCGTTGGCCGCCTCCAGCTCTGCCTGGTACCGTGCCAGCTCGACGCCACGGGTCTGGAACAGCTCTTCGCTCGCGCGCAGCCGCGCCTCAACCGCACTCTTCTCGGCCAGCGCGGCAGCAAGCTGCTCGTGTCCTTCGGCCAGCGCCCGGCGCATCTCCTCCAGCTCTGCCTGCAGCTTGCTCTCCGGCGCTTCGCGTGTCCCCAACCCCGGCGATTCGCCGCCCTCAATCCCAACCGTCATGCCGACCCCGGCCCCCAATAATTCCCCAATCAAATATCTACTTCCAGAGTAGCGTGCGCAGGACGCCCACTCCGTGTCCATCGGCACAAAAGATTGACCGCATGAATAATTCCGGCTCTGGATTTAAGGTTCTGAGCGAACTCAGGTCATGGCGGCAGAATGAGAAAGATGATTCCGCAGCCATCACATCTAAGAGGCTGTTGAGGAACTCGCCTCTCAGATAGGCCGGGACTTCAGTCCCGGCATAACCGGCTCAGGAGGAAAAACGGCTTTAGCCGCCGGGACACGCTCTCTGCACGTCCCACCTCGAACGTCGACTTTTTCAACTAATGCTTAATCAGCCACATCGCCCAGCTCGCCCCGATCGTGCCCAGCACAAAAAGCGCAAAACACATCGCCCCGAACCGCACCATCATCGGCGGCTGCGACCGCTGCGTGATCCCAAACACAATCGACGTGAAGAGCGAGAACAGCAAGACCGCGCTAAAGTGCGTGATCGTCACGAGGGCTTCCTCCCGCTCGCCAGTGAGTGCGCATCCACCGCCGCAACAATGTTCAACAGCCCAGCCACCACGATGAACTTGGTCCCATAGTCCGCCACCGCCACCAGCACCGGAGCCTGTCCCCAGCCCATCAACCGCGCCAGCAGGAACAGCAGCCCCGCGCCCAGGTCGCCGACGAAGCCCAGCATGTCCAGCGGCTCCCCCGTGCCGGCCGAGTAGACCTTGCCCTGCAGCGCAATGCCAATCGCAAACATCGCGACAATCGAGACCATCAGCAGCAGCCCGCGCACCCACTTGCCCAGATACAGATGCCCGCCGCCCGGAACCAGCCAGCCCAGCAGCAGCACCAACGCCGGCCCCACGCCGCTGCCCTCATCCGCGTTGCCGCCCGCCATCTCCTGCGCCTGCACCTTCGTCGCCATCGCTGTCCATCATACCAGCCTGGCGCGCATCGAAACGAGCGCGGGAGCGGACGCGTTGGCGTCTCCCACATCCCTCGGCTTAGAATCCCTAGTGTTCAAACTAAGCCCCGCGAAAGTCAGACTCGCGTTCGCACCAATGCAACTCCGAGAGGAAAAGAATGACCACGCCCACCAAGCTCCGCCTCATCGCCCTGCTCGCCCTCGCCGCCGGCCTCGCCCCCTTCGCCACTGCGCAGGCCACACCAGCGCCAGCCGCCGCGCCCGCAGCCCCCGCGGACACAGCCCCTGCCCTCCCCGTCGCCCAGATCCCCATGAACGGCATCGCCCACATCGCCATCCGCGTCAAGGACCTGCCCACCTCGCTCGCCTTCTACAACAAGCTCGGCTACCAGCAGGCCTTCGCCATGACCCGCGACGGCGTCACCACGCAGTCCTTCCTCAAGCTCAACGACCGCCAGTTCATCGAGATCTACCCCATGTCCCCGCGCGACACCGAACCCGGCTTCATGCACCTCTGCTTCGAGGGCGCCGACCTCAACCAGCTCCACGACGCCTACGTCGCCGAGGGCCTCCAGCCCATCTCCGTCCGCACCGCCGCCGCCGGCAACCTCCTCTTCACCATGAAGGGCCTCGACCAGTACTCCGTCCCCCAGAACATCGAGTACACCCAGTACATGCCCGGCTCCCTCCACTCCAAGGACTTCGGCCAGCACCTCGGCCCCGACCGCGTCGCCGACAAGATGACCGTCGTCGTCCTCGCGCATGAAGGACCCCGCCGCCGCCCGCGCCTTCTACCTCGACAAGCTCGGCTTCACCCCCGCGCCCGGCAGCCCCAACCGCCTCAACCTCCCCGGCACATCCGGCCAGCAGGTCGAGATCGTCCCCCTCGACCCCCTCGGCGCGCGCTCCAGCATCGTCCTCACCACGCCCGACCTCAACAAGTCCGAGGCCCAGCTCAAGCGCCAGGAGGTCGCCTACCAGCGAGCCAGCTCCTCCGCAACCGATTCCCAGGGCAAGACCCACAAGATCGATATGATCTCCGTCACCGACCCCGACGGCAACATCCTCCGCATCCAGCAGCAGTGACGATGACCATCCGCGAGGCCCTCTCCCACGCCACACAGCAGCTCGCGGCGT
Source organism: uncultured Acidobacteriaceae bacterium (assembly GCA_963808025.1). GTDB lineage: Bacteria > Acidobacteriota > Terriglobia > Terriglobales > Acidobacteriaceae > Edaphobacter. The sequence continues at coordinate 455,039 of CAWEEI010000004.1, read as the reverse complement.
CACCCGAACTGCGCGCCGATGCAGCGCGTGACGCGGCGGCTCTATTGCTGCACACGCTGGGCGTCTCGCGCGCGGAGCTGATGGCGCGACCGGAACAGGAGCTGACCCACGAGCAGCGAGCCGCGTTTGAGGCGAACGTCGAGCGCCGCCTCACGAATGAACCCATCCAATACATCACCGGCGAGCAGGAGTTCTACGGCCTCGCCCTCCGCGTCACCCCCGCCGTCCTCATCCCCCGCCCCGAGACCGAACTCCTCGTCGAAGCTGTCTTATCTTGTCATCCCGCAGCGCAGCGGAGGGACCTGCTTTTGCCTTCCGCCCCACCCCTTCACATCCTCGACGTGGGCACCGGCTCAGGAGCCATCGCCATCGCCCTCGCCGCCCACCTCCCCCACGCCCACATCACCGCCACTGACATCTCCCCCGCCGCCCTCTCGCTCGCCCGCGCCAACGCCGCCCGCCACAACCTCAGCGCCCACATCCGCTTCATAGAGTCCGACCTCCTCGCCGCTTTCGCCCCCACCGAGACCTTCGATGCCATCGTCTCCAACCCGCCCTACGTTCCCGCCGGCGACCGCGCCACCCTCCACCCCCAGGTCCGCGACCACGAACCCGCCACCGCCCTCTTCGCAGGCTCCGACGGCCTCGACATCTATCGCCGCCTCATCCCCCAGGCCCACGCCGCCCTCGCGCCCCACGGCCTCCTCGCCCTCGAGATCGGCCACAACCAGCGCGACCCCATCGCCACCCTGCTCGCCGACTGGCACGCCGTCCGCTTCCTCAACGACCTCCAACGCATCCCCCGCGTCGCCCTCGCCCGCAAACCATGAACAACATGCCGCGCCCTCCGATTGCGATACAGTCTCCAGTGAGGACTCGGATGGCGGCCCACGTACGCATTGGCATCGATCTGGGAGGCACCAAAATCGAGGGCGTCGCGTTGGACCGCGACCTGGATCGCGACCAGGAACTGGCGCGGCTGCGCATCCCCACGCCGCAACACGACTACGACGCCACCGTACAAGCCATCGTCAGCGTGGTCCACGATCTGGAGCGCCGCATCGGAGGCATTCGCAGCGACCGCGAGCCGCCGACCGTCGGCATCGGCATCCCCGGCACCATCGTGCCCTCCACCGGCCTCGTCAAGAACGCCAACTCCACCTGGCTCAACGGCCGCCCACTGGAGCGCGACCTGACCGCCGCGCTCGGCCGCCCCGTCCGATGCGCCAACGACGCCAATTGCCTCGCCGTCTCCGAAGCCACCGATGGCGCTGCGGCCGGCGCAGGCCTGGTCTTTGCCGTCATCCTGGGCACGGGCTGCGGCGGCGGCATCGCAGTCGATGGCCGCGTCCACGTCGGCCCCAACGGCGTAGCCGGCGAGTGGGGCCACAACCCGCTGCCCTGGCCGACACCCGACGAGCTGCCCGGCCCACAATGCTTCTGCGGCCAGCACGGCTGCCTCGAAACCTGGATCTCCGGCACCGGACTCGCCCAGGACCACCAGCGCGTGACCGGATATACGCTGACGGGGCCAGAGATCGTAGCCGCGGCCGACATCGGCAACGCAGCCGCACGGGCCAGCCTCGCGCGGCTTGAGGACCGCATAGGCCGCGCACTCGCCTCCGCAGTAAACATGCTGGACCCGGACGTGATCGTCATCGGCGGCGGCCTTTCCAAGCTCGACCGCCTCTACGTCAACCTGCCGCCCCTGATTGAGGAGCATCTCTTCGGCGGCGGAATGCTGACGCCCGTACGAAGAGCGAAGCATGGCGACGCGAGCGGCGTCCGCGGCGCCGCCTGGCTCTGGCCAGCCTAGATCCATAAAGAATTGTCATCCTGAGCGGAGCGAGGGACCTGCTGTCTGTTGCATTCGGCGACTAGCCACGCAAACGGGAAAAGAACTTGGACCCGCAACACTAAAGCGCAACCGCCCCCGCCCCCGCCGAAGCCCTACTCACATAAATCTCCGCCGCAATCCCCGTCGCCCCCAGATACCCCGCCCGCATCGCCTCCACAAACCCACTCACCGCATCCGCCGCCACCAGGTTGACAGTACACCCGCCAAACCCGCCGCCCGTCAGCCGCGCGCCGAAGCACCCCTCCTGCTCATTCGCCAACCCCACCAGCACATCGATCTCCGGACAGCTCGCCTCAAAGTCATCGCGAAAGCTCACGTGCGCCTCGCGCATCAGCTCACCGAACCGCGTCAGGTCCCCATCCTCAAACGCCTGCACCGCAGCCAGCACGCGGTCGTCCTCCGTAATCACATGCCGGCAACGCCGCAGCACATTCTCCGGCATTTCCCCACCCCACCGCAGCAGGTCCGCCACCGTCGCATCCCGCAGCGCGCGGATCTCCGGCCGATGCGCGCGCAAAATCTGCGTGCCCTCTTCAATCTCCGCCCGCCGCACGTTGTACTCCCCACCCGCGTGCGAGTGCTTCACCATCGAGTTGCAGATCACGATCCGCACCTCCTGGGGAATCGGCGCCAGCCTGTACTCGAGCGACCGGCAGTCGATCATCACCGCGTGGTCCGCCGCTCCGCAGCAGCTCACAAACTGGTCCATGATCCCCACATTCGCACCCACAAACGCGTGCTCCGCGCGCCGGCACAGCACCGCAATCTCCTTGCGCGGCATCGCCACGCCCAGCGTCCCCAGTACCGCAAACGCCGTCGCCACCTCAATCGACGCCGACGAGCTCAGCCCCGCGCCCAGCGGCACATCGCCCGCAATCGTCATCGAGAAGCCGCCGCCGATGCCCACGCCGCGCTCCCGCAGCGCCCACAGCACGCCCGCAATGTAATCCACCCAATGCACCCGCCGCCCCGCCCGCAGCGAGTCGAACCCCTCATCCACCAACTCCGCAACCGTCTTATCCACCCGCTCCTCGAAGTTCACCGAGTGCGCCACCACCCGCCCATCCGTGCGCCCCGAGATCGCAATCACTGTCGAGAAATCGATCGCCGCCGGCATCACAAACCCATCGCAATAATCCGTATGCTCGCCGATCAAATTCACCCGCCCCGGCGCGCGATACAACCCACCCGCAACCCCATACGAAGCATGATGCAGCGCAGCGATCTCCCCCGCCGTCATCATTCCGCGTAGTGCCTCTCCGGCAGCGCGCGCAGCCGCTCCGCCGCCGTCTCCGGCGTCAGGTCCCGCTGCGGCCCCGCCAGCATCTCGAACCCAACCATAAACTTTCGTATCTCCGCCGAGCGCAGCAGCGGAGGAAAGAAATGCGCGTGGAAGTGCATCGCCTCGTGCGCCTGCCCATGCGTCGGCCGCTGATGAAACCCCATCGTGTACGGAAAGCTCACCCCGAACAGATTGTCATAGCGCGTCGTCACCGCCTTCAAGATCGCCGCCAACCCCACGCGCTCCGCCGGCGTCAGCTCCGGAAAGCTGCCCAGATGCCGCCGCGGCAGCACCAGCGTCTCAAACGGCCACGTCGCCCAGTACGGGACCACCGCCACAAACTCGTCGTTCTCCACCACCACGCGCCCGCCGCCCAACCCCGCCTGCGCAATCTCCGTCGCCAGATAATCGCACAGCAAACACGCGCCGTGCTCCTCGCGATACTCCTGCTGCGCCGCCAGCTCGCGCAGCGGAATATCAGGAATATGCTCCGTCGCCCAGATCTGGCAGTGCGGGTGCGGGTTCGATGCCCCCATCATCGCCCCGCGGTTCTCAAAGATCTGCACATGGTTGATCCACCCCAGCTCGCCCAGCGCCAGCGTCTCGAACGCCCACGCATCCACCACGGTCGCAATCTCGACGACCGTCATCCGCGCCAGCGTCAACGAGTGGTTCGGATGGAAGCACAGCACGCGGCACCGCCCACGCTCCGGCTCCGCCACCAGCAGCGGCGACGCCGAATCCCCTCCACCCGCCTGCTCCTCCGCCAGCAGCGCCGGAAAATCGTTGTTGAACGCATACACCCCCGTATACTCCGGGTTCCGCTCCCCGCCCGACCGCGCATTCCCCGGGCACAGATAGCACGCTGGGTCGTACGCCACGCCCGCACTCGCCGCCTGCTTCGTCGTCTCACCCTGCCACGGCCGCTGCGTCCTCTGCGGCGACACCAATATCCACTCCCGCAGCAGCGGATTGTAGCGGCGATGCGGCACCAGATCGAGCGGTCGGGGCGATGCAGGCAAGGAGATTTCCCTGGAGAGATTGGATTGCAAGCGACCCTATCGAGTGTAAGCGATCACCCCGCCGCGCGCAGACTCGCAGCGGACAGACTCATTCCCCTGTGACAGCTCAAGAGTCCAGCGCCGGCTCAGCTTCTGTGGCCGGACCCGCGCTGCTCTCCTCCGCTACCTTCTTCAGACTCACATGCTCCAGCCGCGCAAACACCAGCCCCATCGGAATGATCGAAAGAAACGTCACCCCCAGCAGCAGCGCCCCGCACGCCGTCGCCGCCTCAATCGGCGCGCCGTAGAACGCATTCATCGAGACTGCCGTCGCGGCAATCTGCGTAAACCACCCTAGAATCGGAAACTGCAGCAGGCTCGCCCCGATGCTCGCGCCCATCAGCAGCATCGTCCGCGAGAAGCTCACCGTCGCCAGCTGTGGCGTGTCGACGAACGCGTGCAGCGTCTCCACGTATGCGAGGCCAATCAGCGCCCACATCGCGAGCGAGATCGCCGCCGTCACTAAAAAATCCTGCGCCGAAGAGACCGCATTCAGCCCATCGCGAAACCCGCGAATCTTCTCCGCCACGCTCGCCGCAATTCCCCTCGACAATCCGCCCAGCATCGCCTCAACCGGCCCCGCGACCGCCCCACCCGCCACTCGCACCACCACCGCAAACACCGCGATCATCGCCGTCCCGAGAAGCGAAATCACTCCCGTCCGCACAAATATCTCATGGTGCGGAAGGTCCTTCGGCGCAAACAGCAACGCGCCGGAGAAGATAATCGCCGCCGCGCCCAGGTCGAACATCCGCTCGATCGTATAGACCGCAATCTGCGAGCTGACCGGAAGCTGCACCTTCCTGGCGACCAGCGCCGGCCGGATCACATCCGCCAGCCGCCCAAACAACGCCACCGCGGTGAACCCGATGAGTTGCGGCCCCAGCAGCGAAAAGGCGGACACCTTCTTGTTCACCGAGAGGAAGACCGACCAGCGCAGCGAGCGCAGCCAGAACGTCATATAGATCAGTCCCACCCCCGCCGCAATGTGCCCCCACGCGATGTGCCGCAGCTGCAACCAGAACATCGCCCAGTCGAAGAGAATCCGCCCACGATTCGCAAACACCACCACCGCGATCGCCAAAACCAGCACAGCGACAATCAGACCCTTACGACTATTCAAAGGTTGCTGCCTCCTGTCGTTTGGGTTGCGCGTCTGGCTACTTTGCGGCCGCCAGCAGGCTACTCGCCGCCGCGCGTTTTCTCCGGTTGAACTCGCGAATCACCCGCGCCACATAGGCCCGCGTCTCCGCATAGGGCGGAATCCCATGATAGCGATCCACCGCCTCCGGCCCCGCGTTGTACGCCGCCAGCGCCAGCGCCATGTTATCGCCGTAGCGCGTCAGCATCGCATCCAGATACGCCGTCCCGCCGCCGATGTTCTGCTCCGGCGCAAAGCTGTCCTTCACCCCAAGCTCGGACGCCGTCCCCGGCATCAGCTGCATCAGGCCCCGCGCGCCGGCACGCGACACCGCCCGCGCATTCCCACCGCTCTCGGCTTGCACGACGCTGGCCAGCAGGTCGGCATCGATATTGTGCCGTGCCCCCGCACGCGTCAGCATCTGCCGCATCTCAGCGGGAGTAAGTACAGTCGGCGGCGCTTGCGCCGGACCGCCCTCAGGCAACGCATTTGAAACAGAAGCAACAGCAGCCGTCTGCGCTGGAGGATCGGGAATACTCTCCACCCGCAGCACCGCGCTCGCGGCCACCTCTATATAGTTGGCGTCTTCATAGTTGGCGTCTTCCGAATTTGCCGCACCGTTCGCAACAAGCGCCGGGCGTGCGCTCGGCATCAGATACAGCCGCACCCGGTCGCCCGAGGCCTCTTGTCTCACACAGTCCAGCTCGAAACCGTTGCGCAGCGTCACATGCTCCGCCGCATGGACTGCCGGGCACACCATCGCAGTGACCGCAATCGTCGCGAGTCCAGCGCGGAGTTTAAAGCGCCTCTTCATTCCAGACTTAGCCTACCATTCCGCGACCGCAAAGGCTCCGCATGATAGGTGTATCGGCTGCTTGCGGCGCATGGTTATTCGCCTGAAATGAGCGGAGGGAAGAAGCCCCGGCCAAGTCGCCGCGCCGCTACTCCAGCAGGCCGATCTTCGCACTCTCCATCACCTGCAGCCGCTGCAGAATCTTTCGCGCCAGCCCGGTCAGCGGCAGGCCGGCAAGCCCCGAAGTCCGCACCCACCGGAGGTCCCTTTCCGCGCCGCTGATCGCCCGCCGCAGCGAATAGGCTTCAAGACGACTGTGACTCCCGCTATTCATCTCATGGCGCCGCACCGCGTAGACCTGCACGTAGTAGTTGGTATTGGTAATCGAGTGGCGCACCCGCAGCACCGGCTCGCGCCCCTCCACCGCCTCCAGCGGCAGCGGCGGCAGCTCATACATCCCCGGCATCAACGAAGCATCGTCGGCGCGCCGCTCCAGCAGCACCTCCGTCGCCGGCCCGCGCTTGCGCATATCCAGCAGGAACGCCACTGGCAGGCTGCGTTGCGGAGCGCGCGGCGGCGTACTGTGTTCCCCGCGCGTGCGGCAGAGCGCGTACAACGGACACTGCAGGCACAGCGGCGCGCGCGGTAGACACACCATCGCCCCCAGCTCCATCATCGCCTGGTTGTGGTCTCCCGCTGCATTGGGCAACCTCTGCAGCACGGGCCCATCGCCGCCGGACCGAGCGGCGGGATGCGCGCTGGCTGCGATGGCAATGCGCTCGGTCGCATCCCACACGGTGTCCGTGCGCGGCGGTGAGGGCGGCTCCGAGACAAACTGCGCATCCAGCTGCGAGGACAGCAGCGCCGCGTGCGGCATCAGGGCCTGCGCCTGCGCACGCACGAATCCCTGCGCGGCGGCGCTGGCTTCGCTCGCCCGTCCCGTAAGCCGCAGGACCACCCGCTCCACATTGCCGTCGACCACCGCGACCGCCTCGCCGAACGCGATGCTCGCAATCGCCGCCGCCGTGTACTCGCCAATCCCCGGCAGCGTGCGCAGCTCCGCCGAGCTCGCGGGTAGCCGCCCATCGCGCTCCAGCATGATGAACTGCGCCGCCTTGTGCAGCATCCGCGCGCGCCGGTAGTAGCCCAGCCCGGACCACGCGGCCAGCACATCCTCCTCCGGCGCCAACGCCAGCGACACCAGCGTGGGAAAGCGCTGCGTGAACCTGGTGTAATGGTCGATCACCGCGGCCACCCGCGTCTGCTGCAGCATCACCTCCGAGACCCAGATATGGTACGGATCGGCCGTGCCGCGCCACGGCAACTCCCGCGCATTCGCGCGATACCAGGCCATCAGACGCCGTCGCAGCTCCACTGGATTCAGTTCAACCGGTGCATCCTGCGCGCCATTATCCGATCCGTTCAGATCAACCATGCCGGTTGCGGCGGTTGCTGGCTGACCTGCGGACGCGGGGGGCTTCGTTGTCTTTGCGGGCTTCGCAGCCCTGGAGTCTTTCCTCTGTTGCGGGGCCGTCGCGCCCTCCGTGGAGATATCTTCGGAGTCTGCGAGTTTCATAGTCCCAGTCTATTCCGCCTATTCCGCCAACGAGGGCCGCGCGTCTGCCTCGGCACCTATCGGTTAACCATGCGGGAGTCATACACTGGTGCGCATGAATAGAAGCATGCCTCGCCGTGAATTTCTAAAGCAATCCGCGTTCGCTGCACTCGCCGCCGCCGCCGTGCCAGCCACTCCCTCCGTCGCGCCCACTGCTTTATCCAACTATCCCAACTTCCCCACCGCCGACCCCCTCTGGCGTTCCACCTGGGACGCCGCACTCGCAGTCCTCGCCGGCAACGTCCACCTCATGGCCCGCTACGACCACCCAGTCCTCGTCGAAGGAGCCGTCTACCCCGGCATCTGGCAGGAGTGCGCCCCGCAGGAGGGCCTCGTCTACGGCAGCCTCTCCCAATACATCGCCACGACCCCTGGCGCGCCTACCCCGCTCGAAATCGCGCGCGCCAACCACATGGCCTTCTTCGCGCAGCAGAAGCTCGACGGCCAGCTCCCGGCTTCCATCAAACTCGCCGACAAGGTCGGCACCTCCGGCGGCTACGGCCAGATTCAGATGGTCGTCCCCATCGCCGCAACCGCGTGGGAGCTCGCCCAACAGACCGGCGACCATGAGCTCCTCGAAACCGCCTACAACTCCTGCAGCCGCTGGGACGCGTGGCTACGCCAGTATCGCGACACGCGCAAGACCGGCCTCGTCGAGGGTTTCTGCACCTACGATACTGGCCACGACAACTCACCCCGCTGGAACGGCATCCCCCGCCAATGCCCCGACGCCGACGCGCGCAAATGCCCCGATCTGCCCACCATGCCGCGCCTCTGCCCCGACCTCTCCGCCACCGCCTACGGCGCGCGCATCGCACTCGCCGCCATGGCCAAGGCGCTCGGCAAGCACGGCGAAAGAAAAAACTGGCTCGCCGATGCCGAACACATCCGCCAGCTCATCCTCAACAAACTCTATAGCCCCGAGGACGGAGCCTTCTACGATCTCGACGCGCAGAACAACTTCGTCCGCGTCCGCGGCGACCTCATCACCCGCGTTCTGGGCGAGCACGTCCTCGACCCCCACAAGGACAAAAAAATCTTCGAGGCCGTCTGGACCAAACAACTCCACAACCCCAAAGCCTTCTGGGCGCCCTACCCTCTCGCTTCCATCGCCATGGACGACCCCACCTTCGTCCGCCCCATCCCTCGCAATAGCTGGGGTGGGGCCACCCAGGCGCTCACCGCCCTGCGCGCGCCGCGCTGGATGGCCTTCTATGGCAAGCACGCCGAGCTCACGCACATGATGCAGCAATGGTGCGCCGCCATTATGCGCAGCGGCGGATTTCGCCAGCAGATGGACCCCCTCACCGGCGACTTCACCATGGCCGACCCCTCCGGCTACTCCCCCGCCGCCCTCACCTTCCTCGACTTCACACGTCGCCTCAGCCACGACTGAGCAGGTGGCAAGTCAATAACTGCTGTGGTCGGATAGGGCGGGACTTCGGTCCCGCCATGGACCCCAATACTCAAACGCCGTCATTCTGACGCAGCCAGAATCTCCGTATTGGCTCTTTGCATCCGCTATTCACCTTCGCGGAGTTCATAACTCGAATGGCCGGTGGGCGACTGGCATCGAACCACAACCAACTACCGCTTCACCTCACCCATCGCCAGCCCCAGCGACTCCCTCCACTCCGGCATCCGCCACCCCAGCACCCGCTCCAGCTTCCCACAATCCATCCTTGAATTCAGCGGCCGCTTCGCCGGCGTCGGATACTCCGCCGTCGTGATCGCCTCCACCGTCGCCAGCTTCGCCCCCGGCTCAAGCCTCTGCAACTCAGCGATAGCCGCACCCGCAAACCCATACCATGTCGTCTCCCCACTCCCACTCGCATGGTAGATGCCACTTACTGGCCGGGTAACTCCCTCCACCGTCGACTTACTCCGCCTCGCTAACTCCTCAAACCGCCCAATCACATGCGCAGTCATCCGCGCCAGGTCATAACTCCATGTCGGCGCGCCATGCTGGTCCGCCACAATCCGCAGGTGTTCCCGCTCCCTTGCCAGCCGTAAAATCGACAACAAAAAATTCTTCCCCGTCGCCCCATACACCCAACTCGTGCGAAACACAAAGTACGGAATCCCGCTCTCCGCCAGTGCCGCCTCCCCCGCGAGCTTGCTCTTTCCATACACACCCAGCGGCCCCGTTGCGTCCGTCTCCACATACGCCCCCGCCTTCGTCCCATCGAAGACATAGTCCGTCGAAAAGTGGATCACCGCCGCGCCCACACTCTTCGCCTCCTCCGCAATCACCGACGGCGCCGCGGCATTGATCGCAAACGCCAGCTCCGGCTCGCTCTCCGCCTTGTCCACCGCCGTATGCGCGCCCGCATTCACCACCCAGCTCGGCCTAAACTCCCGTATTGTCTTGCGAATTGAACCCGCATCGGCAAGATCAAGCTCCTCGCGCCCCGGCGCAATGACCTCGCCCAACCCCACCAGCGTTCGTGTCAGCGCCTCACCCACCTGGCCACTCCCACCCGTGACCAGAATTCGCGCAGACCTTCCCTCGTCCGGCATCAATACACCTTTTCGTCGATCACCCGCTTAAGATACTGCCCATAACTACTCTTCCCCATCCTTGCCGCCAGCGCCCGCAACTGCTCCTCGTTGATGTAACCCTGTCTGTAGGCAATCTCCTCCAAACATGCGACCTTCAAACCCTGCCGCTGCTCGATGGTATGAATAAACAACGAAGCCTCCAGCAATGAATCGTGCGTGCCGGTATCGAGCCACGCCATCCCGCGTCCAAGTAACTCAGTCGTAAGTTGCCCGCGCTCCAGATACCACCGGTTCACGTCTGTAATCTCTAACTCGCCCCGTGGCGATGGCTTGATCGACTCCGCCACTCTAACAATCTGGTTGTCATAAAAATAAATGCCCGTCACCGCATACCGCGACTTAGGCTTCACCGGCTTCTCTTCCAGCGAGATCGCCTTGCGGTTCGCATCGAACTCAACCACGCCGTACCGCTCCGGGTCCTGCACCGCATAGGCAAATACCGTCGCCCCGCTCCCGCGCTCTGACGCATCGCGTAGCGCCTTCGCAAAGTCATGCCCGAAAAAAATATTGTCGCCCAGCACCAGGCAGCATCCCTCGCCCGCCAGAAACTTCTTGCCGATCAGAAACGCCTGCGCCAGTCCATCCGGCGAGGGCTGCACCGCATATTCAATCTTGATCCCCCATCGCTCGCCGTTCCCCAGCAGTTGCTCAAACCGCGGCGTGTCTGCCGGTGTCGATATCACCAGTATGTCGCGGATCCCCGCCAGCATCAGCGCCGAGAGCGGGTAGTAGATCATCGGCTTGTCGTACACCGGCAAAAGCTGCTTCGAGACCACCTCCGTCACTGGGTGAAGCCGCGTCCCCGAGCCACCCGCCAGAACAATTCCCTTCATTCACTCACTCCAATAAAACAAATCGTCATAAATCCCATAACTCACGCCGGCATTTCAGCTAATCTAAGTCCGGGACGCGTAATTCCCCTTAATCCACTCCCGATATTCCCCGCTCACAATCTTCTCCACCCACTTCGGATTACCCAGATACCACTCAATCGTCTTGCGTATCCCCGTCGCAAACGACTCCCTCGGCTTCCACCCCAACTCGCCCTGCAGCTTCCTGCAGTCGATCGCATACCGCCGGTCGTGCCCCGGCCTGTCCTTCACATACGTAATCAACCTGCTGTGCGGCGCGCCCACGGGATGTAACTCATCCAGAATCGCGCACAAAATATTCACCACATCCAGGTTCTTCTGCTCATTCAACCCGCCCACGTTATAGGTCTCGCCAAGCCTTCCGCCCTCCAGCACCGTAAGAATCGCATCGCAGTGGTCCGTCACATACAGCCAGTCGCGCACATTCTGCCCATCGCCATACACCGGCAGCGCCTTGCCGTTCATCGCATTGTGAATCATCAGCGGAATCAATTTCTCAGGAAACTGATATGGCCCATAGTTATTCGAGCAGTTCGTCGTCAGCACCGGCAATCCATAGGTATGGAAGTACGCGCGAACCAGATGGTCCGACCCCGCCTTCGACGCCGAGTAGGGACTGTTCGGCCGGTACGGCGTCTCCTCATGGAACGCCGGCTCCTCCGCCGTCAGCGATCCATACACCTCATCGGTCGACACATGCAGAAAGCGAAATCCCTTCTTGCCTTCTTCATCCAACCCACGCCAGTGTTTCAGCGCCGCATCCAGCAGCGTGAACGTCCCATTCACATTGGTCTCAACAAACGCCGCCGGCCCCAGAATCGACCGGTCCACATGGCTCTCCGCCGCAAAGTGCACCACCGCGTCCGGCTTATGCTCCGCCAGCAGCCCGCTCACCAGCGGCCCATCCAGAATTGAACCATGGACAAAGGTGTGGGCAGCATTGCCCTCAAGCGAAGCCAGATTCTCCATGTTCCCCGCATAAGTCAGCGCGTCCAGGTTCACCACGCGATGCCCACGCCGCACCGCCTCCAGAACGAAGTTGGATCCGATAAAGCCCGCTCCTCCTGTCACCAGCAAGACCCTCTTACCCATGCATTCCTCTCACTTCACCGTGTCCTTCCATTGTAGATGGCGGGTACATTCAGCGTGTCAATCTTCAGCCAGATTCAGCAACGGTCTACAACCCCGCCGAAGACGCGTAGGTCTCCGCATCCGCCAGCAGCACACCCGCCCTGTCCTTGTCCGACAGCGTCGGCTCGCCCTCCAGCGGCCACGCAATCCCGATCGCTGGGTCATTCCACAGCACCGAGCGCTCAAACGCCGGCGCATACAACTCCGTCGCCTTATAGGAGACCTCCGCAAACTCGCTCAGCACCAGAAACCCGTGCGCAAATCCCGGCGGGACCCATAGCTGCCGCTTGTTCTCCGCGCTAAGCACAAGTCCAAACCACTCGCCGAACTGCGGCGAATCCCGGCGTAGATCGACCGCAACATCGAATATCTCTCCGCGCAGCGCCCGCACCAGCTTTCCCTGCGGCTGCTGCAACTGGTAGTGCAACCCCCGCAGCACCCCCTTGCGCGAGCCGGAGTGGTTGTCCTGCATAAACCGCGTCGGCAGTCCCAGCGCCTTGAAGGTCGCCTCGTTATACGCCTCGAGAAAAAATCCGCGCTCGTCGCCGAAGACCTTCGGCTCCAGAATCACAACGTCCTTCAACGTGGTCGGGATCAACTGCAAGATAATTCCTCCGGGCAAGATGTACGTATCAGAAACAACAAAACTCAATCCGTGCGGTGAGCAGTCGACGCCCGATCCAGATGCACATACCCGCCATCCACAAACACATGCTGCCCCGTCGTATGCGACGACCGCTCCGACAGCAAAAACACCACCGTGTCCGCAATCTCCTTCGGCGTCGTCATCCGCAACTCCAGCGGAATATTGCGCGTAATCACCGTCTTCCGCCCCGCCGGCTCCGGGAACGTCGCCAGCCACGCCTCATACGCCGCCGTCCAAACCTCCGAAGGCACAATCGCGTTCACGCGAATCCCATACGGCGCAAGCTCAACCGCCCACTCCCGCGTCAGCGCCAGCACTCCGCCCTTCGCCGCCGCATAGCCCGAGGTCTCGCCTTGCCCCGTATACCCCACCTTCGACGCGGTATTCACAATCGTGCCGCGTGACTCCTTCAACGCCGGCAGGCAGTAGTGCGCCATCGAATAGTAGTGCCACAGATTTCGCTTCACCGACTCCAGAAACGTCTCCGGCGTCCCGTGCTCCAACCCAACGTGGTCATTCACGCCAATGTGGTTCACAAGCGCATCCACGCGCCCAAACTCGGCCAGCACCTGCTCGACCGCGTTCCTGCAGCTCTCCGGCGTGTCCAGCCACATCGGCACAAATCCAAACCGCTGCCCCGCGCGCCGCATCACCTCAAGATTCGCCTGGATCGCATCGCCATCGTTGTTGATGATGACTGGAATCGCGCCCTCCGCCGCGCACGCGTGCGAGATCGCCGCGCCAATCCCGAATCCCCCACCGGTAACGATCACCACCTTGTCGCGTAACCCCAGGTCCACTTGGCTCTCCGCCGCGGGCAAACGGTCCCAACCCGCAGCCCTCATCATAAAGCTAGTCGAACGTAATCATGATCTTCGTATACGCCGCCGGATTCTCGCTCCACGCCCGCAGAATCGCCGGCGCCTCCTCCAGCGGCACAGTCGCAGAGATCGCCTCCGCCGTCGGAAACCGTCCCTGCTCGAACATGCGGATCACCTCGCGAAAGTCCTGCGGCAGCGCATTGCGCGAGCCCAGAATGTCCAGCTCCTTCTGCACAAACAGCCGCGTCTCATAGCTCACCAGGTCCTTCGCATACCCGATGTAGACCACCCGCCCGGTGAACGCAACCTCCTCCACCGCCGCGCGAAATGTCTCTGGCCGTCCAATCGCTTCGATCACCACATCCGGCCCATGTCCTCCGGTAATCTCCTGCAGCCGCGCATGAACATCCTCGCGCAACGAGTTGACCACATGCCGCGCCCCCGCGCTCTTCGCAATCGCCAGCTTCGCGTCGTCGATATCGATCGCAATCACCGCCGCGCCGCGGAACCCCGCCGCCGAAACCGCACCCAGCCCCACGCCTCCGCATCCGTAGATCGCCACCGTATCCGCGGCCGTAACCCGCCCACGCGCCGCCGCGTGGCAGCCCACAGTCAGCGGCTCCACCAGGCACAGCTCCTCAATCGGCAGCTTCGCCGCGTAGAGCTTCTCCAGCGGCATCGCGATCCGCTCCATCATGGCGCCATCCCGCTGCACGCCCAGCGTCTGGTTGTACCGGCACGCATTCACCCGTCCCTGGCGGCACGCCGTACACTGGCCGCAACTTGTGTAGGGCGACATCGTAACGTCCATGCCCTCGGCCAGGCCGAGATCGTTCGCAGGCACCCGCTCCAGCGTTGCCGCGATCTCATGCCCGGGAATGCGCGGATAGGTCACCAGCGGGTTCTTCCCCAAAAACGTGCTCAGGTCGGTCCCACACAGGCCAATCCGCCGCACCCGCATCGTCGCCTGCGGCGGCGCGCCGGACTCGACCGCCCGATCCACATCGATGACCCGCGCCTCTCCCGGCCGGTCGATCACGAGCGCTCTCATTCAGTTCCCGCCCCCTCGAATTCAATCTGCACTCGCAAGCCCCCAAGTATACAAACCTTATGTCAGGCGGGGGTGGGCATGGGTTTTTCGTGGATGACCATCCAGTTGATGCCGAACTTGTCGCGGAGCATGGAGAACTTGTGGGCGTAGAAGGTCTCCTGGAGGGCCATGAAGATCTCGCCGCCGTCGGCGAGGGCGGTGTGGATGCGTTCGGCGTCGGCGGAGGAGTCGACGTTGAGGGTGAGGTAGGCGGAGCGCATGGGTTCCCAGGGCATGTTGGGGGGTACGTCGGAGGCCATGAGGTAGGTTTCGCCGAGGGCGATACGGGCGTGAAGGACGAGGTTGACCTGCTCGGGCGGGAGACTGGTGGCGCCGGGCATCTGGCCGTAGGTCATGCTGCCGAGGATTTTGGCGCCGAGGTGTTTCTCGTAGTAGGCGAAGGCTTCGGCGCAGTTGCCGTTGAAGTTGAGGTAGGTGTGTAATTTCATCTGCGGGGGTTCCTTTCGGTTTTTGAGGGCCCTGGCGGACGGGCGTCCCAGGAGGGCGAGTTCCCATCATAATGGTTGCAGGGTAAGACAAGGGTGCCCCGAGCGGGCATTTTGTATCGGGCTTACAGCCCTCTGTGGCTCTTTCGGAATTCTACCTAGGCCTTCTCACCCCAGCGGGCAAGAGCGCCCGCCGGGGACCCCGATGCGGCCTTAGGCTGGTATGTTGTCGCGCCTTTGGCGCTTTGCCATGGGGCCAGGTTAGCAGAGGGCGGCGGTCCTGGGATTTGTAACAAAAGTTGACCGTTTAGTAATAATTTGTGCCAAATGTTGATCGTTACAAGATTTATATTGTAACCACATTGGATGCATATAGGAGGATTTGCGATGAGTGTGATGGAGAAGTATGCGAGGATTACGCCGTTTTTGTGGTTTGACGGGAATGCGGAGGAGGCGGTTGATTTCTATTTGAGCGTGTTTAAGAATTCGCGGAGGTTGAATGAGCTAAGGATGACGGCGGATGGCGGGCCGGTGGCGAAGGGCAAGGCGCTGACGATTGCGTTTGAGCTGGATGGGCAGAAGTTCACGGCGCTGAACGGCGGGCCGATGTTCAAGTTTAGCGAAGCGGTGTCGTTTGTGGTGCGGTGCGAGACGCAGGCGGAGATCGATGAGTACTGGGCGAAGCTGACGTCGGGGGGTGGGAAGGAGGGGCAGTGTGGTTGGTTGAAGGACAGGTTTGGGCTGTCGTGGCAGGTGGTGCCGGCGCGGATCGGGGAGCTGATCAAGAGTCCGAAGGCGATGCAAGCGATGATGGGGATGAAGAAGCTGGATATTGGGGTGTTGGAAAGGGCGGGGGCGTAGGGGGTTCTGCGAGAATAGGCTAATTGGAGGCTTTGACGATGGGAATTCCTGCGGATGATCTGGCACGGATGTTGGTGTTGGCGCGGCCGGAGACGGATGAGGGGCTGGAGCATATTGGCTTGGTGGGCAACACGTACACGATTTTGTTGAGCGGGAGGGACACGGCGGGGAGGTTCTGTTTGATCGACATGCATATTCCGCCAGGGGGTGGGCCGCCGCCGCACCGGCACGATTTTGAGGAGACGTTTGTGTTGCTGGAGGGGGAGATGGTGGCGACGTTCCGCGGGGAGAAGACGGTGGTGCGGGCGGGCGAGACGATGCATATTCCGGCGAATGCGCCGCACCAGTTTCATAATGCGTCGGGTGAGGCTATGCGGATGCTGTGTGTGTGCTCACCGGCGGGGCAGGAGGATTTTTTTCGCGAGGTGGGGGTGAAGGTGGCGACGCGGACGACGGCCCCTCCGAAGCTGGATGAGGTCGCGCAGAAGGCGTTTATTGCAAAGGTGGTGGGGTTGGCGGGGAAGTATAAGATGGAGTTGTTGCGGGAGGCGTGAGGGGGTTCCGCGGTTACTTTGCCTCGATGCGGATGGAGCGGTGTCCGCTTCATGCCAAAGATCGTACCTCAGCGGCTAAAGCCGGTCATGTTTAGGGGTTGTTACGGCATCCTTCGGGCTTCGCTCAGGACAGGCTCTGAAGCCGTGCCCAATACGGTTGGAAATTTGTGCGGGTGTGAAGTGCAAATACGGAGAGGTTGTGCGGCGCGCAGAATGGCGGCGGCGGCGGGGTGGGATAACAGCAGGTCCTTCGCTTCGCTCAGGATGACAATTTCTAAAAAAAAGGGCACCCGGAGTTGTGGGGTTACCAGACGCGGCAGTTGGTGGGGGGGACCATGGGGGCGGGTTTTTTGCAGGAGAAGGCGGCGGCGAAGCCGGGTTGGTTGACGATGGCGCCGTCGACGCGGATGTGGTCGGGGGAGTGGGGGTCCTGGAGGACCTGGGCGCGGACGGCTTCGGGGCGGGAGTTCTCGCACCAGGTCTGGGCGAAGCCGATGTAGAAGCGCTGCGGGCCGGTGTAGCCGTCGATTTTGGCGCCGGGGTCGAGGTGGTCTTCCTGGGCGCGCTGCATGTAGGCCATGAAGGCGAGCAGGAGGCCGCCGTTGTCGGCGGTGTTTTCGCCGAGGGTGAGTTTGCCGTTGACTTTGACGTCGTCGGCGGGGGTGGCGCCGGGGACGGCGGTGAAGCTGGAGTACTCGCCGGCGAGGCAGTCGGTGCGGGCGGTGTAGTTCTTGAGGTCTTCGGGGGTCCACCAGTCGCTGAGGTTGCCCAGGCCGTCGAACTTGCGGCCCTCGTCGTCGAAGCCGTGGGTGAGTTCGTGGCCGATGATGGAGCCGATGTGGCCGTAGTTATCGGCGATGTCCACGGTGGGATCGAAGAGGGGCGGCTGGAGGATGCCGGCGGGGAAGTTGATGTTGTTCATGCTGGTGTCGTAGTAGGCGTTGACGGTGGGCGGGGACATCTCCCACTCGCTCTTGTCGACGGGCTTGCCGATCTTGGCGAGCTCGCGGTCGTTCTCAAAGGCGGTGGCGCGAAGTTGATTGCCGAGCGCGTCGCTGGGACGGATGGCGAGTTTGGAGTAGTCGCGCCACTTGTCGGGGTAGCCGATTTTATTGGCGACGAGGGCGAGTTTTTCTTTGGCTTTGACTTTGGTGGCGGCGGACATCCAGTCGATCTGGTCGATGTCGCGGGACATGGCGGCTTCGATGTCGTGGACCATCTGGAGGGTCTTGGCCTTGCTGTCGCCGGCGAAGTATTTTTCCACGTAGACCTTGCCGAGGGCCTCGCCGAGCGCGGCGTCGACGGCGGCGGAGCAGCGCTTCCAGCGGGGGCGCTGCTGGGGCTGGCCCTCGAGGGTGCGGCCGTAGAAGTTGAAGTTCTCGTCGTCGAAGGTGTGGGGGAGGTTGTGCGCGAAGGCGGTGAGAAGTTGGTAGCGAAGGTAGGCGCGGAGGGTGCGGGGCGCGACGGCGTGGAGCTGGTCGAGCAGCGGGGACCAGAACTGCGGGGTTGAGTTGTTGATCTCGGCGACGTGCGGGGAGTGGATGGCGTCTTCAAAGGCGGCGAGGTTGAAGCCGGGGATGCCGGCGGTGAAGGTGGCGATGGGCTGGAGGTGGTAGGTCTTCTCGGGCTCGCGCAGGTCGACGACGCCGAGAGAGGCTTTGGCGAGCGCGACCTCGAAGGCCATGATGCTTTGCGCGTCGGTGGCGGCCTGCTGGGGCGAGCTGCCGGCGAGGGTGAGCATCTTGGCGACGTGGGCGAGGTAGGCTGCGCGGAGCTTGGCGTCCTGATCGCCGGTGCGCAGGTAGTAGTCCTTCTCGGGCATGCCGAGGCCGCCCTGGGCGATGACGGCGATCTGTTTGGTGGCGTCTTTGAAGTCCTGCTGCTCGCCGTAGCTGAAGAGGGCGTTGACGCCGATGCGCTGGAGGTCGCCGATGAGCGCGGGGAGGCGGGGATCGTTGGGGGCGATGGCGTCGATGCGGGCGAGCAGGGGCCGGATGGGCCTGAGGCCGGCGGCGTCGATGGCGGCGGTGTCCATGCAGGCGCTGTAGTAGTCGCCGATCTTTTGCCGGTCGGGGGAGCGGGTGGCGGATTTGGCGGCCGTGGCTTCGAGGATGGTGCGGAGCTCCTGGGTGTTGACGTTATAGAGGGTGTAGAGGGTATCGACCTCGGGCTGGTCGGCGGGGATGGGGTGGTTCTTGGCGAAGTTACCGCAGGCGAACTGGTACATGCCGGCGCAGGGGTCGGCGGTGGGATCGATGGAGGAGAGGTCGATGGAGGGGAGGGGTTTTTGGGGGGCGGTTTGTGAGCGGAGGGATGGGGTGAGGAGGGCGATGGCGAGGAGGAGGGTTGGGCGGGGGGTCATGGGTTCAAGTTTATGCTGCGGGGCGGGGTTGTGGGTGGGGCGGCTTGGGCTTTTGGGGGGGATGAGGTGAAGGGGAGGTGGAGGCGATTATTCTTCCTACAGGGAGAAGCGATCATGCAGGAGAAAGTACTGGAGTTGTTGTCGCCGAGAAGGGGTCATTTCCTCCTGGAGTCCGGACATCATGGAGACCTGTGGCTTGATCTTGAATCGCTGTGCTTCCTGCCCCGACGCGCCCAGGCAATCGCGGCCCAGCTCGCTCAGCCTCTGTCGAAAATGGAGGTGGACGTAGTCTGCGGGCCCCTTGTTGAAGGTGCCTTTGTTGGGCTGATGGTGGCGTTGCAGTTGAACGTGCAGTTCCTATATTCCGAGCGCTTCGCGCGGCCGGCTGAAGGCGGCCTATTTCCAGCTGGGTATAGGATCCCTGCTCCACTTCGCGAGGGGCTTCGCGGCAAGCGTGTGGCAATCGTCAACGACGTGATCAATGCAGGCTCCGCAACGCTCGGTACGTTCACCGACCTGCAAGACTGTGGAGCTGTTGTGGTGGCTATCGGCGCTCTGCTTGTTCTCGGCACAGCTGCTCCAGTATTCGCTTCCAGCAAGAATATTCCTCTGTGGAGTGTTGCAGCTCTACCCAACAATCTCTGGACCGCGGAGGAATGTCCACTCTGCGTTTCAGGAGTTCCTTTGGAAGACATTGCAGCTTTCGCGGTTGCCCTTCCGACGCTGACATGGGGCACCCAAGAGCAAAGGTGAAATACGGGGGTCCCCATTCGACTCGGCTACGCCTCGCTCAGGGCAGGCTCTCCACTGCGCGCTTCGGTCGGGATGACGCCGGTGGGTGTGGGGTACCGGGCTGACGGTTTATGATTCGGGCATGAAGGGATGTGGGAGAGCGCGCGGCTGGTTATGGGTGGGGGTGGTGGCGGCGTGGGTGGGGATGGGTGCGGAGGTGGCGAGGGCGAGCGGGCCGGAGCCGGCGGCGACGATTCTGCTGGAGCCGATTGGGTTTCAGAGCTTGCAGCCGGAGTTTCTGGCGGCGGGCAGCTCGATGCTGACGGTGGACTTTGTGGACAAGGACCATCTGCTGGTGACGTTCACGGTGCGGCGGCTCATGAAGCGGGTGGTGGACCCTCCGCCGGAGGATGACGACCGGATGATTGGGGCGTATCTGCTGGAGCTGCCGACGGGCAAGGTGCTGGCGCGGACGGAGTGGAGGGTGCATGACCGGGCGCAGTATCTGTGGAGCCTGGGGCATGGGCGGTTTCTGCTGCGGGTGCGCGACCGGCTTTCGGTGATTGCACCGCTGCGCGCGGCGCGGCTGGAGGATGCGTTTGAAGAGCACGAATTTTTGCTGATGGACAGGCGGATTCAGGCGGTGCTGGTCTCGGCGGATGGCGATCTGCTGACGGTGGAGACGACCAGGCCGGGGGTGGTCTTGAGCGGGGACGAGACGACGGGCGACCCGGTGCAGATTAATTTCTACCGGCTGGCGGATGGGGAGGGCGCGGGTGTGAAGGCGAGTTCGGCGGGGGTGATCCGGACGCAGACGGCGGTGGCGCTGCCGTTGACGACGGCGGGTTTTCTGGAGGTGCTGGATGGCGGGCACGACAACTGGCTGTTTAATTTCGATGAGCATACGGGGAAGGTGAGGGAGCTGGCGGGGTTCGACACGACGTGCGTGCCGCATGTGACGTTTGTGGGGCACGGCGAGTTTGTGGCGTTTGGCTGCAGAGGGAGCATGGACAGCCAGGACATCGCGGGGTTCAACCTGAAGGGCGATGCGATGTGGCAGCAGAATTTTACGGATACGCACGAGTATCCGACGTTTGCGTTTGCGCCGGGGGCGGGGCGGTTTGCACTGGGGCGGACGCTTGAGGGGAACATTGGGCCGGCGGACAATCTGCTGGCGGCCGACGGGGTGGGCACGCAGGAGGTGCGCGTCTACCAGAGCCACGATGGGCGGCAGCTGCTGCGTACGACGTGCTCGCCGGTGGAGCGGGCGGGGCAGAACTTTGCGTTGTCGCCGGATGGGCTGGAGCTTGCGGTGGTGCAGGAGACGATGGTGCGGCACGCCGCGACGAGGGACGATGCGGCGTATACGGACAAGGAGACGGCGGTGCAGTTATATGCGCTGCCGCCGCTGACGGAGAAGGACCGCGCGGCGGTGAAGGAGGCGGAGGCGATGGCTCCGGAGGATACGGGCGCGCGGATCGATGCTTCGTTGGCGCGGTTGTCGAATGCGGGGAGTGAGGACAGGGACAAAGCCGTTGATGCGGGAGAGCTGACGCCGATGCCAACCGCGGCTCCGGTAGCTGCGGAGCAGAGTGCGGCGACGGTTGCGGGGGCGGCGGGAGAGGGTGGTAGTGGTGGGGGGGGTGGGAGCGTGGCGGCGGGGGATGCGGTGCCGGATGCTCCGAGGAAGGCGCCTACGTTGTATGGGCCGGGGGAAGGGCCGGGGAAGTAGCGAGGTTCAAGGTTCGCGGTTCGAGGGTGGGGCTTTCGAGGGTGGGCTAGGCGGTTTTCTTTTTCTTTGCGGCGACGAGGGTTTTGACGCGGGCGTTGAGGCGGGACTTGTAGCGGCTGGCGGTGTTCTTGTGGAGGACGCCTTTTTGGACGGACTTGTCGAGGAGGGAGACGGTCTCGGAGAAGGTGGCGGCGATGGTCTTCTTGTCGCCGGCGGCGATGGCTTCACGGAGGAAGCGGAGGGTGCCGCGGAGTTTGGTTTTGTTGGCGCGGTTGACGGCGGTCTTGGTTTCGGTCTGACGGGCGCGCTTCAACGAGGAGACATGATTTGCCATGGTGCTGGGACTCTTTTCTATGGGCCGCGAAGGGCGGAGATTTGGGGTTGGGCGTGTGGGGCTGCCGCATCCCTGCAATTTTTAAGTGTATGGGATGGGGCGGGTGGGGTCAATTCCCACGTCAGACGATAGAGCTGTCTGACATGGGGCACCCGTGCGGGCGCAGGAGCAGACGGTGCATGTGGGTGAGGACGAAGACGGCAACGATGAGAGCGATGATCTCACACGTCTTATTCTCGAAGGGAGTGAGGGTGAAGCGGTGTGGGTGGTTGATCCTTAAGAGAGTGTAGAAGCAGGTGAATGCGGTCGCCGTCGCTGTGAGGCAGGTTGCGGCGAGGACGAGCATTGATTTGCGCCAGGGCGGGAGCAGAAAGGCGCAAGCTATGACGGACGCGGTCAGAATGCCTGAGAGGTCCATGAGCCAGGGGCGGGAGGTGTAGACGGGCAGGGCGAGGAGGAGCAGCACGCCGGTGAGCTGGGCGAGACGATTGCGCAGTCCGAAGCGAATTGCGACGTAGGAGAGGACGAACCACAGGCACTGGGCGGTGACGATGGAGATGTTCCAGGTGATGAGCCTGATGTGACGGTTGTACTGGCCGAAGAGACCGGCGTCCCTGAGGTGCGGCATTCTGTGCGCCGCGAGGTAGGGGAGGACGACGGTAAATAGGAGCCTGAGGCTGATGAAGGCGAAGGCGAAGGCGACGGGGGTGCGCCAGGCGAGGGCGATGAGAGTGCGGGTGTAGGCGGCGTAGAACCAGAGGCGGCCGCGGGTGGCGGAGAGTTCGGTGAGGTCGCCGAGGATGGAGGCGGCGCGGTCGCGCGGGGTGAAGCGGGCGAGGATTGCTTCGAGAGGTTTGAGGCTATCCATGGGAGGCTCCGGGTTGGCTTGCTGGCTTGCACTTTAAGAGCTCGAGGCCGACGAGGAGTTTTTGGTAGGCGCGCTGGGCGTCGGTGAGGGCGGTGCGTCCGGGTTTGGTGACGGTGAGGAAGCGCTTGGCGCGGCCGCCGCGTTCGGGAGTGGGGTCGCCGGTGCGGGAGCGGACGAGGCCCTTGTCCTCCATGCGACCGAGGCAGGTGTATAGTGCGCCGGGGGAGACGTCGCGGCGGGTGCAGCGGAGGATCTCTTCGCGAATGGTGACGCCGTAGGCGTCGTCGCCGAGACGGAGGATTGCGAGGAGGACGATCTGTTCGAATTCGCCGAGGGGGGTTGGCATATGAACTACATTGAAGTAGATATGGCGGGTTGTCAAGGGGATTTGTGGGGGCAAAGACGGTTTATTGGCAGAACGGTTCGGGCGGTTGGGGTGGTGTGAGCGGTATCGGGGTCCTTCGACTCAGCGCTAAAGCGCTTCGCTCAGGATGACAACTTTAAAAAGCAATATGCGGAGGTCCTCGGTCAGACGGCACTATACGCTTGGCCGCATCAGTTCTCCGTGGGGGTTTCTTCGATGTGGTCGATCACGAGGGCGGGGATGGGGCGCTTTTCGAGGACCAGCTTGAGGCCGAGTTGCTTCGCCACCGCATCCTGCAGCATCACCGGCACGCCACCGGGATCGGCTCCCTCACCGGTGCCCCCGCCTCCGCTCTTGTCGCCGCCAGTCGCGGACGGCTTCGGCGTAGCGCTACCCTGGGCCAGCCCGAGAAGTTCCAGCTGATGGATCCCGGTAAAGCTCAGCGTCAGATCGTAACGGCCCTCGATGCCGGACTTATTCAGCACCGGCGTCTTGATGATGTAGCCCGAGTATCCCTCTAGCTCCCTGGCAAACTGGTCCACCGTCACATTGGTGCAGTGCATATACTGCGTCGCCATTGGGTTGGCGGCGCGCGGGTCCTTCTCCCCAGGCGGAACCCTATCGGTGCAGGATGCGCGATTCGCCGGATCGCCCTTCTTCATCTTCGGAATACTTGGCAGCAACGTGTATCCGCTCCCCGGCCTGTCTTCGGTATGCACCTTTAAGCCGAAGCGCTCGGCCATCAGCGACTGCAGCATCAGCCGGACCTGGTCAAAGTCAATCTGGGTCCGCTTGCCGGGCGCCAGGGGAGTGTCCGGCGCCGGAATCTTTGCCGTTATCTCCCACACTTTGTCATTGGAGAACGGCGGGGCCTCAAAGATGGTCTTCTCGCTGATGTCCCACGCCAAGCAGATCAGCCGCAGCTCGCTCCCGCTGAACGTCACCTGTTCGACGCCTTGGAACTGTACCTGCTCCTGCTTCGACTCGTTCTTGCTCGGTCGAACCGTCGCTACCTCAAACGACGGCAGCGGCGGAGGCGGCAGCAGCTTCTCGATGCCCGGCGGATTGGGCGTCGGCGCGTCGGCCATGCTGACGATCGTGAGCGCCGGCCGCGGCGCCGTTCCTGCCTCCAACTTCAATCCAAGCCGGTTCACCGCTTCAAAGATCGTGATGGCGTCAGGAGCTCCCGGCTGCCAGGTAAAGCGGAAGTCGAAGTCCCACCCGCCCGTCATCCCCGTCGCATCCACCACGGGATGATTGAGGGACTGCCCTACATTTTCATACAGCTGCTCGGCAAACTGCTCCATCGTCATGTTCGAGCACTTCACCGTTATGGTCGGTGGAAAGGGAGTGCCCGGCGCAGGCTGATCCGCCAATCGACAGCCCGAGTCTGCGGTGGGATCCGCCGCCGGCTTCATCTTCGCCGCTGCACTGCCGGCTTTCAGCAGAAAGGCAGGCAGCGGCTTCGTCTCCAACCTGACGGACAGCTTGAATCGGTCCGCCAGCAGCGTCTGCAGCATTGGCGCGGTGTCCTTCTCCGTTGTACCGGGCGGTGTCTTCGCCACGATCTCGTAGTGGTCGAACTCCAGTCCCGGCGGCCCTCCCGTCACCGCATCCGCCTCAACGTGATACGCCGTCATAATCAGGTTCAGCGGCGTCGCCTGGTGTGCTACAAAGCGGTCGCCCGTGAACGGGGCGGTATGAAAGTAGCTTCCGCCGTAGCTGAGCGGGCTGGGATGAATATCCGCCGCGGTGAATGCCATCGCAGCCGGAGGCGGCTGAGGAGTCTGTGCCGCGAGGACCATGGGCAGGAGGACGGGGAGCAGAAAAACGCCGAGGCGGGCAGTGCCCTTGCGTCTCTGATAGCCAGATTGATTGGTGTCCCTTGGCACCTGCAACGTCAACTGATTCATTGTTACTCCTTGACGACTTTCAAATGCAACAACAGGTCCTTCGCTTCGCTCAGGATGACAATTTCAAGGGGCTCTAGTTGGGGGTGGGGGTTTGGGAGATGTGGTCGATGACGAGGACGGGGGAGGGGCGTTTTTCTTTTACGAGTTTGACGCCGAGCTGGCGGGCCATGGCGTCGGGGAGGGAGAGGGCGCCGTTGGGTTCGGCGGCGGTGTTGGGGTCGTTGGAGGGTTGCGCGCCGGTGGGCGGCGGGGCGGACGCTGCGAAGCTGGCCGGCGGTGGAGAAGCTGAGGGTGAAGTCGTAGGCGCCGGTGAGGTGGGTGTTGTCGAGGACGGGGGTGAAGACGTATCCGTTGGCGAGGTCGGGGAGCTGGTCGGCGAGCTGGGCCATGGTCATGTTCTGGCAGTGAGAGGAGGCGGCCGAGGATGGGGTTGGCGATGCGCGGGATCCTTGCCGTCGGGGCCGGGGCCCTCCTTGCAGCCGGTGCGGTTGAGGGGGTCGGCCTTCTGCATGTGGGGGTTGGCGGCGACGAGGGTGAAGGCGTCGATGGTGCGGTCTTCCATGTGGTACTTGAACTGGAAGCGGTCGGCGAGCATGGTCTGGACCATGTGGGGGAGCATGTCGAAGTCGAACTGGGGCTTGCCGTCGGGGCCGATGGACTGGGCCTCGGGCGAGGACTTGGCGAGGAGGTCCCACTTGTCGTCACCGAGCCACTTGGGGGCGTTCTGGATGAGGTCGTCGTCGCCGGGATTAAGGTTCCAGGCGTAGGCGATCATGAACTTGACGGTGACGCCGGTGGCCTTGATTTGATTGGGGCTGAAGTCGGCGCCCATTTGGGCGTCAGGTTTGCTGGGGGTGAGGACGGCGACATCGAACTCGGCGGGGGGTGGGGGCGGGAGGGCCTTGTCGAGGCCGGGGGCGTTGGGGGTGGGCTTTTCGTCGACTTTATCGACGATGAGGACGGGGGTGGGGTACTGCTCCATGAGGAGGGTGAGGCCGAGCTGCTTCTTGACGGCTTCGAAGATGGAGAGGCCGTCGGGCGAGGGCTTGGAGGTCCAGTGCAGATCGAAGTCGTAGCCGGGCGTGAGGCCGGTGGCGTCGACGACGTGGTTGAGGTTGTAGAGTCCGGCGTAGTAGCGGATGGCGTCGCTGAACTGCGCCATGGTCTGGTTGTGGCAGGTGATGGAATAGTAGCCGGGAACGCCGGGGGGAAGGTCGGTGGGGGTGTGATGCTCGTCGATGGCGGGAGCTTCGGTTTCGTCGGCGGGTTTGAGTTTGGTGCTGGGACCGCCTTTATCGACGCGCAGGACGTAGGTGGAGATGGGGTGGGTGTCCTTGCGGAGGACGAGGTGGAAGCGCTGGGCGAGGAGGGATTGGAGCATGAGCTTGAGATCGTCGGGCGAGGTGGTGCGGGGGGCGTGGGCGGAGACGTCGAAGCGGTCGGTATCGAGCCAGGCGGGGCCGGAGAGGATGTAGTCGGAGTCGACGCCGTAGGCGAGGGAGATGATGTTGACCATGGTGGCGTTGTGCAGGATGTAACGGTCGCCGCGGAGGGAGCCGCCGGTGAAGTTGGGAGTGAGGGTGTGGGCGCTCACGTGGACGTCGGCGAGGTCGAAGGTGGGGGCGGCGGCTGCGGGTGCGGCGGCGGGAGACTGAGCGTGCGTGCAGGGGGAGAAGAGAAGGGCGAGAAGGGTTGCGCGGGAGAGTGCTCGTTGGATGGGGGTCATCGTTCGGGGCGCCTTTTTTGGATTGGAGGGTGCGGTGTTGGATTTTGGACGTTCGGGCCGGGGGAATGCTCTGCTGGGGTACGGGGATTGATGGAGGTTTGTTCCGCATACTATGTAGCATTCTACATAAAGATGTGTCAAGTTTCTTGGGGCCGGTTGCGTAGGTTCACCTTGGGGGGTTATGGGGGTGGGTTCTGGAGGGCGCGCGTTGCGTTCCCACTTATCGGGGTGAGGTGCGAGTGAATGGGGCACCCGGGCGAGGGTGCAAGAACGGGCCCACGTCAGACGAGAAGCTGTCTGACCCTTCGGCAAGCTCAGGGCAGGCTATGGGGCACCCAAGGGTGGGTAGGTCGGGATTTTTGTGACGCGGATGGGGGATGGGCGTTACCGGAAAATTGGCTTGACTGAGGTGGGGGGAGGGGCTAGTCTGACCGCATATTCGGCTACTTATTGGCAACCCTCGCCAATTCGGTCGCATTCCCACAGACGATGCGCTGTGCTGCGTGGAGTGCGGGCCGAGCAGGAATCCCTCTTATCCATCCCCACATCTTAATGATAGTGATGCACAACCTTTCAGACGCACGTCCTGACGGAGGTCAGACACACACTTGATAAAAAAGGCCCTGGAAATTAGCGCTGGCATTGAGACCCTGTATGGGACCCGCGACGAAAACCTACGGCTGCTGGAGGACGGTCTGCAGGTGACGATCGACCTGCGGAGCGATGCGATCCATGTGACGGGTTTGGAAGACGCGGTGGAGCGCGTGGCGCGGATCTTTGCCGACTATGAGGCGCTGCGCAAGACGGGCGTGACGCTGCAGAACGGCGAGCTGAAGGGGATGCTGAAGCTGGCGATCGCGGACCCGGCGGTGACGCTGAAGGGGCTGGTGGACGCGGGGCGGCAGCGGTCGGCGGGGGTGAAGCGGATGGTGCAGCCGCGGAGCCCGAACCAGCGCAAGTATGTGGAGGCGATTGAGCAGGCGGACATGACGTTTGGGCTGGGGCCGGCGGGGACGGGCAAGACTTACCTGGCGGTGGCGATGGCGGTGTCGGCGCTGATGGCGAAGAAGGTGAGCCGGATCATTCTGGTGCGGCCGGCGGTGGAGGCGGGGGAGCGGCTGGGATTTCTGCCGGGGAGTTTGCAGGAGAAGGTCGATCCGTATCTGCGGCCGTTGTACGACGCGCTGTACGACCTGCTCGATCCGCAGAAGGTGGACAAGCTGCTGGAGTCGAATGTGATTGAGGTGGCGCCGCTGGCGTTTATGCGCGGGCGCACGCTGAGCGATGCGTTCATCATCATGGACGAGGCGCAGAACACGACGATGGAGCAGATGAAGATGTTTGTGACGCGGCTGGGGATGGGGTCGAAGGCGGTGATTACGGGCGACCTGACGCAGATCGATCTGCCGAACCCGAAGAAGTCGGGGCTGTTTGAGGCGCTGCAGGTGCTGGATGGGGTGGAGGGGATTCGGTTCTGCCACTTTGAGGACGTTGACGTCGTGCGGCATTCTTTAGTGCAGAGGATTGTGCGGGCGTATGACAGTTATGGAAGGGCGCAGCAGCAGATGCCTTTGTTGGATGCGGGGATTGCGGAGGGCGGGATGGAGGGTGGGGTGGGGGAGGTGGGGTTGAAGGTGGTGGCGAAGCCGCAGTAGGGGGGCTGGCGGAAGAGGGTGCATCGATGGCTTGGTGGTGGTATGGGCTGGAGTTTTTTGCGGGGGCGCTTTTGGCGAATGGGGTCCCGCACTTTGTGCAGGGAATCAGTGGGAACTGGTTTCAGTCGCCGTTTGCGAAGCCGCCGGGGGTGGGGAGTCGTCGCCGGTGATTAATGTGGTGTGGGGGTTTGGGAATTTGGCGGCGGGGGCGGTGCTGCTGCGGTCCTTCTGGCCGGCTGCATGGGTGGGGTGGTGCGCGGTGGGTGCGGGGGTTTTGTTGCTGGGGGTGCTGATGGCGGGGCATTTTGGTAGGGTGCGGGGTTGTGCGAAATGACAAGCGAGGAATGACAGCCAAGAAGAACAAATACAGGGGTCCTTCGCTGCGCTCAGGATGACGATTATATGGAAGGGGTGGGGTGGTTCTAGTAGCATCGGGGTGGGATGATTAGCCTGGAAGCGGCGGCGGGCGGGGTGGGCGAGGCGAAGGCTGGCCGCACGAAGGCGGCTCTGTAAAGGCGTGGGAGCGGGTGGGTCTGGCGTCAGTGGGACTGTCGGCGGCGGGGCTGGCGCGGTTTCTGGGGCGGGCGCGGAGGGCGGCGGGGGTGGCGGGCGAGGTGGATGTGCTGCTGGCGGGGGACAGGACGCTGCGGCGGCTGAATCGGGAGTTTGGGGGGAAGGACAAGGCGACGGATGTGCTGTCGTTTCCGGCGGGGGCGAGTGCGGTGTTCTTTGCGGAGCGGGAGCTGGCGGGGGACCTGGCGATTTCGCTGGAGACAGCGGAGCGGCAGGCGCGGGCGTATGGGCACTCGCTGGAGGATGAGGTGAAGGTGCTGCTGTTGCATGGGGTGCTGCATCTGGCGGGGATGGACCATGAGACGGATGCGGGGGAGATGGGGGTTGTCGAGGAAGAGCTGAGAGAGAGGCTGGGGTTGAAGGGTGGGTTGATCGGGCGGGGGGTGGATGGGGGTAAGAACAGGCAAAGGCAGAAGCAGGTCCTTCGCTTCGCTCAGGATGACAATAGAAAAACAACAACAAGGGCAAAAGCAAGAACAACTACAAAAGCAAGAACAACTACAAAAACAAGAACAACTACAAAAACAAGAACAACTACAAAAGCAAGAACAACTACAAAAGCAAGAACAACTACAAAAGCAAGAACAACTACAAAAGCAGATTCCTTCGCTGCGCTGCGGAATGACAAGCGAAAAGCAAGAGCAACGGCAAAAGCAGATTCCTTCGCTGCGCTGCGGAATGACAAGCGTAGGGCAAATACAGGGGTCCTTCGCTTCGCTCAGGATGACGGCCGCAAGGTGCAAGATGACGGCCGCAAGTTGCAAGATGACGGCCGCAAGTTGCAGGATGACGGCCGCAAGTTGAAGGCGCGGAAGCGGGTGAGCGCGTGAACGTGCCGTATACGGTGACGCTGGGGGGGCTGCTGTGCGTGCTGGCGCTGGCGGCGTATGTGGACCGCGTGTATAGCGGAGATGGGGAAGTTTCTGGCGCGGGAGTATCAGGACAATATCGACGCGTGGACGCGGGCGGTGGAGCCGAGGCTGGGGCTGGGGCGGGAGTCGATCGCGCTGTCGGCGTCGGTGCTGCGGCAGTTGGCGCTGGCGGCGGTGGCGCTGATTGCGGGGCTGCGGCTGTATACGCATGTGCGGGAGAACCCGCTGCTGGCGCAGGCCCCGAGCGTTGAAGACATCGCGGTGACGGCGTTTCTGCTGGTGCTGCTGATTATGTTCTTCGACCGGCTGGTGCCGCAGATGCTGTTTGCGCGGACCGACGGGTTGTGGATCGCGCGCATACGGTATCTGCTGCAGGCGCTGTTTTATCTGATCCTGCCGATCACGCTGACGCTGGGGCTGCTGCTCTCGATTGTGGCGCTGGCGGAGCCGGAGGACGCGGCGGAGGAGGAGCATCCGTCGGAGGCGATGGATGCGCTGCTGGAGGCGGGCGAGGAGGAGGGGATTCTGGAGGAGAGCGACCGCGAGCTGGTGCGGTCGGTGGTGGAGTTCGGGGACAAGGTGGTGCGCGAGGTGATGACGCCGCGGCCGGAGATGTTTGCGGTGCCGGGGACGCTGAGCCTCAAGGATTTTCTGGAGAAGCTGAAGGAGAATACGTTTCTCGCGGGTGCCGGTGTTTCGACGGGACGCTGGACCATGTGACGGGGATTGTGTTTGCGCGCGACCTGCTGCAGGTGCTCGACACGGACGCGGTGCATAAGACGGTGGCGGAGCTGCAGCGGCCGACGGCGTTTGTGCCGGAGACGAAGAAGGTGGCGGAGCTGCTGCGCGAGATGCAGCACGAGAAGCAGCATATGCGGATGGTGATCGACGAGTATGGCGGCGTGGCGGGGCTGGTGACGATTGAGGACCTGCTGGAGGCGATTGTGGGGTCGATCGCGGATGAGCACGACGAGCATGAGGAGGTCGATGAGCCGGTTGCGGAGGCGGATGGGCGGTTTGTGGTGCCGGGGAGCTTTGAGGTTTCGCGGCTAAGGGAGCTGTTTGCGGAGCAGCTGGAGGCGGCGGAGAAGGCTGCGGAGGAAGGCGAGGGGTTGGAGGGCGGCGAGGTGGAGGAGGTTGCGGGGCAGAATGGGGCGGGTGCGGGTGCGGGGGCGGGCGGGCCGCGAGTGTCGCTGAGTCTTTCGCAGGATTATGAGGCGACGACGATTGGCGGGTTGGTGTCGGAGATTGCGGGACACATTCCGCTGGCAGGTGAGGTGGTGGAGGAGGACGGTCTGCGGTTGGAGGTGCTGGCTTCGACGGATAGGAAGGTGGAGCGGGTGAGGGTGGGGTTGGTGGAGGGGCAGCGGGAGTAAAAGCGACCGCGGATTTGCGCGGAGGAACGCGGATCAAGGCGATACTGCGCACGGGGGATAATGAGGGATGGGATTTCGGGCGGGGTTTGTGTCGATTGTGGGGCGGCCGAATGCGGGCAAGTCCACGTTGCTGAATGCGCTGCTGGGGCAGAAGCTGGCGATTGTGACGCATAAGCCGCAGACGACGCGGACGCGGATCCATGGGGTGTTGGAGGTGCCGCTGAAGAAGAAGGCGAAGGGGGTGGCGGGGCATCCGGCGGCGCAGGTGGTGCTGGTGGACACGCCCGGGGTGCATAAGCCGGAGACTCAGCTTGACCGGCGGATGATGCAGGAGGTGATGGATGCGCTGGAGTCGAGGGACGTGGTGTTGTTTTTGGTGGATGTGACGCATCGGTTGGCGAAGGCGGAGGGTGAGGATTCTGGTGACAGAACGGTTCGGGCGGCGGTGGCGGGGTCGAATCTCTCGGGGTCCTTCGACTCCGTGACTCGCGGTGCGAGTCACTTCGCTCAGGATGACAACAAGAACAAAACCGCTCCGCGTGACAAATATATTTCCACGGGTGGGAAGGTTACGGGGCGGATGGAGAAGAGTGCGGCCGAGGATGAGTTTGCGCTGGGGCTGGTGAGAAGGTTGGATTGTCCGGTGGTGCTGGTGCTGAACAAGATCGATGCGGTGCGGAAGGAGGAGTTGTTGCCGCTGATGGCGCACTGGAGCGGGCAGCATGGGTTTGCGGCGGTGGTGCCGATCTCGGCGCGGAAGAAGGAGGGGCTGGGGCTGCTGCTGGAGACGGTGGTGGGGCTGCTGCCGGAGGGGCAGAGATATTTTCCGCGGGATCAGGTGACGGACCAGCCGGAGCGGTTTCTGGCGGCGGAGCTGATTCGAGAAAAGATTTTGATGCTGACGGGCGAGGAGGTACCGTATGCGACGGCGGTGGTGGTGGAGCGGTGGGAGGAGCCGGCGTCGAAGAAGAAGAGCAAGGACGGCAAGCTGCCGGTGACGAAGATCGCGGCGGCGATCTATTGCGAGCGGGAGGGGCAGAAGGCGATCCTGATTGGCAAGCAGGGCGCGATGCTGAAGGCGATTGGGACGGCGGCGCGCAAGGAGATTGAGGGGCTGCTGGGGACGCGGGTTTTTCTGGAGCTGTTTGTGAAGGTGCAGTCGGAGTGGCGGTCGAGCCGGGGGTTTGTGGAGGAGCTGGACTGGCGGCGGCAACTGGAGGAGATTGCGGCGAAGCAGGCGGGCGAGGAGAAATGATGCCGGGGCTGCGCGCGTGGGGAGTTTAGCTAGAGCAAGTTCCTCGAAGGTGAATCACGAATGCGAAGAACCAATACAGAGATTCTGGCTGCGCCAGAATGACGGCATTTTGGGGGAATGACGGCGTTTGAGGTATCGCTCTATAGCAAAGGGGAATCTGCTCTAGTGGAGCACATCCGCTGCGACGGGAGGGGCGGCGGTGGGGAGGTGCGAGTCGGCGTAGGCGACCTGATCGCGGCCCGCGGCCTTTGCCTGATAGAGGGCCTGGTCAGCCTGGCTGAGAAGCTGCTCAATGGGAACCGACTCGTCCCAGTTCTCGATTGTGACTGCGCCGATGCTTACCGAGGTGGAGATGGGGCCGCTCTTCGACTGGATGGGGGATTGGTTGATGGCGCGTCGCACCTCTTCGGCGCGATGCTCCAGATCTTCTCCGACGCAACGGCTGAGGACGATGAGGAACTCTTCGCCGCCATAGCGGCCGACGGCATCGTAGGAGCGCACTGAGTTGAGAAGACGCTCGGAGACTGACTGCAGGACCTCATCGCCGACGAGATGGCCGTGAACGTCGTTGACCTGCTTGAAGTGATCGATGTCGCAGAGCAGGAGCGACACTGCCGAGCGGTCCCGTTCCGAGCGGGACAACTCGCTGCGCAGGAGGGTGAGGATGGCGGCGCGATTCCACAGTGAGGTGAGCACGTCGTGGGTGGCCTGGAAGCGCATCTCTTCGCGCGCCTCGACGAGTTTGTCCTCGAGTTGAAGGATGCGGCGGCCGGTGTTCAATCTGGCCTCAAGCTCGGCGGGGTGGCAGGGCTTGGTGAGATAGTCGTCGGCGCCGGCTTTGAGGCCGTTGACGACGTCGATGCTGGATTGCTTTGAGGTGAGCAGCAGGATGTAGACGTAGGGGCCGTCGTTTCTGCTGCGCACTTCGCCGCACAGGCCGGGGCCATCCAGCTCGGGCATCATCCAATCGATCAGGGAGAGGCGCGGGGCGTCCGGACCGGACAGGATGTCCGCGGCTTTGCGTCCATCGTCCGCGGTAACGACCTCGTAGCCGCTGCGCTGGAGCATTCGCTCGATCATGCGCAGCGAAACGGGATCGTCGTCGGCGACAAGTATCTTCATTGTGCGGACACCAGACACATGCCTTCGAGCAGATCAACGACGCGGACGAGCTCTGCTTCGAGGTCGGTGATTGCTTTTGCGGCGAAGACGAGGTCGCCGTTCTTTCCCATGGCCTCGAGTTCGGCGGCGATTTTAGATGCTGTGGGAGCTGCGAGATTCGCCAGTGAGCCCTTGAGCGCATGCCCGACTCTTTCCAACGTGGGCGCATCGTTGTTGACGATTGCCTGCCGGAGAGCTTGAAGCTGCGCCGGATAGTCGGCACGGAAGAGTTCGAGCAACTCGGAGAGAAGGCCGAGGTCATTGTCGATGCGCTCCATCAATTCGCTTTTAGAGACAAGGAGCGGCTGCGGCGCGGACTCAGGAGCGGGCGAGGCGTGAGAATCGGGCGAGTCGTGAGAATCGGGCGAGTCGTCTTTGGGCCCACTCGCGGAACAGCGATTGAGCACCTCGTCGAGCTCCTGGGTGCGAATTGGCTTGGAGAGGTATCCGTCCATCCCCGCCGCAATGCATCGCTCGCGGTCGCCCTTGATGACCAGCGCGGTCATGGCGATCACCAACTGATGCTGGCCGGAGAACTTCTCTTTTTCGCGGATCAGACGGGTGGCTTCCAGTCCGTCCATATCGGGCATTTGGACGTCCATCAGGACGAGGTCGAAGGACCTCTTTTCCAGAGCGGCGAGAGCTTCCCTGCCGCTTGAGGCCACGACGACCTTGTGACCTCGCTTCTCCAGCAGTCGGGTCGCAAGATTCTGGTTGATGAGGATGTCGTCCACCAGCAGGATCTGTAGGCTGCGCTGCGATGCAGGGGCTGCCGCGGGCTTCTGCTGTCTACTTGCGGGCACAGTTTTCGAACGCCCATTTGCGCTGAGCACGCGTACGATGGCCTCGCGAAGTTCGGCTTTGCGAACCGGCTTGAGGAGGTAGGCTGCGATGCTCATGGCGCCGCATCGGGCGGCATCTCCGCGCTGGCCTCCGGAGGTGAGCATCATGATGGTCGCGGTGCAGAGCTCGGGCGTTTGGTTAATTTTTTCCACGAAGGTGAACCCGTCCATCTTCGGCATGTGCATGTCCGTGATGACCAGGTCGAAGGGTTTGCTTTCGGCCAGTGCGGCAAACAACACCTGGAGGGCCTGCTCTCCGTCGGATGCATCGGATGGAATCATGCCCCAGCGCCCAAGCATTCCATTGAGGATGCGGCGGTTGGTGCGATTGTCATCGACGATGAGGACTTTGACTCCACGCAGAATCTCCGCGTCTGCCGGGCCCTGCGCCGGGTGTTGGGTCACGTCGCTGCGCAGGCGCGCAGTGAAGTGGAAGCGTGAGCCGACGCCGAGCTCGCTCTCGACCCAGATACGGCCTCCCATCATCTCCACCAGGCGCTGGGAGATGGTGAGTCCCAACCCGGTGCCGCCGAACTCGCGGGTGGTTGACGTGTCGGCCTGGCTGAACGACTCGAAGATCGTCTTCACCTTGGCGGGAGCGATGCCGACGCCGGTATCCGAGACGGTGAAATGCAGGGTGACAAATTTGTCTTCGATCAGATCAGCGTGGACTTTCAGGCCTATCTCGCCCTCGCTGGTGAACTTGACTGCATTTCCAATGAGGTTGATCAAGATCTGGCGCACTCGGCCGGGGTCGCCGAGCAGCGTCTCCTTCACCTCCGGGGCGACCTCGCAGAGCAGCTCGAGTCCCTTCTCATCGGCGCGGAGGGCCAGGGTCTTCAATGCCCCCTCGATGCATTCATGCAGATCGAATTCGATCTCCTCGAGGTCCATCTTGCCCGCTTCGATCTTGGAGAAGTCGAGTATGTCGTTAATCACGTTGAGCAGGGAGTCGGAGGAGAGCTTGACGGTCTCGATGTACTCGCGCTGCTCGGTGGTGAGGTCGGTTTCGAGGGCGAGTTCGGTCATGCCGATGATGCCATTCAGGGGTGTGCGGATCTCGTGGCTCATGTTTGCCAGGAAGTCGCCCTTGGCCTGGCTCGCTGCTTTGGCGGCCTCGGCCAGGCGCTCCAGTGCGGCGTTGGCCAAGGCCAACTCCTCCGCTTTCTTTGCGACTTCCCGCTCCGCCAGTTTGCGCGCGGTGATGTCATGTGAGATGCCCATGGTCCCGATAATGTGTCCATGCCGGTCGCGCAAGGGGGCCTTGTTTGCCAGCACCCATGTGCTGTGCCCGTCGGGCCATACCACCTCTTCCTCTTTGCTCACGATGGGCTGGCCGGTGCGGATAATCTCCTGTTCGTCGGCGAGCGCCTGAGAAGCATGTTTGGAATGGAAGTGATCGGCGTCGGTTTTGTGGATCGCCTGTTCCGGGCGCTCCAGTCCCAGGTTAATCGCCTTGGAACGGCTGATCCGGATAAAGCGGCTTTCAAGGTCCTTGAAGTAGACGCGGTCTGGGATGTTTTCCAGAAAGGCGTCCAGTAGTTGCTGCTCGGTCCAATAGGTCCAGTCCGCGACCGACAGCAGAATTGCCGTTCCCAGAACGACGAAGGTGATGACCGAGACGCCGGCGACTGAGAGGGCGGAGATGTTGATGGTGTAGACGGGCACCCAACTGGCCGAGGCGGAGGGAATGAACTTAACCGCTGTTATGCCCACGTAATTCATCACGGGAATAGAGAGGCCGATGGTGAGGGCCGCCCCGCCCTTGCGCTTATCCCAGGAGGCTGCGGTGTGTCGCAGAGAATACAACAGAGACAGCGCGATGCGTGAGACGACGACAGCGAGAACAAATGACAGAACGATGAGACTGCGGGAGTATTGAGGGATTGCAGCCATCCTCATTGCCTGGATTTCGATGTAGTGCATCCAGGAGAGGCCGCTGCCCATCACCAGGCTTCCGATGATAAGGGCTGGGGCGCCCATGGTCTTGCGGCTGGTAACGAATAGGGCGACGCCCGAGAGGGAGATGGCCTCGGCCAGGGAAAGCAGCACGGTCTGCCAGTCATACAGCACGGGGACGGGCAGGCGGAGCGCGGAGAGGGCGATGTAGTTGGCTGACCAGACCCCCATGCCCATCGCCACGGCGCCGCAGGTCAACCAGACATAGCGGGCGAAACCACGGGCGGCGGTGACGCGTCCGGCGAGATCGAGGGCGGCGTAGGCCGCGAGGACCGAGATGAGGGCGGACACGGCTATCAGACGATAGTCGTACGTCACGGATAAAGCAGGGCCCGGATTGATCATGAGCTGCACCTCAAAGCGAAGCTGGTCAAACAAACTAGCATCCTGAAACTACGTCCGGCTGTAGCACAATCGGGCCATGGGATGACGCGACTGGAGCATCGCCGCCTGCGCTCGTCCGGTTTTGCGTATCGAGACCCAGTTGGCATTTCGTTATGCGCCTTTCCTGAGTGTTCCCATCCGCGGGGCGTTGCGGGTCTCCCAGAACGCGCCGGGGATGGCCAGACTTACGCCTTCATGGTGGCGAACTCGAAGCTCCAATGGTTCCCCTCGTTGTCTCGTCATCAGCATCTCCGAGACGCGCGATGCGGGGACGGGAGGCGAGAACAAGTAGCCCTGGCCGAGGTCGCATTGGAATATTTTCAGCAGATCCATCTGCGCGGCATTTTCGATGCCTTCGGCGATCACCCTCATTCCCAGACCGTGTCCCAGGGCGATGATGCTTTGCACAATCTCGCGACTCTCGCGGCAATTTTCGAGGTTGGCGACGAACGAGCGGTCGATCTTGAGGGTGCGAATGGGGAACCGATGCAGGTAACTGAGCGAGGAGTACCCGGTGCCGAAGTCGTCGAGACTGAGAGAGACTCCCAGGTCGGCCAGACTGCGCAGGATCTCCGAGGCGCGCGCGGCATCCTGCATGGTGAGGTTTTCGGTCACCTCGAGCTCGAGCAGACACGCATCGAGGCCGGTCTCGGCAAGCGTTTCGTTCACGCATCCGACCAGGTTGCGGAGTTCAAACTGCCGGGGCGAGATATTGACACATACGGAGATTGGATCTGCTGGGGAAAATTCTGCATTCCATTCCTGCACCTGCCGGCAGGCATCGCGCATGATCCATCGCCCGATGGGAAGAATGAGCCCGGTGTCTTCGGCCAGGGGGATGAAGCTCGATGGCGGAACCATGCCCAGGGTAGGATGGTGCCATCGCACCAAGGCCTCAAAGCTTGAGACACGGCAATCTTCGAGGGCGATGATGGGCTGGTAGTAGACCTCGAACTCGTGGTTATCGACGGCGTCTCTGAGATCGTTTTCGAGTTTGAGCATGAGCGCGGCAGCCGCATTGCCAACCGGGTCGCTGATCTCATAGCGTCCTTTGCCGAGGGCCTTCGCCTTGTACATTGCGGCGTCGGCGCCGCGCAGGATGGTTGAAGTATTGGTGACGCCTCCGTCGTTGGTGGAGATGCCGATGCTGGCCGTGATGAATACGTGCTGTTCCCCGCAGAGGAAGGCCGGCTCCAGCGAAGTTTGTATCCGCTCCGCGACCCGCATTGCGTCTTCGATGCCTTCGATGTTGTCGAGCAGGACCACAAACTCGTCGCCACCGATCCTTGCGACGACATCGGAGACACTGGAATCTTGGCGTCGCAGGTTGCGTTTTCGGTAGATTGCAGTCTGGGTCCTGACTGCCAGCGACAGGCGCTGCGCGACATCCTTCATCAGGTCGTCGCCGGAGAGATGGCCGAGGCTATCGTTGATTACCTTGAAGCGGTCGATGTCGACGAAGAGTACCGCAAACCGGCGGTCCGTCGCTTCGCGCGCCTTGCGCGCGCTCTCTGAGAGGCGGTCGAGGAAGTAGATGCGGTTGGGCAGGCCGGTCAACGGGTCGTGGAGAGCATCGTGGACCAGCCGGTCCTGCAGTCGCAGGATTCTCTGGCCGACGCGCACACGCGCCTTCATCTCCTCCGGGTTCCAGGGTTTGATCAGGTAGTCGTCGGCCCCAGCCTCGAGACCCATCACGACATCTTCATTGGCGACCCTGGAGGTAAGCAGGATCAGATAGACATAAGGGTTGCTGTCAAAGGACCGTATTCTGCGGCAGACGCTGGGGCCGTCCTCGCCGGGCATCATCCAATCGAGGATGGCGATTCGGGGGCCGTCGGGAGCTAGCATGAGCCTGGCGGCGTCCTGTCCGTTGTCAACGCACACTACTTCGAAGCCGTCCCGCTCCAGGGCTCGTTGGAGGAGCTTGCGGGACATTGCGTCGTCGTCAGCCAGCAAGATTTTGGCTGGTGGGGCGGGTCTACGATCTGTTTGCTGGGCCGACTTGCTCCCTGGGCGGTGACGCCCAAGTTCGACAACAGCCTTTGGAGTTGCCTCGGGCTTTGTTGGCATGGAACCTCTCTGCCTGCACTCCAGCCATCGTATGGGTCGGGCGTCACGGGGGCCTATGCAACTATCGGGTTATCTATAAGATAGAACGGGTTAGTGGCGCCCAAACATCGGTTTCAAGGCCCTCGGTTTTGTGGCGCCGAATTTTTATTCGGCGCACCGCCACCTCCCGGTATGGGATTTAGCAACCGATCATCTTCCAATCCAGCTGGACTTGTCGCTCGCGAAGGGCTCCTATCGAGGCTTAGGCAGGGCCGACCTTCCGGGCTGCATCGCAGCTGAGCCTGCCTCCCACCGAATGCGACGCGGCGTTGCCGGTCTCTCTCCTTCACAGTCTTCACGCGTTCCATCCTGGAGTTACTGCCGATGAAATCCTCCGAGCTGCTCGGTTTGCCTGCTGTTCTTTTCCCTTGTTCTTCGCGCAGGGCCCGCACTGGAGCGATTCTGTTGGCGTTTACCGCCGCGCTGATGGCGGCGTGCCCATATGCCAATGCAACTGTGGTGAGCGCGCGGTACAGCGGCGTGGAAAAGACGATCCACAGCGGAGGAACGCTGCCGGGGGTTGCGGTGGATGCGAACGGCGCGATCTATATCGCGGACGAGGGCAACCACCAGGTGCTGAAGGAGACGCCGGCGGGGACAGGCTACACCGAGACCACGGTGGGGCCGGCCAGCGGCGCGCGATCGTTTACGCCGGTAGCGGTGGCGGTTGACCAATTCTTCAACGTGTATATCTCGGATGCAGCGAACCAACGGGTATTGAAAGAGACGTGGTCGGCGGGCGCGTATACGGATTCGGTGGTGACCTCTGGGCTGAGCAGCGTCCAGGGGCTGGCAGTGGACGCGAGCCAGAATGTCTATGTGGTGGACGCCGGCAACCAGGTGATCCTGCGCGAGCAGTGGACGGGCAGCGGCTACACCCAAACTACGCTGACGACCATCGGCGGCCTCATCTCTGTGGGCGGCATTGCGGTGGACGCGAGCAGCGATTTGTTTATTACAGACAACGCAACCGGTTCTTTGGTGCAGGCGATCTGGCAGGGTGGGACCGCGGACAACTACATGGTGAACTCAATCTTCCTGGCGGGCGGAGATCCGTCGGGAGTGGCGATCGATCCGAGCGGCAACCTATATATAGTCGGGCAGACCGCCGATGACCCGCTTTATTTTGAGACGTGGAACGGCGGGACAAGCTATACGGAGACCGAGCTGGCGACGACCAACCTGGGTGGGTCGTATGGGGTAGCGTTGGGCACGAACGGGACGATATTGATCGCGGACACGGGGAACAGCCGCGTCCTCGAGGAGCTTCCCGGAGTTGCGGCGAACCTTGGGGCGGTCGCGGTGAGGGGTGCGAGCGCGCCGGCGACGATGCTGTTTGCGTTCGCCGGCGTGCAGACGGGAGTCAGCCCATCTGTGTTGACGCAGGGTGCGGCGGGACTGGACTTTACCGATGCGTTGTCAGGGACCTGCACGACGAACGGGGTGGGTTACACCTACGATACGACCAGCGGCATTAACTATAGAGACAGCCGGAACCTGTTTTGCTCCGTGAACGTGAAGTTGACGCCGGGCTATCCCGGCAGCCGCTATGGCGCCGCGGTGTTGCAGCAGTCCGGCGCTGCGATTGCGACCGGCTATGCATACGGTAGCGGCACCGGGCCTGAACTGGCCTTCCTGAACCCGAATCAGACGCATCCGGATGGAAGCCTGAATTCTGTGCAAGGCGTCGCGATCGACAGTGTGGGCAATCTGTATATGGTGGACACGGGAAACAATCAGCTTCTGGTGCAACCGGTCTCCGGCAGCGTGAGCGTGGTGTCCACCAGCACACTGAACCAACCCTACGGCGTCGCGGTGGACGGCGCGGGCAATATCTACGTCGCGGACAGCGGCAACAACCGCGTGATTGAGGAGACGCCGACCGGAGGTGCGTACACCGAGAGTACTGTGCCGACCAGCGGGCTTGCGTTTCCCCAGGGGGTGGCGGTGGATGGCAGCGGCAATGTGTATGTCGCGGACAGCCAGGACAACCGGGTGTTGAAGGAGACGCTGGCAGCGGGTAGCTACTCCGAGACATTGGTGAGTGCCAGCCTGAGCAATCCGCAGGGGGTCGCGGCGGACGCAGCGGGGGATGTCTATATCGCCGATCCCGGCCATAACCAGGTGCTGCTGGAGACGTTGACTGCGGGCAGCTACATCCCGACCGTGATTGGCAGCGGACTGAGCGGGCCCACGGCAGTTGCGGTGGATGGCGCGGGCAATGTGTTTGTGGCCGACGACACCGGCAGCAGCCGGGTGCTGCTGGAGTCGCTCTCGGGCGGCACGTATGTGCAAACAATATTGCGCGCCAACACGGGGTTTCCGACGGGCCTGGCGGTGGATGGCGCGAGCGATGTCTATTATGTGAACGGCACGCTGCGCCTGCTGGCGATGTCGGGGTGGTCCGGGCTGAACAATTTCCCGAATACTGTGGTGGGCTCGACGAGCAGTGCGCAGACGGAGACGATCGAAGACGTGGGCAACGCCACGCTCAATTTTCCGGTCCCGGGCAGCGGCATCGATCCGAGCATCGACCCGAACTTCACGATCAATGGCTCGGGCGGGTCCGCGTGCCCGTCGGTGACCTCCGTGGCGACGATGGCGGGAACGCTGGCGGCGGGCGCCTCGTGCGTATTGACGATTGAATTTTCGCCGCTTACGACCGGCAGCATCACGGGGACGCTGGCGCTGACGGACAACAGTCTGAACGCCATCTCTCCGAACTATGCGATGCAGAGCGTTTCACTCCACGGGACCGGACTGGCTCCGCCGGACGCGACTGGGGTTGCGGTGGGGCTGACGCCGGCGACGATCGATGTGGGGCAAAGCACGTTGATCCACGTGACGGTGGCCGACACAACGAGCGGCAGCACTACGCCGATGGGAACGGTGGCGATATCGGACGGCGGGACGA
Source organism: uncultured Acidobacteriaceae bacterium (assembly GCA_963808025.1). Lineage (GTDB taxonomy): Bacteria > Acidobacteriota > Terriglobia > Terriglobales > Acidobacteriaceae > Edaphobacter. The sequence goes on along the minus strand of CAWEEI010000004.1, from coordinate 413,175 downwards.
CGATCGCCGCGGCGGCTGCGCTTGCAGGCGGGACCGCGTCCGTCTCCTATAGCCCCGTGGGGTCGGGTGGGCACACGATCTCCGCGGTCTATACTCCATCCGATTCGACTTTGTTTAGCGGAAGTAGCAACACCGCGCTGCTGACGGTACTTCAAGTTCCGGCGATCACGTTTACCGTGCCGAGCCATACATACGGGGATGCGGCGTTCGCGGTTAGCGCCAGTTCTGCTTCGTCGGGGGTCTTCACTTATGCTGTGGTCTCGGGCCCGGCAACGATCTCCGGTGCTACGGTGACGCTGACCGGTGCGGGCACGGTTGTGCTCTCGGCTTCGCAGGCGGCGAGTGGTAGCTATGCTGTCGGAGCGAAGAACGTGAGCTTTGCTGTAGCCACGGAGGTGCCGGCGATTACCTTTACGGTGCACAGCCACACCTATGGGGATGCAGCGTTTGCAGTCAGTGCCAGCTCGGCCTCTAGCGGCGTGTTTACCTATGCTGTAGTCTCAGGCCCAGCGACGATCTCCGGTGTGACGGTGACGCTGACGGGTGCGGGGACGGTGGTGCTGTCGGCCTCGCAGGCGGCGAATGGAAACTATGCTGTTGGCTCGCAGAACGCGAGCTTTACGGTCGCTGCGGAGATTCCGGCGATCGCCTTTTCCGTGCCGAACCATACCTTTGGCGATGTTCCGTTCGTGGCGACTGCGACCTCAGCTTCGAGCGGCGTGTTTACCTATGCTGTGGTCTCCGGACCAGCGACGATCTCCGGCGTGACGGTGACGCTGACAGGTGCGGGGACGGTTGTGATTTCGGCCTCGCAGGCGGCGAGTGGAGGCTACGGCGCCGGTAGCCAGAACGCCAGCTTCACGGTCGTAACGGGAGTTCCTGCAATCACCTTTGTTGTGCCGAACCACACCTATGGCGACGTGCCGTTCACGGTCGGCGCCAGCTCGGCCTCCTCCGGTGCCTTCACTTACGCTGTCGTAAGTGGCCCGGCGACTGTATCTGGAACGACGGTGACGCTGACCGGGGCAGGCACGGTGGTGATTTCGGCCTCGCAGGCGGCGAGTGGATCTTACCTGGCGGGAAGCCATAACGCGACGCTAACCGTGGCGCTTGAGGTCCCCGAGCTTGCCTTTGTGCTGATTGCGACGCAAACCACAAACGGGCTCCCCTTCATGACCAGTGCCTCGGATGCGTCGAGCGCAGCGATCGTCTATTCCGTTGCATCAGGCCCGGCGACCATCTCCGGCACGACGGTGACCTTGACTGGCGCTGGGACCGTGGTGCTCTCGGCCGTGCAGGGGGCCGCGGGAAACTACGCGGCGGCAAGTGCGACCGTCAGCTTTGTGGTGACTGGGGGCTTCAGCATCGTCGGCTCCGGTCCAACCCCGGGCATTGCTTCCACAGATCCGGGTGGGGCCGCGACTTTCCTGATGACGATGACGCCCGGTTCTGGAAACACATTCGTTGATGGCGTGAGTTTCACCGCAACCGGCTTGCCTGCAGGGGCGACCGCCATTTTTGTGCCGGCGGAGATCATCCCGGGGACAAGCGGGCCGTTCACGGTGACGCTTGTAATCGAAACCAGCAACCAGGTATCAGATAACCAGAGGCGGCTGCCCGGAGGACCGCAGACTTTGGTCCTGCTGGGACTGCTGTTGCTGCCTGTGGCGGGCATGAAGAAGGCGCGCAGGCGGCTGCGGCAGATTCAGCAGAAGCCGCTTGCGTTGATCGCGGCTTTCCTGATGCTTGCCGCAATGGTTGGACTCAGCGGTTGCGCCGGCGACGGGCCGTTGCTGCCGCTTCCGGCGAACTACAAGATTTTGGTGACGGCGACCGATATGACGAACGGCGCCCATAGCTCGACGAGCCTGACTCTTACGGTGCAGTAGAGGGGGCAAGCGAATGGGGCCGGCAGTGAATGCAAAAAGACAATACAGAGATTCTGGCTGCGCCCAGAATGACGGCATTCTTTGGAGATGGCGGCGTTTGAGGATTGGCTCTAGTAAATGGGAATCTGTTTCTAGAGCGGGTGAAAGCCGGCGCGCTGCATTGCGAGGGGGACCTCGGGATTGCGGGCGAAGGTCTCCCAGAGGAAGCCGGTGCGCAGGTTTTCGGCCATGAGGATGCCGATGCCGAGGTCGATGCCTAGGACGTCGGGGTCATACCACTGGGCATCTGGATGGAAGGCGTCGCAGAAGCCGTATCGTCCCCAGGCGTGCTTGCCGTAGCGCTTGCTGAGCGAGTGGAGGACGCGGAGGCAGGCGGAGGGGAGAAAGGGCAGCGATCCGGCGGCGGCGTACGGCACTACCGAGCCGTCGATGCCGCCGAAGCCTTGTGGGCCGCCGGATCTTTGGGCGGTGCCGTCGCGGACGCCCGGCCCGCCCCACACGGTGTATCCGTGCTGCGAGTCGGACGCGGAGATGCCCCAGTAGTCGAGCGAGTAGGGTTTGCCGAGCGAGAGGCAGAAGGCCTGGTGCGCGCGCGTGGCGAGGATTGAGTTGGCGAAGTAGTCGGCATAGCGGTCGCGTTGGCGGCGGAAGTCGAACCAGGCGTGGCTGTACTGGTGGACGAAGAGCGGGTCGGCGGCGCCGATGTAATCGAAGCCGGCGTAGTGCATGAGGGGGCGCGACCATGCGTCCCAGCAGGCGGGGTCGATGGGGTGGGTGGGCGATCCGATGGCGAGCAGGTAGAGCATCATCAGCTCGCAGTAGTGGTTCCAGCGCGAGGCGAGGAATTGGCCGTTGCGCAGGCCCATGGAGAATGTCTCGCCGCCGTTGAGCATCCAGGGCCAGTCGACGCGCTCGTAGATTGCGGTGGCGAGGCGGACGATCTCCGCGTCGTCGTGGAAGTGGGCGCGGGCGGTGAGGACCCCGCAGAGCAGGAGCGAGGTATCGATGGAGGAGATTTCGCTGTTGCGCCAGGGCTCGCCGGTCTCGAGGTCGTTGAAGTGGGAGAAGAAGCCGTGCTGGTTGGGGAGGGTATCGCAATGGAAGCGCAGGGTGCGGCGGACCTGCTCGCGGACCTGGGCTGCGGGCTGGTAGGCGCGGTTGTCCGCGATGCAGAGGGCCGAGAGGCCGAAGCCGGTTGCGGCGATGCTGGCCATTCGGCGCGGGTCGAGTGCGCCGGTGCTGTTGACCCATCGTGCGCGGTCGAGCACCTGGCCGGTGTGGGGGCTGGCCTGTTCGGCGAAGTAAAGGCAGCCGCGGCGCTCGATCTCGTCGAGGAAGATATCGTCTGCGCTGGTGACATCGTCCTGATCGGGTGCGGATGCGTGGGATGTCTGTGGCCGGGTCAAGGCGGAGCACACGAGCAATGTAAGTAGTTCGCGACGATCCATGGGGCCTACTTTGCGATGACTACGACCGCAAGGCCGTGGGCCGGAACAGTGAGATGCAGCCTGCCGTGGTCGAGGTGGATGTGTTGCGGCGGAGCCATCTGCGCCGGCGGCGCGGAGTTGGGCGACTTGTTGCTGGCGTGAGGTCGCCGGGAGGGCGGCCCATCGCGTCGAAGGCCTTGAGCACGTTGCCGTGGTCGTCGTCCACGCGCCATATTTCGGCGATTGCGTTGGGCGCGATGTTTTTGAGTTCGATGTCGAAGGTCTTCGGTGGGCCGGCGGGGCCGCTGGGCATGGTGTAGGCAGCGCCGGTTCCGGTGGGAGGGGCGTAGTCCCATAGAGCGAGGATGAGGCTGCCGTGCCGGGGTCTCGGTTGCCAGGACTGAATCGGAGGCGACTGCAATTCTGCGGTCGCCCAGTTTGTGGAGGAGGGTGAAGATGTTGAGTGTGGGCTTGGGAATGTTGTCGGCGGCGATGAGGCCGAAGCCTCCGTAGAAGGGTGTGCGGACGACACCCTGCTCTTCGAAGACATCGGAGAAGGCCCAATAGGCCATGCTCTCGGTCAGTCCATCGCAGAGGCGAATGTTGTTGGCGAGCCATGGGCCCATGAAGGTGGAGTCGGTGACGTTGGGTTCGTTGGCGTAGCTGGCGTTGTACTCGGAGAAGATGAGCGGGATGGCGGGGTAGGGGGAGTGGGCGATCTCGTCGTGCACCATCTGGACGGCGCGCCACACCATTTTGTCGCGAGGGACATCCTCGCCGGTGCCGAGGACATTCTTTGCGGTGTCGTTGGCATAGACGTGGGTCGAGACGAAGTCGACGGGCACGTCGTTTTGTCTTGTGTGATCGAGGAACGCGGAGACCCATGCGGCCTGCGCGGTGGACGGCCCGCCGACCTGGAGGCGCGGCGAGACGGACTTGAGCGCGCGCGCGGTGTGGTCGTACAGCTCGAAGTATGTGGACTGCTTGGGGACGCCGACCCAGAAGTCGATGTTGGGCTCGTTCCATACCTCAAACTTCCACGTGGCCACCTCGTCGATGCCGTAGCGTTGGACGAGGTGTGCGGCGAAGGCCTGAATCATGGCGTCCCACAGCGAGTAGTCCTTCGGCGGCGAGACGTTTTGCTTGTACCAGAAGGCGTGCAGCGCGGCGGGGTCGGAGGCCATTTTTTTTGGCATGAAGCTTAGTTCGACGTAGGGGCGGACGTGTTCCGCAAGCAGGCCATCGTAGATCTGGTCGATGTAGGAGAAGTTATAGACAGAGGCATCGCGCGCGGCCTGCGAGGCGAGACCGGGGTTCTGGATGCGCCGGTCGGGATCGTAGAGGCCGACCTCGTCCATGAAGATTCCGTGGAAGCGGACCGATTGAAAGCCGGTGGCCTGCTTGACGGTGCGCAGGTCGTCGCGGTAGCTCTGGCGCAGGGAGAGGATGGCTCGGCCGGAGCCGAAGGTCTGCTCCCAGAAGTGAGGGAATGGCGTGGTGGATGCCTGTGCGTCGATGACGACGCGCTCGGGCTGAGGAGATTGTGCGGTCGCGAACGGAGCTGTCAGCAACAAAAATTTTGCGGCCAGCTTCGTCCACCGCAGCGGTGCAGCCTCCATAGAAATCCCTCCGATTCAATCCGGGGTCGCATGAGCCCGGCAGCCTGGACGGCGGCCGGGCCCATGCAATCAGAATTGAATTCTACCGAGGAGTTCGACGACTCGTCCGGAGTCCGCGGCCTGCGAGTAGCCGAAGTAGGGGCTGGCGATGTTGGACCCTCCGGTATTGTTGCCGATCGGCTGCAGCTGGAGTTGGTTGAAGAAGTTGTACATGTTGGCCTGCAGGCGAAGCAGGGTGTGGTGGTCGCCGAAGTCGTGGGCGAACTCCTTGGCGACGCTGACATCCACATCCTGATAGCAGGGTCCGCGGAAGCTGTTACGTCCGATGCCGGGGCGGTAAACGCCCATGGGCGCGAGAATCGTCGTAAAGTAGCTGGGCCCACCGTTGGGGAAGTTCGATCCGGTGGTGAACGCGCTATTGGAGCAGCTGGTGCCGCCTTTGCCGTTATAGGCGATTGGCCTTACAACGTTCTGGGTTGCGGCGCCGTTCTGGAAGGGAACGGTATTGAGGTTGGTCGTGATTGGCGTCCACGGAAACCCGGTGTGCCAGGTGTAGGTGGCGTTGATCTGATAGCCGTTGATGAATGCGGCGACAAACTCGCTATGGGGATGGAAGGTGGGTGTCTGATAGAGGCCGGTGGCGACGATACGGTGCTTGAGGTCATAGTCGGATGGCCCGTACTCGCTGGCGTTGTTGGCGGGGTTGGTCTGGTTCGCAGAGCCGTCGGCAAAGTCTCCGTTGGAGACCTGGTCCATCGATTTTGCGTAGGTGTATACGAAGCTGTAGGCGATGTTGTGTCGCATGGGACGGCGCAGTTGCACGTTTAGGGCGTTGTATTTTGCGACAGAGTCGGTCTGGGCGAAGTAGGCGGCGTAGACCGGCGTGTTGGCCTGGTTATAGAGGAAGTTCTGATCCACCAGGCGCGCGTAGTGGCGACCGTCAGCTCCTGCATAGCCGATCGTCATGGTCATTGCAGCTCCCAGCTCGCCCTGGATTTCGAGTGAGTATAGGTCCGTGGACGGGTATTTGATGTTGGGCGATGCGCCGTAGACCTCGACGCAGCAGCCGCTGAAGCCGTTGGCGTTGAGGGTCTCTTTGAGCGCAGGATTCGCAGGATAGCTGGCTGGAGAGTTGCTGGTCCCGAGTTTGTACTGGATGCCCGCTGTGTTGCCGGGTCCGCCGCAGCAGAGCCCGAAGTTGGCGATGCCGGGACCGTCTTCCAGCGCGTTGTTGAACAGAGCAATATCGAGGTGGTTGTAGGCCAGTGAGTAGCCGCCGCGCACCACGACCTTGTTATCGAGGAATACCGGCGTGTAGGCAAAGCCGAGCTTTGGGCCCCAGTTGTTGTGCTGGAAGTTCCAGAGATGGTTGCGCAGCACCATCTTAATGCCGGAGAGTTCGGAGCCTGGGGGTCCAAGGACGGGATAGTTGATCATCGATCCCTTGTTTTCGAGGGGAGTGAACTCCTCCCAGCGCAGGCCGGCGTTGAAGGTGAAGTTCGGGGTGACCTTCCAATCGTGCTGGACGAAGGCGGCGTAGTTCTGCGACCGGAAGTAACGCTGGCTATTTGCCGGGCCTCCGGTGGCGGGGTTGGCCGCGATCGCCTCGTAGACCGATGCGTCGTTGGCGAAGGACCAGATACCGTCGAAGGCGTAGGTTGGGCGTTCTTCGCCGTAGAGGTTGTCGTTGTCCTGCTCGAAGCGCGCCTCGTAGCCCGCGCGAATGACGTGAGAGCCGAAGGTGTGGGAGACGGTGTCGCGAACCTCGTAAGTGTTCTCCGCGAAGTTGGATGGGGTGGTGTTTGCCGCAGCGACCCCGTATTGCACCGCAGCGGGATAGTCCTGCACATTGATGTAAGGAATGCCGTAGTTGACTGTGTTGCCGCCGTCGCTGAGCGCATTGTCCTCAAAGCGTGTGGCATTGCCGCGTAACTCATTGATCCATGCGGCGGAGAAGGTATGGATGTAGATTAACGTGGCGGCTGAGTTCTGTGGCTTGAACGGCACGTCCCCCATGGGACGCGAGCCTGCGGCGCCACTGGCGTTGAGGTTGTCGAGCTTAGTGATGTAAAAGGAGCCGGCGATCAGGTCCTTCTGGGTAGCCTGCCAGTCGATGCGAGCGTTGTACTGATTGCCGCGGCTCTGGTAAGGGATCACGAGCTGAACATTCTCAAGATCGGGGACGCCATCGAAGCCTGCGCCGATCTCCTGCGCCGATGCTCCGTAGTAGGGAGCGGTGGGGATCGCGGCCCCGGAGGGGAAGACCCCAAGCTGGGAGGTCCCGCCGGTGGTCAAGGAGCCGATGTCCAATCCTCCGGTGACGACGTGGCATGCGGGAACCTGAGTGCCAAAGGTCGCCACATCGGCGGGATTCATGTCCTGATAGGTACGGAAGCCCGTGCAGCTTGGCGCGATGATGCCGAGAATGCGTGGCATCGATGCAGGGTTGGCGATGATCTGCTCAGAGACGCCGCCTGAGCGCTGGGCAATGATGGCGGCGCGGTACTGTGGCGTCTCCACATATGCGGTGGTATAGCTGGGGTCCTTGAGTTTGTACTCCTCAAAGGAGGTGAAGAAGAAGAGCTTGTTCTTGACGATGGGGCCGCCGAGCGACGCTGCCCAGGTGCGTTGCTGGTTGTTATCGCGGACGGGCATGGTGCCGGCCGCGGGCCCACCGTATTTGTTGTAGCTATTGAATCCGGGCTCATCGTAGAGGAAGAACGCGGAGCCGTGGAGATTGTTGGTGCCGTTCTTGGTGACGACCTGGATCTGCGCGCCGGTGTTGCGGCCGAGGCTGGCGTCGTAGGAGGTTGAGACGATGGTGATCTGGCCGACTGCTTCCTGGTTGGGCGAGACGACCGCCGCGCCTCCATGGGTCAACGAGTCCACGCTAACGCCGTCGATCATGTAGTTGTTGTCGGCGACGCGCTGGCCGTCTGCTGAGATCTGCACCTGGTTCTCGGTCTGGAAGATGCCCGAGTTCGACCCACCCGGGCCCGCCCCGTTGGGAAGAAAGACCGCTCCGCCACTGCCTGAGCGCGCGCCGTCGCCGGTGATGCCCGGGGCTGTGCGCAGGAGTTCGTATGGGTCCGCGCCGAAGATCGGCAGGCGATCAATCTCTGAGCTGTCGATGGTTGTGCCGATACTGGGGTCGGTGGTCTGCAGCAATGGCACCGACTCCGCGTTCACGGTGACGGTTTGGGTATCCGCCCCGGCTTGCAGAGTTACATTCAGAGTGCGCGGCGTCTCCGCGGCGACGGTCACATTCGAGGTGGTGTCCTGCTGAAAGCTCTTCGCTTTTACGGCGAGGGTGTAGATGCCGGGAGGCAGTTCATTGAACTGGTAGGTCCCGCCGGAGCTTGAGGTCGCGGTAAAGGTAGCCTGGGTTGCGTCGTTGGTCAGAGTAACTGTTGCCCCCGGAACGACCGCCTGGGTTGTGTCCTCGACTGTGCCTGAAAGACTTGCGTTGAACTGTGCCTTCGCTGTCATCGTCGCCAGTAGAAAACCCGCGGCCAATGCAACCTTTGTGATTACTGAGACCCTGCTGCCCATTGCTGCCTCCGAGACAAGTACATAGGAGAGATTGATCGTTGGTTTGGTTGCTCTTTGGCAACGCTTTGTTTTAGGGGAGATGCATACGTGCGAGATGCATCTGAACACAAGACTGCTGCGCGCCGATATGATGGCGCATTCATCGAATGACGTTGCCAATCCCAGCGGTTTGGATTGGGGATACGGAGGTGAGTATAGGAATCGCCTGGTGCGCTGTCTGAGCTACTTTGACCTTGGCTGCACGGAGGTACCGTGAGCGCACTCGCTTGCGGGGTGCATTAATGGAAGTCGTGCGAGTGATGGGCAATGCCAGCGGAGGAGAGGGCGGTGATTTGGGTGGCCTTGACGTGGATCACGCCGTCTTGATTTTGCAGAGGGCCTTCGACGAGGAGAAATTTGCCGCGGGTTACGACGAGACGGTTCTGTTCATAGATGTTGGGTGTGACGATGACATTGGCAATGCCGGTCTCGTCCTCCATGGAAAGAAAGATAAATCCTTTGGCTGTGCCGGGACGCTGTCGAGCGATGACGCAGCCTGCGGTGCGCACGAGATCGCCGTCTTTGCAGGCGCAAAGCTGTTTGGCGGAGAGAACCCCCTGACGCAGCAGTTCGGCGCGGCGATAGTGCATGGGATGTTTGCCCACGGTCAGTCCTGTACCGGCATAATCAGCGATCAGGCGTTCTTCCGTTCTCATGGGCGCAAGCGGGAGGATCTCGGAGCCCTCGTGCAGCCACTCGCTTTTCTGCCGGAAGAGCGGGCCCTCCAGCTTGCCGGCGCGCTCCACCTGCCATAGGCCGTCGCGGCGATGTTCTATTCCGTCGATTCGATTCAGGGCGCCTATCTGCGCGAGGAGGGTGAGTTCCTTGCGATTGAGTGATGGGACGCGAAAGGCAAGATCCTCAACAGAACGGAATGGACCGTGGTCAGATCGCGAGTGAGTAAGCGCTTCGGCGGATTGCCGTCGCAGGCCCTTCGCGTAGCCCAATCCGATGCGGAGGGAGAGCGAGCGATCCGTTTCGTGCTCGACAGTGCAGGCCCAATCCGAGTGTTGAACATCGATGGGCCGCACCCGCAAGCCGTGCCGCTGTGCGTCCTTTACGAGTACTGCAGGCATATAGAAGCCCATGGGTTGGTTGTTCAGGATCGCGCAGGTGAAGGCCGCAAGATACTTAACCTTAAAGTAGGCCGACGCGTAGGCGATGAGCGCGAAGCTGGCTGCGTGAGACTCGGGAAAGCCATAGAGCGCGAAGGAGCTGATGTGTTGCACAATGCTTTCCTGGGTGGCGGGGTTGATGCCGTTCGCGGTCATTCCAGCGCGCAGCTTTCCTTCGAGATTCTTCATTCGTTCCCAGGAGCGGCGCATCCCGACGGCGCGGCGCAGCTCTTCGGCCTCGGCACCGGAGAAGTCGGCGACTGTCATCGCGATGCGGAGCAGCTGCTCCTGAAAGAGTGGAACGCCCAATGTGCGTTTGAGGACAGGTTCAAGGGACGGATGCGGGTAGGTGACGGGCTCCTTTTTCTGCCGCCGCCGCATATAGGGGTGCATCATCTTACCGACGATGGGGCCGGGGCGGATGATGGCGACCTGCACAACAAGGTCGTAGAACTTTTCCGGATGGTTTCTGGGAAGGGACGCCATCTGCGCCCGGCTTTCGACCTGAAACATGCCCACGGTGTCGGCCTTTTGGAGGGTGCGATAGACGTCGGCGTCTTCCGGCAGTTGGGCGAGGTCGACGGACTCGCCGTAGTGCTGAGGGACCAGTTCGAGGCAGTCTTTAATTACTGCCATCATGCCGAGGCCGAGGAGATCAACTTTAATGATGCCGAGGTCGGCGCAATCTTCCTTGTCCCACTGGATGACGGTACGGCCGGGCATGGAGGCTCGCTCGATGGGCACCACGCAGTTGAGTTGTCCCTGGCAGATGACCATGCCGCCGGAGTGCTGGCCAAGATGCCTTGGCAGGTCTTGAATGCGCATGCAGAGCTCGAGATATTTGGCGATGCGCGGATGTTTTACGTCGAAGCCGGCATTCTGGAAGGAGTGCGCCATGGTGTCGGTCTTGCCTCGCCACTCCCACTGGCTGACGAGGCCCGATAGGCGCGCGAGCGATTCCTGATCGAAGCCGAGAGCTTTGCCGACCTCGCGGGCAGCCGACTTGCCGCGATAGGCGATGACGTTGGCGGTCATCGCGGCACCCAGCTCGCCGTAGCGTTGATAGACGTATTGGATGGCCTGTTCGCGCTTCTCTTCCGAGGGGAGATCGAGATCGATGTCCGGCCACTCTCCGCGGTTCTCGCTGAGGAAGCGCTCGAAGAGAAGCTCCATCCCTACCGGGTCGATTGCGGTGATCTCAAGCGCGTAGCAGACGGCCGAGTTGGCCGCGCTGCCGCGGCCTTGCACCAGAATGCCGCGTAGTTTGCAGAACTGGACGATGTCCCAAACGATGAGAAAGTATCCGGAAAAGCCGAGCCGCGCGATGAGGGAGAGCTCATGTTCGACTTGTCTCTTTGCGCGATCCAAAAGGCCAGGATCATTCTTTGGGCCGTAGCGCGTTATTACTCCCTCTGCGACGCGCTTTTGGAGAAAGCTGTCCATCGTCTCTCCGTTGGGAACGGGATAGCGGGGAAACTGGTAGCCAAGGTCGTCCAGTTCAAATTGAAGACGAGACGACAGCTCTAGCGTGTTCTCGACTGCATGGGGCACATCGTAAAAGAGGGCCTTCATCTCTTGCGGCGAACGCAGATGGCGTTGATGATTCACGGCGAGGAGACGGCCGGCGTGATCGAGATCGGTATGGTGGCGCACAGCGGTAAACAGGTCGAGGATTTCGCGATCATAGGCAGTTGCGTAGCGAACTCCGTTGGTGGCGAGAACCGGTAATTGCAGTGAGCGGGCGATGCGCAGCGCGGCCTGCGTGCGCCACTCCTCTTCGCGCTCGCAGTGGCGTTGTATCTCGACGAAGACATTGCGCTTGCCAAAGATCCCGACCACCTGCTCCAGTAATTTCCGTCCGGCGTGCTCCCCGCCATGGACGATTGCGGCAGAGAGTGGCCCCTCCTCACCGCCTGTCAAACAGACCAGCCCGGCTGCATATTGCTCTAAATCATCTAGTGTGGCCGCACCTGCGGATTTGGCGCTCTCGTGCATCTTGAACTGACTGACCATCTGGCAGAGGTTGCGATAGCCTGCCTGCGACTCACAGAGCAGGGGAAGGCGCGCGGGCTGCTCGGGATGCCGATGGGGAAGCCAGGCCGGCGGGGCAAGGCGTGGGCCGCAGCTTGAAACCGCGATCTCCGCACCGATGTGCGCACGGATACCGCTTCGCCGGGCGCTGGTATGAAAACGCGCCGAGCCATAGACGCCGTTCAGGTCCAGCAGCGCCATCGCGGGCATTTCCAGCTCGACGGCGCGTTTGATAAGGTCTTCCGGTTGCGATGCTGCTTCGAGAAAGCTGAAGGCGCTTGACGCATGGAGTTCCACATAGGCCTCAGTCATAGAGCCTCACCATCCGCCAACAGTTCTGCGAGAGATCGCGGACAAGGCAACAGCACAGGGTCGAGCCTTGATGGGAGCGTGCAACCAGATCCCATTGCTGAAGGCGCCATCTGTGCTGATTCCACCACTCGCCACCGGCAAGCCAGGGGCCGTAGGCGCGCTCCACGGTATAGCGGACCTCTCGAAAGAAGAATGAGATGGGGCGGTGAGCGTGAAGCGTCACAGCAACGTCTTCCGCCGGGCGAAGCTGTCGCATCGCGGCGATGGATCGATTAGGGGACAGGGATTTAGCCGATCCAGTTGGCACGGCAAAGGGACTCATACGGAAGTCATCGGGGCGATGAGAGTCTTTGAGGATGGGGCTGCCCACGCGCTCTTCGCCAACCACCGCGCGAATCCGCGCCATCGTTACGTCGAGTCGCATTGGTTCGGGCAGCTGAGGAGAGAACAGGCCAAGTTGCAGCTTGCTGGGGCTGCCCGTCTCCGCGGCGAGGGTGAGCGAGAGGATTGCGGCCTGCGGCGGATGGGCTTCAAGATCAAGATGGAGCAGTTTGATCCAGAGCAGACGGTCGTTGGTCGGCAATGCCGGCCTAACCCTGCGGGCGTGGGTTCTATCACCCTCTAACTTCAGTGTGATTGTGACGGAGGAGAGCGCAAGGATGCGCGCGGTCGCGCGGGTGATGAGCTGGTCGAGCATCACGCCGACGGCAAAGAGAAGGGAGTCGAGCAGTTCCACGGGCGTATCGAGCTGCATATTCTCTTCGAGGGCAAAGGCAGGTTCCAGCGGCTGGAAGAGATGCGGCAGCTCTCCGCGCGCCAACTGGCGAAGACGTTTTCCCTCTTGTCCCATGCGAGCGATGAGCGCCTTCTCAGGGAGAGCTGCCAGCATCCCGAGGATGCGAATTCCCCAGAGGGAAAAGGTCTCGGCGATCTGCTGAGAGAGATTGAGGACCTCAAGGGGCAGAGGAGCCAGGGCTGCGCCTTCGTCGCCGGAGGCAACGATTGTCGCGTTCATGCGCGAAGAGCTTCCACGCGCAAGACAGATGGCAGCATGGAAGTTGCCGCTGATCGCAATCGAAGATTCAATTCCGATTGCTGCGATGCGCTCTCGCAAGGTCTTCGCCAGGAGGGGAGGGGTGCCGAAGAGTTTTTCCGTCCCGGCTATATCGAGGACGCAGATAAAAGCCCGGTCTTCGACCCGGTTTTCGATCCGTGGAGAGATTGCCGACGCACATTCGAGCAATGCGTACTTTGCCGTCTGCTCTTCGGCGTGAGAACGATGCAACACGGTGACTGATGGAAGGGTGTCGATCTCCACCTGCGTCATGCCAGGGACGACACCAAGCCGCCGTGCCGATGTGTTGCAGGAACAGACCGAACGTAATGGCGGTTCGCCCTGCGTCACGGCGCATGGCCTGCCCCGCAGCTCTGGCCGCAGACGCAGCATCGCCTGGAGGGGAAGCTCCTTTGCATAGATACAGGCATACAGTTGCGTGGGTATTGTCATCGCTGACCTGACCATGCAGAGTGGCTGTGCCAGGTGGCGGTGTGAGCGCTTTGCGGCGGCTTGCGCAATGGAATTACATTGCCTGCATGCAGCTTGAATCGGTCGCGCAGAACTTCGATGTGGTACGCAACGCCGGTAAAGACGGTGGTCTCGTTGTGAAGGGCGTCCTCCAGATTTAGCCGGAGCGCGAGTTCCGCGCTGCTTTTGGCGCAGGCATATTGGCTCAAAAGAAGGACGCTGGTCTGGGTTCGCTCCGCAGCCGCACGATAACGGAACCATGTTGCCAAAGGCACGCGCGAAGCAAATTCCGGTGGGATGCTGGCCATGTCCAGCACAATCGCGCCGAAGCCCCCAGTTTGCAGCAAGAGGTCGGTTACGCGCAGTGCTTGTTCGAGACGCGACCACGGCTTGGTTGACGGCGGCTTTGGTTTCGTTGACGGTGCCCCGCAGCGAACCCAGAGCAGGCAAGAGAGATCCACTCCCGCAGCGGCCGCGGATTCGGGGTGCAAGGTGTCCGAGACGTCAATCCAGGCGCAGACCTTTGCGGAGTGCATGAGGCGAGCGAGGAATGAAAGTGCCGCCGAGGTCCTGCCGGAGCACTCTGGACCAACGAGCTCAGTGATTGCGCCGATGGGAAAGCCGCCCTGTAGAACCTCATCCAGCGTTTCGATCCCTGTGCTCGCAACCGGACGGATCGTCCTTACAGCTGGCGTGAGTGCCGACGGGACCTTGTGTGCGAGAGCGGATTCGATGTGGAGGCGAACTGCGGCGGCGCTGGACATATTCGCCTTATATTCGCCTATGCGGGGTGACAGCTGTCAAACAGTCTATGCACCTAAATATGTGCAGTTAAATGAGTAAATTGTTCAAATGCAGTCCTGTGCCGAGGATGGAAAGAACTTTCAGGGCAAGCGGCGCTTTTTGGATTGGATGCGTAGAGGCATATCGTCGGACGCTGTGGCTCCTGTAGCTCTGGGATGCTCTGACCGCTACGATTTTCGTTTACATCAGTTTTCGCGTGGTCGATTTATGCCGAAGTGGGTTCCTGTGTGGTGACGCGCACGATACGGTAGACGCCTGCGGCAGCGATTGCGACCGCCACGAAAATTCCGTAGGGAAACATCGTGGTCATCCAGTGATTGATGGCGTTCGTGATCTGAATGGACTTTTGTGTTGGGAGGTTGGGAACTACGATTCCGGCCAGGACATTGGCCTTCATCAGCCAGCAGAAGAGGGTTGCGCCGGCGGTATCGAAGAGCAAGCACAAGACAGCTTTGTTTATGGTCCACCGGGGATGGATGAGTTTCGCAACTGCGAGCGCGGCGTTGGCGAACGCCAGCAGCAGGTTGCTCCAGATGTACCACAGCCATTCCGGGCGGAGTGAGGTATGCACCGTCGGGCCGAAGTATATTTCGGAGGAGTGCGCGCAGTGGTCCAACATGGCGAACATGAGCAGGTTGACGGCCAGCTCGACGGTAGAGCCAACGCGCGGGATGAGGTTGGGATTAGGCGTGGGCGGGAGCATGCGCGGTCTCCATCGATCGAACAGATGCAGGCTCGCTTGGTTCCGCTCAATAACGGCGAAGGCGACCGTAAGCGGAGTGACGACCAGGCAGCAGGTGAACCAGAAGTGGCTGAACAGGGACTCCATCGCAGCAAACCATGAGATGTGGGTGTGCTCGGCACGGTAGGCCGGGCTTAGCATCATGAGGCCGATCCACACCAAAAGAGCGGGCAGAAGATAAGAATACCGGCCCGATGAGGTGCTGTTGGGGCAGAAAGCGGTTGGCCACAAGCAGTGTCAAGATTCTTTTGTGTTCTTTTAAAATGTGGTCATTTGGAGGTCGGCGAGGCGTAATACCCAACTCGAAGGATCGCGGAAACAGGTAGCATCCTCTGTGCAAGGAAAATACATAGTGCATGACGAAATCCTGCTGCCCGCGCGTGTTGAATTGAGCGAAGTGAACGGTTGCGCGTATGCGTCCCCCGGCCGAACGCGCGCTCACAATGTTGCCTCGGCCGTGGCGCTCTATTTCGCCTTCGCGCTCACTGGCTTCGGGATTGCGCTGCTGGGATCCACGCTGCCCACGATGCTGGCGCATTGGTCGCTGACAGACCGGCGAGGCGGCGCGCTCTTCTTCGCGATCTTTCTGGGTTCGTCGCTGGGCGCGCTGCTGAGCCGCGGGGTAATGGTGCATTCCGTCCCCCGAGGCGCGGCGTTGCTCGTAGCGGCGTGCTGCACTCTGGCTTTCGCGTCCGGGTGGGCCGTCTTTCCCGTCTTCTTTGTCTATGGGCTCGGTTTGGGAATCTCCATCACATCGATCAATCGCCTGCGATCGCAGCGCTGCGTCAGGTCGCGAATCACTGAGATGAACCGGCTCAACCTCGCGTGGGGCCTCGGCGCCTTCTCCTGCCCGTTGCTTGCGAACGAGTTTCTCAGGCTGGCCGACGTCCGCACCCTCTTCATTGCACTGGCCACGGCGTTTGCGGTGTTCACGGCGTGGATGCTGCTGGCGGAACGGGAGACGGTTATTGCGGCGGAGGTGCAGTCCGAGGCGGCGCGCCGCTCTGGGGCACGGTTGCCGGCCATCGTCGCCCTGACGACGCTGATGGCGACGGGACTGGAGAGCTCTGCAGGAGCGTGGATTGCAACCTATGCCGACAGGCTTCGCAACGAATTCGAAGCGCCTGTCGCGACCGCGACGGTCTTCTGGCTGGGGTTGCTGGCAGCGCGTGCGCTTTACTCCACTAAGCTGGTCGGAAACTTCACGGAGCCTGTTCTGCTGCGCTTCTCGACGGCGGTTGCGGCTGCCGGATGTGTGTTGCTGCTGGCTGCGCAGAGCCAGGCAATCCTGCTGATCGCGGGCTTTCTGATCGGGTTTGGCGTGGGGCCGGTGTATCCTCTGCTGCTGGCGGCCGTGCTTCCGCGCGTCTCGGGAAATGCCATCTTCGTCGCAGCCGGCCTGGGCGGAACGGTGTTTCCGTGGCTTACGGGCGCCTTGTCCACGCAGGCTGGATCACTTCGCATCGGGATGTTTGTGCCGCTGGCCGCGGGCATGGCGCTGGTGGCTTGCGCGACCGGCGTCGCAGGCGCGTTGGCGGCTGTTAATAAGGGTTCGCATCCTGCTTCGCCTCTTTATGCGCACGGCCCGGCAGATCAGGGATCAGGGTAGCTCCGTGTTGGTGCGAAGCTTCAGGTCATCGGACGCTCCGCCCACCTCGATCTGATAGGCGCCCGGCGTCAGCTTCCAACTGTCAGAGGCCTCGTCGTACACAGAGAGTAGAGTGCGGTTGGGCAGGATCGATACTGTCTGCGTCTCTCCGGGCGCGAGCGCTACACGCTTCCAACCGACGAGGCGTCGAAAAGGTTCTCCAGTGGACGCGGGAAGCGTGGCATAGACCTCGGCGACTTCTACGCCGGCGTGGGTTCCAGTGTTCTGAAGATGGAAGGTCACGGTGCTTGCCGGACCCTCCACCTTCAGATCTGAGTACGCGAACGTGGTGTAGGAGAGTCCGTGTCCGAACGCGAAGAGCGGCTTGATCTGGTGGGTCTGAAACCATTTGTAGCCGACCTCCAAACCCTGGCGGTTGTAGTCGACGGTGATCGCGGCCTGCTCCTGACTGGTTCCTGCTGCGTGCGCGTTCATGCCGTTGTTGCCGGTCGTCTGCGTCAGGCCGGGGACCTGAGGGAAGGGCAGGTCTGCGTCCGAACGAGCGAAGGTGGCGGGAAGCTTGCCGGAGGGATTCACGTCGCCGAACAGGATGTTGGCGATGGCCTCGCCTCCGCCGATCCCCGGGTACCACGTCTCGAGAATGCCCGCGACGCGTGGCGCCCAAGGCATGCTGACAGGGCCGCCGTTTTCAAGCACAACGATAGTCCTGTGGTTGGCGGCCGCTACCGCCTCCACCAGCGTGTCCTGGGCGTCGGGCAGCGAGAGCGAAGGCGCGTCCTGCCCCTCGCTCATCCATTGATGGAGGAAGAGGATCGCGACATCCGATTTGGCCGCGAGCGCGGCCGCGGAGCGCGGATCGTCGCCGGAATTGAACTGCACACTGGTGCTGGGAGCTTTCGCGCGAATAAACTCGAGCGGAGCTGAAGGAAAGTACACCGGACTGCCCCATACCGACGCTCCCTGGCTGGGATCGATCGCGTTTCCGCCCGGCGCATCGACCTGGGCGGACCCGCCGCCGGAGAGGACACCCACATCCGCATGCGATCCGATGATCGCAATGGTTCCCTTAAGATTCTTATCCAGGGGCAGAAGGCCTGCATTGTTTTGCAGCAGCACGATGCCTTCCTCGGCGATGTGCTGGGCATCGTGCAGGCCGCGGAAGGGATCGACAACCCGGCGCAGAGGAGGATGATCGACGACGCCGGATGCGAACAGACTGTATAGAATGCGGCCCACCATGTCGTCCAACCGGGAGGCTGGCACGGCGCCCGATTCCACGGCCTGCTTCAGCGCGGACCCAAAATAATCCGAACTCGGTTGCTCCATGTCCAGGCCGGCGAGAGCAGCATGCACCGTGCTATGCGTTCCTTCCCAATCCGAGAGAACGAATCCTTTGAAGTCGAAATCATGTTTCAGGACCTGGTTGAGCGTGTAGTTGTTCTCGCAGGCGAAGTCGCCCTCGATGCGGTTGTAGGAACACATTGCCGCCAGCGGACGACCGGTTTCGACGGCAATCTGGAAGGCGAGGAGATCGGTTTCGCGCATCGCTCGCCGGTTCAGCACGACGTTCAGGGTATTGCGGTCCGTCTCCTGATCGTTGAACGCGTAGTGTTTGACATCGCCGATAATCTGGTTGGATTGCACACCGCGAATCAGATTTCCTACCTCCGTGCCAGCCAGCAGTGGATCTTCTCCGGCGTACTCGAAGTTGCGCCCGTTGCGCGGTTCGCGCATCAGATCCACGCCGCCGCCGATGGACATGTCGTATCCCTGGTCGCGGAGCTCGCGGCCGATGACCGAGCCATATAAAAATCCGGCGTCGGGGTCCCACGTTGCGGCAAGGCCGAGCGCGGAGGGAAGCAGCGTCGCATAGCGGCTCTCTCGCGCGGCCATGCGAACGCCTACGGCGGAGTCGGCAAGATTGATATCGGGGATGCCAAGGCGCGGGATGCCGGGAACAAATCCGGCGCCTCCATTATGTCTCTCGGCGACCGGGGCGCCGGGCCGCAGCACGCCCCAGCCGGTGCCATGCACCATCTGTAGCTTCTCGTCCAGAGTCATGGCAGCCAACACCAGGCGCGCGCGTTCCTCGGGCGGCAAGGCGGTGTTGCTCCATGGCTGCGACGCGGAGGACGCAGCGGGAGACTGTTGCGCCGGAACTTTGGCAACAGCAAGTAAGAGGAGCGCCAGCAAGCAGCGCTGGAGCGGGCGCAGCAATCCGAACATGGACCGAGATCTAGAGGCGGGGAACGTGGGTTTCCACTTCCTTGGCACGTTTGTCACCTGAATCGTTTTATTAGAGCATTTATGCGCCTAGTGGAGATAAATAAAAGCATATCCCCGATACGGATGTCCAGTCGATTCAGATCGCGGCCCAGGCCCGGGCACGCCAAACGAAGAGTGGGAAATTGATCGAGGTCCGATCTTCGGGATGCATTGGGTGGTACAACAGTCTCAACCCCATGACGGCGAAAACTGAACGGTCCGATGACAAGCCGGTCAACCTGAAGGTGCTGGCGGAATATCTCGACCTCTCGCCCGCGACGATTTCCCTGGTCATGAACAATGCGCCAGGCGCCAAGTCCATTGCGCCGGCCACGCGCGAGCGGGTCCTTGCTGCCGCAAAGAAGCTACAGTACCGCCCCAACACCATTGCCCGGTCTCTGAGGACACGACAGACCTTCACCGTCGGAGTGATTGTGCCGGAGTTCAGTGAAGGCTATTTCACCATGGTGATGAACGGGGTGGAAGAGTCGCTGATGCAATCCGGCTACCTGCATTATGTGGTGACCCATCAGGGCAGGGCCGACCTGATCGACGAGTATCCACGCTTGCTCTCGGAGCGATCCGTGGACGGTTTTATTCTGGTGAACACATCGCTGAACGATCCAGTAGAAGTGCCTGTGGTCGCCATCTCCGGACACCGGAAGATGGAAAACGTCACGAATATCATGTTGGATCACGATCGTTCCGCGGCGCTGGCCCTGAAGCATCTGTACGATCTGGGCCACCGCCGTATCGCATTCATGAAAGGCCAGCGGCATGCGCTGGACTCGGAATACCGGTGGGAGGGCATCCAGCAGATCGCCAGAAAGATCGGGATCACCATCTACCCGGAACTGTGCGTCTTCCTCGAGGCAAATTCCTGGTCGCCCGAGCTGGGGTATCCGGTCGTGCGCGATCTGCTTGCGAAGACCCGAGACTTCACCGCCATCTTCTGCTTCAACGATATCGCTGCGCTGGGCGCGGTGCGGGCTATTGTCGATGCAGGCTTGTCCTGTCCCACAGACATCTCCGTCATCGGCTTCGACGATATCTCCAGCGCGATGTATTACACGCCCAGTCTGACGACGATCCGCCAGCCGCTGCGGCGGATGGGCGAGATCGCCGCACAGCTGTTGCTGCGGCGCATTCAATCGCCGAAGGAAGCGTATCCCGAGACGATTGTTTTCGAACCCGAACTGATGGTCCGCGAGACGACCAGCGGAGCGCGCCAGTTACCCAAATCCAAAGCTCGGTGACGCGCAGCGCAAAATGATCGTTTGAAAAACGATTTTCCATGCTCCATGGAACTCATCCAACAGGGATTCCGGCCCTTATCGGTGGCGATAAGGACACACTAATCAAGAGTCAAATACCCTCCCCTAGAACCAAGCTAAGTGGTTGCATATCAATAGTATGCCACATCCTCAGGCATTCTGCTTCCGGCGCTCGAGTGCCTGGGCGCGATATGCACAAAAAAAGTTTGACACACATTGTCGAAGTCCTGTATATCAGGACGGTCAATTTCACTAATCGATTTACTAAACCGGTTTAGGCCAGTTCAATCTTTATGCCAAATGAATTTTCGGGCAATTCAGTTCAGCAGATCAACTGCCCGGCTTTATCACGGTTTCGCATCATAGAGATCATTGAGATCGACGCGGGTCCCAGCAAGAAGGTTTCACATATTTTTGGAGGCAATAATGGCAGGTCGTAAATCAAGCAAACTCGCTTCTCTGTGGCTGTTTGGCATCGCAGCTCTCGCACTGCTGCTGACGGCTCCGCGACTGACCGCGCAAACGACTGCGTCGCTGAGTGGCCGGGTGCAGGATACAAACAATGCCGGCGTACCGGGTGCGCAGGTCTCGCTCACGAATGAGGCGACCAAGGACACGGCTCAGACCGTTACCGGCCCAGAGGGAACCTACTCATTTCCGGTGTTGCTGCCCGGTACGTACACGGTCCAGGTGGAAGCCAAGGGATTCAAGGTCTCCAAACAGTCGGGCCTTACGGTCTATGCAGGCAGCCGGTCCACGGCGCCGGATACCGTGCTTCAGAACGGCAGCGTCTCGGAGACGGTGACGGTGCAGACAACGGGTGACATTCTACTTACTGAGAACGGCTCGTTGGGCGCGACCGTCGATACGAAGGACATCGAACAACTCGCTCTGATCAGCCGCAACGTGGACGATCTTGTCCGCATACTGCCGGGCGTGACGTCTCATCCCAACGGGACAGGTGGTGGCCTGTCCAATAGCGACGTGCTTAATGACGTGGAAGGCAGCGGCGCTCTGCAGGGAGGGGTAGCCATCAATGGCGCGCCGATCGATGGCGGCACGTCCGTATTGCTGGACGGAGCGGACATCAACGACCCGGGCTGCAACTGCGATCAGATCGCCAGCATCACTCCAGACATGGTGCAGGAAGTCACCGTACTCTCCTCCAACTACGGCGCGGATGTCGCGCACGGCCCTGAGATCGTCAGCAACATCAGCAAGTCCGGCTCAGCCAAGTATCACGGCGAGGGATATCTCTTGCTCAAGAACGACGTATTCAACGCTAACAGCGCTTACAACAACGCCAACAATATCCCAAGGGGAACGGCCCATTACTACGATCCCGGCGGGAACATCGGCGGACCGGTGCCGTTCACGCACCAGCGCCTTCAGTTCTGGTTCGGATATGAGAAGTTCATCCAGAACACCGGATCCGCCACCACGCTGACCTCATACATCCCGACAGCAGACATGCTCTCCGGCAACTTTACTGCAACGGCTGCGAACTCGGCACTGTGCCCGAGCGGGTTCTCCGCCACCAATACAGGCACCTATTGCAACAATCTTCAGGGTACCGTATTGCCGGACGGAACCATCATTGGGGTCACTCCCGGTCGTCCAGTCGGCATGATTCCATCGGCGTTTCTCACTTCGGCTGCCGGACTGGACGGCAAGGCACTGGCCAGCACCTGGCCCGCTGCCAACGCGACACCGACAGCCGCAAACAACTACGAGAATTTCATCCTGGCTGTGCCCGGCGTGGTCGATGGCTATATCTACCGTGCACGTGGCGACTACGACTTCAGCGACCGCACCAAGGCGTACGTCTCCTACCAGTACGGCACGGAGACCTCTCCGGCCAGCGGCGGCGGCGCACACATCTATTGGACGCCAGGCAACTCGGTCCCATTCCCGGGCGGCAGCCTGACCAGCTCGGAGAAGTCCTACATATTCTCAGGGCACTTTATCCATACCTTCAGCGAGACCTTGACGAATGAAGCCATTGGCACGCTTGGCAATGCGCACAATGCAACCATCGTCCCGAACGTGGCCGCTTTCTCAAGGGCCGCGCTTGGCTACATGGGAGGCACGATCTTCAACAACGGCGATCCGCTCATCCCGTCTTATGGCAGCGCCGGCAACCAGACATTCCCTGACCGTTCGCAGCAGGACATCTTCACCAACGGGGCCTATAACCTGCGCAAGCCGCAGCCGTCGCTTGCGGACAACCTGATCAAAATATACGGACCACACACCGTCAAGCTCGGCGTCTTCTACGAGATGATCGACAACAACCAGGGCGGCTTCAATACGCCCAATGGCAGCGTGGGCTTCGGCACCGGCGGCAACGTTAACAACAATGCCGTTTCCGGGAACCCGTTGGGCTCGCCCAACAACCCGCTGGCAAACCTGCTCCTGGGCAATGCGACCAGCTACTCGGAGAACAGTTCGAATCCAACCCAGGATATGGCGTCCAAGGTATTTGCATTCTATGCCGACGACTCGTGGCAGGCCACCAAGCGCCTGAGCGTGGAGTTCGGGCTGCGCTTCGACCACATCGGCAACTGGTACGACCGTGGCAATGCAGGCATGCCGGTCTTCCAGATAAGCCGGGTCGCGTCGGACTTTGCTGCGCACATCGTCGATCCGGGCCTCCAGTATCATGCGATCAATGCCGCGATACCCAAGGACGGGGTCAATGCCGCGATGCTTAACCTCTCACCGCGTTTCGGCATGTCGTACGATGTCTTCGGCGACGGGAAGACGCAGGTGCGCGGCGGCATCGGCGTCTATCGGTTCGGCGACAACTGGGGCGACTATAGCGGCGGTCTTAGCCTCGCGCAAGGCGTCCTGGGCTACAATCTGCCCGGCGGCGACAGCGTCCTCCTGAACCAGATCGGCACCTCCTCCGCTCCGGCACTGTCTCCTTCGTCAGCCGGTTCGGGCACCATCCAGAGCGCCCTGAATCCGGACGACCACTACACCCCGGACAACTACTCCTACAACCTCACCATCTCGCAGCGCCTGCCGCTGAACTCACTGGTCGAGGTTTCCTACGTGGGCGACCAGGCCAAGCATGTACTTCTTGGCGGAGGCAGCGGTGCAACCCTTGGCTCCGGGTCCGCGCTCACGAACCTTAACAAGGAGCCGCTCGGTGTGCTCTTCAAGCCAGATCCGAAGACGGGCGTCATTGCACCAAACCCAGAGAATGTGACGAAGACCCTCAGTGGAGCATCGACCGGGAACCAGAATGCGGACTACTATCCTCTCGGCTATGCCTACGGAACCAACGGCGTGTATCTGCTATCGCACGTCGGCTACTCCAACTACAATGGATTGCAGGTCGCCCTTGTCAAGCGTTCAGCGCGCCTGAACCTCAATCTGAACTACACCCGTTCGAAGACGCTGGGCACGGACCTCAACGAGGACCCGTTCACCCTTCGCGGCAACTACGGAGTGGAGAGTCTGGACCGCCCGAATGTCATCAACACGTCCTTCTCCTACAACAACCTGAAGATGTACACCGGCGACAACCGTATCATCGGCGGATTTGCTAACAACTGGGTGATCTCGGCGTATACCACCTACCAGTCCGGCGGAAATCTGCAGGCCCTCAGCAGCCCGAACTTCAACTTTAGCGACTCCTACACGGGGACGATTCCTGCGGGCGTCGGCACCGCGCTTTCCGCAGCCACGTACTTCGGTACGAATGCGGGAATTTCAATCCAGCCAACTCTTACCTGCAATCCTCTGGCCGGAAGGGCTTCCAAGCAGTTCCTCACAGATAGCTGCTTCGCTGTCCCGGCGATCGGAACCAACGGCCCCAGGAACTATCCGTATATCAAGGGCGTCGCCTACTTCGACTCGGATCTGGCTCTGTCCAAATCCATCCACGTCACAGAGGGGCAGGTCGTAACGCTGAAGATATCGGCTTACGATTGGCTGAATCACCCGCTGAACTCGTTCTCCGGGAACCAGCTCAAGCTCTACTACACAACCGACTACACCTCCAAGGTATCGACTCTGTCGACGCAGACAGTGCCGAACTTTGGTACAACCGTCCAGAAGGCAGGAGGCGACACGCGTCGCATTCTTGAACTGGAATTCAAGTACCAGTTTTAGGCGGCAAGATACTTCAAACGATGGCGAGGGTCTACAGGGCCCTCGCCATCGCTGTATTCCGAGCTACCAATTAATCTCCCAGTATTTTGTGTGCCGTGCAATGATCGTCTGTAGCTAATTCGTTCGACATGTTGCAGGGCAATTGAAAGTCGCTTCTATGAAGTACCCGCGTTCAACCGAATTCGTTCCCGGGAGTGCACTCGTCGCGCGGGTGCCGAAGCGGCTCCTGCGGCCCGTCACGGGTTGGATCAGCGTGGCCTGCATCAGCGCCGCGATCCTGGCGTCGGCCGCATCCGCGCAGCCCGCGAAGGCTACGGGCGCCGCGCTCTTCCAGCAGAAGGGCTGTTCCCACTGCCACACCATCGCCGGCGCCGGCGGAACTAAAGGGCCGAACCTCAGCGATGTGGGCAGCCGCCTCACCGTTCCGCGAATGGAACACCAGATGCTGGCAGGCGGTCTGAACATGCCACCCTTTCGCGACGCCCTCACGCTCAAGGAAGTCCGCCAGCTCGCCGGCTTTCTCGCCACGTGCCGCAGCTCTCAGTCCACGGCCGTCGCCGAACGATCGCCGTCCACCGATCCGCCCTCCACCGATCCGGACGATCCGGAGAAATCGTTCCAGTAGCAGTTCGCACCCAAGTCAGGACATTCCATGGCATCCCGCATTCCCCGCAGTCCGAAGCTCCTCACAAGTGCCGCGCTGGCGGGTCTGTTGTGCGTGTTTGCGCCGTCGTTTGCTCAGCTGCCTGCGAGCCAGGTAGTCTCCGATGGCGGAATGCAGGCGCCGCCGCAGGGCGGATCGGCGACGGGCGGGGTGTATGCTCCGGTGCTGGACGCGGAGCATCGTCCGATCACCGCCGGCGGTTTCGTGAAGACGGGGCCGATTATTTTTCAGGATATTTCGGAGAAGGCCGGCCTCACCAAGTGGCACCACAAGATGGGCACTCCCGAGAAGAAATTCATCCTGGAGCAGATCGGCTCCGGCGTGGCGCTGCTCGACTACGATAACGATGGCTGGCTGGACATTTACATGGTCAACGGCTCGACCTACGACGCAATGAGCGGGAAGGCGGAGCCGCCGCATGCAGCCTTGTTTCACAACAATCACGACGGCACCTTCACCGACGTATCCGCGAAGGCCGGCGTCACCAATGACCGGTGGGGATTCGGCGTGGCCGTCGGGGATTACGACAACGATGGCTGGCCCGACCTATACGTCACCAACTTCGGCAAGAACCGCCTGTATCACAACAACCACGATGGCACCTTTACCGATGTCGCGGAGAAGGCGGGCGTAACGCTGGGAAATTGGTCCACCGGAGCGAGTTTTGGCGACTACGACGGCGATGGCCGGCTCGACCTGTTCGTTCCGGGATACGTGCATTACGATCTCGCACACCCGCCGCGCTCGGGCTCGGACGCCGCGGTGCTTGCCTTCTGCCAATATCGTGGCGTCACCGTAAGCTGCGGGCCGCGCGGCCTGGATGGCGAGCCGGACCACCTCTTCCACAACAACGGCGACGGCACCTTCACCGACGTGAGCGAGAAGGCCGGGGTGAGCGACACCCACCACTTCTATGGGTTCACCTCGACCTTCGTCGATGTGAACAACGACGGCAAGGTCGATCTGCTGGTGGCGAACGACTCGTCCGCGAACTACCTCTACATCAACAACGGCGACGGCACGTTTGACGATGAGAGTTACTAGCTCGGGCTTCGCGCTCAACCAGTCCGGACGGGAGACCGCCTCCATGGGCCTCGCCGTGGGCGACTACAAGAACACCGGCATGGTGGACCTCTATACCACCACCTTCTCCGACGACTACAAGCCGCTGTTTGAGAACAAGGGCGATGCGAACTTCTCCGAGATCACCGCACACGCAGGGATCGCGGAGGTCACCTATCCCTTCCTCGGCTGGGGCACGGGCTTCATCGACTACGACAACGACGGCTGGAAAGATATTATGTCGATCAACGGCCACATCTTTCCGCAGGCCGACCAGCACGACTGGGGCACGACCTACTCCGAGCGCCCAACGCTCTTCCACAATGTGGACCACGGAAATAAGTTTGAACTCGTCCCGGCGGTGCAGGGCACCGGCTTGGCCGACGTTATTCCGGGGCGCGGCGCGGCCTTCGGCGATCTGTTCAACGACGGCAAGATCGATGTTGTCATCAATTGCATGGACCATGCGCCGGTGCTTCTGCGCAACGTCAACGCCGACCACAACCACTGGGTTGGACTGAAGCTGGTGGGCGGAGCAAAGAGCCCGCGCGACGCCGTGGGCACAACGGTCTACCTCACAGCGAATGGCATGCGCCAGCGCGGCGATGTGATGAGCGGAGGGAGTTACGAGTCGAACAACGACCAGCGCCTGCACTTCGGCTTGGGCCAATCCGCTACGGTGGATGGCGTGGAGATCCATTGGCCCAGCGGTGCGCAGGAGAAGGTTTCGCTGCCGTCGGTCGATCGCTACTTCATCATCGAGGAGGGCAAGGGAATCGTTCCGGGAGTCTACGACTCGATGAAGCCAGCCATCGCTATGGACAGCGAGCAAAAACATGCTGCGAAATAGCTCTCCAACTCCGCCGCAACAGCGCTCCTTTGCGTGGGGAGTTGCAGCCGCGACTTTCGCCACGGTCTTCTGCGTCGGCGGCGTGCTGACCTCTTTCCATCCGATGCACGCCCAGTCCGATTCGACTGACACCTATCAGAAAGCCGCCGCCACTACTCCAGCCGACCGCAATGCATACGCGGCCAAGGTGGCATCCACCTACAACTACTACTTCGGCAAGGGCGACATCTCCACCCCGGGCAATGCAGCTGTGGATGGCAACACCTTTATCCAGCCCGGCGCCTTCCCGTCGGCTGAGTACTGCGGCCACTGCCACCAGGAGGCCTACCACCAGTGGCGCCAGGCCCTCCACTCGAACTCGTTCCGCACACCGTTCTACCGCACCAGCGTCAACATCCTGAACAACACCAAGGGCATTCAGTTCTCCCGCCACTGTGACAGTTGCCACAATCCCATCGCGGTCCTCTCTGGCGGCCTGACCCAGAACTCTGTCGTCGATCGCAGCTTCGACAAGGACGGCCTCACCTGCACCACATGCCACTCCATCCAGAAGCTGCAATCCACCGCCGGCAACGGCGGCTACGTGATGGGCGTACCCTCGGTGATGGTGGACGAAAACGGCGTGCGCATTCCGGGAGAGGCTTCCTACGCGGACATCCTCGCACACCCTGACCGCCATTCGAAGGCGGTGATGCAGAGCTTCTACCATACGCCGGAGTTTTGCGCGGCATGCCACAAGGCCAACCTCCCCCAGTCGCTCAACGACTACAAGTTCATCACCGCGTTCACTACCTATGACGAATGGCAGAACTCGAAGTTCTCGCAGCGCAACCCATTGACGTTCTATACGGCGGATTTCACCCCCTGCCAGGGCTGCCACATGCGTCGCGCTCCCAACACGCTGCCTGAGCCGGGGGCGAAGAATGGCACGTTCGCCACTCATAGCTGGCCCGCCGGCAACACCGCCGTGCCCTTCTACTATGGATTTGACGAGCAGCTCTCGAAGACCATTGCCTTCCTCAAGTCCGGCAACTATCTGAACATCGATCTGTTCGCGCTGCGCAAGGTGAAGGAAGGCAAGACCATTGCGCCGCTCGGGTCCACTCCCTTCAACCTTGCGGCGGGCGAAGTCGTGCAGACGTTTGTGGTGCTGCAGAACAAGAACATCGGCCACTCCCTGCTGCCGGAGGTGCGCGACCTGTATGAGGCCTGGGTCGAGCTTACGGTTAAGGATTCGGCCAGCAACGAGATATTCCACAGCGGCTTCATCAAACCGAACGGAATGCTGGATGAGCGGGCGCACAGCTTCACCAATCGTCCCGTCAACAACGAGGGCACGTTTGTCGACAATCATAAGGTGTTCACGATCCACTCTGTCGCTTACGACAACACGATCCCGGCCGGCCGCTCGGTGCTGGTGCGCTACGAGTTCCAGATTCCCGCGAACGCCATGGGCCAAATCAGCGTGACCGCGAAGGTCAACTACCGGCATCTGCGGCAGAGCTACCTCAACAACGTCTTCGGCAAGGACCATCCGGCCTATCCCCTGGTGGAACTGGCCTCGCGCACACGCACGCTCAACATCGGCGACAATCCGGCTGGCCCTCCAGACCCCCAGGACAACCCCGACTGGATGCGATGGAACAACATCGGGATTGCCTATCTCGACCAGTTGCAGTACCCCGACTCCATCGACGCGTTTATGCATGTGGTCCAACTGCGCCCCGACTATGCCGACGGATACGTCAACCTCGGCCTTACCAATATCGAATGGGAGCAGTACTCGCCGGCACGGTCGGAACTGGAGCACGCGCTCAAGCTTGCCCCCAACTACGCGCGCGCCCTCTACTATCTGGGCTTGATTGAGCGCCGCGAAGGCCATGCCGACGCCGAACTTGCCGATCTCACCGAGGTGGTGCGCCAGTTCCCGCAATCGCGCGATGCCCGTCGCGAACTCGGCATCACCTACTACGAACGCGACGACAACCAGCATGCGATGGAGCAGTTCCAGGCGCTGCAGGCAATCGATCCCGACGATCTCGCGGCGCACTATAACCTCGCCCTGCTCTACCGGCGCATGGGCATGAAGGACGAGGCAAAGAAGCAGGCCGCTCTGTTCGCGACCAAGAAGCTGGACCCGCAGGCGCCCACCTACTCGCTCAGCTATCTGCGCAACCATCCCGAGATCACCACCGAAAGCGTTCCCTGGCACGTTCACTCGGCCCTTACGCCACAGGGAACGGTCGGACCAGACGATGGGCGCTAGCTCTATTCCATTGAGAAACCGACCCACCTCTCTCGCGTCCGTGCTGGCTTTGGCGGTCGGCCTGCTCTGCTCCCCCGTGCTGTGCAAGGCGCAGGCTGCTGTGTGTCCGTGGATGAACCAGGCGACTGCCTCCGGCCTCACAGGCGTGGCGCTGAACGCGCCAGTCCTCACCGGTGCGTCGCCCAGCATTGCGTGCACCTATCGCGCGCAGGAAAAGGGTGAGGTGACGACACTGGAAATTTCGGTCATCCAGATGAGCGATCCCGCGACCCAATATGCTACCTACCGGGCCAAGTGCCGTCCTCCCGGTGTGCCCCTCACCGCCATCGGCAACGAGGCCCTCCTGTGCCGCGCCGACAGAAGCCCGCAGTCCCATGCCGAGCGCGTGGTCGGTCGCGTGCGCAACCGGGCCTTTATTATTACCCTCAGCACCAACGTACGGTTCAAACCGCCCTTCGGCCGCGATACCATGGAAGACCGGACGAAGGCTGTCGCCGAACAGGTGGCCGGATTTCTGTTTTGATCGCAGCCTTATCGTCAGGTGTGGTCCTGCATGGCGGACATTCGAAGATGGCAAATCAATCGCGGCAAATTGGCAGGTTGAGCCGCGCGGCGCTTGTCGCAGCGTCGCTTCTGTTCTGTGGGCTCGCAACAATGCGGGCGGAGACACCCCAGGCGTCGTCGCCCTGTGAGTCCTCACTGCAGTCGCATTACACAGCCGCCCAACGGCTTCAATCCAGCCACGATGTTTACCAGGCAAGCCTTGAGTTTCAGTTGTTCATCGCGCAGGCGCTTGATTGCATCGCGGTTGATCGCGCATCGATTGGCGAGTATCCCGGCGCGGTGCCGCTCTTTGAGCGAGCGCTGACTCTGGCTCCGAACAATCGGGATTTCCGTCTCGACTATGCGGCCGCGGCGGCGGCAAAAGACTTTCCGTTGACCCGCAAACTTGCGCAACAGGTGCTCGACTCAAGTCACGCGAACTGCACCGATGCTTCCTGTGCGCGGGCCTACCTGCTGATGGGCGACGCGCTGCTCGGCACTGGCGACATAAAACGTGCCAAAGACCAGTTCGAGAAGGCGGTGGAGATTGAGCCCACCTTCGAGCACGGATATGCCCTCGCGAAGGCCTACCTTGCGCTCGACGATAAGAAGAGCGGCGCCACCATCTTCGCGGAGATGCTCTCCAGTTATGGCGACAGCGCGACCATCCACATGGATTTCGGTCGCGCCTATGGGCAAGCTGACTTCCCTGAAGACGCGATCAATGAGTTCAATCAGGTGCTTGCCCGCGACAGCAGTTTCCCTGAAGCGCACTATTGTCTCGGCGCATCGTATCTGCTGCGCTCCGGAGATACGGACTTCCCGCAGGCCGAGGCCGAGTTTCACAAGGAACTGGCCCTCCATCCCGACGACTACTTCAGCTTGTCGCAGCTTGGCTACATTGCGAAGAACAAGGGCAACCTGCAGGAGGCGGAAGCGGACCTGCGCCGCGCCGCGACCCTGGACCCCAAGAACCCGGACAACTTTCTGCTGCTCGCGCAGATCTATACGGATCTCGATCGGCCCGCGGACACCGAGGCTGCCCTGCGAAGCGCCATCGCCGTGACCGCAGACCCCTCGCGCAACCACTACCAGATCCGCGGCGCCCACTATCAGCTGGGCCGCCTGCTTCTGCAGCGCGGAGACACTGCCGACGGCAAGCGCGAGATGCAGATCACACAGGACCTGCTGCTGCAGAACCGAATGCTGGATGAGGTCAATCTGACAGGCAAGCCGATCGCCGGATATCAGTTTCCAACCGCCCCCACGACCGTGCTCGCGGACAGCGCCGCAAGGGCCGCCGAGCAAGACTTCGAAAACCGCGTCGCCCCAGCCCTTGCGGACAGCTACAACAATCTCGGCGCAGTGGCCGCCCAGGACGAAAATTACGAGCAGGCATTGGACGACTTTGCGCAGTCGGCTACGTGGGACCCCTCCGCTGAGCAGCTCGACTACAACTGGGGCAAAGCCGCCTATGCAGCCAAGGACTATCGCCAGGCTGCCCTAAGCCTGGGCCGTTACCTGAAGCTTCATCCGGATGCGGCCGGCGTTCGCGGACCGCTGGCCATGAGCGACTTCCTCACTGGCAACTTCGCGGGAACGATTCAGGCGCTAGCTCCCGTGCAGGACACTCTGGATGCGAATCCGGTCCTCGCGTATGCCTATGCTGAGTCGCTGACGCTCGCCGGCGATCGCGCGGCCGGCATCGAACGCCTGCGCAACCTGGAGAGAGCCAGTCCCACCCTGGGCACTCTTCCCCTGGCGATCGGCCGCGCGTTGGCAGCAGATGGCAATTTTGTGGAGGCCGAGCCTGAGCTGCGCAAGGCAGTCCAGCTGCAGCCATCCAGCCCCGAGCCGAAGTATCAGCTCGCGACCGCCCTCTTCTCGCTCAAGAAAGATGTTGAGGCGCAGGAGTTGCTAGCGCAACTTACAGGGGTGGCCGGTCCTGAAACCTCGCAGGATGCCGACGTCTTTCACCGCATCGGAAAGCTTCAGCTTGCGCACGGCATGGCAAAACTCGCCGTCGCAAATCTCGAGACTGCCGCGCGATTGAGTCCCGATAGTCCTGGAATCAGCGAAGACCTTATTACGGCCTACGTCCAGGATCAGAGACCTGCGGATGCGCAACGCGAACAGGAGCATCTCGGAAAACTGAAGGCCCGCGCGAACAAAGGTTCGCTCTTGTAGGCCGGCAAGTAGCCCTGCTGTGTCGACTCAGCGTCCGGATGGAGCTTTGACGTGGAACATCTCCGTCGTTACCGTCAGCGGCGGAGGGCTGATCCTTTGGGCAAGATGGAGAGGCCGTTGAGGCGGTAGGTCAGGCCCATGGTGATGCCGAGGTTGCGGACGTTGCTTCCGATGAACTGCGGGACGATCTGGTATTCGAGGTCGACCACTCGCGCGGTCCAGCGATCGCTGAGGACGTAGTCGACGCCGGCGCCGGGGGCGAAGGTGAAGAAGGCGCCTTGTCCGTAGCCGAAGGGCGCCTGGATTTTTGTCGCGCCCACGAGGAACTTGACGTATGGGCGGAACCTCTGCGGACGAATGCCGATGTGGATGCCGGCGAGGTAGTTGGTCTGGTTGACGCCTTCGTCGGTGTGGTAGCGGAGGAAGCGGGTCTCGGCCTCGAAGCCGTAGCGGAAGGTCGGCTGCACGTCCATGAAGATGACTCCGCCGCCGATGTTGCGCCGGTCATAGTCGGATGGAAAGGCCGAGATGCCTCCGCCGAGGGAGATGTAGGTCCCTGGGCCGATGGCGGTGGGGAGGGCCTGGGCGTGGAGGGTGTGAGCGCAGATGGCGAGAGCCAGGAGCGTCAGGGCCGGGGTTGCGCGGAGGAGGCGGAAGAAGGACTGCTTGAGGGAGCGGCTCATGGGGTCACGGTCAGGTTTACGACCTGGGATTCCGTGGCTCCGGTGCCTTGTCCGGAGGCGGTCACCTTGAAGGAGTAGGTGCCTGCGGGCGTGCCGTTCATCTGCAGGCCGGAGCAACCCGTCATGGGCAGGGCGAGCGCGAGGGCGATGAGCAGAAGCAGCAGGCCCTGCAAGGCGGCCCTGCGGCGGAAGAAGAGGGCGAGTCCGGCGAGGATGCCGCCGGGCAGGAAGCTTAGAAGAACGCCTGAGCGATTCTGACTCTGGTTGACGGCCAGCGCGCCCGCGCCGAGCGGGTCGCCGGTGTCGATGGTGAGCTGGACGGTGGAGACTCCGTTGGCCGCGAGGTTGGTCTGCACGCTGCTGAAGGTGCAGGTGGCGGCGAAGGGCAGACCGAGACAGCCGAACTGGAGGTTATCGGTAAAGCCGTTGATGGAGGTGGCGGTGATGTCGATGACGGTGTGCTGCTCGCTTTGAATGGTGACGCTGGGAGGGTTGAGGGAGATGGTGAACTGCGTTGCCGGCCCTCCTGTTACAGATGTGGCGAGGGAAGCGGATGTGGCGTAGGAGGCGTCACCGTTGTAGGTGGCGACGATGCTCTCGGTGCTGCTGGTGTCGAGGACGATGTTGATGGTGGCGGCGCCAGTGGCGTCGATGGGGCTGGTGCCGATCACGATTTCGCCATTGGTGAAGGTGATGGAGCCAGTGGCAAGGATGGGGCCGGACCAGTGCACGACTCCGATGAGGGTGACCTGCTGCGGATTGGTTGGATCGGTCTCTGACGTGGCAAGCGCGGTTGTGGTGGCGCGCAGGAGCACGCCCTGAACGAATGCAGGGGAAACGCCCGAGAAGTCGTTGGTGTCGCCGCTATAGCTGGCGACGATTGTGTGGTTGGCGGCTGACAGCGATGGGACGGTCAGGGTCGCGTGGCCGGTTGTATCCACCGCGGCGGTGCCGAGGAGGGCCGCGCCGTCGGTGAAGGTGACGGTGCCGGTGATGGGGGTGACTCCGTTATTGGTGAGGGAAGCGGTGAGCACGACCGGGCTGAGGGTCTGAGCGGGATTGGCGTTGCTTGCGAGCGCGACTGCTGTGAGCTGGAGGACATTGAGGGTAAGCGGCGTGGAACCAGAGGCGCTGGCCTTCCCGTCGCCTGCGTAGGAGGCGACGATGGAGTGCGCGCCGGGCGCGAGCGACGAGGTGGTGAGGATAGCTACTCCGCCGGAGTTGAGGACCGCAGTGCCGATGGTCGCGCCGCTATCGGTGAAGATGACGTTGCCGGTGGCGGTGCCGCCGTTGCTGGCGACCGTGGCCGTGAGGGCGAGCGGCGTTTCGTAGATGGCGGGGTTCGCGCTGGCGGTGAGCGTGACGTGGGTGTTCGCGCTCTGGATGGTCTGGACCAGGGACGAGGTAGCAGTGGAATAGTTTCTGTCGCCGGAGTAGCTGGCGGTGATGGTATGGGAGCCAACGGCGAGGGCTAGCGGTCGGGAAGCTGGCCGAGCCGGCGGCGTTGAGCGAGACGGTCGCGAGCGGAGATGCGCCGTCGCTGAAGGTGACGGAGCCGGTGGGGATGAGCGAGCCTACGCCGGTCGCGGTTGCGGTGAAGACGACATTGATGCCGGTGGTCGATGGGTTGAGGCTTGAGGTCAACCCTACGCTGGACGCCTGCACGATCTGCTCGCTCAGAGCGGGAGAGGTGGAGGCGGCGTGGTTGGTGTCGCCGGAGTAGATCGCGGTGAGCGTGTGTGCACCGAAGGAGAGAGAGGCTGGTGGTCAAGGTCGCGACGCCGCTGGCGTTGATGCGTCGCCGAGCCGAGTAGTGGTAGCCGCCATCCAGGAAGCTGACCGAGCCTGTGATGCTCGCTGCCGGTGACTGGCGACGCTGGCGGTGAGCGTGAGGGGCTGGCCGACGGTGGAGGGATTTGCGCTGGCGGTCAGAGACGTTGTGGAGGGGGCCGGCTGTACGGTGACGGTGATGGCGTTGGAGACGGCGGGCGAGTTGTTGCCGTCGCCGGCGTAGGCGGCGGAAAGGGTATGGGTGCCGATCGCGAGGGTGGAGATGCTGAAGGTAAATGTGCCGGTATTGGTTACACTTCTGGGTCGCGATGGCCACGCTGCCGTCATGCAGGGTGAGGGCGCCGGTGGGGGCGACGCCGCTGCCGGTGAGGGCTGCCGATGAATGTTACCGCGGTGCCGACGTCCACGGGACTGACGGGAGTGGCGAGAGTGAGGCCGGTGGTGGCGAGAGCGATGGTCTCCACAATTGGCGCGGAGGTGCTGGCGGTATAGCTGCTATTGCCCTGATAGACCGCAGTGAGGGTGTGGGAGCCGACGGAGAGGGTGGAGGTGGTGAGCGTCGCGACGCCGCTGGCGTTGAGCGTACCCTGGCCAATGTTGGTGGTGCCATCCTGGAAGATGACGATGCCCGCCGGGGATGGCGGTGGGGCTGGAGACGGAGGCGGTGAGGGTGACCGGCTTGCCCGAGAGAGTGGTTGTGCCGCCTGCGGTTAGTAC
Organism: uncultured Acidobacteriaceae bacterium; assembly: GCA_963808025.1. GTDB lineage: Bacteria > Acidobacteriota > Terriglobia > Terriglobales > Acidobacteriaceae > Edaphobacter. The sequence continues at coordinate 378,087 of CAWEEI010000004.1, read as the reverse complement.
GGTTGTGGTTGCCGTCGAGGTGATGGTCTGGGCGAGGACGTTGGAGGTGTTGGCGGCGTAGTCGGTATTGCCGGGATAGGTGGCGACGATATTGTCGAGGCCGACGGTGAGGGTGGCGATGGCGAGGGTAGCGACGCCGGAGGAGTTGACCGAGGCCGTGCCAAGGATCGCGGAGCCCTGACTGAAGGTGACCACCCCGGTGATTGCGCCATCGGGGGATGCGCCCGATGCGATGGCAACGGTGGCGATGAGGTGGATGGTCGCGCCTGCGCCGGCGGGATTGAGGTCGGAGGTGAGCGCGGTGGTCGTGGGGACCTGCTGGATGGTTTGGAGAAGCGGGCCCGAGGCGCTGGAGGAGTTGTCGGTATCGCCGCTGTAGGTGGCGATGATGTGATGCGCGCCGGGAGTGAGGGTCGAGATCACAAGCGTGGCGTGGCCGCTGCTGTCCACCGTGCCCGAGCCCAGGGTCGCAGAGCCGTCGGTGAACTGGACGGTCCCGGTTGGCTCAGGGCCGGTGGTGTTTGCGACGGACGCGGTGAAGGTGACGGGCACGCCGGCGTTGACGGTGGAGTTGCTGGAGGCGATCGTCGTTGTGGTCGAGAGCTGGTTGACGGTCTCGGTCACGGTATTTGACTGGGCGGCGACGTTGTTTGCGTCTCCGGCGTACTGGACGGAGAGGCCATGCGGCCCGGGAGTGAGCGCGGTCGTGGAGAAGGTCGCGACGCCGCCAGAGTTGAGACTCACACTGCCGCTGAGCGCGGTCGCGCCGTCGTAGAAGACCACGTTGCCGGAGGGAGTGCCGGTGGCGGCGGTGGCGGTGAGCGTAAGTGTAACAGTTTGGGTTACATTCACCGGGTTGGGTGAGGCTGCGAGAGTGAGAGTTGGCTGTTGCTTGACGACCTGTATCAGCGCAGGCGAGACGCTGGCTGCGTTATTGTCGTCGCCCGCATAGCTGGCCGTGATGCTGTGTTGCCCCAACGCGAGGGTGGAGACAGAGCATGAGGCGCTGCCCGCGGCGAGGCTGATGTTGCTGCAGACGGGCGTGGTTCCGTCGAGGAAGGTGACCGGGCCGCTGCGCGAGGGATCGTCGCTGGCGACGGTCGCGGTAAAGATGACGATTTGGGCGACGAGGCTGGGGTTGACGCTGGAGACGAGGCTGACGCTGGTGGGCTCTACGCTGAGCACCTGGCCGGAGAGGTTGATGACCGCGGGGCTGTTGCCCGCGTCGGAGTTCAAGGTGACGGAGCCGGTGACATTGGTGCCCACGACGGTGGGCGCGAACTCGACGCCGAGGTTGCAGATGGCGGAGGGAGCCATCGGCGTAGTGAAGTTGCATGTAGTGGTTGTGGGGTCGAGCGCGGCGTTGTTGAGTGCGGGTGAGGAGAGGTTGAGGCCGGCGTTGCCGTCGCTCTCCAGACCCTCGGCCTGCGGAGCAGAGAGCTTGCCCACGCGCATGACGGGATAGGCCAGCGCGAAGGGAGTGGCGAGAATGCGCCGGATGCGGTTGTGCAGCGTGTCCGCGAGGAAGAGGTTGCCGCTTTGGTCGAAGAAGAGCGCGTACGGCGCGTAGAGACTGGCCTGGTTGGCGGGCCCGCCGTCGCCGGCAAACTCCTCGCTGTTGTTGCCGGCGAGGGTCTGGATGATGCCTGTGCCGGCGTAGACTTTGCGCACGCGGTCGTTGCCCGAGTCGGCGATGTAGAGGTCGCCGGCGGGGTCAAGGATGACGCTGGTGGGGTCGTTCAACTCCGCGGCGCCGGCGGCGCCGTTATCGCCGGAGAAGCCGCGGCTGCCGGTGCCGGCCACGGTGGAAATTGTGCCCGCGGTCACCTTGCGCACGCGGTCATTGGAGAGGTCGGCGATGTAGAGCGAGTTGTCCGCGCCGACGCTGACGGTCCACGGAGTGAAGAGCCGCGCGGTTGTGGCCGGGATGGCATCGCCGTTGTACCCGCCCGCGCCTGTTCCGGCCACTGTGGCGATGTTGCCTGTGGCCGCGTTGACTTCACGGATGACGTTGTTGCTGGTGTCCGCGATGAAGAGGTCGCCGGCTGCGTCGAAGGTGACGCCCCTGGGCGAGGAGAGGTTTGCGGAGGTTGCGGCGAGGCCGTCCCCGGAGTAGCCCTGCGTCATGGGCACGCCGGCGACGGTGGTGATGATGCCGCTGACTGCGTCGATGCGGCGAACAATGTCATTGCCGCTGTCCGCAAAGTAGATATTGCCCGCGCCATCCATGATGAGGCCGCCGGGCTGGCTGATGGAGGCCAGCGTGGCCGGGCCGCCATCGCCGGAGTAGCCTGACGTGCCGTTGCCCGCGATGGTGGAGATGAGGCCGGTGCCCGCATCGACACGGCGGATGCGACTGTTGTTGGAATCGGAGAGATAGATGTTTCCGGCTGGATCGACGACGACGCCATAGGGAAGGAAGATCGGCGCGTCGATGGCGGGGACGCCGTCCGCGCGGAAGTTCAACTCGCCGTCGCCGGCCACTGTGTCGATCCTGCCGGGGTTGAGAACGGACAACGACCCGGTGGCTGTGCCGGAGAGGAGCGCGCTGCCGAGCAGGCTGCCGTTGGTTGCGGTGAGCACGACTGCGCCGCTGCGCAGTCCCGGATACTTCGGCGCGAAGACTACGTTGATCGAGCACTGTTGTCCGGAGGTGTAGGAGGCGCCTGCGGCGCAGGTGCCTCCGGGGGCCACTGTGAAGTCCGCACCGGAGATGCCCTGGGTCAACGCCTGAGGCGAGGTTGCGGTACCGCTGGAGGAGAGGGTGAGGGTGACGGTGAGCGGCAGCGACTGCTGGCCGACATTGGCCGCAAGCGGCAGAGTGCCGGCGGCCCGCGCGCTTGCCGGCGCGCAGCAAAGGATGGCCGCGCTGGCCCAAATCAATCGTCGAAACCACTGATTCAATTGCGTGGGCCGTGAGACGCATCTAGTATGGCTTGGGAGCGAGTGAGGGAGACCGGACGAACTGCCAGAGCGGTTTTGCGACCCGTGAAGTGACATATTGCACTTATCGGCGCGGCAGCGATGTTGCCTAGGGGCACCCAGGGTACTAAAGGTTATTCTTCGCGCCAGGGTTCTCTTAAAGAGCCATATCAGCCGGCGGCAGCCGCGCGCCATCGTCTCCCTACCGGGAAGCTGAAGGAGGATATAAGTTGCGAGTATGGCGATAGACACGGAGAGAGCGGCTCGACCGTTGCATAGGCCACTGAGGTTGATGGCGGTTGTCATCCAGCCGCCAACCAACCGCTATGTCCGAATTGAAATTGGTTGAAAAGAACCCTCTCGAGTCCCTCTGCCGGGGAATTCCCTTTGATTGCCATCTACGCGACCTCGAACTACTCGACAAGATTCGTTCGCATGTCTGACAACATTGGATCGCCGCGTATCGGGAAGCACAATGGCACTATTGTTGCACTGTGGTGATGTCAGCCTCGCCGGGTTCTTCGCGATAAGGCCAGACGCGTTGGCTCGCGTGTTCCCGGCGGCCTTCGACCCATGCGCTGACACCGGACAATGCCCCCTTTGTCCAACTGTTCGCTCATCACACTTCTGCTGTCATCGCCTTATGCCGGAATCGAGAACAGCCATGCGTGAGGCGCAGGTGAGCCCGATTAGTGAACGGCAAAGGATGCTTCTCTAGACTGTTTACGAACCCGTTTGGTAGAGCCATTCTTCGAGGCGAACTCGCATCAGAAGTTTCGAGCGAAGCCACATGGACGCACTCTCTTGTACCAGAGAACTGGGCCAAGACCAGGCGCTCTTTCCATATCTCAGTATCCTGTTCTTTGCCGGTTTAGAACTGCTCCGCCAGGCCAGCTCAGAACCCGCATCCTGCATCTTGCCCGCATAGTCGATCTCCACGCGGGGCGTCTCCAGCCCACAGAACCGGAGGTGAAAGCCGGCGCCATCGTTTGCGTATATCGGACGAGACAATCCGGTTACCTTACCAGCTGTAGGTATAGCCGATGCTGGACGTTGTGTACCAGGGGACAGTGACAACCTTGCTGTAGCTTTCCTGGAGCCAGATGGAATTGTTGTTATTAAAAGTGCACAATTGCTCCGATGGATACGCCACTATCGAGTCTATTTTGTACCCTGGTTTTCCCGGTGTAACTGGTAATTCCGGCTTGCATCCAGGTGTAGCCGGTGACGACCTTGGTTGCGGGGAGTGGGAAGTTCTTCATGACTCCGGCAGACTCGGTGTGTTCGCCGAGCTGAGTGTGCAGGAAGCCGTGGCTGCCCGCGTTCTCGTAGGTATAGCCGAAGGTTAATTCGTCGCCGATGGGATCCCTCTTCAAGAAGCCGAAGGTATGACCGATGCCGATGTTGTAGTTGGCACGGGGGAGAAGGCCAGGACGGTCGAAGTCGGAGCCGATCATTACGAAGAGATCGGTGCTGGTGCCGGCTGGCTCCGGGATAAGGGAGGCATTGGCTTGAGGTGTAGAGGATGAGGTTTGTGCCTGGGTTGAGGCGCTGGTGAGTGCGGCAATTGAGAAGAACAGTAGTGTGAGGGTTTGCAATACTCGGATGATGCAGGGACGATGGGTTGAGGTTTTATGAGTCTCCCGTTGGGCATGTCGTGCCGTCGCGATATTCATCGCTTGTCTCACTTATTTTCCCGAGGTTATAGGTGCGATATTGGATATGGCTCACTTATATTTTCTCGGCGAAGCGGTAGCCAACGTGGGCGTCGGTGAGGAGATATTGAGGATTTGCAGGATCATCTTCCAACTTTTTGCGTAACTGGTGCATAAAGGTACGCAGATATTCAAGCTCACCTCCGTACTCCGGACCCCAGACAGAGTTGAGGAGCCGCGAGTGCGGGATGGGCCTGCCCGCGTAGGTCATCAATTGGTGGGTCAGTTCAAATTCCTTTGGCGTGAGATGGACCAGCCGGCTTGCCTTCTTGACTGTCCTGCGCACAGGATCCAGTTCAATCTCGCCAACCTGAAGCACGGCGGTCTCCTCCCCCAGGTGCCGCTCCGGCGCTTTTGACCAGCGCATGGCGGCGCGAATGCGCGCGGTGAGCTCGCGCAGTTGGAATGGTTTTGTGATGTAGTCGTTGGCGCCGGCGTCCAGCGCCTCGACCTTATCGTCTTCGCTATCGCGCACGGTGAGCATGAGGATGGGGATGCGGGGAAAGAGGCGGCGCATACTCTTACAGGTGTCGATGCCGGTCAATCCAGGCATATTGATATCGAGCAAGACTGCATCAAACGTGTTTGTGCGGACCAGCGAGAGGGCTTCCTCTCCGCGCGCCGCCTCCACGGTCTTGAAGCCGAGCTTGTACAAGGTCGTGCGCAGCGCACGGCGGATCGACATTTCGTCGTCGACTACAAGAATCAGTCCAGCTTCCATAGCTAGTACCCTCCCTCTTGCTTCTTGGGCATTGATAGAAAGAACGTTGTTCCTTCGTTCTCGGCGCTGATGACCCATACGTGTCCGCGGTGGGCCTCAGCGGCCTTTTTCACGATGGATAGGCCGACTCCGGTCCCGGGAGCGCGTTGCTTGGCGTCGGAGCCGCGATAAAAGCGTTCGAAGACGCGCTCGCGGTCCTGCATCTGGATCAGCGAGCCGCTATTGCGCACAGAGAGTACGAGCTCGGAATCACTTTCGCGCACGGTGACACCGATCGGCGTGTCTGGAGCGGAGTACTTGGCGGCGTTGTCAAGATACTGAGTAAGGATCATCTTTAAGAGCTCGCGGTCCCCCTGGAGAGGCGTGTTCTGCTCGTCGATCGACAGCTCGACGGGATGTCCATGGAGGGCGGTCGAGAGGTCGGAGACGACTTCCTTGACCAACTTCGAGACGACTACCGGTTCAGTGTGCAGAGTGACGCTGGAGGCCTCGAGCTTGGCGGTCTGCAGCAGGCGAGTACAGAGCTGGTTGAGATTGCCGGACTCTTCATTGATCAACTCAGCCAGCTCCGATTCCGCTTTGTCCAGGGTGCCCATCTCCAGAAGGCCCGAGCTTGCCGTGCAGATGACCGTGAGGGGGGTCTTGAAGGCGTGGGCAAGTGCATCGAGCACGGCCACGCGCAATCGCTCGGTCTGCTGGGCGGTCTCCGCGCGGGTCTCTTTCTCGTAGGAGCGGTGACGCTCGAAGGTGATCGCGGCGAGCGAGGCGATAGAGTTCGCAATGAGGGGATCGATCTCTCCGCGGATGGCCATGGCGCCGATGGAGTTGGTGCCAATGCGGATGACCCGTTGTGTGGTGCGGCTGTCGGGATCGTCCTCATTCCTGTCGGTGAAGTAGGCTGCTTTGGCAACCTGCTGCTCCTCCTCTGACCACGAACCCTCGTGATCGAGAAATGCGGGAGTGGCATCGAAGATGGCGACATCTTCGGCGAGAAAGATGCGCCGGATGAGCTGCACCAGTTGGCGTCCGGGGGGTTGATGAAGATCGAAGAGCAGGATGCCGCGGCTAAGCTCATAGAGCTTCTTCATCTGGATTCTCTGGTAGTTGGCATCGCGGGCTATCCTCTGCTCGCGGGAGGAGAGCCGGCTGACCAGAAGGGCGGAGATCTGGAATGAAACCAGAGCGACCCAATCGCGCGGATCAGAGACAGTGAATGAAAGGACGGGGGGGATAAAGAAATAATTGAGACAAGAGACGGCGATGAGAGATGTAAAGATGGCCTGCCAGATTCCATTGGCCAGCGAGACGACAACCACCACCACCAAGAAAAGGAAGCCAACGGTGGCCAGAGGAAGGTGCAACTTGTAGGAAAAAAAAGTAGCAGCAGCGACGGCGGCGCAGCTAAGTGTGCACTGCCTGACTAACTGCAACCAAGATCGCTTTTCTGTGAGCGGGATGGCCATCGTGAGCCGTAGGTTCATTCCACAATTCCATCCAGATATTAGCGATAAAGGGGGTGAGAATTGGATCAGGATTTTGCAAAGAAGTCATAAGTATTGGGGACAGGCACGTGGAACATGGCGCTATTCGACAGAGCTCATGCTCCACGCGCTTCCCGTGGACGCGACGTCATAGGAACTTACTTGTTGCCCTGGGGCGTTGTGGCGGCCTGCTCGCTGTGTTGCGGTTGCCCTGTTGCGAGCAACTCATAGTGCTGGGCCTGTAGTCCTGCCTGATCCGCGCTGGAGGAATAGGACTCATAGAGATACTGAGCCGAATCGACCGGGCGAGGGTACTTCTGGTACACGCCGGCGTTGACCTGGGCGCGGCGATCGCGCTCAATTTTTTCGGCGGCGGCCTCCGCACGATACTTCGCCTCCTGCTGGTGAAAGTAGTCGGCGAGTAGCTGGTATTGTGCGGCGCTGTGCGCGCTCTTGATGAAGTTATGCAGATCCTGGCCGGGGATCAGCGAGGGTAGGCTTGCGGTTTGGGTGGTGGACTGCGCCATTCCCGCAAGCGGGAAAGCAAGACAAAGAGCTGTAGTGAAGATCAGTTTCCTGTTCATTGAGGTTCCCTCCTGGTAAAGACTGTAGGAGGGGGCAGCTAAGGAGCGCATAAGGGAGATCGGAAATGTTCGTTAAATGCGGCGTTGGCGCGATCTTATGCAATCACGGGCCCATGAGGTGAAAGGACATGGCGGCGTATCTCCTCCCGAAGATATTTGTCTGGTGGGCAACATAAATATCCGCCTACCGTGCCACATTAATAGTTTTTGCATATTTTCTATTTCTCCCTTATGCCATCTTGAGATGCCTCCTTTCATAATCTGTAAACGGTGACAACTTAGGAGGGTTCGATATGTCTCTCGGCCAGACGCAATATTTTTACAACGTGGAGTTGAGCGCGCTTGAGGAGAACCTGAGTCATTCGATGGACAGGATCACCCGCATGCGTGAGAAGGCGATGAAGCGGAACGATGTCACAGCAGCGAACCAGATCCACAAACTTCAGCGAGTCATGGTTCTGGTGCAAGACCGCATCGCGCGTTTGAAGTAAGTCGGGCCCCACCAAACAATCAGAGAGGGTTGAGCAGTTAACACCAAACACTGCATAGGCGGACGTGTGTCTGCCGGAGAAAGAGGAGAAAACATGCGCCGCAACTATTCAAAGTTAACCCTTGCAAGTGGATTAGCTTTCGTGATGTGTCTGTCAACGCGTGGGCTGGTTTCCCCGCTGAATGCACAAGCCCCGGCGGCAACTCCGCCGGCCACAACTGCTCCGGCAACACCGGACATCGGGGCGGAAACGACAACCAAGAGCGCTCCGTTCCCGGGGGACTGGACATGGATGAACTCGAATGGGCGTGTGGTCGACAGCCCGATGTCGACGAAGTATTTCACGCCAGAGTTCCGTGCAGACGTTAACTACACCTGGGACCATAACCATCCGGCGGACGACTCCTTGGGCGGTTCTACCGAGACATTCCGCGCCGAGGAATTCCAACTGGAGCAGTTGAGCTTCGGCGGCGACATTCGCATCGACAATGTGCGCGGCCGATTCCTGACGATGTTTGGCGAGTGGGCGACTACTACGCCGCGCAACGATGCCAGCTATAACCGAGGCCAGTGGGACCTTGCCGATGCATACCGGTATGTCTCCGAAGCCTGGGGCGGATATCACTGGAACAAGATGCATGGCATTAATGCCGATGCGGGGATTTTCGTTTCCTACATCGGCTTGTTCAGCTACTACAATGCGGACAACTGGGCCTATCAACCTTCCTACGTATCTTCCAATACTCCATGGTTCTTCACTGGACTGCGGTTACAGTTTTTCCCTACCGAGAAGTTGAAGATCGAGCCATGGTTTATTAATGGCTGGCAGACTTATGCGAGGCCGAACAGCAAACCGGGACTGGGCGGACAGATCCTCTATCGTCCCAGGCCCTGGCTTGACCTGGTCTTCAATAATTACGGCGTGGGCGAAGATGATCTTGGATTGCCTTATCGTCACCGTTTGCATACAGACGACAGCATTGAGGTCAAATACTACGACAACAAGAATAATTACATCGACAAGGCTGCATTCACTGTCACCGCGGACGCCGGTTGTGAATTTGGATTGGACGGCGCCGGTCCGCCGAATGAGAATGTAGCCTGCCACGGCAATCCGAAGGTGCCGGCATCCGCTGGAGGTGGGCGGGCATTCAAGCAGGACTTTCTCGGCTGGATGGCCTATAACCGGGTGTGGTGGGACAAGGATAAGTACGCCTTTACGCTCGGCGGCGGCATGATGAGCAACCCCGGCCGATACCTGACGCTACTGCCGCCGATCAACGGTGCGACTGCCTTCACTGGAACGCCCTACTTCACGGAGAACCCCGGTGATCCGGCAAAAGCATGGGACATGACAGCCACCCTTGATTACATGCCCAGCCAGTACATCACTTTCCGCACAGAGACGGGCTATCGTCACTCGGATACGCCGTACTGGACGGGACGCGGCGGCATCACTCCTCCCGGCGGCAATAATGGCTCACCGGGGACTTACGCCTGCTCCACGGGCGCTTCCTCCGGCGTCAGCTGGGCTCCGGCGGGGGCTGGACTAGTCGCTGCCGAAGCGGCGTGTGGCGGACCAGTTGGGCAGACTTCGGCAATCTGGTTCCCCTCCCTTGTCAGGGACCAGTGGGTGGTCACCGAAGCGCTGATGGTGCGGTTCTAACTGAATGAGGCCCCCGGCAGAATATTGCCGGGGGATGGATTCGGGATGGGTGCGGCGTGCGGATTCCCCGTTTGCGCGCCGCACCAAGCACCTCCGACGAGCTGGACCGAGTGTATGAGGTGACAGACCTCAGGGAGGGCGTGCGGCGCGAATACTCCTAACTCGGATAGGAAAATCTATAAGTCATCCATGAATTTCTACTAACTATTTACTAACTCTCTATTTGTTAATTATGTCAATGTCACTACGATCTGGACGTAAGTTATGCGAACCTGCAGAGTTTCGGTTTGCGCGCTTTATCACAGATAGGACTGAGTTATGAAACTACAGATCTCAGGACGCAGGTTTGCGCTGGCCGCGATGCTTTCGTTGATTGCTGCGGGGGCGTGCAAGAAAGAGGAGACCGATCCAGCTGCCGGAGTGCCACCGCCGGCCAAGGTGATCACCGCGTTCGATCCAGTTGAGTTCTCGGTCGACCACCCGGAGCAGTATCCGCTGGTGGCGGCGGTGGAGCATCGGGCGACCTCGCAGCTGGCGGTGACAGGCACGGTGAATCCCGATGTCGATCGTACTGTTCCTGTGATCTCGCTGGCTTCGGGGAAGGTAGTGGGGATCTTCGCGCGGCTGGGTGACCAGGTGAAGAAGGGACAGCTGCTGCTGCGGCTGCGCAGCGACGACATTTCGGGCGCGTTTGCGAACTACCAGATGGCAGTCTCCGACGAGGTTCTGGCGAAGGCGCAGTGGGACCGGGCGCAGGACCTGCTGAAGCATGGGGCGATCGCGCAGGCCGATCTGGAGGTCGCGAAGGACACGGAGGAGAAGGCGAAGGTGGCGATGGACACCGCGGCGGAGCACCTTCGCCTGCTGGGGAGCGATGTGGACCATCCTTCGGGGATGGTCGATCTGACGGCGCCGATCTCGGGGGTGATCACGGACCAGGAGGTGACCAACGCAGGTGGTATCCAGAGCCTGGGGACGAACCCGTTCACCATCTCCGACCTCTCGATGGTGTGGGTCGTGTGCGATGTGTATGAGAACGACCTAGCGAACGTGCATGTGGGGGACCCCGCGCAGATCACGCTGAATGCCTTTCCGGACCGGGTGTTCAAAGGCACGGTGAGCAATGTGCTGCCGATCCTGGACCCGAGCATCCGCACGGGCAAGGTGCGGATCGAGGTGGCGAACCCCGGGATGATGAAGCTGGGGATGTTTGTGACGGCGACGTTCGAGGGCAAGAGTGAGCAGACGTTTGCGGCCGTGCCCGCCTCTGCTGTTCTGCACCTGCATGACCGCGACTGGGTCTACGTCCCGGCGCCGGGCAACAAATTCAAGCGCGTGATGGTGGTGGGGGGCGATCTTTTTCCGGGCGATATGCAGGAGATCACGTCGGGCATACCGGTCGGCCAGCAGGTGGTGGTCAATCCACTGGTGTTGCAAAACACGATCGACAACCAGTAGAGCGAAGACAGTCTAAACCGCCGAAAGGACCTGAGGAAGAGAGTATGATCCGCACCCTTGTCGATTTTGCGCTGAACAACCGCTTTGTGGTGATTGCAGTTGCGTTGTTGTTGATGCTCTGGGGCACAATCTCGTTCCACGACCTGCCGGTAGAGGCGTATCCCGACATCGCAGACAACTATGTGACGGTGATTACCCAGTGGCCGGGGCGGTCGGCGGAAGAGATTGAGCAGCAGGTGACGATCCCCATCGAGGTGCAGATGGCGGGGATGCCGCATATGACGTATCTGCGGTCGGAGTCGATCTTCGGGCTCTCGTTTGTGATCATGATCTTCGACGACAGCTCCGTGAACGACTGGAACCGGCAGAAGGTGCTGGAGCGGCTGACCCAGGTGAATCTGCCGAGCGGACAGAACCTGCAACCGCAGATCGGCACAGACTGGAGCACCACGGGGCAGATCTATTGGTATACGATCCGCAGCACGAACCCGGAGTACGACCTGATGCAGTTGCGGGGGATTGAGGACTGGGTACTGCTGAAGGAATTCAAGTCGGTACTGAATGTGGTGGATGTCTCAGACTTTGGCGGGACGGTGCGCGAGTACCAGGTGCGGGTGGACCCGAACAAGCTGGTTTCGTACGGGCTGAGCATCGGGCAGGTGGAGCAGCAACTCTCGAACAACAACAACAACGCGGGCGGGAGCTTTGTCGAACTGGGGATGCAGCAGATGAACGTGCGCGCGCTGGGGCTCTACCGGAGTGTGCAGGACATCGAGAACACGATGCTGACCACGAAGAACGGGACGGCGCTGCGGGTGAAGGACATCGCCGACGTGGAGCAGGGGCCGATGATCCGGCTGGGGCATATGGCGCGGGCCAACCACATGGCCGACGGCAGCATTGTGGATGAGCCGGACGTGATCCAGGGCGGCGTGCTGATGCGCAAGGGCGCGGAGGAGCAGCCGACGCTGGACGCGATCCACAAGAAGGTAGATGAACTGAACAACGGGATACTGCCGCCGGGGGTGAAGGTTGTTCCCATGCTGGACCGCAGCGACCTGCTGCACTTTACGCTGCATACGGTGATGCACAACCTGACCGAAGGCATGGTGCTGGTGACGGTCATCCTTCTGCTGTTCCTGCTGAACGCGCGCGCGGCGTTTATTGTGGCGCTGACGATTCCGTTCTCGCTGCTGTTTGCTTCGACGTGCCTGGACATGAGCCATATTCCGGCGAACCTGCTGTCGCTGGGTGCGCTGGACTTTGGCATGGTGGTGGATGGCGCGGTGGTGATGATGGAGAACATTATGCGGCACCTGGCGCATTTGCGGGAACAAAGAAACGGCGATCCGCAGAAGACGACGGCGGAGGTGATCCGCGAGGCGTGCCACGAGGTGCAGCGGCCGGTGTTCTACGCGATCGCCATCATTATTACGGCGTATCTTCCGATCTTCACACTCCAGCGGGTGGAGGGACGGCTGTTCCGGCCGATGGCGTGGACGGTGGCGTTTGCGCTGCTGGGCGCGATGACGTTCTCGATCTTTATTGTGCCGGTGCTGGCGAGCATGTTCTTTCCGAGAGGATTCAAGGAGCGGCGCAACCGGGTGATGGAAAAGATCACGGCGGGGTACCGAAGGCAGTTGCGCTGGGCGGTCGAGCACCGCTGGGTGGTGCTCGCGGTTGCGTTGATTTCCCTAGCGGGGACGCTCTATCTGGGATTCAGCGGGGTTATTGGGGCGGAGTTCCTGCCGCATCTGGATGAAGGGGCGATCTGGGCGCGCGGAACGCTGGCCAACAGCACGAGCCTGAGCGAGGGCGAGAAGTTTACGGAGCAGGAGCGGATGGTGTTTGCCTCGTTTCCGGAGGTGAAGACGGTGGTGTCGCAGGCGGGGCGGCCCGACGACGGGACGGACACTGGAGGCTTTGGGAACACGGAGTACTTTGTCGACCTGAAGCCGCATGACGAGTGGCGTCCGATCTTCCACCAGAACAAGGAGGAGCTGATCGCGGCGATGAACGCGGCGGTGGCGAAGTATCCCGGGGCGGTGTGGAATTTTTCGCAGCCGATTGAGGACAACGTGGGCGAGACGATGACGGGGACGAAGGGATCGCTGGCGCTTAAGATCTTCGGCGACGACCTGGCAGTGCTGGAGCAGAAGGGCGACGAGGTGGCGTCGGTGATGGCTGCGATTCCGGGGATGCACGACGTGAAGCTGCTGCGCGACTTTGGCCAGCCGAACCTCGACCTGACGATCGACCGCAAGGCGGCGGCGCGGTTTGGCATCAATGTGGCGGACATCCAGGACGCGGTGCAGACAGCGGTGGGCGGAAACGCGGTGAGCCAGGTGTTGATTGGCGAGCAGCGCTACGACGTGACGGTGCGCTACCAGAAGCCGTATCGCAATACAGCGGAGGCGATCAGCGATATCCGGCTGCTCTCGCCTACGGGCGAGCGGGTCTCGCTGGCGCAGCTGTGCACGGTGCAGGTGAAGGACGGGGCATACGACATCTATCGCGAGGGCAACACGCGGTACATCGCGATCACGTTCAACGTGCGAGGGCGGGACCTGGGGTCGACGGTCGAGGAGGCGATCCAGCAGATCAAGGACAAGGTGAAGCTGCCGCGCGGGTATCGCGTGGACTGGTCGGGCGAGTATGAGAGCGAGAAGCGGGCGGAGGCGCGGCTGGCGCTGATCGTTCCGATCACGGTGCTGGTGATCTTTATCATCCTGTTCACAATGTTCCGGTCGTATAAGTGGTCGCTGCTGATCCTGCTGAATGTGGGCATGGCGCGGATCGGGGGATTGCTGGCGCTGCTGGTGACGGGGACTTACTTGAGCGTGTCGTCGGGGATTGGGATGCTGGCGTTGTTTGGGGTGTCGGTGCAGACTGGCGTGATCATGGTCGAGTACATCAACCAACTTCGGGCGCGCGGCATGACGATCGTGGATTCGGCGGTGGAGGGCGCGGTGCTGCGGCTGCGGCCGATCATGATGACGATGCTGGTGGCGACGCTGGGGCTGCTGCCGGCGGCGCTCTCACACAACATCGGATCGGATTCACAGCGGCCGTTTGCGATTGTGATTGTGGGCGGGCTGATCTCGGACCTGATTCTGAGCATCTTCCTGTTGCCAACGTTTTATGTGTGGATCGCGCGGGACGATGACGATCTGCCGAAGGCGGAGGTGGTGCATGAATAGACTGGGCGCGGGTTGCCTCCGGTTGGTGCGGCTTGGTTGTATGGCTTCTCTCGCGTTACCGATGTGCGCGGATCGCGCGGGCGCGCAGGCCGCTGTTCCCCCGCTGCCTTCAGCACCGCAGTCGTCCGGCCTGACTTGGGACCAGGTGAAGGCGAAGTTTGAAGCGGCAAACCCGGTGCTGCAGGCGGACCAGAGCGGAGTGGACGAGCTGAAGGCGGAGGAGATCACGGCGTATCTGCGGCCGAATCCGCAGTTCACACTTTCAGAGGACGGGACGCAGATAGCGCCGCATGAGGGGTACTGGCGGCCGACTTCGGGCACGCAGGTGCAGCCGAACTTCAGTTATCTGCATGAGCGCGAGCATAAGCGGGAGCTGCGGTTGCAGAGCGCGCAGGAGGGCACGCAGATCGGCGGGTCGCTGCATGAAGATCTGGAGCGAAACATGATCTTCAGCCTGCGGTCGGCATTTGTGCAGACGCTGGAGGCGAAAGCGGTGCTGGAGCTGGCGCGGGCCGACCTGGATTATTACGACAAGATCATCGACATCAGCCAGGCGCGGTTCAAGGCGGGGGACCTGGCGCAGGTGGACCTGGACCGGATTGAGCTGTTGCGGGTGCAGTACGAGTCGGAGATCGAGGCGGCGACGGTGAACCTGCGGACGCAGAAGATCCAGTTGCTGCAGATGCTGGACGACCGCACGCCGGTGGACCAGTTCGATGTGAATGGGCCATTCGATTTTTCCGCGGAACTGAAGCCGCTCGACGATTTTCACCAGGCTGCGCTGGATGCGCGTCCGGACCTGCGCGCGGCGATCCAGTCGATTGAGCAGGCGAAGACGAACCACAAGCTGGCGGTGGCGGACGGCTCGACCGACCCGACGTTTGGCGCGTGGTATACGTACAACCCGTCGTTCTACAACCCGTACGCACACCAGACGCTGGGGTTGAGCGTGAATATTCCGCTGCGAATCTTTGACAAGAACCAGGGTGAGAAGGCGCGGACGCTGATCGACATCGACCGCAATCAGCAGCTGAGCGATGCAGCGCGGGCGCAGGTGTATAGCGATGTGGACTCGGCGTATGAACAGGTGCGCAGCAATATTGCGCTGCTGGTGCCGTATCGCGACAAGTATCGCGACCAGGCCACGCGGGTGCGCGACACGGTGACCTATGCGTACCAGCGGGGCGGGGCTTCGTTGATGGACTTTCTGAATGCACAGAGCGACTATCGTGTGGTACAGCTGGCGTATCTGCAGTTGGTGGGCTCGTATCTGACGGCAGCGAGCCAGCTGAACTTCGCGGTTGGACGCGAGGTGATTCCGTGAAGAGTTGGTTGAGCGTGTGCGCAGGATCGAGATAGGTTAGGGACGGGCCTTGCGGTCGACGATCGCCAGGAGAGGGGACAAGGATGAGCAAGAAAGATTTGTGCGCTCGGATCGAAGAGATTGGGCTTATGCCTGGGGTGCGCGTTCCCTCGGCGGAGCTCGCCCTGTTTGCCGGGGAGACGGTGTACGAGGCGGGAATTCCGGTGGTTGAGATCACGATGACGGTGCCGAACGGGGTCGAGGTGATCGCGCAACTGACACAAAACTACCCGAAGTTTATTGTGGGCGCGGGGACGGTGCTGGATACGGAGACGGCGCAGCGTTGCCTCGACGCGGGCGCGCAGTTCATTACCAGCCCCGGGCTGG
The DNA here is from genome assembly GCA_963808025.1 of uncultured Acidobacteriaceae bacterium. GTDB lineage: Bacteria > Acidobacteriota > Terriglobia > Terriglobales > Acidobacteriaceae > Edaphobacter. The sequence goes on along the minus strand of CAWEEI010000004.1, from coordinate 362,160 downwards.
TGCCGGATGTTTTGGAGTTTGCGCTGAAGCACGATGTGGTGGCGATCCCCGGGGCGCTGACGCCGAGCGAGGTGATCGCGGGGTGGAAGGCTGGGGCGGATTTCGTGAAGATATTTCCCTGTGCGCAGGTGGGAGGAGATCAGTACATCCGGGCGTTGAAGATACCGTTGCCGCAGATCCCGCTGATCGCGTCGGGCGGAGTGAATCAACTGACTGCCGCAAACTTTATTTTTGCCGGGGCCGCATCGCTGGGCATTGGATCGGAGCTGATGCCGAGGAAGGCGCTACAGACGCGGCAGGACCAATGGATCCATGAACTGGCGCGGCGGTTCCTTGAGGCGGTGCGCAGTGCGCGCATTCATATGAGCGGTCTGGATGCCGACTAGCGAACCTGGGTAGACTCCAGGGGGTATGCGCACCATTGGTAGAGATGATTGCAAGCATTGAAAATGGTGAGAGGACTCACCCTTCTTGAGATGCTCCATATGTTATGCCTGTTAAATATGACTACAAACCGAGGCATGTGGAGCCTTTATCATTTGCAGAATGACTGATGGTAAGGCGAGCGGGATCGCAAGTGGATTGATTGAGTATGGCGTCCGTCCCGGTGCGATCGCGATCTTCTTCGTCATGACGGCGTTCTTCTGGACGCTACTGCTGCAACATGCGGTGGCGTACCCTTTCCTGCTGCTCTTTCTCGGCGCGGTGATGGGGAGCGCATGGTTCGGCGGACGCATTGCCGGGCTTGTGGCCGTCATCCTCTCCACCGCCGCCCTTGACTACTTTTTCGTTCCGCCACTGTTTTCGTTCTATGTGAATCAGGTCTCGCAGACGTACTGCATCGCCTTCATCGTTTGTGCGGTGGCCATGAGCCTGGTGAGTTCGGCGCGCAAGCGCAGTGAGAGTGCCATCCGCGACGCGCGTGACCAGCTGGAGGAGCGGGTGGAGGAGCGCACCGCGGAGCTGCTGCGCTCCAACGCGGAGATACAGGAGAGCGAGCGGCGGCTGCGCACGCTGACTGAGGCCATCCCGCAGCAGATATGGAGTGCGGCGGTCAGCGGCGAGATCGAATACTGCAATCAGCATCTGCTGGAATATGCCGGTAGCAGCATGGAGCAGTTGCGCGGCGTGGGCTTCTTCCGTATTTTTCACCCGGACGACGAGGAGATTTTTCGCGAGGCATGGCAGGAGAGCTGCGCGACGGGCGAGAAGCTGGAGGGTGAGTGGCGCGTGCGCGGCGCGAACGGCGCCTATCGCTGGTTCCTGATCCGCGGTGTTCCGCAGAGTGGCGCGGATGGGACGATCGAGCGCTGGTATGGCACGCACATCGACATTGAAGAGCGGCGGCGCGCAGAGCAGCGACTTGCGGATGCGCAGGCGGAGCTCTCCAATCTCTCGCATCGCCTGAGCATGGGCGAGCTGGCCGCGTCCATCGCACACGAGCTGAACCAGCCGCTGACCGCCGTGGTGACCAATGCCTACGCGTGCCGCGAATGGCTGAGCGCGGAGCCGGCCAATCTGGAGCGCGCCTCGACCACCGCCGAGCGCATCGTGCAGGAGAGCAAGCGCGCCAGCGATGTGGTGGCGCGGGTGCGCGCGCTGTTCCGCAAGGAAGTCGACTCGCGCGGCTTTGTTGACCTGAACCGGCTTATTCAGGACATGGTTCTTCTGCTGCACGACGATGCCATTCGGCGCGAGGTCGCCCTGCATGTCGATCTCGATCCCGATCTGCCCAAGGCGACTATCGACCCCATTCAGATCCAGCAGGTGCTGCTGAACCTCGCCACCAACGGCATGGATGCGATGGCCTTGCAGAAGGGTCGCCGCGAACTTGTAATTCGCTCGCGGCGCAGCGGAGATGCGGAGATCACGATTGAGGTCATCGACTGCGGCGCCGGGATTGGCCCGGAGATCGCGGCCAGGATCTTCGATCCCTTCTTCACCACCAAGCAGCAAGGCATTGGGATGGGTCTCGCGATCAGCCGCACCATTATCGAAGCCCACGACGGCAGACTTTGGGCCACGCCGGCCGACGGCGGAGGCAGCTGTTTCCACTTCACTATTCCGGTGGCGAATCCGGTGCTCCCATGAGCTCCGCTCCCAGCGCAACGCATCCGCACACTGCCACAGTATTCGTCGTCGATGACGACGACGGGCTCTGCGAGGGACTGTGCGAGCTACTGGAATCGGTCGGCCTTCGTTCGGCGCGCTTCGGCTCAGCCGAGGAGTTTATCGACCATTGGCGTGAAGAGATGCCTGGATGCCTGATGCTCGACGCGCGCCTCCCAGGCATGACCGGCGTTGAGTTCCAGGAAAAGCTGGTCCGGTCGGGTGTGCGCATCCCGGTCATTTTCATGACCGGCCATGGCGACATCCCCATGGTGCGCAAGGTGATGAAGGCCGGCGCGGTTGAGTTCCTGACCAAGCCATTCGACAAGGAAGAGATGCTTGCGGCGATCCGCCACGCCTTCGCGCTCGACGAGGCGCGGCGCACCGAACAGCGCGAGCTCTCTGCGATCGAGGCCCGGCTGGCCACGCTTACGCCGCGCGAGATCGAAGTGATGGACCACGTCACCGCCGGCGCATTGAACAAGCAGATCGCGGGCGCGCTCAACCTGAGCGAGATCACGGTGAAGCTGCATCGCCGCCGCGTGTTTGAGAAGATGCGCGCCGGCTCGCTCGCCGAGCTGGTAAAGATGACCGAGAAGGTGCGACCCTCGCGCCTGAAGTAATGCGGTGTTATATCGTGAGGCGCGTGAGAAGTCTAGTGGCACCCAACTATACCAAGGTATAGGTTGTTTTCTCCTGCGCGCGACTCTACTATCGCCGAATACACAACGTCAGATCGCTTCTGCACTCTACGCATCGGAGCAAGGGTAACTCCGCAAGAGAAGCTTAGTAGAAGTTTTGCATCGCGGCATCACCGCCTGATGGAAGTTCGCATTTCAAAGTAACTGGGCGGACGAAATAAACCTGATTATTCACTCGGAAGGCGCCGCGGGCCCAAGTGCCACGGCGCGCCGGAGGAGATATTTTTGTGAATTTCGGCCTGAATATGCTGCGGCAGTTTTTCTCCAGTGGCGCGGTCGCAATGGGTGCGGCCAACTATCGATGAAAAGGAGTGGCGACGATCAGGAGACCTTTGAGGCAATTCGCAAGCACCTGCGGCACGGGGAGTATTCGCGGATGCCGCTCCAGTTGCGGCGTTGCGAGGTCATGCGCGACACGGCCGAGTGCGAGTGGTACATGCGCCCACCCGATCCCTGGGACATCCACCTCCCTCCCCGGGTCCGGCAGGAGCACATTACCTTACAGGCGCTGCGGGACGCACTTAAGATGCGCGAGTTGATTTTCCGGGCATTTCCCCGGGTGCAGAGAGCAGAGCTGAGGATTTATCGCGAGTTACAAGGAGAGGAGCCAGTGCTCATGATGACCGGCTCAGTACAGAGAGAGACCGAAGTGTCTCCAAGGATTGTCTCGCTGGTGATGCGGGCTAAATTGTTCGGATTTCGCTTCTTCCTGGAGGGCGGAGTGCTTCAGACGATAGCAGGCGGAATGCAGGTGAGCTATTCGTAAACATTAATCGCCCAGATAACTGTACCAGGCGTACGCCAATTCTTTCTTTTACCGAAATATTCAAGGAGACGAGCCAATGAGTATGAGTCCCACGATGACCCTGTTTCTGAGTCTCGCTGCAGCCACCTTCATCTTTATGACCCTGCGCAGATTTATTGCGAAGAAGCAGGCCGTCGCGCCGGCGGGCAGTAGATTGAAACGCTGGGGGGAGCGCTTGAAGAGCAGCGAGTGGCGGCGCTATGCCTTCCTGCTCGCCATCGGAAAGCTGGCAGGTCTTGCCGCGGTCGCGGGGGTCATCTTCTACTTCAACCCCGGCCTCTTCGGCCACAAGGTCTTCGCGGCAGACGCTGTGCTTACGGGCAACGACATCGTCAACCCGGTGAACACCGCGTGGACACTGGTCGCCGCGTTTCTCGTCTTCGGCATGCAGGTCGGGTTCACGATGCTGGAGGCGGGCTTCTGCCGCTCGCGCGAGACGGTCAATGTGCTGATGGAGTGCATCGTCGATACCTGTCTGTGCGGGATACTCTTCTACGCGATCGGCTTCTCCTTCATGTTCAGCCACGGCAATGGGTTCATCGGCTACCACTGGTTCTTCCTGCAAGGCACGCCGGCAACGTATGAGACCAGCGGCGTGGCCTTTCTCGCGCTGTGGATCTTTCAGTTCGCCTTCGCCGATACGTGCTCGACGATCACCTCCGGCGCGATGATCGGACGCACTGGCTTCGTCGGCGACCTGCTGTACTCGGTGGGCGTCTCGGGCTTCATCTATCCCATCATCGGGCATTGGGCGTGGGGGCCGGATGGCTTCCTAGCGACCATGGGAAGCGCGGGCTTCTTTCTGCCCAACCTTGGCCAGAGCTTCCATGACTTCGCGGGCTCGACCGTTGTGCACACCATTGGCGGCTTTGTTGCGCTGGCCGGTGCCATCGTGCTCGGCCCGCGCCTTGGACGCAAGTTCAAGCGCGACGGCGGCGGCCCGATGATGCCGCACGACCTCACCATCGCCGCCGCCGGCGGCCTGCTTCTGTGGTTCGGCTGGTACGGCTTCAACCCGGGCAGCACTCTTTCCGCGATGGACTTTGTCGGCATCGGCCGCATCTCCACCAACACGACGCTGGCGGCCTGCGCGGCTGGACTGACTGCGATGTTCACTGCCTACTTCATGAATAAAGTCTGGGACGTGAGCTTCACGGTCAACGGATTCCTCGCGGGCCTGGTCGCCATCACCTGCCCCTGCTACTGGGTCAGTCCCACGGGCGCGATCCTGCTTGGCGGCATCGCAGGCATCATCGTTGTCTACGGCGTCGAACTGCTCGAGTATCTGCGAATCGACGATCCTATCGGCGCGGTCCCTGTGCATGGCATCTGCGGCATCTGGGGCACGCTCTCTCTCGGCCTCTTCGCGTGCGGGAGTTACGGCGCCACCGGTCCCATCGCTCCGGACAACAGCGCGCCGCTCAAGGGCCTCTTCTATGGCGGAGGCACAACGCTGCTAAAGGCGCAGTGCATCGGCAGTTTCCTGATGACGACCGCGACCTTCGGCGTCTCGCTGGTCCTGATGTATGCGGTCAACGCCATGGGCCTGCTGCGCGTCTCCAAGGAAGGCGAGCTGCATGGCCTGGATCTGCACGAGCACGGCATCTCGGCCTATCCCGAGTATGTGATCACCACGCTGGGCTCGCCCGAAGGGATGCGAGAACTCGTCGGAAAGTAGCTATGCCGGAGGCACAACTTGCCGCGCGGAGAGCGAGCCCGCACCTCACCTCCCTCTCCGCGCGCAGTTTCCGGCAGCCATCACACGCGATCGTCCATCATCGATTCAGCTAACCGAAATTTCTCAGGAGAGAGCTTATGACGAAGTTAGAAGCCATCATCCGGCCCAACAAATTTGAACAGGTAAAAGATGCCGTTGCCGCGCTGGGAGTGCAGGGCATGACCGTCTCGGAGGTCCGCGGTCACGGCCGGCAGAAGGGCCAGACCGAAAACTACCGTGGCCGTGAGTACGATATCAGTCTGCTGCCAAAACTCAAGGTCGAGATCGTGATCGAGGACAAGCTCGTCGACGCCGTCATCGAGGCCATCATCAAGAACGCGGTGACCGGCGAGATAGGCGATGGCAAGATCTTCCTCTACAAGGCTGAAGACGCCATCCGCATCCGCAATCGTGAACGCGGCGACGTTGCTCTATAGTCGGAAACTCGGGATGAGATTGCAACCGGTGCATCTCTGATAATTGGGTGAAGTGGAACGCTCCCAGGCGCAATCATGGTCACTGATCGCCGAGCTGCTCTGTGCCTAGCGCTGAGTGCCGAATGGGAACGGATAACCTGTCCGGCCTTGTGCAGGGGAGCCATTCATGGGGTTGTGGATGCTTTGTGCGCCGGCGGCAGACGGCTTAGGCCATCGATCAATGGTGACACCCTTTTCGCCGCACGGCATATGGGCCAATAATAGGTAGCTAGTTCGTCGCTGGGAAGGTCATCGCAAACGGTTGAAAACAAATGGTCGGGGCGAGAGGATTCGAACCTCCGACCCCCTGGTCCCGAACCAGGTGCGCTACCAGACTGCGCTACGCCCCGATGTTTGTTGCCCTGGTGGATGCCTGCTGGTCACGACGTGCTCAGGGGAGAGCGCGTCGTGTGCGATCTGGATCGATCTGGACTGATCTGAACCGATCTGGACCGATCCGTGGCCCCGGGAGGGCGGTGGATCGCAGTGCCGACTTGAAGAGTTTAGCAGATGTGGAGGCGGGAGCAGAGGCGATTCGAACGGGTGCTTTGCTGGCGAGGCGGTGGGCGGGGAATCATTGAAAGACGATGTAGCTGCCGGAGTTGGAGATGTAGATGGAGTGGAAGGGGGCGAGGGGGAGGAGGCCGTCGACGCCGGGTTCGGGGCGGGTGGGGATGGCGATGGCATCGCCTCCGGCGACTTTGCGGCCGGCGATGAGGAGGGGTTTGCCGTTGACGCGTCCGACGAACTGCGAACCTGCGACGGTGTGAAGCTGGGCGGTGGTGTCGTTGGGTTCGATGCCGAAGAGGAGGAGCTGGGATTGGCCGGAGTCGAGGGCGAGGTCGCCGAGGCTGGTGGAGAGCATGGGGCGGCCGTTGACGAGGGTGAAGGGAATGCGGCTGCCGACTGGGTCATTTTGCGGGCCGAAGGTGAGGAGTTTGGCTTTGAGGTCGAGGGTGTAGTCGAACTCGGAGAGGAACCACTGGCCGAGGACGCCCTGGATGTCTGGAGAGTTTTCGTGGATGGCGTCGAGGGTGGAGAAGAGGAACTTTTGGGCGGGCGCGATGGCGGTGTCGAGGGTGATCTGGTTGTTGTCGCTGCCGGGGGTGGAGACGGAGCCGGCGGCGGAGGCGAGGTCGGCGTGGAAGGTGGGGGTCATGCCGATCTTCTGGGCGAGGCGAGCGTCGATGAGGTCGACGTTGGCGCCGGTGTCGAGCAGGAAACGGTAGGGGCCGTGACCGTTGACGAAGACGCCATCGACGACGGGGCGGCCATCGCGGAGCTGGAGCCTGACGGAGGCGTGGAGCGGGGCGGCGGCTATAATCAGTGACCAAATCAGGGTGAGAATGGCGCGGCTTTGGGTTGGCATGGGAGCAATCTGCGCTGGATTGCCCCCGTGGGTCTTGATGGCGTGCTGAAGGTTTTGTGATGTTCGTTGAGGAAGCGATGAGGGACGTGAAGAGCCGGTGCTATCGATTTGCGAACGTCGAGGTGGACGTTGCGAATCTGCGGGTTGCGGTGGGGGGCGAGGTGCGGGCGCTGGAGCCGAAGTCGTTTCGGCTGCTGGTGTTTCTGGTGGAGAACCCGGGGCGGGCGCTGACCAAGGACGAGATTATGGCGGCGGTGTGGCCGGGGGCGTTTGTGTCGGACAACTCGCTGGCGCGGGCGGCGGCGCAGGTGAGGAAGGCGATCGACGACGACCCGAAGGCGCCGCGGTATGTGGAGACGGTACCGACGGTGGGGTATCGGTTTATCGGGGAGTGCAGGGAGGAGGGGGATTCGGGAGCGAAGGATGTCCCGGAAGCCGTGGGCGCGGGCTCGGCGCCGGAACCAGCGAGAGGGCGGGGGCAGTGGTTGCGGATCGCGGCGGGTGTGTGCGTTGGGCTGGCATTGGGGGGCGGGGGTTGGGTGCTGCGAACTGCGGTGCAGCGGCTCTTTGCCGATCACCCGCTGCGGGTGGTGAGTGTGGCGAAGCTGACGAGCTATCCGGGCGATGCGCGGGACCCGGCGGTGTCGCCGGATGGAGCGACGGTGGCTTTTTCGTGGTCGGGGGCGGCGGGGGACAACTACGACATCTATGTGACGCGCGGGGGTGGACAGGAGCCGTTACGGCTGACGCACGATCCCGCGCCGGACCATTTTCCGGCGTGGTCTCCGGATGGGAGCGAGATTGTGTTTGTGCGGCGGCTGGGGCAGATGGCGCAGATTGTGGAGGTGCCCCCGCTGGGCGGGGCGGAGCGGGTGCTGCACGAGTTTCCGCGGATCGGGGCGGACCTGGACTTCAGCGAGCACCCGTTGCTGAGCTGGAGCGGCGACGGCAGGGCGATTGTGTTTAGCGGGCAGGCTGCGCCGGGGGAGCAGTACCGGCTCTATGCGCTTTGGGTGCAGAAGGGCGAGGTGCAGGCGTTGTCCGATCCGGATGCAGGGATACCCGGCGACTCATCGCCGGCGCTGTCGGCGGATGGGAGGTATTTGGCATTTGTGCGCTATCTGGCGCCGCGGAACGGGAGGCTGCTGATCCAGGAGATGGGGCCGGGACTTGTGCCGGAGGGTAAGCCGATCGATCCGAAGACGCCGGCTCTGGACCCGCGGTCGCCGGTGTGGCTGAAGGACGGCGAGGCGCTGCTGTTTGCGGATGCCCACACCATCTACCAGTGGGAGAAGGGCAAGGGGACGGAGCAGGTATACACGGGAGATGGGGAGCTGGGAGGGATGGCGCTGGGGCCGGAGCGAGGCGGGACGCGGCAACTGGTTGTGGCGGTGAACCGGACGACCCGGGAGATCTGGGAGATTCCGCTGGGCGTGGGAGGGAGTGAAGGCGACGGGGCCGCCGGCGGAGCTGCTGCGGTCGACGGCGGACGATGCGCACCCGGACTACTCGCCGGATGGGAGAGAGGATTACGTTTTCGAGTGAGCGCAGCGGGGCTGGCGAGGTGTGGGTGGCCGATGCGGACGGGAGCCATCCGCGGCAGGTGACACACCTGGGCGCGGATGTGCTGAGCTATCCGAGGTGGTCGCCGGACGGGAAGGAGATTGCGTTCCACGCGCGCGTGCCGGATGTGGCGGAGGTGTATGTGGTGAATCCCGACGAGGGCGCGCCGCGGCAAGTGACGCATGAGAACCCAGGGCTGGCGCTGGCGACGTGGTCGCGGGATGGGCGGTACATCTACGCGTCGACGCTGGTCGGCGGGCGAGCGACGACGTACCGGATTCCGGTGGGAGGCGGAACGATTGAGCGGTTGTGGGAGGGGGCCTTGTTGAAGGAGAGCGTGGACGGCAAGTATGCCTTGTACTGGAAGACCGATGCGCCGGGGATATGGCGGCGGGCGCTGGCGGGGGACGTGGCGAAGAACCCTGAGGAGCTGCTGATTCCGGATTTCTGGCCGACGAACCAGCTGGGCGGGTTCGAGCCGGTGGCGGGTGGGGTCTACTATGTGGGTTCGGATGCGAACGGAAAGCCGGGGCCGTTCCGGTACTTCGACTATGCGACGCGGCGGTCGGTGGAGGTGGCGCCGCCGGTGGCGGGGTTGGGGCGCGGGTTTTCTGTGGCCCCGGACCGGGGGCATATGCTGTTTGCGGCGAGCGCAGAGGTGGGTGGGGAGTTGGTATCGATTGAGGTGCAGTAAGGGCCAGTTGAGGGCGGGGTTGAGGCGGCCTCGCGCGTAGTTGGGTTGCAGAGGGCGGGATATATACTTGAAAGAGCGCATTTTGAGGGCTGTAGGAGTTTTCCGAGGGCGGCAAAGCTGGGCTTGGTGGCTTCCTTTCGGCTGCATGGAGTCCGACCCTTTTGGTCCGAAGAAGGTGCGGCCCGCATCTTCTATATATAGACAGCGCGCAAATCTTTATGAGCGCGGATTTGACTCAAGGCGCGATTGGGCAATTTGTTTTGCAGGGCGCGAAGGAGAACCCGACTTTGACGACAACGCTGACAGCGGTGGAGGACGAGACGCACGCGACGGCGGGCAAGGCGGGTGCGGTCCATGCGGCGCGGCTGAACCACCTGCAGGCGCTGGAGGCGGAGAGCATCTCGATCCTGCGCGAGGCGGTGGCGGAGTTTGCGCGGCCGGTGATGCTGTACTCGATCGGCAAGGACTCGTCGGTGATGCTGCGGCTGGCGCAGAAGGCGTTTTATCCGGGGAAGATTCCGTTTCCGCTGCTGCATATCGATACCAGCTACAAATTTCCGGAGATGATCCGCTTTCGCGATGAGTATGCGAGGGAGATTGGCGCGGAGCTGATTGTGCATCGCAATGAGGAGGCGATTGCGGCGGGGGCGAACCCGTATACGCTGGGCACGCAGAACTGCTGCGGGCTGCTGAAGACGCGGAGTCTGCTGGATGCGCTGGAAGAGGGCGGGTACGATGCGGCGTTTGGCGGAGCGCGGCGGGACGAGGAGAAGAGCCGGGCGAAGGAGCGGGTTTATTCCTTCCGCGATTCGGCGGGGACAGTGGGACCCGAAGAACCAGCGGCCGGAGCTGTGGAGTCTGTACAACTCGCGGCTGAGAAGGGCGAGAGCATCCGGGTGTTTCCGCTGTCGAACTGGACGGAGCTGGACATCTGGCTGTACCTGTATGCGGAGAAGATTCCGATTGTGCCGCTGTATTTTGCGAAGGAGCGGCCGATTACGGTGCGCGGCGGCGCGCTGACGCTGGTGCATGAAGAGATGAAGCTGCTGCCGGGTGAGAAGGTGGAGCAGATCAAGGTGCGGATGCGGTCGCTGGGGTGCGCGCCCTGCACGGGCGCGATGCGCAGCGAGGCGGACACGCTGCCGAAGATTATTGAGGAGCTGATTACGTTCCGGCGCAGCGAGCGGGAGAACCGGGCGATCGACCACGATGAGGAGGGGTCGATGGAAGTGAAGAAGCGGGAGGGGTATTTCTAGATGAGCGGCTCGGTTGCTACAGCGCGTGGTTGATGCGGCGGTCCCGGTGCGGTCGTTCGAGGAGTTTCTCGAAGGGCATCTGGGGCAGGAGATGCTGCGCTTCACGACGGCGGGCAGTGTGGACGACGGCAAGTCGACGCTGATTGGGCGGCTGCTGCACGACACGAAGAGCGTGTATGAGGACCAGCTGGCGGCGGTGAAGAAGAGCCGCGTGAACCGCGCGGCGAATGGGCATGTGGATTTTTCGCTGCTGACGGATGGGCTGAAGGCGGAGCGCGAGCAGGGCATCACGATCGATGTGGCGTATCGCTATTTTTCTACCGCGCGGCGGAAGTTCATCATTGCGGATACACCGGGGCACGAGCAGTACACGCGCAATATGGCGACGGGGGCCTCGACGGCGGATGTGGCGATTATTCTGATTGACGCGAAGGCGTTTGCGAAGGCGGGCGGGTTGCTGCCGCAGTCGCGCAGGCACACGTATATCGCGTCGCTGCTGGGGATTCCGCATGTGGTGGCGGCGGTGAACAAGATGGACCTGGTGAGTTACTCCGAGGCGAGCTTCGCGGCGATCCGCGGGGAATTTCGCGCGCTTTGCGAGCAGCTGGGGATTCGCGATGTGGCGATGATTCCCGTGAGTGCGCTCGAAGGCGACAACGTCGTGACGCCGAGCGCGGCGATGGCGTGGTACAGCGGGCCGACGCTGCTGGAGTATCTGGAGACGGTGCCGCTGGCGCTGGCGGAGACGACGGGGCCGATGCGGTTTCCGGTGCAGCTGGTGCTGCGGCCGGATGCGAACTTCCGCGGGTTTGCCGGGCAGGTAGCGCGGGGGACGCTGCGCGCGGGCGACCGCGTGATGGCGCTGCCCTCGCGGCGCGAGACAAATGTGCGCAGAATTGTTACGTATGACGGCGACCTGGCGGCGGCGTCTTATCCGCAGAGCGTGACGGTGGAGCTGGAAGACGAGATCGATCTGAGCCGCGGCGAGATGCTGGTGGCGGCGGAGGCCGCGGGCGAGGCCCTGCCCGAGGTGAGCAACCGGTTTCGCGCAATGGTGGTGTGGATGAACGAGGAGCCGCTGGTGGCGGGGCGGACGTACATTGCGAAGCACACGACGCGGACGGTGCGGGCGACGGCGCGGGCGATTCGATTACCGCGTGGATGTGAACAGCCTGGAGCGCGGGGCGGCGGATGCGCTGGCGATGAATGAGATTGCGGAGGTGGAGTTCGAGACCAACCTGCCGCTGTTCTTCGATAGCTATCGCGAGTGCCGCTGGACGGGGTCGCTGATTCTGATCGATGCGCTGACCAACGCGACGGTGGGCGCAGCGATGATTGTGGGGGCGGCGGAGGGCGCGGCTACTGGGGATAATGCGCTGGAGACGGCGCTGATTGTGGTGCCGGGATTGCCGGAGGTTGCGGCGCGTGTGCGGGACGGGTTGGTGGCGCGGGGCGAGCGGGCGGTGGTGATTGACGATGAGCTGATTCCGGATGGGGCGGTTGCGGCGGTGGTACGGGCGCTGGAGCTGGCGGGGGTGGTGGCAGTGACGGCGCGGAGGCTGACGGCGGAGACGGTGAAGGAGATTGAGGGGTTTGCGGCGGGCTCGGTGGTGGTGGAGGATGGCGAGGACGCCGAGGGGATTGTGGGGCGGATTGCGGGGAAGGCATGAATGTGATCGAAACGGTTACGAATATGGCGGCGCAGGCTACAACTGTGACTGAAATAGTTACAGATTATGAGACGCTGGGCGCGGAGGCCCTGGTGGCGCAGGTGGTGCGCGAGGCGGCGGGGGCGCCGGTGTGCCTGACGAGCAGCTTTCAGACGGAGGACATGGTGGTGCTGCACATGCTGCGGCGGCATCTGCCGGACGTACCGGTGATCTTTCTGGAGACGGGGTACCACTTCAAGGAGTTGCTGGCGTATCGCGACCGGATGACGGCGGAGTGGGGCTTGAATCTGGTGAATGCACTGCCGAAGACGACGCTGCAGGAGCATGAGGCGCAGTATGGGCTGCTGCACATAGTGCAGCCGACGCGAGTGCTGCGCGATCCGCAAGGTGGAGCCGCTGATGCGGTCGCTGGAGCCGTTTGACTGGTGGTTTACCGGGCTGCGGCGGGAGCAGTCGCCGACGCGCGCGGGGCTGAAAAAGGTGGAGGACCACAGGACGCCGACGGGCAAGCAGATGAAGAAGGTGAGCGTGCTGGCGGACTGGACGATGGCCGCAGGTGGATGCGTACGCCGAGGCGCATGGGATTCCGCGGCTGGAGCTGTATGCGCGCGGGTATACCAGCATTGGTTGCGAGCCGTGCACGGCGATTCCGGAGGCGGGCGCGGATGCGCGCAGCGGGCGCTGGGGCGGCAAGAAGCTGGAGTGCGGCATCCATACTTTCTCAGAGAAGATGTAGCGGAGTTCGGGCGATGGCGGCGGAGCGAAGACGGATCGTGCGGCAGTGGCGGGAGGGCGGCGCGCGGGTGCTGGTGACGCTGGTGCGCGCGGAGGGGTCGTCGTACCGCAGGCCGGGGGCGCATCTGCTGGTGGGCGCGGAGGGCGTGTACGCGGGGTCGATCAGCGGCGGCTGCCTGGAGGCGGAGGTGGTGCGCAAGGCGGCGTGGATGGTGCGCGCGGGGGCGCGGGTGGAGCGCTATTCGACGATGTTCGACGACACGGCGGAGATTCCGTTTGGGCTGGGCTGCGGCGGGGTGGTGGACGTGCTGCTGGAGCCGGCGGAGACGGCGGAGTGCGCGGCTTTGCTGGAGGCGATGGAGAGCGTCGCTTGCCGGCGATGAGTTTGTGGTGGTGACGTGGCTGCCGGAGGATGGGCGCGGGCTGGCGCGGGCGGTGTTTGGGGCGGATGGTGAGGTTGTATTTGCGAGCGCGGGGTTGAGTGCGGCGGAGATTGCTTCAGTTCCGGTTACAAATGCGGCGCTTATTGCTTCACATTGGGTTACAAATGTGGAGACGGGGATTCTGGCGGACACTTCGGATGTGTTTGTGGAGCGGGTGAGCGCGCCGCAGCGGCTGTTTGTGCTGGGCGCGGGTGACGATGCGATGCCGGTGGTGCGGATGGCGGCGCTGCTGGGGTGGAACGTGACGGTGGCGGATGGACGGGCGCAGATGGCGCGGCGGGAGCGGTTTCCCGAGGCGGAGCGGGTGGTGGCGACGGCGGATGTTGCGGAGCTGGGCGTGGGCGCGCGGGATGCGGTGGTCGTGATGACGCATAGCTATGAGCAGGACCGCGGGTTTTTGACGGGGCTGCTGCGCGATGGGTTCGGCGGGTTATATCGGGCTGCTGGGCGCGGCGCATCGCAGCAGTCTGCTGGTGAGCGAGGCGGCGGCGGCGCTGGGGCTGAGCGTGGCGGAGTGTTGCGCGCGGGTCCATGCGCCGGTGGGGCTGGACCTGGGCGGCGATGGGCCGGAGGCGATTGCGCTGGCGGTGGTGGCGCAGGTGCAGGCGTGGGCGCAGGGCAGGCTGGGCGCGGGCGCGCAGGCTGACGGCGGAGTTTGTGGCGGAGCAGATTGCGCAGGGTGGGGCGTCGCGGTATTTGCAGACGCAGTGCGCGGTGGATTCGGCCGAGCGCATGAAGGCGGCGGTGGTGCTGGCGGCGGGGGCTTCGACGCGGCTGGGTGAGCCGAAGCAGTTGGCGATGGTTGGCGGAGAGACGCTGCTGGAGCGCGCGGTGCGCGTGGCGCGCGAGGCGGGGTGTGCGCCGGTGGTGGTGGTGCTGGGCGCGCGGGCGGAGGAGATTCGCGCGGCGTGCGGGTTGGGCGATGCGTTGGTGGTGGTGAATGAGGGGTGGGGCGAGGGGATGGGGTCGTCGGTTCGGGTGGGGGTGGGCGCTGTGCGAGGCGGCAGATGCGGAGGGGGTGGTGGTGATGACGTGCGACCAGCCGGCGGTGACGGCGGAGCATCTGCTGGTGTTGATGGCGACGGGTGAGGTGACGGCGTCGGGGTATGCGGGGCGGCGGGGGGTGCCGGCGTATTTTCCGGCGGAGATGTTTGGGGCGTTGATGGAGTTGAAGGGCGATGCGGGGGCGCGGGAGTTGTTGCGCGAGGCGCGGGTGGTGGAGCTGGCGGGCGGGGAGTTGGATGTGGATACGGCGGAGGTGGCGACGGCGGGGCGAGTATTCAAGTAAGTTGGCATCTCGAGCTAATCCTGCGGAGACTTTCATCTATTGCGACTACGGAGTCCCTTCACGAAGGAATCTAGGGCGCAGCTGAACGATAGGAAGCTCAATACGGCTATTGCCGTAGCTTACAACGCTTCCCCTGCAACGAAGACATGGCCCAATATCCATGACCCGCGGGCCAGCACGACCGATCCAGCAAAGCAAGCCGGCGAAATCACAAAGCATTTACGACCGTTCGCTGGGGATACTTGAGTATCTCATAGCCGCTTCATTACAGCAGCCGGAGACGAACTCTTCGAGGAGGTTGGCGGCGACGGCGGCGCGGTATTTGGCGGTGGAGCGGATGTCGTCGATGGGGCGGGCTTCGGTGGCGAGGGCGGCGCGGGCAGCGGCGATGAGGGTGGGGAGGGTTGCGGGGGTGAGGGGCTGGTGGAGCAGGGCCTGCTCGGCGGCGGGGCAGCGGGTGGGGGTTTCGCGGAGGCTGGCGGCGCCGATGCGGATGTCTTGGATGATGGCGTTGTTCTTCGATGCGGGCGAGAGCATGCGAGGGCGATCTTGGAGATGGCCTGGGCGTTGCGGGCGCCGACTTTGCGGATGTAGGTTTTGTAACCGGAGAAGTTGCGTTTGATGGAGATGCTGTGGAGGAGCTCTTCGGGGCGGAGGGCGGTCTTCTTGTAGCTGAGGTGGAAGTCGGCGTAGGGGATGGTGCGGGTTCCGGCTGGCGGAGATGAGGGTGAGGGTGGCGTCGTAGGCGAGGAGGGCGGGGGGTGAGTCGGCGGCGGGTGAGGCGTTGACGATGTTGCCGCCGATCGTCCCGCGGTTCTGGTTGGCGATGGAGCCGGTCCAACTGGCGGCCTGGGCGAGGAGCGGGAGGTCGGCGGCGATGACGGCATGGCGGCGGATGTCGGTGAAGGTGGCGCCGGAGCCGATGGTGATGGTGGTGGGGGTGACTTCGATGAAGCGGAGTTCGCGGAGGTGGTTGATGGAGAGGAGGTGCTTTTGCGGGAGGCGGCCGGCGGAGAGGGCGACCATGAGTTCGGTGCCGCCGGCGATGGGGGTGTAGCGGGTGGGGTTTTGGGCGAGGGTTTGCAGGGCCTCGGTGAGGGTGGGTGGGGCGATGAGCGCGTATTCGGCGACGTTGGAGCGCATAAAAATCTCAGGTCGTTGGTACTGGTCTGGGCCTTTCCTCCCATCTTGGCTCCCCATGTTCATCGATCAGGAGATTATCGAATAGCCGTGCTCGGAAGAACGGGTTGTCTCCACATATCACTTCACCGTGCCAAGGGATATCACCAATTGTCGCAAATTGCGCCGGATACGGATTAGCCTTAGGGTTGAGAGCCGCGATTAGCCGTTCATGCGGCATGTATTATACGTGGCCAGATTCAATTCTGCAACTCGCGAATCCAATAACGAGAGTGCTTGATGATCGGCTGTAAACACCTGAGCAGACACGCCATCAGGCCATCCAAGACTGTCGGCAAGGGTAAGCAGATGCGGCATGGGTACCTCGAAGGGCGAATGCGCCGATCTTCGAGTCGCTCCTGAGAGTGTAGTTGACAAGTCGAATGGAGATATAAAGCATATCAAGCACATGGTCCGCGAACTTTGCTGGCTTCCCAGCTACCCGGTGCGCACTTGCTTATTCGCAGGGACAAGAAAGGACTATTCGTGAGAATCGGCGATAAAGAAGCTCTATACGATATCGTTGAGGCGCATTAGTGCGTGCTTTCGTAAATTTTTACTCTGTTGCCATCATCACGCCTGATCCGCGGCGGCTTGGACGGCGTCGAAGATGCGCATGTAGCCGGTGCAGCGGCAGAGGTTTCCGGCGAGGCCTTCCTGGATTTGTAACAGGGTTGGTTGCGGATATTTTTCCAGCAGGTGGTGGGTGGCGAGAATCATGCCGGGGGTGCAGATGCCGCACTGGGCGCCGCCTTGCTCCAGGAAGCATTGCTGGATGGGGTGGAGTTTTTCGCCGGCTTCGGTGAGGTGCGCGACGCCTTCGATGGTGGTGATGCGGGCGCCTTCGGCTTGCAGGATGGGGACGAGGCAGGAGTTGACGAGCTCGGCATGTCCGTCGCCGCGATCGAGGAGGACGGAGCAGGAGCCGCACTCGCCTTCGCCGCAGCCTTCTTTTGCGCCGGTAAGGTGGAGGTCCTCGCGGAGGACGTCGAGGAGGCGCTTCATGGGCGGGGCGTTGATCGTGGTTGGTTGACCGTTGATGGTGAGATTGATTTGGGTCATGATCTGGCTATGGAACGAAGGACGAATGTATTGGAGGCAGAGGCTTCTGGACGTACTCCACTGTGATGTCATTCTCTTTCCAGATGGCTATTTCGATCGCGCTTGGCGGGCAGTCATATATCGCACGAAGTGCTTTGTTGCCCGTCCAATTAACTACGAGCGGGCAGCCATAGTCCACCGCAAGCATGCGGTTTGTTGCCTCGTCCTTTTCGGTGGCTGCGTGGACGTAGACCTGGCTGAATGGCTCACCGATTGCGCCAGGATCGTAATAGACCACCTTCGCCACTAGCTTGCCATCTGGCGACGGCACCGTAGAAAGGACGGTCTCCGAAGAGAGTTTGCAGCCCGCAAGGGAAACGCCGAGGCCTAAGAGGCAGATCACCTTTATGAAAGAAGGCATACCCCAGGGGCTAAAGCCCACTTTTTCTTTTGGGCGGGAGAGACCCAAGGCTGAAGCCTTGGGGTACCTAGAGGCAAGGGCAACCGCAAATGCAGAGGCAACGGCAAATGCAGAGGCAACAGCAAATGCAAAGGCAGAAGCAGGTCCTTCGGCTTGGCGCTCCGCGCCGTCGCTCAGGATGACAATCTTGATTAAGCGGCGACGAGAGAATCATGCGGGGACCTCGGTTTCGACGCGGGTGTCGCGATCGATGCGTGGGTTGAGGTCTTCGGTGCCGGAGGCGGCGGTGCGGGTCATGCGTTCGAAGATGTCTTCGGGGAGGAGGGGGACCTCGGTGAAGGCGATGCCGGTGGCGTGCTCGATGGCGTTGAGGATGGCGGGGGCGGGGCCGTCCATGGGCAGCTCGCCGATGCCTTTGGCGCCGGAGGGGCCGTGGATGCTGGGGACTTCCTCGAAGTGGACGTGGATGGGCGGGCAGGTCGGCGGAGGTGGGCATGATGTAGTTGGTCATCTGGTTGTTGCGCATCAGGCCGTCGACGTAGACGCATTTTTCGTAGAGCGCGTAGCCGATGCCCTGGGCGACGCCGCCCTCGATCTGGCCGTTGGCGAGGATGGGATGGATGACCTTGCCGACCTCCTGCAGCGCGTGGAAGTCCTTGACCTCGACGGAGTAGGTGCGGGTGTCGACGGCGACCTCGGCGACGTAGACGGCCCAGGCGTAGGTGGGGTAGGCGTCGCCTTTGTAGGCGTCGTCGTCCCAGAAGATGGTGGAGCCGGGCGGGAGTTCGTAGCGGGCCTCGGCGGTGAGGGGGCCGTGGTAGGCGAGGTAGGCGAGGGCGGCGGTACGGAAGTCGAATTCCTCGGAGGGTAGGGGCGGAGAAGAAGAAGCAGATCCCTCCCCTTCGACTCGCTCTGCTCGCTCAGGGTGCGGGATGACAACAAAGGGGCGCTGCGGGATGACAACAGTGTGGTGAGGAGGGATTGGCAGGCGCGTTCGACCAGCTTGCCGACGATCATGGCGGTGCGGCTGGCGACGGTGGGGCCGGAGTTGGGGACGATGCTGGTGTCGGGCTGGGCGACGAGGACTTCGTCGTAGGGGATGCGAAGGGTCTGCGCGCAGACCTGGGAGAGGATGGTGTTGGTGCCCTGGCCGAACTCGGTGGAGGAGACAAGAATATTCGGGCGCCCTTCAGCCGTGATTTCGATTTTGACGAGGGAGTTGAGGCGGCGTTCGCCGGAGCCGGTAAAGCCAGACCCGTGCATGAAGGCGGCGAAGCCCATGCCGCGCTTGACGGTGGAGGTGGGGTTGGTCGAGTCGAACTCGGCGCGCTTGGCGTGGTAGTTGGATTCGGCGAGGGCGCGGGTGAGGAGGTGCTGCATGTCGACCTTGTCGGTGAGGTGCTGGCCGGTGGCGGTCTTCATGCCGGTCGCGAGGAAGTTGCGGCGGCGAAATTCTTCCGGGGTGAGGCCGACGACGCGGGCGATCTTGTCCATGTGGCGTTCCAGCGCGAAGAGGGACTGCGGCGCGCCGAAGCCGCGGAAGGCGCCGTGGGGCGCGACGTTGGTCGCCATCGCCTTGGCGCGGACGGTGAGGTGCGGCCAGTGGTAGGGGCCGGGCGCGTGGATGCAGGCGCGGGAGAGGACGACGGGCGAGAGCGTGACGTAGGCGCCGCCGTCGATGACGACCTCGATCTGGCCGGCGAGGAGTTTGCCGTCGCGCGAGACGGCGGTGCGATGGCGGGTGCGGGAGGGATGGCGCTTGGTGGTGGCGATCAGGTCTTCGGCGCGGTCGTAGCTGATCTTCACCGGATGCCCCGACTTCATCGCGAGCAGCGCCGCGTGCGAGCCGATGACGGAGGGGAAGTCCTCCTTGCCGCCGAAGGCCCCGCCGGTCTCGGTCTGGATGACGCGGCATTTTTCGGCGGGCAGGTTGAAGACGAGCTCGAGCGCGTGGACGACGTAGTAGGGGCACTGCATGCAGCCGGAGACGGTGACGGATTCGAGCGAGCCGTCGGGCGCGCGGTGGGCTTCGGCGATGATGCCGTTGTTCTCGATGTAGAGCTGCTCTTGCGCGCCGGTGCGGTACTCGCCTTCGACGATGAAGTCGGCGGCGGCGAAGACGGCTTCGAGCTCGGCGTCGGCGAGGGGCTCGTCGCCCTTCTGCATCAGGTAGGTCTTGAAGGTGTTGGGGGCGTGGTGTTTTGGGTCGTCGCCATGCCAGATGATTTTGGAGGCGTCGCCGGCTGCGCCGAGTTCGGAGTCTTCGATGGTGAAGACGCCGGGGTACTCTTCGTAGTCGATGTGGATGGCGGCGAGGGCGGCGAGCAGGGCGGACTTTTCGGGGTGGGCGAGGAGGAGGATGGGCTCGGCGGGGTGGTTGATGTACTCGGCGGCGAGGCAGGGATGGTCCTTGGTCAGGTGGATGATGGTGTTCTCGCCGGGAATGTCGGCGGCGGTGACGATGGTGTACTGCGACCAGTCGATTTCGGGCGCGTAGGCGATGGACTTGATTCGGCCACGCGCAATGGTCGAACGCACGGTCGCCCCGTGCCACATGCCGGGCAGGGTGATGTCGTCGATATATTGCGCGCGGCCCGTGACTTTGGCGCGGCCCTCCTTGCGGATGGGGGATGAGCCGACGATGGGGCCGGGTTCGGGCATAGGGTTTTGCGATTTAGGGTATCCGATGAGGATAGAACGAAATTTGGGGGAAGGCTAGAGGGTCTGCGTGTTGAGTCGACTGAAGCGGATAGCTGGAACTGCCGAAGATGCGACTTTGCGGCAACCTGTGCCTGTGGCAGCCTGCCTACTTGCGAGTGATCTGTTCTATGATCTTTCGCAATTCCGGATTCTCCACTTGGTTGAGCAGTTCGCTTGGTTGGGTTTGGCCCCGCTTCTTCCAAAACTGCCACCACCGTGGCTGAAGTCTTGCTCCAGTTTCCGATGCGACGACTTCGGCCAGACTCGTCTTGCCTCGCCATATGTCGTTCAACTCCGCCCAGGCAGATTGAGACCTTGGCCCGAGGAACTGTTCGAAAGCCGCCGGCCCACATTTTCGATGAGAGGCCACGTTCTGAACCGTCTCCAGAAAGCCGACAACTACGGCGTGCCTTTCGTCGTCAGAGCCAGTGTCAATCAAGCGCTCCGCCAACAGGAACGCAGGGCGTACATCTTCTGCGCTTTCAGCTTCGAATAGATCGACAGAATGACTAGCGAGTTCAGTCATCAGTCGACTGTCAGACGCTTCATCTGCAGTTAAAGACGAAAGCCTAGTTGCGAACGAGGGATAAGCGACCGTGATCTCGTCTATGATTCGCGACATACCGCGTGATGATAGCAGGAAGCGTACGCAGGCTATCGTGGGGTGAATTTATACTTGGTGGGTTTGGATGATGCTGTGATGAGGGGAATTTTGTGGGCGTGTTGATTGATGCGATCGATGTGAAGCGGAAGGCTACGTTTGAGTTTGAGAATGTGCCGTATGCGTGTCTGGAGGCGGAGGTGACCAGCCCGACGGCGCGCGGCGGGCAGACGCTGGTGCGGCTGAAGATGCGCAACCTGCTGACCAGCGCGGTGTTTGAGAAGACCTTCAAGGCGAGCGACAAGTTCAAGGAGCCGGACCTGGAGTTGGTGCCGGTGTCGTATCTGTACCGCGATGGGGATGGGTCGCACTTCCTGGACCAGGAGAGCTACGAGACGCTGACGCTGGGTGAGGAGATGGTGGGCGGGGCGCGGGAGTATCTGGTGGAGGGCGCGCTGCTGCAGATGCATAAGTACAACGGCAACCCGATTGCGCTGCAACTGCCGATCTTCGTCGAGCTGGATGTGGTGGAGGCGGAGCATGGAGGCAAGGGCGACTCGTCGAGCGGGAGCGGGACCAAGATGGCGCGGCTGGAGACGGGGCTCGAGCTGCGCGTGCCGCTGTTCATCAAGCAGGGAGAGAAGGTAAAGGTGGCGACGGAGACGGGGGAGTTTGCGGGAAGGGCGTAGGGCAGTTGCAGGTTGCCGGTTGCAGGTTGTCAGTGAAGGCAAGAGACGCCGGGTGAGTAGATTACGTCCCACCCATCGCAAAAGCGCGATGGATGGGGTGCGCGGGCGTTTGGATCGTGTAGAATTTGGCGGCGTTGGATGCGGAGTTTTTTGAAATCTCCTAGAGGCGAACTTCTATGACGATATTTGGGCGGATTGGTGTGGTGTGTGCGGCGGTGGTGGTGGGTTTGGCGTTGCCGGTTGGGGTTGGCGCGCAGGGCGCGGCAGGAGCTGGCGCTGGAACTGGAGCGGGTGCGGGAGCTGCAGCGGGTGCGGGCGCGCAGGGTACGCCAGGCGCTGCGGGGCAAATGCCGGCGCGGCCGCAGGGGCCGAGGAACCCGCCTTCGCTGATGCAGCCGCTGTCGCCGCCGATCGATTTGAAGTTCGACTTCAGCGCGGGGCCGGCGAAGGATGGGTACACGCGGGTGGCGCCGACGGCGGTGTATTCGGATGACGTGGGCTATGGGTATGAGCCGGGCGCGACGGTGACGAACGGCGACAACGGGAACACGACGACGAGCGACAAGCCGTTTCTGTTTTCGGCGAAGGTGCCGGAGGGTGACTTCAATGTGGTGGTGACCTTCGGCGACTCGACGGTGGCGACGACCACGACGTTGAAGGCGGAGTCTGGCCGGCTGATGCTGGAGCGCGTGCGAGGTGCCTGCGGGCAAGGTGGAGACGCGGACGTTTACGACCAATGTGCGGACGCCGCACCTGCCCAAGCTGCCGATGAATGCGACGGGGCGGGAGGAGGTGAGCCTGGACCAGTTCGACCCGAGCAGCGCGCGCGACTGGGACGACAAGCTGACGGTGGAGGTGGTGAGCCCCCATGCGGCGCTGCGGTCGATTGAGATTGTGTCGGCGCCGGCGGCGCCGACGGTGTTTCTCGCGGGCGATTCGACGATGACGGACCGCGACGGCGGCGCGGATGTGAGCTGGGGACAGATGCTCTCGGTGTTCTTCAAGCCGGGCGTGGCGGTGGCGAACAATGCGCAGTCGGGCGAGACGATGAAGTCGTTTATGAACGCGCTGCGGCTGGACAAGATGCTGAGCCAGATGAAGAAGGGCGACTACCTGTTTATGCAGTTCATCCACAACGACTCGAAGGCGAGCTGGCCGCAGACGTATGTGGAGCCGGAGACGACGTACAAGGCGTATCTGAAGGTGTATATCGCGGAGGCGCGGCTGCGTGGCGCGACGCCGGTGCTGGTGACGGCGATGGACCGCGGGCGCGCGGGACGGGCGCTGCCGACGCATGGGCATGGCGGGTATCCGCAGGCGATGAAGGAGGTGGCGGACGAGGAGCATGTGCCGTTCATCGATCTGTACAGCATGAGCGACACGTTCTATGAGTCGGCGGGCGCGGACGCGCCGAAGATTCTGGCGGACGGGACGCACTCGACGGCGTATGGCGGGTATGAGTTTGCCAAGTGCATTGTGATGGGGATCAAGGCAGAACAAGCTGGACCTGGC
Source organism: uncultured Acidobacteriaceae bacterium (assembly GCA_963808025.1). GTDB lineage: Bacteria > Acidobacteriota > Terriglobia > Terriglobales > Acidobacteriaceae > Edaphobacter. The sequence goes on along the minus strand of CAWEEI010000004.1, from coordinate 339,191 downwards.
GAATTACATTGTGGACGACTTCAAGGACTTCGATCCGGCGCATCCGGATACGGTGGATTCTTTGAATTTGGCGGCGTTGTTTACCGGAGGGCCGAGGGGGCCACGGCCGCCGAGGCCGGGTGGGGCGGGTGGGCCGGGTGGGGCTGGGGCTCCGGGGGCGCCTGCTCCGGCTCCGGGGAGTGCGCCGCAGCAGCCGGGAGGGCCCGGGTTGGGACCGCTGTAGGGCAGTGGCTAGAGGCTAGTCGTTAATGGCTAGAGAGAGCACCGCGCTCACGATGATGGCGTTGAGGATTTGCGCGCGCGGTAGTCTTCGGCGGTGAGGGACCACAGTTCGGTGGGGTGGGGGCCGGAGACGAAGTTGCGCTCGGTGAGGGCGACGAGCTTCATGCCGGCGGAGACGGAGATGCGGCAGGAGGCGGTGTTGGCGACGGCCTTGGAGACGCGCAGCTCGGGCATTTTGAGCACGTCGAACCAGAAGGCGGTAGTGGCGCGGGCGGCTTCCGTCATCAGGCCTTTGCCCTGCCAGGGAATGCCGAGCCAGAAGCCGCGGTTGCTCTCGGCGTGCAGGCGGAGGTCGATGGCGCCGATGATCTGGGTAGGGTTGGATTTGAGGCGGAGGGTCCAGTGCCACTCGTCGCCGCGAGCCATGGCGGGGAGGGCCTTGTCGCGGTAGTAGGTGTGGGCGCCGTCGGGCGGGAAGGGCCAGGGGACGACGTCGGCGAGGTACTGGACGATCTCCCAGTGGGGGAAGAGGAGCTGGGCCTGGGCCGCGTCGGCGAGTTCGAGCGGTCGGAGGATGAGGCGCGGTGTTTCGAGTTCGGGGGTCATGGCAATCATGGTACAAATTGCTGCGGGCGAGATGGGAATTGCAAGAGCAGAAGCAGGTCCTTCTCCTTCGACGGGCTGTTGTAAGTGCGAAGTAGAGGCGGAACGGTTCGAGCGATTGAGGTGATGCTGGATTCTTCGGGGTCCTTCGACTTCGTGACTCGCTCACGCGAGTCACTTCGCTCAGGATGACAATTTCGAGGAGGGGGTTGGGATGAGTGGGACGGCGGAGACGATCGATGCGCACCATCATCTGTGGCGGTATACGCCGGCGGAGTATGGGTGGATCGATGAGGAGATGGGCGCGTTGCGGCGGGATTTTCTGCCGGCGGACCTGACGCGCGACGATGGCGAGCGCGGGGGTCGACGGAACGGTTGCGGTGCAGGCGCGGCAGACGCTGGAGGAGACGCGCTGGCTGCTGGATCTGGCCGATGCGAATGACGAGATTCGCGGCGTGGTGGGGTGGGCGCCGATTGCGGGCGAGGAGTTTCCCGGGTGCATGGAGGAGTTCGATGGGCGGGCGAAGCTGAAGGGGCTGCGCCATGTGATCCAGGGCGAGAAGGACGAGCACTACATCCTGCGCGAGGACTTCAACTCGGGCATTCGCACGATGCTGGGCAGTGGGCTGGTGTACGACATTCTGATCTACGAGCGGCATCTGCCGCAGGACACGATCGACTTTGTCGATGAGCATCCAGACCAGGTGTTTGTGCTGGACCACGTCGCGAAGCCGCTGATTGCGGGCGGCGTGATGGAGCCGTGGGCGGCGCGGATGCGGGAGCTGGGCGAGCGCGAGAATGTGTGGTGCAAGCTCTCGGGCATGGTGACGGAGGCGGACTGGCGCGCGGATGCGGCGCGCGGAGTTCGATGGAGTGCTGCGGCCGTATCTGGATGTGGCGGTGGAGGCGTTTGGGCCGGCGCGGCTGATGGCGGGGTCGGACTGGCCGGTGTGTCTGGTGGCGACCGGATATGGGCAGTGGTGGGGTTTGTTGCGGGAGTACTTTGCGGGGTTCAGTGAGGCGGAGCGGGCGAGGGTGTTTGGCGGTACGGCGATGGAGGTGTACAAGTTGTGAGGTTCGAGGTTCGAGGTTCGAGGTTCGAGGTTCGAGTTGAGGGTGTGGGGTGGGAGTTTTAGGATGGTTGTATGGCGAAGAGGTTGAAGACGCTGCGGTGTCCGACGTGCAGGGCGATTGTGCTGGCGGGGAGCGAGGACTTTCCGTTCTGTTCGGACCGGTGCAGGGTGATCGATCTGGGGAAGTGGGCGAGTGGGGGGTATGTGATCTAGCTCGCCGATCCATGATCCGGATGTGCTGGATGAGTTGGAGGGGCTGCGGGGGCGTGGGGTTTCGGGTGGGGCTGGTTCGGGTTCTGGGGATGGGGAGTAGTGGCCGCGCGTGAAGACGCTGGTGGGCGTGGGGGTGGGGACGTGGTTTGGGGCGGGGTTGCTGAAGCCGGGGCCGGGGACGTATGGGTCGGTGGCGGCGATGTTGCTGTGGGTGTGTGGCGGCGCACGTGTGGGGTGGGGTGGGGCTGGCGGTCGGGACGGCGGTTGCGGCGTGTGTGGTGACGGCTGTGGGGATTCCGGCGGCGACGATTGTGGCGCGGGAGAGCTGGGCGCGAGGACCCGGGGTTTGTGGTGGTGGATGAGGTTGCGGGGCAGTGGATCGCGCTGATTGGGGTGCGCGCGGACTGGCAGCATGCATTGCTGGCGCTGGCGCTGTTTCGGCTGTTCGATATATGGAAGCCGTGGCCGGTGCGGTTGCTGGAGCGGTTGCCGGGCGGGTGGGGGATCATGCTGGACGATGTGGCGGCGGGGGTGTTGGCGCTGGGGGTGGGGCTGGTGGTGGGACGGTGGGTTTAGCTGCCGCATTGGTGGCTGAACGGTTCGAACGGTTGAGGTGATGCGATGTTCTTCGGGGTCCTTCGACTGCGTGACTCGCTTGCGCGAGTCACTCCGCTCAGGATGACGATCCTAAGAGGGAGGCGTCGTGCGAGGGGTTTGCGCTGGGGCGACGGCGGGGCTAGGCTGAGGGGGAGATGAGTCCTTTGCTGCAGGGCGCGCGGGGGGATGGGCCGAAGCTGGTGTCGCTGAGCCCGGGAGCGGCGATGCCGGGCGGCGAGGTGGAGCTGCGCGGGAGCGGGCTGCAGGTTGGCGGTCCCGCTTCCGGTGCGAGGGCGGTTGGCGGGGCGAGTGCGAATGGGGCGGGTGCGGGCGCGGTGTTGCCGCGGGTGACGGTGGGGGACACTGCCGGTGTGCGCTGGCGCTGAGCCGGCCGGGGCGGGCGGTGGTGCGGATTCCGGAGGGGACGATCTCGGGCGAGGTGGTGCTGGCGCGAGGCGATGGCGGGGTGAGCAATGCGCTGCAGCTGCGGGTCGCGGTGCCGATGGCGGAGAACCTGCATCCGGTGGCGAACCCGGCGGTGGATGCGGATGGGAAGGTGTATGCGACGGTGTCGGGCGCGCGCGGGCAGAGCGTGCCGGTGTCGATGTTCTCGATTGCGCGGGACTTTCAGGTGCGGCCGTTTGTGCGCGAGCTGATGAATGCGACGGGGCTGGCGTTTGGCGCGGATGGGTATCTGTATGTGAGCTCGCGGGCGGAGGGGACGGTGTACCGCGTGTCGCCGGCGGGGGCGATGTCGACGTATGCGGAGGGGATGGGGATTGCGACGGGGATCGCGTTCGATGGGGAGGGGAATCTGTATGTGGGCGACCGGTCGGGGACGATCTTCAAGGTGGGGCCGGAGCGCGGAGCGAGCGGTGAGGCGATGCTGGCGGTGTCGGGCGGACCGCGAGATCTTTGTGTATGCGACGCTGGAGCCGAGCATCGCGGCGTATCACCTGGCGTTCAACGATGCGGGCGTGCTGTTTGTGACGGGGCCGACGACCTCGAGCAACCAGGCGGTGTAGGCGATCGACCGCGATGGGCGGACGACGGTGTTCTACCAGGGGCTGGGGCGGGCGCAGGGGATGGCGTTCGATGTGGATGGGAATTTGTATGTGGCGGCGTCGCTGCACGGGCAGCGGGGGATTGTGCGGATTACGCCGGAGCGGGAGGCGTCGCTGGCGGTGTCGGGGAACGATCTGGTGGGGCTGGCGTTTCTGGAGGATGGGTGCGCGGCGCTGGCGACGCAGGGATGCGCTGTACCATGTGGCGTTGGATATGGAGGGAAGGCGGCTGGTGTAGGGGCGGTGCGCGCATCTCGAGGAGGATGGGTTGTGTTCTCTGGTCACATCCGAGAATTTGGGCGAAAGTTGTAGTTCTCCCTTAGCTGCTCTACCGATATCGGCGGAATGGCCCGATGAATCATTGCATGGCAATTTGCGCACAGTGGCACGAGATCTTTTTTCGGATTGACCCTATACGTGCTCTTGATTTCGGAGAGTGGCTTGATGTGGTGGACATGGATGAAGTCTCGTCCTAACTCGCCATAGGCCATTCTGAAATCGAACCCGCATACCTTGCACGCCAAACCATGGTGTCGAATGCATTCTCTCCGCGCCTCCGGGTTTCGTTCGTATGCGTTTACAAAGATGGCCTTTACTGCTCCTTCTATCAGCCCATCGATTTCCTCAACCTCCTCGATGGCCATGAATTCTTTCTGATTCGAGCCGCCCTCATGGCGATACAACCCGTGATCAATGCGTATGAACTTCGGCGCATTCTTTGTAAGGTCGAAGCCAGCGGCCTGCGGACAGTGGTCTTCCAGCTTTCTTTGAATGGTTTGGCGGAATGTCCTCTTGTCCTTGTAATTCTCTGGAACTACTCCCGAGCAGTGAACACGCAGTACCTGGTCTTGGATATCCTGCGTCTTGGCTTCCCCGCCAAGGGATATTAGCGCCTCCTCGATATCGAAAACATTTACGGTGTATTGCATATGCACTCCTAAAGAAACCTTGCGACAAGGCGATGTCCCTTTCCTAACCCATCTTGATAGGGCATCGCCGATTTGGTGCGAACGGATTGGCAGCTGAATTAAATTTTTACATTAGTTTTCTTCCGTAGAGACGCCTGTAAACCATTCGTGAAGCGCAGTTTAGGGCGCAGAAAGCCACTTGACGGGACTGCAGTACCTGCCCATGATGAGTGCATGGGAATCAGTCCCGAGCTCGCATTGGGGCCGACCTTTTACATCTTATCTCCGGAGGATTATCACGCGATGCACTACGAGTGTCGAAACGGAAATCATCAGTACCCAAATCAAAAGTGCCCTAGGTTTGCCAAGGTGGTACAGAAGAGAACAGTTGATAAAAGAGGATCTACACAGTGCGAAAAATGCTTTGCAGAAATGAAGACGTACGGGCCACCCTCCAAACATTATCTTCTCAAAGAGCTACGGAGACCGAAAATTCAGAACGACCGAGCGAAGCTGCAACGCGGAAAACGGAGCAGCGTGAAGAATCAGCGATCCAAGCTGAGAATCTCAAAGATTTTCTGAGTGGGATCAGCACCCACCGCAAGACGTGTCATTTAAGGAAGCCCGCGCGAAGGCCGGCAGAGCCATTCCATCGTTAGTCCTGATAAACGCTTTTTGCGTCACAAGTCTTCTTCGTTGCTAGTCTATCTAGCGAGCTGGAAGAAGGAATAGAGCAAGGTGGGACGGACAGCGTAAAACTAAAGGAATGATTGCTGAGATTATTGCTGCCGGGTCGGAGATGCTGACGCCGTTCCGGCAGGACACGAACTCGCTGTAGCTGACGGAGCGGCTGAACGAGCTGGGCGTGCAGGTGGCGTTCAAGACGATTGTGGGCGACAATCTGGAGCACCTGACGGGTGCGGCGCGGATTGCGATGGGGCGGGCGGACGTTGTGATCTTCTCCGGCGGGCTGGGGCCGACCGAAGATGACCTGACGCGCGAGGCGGTGGGCGCGGCGCTGGGGCTGGAGCTGCGGCGGGACAACGAGATCCTGACCGAGCTGTACAAGCGGGCGGCGGCGCGGCGGATGCCGATGCCGGAGAACAATGCGAAGCAGGCGGACGTGCTGGACGGGCGCGGAGGTGCTGCGCGAATCCGAATGGCAGCGCGCCGGGGCAGTACATCGACACGGTGGTGGGGCGGCACCGGAAGATTGTGATTCTGCTGCCGGGGCCTCCGAAGGAGCTGAAGGCGATGTACGAGGCGGAGTGCGCGCCGCGGCTGGCGGCGACGCTGCCGGAGCGGCACATGGCGACGCGGATGCTGCGCATGGCGCTGCTGCCGGAGTCGCAGGTGGATGCGCGGATGGCGCCGATCTACAAGCAGTACAAGGATGTGGAGACGACGATCCTGGCGGGGTCGGCGGAGATCCAGCTGCACTTTGTGTGCGCGAAGGCGACGGAGGCGGAGGCGCAGGCGCGGGTGGATGAGCTGGCGGAGGCGATTGAGCACGAGATGGGCGAGGCGGTGTTCTCGTCGCATGGCGAGTCGCTGGAGGAGGTGGTGCTGCTGATGCTGGGGCTGCGGCATATGACGCTGGCGGCGGCGGAGAGCTGCACCGGCGGGCTGCTGGCGGAGCGGCTGACGGCGGTGCCGGGGAGCTCGCGGTATTTTCTGGGCGGCGCGGTGGTGTATGCGGACCAGCTGAAGACGGAGTTCGCGGATGTGCCGGAGGAGATGGTGCGGACGCGAAGGGCCGGTGAGCGAGCCGGTGGCGCGGGCGATGGCGGAGGGGATTCGCAAGCGGACCGGGGCGACGGTGGGAGTGGGGATTACGGGGATTGCGGGGCCGGGGCCGGGTGCGCCGGGGCCGGATGCGGAGAAGCCGATTGGGCTGGTGTATGTGGGGGTGTCGTTTGCGGGAGCGAAGGCGAAGGTGGTGGAGCTGCGGTTGATGGGGGACCGGGAGCGGATTCGGTGGTGGGCGAGCCAGCATGCGCTGGAGATGTTGAGAAGGGGGTTGCTGGAGCGGATGTGAGGGGATTGGGCGTAAGACGAAGATTATATCGGGGATGTGCAAAGGGGGCGTGCCCGGCTTGGTAGACTCTTAGAGCGGATTCCTCGATGATGTGTGGCGAGGCTTTGTGCCGGGCTTACAGCCCTTGAATTCTCTTTCGTCAGCAGACCTAGGCCTTCTCGCCCCAGCGGGCAATGCGCCCGCCGGGGACCCCGATTCGGCCTAGGCTGGTATGTAGCGGGCCTTTGGCCCTTGCAATGCGCCTCTTGCCTATGATGAATCCCTGGATATTGCCTATTTCGATTGCGTACCTGCTGGGGTCGATTCCGTTTGGGTATCTGCTGGTGCGGATATTCCGCAAGGAGGACATACGGGAGAAGGGCAGCGGGAACATTGGCGCGACCAATGTGGCGCGGTCGGGGGCGAAGGGGCTGGGGCTGGCGACGCTGCTGCTGGATCTGGGCAAGGCATATGCGGGGGTGGCGATTGCGCAGCATCTGGCGCCGGGTATGCTATGACGTGGCGGTGGCGGCGGCGGTGGCGGCGGTGGTGGGGCATGTGTTTCCGGTGTGGCTGGGGTTTCGCGGGGGCAAGGGCGTGGCCAGCGCGCTGGGGGTGTTTCTGGCGCTGACGTGGCCGTCGGCGCTGGGCGATCTCTGCTGGTGTTTGTGGTGGTGTTTGCGCTGACGCGGTATGTGTCGCTGGCGTCGATTGCGGGGGCGGCGACGTTTCCGCTGTTTGGGTTTTATTTTGTGGCAGGCGCGGACGCCGATGGTGGTGTTTGGATTTCTGTTTATCCCGCTGCTGGTGATTGTGAAGCACCATGGGAATATCCGGCGGCTGCTGAACGGGACGGAGAGCCAGTTCGGCGGGGCTGGTCTGGTGCTGGGTCGGGCTCGGGTCGGGCCCGCGCAAGGCGGAGGCATGAGCCGGATCGGGATCCTGGGTGCGGGGGCGTGGGGGACGGCGCTGGCGATCTCGCTGGCGCGGCGGGGCGGGCACACGATTACGCTGTGGTCGCACTCGGCGGCGGTGGCGGAGCAGTTGTCGGAGACGGGCGAGAACCTGGCGTATCTGCCGGGGTATACGGTGCCGGCGGATGTGCTGGTGACGGCGGACCTGCCGGCGGCGATCTTCGAGGCGGACATGGTGCTGTGCGTGACGCCGTCGCAGCATCTGCGCGGGGTGCTGGGCAGATATCGCGCCGCTGCTGACGCGGGAGCAGATGGTGGTGAGCGCGACCAAGGGGCTGGAGGAGGAGAGCCTGCTGCGGATGTCGCAGGTGATTGCGTCGCTGACGGAGAATGCGTGCGGGGTGCTGAGCGGGCCGTCGTTTGCGGCGGAGGTTGCGGCGGGGATTCCGACGGCGATGGTGGCGGCGGCGAGCGACGCCGGCTGTGGCGCTGACGATCCAGCAGGAGTTCAGCTCGCCGACGCTGCGGCTGTATACGAACGACGATGTGGCCGGCGTGGAGCTGGGCGGCGCGCTGAAGAACGTGATTGCGCTGGCGGCGGGCGTGGTGCATGGGCTGAACCTGGGGCACAACGCGGGCGCGGCGCTGATGACGCGCGGGATTGCGGAGATTACGCGGCTGGCGGTGGCGTGCGGCGGGCGGAGGCAGACGCTGGCGGGGTTGTCGGGGCTGGGCGATCTGGTGCTGACGTGCACGGGGTCGCTCTCGCGGAACCGGACGGTGGGGATTGAGCTGGGCAAGGGACGGCTGCTGCCGGAGATTCTGGCGGGGCTGCATGGCAAGGTTGCGGAGGGGATTCGCAGCACGACGGCGGCGCTGGGGCTGGCGGCGCGCTATGGGGTGGAGATGCCGATCACGGAGCAGATGGACGCGATCCTGCACCGGGGAAAGAGCCCGAAGGAGGCGATCCGGGAGCTGATGGCGAGGCCGGGGCGGGACGAGTAGAACTCAGTTGCAGGTTGCAGGTGTTCAGTTGCAGGTTGGAAGAGGAGCGTCGGGTAAACCAGTTGCAGAAGATAGACAACTGAAGAATTCGGCTGTGCGCGGGGATAGGAACTGTGCGAGCGGAGTTGCTAGACTGAAATCAGCATGGCTTTTTCGCTTTTTGGCAAGCGCAAACCCGATTCAGAGATAGACGATGGGGATGGGCTGGCCGCGGCCTCCGCGGTAGCGGGCGAGGTTGCGCCCGCGCGGCGCGGCTTCTTCGACCGCATGCAGCAGGCGGTGACGCGGACGCGCGACTCGTTCTCGGAGTCGATTGGGTCGGTGCTGGCGCTGACGCGCGAGATCGATGAGACGTCGCTGGCGGAGCTGGAGGCGGTGCTGCTGGCGGCGGACATTGGCGGCGCCGACGGCGAAGACGATCATCGAGAACCTGCGGCAGCGCGGGCTGCGGCAGGGGATCGAGGGCGGCGCGGAGCTGAAGCGGCTGCTGAAGATGGAGCTGAAGGCGGTGCTGGATGGGGTGGCGACGGCAGACGGTGATGCCGGACGCTCCGCCTGAGGTGGTGATGATGGTGGGCGTGAACGGCACGGGCAAGACGACCACCACGGGCAAGCTGGCGGCGTTCTACCGCGGGCAGGGCAGGACGGTGCTGCTGTGCGCGGCGGACACGTTTCGCGCGGCGGCGATTGAGCAGCTGGAGGTGTGGGCGGCGCGGTCGGATGTGCCGATCATCAAGACCAAGACGGGCGGGGATCCTTCGGCGGCGCTGTACGATGCGTGCACGGCGGCGAAGGCGCGCGGGACGGATGTGCTGATCGTCGATACGGCGGGGCGGCTGCATACCAAGACCGACCTGATGAAGGAGCTGGACAAGATGCGGCGGACGGCGGAGCGGCTGGTTCCGGGCGCGCCGCACCAGACGCTGCTGGTGATGGATGCGACGACCGGGCAGAACGGGCTGCAGCAGGCGCGGCTGTTTACCGAGGCGGCGCGGGTGACGGGGATTGTGCTGACCAAGCTGGATGGGACGGCGAAGGGCGGCATTGTGCTGGCGATTGCGACCGAGCTGGGGCTGCCGGTGAAGTTTGTGGGAGTGGGCGAGAAGATGGAAGACATTCTGCCGTTCGATAGTGGGGCCTTTGTGGATTCGATGGTGAGGTGAGCGATGACAAGCAAGCGGCCGCCGACAGGGGACTTCCGGCAGAAGATCGATGAGGAGTTCATGGGGCGGGCGCTGGGGCTGGCGCGCGCGACGGTGGGGCTGGCCTCGCCCAATCCGCAGGTGGGATGCGTAGTGGTGCGCGATGGGGTGGTGGTGGGGGAGGGCGCGCATGTGTATGAGGGGCGCACCCATGCGGAGATTGCTTGCGCTGGCGCGGGCGGGGGAGCGGGCGCGGGGCTGCGACGGCGTATGTGACGCTGGAGCCTTGCAGTCATCATGGGCGGACGGGACCGTGTGCGGATGCTTTGATCGCCGCGGGAGTGCGCTGGGTGGTGGCGGCGACGGTCGATCCGAACCCGTTGGTGAGCGGGGAGGGGTTCGCGCGGCTGGAGGCCGGCGGGGTTGAGGTCGCGGTGGGCGTGCTGGAGCGGGAGGCGCGCGCGATGAACGATGGGTTTGCGCAGTGGATCAGGACCGGCCGGCCGCTGGTGACGCTGAAGGCGGCGCTGTCGGTGGATGGGATGCTGGCGCCGCCGGCGTATGCGCGGACGGAGCGCCGGCCGCACTGGATCACGGGGTTGGAGGCGCGCACCGAGGTGCAGCGGATGCGCCATGCCGCGGATGCGGTACTGACGGGAATCGATACGGTGCTGGCGGACGATCCATTGCTGACCGACCGGACGGGTTTGGTGAGGAGGCGACCGCTGTTGCGTGTGGTGCTGGATTCGCGGCTGCGGATTCCGCTGGATTCGCAGCTGGTGAGGAAGGCGGAGGGGGATGTGCTGGTGTTCTGCGATTCGTTTGCTGAAGCGCAGCGGATTGTGGATGCTGGAGGCGGCGGGGATTGAGGTGGTGCGGGTGCCGGGTTTGAATGGGCGGCTGGATCTGGGTGCGGTGCTGGAGGCGCTGGGCAAGCGGAAGATTCTGAGTCTGCTGCTGGAGTGCGGGTCGGAGCTGAATGGGGCGTTTCTCGCGGGGGGATTTGTGGATCGGGGGTGCTGTTCTATTCGCAGACGGAGCTGGGCGAGGGATCGATGCCATTCGCGGCGGGGGTTGGCTCACCGTTTGTGCTGGAGCAGTCGCTGGGTGCAGTGACGCGAAGAAAGTTTGGGGCGGATTCCTGTGTGAGCGGGACCCTGCGTAACGTGTGGGATGGGGTGGCCAGCGTGGATGGGCTAGGCTAGAGGCATGTTTACGGGACTGATTGAGACGACGGGTGAGGTGATCGCGTTTGCGCGAGGGGAGGGTACGGCGCGGCTGACGATCGCGGAGCGTGTGGCAGCGGGGATTGTGGCGCGGTTGCGGACGGGCGACAGCGTGGCGGTGAGTGGGGTTTGTCTGACGGCGCTGGAGATTGAGCCGGAGGCATTTCCGCCGCGGTTCTCGGCGGACCTGGCGGCGGAGACGATTGCGCGGACGACGCTGGCGCGGTTGCAGGCGGGGTCGGTGGTGAACCTGGAGCTGCCGACGCCGGCGGGCGCGCCGCTGGGCGGGCATGTGGTGCAGGGGCATGTGGATGGGGTGGGGACGCTGGTGGCGCTGGATGCGGTGACGCCGGGCGCGGTGGGGACGGGCAGTCTCAGACAGACTGGGTGCTGCGGCTGCGGATGCCGGAGGGGTTGGCGCGGTATGTGGTGGAGAAGGGGTCGATCGCGGTGGAGGGGATCAGCCTGACGGTGGCGGGGATTGCAGGGGACGAGGTGTGGATTGCGATCCTGCCGCATACGTATGCGGCGACCAATCTGCATACGCTGCGACCGGGGATGGGCGTGAATATTGAGGTGGATGTGCTGGCGAAGTATGCGGAGAGCCGGGAGCGCGGGGAGAGAAGCGAGCTGACGGTGGAGTATCTGCTGGCGAACGGGTATTGATCGCGTGGCGCGTCACTCGCTGGAAGGGCCGAGCGTGAAGTAGAAGGTTGCGCCGTTGCCGACCTCGCCATCGGCCCGGATGGTTCCACCGTGGCGGGCGATGATGCGTTGTACGGTGGCGAGGCCGATGCCGGTGCCGGCAAACTCGGTTTCGGTGTGCAGGCGCTGGAAGGGTTTGAAGAGCCTGTCGGCGAGGCGGGGGTCGAAGCCGGCGCCATTGTCGCGGACGAAGTAGGTCGATTCGTGACCGTTCTGGTTACAGCCGAACTCGATGCGCGCGGACTCGCGATTGCCGGTGAACTTCCAGGCGTTGCGCAGGAGATTCTGCAGGACGATCTGCATCAGTCCGGGGTCGGCGTCGGCATAGCAGCCGCGCTGGACGATTTTCTCGACATTGCGGTCGGGGTGAGCGGCGGCGAGGCCTTCGAGGATGGAGCTGGCCATGGCACTGATGTCGAGGCGTTTGCGATGCAGGCCGGCGCTGGTGGCGCGGGAGAGATTGAGCAGGTCATCGATGAGGCTGGACATCTCGGCGACCGAGATGCTGAGGCGATCCAGCATGGGGTCGGCGGCCTCTTTGTGGGTGGCATCGTCCTGTTGCATGAGGTAACAGATGTTGCTGATGGTTTCGAGCGGGCCGCGCAGGTCGTGGGCGACGGTGTAGGAGAAGGCTTCGAGCTCGCGGTTGGCGGCTCGCAGCTGGGCGGTGCGCTGTTCGACGCGCTGCTCCAGCTCGCCGCGGGCCTGTTCGAGCGCGGCGTCGCGCTGTTGTATCTCGGCGAGCATCTCGTTGAAGGCCTCGGTGAGGGAGGCGAGCTCGTCGTAACTCTGGCCTGGCTCGAAGCGCAGGGAGTAGTCGCGATAGCGCGAGACCATGCGTGCGGTGTGGGCGAGGGAGACGATGGGTTCGGAGAGCAGCTTGCGGAAGACCGCGCCCAGCAGCAGAGCGACGGCCAGACAGAGGAGGAGAATGGCCGCGGCGATAGAGCCATAGCGGATGGCCTGGTCGCGGAGGCCGGTGAGGTGGGCCTGAATGTAGACGGTGCCGACCCGTGTGCCCTGGAAGACGACGCGGGAGCCGACCAGGATGTCGGTACCATTCAGCCAGCTGGAAAGCAGCGCACTCTGAGAGAAGGCCTGCGGCTGGATGGAGGGGCTGTTTGCCGGATATTGTGCGAAGAGTTTGCCGGACTGGGTATAGATGGCCCCGGCCACGACGTCGGGTGAGTTGCTGAGTGCGGAGAGCGTGGTCTCGGCCTGGTACGGGTCGTTGAACTGGAGGGCGGAGACGCTGTTGGCGCCGATGATCTGGGCCTCGGCGGTGAGGGTATTCACGGCGGCCTGACGATAGCCGAGCAGGTTGTAGGCAAGGAAGGAGACGAATGCGAGCAGCAACGCGACCCCGCTGACGAGGGCGTTCATCCAGCTGAGCCGGGAGGAGATCGATCGGCGGCGTGTGGGAGGCCCGGTCATGGCGCCTCCGTAGATGGCGGGTGATTGACGGTGAGGGCGACTTTGAGCAGCTCCGAGCTGAGGGCGAGGTGGGCGTGCTCGGCGGGGGAGAGATTGACGGCGAAGCGGACGCGGTTGTTTTGCAGGACGAACTGTATCATGCCGCCGCGGTCGGTGAAGTGAGGGACGTCACTGACGGTGAGGACGTTGGAGCCATCGAGGGCGGCGAGGTCTTTATCGATGCGCGAGGCTTCAGAGGATCCCATGTATGCGATGGCGCAGGCCCGGGCGTCGGCGGCGCGCGGGAGCTGGAGGATGCGGACAGGCTGGCCATTGACGTTTTCGCTCTGTACGTCGGATTGCAGGAGGGGGCCGATGTCGTCGTGGCCGATGAGGCAGATGTCGAAGGTCTTCGCTGTGGGGGGATCGGCTGCGGGATAGCGAACGAAGCGGCTGAAGTTGAAGAGGTAGACGGCTTTTACATCGTCCTCGGTGGGCAGGGACTGGGCGAGGAGGGGCGCGGCGGCGAGGCAGCAGAGCAGGAAAACGGCGAGCGAGCGCGGGCCGCTGCGCGAGTTCGGGCGGTTGTTGGGCTGCGGACGGGATGGCGCGGGTTGCGTCATTGCTTATGGCTTTATCGTGTCCAGGTGATGCCGGCGCTGACGGTGCGACGAATGCCAACAGGGTTGTCGTTGTCGCCGGCGAACTCGTGGTGGTGCGGCTGGAGAAGATTGCGGGCAGCGACGGTGAGGCGCAGGGATTTTACGGGCAGCCAGCTGGCGTGGAGATCCATGGTCTGGTAGGCGAGCACGTTTTGCGCGGGCAGCCGGCTGACGAAGCGGTAGTCGAAGTCGAACTCGGTCTGGTGGGGGAGATTGAACTGCGACTGCAGCGTGGCGGTGCGGTGGGGACTGGAGCCCATGTCGGATGCCGGGGTGCTGGTGTCGGTGAAGCCGGGCTTGTCGCGGACGGCGACGTGGACGTGGGAGAAGTTGCCCCTTGAGCTCCCACCAGCTGGTTGGCTTCCAGTCCGGGGCGATCTCGATGCCGTCGGTGACGCCCTTGATGGCGTTGGCGAACGGGATGTTGATGATGCGTGGCGGGCGGCGATGTGTTCGCCGTGGTGAAGCGTGGGCCGAAGCCTTCGAGGTTGTCGTACTGGTTATGGAAGGCGGCGACATCGGCGTAGAGGTTATGGGTCAGGAGCTGGCGGTAGCCCGCCTCATAACCGATGAGGACCTCGGACTTGAAGGTGGGATCGCCCCAGATGCGGGCGAGGATAGGGGGCGAGACGACATCGACGTCGGTGAGGAGGACGTCGCGGTCGAGGCGCCCGGGGGTGCGCACGGCGCGGGAGATCGCGCCCCAGAGCATGGAGTGGGGGACGATGTTCCACAGGGCCCGGGCGCTGGGCTGAATCTCAAAGCCGGTGTAGTTGTTGTCCTCGAACTTGGAGCCGAAGGTGAGGGTGAGATGGTCGGGTACGACGCGGAAGGAGTCCTGCAGGAAGCCGCTGTAGATGTAGTCGGTTTGCTGGTGGGGTTCGAAGTCGACGGTGGGGAGGGTCTGGACGAAGTTGCTGGGGCTGACGCGGACGCCCGCGCCCCAGATGAGGTCCTGCGCGAGGGAGCATGGCGAGGTGGTTGATGAAGTCGAGGTCGTAGGTGGTGCGGCCCTCGCCGAACTCCTGGCCCTGGCGGTTGGTGCGGTCGAAGTAGCTTTCGAAGTGGAAGTCGGAGCCGCCAGCGTAGCTGTGCTGCCAGGCGGCGAGGAGGTCGCCGCCGGAGATGGCGAAGGTGTCGTCGAAGACGACCTGGGCGAAAGGCGACAGGCTGCCGACGCTGACCGCCTGACCGGACTGGCCGGTGTAGCCGTCGGCCTCGACGGTCACGGAGTCGCGCTGGGTGGGCGTCCAGTCGAGACGCGCGCCGCCGTGGCCGAGGTGCCAGCGGTCGTAGGGGTCGTAGTGGGGGTTGAGCTCATCCTCGCGGACGAGACCCTTGCCGAAGAGGCGGAGCTGGAGGTTTGGGCTGAGCTGGAAGCCCTGACGGATGGCGCCCTTAAAGCGGTCGACTTGACCGGACAAGCCGGTGGCGAGAGTGCCCTGGGTATCGGCGGCGCGCTTGGTGATGATATTGATGACGCCGTTGACGGCGTTCGCTCCCCAGATGGTGCCGCCGGGGCCGCGGATGATCTCGATGCGGTCGATGTCGTCGAGCAGGACGTCCTGGACGTCCCAGTAGACGCCCTCGAATAGTTCCGTGTAGCGCTGCGGCCATCGATGAGCAGCAGGATGTCCTTGGAGAATGCGCTGTTGAAGCCGCGGATGCCGACGGCCCACTGGTTGCCTTCGAACTCCGCGACTTCGAGGCCGGGGACGGTGCGGAGCAGGTCGGGGAGGGTGGCTGCGCCGGAGCGGCGGATGTCTTCCTGGGTGAGGACGTAGACGGCGGCAGGGGTGTTCCAGACCTCGGCGGGCTCCTTGGATTGGGTGGTGACTTCGACGTTGCCGAGCTGCTCGAGCGAGAGGGCTTTGAGGTTCTGGTTGGGCTGGGATGCGGCGGGATAGGGGCCTTGTGCGGCGGCGAGGGCATCGGCGGCGTCTTCAGCAAGGGCCACGGAGGGAGCCCGCAAGAGCAGCAGGAAAAGGGGCGTCAGGACGAAGAGGCGGGTGCAGTGGAGCGGACTGTCTGCCAGCCGACGCTTGTGTTCAGGAGCGGCAAGACGAGCCGACGAGTCTGCCGCACTCGTCGGACAAGGGATAAAGAGATTTGGGCGGCCCACAGAGGGCATCGAGGTTGCGCCAGCAGATTCACCAGTCCTTCGTCGTGCGAAGGAAATTACGGGGTACATTCGCGCTCCGAACCCAACGCGCAGCCTATCCGGGGGAGAGCTCAACTTCCAGTCGGGTGCATAGATTGGGGCATATTTGGGATGCGGGGGCCTCTGGGTAGGTTGTCCGCTTCCAGACGGAATTTCTGGAGGGGTCTGGCCGGGCCTTTGGGAGGTTGCGGCAGGACGCGCGGGGGCTTGGTAAAATCGTGGAGCGGTAAAAGGAGACTCCCCATGGCAAGCCTTCTCGAACAGCTTCGCGGCATGACGAAGGTGGTCGCCGACTCGGGCGACATCAACTCGATTAAGCAGGTTAAGCCGATCGATTCGACGACCAACCCATCGCTGATTGCGGCGGCGGCGCAGATGCCGGAGTATGCGCCGATTGTGGACGAGGTGCTGATGCAGGCGCGGGAGCACGCGAGGCCGAATGCGTCCGACAAAGACGTTGCGGCGCTGGCGTTCAAGTCGCTGGCGGTGGCGTTTGGGCTGAAGATCCTGAAGATTGTTCCGGGGCGCGTGTCGACCGAGGTGGACGCGCGGCTCTCCTACGACACGGAGAAGACCAAGGAGCTGGCGCGCGACATTATCAAGCAGTACGACGCGGCGGGGATCGGGCGGGAGCGGGTGCTGATCAAGATTGCGTCGACATGGGAGGGGATCAAGGCGGCGGAGGACCTGGAGAAGGAGGGCATCCATTGCAACTTGACGCTGCTGTTTGGGCTGCACCAGGCGATTGCGTGCGCGGAGTCGAAGGTGACGCTGATCTCGCCGTTCGTGGGGCGGATTCTGGACTGGTACAAGAAGGACACGGGCAAGGACTATGTGGGCGCGGACGACCCCGGCGTGCAGTCGGTGACGACCATCTACAACTACTACAAGAAGTTTGGCTACAAGACGGTGGTTATGGGCGCGAGCTTCCGCAATATCGGGGAGATCATTGAGCTGGCGGGGTGCGACCTGCTGACGATTGCGCCGAAGCTGCTGGCGGAGCTGGATGCGAAGGATGAGGTGCTGACGCGGAAGCTCGATCCGGCGAAGTCCGCGGGGATGACGATTGAGAAGCTGACGATCGACAAGGCGACGTTCGACAAGATGCACGCCGCGGACCGGATGGCACACGACAAGCTGAAGGAAGGGATCGAAGGCTTCTCGAAGGCGCTGGAAGATTTGGAGAAGCTGCTGGAGAAGCGGCTGGTGGAGATCAGCGAGAAGCAGCCAGTGGGCGCGCACTAGGGTCGGTGTTCCAGGGTCTGCGTATGAGGAAGTGGCGATCCCTGAAAAAGTGGTTGCCGTTTTTATTTTCCTCACAATCGACGCCCCTTCAATGGCGCGTGGATGGCCGAAGTAGACGGCGACGCCTGCGTTGGCGGTCAGCCTCTCGTCATGTCTCATCTGGGAGCGGTGATCTAAGGTCAACGAGCGGCGCAAATGGCTCCCGAATTGGCTGAGTGTCTACCCCCTCGCTCAACTCACTCCATCCGGCTCGAATGCCTCCCCCACCCTGGCGTTCTTCGGCGGTAAGCTTCTCCCTCAAAACGCAGGCGACCGTACGCTTATCATCCTCAGCGTCGCATTCGACGCATAATTCGTCTCGCCCAAAAAATGCTCCGCCTCCAGATCGACACGCGCCGCCTCCGCATTCATATCTTCACACGCCGTCCCCGCGCCGCCCGCATCTCCCTTGCAGTAATCCTCCTCATGCGCCAGCACCGTCTTCTCGCCCGCCGCGTTGATAAAGTAGCGCGTCGTGACTACAGGCACTCCCACAATCGCCGACCATCGCGTCAGGTCCTCCACAAACGCCGCGGGCAGCTCGCTCACCTTCACTGACGCCTTGTTCACCTGACTGGAAAAAATCGTCAGCGTCGGCGTTGGCTCGCCGTTCGACGGATAAAAGAAGATCGCCCCCAGCCCAATCCCCTCCTGCATATCAACCCACAGCAGCGCCCGCCCTGGTCCCGTCAGGCTGCGCCGCCCAAAGACCATCGCGTACCGCCCATCGCGCACCTGCACCGGCTGCGCCGACACTTCAAACATGCTCTCCATCGCCGACGACAGCGGCATGTCGACACCCAGATGAAACGGCGCATCCGGCACCACCTTGCTCACCAGCCGCCGCAGGCTCCGCTCATGCACCACATCGTCCGACGGCCGCCCCATGTAGTCGTTCAAAAATCCCACATCGTCGCCCGCCATCGTCTTCTGAAAGATCGCCTTCTCAAAGGTCGCGCCATCCCGCCCCGCGCGCACCCGCCCCGCCCCACTCTTCTCCATCCCTCTACTTAATACAGGCTGCCCGCTTAATACAGGCTGCGCGCCCGCAATCTCCACCCTCGCAGCCGTCCCCACTCCCGCCGCGCGCACAGAGTTCGCGCGCTCCTGTCCCGCACCAGCAATCGCCGGCTTCGCGCCCGCCGCACTCGGCCCCGCCGGTCTGCCCCACCCCAAAATCAGCCCCACCCCCAGCGCCAATCCCGCAACCCCAAGCACCGCTCCCCCAACCGGCGGAGCCAGCAGCAGCACCTTGGCATATCGATGGATGGGCATCTCTTCACTCCAGGGTTTCGTGATTAGCCTAAAGGCCCTCGCAACTACCGTCAACCACGCAATCTCCCCAAAGTCAGCCGCAACCACCAATTCGCGGAACCCAAATAATATTTACCCAAACAAAATTGACAATTGCGTATACACAATATATCGTTCCCCCAAAGCATCGCAACCGAGGTCCCCATGCTCTACAACCGCATCGCCGTCCTTCGCTCGGAACGCTCCCTCAGCCGCCAGGCCCTCGCCCTCGCGGTCGGCGTCAACCCGCAGACCATCGGCTTCCTCGAGCGCGGAGACTACACCCCCTCCCTCGAACTCGCCTTCAAAATCAGCCGCTACTTCAATCTCCCCTTGGAGGCGGTGTTCTCACCGGACCCTTTTCGTCCCCTGAGCGAGCAGCTCTACGAGATGCACAGGCGGCGGGCGTGATGACCCAAACCAATCTCCACACGCGCGCCGTCGCGCCCACCCCACCCAGCGCTGCAGCCCGTGATCGCGAGCATTGGGCGCGGGTCAATCGCGTGTCTCAGTGGGGCAATACCCGCCGAGTCCGCCGCTTCGTCGTCCTGCTCTGGATCGCGATCCTCGCCGTCGATCCCTTGCCTATCTTCATACGCACCCAGCGCTTCGCCGTGCTCGCCAAATTGCCCGCCCTGCTGTTGCCCACACTGTTTCAGCCGTTCATCGCGTGGGCCGCCTTTCGCATGATGCAGACCGGCCTCGCCCAACCCACCCTAGAGGACGACGCCCTCATGCAGTACGGCGAACAGTTCGATGCCCTCGCCAGCGAGCAGAGGGAGCAGCTCGTCCAACAGCGATCCAAAGACCTCATCCTTGGCCGCGTCCATCGCGACGAGCGCGAGGCCGAACTGCGCCTCGCCGCCGAACGCACAGCCTATCGTCTCCTCCGCCCCGGCCTCGTCCTCGTCGTCGCCGCCTACTGGGCGGTCTGCCTGCTCGGCCCCTTCGCTGCAGTCCGCCAAACCCTGGCCATTACCGGGCTCGCCGTCACCTGGCTCGCCATCGCCGTCCTCATCCTCCCCACCATGGTCCGCATGTGGACCCAGCCCAACGAAGTCGGCGAGCCGCAAATCGTCAAAACACCCAAGGAGCCCGTCGAATGAAAATCCGCAGAGTCCTCATCCTCGTATCGGCGCTGGCGCTCGTCTGCTCCGTGCCTTCTTCCGCGCAACAGCAGACCCCCTACGTCGTCGGAAGCACAGTCAGCGGCCACGTCTACTGCTCCGACACCAACGCCCCCGCGCGCTTCGCCAAGGTGCTCCTCAAATCCACCGCGCCCAGCCACGCCGGCGACGACTTCGTCAAATCGCTTGAGCGCAACATGGAAAAGGCCCTCGCCAAAGACGACGACGAATCCGCCACCGGCCCCGCCGCAAACCCCGCGTCCCCCAAACCAATGACCGACGAGCAGAAACGCCGCCTCGCCGCCGCCTCCAAAGGCATGGACCAGACCATGGACATGCTCAACTCCTCCACCGTCGGCCTCAACGGCGAATACAGCTTCTCCGGCGTCAAGCCCGGCACCTACTACGTCCACGCCATCTATCCCGGCTACGTCGATCCCTACAGTCAGCTCTCCGACGACGACTTTGCCAGCACCGATCCTCAGGTGCGGGCGCGAGTCGCGCAGGTCCCAACCATCACAGTCACAGGCACCGACTCTGCGCGGCTCGATCTTCATCTGGACCGCGGCGGCGCCGTCAGCGGCACCCTCCTCTACGACGACGGCAACCCCGCCTCGGGATGGAGCCTCTCTATCATCAAGCCAAAGTCCCCCGATGACCCCACCGGCGAAGCCGCTCAGATTGCCATGGCACCGGCGCTCTCCATGCTGGGAGGAGCGCTTCCCGTCAAGACCGACGACCTTGGCCACTTCCGCATCGCCGGCATCCCAGCCGGGGAGTACGCCATCAAGGCAACCCTCATCGCCAGCGGAGTCGGCATCAGCGCCACCAACATGGGCGATGGAGGCAGCGGAATCACCCTCGCCGTCTACTCAGGCGACACCTTCAACCGCGCCGACGCAAAATCCATCCGCGTCACCTCCGGCCAGGAGCAGCCCGGCCAGGACATCACCATCCCCTCCCGCGCCCTGCACAACATCTCCGGCCACGTCTACGCCAAATCCGACGGCCACACCCTCAACGTCGGCCTCGTCACCCTCATCCGCAAGGACAATCCAGCCATCACCCTCAACGCCGCCGTCCGCGACGACGGCAGCTTTCACTTCGACTACCTTCCCGCCGCCACCTACACCCTCGCCGTCGAAGGCGCCGCCGACGGCAGCAGCGCCGGCGCCAAAACCACCAGCTTCATGGGAATGAGCATCCCCAATACCGACATCCTACGCAAATATGGCACCGATACCGCCGACGTCGTGCTTAGCGACTCCGACGCCGCAGCGGTTCGCCTCACCGTTGCTCAGTTAGACTGGACGCCGCCCGCAAAGAAGCCCGGCACCGGTCTCAACCCCGCCGACCTCCTCAACGGCATCCTCGGCGCCGCCGCAGGCTCCAGCGACTCGGACGACTCAAAAGATTCGGCCAGCAAACCCTGATAAGTAAAAGCCTCAAACTTCAACCCCACGGAGAACCACCCCGATGCACTCCACCAAACGCGCCCTCATCGCCTCTGTCCTCCTCCTCTCCGCAACCATCGCCTCCGCCCAAACCCCGCCCACCCCATCCACCCCGCCCACAATCAACATCTACACCCGCGTGGTCGAGATCGACGTCAACGTCACCGACGCCAAGGGCAACTCCGTCCACGGCCTCACCCAGTCCGACTTCACCGTCACCCAGGACGGCCAGCCCATCACGCCCTCAAACTTCCGCGAGCACCGCCCCAACGATCCCGGCGACATCCTCGCCGCCGCCAAGCCCAACCTCCCGCCCAACACCTTCACCAACGGTGGCGCCCCGCCCTCCATCCGCCCGCTCTACCTCCTCCTCCTCGACTCCCTCGACACCCCCACCATCACCCAGTCCATCGTGCAGAAGGCCATGGTCGACTTCGTCGCCAAACTCCCCGCCGGCACCCGCGTCGCCGTCTTCAGCCTCTCCTCCATCGGCAAACTCTCCGTCGTGCAGGGATTCACCTCCGATCCCGACCTCCTCAAAAAAGCCATCAAGAGCCACAAGTTCGACCTCCAGATTCCCCCGCTCGAAGAGGCAGGCCAGGATTCATCCAGCGACACCGATGCCATCCAGCAGGACCCCTTCAAGAAGCCGTCCGTCCAGCCCCAGCCGCCCAAGATCGACATGAACATCGAGTGCAACCACGCCGCCGAACGCGCCGAGTACACCTTCTCCGCCATGATGCAGATCGCCCGCTACCTCTCCGGCATGCCCGGCCGCAAAAACATCATCTGGTACACCGGCGCATTCCCCACGCGCATGAAGGACAAACAGGGCGACACCTGCTACGACGAAGGCCAGGCCATTCGCACCTTCGAAGGCATGCTCGAACACTCCCACGCCTTCGTCTATCCCATCGATCCCCGCGCCATGGATGCTGTCTCCAAATATGGCCCCGACAGCTACTTCGTCCGCATGCAGACCGTCGAACACAACGTCATGGAGGGCATCGCCGACGTCACCGGCGGCAAGGCCATCTACAACACCAACAACCTCACCGCCGCCGCCCAGCAGGTCATCGAATCCGGCTCCAACTACTACACCATCGACTACGTGCCCACCAACACCGTCATGGACACCCGCGCCCACACCATCAACGTCACCGTCGATAAACCCGACCTAACCCTCCTCTATCGCCACGGCTTTCACGCCAACCCGCCCAACATGACCACCACCGGCCAGATCGTCCACCAGGCCACGCCACTGCAGTCCGCCATGATGCCCGGCACCCTCCAGCCCAGCCAGATCCTCTTCACCGTCACCGCCGCGCAGTCCCCCACCCCCGACGCCACCCTCCCGCCCGGCAACAATCCCTCCGACCCCAAAACCATGAAGCCGCCCTTCCGCCGCCTCAGCCTCATCTACACCATCGACCTCAGCGGCCTCCAGTTCAATGCCTCCCCCGACGGTGTCTACCACGGCCAGTTCGAATACGCCGTCAACGTCTACGACTCCGCCACCGGCCAGCTCGTCAACTCCAGCGCCCTCGCCGCCAAACCCGCGCTTCCCCCCGCCGTCTATCAATCCATGCTCGCCACCGGCGCCAAACTTCGTCAGGAGATCGACCTCCCCGCCAAAGGCGACTACATCCTCCGCCTTGGCGTCCACGACCTCACCACCGACAGCGTCGGCGCCCTCGAATTCCCCGCCTCCGCCCTCACCCCCTAACCCCCACCCCCGGGTGTCCCACCATTTGGGTGCCCCATGTCAGACAGCTTCACCGTCTGACGTGGGAATATGTCTCTTGAAATTGTCATCCTGACCCCGGGCGAAGCCGAAGGGGAAGGACGCGCTTTTGTCCCAACCCATTGGGCTCGCGCCTCACCCCACCCCCTTCATCGCCGATAGTCTGCGCGACGCGCATCCACGGATATCTTGGCGTCGCTGGCTGGGCCTGTGCAAGCAAGCTTGTGCAAATTAAGCCCACCGCCGCGCATACGATATATCGCATCGTCAACTCTCCGTTGTTGCTCGTCTACATCACTAATAGGTTTATCCTTTTCCCACAGGGAGGTCATCCATGAAAGCGAAGAAACTAGTCTGCCTTCTCACCGCCTGTGCCCCCATGCTGTGGGCCCAATCCACAGCATCGCCTTTTGACGGCACATGGACCACGACCATGGCCTGCGATGCGAGCAATCGCATGCCCGCCTACCAGTGGACATTTCTCAGCACGATCGCCAATGGCAGCTTCCACGGCCAGCACGGCGAGGAGGGCGGTCCCGGCTACCTCGTCGTCGAAGGCCCCGTAAGTAACGACGGCCACGCCAAACTGCGCGCCAAGGGCACCGTGCAGGCAGGCAAGGCAGGCATCGTCACCGAGCTCAAAGGCAATAAATACGACTACTACATCGAGGCCAAATTCACCGACACCACCGGGACCGGAACCCGCGACAAGGGTGCCGGCATCCTCGGCCGCCCCTGCGACTTCCAATTCACCAAGCAGACCGGCTCAAACACCGCACCCCCGGCGACTCCGTAGCTGGTACGAACGCCCCGCCCGCGTAGCCTCTGCCTCGCCATATGCCGTCATTAAACCCAAACCTAAGCTTTTGGCCACCCACCGCCCGAGTTGCGTTTCCGTGGCCCGACCCCGCCCTAGCCAAGCTAGGACGGGGTACCCAAACCTAAGGTGGGCCACCCGGCCCTTCCTTCGGTGTCATTCATGACACCCCCCACCCCTACCCTGTTGTACTGTTCGTGGGTAAAGTCTAGTGAGGACAGGGCTTCGAAGCTGACTTGAAAGGTACTTGCTCCCCCTGAATCGAAACGACAGGAAATCGAAACGATTTGAATGCAGGAGCCCGGCCACCCAGCCGCGCTACTCTAGTTTCGGAGCTACTCTGACCCCTGAGTTCAATTATAGGTGGCGTGTCAAGGGTTCCCGTTTATCTTTTCGGCCCCTGTAATCGCCTAGCGGAAGGGAGCCGTCTACTACTGGAATGCAGTGCGCCCTCAATCCCGCTATCATCGGCTGCGTGCCGGGGGAAGCCACGCTCACCGAACTCGACGACATCGAGGCGCTGGACCGCATCTACCGCGCGCGCCTGCTGCGCTTCATCGCCTACGCCACCGGCGATCAGGACCTCGCCGAGACCATCGTCCAGGACGCCCTGCTCAAGGCCTACAACGGCCGCGACAGTTTCCGCGGCGACTGCAGCGTCTACACCTGGCTCGCCCACATCGCCACCAACCTCATGCGCGACCACCAGCGCACCCGCAAGTTCCAGTTCTGGCGTCGCCTGCAAAAAACCTCGCCCGACCTCAGCGAGATCTCCGGGCTCCTGCCCAGCCGCGAGAGCTCGCCCGAATCCCAGCTCCTCGCCCGCGAGCGCGCCCGCCAGGTCTCCCTCGCCCTCGAAACCCTCTCCGTCAATCAACGCACCATCTTCCTTATGCGCTTCATCGACGAGATGGACCTCGACGAAATCTGCCAGGCCACCGGCATGCACAACAGCACCGTCAAGACCCACCTCCATCGCGCCGTCAAAGCCGTGAGAACGAAGCTGGGAGGGACCATCCGATGAAGCCGAGCAATCAGGCCCAAGCCCATCTGACAGACACGCAGTTTACCGAGTTGCTACTCGGCACGATCCCGCCCTCCGTCACCGCGCATCTCGAAGCCTGCCCGCAGTGCGCCGAAGAGGCCCAGCGCGTCTCCGGAGCCATCGGCAGCTTCGCTGAGCAGAGCCGCCTCTGGGCAGAGCGCCGTGCTGCATCCCGCTCCGCGCGGATGCCCGCTCGTCAGACACCGCTCGCGTGGCTCGGCATCCCGGTCGCTCCCATCGCGTGGGTCGCTGCGGCGCTCGCCCTCGCGGCTGGCCTCGGCATCGCGCGTCGCGCAGAGCATAGCGCCCCGCCGACTCAGCCGGTCGCTGCTGTTCAATCTGCACCCGCCGTCGCACCCGCCACCGTCACCTCCGCGACCCTCAAGGCAGACAACGCACTCCTCTCCGCCATCAATGGCGAGTTGAGCGCAGACGCCGCGCCCAGCGCCAGCGCCTACGGCCTCACCGCCAGCCATCGCTCAACTCGCTCCCAGCCCGCCACGGGGATCTCGAATTGATGCGGATGCCGCCCACCAAACGCACACTCCTACGCGCCCTCGTGGCCGGGCTCTGCCTCGCCTGCGCGATGGCCGCCCCTGCCTTCGCGCAGGGTCCGCCACCCGGCGGTGGTATGGGAGCTGGTATGGGCGGACCGCAATATTCCAACGGTGGCCCTGGCCCCGAAGGAGGCCCACCGCCGCCGGGCGCACAGGGACGCCCCGGCTTCCAGTTTGGCCCACCAGGCCGCTGGTGGGATGACCGCGGCTTCGCCAGAAGCCTCAAGCTTCGCGCCGATCAACAGACCCGCATGGACGCGATCTTTGAGCAGAATCGTCCCGCCCTCTCAGCCCGCCTCCAGAACCTGCAGCAGGCGGAGTCCCAGATGGCGGCCATCTCCGCATCGCAGCAGCCCGACGAAACGGCCCTCTTCGCCCAGATCGACCGCGTCGCCCAGGCCCGTGCCGAGCTGGAAAAGGTCAACACCCACATGCTCCTGCAAATCCGCAAGGAGATGGACCCCGACCAGATCGCCCGCCTGGAAAGCCACCGCTGACCTCGTCGAACGCCGTCCCCAGCCGGACAACCTGGCTATGTTCGCTTCCCCACAGAAAGGAGGCTGGACGTTGATTCGGTTGTAGTAAACTCTAGATCGTCAAGACGAGCCGATGATTCAGTCTTCGCAGCTTGCGGCCATCCCATCCGGTGTCTGCATCTTAGGATTGAGTGCGGCCAGCTACATGGATTGCCGAAACGGAGTTTGGCCATGTCGACGATTCACCAGACCTTCTCGCCGCCACATGGGGCCGTCGACCGGACGCAAGCCGCGATCGTCATTCCGACCTTCAACGCCGCGAGTCACTGGGCCCACCTGTGTATGGGACTGCGCCTCCAGGGAATTCCGCCCAGCCAGGTCCTCATTGTGGACTCCAGCTCAGACGATGGAACACGAGAGCTTGCTGCTAAAGAGGGCTATGAAGTCGTTCGCATCGATCGCAGCGACTTCAACCATGGCGGCACACGGCAGTCTGCTCTCGACTGGGTGCCTTGGGCCCGCGTCGTCGTTTATTTGACCCAGGATGCAGTTCTCGCCACTCCCGATTCGCTTGACCGTCTGCTGTCTGCCTTCGAGGATGAAGATGTGGCAGCAGCCTACGGCCGGCAGTTGCCGAGGCTGGGCGCGGGTCCGATCGAGTCCCATGCCAGGCTCTTCAACTACCCTCCGCAGAGCGATGTCCGCGACTTTGAAAGCCGCCACACTCTCGGCATCAAGGCGACCTTTCTCTCCAACAGCTTCTCCGCCTATCGCGTCGACGCACTGCGCGAGGTTGGCGGCTTTCCCTCGGACGTCATCATGGCGGAGGATGCTCTGGTGACCGGCAAGTTGCTGCTTGCGGGTTGGAAGGCCGCGTATGTCGCCGACGCCCAGGCCTACCACTCCCACGCCTTCACCATCGCCGAAGAATTTCGGCGCTACTTCGACATCGGTGTCTGCCATCGGCGTGAGGCATGGTTGCGCGATTGTTTCGGTAAGCCTGCCGGCGAGGGCGGACGGTTTGTATTGTCTGAGCTCGCATACCTCGGTTCCAGATATCCCTACCTCATCCCGGTCGCGTTGCTCCGAACGGTATCCAAAGCTGTGGGGTATCAGTTGGGACTGCGTGAGGGGAAACTTGGGAAGGAGTGGGCGAAGAGGCTCTCACTTCATAAGAGCTTCTGGGAACGGACAGACCAGCCTCGCATGACCCTCTCTCAGGTCCCGCCGCATTCTAAGATTCCAACCTCTGGTTCGCTTTACTGATCTGCTAGCGGGCGAGCTCGCCGATGTAGACGGCGAAGGGCGGCAGGGTGACTGCGTTGAGGTTCTGCGGACCCATGACGTCGTCGGAGCGCAGGAGCGTACGAAGGAACCAGCCGCGCAGCTTGAGGTCCCTGACGGCTTCGATGAGAGACAACTGAACAGGCACCGCGGACAGGTTACAGATTACAAATACCGGCGGCGTGTGGGCAGCGCTGGGAGCTGCGCGCCTGACCCAGACCAGCGCGTTCTGGCGGTCGAAGTTGAGAAAGTCGATGCTGCCGAAGCGGAGAGTGGCGTTTGCGTGGTGCAGGGCGCTCAGCTGGCGGTACCAGCCTGCGAGTGTTGGGTCGGTAAGGTCTGCGTCGATCAGGGCGTTGGGATGGGTGGTGAGCAGGAGGGCGGCGATCGTGTTTGCCAGTTCGGGGTAGGGGTCGGAAGCTGGCGGCGGGCGAAGGTCGAGCAGCAGGCTGGGCGGCGGCTGGACGGGGACAGGGACATGGGTGCGGGCGAAGGTGAGCTCGAGCATGGAGCGCAGGCTGGTGGCGTCGGGGAGGACGAGATGCCTGAAGCTTGAGTCGATCTGCAGTTGGGCGAGCACTGGGCTGGATGCGGTGCGGGTGCGCCGTGTGCGCGTTCGCCGCGGCTCGGGTCGGTAGGTGCCTTCGCCGGGCTCGAAGTCGGAGATGACGATGCGCTGGCCGACGGCGGCGTTGGTGACTTTTCGCAGGGTCTGCACGATGGCCTGGGGCTCCTGGGGCGTGGCTGGCGTTGGGGTGACGACGTGGAAGCCGGCGACACCGTGGTTGAGCCAGAACTGGGCGACAGAGGCGAGGTCGTGCGTGACTCCGGCGACGGGAAGGTCGATCAGGATGCGGATGTCGCGGCGGCTGGCCTGATGGACGAGTTCGTCGAAGTCGTCGAGGGTGGGGTTGGCGGGCGATGCCTGGGGCGGGGTAGGAACGATGAGGGCATCGACGCCAAGTGATTGCAAAGTATCGAGTTGTGCTGCGATGGCCTTAAAGTCGGCGTCGGGTCCAGTTGTGAACGCGTCCCCCGTGCGGTAGAAGACGGCATGAGTCCACCAGGGGTCGGAGTTGAGGCCGGAGCCGGCGAGGCCGGGGCGGGCCAGGGTCTGGGCTAGCGCAGTGGCTGCGATAGCGGCGAGTAGGAGCAAAAGCAAGCAGGTCAGTGAGTAGCAGGCTTGGGCTTGGGGACTCTGGCGGATGCGGGGCGGGGAGGATTTCGGCATGGATGGGATGAGCGGTCTTGGGATCGGGCGCAGCGTATGACGCACGGGATGCCCAGCCCAAGGTCGGAGTATGAGTTTTCGCGACCTTGGTGGCGGATCCCTAGGATATAGGGTCACACATTTTGAGATCGTAAGGCTCAATTGTCCGAGGATCGGGGCAATGGCGATATCTGGAATGTTAGAGGTTTTCCTCTGGAACCGGACTGCTGAGATTGTCCCGGTAGTAATGCCAGCCGATGATCTTCGCCGCGGACAGAACCTCCGAAATACCGAGCAGAATTGGGGCTGGCAAGAACCAATCAACGCCTACCATACCCACTAGGAGGAACTACCAGTCCAGGTGGAGGAGGCTGGTGGCCTGGCGGGGCAGGTCTATGGGGAGGGTGATGGAGCCGGCGGTGACGTCGAGCCACTGGGGCGAGGTGAGGGATTGGAGCTGGCCGGCGGCTTTGAGTTGCGCATATTGAGCTGGAGTGGGAGACTGCGGGGACCCAAGTGAAAGCCAGGCGGTGTAGGCGTTGGAGTGGGTGTCGTCGATGCGGAAGTGTTCGAGGCGGACGCGGTGGACTCCTGCGGGGATGCCGGCGATGGTGACGGTGACCGGGGAGGAGGGTGCGGGGAGGTCGTCGTCGGAGTAGTTCCAGAGCATGACGGCGGCTTCGTGGGTGGATTTGGTGGCGATGGCGTCGATATCAAAGGCTGGAGTTGCGGGCGCGGTGGCGTCGGGTGCGGGGTGGACGCCGTGCTTGACGATGTCTTCGGCGGGGATGGAGGCGGTGCTGGTGGCGGCGACGCGGTCGCCGGAGAGGAGGCCGGCCATGCGGAAGACGTTGAGGACGGGCTTGTCGATGCCGTTGGTGGCGAGGTCGCGGAAGCCCTCGAAGTATTGCTTGTCTTCGAACTCGAAGGCCCAGGTGACCATGCCGACGAGGTTGACCTTGTTCTCGGCGGCGAGGTCGAGCAGGGCCTTCATGGCGACGGCGGTGTAGGTGGGGTAGATGGGGCCGTTGCGGTAGGCGTTGGCGGGGTTCTGTTTGGCGGAGCAGGCGGCGCAGCCCTCGGGGTCGGCCTCGGAGAGGATGATGGGGAGGTTGCGGTACTTGGCGTTGGCGGCGACGAGAGCGGAAGCCGTTGGCGGCGACGTTGAGTTCGTTCGAGATGCCCATGCGGACGTGGCCGTCGCACGCAGCGCGCGGGCTGCCCTTGGGGTGGAAGGAGACGAAGTCGAGCGGGATGGGTTGGCCGTTGGCGGCGCTCTTCTCTTCGGCGCAGTGTTTGAAGAAGGCTTGCAGGAAGGTGGTGGCGCGCGAGGAGCCGGGGCCGGTGATGGCGGGGCCGCCGACCTTGGCGGTGGGGAGGGCCTTGCGGACGCCGGCGACGGAGTAGTCGTAGAGCTTGAAGTAGTCGGCGGGCGTGCCCTGCCAGTAGCCGATGTCGGGCTCGTTCCAGACCTCGAAGTACCAGGTGGCGACGGCGGCCCGGCCGTAGCGTTCGACGAGATGCTGCGGTGAAGTGGTAGCAGAGGTCGCCCCACATGGCGTAGTCCTTGGGCGGGCTTTGGACGGAGCCCTTGACGGTGTTGGGGTAGGGCTGGTAGTAGGGCATGGTGCCGGTGGCGAGGTCTTTGGGCATGAAGCCGAGCTCGACCATGGGGCGGACGCCGGCGTCGCGGTAGGCGTCGAAGATCTGGTCGAGGATGGTGAAGTCGTAGACGGGCTTGCCGCTGGCGTCGAGGGTGAAGACGTTGGAGGAGGACCACTTGAGCGCGGGGACGCCGTCGCCGGAGGTGAAGAGGTGGTGGGCGCGGACGTAGATGGGCGTGGGGGCGAGGTCGTGCATCTCGCGCAGGAGCTGGCGGCCGTTCTTGCGTGGTGGTGTAGTTGGATTCGTCGTAGCCGAAGAAGGTGCCGATGGGGCGGTAGGGGCCGAGGGAGTGGGCGAGGTCGACGTGGATGGCGACGGGGGTGGGCGTTTGCGCGGCGGCTGTGAGGGCAAGCAGGAGGGTGAGGGCAAGACGATGCATTCGGATGGAACCTCATCTGGCCGGCGATGGATCGGGAGGTTGAGGAGGGTCTCGCGCGCGCCGCAACAATATTACCCTTTGGGAGGGTGATTGCACGCTGCCGGTGAGGTTGGTAGGGGGCTAGCTGGTGGGCCTACTTGCCGGTGATCTCGGCGTGGGCGTCGGGCTCGGGAAAGTCGGTGTCGTTGTCCTTGAGCATGTCGTCCTCGTCGCGATGGCCGAGCTGGCCGGCGAGGGAGTTCTGCGAGGTGTTGTCGTCGAGTTCGACGGCGCCTTTGGCTGAGGCTTCATCGCGGGCTGCGGCAGGTGGGGTCATGGATTTGTCCTCTTTCGAGAGAGCTTGTTTCCGGTGCAGCTGGACCAGCGTCTGGCTATGAGTATTCTGCCCTGGCTCAATCGTTAGATGTACGCGGCGTCACGGCCACGTGCCTGCGTGTGGATTTATTTGCAGGCTGGAGAAAGACTTCGGCAGGCTGAGTTCTTTGACCTCAAGTACAGCCAGACGCCGAAAGGTTAGCATTCAGCTATGCCAGCTGATGCGCCCGTTCTGCAAGCAGCGACAGAACGTTTCGATACGATTGACGTTCTGCGAGGACTCTCCATCCTGGCGGTGGTCCTGATGCACACGTGGCTCCGCCTCTTCTTCGCTGGTTACGACATCCGGCGTACCTCTCTCCCTCCTATGGCCGCCTACCTCCTGTTCCGCAACGGCGGCAACGGGGTCACCGTCTTCTTCGCTATCTCCGGCTTCCTCATCACCCTCACTTCCCTACGCCGATTCGGTTCGCTGTCCGCGATGAGAGTGCGAACCTTCTACCGGATCAGGTTCGCTCGAATCGCTCCTTTGCTCGCACTCGTCGTTGCGATTCTTACCACGCTTGCTCTGGTCCACGCGGAGGGCTTCCAGTTTTCGCGGAAGGCAGCCCCTTTGTGGCGAGCAGTCCTGTCGGCTTTCACCTTCCATCTAAACTGGCTGGAGGCCCGCCACGGCTATCTGCCCGCGAACTGGAACGTGATGTGGTCCCTGTCGGTGGAAGAGATGTTCTATCTCTTCTTCCCTATCTTGTGTGTTGCGCTTCTGCGCATCCGGCATGGGATGATTCTCTTCCTCGCGGTCCTGTTTGCGCTGGTGGCCATGGGACCCTTCGCTCGTAGCGTCTGGACTACAAATGGAATCTGGCAGGACGAAAGCTATCTTGGAGGGATGGACGGCATTGCCCTGGGGTGCCTGACCGCTCAGTTGACACGCTATCTTGAGACACGGCAGGGCCGGTTCCGGCCTGCGAATCATCTCCGTTCACTCATCCTTTTGCAGTGGACGGGTGCGACGATCATTGCGGTCATCGCCTGCTGGCCAGCGTGGCTTTGGAAGTTGCTCCCGACGAGACTGGATTTTCTGGGAACGCTGCTCGCTTTCGCCACATGCTTTGTGATGCTGTCCAGCGTGCTGCGCCAGAGTGGAAGACACACCCGCACGCCGAGCCGGATTGCGGCCCCGGTACGCTGGTATGGAAGACACAGCTATGAGATTTATTTAACGCATGAGTTTATCGTTGTCTGGGGCGTTCTGTTATTCAGAAATTTTCACCCAAACACGAATTCCAGGCTGGGCGGTCTCGCGCCGCACCAGCTCAGCCTCCCACAAATGGCTGCATGGATCCTGGGGATACTGCTGCTGACCGCACCGCTTGGCTAGATCGCAGCACGCTTCTTTTCTGAACCGATGAACCGCCTTCTTCGAGGTGCGAAGCCGCCACAGTAATTGTTTTTATCTCGCATCATGCAAAAGCCAAAGCTATTCCAGTTTTCGATGTCAGCTTTCAGCTGCCAGCGATCAGACTTCAGCCGGGTGTGGTCAGCGGGAGGCGGGCCGGCACTTGGCCATGATGGCGGTGTGCAGGCGCTCGCGGAGTTCGGTGGGGAACTCGTAGATCTCGTGCTCGCGGTAGATGGCGATGGTCTGGCGGGTGGTGTCGAGGACGACCTCGCAGTGGTGGCACTCGCAGATGTGGGCCTGGACTTCGGCGAGGAGTTCGGGGTCGACCTGGCCGTCGAAGTAGTCGGTGAGTTGAGCGAGGAAGTCGGTGCAGGTCACGGTGTGGGCCCCCCGTTGGGTAGTGGCTCGCCCTTCTGTTTGAAGTAGCGGCTGAGGCGTTCGCGCAGTTGCAGGCGCGCGCGCAGCAATCTCGATTTGACGGCAGGGACGCTCAAGCCGAGGGCCTCCGCTGTCTCTTCGGTCGAGAGGTTTTCGACGTCGCGCAGGGTGAAGACGGTGCGGAAGCCGGGAGGCAGGCCCTGGATGGTCTTGCGGAGGATGTCGCCGAGTTCGTTCTGACCATAGAGCTGCTCCGGGTTGGGTCTCCACTCGGCGAAATCGCGCGGGATGGAGCCGTCTTCCGTCTGGACGTCCTCGTCCATGGAGACGGTCTTGCTGGTCTTGCGCTTGCGCAGGCGCATCAGGCTCTCGTTGACTGCGATGCGCACCAGCCAGGTGGAGAACTTGGAGTTGCCCTGGAACTGGTCGAGCTTCTCGTACGCCTTGAGGAACGCATCCTGCGCGATGTCTTCCGCGTCCTCGCGGTTCTGGGTGATGTGCTGCGCTACCCGAAATATCTGACGTTCATACTGCCGTACCAGTTGCTCGAATGCCGCGGTGTCGCCCTTCTTTGCGCGCGCAACAAGCGCAACGTCGGGGTGGATCTCTTCGGCGACTGGAGATTGGATGGCTGGCATAGGCGAAAGGTGCATTTTCCCGTCAACGTCGAGTGTAATCCGCTACAGCGCGTGGGGCAATTCGGGCTGCGAGTGTATCCGATCGCGAGTGTCTGGGGTGGTTCGCGGCGGCGCGGGGCGCACACGGGACGGCAGGGGCGGCTTAGAGTCGTAGTGTGGGCTGGATTCGCGGCCGCTTGGGGCCGATGAAGCGGCGGCAATGTCCTTGGGAGCGAGACGTTTGGGGAAGAGGACGAGAGTTCGGACGATCGCGCTGCTGAGCGTGCTGCTTTGGCCGGTGGTGTGGATGGCCGCGGGCGGCGCGGCGGCCGATACGGCGCGCGCTGATTCAACTGCAAAGAAGCCGGCGGCAAAGAAGGCCAAGGCGGGAGCGGCGGCGTCCACCAAGAAGCCTGCGGCGAAGGGTACCACCAGCACGAGAAAGAAGACGAGCGCGATCCATCGTTCGATTTCGCGTACTTCCTCGCGGATCAGCGCGCGCGCGAGTGCGGCAAAGAGCAGGTTGAAGGGCAGGCCGACGGCACGGAGCATCAAGTTGACCAGCGCGTTTATGGCCTCGGCGCAACTGCGGCCGATGGCGCAGCAGCTTGCGGCGACGCGGTCTGTGGCAGCGTATGCGGGGGTGCTGAACTACGCGAAGGGCCATCCCGGCGAGGGCGCGGCGGCGGCGTATCTGGCGCTGGGGCACGCGTACATGCTGGACCATCGTTATGCCGATGCGGCGACGAGCTTCAACCAGGCCAACAAGGCGGGCGATGCGCTGGACGATTATGCAGACTATCTGGACGCGCAGGCGGCAGTGCAGGCGGGCCACGCGGCGGATGCGTACGGGCTGCTTGACCACTTTGCGGAGCGGTATCCGGACAGCATCTTTGCGACGACCGCGCCGGTGATGCTGGCGAACGCGCATCTGCAGCAGCGGGATGCGCAGGGCGCGTTGCGTGTGCTGGAGCCGCTGGCCAATACGCCCGAGGCGAGCCAGCGCGGACTTCCGTTACACGCTGGGGCGCGCGTACCAAGTGGCCGGAGACGTGGGCCATGCGGCGCCGATCTATCGCAACATTTATTCCACGCAGCCGCTGACTGCAGAGGCCAGCGAGTCGGCGATGCAGTTGCAGGCGATGGGAACACCGCTGAGCGCGGCGGAGCGGAAGTTGCACGCCGATGCGCTGTTCAACGCGAAGCGCTACAGCGAGGCGAGCGCGGAGTACAGCGCGATCGGCAGGAACAATCCGCAGCTGAGCGCGGCGGACCGCGACGCGCTGACGATCTACGCGGCGGTCTGCGACTTCAAGCTGAAGCATGTGAGCCGGCGCGAGGTTGAGAAGCTGCCGGAGACCAGCGACGACAGCGCGGCGCTGAAGCTGTATATGCTGGCGGAGCTCTCGCGCAGCGAAGACGACCAGCGCGGGGCATGACGCGCTGATCGCGCAGATGATCGCAGCGCTTTCCGGCCAGCCGCTGGCTGGAGGAGGCGCTCTACTCGGGCGGCAACATGTACCTGCTGAAGAACGATGCGGGGCAGGCGATCTATCACTACGCCAAGCTGGTGGAGTTGTTTCCGCAACAGCCTGTATGCGCCTTCGGCGCACTGGCGCGCGGCGTGGATGAACTACCGCACGCGCAACTACCCCGAAGCGGCGCGGCTGATGGATGAGCAGATTGTGCGCTACGCCGGGCGGGATCGAGGTGCCGGGCGCGCTCTACTGGCGCGGGACGTATCTACGAAGAGGAGGAGCATAACTTCGGGCAGGCGGTGAACTACTACCGCAGGCTGACGGAGATCTATCCGGACTTCTACTACGCGATCCTTGCGCGGCAGCGGCTTGCGGTGCTGGGCACGCAGCCGGCGGTTGCGCCCGCTGCGGCGCTGAATGCGGCGCAGCAAGGCCCCGGCGCCGGAGCTGACCGGCGAGCTGCCGGAGAACGATATGCATCTGATCAAGGCGCGGCTGCTGGCGAATGCCGCGCTGAACGAGTACATCGCGCCGGAGATCCAGGCGAGTCCGACGTCGGACGAGTGGGGCGCGCTGGCGCAGGCGGAGATCTACGCGTCGTATGGCGAGTACACGCGCGCGCTGCAGTCGATGAAGCACAGCGGCATCTCGTTCTTTACGCAGCCGATGGACGAGGTGCCGACGGTCTACTGGCATCTGCTGTTTCCGCAGCCTTACTGGACGGAGCTGGTGGCGGACTCGGGAAGCAACGGGCTGGACCCATATCTTGTGGCGTCGCTGATCCGGCAGGAGTCGGAGTTCAACGCCGGGGCGGTGAGCCCCGCGAACGCCTACGGGCTGATGCAGCTGCTGCCGTCGGTGGGGAAGTCCGAGGCGAAGAAGCACGGGATCAAGCAGTTCAGCGCGGGCCAGCTGCTGGATCCGTCGGTGAATCTGGAGCTGGGGACGGCGAACCTGAAGCAGGTGCTGGATCGCTTCGGCGGCCAGGTGGAGTACGCGCTGGCGGCCTACAACGCGGGCGACACGCCGGTGCGGCAGTGGCTGGCAAGCAACGACTACAAAGATGTGGCGGAGTTTGTCGAGTCGATTCCGTACACCGAGACGCGCGACTACGTGCAGGCGATCCTGCGCAACCGGGAGATGTATCGGGCGCTGTATCCGGTGAAGTAGTGCGGGGGCTGGGGTGGGGATGGCGCGGCCCGGCGATTGAGCCTTGGGATAGGATGTGGAAGGCAAGGCTCAAGCCCGGATGGTGAAATTGGCAGACACAGCGGACTTAAAATCCGCAGACCTTAACACGGTCGTGGGGGTTCAAGTCCCCCTCCGGGCACCAGATGCCCTGATCTCGATGGATTGAAGGAAGGATATGAGCGCGATGTTGCCGGAGGAGTTTGCGAAGAAGATTGGGGCGGGACTGCTGTCGTTTCCGGTGACGCATTTTACGGAGGCGTATGCGTTCGATGAGGCGGCGTATCGCGGGCATCTGGAGTGGCTGCTGGAGCATAAGCCGGCGGGACTGTTTGCGGCGGGCGGGACGGGCGAGTTTTTTTCGCTGACGCTGGAGGAGTTTGCGGCGGTGGTGCGGGCGGCGGTGGAGCAGACAGCGGGCCGCGTGCCGGTGGTGGCGGGGTGCGGGTATGGCACGGCGATGGCGAAGCAGTTTGCGCGGGCGGCGGAGAAGGCGGGCGCGGATGGGTTGCTGCTGCTGCCGCCGTATCTGGTGAACGCGGACCCGGCGGGGCTGGCGGCGCATGTGGAGGCGGTGTGCGCGGCGACGAAGCTGGGCGTGATCTTCTACAACCGCGACAATGCGATCATGAACGACGTGTGTGCTGGAGAAGTTGTGCGCGCGGTGCGCGAACCTGGTGGGCTTCAAGGATGGGTATGGCGACATTGAGTTGATGACGCGGATCTATGCGCGGCTGGGCGACCGGCTGACGTATGTCGGCGGGCTGCCGACGGCGGAGACGTTTGCGCTGCCGTATCTGGAGATGGGGGTGACGACGTATTCGTCGGCGATCTTCAATTTTCTGCCGAAGTTTGCGCAGAGACTTTTATGCGGCGGTGCGGCGGCGCGACCATGCGGAGGTGTACAAGGAGCTGCGCGAGTTTGTGCTGCCGTATATCGATATACGCAACCGGCATAAGGGGTATGCGGTGTCGATTGTGAAGGCGGGGATGCGCGCGGTGGGGCGGCCGGCGGGGCCGGTGCGGACGCCGCTGACGGACCTGGATGCGGGCGAGATGGATGCGCTGAAGAAGCTGATTGCGGGGCGGGCGTGACGTTGCAGAGATCAGCGGGACCGATGGGCGAGGGCAGGACGACGCACATACGCTATCTGATTGTGGCGATGCTGTTCATCGCGAGCTGCTTCAGCTATGGCGACCGGGTGGCGCTGTCGATTGCGGGCACGGCGATGCAGAAGGAGCTGGCGCTGGATCCGGTGAAGCTGGGCTGGCTGCTCTCGGGATTTGGCTGGGCGTATGTGCTGGGGCAACTGCCGTCGGGCGGGCTGCTGGACCGGTTTGGGTCGAAGCGGGTGTATGGCATCAGCATTGTGGCGTGGTCGCTGTGCGCGTTTCTGATTGGGTTCACGCGGGCATCTGGGCGCGGCGCGGGCGTTCAGCGTGATCTTCGGGCTGCGGCTGCTCTCGGGGCTGGCGCAGACGCCGGTGTTTCCCGGGCAACGGGCGGATTGTGGCGGCGTGGTTTCCGACGGCGGAGCGGGGAGGGGCGTCGGCGATCTTCAATGCGTCGCAGTACTTTGCGCTGGTGGCGTTTGCGCCGCTGTTTGGATGGCTGACGCACGCACTATGGATGGCGCAGCTGCTTCTGGTTTATGGGGGCGTTCGGCGGCGTTGCTGGCGTTTGCGTGGTGGAAGCTGGTCTATAACGTGGACGAGCATCCGATGATCTCGCAGGGCGGAGGTTGAGACGATCGAGCGCGGCGGCGGGCTGGTGAATGTGGACCGCGCGGCGGGCGGGAAATCGCGGAGCAACCCGCTGACGCTGGGCGGGCGTGAAGCAGTTGCTGGGCCAGCGGATGCTGGTGGGGATCTATCTGGGGCAGATGTGCATTACGACGCTGACGTATTTTTTTCTGACGTGGTTTCCGATTTATCTGGTGCAGGCGCGGCATATGTCGATCTTGAAGGGCGGGATTGCGGCGGCGCTGCCGGCGCTGTTCGGCTCGATTGGAGGGGTGCTGGGCGGGGTGTGCTCCGATGAGTTGCTGCGCCGCGGCGCGTCGCTGACGTTTGCGCGCAAGGCGCCGATTGTGGCGGGGATGCTGCTCTCGGTGACGATGATCGGCTGCAACTACACCAACACGCAGGCGGTGGTGATGGTGCTGATGTCGATGGCGTTTTTCGGCAAGGGATTTGGCGCGCTGGGATGGGCGGTGATTGCGGACACCTCGCCGAAGGAGCTGATCGGGCTGAATGGCGGGCTGTTCAACCTGCTGGGAAATATCTCGGGGATTACGACGCCGATTGTGATTGGGTATCTGGTGAAGAGGACGGGGTCGTTTAACGATGCGCTGGTGTTTGTGGGAGCGGCGGCGCTGCTGGCGATCTTCAGCTATGTGGTGATCGTGGGGGATATCAAGCGGCTGGAGTTGCCGCCGGTGGGGCGGATGGCGACGTAGGTTGGTTGCGTGGGGTGTGGTGTGAACTTGAGCGAGGCGCGTGAGGATGGGCCGGCGGTTACGGGGATGCGGGTGGTTCCGGTGGCGGGGCGGGACTCGATGCTGCTGAATCTGAGTGGGGCGCATGGGCCGTTCTTCACGCGGAATGTGGTGCTGCTGACGGACAGCGCGGGGCATACGGGTGTGGGGGAGGCGCCGGGGGGCGAGAAGATTCGGCGGGTGCTGGAGGACGCGAAGGAGCTGGTGGTGGGGGCGCGGGTGGGCGCGTGCGAGGCGGTGGTGGAGGCGGTGCGGGTGCGGTTTGCGGAGCTGGACCGCGGTGGACGCGGGGTGCAGACGTTCGATCAGCGGACGACGATCCATGCGATGACGGCGATTGAGGCGGCGATGCTGGATTTGCTGGGGCAGTCGTTGGGCGTGCCGGTAGCAGCGCTGCTTGGTGAGGGGCAGCAGCGGACGAGTGTGGAGGTGCTGGGGTATCTGTTTTTTGTGGGGGACAGGAGGAAGACTTCGCTGGCGTATCGCAGTGGGAGCGGACGATGGCGATGCGTGGTTGCGGCTGCGGGATGAGGAGGCGCTGGATTGCGAGGCGGTGCTGCGGCTGGCGGAGGCGGCGGAGGCGCGGTATGGGTTTCGCGACTTCAAGCTGAAGGGTGGAGTGCTGGCGGGCGAGCGCGAGATGGAGGTCGCGTGCAGCGCTGCAAAGCTCGGTTTCCGGAGGCGCGGATCACGGTGGACCCGAATGGCGCGTGGTCGCTGGAGGAGGCGGTGCGGTTGTGCGCGGGGAAGGGCGGTGTGCTGGCGTATGCGGAGGACCCGTGCGGCGCGGAGCCGGGGAGGTCGGGGTGCGAGGCGATGGCGGCGTTCCGGCGGGCGACGGGGCTGGCGACGGCGACGAACATGATTGCGACGGACTGGGCGGAGTTGGAGGAGGCGGTGCGGATGGAGGCGGTGGACATTCCGCTGGCCGATCCGCACTTCTGGACGATGCAGGGGTCGGTGCGGGTGTCGGAGGTCTGCCGGGAGCGGGGGCTGACGTGGGGGTCGCACTCGAACAACCACTTCGATATCTCGCTGGCGATGATGACGCATGTGGCGGCGGCGGCGGTGGGGAAGGTGACGGCGATCGATACGCACTGGATATGGCAGGATGGCCAGCGGCTGACGAAGGAGCCGCTGCGGATTGTGGATGGGCGGATTGCGGTGCCGGATGCGCCGGGGCTGGGCGTGGAGATTGACATGGAGCAGGTGGAGCGGGCGCATGCGCTCTACAATACGGAAGGGACTGGGCGCGCGGGACGATGCGCTGGCGATGCAGTTTCTGGTGCCGGGCTGGAGGTTCGATGCGAAGCGGCCTTGCCTTGTGCGGTAGATTGGTGCGGTATGGTTCGGTGTGGTGCAGTTGAGTGAGGATGGTGCGATGCAGTTGACGGGCGAGATGCTGATTGGCGGGCGGGCGGTGCGCGGTACGGTGGGCGACGATGCGCGCGGTGAATCCGGCGACGGGCGAGGAGATGGAGCCGGTGTTTGGCGGCGGGTCGGCGGAGGATGTGGCAGCGGCGTGTGAGCTGGCGGAGGCGGCGTTCGATGCGTATCGCGCGGTGAGTCTGGAGGAGCGGGCGAAGTTTCTGGAGGCGATTGCGCAGGGGATTCTGGACCTGGGCGATGTGCTGGTGGAGCGGG
This sequence comes from uncultured Acidobacteriaceae bacterium, assembly GCA_963808025.1. GTDB lineage: Bacteria > Acidobacteriota > Terriglobia > Terriglobales > Acidobacteriaceae > Edaphobacter. Next base: position 299,411 of record CAWEEI010000004.1, on the reverse strand, counting down.
TGATGAGCGGAGTCGGGGCTGCCGCGCGGGCGGGTGGAGGGCGAGCGTGGGCGGACGGTGGGGCAGCTGCGGATGTTTGCGGCGCTGGCGCGCGAGGGGCGATGGCTGGATGCGACGATCGACCGCGCGCTGCCGGAGCGCAAGCCGCTGCCGCGCGCCGATCTGCGGGCGCAGAAGATTCCGCTGGGGCCGGTGGCGGTGTTTGGGGCGAGCAATTTTCCGCTGGCGTTTTCGGTGGCGGGCGGCGATACGGCTTCGGCGCTGGCGGCGGGTTGTCCGGTGGTGGCGAAGTCGCATCCGTCGCATCTGGGGACGTCGGAGCTGGTGGGGCGGGTGATCCAGAAGGCGGTGAAGGATTGCGGGCTGCCGGAGGGCGTCTTCTCGCTGGTGCTGGGCGAGGGCAATGCGGTGGGTGAGGCGCTGGTGCTGCATCCGGCGATCCAGGGCGGTTGGGTTTACTGGGTCGCGGCGAGGCGGGCGGGCGCTGGTGGCGCTGGCTGCGGGGCGCGACGGTGCCGATCCCGGTGTACGCGGAGATGAGCAGCATCAATCCGGTGTTCCTGCTGCCGGGTGCGCTGGCGGAGCGGGCGGAGACGATCGCGCAGGGGCTGATTGATTCGGTGACGCTGGGCGTGGGGCAGTTCTGCACGAAGCCGGGGATTGTGATCGGGGTCGCGGGCGAGGACTTTGAGCGTTTCGCGCGTGCGGCGCAGGCGGCGATTGAGGCGAAGGCGGCGACGACGATGCTGAATGCGGGGATTCATCGAGCGTATTGCCATGGGGCGGAGCAGTGGGAGCAGGATGCCGAGGTGCGCGTCGTTGACCGAAGGGCGGCGCGGCGGCGAGGCGGGTGCGACTGCGGGACAGGCGATGCTGTTTGCGACGACGGGCGCAGCATTTTCTGGCGACGCCGCAGTTGCTGGAAGAGGTGTTTGGGCCGGCGGCGCTGCTGATTGAGTGCGGCGATGCGGATGAGATGGTGGCGGTGGCGAAGCACTTTGAATGGGCAACTGACGGCGACGATGCATCTGGAGGAGGAGGATGGGGCGCTAGCGCGGACGCTGCTGCCGGTGCTGGAGCGCAAGGCGGGGCGGGTGCTGGTGAATGGATTTCCGACGGGGGTTGAGGTGGCGCTATGCGATGGTGCATGGCGGGCCGTCAGCCGGCGACTTCGGACAGCCGCGGTGACATCGGTGGGCGCGATGGCGATTGAGCGATGGCTGCGGCCGGTGTGCTACCAGGATTTCCCGGAGGAGTTGCTGCCGGAGGCGTTACAGGATGGGAACCCGCTGGAGTTTGGCGATTGGTTGAGGGGAAGTTGGAGCAGGCGTGAGGGTCGGACATGGCGACTGAGGTGAAATTGCGGCCGTTGTATGTGCAGGTGGACGCGCGGGACACGGTGGCGATCATCGTGAACGAGGGCGGGCTGCGCGCGGGGACGCGGTTCGACGATCGGGCTGACGCTGGTGGAGGACGTGCCGGAGGCGCACAAGGTTGCGCTGGTGGACATTGCGGCGGGCGAGCCGATTGTGCGCTATGGCTCGGTGATCGGATATGCGGAGCGGGCGATTCCGCGAGGGAGCTGGGTGCATGAGGACCGGATGCGGATGCCGGTGGCTCCGTCGCTGGACGATCTGCCGCTGGCGACGGCGGTGCCAACGGCGACTGCCACCGCTGGAGGGGTACACCTTCGAGGGGTTTGTGAACGACGACGGCTCGGTGGGGACGAAGAACATTCTGGGCATCACGACCACGGTGCAGTGCGTTGCGGCGACGGTGGACTATGCGGTGAAGCGGATCAAGGCGGAGGTGCTGCCGCGGTATCCGAATGTGGACGATGTGATTGCGCTGACGCACAACTATGGATGCGGGGTGGCGATCGATGCGCCGGATGCGGAGATTCCGATGCGGACGCTGCGGAATCTGAGTCTGAATCCGAACCTGGGCGGAGCGCCGATGGTGGTGAGCCTGGGGTGCGAGAAGCTGCAGCCGGTGCGGCTGCTGCCTTCGAGCACGCTGCCGATTCTGGGTCGAGGTTCCTTACATTGTGCGGATGCAGGACGAGGAGCACCACAGCTTTGGCGATATTGTGGCGGCGATTATGGAGATGGCGGAGAGGCGGCTGGAGCAGCTGAACCGGCGGCGGCGCATGACGCGGCCGGCGGCGGACCTGGTGGTGGGGTTGCAGTGCGGCGGCAGCGATGCGTTCTCCGGCGTGACGGCGAATCCGGCGGTGGGGTATGCGTCGGACCTGCTGGTGCGCGCGGGGGCGACGGTGATGTTCTCCGAGGTGACGGAGGTGCGGGACGCGATCCATCTGCTGACGGCGCGGGCGGCGAATGAGGAGGTGGCGCGCGAGCTGATTCGCGAGATGGCATGGTACGACGCGTACCTGGAGCGCGGGGGCGTGGACCGCAGCGCGAATCCGAGCCCGGGGAACAAGCGCGGCGGGCTGACGAATATTGTGGAGAAGGCGCTGGGGTCGATTGCGAAGGCGGGGACGAGCGCGATTGCGGGCGTGTTTGGGCCGGGCGAGCGGGTGACGAAGAAGGGGCTGGTGTTTGCGGCGACGCCGGCGAGCGATTTTATCTGCGGGACGCTGCAGCTGGCGGCGGGGATGAATATGCATGTGTTCACGACGGGGCGCGGGACGCCGTATGGGCTGGCGATGGCGCCGGTGATCAAGGTGTGCGTCGCGGACGGCGCTGGCGGAGCGGTGGCGCGGACTTGATCGATCTGGATGCGGGGACGATTGCGACGGGCGAGGCGACGATTGAGCAGGTGGGGACGCAGCTGTTCCAGATGATTCTGGATGTGGCGAGTGGGCGCAAGCAGACGTGGGCGGACCGGTGGGGTCTGCACAACGAGATTGCGTTGTTTAATCCGGGGCCGGTGACTTAGCTGCGGATCAGGGTTTTGCGGCTGCGGCGACGGTAATGGTGACGGTGGTGGTCTCCGGGATTGCGCCGTTGTCGACGGTGAAGTGGAGGGTGTGGGGGCCGAGCTGGGTGGGCTTGGGCGTCCAGGTGAGGGTGTGGGTGGCGGGATCGAAGGTTGCGCCGGGGGGAAGGTTGGCGGCGGAGTAGGTGAAGGTTGCGTTGGGGGCAGGAGTGCGCGCGGTTACGGTGAGTTGGAGGGGCTGGCCGGCGGGGATGGTTTGCGGGGCGATGTAGTCGAAGACCGCGGGGAAAACGGTTTGGGGGAGCGGGTATTTGTCGTCGGGTACGGCGTAGCTGTAGGGGTGGGCGGCGGTGGGCGCGGTGGGGTAGGTATAGAGGGAGTCGGGTGGGGTGCCGGGGGAGGGGCGGTCGATGGTGACGGTCTCGGTCCGGAGGGTGGGTGAGACGACCAGATTAGTAACTCCGGTCGATCTGGTAGGGAGTGTTGGGGATGAATTCGAGTTCGGATGGACGCTTTTTTGTATTTATTACTTTAATGATCGCGGGAGTTTCTGGGGCGGTGGTGACGGAGAGCTTTGCGAAGTTGGCGTTCTTTACGTCGTCGAGGACTACGGCGGGGCGTTTGTCCTCAACCTTGTACTTGAGAGTTACTCCGGTGAGAGTAAGTCCGGCAACGTGGCGGGCGTAGAGGCCGTAGGCAGGAAGGATACCGAAGATGCTGGGCTCAGGATATTCGCGGGGCATTTCCGGGATATTGTAGGGGTCGGGCTTCCACGCTCCGGCCCCGGAGTTCGCCTTGGAATCCCAGCTAATGCGCGGGAGCAGGGCTTCGTTCTTGGCGAAGAAGGTGTTGGCGAGCCAGGTCAGCGACTGCGTGACGGGAGCAGCCTGGTAGGCAGTGAAGGTGTAGGGTGCGGCGAGCTGGCGCTGTTCGATGGCGTCGTCCATGGTGAGGCCGCCGCGATACTCAACGGTGACGTTGGATATGCTGACGTTTTCGATGGGGTGGCCGACGAGGCCACTGAGGAGGATGGGGTAGCGCGGGTCGGCGTCCTCGACGGTGACGTTCGAGATAACAATGTTGCGGACCTGCGCGAAGGGGACGTGGACGGCGTTGGCGAAGAGGGGGTCGTCAGGGTGGATGGAGGATGGGTTGAGGCGGGTGGGCGCGGTTTGGTTGACGATGGTGAAGCCGCGCGCCGCGCCGCCGATGGTGACCTGCGTGGATTTGTCGTACGCGGGAATGTAGCGTGTGGGCGGGTAGCTGCCGTAGATGGCGGGGACATTGGGCAAGACCCAGCCGGAGTCGGTGAGGCGAACGTCGCGGGTGGCGTTGGCGGCGTTGGAGGTAGTGTTGCCGGTAACGGGGGCGCGGCCGCGGTCGCCGATGACGAGGAAGATGGGCGAGCTGCTGATGTGCTTCATGTGGACATCGGTGAAGAGGATGTTCTGGAGCGTGGCGCCGTCTACGGATTCGAGGCAGAAGCCGCGGGAGTGGTCGAAGGTGACGTGGCGGACGGTGACGGTGTCGAGGCCGCTGGTGCCTTCGGTGCCGAACTTGACGCGGCCGGTGGGGCCGTCGCGGTCGTTGGCGGCGAGGCGGCCGGTGGAATAGGTCTTGTCGAGGACAGAGCCGGGGTCATAGCCACTGACGGTGTCATTTTCGATCAATATATTTTTTGAAGTTAGGAATTTTCCTGCGCCGAAGGAACCTTTCATGACGAGGGCGTCATCATTGAGGGAATTGAAGACGGAGTTACGGATGGTCATGTTCTGCGAGGTATCGATATCGAGGGCATCGCGGTCAGTGTCGAAGATAACGTTGTCGATGGTCCAGTGGTCGATGGCGGTGCCAAGCACGGCGAAGTGGCCGCCGTTCTTGAGGCGGAAGTCGCGGAAGATGATGTTGGTGCAGTTTTCGAGGCCGATGGCTTTGTTGCCGGGACCGGGCACGCCGACGGCGTCGCGGGTCGCCTGCTCGCGGGGGTCGCCTCCGATGAGGACGTCGATGACCGTGCCGTTGGGCCCGGGGTTGCTGCCGTCGATGAGGCCGGGGCCGGAGATCATGACGTTGTGGACGCCGATGCCGTAGATGAGGCTGTCGGCCCAGTGGGAGTGGCCGGGGTCCTGAATGCCGATGAAGGGGTTGTTCTCCGGCGCGTCGTAGAAGCCGCCGTCCTGATTGGGGCCGGTGCCGGGGACGGCGGCGCGGAGGATGGAGTCTTTGGTGGCGAGGTGCAGGCCGACGTTGGATTTGAGGCGGACGGAGTAGGTCTTGAAGGCGCCGGCGGGGATGACGACGGTGCCTCCGCCGGCGGCGGCTGCTGCGTCGATGGCGGCGTTGATGGCGGCCTGGTTCTTGAGCGCGGGGGCGTTGGGCGCGGCGCCGTAGGCGGTGATATCGAAGAATGGGGCTTTGGGCGCGGGCAGGGTGGTGAGGCCGCTGCCGGTGGCGATCTTGATGGTGGGGTGTGCGGGTGGCGCGGCGAGGAGATTGTTTGGCGCGGTCGCGGCAAGAGCCAAAGCTGTGATCAGGGATGCGAGTCGGATGTTCATACGATGATTGGCGCCTCCGGCGACCTCGCGGATTATACCCCGCGAATGCGTTGCGGGTGCGATCCTGCCTTGACATTGGAAAGTTGGCGGATGTATCAAGGAACGCACCCAAAGACAGGAGAAAGATGATGACTCTATATACGTCCAATGTGGACCGCAGGACGCTGCTGAAGACGATTGGTTCGGTAGCGGCGGGAGCGGCGTTCTCGAAGTATGGCGTGGCGGCTGCCGCGAAGGCAGGCGAGGGCAAGGTCTTCAACGGGCTGTACCCGATTGCGTCGTCGCCGTTTACGCAGGACGACAAGCTGGACCTGGATTGCCTGGCAATGAGGTGAAGTTCTGCAACAAGGGCGGGGTCCCGGGGCTGATCTGGCCGCAGATTGCGAGCGGATGGTCGACGCTGACGTCGAGCGGAGCGGATGAGCGGCGCGGAGGCGATGGTGGCGGCGGGCAAGGGCGGCAAGACGGCGGTGGTGATCGGCGTACAGACGAAGGGGAACGATCTGGACGGGGCGGTCGCGTACGCGAAGCATGCGGCGAAGACGGGGGCGGATGCGATCTGCTCGCTGCCGCCGGATGGGGACCAGGCGGCGATCCTGGCCTACTACAAGGCCATCGGCGCGGCGACGGACCTGCCGCTGTTTATCCAGACGATTGGCGACATGTCGGTGGACTCTGTGGTGGAGATGTTCAAGACGATCCCGACGGTGAAGGTGGTGAAGGACGAGGCGGGCGATCCGCTGAAGCGGGTGACGGAGCTGCGGGCGAAGACCGATGGCAAGCTGGCGGTGTTTGCGGGCAAGGGCGTGCGCTCGATGATTGAGGAGATGCAGCTTGGGTTTACGGGGTTCTGCCCGACGGTGGGGATGGCGGACCTGTTCCAGCAGGCGTGGGAGCTGTGGCAGGCGGGCAAGCCGCGCGAGTCGTACGACATGTTTGCGCGCATTCAGGCCTTTTCGACGATCACGGACGCGGACCAGTATGTGATGGTGGCGCGGGGGATCTTCAAGGAGGACACCAAGTCGCGAGCGACGCCGGGGATGGGAACGGGCGGCGGCGCAGGCGGCGGCGGCGGCAGGGCCGCGGGCGGACCGATGACGGCGGCGGACAAGAAGGTCGTGGTGGATGCGCTGCACGCGTATCTGGGGCCGTATCTGCGGGGTTAGCGCCGTCTCCGCCGGGTGCTGTCGCCGAGTCTGGGAACGCATCTGCGCCGTCACGGCTGTTTTGCGTGGGCCCAACAGACTGGGAGTCTCTTTGAATCCGGCGAACGTCTCACCTGTGGCGAGTTTGTTTATACTTCGTCCCAGTCCACATCCTCCTTCTGAAAGGCATTCCTACCGTATGCGATCCAGTCTCCGTCTGCACCAAGGTAAGGTTCTCCGGCTTGCTGCAATTTCAGGATTTCTAAGTTCGGTCTCCGGGTTTGGGGTGGGGGCGGGGCTGCTGGCGGTGCTGTTGCTGGGAGCGGCTGCGCCGGGTGCGCGGGCACAAGGCGCTTACAAGGATGAGGAGCCGGGGGCCGCGCCGGCGGCCGCGCGGCGGCGGCGACTCCCCCAGCGCCGTTTTTGAATGGCTGCGCGCTGTGCCATGGGCGGGACGCGAAGGGGACGGCGATTGCGCCGGGGCTGGCGAACTCGGCGCACGTGCAGGCGATGTCGGACGACGACATTGCGACCATGATCAAGAAGGGCAAGGGGAAGATGCCGCCGTTTCCGCTGCCCGCGGCGGACGTGGTGACGGTGACGAAGTATCTGCGGGCGATCAACCCGCCGGGGAGTGCGGCTCCCGCACCGGCGCAGGCCGGGGCACAGCCGCAGGCGCGGATGGACGCGATGCCGATGGGACAGTGGCAAGGCCAAGGTCAGGGACAAGGTCAGGGGCCTGGTGAGGCGCCGCGGGCGTTCGCACAGACCTGCTCGCTGTGCCATGGGAACGATGCGCGGGGGACGGACCGCGCGCCGTCGCTGGTGAATCCCGACCACTTCAAGACACTGTCCGACGCGGACCTGCAGACCATCATCTTGAAGGGCAAGGGAAAGATGCCGGGGTTTCCGGTGCCTTCGGAGCAGTTGGTGGTGCTGACGGGATTTATCCGCGGGATCAACTCGACGGCTTCGGCGACGCCGGTGGCGGGAGATGCGAAGGCGGGCGAGGGAATTTTTTTTGGCAGCGGCGCATGCAGCCTGTGCCATATGGTGCATGGACAGGGCGGCTCGATCGGGCCTGACCTTTCGGCGGTGGCGCGTAGGCTGCGGCTGCCGGACATGCAGCGGGCACTGACAGACCCGGCCGCAAGCATTCCGGTGGGCTATACGACGGCGACTGTGACGCTGAAGAGCGGGAAGACGCTGACGGGATTTCTGCGGGCTCAGGGCAGCCATGATCTGGTGCTGCAGACGATGGACGGAACGCTGCATCCGCTGCTGGACAGCGAGTACAGGAAGGTGGCGCCGCAGGCGACGGCCGCGATGCCGCCGTTTCAAGGGACGGCGGAGGAACGCAAGAATGTGGTGGCGTATCTGAGCACGCTGACCGGCGCGGCGGTTGTGGGGCAGCTGACGGCGGCGGTGCCGGCGACGCCGGATGCGGCGATTGCGAAGGTGGTGCATCCGCCGAAGGGCGACTGGCCGAACTACAACGGGGTGCTGAGCGGGAACAGGAACAGCGCGCTGGACCAGATCAACGTGGGGAACGTGGCGCGGCTGGAGGCGAAGTTCACTTATACGAACGCGTACGTTGGGCTGGAGACGACGCCGGTGGTCGCGGATGGCGTGATGTATGTGACGGGCAACAACCAGGTGGACGCGATCAGCGCGAAGACAGGGCGGGCGATCTGGCACTATGAGCGGCCGAAGAGCGTGGGATCGACGATCTCCGGCGACGCGGCGATCGGGGTGAACCGCGGTGCGGCGGTGCTGGGCGACCGGGTGTTCTATCTGACGGACAATGCCCACCTGATTGCGCTGAACCGGCTGACGGGCGCGTCTGCTGTGGGACGTGGACACTCCGGAGGGCGCGCCGGGGCAATTTGGCGGGACGGCCGCACCGCTGGTGGTGGGCGACCTGGTGGTGACGGGCGTAAGCGGCGGAGACAACGGGATTCGCGGATTCGTTGCGGCGTACAAGGCGGAGACGGGCGAGACAGGCCTGGAAGTTCATGACCATCCCGAAGCCCGAGGACACCGGGCCGATCGCGGACACGTGGAAGGGCTCGGCGCTGGCGCTGGGCGGCGGCGCGACCTGGACGACGGGCAGCGCGAGCGCGGACGGCGAAGATCGTCTACTGGCCGATCGGCAACCCGCATCCGGATACGGATGGCGATGAGCGCGCGGGCGACAACCTCTACACCAACAGCGATCTGGCGCTGGACGCGAAGACGGGCAAGCTGCTGTGGTACTTCCAGTACACGCCGCACGATCTGCACGACTGGGACGCGAACCAGCCGGTGGTGCTGGTGGATGCGAAGTGGAAGGGGCAGGAGCGCAAGCTGCTGCTGCACGCCAATCGCAATGGGTTCCTGTATGTGCTGGACCGGACGACCGGCAAGCCGCTGATGGCGACGCAAGATGGTGGACACGCTGAACTGGGCGAGCGGGATCGACCCGAAGACGTGGCGGCCGGAGCTGCTGCCGGCGAATGAGACGAGCGCTGGAGGGACGTGTGGGCTGCCCGGCGGTGCGCGGCGCGACGAACTGGTATTCGACGGCGTACAGTCCGGCGACGCAGCCTGTACTACGTGATGACGGTGGAGGACTGCACGGTCTATCGCAAGGCGGAGGACGGCGGGTATGGGCGGTATCTGCGACCCGGCGCATCCGGCGCAAAAGATTCTTCGCGCATTCAATATCGAAACGGGTAAAGTGGTCTGGCAGATCGACCTGCCCGGGCCGGTGCAGTCGAACTATTCGGGCGTGCTTTCGACCGCCGGCGGGCTGGTGTTCTTCGGCGAGAGCAGCGGAGGGTTCGCCGCGGTGGATGCGCAGACGGGCAAGTATCTGTGGCACTTCGAGACCAACCACGCGATGAAGGCGTCTCCGATGACCTACGAGGTGGATGGCAAGCAGTATGTGGCGATTGCTTCGGGGCCGAATATTCTGTCGTTCGCGCTGCCGGATGCGCGCGGCTGACGGAAGTGAGCATGTTAGAATTAGATTCGATGAGAAGGAAGAGGAGAAGAACAGTGAAAGAGAATCTGTCGCGACGCGCAGTTTTCTTGGTGGCTTCAGCTGGATTTGCCGCGAGCGGGCTTGCCGCCGCGTCGCGAATCCCATTGCGGCGGCCGCGCAGTCGGTGGACGTGAAGCCGGCGGACCTGCCCGACCTGACGATCAAAGAGGTGAAGGTCTATGTCACCGACATCAGCAAGATGCATAAGCTGAACAGCCCGGAGACGGGCGAGCTGCTCTCGGTCGTGACCAACAGCGGGATTGAGGGCAACTACACCATCGGCGACCGCAATGCGACGCCGGGCTGGCTGGACTGGGCGAAGACGGCGCTGGTGGGCAAGAACATCATGGACCTGCTGCCGACGCTGACTTCGACCAGCGGCATGAAGGCGCCGGGAGGGTTCGACGGCGGGGCAGCCGGCGCGCGGCGTCCGCCGGGAGCCGGTGGTGGCGGTGGACGAGGCGCAGGAGCGTGCGGCGCGCCGGGATTTGGCGCGGTGGGCGGCGTGGGGACGCACTCGGCGTTTGAGGGCGCGGCGATCCAGGGCTCGGGGCTGATCGACGCGCGGCGGCGGCACGTGGCCGAACTACTACACGGCGGCGGCGGACGTGTGCCTGTGGGACATTCTGGGCAAGGCGGTGAACAAGCCGATCTACAAGATTCTTGTCGGGCGGCACGCCGACCAAGGACCGCATGATGGCGTATGCGAGTTCGCAGCACCTGCCGGCGATTGAGGACTATGTGCCGGATGTGACTGAAGGCGAAGGCGCATGGGATTCAAGGCGTACAAGATCCATCCCGGCAATGGGCAGCATGCGACCGGGCCGGCGATCCCGACCTACATCGGGCACATGGAGGAGATCCGCGAGGTGCGCAAGGCGGTGGGCGACGAGTTTGTGCTGATGCACGATCCGGTGCAGCGGTACAACCGGCTATGAGGCGATGACGGTTGGGCGGCTGCTGGACGATCTGAACTATGCGTGGTTCGAAGACCCGATGCGCACGACGGACCAGGAGGGGCTGATCGAGCTGTGCGCGGCGCTGAACCTGCCGATCCATGTGGGCGAGTTTATTTATTCGATTGCGGACTTTGCCGACTACATCAAGTACGAGGCGCTGGATGTGGTGCGGCTGATTGCGGACAACGTGGGCGGAATCTCGGGAGCGATGCGGGTTGGCCTGCTGGCCGACGCGCATGGGCTGGAGTGCACGCCGCACAACTGGGGCAACGTTCCGGACATGGCGCTGCACTTCCATGTAGAGCTGGCGCTGCCGAACTCGTGGTGGTTCGAGATGCCGTTCCCGCCGGAGTATGCGGACCGGCCGGAGTACAAGGACAAGTTCCGCCCCAACGAGGAGGGGTATGTGATGGCGCCGACTGAGCCGGGGCTGGGGTATCCGATCGACCGCGATGCGCTGGACAAGGTGACGCTGAAGATCAATCGATAGCTGTTGGCGAAGGCTGAGGAGGCGTGGGTCTCGATGGTGCGATACCGGCTGTTGCTGTGTGTGATTGCTGCTGCTGATCTTTCCTGCGCGCGCGCTGGAGCGGCCGGACGTGACGTTCAAGGTCTTCCAGTTTCCGGCGAACATGATTCCGCGCATCGACGGGAACGACGACGACTGGGCGATGGTGCCGGACAGCTACGCGATCGGCATGGACCAGCTGGAGGACACGGAGGCGCCCGGCGGGCATGGCACGGAGCGCGATCCCAAGAAGCTGGACGTGAAGGTGAAGGTGGGCTGGGTGAAGGGGCTGAACCGGCTCTACTTTCTTGTATGAGGCGAACAAGGACTACTGGGACTTTTCGCGGCCGGACCTGCACAACGACATCTTCGAGGTGGTGGTGGATGGCGATCTTTCGGGCGGGCCGCTGATCGACATGTATCACCGCGATGTGTGGACGCAGCAGGCGGTGGGCGATATGGCGAAGCTCGATCCGCGCATTCACGCAGCTCGGATGCGTACTATGCGCAGCAGGGCGCGCAGGCGCAGAACTACCACATCTTTACTCCGTCGAAGGACAAGGACTGGACGATGGACTGGGGCTGCGCGCAGTACACCAAGGAGCTGCCGTACGCGAACCACGCGCAGAACTACAACTTCAAGCCGGGCGAGGGCGGCAAGTACATCCTGGAGTTTTACATCACGCCGTTCGATTACGCGGGATGCGAGGGGCCGGAGCGGGCGGTGGAGAGCGTGCTGACGGAGAACAAGCTGATCGGGCTCTCGTGGGCGGTGATCGACGTATCACGATCCGAACTCGAACGCGCGGCAGTTCTGGAACCTCTCGCACGTGCAGACGTTCTTCGGCAATGCGTCGCAGCTGGTGGGGTTTCAGGCTGATGCCGCTGGAGCCGCAGTTCCGAAGGCGATCGACGCGCAGTGGTACGTACACGATTGTGGACATGGACCGGCGGCTGGTGGCGTTCAAGGACCTGTCTGAAGGGCAGATAACCTCTTGGAAATGGGACTTCGGCGATGGGACGACTTCGACCGAGCAGAATCCGATCCATCAGTACGCGGCGCGGCCGGGGCACGAGGGGAACTACACGGTGATTCTGGATGTGACGGGGCCGGCGGGGACGTCGCGGCTCTCGAAGGTGTGGCAGATCCACGTCGAGGAACTGAGTCGTGCGATGGTGAGGCCATGACCCCAGGGACAAATGCAGAACGGACGAGCGGCCTGCCGATTCGCTACGTGCTGGTGCTGTGGCTGATGGTGCTGAGCGCGGTGGCGTATCTGGACCGCACCAACATCTCGGTTGCGGGGATCGAGATTGGGCAGGAGTTTGCGATCAGCAAGATCCGGCTTGGGCTGGATCTTCAGCGCGTTCCTGATCGGCTATGCGGGGTTTCAGATTCCGGCGGGGCTGCTGGCGCGGCGGCTGGGGCCGCGGCGGGCGCTGGGGCTGCTGGGGCTGTGGTGGGGATTCTTTATCGCGCTGACGGCGATGATTCCGCGGGGAACGAGCGCGGCGCTGCTGATCCTGATTGGACTGCGGTTTGCGCTGGGCGCGGGCGAGGCGACGATGTATCCGGCGGCCAGCCAGTTTGTGGAGCGCTGGTTTCCGGTGAAGGAACGGGGCAAGGCGAACGGATTTATCTTCGCGGGGATCGGGCTGGGTGCGGGGCTGACTCCGCAGATTGTGACCGCGATCATCCTGCATCACGGATGGCGGGCGTCGTTTGCCTTCAGCGCGTGTGTCGGGTTAACCGCGGGGCTGGTGTGGTATCTGCTGGCGCGGGACACTCCGGAGGAGCATCCGTGGGTGGGCGACGCGGAGCGCGCGCTGATCGTGAGCACGCGGCGGGTTGCCGCTCTGGGCGAGGACGATGCGGCGCGCTATGGCAAGCATGCGGTGCCGTGGGGAGATATCTTCGGCAGCAAGCCGATCCTTGCGCTTACGGTGAGCTATTTTTCCTTTGGCTATGTGGCGTGGCTGTTCTTCCAGTGGATGTACATCTACATGGCGCAGGTGCGCGGAGTGAACCTGAAGACCAGCGCGGTGTATGCGGTGTTTCCGTTTATCGCGATGACGATCGGCTGCCTGCTGGGCGGCGTTGTGAGCGACTGGATTGCGGCGCGATTTGGCCTGCGCACGGGGCGCTGCGTTCTGCCGGGGGTCGCGCTGGCGGTGACGGCGGTGCTGCTGGTGCTGGGGTCGAGGGCGGACGACGCACGGACTGCCGCGCTGGTGCTGGCGTTGGGCGCGGGGATTCTGTACCTGGCGCAGAGCAGCTTCTGGGCGGTCTCGGCGGACATTGCGGGCGAGTATACGGGGATCGTCGGCGGCATGATGAATATGGGCGGGCAGATCGGCGGGGCGTGCACGGCGTGGGTGACGCCGCTTGTTTGCGAAGTGGTTTGGGTGGGACGCGTCGTTCCTGATTGCGGCGGGGCTGGCGCTGGCCGGCGGGCTGGTGTGGTTTGCGATCGACCCGAACGAGCAACTTGCAATCGCGCGAGGGAGCGTGGCGGCGAGTGGGGTTGCGGCGGTCGAGTGAGGCGTTGGGAAGATGCGTTAGTGGCTGGGAGAAAATTACCCGGAACGGCGCATATTGATGTGAATTCCATGCTTTACTCAGGGAGTAGCCGATGTCGCTGGCTGCTCGCGTTATGGCTTTGCTCACGTTAAGAAGAGAGTTGCATCGCAGCACCGCGTGATTCGGCATCACGGGCCCACGTTCATTCCCGATCAAGCCTGAACGTACAGTCGTTTTATGATTCGTTCCGCAGCGCATCCGCGCCTTCCCCTGTCGTCTTCGACCGACAGCGACCGACCCGCCAACTTTGAGGCTTCGAGAACGCCGCGGGCTGTGCGCCGTGCGATTCGTGTCGCTGCTTGGTTGCTGGCGGCGATTACTGTGTGTGCACCTGTGGTTGCGCAGACTTCTTCGGTTCGAGCTGAGTTCAGGACAGCGCCAAGGCCGATGATCACGCAGGGCGGTGGACCGCAGCCGTCTGGCGGCGACGGAGGGTGCGGTGTCCGGCGAGGTTGCAACCGCGCAGGATCTGGGTGCGCGCGATCCTTCGGCGGCGATGGAGCACATGCAGCTGATATTGCGGCGACCGCACGAGCGGCAGGCGGCTTTTGACGCGGAGGTGGTGGCGCTGCACCAGCGCGGCAGCCCGGAGTACCACCAGTGGCTGACGCCGGAGACGATTGGAGCGGAGTTCGGGCCGTCGGCGGAGGACATCGCGACGCTGACCCAGTACCTTCAGTCCGAAGGTTTCACGGTGAACAGCGTGGGCAAGAGCGGGATGTTCGTCGACTTCAGCGGCACGGTCGCGCAGGTGCAGACGAGCTTCCATACCGAGATCCACAATCTGAGGATGGCGACGGGCGAGGAGCGCTACTCGGCGGTGCGCGAGGCGCAACTGCCGGAGGCGCTGACGTCGCTGGTGGTGGGGTTCGTCTCGCTCGGCAACATCACGCCGCATACCAATCTGGTTTCGATGCGAACGCCGATCCAGCCGGGCAGAGCAGGCGCGGCACAGAGTAACGCGCAGCCGGACGACACTTCGGGCAGCAGCTACTATGTGGGCGCGCAGGACTTTTACACCATCTACAACGAGGCTCCGCTGATCACGGCGGAACGGTCAACGGGTCGGGTGTTACGGTCGCGCTGCTGGAGGAGACGGACATCAACACGGCGGACGTGACCACCTTCCGAACGATGATGGGCGTTGTGCCGGCCACGCCGACGCTGACTGTGCAGCACGGGGCGGGTTCGGTTGCGTGCTCCGATCCGGGGATTACGAGCAAGGACGAAGAGTCGGAGGCGGTGCTGGATACGGAGTGGGCTGGGGCGGTGGCGCCGGCGGCGTCGCTGTTGTTTATGAGCTGCAGCGACCGCTTCGACATCTGGGATATTTCTCTCCGCCGAGGCGGTGATCGACAACAATCTGGCGACGACCATGAGTCTTTCCTACGGCAACACGGAGGTTGGCGATGCGAGCACGAACACATTTCTCTCCAACCTGTGGGAGCAGGCGACGGCGCAGGGCGAGACGGTGGTGGTCTCGGCGGGCGATGCGGGCTCGGCAAACTCCAGAGACCAGAACAAGAGCGTATGCGAGCCATGGCCTGGCGGTGAATAGCTTCGCATCGACGGCTTACAACGTGGCCGCGGGCGGCACGGACTTTCAGGACTACTACAACGAGCTTGAAGGCGACAGCTCTTACAATCGCGCAAACTACTGGGCGGCAACGAACGGCGCGGGCGGCTCGTCGGCGCTGAGCTACGTTGCGGAGACGACGTGGAACGATACCTGCGCCAGCTCCATCCTGAGTTATCACTATGAGGGAAACACCGCGCCCAACGCGCTCTGCGACGATACGACCAATGGACCAAACTATTACGCGGTAGCCGGCGGCGGCGGCGGTGTGAGCATCCTGCAGGCGCGGCCTTCGTGGCAAAACGGGACGGTCTATGGCATCCCGCCGACGAGCACCTACAATAGCCGGTTGCTGCCGGACATTTCGCTCTTTGCCAGCAACGGCATCTGGACCCATGCGCTGGATTATTACCAGTCGGACACCAGCGGCTCCATGCAGCAGGCGGGCGGGACGTCGTTCGTTGCGCCGCAACTGGCGGGGGTGTTCGCACTGATTGCGCAGAGCAGCAAAGAGCGGCTGGGCCAGCCGAACTTCGTGCTCTACAACATAGCTGGGGCGGAGTTCGGGACGACGAGCTACTCGGGTAATTGCAACGGCAGCGGCTCCAGCGGCGTCGGGACGACCTCGACTGTGCCCGCGGGCACATGCATCTTTTACGACATTGAGACGAGCAACAATTCGCAGGCGTGCCCTGCGGGCTCGGGAAATTGCTACAGCGACAGCGGGAGCTATGGCATTCTTTCGACCAGCACGAGCGCGGCAGACACGGCGTACAACGCTGGGCAGGGTTTCGACCTGGCGACCGGGATCGGCTCGCTGAACATTGCGAACCTGGTGAACAACTGGCAGAACGCGGCTGCGGGCGGCACGAGCTATACGCCCATCGTCACAGTGGGCGCGTCTGCGCCTTCGTACACCTATGGACTGCCCTCGGCGATTAACTATGCGGCGGCCGTATCCGGCGCGGGAAGTTTTCCGACGGGGTCGGTGACGTTCTCCGGCTCGGGGATGATTTCGACGATTGGGACGGATGCGCTTGCGGAGAGCTCGGGCTGCTCGACCGGCGCGACGTGCACGGAGTCCGCCGCGCAGGCTTACACGCCGCCGGCCACGCTGGCGGTGGGAAGCTATACGATCACGGGAGCGTACCTGAGCACGAATGAGAATTATTTGAGCGGGTCGGGCACGATATCGCTGACTGTCAATCAACAGTCGCCGACGGTGACCGTGGGTGCGGTGAGTTTGCCCTTTGGGACGGCGACGGCGAGCTTTTCCGCAACCGTTACGTATGCGGGCAGCGGAGCGGCGCCGTCGGGTGGGCTGACCTTCAAGGTGGATTCGGGCAGTGCGGTGACGGCGAGTTGCACGGGATCGTCCAGTCCGCTGACCTGCACGGTGACGGGTTACAACCTCTCGGCGCTGGCCGCCGGCACGCACACCATCACGGCAGCTACGCTGGCGGATGGGAATTATGCGGCGGCGACGGGCAGCAATTCGTTGACGCTGACGGTGCCTCCGACGATCACGTTTACGGTGGCAAATCATCACACGCTGAACCTGCTGTTTTCTGTCTCGGCGAGTTCAAACTCGGCGGGGACAATTACCTACTCGGTGGTGAGCGGGCCGGCGACGATGGTTGGGAGCACGGTGACATTGACGGGTGTGGCGGGCACGGTGGTGCTGCAAGCATCGCAGTCTGCGAGCGGGCTCTACACGGCGGGCACGCAGAATGCGAGCTTCGCGGTGATTGCGGGCAGCGTGTGGTTTGGAGACAGCACGGGCAGCCTCAGCGTCTTCGACCTTACGGGCGTCGCGCTCACGGGAACGAGCGGCTTTACCGGCGGCGGTGTGGGGAGATTTGCGGGCCCGCTGGGACTGGCGTTCGATGCGTCGGGAAACATGTGGGTCGCGAGCAGCAATGGGGTGAGCGAGTTCACGCGGCAGGGGGTTGCGGTGAGCTCGACGCCCAACACAGACGGCGGCATCAACAATCCGCAGGCGATCGCGGTGGACGGCGCGGGGCAGGTGTGGGTCGCCAACGCGAACGGCACGGTGAGCGTGCTGAGCAATGGGGGCGCGGCGGTGTCGCCCGCGAGCGGCTACTCCGGCCCTGGGAGCACGCCGGCGGGGATTGCGATCGATATCTCGGGGAGTGTGTGGGTGCCGAGCAACACGGCGAATACAGTCACGCGGATTCTGGGCGCGGCGGCGCCGGTGGCGCCGCTGGCGACCGGAGCGGCGAGTGGAGCGGGGGTGAGGCCATGAGGGGGCGGGTTTGGTTGAGGGTCTGCGCCGGTGCGGGGGCGGTGCTTGCGGCGGGTGTTCTGAGCGGGTGCGGCGGTGGGGTTGTTTCGGGCACCGGCAAGACGGTCACGACCGTTGCGGCGGCGGCGCAGGGGATCGTGATGGGCGGGCAGCAGCCGGTGGCGGGGGTGACGATGCAGCTGTACCAGGCGGGGACGAGTGGATATGGATCGGCGGCGACTCCGCTGGGCGCATCGGTGCAGACGAACGCGAGCGGGAACTTCAACCTGCCGAGTTATAGCTGCGCGGCGGGCTCGCAGGTTTATCTGGTGGGCACGGGCGGGCAGCCAATTGCCGCGACGATGAGCTCTCCGGCGGTGACGAACAACAATCTGGCGTTGATGGTGGGGCTGGGGACGTGCGGCGGAACAGTATCTGAACAACTTCATCAACGTGAACGAGCTGACGACGGTGGCGACGGTGTGGGCGCTGGCGCCGTTTATGACCGGGCATCGCGAACATTGGCAGCAGCGCGACCAATGCGGCGGGGCTTGCGGACGCGTTTGCCGCGATCAACGAATTGGTGACGACTGCGAATGGGACGCTGCCCGGGCCGACGCTGCCGACAGGCGCGACGCTGCCGACGGCGGAGATCAATACGCTTGGCGACATTCTGGAGCAGTGCATCAACTCCGGCGGCGGGACGGCGGGCGATGGAAGCAACTGCGGGAATCTTTTTGAGCTTGCGCCGAATGCGGCGGGACGGTTTATCCCACGGACACGATTACGGCGGCGATGAACATTGCGCAGTCGCCGGGGCGCAATGTGGCGAGCCTGAACAAGCTGCGCTCGAGCATCGCCGCTGTTTCAGCCGGCGCTGGATGTCAACTCGCCGCCGAGCGCGTGGACGCATCGCGATCACTTATGTCGGCGGCGGGCTGAACGCGCCGAGCTCGATTGCGGCGGATGCCGCGGGCGCGGTGTGGGTGAGCAACAAGGGCAACGCCAGCGTGACCAAGCTGAACAATACGGGCGCGGCGGTCTCGGGCGCGAGCGGATTTACGGCGGGCGGCTTCAGCGCGCCGTCGGCGATTGCGATCGATGGCAGCGGCAATGCGTGGGTTGCGAACTCCGGCAACAACACGGTGACGGAGCTGAACTCGACCGGCAGCAGCGGCACGGTTTATTCGGGGAACGGGCTGAATGCGCCGGCGGCGATCGCGATCGATGGCTCGGGGGATGTGTGGGTCGCGAATGGAGGGTCGAACAGCGTCAGCGGGTTTACGAGTGGCGGAGCGGCGCTGAGCGGGTCGCCGTATTCCGGCGGGGGGACCAGCGCGGCGGCGAGCGTGGCGGCGACGCCGAAATAGTCACATGTAAATTGAAGGAGAGAACAGATGCTCGACCACATGATTCTGACTGTCAGCAATGTCGAACGTTCGTTGGCGTTCTATGAGGCCGCTTTGAAACCTCTCAACATCACGTTCTTCCTGCCCTACAAGGGCGAAGGCGGTCATCCCGACCTGTGGGGATTTGGCGATGGCAATAGGGCGTTCTTCTGGATCAAGCAAGGGAAGCCTGATCCAGCGTCCATTCACTGGGGGTTCATGGCTGAAGACAATGGCAAGGTAGATGAGTTCTACAGGGCGGCAATCGCCGCCGGCGCCAGGGACAATATTTCACCTCGGGCACGAGTGGAATACTATCCGGGGTACTATGCCGCCGATGTATTTGATCCGGATGGGTATTCGTTCGAGGTTGTCCATAAAAGTTAGCAACCGCACACAGAATTGTGGGGGTGGTTGGTGGACCTGACCGGGATCGAACCGGTGACCTCTTCCATGCCATTTCGTAGGGTGAATGAATACGGGTAGAGAGCAAGCGACACGAAGCGACACAGGAAGGCAGCGTCCATGCGGGGTTTGTGCGGTTTAGCTGCCTTTTGTGTGTTCCTGAGTGACACCTTCCGAGACGGAGGGACAGGGGTAGGGATCGGCGGGTTGTGACACAAACCGTGACACAAATTGCAAAGGGACTGCGGCGCAAAGCCCCAGAGCTTCCTCGATAGTGCAAACATATTTGCGCACGGCTAATCGGGTTCGATCAGGCGGACGCTAAAGGCCGTTGGGGGGGACTTCGAATCCCGCATTTCAACCTGACTGCATATCGAGCGCAGTTGAGTTGTCCGGCCTGCCGCTCTTCTGTGGACGCACAGACGAGTTTTGACCCTTTCGATGAACTCTGGCGGCGGGAAGGAGGCGCAGAGTTTGGCCCCCGATACGGAGTTGCTTGAGAGTTCTCTGGCTGGTTATCTGCACCAGAACCTTTACTCTATGAAATCCCTAAAGATGCACGGTTCCCCAGCTGCTAAACCAAGACGGGTCAAATGTGTAAAGAACATTTGCCACGTACCTCCCGTAGCCATACCCGCGAACTTGCCGTTGACGGTTTTGCTTCCCTGCCACGCTCTCGTTTCGCTGTTGTAGGTAATGCGCACAGAGCTGTCGTCGCCATATATGTTCTTGTATGTCATGTGCCTGAGACTTTCCTTGTCCTCCAACGAAGATAGGTCGGGTTCATAGAGTGCAGACCCTACCACCCTCTCTCCGAGCCAGACCCGATTTGAGCAAAGAGGATATTGTGCGGGAAAACCTCCAAGTCAGGACGGCCCTCTAACTCAAGCTTGAAGGGGACAAACATCATTCCCGTCATTGTCATTCTCCTTTTTAACCGCGTTCGACTGAGCGTCAGGGGCGGCAAGCTGGATACAAATCCCCCCGGTCGTTTGCCTCTATGGCAGGTAGACCACCCAACTACCTCACCTGAGCAAAATCAACTGTGGCACGTAATCGGGGCCGGACCAAACAAATGCGTCTTGCTGCATTCGGCTTGACAGATCGCTTGCTGCTTCCAGGTCAATACCGAAGATGAGGAAGCTGGCTTCACCAGGCCAGTCGCTCGACGGATGTTTCCCCTCTGCTTCAAGAAAGGCAAGATTTCGTTCAACCAGTTCCCGCCGCAACGAATTTTGGCGATCCGCATTTGTAAAGTCATCGAGAATCTTGCTATTGGGATTGCAGGCGGTGATATATGCGCTGGATTCGGCGTGATTGTTTTTGCATGCAGCGGCCAAAGCGGAGTTTTGCTCACCAATTTTGAGTGTGAAGGGAGAATCCCCGAAGACGTGGTATTCGGTTTCCAGGAATGCCTGAATGGTGTCGTGGTCGATAAGAGATTCTGAAAACACAAAACCCTCCAGCGATGGAGGGCCGACGAGTGTCCCGCTTAGTTGCCCCTTTGAGGGAGCCACATCCGCTTTCGCGTCCACCTTGCCCGGTTGGCAGGTTGGCAGTTGGCATGGGCGTCGGCCCATTTCGTAATGCTGACGGAAGGCTAACAGGTCTATAACGAAGGCTCAAGTGACAGGTTGGCGCAATCAGACTACTCCAAAGCGTTTTACTATTTCGCTCATTGGCACTCACTAGCCACGATGTCAAAATGTAAAGTGCAAGGGTTTACCTACGAAAACCTCAATTCGGTTACCTGCATTTTGTCGTTGGCACCCCGAAGCCAATGGAAAAAATGCAATCCGAACTTTTCGTTCTGCCTTTTTCATCCAGTGAAGCGCAGACTTGCCGCCAGGTCCATTTGAAGATTAGCGACACCGAAGACCGGCTCTTGGCGGTTGTTCATTTCATGTTGGCGGCAACCGCATCGTCAAAAACCTTTCAACAATTCTTCCAAGTTCAAATCGAGGGCTTGCGCAATCGCGTAGAGCGTATCGATCCGTGCCGCCACCGCTCCGTTCTCAATTTGGGACAAGTGCGCGCGCCCGATCCCCGCCATATCCGCAAGCTGCGTTTGCGAGAGTCCGCGCTTCTCGCGTAGCTCACTAAGGCGACGGCCAAGCCGGACGGGGAAAGAGATTGCCATTTCCTCATCGTTGCCGTTATCGTGGAATCAACTGTTCGATTTACCGAACAACGCGAGCAAAGTGGGCTGGAAGGGTCCCCGGTGAACGTTCTTCGCGAGGTAGCACATTTCGCAAATGCCATCGCTGGCATAACTCTATTGCTCATTTGGTGGTCTGTAATGGCTTGCTCGGCATCGCTCAATGCGATCCGGAAGGAAATCGAGTGCCTGCACAATGACTTCGATACAGTCAATCACGCTCACGAGCGAGATCATTTGGAGTGCCCGATCTTTTGTGCCGTTGGATGAGTTAGTGTAGCGCAGCTATTTCTGAGTTCAAGTAGCCGCCGTCGGGGGTGTGGAGAAGTGGGAAGCGCGTAGCGGTTTCCACTTCTCCACGCCCCATGTTGTTTGTCAGCCATGCCTCCGGTGCTGGTGGCCTGTAGCCCAGCGAGGAGTGTGGCCTGATGGTGTTGTAGTGGACGCGCCAGCGTTCGGCCAGCACGCGCAGTTCTTTCATCGAGTAGAAGATCTCACCGTTGAGGAACTCGTCCCTGAGCTTGGAGTTGAAGCTCTCGCAGTAGCCGTTCTCCCACGGAGAGCCGGGTTCGATGTACAGCGTCTTTGCTCCTGTTTTGGCCAGCCATTTCCGTAGGTCTTTCGCGACGAACTCCGGCCCATTGTCCGAGCGAAGGTGTTCCGGCACTCCCTTCATCACCATCACATCGGCCAGTGCTGAGATGACCCTGGCGCTGGACCAGCGGCGTTCCGCACGCACCAGCAAGCTCTCGCGCGTGTGTTCGTCGATCAGGTTGAGAAGCCGTACGCTGCGGCCATCATGCGTCCGAGCACTGACGAAGTCGTAGCTCCATACATGGTTCCGCCGCTCCGGTCTTAGCCGCACGCACGATCCATCGTTGAGCCACAACCTGCCCCGTGGCTTCTGCTTCTGTGGAACCTTTAGCCCCTCGCGACGCCAGATACGCTCCACGCGATCCTTGCCCACCCGCCAGCCGGCCCGCTTCAGCAACGCCGTGATCCGGCGATACCCATAACGGCCGTACTGGCTGGCAAGCTGAATGATCGCCTGCGTGAGTGCATCTTCGTCTTCCCGCCGGATCGCACGGTAGCGCTGCGTGCCGCGCGGCTGGTTGGCCAGCCGGCATGCCCTGCGCTCCGTCATCCCATGCTTCTGCTGTGCATGGTCTGCTGCGATCCGTCGTCGCTCAGGGCTTAGAAGTTTCCCGAGGCGAAGTCCTTCAACACAAGGTTATCCAGGCTCAGGTTCGCTACCAAACGCTTCAGCTTCGAGTTCTCCTGCTCCAACTCCTTCAGCCGCTTCGCCTGGTCCACCTGCAACCCGCCGTACTCCTTGCGCCAACGGAAGTACGTCTGCTCCACGATCCCGGCTTCCTTACACGCCAGAGCCGTCGTCTTCCCGTTCGCTACGGCCACTTCGATCTGCCGCAGCAGATTCACCACCTGCTCAGGCTGGTACTTCTTGCCTCGTCCCATATGCTCTCCTTGTCCAGTGTCTCTCTTATCCACTGGCACATTTCAAGCCGGGCACTCCACTATCGTCGGAGGCTGAATGATAAGAGCATATAAAAATGCCTCTACCCGATTAGCTCAACCGCTCTTAAGACTCCTCTTATCTACCCAAATAACCCTCAAGCTCCACTCTGTCCTTGATCTTGAGAAGCCTCGCCGATTGTTTTTCGGTAGGCAGCTTTCGTGGAATGCCACATGCCACCGCGATAATCGACTCTTCATCTGGACTTAACAACGTGCGGGCCTTAGCCCAAGCCAGAAGTTGTTTCCAGTAGAGAGATCCGAGGTTGACGACTACCATCTGAGTTTCAATGCCGCCCAACGCTTCCTGTTGCGCCTCAGCTTCCTTCTTCACTAGCCGGTCATCTTCACGCGCGACCAATTGCTTCGCGAGCTCTTGGTCGAGAGGAATACGAAGCTTCTGCACTTGCTGCCAGCAGATTTCCTTCTTCGCCCACTCGGTGACGTTTTGAAAACCGCCCTCTGGTGACACGATCACCTCGAAAACCTCTGCGGCAATCTTGACGAGCTGATTCTCGATGCTCGGTGTCAGACCCTGACGAGTCCAGCAAGCCTTGAAATCGAATAGCTGTCCTGTGCTCTCGAATTGGATCAGATGGGCAAACTTGGCGATGGTGTAGGCGACGATATTTGCACGATAGCCCCCCTGATACCAAGGCTGCTTTGACACTAGCTCTTCGGTTTTCCAAAAGAGCATGGCTTTTACAACAACACGCTTGTAATACTCCTCGTTGAATTGCTCGGGAGTCTTTTCCCACTCGGCTTGAGCAAAGGTACTGAAAGCAACAAAGTTCTTCTGTGCTCCCTGACTAACGATATTGGGAAGAAACCGCCATGCGTTCTCGAATTTCGCAAGGTCAACTTTCGTGATGAGTTGATTGCGAGGGTTCTGTAATTGAAACAGCGTCCGTTGTGCCGGAGTGAGCTTTGCCTGTTCGTTCATGTACGTTCCGCGCGCCCGCTCATAACGCCAATGCGTTCCGTACTGCGCTCCGCCAAGGGCCGGCGCACGAAGTAGTCGAGATATCTGCTCTATCCGCTGATGAAATTCCTGATTGGAATAGAAGTCGGCGTCGCTCACCTTGTTCTGGCTATTTGCATACCGAGCGATCAACGGCGTGTACTTTCCGTTTGTCTCGGCGGTGACTTCAGAAAGCTTCATCTGAACAAAGGTGTGCGCCAACCCCGCTTCTCTGTCAGCCAGAGCACTTGCAAGTGTGGCCGTTGTCTGTCCACCGTTCACTATCTGCAAATCGGTCACTTCTGTAAGCCTCAGACCATCGCCGTGTGGAACGACAACGGCTTTGGTAGCAGTAGCCGATATGCCATTGTTATAGGCAAAAAACATAGTTGGTTCGGTCGTGACCGTCTTGCGAATCATCTTGTTGATTCGCCCGCGGGTGCCAAGGTAGGATCTGACATTGCCTTCAAGAAGGCGACTGCCAAACTTTTGATAGATGTCGGCAAGAACAGCACCGGGAATGACACACAGAAACGCGCGATAACTGTCTGCCTCAACACTGGCCGCTAGGCACGGCAAGCCGCCTGGGACGACCTCAGTGAAGTCAACCGTCAACTCATCTCGGCCAGTCCTCGACTCGTTCACTTGATGAAACCGATTGATGTCCCAGATGTGGAACTCGGTCGGAATCCCGCCAGCTTCGCCTTCAGGCCAGTCTCGGACACGGATACTCAGGGCTGCATCTGTGATGAGGTAGAGACGCAAGCGTGCGATCTGCTTTCGCTGTTGCTGGAGGAGGAGCGCCAACGAGTGGGCAGGTGAGGACTCGTCCACCTCATCCAGGAGTCGACCCGAAAACGCATCCTCGCAAAAGGCCACTAGCTTCCCGAACATTGCTCGTGCCTGAGTTTGCGTCAAGTTCTGCATTTCCTCTGAACCTGAAAAGTCCGCGATCACCAGACGCATCGACCCGTCAACACCATCTTGCGCGAATCCATCCACGGCCAAAGACTTGTTGCGCGATCCGCTTCCACGGAAGAAGCACGACTCAAAATCGGACAGCTCTTCGGCTTCGCTAAGCAAGTCCGCACATACATCTACGAATTCGGTGTGGGTGAAGTTGGATGCGACACTTGCGCGCGCTCGGATATCTTCGAGAAACTCTTTGCGGTAGTCATCAAGTTGCATGGATGTATTCGCTCCGGTAGTGCCCACATTGCAAAAGGTCGAGGTCGTATGTGACCCTCGATATTCCCGCAGGAAGGTGTGAAAGCATGATCCTTGGGAAAGCGTCGGTGACCGGATAGTAGCGGATGCTCTGGACTGCGAAATGGAGTTGTTCATACTCGGGCCGGTCGGTATACCCAAGTTCAGCTAGCCTGATGTCGAACTCCGTCAACGCAACCGGGGTGCCGGCGAGTTCTTGCCGGAGTTGCGTCACAAGTTCAACGGGTGAAATCCCTTGCGAGATGTCGATAGCGACAACTGCGAGTTGCAACGGAGCCGACCCATTTTCCAATTGATCTGCGGAAGAAATGGAGATACTGTGAGCTCCGGGTAAAACCGTCTTGACTTCCACCAAGCCATCGCCAAGCTGAAAGTCTTGGGGCGCTCCCAGCGGTCCATTCCAACCTTGGACAGCGGTTAGATAGTCAAACTGCTTCATTGCGACGGTCTTTAGAAACCAAAGCTCCCCGAATAAGCCCCTCAATTGGCGGTCGGTCAGACCTTGGCTAGGCCCCGGTTCGAGGAGTTTTCGCCAACGGCTCAGCCTCAGCAAGAGTGTGGCAGTGCCATTTTGTCTATCGCTCGTCCGGCTGGTTTCCACCAAGTCCTGGCACAATCGTCCAAAGAGTTCATGAAACTCTGGCCGGGCAAGCCTGAAGAGTAGACTGAATTTTCCGTCGTTTCGTTGATTGAGCGTGACTTCGATGACGCCCGCTGCCGGCAACTCTTGTGGGACTTGATCGACTACCAGCATCAAGACACGCCGCCCTTCGGGATCAATTCCAACAAATAAATCGAGCGGATGGGTTTCGTCATAGAGACGAAAGGCGCCAGCAGGAGTCTCTTCGTCTGCGATCTTCGACCAGAGCTCTTCAACCGAGTTCATCATCGAATTCCTCCGTCTCTATTTCTTCATCTTCGTCCGACTCGTCTGCCGTCCGAAGTTCTACGAGATTGATACGGTATTCGACTTGCTTCGCAACGTCGGAATCATCGAAATCCCGGAAGCTGAGGCCAAGTGCGATCAAATCAGGAAGGACAAGCCCGGAGTCCTTGCCTTTCGGAAGGGGCCTGACGACATGAATCAAGAGCAGAGGGCGGGGACGTTCTTCGCGAAAGACGTAATCGGGTACAGTCTTGGTCGGCTGGTCTTTCCTGTACCTTGCAATTAGGTCTGCGACCATCTCTGGAGGCAAACCCTCTTGCTCAATGCCCGGCGATGCGATCCGAGCGCTCTTCCCTGAAACAAGGACACTGTTTGAATAGACTCTTACAGAGCGCTCGGTAGGGTGAATAGCGACCCCGCCCACAGTTGTCGTGTCGCCCCGGCCTTGTGGAATTACCACATCCCATTCCTGTAGAAACTTCTCAGTCGTGCTGTCCACGAAGGCTGCAAGATCCTTGGCTTGGAATTTCACATTTGCTGGATCGACGGCGAAGTCTCTCAGTAGGGCTGCGACAAGCTGCTTGGGAACGTGCTTCCATATCGGATTTCCGAGGCCCGACGATGCCATTGGAAAACCTTCGGCTTCCAGACCCCGCAAGAATCTGTCAACAACAACCCTGTTGGCGTTGACGATGTTCTCATTGGTCTTGACATAAGTCGTCTCAAGGCTCTTGTTGGCGATGCTCACCACTCGCTTTATCAAGACAGAGGTTCGCATTTTGTTTTGTGCCGTGACCATGAGCGCATCGGGATGAGCTCTGACCTTTAAGCCGAAGTCGATTGGTTTTCTGCCTTGATCGCGCATTTTTCTGAGTTCTTGCCTGAGTTCCGCTGTGGCTGAAGTGATGTGCGTATACCAATCCACCACCTCATCGGTTAGCCAGATGCGACAGAGGTCTTCATAGCCGTCTCGGTAGCCGAACCACCGTCCCATTTGCAGAAGACTGTCGTACATTTTCGTGAAGCGGAAGAAATAGCTAGTGCTCAGACCTTCTAGCGTAAGGCCACGGGAGAGGCTGTTGCCTCCTACGACGATGACGCGCAGACCAGATTCCTGATGCTGCTTGAAGTCGAGGCTGGCCGCGCCGGTTCTCTGGTTTACAGCTCTGACACTAATCGGAAGCACACCGTCAACAAGACCTTCTTGAACCGTCTCCCAATCGAAGCCAGTATCGGAGAACTCACGCCGCCAGGTATCGTGAAGGGCCGACAGGTTGCTGTTCCGCAACGCCTCAGATGTCCCCAACTGGCTGTAATTCCGAATATCTTGCTGCATCTGGGAAAGCCAAGTGTGAAGAAGATCCTTGATCTGATCCTGAACGGCGGTGAAGTGGCTCACATTGATGAGCATTGAGCGATGGGTGGGGCCTTCTCTTCGCAAATCGCGGATCGTCGTAGCGAGAAGAAAGGCTCGGGCGGCTTCAAGGAGACTTTCAGGAAGCTCGGTCACGATCAGGGAAGACTTGTGCTTCGCCGGAAACATGGCGTCTGCATCTTCTACTGATCGAAGAATATTTCGTATGGGATCGTCCCCGAAGATGGCTTGAGGCCCGACATAATTTGAAGGCGGTTCGAGGCCATAAATAAAGTCGCGAGGAAAGAGATCATTGTCGAGCATCTCGTCCTTGGTATCCGGGTCAATAAAGACGTTCGCAAAAGGCGTAGCGGTAAAACCGACATAACTGGAATGCGTAAACTTGGCTAGCAGAGAACGTATGCGGCGGTTGATTTCAGCGGGGTCCTCTCCACCCTTTCGGGTGTTCACAGAAGCGTTGTCCGCTTCGTCGTCAATGACAAGTACAGGCGCACTGATCTTGCCATCTGTCCCCGCGTTGAAGTCAACCAGCCACTTTTCGAGATTCTGAAGGATGCTCTTGTGTTTCTTGATGACGACGAGTACCGGAATGTTAAAGCCATCGAGCCTGAAGCCGAGGCTTTCGAGCAATGTCTTGTTGAAATCGCGAAGCCGCGACGTGAATACTCCGGCAAACTTGCTTGAGTCAATGATCCCGACGCCGATGTGGCGGTTCGCGCGAATTGTTGTGAGTTCTCCTGAGCTATCCAATCCGACAAAGCCCTCATCCAGGCGCTCTTGCGTCTGACGCCGTAGATTCTCTAGTGTTCCCGTTAAGAGGATGATGAGTCGGTAGCCGGCGTCTCCTGCCTTGCACGTCAGCGCAGTATAGGTGGCTGTTTTACCAGATTGGACGTCTCCGACGACCAACCCACGCTGTTTGAAATGTTCTTGCTGCTTAGGATTCCCCAGCAAATCAAGCAATTCATCCGTTACGCTATCAAGCCTGGTCACTACCTGCGGAGGCCAACCTTTGTTGGTCAAGAGCTGCTGAAAGCGTTGCCAGTAAAAGGGGTCGATCGCCGGTTT
Source organism: uncultured Acidobacteriaceae bacterium (assembly GCA_963808025.1). Lineage (GTDB taxonomy): Bacteria > Acidobacteriota > Terriglobia > Terriglobales > Acidobacteriaceae > Edaphobacter. The sequence goes on along the minus strand of CAWEEI010000004.1, from coordinate 270,915 downwards.
GCTCGCGTTTAGCCAAGGCTTATGTTCGGAGACGAGGGCCACGCCCATGTCCATCGAAATCGACACCTTCGTGTAGACGCGCCGTAGCATGGACTCGAAGTCATCGTCGGAAATCGGAAAGGCGGCGCGGAGTTGCGTGGCGAAAGTTCGCACTTCGGCCTCGGTCGGAGGTCGGTCAGACGGCAAGAGGACAGGCAAGGTACGTTCTATATTGCGGACATTTGGATCATTCATGAGAGAGCCTTATCGCAATCTGTTTTGCTAGTTCCGGATGGGCATTGAACGGTTCTACATTGCTGAGCGAATCAAGAAATCGCTTCGCTGCCTCGGTCTCGCGACCGAGTGAGGAAACAATCTGAACGGCTAAGCTCTGCAAGCTTTTGAGATCGTCTTCTTCAGCTTCGATGATTGGTTGGATATGCGACGCCTTGTCCAAGTAGATTGCGTCAAGCGGAATAGAACGCTCAAGAAGAGCAAAGACCTCTTCCATCAAAGGCTCCTGCGTCTCTGGCATTACCACTGCCAGGGCACATAGAAGCGGGTGGTCTCTGTTGATTCGGTATGAAACACCATCGCGAATGATGGTTCGATCCCAAGCGTGAGTAACTTTGCTATCCGAAGCCTTCTTGCCCTTGAAGATAAAGACATTTCTGCTTCCTTCGGTAATGCGCCCGATAATTTGCCTCAGACCATCGCGGAGTGCTTCAGGTGGAGACGTTGTTGATTTCTTGATGTCGAGCTTCCACAGGTGGTCCAGGCGGTTTGAAAGATCGACACGAACCCTTGCCAGCTTTGTCAGTTCTTCTTGGCGAACAAGCCGAAACCAAGAGCCCCAACTGATGAGACGCCGGTTTCTATACACGTAAAATCCCTGATTCCTACGCAGGCCATCTTCTCCACCGGCGAGTTCCAAATCAGCCGAGGACAGTTTGGAGATGTGAGGCAGGATATACGCCTGCACCAGAACTTTCTCACCGGCGAGCGGGAAGTCTTGGCAAGGCAGTAGTTGGGTCGCTTTATTGCGGGTAAGGAACGGATCGAACCCTCGGACGGGTAGATTATTGATCGAAATGGTGACTGGCAGAATGCCGGTATCGGGCGCCAAAAATCGGTGGAATACGAGTGCGAGATGCTCACGGAGCAAATCCATTCGATTTCCCAAGGCGTTTTCTATCGAATACTCTCCGGCTCCAAGACGATCAAAGTTCTGCCACAAGACCAACGTCCCATGTCCCGCCTTGGCAAGCTGCTCTGCGAGGGGCAGGCTGTTGATTTGAGCGGCGGAAAGTTGCAGAAGCATCCAGTCCTGGCGCAATGCAATGTGATCCAAGTCCCAACACCTGCCGCTCAGGATGCCCTCTCGGATGGATACGACAGTCATGCGCCTGCATTGCGAAAGAGACGCGGTCTTCAATCCCAAGCCGAACCGACCGAGGTCCTTCTCGTCTCTCTTGACTGTCGGATTCTGACTTCCGTGACGCATCGCCGAGGTCAAAACGGCAGGCAACATCCCGGTTCCGTCATCAAGAATCGCGACGTATGGGTCATCGAAGGGCGAAAAGCGGATGTCAATAATGCGAGCCCGTGCAGAGAGGCTGTTGTCTACGAGATCGGCGACGGCAGACTCGAACGAATAGCCGAGTGCTCGCATGGACTCAAGAAGATCGGAGGCGGCGGGCGGGAGACATATTTCGCTGGTTTCGTCCGTTACGTCATGGATTGGAGCATGGTTTTCGATAAGCAAAATCCTATCCTACGAAGCTCGGAGTTTGTAGAAAATGCTTGCTTGTCAAATGTTTAGCGGGCCGCTGCAACACAATGGAACGCCCATCCATTATTGCAAGAGCGGCGATCCTGCGGCTCTAGCGGTGCTTAGGGGCCATATTAGGCCGACGACCCCGCCTTCGTTTCGGCCTTCGCGGAGATTGGCCGAGAGGGGGTCGGCCATGTCCGTTTGTGGCCGCTGGGTGCAACGGACGCTTGACTTGCACGGTTGGCCGGGGACTTTTCGAGGTGCCGGTTGATTCTTGGGGACGTACTTGGAGAAGAGCGAACAGCGCATCCCCAATCTGTTTTGCCAGGAATGGAGGCACGGCGTTTCCAACTTGGATGAACTGTTCTGTTCTGTTCCCTTTGAAAAAGTAGTTGTCGGGGAACGTCTGTAACCTTGCTGCTTCTCTGACTGTCAAAGACCGGCACTGTTCCGGATCAGGATGAATGAAGTAATGCCCGTCCTTCGAGATGTGGCTTGTGATGGTAGTTGAGGGTTGCTCCCAAAGTTGCACGCGAAATCTGTCGGCAAACTTTCCCGAGTTCCAATTGAGGTGTTCGGGAGCAAGGCTTTCCGGGAAGTCGCTCGCCTTGGGCGAGACCTTGACCAGCTCCCCGTACACCGCAGCATACAAATAACGCGAGAGGTCAGATGTCATGTGGCCTCTGGTCTCATTGTTGGGCAGAACCCCAAGGCTTGGATCGAGCAGCCAGTTCTTCAAGGTGTCTGAGCAATTAGGTCCGACTTTGGCCGGTTTGAGCGCCGCGCGAGTCAATGGATTTAAGGACTTCGTCGCCGACTCTGCACATTCGTTGATCCTTGCTCGGAAGGTTTCACGTTCATCGTGCGGGAGGAATGAGACGGCTTTGGAAACGCTAGCGGCGGCGTCTTTGACCGCTTTGCACCAGCTTGCTGCCGAATCATCCTTGCTCAAGCCGCTTCTCAGTTTTGGCATTCCCTTCAAGACGTCAGCAACGGTCGCCTTTGTGGTCCAGCGCGGTATTAGTTGCTCCAAACGAACGGCTATAGGGTTGTCTAAGACATCTTTGCGAATGCCAACCACTATTACCCGATGACGAGCCTGTGGCAAACCAAAGTCTTCAGAGCGAATAATGAAATCTGTTGGAAGGGGCATTGTCTCGATCAAGTCTGCTTGCGCGCGAACTCGCGGGGTGAGCGACACGAGCCTGTAGCCGTCTCCGGCACTACGCAGATCGGAAAGCACTTTCTTGAAAATGAGTCCGTCGTTTATGGAGGAAGAAAGCATCCCCTTTACGTTCTCCATGACGAACGCGGCGGGACGGAGACGGGTCAAGATGTCAATGTAGTTCTTGTAGAGGAAGTGCTTGGGATCTTCTTCTGGGATGTACCCAGCGATTCCGCGGTTACGAGCACGTCCGACCAGGGAATAGGCCTGGCAGGGCGGCCCTCCGATCAGAATGGTGTTTTTCCCATAGAGCTTGCGAACCTGATCGATTTTCGCAACGAGCAATTTGTCAGCCTCGCCCTGTCCCAATTCCAGGAGTTGAGCATCCTCAGTGGCTCGTTTCCACTGGTCCGGGTAGAGAGCTGCCCAGTCCGGTTCTGGCGTCCCGTTTTTCAAAAAGGCGTAATACTGGTCGGGAAACTTGCCCTCGAACTGCCTCAAGAATGTCCTGAGCAGGAGCGTGGAGTGAGCTGCCTTTTCTTTTTCCACGGACAGCACTACCTTGAAAGGGCGATGTCCAGCCGGATCGGAAACCGCCGAAAACCCCTCGGCCAGTCCGCCGGGACCGGCGAATAAATCGACCACGGCGAACTCAGGGGTCGGTTGCACCGTCTCTTTGGTAAGAGGCTTCGAGCCGCCGTTGCTTTTACTGGAAGGATTCTGAGTGGCTGATGTAGTGGACAAAGTGACCCGTTCGCGGATGATGGCCGGCATTCGTGGCAAGAACACGAAGCCGGAAAAGGTTATACGTTCAGCACTGCATTCGGCCGGTTTCCGCTACCGAATCCATGTGTCGGATCTTCCGGGCAAGCCCGATCTCGTGTTTCCCAAGTATAAAGCTGTCGTCTTGGTTCACGGATGCTTTTGGCATCGGCACCCCGGATGTTGGTGGAGCACGAACCCCTCGTCAAACGTCGGATTTTGGGCGGCGAAATTCGATCAGAATGTATTGCGGGATTCCAAAAACATAGACGAACTACGAAAATTGGGGTGGCGAGTTGCAGTGGTTTGGGAGTGCGCCATGCGCCTGACCGAGCCGGAAGCAGCGGCCTTGAGCATCGGGAACTGGCTTAAGGGTCATCGGAATCTGCTGAGGTTGCCGTCGAACTCCAAAATGAGGCGGTCTGCCTGACGGAAGAATCTGAACGTCTAGTTAGACATGGCGCGTTTCACATAAGCCTCTGCGCTCGGCCAGTCTCCTGAAACATAGAGGAATGCCTCGGCAGACGGCGTTGAACGTCTCACGATGAAAAACGATCGGGTATGTCCGTCTTCTGTCGCCGAGTCGTACAGTGCCTCCCAGAGAAAATCGGGGGTTTCAGCGGGGGACGTTGGAATGTCCTCTGGTTCAAAGTTCTCTTCGAGGCGGAGAGACGTTGAGAGATGTGCTAACGCATCCTCATCCATGTCGGAAAACGCTTCTCTGGCAAGAGCAGTGTCGTAGCTCTTGATGACTTGAAAGTGGTTCAAGCCCGCCACTTGCTCTAGGTAGATTTCTTGAATAGGCATCGTCAACTGCCCTCCCCGTCGGTCTTGCGCTGGTTCCAGGGTAAATCTCCCATTGACACCTGTCCAGGAGCGCATTCGTGTTCTAAAGCAGATTGCGAAGCTCCATGAAACGGGCTTGCACGATCTCCCAGGACGGGTGGGAGCCGAAACAGAGAATCTCGCACTGGCCCTTGTATTCGCGGCCAATCGCGGCAGAGAGGTCTCCCGTCGCAAAGAGCGCGTCGCTGTTGGCAAAGCTCATTTGATCCGGGTAGAAGTAGCTGCCAGGAAAGTGTGTGCGGCTGATGCGGTCGTAGTCCTGCTTGATCTCGCCATACTCGGCAGATTGCAGCATTTCTAAAATCTCGGGCCGGGATGCGAGTTGAAATAGGTCGTAGTAGTGCCGAGCGTAGGTGCCCAGAGCACGTCCATCCCGTTTGAGGATTTCCACTTTACTGTGAATGGCAAACATCTTCTCTACGAAGGTTCGCCTGAAATGGAGCAAGCGCATTGGGAACGAGCTTTCGTCTTCCGCCCCGAGCGTGACTCCTTTTTCACGTAGAAACTGACCGAGGTAGGAGCGCAGCTCGACATTCTCGGTGGGTTCCCGACCGCTGGCTGCTCCTGCTTCGAGGAGCACACGGTTGACGACTTCACCGGGACCGCCGTGGAGCTGGTGATAGGAGAACCGGTCATTGCGCCCGAAGCCTCCTATGGTTTGGCTCTCCTCGGGAACAAACTGAAGAGCCGGATGCGCGGCCACGGCATCGCGCAGGCTCTTTAGTTCGCGGTCGATGCCGCGTTTGGTCAGAGGCGGCTCGAAGGCAAGCGGGTCGAGAAAGATGTCGATGTCCTCTGAAAACCGCTGAATCAAGTTCCAGCCTTTCGAGAGGCTGGTTCCACCTTTGAAGATAACTTTGTCGCCGGCCGTAGCGGCGATGATACGCAGCACTTCGGTGACGTAGTAGTCCTTTTCGATGATCCCTGGGCGGAGCTGAAAGTGCTCTGCGGCCTGGAGGATCACCTGATCGAAGTCAGGATGTTCAAACAGTCTCACGTTTTGGGCCTTTCCTTGGCCTGCCACTCGCGCGCGTGCGTCAGGGATGTGAATTGTCCAAAGTCGAACCGGGAGAGCGGATTCAAGGAGGCACGGAGACGTGCTCGTGCGGCGGGATCTCGTTCAAGCTCTTCCGCCAGTGCGCCCAGTAGAGCGCGAACCCGTGGCGGCTCCGAATCAGCCACCTTGAGCAGTCGTTCAAGGTGACGATCCTTTGCCAGTAGGGCCAAGGTCTTCTGAATGGTGCGTTCGGCAGACAGTTCGCTTGTGCTACCGCCCTTGCGTAAAAAGTCGAGGAGGGCTGCTTCTGTCTCAGACAGGCTCTTCCATGCTTCCGGCCTCCGTGCATGAACGCGAGTCTCGGCGCCGATGAGTTTCCTGGGGAGACTGAGTGAGCTTGTTGCCAACTCGCTTCGGCGCGGTGTTTGCGTGCTGAAACCTAGCAGATTGGCGGCAGCGGTGCCGGATGGGAAGATCGTCTTGGTTCCCTCTGCCAGTTTCTTGATTGCCGTGGGGCTGGGACGGCTCGGCCCGAAGGCTGTTGAGCGAGGACGATAATAGACCCCTTTGCTCAGCCGTTCTAATGTCCCGTTGCGGGTCAGACGTGAGAGCGTCTGGGCAACGGCGGGAAAAGGCTGATCCCGGAAGTCATTGTGACGCCACAACTTCTCGCCACCGCGTTCAATCTGCAGGCGGATGGAGCTGGCGGTGCTGCGGGTTTTGGCGGCCTTCGGCATCTCCTTTACTCTGTCCCACCTACGCCATATTGTCAAGTTTTTTTGCGACAAAACTTGACATACCTCTATCCGAAAACCCATGAGTCCGCTGTTCTCTACTAACTGACATTCGAGTGGTTGGGCGCGCCGCTGAATCACAAGCTCAATCCCTGGTCGGTGCCGACAGTGCCTTTAGCGATGGATTGAGCTTGAGAGATTTCGCTGACCGCAAGAGTGAGGTGCCCAGCGTGTTCTAAAGCGTGCTCCTTCGCTATGGGCTGGGCATGGCGGTCGTAGAACTGACTTTGCTGGTCAATATGCAGCCAACCGCCAGTCTGGTTGTGCTGGTAGCTCTGGATGTCGCCGGTCTCCCGCTTCCACTCGTAACCAGAGGCATCGTTCGGCAACGCATTGTGGAGCGGTGCATAATGCCGTTGGTCGATTTCAGAGGGCGACTGCGCCTTGTCGGTTGCAGGATCGTGGGCTTCCTGTTGGAACTGCCTTCTTTGCTCTTCGGGGGTTAGTTCTTTGGTGTTTGTCATGGTCTGCTCCTTCGATTGGGGTTGGTGAGCTTGCGTTTCGCTGTTAGGTCTTGCGACCTCGACAGCGGAGGCTTTGCTGATGTCGGTACTGAGACGTTCGGCGAGCGTTGTTGCGTCGTTCGTGTAGATTCGCGCGTCTTCGGACGCGCGAGAAACGGACACATAAGCGAAGCGAGTGTTGATGAGTTCGGGGTGCGCTTTGGTGTCCATGTTGACGAGAACTCGATCCGTGGTGAGTCCCTGCGAGCTGTGCGACGTAACGGCGTAGCCGTGGTCGAAGTGGCGCATCTCGGAGGTGTCGAATGTCAGAGTCCGGGCCTTGTCGCCATCCATGCGGACAGTCATGTTGGTGCCGTCGATGCGTTCCACGGTGCCCAAATCGCGGTTCCTGATTTCCATGTCGGGCTTGCTGACGGTGAACTGGAGCCGGTCGCCCTCGGCAAAGTCTCTGGCGATTTCCCGGTAGGCGGCGATGCCATGCAGCCGCTTGGGATCGTAGGTGACTTGCTGGCCGTCTTCCCGTTCGACCGTGAGTTGGTTCGCTTTGGGGTCTGTGGAGACGACAGTAGCGTAGGTGCCGCGCTCAATGCCAAGTTCCTTGCTCCCTCGGGTGTAGTAGAGAACGTCGGCGGGCTGGTAGAGCGCGGCCCAGTTGCGGTCGGCGCTGGTCAGCTCCGAACGCTGGGTAAGAACGGTCATCGGGTGATTGTCTTTGGATAGGGTGCCGCTGCCCTGCAACTCGGCGCGGATGGCATCGTTGATGTCGCGGCGGCTGGCGTTGTCGGGCGAGACAACCAGCGTGTTCTCCGGGCGAGCGACATAATCCTTGGCGATGGCCTCGATGCGTTGCTAGGCGGTCGGGAATCTCGGTAATGCGGCCCTGCTGCTGAAGAAGTTGAATGCCGGTTGCCGTCTCGTTGCGAGAAAGATGTTCGACGGCGCGTAGCAGTTCCGGGTCTTTCTGGCGCATGATCTGGTCGAGCTGCGATGTCCGCATTCCAGCCTCCTGCATCTGCTCGAAGGGTTTTCCGGCATCGACGCCCTGGTGCTGCCGGGTATCCCCAACGAGCAACACCCGGTCTTGCGGCCCAATCTTTTCGAGAAACGATTGCATCTGCCGGGTGCTGGCGAGACTGGACTCGTCGAGCATATAAAGGTGCCGGGCGTTCGGGTCTCCCGCACTGCGCTCCACGCCTCCGCGCGCCAGAAAACCTTGCAAGGTATCGGCCTGAATTCCGGCGTCGCGGAGCTGGCCGGCGGCTCGACTTGTCGGAGCGAAGCCCTCAACGGCGTATCCGTTCCGCTCCGCGCCCTGCGCTCCGTCATCCCATGCTTCTGCTGTGCATGGTCTGCTGCGATCCGTCGTCGCTCAGGGCTTAGAAGTTTCCCGAGGCGAAGTCCTTCAACACAAGGTTATCCAGGCTCAGGTTCGCTACCAAGCGCTTCAGCTTGGAGTTCTCCTGCTCCAACTCCTTCAGCCGCTTCGCCTGGTCCACCTGCAACCCGCCGTACTCCTTACGCCAGCGGAAGTAGGTCTGCTCGACGATCCCGGCGTCCTTACACGCCAAAGCCGTCGTCTTCCCGTTCGCTACGGCCACTTCGATCTGCCGCAGCAGGTTCACCACCTGCTCAGGCTGGTACTTCTTGCCTCGTCCCATATGCTCTCCTTGTCCAGTGTTCTCTCTTATCCACTGGCACATTTCAAGCCCGGCACTCCACGACGAAACCAATGAATGACGCTGGGTGAGCCATCAACGCACTTTTCGGACACTGCCGGAGGCTCTTTTGATGAAAACGTTCCTTTTCATCCCGCCCGTAAATGACTCTCTAGGATCACTAACACCTGGGCGATGGGTCTTGCTCCTATGCTCCTTTTTCGCTTCTCTCGCTCTGTTAGTGCTGTGGATGATGATGCTTGCTGATCATGTCATGTGGTTGTGGTCTCTCTTGCCCCTCTGTGCATGGGTGATCGCGAAAATGCCAATGGAGTTGTATGCCCAAAACCGCAAAGGGCGCGTGGTTGGAAAGGTATATTTGACCATCCTCGTCGGCTATATTCTGTACGTCGGCTGGTATCGCATCGAAGCGCAATTCTCAAAGTCTCCGATTATTCTTCCAATCCTCATCGCCCTTTGCTGCTGGGTTTATTGGTTTACGCTCGAAACCGCCAAAGTCAATGAACAATTTCTGATTCGGCTGGACGCTCTGCAAAAACAGATGAATTCGATTGAATCGAACGTGAGACCATCTGAAACGCACCATTCAGTGAATCACGTTTCTTCCGGGGGGAAAATGAAAGACTTGGAATTCTTGGTACTAGCTGGGTTGCTCCTGTGGCTTATCTGGCGCACGCGTGTTGTCGCTCAGACATCGCCTTGGCTGCGGGACGCGCTGCTTCGAAGGATGTTTGAGCAACTCAATAACATACTTTCAGTAGTGATGGAAGTTCCTTCGAGCCTGATTGACCATGAAGCAGAAGAAGAGATTTGGTGGCAAACGGAAATTCGCGAGCATAACGGAAAGGGCTGGCTGGAGCGCCGCCGCTGTGGTCCTTGGTGTCACCCTGATTGGTCAACCCCTGGCATCGCCCGATTAGATGAGATTAGGAACAAGCACGAACACTCCCATCGGGAGTCGGAAAAATCAAAAAAGGAGAAGTTCGAGAGGGCAAAAGTATTAGCGGAACATTACCCATTCGATCTAGGCGTTCTCTATGCTTCCGGCTGCGGCGTAGAGAAAGATCAGAATGAGGCTTTACGGTGGTACCGCAAGGCGGCTGAGCGGGGAGATAGCAGAGCGCAATATAACCTTGCTACGGCGTACTTCGAAGGGGACGGAGTTCCGGTCGATTACGCTACGGCGTACTTTTGGCTGAAGCTGCGGGACATGGGACGCGGGGTTGATGCGGTGAGAGAGTTCCTGACTCCCGAGCAGCGCGGTGACGTTGAGCAGCGTTGCCAAGCATGGATTCAATCTCATACTCCGGGGAGTGGCCCTGCGAACCCGTAACCCTTGCACCGCTAGTTCGGATTCGGATGGGCCGTTAGTTTGTAGAGAATGCAGCCTGACGGCAGTTGCTCTCGCCGGTAAGAACGTCGTCCGAATAAAAGCTGACGTGCATTGACGTTGCGATGCTGGATTCGGCCATGCCGTTCCTGTTCCATCATCTCGCTCTCTAGCTGTTCAGTTTCGCGGAAATATGCCTCTGTATTTGTCATGGGACTGGATATTACTTTTTGACGCTCTTTGAAATCCTTATTACGGGCGAAGCCCGTTGACATCCCATTGATGCTCCTTGACCTACATTGATACTCCTTGATGTCTCCACCTGATATTCTCACCTATTTTCATGCACGTTTTGCGATAACGTCATCGCAGAGGGTCTTACCTCTGGCGAGTTCCTCATAATAGGGAAAGGCCTGATTCCCCGATGCTTGAAGGTGAGCGTACCATGCAGCGGTCCGCTGCGTGCGCGGGCGATACAGAAGCCGTGCCACTCCGATCAATTGAGCGTCAGGCTTGCTTTGAGACACAGGACAAAAGTATTTGAAACCATCATCCTCCGCCTGTTCAATTGCCCATTCCTGGCACATCGCCCGTGCCGCAGCATCGGCGGCCTCACCGATCTGAGTTTCAATTGGCTCTTCGCCTTTGGCCCCGATTCCGAGGGCGTGAATTGGTTCAGCCTGCGCAGAACTATTCTCGTAAAGGTGGGGGACGAAGGTGAGCAATCCCATCTTGTTTAGCAGGCGGACGCTGTCCCACACTGGATGCTCCTCTGCCTTCTTGGTGCGTTTCTGATGCGCCGCGAACGGCCCCTTCCACGAAAGCGTTTGTCCTGCACTCTTAAATCCCCAGATGAGGTAAATCGACCGCTCATTTATTCTTTTTTTCGCGTAGTTCTCCCTCAGTATCTGCGGGCTGATTCCTCCATCATCGCGAAGATTCTGCGCATGGTACAAGTCCACCAGCAGGCGGAGTGTCCAAGCATCACCCGTGCTACGGAGCTGGTGGACTGGAGGAATCTCGCCGCTAGGAGTGCCCGTGACGATGGAATTCGGAAGCCAGATGGAATTGTCTGCTTCGTTCTCTCCTATCGCCCCTTTGTGCGGTACCAGTTCATATCGGGGCCTTTGCTGCGTGTGGCTTTCCGCAAATTTGATGAAACCGGCATGACGCAGGCGCTCGATTGCCGCCTTTCCGCGCTCCCATGCGATGCCGGTATATTTGTGCAGCGCCTGAGATGACCAACTGGTCGTGAGGTTGTCGCGGCCCGTGCCGCAGGCAAGCACGAGATATGCCACAGCTTCATTCATTTCAAGACTGTCGCAGATCCGTGCCCATGTCCGCCGGTTCACCGCGAAGAAAGAGCCGCTGCCGCAAGTGCGCGCCGTCATCGTGCTGACTCCAAGAGCCGCTGCACGTCAGCCGGATCGAAGAGTAGCCTGCGGCAAATTCTGACTGGATGCAGACGGCCCCGGCGAACCATTGCCCGGATTGTGTGCGGGGAGAGCCTGCACAATTCGGCCACCTCTAGCAACGTGAGGAGCTGACGAAGTGGTTCGGCCATCATTCTCCCCTTGCTCTTAGCCGAGCTTCAACGGCGCTGGTCAAAACCCGCCATTGTCTGTTGACCTTGCGGCCCTTCAGTTTTCCAGCCCATAAGAGTGAATAGACATACGAAAGAGCTGCGCCGAGCCTGCGGGCGGCCTCTGATACGGAAACTTCCTTTTCTGCCATGAAGATTTCTCCTTTGCTAGTAGTGATTGTAGTGATACAGTATTAAGCATGTCACGTGACCGTAGTAAAGCCGTTACAAGTAAAGAGAGCTTCGCAATCTTGATTCAGGCTCTTTCGCCGCAGCAGGCGGAGGGTAAAGCAACTTTCATGCAGGGAGTCGGTTCGACAATCGATGTTCGCGCCGTCACTCGCAATGACTTGAGGGCTGCTTCGAGGAACATGAACAAGGCAGAGGGGGAGCGATTCTCCGCGCTGATTGCTTTAAAAGGGGCACTGGAGTCATGTGACAACCTTGCGCTTGCTAAAGCGAAGGATAGGGTGGAGCGGACACAGCAGTTGGACAAGAGTTATCAAGACCTAGCCAAGAGACTTGAGAAGTTCAACCGATGGACGGACAAAGTGGTCGCTCCGTTTCTAGACGCGCTTCCCGAGTTGCGCCGCGACGCCGAAATAGAGAAAAGTCCGTCTTGGTTGTTTTCCTCCGAAGTCTCTCGAATGGTTGGTATCAAAGCCCAAATTGTTCTATGGGAGGTTCGGGGGGGGATTCAGGCCAGCCATCTGGTGCTTTGATCTGAATGCAGCTCTTTACATCCATACTTTTTTCATTGCTCCGACTGGAGGTTTAGGCTTTCGTGTCTGCCCGTATGACGGGGAGCAATTCTTTCAGGATCGACCTAACCAAGATTATTGTTGCCCCGCACATCGGGAAGCTCATCGTGTAGCAAGGTGGCGCGATAAGAAAAGGAAGCTGAAGCTAGCGGGCGAGAAGGTAAGAAAGGGGAAAGAAAATGGCTCTCAAAAAGCGCGGTAAGACTTGGCACTGTCACTTCGTTGTCAACGGGCAACGATTCCGGCAGTCACTCGGCACAACGGACTGGAGAGAGGCCCAGGCCAAAGAGAAGGAACTGGTAGCGCAAGCCTCAGAGGGCAAGCTGTCCCATACGTCAACAAGCTCTCGCCCGTCAGCCCTTCGGACTTGCGGCGGATGACTATGTGGCCGCTCGGCATCTTGGAGCTTGCCCCGGCCAGCCGAGCGAAGGAGAAGCAACTGCTTGTGCAGCTCCGGGCCTACTTCAAAGACGCACCGCTTGAAGTCGATCACGGTGAAGCGGATCACGGACTACCGGACGTGGCGGGCCGCTCAGAGGCGTACGGGCCTGCAACGCTCAATGCCGAGCTTGGCATCCTGCGCCGGATGTTGAAGCGGGCGAAGCTCTGGGCGCGTGTTGCTGACGATATACGGCCCCTGAAAGAGCCGAGCACCATCGGACGGGCCTTGACTGAGGAAGACAAGCAACGGCTGCTCAAAACGGCTGTAATGCGGCCTGAGTGGGAGACGGCTTACCTTGCCGCGATCCTCTGCCTCAACACCACGGCGCGGGGCTGCGAACTGAAAGGGCTGCAATGGTCGGACATTGACCTATTCCAGCGCACCATCACGATTCGCAAGACGAAGACGGCGGCGGGTGAGCGCATGATTCCCCTTACCAGCGTGGCTGCCTCTGCGCTGGCGCGGCTGCGGACGCGGGCGGAGTCCTTTGGCCCGGTAGAGCCTTCGCACTACGTCTTCGCTGCCTTTGTGCCGAAGTTCAATTTCAACGATACGAACGTGGTGGGCTACAGCCTCACCGGGTACGACCCAACGCGGCATATCAATAGCTGGCGGACGGCATGGCGGTCGCTGACGAAGAAAGCAGGGTTGCCGGGATTCCGGTTCCATGACCTCCGGCACTGCGCGATCACTCAGCTTGCGGAGAGCGGAGCGGCGGACTCCACCATCATGGCGATTGCCGGACACGTCAGCCGCCGGATGCTGGAAAGGTACTCGCACGTCCGCATGGAAGCGAAGCGCACGGCGATGGAAGCCCTCTCGAATAGCAGTGAAATGGTGGGTTATGACACAAACCATGACACAAACGCTCTGCACCGTGAGCGTTCGCACTGTCTAAGTTGTTGAAATGATTTGGTGGACCTGACCGGGATCGAACCGGTGACCTCTTCCATGCCATGGAAGCGCGCTCCCAGCTGCGCCACAGGCCCACACGAGGGAAGGACTGCAACCATTCTCAGGGCTTGCGCGGCTCTAGTCAAACGGTGAAGAGACATTCGGTTGGCGGCGAGGTGGGTGGAGACGGGGCAGAGCTGAGGTGCGGCTGGAACGGGTACTAGGGCGGGATGGATTTCTTGGCCGAAGCGGGAACCAAATGACGCGGTTGCCGGTGTCTAAAGGTAGTAGAGTGAGCGAGCACTCGGCCGCCGGCGGCGCAGTTTGGCTCGCTGATTCCGAGTCGCGAAGGCGATTCGAGCGGCGGTTCGAAAGACATCGCGAAAGTGTTTGCCAACGGTTTCATCGAAGTCGTAAGGTATGGGTACCCGAGATGCAGGCGGGCATGGCAGTGGACCAACTGGCGAGCGCGATGGGCATTCCGAATGAAGATGCCGCCCTGGTGGCGGAGCTCCAGGCGGGCTCCGAGCAGGCGTTTGCCCAGCTGATCGACCGGTACCATCAGCCACTTTATTCGCTGATCGCGCGCAGCTTGCAGGACCCGGCGGACGCCTCCGACATTACGCAGGAGGTGTTCATCAAGGTCTTCCGCAGCATTGGCAGCTTCCATGGCGAGGCCAGCCTGCGCACGTGGCTGTACCGGATTGCGCTGCGCGAGGCCTCGAACCAGCGGCGGTGGTGGTCGCGGCACAAGCGGCAGGAGATTGCGCTGGATGCGCCGGGGTATGCGGGCTGCGACGCCGAGGGCGAGGGCGACTCGCTTTCGATTGGCTCGGCGCTGGCGGACGGCGGCTGCTCGCCGTATGAGTATGCGGCGCAGGCGGAGGTGCGCGAGCGGGTGGAGGCGGCGCTGCGGCAGGTGCCGGCGGCGTTCCGGACGGTGGTGGTGCTGCGCGAGATTGAGGGATTTGCGTATGAAGAGATCGCGGAGATCCTGCAGGTGAATCTGGGGACGGTGAAGTCGAGGCTGACGCGCGGGCGGGCGGTTCTGCGCAGTCTGCTGGCGCCGGCGGAGCAGCGCGCAGCCGTCGCCCGGCATGGTGCGGGCGTGGGAGCAGGTTCGCTGGTGGGTGCGGGCGTGGGGGTGTCGCGATGAAGCGTAACGAGTGCGCGAATGTGCGGGCATCCTTCTCCGATTATCTGGACGGAGCGGTCAGCGGGCAGGAGATGCAGGCGATCGCGCGGCATCTGGAGGGTGCGGGCGCAGCGAGCGACCCCGCAGTTCACGGATGTAGAGAGTGCGCGAGCGAGTTTGCCGCGTGGCGGAAGACGCATCGGGCAGTCTCCGCGCTGAGGCCGGCGAAGGCACCGGCGGATCTTGCGCTGCGGCTGCGGCTGGCCATCTCGCATGAGAATGCGCGGCGGAGTTCGCGGCTGCTGGGCCGGCTCTCGCTGGCGTGGGAGAACGCGGTGCGGCCGATGCTGGTGCAGGTGTCGGCGGGAGTGGCGGGCAGCGTTGTGCTGGTGGGCAGCATTGCGCTTCTGCTGGGTGTGGTGGCTGCTCCTCCGCAAGCGGTGCTGGCCAACGATGAGCCGCTGGACGTGGTGACGGCGCCGCACTATCTGTATTCGACGGTCTCGCCGGGCTCGATCGTTACGGACCATGAGACGGCGATTGTGGTGGAGGCGTCGGTGGACAATACGGGGCGCGTGTACGACTACTCCATCGTCTCCGGGCCGGAGAATGACGCGGTGCGGCTGCAGGTTGCGGACCAACTGCTGGGCAGCGTCTTCCAGCCGGCCAGCGTGTTTGGCGTGCCGGTCAAGGGCAGAGTGGTGGTGACCTTTGCAGGGGTCTCGGTGCGCGGTTAGGTGAGCTGCCTTGCTATCCCTATCCGGCTCTCTTAAACTCAACGGGAGCGTCGAATCTCTATTGTGTTGCGTCTGAAGCGCGTCCTCTTATTCCGGCATCTTCCTATCGGCCCCGCTGCGACGGTGCTTCTTGCGAGCCTCGTTCTGGCACCGGCTGCGGTGGGGCAGGCGGGTTCGTCGTCCTCCTCGTCCAACCCGGACGCACCCCCGGTCCAGTCGACGCGCGCGCCGCGGCGGGTTGCGCTGCCGAATACGGGCGGGTCCGCCATCACGCTGGATACCAGCGAGCCGCTGTTCTTTCTTGCGGCGTCGTTGAATGCGTGCGGCTACGATACGGACCTGGCCAACTCGAGCCCGGTGCGGCAGCGGGTGCGCGACGAGATGAATGAGGCGCTGGCGGCCGATGCCGCGGCGCGCGATGCCCGCGACGCGCTATGCGCTTATGTGCGCGAGCATGCGCTCTCCGACCCGGGCGCAGAGCCTGGCGCAGTACGTCTCGCTGGCGCTCTACCTGGGCCCACCGCCCGCGCTGGCGCCGACGGTGGATGAGGGCGACCTTCCGGCGGAGGCGGACCAGGTGGTGGGCGTGCTTCCGCTGCTGCGCAGTTTCGCCGATGCGATCCATCTGAACGCGCTGTGGTTCGAGCATCGTGCGGAGTATGACGGGTTCGTGGACCGCATCCACGACCCGCTGACCAAGATGGTGCTGGGCACAGACCTGTACCTGCATCTGCCGGTGAGCAGCTACGATGGCCGGCGATTTATCGTGCTGCTGGAGCCGATGCTGGCTCCGTCGCAGACCAATGCGCGCATCTCGGACAGCGACTTTATTGTGGTGGTGTCACCTGCGAAGGAGCCGGCGGCGATTGTGCCGATGGACCTGATCCGGCACACCTACCTGCACTATGAGATTGAGCCGCTGGTGAACGGGCATACGGCCTCGTTGAACCGGCTGCTGCCGCTGCTGAAGCCGGTGCAGCAGTCGGCGCTCGACTATAGCTACAAGTCGGACATTGTTGCGCTGGTGACGGAGTGCCTGATCAAGGCGGTTGAGCTGCACCTGGAAGACACCGGCATTGCGCTGCCGGCCAAGCCGGACAATCTGAAGGAGCGCGCCGACACCGACCAATACGATGGCGGAGATGGCAGCCTACGACCGCCAGGCCGAGGCGGTGCGGCGGCGGGGGGTGGATCTGGATATGCGCCAGGGCTGGGTGCTGGTGGAGTACTTCTACAACCAGCTGGCGGAGATGCAGAAGGACGGGACCAGCCTGAAGGACTTTATCGGGCCGATGGTGTATGGCATGGATGTCGACCGCGAGGCGCATCGTGACGGGCAGATCGCGTTCCTGGCGGAGAGCTCGGGCGGCGACATCGTGCGGCGGGCCGCGCCTCCTCCGACCGGCCTGGAGCTGGCGGAGATGAAGCTGATGAAGAAGGATGTGGATGGCGCGGCGGAGATCGCCGAGGCGGCGCTGAAGGCCGACCCGGCGAACGCCGAGGCGCACTATCTGCTGGGGCGGATCGACCTGATGGAGGGCGACCCGGACGGCGCGCTCGACCACCTGACGCAGACGGTGCAGCTCTCGCACGATCCGCGCACCATTGCGTGGGCGCACATCTATCTGGGGCGAATGTACGACATCGCGCAGACGCCGGAGCGGGACAAGGCGCTGGCCGAGTACCGCGCCGCGCTGGCCAACCGCGACAGCCAGCCCGACACCAAGGCGGCGGCGGAGAAGGGGATCAAGGAGCCGTTTGCGCTGCCTAAGCGGGCGGACCCTTCCTCCGATCAGCAGCAGGACTCGCCCGCCGACCTGGACCCGACCGGGAAGGCGGCGAAGGAAGCTTATCGGCCAACAGCCGCCGCAGTGAATCCCTGGCTGGGGATGCGCGGCGAGGGGCCGACCGCAGTAAACTGGGGATTGGAAGCACCGCCTTAGGACCGGAACCGGCGCCGGGGGTTGAAGCGCGGGGGGGCTGGCTTGACGACGCGCCATGACATTGCCGGAGAGACGCGCAAGGCCGCGGGCCCGGCGAGGCTCCCATGCTGCCGCGGGCAGCAACGGCAAGGGCGGGTTGAAGCAGGAAACAGCTTCGTCCGCCGTGCTGTCAGCCGAAGCATCCGCCGAGCCAGCGGTGCCTGCTGACGACCGCTTCTTCGACTACAAGTTCAAAGACCCGAGGCTGCTGACTCTGGCGCTGACCCACAGTTCGCGGGCGTATGAGAGCAACAGCGCGGGCGTGCCGGACGCGGGGCCGGACAACGAGCAGCTCGAGTTTATTGGCGACGCGGTGCTGGGGCTGGTGGTGGCGGAGGCGCTCTACCATCGCTTCCCTTCCCTGCGCGAGGGCGACCTTACGCGCCTGCGGGCTTCGCTGGTCAGCAGCCGCAATCTGGCGCAGATTGCGCAGCGCATCGAGCTTGGCCCGATGCTTCGGCTGGGCCGCGGCGAGGAGCATAGCGGCGGGCACAAGAAACCGGCGCTGCTGGCGAATGCGCTGGAGGCGGTGATCGCGGCGATGTATCTGGATGGGGGACTGGCGCCGGCGCGCGACTTCATCCATCGCCACGTCGTTGAACCGGCCGAGGCTGGGATCGCCAGCCTGCTGCACTCCGCCGAGCCGTTCTCGGGTGCGATTGGGGACTACAAGTCCGCGCTGCAGGAGCGGCTGCAGGCCTCCGGCACGGGCCAGCCAAGATATGTGCTGACCGACCAGAGCGGGCCGGACCACCAGAAGCGCTTCCGCATTGAGGTGCGCGTGGCCGATGGAACGGGCGGACATCTGGCGCTGGCCGCGGCGGAGGGGACGACCAAGAAGTCCGCGGAGCAGGAGGCGGCGCGTCTCGCGATTGCCGGGCTACTTTCGGGCGCGCTGATGGATCTGCTGCCCAAAGGAGAGGGCGGCGCGGGTGACGCGGCTCCGGAGGCTGCGCTATGAGCGGCGAAGGCGCATCGGTTCATCACCACAGTTTGCTGCAGGCGTTTCAGTCGCTGCTGTATGTGATTGTGATTGCACTGTTCATTATTACGTTTTGTGTGCAGCCGTTTCGGATCCCATCGGAGTCGATGGAGCCGACGCTGCTGGTCGGGGATTTTCTACTGGTCGACAAGGAGATTGGGCTGGAGGCGCCGCCGCATGTGTTCGCGCCGGCGAACGTGATCCGGCGCGGCGACCTGATCGTCTTCCACTTTCCGGTCGACCCTTCGCTGCATCTGGTGAAGCGGGTGATTGGGCTGCCGGGCGACCGGGTGCGGCTGCGCGGAGGACGGGCCTTCATCAATGAGCGCGCGCTGAACGAGCCCTATGCTGTCTTTCAGCCGGCGGCGGCGGACAACTACCGCGACAACTTTCCTCGGATGGAGAGCGCGGACCCGAACATCGACTCGCGCTGGTGGATTGAGATGCGCTCGCTGGTCTCGGGCGGCGAGCTGACCATTCCGGCGGACAGCTATTTTGTGCTGGGCGACAACCGCAACGACAGCGAGGACAGCCGCTACTGGGGGCTGGTTCCGCGGGCGGCGATTGTGGGCAAGCCGTTCCTGATTTATTTTTCGCTGAACAGCTCGCGGGCGACGCCGGGGCAGTCGACGGCGAGCGCGATGGGAGATGGGAAGCACGGGGCTCCGGATACGCTTACGGGATTCGCGCGCTGGGGGCGGGCGCTGCGGGTCATCTACTGACTCGAAGAGGTCAGCGAGTGCCAAGACCAATACAGAGATTCTGGCTTCGCCAGAATGACGGCCCTATTTGAGGCGTTGGCTCTGGCTGCGCCAGAATGACGGCCGTTAGGCGTTAGACGCCGACGGGTTCGGAGACGGGGACGCGGACGGGGGTGAGCCAGTCGTAAGCGGTCGGGCTTGAGGCCGTTGACGATGGCGAAGAACTCGGCGTGGATGGCGGAGGTGAGCGGGCCCATGGTCCCGTCGCCGACGAGGATTTTGATCGACGGAGCGGAGATGGGTGACCTCGGCGGCGGTGCCGGTGAAGAAGGCCTCGTCCGCGATGTAGATCATCTCGCGGGGAAGGGCCTGCTCGACGACCTGGATGTCGAGCGCCTTGGCGATGGTGAGGACGGAGTCGCGGGTGATGCCGCTGAGCACGGAGTTGGCGAGCGGCGTGGTGTAGAGGACGCCGCCGCGCACGATGAAAAGATTCTCGCCGGAGCCCTCGGAGAGGTAGCCGTTGACGTCGAGCGCGATGCCCTCGGAGTAGCCGTTGATCTCGGCCTCCATGCGGATGAGCTGGGAGTTCATGTAATTTGCGCCGGCCTTGGCGAGCGAGGGCATGGTGTTGGGCGCGAGGCGGTTCCAACTGGAGATGCAGACATCGGCGCCGCTGTTACCGGGAATATAGGCCCCCCAGGGAAAGTTGGCGATGTAAACATCGACTGGGGCCCTGAGCGGATTGACGCCGATCTCGCCGTAGCCGCGGAAGGCGATGGGGCGGATGTAGCAGGGCGCGACGCCGTTGGCCTCAACCACATCGACCGCGGCGGAGCACAGCTCTTCGTGCGTGAACGGGATGGGCATGCGATAGATCTTGGCGGAGTCGAGCAGACGCTGCATGTGTTCTTCCAGGCGGAAGATTGCCGCGCCGTTTGGCTGCGTGTAACAACGGAGGCCCTCGAAGACGGAAGAGCCGTAGTGGACCACATGCGACATGACGTGGATCTGCGCCTGCTCCCAGGCGATCATCTGGCCGTTGCGCCAGATATTTTTTGTTTTAGTCAATCCCATTGCGCACCCCTGAAAACCGCGCCGCGCTTGTTATCGCGCCCGTGATTAATTATACCGTTCGCTGCTGGGCGAGCGTGGCGGGAGTGTGCGCGAGGTTCTTCGATTGGGCACTGTCCGACGGGCGGCTCGCTATGATTGGATGGGAGTGGGGACGCGGCCCCACGGAGAATGGAATGAGCAATATGCGTGCGGTGCGGGGGACGGTGTACGGGGCCCTGGTGGCGATGCTGCTGACCGCGCTGTTCTATTCCACCTTCTACAACCGCTTTCTTGGACTGCGTTCGGGGGACGGGTGAGTTTGCGGGCGGCGACGCGATGGTGCATGGGATCGTTCCGTTTCGCGATTACTTTGCAACCGCTCCGCCGTTGAGCCAGTTCAAGGCGGGCCTGCTGCTGACACTGTTTGGCGACAGGCTGATTGTGCTTCGCATGGCCGGAATGGTTGAGCGCAGCTTGATTGCGCTGCTGGTGTATCTGTGGCTGCGGCGGATTGCGCGGCCGGCCCATGCGGCGTTCGCTGCGTTTGCGACGCTGGTGCTCTCGGCAGGCGATCTGGCCGATCCGATTGCCTCGTACAACCACGACAGCATGTTGTTCGCGATCCTGAGCGGGTATCTGGCGAGCTTTCTGGTGGAGCGGTTGCAGCCGGCAAGGTTCACGGTGTGGATGGCGATCGCTTCGGGCGTAGCTGCTGGTTTGAGTTTGATGGTGAAGCAGACCATTGGGCTGGGCGCGGTGGTGGCGGTGCCGGTGGTGGTGGCGGCGATCCTGTGGCGGCGGCAGGGTCTGCGCCAGGCGCTGCTGTGGCTGGTGCCGTTCGGGGTAGGCGCGGCGGTGCCGATTGGGTCACTGCTGATCTGGCTGGAGCGGCTTGGGGTGCTGAAGACTTTTCTGGTGCAGGTGTTTGTGAAGGGGCCGGCGGCGAAGGCGCAGAACGGCGGCGGCGACTTTGTGACGCGGGCGTTGACGGTGGTTGGGCACTCGCCGCGGCAACTGCTGCCGGCGGCGGCAGGCGCGGCGGCGCTGGTGTGGCTGCTGCTGCGGGCGACGCGCTGGTCCGAGGAGCCGGATGAGGAGAAGAGGCCGAGTTGGGAGCTGTTTGCGATTGCGGTGATGGGCGCGGGCTGCGTGGGGTTGGGGATATGGCTCTCGTTTGAGCGCGTCGGCCATGCGCATGTTTCGTGGCCGGTGAATACGACCATCCTGATGGGAATGGGGATTGTGGCGGTGCTGGCGGTGGGGACGTGGCAATTGCTGTGGGGTTCGCTGAGCGACCGGGGGGCGCAGGTGTATCTGCTGGCGACGGTCGCGTTCAATACGGCGTTTATGCTGTCGCTGTCGTTTCCGGTGTTTCCGGCGATGCTGCTGCCGGGGATTGGGCTGCTGATTGCGGGAGGGCTGGCGGGGAGCCGCGGGGTGGGGCGGCTGGCGATCTACGCGGTGGTGCTGGTGCTTTGCATTGATATGGTGCGGATCAAGCTGGACTCATCCGTTTGGCTTTGGATCGTTTGCGGAGGGGCCGGTGGCGGACGCGACGGTGGCTTCGGACCAGCCGAAGCTGAAGGGCATCTACCTGCCGGAGGATGAGGCGCGGCTGGTGGATGGCGTGGTGGCGACGGTTGAGGCGAACACGACGGCGAGCGGACACGATCTTTACGTATCCGGAGATGGGGATTTTTTATGCGCTGACGGAGCGGAGGTATCCGACGGAGACGGGCTCGCACAACGTGGATGTGGTGAACGATGCGATGGCGCGCTCGGAGGCGGCGCGGCTGCTGGCCAATCCGCCGAAGGTGCTGATCTATCTGCCGGAGACGGAGCAGCAGCTACGCGATCGAGGAGGCGATGTGGCGCGGCGGGCGGCGCATGGGGCAGCGGGAGATGATTGCGGCGGTGGAGGCGCTGGCGGATGGATATCGGTTGGCTGGGGTGTATGCGACGGCGGGGAATGAGAGTGTGTTGGTTTATGTGAGGCGGTAGTTGCCCAGATGGGCGTCTCGCAGCGGGCGAAGATGTGTCGGGCTTTCAGCCCTAGACTCCTTCATTTGCTCTTTACCTAGGCCTTCGGCCTAGGCTGGTATATGCCGGGCCGTTGGCCCTGGTTCGAGGGCCGGTGTTGCGGCGTTGACTTGACGGCGACCTTTGGCGGAGTGCGAGGTAAATGCAAATGCAAATACGGAGATTCTGGCTTCGCCAGAATGACGGCCATTGGGGCATGGTGACAGCCTTCTAAAGAAGAGGCCTTAGAGGGCGGTGCTGGCGAGCGAGGCGTCCTGCATGATGGATTGGGCGCGGTCGATGGCATCGCCGATGTTGGGGCAGATGTTCTCGCGGCCGACGTGCTTGACGAACTCCTCCTGCTGCATCAGCTGGGCGGGCTGCTCGCGCGCGCCGCAGAAGACGAGGGAGCGGCCGGAGGCGTGGATCTCGTCGGCGAGGCGTTCGAGGGCCTGCAGGCCGGTGGAGTCGATGGCGGTGGTGTTGCGCAGGCGGATTGCGATGACGGGCGGGAGGCGCGGGGAGCTGGGCGCGAATCTCGTCGAGCTTCTCGGTGCTGCCGAAGAGGAACGGGCCGTGGATGCGGAAGACGGCGACGAAGTCGGGGATGAGTTTGCCCTGGAGGACGTGGACCTGGTCGCGGGCGACGTCTTCTTCCGTGACGCGGGAGACGGTGGTGGTGGCGGTGACTTTGCGGATGAAGACGAGGGCGGCGAGGATCATGCCGGCCTCGACGGCGACGGTGAGGTCGGCGAAGACGGTGAGCAGCGAAGGTGGTGAGCCAGACGCCGATTTCGAGCTTGGGGAGCTTCAGGATCTCGGGAATCTCGTGCCACTCGCCCATGTTGTAGCAGACGACCATGAGGATGGCGGACGAGGACAGCGAGCGGGATGAAGCGGGCGAGCGGGGCCGCGAAGAGCAGGACGGCGAGGAGCGGTGAGGGCGTGGATCATGCCGGAGACGGGCGTCTGCGCGCCGGAGCGGATGTTGGTGGCGGTGCGGGCGATGGCGCCGGTGGCGGGAAGGCCGCCGAAGAGCGGCGAGAGGATGTTGGCGATGCCCTGGGCGACGAGTTCGACGTTGGGGTTGTGGCGGTCGCCGGACATGCGGTCGGCGACGACGGCGGACATGAGCGACTCGATCGCGCCGAGCAGCGCGATGGTGATGGCGGGCGAGATGAGCGTGGCGCAATGTGGTAGTTGAAGTGGGGCAGCGGAAGCGGGGGAAGCCGGCGGGGATGCCGCCGAAGCGCGAGCCGATGGTCTCCACATGCAGATGAAGCGCGAGGACGAGCAGCGTGCCGGCGACGAGGGCGACGATGTATCCGGGAACGCGGCGGGCGTAGCGCATGGTGCAGACGATGAGGACGAGCGCGCCGAGCGCGAGCAGGGTGGACTCGGGCGAGATGGTGGATGCGGCTTCGACGAGGACTTCGATGCGGCCGGGGAAGTCTCCGGGGACGGGCGGCGTGCGGAGGCCGAAGAAGTCCTTGATCTGGGTGCTGGCGATGAGGATGGCGATGCCGTTGGTGAAGCCGACGATGACAGGGCGCGGGATGTATTTGACGGCGAGGCCGAGGCCGGTGACACCGAGCAGGACGAGGATCACGCCGGCCATGAGGGTGCAGACGACGAGGCCGTCCGCACCGTAGCGGGCGAGGATGCCGAAGATGATGACGACGAATGCGCCGGTGGGGCCGCCGATCTGGCAGCGCGATCCGCCGAGGGCGGAGATGGTGAAGCCGGCGACGACGGCGGTGTAGAGGCCGGCCTCGGGCGGCGCGCCGGCGGCGATGGCGAAGGCCATGGCGAGCGGCAGGGCGACGAGGCCGACGGTGACGCCGGCGATGAGGTCGGCGGAGAACTTGCGCGGGTTGTAGTCGCGCACGGCGAGGACGGATTTGGGGAGCCAGTCGGAGCGGATCATGTGGGTGACTGCTTGTGGTGAGTCTACGCTTTGTAGACTAAGGGTCTCGTGGGGCGCGGGTTGAGGGCTGTGATCTTGCTCACTTGTGTGGGCGCATGTTGTGGCGCGCAGAGGGGTGCGTTCAAACTGTGTTGTTGTGCGCGGCATAGACTGACAAAGGACGGATAGTTCGTTTTGCAGGAGCGGTCGATGGTTGTGGGTTATTGGTGGCACGGATTGTGCGTACGGTTGGTGTGCGCGGTTGGGTTATGGGTGGGGGCTTTGGGCAGCGCGGCTGCGGCGCCGGTGCTGATGATCTCGATCGATGGGATGAAGCCGGAGTATGTGACGCAGGCGGATGCGCATGGGCTGCGCGTGCCGTTTCTGCGCAGCCTGATGCGCGATGGGACGTATGCCGATGGGGTGACGGGAGTGTGGCCGACGGTGACGTATCCGAGCCATACGACGCTGGTGACGGGTGTGCCGCCGGCGGAGCATGGGATCTATGCGAACGCGCAGTTCGACCCGATGCGCGAGTACGACGGGGCGTGGAACTGGTATGCGAGCGAGGTGCGGGTGCAGACGCTGTGGCAGGCGGCGCATGCGGCGGGAATGCGGACGGCGAGCGTGGGCTGGCCGGTGAGCGTGAATGCGAAGGGCGTCGACTATCTGATTCCGGAGTACTGGCGCGGGGCCGTCGCCGGGCGCGACCGCGGGCCCGACCGACCGCGAGCTGATGGCTGCGCTCTCGCGGCCGGACGGGATGCTGGATGAGATGCAGCGGCGGCTGGGGCCTTACATGAAGGGCAACGAGACGACGGTGGAGGGCGATGAGACGAAGACGCGCTACTCGATCGACATCCTGCGCAGCAAGAGGCCGGGGTTTATGACGATCCATCTGAGCTCGCTGGACGAGACGGAGCACGAGACGGGGCCGTTCAGCGCGGAGGCGGACAAGACGCTGGAGGCGATCGACGGGATGGTGGCGCGACTGGCGGCGGCGGCGCGCGCGGCGGACCCGGCGACGGTGGTGCTGATTGTTTCGGACCATGGGTTTGCGCAGGTGACGCATCATGTGAACCTCGCGATCCCTTTCCTAAAGGCGGGGCTGATTGAGACGAGCGGCGAGGGCGACGACCGCGCGATCACGGGTTGGAAGGCGCAGCTGTGGGCGGCGGGCGGCATGGAGGCGGTGATGCTGCACGACAGCAACGATCAAGCAGACTGCACAGAAGGTGGGCGACCTGCTGCGCACGCTGGCGGCGGACCCGAAGAATGGGATTGCATGCGGTGCTGGACGGAGATGAGATACGGCGGCGGGGAGGGTTTCCTGACGCGGCGTTTGTGGTGGTGTTCAAGCTCGGCTACTACGCGGGCGACGAGGAGTCGGGCGATCTGGTGACGCCGATCGAGGGGTCGCATGGCGGGCACGGATTCTCGCCGGAGTTTCCGGAGATGCGGGCTTCGTTCTTTGTGGCGGGGCCGGGGATTGCGAGGGGGCGCGATGTGGGGGTGATCGACATGCGGCAGATTGCGCCGACGGTGGCGGGGATTCTGGGGGTGAGGTTGAGTGGGGCGAAGGGGAAGGTGGTAAACGTGCAGCGGTAGCGTTGGGTCAAAGGAAGCACACCCCAGGGGCTAAAGCCCCTTCTCTTTTGAGGCAGGGCTTGAGACCCAAGGCTGAAGCCTTGGGGTACCTAGAAGCAAGAGCAACGGCAAGGGCGAGAGGCAGGTCCTTCGCTGCGCTCAGGATGACAATTTTGAAGAACAAGGTCGTTCGCTACGGCGAACGATACCCCACCCTGCCACGCGGTGAAGCTGCGCGTCGAGGATGGGGCACCCAGCGTGGGGGTTGCATGAAAGGCAAATACGGAGATTCTGCGCGTCGCGCAGAATGACGGCTTCCAAAGGGATGGGGGTATTCCCACGTCAGACGGTGAAGCTGTCTGACATGGGGCACCCAAGTGGTGGGGGACCCGGCGTGGGAGAATGGGGCGTGAGCTTGTATGGGTTGGAGCACTCGGCGTATGTGCATTTTTCGTTGCTGGCGCTGAGTTCGATCTTTTTTCTAGTCGATCCGTTTGCGGCGATGCCGACGTTTCTGGCGATCACGGAGGGCGTGGACGCGGAGCGGCGGCGGCGGACTGCGCGCAAGGCCGCGCTGACGACGCTGATTGTGCTGGGCTCGTTTGCGTTTGCGGGCGAGTTTATCTTTCGCATCTTTGGGATCACGCTGCCGGCGTTTGAGATTGCGGGCGGGATCATCCTGCTGCACATTGGGCTGGACATGCTGCAGGCGAAGCGCTCGCCGACACAGGAGGCGGCGGGGGACACGGTGGCGGCGGCGCAGAAGGAGGACGCGGGGATCGTGCCGCTGGGCATGCCGATGCTGGCGGGGCCGGGAGCGATCGCGTCGGTGATGGTGCTGGTGGGGCAGGCGCAGACGCGGTGGCAGATGGCGGCGATCCTGACGGCGATCGTGGTGACGGCGGTGGTGTGCTATCTGGTGCTGGGCTATTCGAGTAAGGTGGAGCGGGTGCTGGGCGAGACGGGGATCCGGATTCTGGTGCGGGTGATGGGGCTGCTGCTGGTGGCGCTGGCGGTGCAGTATTTTGTGAATGGGTTTGCGGATTTAGGGGTGATTGTGAAGCCGCAGTAGTGCAGTTGCAGGTTGCAGGTTGCGGGTTGCAGTGTTGGGTGAATCGAAGGGGTGCGGGCTGGATGAGTGAGGCGTTGCGGGGGTTGGCGGAGGATGCGCGGGTGTCGGGTGCGGCGGGGTGGGGAGCCGGCGAAGGGCGGGCGGTGCGTTGTGTATTGGATGCAGCGGGCGCAGCGTGGGGTGGACAACCATGCGCTGGACCTGGCGGTGCGTGTGGGCAATACGCTGGGGCTGCCGGTGGTGGTGTTTTTGCGGCGCGTGCGAGATTCGGCGGGTGCGAGTGCTGCGGCACGGTGCTTTTCTGGAGCGGGGGCTGCGGGATGTGGAGGAGGCGCTGGGGGAGCGCGGGGTTGGGTTTGTGGTGCGGGGCGGCGGGCCGGTGGAGGCGGTGGAGCGGTTTGTGGCGGAGGCGCGCGCGGCGATGGTGGTTGGGGATGAGAATCCGCTGCGGGCGCGGGAGGGTTGGCGGCGGGAGCTGGCGCGGCGGATTGCGATTCCCTTCTGGACGGTGGATGCGGATGTGGTGGTGCCGTCGCGGCTGATGGAGCGGGCGCAGTATGCGGCGCGGACGATCCGGCCGCGGCTGTACCGGGTGCTGCCGGAGTTTCTGGTGGGGTTTGAGAATCCGCGGGCGGAGCGGGAGTGGAAGCGGCCGCGGGGGATGCGTGCGGAGCGGTTGGAGGCGATGACGGCTGGATCGTGTGGGAGCTGGATTGCGGCGCGGGGCCGGTGGAGGCTTGGGTTGGAGGAACGCGGCGCGGGGATGAAGCGGCTGAAGTTGTTTACCTCCAAGTTGCTGAAGAACTATGAGCGGGACAGGAACCGGCCGGAGGTGGATGGGACGTCGGCGCTGTCGCCGTATCTGCGGTTTGGGCATGTGGGGCCGGTGACGATTGCACTGGCGGTGGAGGCTGCGGTGCGGCGCGATGCGAGCCTGAAGCCTGCGCGGGATGCGTACTTCAACGAGCTGATTGTGTGGCGCGAGCTGGCGGTGAACTTTGTGAGGTACGACGCGCGAAGTACGACTCGACCGCGTGCGCGGAGGCGTGGGCGAAGAAGACGATCGCGCGAACATGCGCGGGACGAGCGGGAGCGGCTGTACTCGCTGGCGCGAGCTGGAGCGCGGCGAGACGCATGACGATTTGTGGAACGCGGCGCAGCGACAGATGGTGCGGCATGGGTGGATGCACAACGTGATGCGGATGTACTGGGCGAAGAAGATTCTGGAGTGGACGCCGAGCGTGCGGACGGCGATGAAGTGGGCGATCTATCTGAACGACAAGTACGAGCTGGATGGGCGCGACCCGAACGGGTATGCGGGGATCGCGTGGTCGATGGTGGGGAAGTTCGACCGGGCGTGGGGGGAGCGGCCGGTGTTTGGGAAGATCCGGTATATGTCGCGGGGGAGTACGGGGAGGAAGTTCGATTCGGAGGGGTATGTGGAGGGGCAGTTGTGAGTGGGGGGTTGGGCTTCCCACTCATCGCTGCGCGATGAATGGGGCACGGAGGTGGGGTGGTGCGGGTTGAGTGAGGGCGGTCGAGCTTCGCTCGATACCCCACCCTGCCACGCGATGAAGCTGCGCGTCGAGGATGGGGCACCCGCGGTTGTGCCGCTATCCCACCCAAGCGGAGCTTGGATGGGGCACCCGACTCGGCTTCTGCTACGGCTTTGAGGTCGGGGAGGGTGGCGCGGATCTGGTCGGCGAGGCGGCGGATCTCGAGGTTGTTGGGCTCTTCGATCTCGCGCTCGAGGATGAGGCGGCCGGCTTCGGCGCGGTTGGCGTCGAGGCGGTCGCGCTCTTCGCAGCGATGGCAGGCGCGGTCGGGACTGTTCATGAAGTCCATGAAGCGCTGGCGGAGGCTGGTCTCGGCGCGGTCGGGCGCGCCGACCTCTTGGACGTGGGCGATGGGGCCGAGGTCGGCGTGGTCGACGAAGTCATCGACGACCTGGTCGTGAGGGCTGCGGGAGTCTTGCTCGGAGTCGGAGGATGAGCTCCAGCGGGAGCGGGCGCGCGCGGTGGAGGGGCGCGGGAGTTTGGGGAGGTTGTGGCTGACGATCTGGAGGGCGTAGAGGATCTTGCCGGCGCGGCGGGGGTCGAGCTGTTGGGCGCCGACGAAGCGGATGACGTCCTGAGCGGCGCGGATGACGGAGGCGCGGTCCTCGGGGACCTCGATGTCGACGACGGCGGTGCGTGCGGCGTCGGGTTGGACGGGGCCGCGAGGGTGGGTGCGGGGGTCGGGGGCGCGGCGGCGGGAGGTGTGGTGGTAGTAGCAGAACTCCTGGGTGCGGAGGGCGGGCGAGCCGCAGCGGTGGCCGGAGACGAAGATGTGGCGGCAGAGGAAGCTGGGGCGGGCGGGATCGGGGGGTGGGTTCGGTCGCGTGGTTGCGGTTGGGTTCGGTTTCGGTGGTTGCGCGGATGGGTGGGATTCTGGTTGATTCTCTTGTGCATGGGGACCCCCTGTGTTTCGGTAAGAGTATTGCATCGATTGTGGTTAAATGTCGATTTTTGGTTCTGGCCGGTTTAAATGCGAAGGCCCGGCGGGTTAGGCCGGGCATTTGTGTCTTTCGATCCTGATTTAATGATAGCGGATTGGGGATATCTAGTATGCCAAGTATTTTGAGATTTGATGTGGTGAAGAATGTGGGGGTTGGGGGGATTTGGGGGGGGTTTGGGGGGTTGACAAGGATTTTGGGGGCGAGACGACCTCAAGCCATCGAACGCTTCCTTCACCAACCGAATCCTCGCCAACTTCGGCTTCATCGACCCCCAACTGGTTCAAAGTCGCCCCAGAAATAAAAAAGTCAGTGGTACACTGAGCGCGCACAATTCTTTTTTCCACTCACGATTTATGAGGCTTGGATTTGTCCTCGCTTTCGGGAATGGCTTTGGTGGTCGAGAGCTTGATAGACGGAACAGCATAAAGCTCAGTCAGCGCCCTCTCTCCGTGGGCGTAAGCTTCCACCGGGCCCTATCGCCTGCCTGATAGATCGGCGACAGAAAACCAAGGGCCTGATGCTGTACGAGGATGGTGCGCAGACAATGCTCTTCCAGTTTCACTTTGAACTGCGAAAGCTTTTTTTGGGTCCTCTTTACCTTCTTTAGAACATCATCGTAATACTTGACTTCGACAGCGGCTGCAATCGTAGACTCCGTCGCCTCCGGTCGTGCCAAAGGCAAGATTAGCTTGGAAAGATCAGCCCACTGTGCCTTGACCTGTTGCCCCCATGTGAAAGGCACTCCGGCTTCGCAAAAGCTCAAGAAGAATTCTACAAAGTAAAACTCATTACCCTGAGCCAACCGCTTAGAACCTGGAGGCGCAAACAGCCCGCTCTCCTCCAGTTGAATCTTCAACTGCTCGTTTTGCTTCCTTAGTTGGAGAATCTCCTGGGCGTAGACTCCACCGGCTGATTCGTCAGCACGTATCCAGCCCACAGCTGGGTGTGTCTTAATCAATTTAACTCTGCTGCGACTGACGACTGACCCCAAGTCGCTGGCGCTCTTGTAAGTGCGCACCGTCTTCTGTCGAACAAGGGCACGAAACGATTCCAAGGCCTCTTTACCACCGTCGGTGACCTCCGTCTTCGCAACACTTATTTCCTCAGGATGCTCGCGGAGAAATGCCACTACCGGCTTACCCAGGGATAGAGCATATTCATATTCCATTTGTGTATAGCTCTTGCCCTCAGAGCCAATCGACCCATATCTTCCGCCTACAACGACCACGTAGTAATCACAGTCATGGATGACATTCTTTATGATCGTCCATTGATCTTCGCTGGCCGCTGGAAAGAGCTCCATCCCTGACGGGATGCAATCCAATTCGAGGAGGGCCTGCATCACCTCTTGCCTCTCCTCGCGAAGATCTTCATAAGTCGAACTGACAAATACCTGGTAGCGTTTTTCCACTGCGTCGCCTCAAAGTAAGTCTATCGGCTCTCGGCTCGCAGAGCGCCCCGGCTACATCGAGAAATCTATTGACTCGGAAGGGCACGCGTTCACGCGTATCAGGATGACCACGGTTGGGGATTCATGACGACGGTGGGGTTTTCGGTCAGGCTTTGTAGGGGGGGATGGCGAGGCCTTTGGGGGAGAGGTATTTTTTGAGGGGGTCGTGGGGTAGGGCGCGGAGGCCGGCGACGACGCACTCGGCGTTGAGCTGGGCGCCGGCGAGGGTGGTGTG
Source organism: uncultured Acidobacteriaceae bacterium (assembly GCA_963808025.1). Lineage (GTDB taxonomy): Bacteria > Acidobacteriota > Terriglobia > Terriglobales > Acidobacteriaceae > Edaphobacter. The sequence continues at coordinate 240,090 of CAWEEI010000004.1, read as the reverse complement.
GGTGTGGGGGTCGCCGAAGAGGGGTTCGACGGCGGGCTGGCCGAGGGCGTCGTAGCGGCGGGCGATGATCTCGTTGAGGTCGACGAAGCCGACTTTTTCGGCGGCGGCGACTTGCTGGGTCCAGCCGCTCGTACGTGGTGGCGCTGCGGTGGATGTGGCCGTCGGGGAGCCAGATCTTGCGGGGGACGAGGGAGCAGAGGATGGGGGTTGCGCCCTTGGCGCGGGTGTCGTCGACGTACTTGCGCATGTACCAGCCGAAGGTGTGGACGGTTTCGGTGGTGTTGGCGCGGGGGTTGGGGACGTCGATGGTCTCGTCGCCGATGCCGGGGAGGGAGCCGCGGCCGTTGGGGGCGGCGGGGGTGGTGGTGGGCGGCGGGGCGCCGGGCTGCAGGCCCTGGTCGGGGACAGGGTCGGCTCCGGGAAGGTTGAGGCCGCCGTCGTTGTGGCCGAACTGGATGAGGACGAAGTCGCCGGGCTTGATGAGTTCGAGGGTGGAGGCCCAGTGGCCCTGCGAGATGTAGGTGTGGCTGGAGAGGCCGCCGATGGCGCGGTTGACGACGTTGATCTTGGTGGGGTCGAAGAGGTCGGCGATGGGCGCGCCCCAGCCCCAGAGGCCGTCGGAGCCGGTGCCGTGGCCGTTGCGGACGGTGGAGTCGCCGACGAGGATGAGAGAGGGGAGTTTGGGGTTGGCGGGGCCGGTGAGGCCGAGGGAGGCTTCCTGGGTTTTGGCGTCGGGTGGTTGTGGGGTTTGCGGTGGGGTTTGCTGGGCGGCGAGGGCGAGGAGGGGGAGGAGGCAGGTGATGGCGGCGGCGAGGAGGGCGGGTTGGGTGCGGATGTGGCGGGGCATGGGGACCTGCTTTCGGGTTGGGGATTCAGGGTACATGGGGGTTTGGGGGGAAGTCTATGGGAGGTGGGGGTTAGCGGGCGGGCTTGACGAGAAGCAGGTCCTTCGCTGCGCTCAGGATGACAATTTCTAGATTACGGATGACCATTTCATTTTTGAGGGACGTATTCCACGTCAGACGGCTTTGAGGACCTATTCCCACGTCAGACGGTGAAGCTGTCTGACATGGGGCACCCAAAGAACAAGAACGGTCGAGCTTCGCTTGATAACCCACCCAAGCGGAGCTTGGATGGGGCACCCGAGTTTATGGGTGGCTGGGAATGGTGGTAGATTCGAGGGACGGGACGGGCGCTGCGATGCGCGTGGAGGGTACTGCCGGGATGGGGTATGGGCCGCGCGGGTGTTGCGGGGCAGGTTGCCGCCGATGTATCGATAGAGGCGCTCTCCGAGAGCACACCACTCAGAGTTATGCATCGGAAAGGGTCTCTGCACTTCCTTTTGATCCTGTTGCCGTGCCGCGTATTCCTCGAAGTGAATCGCGAATGCAAAGAGCCAATACGGAGATTCTGGCTACGCCAGAATGACGGCATTTGTGGTTTTGGCTCTGTAGCTAAGAGGAATCCGCGCTAACGACGGGAGCCGCACTGTGTGTGGACTTGGGGTTGAATCTGCCGTTTGCTGAAGTTGAGCGACGCGGCGGAGTTGCGTCTGCGCGTGCTTGCGATCGAAGAAGAGAAGTTTATTGAGAGGCGGCGGCGATGGGGCGAGTGGGTTTGGGGTGGGGTGGTTTCGGAATTTGGGTGGTTGCGGCGGGGGTTGGGCTGGCGCAGGTGAGTGCGGGTGTTTCGCCGGAGGTGCGGGCGGGAAGGTTTCTAGCGGGGAGGACGACGGCGAGTGGAGGGAGTGGGGCGCGGGCGTTGGGGAAGGCGCGGGAGCAGCATCTGGCGTTGGTGCGGGTGCAGGCTGCGAGTGTTGCGAGGGCTGAGATCGCAAAGCCGAGAACGGCGGGTGGGTTGAGTGCGGCGTGGGAGGCGGTGGGGCCGGCGCAGATTGCGAGCCAGAGCTTTGGGCTGGTGACGGGGCGGGTGACGGCGGTGGCGATCGACCCGGCGGACGCGACGGGCAACACGGTGTATGTGGGGACGACGGGCGGCGGGGTGTGGAAGAGCGTGAATGCGGCGGGGGCGGCGGGGAGCGTGAGTTTCGCGCCGCTGACGGACACGCTGCCGGTGTTCAGCGCGAGCGCGGGGACGGTGGCGGTGCCGTCGCTGAGCATTGGGGCGGTGAGTGTGGGGCCGGCGGCGAGCGGGAGCGTGGTGCTGGCGGGGACGGGCGACACGAACGATGCGTCGGACTCGTATTACGGCGAGGGGATTCTGCGCTCGGCGGACGGCGGGGTGACGTGGACGCTGGCGCAGGAGTCGAAGGACGGGATTGCGGGGACGCACTCGTTTGTGGGGCTGGGCGTGGCGGGGTTTGCGTGGGACTCGGCGACGCCGGAGCTGGTGGTGGCGGCGGTCGGCGCAGGCGGCGGAGGGAGTGGTGGTGAATGCGCCGAACGCGACTATAGCGTGATGGGGCTTTACTACTCGACGGACGCGGGCGTGACGTGGCAGATGGCGACGATTCTCGATGGGAGCCAGGTGGTGCAGCAGCCGTGTTGGGGCCGAGCCGGGAAATGCGGCGACGGCGGTGGTGTGGAATGCGGTGCGGCAGATGTTCTATGCGGCGGTGCGGGGGCATGGGTACTACCAGTCTCCGGATGGAGTGACGTGGACGCGGATGGCGAACCAGCCGGGGACGGGGTTGACGGCGGCGGCGTGCCCGGTGAGCGCGGCGGCGAGTTGCCCGATCTTTCGCGGGGCGCTGGCGGTGCAGGCGGCGACCGGCGACATGTTTGCGCTGACGGTGGATGCGAACAATGTGGACCAGGGGTTGTGGCAGGATGTTTGCGGGGCGGCAAGCGCGGGCGGGAGTTGTGCGAGCGGGACAGTGACGTGGGGGACAAGGCTGGGGTCGGGGCCGCTGGAGGTGGGCGGTGGTGCGGTAGGTGGGAGTACGGTGATTGCGCAGGGGGACTACGATCTGGCGCTGGCGGCGGTGGCGACGGGGGCGGGAGTGAGTGCGGATACGCTGCTGTTTGTGGGGACGGTGGATTTGTTTCGGTGTTCGCTTGCGGCGGGGTGCGTGCTGCGCAATACGACGAATGCGGAGAATGGGTGCGCGGCGCCGGCGATGGTGGCTCCGGCGCAACATGCGATTGCGGGGCTGGCGGGGGCGGGGGTGAGTGGGGCGGCGCTGGTGTATGTGGGGAACGATGGCGGGGTGTGGCGGTCGGTGGATGGGGTGGGCGAGACGGGCGCGCCGTGCTCGGCGAGACGATGCGGCGCACTTTGAGAATTTGAATGGAGGGATTGGGATCGCTGGCGGAGGTGGTGAGTTTTGCCGAGGACCCGGCGGACGGCGGGGACGCTGCTGGCGGGGGTGGGGGCGAATGGGACGGCGGCGACGGCGAGTGCGGGAGGTGCGGGGGCGTGGCCGCAGATCTCGGCGGGCGAGGGTGGGATGGTGGCGATCGACCAGACGAATCCGCTGAACTGGTATGTGTCGACGGCGGCGGGGGTGAGCCTGCGGTAGTGCGGCAGCGGGAGCGGATGCGGGGCGGCGGACTTTGCGGGCGCGCCGACGATTGGGTATGCGCAGGTGGATGAGGATGCGTCGCTGATCGATGCGCCGGTGATGCTGGACCCGGCGCTGACGCGGGCGATGTGGTGATTGGGACGTGCAGGGTGTGGCGCGGGGCGGCGGAGAGCGGGGCGGGATGGCCGGGCGGCGAATGCGATCAGCGCGATGCTGGGCGGGGCGCAGAATGCGAAGTGTATTCCGGGCAACGAACCCGAGTGTGCGGTCGCTGGGGGCGGGCGGGCCGGCGAGTGGGGCGGTTGCGGCGCAGAATGCGGGGTCGACGGTGCTGTATGCGGGGATGGCGGGGAAGCTGGATGGCGGCGGGACGTATGGCGGGCATTTGTTTGCGGAGTACGCGGCGGGGACGGCGGGCGGGACGACGGTGTGGACGGATGTGGCGAAGTCGGCGGTGACGAACGATGTGGCGGATGCGGGGGTGTTCAATCCGGGCGGGTTCGATATTTCGGCGGTGACGGCGGATGCGCACGATGCGACGGGGAAGACGGTGTATGCGACGGTGATGGGGTTTGCGGGGAATGGGGTGAATGCGCCGCATGTGTACCGGTCGGTGAATGGGGGCGCGAGCTGGACGAACATCTCCAGCAACCTGCCGGATGCGCCGGCGAATGCGCTGCTGGTGGACCCGAACGACGCGAATACGGTGTATGTGGCGATGGACACGGGAGTATATGTAACTACTTCGGTGACAACCTGCGCGACGGTGGATTGCTGGAGCGTGTATGGGACGGGATTGCCGAATGCGCCGGTGGTGGGGCTGCAGGCGGGGGCGGGGATGGCGACGGGCGATGGGCGATTTGGCGAGCTGCGTGCGGCGACGTATGGGCGGGGGATATGGGAGATTCCGCTGCTGACGGCGGCGAGCGCGGCGGACGCCGGCGATGACGCTGAATCCGGCGAGTCTGACGTTTGCGGCGCAGCAGGTGGGGACGGCGAGCGGGGCGCAGACAATTGTGGTTACAAATTCGGGGACGGCGGAGTTGGTGGTGTCGCAGGTGGCGATGAGTGGGCGACTTTACGGAGACAGATAACTGCGTGGGGGCGGTGGGTGGGATTGCGCCGGGGGCGAATTGTTCAGTTGTGGTTACATTTTTGCCGAGCGGCGACGGGGGCGCGGACTGGATTGGTTACGATTTATGGGAATGTGGCGGGCGGGCAGGCGACGGCGGGGTTGAGCGGGACGGGGACGGCGGCGGCGGCGATTGTATTGATGCCTATTTCGGTTACATATGGGGCGACGACGGTGGGGACGGAGAGCGCGGCGCAGAACATTACGGTGTCGAATACGGGCGGGTTGCCGGCGACGCTGGGGACGCCGATGGTGACGGGGGATTTTGCGATCACGGCGAATACGTGCGGGGCGACGCTGGGCGGTGGGGCGGGATGCACGGTGGCGGTGGCGTTTGCGCCGACGGCGAGCGGGACGCGGACGGGAAGTTTTAGCGTGACGGACAGCGCGGGGACGCAGACGGTGGCGTTGAGTGGGGTGGGGCAGGCGGCGGCGACGGATGGGCTGGCGCCGTTGAGTTTGAGCTTTGCGGCGCAGACGGTGGGGACGGCGAGCGCGACGCAGGCGGTGACGCTGACGAATACGGGGGACGCGGCGCTGACGGGGGTTGCGGCGAGGATTGTGAGTGGGGATTTTACGGTGGTGAATGGGTGCGGGACGACGCTGGCGGGACATGCGAGCTGCGCGCTGCTGGTGGCGTTTGTGCCGAAGAGCGTCGGCGCGGGGGCGGGCTCGCTGGCGGTGACAGATGAGTTCCGGACGCAGACGGTGGCGCTGAACGGGGTGGGGGTTGCGCCAGCGGGAGTGTCGCTGTCGCCGGTGGGGACGGTGGGATTTGCGGCGACCGGGGTGGGGCTGAGCGCAGCGGCGCAGACGGTGACGCTGACCAACAATGGGGGAGTGGCGTTGTCGATTGCGAGTTTGACGGTGAGTGGGAATTTTGTAATCGTTTCAGGCACAAATACATGCGGGAGTGCGCTGGCGGCGGGTTCGGCGTGTACTTTGGCGGTTACATTCTCGCCGGCGACGGCGGGTGCGCTGACGGGAAGTTTGACGGTGGTGGACAATGCGGCGGGGTCGCCGCAGAGTTTGCGGCTGACGGGGACGGGTGTGGACTTTGCGCTGAGTGCGAATGGGAGCACGACGGCGACGATTGCGGCGGGAGGGCAGGCGGTGTTTCCGATGCTGCTGACGTCGGCGGCGGGCGTGCCGGGGACGGTGGCGATGACGTGCGCGCCGGTGCCGGCGTATGCGACGTGCGTGGTGAATCCGGCGACGTCGGCGCTGGGTGGGGTGACTCCTGTGACGGTGACGATTGCAACAAGCGTGGCGGGGGCGGCGGCGGAGGTGAAGGGGTTTCCGGGGGCGGGGGTGTTGGTGGTGGGGTTGTTGCCGCTGGCGTGGGTGAGGAGGCGGAGGGCGGTGGCGACGTTGTGCGGGGTGCTGCTGCTGGCGGGATGCATGACTCCGCGATACATTCCGGAGAGCACAGTGGGGGGTGGGGCGGGGGCGAATCCGACGCCGAGTGGGACGTATAACGTGGTGGTGTCGGGGACGGGGGCGGGGTTGGTGAGGAGTGTGGGGTTGGTGGTGGTGGTGAAGTAGGGCGAGTCGGTTATGCAAGAGACAAAGACGGGACCCCTCGACTGCGCGCTGCGCCTGGGAGGTTAGTTGTCTGAGGGGGATTGGGCGGAGTCGATGACGAGGATGTCGAGGGGGGCGGTGGCGGGTTCGAGTTTGAGGCCGAGCTGCTCCTGGACGGCGGTGAAGATGGATGGGCCAGAGGTGTCGGTGGCTGCGGAGGGCGGGGCGTTGCCGGGGGTCCAGTGGAGGTCGATGTTGTAGAGGCCGGGGAGGCCGGTCTGGTCGAGGACGGTGCGGCCGGTGTTGGCGCGCAGGAGAGCCAGCAGGGATGATACGGGACATGCCTGGGAGCTCCAAATGCCGGCCTGGCTGCGGGTGACGAGGCAGCCGTGTTGAAGGTCTTCGGGCTTGATTGGCTGGAGCTTGGGGCCGGACCTGGCGACGACGAGGTTGAAGACGGGGAATGGCTTGGACTCGTGGTGGAGTTTGAGTTGGAAGCGGTCGGCGAGCAAGGGTTGGAGCATGGCGGCGCGCTGGCGGAAGGTGAGGGCCTTGGCGTTGGGGATGTCGGCGGCGTTGAATTTGGCGACGAGGTCGAATTTGGCGGAGTCGATCCAGGAGGGGCCGCCGATGAGGAGCTTGTCGTCGTAGACGCCGTAGGCCTCGTGGATGAGCTGGCGGAGGGAGACGCCCTCGCCGATGTAGCCGTCCGGGGTGGCGAAGAGGTTCCAACCGCGGGCGTCTTTGTCGGGTGTGATGGTGGCGGCTTCGAAGGGGATGGGTGGCGTAGTAGATGGGGCGGTTTGGGCGAGGGCGGGCGATAGGGCGAGGGTGGCGGTGAGGAGGAGAAGGAGTTTTGGTTTAGTCATTGGAGGTTTTTTGTCGGGCTTTCAGCCCTTTTCTTTCGCTATCCATGTGAACCCAGGCCTTCGGCCCAGGCTGGTATGTTGTCGCGCCTTTGGCGCTTGGGGATTGGGTTGGGTCTGATTGGTTTGCTCCATTTGGTTGGGCAAGCGGCGGTTGCGGGATTCAGTTGGGGGGTGGGCGTTCGATGTGGTCGATGACGATGCCGTCGATGGGGCCTTTGGCGGGTTTGAGTTCGAGACCGAGGGTGCGGATGGAGGTGAAGATGGAGGGCGCGGTGTACTCGAAGGGGATCTCGTAGAACTGGTGGCCGGACGCGTCGGGGGTTCCGGTGTCGGGGGAGCTGTCCCAGTTGACCTGGAGGGTGAAGCTGTACTTGCCGGTGAGGCCGGTGTGGTCGACGACGGTGCGGTCGGCGTGGCCGGTGAGCGACTGGGCGAGTTGATTCATAGTGGCGCTTTTGGCGGTGATCTCGTCGTAGCTGGTCCAGACGATGGTGGTTGTGGGGAGGGGCTTTCCGTCGGCGCCCTTGAAGACGTCGTCGGCGGGCGACACCTTTAATTTAGGGCCGCCTTTGGCGACGACGAGTTCGAAGAAGGGGTAGAGGTGGGTGTCGTAGTGGAACTTGAGCTTGAGCCAGTCGACGAGGAAGTCGCCGAGGGCGGCTTTCTGGCCGGGCGGGTCGAGGCGTTGCCAGGCGGCGAGGTCTTCGGGGGCGACCTTGGCCTGGATGTCGTAGTGGTCGTCGTCGACCCAGAGGGGTTGGCCGGAGAAGTGGAAGGCCATGCCGCTGGTGGTGGCGTAGACGTAGCGGATGAGGTCGTGGATGGGGCGGTTGGTGGAGATGAAGCCGTCGCCGCCGGGCGGGAAGACGAGGCCTTTGGGCGAGGTGGTGGAGAGCTTGAAGACGGCGATGTCGAAGGTGATGTGGCGGTGGGGGAGGATAGCGGGGGAGACGTTGGGGGGGGTGGGTGCGGTTTGGGATGCGGGTGGAGGTGGGGGCGGAGGTGGGGGTTGGGTTTGGGCGAGGGGGATGGCGAGGAGGGTGAAGGCGGCGAGGAGGGGGAGGCGGATGCGGAGGCGGAGGGAGGTCGGGATGGGGACGTGGTGGTTCATCGCGTGCGAGGTCTTTCTCTGGAGATGAGCGGCTGAGTGGAAGGGCCCGTAGATGATTGAGGTTCAAGGGTAAGACGTATGGGGGGTGGGATGGTAGCGGGGTGGGGGATTATTTTTGTGGTCGGACGGATGGGTCGAGAGGACCGCATCCCACCCATGCGCGATGAAGCCGCGCATGAATGGTGCACCCAGTCCCGGCAAACAGACAAATGCGGGGGTCCCTCCGCTACGCCGCCCACGATGATGCTGTGAGCGGCTCCGGTCGGGATGACGGAAGATGGGGAAAGGAGCCGTGAGTCAGATGACGCGGAGGAGGAGGAGGACGACGACGATGGTGAGGATGAGGGAGATGCCGCCGCCGCCATAGTAGCCGAAGCCGGGGCCGAGGCGGTATCCGCCGAAGCCGAAGACGAGGATGAGGACGATGAGAAGGATGAGCATGGGAGACTCCGTTCAGGTTTTTGCTTGCGGGCAGTGAGGCGGCCTGAGGGTTGGATGCATGTGCAGGGGAAAAGGCAAATACGGAGATTCTGTGCTTCGCACAGAATGACGGCGGTGGAGGAATGACGGCGGTGGAGGAATGACGGCGGTGGGAGGAATGACGGCAGTGGAGGACGCACGACGAGGCAGGCTAGGGGAGTTTGGCGGCTTCGGCGACGGGGTCCCAGTGGTCGGGGCCGGAGCGTGGGCCGGCGAGGAAGGTTGTGGGTTGGTACTGCGCGGCTTCGGCGGGGGTGAGCTGGTGGGACCAGGCGGCGCGTGCGGCGGTTGAAGCGCCGGGGCCGGTGTTGCGGTACTCGGCGTAGTAGGCGAGGGGTGGGGTGGGGTCTTTGGGGTTCCAGAGAGACCAGCCGGCGGGGTCGAGGGAGTCGGGGAGCTCGGTGTTGATATAGATGACGCGGGAGTAGGGACGCCAGGGGCGGCCGAGGAAGATGGTGTGGCGCGGATGACTTGGATCCCAGGTCTCAGATGCGAGACCTGGGGCACCCGCGTTTGTGGTTATCCGGGAGTTGAGGATGACGTAGCCGGTGGGTTGGTCGGGGGCGGTGCGGGACTGCGCGGTGAGGTAACCGGGGGCGTTGGCGTGGATCTCGACGCGGTCGAAGACGGCGGCGGCGTTGCCGAAGATGAAGTCGACGCCGCCTTCGATGTAGGAGTCGACGTAGTACTGGCGGCCGAAGTCGGCGAAGAGGGTGTCCTGATGGCCGAGGATGCGGCAGTGTTTAAAGATGCTGCGGTCGCCGCGGTTGGCGATGGCGACGGCCTGGCCGGTGTTGCCGGCGGAGTTTTCGAAGGTGATGTTGTCAGCTTCGAAGTTGGGGGCGTTGATCTCGACGGTCTCGGTGAAGAAGGTGCCGCCGGCCTGGGAGGCGTTGAGGGAGTTGGTGATGACGACGTCTTCGGGCGATTTGCCGAGGCCGATGAGGGTGATGTTGGGGTGGTTCTGGGTGACGATGACGCGCTCGTGATAGATGCCGGGGACGATCTCGATGAAGACGCGGCCGGGGGAGCCGTCGGGGTTGGGCGTGGGGAAGGGATGGTGGTCGAGGGCGTTGACGATGGTGGGGAATTCGGTGGTGCCGTTGATGCCGGTGGTAACGGCGGGGTCGACGCGGACGTGGACGTCGGCGGCGAAGGAGGGGAGGGTGAGGGCAACGCCGATAAGGAGTGCGCGAAGCATGCGGATCAGAGTAATGTGTGGGTGAGTGATTGGGCAATGAGTGCTGTGGCTGTATTAACCCACCCTTTGCGATGAAGCTGCAAAGGATGGGCCACCCGGCTGTCTTGGCGGATTGCATCCCACCCATCGCGAAGTGCGCGCATGGATGGGGCACACGGGCGAAGGGCGGTCGTTCGCTACCGCGAACGATACCCCGCCGCGCGTAAGGCGCGCGTCGAGGATGGGGCACCCAATCTATTCCCACGTCAGACGGTGGAGCTGTCTGACATGGGGCACCCGATGGGGTAGACTTGGGGAGTGCCGGGTCCTACGCGACGTAATCCCGCCAACCCCGCCAGGTCCGGAAGGAAGCAACGGTAACGGGCTCGTACGGGCGCAGTAGGTCGCCCGGTACTTTAAAAAGTTGCAGGTTATCAGTTGCTGGTTGCTGGTTGAAAACTTTCCCGACAATGGAATGGTGGGTTTACCCTGTCACAGGCGGGATGGAAGTCCTGCGTGAGGTGAGCGTTTGAGTCTGACGTTGAGGCCCGAGGTGCGGGTGCGGGCGAAGATCAGTTCTGTCGGGACGTATGTACCACCGCGCTTGCTGACCAATGCGGACCTCGAACAGATGGTTGCGACCAACGACCAGTGGATCCAGGAGCGGACAGGGATCCGCGAGCGGCACATTGCGGAGAAGGGCGTGGGAACGAGCGACCTGGCGGTGGAGGCGGCGCTGTGCTGTCTGGCGAAGCGTGGGATTGGGGCAGATGAGGTTGAGGTGATTCTTGTCGCGACGGTGACGCCGGACATGCTGTTTCCGGCGACGGCGTGCCTGGTGCAGGAGAGGCTTGGGGCGAAGGGCGCGTGGGGGTTCGATCTGTCGGCGGCGTGCTCGGGGTTTCCGTATGCGCTGCAGGTGGGGGCGAAGCTGGTGGAGAGTGGCGCGCACAAGAAGGTGCTGGTGATTGGGGCGGATGTGATGAGCTCGATCATCGACTATACGGACCGGTCGACGTGCATTCTGTTCGGCGATGGCGCGGGCGCGGTGCTGCTGGAGCCGTGCGCGGAGGGCGAGATTGGGCTGGTGGATTATGTGCACGAGATCGATGGGGCGGGCGCGTCGAGTTTGTATATGCCGGGGGGCGGGAGCCTGCATCCGTCGACGGCGGAGACGGTGGCGGCGAAGTTGCACTTTGTGCATCAGGATGGCGGCGCGGTGTTCAAGGTGGCGGTGCGCAAGATGGCGGAGCTGAGCGAGACGCTGCTGGCACGCAATGGGCTGACGGCCGCGGATGTGGACCTGTTTATTCCGCACCAGGCGAATAAGCGGATCATTCTTTCGACAGCGGAGCGGCTGGGGATGCCGGAGGAGAAGATCGTGATCAACATTGGGGAGTATGGGAATACCACGGCCGCGACGATTCCGCTGGCGATGAAGACGGCGATCGATGAGGGCAGGCTGAAGCGTGGGGCGACGGTGCTGCTGGCTTCGTTTGGGGGTGGGTATACGGTGGGGGCGACGTTGTTAAGGTGGGAGTAGGACAAGTTGCAGGTTGCAGGTTGCCGGTTGCGAAGGCAAAGATAAGCGGCGTTAGATCCGGGTGGGTTGGGGTTGGGGGGTGCGCGGCGGGGTGAGGGAGCGGTTGGTCTGGTAGATCTTCCAGAAGGCGATGGCGACGCTGATGAGGATGATGGTCCAGACGGCGATGAGGATTTCGACGCCATATTTGCGGGTGAAGAGGTTCCACATGCGCACGACGTGCGGGCCGTAGTAGACGCCGATGGCGGCGGCGGCCGTGTGGCGTGCAAGGCGGCTGAGGGTGAAGGTGGTGAGGAACTTTCTGCGCGACATCTTGAGCACGCCGGCGGCGAGGACGAAGGGCGAGAGAGGCATGGGCGGCGGCAGGACGGCGGGCAGGGCAACGGAGAGGATGGCGTGGTTCTCCATCCAGGTGCAGACCTGTTTGAAGATGCGCGCGGGAACGTGTTTTTGAAGGAAGGCCAAGCCGCCGGACTGGCCAACCTGATAGCTGAGGCCTCCGCCGATGGCGGAGCCCAGGGTGGCGAGGCCGACGAGGAGGAAGAGGTTGGCGTGTTTGGCCGCGAGCACGACGATCATGATGTCGGTGAGGCCGGGGATGGGGAGGGGGACGAAGGAGGAATCGACGATGGAGACGAGGAGGACTCCGGCGATGCCGAAGGAGAGCAGAAGACGGATGAGCGGGTTGGGGCGGCGGCGCACGGCGAGCAGCATGACGGCGATGGGATGAACGGATGCGCGCACGAGGGTTGACCTGGGTTCCATGGTAGATGAGACGCGGGGGAGGGGTTAGAGGATGTGAAGGGTGGGGAGGGGTGGGAGGACATTTGCTTCGGCGGCGAGACGGCGGAAGAGTGTGATGGCGGCGAGGCAGTCTGGGGTGAGGGTGTAGTGGATGTTGTGGGTGAGGTAGTCGCGGATGGTGGCGGGCGGGAGGGCGATGCGCGGGGTCCACTCGGCGACGATGGTGTTGAGGTTGGCGAGGCCGTGGTCGCGGGAGTGCTGGAGGTCGGTAGTGAGTTGATCTGCGGAGATGGTGGAGGCGGTGAGGGACTCGGGGCGGACGGCCCAGACGGCGGCGATCCAGGGCGCGCCGGTGCGGATGCGCCACTCATGGGCGAGGTCGAGCCAGAGGCAGGGGCCGATGGAGGGGTGGGCTTCGATTTGCGCGCGGGACTCGATGGCGAGGAGCGCGGGGTCGCCGATGAGGAGGGCGGCGTCGGCGTGGGTGAGCATGGCGATGGGGTCGGCGGGCGCGGGAAGGAATGCGGGGTCGGTGGAGAGAAATTTACGGAAGAGGATTTGCGCGTAGGCGAGGGAGCTGCGGGAGGCGGTGTCGGCGGCGATGGTGCGGATGGAGGTGAGGGATTGGTCTGATTCGGTGAGACCGCCCACGTCAGTCGCTTCGCGTCTGACATGGGGCACCCGATTTGGAGGCCGATTTAGTTTGACGATGAGTTGGATGGAGCGGACGTGGTCGAGGGAGGCGATGGCGCAGCCGGGGACGATGGCGAGCGATGGGGTGAGGGAGGCGATGGGGATGAGGCCGAGGTCGGCGCGGTTGGTGAGGACTTCGTCTGCGCAGAGGGAGGGTTGGGTGTAGTGGATGTCGTAGTGCGTGGCGAGGGCGGCGCTGCGGGGTGGGTGTTCGAAGTCCCACATGAGGGGCGCGGGGTTGAGGAAGTCGATGGCGGCGACGCGGAGGCGGGTTGGGGAGGGTGAGGGCAACAGGTTTAGTTTATTGCGTCGCGGGCTGTGTTAGTCTGCGCGAATGTAGATTGCGGTTCGGGGATGTGAGGGCGAAGAACGGGAGGGCATACCCCAGGGGCTAAAGCCCTCTTGCTTTTTCGGCGAGGGCTGAAGCCAAGCCTGAAGGCTTGGCGTACCTAGAAGCAAGAGCAAAGGCAAAGGCGTTTTTTCGATTTCAGCTGTCAGCTATGAGTTATCAACTATAAGCAAAGACGAGGGCGAAGGCAGCGCAAGATTGATGGGGTGAGATGAGCAGCGACGCAGAGTTGTATGCGCTGACGAGGAAGGAGAGGGCGAGGCTGGCGTGGTTGGCGCTGGCGTTGACGCCGGAGATGGGGCCGACGCGGATTGCAAGGGCGATGGCGCGGCTCGAATCGGCTGAGAGATTGTTTGAGGCTTCGCTGACGGAGCTTGAAGGGTTGGGGATGCCGGCGCGGGCGGCGCAGTTTGTCGCGGATGGACGGGCGCGGGCGGCGGCGGAGGATGAGGCGAAGCGGGTCGCGCAGGCAGGCGGGATTTTTCTGACGCGCGAGGAGGCGGCGTATCCGGGACGGCTGCTGGAGATCTACGATCCGCCGGCGGTGTTGTGGGTGCGGGGCGATGTGGGGTTGCTGGCGAGGCCGGGGATTGCGGTGGTGGGGACGCGTCAGCCGACGCCGTATGGCGTGGGAATGGCGGAGATGTTGTCGCGCGACCTGGCGAATCGGCGGTTGACGATTTTGAGCGGGATGGCGCGCGGTGTGGACACGGCGGCGCACAAGGGGGCGCTCGATGCGGGAGGGAAGACAGTGGCGGTGTGGGGCACGGGGATTGATGTGGTGTATCCGAAGGAGAACAAGAAACTAGCGGAGAGGATTGTGGAGTCGGGCGGGGCGATTGTGAGCGAGTATGCGATGGGGACGTTTCCCGCGCCGCAGAATTTTCCGATTCGCAATCGGATTTTGAGTGGGATGAGTGTGGGAGTGCTGGTGATTGAGGCGGGCGAGTACAGCGGCACGCGGATAACGGCGCGGTGCGCGATGGAGCAGAACCGCGATGTGTATGCGGTGCCGGGCAATGTGACGAGCAAGGGCGCGTGGGGGCCGAATACGCTGATCAAGCAGGGGGCGAAGCTCACCGCCACATGGGAAGACGTGTGGGAGGACCTGCCCTCGCAGGTGCGAGTGCAACTTGAAGAGGAGATGGAGGTTGCAGGGCAGGTTGAATCGAAGGCCGCGGGGAGTGCATCTCTATTCAGCGAGCCGGGTGCTGGAGAAGGTCTGCCGGAGCCGGAGCGGATAGTGCTGGAGCGGTTGCGGCGGGACGAGGCGATACAGCTGGATGAGTTGATTGAAGGGCTGGAGGCGCGGCTGGGGTCGCCGGAGATTTTTGCGGCGCTGTTTGAACTGGAGCTGCTAGGGCGGGTGAAGCAGATGCCGGGAAAGAATTATGTGCGGTGCTTTTAAGAGCGACCGCGGATTTGCGCGGATGAACGCGGATTAAGGACAGAACATTTCTATTAACGACAAGAGATTTTTTGTGGGGTGGTGCGTGTCTGTATATGGATGGGGCGCAGACGTGGAGTGAGTGGCCAGGTGGATTTTTTTGGTGCAACGGATTTGAAGAAAGGCAGTCTATGGGTATAGATTCTCGACTGGCTAGTGTGTTTTTGGGAACAGGTGGGTTCGCATGTTTGGCGGTTCCGTGGTAGGTTCGCATTGAAACGTGGAAGCGAAGGCTGTTTTCTGTAGTACGTGTGTTTCGAGTTTGAAGGGAAAGAATGGCAAAGTCACTTGTGATCGTTGAATCGCCGGCGAAGGCGAAGACGATCAATAAATATCTGGGCAGCGATTATGTGGTGGAGGCCTCGATCGGCCACATCATGGACCTGCCGAAGAACGACATTGGGGTGGAGCTTGCGCATCGGACGTTTGAGCCGACGCTGATTGTGTCTCCGGGCAAAGAGAAGGTTGTGGATCGGCTGAAGAAGCTGGCGGCGAAGGCGGACTGGGTGTATCTGGCGCCTGACCCGGACCGCGAGGGCGAGGCGATTGCGGCGCACCTCTCGATGCAGCTGAAGCCGATGATGAAGGACAAGTCAAAGTTGCGGCGGGTGACGTTCAACGAGATCACGCAGAAGGCGGTGAAGGCTGCGTTTGAGCACTCGCGGGATGTGGATGAGAATCTGGTGGACGCGCAGCAGACGCGGCGGGTGCTGGACCGGCTGGTGGGGTATCAGGTGTCGCCGCTGCTGTGGGACAAAGTTCGGCGTGGGTTGAGTGCCGGACGGGTGCAGACGGTGGCGCTGCGTTTGATTGTGGAGCGTGAGGGGGAGATCAACGGATTTAAGCCGGTCGAATACTGGCAGGTGGATGCGGAGTTAGCTGCGGAAGGCGCGGCCAAGAATGCGCAGACGTTTACGGCGAAGCTGGTTGGAGTGAACGGCGAGCCGCTGCGCGTGGCCAATGGGACGGATGCGGAGGGCAAGGAAGTTTTCTTGTCGAACGCGCTGCCGGACAAGGAGGCGACCGATGAAGCGGTCGCGGAGTTGCAGGGTGCGAAGTGGCGGGTGCGGTCGGTGGAGAAGAAGGAGCGGCGTCGGAATGCGCCTGCTCCGTATACGACGAGCAAGCTGCAGCAGGATGCGTCGGGACGGCTGGGCTTCAATGTGCGGCGGACGATGGGTGTGGCGCAGCGGCTGTATGAGGGCGTGGAGATTGGCAGCGAGGGCACGGTTGGGCTGATTACTTATATGAGGACGGATTCGGTGCGGGTGAGCCCGGATGCGGTGGTGGAGGCGCGGGAGTTTATCGCGAAGCTGGGCAAGGGATACCTGCCGGAGAAGGCGAACGAGTTCAAGGGCAAGAAGGACGCGCAGGACGCGCATGAGGCGATCCGGCCGACGAGCGTGGCGTTTACGCCGGAGTCGATACGGCGGTATCTGAGCGACGAGCAGTTCCGGCTGTACCGGATGATCTGGCAGCGGTTTGTGGCGAGCCAGATGACGCAGGCGGTGTTCGACCAGACGACTGTAGATATTGAGGCGAAGGCGACACACTCGTATGACTTCCGCGTGACGGGAAGCGTGCTGAAGTTCGACGGGTTTTTGAAGTTTGAGGAAGAGGACAAGAAGGCGCGCGAGGCGGCGAAGAAGCAGGCCTCCCAAGAAGAGGTGGCGCGGGTGAACGGGGCGGCTGCTACTGGCGCTGCGGTTGCCGACGAGGATGAAGATGCGGACAAGCGGCTGCCGGACCTGAACGATGGCGAGGCACTGAAGCTGGAGCGGCTGTTACCGGAGCAGAAGTTTACCCAGCCGCCGCCGCGCTACAACGAGGCGAGCCTGGTGAAGGTGCTGGAGGAGCGCGGGATTGGGCGACCTTCGACGTATGCGTCCATCATTAATACGATCCAGGACCGCGACTATGTGAAGAAGATCCAGGGCAAGTTTGTGCCGACGGAGATTGGCACGGTGGTGACGGGCCTGCTGGTGAAGAATTTTCCGTACATCTTCGACACGCAATATACGGCGAAGCTGGAGAGCGAGCTGGATGCGGTGGAAGAGGGCGAGGAGAAGTGGACCGACCTGCTGAACGGGTTCTACGACCACTTTGAGCAGGAGCTGGTGGTCGCGGGCAAGAACATGGAAGACATCAAGCGGATGGAGCAGGCGACGAACGAGGTCTGCGACAAGTGCGGGAGTCCGCTGTATCTGAAGTGGGGGAAGTTTGGGAGCTTTTATTCCTGCTCGAATTTTTCCAAGGCGAAGCCGGTGACGGTGGCGGCGGGGCCATGGAAGAAGGACCCCAAGGTGGTGACGAAGAAGATTGTGAAGGCGCTGAAGTTTCCGATGACAGTGCGGGCGGCGATGGATGAGATGGGCGTCTACTCGAAAGAGGTCGCGGACACGAAGGAGATGGTGGCGGCGATCGGCGAGGCGATGGACGAGGCGGCGGCGAAGGAGTCTGTCGGCAAGGGACGCAAGGTGACGGTGGAGCAGGTGAGCTGCGACTTTACGAAGGAGAACTTTGCGGCCAAGCCGGACCTGAGCGCGCCGGGCGCGGACGATGTTCCGGAGACGGAGTTCTGCGACAACTGCGGCAAGGAGATGGTGCTGAAGAATGGGCCGTGGGGGCCGTTTATGAGCTGCCCGGACTATTCCGCGGACCCGCCGTGCAAGACGATCCGCAAGCTGACGCAGAAGGTGCAGCAGAAGCCGCCGGTGGTGCTGGAGGAGATGTGTCCGAAGTGCGGCAAACCGCTGCTGCAGCGCGACGGACAGTATGGCGAGTTCATTGCTTGCAGCGGCTACCCGAAGTGCAAGTATGTGAAGCAGGAGCTGCTGGAGGTGCCGTGCCCGAAGGACGGCGGCGACATTGCGGTGAGGAAGACGCGGCGGGGCGATGTTTTCTATGGGTGCGTGAACTATCCGAAGTGCGATTTTGCGAGCAACCTGAAGCTGGTGAACCAGACGTGTCCGAAGTGCGACAGCGCGTATCTGCTGGAGGTGGCGAACGCGAAGGGGACGTATCTGGTGTGTCCGAACAACCGCGAGGAGCTGCCGAAGCGGAGGAAGCGCAAGGGCGCGGTGGAGGAGGTTGCGCCGGCGACTCCGGAGTGCGGGTACAAGAAGAAGATTGGGCCGCCGCCGGCTCCGGAACCAGTGCCGGTGCTGACGCTGCCTGATCCGGAGAAGACCAGGCCGGTGGTGCAGAGCGTGGCTTGATGTTGAGAGGCGTGAATTTCAGAGAGATGAGGATGCGATGGCGACGACGGCAGATGCAGAGGTAGTGATGCGGCTCTATGAGCTGCGGCGCGAGGAGACGTTGCGCAATGCGCGGCGGTTTATGGTGTTCGAGTTCAATCCGAAGACGCTGGAGGAGCTGCGGGCGGTCTCGCGGGACGTGACGGCGAAGGAGAATGCGGCGTGGCGGCAGGCGCTTAGCTACTGGGAGATGGCGGCTTCGTTTGTGCTGCGGGGCGCGGTCGATCCGGAGTTGTATTTCGATTCGAACGGCGAGGGGATCCTGCTGTACGCCAAGTTTCACCACTTCCACGCGGAGACGGAGAAGGAATCGGGCAACCCGTTTATGCGGCAGACGGCGGCGTTGATTGCGAAGTATCCGGCGGCGCGGGCGATGCACGAGATGTTTTTGAAGATGTTTGGGCCGAAGAAGTAGAGTCTCAGTTTCGACGTGAGGCAATGAACTTACCGAAATGCCATCCTTTAGGGCCAGCCGTCGGGGTACGCGGAAACTGTCAGACATTGGGAAAAGTGATTAAACCCTTTGCGGTTGCTCTCGTATCCACGTTGCGGATCCACCTTCACAGATATTCCGTCGCCGTCGGTGGTTTCGATGTAATCCACCAAGCACATCCGCACCGCAATACTTCAAACAGGAGCGCGAATCCGATAGCTGCAAAGAACGCCCAGCCATGTGAGCGACGGAGCATAATCGTTGTGGCTGTGGGAGCGTAGATCACGAGGTACCACGCCGCAGGAATTGAAATCGCAAGTTCCGCCAGGAAGAGCCTGAATGCCACCTTTGACATTTGCCACAATGAAACGCCGGCAAACAGGAACAATATCGATTCAATGCTATTCAGAGCCGGAAGCAGAATTGAATGCCGCTCCGAATAGGAAGTTAGCATCGAATGGCTCTTAGGTAGTACACCGACGATGCGTAACAGCATCTGGGCGGCCAGGATGATCGTGAGCCCCCCTACAACTCTTGCAAGTGGCCTACGAACTTTCTCACCAGGCATAGCAACTCGCTCTCACCTTCGAAATCTCCTTTTTCGGTGCCGATTGGCTTGAATTGTACCGCTCCTTTCAATGGACGCGGAGGTCGGGTGCTACCGAGCCTCCCTGAGAACGGGGTTGTGGATAACTTCGTTTGCCGCGGATTTCAAATTGAAGCGGATTCCTCTGTCAGTGAACGCAAGAGCGAATTATAGAGAGATGATTATGGCGTTGGCGCCGGCAGGGATATCGAGCTCGCCCTGTAGGAAGTGTTTGCGCGCAATCAATGCTATGTGTCGGGCTTTCGGCCCTTGAGTTTGTGGCGGCCCGTGACCTGGGCCTGCGGCCCAGGCTGGTATGGAACGGGCCTTCGGCCCTTGCCGAGCAGCACTGCTGCGTACCTGAGCTAAGGGCATAATCATCTGAATCATCTGACAACATTTCGAGGGATGAGCGCGTTTGAGGTATCTGCTTTAGAGAGCGAGGGAGGAGCCGCTCCGGGCTATCGGCTTTGGGGGCGATTTCCATTTAAGCTCCATTTCTGCTACATTCGCGGGTGGCGTTGCGGGTGTTTGGATTTGCAGGGCGCTGCCTCGGCTCAGGTGCATGGGGCGGCGTAACTTATTGAAAAGAATGCAGGATTGATTTATGGCGAAGGCAGTGTGGAACGGACAGACGATTGCGGAGAGCGAGACGGTCGAGACGGTTGAGGGAAATATTTATTTCCCGGACTACGTCGGTGAAGCGGGAGTTTTTCAAGGCGAGTTCGACGACTTCGAGCTGCACGTGGAAGGGGCAGGCGCGGTACTACACGCTGGTGGTGGATGGGCAGGAGAACCCGGATGCGGCGTGGTACTACCCCGACCCGAAGCCGGCGGCGCGGAACGTGAAGTACCATGTGGCGTTCTGGCGTGGGGTTGAGGTGACGAAGTAGGGGATACCATTCGTGACTTCCCACGTCAGACGGTGAAGCTGTCTGACATGGGGCACCCAAGAGGTGACGAAGTAGGGTGTGTGCGGGAAGCCCACTCATCGCGGTGGGACTGCGATGAATGGGGCACAAGGTTATGAAGGACGAAGCAAAGTCTTATTCCCACGTCAGACGGTGAAGCTGTCTGACATGGGGCACCCAAGAGGTTGGGTATGGGGTTTCCACCCCTCCGAGGGATGAGGTCGCCGCTAACCCCACCCAAGCGGAGCTTGGATGGGGCACCCGATGTGTTGGAGGGGCAGGGGTTTGCGGGGGCGAAGGACCAATACAGAGATTCTGGCTGCGCCAGAATGACGGCCTTTGAGGGTTTGGCTGTATAGCGAGGGGATGGCTTCTAGTAGGCCTGGGCGCGTTCGATGGGGAGGCGGACCTGGAAGCAGGTGGCTCCGGGTTTGGATTCGACGGTGACGATGCCGTTGTGTTTGGTGACGATGCGGTTGACGGAGTCGAGGCCGAGGCCGAGACCCTGGCCGGGGGGCTTGGTGGTGTAGAAGGGCTCGAAGATGCGGGAGACGATCTCGGCGGGGATGCCGGGGCCGTCGTTCCAGATTTCGACGGTGACCATCTCGCCGAGGGGCGAGGTCTTGAGGCGGAGGGTGCCGCGGGGCGAGTGCCGTCACGGCTGGCTGCTCGCAGGGCCATGGCGTCGAGGGCGTTGGCGATGAGTTCGGTCCAGACCTGGTTGAGCTCGCTGCCGTAGGCGCTGATGTGGGGGAGCTCGGGGTCGTAGCGGCGCTCGACGGTGACGTGCTCCAGGCGCGAGGCGAACATGGTGAGGGTGGTGTCGAGGGACTGGGCGATGTCGATCTCCTGGATGGGCGCCTGGTCCATGTAGGAGTAGTCCTTGATGGCGGAGATGAGGTCGAAGATGCGGACGGTGGAGTTGATGACGGTCTCGGCCATGCGCTCGACGCGGAGGGAGCTGGCGAAGGCGGCGGCGGAGACGGCGAGGGTCTCGGGCGCGAGCATGGCGGCGAGCTCTTCGAGGTGGGCGATGGTCATGGGCGACTCGGCGACGGCGGAGGCGATGACCCAGGGTTCGGAGATGCCGCGGGCCTCGAGCCATTTGCGGAAGAGGTCTTCGCGGTCGGAGAGGTCGAGGGGGTTGTCGGGCAGGATGGCGCGGCTGTTGTAGTTGGCCATCTTCTCGCGGGTGCGCTGGGCCCAGGCTTGATAGGCTTCATATTTTCCGGCCAGGGCGAGGGCGGCGCCGAGCTTCTGCTTCTGGTCGCCGAACTGGCGCAGCTCGCCGAAGAGGCTGGCGGCGGAGCGCTGCGCGGCGGAGGCGGGATTGTTGAGCTCGTGGGCGAGGTTGGCGGCGAGCTTGCCGAGGGCGGTGAGCTTTTCCGCCTGCATCTCGATGCGGGTGACCTCGCGGACGCGGTTGAGCAGGACGGAGACGCAGCGCTGGCCCATGGAGGGGATGGCGGCGAGCATCTCGGTAAATTTCTCGCGGGGGATGTCGAGCGACCAGACGTCGCCGACGGAGTAGCCGTTGCCGCCGTAGCCTTTCATGCGGGAGTAGGGCAGGATGCCGGAGAGCTGGCCGACGCGGGCGATGAAGAGCGAGAGGGTGCCGCTGGTGTTGCGGCGGACGTGGATCTCGCCGCGCAGCAGGATGTTCATGTAGATGGGGGTGTCGCCCTCGTGGAAGACGAGGGTGTCGGGGCCGACCTTGTGCTCGACGCCGTTGTGGGCGAGCCAGAGGTACTCCTGTTCGGAGAGGCCGTCGAGGCCTTCGACCTTGCGCAGGGCGGCGACGATCTCGGCGGGCGGAGTGCGGTCGGATGGGGCGACGGCCCCGACCTCCTGCTCGACTTCAGGGGTGGTTGGCATGATGGGGATTGGATGCCTGGTGCTGGGGTGAGGCTTCGGTCTAGTGTAGAGCAAATTGCTGGAAGGCGAATGGCGAATGCAAGAGGCAAATACAGAGATTCTGGCTGCGCCAGAATGACGGCCTTTGGGGGGAATGAGCGAATGCGAGAGGCAAATACGGAGATTCTGGCTGCGCCAGAATAACGGCCTTCGGGGGAATGAGCGAATGCAAAAGCCAATACAGGGATCCTTCCCCTTCGACTTCGCTCAGGGTCAGGATGACGGCATTTATGGGGATTTGCGCTAGTGGCGTGGGAGGGCGTCGAGCGAGGCGGTGAGGGAGCGGATGTCGAGGGGGCTGGCGGAGCGAATGCGGATGGCGCCATCCTGGGTGATGAGGATTACGACGAAATCGGTGGGCAGGATGTGGAATTTGCTGCGGATGTCCGCCTGCTCGGCCGGCGTGACGATGGGAAGGTTCTCGCCGGGGAAGAAGTCGTCTGTGCTGTTGGAGGTCAGTGAGGCGGGAACGACGACGGTGTTGCGCTGGGCGAGCTCGAAGGCGTGATGCTCGATGAGCTCGAGCTGACGCTTGTAGCTGGCGCTGCTGGAGTCAGGAGCGAAGACCATGAGGATGCGCGCTGTCGATTGCAGATCGGTGAGAGAGTGAGGTTCCTGAGCGGCGCAGGTTGCGGCGCATGTTCCAAGGACGGCAAACAGCAAGAGAGGCAGCTTCCGCATAGACTTATGCTCCTTTATATATACAGGTGCGGACGTACCCCATTTGGGTCAGGAAGACTGACCCTTTTGGGTTACATGATCCGAAGTGAGGCGCATGTATCGGTCTATCGTAGGCGTGGTTGCGGCGGTCGAATGAGGATGAATCGTAAATAAGTTGATGTGCGGTTCTGTAACGGGAAATGCGAATGCCCCATCCTGAGGGATGGGGCATTCGGGTTGAAGGCGATTTGCGAATGCAAAGAGCCAATACTGAGATTCTGGCTGCGCCAGAATGACGGCATCATTATGTTCTTGGCTCTACAGCAAAGAGGAATCTGCTCTATGCCTTTTGTACTGCGCCGTCGACGACTTTGACGGGGTCGAGGAAGGGCATGGCGGAGCGCAGGCCGGCGCCGACGGTCTCGATGGGGTGTGCGGCTTCGGCCTTGCGGATGCGGGAGAACTCGTGGCGTCCGGTCTCGTTTTCGGCGATGAACTTTTTGGCGAAGCTGCCGTCCTGAATTTCGTCGAGGAGTTTGCGCATGGCTTTTTTGACGTCGGGGGTGACGATGCGGGGGCCGGCGACGTAGTCGCCCCACTCGGCGGTGTCGGAGATGGAGTGGCGCATGTAGGCGAGGCCGCCGCGGTACATGAGGTCGACGATGAGTTTGAGTTCGTGCAGGACCTCGAAGTAGGCGAGCTCGGGCTGGTAGCCCGCCTCGGTGAGGGTCTCGAAGCCGGCCTTGACGAGGGCGGCGGTGCCGCCGCAGAGGACGGCCTGCTCGCCGAAGAGGTCGGTCTCGGTCTCTTCGGTGAAGGTGGTTTGGAGGACGCCGGCGCGGGTGCAGCCGATGCCCTTGGCGTAGCTGAGGGCGAGGGCGAGGGCGTGGCCGGAGGCGTCCTGCTCCACCGCGACGAGCGCGGGGACGCCGCCGCCTTCGGTGAAGACCTCGCGGACGCGGTGGCCGGGGGCCTTGGGCGCCACTAAGAGATACGTCAACCCCTGGGGGGGGTGTAATGGTGCGGAAGCGGATGTTGAAGCCGTGGGCGAACATGAGGGTCGCGTTGGGCTTCATGTTGGGGGCGATCTCGGCGTGGTAGACCTTGGCGGCGGTCTGGTCCGGGGTGAGGTTCATGATGACGTCGGCCCATTTGGAGACTTCGGCGACGGTGCCGACGACGAGGCCGGCTTTGCGGGCGCGGTCGGCGTTGGGGGATTCGGGGCGTAGGCCGACACGGACTTCGACGCCCGAGTCCTTGAGGTTGAGCGCGTGGGCGTGGCCCTGCGAGCCGTAGCCGATGATGGCGACTTTTTTGGATTGGATGAGGGAGAGGTCTGCGTCTGCGTCGTGGTAGGTCTTTGCCATTGCGGTTTTGGTTTGTCCTTTGGGTGGTGCTAGTTGTTATGTTTTGTCTCAACCACAGCGACGCGCTCGTGTAAAGCGATCATGTCGCGATGAATCGAGTCGCGGAGGGCCACCATCTCAGCGCGAATCGCGGATGCGTCCTGGCGGTTGAGCAGAATGCCGAACATCACCGCGACGGTGGGGATGGCGATCACTAGCAAGTCGTGCATTGGCTGCCTCCGTACTGCTCCACTGGTTTAGTTTACCGGATGGTGGGCGTAGGGATCTGGAATCTTTGGAGTTTCAGTCATCCTCGTCTTCTTCGGGGTGGGGGAATTCGCTGGGGATGGTTTCGGAGGGGGCGACGGTGAGTTTGGATTTGTCGGAGGTGCCATCGGGTGTGCCGAGGGCTTTGAGGACGCGGGAGGTGTGTTTGCCGCGGCGCATGGCCATGCGGCCGGTGCGGGAGACTTCGAGGATGGTGTAGTTGGACTCGCGCAGGACTTGCAGCAGGCCTTCGATTTTGCTGGAGCTGCCGGTCATCTCGAGCATGATGGAGTCGGGGGCGAGGTCGACGACGCGGGCGCGGAATACTTGCGCCAATTCGAAGATTTGCGAGCGGGAGTGGAGGCCGTTGGGCTCGTTGGGGCCGGCGCCGACCTTGATGAGGCAGAGCTCGCGGATGACGGCCTCGGAGCGGCCGACCTCGTCGACGTCGACGGTGATTTCGAGTTTGTAGAGCGACGCGCGGATGCGGTGCGCGGCGGTCTCCGGGGCCTCGCAGACGATGGTCATGCGCGAGGTGTCGGGGCGCTCGGACTCGCCGACGGTGAGGGAGACGATGTTGAGGTTGAGACGGCGGAAGAGCGAGGCGACGCGGGTGAGGACGCCGGGCTTGTCTTGGACGAGGGCTACGAAGGTGTGGAGCATTTGAGGCCTCAGGAAAAGGGTGGGATATTCAAGGAGATTTGCGAGAGCAGTTCCCCTGCGCTCACAACATACGCCGATTCATAGGGAGAGGCGGGAAAGTGCCGTTTATTGCCCGTTACGATGAAGTCGGCCAAACCTGCGACCGCGCACTGCAGGAATTTAGTATCTGCCGGGTCTGGCGAAGCGATTTTCGTCTCTGCCGGCTGGACGAGTTGGCCGCTTTCCCGGAAGAGGGCGATCACGTCGTTGACCTGACTTCGCGGGAAGTTGAACTTAGGCCGGGTGAGCACGTCTGTATATTCCTCGATGATCTCTTCGGTGAAGGAAGGCGCGACGAGGCGGTTCCGGATTGCGAGAAGAAGAAGCGCCTCGTTGCCGGCAGGCGAAAGTAACGCAGAGACCAGAACATTGGTATCGATGACCGCCCGGATCATCGTGTCCCATGTTGCGATGCTGACGCTTTCTCGCGACGGTAGGCGGCTATCTCCTGGTCGATGTCTTCCATGGTCATGGTGTCAATTCCGCGGTCTTTCGCGCCCTTCCAGGCTTTTTGCAGCCAATCCGGCGCGGGGGCGGCCAGACGTATGAACTCCTGCACGCCCATGATGACGATGGCGGGTTCACCCTGTCGATCGACGACGAATCGTTGGTGGTTGTTCGCCGCCAGATCCATGATCTGCTTGAGCTGCGTTTCAGCCGTGTGTTCGTCGATGTGGCGTTCCATGGAGGTTCTCCTTGGCTCCGGGCGTTGTGCTTTAGTGTATAGCGGCCTGCGTGCGGGGCGAGTTAGTGAGGGCGCCGGGCTTTCTCGGATAAGGCTACTGGATTTCGGCGATGAGGGAGGCGTAGGGCGGGAGGGTGAAGGTGCTTAGGGTGGTGAGGGATTGGAGGGTGGGGGCGTCGGTGAGGAGGGTTTTGGCAGTCGCGGAAGGGATGCCGGCGGCGGTCAGGGCGAGGTCGAGGTGGATGGTCTGGGGTAGGGCTGACATGTTGAGGGAGACGATTATGGGGTGGGAGCTTGAATCGGAACTGGTGGGGGCGGTGCGGGCGTAGGTGAGGACGCTGGGGTTGTTGGGGTCGAGCATGACGAAGCCGCCGGATTGGAGGGTGGGGTTGTCGCGGCGGAGGGCGATGAGGGTGCTGTACCAGTGGAGGAGGGATGTGGGGTCGGCGGTCTCGGTGGCGGCGTTGACGGTGGGGTAGTCGGGGCCGATGGGGAGCCAGGTTTGCGCGGTGGTGCTGAAGCCGGAGGCGGGTGGGTCGGGGGTCCACTGCATGGGGGTGCGCTCGCCGTCGCGGCCTTTTTCTTTAGGCCAGCCGGTGATGCCGATGGGGTCGCGGACATCTTCGACGCGGGTGGGGGTGTGGGTGGTCATGCCAAGTTCTTCGCCGTAGTACATGAGCGCGGTGGAACGGGTGGTGAGGAGGACGGTGGCGAGGAGACGGGCGATCAGGCTACAGGCTTGCGGGTCGGAGGGCGTGGGGCAGAAGCGGTCCCAGGAGCGCGGGTTGTCGTGGTTGTCGAAGACGATGAGGGGCTGGTGGGCGTCGAGCTGGGTCTCCATGCCGGCGATGGAGTCGCGGAAGTGGGCGAGGTTGAGGCGGACGTTGGGCGAGTTGGGCTGGCCGCCGCCCTCGGTGTGGAAGCCGACGAGGGTGTCCATGGGGAGTTGCAGCTCGGGCTGTGCGGGCGTGCCGTACCAGGGCAGGAGGGCGGCGGTGTTGGGGGTGTAGATTTCGCCGACGAGGACGCGCGGGCCGGGATAGGTGGTGGGCGAATAGCTGTCGGTCATCTTGCGCAGATCGCGGAGGACGTCGTGGACCTCGGGCAGGCCGCTGGTGAGGGTGTGGTTGGATTCGGGGAAGCCGCTGGCGTCGAGGCGGCCGGTGAGCGGCTCGTTGTGCAGGGTGGGGTCCTCGAAGAGGGTGGTGATGGCGTCGAGGCGGAAGCCGGCGACGCCGCGGTCGAGCCAGAAGCGCATGGCGTCGAACATGGCGCTCTCGACGGCGGGGTTGCGCCAGTTGAGGTCGGGCTGCTGCTTGTAGAAGAAGTGGTAGTAGAACTGGCGGCGCGCGGGCACCCACTCCCAGGCGGAGCCCTGGAAGAGCGAGCTCCAGTTGTTGGGCGGGACGACCCAGCCGTGGGGGCCGCGATGGCTGTTGCGCGCGTGGCCGTGGGTGGGGTCGGGCTTGCCGTCGTTCCAGATGTACCAGTCGGCGTGGGGATTGGTGCGCGAGCTGGCGGACTCGACGAACCAGGGGTGCTTGCTCGGAGGTGTGGTTGAGCACCATGTCGAGCAGGACGCGGATGTGGTGGTCGCGCGCGGCGGCGAGCAGGCGGTCGAAGTCGGCGAGGGTGCCGTATTGGGGGTCGACGGCGGTGTAGCCGGCGATGTCGTAGCCGAAGTCGACCTGGGGCGAGGGGTACATGGGCGCGATCCAGATGGCGTCGACGCCGAGGGATTGGAGGTAGGGGAGGCGCTGAGTGATGCCGTTGAGGTCGCCGATGCCGTCGTTATTTGTGTCTTGAAAGCTGCGCGGGTAGATCTCGTAGATGACGGCGTGGTTATACCAGGCGGGGTCGGAGGTGGGGGTGGTTTGGGCGAGGGTTGGGTGGGTGAGAAGGAGGGTGAGGAGGAGGAGCGGGATGAGGGGGCGGTGGGTCATGGGCGGGTGCAACGGCGGAAGAGCGAGGCGACACGGGTGAGGACGCCGGGCTTGTCTTGGACGAGGGCTACGAAGGTGTGGAGCATGGGGCCTTTTAGCGAGCCGTCGGGGCGTTGCGAACTCTCAAGTTGTGTCGGATGTCCGTTGATTTGATAAAGCACGCTTAGGGCCGCAGAGTTGAAGCAGTATGGCGTCTAGTAAAAGAGCCCACCATACTGGAGAAATCCAGAGTGAAAAGAAGCTGGCAACTAGAATGATCCAAAAGAGAATCTGACCCGCACGAAGATGGATGATGCTGACAGCGAAGGGAACAAGTGCCAATGCTGGAAGGGCAGCAAGATTCCAACCGCCAAAAGCGAATGACATCAAACCGAACCAAGCAAGCGGCAGAGCAAGAAGTATTCCGCCGAAGTAGAAGAAGAACTTTGACCTCAGCAAAAAAACGGGATTGGATATCCGAGTTCATGGATAAATATCTACTCGTCCTCCGCGGTTTCGAGGAGGGGGTCGGCGGTGGGGCGGCGGACCATGTCGTGGAGGGCGGCGCCGGGGGCGATCATGGGGTAGACGCCGTCTTCTTTTTCGACCTGGAAGTCGATGAGGAAGGCTTTGCCGCTGGTGCGGGCTTTTGTAACGGTGGGGGTTACATCCTTGCGTTTGCGAGACGTGGGCGCCGGCGATGCCGTGGGCGGCGGCGAGGGCGACGAAGTCGGGCGAGAGGATGGGCGAGGCGGCGTAGTTCTTCTCGTAGAAGGCCTCCTGCCACTGGCGGACCATGCCGAGGAAGCCGTTGTTGATGACGGCGATGTTGATGGCGAGGCCCTCCTGCTGGATGGTGGAGAGCTCGGCGGCGGTCATCTGGAAGCCGCCGTCGCCGGCGATGACCCAGACGTCTTTCTCCGGGCATGCGGCCTTGGCGCCGATGGCGGCGGGCAGAGCGAAGCCCATGGTGCCGAGGCCGCCGGAGGTGATGAGCGAGCGCAGGGCGTCGTGCTTGTAGTACTGGGCCTCCCACATCTGGTGCTGGCCGACGTCGGTGACGATGATGGTTTGGGGGAGGCGCTCGGCGGCGAGCGCCTCGGTCCAGATGTCGTTGATGACGTGCGCGGCGTAGAGGTGGCCGTTGTCGGGGAGGTTGATGATGTCGCGGACGGAGGCGTCGCCCTTGAGGGCGTTGACCTCGCGCGATCCAGGTGAGGGTCGTCAGTTGCAGGTTGCAGGTTGCAGGTTGCAGGTAGAAGCGGGAGGAGGGTGTTGAGGACGGCTTTGAGGTCGCCGATGAGGGCGACGTCGACGCGGACGTTTTTGTTGACCTCGGAGGGGTCGATGTCGATGTGGATTTTTTTGGCGTTGGGCGCGTAGTGGGCGAGGTTGCCGGTGACGCGGTCGTCGAAGCGCATGCCGAAGGCGAGCAGGAGGTCGGCCTGCTGGATGGCCTGGTTGACCCAGGACTCGCCGTGCATGCCCATCATGCCGAGCGAGAGGGGATGGTAGGTGGGGAAGGCGCCGAGGCCGAGGAGGGTGCTGGCGACGGGGACCTGGCGGCGCTCGGCGAAGTCGAGGACCTGCTCGCGCGCGCCGGACTCGATGATGCCGTGGCCGGCGAGGATGACGGGGCGTTTGGCGGCGGTGATGAGGTCGATGGCGCGGCGTGATCTCGGCTGACTCGGCGCGGAGCATTGGGTGCGGGCGGAAGGCAGCGGGCGCGGCGGCGGCGAAGTCGAAGGGCGCGGTGGCTTGTTGCGCGTCCTTGGTGATGTCGACCAGGACCGGGCCGGGACGGCCGGAGGTCGCGATCTGGAAGGCGTCGGCGCAGGGTGGGGGCGATGTCCTCGGCGCGGGTGACGAGGAAGTTGTGCTTGGTGATGGGCAGGGTGATGCCGGTGATGTCGATCTCCTGAAACGCGTCGGTGCCGAGGACTTTGGAGGAGACCTGGCCGGTGATGGCGACGATGGGGATGGAGTCGAGCATGGCGGTGGCGATGCCGGTGACGAGATTGGTGGCGCCGGGGCCTGAGGTGGCGATGCAGACGCCGGGGCGGCCGCTAGGCGCGGGCGTAGCCGTCGGCCATGTGGGCGGCGCCTTGCTCGTGGCGGACCAGAATGTGGTGGATGACGGGGAATTTGCGCAGGGCGTCGTAGGCGGGCAGGATGGCTCCGCCGGGATAGCCGAAGACGGTGGTGACGCCCTCGCCGACGAGGGTGGCCCAGAGGATTTCGGAGCCGGTGAGTTGGGGGTGGGTGTTTTTAGCGGTCATTGTGGACCTCCGTTGTAGCGTCGTTGCGAGAGAGAAGTAAGAGAGAGATGAGGACCGAAGGTCCGGCGACATACCAGCCTAGGCCGAAGGCCTAGGTATGCGTTGGCCGAGGACGGCGAGGGCTGAAGACCCGGCATATAATCCGTGCCATGCCGCAGACGCTGAGCTTCAACCTGGTGCATATCATCTTCAGCACGAAACATCGCGCGCCGCTGATCAACGAGGAAGTCAGTGCCGCGCTTCATGCCTATCTCGCGGGAACGGCGCGCATATTGGATTGCGAGTGCTTTCGCGTGGGCGGTGTTGCCGATCACGTTCATCTTGCGGTGAGGCTGGCAGCGACGAGAACGGCCGCGAAGTTCGTGTCGGAGATCAAGACGGCGTCTTCCATCTGGATGAAGGAGCAAGGGGTGGGGAAGTTTGCGTGGCAACGCGGGTATGGTTTGTTTTCCGTCGGACCGGCGGATTTGGGCGCGCTGGAGCGTTATATCGACGGGCAGGAGACGCACCATCGCAAGCGGAGTTTCCAGGACGAGATGCGCGCGTTTTTCGAGAAGTATCATATTGCGTTCGATGAGCGGTATGTGTGGGATTGATGGGTTACGCAGTTGAGATTGGTGGCGGCAAATGTGTCGGGCCTTTGGCCCTCCGCCGGTTTGGGGTCGTGTACCTAGGCCTTCCCGCCCCAGCGGGCAAGTGCGCCCGCCGGGGACCCCGGTTCGGCCTAGGCTGGTATGTTGGCGGGCCTTCGGCCCTCGATGCATAGGCATTCCTGGGTGCGAGTTGTTTTGGTGTATTTCCATGTGTCGGGCCTTCAGCCCTCCCGTTCCTCTAACGTTTGGGTACCTAGGCCTTCGGCCTAGGCTGGTATGTGGTCGCGCCTTTGGCGCTTGCGGATGTTCCGATGCACCGGGGTGTGGGCCCGAGTTGCGGTTGGTGCATTTCGGTGCGACGGTTTTCTTTGGCGCTTGGTGCGGTTGTCATGTGGTGATGGCTCCTTCGCTGGCGGAGGAGACGGAGGTGGCGTATTTGGCCATGACGCCGCGTTTGAAGCGGGGTTCGGGCGCGCGCCATTTTGCGAGGCGGGCGGCGATCTCGGCTTCGGGGACGTTGAGGGTGAGGTTGCGGGCGGGGATGTCGATGACGATGGTGTCGCCCTCGCGCACGGCGGCGATGGGCCCGCCGAGGAAGGCCTCGGGGGAGACGTGGCCGGCCATCAGGCCGCGGGTGGCTCCGGAGAAGCGGCCATCTGTTAATAAGGCTACGTTCTCGGAGAGTTCGGGGATGCCTTTGATGGCGCCGGTGACGGCGAGCATCTCGCGCATGCCGGGGCCGCCGCGGGGGCCTTCGTAGCGGATGACGAGGATGTCGTTGGGGTTGATCTTGCCGGTGTCGACGGCGTGCGAAGCAGGCCTCTTCGCTGTCGAAGACGCGGGCGGGGCCGGTGTGGTGGAGGCGCTCGTGGCCGGCGACCTTGATGACGGCGCCCTCGGGGGCGAGGTTGCCCTTCATGATGACGAGGCCGCCGGTGGCCTTGAGCGGGTTCGACCACGGGCGGATGACGGGCTGGCCGGGGGTTTCGACGGCGAGGGCGGCTTCTTCGGCGAGGGTCCGGCCGGAGACTGTCGGCTGGGCCGAATGCAGAAGGCCTTTTTCCATAAGCCGACGGGCGAGGACGCGGGAGCCGCCGGCGGCCTGGTAGTCGCTGGCGACGTACTTGCCGCCGGGGGAGAGGTCGCAGATGAAGGGGGTGCGCTCGGAGATGCGGTCGAAGTCGAGGATGTCGAGCGGGATGGAGAGCTCGCGGGCGATGGCGATGAGGTGCAGGACGGCGTTGGTGGAGCCGCCCGACGCGCAGACGGCGGTGATGGCGTTTTCGAGCGCCTCGCGGGTGAGGACCTTGCGCGAGGTGAGGCCGGAGCGGGCGAGGTCCATGACCATGCGGCCGGCGGCGCGGCTGGCTTCGTGCTTGTGCGGGTCCATCGCGGGGACGCCGGTGAGGAGCATGGGCGAGATGCCGAGGAACTCGCCGGCCATGGCCATGGTGTTGGCGGTGAACTGCCCGCCGCAGGCTCCGGGGCCGGGGCAGGCGATGGCCTCGACGGCTTCGAGCTGCGCGTCGGTGATGCGGCCGGCGGCGTGGGAGCCGATGGCCTCGAAGACGTTCTGGATGGTGATGTCGACGAGGT
The DNA here is from genome assembly GCA_963808025.1 of uncultured Acidobacteriaceae bacterium. GTDB lineage: Bacteria > Acidobacteriota > Terriglobia > Terriglobales > Acidobacteriaceae > Edaphobacter. The sequence goes on along the minus strand of CAWEEI010000004.1, from coordinate 208,383 downwards.
GGGAGCCGGCGGTTTCGGAGGTGGGTTTGCCGTCCGCGCCGACGCGCAGGTGGCCGGGCGCGATGCTGCCGCCGTAGAGCATGAGGCCGGGGATGTCGAGGCGGGCGAGGGCCATGATGGCGCCGGGCATGTTCTTGTCGCAGCCGGCGATGCAGACGATGCCGTCGAAGAGGTTGCCGCGGGCGACGAGTTCGATGGAGTCGGCGATGACTTCGCGCGAGATCAGGCGTGGCCTTCATGCCCTGGGTGCCCATGGTGATGCCGTCGGAGATGGTGACGGTGTTGAACTCCATGGGCGTGCCGCCGGCCTCGCGGATGCCTTCCTTGACGGCGGCGGCGACGTCGCGCAGGTGGAAGTTGCATGGGCCGATCTCGGTCCAGGTGTTGGCGACGCCGATGATGGGCTTGTGCAGGTCGTCCTTGGCGAAGCCGATGGAGCGCAGCATGGCGCGCGCGCCGGCGCGGTTGGGGCCTTCGGTGAGGGGGATGGAGTAGTGCTTCGGGTTGACTTGGTTGCTCAATATTGTTCCTTCCATTGGGTCTTAGTCGCTCGAGAACGATGGCAGCTTGGGGATGATCTCGGTCATCGCGACTTGTGTAGAATCGGCTGGCTGGTTTCCGAAGCCTGGATACGGAGTGCAGTAGAACGTGCAGGATAGCCCTGAAGCCTTCGTGCAGATCGCACTCGTAGCCACCAAGGGCTCGATCGCGAGCAGCAGTGCAACGACTGCCTTCCGGTCTGTATGGTCCTTCAACCTCTCGGGCTGAGAGATCGAAATGGCATTGGCCTTGCCGGAGCGCAGAGTGCCGATCTTTGTCGTCGAGGTGATTGACGGGCTTGAGGACGAGGTCATCGAGGTAGAAACCGCTGCCTCTTGAAGTCGTTGATGAAACGCAGCTGTGCCCACGGAACGCGCTTTCAGAGACCTCACGGAAGAGGCCGCTAGTCGCTGGTTGTAGAAGAACGTGCCACCGTAGCTCGGAGCCGACTCGCCCTACAAACAGGATGTGGCGACTGCGGTCGGGACGATAGCTGAACTGCGCACAATTTTCAGAGGTCTTGCTGCATGTCGATGTTAGGCTGCTTCGGTGCTGCGGGGTTGGAGCCAGAATTCGGCGTTGTGGGTGGACTCGTAGGCGTCGAGGGCGGGGGCGTGGCGCAGGGTGAGGCCGATGTCGTCGAGGCCGTTGAGCAGGCAGTATTTTCGGAATGGGTCGATGTCGAAGTGGGCGGTGAAGCCCTGATCGTCGGTGACGGTCTGCGCTTCGAGGTTGATGGTGATCTTGTGCTGCGGGTTGGCGGTGCTGCGGTGGGTGAGGAGTTCGACGTCGGACTCGGGCAGGCGGACGAGGACCATGCCGTTCTTGCCGGCGTTGGAGAAGAAGATGTCGGCGAAGCTGGGGGCGATGACGACGAGGAAGCCGTAGTCGGTGAGGGCCCAGGCGGCGTGCTCGCGCGAGCTGCCGCAGCCGAAGTTCTTGCCGGCGATGAGGACCTTGGCGCCGGCGTAGCGGGTGTCGTTGAGGACGAAGCTGGGGTCGGGCTGGCCTGCCTGCGGGCCTTCCTGGATGCGGCTCCAGTCGAAGAAGAGGAACTCGCCGTAGCCGGTGCGCTCGATGCGCTTGAGGAACTGCTTGGGGATGATCTGGTCGGTGTCGATGTTGGAGATATCGAGCGGGACGGCGATGGAGGTGAGTTGGTTGATGGCGATCATTCTGTTCTCCTAACAAAGGCAAAAAACTTAACGCGGATAACGCGGATAGAAGCACGGATCAAGTACGAATTCTTTTTCTTAAGGCAATAGTGCGAAGTTCTCTTTCTTAAGGCTTTCTTGTATTTGTCTTAATTTTCATTTTTGTTGTTGTCTTGATCCGTGTTCATCCGTTCTTATCCGCGGTTGGCTTTGGTTCTTTGAACTTCCAGGTGCGGATGTCGGTGAAGTGGCCGGCGATGGCGGCGGCGGCGGCCATCTGCGGGCTGACGAGGTGGGTGCGTCCGCCGCGGCCCTGGCGGCCTTCGAAGTTGCGGTTGCTGGTGGAGGCGCAGCGCTCGCCGGGGGAGAGGATGTCGGGGTTCATGGCGAGGCACATGGAGCAGCCGGGCTCGCGCCAGTCGAAGCCGGCCTCTTTGAAGATGCGGTCGAGGCCTTCGGATTCGGCCTGCGCTTTGACGGCCTGCGAGCCGGGGACGACCATGGCGCGCACGGTGGTGGCGACGTGGTAGCCGCGGACGACGGCGGCGGCGGCGCGCAGGTCTTCGATGCGCGCGTTGGTGCAGGAGCCCAGGAAGGCGGCGTCGATCTTGATCTCTTCGATGGGCGTGCCGGGTTCGAGGCCCATGTATTCGAGCGCGCGGGCGAAGCCTTTCTGGTCGGCTTCGCTGGCGTTGGGGTCGGGCAGGGGCACGGTGGACTTGACGCCGGTGACCATGCCGGGGGAGGTGCCCCAGGAGACGGTGGGGGTGATGTCGGCGGCCTGGAGGGTGAGTTCGCGATCGAAGGTGGCGCCGGGGTCGGTGGCGAGGGAGGACCAGTGAGCGACGGCGGTTTGCCAGGGGGTGATATTTCCCACGTCAGACGGTGAAGCTGTCTGACATGGGGCACCCGAAGGGCTGAAGCGGCGGCCCATGAGGTAGGCGAAGGTGGTGGCGTCGGGGGCGATCATGCCGGCGCGCGCGCCTGCCTCGATGGACATGTTGCAGATGGTCATGCGGCCCTCCATGGAGAGGGCGCGGATGGCGGAGCCGGCGTATTCGACGACGTAGCCGGTGGCGCCGGCGGTGCCGATCTCGCCGATGATGTGCAGGACGATGTCCTTGGCGGTGACGCCGGTGGGGAGTGTGCCCTCGATATTGATGCGGAAGGTTTTGGGTTTGGATTGCGGGAGGGTCTGCGTGGCCATGACGTGCTCGACTTCGGAGGTGCCGATGCCGAAGGCGAGCGCGCCGAAGGCTCCGTGGGTAGAGGTGTGCGAGTCGCCGCAGACGATGGTCATGCCGGGTTTGGTGAGGCCGAGTTCGGGGCCGATGATGTGGACGATGCCTTGGCTGGGCGATTGCACGTCGAAGAGTTCGACGCCGAACTCGGCGCAGTTGCGGCGCAGGGCTTCGATCTGGCGCGAGGAGGTCTGGTCGACGATGTGGAGGCGGTCGGCGATGGAGGTGGTGGGGACGTTATGATCTACAGTTGCGACGGTGCGGTCGGGGCGGCGGAGCTTGCGGTTGGCGAGGCGCAGGCCGTCGAAGGCCTGGGGCGAGGTGACCTCGTGGACGAGGTGGAGGTCGATGTAGAGGAGGGCGGGCTCGTTGGCGGGTTCGGCGACGAGGTGCTGGTTCCAGACTTTTTCGAAGAGGGTCTTTGGTGCGGTCGAGTTCATAGACATCATTCTCACTTTGCTGGTGTGGCTTGAATCTGATTGAGGTGAAGAGTGGACGGAAGCGCGGCGACCATCTCGCCGCTAGGCTGAATGATCGTGGCTGAGATGAAGTTCTCGCGCTCGTAGACATCTTTGAGGCTGTCTAGCAGCGGCTCAGGAAGGTGTTGGCTTTCAGGAATCGGCGTGCTGCTGTAGAGCCACAGGTGATACATGTCGGAATAGACGTCGCCGTTGGCGGGAATATCGCGCGAGACGGCGAATACGATCTGACCAGGGTTTGCCGTGTCGATCCAGATCATTCCTGCACTCGGACAGTCATGTGGGACGCAGCCCTGCACAGTGATATAACGTCCCTCAGTCGACTGTGGGCCCGCACCATATCTGCTGACAGCGTAAAGGGCGGCTTCTGAGACTGGGAGGCCCTTGCCCATGAAGGATTGCTCCATCGGGAAGGCTCTTTCCAATAATTTCTTGAAGCAGGGTAGGTTGACGAGCTTCTCATTCGCTGCGTCAGACTTGCCATTTGGGGCAGCGTACTTGAGCATCCATGTGAGGTTGCGGGGACAAGTGTTTCCGGTGCGTGTGGTTGGTTGCGCAGTGCCCATCCCACATGTCGCCAGGAAGGAAGCTGCACATGCGAAGCCCGCTGCAGATTGGAACACGCGATTTGGAAGAGCGGTTTTCATGGCGTGGCTCCGAGTGGCTTCGGTGGGGTGACGCCGAGGGCGGCGGGGGCGACCTCGTGGGGGGTGCCGTCGGGGTCGACGAGGATGGCGTGGGTGATGTTCTGGACGATGCCGGAGCCGGCGAGGGGTTGGGCGGTCCAGCGGGAGATGGAGTGGATGAGGGCGGGCGGGACGCGCTGGGCTGGGGCGGCGCTGCCGGGAGTGGCGATGGTGAGGGGATCGTCGGGGAAGAGCCAGAGGGTGTACTGGGCGGCGGGGTCGGTGGCGGGCGCGCCCTGCGCGATCCAGTCGAGGGCGGCGAAGACGACGAGGTGGTGGGCGCCGTTGAGGTCGAGCCAGAGGAGGCCGCGGGCGGGGCAGAAGTGGACGACGCAGCCGGAGATGGCGACGTAGCGGTTCTCATCGGCCCAGACCTTGCCGGGTACAGACAGGTGCTCGAGGGCGGTGTCGGCGAGGGAGCGGTACTTGCCGTTGATGGGCTGGCCCCAGAAGGTTTGCGGCGTGGTCAGGAACTGGTCGAGGAATGGGCGGAAGCGGAGGTCCTGGACGAGGTCGTTCTCGCGGCCGTCGGGGTTGGCGGCGTCGGGGGTGTACTGCCAGATCCATTCGACATCTTCGCGGACGGGTTTTTCTTTGGCGGCGAAGTTGGAGGAGTGGAATTGGGCGAGGGCGAGCTGGGGCGTGAGGGTGAGGGTGAGGAGGGTGGCGAGTTGGAGGAGGCGGTTCATTTGCAATGCGTCTCTTAAGAGCGATTCCTCAAGGGTGCGTAGTGAAGACTTGTGCCGGGCTTACAGCCCTTGGGTTTTCTCCCGGTCGCCAACCTAGGCCTTCGGCCTAGGCTGGTATGTTACGGGCCTTCGGCCCTTTACTTTTAGACGGCGTGCATGGACTGGCGGCGGTCGATGGAGGCGGCCAGGGCCTGGTGGACGAGTTTGCCCATCTCCTGTGTGGAGACGAGGTGTTGCGCGGGGGCGTCTTTGGTTGTGCTGCCTCGTGCGATGTCGGCGGTGCGGTGGCCGGCGGCGAGGACCTGGGCGACGGCGGCTTCGATGGCGGCGGCGTCCTGTTCGAGATTGGCGGAGTGGCGGAGGACCATGGCGGCGGTGAGGATTGCGCCGAGGGGGTTGGCCTTGCCGGTGCCGGCGATGTCGGGTGCGGAGCCGTGGACGGGTTCGTAGAGATTGACCGCGCCGCCGATGGTGGCGGAGGGCAGCATGCCGAGCGAGCCGGTGATGACGGCGGCCTCGTCGGAGAGGATGTCGCCGAAGAGGTTTTCGGTGAGGACGACGTCGAAGTTGCGCGGGATGTTCATCAGGTGCATGGCCATGGAGTCGACGAGCTGGTGTTCGAGGGTGACGGCGGGAAACTCCTTGGCGACTTCGGTGACGGTGTCGCGCCAGAGCTGGGAGACTTCGAGGACGTTGGCCTTGTCGACGGAGGTGACTTTCTTCTTGCGCTTCGCGGCGAGCTCGAAGGCGACGCGGGCGACGCGGGTGACTTCGGCCTTGGTGTAGCGCATGGTGTTGATGGCTTCGCCGCCGCCGGGTGCGGCAGGGTCGCGGTTCCACCAGCGGGGGGAGCCGAAGTAGAGGCCGCCGAGCAGTTCGCGGACGAAGAGGATGTCTGCGCCTTCGGTGACTTCGGGGCGCAGCGGGGAATTTCCGCTGAGGGCCGGATAGGCGATGGCGGGGCGGAGGTTGGCGAAGCCGCCGAGGGCCTGGCGGATCTGGAGCAGGCCGGCCTCGGGGCGCTTGTCCGGGGTGAGGGCGTTGAACTTGTTGTCGCCGACCGCGCCCATCAGGACGGCGTCGCACTCGAGCGCGGCGTCGAGCGTGGCGGTGGGCAGGGGCGAGCCGGTGGCGGTGATGGCGACGCCGCCGATGAGCAAGGGCACGAAGGTGAAGTCGTGGCCGCCGAACTCGGCGACGGCGCGCAGGATGGCGACTGCTTCGTTGGTGACTTCGGGGCCGATGCCGTCGCCGGCGAGGATGGCTATCTTTAGTTTCATTCAGCTACTCCATAAAAAGACAAAAGCTTAACGCGGATCAACGCGGATAGAAGCACGGATTAGGAACAGGCAACGGCGAGTGAGGGTAAGAACAGGCAAGAGCGAAATACAGGGGTCCTTCCCCTTTCGGCTGCGCTCAAGGTCAGGATGACGGCATTGGTGAATCGTGCATTCTTGCGGCTCCTCTTATTTCGGGCCTACAGCCCTCTGAACCCTTTTTAGATCGTTTACCTAGGGCTTCGCCCTAGGCTGGTATATCGCGGGCCTTCAGCCCGCAAGTGCAACGGCAACAGCAAGTGCAACGGCAACGGCAAGTGCAACGGCGAGATACAGGGGTCCTTCACTTCGTTCAGGATGACGGCTTCATAAAGTTATGCGGTTACGGTTGAGGTTTGGACGGCAGCGGATTTCTCCGGCTGCAATAGGGCGATGAGGTCCTGGTCGTAGATGGATTTTTTGCGGTCGGCGAGTTCGGTGAAGCGGTGGTAGACGGCGTCGAGTTCGGCGCGGGTGAGGGGGTGGCCGAGTTCGGCGTAGCGCTGTTCGAGGGCGCGGCGGCCGGAGTGTTTGCCGAGGACGAGGAGGCTCTTGGCGACGCCGACGGACTCGGGGGTCATGATCTCGTAGGTGAGGGGGTTGACCATGACGCCGTGCTGGTGGATGCCGGCGGCGTGGGCGAAGGCGTTGGCTCCGACGATGGCCTTGTTGGGCGCGGCGCCGAAGCTGATGCACTCGGCGAGCATCTGGCTGGTGGGGTAGAGCTTGTTCATGACGATGTGGTGGGTGTAGGGGAGCTTGTCGTGGCGGACGGTGAGGATGGCGGCGATCTCTTCGAGCGCGGCGTTGCCGGCGCGTTCGCCGATGCCGTTGATGGCGCACTCGACCTGGCGGACGCCGGCTTCGATGGCGGCGATGGAGTTGGCGACGGCGAGGCCGAGGTCGTCGTGGCAGTGGGCGGAGAGGATGATGCCGTCGGCGTCGATGCGCGGGACGCGGGCGCGCACCATGCGGAACATGGCGGCGTAGTCCTGCGGGATGCAGTAGCCGACGGTGTCGGGGAGGTTGAGGGTGGTGGCGCCGGCCTCGATGGCGACCTCGCAGACTTTGACGAGGAAGTCGGGGTCGGTGCGGGTGGCGTCCTCGGGGGAGAACTCGACGTCGTCGCAGAAGCTGCGGGCGAGGGCGACGGACTCGGCGATCTGGTCGAGGGCCTGCTCGCGGGTGATCTTGAGCTTGGCGGCGAGATGGAGGTCGGAGGTGGAGAGGAAGGTGTGGATGCGGCCGCGGGCGGCGGGCTCGATGGAGCGGGCGGCGGCCTCGATGTCCTCGCGCTTGCAGCGGGCGAGGCGAGGCGATGACGGGGCCGCGGGCTTGCCACCAATTTCGCGGGCGATGGCGCGGATGGAGGCGGAGTCGCCGTCGGAGGCGATGGCGAAGCCGGCCTCGAGGATGTCGACGCCGAGGGAGGCGAGCTGGTGGGCCATGCGGAGTTTTTCGGCGTGGTGCATGGTGCAGCCGGGGGACTGCTCGCCGTCGCGCAGGGTGGTGTCGAAGAAGAAGACGCGGTTGTGGGCGGGCGCGCCGTTGGAGGATGCGGGATGTGTTGGGACCATGGTTGGCTCCTGGTATTAGAATAACGCAGGCTTATGGGTGGGGTGAATGTATCATTATTTCTAATTGATGTATTGGTTATTGGGGAGGTTCGGCGGAAGGGGGATTTTGTGTCGGGCTTTCAGCCCTCTGGGGCTGTAATGGGCATCGTACCTGGGCCTTCCCGCCCCAGCGGGCAAGAGCGCCCGCCGGGGACCCCGGTCCGGCCCAGGCTGGTATATGCCGGGCCGTTGGCCCTGTTTCTGGGGCGAGTGAGGGGTTGTGATGGCGGGAAGATTTAGATCGGGCCTTCAGCCCTCTGGGTCTTTAGGGCGATCCTTCCTGGGGCGTTGCCCCAGGCTAGGATAGGTCGGGCTTTCAGCCCGAGGTTCGGTTGGCTGAGCGGCTTGTCGAGGAAGTCCCGGATGCTTGCGATCCGACGTATTGGCGGGGAAGAGGTTTGGATTGCGCAGTTAGCCAGTTCCACGGTGCGATTAGGAGATGGGGATGGATTTGTTTCAGTTGGAGACGTTTCTGGCGGTGGCGGAGGAGCGGAGTTTTTCGCGGGCGGCGACGCGGCTGCACCGGACGCAGCCGGCGGTGAGCCAGGCGATTGCCAAGCTGGAGAGCGAGCTGGGCGAGGTGCTGCTGGAGCGGTCGTCGCGGGATGGGACGCTGACGGATGCGGGAGAAGTGCTGCGCGAGTATGCGGTGAAGCTGCTGAATCTGCGGACGGAGGCGGCGGGCGCGCTGAGCGAGCTGCGGGAGCTGCATCGGGGGCGGCTGAACCTGGCGGCGAACGAATATACGTGCCTGTATCTGTTGCCGTTGCTGGATGAGTTCCGGCGGAAGAATCCGCGGATCAAGGTGGCGGTGCAGCGGGCGCTGGCCAGCCGGATCTCGGATGAGGTGCTGATGCATTCGGTGGAGATTGGGGTGCTGAGCTTCCGGCCGGAGGACCCGCAGGTGCGGTCGGTGGTGGTGTACCGCGATGAGCTGGACTTTGTGGTGAACCCGAAGCATCCGCTGGCGGGGGAGGAGGAGGTGTCGATCCGGCAGCTGGGGACGCAGAACTTTATCGCGCACAATATCTCTTCGCCGCAGCGGCAGAAGGTGATTGATACGTTCAAGCGGCATAAGACGCCGCTGCGGATGGGGGTGGAGCTGCCGTCGCTGGAGGCGATCAAGCGGTTTGTGGAGATGGGCAACGGGGTGGCGCTGGTGCCGGGGCTGACGGTGAGGACGGAGCTGGCGAGCGGGGCGCTGGTGCGGGTGCGGGTGAGGGAGTTGCAGTTGGAGCGGAAGCTGCGGCTGGTGTACCGGCGGCAGGCGAGCCTGTCGCATGTGGCGGTGGCGTTCTTGAAGGTGGTGGAGGGGTATGCGGCGGCGCATGGCGATCCTTATTGTTTTCAGGCGGAACGGTGAGGCTGAGGGATGGTGGATGGTTGGACGGGGAGGCTTGTGGGGCCGCCGGGCAGCGGAAATTTCTTTTGACATTCTCAAACAAAATTGGCGGATCGCTCGTCTGTAGCGGTAGACTTGTCCGCCGGAGAATCTATGCCGGTATCGACACTGGAGATGACGCAAATGAATATGACGATGATTCGCAAGTATGCCATGCGCGCAGGCGCAGTGGCATTGTGTAGCGCCGCGCTATGCACGGTGCCGATGATGGCGCAGGGTGGCGGCGGCGGTGGACGGCATGCAGATGACGCCCGGACATGCAGGTTGCGAACCTGGACAAGGCAGTGACGCTGACCGACGACCAGAAGACGAAGATCATGGCGATCTATACCGCCGAGGCGAAGAAGCATGGCAGGACCTGATGACGGCGCAGGACCCGGACATGCGCACCAAGATGATGGCGATGCGCACCGACGAGAACACGCCGATATCAAGGCGCTGCTGACGGCCGACCAGAAGACGAAGTTCGACGCGATGCCGCAGGCGCGGCCGTGGCGGCGGCGGTGGTGGACAGGGCGGACGGGCGCAGGTGGCCTCCTCCGGCAGCTCCTCCGCAGTAAACTTTCCAGTGTAGAGACAGCAGGCCGGGCCGGGGAGGCATTCGAATCCCCGGCCTTCTTGCGTGCGGGGCCGCCACGGGGCGCGGCTGGCGGGTACAATGATGGGAGTGACAGCGGCAAGTGTTCGTCGCGATGCGATGTGTGCGTCGGCTTCGGGAGCGGGGCCGGCTGGCCGAGAACATGAAGGGGTAGAAACGAAGAATGAAGAAGACGATGTTGTTGGGCGTGCTGATGCTGTCGGCCGCTGCAGGGTATGCGCAGGAGAGCCGGCAAGATGTGAGCTTCAGCGGCACCGGAATCTTCAGCCCCACGATCCATGGCGCCGCCAACGTAAAGCAGAGCGCGACCGGCGCGCTGGGAGTGCTGCTGAGCTACCGGTACATGGTGACCCCGCGCAGCGCGCTTGAGGTGAACTACAGCTTTGCGCAGAACTCACAGAAGTACGTCATCGGCAACGTTTTGAGCCTACGCGCGGATCCACTCGCGGATGCAGGAGATCACGGGCGCCTATGTCTACAGCCTGAACTTCAAGCGGTTCAGCCCGTTTGCGCAGGTTGGGGTTGGCACGCTGTTCTTTACGCCGGTGCTGGACCAGGGGACGAACCTGCTGGATACCAAGTCAAGCAAGGGCCTTGCCGGCCTGTTTGGCGGCGGGCTGGCGTATGAGCTGAGCCCCAGCTTCGACATTCGCGTCGAGTACCGGGGGTATCTGACCAAGACGCCGAGCTTTGGAGAGAACGGTCGCAGTTTACTTGCAGACGAACCGCTATGAGATTATCTCCGTGCCGGCGATTGGGGTGGCGTACCACTTCTAGAGGCCAGGGCGAGAAGCAGATCCCCTTCGGGGATGATAAACAAGAAAAGCAAATACGGAGATTCCGGCTGCGCCGGAATGACGGCATGCTGCGCCAGGATGACGGCATTTGAGGATGAGCGAAGGCGAGAGGCGAATAGAGGGGTCCTTCCCCTTCGCGATGCTCAGGGTCAGGATGACGGCATTTGAGGGTTATCGGTAGCGGGGCTTGCCGGCGAAGTGGTAGGCGACGCCGAGGGTGAAGAGCTGGGGCGTGAGGCCTCCGTTCTGGAAGCTGGTCCACTTCTGGATACTCGTATTCGGCGCGCAGGCGAAGGTACATGCCGAGTTTGAAGTCGGCCCCAATGCCGGCGGCGAAGAAGTTGTAGGAGACGCCGGTCTGGCCGGTGGGATAGATGTAGTCGCCGCGTCCGTAGCATGGCCTTGACGTAGGGCACGAGCGGGCCATAGGTGCGGAAGTAGCGGCCGCCGGCCTCATAGGTGCGCTGGTAGCTCTGGTCGCCGTTGGTGCTGTTGGCCTGGTGGAACTCGGCTTCGACGCCGAGGTGGAGGTTGAGGTCGATGTCCGCGTAGGCGGCGAATCCCTGGAAGGTCTGCTGCACGTAGCCGGGCCTGGCGAGGGTGTAGCCGACGCCGATCTGGACGTCGGCGGCGCGCGAGGCGGTTGGGCTGGCCTGACCGAGCAGGGTGGGAGCTCCCCCGAGCAGAAACAATAGCGTGAGGCGAGGAAGCGTGAGGCGAGGCAGCAAAGGGGAGACTCTCCGTTTTGGCGGGCAGGACAACAAAAGCAGGTCCTTCGCTGCGCTCAGGATGACAATTTTAAAACGTGGCAGCTTGAGGGCGACAACGAGAGCGATTATATCGCTCTGGTTAGACGCTCCCTGCCGGACCGGAGATGGGGTGAGTTAGAAGATTTCCTTTTCGCAGACGGTAAAGGTGCTCCTAAATGGAAGACTGCCTCTAGCGGAATCGATAGCCGATGCCAGCGGTAAAGACGGTGGGGGTAAGACCGTTGAGATAGGACCAGTGCTGGTATTCCATGTCGATCGCGCGGATGACGATGTGGTGGTTTGCGATGTAGTCGACGCCGCCGCCGAGGGAGTAGGCAAAGAAGCTGCCGATGTATGCGCCCTGGTTGTCCTGGGTTTCCTGGGCGACCATGTCGCCCATGCCGACGAGTCCCTTGGCGTAGAACTTGAGGCGGCCGTGGGGATAGATGAAGCGCGGGCCGATGAGGTAGCTGTTCTGGGCGAGGTCGACCGGCGTGATGATGTCGATGTAATGGATGTCGCCTTCGACGCCGACGTGAGGGCTGAGGTCGTAGTCGCCAAATGCTGTGAAACCCTGCCAGGCGTTGGGGCCATAGTCAGGCTTGTCGTAGCTGTAACCGATGCCGATTTGCAGGCCGCCGGCAGCGGTCGCCGTAGGCAATGCTTGTGCCCCGGCCGAGGCGGAGAAGAAGAGCGCAGCAGCAAGTGCGCCGAGGATAGAGAGAGTCTTCAATGTCCTACTCCTGGAGAAATTACCGCAAGGGTCCGCGGTATGAATTTAGTTCCGTCGTACAGGCCAATCCGTCGTGCAGGCCAATCGTAGGATTCAGTTTTGCGGCGCTCCCCCGGCGGGGGAGATTTGATTACTGTGGTGGCGCCGCCGGAGTTGCTTGCTGTGCTGCTGGTGCTGCTGGTGCTGCTGCTGGCGGTGCGTTGGCGGCTGCCGGGGCTGTTGCATCCGCCGGTGCAGCCGGTGCAGCCGGCGCGGCTTCCGCGGGTGCGCTGGCCGCGGGTGGGGCGGCAGCGGGTGGCGCGGCTGTCTTGAAGTAGGTGAGCTTCAGGTAGACCGGCTCGACCTCGAAGGGCATCTTGTCGCGCTGGTTGAGGATGGGCTCGAAGCTGGAGTGCATCTGGACCAGCTGGTCGGTCCAGGGATCGAAGCGCAGGAAGCTGGCCAGAGGCATTGCCGCCTGCTGCTTGAGGTCCTTCATGTCGAGCTTGATGCCCTTGGGCACCATGGCCTCCATCCAGAAGCGCGGAGTCCGTGTCGCTCTTGATGAGGGCGTCGCCGATCATGGGCTGGTTGAGGGCGGGCAGCGCCTTGAGCCGCTGCTGCAGCTGCTGCAGGTAGAGGCCGAAGTACTGCTGGCCGTCGGCGAGCTCCTTCACGCTGAGCAGCTCCAGCGCCTTCTTGGCGGCCTCGGCGTTCTCCTCGGCGGTGTGGTGCATGGGGATGCGCTCGAAGACCGAGGTGGAGGGGAAGAGCAGGCGATCGTTGAAGGCGTACTTGGTGTCCAGGCGATGGCCGAGGATGATGTGGGCGAGCTGGAAGGCGAGGATGGCGTTCAGGTTGCCCATCTGCTGCGCGCCGTCGGTGGATGGACACGCTGGTGGTGTCGATGAGGCTCTTGGAGAGGATGATGGTGTTGCCGACGGCGAGGGACTCAAGCGGCTCGGTGAGCAGGGTGCGCACGCGGATGGGGCGGGACGTCTGAATGTTGTTGTAGACGAGGATGTTGTTGGCGAGGGCCTCGAGGGTCTTGTCGAAGTCGCTGGGCGCGTCGAGCAGGCCGGCCTGGAAGAGGCGCTCGATGACGTTGTCCTCGGCCTGCTGCACCCACTCGCGCTGCGCGCCGAGCGGGCTGACGTCGGGCGCGTCGTTGGAGACGTCCTGCGCGTTGACGACGTCGAGCGAGGTGTTCTCCGCGTTGTCTCACGGGCACCTTGAGGACGTAGCCCCAGACGTAGTTGATGGCCTTGAACTTGAGCGTGCTGCTGGTGCTCTTGGGGTCGCTCTCCTCCACGTAGAAGGAGGTGGGCAGCCAGAGGTTGGGCTGCACGTTGGTGCGCCAGCTATCGAAGTGGTAGAACTCCTTCATGGTGGCGATGGTGCCGGCGAAGTCGCCGTTGAAGCGGACGACGTTGCCGCCCTGGGTCTCGACCCAGATGCGGCCGAAGAAGCGGCCGAACTCACGCTTGCCGCTGATGGGGGAGACGTCGAAGACGGCGGTGGGGATGTTGCCGAGGAAGTCGTTGCGGATGAAGGTGAAGGTGTAGTGCTGGCGGTCGAAGGCGTTCGAGTCCATCAGGATCATCTGCACGAAGCCGGACTCGTGGAAGGTGAGGCGCAGGCTGCCGGAGATGCCGCCGAGGGCGCCGAAGGAGTTCTTGAAGAAGGCGAACTTGCTCTTCTTGGCGGCGAAGTTGCCCTTGTTCTCCTTGTACTCGTCGTCGTTGATGACCTTGCTGAAGTCGACGCGGGCGAGGAAGTGCTGGTCCGACTCGGGGACCTGGAGCAGGACCGGGTCGGGCTTCATGTTCTGGATGTAGGTCTCGACCAGCGGAGCGCGCTCCTTGACGACCTTGATGACTTCCTTTTCGCGGACGATGGCCTTGTCGATGAGGGCATTCTGGGCGGCGGTGAGCTTGCGCCCGGGCATGGTGTCCTGGTCGACCTTCTTCTTGCCGAAGACGGACGCTCCGGCGAGGGCGGGAAGGTTGTCGCGAGGAGAAGGGCCAGTGTCGCACCGGCGGTGGATCGTGTACGGAGAATCATGATTTGCGGCTCCCTATGGTGACTCGATGTCACCTTCGTAATTAAACTTGGTGCTTCTTGAAGCGATGAACTATCGAAGATCGCGCTGGAATTTGGCCCATGTGCATCTTTTATCCAGCGAGTTGGAAGGCCACATTGACGATCCCGTCCCACTCGATCGGGTGCCCTGAGGCATCGGTGGCGGGCTCAAATTTGGTGCCATGATGGCGCGCTTGGCGGACTCGTCGAGGCCATGGCCGAGACCGTTGGTGACGCCGACGACTTCCACCGAGCCGTTGGGCAGCACTTTGATGTGCAGGGTGACGACACCCTCGATGTGGGCCTGAATTGCCTCGGCGGTGTACTCCGGCTTCGGCTTGGAGATGACCTTGGGCGCGGTGCGCTGGGGCCGCGGAGGTAGGCCCAGCCGGTTTGGGCATGGGCGGCGGGACTGCCTGGCCGAGGTTGACCTGGCCGGCGTGTGCGGTTGCCGGACCAGTGCCACCGGCGACGCCGAGCTTGATGCCCTGAACGGCCTGCACGCCGGTGCCGTGGTTGGCGCCGCCGGGGCTGCCGCTGCCGGCGAGGTTGACGGCGGTGGGACGTCCCGCGCCGGTGTTGGAGGACGGCATGCCGGCGACGCCTCTGTTGCCGAGGTCGACTTTGGCCGGTCCGGCAGCGGTGGGCGGGGAGAGAGGATTGTTGGGGCTGCCCAGCGCGACCGCGGCGGGATGAGGCGAGTTGTTGACGAGGGCCGGGGCGCTGGGATGGGCGAGATCGACGATCCTTGGGCGCGGCCTGCGCGATGACCATCTTGGGCGCAGGCGGCGTGATGATCGGCTTGGGCGCGTCCATCTTGACTTCAACAGGCTTGGGAATGTCGGGGAGCTTACTCTTGGAAGGACGATCTTGGGCGCCTCGGCGACGATCTTTGGCACCTCGGGGAGCTTGGGCTTTGGCGGGATGATCTTGGGCTTGACCGGCTCGACCTTTTTGATCGGGATGGGCTCGGTGAGTTCGGTGAGCCTGTCCCTCTTGTCGATGGTCTTCTTGGCGGCGGCGCCGATGACGATGATGACGAAGGCGATGAGGAGTTGAGCACCAGCGAGGTGATGGTCGAAGTCTTGCTCTGTGCTCCGTCGTTGAGGACGCCAAAATGGGCAAACTGCGTGTCCTGCGGTTTGCCGGGGTGTTCACTGATCAGCGGCTTTGGCTTCATGGAACGGGGTCCTTCAAATAACGGCCATACTGCAATGAGATGGATAAGTATGACGCAATCCTAGACGCGGAAGTAACAAATTGCGCTTACAAGCAACCCTAGCCGGAGGCTCGCCGATTCCGGGGAGACGTTCAATCAATTGAAGAATAACCCTGTTACGACCGCCCTTGGTGAAGCTGTACTGGTTCGACCGGTATGGTTACTCGATGTCATCCATTGGCTGCCATCCAAACGAGCAGTCCAAGCTTAACACCGTTCGATGCTGTGCAGGTATTCGGAGTCCAGTTACGCGGAGCGGTCGCGTCTGCTTTCTCTCCCCAGTTTTTCCGTTATTGCACTCTGCCATCCTCTATTAACCCAGATTGGCGGAGAATCACTCTTTTGCGCCCTGATCCCTATACTTTTGTTGTAGGACCGATCTGGGAAGACTTGGAGAGATGATGAAGATTCTCGTAACCGGAGGTGCTGGGTATATCGGCGGTACCGTTACCAGGCTTCTGTTGTCTGAGAAACATTCTGTGACGATCTTCGACAATCTGTGCCACAGCAAGGCTGTCGGCGGTGGCGGCGGGGGCGGAGTTTGTGGAGGGCGACCTGGCGGACCGGACGCTGCTGACGGAGACCCTGATGCTGGGGCGGTTCGATGGGGTGATGCACTTTGCGGCGCTGATTGAGGCGGGCGAGAGCATGAGCCGGCCGGAGATCTACTTCCGCAACAACACGGCGGGGACGCTGACGCTGCTGGAGGCGATGCTGGCGACGGGGCACAACCGGCTGGTGTTCAGCTCGACGGCGGCGTGCTATGGCGAGCCGGTGAGCGACGCCGATTCTGGAAGATGCGAAGCTGGAGCCGACCAACGCCTATGGCGAGAGCAAGCTGCTGGTGGAGCAGATGCTGGGCTGGTTCAACCGGATGCATGGGTTTCGCTATGCGAGCCTGCGCTACTTCAACGTGGCGGGGGCGATTGAGGGCTACGGCGAGGCGCATGAGCCGGAGTCGCACCTGATCCCGCTGATTCTGGATGTGGCGCTGGGACGGCGGGAGAAGATCAAGATCTTTGGGCAGGACTATCCGACGCGCGGACGGGACCTGCATCCGCGACTATATCCATGTGCGCGACCTGGCGGATGCGCATCTGCTGGCGCTGGCGGCGCTGGAGACGCAGGACCGGCTGATCTACAACATCGGCAACGGGCAGGGCTTTACGGTGCGCGAGGTGATCGAGTCGGTGCGGCGGGTGACGGGGCGGCCGATTGCGGTGGAGGAGTGTCCGCGGCGGGCGGGCGATCCGGCGGTGCTGGTGGCGAGCTCGGAGAAGATCAAGCGGGAGCTGGGGTGGAAGCCGCAGTTTGCGGAGCTGGACACGATTATGGCCAGCGCGTGGGAGTGGCACCAGAAAAGGTACGCGTGAGCGGCGGGATGCGGGAGATGGGCTGAAGGAATAACGGTATATATTGATCACGTCACCACATATCCCGTCCTCAGGTTGCACCGATGCGGTTTTTGATGCGCTCTACCTTCGCTCTGCTTTCAATCGTTGTGCTGCTTACGGTCCGCGTTCCCGCGCAGCAGGCTGCTGTAGACGGTGGCAGCACCGTAATAGGGCACGTGAACTGCGCGGACAATAACGATCCAGCGCGCTTTGCCAAGGTGCTACTCAGGTCCACCGCGCCCAGCCATGCTGCCGCAGACCGGCGAAAGCAGTTTGAGGACGCCTACCAGCAGCAGTTAGCCCCGAATGGCGAATCGGCCAAGCCATTGACCCCGGAGCAGAGGCGCATGATGGCCGCCATGGAGGCCGAACAGGAGAAGAGCCTGGCCCAGATCAATCAGGCGGAGGACCGCACCAAGGAGATGAGCACGGCCGTCATCGCCGGCCTCGACGGTTCGTTCTCCATCACGGGTGTCAAGCCTGGGACGTACTATGTTCATGCTGTCTACAGCGGCTACATTGACCCCGTTGCCGAGCTCTCGGAAGAGGATTTCGCCAGCACCGACCCGACGGTGCGCGCTCGCATTGCGCGGATTCCCACGGTGACGGTGAATGGCGCGGACTCCGCTCGGGTTGATCTGCGCCTGGATCGGGGCGCGGCCATCAGCGGCCGCATCCTCTATGACGACGGAAGCCCGGCGACGGGATGGACGGTCTCCGCGATTGAGCCCAGTTCGCCTGAGCAAGGCAACAGCCTGACGGATACGGTTGTAAGCATGCAACTGGGCATTGGCGGGGATGAGATTCCCAAGACCGACGACCTCGGCCGCTACCGGATACCTGCGCTGGCACCGGGCGAGTATGCAGTGCGCGCTACCTACACAGCGGCCAACTTTGCTGCGGCTCAGAACGATCCGGAGTTCGACCCGGAGAAGATATTCGGCAGCGCCATTAATCTCCTGGTCTACTCCGGCGATACCTTCTTCCGCGCGGACGCCAAATCGATGAAGGTCACCGATGGTGAGGAGCTCTCCGGTGTCGACATTATCGTTCCGGCCGGGCACCTGCACAGCATCTCCGGTCATGTCGTCTCCAAGGCCGACGGGCATCCTGTTAACAGTGGAATGCTTTCGCTGACGAGCAAGGACAAGGCGATGCCGTCGCGCACGTCCAGCATCGGCGACGATGGCAGCTTTCGCTTTGAGTGCCTGCCCAACGGCAACACGTATGTCATCCGGGTCCTGGATGCCCAGGATGTGAAGCCCGCGGCCCCCGGTAAGCCTCGGGCATTCATCTCTCCAAGAGAGGATGTTTTGCAGGATTATGGGCCGGCTGGCACGAGCATCCCACTTGGTGAGATCGACATTGAGGCCCTCAGCATCGAGGTTCCCCAGATGGAGCGCACGGGCCCGGCGAACGGCTCTGCGGGCACGGTGGCTACTCCCGCCAACGATCCTTCCGGCGGCGGTTCCGGGTCCCGGTGAGGTTGGAGGAAGGCGGCATCTGCGATTGCGGGTTTGTGCAGCGGCGAAATGAGGGATGATGGAGTGCGAGGTGAACTCCTGAATGTTTGACAGCATGTTTCAAATGCCGCTGCCGGTGCTGGAGAAGATTCTCCGGCCGGTGGTCGTCTATCTGTTTCTGATTATTTTTCTAAGGCTCTTCGGCAAGCGGGAGCTGGCGCAGCTGAACCCGTTCGACCTGGTGGTGCTGTTGAGCCTGTCGAACACGGTGCAGAACGCGATCATCGGGAACGACAACTCGGTGACGGGCGGGATTATTGGGGCGTTCTCGCTGCTGGCGATCAACTGGGTGCTGGCGCGGCTGCTGTTCAAGCTGCCCAAGGTGAATGAGGCGCTGGAGGGGACCAAGACGGTGCTGATCAGCCATGGGATGGTGGATCTGAAGGCGCTGAAGAAGGAGACGTTGACCGAGCTTGAGCTGCGCGTCTGTGCTGCACAAGCAGGGGCATCAATGACTATCTCCGAGGTGGAGACCTGTGTGCTGGAGCCGAATGGAACGTTTTTATGTGGAGGAGATGAAGCCGTCGCTGGACGAGGCGCACATTGCGGCGCTGAAGGATGCGGTCGAATCGCTGACGCGCGAGGTGCGGGAGATGCGAGGGCTGCTGGGGGCGCGGTAGGATGCGGATGCCTGGAGGATGCTATGGGTCCGACTATTGAGGTGTATAACCCTTGATTTCTGCGGGCAGGAGAGTATCGCAAGAGCTTACCCTTTGCGACCATCCCATTCGCGAACAAACTCGCGGCGAACCGCCTCCAATGCCCCCGCGACGTTGGTGCGATGCGCAGCGGAGAACCCCGCATTTCGCCTCCATAATCTACGCGCCATCCATTACTATCTCCTTGTCCCCCGCAGCGCACCCGGAGATCGTAAGTGTCCACATCGGCCTTCATCAGTTACTCCCGCGAAGACTCAGAGTTCGCCCTGCGCCTCGCCACGGACCTCAAGGCCGCCGGCGCGCAGGTGTGGCTCGACCAGCTCGACATCAAGCCTGGCCGTCCCTGGGACAACGCCATCGAAGACGCCCTCACCGACGCGCCCCAGATGCTCGTCATCCTCTCGCCCGCGTCCTCCAAATCCCAGAATGTGCGCGACGAGATCGACTTCGCGCTTCGCGGCGGCAAAATCGTCGTGCCCATTCTCTACATCGACTGCGTCATCCCCCTTCGCCTCGGCCGCAGCCAGCGCATCGACTTCCGCGCCGACTACGCCGGCGGCCTCACCCACCTGCTCGACCACCTCCGCGTCACCGATCCTGACCCCGCCGTCCTGCAACAAGCCGCCGAAGGCGACGCTCAGCGCCAGGCTGCATGGCAGGCCCGCGAAGCCGAAGCCCAGCGCCTCCGCGAAATCACTCACCGCCAGCAGCGCGAGGCAACTAAATCCAGTCCAAGCAGCCGCTACCCGATCGTTTTCTACCCCAGGCGGGGAAAGTACAGCGCCCTGTTTCTGATACTTGCTGTCTTAGCAGTTTACTGCGCATTGTTGGCACTGGTCTCACCCACCGGAGAACCGCTGCGGTGGGCTTTCTTCGCATTTGCCGGCCTTTTTGGGGGGGTCTCGCTGATCTTCCTGACCTTCCTCTTTCCACGGGTCACCTTTCTCCGCCTGGACGAGGTGGGCTTCACCTACGCCGCGTTTTTTCGCAAGAGATCCAGGCAGTGGGAAGAGATCGCCTCATTTGTCCCGTTGTCCCTCGCGTCCGTAGGCTGGATCCTCAAGCCCGAATATCGGTCATCTGGGAAGCGGCGGACGGATCGCTCACCCGATGGGATGCTGCCTTGCTTGTATCGTGGCACGTCCCCTGAGGAACTAGCCGAGCTCATGAACGACTGTCGCGTCGATGCTCTGTGACCGCAAATCACATGTCCCACACGTCGCGCCGCTGAAGGATGCGGTGGTAGGGCGGGATTTATGTGCCGGGCTTTCAGCCCTTGGGTTCTTCTATTGCCCGCGAACCTAGGCCTTCGGCCCAGGCTGGTATGTTACGCGCCGTTAGCGCTCATTTGCGGAGAATAGTTAGCCCTGCATACCAGTCGGCTTGGCTAACAGGCGATGTTGTGCGTTCGGCGGTGCGAAGTTTGGCGAGGGCACTGAGGCGCTGGAGGGGAAACGGTCGGTGCTGATCCGGCATGGGGTGGTCGACCCGAGGGTGTTGAAGAAGGAGACGATGACGGAGATGGAGCTGCTGTCGGTGATCCACAAGCAGGGGCTGAATGAGTTCTCCGAGGTGGAGACGTGCGTGCTGGAGCCGAATGGGAGTTTTTATGTGGAGGCGATGAAGCCGTCGATGGATGAGGTGCACATTGCGGCGTTGAAGGATGCGGTGGAGGGGCTGACGCGGGAGGTGCGGGAGATGAGGGGGCTGTTGGGGGCGCGGTGAGGGAGTGGCAGATTTAGCGCGGGCCTACAGCCCGCTTGTTGTGGGAGTGCGGGAAACCTGGGGCTTCGCCCCAGGCTAGGATAGCGCGGGCCTACAGCCCGCGAATGGTAGCCAGACGGTGGTCTATTTTGAGGGGAGTTTGGCGAGGGCGCGGGTGAGACGTTCGGGGGGTGGGGTGGTCTGTGAGTCTTTGACCGCGGCGCGGTAGCCGCCCATGTAGATGGAGTACATGACGGCGAGCGAGCAGCCGACGCCGAAGAGGAAGCCAAGGAAGCAGCCGATGGCGGCGGACCAGAGGGTGGTCGTCATGGGGAGAGTCTAGCAGTGTAACAACATGGCGATTCTTGCCCCAGCTTCAGAATTTGAAGACGTAACGCGCGGCCAGCCATAGAATGTGCAGTGTCTCCGCTACGGCACCTATGCCAGCCGCATATATCGACCATTTTATTGTCGAGCTGTCCTTCAGTTGGTTGAATATGTTTAAGAGCGAGTCTATCTCGCTTACGCTCAAGCGAGCGGGAGAATACCCAGAGTTTTTGCGCTCACCCGGCGACATTCTGCGTTACCCGCACGATCACTCGACCATTCTTCGCCGACTCTTTTTCGAACTCGTATCCTGTGACGTGGCCGCCGACTAGATGACCGATGCGATTCCTGAAGACCTGGATGAACGACTCAACCTCGTCGGGAAAAAACTCAGTCGCGAAACTCTTGTCCGGAAGCAGAGTCAGAACTTGCTCAGTCTGCCCAAAGCTGGTTGGAGAGAGGCTGATTTGCGGGAGAACCGCAAAATATAGCTCGTTATTGACCAACCCATGACTCATCGCCAGTCCAGTATCGCACTTGTCGGGTAGGTTTGCCCATCGGGGCGGGGTTAGCGTACCTTTTTCTGCGGAGCGGGTGTCTCGATAGGAAGAGCAAATACGGAGATTCTGGCCCTTCGGCGGGCTCAGGGCCAGAATGACGAACTTTAGTGACGAACCTTAGTTAAGGGAGATGTGCGTGCTACAGACGTCGGTTGGAACGAATATGGAGTCGCTGCTGCGGGAGGACCGGGTGTTTCCTCCGCCGGCGGAGTTTGCGGCGAAGGCGTGGATTAAGAGCGAGGCCGAGTATGAGGCGATGTACCGGCGCAGCGTGGAGCAGCCGGAGGCGTTCTGGGCGGAGACGGCGGGGGAGTTGGAGTGGTTTGCGCCGTGGGGGAAGGTGCTGGATGGGGAGATGGGGTCGGCGAAGTGGTTTGTTGGCGGCAAGCTGAACCTGAGCCACAACTGCGTGGACCGTCATGCGACTGGGCGCGCGCAAGGACAAGGTTGCGCTGCTGTGGGAGGGTGAGCCGGGCGAGGTGCGGCGGCTTACTTTCGGCGAGCTTCATGCGCAGGTGCAGCGGTTTGCGAATGTGCTGAAGGGGCTGGGCATCCAGCGCGGCGACCGCGTGGCGATTTATATGGGGATGTGTCCGGAGCTGGCGATTGCGATGCTGGCGTGCGCGCGGATTGGCGCGGTGCATTCGGTGATCTTCGGCGGGTTTGCGGCGCAGGCGATTGTGGACCGGGTGAACGACTCGGCGTGCGTGGCGTTGCTGACGCAGGATGTGAGCTACCGGCGCGGCGGCGAGGTGCGGCTGAAGGCGATTGTGGATGAGGCGATCGAGCGCTGCCCGACGGTGAAGAATGTGGTGGTGTATCAGCGGGCGGTTCTGACAAGGCGCCAGTTGCGATGAAGGCCGGGCGCGATCTTTGGTGGCATGAGCTGATGGCGAAGGCGGAGGCGGAGTGCACGGCGGAGTGGATGGATGCGGAGGACCCGCTCTACATCCTGTATACGTCGGGGACGACGGGCAAGCCGAAGGGGCTGGTGCATACGACGGGCGGCTACTCGGTGCAGACGCTATCTGACGAGCAAGTACATCTTCGACCTGCGCGACGACGATGTGTACTGGTGCACGGCGGACTGCGGCTGGGTGACGGGGCACTCGTATGTGGTGTATGGGCCGCTGCAGAATGGCGCGACGGTGGTGATGTATGAGGGCGCGCCGAACTTTCCGGAGAACGACCGGTTCTGGAAGATCATCGACGACCACAAGGTGACGGTGTTTTATACGGCGCCGACGGCGATCCGGGCGTTTATCAAGTGGGGCGATGAGTGGGTGCACAAGCACTCGCTTGCGTCGCTGCGGCTGCTGGGGACGGTGGGCGAGCCGATCAATCCGGAGGCGTGGATGTGGTATCACCGCGAGATTGGGCAAGGAGCGCTGCCCGATTGTGGATACGTGGTGGCAGACGGAGACGGGGGCGATCATGATTGCGCCGATTCCGGGAGCGGTGGCGACGAAGCCGGGGTCGGCGACGCGGCCGTTCTTTGGGATTGTGCCTGAAGTGGTTACAAAAGAAGGCGAGGCGGTGCCGGCGGGGCAGGGCGGGCTGCTGGTGGTGCGCAAGCCGTGGCCTTCGATGGCGCGGACGATCTATGGGGACCATGAGCGGTATGAGCAGACGTATCTTCTCGGAGATGCCGGGGAGCTACTTTACCGGCGACGGCGCGCGCTGGGATGCGGATGGCTACTACTGGCTGATGGGCCGCGTGGACGACGTGATCAACGTGAGCGGGCACCGGCTGGGGACGATGGAGATGGAGTCGGCGCTGGTGGCGCATCCGAAGGTGGCGGAAGCGGCGGTTGTGGGGAGGCCGGATGAGATGAAGGGGCAGGCGATTGCGGCGTTTGTGACGCTCGATGAAGGGTATGAGCCGAGCGAGGAGCTGCGGCAGGAGTTGCGCGCAGTGGGTGGCGAAGGAGATTGGCGCGCTGGCGCGGCCGGACGACCTGCGGTTTACCCAGATGCTGCCGAAGACGCGGTCGGGGAAGATCATGCGGCGGCTGCTGCGGGAGCTGGCGACGACGGGCGAGGTGAAGGGCGATACGACGACGCTGGAGGATTTTGGGGTGCTGGCGAAGCTGCGGGAGGGGGATGAGTAGGGTGCTGTTTCGGAAACGATTTTGTGGTGGCAGTTGATATTCGATTCAAGTAACGCGGTCATCGTGCCTAACATGGGTGAGGGGTCGAGAAATGGCCAATCCAAGTATGAAGCGGAAGCTGTTCACGAGTGGTGGCTGCCAGGCGGTGCGGTTGCCCAAGGGGCTCGAGTTCGAGGGGACTGAGGTTCGACTCTGGATATTGGGTAAAGCGGTCTTCTTGGCGCCAGTGACGGCAATGGAAGGCAACGGAGTTCGGGACTGGGTTCGGACAACGGCCGAGGCTTTGGGGCCGTTGGGACCAGAGTTTTTGGCGCAGGTTGAGGAGGAGATAGGGAGGGGGCAAGCCTCGCTATAAAATCCAAGGCTCGATTCCCGGGCTATGGATTTTACGCCGTTGCCGTCTGCGGCTGGCCGTTCACGATCACATTGTCATACTTGAGATTTGTGACTCCAGTAGCAGCGAGCTTGTCGCGCCGGAGCATCACGTCGAAATCCTTGAGGAGGACGTCGCTGATGTCCGTTTGGCCGGGATTTGGCCGGATGGTTCCGAACGATGTGAAGTTCCCCTTGATACCGATGAGGCTCAGGTTATGGACCACGGACTCCGGCGGCCCTTTGCGCCCTGCAGGTTCACATACTGAGACCAGGGCTGAACCGCGAGAATGGCGCCGGCAGTGGCCTCCGATGTGATGTTGCGGAACGTGATGTCCTCGTAATGCTGTGGGGTGTCCGCCCGCAGCTTCAAGGTTGCCACCGCGACGCCGCCGGTGATGCGGCAGTTCTCGACGATCACGTCGCGGACGATGGTGGCCTCGCTGCCGAGGGTCAACACGCCGCCGCCGCGCTTGTATTCGCAGTTGCTGATGCGGATGTGCTCCACCGGAGGACTATCGGTGTCATTCGTCCGCGTTGAGTCCCTTGGATCCCTTGCACGCGATGCAATCGTCCGTGACCGAGAAGTAGCAGCCGTCGACGGTGACGTTGCGCGAGCTGTCAATATCGATGCCGTCGGTGCTGGGGGCCTGGCGGTAGTCGTCCGGCACATGGAAGCGCGCCTGGCGCACGGTGACGCCGTCGCAGTTGTAGAGGTGGAGGTTCCAGAACTGCGAATCCTTGAAGGTGATGCCGTCGACGGTGACGTTGCGCGAGCTTTCGATGACCGCGAGGCGGGCGCGGGGAATGCCGATGTTGGGGAACTCCCTGGGATTGGGCGCCGCGTTGCGCAACTTCCAAAACGCCTCCCAGATGGGCAGTCCAGCGCCGTCGAGGGTTCCCTCACCGGTGATCTGGAAACCATCGCAGTGCTTCGCGTTGATCAGCCCCGGGTTGAACTTCTCCTCAAAGTGCCCTTCGATGCGGGTGCGCTGGACGGGGAAGTTGGACAGGTCGGTCGAACATTGGAGCACCGCTCCGGCCTCGAGGTGAAGGTTTACCTTCGGCTTGAAAAAGAGGGCGCCGCTGACGAAGACGCCTTTTGGAATCGTCGACCGTTCCTCCTCCGCGGTGTGATGCGAGGTGGTCGATCGCAGACTGAATGGCTTTGGTGTTCACGGTGACGCCGTCAGCGACTGCGCCGAACTTGGTGATGAGGGTCTCTGGACTGGCCTTGGCGCTGGCCCGGAGGGTGTAGCCCCAAAAGGGAGCGGTGGCCATCAACGACATGAATTTGCGGCGGGGGTAGGTAGAGGCGGACACAGTGCTCCTTTGGTGCGGCGGAGGGAAGATGCGTTTCGGCGGCTTTGGTGGAGACGTTGGCGTGATGTGCAAAGATTCGACCGGGGCAATATTACACGACGAAATATTGCGGACGACCATCCACGGCGGTGGCGTCATTCCCACATCTCAAAGGCGAGATGTGGGGCACCCATATCGTTGGCTGACTAGAGGAGGTTGCTGGCGGGGCGGGTGGGGAGGGTGAAGTGGAAGGTGGAGCCTTTGGCCGGGGGTGCTGGTGGCCCAGATGCGGCCGCCGTGCTGGTGTGATGATGGAGCGGCAGATGGCGAGGCCGAGGCCGGTGCCGCCCATGGTGCGGGAGTCGGAGGCGTCGACCTGGTGGAAGCGCTCGAAGATGGATTCGAGCTTGTCTTCGGGGATGCCGCGGCCCTGGTCGCGGACCTGGATCTCGGCCTCGTTGGCGTCGATGCGGCGGGCGCGGAGGTGGATCTCGGTGCCGGGCGGGCGAGAACTTGATGGCGTTGGAGATGAGGTTGGTGAGGGTCTGCAGGATGCGGTCGGGGTCGGCCCAGACGTTGACGCCCTGGGAGTTGAAGGTGATGCGGAGCTGGGCCTTGGCGGCGTCGGTCTGCTGCAGGCCGGCGGCGCGGCGGAAGAGGTCGTCGGCGGAGCACATGGTGTAGTGCAGCTCGGCCTTGCCGGAGCCGATGCGTTCGAGCTCGAGGATGTCGTTGACCAGGCGGACGAGGCGGTCGGTGTTGCCGGTGGCGATGTCGAGCATCTGGCTGGAGCTTTTCGGGGCGCGTCGGCGAGGGTGCCGCCGGTGACGAGGCCGAGGGCGGCGCGGAGCGAGGTGAGCGGGGTGCGCAGCTCGTGGGAGACGGTGGAGATGAACTCGTCCTTCATGCGGTCGAGGGCGCGGCGCTCGGTGGTGTCGGTGAAGGCGACGACGACGCCGACGGCTTTGCCGCGGGTGGGCGGCGTCGGAGACGGGCTCCGTCGGCGGAGCTGGATTTCGATCTGGGGGCGGGCGACGTACTCCACGGGGAAGCTGGTGCCGTCCTTGCGCCAGAAGACTTCGTTGGAGATGCGGACGGTGTCGAGGTCGCGGATGGTGTTGCTGATGGGCGACTCTTCGGCGCGGGTAGGGTGTGCCGTCGGCGCGGGTGTGGTGGATGAGCTCGTGCATGTTGCGGCCGAGGACCTCTTCGGGCTTGAAGCCGAGCATCTGCGAGGCGGCGGGGTTGACGACGGTGACAGTTGCCGTCGAGGTCGATGCCGAAGATGCCGTCGCCGACGGACTCGAGGATGGAGTTGGACTGGCGGATGAGGGCGCGGAGCTTGTCCTCGGCGCGCATCTGCTCGGTGATGTCGACGCCGAAGCCGAGGACGTAGGGGTCGCGGCCGGGGACTTCGATGAGCTTGTTGCGGTAGGCGATGACGCGGACGTCGCCGTCGAGGTGGCTGGAGGTGGAGCAGGCCCTGCACCTCGCCCTTGTGGATGATCTCGGCGAGATAGTCGGCGAAGCCGTCGCGGCGGTCTTCGGGCATGAACTCGGCGAGGGGATGGCCGACCATCTCCTCGCGGGTGCGGCCGATGGTCTGCGCGCCGTGGGTGTTGACGGAGAGCAGGACGCCGTGGAGGTCGTGGGTGCAGACCATGCCGAGCGAGCCTTCGACGAGCTGGCGGTAGCGCGCCTCGCTCTCGCGCAGGGTGTCTTCGGCGGCGCGCTGGACGGTGACGTCGATGCCGGTGGCGATGATGAAGTTGATCTGGCCCTGGTCGTCGAAGAGCGGCGAGGCGGACCAGGCGATGCGGCGGAGGCTGCCGTCGCGGTGCAGCCACTGGTTTTCGAAGGCGGCGGGAGAGCCGTCGGCGCGGAGGCGCTCGAAGTTGCTCGATGGCGGCGGGGATGTCGGCGTGGGGGATGAGCTTGTCCCAGAGATAGCGGCCGACGAGGGTGGGGAAGTCGTATCCGGAGGCGGCCTCGCAGGCGCGGTTGAAGCGGACGATGCGGCCGGCGGTGTCGAAGACGGCGACCAGGGCGTCGACGGTGTCGAGCACGGTGGAGACGAAGTTGCGCTCGACGGTGAGGGCGGACTCGACGCGCTGGCGGGAGCGGGCGATGCCCTCCATCTGGCGCAGTGCGTGGCTGAGCTCGATGGAGGTCATGGCCTGGCGGCCGAGGACGGCGAGGGTCTGCATCTGGAAGGGGGTGAGGCGGCGGGTGGGCTGGTCGAGGACGAAGAGGGAGCCGATGCGGACGCCGGTGGGCGTGATCAGCGGGGCGCCGGCGTAGAAGCGGAAGGCGCGGCCGGAGAGGAGATGCCGTTGGGAGCGAAGGCGGGATGGGCGCGCGTGTCGGGGATCTCGTAGACGATGTGGGTGCGCGATGGGCTCGGCGCTGGGGAGGGTGCCGAGGGGCAGTTCGGTCTCGTGGATGCCGTAGCGGGCGTGGATGTAGATGCGGTCGGCGGCGGCGAAGGAGATGCCGGCGGCGGGGGTGTTGCAGGCGCGGGCGGCCAGCTCGGTGAGGTCGTCGAGTGCGGGGTCGGGCGCGGGACTGGCCGAATGACGCAGAGTGGGAATCCCGTAGCGGTCGAGGCTTTCGAGACGCAGGACATCCGCTGCGCGTGACTTCGCTTTTCACCAAGGTGGCACTCATGGTACCCCACCATGGTATGGGCCGCGCGAAGGCGCGACACTGGCACTTTTGGGGGAACCGGGCGTAACTTCAGGGGTTTACAGGCGGAGAAAGTCAGCGACGGCGAGGATCACACCTGCTTGATCTGAACCGTGATTGCATCTGCAAAGTCAACTAACATGCCGTCGCCGTCGAGCTTTTCATATTGAGAGTCTTCAGTCTTCTTTCGGTAGACATCTTTCAAATAGACAAGTTTATGGCTTTCCTCATCGTTGGCGATGGAGAAACTTGTAACTGTTCCTGTCACGCTCCCCTGGTGCTCTTTCATGACAAGTTCTGCGAAGACGTCTTTGGGATTCCCGTTTTCGTCCAGTTCTGGGAAGAGGGCATCGTAAATAATCGGCCTCCCAGTGATAAGAAATCTCTCGATCCGCTTCGACCAAAACCGTCCAAACGCCGAATTTTCCACGCCGAGCTTTTCGGCGAGCCATTCGGCCACATGCCATGCGTCCCAGAGTCCTCTCCCCAGGCCCAAGAGCCAACCGATACCGAGGGAGAGGAACAGATAGATTGCCAGATATCCTGCGGGAACGCGACTCAACCTTTCCAGTAGCTCAATAGGTGTGAGGGGTAGCCACCCGCTAACGAAAAACAAGGCCGATTGCTTACACAGAACACCGGTGAGAATCCAGAACGAGCTGTATAGGAATGCGAGAATCAGGTGTGCGGTTGCGCTGAAGAGCAGGAACTCAGCGATCTCTTCCGTTGCCCCTTTTTCCCTTTGCGTCGTGGGCATGACGCGGTCGCTTCCCCGGCGGGCCAAGTAACCTGGCAGGACTGCAAGTAAGATCAGCACCACCTTGGAAAGGTCGATATCCATTTGAAATTACTCTCGGTCGGAATGGATGACTTGCAACGCTTCTTGTTCGGGCCTTAGGTCGGGCGGGTACTCTTCGGTTCTTTCTCTGCTTACAAAGGGATTCTCGGCCCTTGCCGGTCCAAGAAAACGATTGGCTGTGCTGAATCGCTCATTGAACTTGCTGGGTATTTTCTCCTGATCAGGGGGCATATAGCACCTCATTCGACAAACTTCATCGATTTGATTCACTTCTTGTTCGATCCAGCAGGGGAGGCGGGCTTGATCGAGGTCTGGGTTGAACCAGCCGAGGCCTGGACGAACGGATTCGCATTTTTGGGATCTGAGGGTCCCTTTATCTTTACGGCCTCTTTTAGCATTATCGCGCTGTCTTTTGCGCCAGCCCGATCTTGTCCAGAAAATCTTGAAGGTTGATCTGTCATTTCTCCTCCCTCAAATGATTATAGCCGGTGCTGCTAGCCGGTCATCGGAGTGAAGCCGCGCTAAGAAAATGCTCGTCCAATGGATTGGTATACTAGAGGGCTAAGGCTTCTGTGCGAAACGTTGTTCGCGAGAGGCCTCAGGGTGCGGACAGGCATGGATGAATTGTTGAACGGGATCAGGTCTCCGGCGGATGTGAAGCGGCTGACGATTCCACAACTGACACAACTCGCGGAGGAGATTCGCGAACGGCTGATCATCGGTGTGTCGAAGACCGGGGGACACATCGGGCCGAACCTGGGCGTGGTGGAGCTGACGCTGGCCATGCACTATGTGTTCGATACGCCGGCAGACAGCTTTGTGTTCGACGTGAGCCACCAGGCGTATGTGCATAAGATGCTGACCGGGCGCAACGACCGGTTCGAGACGATCCGGCAGCCGGGGGGGCTGAATGGATTTATGCTGCGCAGCGAGAGCGAGCATGACAGTCTATGGGGCGGGACACGCGGGCACGGCGCTGAGCGCGGCGCTGGGGATGGCGGTGGCGCGGGACATGTCCGGCGGCAAGGAGCATGTGGTTGCGCTGTGCGGGGACGCGGCGTTTACCAATGGCATTTCGTTTGAGGCGCTGAACAATATTGCGGCGAAGACGCGAGCGGATGATTGTGGTGCTGAACGATAATGCATGGTCGATCGACAAGAACGTGGGGGCGATTGCGGAGTATCTGCACCGGATTGTGACCAACCCTACGGTCTCCGGATTGCACGACAGGGCGGCGGGTTTGATTGGAGCGATTTGGCGGCAAGGCGGTGCAGCATATGGCGCGCAAGGCGGAGGAGGCGGCCAAGGGACTGATCGGGCCGGGCATGCTGTTCGAGGAGTTTGGACTGAGCTATTACGGGCCGGTGGATGGGCACAACTTGCCGCTGCTGATCGAGACGTTCAAGTTTTTGAAGCAGCAGAACAAGCCGGTGGTGCTGCACGCGATCACGCAGAAGGGGCGCGGCTTTGAGCCGGCGTTGGAGCAGCAGAAGAAGTTCCACGGGCTGGGGCCGTACGATCCCACCGGAGGCCCGGGCGAGACGAAGGCGACGGGGCAGAAGACTTATTCGGAGGTATTCGCGGAGACGCTGGCGAAGCTGGCGGACGGCAACGAGAAGGTGGTGGCCATTACGGCGGCGATGCCGAATGGGACGGCGCTCGATCTGTTCCGGCCGAAGCATCCGGCGCGCTACTTCGATGTGGGGATCGCGGAGGAGCACGCGGTGATCTTTGCGGCGGGAATGGCGACTAAGGGATATAAGCCGTTCTGCGCGATCTACTCGACTTTTTTGCAGCGCGCGTTCGACCAGGTGGTGCATGATGTGTGCCTGCAGAATCTGCCGGTCGTGTTCTGCATGGACCGCGGCGGGTTGAGCGGCGACGATGGGCCGACGCACCATGGGCTGTTTGACATCAGCTATCTGCGCGGCGTGCCCAACATTGTGCATATGTCGCCGAAGGACGAGGACGAGCTGGCCGACATGATGTATACGGCGATGCTGCACGATGGGCCCTCGGCGATACGGTATCCGCGGGGGACGGGGCCGGGCGTAGCGGTGAAGGAGCAGCCGCGGCGGCTGGAGATAGGCGTGGCTGAGGTGGTGAAGGATGGGCACGATATAGCGATTTTCGGTTTGGGCGCGATGCTGCCGGAGGCGATGCGGCTGGCGGCGATGCTGGAGCGCGAGGGATTTTCGACGGCGGTGATCAATGCGCGGTTTGCCAAGCCGATCGACCGGGCGTGCGTGGCGGAGTATGCGCGGCGCTGCGGTTTGCTGGTGACGATGGAGGATCATGCGCTGGCGGGCGGGTTCGGTTCGGCGGTGCTGGAGGCGCTGAGCGAGATGGAGCTGGCGACGCCGGTGGTGCGGGTGGGCTGGCCGGATGCGTTCATCGAGCATGGCAAGGTCGATGCGCTGCGCGTGAAGTACGGGCTGACTGCGGAGGCGGCGCTGAGGGCGGCTCGGCCGCATCTTGCGGCGCTGGAGAGCCGGCGTATGGCGCTGCGGTGAGAGAGAGATGCGATTTGGCGGCGGAGCTTGATCGCCAGTAATACAACAGATTCCTGTTACCTAATGTGACTAAGGTCACCTCTGGTGACGGGGTAGCGGCTGAGAGAATCAACGCGTCGCCATGGGCTCCCAATGCCCTTTTGGCGGACATCCGGGCCCACTCACAGCGCTTGACCCACGATGCTGACTGCTGTTCCTAACTTTCAAACCACGCACGCGGATGAACTGAGACTCTTGCATTCGTTGGGATATATGGGCCCCAATACAGGAGAGTACGTCTTTGATTTCGATTAAGAAGTTTCTTGATAAACAGGCGCCGGGGACAGAGGTGGCGGAGCCTGAGCTGAGCGAACTGCTCGAAGAGGCGATGGCAAGCGATCTACTTTCGGTGACGATGGAGTCCTATCGTTCGACATTGCGAACGATCGTGACGAGCGCGACCGAGGCCTGCCCGGGCACGGCGCACAATCTTGAGCAGGGGATCACGGGTGTGGAAGGACGGCTGGCCGTCGAAGCGACTCCAGAGATGGTGGAGCAGGTCCGGCAACGGGTGGAGGCGCTGCTGCTGCAATGGGGAAGGCTGACGGCGGACCACCTGAGGGGCAAGGCCGATGAGGTGAAGGAGCTTCTGGTGATGCTGGCCCGTACGGCTGAGTCCGTGGGCGAGCGCGACCACCATTATGCCGGACAGTTTGGCGGGCTGACCGCGGAGCTGAGGGCGATTGCCAACCTCGACGATCTGACGCAGGTGCGGTCGTCGCTGGTGAAGAAGGCGACCGAGCTGAAGAGCCGCGTGGACCAGATGAAACAGGATGGCGACGATTCTCTGGCGCTGCTGCGGTCGAAGCTGACGGCGTATGAGAGCAAGTTGAAGGTGGTGGAGCAGCTGGCGTCGAAGGACACGCTGACCGGGCTGGCCAACCGCCGCAGCGTCGAGGCGCGGATGGAATCGAATATAGCGCTGGAGGAGACGTTTTGCGTGGTGGTGATCGACCTGAACCTGTTCAAGGGAGTGAATGACAAGTATGGCCATCTGGCAGGCGACGACCTGCTGAAGAAGTTCTCGCAGTCGCTGCAAAAGATTGTGCGGGGTGGCGATCTGGTGGGGCGGTGGGGCGGGGATGAGTTCATCATTGTGCTGAACCGCGATCTGGAGGTTGCGAAGTCGCAGGTAGAACGCATACGGCAGTGGGTCTTTGGCGACTACGCGATTGAGACTGGGACGGGCGCGTTGAAGATTCGGGTCTCGGCGTCGATTGGCGTGGCGCAGTGGCAGCCGGGACAGACGCTGGCGCAGGTGATCGAACAGGCGGACGCGGCGATGTATGCGGAGAAGCAGGGGAACCGTTCGAGGTAGTCGCCTTGTGGGCTTAGTGCGGCTGCAGTGGGAGCGCGGCGGGTGCGGGCGACGACGGCACCGGAGGCTGAGACTCCGGATTCGCAGGCGGCGGGGACACCGGGGCTCTTATAGTTTTTGCGAGGAGTTCAGCGAACTGCTCCTGGCGGAATGCGAAGGACCGCTCGATCTGGGTGCGGAGCCAGAGGTGGTGTGCGAGCCGGCCCAGCGGGCCGAAGGGAAGTTCATACTCGATCAGGTCGACGACGCAGGCGCCGCGGATTCCATCGCGCGTCATGGCGCTGACGGTGTGGCAATGGTTCCAGAAGGCGAAGGGGCCGCGCAGCTGGAGGTCGACGAAGTGGTCGTTCCAGGCGAACTCGGTGATCTGCGCCTCCCAGCGCACGCGAAAGGGCGAGTGGGGGAATGGGTAGAAGCTGAGCAACAGCTGCGTGCCGACGCCGGCGGCGACGATTGCACGAGGCGAGGGGGTGGGAGGATGAAGCGGCGGCATGATCGAGGCTTCCACGATGCGCGCCTTCTGCCACGCGGGCATCAGGCGCGGGAGGTTGCCGGGGTTGGCGAGCGCGGCGAAGACCGCCGGGACGGAATGGGGAAGCCACTGCTCGGTGCGATATGAGAAGGGCATAGTGTCTGATTCGTTCGATGCGGGTGAAGTGAAACGGAAAGGCGTCTCCTTTGAATTGAAGGGAGACGCCTTTCCGCGCAGCTGGGGAGGCAAGTGAGACAGGGAACTAGCTGGGCATCAACACGGTGTCGATGACGTCGATGACGCCGTTCGACTGGTAGACGTTGGCCGTGGTGATGGTGGCCATGCCGCCCTTTTCATCGGTCAGCATGATCTTGCCGTCCTTCTGGGTGGCGATGAGTTTGCCGCCTTCGACGGTGGTGAGCTCATACTTGCCGCCGCCCGCCTTGATGCCGTCCTTGATGTCCTTGGAGGAGACGCGGCCGGCGACGACGTGGTAGGTGAGGATTTTGGTGAGGGTGGCCTTGTTCTCGGGCTTCACCAGGGTGTCGACGGTGCCGGCGGGAAGCTTGGCGAAAGCGTCGTTGGTGGGCGCGAAGACGGTGAAGGGGCCGGGGGAGTTGAGGGTGTCGACCAGGCCGGCGGCCTTGACGGCTGCGACCAGGGTGGTGTGGATCGGCGAGTTGACTGCGTTCTCGACGATGGTCTTGGTGGGATACATATCGGCGCCGCCGACCTTGGGGTCCTTCATGTCGGCTGCGGAGATGACGCCGAACGATGTGATGGCCAGTGCGGCTGCGGTAACAGTTGCGAGCAGTGTCTTTTTCATGGTGATCTATTTCCTCTCGGATATTTTTTGGGGGCCTTGTCGTCCATCAGGACGCTCACTACCAACAACGTCCTGACCTGGGCCCTGGATTGGATATTTTTTTGAATTGCTCTGGAAAAAATTGTGGCACCGCGCAAGTTGAGGCGATAGAGGCGATTGAGCGCGACTGTGAGGGCATGGAAGTTCGCTGGGACCGATGTTGACCAGGCCAATGCGCTGCTTAGATAGCGCGCATTGACATTCCGGTGCGGCGCCCGTCAACTGGGTTCAAGGTGTGCGCGCGATCGGCGATACAGCGTGTGCGCCTGACGGGAATGGGTTCGGAATGCAAGGGACTGGTAGCGGTGGCGTGAGGAAGAGAGGCGTGGCCCGGGGGCGCGGTGTGAAGAGGCGTGACATGGGCCTGATGGCGATTGGCAGCTTCAAGCTGCTGGAGTCTGCGTTTTTCTTTCTGGTGGGGGTGGGGGCGATCCACTTTATTCATCGCGACCTGGGTGAGGCGGCGGCGCGGCTGGCGACGCGGCTGCGGGTCGATCCCGATGGGAGGGTGGTGCTGTGGGTGATCGACCATCTGGATGCGATCACCGCGCGCCGGATGCGGCAGATTGGCGTGGCGACCATCTTCTACGGGGGGCTGCGCGTGACGGAAGGCGTAGGCCTGCTGTTGCAGAAGGTTTGGGCGGAGTATCTGACGGTGGCTTCGACTTTCCTGTTTCTGCCGTGGGAGGTGTACGAGATGCACCGCAGGCCGGACTGGATACGAGTGTGTCTGTTCGTGGTGAATCTGTTGGTGATTGGGTATCTGGTGTGGGGATTGCGGCGGAAAGGGCTGATTGGACGACGGAAGTAGAGGCTGTCTCCTGGGCTGGAGGCGGTACTTTGGCTATAATATACATGATGGACTATGATGTTGTGTATGGACGCACAGATAAAGACTTTGAGGCAAGCGATCGTTCACTTCGCGGACAGGGAGAACTGCCGCAAGTTCATGGTATTCCTGCGATGGCCGGATGGTGAGGCGAAGTGCCCGTATTGTGGGGCTACCAAGCTGACATGGCTGGTGAAGGCGAATGTGTATCGGTGCTACGCGGATCACCCCAAACAGAAGTTCTCGCTCAAGGTGGGGACTGTCTTCGAGGACTCGGCCATTGGGCTAGAGAAGTGGCTGCCTGCTGTGTGGCTGCTGGCAAACTCGAAGAATGGCATCAGCAGCTATGAGGTGAGCCGGTCGCTGGGGGTGACCCAGAAGACTGCATGGTTCATGCTCCACCGCATCCGGCTGGCGATGAGTACCAAGACCTTTGTGAAGATGGGCGGGACTGAGGGCGGCCCGGTTGAGATCGACGAGGCTTTCATCGGTGGGGCGCCCAAGAATAAGCACCTCAGCGTCCGCAAGGAGAACAGGTTCGTCCCAGACGGGGATGGGTACAAGATGGTGCCCAACCCCAAGTACATACCCCAAACTGGACGCGCCACCCTCAAAACTCCCGTGTTCGGCATGATCGACCGCAATACCCGGCAGGTGCGGGCGCACGTCATCCCCGAAATCAAGCGCGAAGTCCTCATGGATTCGATCCTCAATAACATCGAACGGGGCAGCACCATCTACTCGGACGGATTGACTGAATACAAGTCCCTCAAGACCCAGAGCTTCGTCCATGAGACCGTCAATCATCTGTACGAGTACGTCCGCGGCGAAGTCCATACCAACGGGATTGAGAACTTCTGGAGCTTGCTCAAGCGAGGTCTCAAGGGAACCTACATCGCCGTCGAACCCTTCCACCTCGACCGCTATGTTGGGGAGCAGGTCTTCCGCTACAACAACCGGGCCACCAAAGATAACCCGCTGAATGACGCGGATCGCTTCATGCTGGCAGCTTCGCAGATTGTGGGCAAGAGATTGACCTATGCCGAACTGACCGGCAAGGTGGGAGAAACGACGGCCTAATCTCCCCGCTTGGAACCCGCGCCAGGGACGCGGAGAGAGGAAAGATCGGCCATCCGGGTAAACGGGCGGGGCCGTCGCTTGACGGCTTTCTCCGCTTCCATCTCGGCCTTGATTTCTGAATGCGGTACAGCGATTAGCTTCCGCATGAATTCGACGAACGTAGCAGAATCGCCCCTGACATTCTTGGCGGAATCCGTGGGCGGTTTCGGCATCGCGAACCCTCAGAAATGAGGGTACCGCCGTGTTGTGTCCAAGTCAATGCAAGCCTGATACCCTCGTCATTCGCGGCAATGAATACGGGGAGCCTATTTCCGAGGATGCAATGAGATTCCGCCTGCTCTATTCCGGGGATCTGAAGGCGCACAACGAACTGCGTCCCAAAGGCCCGCACAAACACGGGATCCGTACCTTTGTCAGTCCGCAACTTCAACGGCTTTGGGAAACTAAACCGGACTGCGTAGGTACGCCTGCGTCAAGGGAGCAAAGGCGCGCGGGGAGCGGGGAGAAATGTACCCGGAAGGCTCTCTGTACTGCGAGGAGAATCGTCTCGCCGGGATTGAATATCTCGCGGATATGAATAAGAAACAAAGCACCCGCTTTATCCCGCTCATTGTGCCGGAGTTTTGCCTGCGTTGCCGGATCGACGTTCTGCTCCTGCGTCCCGAAGACACTCCGCAACACATCCTGCAAAGCGGCGACTTAGATAACCGAGTCAAAACCCTCTTCGATGCGCTCCGCATCCCCGAAAACCCGCAACTGGTTGACGACGGCCGAACTCACTTTGTTCTACTCAAGGACGATTCACTTATCACCGAAGTCGGCATTGTCGGAGATGACCTGCTCATGTTGCCCGGAGTGCCCAAAGTGGGCGATAGCGATGCGTTCGCTGTGATTGACGTGCAACTCGAACCCACAGAGAGAGCCGAAGGCGAAGCGCGATTCATCTTCTAAAGCTAGTTTGACGCAGCCTGTAAATCCGAGCAGTAGGAGATTCCGTCGTAGGTCGTGTTAGGTTCCTTCTCCCCAGCAATGCAATACTTGCCCGTCTTCGTGTCGAAAGCCCTGTCATGGAGGGCATCTGTTGGGGAAGGAACGAAACGCTGCGCGCAGTCGCAACATCCCATTAGGAAAATAGCAGGAACGAACGCGAGGGGGACAAGGGTAAGTAGTCGATTCATGGCGGTATTATAGGGGCAAGTGGAGGAAATGAAAGCATGAACGAACGGGATGTACTGCTCGTTATCACCATCTGCGAACTGCTGGGAAAGTCCGTCGATCCGAAGGAAGTCAGAGAGACATACGAACGCGCTAGGCCAGAGGATGAAGCAGCTTGATGAGACTCGATCGTCGGAATCCATCTTTCGGGCAACCCATCCCTGAATGTCAAAGGGCACTTTAGTTCCATCCACCCCTGCGCCGCCTTGAGCACTGTCAGCTT
The DNA here is from genome assembly GCA_963808025.1 of uncultured Acidobacteriaceae bacterium. Taxonomy (GTDB): domain Bacteria; phylum Acidobacteriota; class Terriglobia; order Terriglobales; family Acidobacteriaceae; genus Edaphobacter. The sequence goes on along the minus strand of CAWEEI010000004.1, from coordinate 171,112 downwards.
GTGAGCGTAATTCGATCCGTACCGATCCTCAAGGTAGGCAAGTAGGCTTTCAGTTTCAGGGTCGTCAACTTCAATCGAGAGTTTGATGGACATTGCAGCACGCTCCGCCCCCAGCATAGCGCGGAACGAATCGCCATCTACCACCCAAAACTCAGGAAAAACAACTATCTACAGTCAGTCAAATATATTCGCACCGGTACTTTCGCTTTTCATTCGCTAACAGAGAAATTCCCGCTCGGCAAGCGGGAGTTCCAGATTGAACCATCCGGGCCAACACTATATGTAGGGGTTTTCGGGTTGGATTCCGCTAGGGGCTGAGTTTTCCACATCTTGTCCAGAATTTTCTTTTGGATCTGCCCAATTTAGGGCTTGCTATCGCCTGGTTCGTGCGTCAGGATTGCGGAGTAGAAAAAAGTGGAAGAAAGTGGAGTCTAGTGGTGAAGTCCACTGTTCACTGACCCAATTCTAGCCCCGCATGGACTGGTTCTGAAGCTGGCAAGTGTGGTTCCGGGGCCTTGAGGATGCAATGTTTCGTGGCAATCACCAGACGCGGGTCGATGAGAAGTTCCGTCTCAAGCTGCCGGCGGAGTTCAAGCGCAGGGTGGATGAGGTGTACGGGCCGGTCTTCTACATCACCAGCATGGACGGCAAGCGGGCGCAGCTGTACCCGATGAAGGAGTGGGAGGCGATCGAATCGAAGATCGTGAAGCTGGAGCCGACGGACCCGGAGCGGGAGGATTTTTTGAATGTGACCAGCTACTACGGGCAGACGGTGGAGATGGACTCGCAGGGAAGGCTGCTGATGCCGCAGGTGATCCGGCAGCAGGCGAAGTTGACGGGCGATGTGAACGTGTTGGGGATGCAGACGATTTTAGAAGTGATCAACCTGGAGATGTTTGAGACGGAGCGCAAGGGCCCGAGTGGATTGGTAGAGATGCCGCGGGAACGGCGAGCAGTGTTGGCGGAGAAGACGAAGGCATTGAAGGAGTGAGGCGATGGCATCGGCGATCGTACGCGAGTTGATGTTGCGGGTATGGGTCGTGGTGGCGTGGTTTTCGCGGTAGGCGGTTTTAGAGATTGCATGGCAACGGCCCCCAGGGGCAGCACTGAGGCGGAACGATGAGCAATCCGCGGCATGTGCCGGTTCTTTTAGATGAAGTTTTGCAGTACCTGAATGTGCGGCCCGGCGGCGTGGTTGTGGATGCGACGGTCGGGTTGGGCGGCCACTCGGCGGAGATTGCGAAGAGGCTGGGCGCGAAGGGCAGGCTGATCTGCTTCGACCGCGACCCGGAGGCGATGGAGTTGGCGAAGGCCCGGATGGAGGAGGTGAGGGCTGAGATTGGCGATGCGATGCCGGAGGTGGTGTTTGAGCCGAGGGCGTTTTCAGAGGCCAGTGGAGTGATTGCAGCCGGGCAGCCTGGATGGATTGCTGGCGGACTTTGGAGTGAGCAGCCTGCAGTTGGATGAGGCGCACAGAGGATTCAGTTTCCGGTCCGAAGGACCGCTGGACATGCGTATGGATACGCGCAGCGGGGAGACGGCCGGGCAAGTGGTAAATCAGGCGGACGAAAACGAGCTTGCCGACCTGATTTACGAATTCGGAGAGGAAAGGAGGTCGCGGAGAATCGCCAGAGCCATTGTGAGGGCCCGGCCGATACGAACGACAGCGGAGTTGGCTGCGATCGTATCTGCCGCGGGCCTGGCAATGAAAGGCGAGAAGATCCATCCCGCGACACGGACCTTTCAGGCGCTTCGAATTCGAGTGAACGATGAGTTGGGCGAGATCCGGAGCGCTGCTTGGAGAGCGCGCCGTCTCTGCTGAAGCCGGGAGGAAGGCTGGTGCTGATCAGCTTCCACTCTTTGGAGGACCGGCTGGTGAAGGATGCGTTGCGCGAGGGCGGACGCGATGGGATTTATGAGGTATTGACGAAGAAGCCGGTGATTGCGGAGGAGCAGGAGCAGATGCGGAACCCGCGGTCGAGAAGCGCGAAGCTGAGGGCGGCGGAGAAGATTGTGAGTTGGTAATGGCGAGTTGTGAGCAAGTGCAAAGTGCTGTGATGGAGGGCGACGATGGCGACGACGACGATGGGGCAGGGCAATATATTCGGGGTTGAGATGGGCATGGGGACCGGCGCTATGCAGGGCGCCGTCAGTCCTGCGCAGACTCGTGAGCGCCGCAATCGCGAGCTGTTTGAGCTGCAGCAGCGGGCGCGCCGCGGGCCGACGCCGGAGGTCTTCTTCGCCAAGCACATCGACAACAGCCGCATTGTGAAGGCGGACGATCCGGAGCGCCGGCGCGAGATGCGCAGCTTCACCGCGACGATGAGCGTGCTGTTTCTGCTGGTGATGGTGTATGTGTGGCAGCATTTTTCCGCGATTGAGATCGGCTACCAGATTGAGGCGCAGAAGCAGCAGGTGGAGCAGATGCGCGAGCAGAACCGCGAGCTGCGCCTGAGCGAGGCGCAGTTGAGCGACCCGGGCCGCATCGACCAGATTGCGCGGCAGCTTGGGATGGACGCGCCGCAGGCCGGGCCAGATGGTTCGTCCGGATGGGAGCAGTTCGAATGCTGCGGTGCTGGCGCAGGCGACGCGCGCCGACGACTGCCGTAATGCAGTTGTGAGTTGTGAGTTTCAGGTAGTTGCGACTTCGGGTGGCGGGCGGTATTCGTCCCGGAGTTTGACTGTATTCCAAAAGTCTCAGTACTCACAACTCATCAACTCACAACTTCTTTCGACTTCTTATGAACAGAGTGACTCGACCGACGCAGCGCAAGACATTGACGGCACCGATCCGCAAGGTGCGCTTTGCGTGGGTGGCGATTTTTTTCTGCGCGTGGGTCGGGCTGATTGGGGTGCGGCTGACGTGGCTGCAGGTGGTGCGCCACTCGGAGTGGGAGGACAAGGCGCAGAACGCCAGCAGCAGCGGACGTTCGAGGTGGCGCCGCGGCGCGGGGTGCTGTACGACCGCAACCTGCGCGAGCTGGCGATGACGGTGCTCGGTGGACTCGATCTACGCGGTGCCGTCGGAGCTGAGCCAGAACCGCGCGAGTGCTGCGGAGATGCTGGCCAAGGTGGTGCATACGGACCCCAGCGACAACTCTGACCTCGGAGCCAGCAGATGCTGGCGCGCTTCAACGACTCGAGGAACTTTGCGTGGGTGGCGCGGCGGGTGGATGCGGAGACCGCGGAGCGCGTGACGGAGCTGAACCTGAAGGGCGTCTACTTCGAGAAGGAGTTCAAGCGTTTCTATCCGAACAACGATCTGGCCGCGCAGGTGCTGGGCTATGTGGGCACGGACGATACCGGGCTGGGCGGGCTGGAGCAGGAGTTCGACGACGAGATGCATGGCGCAGCCGGGTCACAAGCTGACTGCGGTGGACGCCAAGCGCCAGGTGATGCACAGCGTCGAGGAAGACCCGCAGCCGGGCGAGAACCTGGTGCTGACGATCGACGCGAACATCCAGCACATGGCGGAGCGCGCGCTGGATGAGCAGATGGCGAAGGTGAAGGCGCTGCACGGCACGGTGGTGGTGCAGGACCCGCACACGGGGCAGATTCTGGCGCTGGCGATCTCGCCGCGGTTCAACCCGAACGACTCGCGGCACATGGCGCCGGGCGCGCTGACCGATCTTGCGGTGAGCGATGTGTATGAGCCGGGATCGACCTTCAAGCTGGTGACGTATGCGACCGCGCTGGATGCGGCGGGCGTGCAGCCGGAGGACATCGTGGACTGCCAGGGCGGGTCGATGACGATGTATGGGCGCACGCTGCACGACGACAACAGCGAGAAGCACTTTGGCGCGGTGACGGTGCAGTATGCGCTGGAGCACTCGAGCGATGTGGGCGCGGCGAAGATGGCGCTGAAGGTGGGGCCGGAGACGTTCTACAAATACATCAAGCGCGTTTGGGTTCGGCGACCGCACGGGGATTGAGCTGCCGAGCGAGACGCGTGGGCTGCTGCGCGCGCCGAAGCAGTGGGACGCGACGAGCATCCTGTCGCTGGCGATCGGGCAGGAGGTGGCGGTGACGCCGGTGCAACTGGTGACGATGGTGAGCACGATTGCGAATGGCGGGGTGTATATGCCGCCGCACGTGCTGCTGCAATCGACCGATGAGATGAAGGGCGATCCGCGGCTGCAGGCGGCGGCGTTTCGTCCGGCGAACCAGCTTCCGGAGAAGCTGCCGGATGGCGCGCACCGCGTGATCAGCGAGATGACCTCGGCGAAGATGCGGCGGATGATGGAGGGCATCGTGACCGAGGGCACGGGCAAGGAGGCCGCGCTGAACGGCTACAGCGCGGGCGGCAAGACGGGCACGGCGCAGAAGATCGACGTGCTGACGCACACCTATTCGAAGACCATGCATGTGGCGAGCTTTGCGGGGATGGCGCCGGTGAGCAATCCGGCGATTACGGTGGCGGTGGTGATCGATTCGCCGTCGGCAGGCGGATCGTACTATGGCGGCGGAGGTGTCGGCGCCGGTGTTTCAGAAGGTGGCGCAGGCAGGTGCTGGAGTATCTGGGCGTGCCGCACGACCAGCCGCTGAAGACGCCAAGCGAGCTGCTGGCGGCGGCGCCGCAGCCGATGCCCGAGGATGGGCCGAGCGATGAGTGTGGGCGACTTGAATGCGATGTTCGAGCAGGCGAATCATCTGCCGGCGGACGATCCGCTGCGCGCGGCGAGCTGCAATGAGCCAGCGAGCATGAGAGTGGCAGCGGATGGCGGATCAACGCGTGCGGCGTTCGGAGCGAAGGCGCCGAATCGGCTGACTGCCAGCGAAGGGCTGCGGCGTTCGAGGCGAACGGCGGCGTCAGCCGGCGCAGCCATGCGCGGTGCGCCGCAGCTTGCGCCGCTGCTCCGCCGTAGCCGCGAGGGCTCGGTGATGGTGGATGCGGGACAGCGTGTGGCTGTGCCGTCGTTTACGGGTTCGGCGCTGCGCGGGGCGGTGGAGACGGCGGCGGGGCTGGGCCTGCGGGTCGCGCCGGTGGGCAGCGGCGTGGCGCGCGAACAGATGCCGGCGGCGGGGACGCATGGTGCCGGTGGGCACCGAGGTGGTCGTGCGCTTTGAACGGTAGCGGCCGCGAGTGCGTGTGCGGACATAGAATCGAATGCATGAAGTGGGCTGATGCGCTGAAGGAAGTCGCGGCGATTGAGAGCGCGGGCGCGGCGGGCGAGATCGCGAGCGTTGAGTACGACTCGCGGCGGGTGCGGCGCCGGTGCGGCGTTTGTCGCGATGCGCGGGGGGACGACGGACGGCAATCTATATATAGATGCGGCCATCGCGCAGGGGGCGGTGGCGGTTGTGACGGATTCGGCTGAGGCGTATGCGCGGCTGCGGCGGGAGCGACCGGGGCTTGCGGTGGCGCGGGTGGAGCATGGGCGGCGGGCGCTGGCGGAGTTGAGCGCGGCGGTGCTGGGGCATCCGGAGCGGAAGCTTGCGGTGAGCGCGGTGACGGGGACGAATGGCAAGACGACGACGGCGTATCTGCTGGAGCAGATGCTGCGCAGCGTGGGGCGCAAGTGCGTGCTGCTGGGGACGATTGAGACGCATGTGGGCGATGAGGTGCGCGCGAGCGAGCATACGACGCCGGAGGCATCGCGATGTGCTGCGGGTGTTTGCGGATGGGGTGCGCGCGGGGGCGACGGAGGCGGTGATGGAGATGAGCTCGCATGCGCTGGAGCAGGAGCGGGTGTGGGGGATTCCGGTGGATGTGGCGATCTTTACGAATCTGACGCAGGACCATCTGGATTATCACGGGACGATGGAGCGGTATGCGGCGGCGAAGGCGCGGTTGTTTGAGGGGGTGGGGGCGGCGGCGCCGCGGGTTGCGGTGATCAATGCGGACGATGCCTGCGGCAGAGGCAATTGCTGCATGCAGCGCGGCATTCGGCAGCGCATGACGTATGGGGTCGGAGGACGGGTGGCGAGTTATCGCGCGGAGCGGATTGAAGCATGACGGCGGGCGAGACGAGGTTTCAATTTGTAACACCGGCAGGAGCTGTGTGCGGTCTGCTCGCCGTTGATGGGGCGAGTGAATGTGTCGAACCTGCTGGCGGCGATGTGCGCGGCGCTGGCGCGGGGATTGACGCTGGATGAGATTGCGGCGGCGGCGCCGAAGCTGAAGCAGGTGCCGGGGCGGTTTCAGGTGGTGCCGGGGTCGAGCGAGGCTGGGTTTACGGTGGTGGTGGATTATGCGCATACGGATGATGCGCTGCGGAATTTGATTGCGCTGGCGCGGGAGCTGGTGGGCGCGCGGGGCGGGCGGGTGATTACGCTGTTTGGGTGCGGCGGGGACCGCGACCGGACGAAGCGGCCGCGGATGGGGCGGGCGGCGGCGGAGGGCAGCGATCTGGTGGTGCTGACCAGCGACAATCCGCGGAGCGAGGAGCCGATGGCGATTATTGAGGAGGCGCTGGCGGGGGTGCGCGAGACGACGACGGAGTGTATTGTGGAGCCGGACCGGGCGGCGGCGATTGGGATTGCGATCCGGGCGGCGCGGGCGGGAGATATTGTGCTGATTGCGGGTAAGGGGCATGAGAAGGTGCAGATTCTGCGCGACCGGACGGTGCCGTTTGACGATGTGGCGGTCGCGGCGGGTGTGTTGAAGGAGCTTGGGTAATTCATGCAACGAAGATGGTTACAGAACGGGGATGAGCAGCGCGGCGAGGTGATGCGGTGAAGCTGACGCTGGGACAGGTGGCGGACTGGATCCATGCGGAGGGTGACTTCGACGACGACGCGGAGGCGGTGGGCTACTCGATCGACTCGCGGACGATTGGGGCGGGGGAGCTGTTCTTTGCGGTGCGCGGGGAGCGGCTGGATGGGCATGATTTTGTGGAGGCGGCGCTGGCGAATGGCGCGGTGGCGGCGGTGGTGAGCATGCGCTGGCTGGCGCCGGCGGGGATGGATGCGAGCAGGCTGCTGCGCGTTCCGGATCACGATGGCGGACGGAGTGTTGCTGAGCCTGCAGCAGCTGGCGCGGGAGGTGCGGCGGAGCTGGGGCGGGCGGGTGATTGGGGTGACGGGGTCGGCGGGGAAGACGACGACGAAGGACGCGGTGGCGGCGGTGCTCGCTGTCGCAGCGGCGAAGATTCACGTGTGCTGAAGTCGCAGGGGAATCTGAACAATGGGTTTGGTCTGCCGCTGCAGCTGCTGCGGCTGGAGCCGGAGCATGAGGTTGCGGTGATTGAGATGGGGATGAACCATGCGGGGGAGATCGCGGCGCTGGCGAAGATCGCGGAGCCGGACTGGGCGGTGGTGACGAATGTGGCGCCGGTGCATCTGGAGCACTTTGCGGACGGGATTGCGGGGATTGCGCGGGCGAAGTATGAGCTGGTGGAGGCGCTGCCGGCGGATGGGATTGCGTTTCTGAACTGCGACGATCGAGTATGTAACCGAATTTGGTCGAGGGATGGGCGAAGCGCGCGGTCTGCTATGGGACGGGTGAACGGGCGCAGGTGCGGGCGGTGGAGATTGCGGAAGTGGACGATGGAGTGGAGTTCACGGTGACTGGCGCGACGGCGAGCGCGGCGCGTGTGCAGCTGCATCTGCTGGGGCGGCACAATGTGCACAATGCGCTGGCGGCGATTGCGGTGGGGTTGCAGAGCGGGATGTCGCTGGCGGAGTGCGCGGCGGCGGTGGGCGAGCTGCGCGCGGGCGACCGGCGGGGCGAGAGGATTGAGTGGCGCGGCGCGACACTGATCAACGACAGTTACAATTCGAATCCGCGGGCGCTGGATGCGATGGTGGAGGCGCTGCTGGCGATGCCGGTGGGGGCGGGCGGCAGGCGGATCGTGGTTGCGGGCGAGATGCTGGAGCTGGGGCCGGAGGGCGAGGCGCTGCATGCGGCGTGCGGGCGGCGGATGGCGGAGCGGGGAGTCGATGTGGTGGTCGGGGTGCGCGGGCTTGGCGGGGCGCTGGTGGAAGCGGCGGCGGCAGGGGGGAGCGAGGCGGTGTTTGTTGCGACGCCGGAGGAGGCGGGGGCTTGGCTGAAGGAGAATCTGCGGGCGGGGGATGTTGTGCTGCTGAAGGCTTCGCGGGGGGTGAAGCTGGAGCGGGCGCTGGGGGCGCTTGAAGGCTTGGCTTAGAGCAGATTGCTCGAAGGCGGAGCGAGAGCCAATACAGAGATTCTGGCTGCGCCAGAATGACGGCAGTTAAAGTTTTTGGTCTGTTGCAAAGGGAATCCGCTCTAGTTGGTGCGGGTGGTGAGGTACTGGGCGAGGGATTTGAGGGGATCGGCGGCGGGGCCGAAGGGTTCGAGGGCGGCGAAGGCGTCGGCGATGAGGGCGTCGGCGTCGCGGCGGGACTGTTCGATTCCGAAGACGGCGGGCCAGGTGGCCTTGATGCTGGCGGTGTCCTTGCCGGCGGTCTTGCCGAGTTCGGCGGAGGACTGGGTCATGTCGAGGATGTCGTCGACGATCTGGAAGGCGAGGCCGGCGTTCTCGCCGAAGGTGCGGAGGCGGGAGATGGTGTCTTCGTCGGTGCCGCAGTGTTCTCCGAGGACCGAGTTCGTGGAGCCGATGCACCCGCTCCTTAGTAGGCCGAGGGCGTAGAGGCCGCCGGAGACGATGCTGGTGGTGATGAGGGCGCCGGTCTTGGCGCGGTGGATGGTCTCGACGAGGTCGGCGGTGGGGGCGATGCCTTCGGACTCGATGTCGACGACCTGGCCGCCGATCATGCCGGGCGGGAGTGGGGTTTCGAGGTCGCCGAGGCGGCCGATGCCGGTGCCGACGGCGAGGGAGATTTCGCGCAGGATGGCGACGGTGGTGTGCGGCGGGGCAGGGGAGTTGGGCGATGGTCTGGAAGGCGAGGGTCTGGAGGGCGTCGCCGGCGAGGATGGCGATGGCCTCGCCGAAGACGACGTGGCAGGTGGGCTGGCCGCGGCGGAGGTCGTCGTTGTCGAGGGCGGGGAGGTCGTCGTGGATGAGGGAGTAGGTGTGGAGCATCTCGATGGCGGCGCCGAGGTCGGCGATGCCGGCGGGGAGGTGCGCCGTCGCCGGCGACCATGCGGGCGGCCTCCATGCAGAGGATGGGGCGGAGGCGCTTGCCGCCGGCGAAGACGCTGTGGCGCATGGCGCGGTGGATGGAGTGGGGCAGCGTGTCGGGCGAGGGCAGGAGGCGTTCGAGGGCGGCGTCGGTGAGCGCGGCGCCGGAGGCGAGCAGAGACTGTACGGGGGAATCCATCGACCTTCGATGATATATGCTGCGGTCGAAGTTCGTGCGATGCTATTGGAGTTGGTATGCTAGCGAGGCGAGTTGAGTGAGGCGAAACTTGACGGATATTGGGACGTTTGTGGCGGGGTTTGAGGAGTTTCAGGAGAAGTACTTTCACGGCGAGGAGAGCGTGTATGCGCGGCTGCGGCAGGGGCAGAGCCCGCGGGCGCTGGTGATCTCGTGCTGCGACTCGCGGGCCGACCCGGGGATGCTGATGGGCGCGGGGCCGGGAGACATCTTTGTGGTGCGGAATGTGGCGAACCTGGTGCCGCCGTATCGCAATGGTGCGGAGATGCCGGGGATCCGCGCGGACATTGAGTTTGCGGTGAAGGGGCTGAACGTGGAGCAGATTATTATTCTGGGGCACTCGGGCTGCGGGGGGATACGCGCGCTGATGGATGGCGAGGGCATCGACGGCGCAACGAGTATCGAGTTTATCGGCGCGTGGGTCAGCATCGCGGCGGCGGCGCGGGAGCGGGTGATGCGCGAGCTGGCGGGCGAGCCGGAGCCGGTGAAGACGCGGGCGTGCGAGCAGGGGGCGATCCAGCTGTCGCTGGAGAATCTGATGTCGTTTCCGTGGATCCGCGAGCGGGTGGAGGCGGGGGCGATGGAGCTGCATGGGTGGTACTTCGATATTGATGCGGGCGAGCTGCTGGCGTACTCGGCGGAGACGGGAGGGTTTGCGCCGCTGGTGGCGCGCGCGGATTCTGAGGCGGATTCGACGCCTGCGGGCACGACGACCGGTCGTTAGGCGGGGTCGTATAGGCGACGTAGATCGGGCGCTCTGCTGGGGGTTGGAGGGCGGCGATTATTCATGGGCGACCAAGCCTCGCCGTGGTACGATTCGCCATCCTCGATTGTGCGTTTTGCTGTGTCGCCTGTGTGCCAGGGAAGACGCGCGGTTGCGGATGCTTCACGGTAGCTAGGGCCATGCTGCACACCTGCTTCGCGCTGGGCGTTTTCGCCTGGTTGTGGGCAGGTGATCTCAAGAATTCAGAAAGAAGACAGGTACGCTTATGTCCTTATTCAAACGCTCCATTGCCGAGATGTTCGGCACGTTCTGGCTTGTGTTCGGAGGCTGTGGCGCGGCGGTGATCGCGGCCGGCTATCCAACACTTGGTATCGGCTTTGTTGGTGTCGCGCTTGCCTTCGGGCTTACTGTACTCACGATGGCGTTCGCCATTGGGCATGTGTCGGGGTGCCATTTGAACCCGGCGGTGTCGGTCGGGCTGGTGGTGGCGAAGCGGTTTCCAGTGAAGGAGCTGCCTGCGTATGTGATCGCGCAGTTGGTGGGCGGGTTCATTGGCGCGAGCGCGCTTGTATGCGATCGCCAGCGGCAAGCCGGGGTTTGTGCTCGGCGGGTTCGCCAGCAACGGCTATGGCGACCACTCGCCGGACCACTACTCGTTGGCGGCGTGCTTCATTGTTGAGACGATCCTGACGGCGTTCTTCCTGCTGGTGATCCTGGGCTCGACCGACGAGCGTGCGCCGAAGGGCTTTGCGCCGATTGCGATCGGACTGGGGCTGACGCTGATCCACCTGATCTCGATCCCGGTAACCAACACGTCGGTCAACCCGGCGCGCTCGACGGCGACGGCGCTGTTTGTGCATGGATGGGCGCTCTCGCAGCTGTGGCTGTTCTGGGTCGCGCCGATCTTTGGGGCGATTGCGGGAGCGGTGATCTCGAACGTATTCTTCGCGGCTCCGCAGGAGCCGGTGCGGGAGGCGATGTCGAAGTAGCGGGCCAGGGCCCAACGCTCAATCTTGAGCGGCGGGCCTTTCCCTATCTTTGGCCATGCCACGCGTCGCGAGTCTACCCTAGTTCGCTGTCGGGTCCTTTTCGACGTGGTCGATGACGAGGCGGTTGACTTTGGCGTGGGTCTTCTCGAGCTTGAGGCCGAGCTTGTCCAGGGCTAAGGTGACGGTTGCCCCGCCATCGGGATCGGAGTTGCCGCCGACGGGCACTTCAATGCCCTGCTGGTGCAGGCTGGAGACGAGGTCCATGAGGGAGAAGTCGACGGCCGACTGATAGAGGCCGGTGAGGCCCGTCATGTCGACGACCTGGCGGCCCTGGCCCGCGCCAAGCGAGGTCATCATGTAGGCGAAGCCGTTCATGGAGAGAGCGGGGGCGTCCATGTGCATGGAGCGGGTCTCGCCGTCGAACTTGAGGTTGAAGCTGCCGCGCGCGCCGAGGTCGTAGGTGGTGGAGCCGTCGTCGTTGGTGGTAAGGAGCGTAGGACCTTCGGGGGTGTCGCGACGGGTCTGGCCGGGCTTGAGCGGGACGGTCTCGTCGAGGGGCTGGGGGGTGGTGGCGGAGACCTTCAGTTTTGGGCCGTCCTTCCCGGGGATCAGGCCGAGCACGGGCTGGTCTTGCAGCTCCTGATGGGCTTCGAGTTTGAAGCGGTCGGCGAGCAGAGCCTGCAACATGGTGGGGACGTCGTCTTTGGTGGCGCCGTCGGGCATGCGGGCGACGATGTCGAAGCGGTCGGTGGTAAGCCAGTCGGGGCCGTTGACCTCATAGACCCTGACCCGGTAGGCGTAGGCGATCAGTTCCTTGAGCGACTGGTAGACGAAGGTGGCGCGGGAGCCGTCGAGATGGACGGACTCGGGTTTCTTTCCGACCCGCAGATCTGCCATCATCTTTTGGAAGTCGGGCGGTGCGGCGGAGTGGACGGAGGCTGCGTCGAAGGTGAGTGCCGGCGCGGCGGGCTGGGCCGATGCAGAACGCTGGGCCAGGGCGATGCCGGGTGCGATAAGGATGCCGGCGATCAGGATGAGTGCGGATTTCATTTGCATAGTTTCTCCATGGTACGCAGATCAGTTCAATTGGTTCATAGGGCGCCGTTGAGCAGGCGTTTGAGGGAGGCGACGTAGGTGGCGAGCGCCTTGCGGCCGGCGGGCGTCATGCGGTAGAGGGTCTGCGGCTTGCGTCCGGCGAAGCGTTTCTGCATGGCGACGTAGCCGGCCTCTTCGAGCTTGAGCATCTGCGCGCCGAGGTTGCCGTCGGTGGAGCCGGTCTTGTCGCGCAGCCAGGTGAAGTCGGCCTCCTCGACGCCGACCAGCAGCGAGAGCAGCGCGAGGCGCAGCTTGCCGTGGACGACGGGATCGAGTTCGGGGAGGTCTTCAGGCATGGTGCTGTACCAGGGTGGCCGCCCGGCGGCGCTCCAGCATCATCGCGTAGAGGCCGAAGAGGACCATGCCGAAGAAGCTGGCGACCAGGAAGATGATGAGCGAAGCGGGGTAGGGCGCAAAGAACATCGCCATCCCGCCTGCAAACCAGATGGCGGCGACTGCTCCCTGAACGCGCCAGCGCAGGATGACTGCGCTGATGGCGTGGGCGAGTCCGAGGAAGAACATGACGGTCGCGTTGACTGCCGGGCTTTGAATGTGATGGCTGGCGGCAGCCGCGCCCATGTAGAGGAAGAAGGCGCAGCCCACTGCCCCCCAAACCGCGCCGATGCTGCGTGAGCGAGGGCTCTCATGGTTACGTCCAGAGCGGAGCGGCACGCCATCTCCATATCTGGATGATGACGACGCCGAGGACCATGCAGACCGGCCAGGCGAACTTCCCGGCGGGCAGATACATCTCCCAACCGATGGCCGCGTAGTAGAGCAGGCCCCACATCAGGAAGATCCAGCCGTAGCGCATGGTGGTGCAGCGGCCCTCGGCGATCATGGCTTCCATCAGCTCGATGCGCTGGACGAGATCGTCGCGGCGGGGTGGGTTAGTTGTGTCGAAGTCCGTCATGGATAGGTCCTCCTTAGGGCGATTTGGTTTGTGGGACTCGTTGCGACTGCGTAGGTCAGGCAGTTTTATTCGTCCAATCGTCCGCCGCGGCGGCGCTCGAGCAGCATGGCGTAGAGGCCGAAGGCGATCATGCCGAGGCACATCTCGATGAGCATGATGTCGCTGGTGGCGCGGCGGGAGTTGAGGAAGAAGATGGCCGCGCCGCCGGCCCACCAGATGGCCGCGACGACTCCCTGCACGCGCCAGCGCAGGATGACTGCGCTGATGGCGTGGGCCATGCCGACCATCATGAGCAGCGCGGCGACGTAGGAGTATTGCCAGGTGAAGTGGGTGATCATGGCGCTGGCGACGTAGATGGCCATCGCGAGGCCCATCATGGCCCAGACGGCCAGGACGCGGCCGCAGGCGATGCTGTTGGGCATGCCCGGAGGCGTCTTCTGCAGCGCCTTGCCGGCGAAGGTGAGGACGACGCCGGCGATGAGGCAGATGGGCCAGGCCCACGGCTCCGGCGAAGCGCGTGTGGCACGAAGTTCTGCCAGCTCCAGCCCGCGAGGTCGACGAGGCCCCAGAGGACGAAGATCCAGGCGTTGCGGGTGGTGAAGCCGCGGCCCTCGGCGATCATGGCCTCCATGAGTTCGATGCGCTTGAGGAGGTCGTCGCGGGAGGTACCGCTTTCTGGGTCAGGATTGGTCATAGGAATCTCTCCTTCGAGAACTACTCTGCATTATAGAGTTCTCTATGTCAAGGGAAAGTTGATGCGGATGAGCCTGGGCAAAGGCAAAGGCCGATGCGGGGTCTTCAGACTTCATGGCCTCCGGTCGAGATGACGGAGGTTTGCGGTTAGACGCGAGGTTGGAATGACATTTGGGGTTTGAGGCTCACGGTTCGGTGAGGCCGGGGGTGAGGTGGGGGGTCCATTCGACGTGTTTGGATTGGGCGAGGGCGATGGCGACGAGGCCGACGAGGGCGCTGGCGGCGGCGGCGACCTGGGCGTTGGACATGGTGTGGTGGAAGTAGATTTTGGGGTTGATGCGGACGAACTCGACGAGGAAGCGGCCGATGCCGCTGAGGACAAGGTAGACGCCGGTGAGCCAGCCGACGGGGCGGGCGCGCTTGCCGAGCTGCCAGAGGATCCAGAAGACGACGAGGGAGAAGAGCAGCTCGTAGATGGGTGTGGGCTGGACGAGCGCGTCGGGCGGGGTGGGCGGGACGAGGGCGTTTTTGGCCATGTGGACGCCCCAGGGGAGGGTGGTGTTGATGCCGTAGTCGCCGTCGCCGGCCAGCAGGCAGCCGATGCGGCCGACGCCGTAGCCGATGGCGGCGGCGGGAGCGGCGAGGTCCAACATGCGGATGGCGCCGACGCGGGGGCCGGGGATGGGGCCGGGGTCTTCGAGCGAGACCCAGCCCGGTCCTTTGAAGTTTGAGGAGTGGCCCTGCCACATCAACACGAGGATGGCGGCGATCATGCCGCCGAACCAGGCGAAGCCATCGCGGAACCAGACCGAGAAAGAGGAACGCCACGGTGAACGGGCGATGCCATCCCGGATGGCCGATGACGCGCAGAGCATAGTGCAGAGCGGAGGGGCTCTGCAGCTCGTGCCAGGTCTTGGCGCCGACGATGCCGATGACGACGACTAGCGCGACGACGCTGAGAGCGTCCGCGTCCACTTGATTGCGGAGGAAGTTGCGGTGCAGCACGTAGGTGGCGGCCACCGCTGCCAGCCACAGGAGCAGCCCAAAGGTGCCCAGTTGCGCCGGGCCAATATTGATATAGGGGTACATATGCCTCGCTTCTGTTTGAAAGTATAGCTGGGGCGTGAGGTTCGAGTTGCGAGGTTCAAGGTTCGAGGTGTGAGGCGGCTTGGCCGTGTGGGGTACTCGCCAGAGGGGTGGGGCATAGGCTACCCTAGTCCCCATGCCGACCAGTGCGCCTGCCTTTCCGCCCGCCTCCACGATGGAAGTTTTGTTCACTAAAGATGAGATCGCGCGCCGGGTCGCGGAGATGGGCCGCGAGATTACGGCCGAGTATGAGGGCCAGAAGACGGGCAATCCGCTGGTGCTGGTGGGCGTGCTGAAGGGCGCGGCGATTTTTTTGTCGGACCTGGCGCGCGCGATCCAGATCGACAACACGTTTGATTTTGTGTCGGTGTCGAGTTATGGGCGGGCGCGCGTGTCGTCGGGCGCGGTGAAGCTGATCAAGGACATCGACAACCCGATTGAGGGGCGGCATGTGATTTTGGTGGAGGACATTCTGGATACGGGCCTGACGCTGAGCTATCTGCGCGGGCTGATGCTGCAGCACAAGCCGGCGTCGCTGAAGATTGCGACGTGCCTGGACAAGCCGAGCCGGCGGCTGGTGCCGATTGAGGCGGACTATGTGGGGTTCAAGATTCCGAACCAGTTTGTGATTGGGTATGGCATGGACTATGCGGAGATCTACCGGAATGTGCCGGACATACGGCTGTTTCCGAATGACGCGGGGCATTGAGGCCACTCGGACCCATAATGCGAGATGCGCTTCCCTAGCGGGTTTGGCGCGCGACTGCCTTTGTCCGCCCTTCCAGCTTCGCAGGTGAAATCTTTCTCCGCTGCGTGGCAAGAGATCGTGATCCGCGTGGGCGTCCACGGGGCAGCGCTTCCGACGGTTTCACCATCAATTGCACCGTTAACCCAAGTCTTTCGGCGAATTGCATTAGCCTCATCACGCTGAACTTTTCGAGCCTGCCGCGCACCAACAGGCTGGCGTCGGGCTGATGCATCTGCAGCAGGTTGGCGATCTGAACCTGCGTCAATCCGCGGGCCTCGATCTCTGCGCGCAGCGGACGCCAGATCGTCATCTTGATTTCTGTCTCACGAATCTCTTCGGCGGTGAAACCGAGGTCTTCCAACACGTTGCCGTTCGTGACGTGTCCCGCCTTATTCCCTGGGTTTGTCCTTGCCATCTCTTTTCGTCTCCTGAATCCGCAATCTCACTCGTGAGAGCCTCGTTCGCGCCTTGCTCAAGGTGTTGCTCGCGGTCTTGCGGGTGTTCTTCGTAAAGCAGTCCAGCACATAGATCGTGTCGTCGATCCGCGCGAGATACAGCATTCTGTACCACGTCGCTTCGTCCGAATCTTTCAACTCGAACACTCCGTTGCCCACCGACTGCATCGGTCGTGCAGCGAGGGTTGGCCGCCTGCCTTCCTGCATCTCGCGCAGTGCGATTCCGAAGGTGTGCTGCATCTCTCGCGGCCAGCTCTTCAAGGTCTCCCAGGAATCGCCCTCCCAAGAGATTGAAGCGGCTGGTGTTTTTGGCATTTTTCTCCGGGCTGCCCTCAGACGATTATAGCAAATTATCTATATATGGCAATTTAATGCGGACGAAGTGTCTCGTCTCGCTCGCTCAAGATAATATTCAGACTGTGGAGCGTATTCGGCGGATCGTATCGGACGGGTACAGTCGAATGGTCAGCAGACGAATCAGCATGTTTATGCCTAGCTCATTGCGAAACTTCGCTTCAGCTGTCCTTCTCTGGAGCGCGACGCTGGTTCCGGCTCAACAGATTGGGCCGCCGACGAACTGCGTCAGCAATACAAAGCAGATGGGGACGCGGTCGACGGGGCGGCCCTCGGCGGAGGAGCTTCAGGCGACGGCTGATTCGGAGACCACCGATCCGACCGTGCTGACCGTGGCTGAGCCGCCGAACTTTAGTTTTGCGCGCTACCGGCTGCTGGACTACTACGATTGCGTGGGCAGTTCGGGATGCTATTGGGCGGACATCGATGCGCAGACGCGGCGGGCGGATGCGGCGCTGACCAGTCTGCTGGCGGCGCACAATGCCACTACGCCGGAGGCGGCGGAGGCGCAGAAGCTGGCAATGGTGCTGGATATCGACGAGACCAGCCTGAGCGGCTACTGCGAGGAGAAGCGCGAGGACCTGGGTTACATCCAGGCGACGTTTGAGGACTGGATCGTTTCGCCGGAGGCTTCGGTTGCGATTCCGGGGACGCTGCGGCTGTTCCAACACGCGCGCGCGGCGGGGGTGGCGGTGTTCTTTATTACGGGCCGGCCGGGCAAGGGGATGGCCAAGGACGAGACGGACGCGACGGCGCGCAATCTGGCGACGGCGGGGTACAAGGACTGGCAGGGACTGGTCCTGCTGGACCCGTCCTACGGCACGCACGACCCCACGCTGTTTAAGTCGGCGGCGCGGGCGCGACTGATCGCGCAGGGGTACAAGATCATCCTGAGCATGGGCGACCAGTGGAGCGACCTGAAGGACCCGCCGCCGGATGCGGGAGGCGCGCCGAGGCCATCGTCGCGGGCGGAGATCAGCGTGAAGCTGCCGAATCCGTTTTACTATCTGCCTTAGGCGCAGGACGGGTGTTGGGTTGCCTAAGACTTGGGCGCGCGTGTGAGCATCCAACATTTGCGCGGGAGATTTCGCGCTGCGACTTAAGCGAGGCTTAACGCGTCTGTGGTAGAAGTATCCGCGGTCGTCTCCCGTGCCGCCATGCAAGCCGGCGCGAGGCGGTAGCATGGATATGGCAACAAGGAGCACCCAACTTGAACTCCCCGAATCTGATTCTCGATGAACCTGCAACGTTCGATGCGGCCTCCTTTGCGAGGCAGGCACTTTCTTCTCCGGCGTCGCTGGCGGCGGTGCTGGACCACACGCTGCTGAAGCCGGATGCGACGCGGGCGCAGGTGATCCATCTGTGCCATGAGGCGGCGGAGCACAGGTTTGCTTGCGCGATGGTGAACCCGACGTGGGTGGCGACGGCGGCGGAGACGCTGGGCGGGCACGGGCGTGCCGGTGGGGGTGGTGATCGGGTTTCCGCTGGGGGCGACGCTGGCTGCGTCCAAGCGGGACGAGACGGTGCGGGTGCTGAAGCTGGGCGCGCACGATGTGGACATGGTGATGAACGTCGGGCTGCTGAAGTCGGGCACGAAGGAAGACTACGAGGCGGTGAAGCAGGAGATCCGCGGCGTGGTGGAGCTGGCGCATGGCGCGGGCGGGATCGTGAAGGTGATTCTGGAGACGTGCCTGCTGACGTTTGAGGAGAAGCTGAGGGCGTCAGAGCTGGCGCTGGCGGCGGGCGCGGACTTCATCAAGACTTCGACGGGGTTTTCTTCGGGCGGGGCGACGGTGGACGATATTGCGCTGATGCGCGGAGTGGTCGGCACGCGCGCCGGAGTGAAGGCTTCGGGCGGCATCCGCTCGCTGGCGGATGCGAGCGCGATGCTAAATGCCGGGGCGACGCGGATTGGGGCGAGCGCCAGTGTGAAGATATTGGCGGAGCTGGCGGGGCATGGGGTTGGGCCAGCGACGGGCAACGGCTACTGAGAACGCCGATCCCGGTCGGTTATCATATGCAGCATGGCTAGAGCTAGCGGGGGCGCACAACCGGCCGCCCACGTCCCTTCGATTACAGCAGCGAGGGCCCTGAGTCGGCTCAAAAGGCTTCTGGAACAGTTGCCTGAAGTCCAGCGGGCGGGTCGGGATTCGACTCTCCTAACGACATGGACACGTGACATCAAGATCGTTCTTGCGGACTTTTACGGGAAGTCCTCCCCCCGCTATTCGCAGTTCGATGCAGTGGACTTCGCCGCGTCAGTGTGGTGGGAGGGACGGCCTGACAGCGACAACGAGCCCTACTTCCGTGAGGGCTTGAAGGAGGCTGAGGCGTTCCTTACATCTCGTGTTCAGGAGCTGGAGGAGGACATTGCTGATGAGGATCACCAATCACCTCTCCGCAGCCAAGTTCCCAGAGTGCAAGCATCCAATGCGCGCAAAATCTTCGTCGTGCACGGGCATGACAAGGGCACAAAGGAGACCGTCGCACGCTATCTTTCAAAGCTCGAGCTTGAGCCGATAATTTTGCACGAGCGACCTAACGAGGGGAAGACAATTATTGAGAAGTTTGAACACCACTCTGACGTCGGTTGCGCTGTGGTTATCCTAACCGCAGATGATGTGGGTGCGAGTAAGGCCGATCCCTCAAAGTTAGAGGATCGAGCACGTCAGAATGTGGTTTTCGAAATGGGATTCTTCTACGCGAGGCTCGGGAGGTCAAAGACAATCGCACTTCTCCAAAAGGGCCTGGCAAAGCCATCAGATATAGATGGGGTTTTATATATTCCAATGGAAGATGGGATTTGGGAGGTTCAGCTCTTACGCGAGCTGAAAGCCGCTGGCCTACACATCGACGCAAACAAGGCCTTCACCTAGCAAATTATTACAGGACGCGGAGGACGACGAGGGTTTCGTCGTCGAAGTGGGCGGTGCCGGATTGGAAGGCGGCGACGGCGGCGAGGATGGCGTCGACGGTGGCCTGGGCGGAGTGGCAGGCGGAGGGGTGGTCGCGGAGGACGGCTTCGAGGCGCTCGGTGCCGAACATCTCGCCCTCGGCGTTGAGCGCGTCGGTGATGCCGTCGGAGAAGAAGACGAAGAGGTCGCCGGGGTGGGCGGCGATGGTGAGCTCGTCGTACTCGGCTTTGGGGAAGAGGCCGAGGGGAAAGCCTTCGGCGGGGATGGTGGTGATGGTGAGGCTGGCGGGGGTGGGGCAGTCGGGCGGACGTTTTGCGCAAGTGCTTTCCGCGGATGGTGTCGCGGCGGCGGGTTCTGTAACGGCGTTGGTTACATAAAGCGGCTGCACCGAGCCGGCGTTGGCGATGCGGAGGGTGCAGTCGTCGTCGTTCCAGACGGCCATGAGCATGGTGACGTACTGCGCGTCGAGCTTGCGCTCCTGCAGTTGGTCGTTTAGTTCGGCGAGCAGGTCGGCGGGGGCGAGGTGGCGGGCGGCGAACGAGCGCAGGATGCCGGAGACCAGGGCGGCGTAGAGCGCGGCGGGCGCGGCCTTGCCGGAGACGTCGCCGAGGACGATGGCGATGCGGTCGGGCTGCGAGGTCGTGTAGAGCGCGTTGCCGGCGGCGCCGTAGTCGAGGAAGTCGTACATGTCGCCGCCGATGGAGCGGGCGGGCAGGAAGGCGGCGGCGATCTCCGCGCGGCGGGGCTGGGGCGGCGTGGAGGGCAGCAGGCGCAGCTGGACCTGGCGGGCCATGGCGAGGTCGCGCTCCAGGCGCTGTTCCTCCTCGTGGATGCGCTGGTAGAGCCGGGCGTTGGCGATGGAGATGGCGACCTGGGCGGAGAGCGTGGAGAGCGTGGTCTGGTGGTCCTCGTTGTAGTAGTTGACGCGGGTGTGTTCGAGGTCGACGACGCCGATGACCTGGCCCTTGTAGATGAGCGGGACGGCGAGCTCGGAGCGCACCTCGGGGTTGGACGACGATGTAGCGCGGGTCTTTGCGGACGTCGGGCGCGAGGACGGGCGCGCGCGACTGCGCGGCGTGGCCGATGATGCCCTCGCCGAGCTGGACGTTGTGCTCGCGCTCGATGCGTTCGCCGAAGCGGGAGCTGAAGCGGTGTTCGAAGCGCTGGGTGCGGTCGCTCCAGAGCAGGATGGTGAACATCTGGAAGTCGATGACGCGCTTGAGGAGATGGCCGATGCGCTCGAGCAGGTCGTCGAGGTCGAGGATGCTGGTGAGCTCGCGGGAGATTTCGTTGAGGACGGTGAGGGTCTGCGCCTGGCGGGAGACGCGGGTGTAGAGGCGGGCGTTTTCGACGGCGACGGCCATGCGCGAGGCGGTGAGTTCGAGCAGGCGCTGGTGCTCGTCGGTGAAGTAGGCGGGGTACTCGGATTGGAGGTCGATGACGCCGATGACGCGGTTCTTGATGATGAGCGGGACGGCGAGTTCGGAGAGGACGTTGGGGTTGGCGTCGATGTAGTTCTCGACCTGTGCTGACGTCTTCGACCAGGATGGACTGGTGTTGGCGCGGCGGCCTGGCCGACGATGCCGCGGCCGGGCTTGATGCGCATGCGCTCGACCTCGGGGGTGTGGCCGGTCTGGAAGCGGATGCGGAGGTCGCCGGTGCGGTCGTTGACGAGGAGGATGGCGAAGATGCGGTAGTCGATGACGGCGCGGACGAGGTCGGCGACGCGATGCATGAGGGTGTTGAGGTCGAGGGTGGTGTTGAGGGCGTCGGCGAGGCGGAGGAGGAAGTCGAGCTGGACGGGCTGGAGGCGGATGTTGGGGTGCCGGTGGGTGGGGATTCGAGGAGCTCAGGCTGTGCGGGGCGGTAGTCGCCTTCGAGGTGTCGGTTGTCTCTACCTGTTCGGGAGTTTCGGATTGGGGCGCGGCGGGCATTGTCAGGCTCGATTCTACGCGTGCTGTGCGGCGGAGCCGGCGGCTTCCCATCCTTCGGCTGAGCGGCTATGATGGCCCGCATGTCCTCAAGCCGTCTTACTCGCCGCCATATTCTTCAGTCCGCCCTGGCCGCTGCACCGGGCGCCGCTCTTATCTCCCGCACATCCCCGAAGTTGATGGCGCAGGCACCCGCGGTACACGTTGCGCCGGGGCCGTTTGAGCCGACGTGGGAGTCGCTGGTGAAGTGCACTACCCCGGAGTGGTTTCGCGATGCGAAGTTCGGCATCTGGAACCACTGGAGCGCGCAGTGCGTGCCGGAGCAGGGCGACTGGTATGCGCGCAACATGTATATCCAGGGCAATCGGCAGTACGACCACCACCTGAAGACCTATGGGCATCCGTCGAAGGTGGGGTGGATGGAGATCGACAACCTGTGGAAGGCGGAGAACTGGAAGCCGGCGGAGCTGATGCAGTTGTACGTGGCGGCGGGCGCGAAGTACTTTACGGCGCTGGCCAACCATCACGACAACTTCGACAACTACAACTCGCGCTTCCATAACTGGAACTCGGTGAAGATTGGGCCGAAGAAGGACATCGTCGGCATCTATGGCAAGCTGGCGCGGGAGCATGGGCTGCGGTTTGCGGTGACCAACCACTCGTCGCACGCGTGGCATTGGCTGCAGGTGGCGTACGACTACGATCCGGAGGGGCCGATGGCGGGGGTGCGCTACGACGCGTACAACCTTACCAAAGCCGACGGCAAGGGCAAGTGGTGGGAGGGGTTCGACCCGCAGGAGCTGTATACGGGGCGGAACCTGATGATGCCTGCGGGCACGACCACGATCGCGGACGCCAATAAGTTCCATGCGGCGTATGACGCGCACTGGCATGAAGAGATTCCGGACGTGACCCCGAAGTTTGCGAAGAACTGGTTTTTGCGGACGCAGGATCTAGTCGATACGTATAAGCCGGACCTGCTGTACTTCGACGACTCGGAGCTGCCGCTGGGGCAGTATGGGCTGGATATTGCGGCGCACTACTACAACTCCAGCGTGCGGGCGAAGGGGCATGTGGATGTGGTGCTGACGGCGAAGGACATCAAGCCGGAGCATGTGGGCGCGTTTACGCTGGACATCGAGCGGGGCAAGACGAATGGGATCCTGGCGCAGCCATGGCAGACGGACACGTGCATCGGCAACTGGCACTACCAGCTCTCGTTGTTCGAGAACCATAAGTACAAGACGCCGGTGTCGGTGATCCATTCGCTGATCGACATTGTGAGCAAGAACGGCAACCTGATGCTGAATATCCCGGTGAAGGGTGATGGGACGATCGATGCGGATGAGCGGGCGTTTCTGGAGGCGATTGCGACGTGGATTCCGAAGCATGGGGAGGCGATCTACGGGACGCGGCCGTTCTCGGTTTTTGGGGAGGGGCCGCCGGACGTTGTAACGGGGCGGTTCAACGAGAAGACGCAGCGGCCGTATACGGCGGAGGACATCCGCTTCACGCAGAAGGGCGAGACGGTGTATGCGTTCGCGCTGGGCTGGCCGGCGAATGGGAAGCTGACGATCAAGACGCTGGCGCAAGGGCGCGGCGGCGCTGCCTAAGCCGGTGCAGCGGGTGGAGCTGATCGGGGTGGGGCCGGTGACGTTTGCGCAGACGCCGGATGGGCTGACGCTGACGCTGCCGGAGAAGGCGCCGAATCCGTATGCGTATGGGTTTATTGTGCGGACGTAAGAGACGGATAATGAACTGAGGCTGCTCGATGCTACGAAGTGAGATCACACGCCGTCGATTGTTGAAGTCTGCGCTGGCTGCTGCGCCGGGGGCGGCGCTGGCGTCGCGCGCGCCGAGGATGTTGGGGCAGGCGATTGCGGCACAGGTTAAGCCGCCGCGGATTGCGACGGGGCCGTTCCAGCCGACGTGGGACTCGCTGAATGCATATAAGACGCCGGAGTGGTTTCGCGATGCGAAGTTCGGGATCTGGAACCACTGGAGCGCGCAGTGTGTGCCGGGGCAGGGCGATTGGTACGCGCGGAACATGTATATCCAGGGCAACCGGCAGTATGACCACCACCTGAAGACGTACGGGCATCCGTCGAAGGCCGGGTTCATGGAGCTGACCAATCTGTGGAAGGCGGAGAACTGGAAGCCTGAGGAGTTGATGGACCTGTATGTGGCGGCGGGGGCGAAGTACTTCACCGCGCTGGCCAACCATCACGATAACTTCGACACGTACAACTCGCGACTATACGCCGTGGAATGCGGTGAAGATCGGGCCGAAGAAGGACATTGTCGGGATCTACGGGAAGATTGCGCGGGAGCGCGGGCTGCGGTTTGCGGTGTCGAACCATGGCTCGCACGCGTGGAACTGGCTGCAGACGGCGTACAACTACGATCCCGAGGGGCCGATGGCGGGCGTGCACTACGACGCGTACACCCTGACCAAGGCGGACGGCAAGGGCAAGTGGTGGGAGGGGCTTGACCCGCAGGACCTTTATACGGGGCGGCATGTGCTGATGCCGGAGGGCATAACGACGATTGCCGAGGCGACGAAGTGGCTGCGCGACAATGACGAGAAGTGGCACCTGGACGCGTCGATTACGGCGCCGAAGTTTGCGGAGAACTGGTTTCTGCGCGCGCCAGGACCTGGTGGATTCGTACAAGCCGGACCTGCTTTACTTCGACGACTCGGAGCTGCCGCACGGGATCTATGGGCTGTCGATTGCGGCGCACTACTACAACGTGAGCGTGCGGGACAAAGGGCGGCTGGACGTGGTGCTGACCACGAAGGACACGCGGCCGGCGGAGGCGGGAGCGTTTACGCTGGACATCGAGCGGGGCAAGTCGAATGAGATCCTCGCGCAGCCGTGGCAGACGGATACGTGCATCGGGAACTGGCACTACGACATCAGCCTCTTCGAGAAGCATGGGTATAAGACGCCGACGTACGTCATCCACTCGCTGATCGACATCATCAGCAAGAACGGGAACCTGATGCTGGACATTCCGGTGACGGGCGACGGCGTGATCGATTCGGACGAGCGGGCGTTTCTGGAGGCGATTGCGACGTGGATTCCCAAGCATGGCGAGGCGATCTACGGGACGCGGCCGTTCTCGGTGTATGGCGAGGGGCCGCCGGATGTGAATACCGGGCAGCTGAACGAGCGGACGCAGCGGGCGTACACGTCCGAGGACATTCGGTTCACGCACCAAGGGCGAGACGCTGTATGCGTTTGCGCTGGGATGGCCGGCGAATGGGAGGCTGACGATCAAGACGCTGGCGAAGGGCGCGGCGGCGCTGCCCAAGCCGGTGCAGCGGGTGGAGCTGATTGGGGCGGGGCCGGTGGGTTTCGCGCAGGACGCTGCGGGCCTTACGCTCAATCTGCCGGAGAAGGCGCCGAACCCCTATGCGTATGGGTTTGTAATTCGGACGTGAGGTTTACGCGGTGCGGCGGCGGCCGGCGGCGAGTTCGCGGACGTGGTTGAGGAAGATGGAGCGCTGCAGCTCGTCGAGCTGCGAGGCGTAGGCTGGCGATCTCGGCGAGGAAGGGGTCGGCGGTGAGGACGGCGGCCTCGTCGCGATGGCGGGTGTTGGCGTCGCGCAGGAGCGAGGCGATGTCCACCTTGAGGGCGCGGGCCAGGCGGTCGAGCGAGGAGAGGGTGGGCATGGCTTTGCCGTTTTCGATCTTGGAGATGTAGGTGCGGGGGACGCCCATGCGGGCGGCGAGCTGGCGCTGGGAGAGGTTGCGCACGTGGCGAAGGTCGCGGACCGCGGTGGCTACCTGGAGGCCGCCTTCCTGCGCGGGAGACGGAGGAACGAGCGAGATGGCCGCGGGCTCCGGCTCGGGAATTTGGATCTCGAGGGCCTTGTGGCAGCGCCTGCACATGGCGTTGGCGGTGCGGAATTGCACCAGACTGCAGTGGTCGCAACGCAGAACCTCACGTTGTCCGACGGACGCCATCATTGTTGCCATAGTTTTAGTTGCGGGCGGACCCAGAGCAAGGACCGCGGCACACGTCCGATAACATCGGTCGAGCGATGAGCCTAGAGTGACACTGGGTAGCGGAACAGTCAAGGGGTATTCCCGAAGATTCCGGAGGAAAACGGGAAAAATGCCAAAGTGGAACCGGGGGAGTTAACTATTGCGCGGCGATGGATGTGCCGATAGTAGATAGTTTCGCGGATTGCGCGTATAGGGCCGAGCGAATGCAAAGAGCCAATACAGAGATTCTGGCTGCGCCAGAATGACGGCGTTTTCAGGTTTTGGCTCTTCAGCGATACGAGAATCCGTTTAGCTGCAGCCGCGCAGAATGCCGAGCC
Source organism: uncultured Acidobacteriaceae bacterium (assembly GCA_963808025.1). Classification (GTDB taxonomy): domain Bacteria; phylum Acidobacteriota; class Terriglobia; order Terriglobales; family Acidobacteriaceae; genus Edaphobacter. The sequence goes on along the minus strand of CAWEEI010000004.1, from coordinate 145,639 downwards.
ATAGAAGGGAGAGCAGGACGGAGCCGAGGATGCCGATGGCGATGAGCGGGCTGCGCGTGGCGCGGGCGGAGGGGCCGGAGGTGCGGCTGTTTTGTTCGGGGTGCAGGGGGTTGTAGGTGAGGGCGATGGGTTCGTTCTGCGGGATGGCGATGGGCGACTGGAACTCGTCGGAGTAGAGCTGGCCGTGGGCGTAGTAGTCGAAGGCGATGCGGAATTTCTTCTGGGTGGAGAAGCCGAAGGCGAGATTGCCGAGGCCGGCGAACTGGTAGCGGCAGGAGGTGACGGTGGCTTGGGTGGCGATCCAGGGGGTGTCCGGCGGTGCTGGCTCGGGGATTGCGTGGGGATTCATTGGCCCAGGATCTCGGAGGATTGGACGCGAGGGACGCTGGCAGCGGCGAGGGCGGCGTTGGTTGCGTCTATCGAACCGGGCGCGCCGCCTGCTTCGGGAAGATTCACCGCGCGGGTTGCGTCTTCGATGACGATGCATTCGAAGCCGAGGGCGGCGCCGTCGATGGCGGAGAAGCGGACGCAGAAGTCATAAGCGAGGCCGCAGAGGAAGAGGCGGGTGAGGCCTCGTTCGCGCAGGTAGCCGGCGAGGCCGGTGGGGGTGGAGTGGTCGTTTTCGAGGAAGGCGGAGTAGGAGTCGATCTCGCGGAAGCCCTTGCGCAGGATGAGCTCGGCGTGGGGAATGTCGAGGCCGGGGTGGAGGGCTGCGCCGGGAGAGCCCTGGATGCAGTGGTCGGGCCAGAGAGTTTGCAGCTCGCCGGGCGGCCCGTAGGGGGCGGGAATGGTCCGGTAGGGCTGCGCGCCGGGGTGGGAGCTGGCGAAGGAGATGTGGCCGGCGGGGTGCCAGTCCTGAGTGAGGAGGACGTGAGGGAAGCGGGATGCGAGCGCGTTGACCAGGGGCACGATTTGATCGCCGCCGGCGACGGCCAAGGCTCCGCCGACTCCGTTGCGCGGGGGACAGAAGTCGTTCTGGAGGTCGATGACGAGGAGCGCGTCGGTGGTGTGGTGGAGGGTCATAGGCGAATCCGGAGCGGCTGCGGGCTGGGCGGAGGGCGCGGGAAAAATTTCCGGAACGGTGTGCAGTTTTGACCATTCCGAATCGGGAGGTCCGTTGCAGAATGATTTGCAACCGGCCCACCTTGGGACGGTCCCAGCAAGATAAGTAGACCACGGTCCACAGAGAAAAGATGGCAGCGCGCCTTCACTGGCTGCCGATCCGGGGTAGATCATGATGCTTCTGAATCGAGTGCGGCAGCGCCTGCTAAAGGCGGGGCCTGAGAGTCTTCCGCTTCGCGTGGCGTTTCGCATGCAGGCGGCCGTGCATGGGGTTTCGATGCGGGCCTCCGGCGATCGCATCTCTCTGGTGCGGGGCGGGTGCGAGATAAACCTGAACCCCGCGCACATGATGTTTGTGCCGTTTGCTTTGCGCTCCTGGGAGATGCTGTTTGAGACCCTGGAGGGCTGGCCGAGCGGCGGGCGTAATGTGCTGGATTTTTCTTCGCCGGGCCTGCACCAGTATCGCAAGAACGGTCTCTCCTTTTATTTTCCGGCGTTGGCCGAGGACGATTGCATGGACGCGTACACGGCGGCCTACAGGCCGAAGCCGGGCGATGTGGTGTGGGACGGGGGCGCGCACGCGGGAATGACTGCCTGTCTTCTGGCGCAGATGGTTGGGCCGAACGGACTGGTGTATGCGTTTGAGCCGGACGAGACCAACTTCCAATATCTGCTGCAGAATCTTGGGAGGCATCGGCTGGCCAATGTGATTCCGGTGAAGGCTGCGCTCTCCGGACGCAGCGGCACGGCGAGCTTCTGCATGGATGGGACGATGGGCGCGGGCTTGTGCGACTCGCTGGCCTATTCGGCCATGGATCGGAGGCGGGCGGTCGAGACACTGAGCATGGAGGATGCGTGCGACCGGCTGGGGTCGGTGCCCGACTATATCAAACTGGACATTGAGGGCGCGGAGCTGAGCGCCATCGCCGGCGCGCTGAGTTTTTTGCGCAGCCATCCGATTCATCTCTCGATTGAGAGCAACCATCTGGTGGGCGGACGCCTGACGTCGGGGCCTCTGGACGCGATGCTCACCGGGGTGGGGTATCGGGCGTGGTCGTCGGATGAGTTTGGCCAGCGCTTTACGTGGGCGGTGCCGGGGCCGGCGGTCTACGAGGCGGCCGCGGAGGCTGCGTCGGCGGCGCGCAAGGTGGCGTAAGCGGGCGTGTGGCGATCGGGGTGATTCTCCCGCCGGTGAGCGGGCGGATGTGGGCTGGATGACGGCGCGGCGAAGGCCGCTTGAGTAGACTTGTCTGCATGAACAAAAATGGAGTGGGGCAGGGGGCCGGCGAAGCTGTGTGCGGCGAGGCGCGGGTGCGCGTGCGTTACGCAGAGACCGACCAGATGGGCATCGTCTACCATGCGAACTACCTGGTGTGGTTTGAAGTGGGACGCGTGGAGCTGATGCGCTCGCTGGGGCTCGACTACAAGCGGCTGGAGGTGGAGGAGGAGTGCTGGATTGCGGTGGTGGAGGCGACTGTGCGCTACAAGGCGCCGGCACGATACGACGATGAGCTGACGATCCAGACGCGTGTGGCGGGATTGCGCGGGCCAATCGTGCGCTTCAGCTATAGAATTGTGCGCGCCGAGGACGGGTTGCTCTTGTGCGAGGGCGAGACTGTGCATGTGGTGGTGGGGCGCGATATGAAGCGGCGGCCCATCCCCAGGAGGTATGCGGAGGTCCTCGCTCCTGACGCGTCTTATGTGCAGGATTGAAATTTGGACGAGGGATGGGGTTCGATGAGCGATACGAAAGGGACGAAGGTCGCGCTGATTACGGGCGCGAACAAGGGGATTGGCCTGGAGACGGCGCGCCAGCTGGGCAAGCTGGGAGTGACGGTGGTGGTGGGTTCGCGGGAGATGCGACGCGGCGAGGAGGCGGCGGAGGTTTTGCGCGGGGTGGGCGTGGACGCGCGCGCGATCCAGCTGGATGTGACGAGCGAGGCGGATTGCGCGGCCGCGGCGAAGTACATCGGGCGTGAGTTTGGGAGACTGGATATTTTGATCAACAATGCGGCGGTGAATCTGGACCAGGGGGCGGGGTATGAGACCAGCACGACGCCGGTGGAGGCGATTCGCGAGACGTTTGAGACCAACTTCTTTGCGGTGGTGGACCTGACGCAGAGGTTGCTTCCGCTGATTCGGAAGAGCGAGGCGGGAAGGATTGTTAATGTGTCCAGCGCGCAGGGTTCGCTGAAGCTGCTGGCACCGAAGGACTCGACGATCTATGCCACAAAGACATTTTCGTACGACGCATCGAAGACGGCGTTGAACTCATTCACGCTGCATCTGGCGCATGAGCTGAAGGGGACGAAGATCAAGGTGAACTCAGTGCATCCCGGGTGGGTGAAGACGGATATGGGCGGCCAGATGGCGCCGCTGGAGCTGGTGGATGGCGCGAAGACGAGTGTGCGACTGGCGACGCTGGGCGAGGACGGGCCGACGGGGGAGTACTTCCATATGGACCTGGCGCTGCCGTGGTGAATGCGGCCACGGGTTGTTGGGCGCGATTTGGATGGCACGAAAAAGCGTTCGGAGCTGCCGAAGATATTTCCGAAACTTTTGTTGTCGACTGCAATCTCATCTTCACGTCTGAAATTTCAGACAGGAGATGGATGAAATGAGCAATGCGGACACGAAGGTTGCGTTGATCACCGGCGCGAACAAGGGGATTGGCCTGGAGACGGCGCGCCAGCTGGGCAAGCTGGGGGTGACAATACTGGTGGGGTCGCGCGATCTGGGACGCGGCGAGGAGGCCGCAGAGGTGTTGCGCGGCGTGGGCGTGGATGCGCGGGCGGTGAAGCTGAATGTGGACGGTGAGGCAGACCGCGCGGCCGCGGCGAAGAAGATTGAGCAGGAGTTTGGGCGGCTGGACATTTTGATCAACAACGCTGGGGTGATGATCGAGCCGATGGGCTCCAGCCAGGCCAGCAGCATCTCGCAGAAGACATTGCACGAGACGTTTGAGACAAACTTCTTTTCGACGGTTGCGTTGACGCAGGCGCTGCTTCCATTGCTGCGTAAGAGCAAGGCGGGACGGATCGTTAACCTGTCGAGCATTCTGGGGTCGAACACGCTGCACGCGACCAAGGGCTCGCCGATTTACGATGCGAAGACGTTTGCGTACGATGCGTCGAAGGTTGCGCTGAATAGCTTCACCATCCATCTGGCGTATGAGCTGAGCGGCACGAAGATCAAGGTGAACTCGGCCCACCCCGGTTGGGTGAAGACGGATATGGGCGGCGAGGGCGCGCCGATGGAGATCGTGGATGGGGCGAAGACGAGCGTGCGGCTGGCGACGCTTGGGGATGACGGCCCAACGGGCGGCTTCTTCCACATGGGCGACGCGCTGCCGTGGTAGGGGAGAACGACCGCGGATCTTCGCGGATTGACGCGGATTTAAGAACTGAGAGGCCAATACAGAGATTCTGGCTGCGCCAGAATGACGGCATCTGAGGTATTGCTCTGCGGCGAAATAGGAATACGCTCTAGCTGGGTTTGGTGCGGGCGGCCTGCCAGGCCTTGGCGAACTTCCAGCTGGTGTAGGTGGAGTGGTAGAGGTGCATGAGCAGGCCCTCGCGGCCATCGAGGAAACCTAGGCGGAAGATGTAGTTCCAGAGCAGCGTGAGCTTTGGGACCACCAGTACATTGCAGACAAACGCGGGCCACGAGCGGCTGACCTTGCCCGCGGACACCAGCAGTTCGGAGCCCACGGTGCTGTAGCGGTCCATGTGCTCGATGTAGCTGTCGATGGTGGGGAAGGCGTTATGGATGAGGTCGTAGTCGAGCGTGTCAGCCTCGCCGTCGAAGGCGATGGTCTCATGCACCGGGCGGTCTTCCGACTGCGGGGTGGTGGTGAAGTTGGCGACGGCGCGGCGAAAGAGGCGCAGCTTGGGGTCGGGATAGAGGCCGCCGTGCTTGATCCATCGTCCGAGAAAATAATTGCGGCGGTTGATGTAGTAGGCGTCGGTGGGCGGGTTCGAGGGCAGCAGGGTCTTGATCTGGGTCTGCAGCTCGGGGCTGAGCTCCTCGTCGGCGTCGAGCGAGAGGACCCAGGTGCCGGTACACTTCGCGATGGCGGAGTTTTTGGAGCCGGCGAAGCCCTTCCAGGGCTCGTCGTAGACGGTGGCGTTGAAGGCGCGGGCAATCTCGACTGTGCGGTCGGTGGAGGCGGAGTCGAGCACAATGATCTCGTCGGCAAACTGCACGCTGGCGAGGGTGCGCGGCAGGTTCGCCTCTTCGTTCTTGGTGATGATGGCGACCGAGAGCAGGGGCGGCATTGGCTCAAGCCCTTCTTGGAGCAAGTACACTTCGAGCAAGGGTCGCGCGGGTGAGGCGCGGCTATTTGCGAGTTTTGTAAGGCGGGCTCGGGTGAGGCCTTGCAGCAAAATTGAGGCAATTGCAGACAGTCTATCGGATGCGGGGCGCGGTGGACAGAGGAATTTGCCGGAAGACGTCCTTAGCCGAGCTTGATGGAGGGGTCGCCGAGGTGTTCGCGCAGGAGGCGCTCGGTGAGGGGGAGGAGCGGCTCGCCGGTTTTGGGAAGGACGAAGGCGCGGGCGGCGTCGGACCAGTCGAGTTTGAAGCTGGTGGCCTGGGCGGAGATCCAAATCTGTCGGACGGGCGTGTTGGGGGTCACCACAAACTTCGACGACCCGTTCTCGAAGAGGATGTTCATGACGCCGTTGTTGTCCTCGAACTCGAAGCTGCCGGAGGAGTCCTCTGCGGCGATGAGGGCCTGCTTGAGGGCTTCGAGGGCGCGGTCGGATTCGCGGCGGAAGGTGGGTTCGTCTAACATGGGGTTAGTGTAAGATGCGGACGCGGCGGCGTGAAAATCGCGTCAGCGTCCTATTAGTTCAGTTTGCAATTCTCCTGCCAGCGCTCGCTTGATGCTTTCAGAGACCCGGAGTGCATTCGCAGCGATGGTAAGTGAAGGATTAATCGCCGCGCTGGTTGGCATGAACGACGCGTCAGTGACGTAAAGGTTCCCGATTCCATGAGCCCGGCAGTCGCGATCGATAACACTTGTCTTGGGATCCCTCCCCATGGTGCAAGTCCCACATGCATGGCTGAGATTGAGATTGACACCTCGGGTAAGGAAAGCCATGCGCTGCCCAGCCAAGTGCTTTTCCAATACTGCTTCGAATCTGCTACTACGGTCGCGAAGTTCCTGCCGGATGTTGTATTTCATGAGGACGCCGTCCGGCTCGTTCGAGTCGATTGCTACGCGATTGTCAGGATATGGCAGGTCCTCCAAACAACAAGCGAAGATCGTGCCTTGGCCACGCAGCCTAATCGTCAATGCGGCTGGAAGGCGGAGAAAGGGACGCGCCACGCCCAGCCAGCGGAGCATACCGCGATCGAATGTGTCGTAAAGATGCATCAATAGATCGCCATATCCCGCGCTGAAGCCGCTGGATTGAACAGAGCCCAAACGTTCGCCCTGGAAAAAATAGAAATCCCTAAAGCTGATCGACTTGCGCGGCCCTGAGCCTGGGAGGCCCTTGCTCGGCCACATGGCAAATCGCAATGTGCTGTGAAACATCAGGTTGCGTCCGACCATTCCGGATCGGTTCGCCAATCCATCGGGCCAGTCCTCTCCGCTGGATTTCAGCAAGAGCCTGGGTGTGTGGATTGCGCCTGCCGCGAGCACGAATACCCTTGCGCTCACGGCAATCTCCTGGCCGTCGCGCCGCAGTATCGCGGTTGAGACCTTGTCATGGGAGGCAACCAGCCGCACCGCCTCGGTGCGATCCATGACCGTCGGCTGAATGCGCGCTTCGGCGACGGCAGATCGCGCGTCAGCCCGGCAATTCTTTATTTTACAGAGCCCAGTAAGGCATTCGTCGCAACCTGGAAGGTAGCGAATGCCGACGTGTAACCGGTAAGGGTGCAAACCGCATTTCTCGAAGGATTGCACGAATTGCGTATCTGCGGGTCCAAGATCGGGAGGTTGTTGAAGGTGCTCGAATCGTTCCGGATCCAGAGGATCGCGGGTGCCGGCGACATGCAACATCCGCTCAGCCTCTTCGTAATACGGAAGAAGCTCATCGTATGTGATTGGCCATCCGCCCGTCGGATGGGGATGCTGCGGATGCGTGTCCACATCATGACGGTCAAAACGCTCCAATGCCCCGGCGTAAAAATTGGTGCTGCCACCGACTCCGCAACCCACTATGCCAAAGTGGCGGGTGATTTCGCCGTCCACTTCGCAGGCGATCTCCGTCGGCCATCTGCACTCTGCGAGCGCGCTTTCTGGACTTCCGGTCTCGGGGCCACCGTGCGGCTCACTGTATCCCCGATCGACTAGCAGGACTCTGTACCCCGCCTCTGCAAGGGACCGCGCGGTGAACCCACCGCCCATACCTGCCCCGATTACGACGGCATCCCAAACAGGTTCCATCGCCCGCGTATCTGGTGTGCGCAACAACTCCTCCACGGAATGAGTCGATTATATTCGCAACGATCGATCGGCGGCGATGAGGGCCTGCTTGAGGGATTCGAGGGCGCGGTCGGATTCGCGGCGGAAGGTGGGTTCGTCGAGCATGGACTAGAAGGGATTCCTCGAGGATGTGTAAGAGGCATGTGCCGGGCTTACAGCCCTTGCGTTTCTACTGCCCGCTAACCTAGGCCTCCGGCCTAGGCTGGTATATGACGGGCCTTTGGCCCTTGACGACGAAGTTTGTAGCGAACTCTGCTCTAGAACGGGATGTCGTCGTCGGTGATGCCCTGGTCGGCGTAGTCGGGGGCGGATGCGGGGGCGCTGGCGGTGGTGCTTGAGGATTTGGAGTAGCCGCCGCCCTCGCCGGAGGGGCGGCCGCCGAGGAGGGAGAGTTCGTTGACGAGGATTTCGGTCTTGTAGCGCTTCTGGCCGGACTCCTTGTCGTCCCAGGAGCGCGTCTGGATCTTGCCCTCGATGAAGAGCTGGGTGCCCTTTTTGACGTAGTCGCGGACGATCTCGGCGGTGCGCTGGAAGGCGACGAGGTTGTGCCACTCGGTCTTGTCGACCCAGTTGCCGGAGGCGTCCTTGGCGCGGTCGGCGGTGGCGAGGGTGAAGCTGGCGATGGTCATGCCGCCCGCGGTGGCGCGAATCTCGGGGTCTTTGCCGACGTTGCCGAGGAGGAAGACTTTGTTGACGCCTTTTGCCATTGTGTGTGCTCCGATCTCTGTGGATTCGAAGGAGACCCAAGGCTAAAGCCTTGGGATACCTAGAAGCGAACGAGGTTGAGGATAGCAGAGGAAGGGCTGTGGGGGACGGGGCTAGCGTTTGCGGTCGCCGATGAGTTTGGCGAGGCCGAGGGCGAGGGTGAGGGTGCCGGTGGGCAGGCAGCCCATGGCGACCATGAGGGCCAGCCAGCCGGAGTTGGTGTGCGGGCCCTGGCGTCCGATGCCGCCGAAGACGGTGAGGGCGAGCAGTGCGGCGACGATGCCGGTGGCGAAGATGGCGAGGCCGGTGCGGAGGAGCTGGCGGGTGTCTGGCTGCATAAGGACAGTGGTGAGTGGTGAGTTGTTAGTTGTGAGTAAAGACAAGAGCAAAGGCAAGAGCGACGATAAATACGGGGGTCCTTCGACTGCGCGCTTCGCGCTCCGCTCAGGATGACGGCGCTATGAAGTTTAGCGACATGCCGCCTGCATCAGGTAGACGATGACGCCGGTGACGGAGACGTAGAGCCAGATGGGGAAGGTCCAGCGGGCGAGGCGTTTGTGGGCGGGGAAGCGGCCGGTGAGGGAGAGGAAGAAGGTGATGAGGATCATCGGCAGGGCGACGACGGAGAGGACGATGTGCGAGGCGAGGAGCTTCCAGTAGAAGGGCCACCAGTGGTTGAGGCGGTTGAAGTGGGTCTCGCCGTGGAGGGTGAAGTTGACGAGGTAGGAGACGAGGAAGATGGAGGAGAAGAAGAAGGCGGCGAACATGGAGGCGCGGTGGTGGAGGATGCGGCGCTCGCGAATCTAGCGGTAGCCGGTGACGAGGGCGATGGTGGCGAGGGCGTTGAGGATGGCGTTGACGAGCGGGCAGCGAGCGCAGATGGGTTCCGGCGACGTCGGATGGGCGCGTGGAAGTAGACGAGGCAGCAGATGAGCGCGCTGGCCGCGGCGGAGACGACGAGGATGGTGGCGATGACGCTGGGCGGGGTGCGGAGGTTGGTCGGTTTGTGGAGCGGCGGGCATGTTTGGTGGCTAGTGGTTCGTTAGAAGAGGAGGCGGCCGCGGGCGTCGAGCATCATGGCGGCGAGCAGGAGGGGAAGATAGATGACGGAGGCGCGGAGGAGGTGCGGGCGGGCTGGATGGTTGCGTCGGTGTTGTCGAAGTTTTGGTCGCGTGCGGCTGGGCCGAAGGCGATGCGGGCGAAGCGGATGGTGTACCAGAGGTAGCCGAGGGAGAGGACGACGGCGGCGGCGGCGTAGGCGCGTCCGGCGATGCCGAGGGCGAAGGGCCAGAGGCTGACGGGGATCATCAGCACGGCGTAGAAGAGGGCCTGGATGACGGTGGAGCGGGCGGCGTAGCGAGTGTCGCCGAGGGTGGGGGTGAGGCGGATGCCGGCGCGGGCGTAGTCCTCGCGGTACATCCAGCCGATGGCCATGAAGTGGGGGAACTGCCAGACGAAGAGGATGGCGAAGAGGGCGACGGCGGGCCACTCGATGAGGCCGCGGGCGGCGGTCCAGCCGATGAGGGGCGGGAGGGCGCCGGGGAAGGCGCCGATGAAGGTGTTGATGGTGGTGACGCGCTTGAGCGGGGTGTAGATGGCGACGTAGCCGACGGCGGTGAGCAGGGTGAGCGTGCCGGTGAGGGGGTTGGTGGCCCAGGCGAGATAGAGCGAGCCGAGAAAGACGGCCGCGAAGCCGACGACGAGGCCGTGCGCGAGGCCGATGCGGCCGGCCGCCATGGGGCGGTTTGCGGTGCGGCGCATCAGGCGGTCGGTGCGGCGTTCGAGGGCCTGGTTGAGCGCGCTGGCGCCGCAGGTGACGACGGCGATTCCGGCGAGCGCCTTGATGAGCTGGAGCGAGAAGGGACTGATGCCGGAGCGCAGGCAGCCGAGGTAGAAGCCGGCGGCGGAGGTGATGATGACCATGGTGGAGACGCGCAGCTTGAAGAGGGTCGCGTAGTCGGCGAGGAGGGTGGGGCGCGCCGGCGCATGGACTGCCGCGGGGACTGCGGCGGCAGAGGCGATCTGCGCGGCGGGGGCATCGGATGTCGCGGTGAGGGACACAGAGCACTAGGATAGCGCGAACCGGCGATTTGGGGGTCGCTGCGCGAGTGGGCGCGATCGGCTGTACGTTCGTTACCTGAGTGTGGATTGCGCAGCCATATACAACCAATGGGGGATAGGGCGGGCGGGGCGCGGGGCATACGGTGGGGTCAGGCCCAACTCCCGGGCTGGTGGAGCAGATTCGCGGAGTCGCCGGACGGAGCGCAGCGCGCTTGGTGGCGGCAAGAGGAACTCTCCCATGAGTCTCGCGCAGTCGCTCGATCGCCAACGCGCAAATTCAAGTGAAGGCCGCATCTCGCTGCCGGAGATCTTGTCGGCGCTGTCGTTTGCGCTCGACCTGACGGAGGGCGCGGTGCATGGCCACGCGGTGCGCAGTTGCCTGCTGGGGATGCGCATTGCGCGCGAGGCGGGGATCGATTCGGCAGACCTCACCGACCTCTACTACGCGCTGCTGCTGAAGGACATCGGCTGCAGCAGCAACGCTGCGCGGATGTGCCAGATTGTGGGCGGTGACGACCGCGCGATGAAGTCCGCAGCGAAGATGATGGATTGGACGCGGCCGAAGACGCCTACGCTCTCGACCCTGAGGTTGTTATGGAAGACGGTGCTGCCGGAGGCGGGGCCGGTGCGGCGGATTGCCCACATGCTGGAGATGGGACGCACGCAGGACGAGAACAATAAAACATTGATCACGATGCGCTGCGACCGCGGAGCGCAGATCATGCGCAAGCTGGAGCTGGGCGGGCGCGCGGCGGAGGCGGTGCGCAGCCTGGACGAGCACTGGGACGGCAGCGGTTATCCGGACGGCCTGATAGGGCGGCAGATTCCGCGCCTGGCGCGGATACTGGCGATTGCGCAGCATCTGGATGTTTTTTCGACGGGCAAGTCGCCCCGGGTGGCGATGGATGTGTTGCGCGAGCGCAGCGGGCCGATGGTTTGACCCGGAGTTGGTGGAGGTTGCGGTATCGCTGGACCGGCGCGGCGCGTTATGGAACAACTGTCTGGCGAGCGATGATGTGCGCGAGACGCAACGGGCGGTGGTGGACCTTGAACCAGGCACGCATGTGTATCTCGACGGGCAAAGGATTGACCAGATCTGCGAGGCGTTTGCGGATGTGGTGGACGCCAAGTCGCCGTATACGTTTCGCCATTCGCTGGGCGTGACTGAGGCCGCGGTCGGTATTGCGCAGCGGCTTGGCCTGCCGAGCGAGCGCGTTGACTTCGTGCGTCGCGCTGCGTTGCTGCACGATCTCGGCAAGCTGAGCGTCTCCAATGCGATTCTGGACAAGCCGAGCGAGCTGAACCCGGAGGAGTGGCAGGCGATGCGCGAGCACCCGGTGCAGACGCGGCGGATTCTGGAGCGGGTGAGCGCATTCCAGGAGCTGGCGGTGGTTGCGGGTGAACACCACGAGAAGCTGGATGGCACGGGCTATCCCAATGGGCTGAGCGGCGGGCAACTGTCGCTGGAGTCGCGCATCATCGCGGTTGCGGATGTGTATGGCGCGTTGTCTGAGGACAGGCCATATCGTGGGGGGCTGGGCCTGGAGGAGATTGTTGCAATCATGAAGAAACATCTGCCGCACAAACTTGACGCGGACTGCTTCGAAGCGTTGATCGAGAGTCTGATGGCTGCGCCTGCACGGCGCGCGGTGGAGACAAAGTCGGTCTGTGCGTAGACTCGCAAATTTCTTGAAGGTGGATAGCAAATGAAAAGAGCCAATACAGAGATTCTGGCTGCGCCAGAATGACGGCATTAGAGGTTATTGCTCTATAGAAAAGGGGAATCCGTTCTGTTCTGTGTGGCCCGCGATCTTCTTCAGAGATACCAGGGAATGTTGACGACGATGATGCGCTGATTGCCGCGCACCAGCAGCAGCAGCTTGAGCACCTGGGCGCGCTGATTGTGAAGAGGGGTCTGCCACCAGCGTTTGACGACGAGCTCGGGGATTAGCACGGCGACCTGGCGATCGGGGTGCTGGTGCTCGACCTTGAGGATGTAATCCACCAGCGGGCCGAGGACGAAGCGGAAGGGCGAGGGGACGAGCACCAGCTCGGGCGCGGTCCTGCCGGCGGCTTTGAATGGGTCGGCGACGTTCTGCTGCCACATCTGTCGGACTTCGTCGTAGCACTCTTCAGCATCGACGTGGACGGCCTGGACGTCTCCGCTGAGCTTCATGGCGAAGCGCAGGGCCTTCTCGCTGACGCGGGTCCAGCTGTCGAGGGGCAGAATGATGATGGGCTCGCTGAGGTTGTCGATGGCCATGGGTTTATCGACGGCGACCTCGCGGTCGATCCCGGCATAGTGGTTCTTCACGGCGATCATGAGCAGCATCAGCGCGGGCACGAGGATGGCGGTGATCCAGGCGCCGGCAGTGAACTTGGCGACCAGCACGACCAGCAGAGTGATGCCGGTGGCGAATGCGCCGAAGCCGTTGATGAACATGCGATGCACGGCGCCCTCGCTTTCGGAGCGCTTCCAGTGCATGACCATCCCGGCCTGGGAGAGGGTGAAGGCGAGGAAAGCGCCGATGGCGAAGAGGGGAATGAGGCGGTCGGTGACGCCTTGGAAGACGATAAGGAGCAGCGCGGTGAAGCCGACGAGGGCGTAGATGCCGTGCGAGTACAGGAGGCGGCGGCCGCGGATGAGGAAGACGTGGGGCAGGTAGTCGCGCTGGGCGATGGCGCGGGTGAGGCGGGGGAAGTCGGCGTAGGAGGTGTTGGCGGAGAGCGCGAGCACGGCCAGGATGGAGCCGATGGTGACGTAGTAGAACCAGCCGCGGCCCATGATGGCGGCGGTGAGTTGGGAGAGGATGCTCTGATAGCCGGCGGCGCCGGGATCAGTTGCGCCGATGTTGTAGGCGCGGCAGAGCAGGGCGATGCCGGCGAGGAAGACCATCAGGAGAAGGATGATGATGGTGAGGGTGCGCTTGGCGTTCTTCTGGGTGGGCGCACGGAAGGCCATGACGCCGTTGGAGACGGCTTCGACGCCGGTCATGGCGGTGCAACCGGAGGCGAAGACCTTGGCGAGGATCCACAGGCTCAGCATAGAGCCGGTGATGGGAAGCTGCGGAGGCGCGACGATTGGCGTGGGATGGCCGTGCGCGGAGAGGACGCGGAAGGCGCCGACGGCGATGACGATTAGGAGGGTGCCGACGAAGAGGTAGGTGGGAATGAGGAAGGCGGAGCCGGTGTCCTTGACGCCGCGCATGTTGATGAGGGTGAGCAGGGCGAGGATGGCGAGGCAGAGCGCGAGGGTGTGGGGCTGGAGCTGCGGGAACGCGGAGACCAATGCGCCGACGCCGGCCGAGATGCCGACCGCGGAGTTCAGGATGTAGTCGATCATGAGCGCGGCGGCGGCGAGGAGGCCGGCGTGCGGGCCGAGGTTCTCGGTGGCGACGGTGAAGCTGCCGCCGCCGTTGGGGTAGGCGTCGATGGTCTGGAGGTAGGAGAAGTAGACGATGGTCAGCAGGGCGATGATGGCGAAGCTGATGGGGACGATGTGGGCGATGCCGGCCATGCCCAGCGGGATGAGCAGGGTGAGCGCGGCCTCCGGGCCGTATGCGGCGGAGCTGAGGGCGTCGAGGCCGAAGACGGGGATGCCGGCGATGGGGCCGATGTGCTCGGCGCGCTCCTCGGAGGTGGCGAGGGGCTTGCCCATGAGAAAGCTGAAGGCAGACCTGTGGTGCCTCTTGCGTGTGGTCACGGGACTCCGGCTGGGTTGTGGGATTTGGTGATGTTGCGACTTTACCGGGTCGGGCGTAAAGAATCTGTAAATATGGGGGCGGGCGTGAAGCAGGAGGGCCGGAGTAGGCTGGGTGGATTACCGCCGACTCGACGGATTAAAATAGAGAAGGAGCGTCACTCCGAGAAGACTACAATTGAAATATTCAGGATCTGTTGAACCTGCTTCTGGTGGAGAAGATGAATCTGAAGAGTGCGACGAGCAGTTACAGGAAGGCCCACGCGATGGTTGTCTCAGACCCAGAGATCATGGGCGGGACACTGGTAATTCGGGGAACGCGGATTCCGGTGCGTCTGGTGGCGGAGATGCGCCGGCAAGGGGCATCAGTCGAGGAGATACTGGAGGGCTACCCCAGCCTCACGCGCGATCGCATCGCGTTGGCGGAGCGTTACGCGCAGGCACATCCCAGGCGCGGGCCCAAAGCGCGAACCAGGTTGCCACAGGGCGCTCGTGCGATCGCTCGCAAGGCGTACCCTCTGAAGCGTGCCTCCTGATACGCTGTCCTTCCTGATCGACGAGTGCCTTCACGCCAGTCTGGTTCAGATTGCGCATGGGCTGGGGTGCAGTGCTCCCGCACCGCTAAAAGCCCGCAGCCTCGAGCACAGGTTTAGCCATCATGCTGGGGGTCGCTGATGGCGCCGCATCCTTCTTCTCTTGGCGTAAGGCTTCCTCGATGGCGCTCAGTGCTGAACTGATTTCCGCTTTCAGGTTGTCGGCCTCTGACTCTATGTCTGTGGTCGTGCTCCGAAGGTTGGTAACCTTTGTCTTGATCGTCCTTATTCTTCCTAAAGACGTCCTGATAGCTTGCGCCTGCCCTTGGATGACTGAGCTGTCGATGTCGGGACGAACCTCTCGAAGTCTCTTTATCTTCTGGTCCACTAAGACGAATCTTAGAGCGAGTGTCAGATGGTCGTGCGTACAGGCCACCCACGGTCCGCTATCGCAATTGCCTTCCGCCCAGTCGCCAATCTCTTTTGCAAGCCCTGATACGGTCCTGGAGACATGAACTGCCGCATTGGACCTCCTGTACCTAATTTTGGGGGCGAGATCTTGCGATATCCGTTGTCGCCCGACGGGAGTTTGACGATCTCGCGCCTCGACCACTACTCGTAGCGAATGCGCACCGCTTGCATCGTCGAGAAAATCCACAATAAAGTCCCCAGGCTGATTATCTTCTCCTACCTTTTCGATTTGCGCCCCGGATATGCGAGCCCAAGTAGCGAGCGTATCAGCAACTATCTCTTCATAGACAGGTCCTTTGCTTGGTGTATTTGCAAGTGCCTCGTTGACCATTGTTTCCCCGCTGATCTGCTTGGAGAGGCTGTCGACCTCATCTGTGAGCGGCTTTATCGCGGCCTCGACACACCCTCTGACGGTCAGAGCGAGAGCACCATTCTGATCTGAGACCGACAAGACCGCCTTGTTCAATGCAAATTGGATCGAATCCTGATGTTTTGGGTCCAGGAGAGTCTTCACGGTAGATAAGGCTAGACCTAGCGCACTCGTTGCGCTCTTCGGATCAAGATCGTTGGTAAGCAGGCTCTTCACCTCGTCAAGGCGAGTCCTGACGTCCCTAACTGAGTTATCAACGAGGGACTTTATTGGTGCGAGCACTTGCCCGTTATCTGTCCCTATCTTGCCTAATAGGGCTGTCTCCGCCGTTCCTGCTACGCCTCCGATTGCAATTTCGACGTTGTGTAGGAGGTCTTGAACCTGACGCTTAACAAAATCGATATCCTGTGTATTTCGTCCGCGCTCAAGGCAGAATAGGCCGACCTCTATCGCCTTGACGATAGTGATTTCTCGCTCGTCCTCAGGGATTTGTCTTATGAATGCTATGGCGTCCCTGTTCGTCACAGAAATGCTCTTGATAGAAAGAAACTCGTCCGAAAGTTCGATTACGCTGCTCATAAGAATCCCTCTTTGGCTCGTCTGTCATGAAGCTAGGTGGTCATGCCCTGTGTGTCAACCCCTACCATCTGTGGGAAACAAAGGTCGATTGTGAGTTTTCCACAAAACGCGCCCGGTGAATGATTGGCGAATAATCTTTGGCATTTGTCTTGGGGCTGTGGAGCTCGGAGCTAGGTGTGATTCTGGGTCAGGGTTTGGGGCGGAGGGAGGCGAGGAGGGCGGGGGCGGTGTTGAGGATGTCGGCGGGGGTGAGCCAGGCGCGGCGGAGTTGGGTGATGCCGAAGCGCATCTGGTCGAGCTCTTCGGTGGAGTGGGCGTCGGTGTTGACGACGATCTTGCAGCCGAGTTCCTTGGCGCGGCGGAGGTGGAGGTCGCTGAGGTCGGCGCGGGCGGGTGAGGCGTTGTGTTCGACGGCGACGCCGAGTTGGGCGGCGCGGGTGAGGATGCGTTCGATGTCGATGGCGTAGCCCTCGCGGCTGAGCAGCTTGCGGCCGGTGGGATGGCCGAGGATGCGGACGTGGGGGTTTTCCAGCGCGCGGAGGACGCGGGCGGTCATCTCCTCGATGGGCTGGGCGAAGTTGGAGTGGACGCTGGCGATGACGATGTCCATCTGGGCGAGGGTGGAGTCGTCGAGGTCGAGTGCGCCGTCGGCGAGGATGTCGACCTCGATGCCGGCGAGGACGCGGATGCGGCCTTTGTGCTCGCGGAGGAGTTCGGCGTCGACCTCGCGGATGCGCTGGACGTGGGCGAGGGCGCGGGCGTCGTCGAGGCCGTTGGTCATGGCGAGGTTCTTGGAGTGGTCGGTGATGGCGATGTAGGCGAGGCCGCGGGCGATGGCGGCCTCGGCCATCTGGCGGATGGTGTCGCGGCCGTCGGTGGCCTGGGTGTGCATGTGGAGGTCGCCGCGGATGTCGGCGAGGGTGATGAGTTTGGGTAGACGTGTGGGCGGCTGGCCGGCTTCGATCTCGCCGCCGTTCTCGCGCAGCTCGGGCGGGATGTAGTCGAGGTCGAGGGCGCGGTAGATGTCTTCTTCGTTTGCGGCGGCGACGATGGTGTTGTCTTCGAGGCGGAGCGAGCGCGTACTCGTTGAGGGTGAGGCCGCGCTTGATGGCGCGCTGGCGCAGGGCGACGTTGTGCATCTTGGAGCCGGTGAAGTATTGCAGGGCGGCGCCGTAGCTGGCGCGGGGGAGCAGGCGAACGTCGACCTGGAGGTTGTTGCGCAGGGTGAAGCTGACTTTGTTCTGGCCGCGGGCGAGCAGCTTGTCGATGAGGGGCAGGGTGGCGACGTGCTCGACGGCCGCCGCGACCACCTCGGGCTCGCAGGCGGGGCCGGTGACGAGCAGGTCGAGGTCGCCGACGGTCTCGCGGCCGCGGCGGAGGGAGCCGGCGGGGGTGATCTCCTCGATGCCGGGGAATTCGCGGATCAGCGCGGCGATGCGCTCGGCCTGCTCGCTGCGCTTTGTCGATGCGGAAGCGGCCGGAGTTGCGGCGGTAGTCTTCGATGCCCTTGAGGAGTTTGGCGGTGAATTTCTCGCCCATGCGCGGGAGCTCGGCCAGCTTGCCTTCGCGCGCGACGGCTTCGAGGGCGTCGATGTCGGAGACGCCGAGCGCGGACCAGACGAGCGCGACTGTTTTCGGCCCCATGCCGGGGAGGCGAAGCAGCTCCAGCATGGTGGGTTTGTATTTGGTGAGCAGCTCTGCGCGGGCGGGAAGGTCGCCGGTCTCCACCATGCAGGCAGATGTTGGCGGCCATGCCCTTGCCGATGCCGGGGATGGCGAGCAGGGCTTTGGGGTCTGAGGTGGCGAGGGCGGCGAGCTGGGTGGTCTGCTGCTCGACCGCCTCGGCGGCGCGGCGATAGGAGCGGATGCGGAAGGCGTCGGCCGCATCGATCTCCAGCAGCGATGCGGTCTCGTCGAGCAGGCGCGCGATCGCGATGTTTTCCATAGACGGAGATTCTACTGCGACCGCGCCGGATTGAGAGGACAGAGGGCGCTAGGAGGCCTGCGCCAACTGCTGGTCGCCGGCCTCCGACGCGGCGGCCCGGGACTGGGTCCTTGAGCCGCACCACCTGGTCGGCCTGCGGCCCTTTGCTGCCCTGGATGATGTCGAACTCGACCTCGTCCCCCTCTTTCAGGCTCTTATAGCCATCGCTCTGGATCGAGCTGTAATGGACGAAGACGTCTGCCCCGCCGTCGCGTCCGAGGAACCCGTAAGCCCTTCGCGTTGTTGAACCACTTCACCGTCCCTTTGTATTGTGCCAATGTCGTTCTCCTTACTCGTTCAGTTGGCTAGAGCAGTTTTCCTGTTACTGTGAATCGGAAAGAGCAGCGGAGTGCCGCTTTTCTTGGGAAAAAACGGCGTTGAGACTCTTGGCTCGCCCTGCACCAACAGGAAAACTGCTACCGGCGGTGTGCCGGGTATATGCAATACGACGCAAAATGGGCCCTGGATGGTTTTCTCGGGTTTTCCCAATCCGCCCACTTTTTCCGGACGACCCCCTGCGACCATTCAGCATGTATCCTGCATGAGGTCTGCTTACAACGCATGAAACGTGTCCTTACCGCCGTCGTTCTGGTCCTTGCGGTCTTCGCGCTGATTTTTCTGGGCCAGCTTTGGATGCTGACGCTCGCCGCCTGCGTGGTCGCCGAACTGGCGGCCTACGAGTATCGCGCGCTGGCCAACGCGGGCGGCGCGCGCATCCCGCTCTGGTGGATGGCTGCGGCCACGGCGCTGCTCTTTTATGTCACCTACTACCGGCCGATCGAGGCGCAACTGCCTGTGCTGAGCGCGCTGGCGCTGGTACTGCTGGCGTGGACCGGCTTTCGCGGGACGCTGGAACGGGTGCTGCCGGATGCGGCGCTGGGCCTCTTCGGGCTGGTCTACGTCGCGTATCCGCTGACGCCTGCTGCCGCTGATCTGGGACCGCGACGACGGCAAGCCGCTGCTGCTCTTTCTGATGGTGTGCGTGTGGGCGGGGACATCGCGGCGTTCTATACGGGGCGCGCGTTGGGGCGGCACAAGCTGACGCCGCTGAGCCCGAACAAGACGTGGGAGGGCTCGATCGCCTCGGTGGCGGGCAGCGTGGTGGGCGGGCTGGCGGTGGTGTATCTGGGCGAGGCTGCTCTCCGCGCGCGGCAATACGGTGCTGCATATTCTGCAGCCGGTGTGGCAGTCGGTCGGTGCTGGCGGTGATCATCAATGTGGCGGCGCAGCTGGGCGACCTGCTGGAGTCGGCGATCAAGCGCGGCGCGGGGGTGAAGGACTCGGGGACGCTGCTGCCGGGGCATGGCGGGGTGCTGGACCGGATTGATGCGCTGCTGCTGGCGGCGCCGGTGCTGTGGTGCGCGCTGCTGCTGAAGGATGCGTTTGGGGTGGGGCGGTTTTAGGCGGTCGCGGGCGTACAATCTGCGCATGGCCACAGCCGCGAAGAATATTGTAGAATCGTTCCGAGATGTGGTTCAGGACTTACTCGTGCCTGAGCCGAAGGCGCTGAAGGTCTCGGTGGAGTCACTTCACGGCGAAATGACTTATCTGCGCAGCGAGGTAAAGACCTCATTGGATTCGTTGCGTCAAGAGATGCAGCTTAGGGATGAGATGCATATGCAAACCATGCGCACTCTCTCCGAGAAGTTGGACTATGCCATCGATATTCGGGAGCGATTGGCCTCGCTTGAAGCGCGTATGCCCCGCCAGTAGTACGCAATCTGCGAAAATAGCGATAGTGAAGAAGCTTGCCATTCTGGGCTCGACCGGCTCGATCGGCCAGAGCACCCTCTCCATCTGCGAATCGTTTCCCGAGCGCTATGAGGTGGTGTCGCTGGCGGCGGGCCAGAATCTGGAGGAGGCGTTTGCGCAGTGCGTGCGCTGGCAGCCGAAGGCTGGTCTCGCTGGCGACGCGAGGAGCTGGCGGGCGACGCTGGCGGCGCGGCTGAAGGGCGCGGGGCTCGCGGGTGTTGAGGTGGTGCATGGGACGGCGGGCAGCGTGGCGGTGGCGACGCTTCCTGAGGCGAACTTTGTGGTCTCGGCGATTGTGGGCGTGGCCGGGCTGGAGGCGACGTACGCGGCGGTCTGCGCGGGCAAGACGATTGGGCTGGCGAACAAGGAGTGCCTGGTTGCGGCGGGCGAGCTGATTCTGGCGGCGGCGCGCAAGCATAATGCGGCGCTGCTGCCGATCGACTCCGAGCACAACGCGGTACACCAGTGCATGCGCGGCGGCACGGCGGAGGAGGTGAAGCAGATATGGCTGACGGCTTCGGGCGGGCCGTTCCGCAACACGCCGCTGGCGGACTTTGAGCACATCACGCCGGCGCAGGCGCTGAAGCATCCGACGTGGGTGATGGGGCAGCGGATCACGATCGATTCGGCGACGATGATGAACAAGGGCTTCGAGATTATCGAGGCGTGCCGGCTGTTTTCGCTGCCGCCGGCGAAGGTGCGGGTGACGATCCATCCGCAGTCGACGGTGCACTCGCTGGTGGAGTTTGTGGACGGCAGCATTCTGGCGCAGATCTCGGTGACCGACATGCGGCTGCCGATCCTGTATGCGCTGGCCTATCCGGAGCGGGTGGATGCATTGGGCGCGGCGCCGCAGCTGGGCTTCGATCTGGCTGCGCTGAGCCGGCTGGACTTCGCCGCGCCGGACTTTGCGCGCTTCCCGTGCCTGCGGCTGGCGTATGAGGCGGCAGAGTCCGGGCCGGCGGCCTGCATCGCGCTGAATGCGGCGGACGAGATTGCGGTCGCGGCATTCCTCGAAGGTGCACATCCCGTTTCTGGGCATCCCGCGTACAATCGAAGAGGTGCTGGCCGAAACGCCAGCCCATGCGCCTGCGTCTATCCAAGATGTGCTTGCGGCGGACGAGGCGGCGAGGGTGCTGTGCGCGCAGAGATCGTCAGCCCGGCAGGCAGTCCGGCGCAAAGGTCGCGATCGGCAGTTGACCCGGATCTCGAGGAAGCATCGCGAAGCAGCAAGGCGTTATCCAACCTATGACCACAATCGTTCAACTCCTCCTTGTCCTCGGCCTGATGGTGCTGGTGCATGAGTTCGGCCACTTTGTCGTGGCCAAGCTGTGCGGCGTGCGGGTCGAGACGTTTGCGATCGGCTTCGGCAACGCGGCTGGTGGGCTTCCGCCGCGGCGAGACCGACTACCAGATCAACGCGCTGCCGCTGGGCGGATACGTGAAGATGGCGGGCGAGATTCCCGGCGAGGAGACCACCAACGACCCCGGCGAGCTGAACAACCACCCGCGCTGGCAGCGCATGCTGATCGCGGTGGCGGGGCCGGTCTCGAACTTTCTGCTGGCGTTCGGCCTGATGACCGGCGCGTACATGCTGCACAACGAGGTGGACGAGTTCCGCTCGGGCCCGGCGGTGACGGACTACATCTCGCCGGGCAGCCCGGTGGCGAAGACGGGCATCCAGTCCGGCGACACCATCGTGCGCTTCGACAATGTCAAGAACCCGACCTGGGACGATGTCTTCCAGCACTCCGCGCTGAACCTGAACCAGACGGTTCCGTTCTCCTTCGTGCACGATGGCCAGCGCGTGGACACCACGCTTCTTTGTGGCCTCCACCGCGACGACCCCGGACGATTTCTCGCCCGGACACGCTGGGCTTTGTGCCCAAGATGCAGACGACGCCGGTGAAGGTCGTCGGCGCTGCTGCCGGACAGCCCGGCGGACCGCGCAGGCCTGCAGGCCGGGCGACCAGATCGTCAGCATCGACGCGCTGCAGATCCACTCGGTGCCCGCGCTGCTGGCCTATATGCAGGACCAGAAGGGCAAGCCGGCGGTGCTGCGCGTGCTGCGCGATGGCCGGATGTTTGCGGTCGGCGTGACGCCGGAGCTCACCGATGTCGACGACGTGAAGGCCTACCGGCTCGGCTTCCAGCCGGTCTCGCCGCCGGTGAAGGTGGAGCAGCTCTCGTTCTCGAAGTCGGTCGCAGCGTCGTGGGATGTTCAACAAGAAAGAGCTCGCTGCTGATCGTGGATGTGATGAAGGGCATGTTCGAGCGGCATATCTCGGTGAGGAGCCTGGCCGGCCCCATCGGCATCGGCCAGATCGTGCACGAGGCCGCGCAGATGCCGGGATGGATGCCGCTGATCGGCACCATGGCCAGCATCTCGATCAACCTGGCGATGTTCAACCTGCTGCCGCTGCCGATTCTGGATGGCGGCATGATCTTCTTCCTGCTGATCGAGAGCATCATGGGCCGCGACTTTCCGATGCATATCAAGGAGCGGGTCTACCAGGTTGCGTTCGTCTGCCTGGTGCTGTTTGCGGCGGTGGTCATCTTCAACGACATCACGAAGCTGCCGATATTCACGAAGCTCAAGTCGTAAAGGCTTAACACCGATAACACCGATTTAACCGATCAAAGGCGTTGATTGAAATCGGTTCAATCGGTGTTAAGCCTTCGCCTTTAACTCGGCGGCGATCTCTTTGGCGGCTTTGCGGGCGGCGTCTTCCTGGTCAGGGGGGAAGCTGACGGCGCCGACGCGGGCGTGGCCGCCGCCGCCGTAGCGCTCGCAGATGGCGGCCAGGTTGGCGAGGTCGGCCACAGGCACCTTAGTCCACGGGTTGGTGCCGACGGCGACCTTGGTGCGGAAGTTGGAGCGGCTGAGGCCCACGTTGTAGGTCGCCGCGGGATGCAGGTAGTACGGGATGAATTTGTTGTAGCCCTCGGTGAGGCGGTCGGTGATGTCGAAGGTGACGACGCCGCGGTCGAGCGTGGTGCGTTCGCGCAGAGCTCGATGCCGGCGAGGTGGCGTTCCATCAGGGGGCCAAGCTCGGCCTGGACGAAGGGCTGGTCGAGGACCTGCTGCAGGGTCATCTCGGTGAGCAGCGGAATGATGCGCGGCACAAATCCCTCGCCTGAGCTTTCGATCACCATGGTGAGCTTCATTGCGGGCGCGGCCATGCCGACGGCTGCTTCGGCGCTCTCATAGCGGGCGCCGTCGACGATGTCTGCCCAGCGAATGAGCTCGGCCAGAGGGGCGGTATCGAAGCCGTAACGCTCGCGCGCCACGTCCGCGATCAGGCTGGTGCAGGAGACGTAGTCGGGGTCGTAGAACTTGCCGCCCTGCACCTTCACGCCCGCGCCGTTGGCCTGCGCCTGCCATGCGAGGAAGTCGCGCTGGTCGTCGGGGGTGAGGAACGCGCTCTGATGATGGTCGAACCACCAGGTCACTTTGGGCGAGGCGGAGTACTTGAAGTCGACGATCGCGTTTTCTGCCATCCGACGAACGCGGCTTCGTCGAAGAGCAGGCCCGCGCGATGCATGAGGCCGTGGTAGGAGAACGTCTGTGCCGTCCCGATGCACTCGCGATGGAAGCGCGTAAACACCGAGGCCGAGCACGCGCCATCGAAGCAATGATCGTGGTAGAACACCCGGCACTCCAAGCAGCAGACCTCCGTCCGTAATCCATCTTCTCAGACGCGGCGAACCCGCGCCCGCTCTGGCAAGCAAGCGAAGCTATTAGGATTGATGGCGTGCGCGCGCATGTCAAGCAGCCGGCGGGCTAACCTGCCAGATACACTTGGAGGCGATGAGTTCCCCCATGCCAGCGTCTCCTGGCGCTTCCCAGCCACGCAACGAGAAGGCGCAGTCCAGCCGTGAACCTGATTTCCACCTTTTCACGCGAGCGCTGCGCAGTCTCTTCTTCGGGGATGAGGGATTGCGCGCGTTTTGGGGCATACTGCTTTTTGTTGGGATTCGGCATGTGCTGCGCTACTGCGTGTATCCGCTGGCGCTGGCGCTTGTTCCTTCGGCAGCTCCGGGGGCAGGAGACATTCTGCCTCGCGAGACTTATGTCTCTGAGGGTGCGGCATTGCTCTGCGTGGCGCTCGCGACTTGCGTGATGGCGCTCCTTGAGCGGCGTCCGGTCGCGGCCTATGGTTTTAGCCGGCGCCACTCGCTGCGATACTTCGCCGCGGGACTTGCGAGTGGGGTGGCATTGCTCACGCTTTTGGTTGCGATCCTGCGCGCCACGGGCTTGCTGGTCTTCGATGTGCGCCTGCTGTTTGGAGCGAGCGTGCTTCGCTACGGCGCGATCTGGCTTGGCGGCTTCTTTCTGGTGGGGTTGGCGGAAGAACTCCTGAGCCGCGGCTATCTGCAGTTCACTCTCAGCCGCTGTCTGACTCCGATCTACCGCTGGTTGATTGGCGCGCGGCGGCCGGAGGCGCTTGGCTTCTGGACGGCCGCGTTGATTTTGTCGTTTGCGTTTGGCTACAGCCACCGGACGAACTCCGGCGAGTCGCCGCTGGGACTGCTCGCAGCAGGGCTGGGCGGTTTCCTGTTCTGCCTGAGTCTGTGGCGCACGGGCTCGCTATGGTGGGCGATCGGCTTTCACGCGTCGTGGGACTGGGCGCAGTCCTTTCTCTATGGCGTTGCCGATAGCGGCCTCATCGTTCACG
The DNA here is from genome assembly GCA_963808025.1 of uncultured Acidobacteriaceae bacterium. Lineage (GTDB taxonomy): Bacteria > Acidobacteriota > Terriglobia > Terriglobales > Acidobacteriaceae > Edaphobacter. The sequence continues at coordinate 121,304 of CAWEEI010000004.1, read as the reverse complement.
GCAGGCTCTACGCCACCCACGCCGTTGGCCGCCCATGGCTCTCCGGCGGGCTGACCGGTCCAGAGGGCAGCCTGTTGTTTCTGCCGGTGGCACTGGCGGGAGCGGCGGTTATTTTGCTCACGCTTCCCAGGACCCACTTTGGCTACCGGCTGGCGGATGCGGCTGATACCTATCCGCACTAGAATATTTTCCTCAAAGGCAATAGCGAATGCAAAGAGCCAATACAGAGATTCTGGCTGCGCCAGTAATGACGGCATCTGAGGTATTGAGCGATTACAAAGAGGCAATACAGGGGTCCTTCCCCTTCGGCTTCGCTCAGGGTCAGGATGACTGCATCTGAGGGATTGAGCCTGGGTGCATTAGACTTTCGGTAAGCCATGAGCCGCCTCGAACTGGATCCCAACGAATCAAATCCCCAGCCTCAATCTCAAAGCGGCGTGCCGTCGCCGGATCCAGTCGACGCACCTGACACCGAGACAGCTGCGCACGTGCACGCAAAACGCGCCCGTTGGCTGATCATCTCTATTCGCGTCGTCGCGGTGCTGGCGGTGGTTGTGGCGATTGCATTCCTGGTTGCCCGCCAACATATCCGCACCATTACCAGCGAGGACCTGCCGCAGCTGGACGGTTCGCTTGCCGTCTATGGACTGGCAGGGCCGGTGACGGTGGAACGCGACGCACGCGGCGTCCCCCATATTCGTGCGAGTTCGATGGACGACCTGGTCTTCGCGCAGGGCTACATTACCGCGCAGGACCGCCTGTGGCAGATGGACCTGCTGCGCCGCCACGCCTCCGGGCAGCTTGCGGCGATCCTTGGCCAGAAGCTGGTGGACCACGACCGCCTGCAGCGAACGCTCCAGATACGCGCCTCCGCCGACCGCATCCTGCAGGTGCTGCCGGCCGACCAGAGGCATTGGCTGGAGGTCTACGCGCGCGGGGTGAACACATCGATGGGCGCGCAGCTCAGCCACCTGCCGGTCGAGTTCCGCATCATCGGCTATCAACCAGCGCTTTGGACTCCGCGCGATTCGTTGCTGATTGAGCTGGCGATGTTCCAGGACCTGACTACCGCGTTTCCGGCGAAGCTTGGCAGGGAAGCACTGAGTGCGCACCTGCCGGCCGAGCTGATCGCAGACCTCTACCCCACCGGCTCCTGGCGCGACCACTGGCCCGGTGAGCCGACCCCGGACCTGACGGCGCCGCAGCCTGATATTCCGGGTATTCCGCTGGACGAGTCGCAATCGAAGCTGCGCCGGCCCGCGGTTTCGTCGGAGGCGCTGGACGCGCTGCAGCAGACTCTGGCGCTCTTTCACCGGCCCTGTAGCGGCTGCGTCGCGGGTTCGAACGCATGGGCCGTGGCTGGGTCGCGCACTGCGTCGGGAAAGCCGATGCTCTCAAATGACATGCACCTCAGCCTGAGTGTGCCGGAGCTGTGGTACGAGGCTGATCTGGAGGCCCCGAACACGGCCCCGCTGGCGGCCTTCCATGTGGCCGGCGTGACGCTGCCCGGCATACCGTTTGTTGTGACGGGCCACAACGACCACGTTGCGTGGGGATTCACCAACCTGGGCGCCGACGTGCAGGACCTCTACATTGAACACACGCGCGGCACGCCCACGGGCGCGGAGTTCCAGACTGCTGGCGGCGACTGGCAGCCCATTCGTTACCGCGCGGAGGTGATCCATGTGCGCGGGGGCGCCGACGTGACGGTCGATGTACCGCTGACACGCCACGGCGATACCGACACGCCGATCATCTCCAGCACGTTCTCCGGCGGGGAGACACGCTCCATCAGTCTGCGCTGGACGATCTACGACCCCAAAGAGGTGACCTTCCCGCTGCTCGCGATCGACTCGGCCAGCGACTGGGCTTCGATGCTGAGCGCGGTTGCCGGCTGGGGCGCGCCGCCGCAGAACCTTGTCTATGCCGATGACCAGGGGCACATCGGCTACCACGCGATCGGGCCGATTCCGGTGCGCGGCGATATGGAGAACCCCGCGCCGCTCTCGCCCGTGCCGATCGATACGGCCGCGCCGGACGCAGCAAGTCACGAGTGGGTTGGGTATATCCCGTTCGACCAACTGCCCCAGGCGTTCGACCCGCCCGACGGGATTCTGGTGACTGCGAATGCGCGGGTGACGCCGGAGGGCTATCGTTATCCGATTACGCTGAACTGGATGTCGCCGTACCGAACGGAGCGCATCTATAAACTGCTCGAAGGCAACCCCGGGAAGCTGCTGGAGAGCGGCCCGGGCCAGATTCCTGCGCTGCCCCAGCCACTTGGCCCCGCGGACATGCTGGCGATCCAGACGGATGTCTTCTCCGAGGTGGACCAGGTTATCGCGCAGCGGCTGGCCTACGCCATCGACCACACCACCGGCCCGCTGAAGGACGATAAGAACCTGCATCAGGCAGCCGACCTGCTGCGCGACTGGAATGGAGAGGTGGATGCGAATGCCGCGGCGCCGGCGATTGTGGACTCCGCGCGCGCGGCCTTTTGGGCGATGCTGCTGATCCCGAAGCTTGCGCCGCAGGTGGCCACACAGTTGGCGAACGGAGCTGACCTCTCCAAGAACACATCCCTCCCCGCCGACGTTGCCTCGACCGCCAATCTTTGGCGGCAGTATATATGGGGCGAGAGCGACACAGTCGCGGAGAAACTAATCACGGATACACCTGCGCGCTGGCTGCCGGCGGGCTATCCGAACTGGCAGGACTTCCTGGCGGCGGTGGTGAAGCGCGGGCTGGTCGACGCGCACGCGCCGAGGGACCTGAGGACATGGCGGTACGGAGAGGCATATCCGATCGACCTCGAACACCCCATCTTCGCGCTCTCGCCGGTACTTGAGGCCCTCGCTGGCAGGCCCACCGGGACTGGACGGCAGCCGCAGAGTGGCGACCGCACCACCATTCGGCAGGTCGACTTCTCCTTCGGTCCGTCCGAACGGTTTACCACTGACCTGAGCGATCCCGACCGCACGACGTTGAACCTGGTGCTTGGGCAGTCGGGTAATCCCGCGAGCCCGTGGTATATGGACCAGTTCGACGATTGGCTGCATGGCAGGACCTATCCGATGCCGTTCACGCATGTGGCGACGCAGGCCGGAATCACGCATACGCTGACGCTGACGCCGCAGTAGCTGGGAGCAACAGTGTTACTCAGGTCTTGCGCACGGTCGCTTCTTCTATGAAGCTCTTCGCATTGAAAGTGTGTTTTGGTCGCTTGCCGATGCGGGCCGCGGCCTCTCTATCCCAAATGCCTTGAGTGTTATCCTCGACCTATGCAGGTGATCCTCGACATCCCAGACAATCTCGCCGAGCGGATTATTCCCGCGGGCAAGGAACCCGCGCGGGCCGCCCTCGAATCCGTAGCCGTCGAAGGCTATCGGAACGAACGGCTCTCCGAAGAGGAGGTCCGTGAGATGCTAGGCCTCGCAACCCGAATGCAGGTCCATGCGGTTCTGAAGGAGCATGGGGCATTCTTCAATTACTCCGTCGAAGATTTCGAACAGGACAAGCTGACATCGCGCAATCTGCGCGCCGGTGGCACGCGCGCCGCAAGATGATCGTTGTCGCGGACACATCCCCGCTGAACTACTTAATCCTCATCCATTCCATCGATATACTTGAATCGCTCTACGAGCGCATTGTGGTCCCGTCAGCCGTCAGGGATGAGTTGCTTCATCCGTCGGCACCGGCACTTGTCAGAGCGTGGGCTGGGGATGTGCCTCCCTGGATTGAGGTCCGCGAGCCAAGCGCAGTCGCGCGGTCGTTTCCGCGCGGGTTGGGTGCGGGCGAGCGGGAGGCGATTGCTTTCGCCCATGTGCACAAGGCCGATCTGGTCCTTATCGATGAGAGGCTTGGGCGGCGCGAGGCCCAGCTCCTTGGGCTACAGGTGATCGGCACGCTAGGTATTCTTCAGGAAGCGCACGAACGCGGCTTGCTGGATATTCGCGAAGCCATAAGACGCTTGCAAGGGACGACCTTCCAGATTGCGCCGTCGCTTCTGAGGTCGGCGTTGGGAATTACCTAGTCCGATCCGATCGAGTTACTCTCAGACCCATGCCTACGCAACTGCCACTTGGCCGCCGACCTCTGCTCCTGATTCCGCTGGCGGCGCTGTTTGTGGTGCATCCGCTGATGGTGCATGGTTGCTCGTGCGGGCACGACTTTGATTTTCATCTGGTGAGCTGGTTTGAGGCGGCCACGCAGATTGCGCATGGCAACCTGCATCCGCACTGGGCGTTTACGCCGGCGTTCAATGCGGGCGAGCCGCGGTTTGTGTTTTATCCGCCGGTCTCGTGGTATCTGGGCGCGGGGCTGGGACTGGTGCTGACGCACCTGCCGGGGGTGAGCGAGGCGGCGGGATGGAGCGCGGCGCCGGTGGTTTTTACGTGGATCGCGTTGACGCTTGCGGGGCTTGCGATGCACCGGCTGGCGCGGGAGTTTGCGAGTGAGGGCGCGGCGCTGGCGGGGGCGGTGCTGTATGTGGCGAACCCGTACATGCTGTTTACGGCGTATGAGCGGACGGCGTATGGGGAGCTGCTGGCGGCGGCGTGGATTCCGCTGCTGTTGCTGGCAGTGCTGCGGGAGCGGGTAACGGTTGCGAGGGTTGCGGCGCCGGTGGGGCTATTGTGGTTGACGAATGTGCCTGCTGCAATTATGGGGACGTACACGCTTGTGCTGCTGCTGGTGGTGCGGCTGGTGGGTGAGGCTCGGGCGTCATGGTTGAGGCTGGCCGCGACGGCGGCGTGCGGAACGGGGCTGGGACTTGCGCTTGCCGGCTTTTATCTCATCCCCGCCGTGTACGAGCGGCGGTTTGTGCAGATGTCGATGGCGACGATTGCGGGGATGGGGATTGATCAGAACTTTCTGTTTGAGCACACCGGTGCGACGACGGACCAGGTTTTGCATGACGCGGTGCTGCATACGGCTTCTGTTATCGGCGTGCTTCTGCTTGTGGCAACTGTGATTGCACTGGTGGGCGTCGTGGCGCGGAGGGGTCGTGGCTCTTTCCCTATTCTGCCGCTGGCGATGCTCACCGCGGCGATTGCTTTTCTGTTGACGCCGTGGAGTGGGTTTCTGTGGAGCCACACCCCGGCAGCGAGTCTGCTGCAATTTCCGTGGCGACTTTTGGCTGTGCTTGCGCCTGTGCTAGCTTTGGCGATTGCGCGGTTGCTCAGTGGCGACAGCCGAGGTGTTTCGACTATTGCAGAACGACCGATGGGACGCGATACGGTGGCGCGGCGAATCGTTGTTGTGGTTGCGCTCGCGGTGCTGACGATTCCTGCCTATCACGTCTTCCGCCAGCCATGCGATCCGGAGGACACCGCGCCGGCGCGTTTGGCGTTGTTTCATTCGAATGCGGGGACTGATCCGACGGACGAGTACACGCCGGTGGACGCTGACAATGACGCGCTGACGGCGGGCGATCCACCGTATTGGCTGGCTGATTCGGCGGAGGCTGCTGCGCCGGTGGGTCCGACGCCGGGTCCCGCGCCTATGCACTTTGACCTCGCCGCGCCCCGAGCGGAGAACCTCATCCTCAATCTGCGCGACTATCCGGCGTGGCGGATCTCCCGCAACGGTGTATTTGTTGCGCCAGGCGAATGCGAAGACCGGCCGGATGGACTCATTGCTATTCCGGTCCCGGCGGGTTCGTCGAGGATCGACATCCGCTATGCGCAGACCCTGGACCAGACGATTGGGGATGCTATTAGCTTTGGCGCGCTCGTGCTGTTCGGGTTTGCGTTGCGGAGAAGCAAGCGTATGGAGCAGGTACGAAGTGCCAATACAGAGATTCTGGCTGCGCCAGAATGACGGCGGTTTGAGGGAATGACCGACGCGTCGGGAAGGGGCACCCGCCCACGTCAGACGGTGAAGCTGTCTGACATGGGGCACCCGACACGCTAACCCTTACGGCGCAGAAATCGCAGGGTCACTCGGGGAAGCGCGGGGCGAGGCCGTGCTGGACGCGGCTGTGCGACTTGCCGTAGCTGAAGTAGATGACGAGGCCGATCAGGAGCCAGACGACGAGGCGAATCCAGGTTTCGAGTGGAAGGCCGAGCATCATGGCCAGCGAGATGAGGATGCCGAGGATGGGCGTGGCGGGGGAGAAAGGCGCGCGGAAGGGACGCGGGAGATCGGGGCGGCGTTTGCGCAGCACCAGCACGCCCGCGCAGACGATGATGAACGCCAGCAGGGTGCCGATGCTGGTCATCTCGCCGAGCTTGTCGAGCGGAATGGTGGACGCGAAGACGGCGACCACGAGGCCGACGGTGAGTGAAGATATCCACGGCGTGCGGAACTTTGGATGGACGTGGCTGAAGACCTTCGGCAGCAGGCCGTCCTTGGACATGGAGAAGAAGACGCGGCTCTGGCCGAGCAACATGACGACCATGGTGCTGGTGAGGCCGCCGAGCGCGCCGAATTTAACCAGCAGGCTGCCCCACTTGACGCCGGTGGCGTCGATGCCGACGGCGAGCGAGTCCGGCACGTTGAGGTAGCGATAGTTGACCAGCGCGGTCAGCACCAACGCCACCAGAATATAGAGGATGGTGCAGACGACCAACGAGCCGAGGATGCCGATGGGCATATCGCGCTTGGGGTTCTTGGCTTCCTGCGCGGCGGTGGAGACGGCGTCGAAGCCGATGTACGCGAAGAAGATCACGCCCGCGCCGCGGAGGACGCCGGACCATCCGAAGGAGCCGAACTCGCCGGTATTCGCGGGCAGGAAGGGATGCCAGTTGATGCGCGGCAGCTCCGGGTGGTGCAGGATAGTTGCGCCGCCGATGGCGAGGAAGATCAGCAGGACGATAAGTTTGACGGCGACGATGAAGCTGTTGAAGTTGGCGGACTCCTTGATGCCGACGATCAGGATCGCTGTCACCATGAGGATGCCGAGGAAGGCGATGAGGTTGAAGTCTCCGTGGCGCTGCGGGAGGGTGGCGGGATCGATGCCGAGCTGGGCGAGTTTTTTTGCGACGCGGCCGAGGAACTCCCAGTGGCCGTTGTAGAGGACGAAGACGGAGCCGGGCGTTCCGGCGAGTTCGGGGGGAAGGCGGAGGCCGAAGTCCTGGCCGAGGGAGAGGACGTAGCCGCTCCAGCCGGAGCAGACAGTGGCTGCGCCGAATGCGTATTCGAGGACGAGGTCCCAGCCGATGATCCATGCGAATATTTCGCCGAGGGTGGCGTAGCCATAGGTGTAGGCGGAGCCGGCGACTGGGATCATGGCGGCGAACTCGGCGTAGCAGAGGCCGGCGAAGACGCAGCCGACGGCGGCGACGATGAAGCAGTAGACGACGCCGGGGCCTGCGAAGCGGGCGGCCGCGGGGCCGGTGAGGACGAAGATTCCGGTGCCGATGATTGCGCCGATGCCGAGGGAGACCAGGCTGCCCGCGCCGAGTGTGCGCTTGAGGGTGTGCTCGCCGGTTTCGGCTGCCTCGCCGAGGATGGTCTCGAGCGGCTTGGTTACAAACAAGTTTGCCATGCGTGCGGTGGTCTCCCTAGTTGTTCTTGCCCTAGCTCTGCTCTGGCGCCGAGGTGCCGAAACGGTGCCAGATTAGATACACCGGGACTCCAAGCAGCACGAGGATGAGGCCCGGCCATGTGTACTGCGGTTTGTATCGCAAGAGTACAACACAAATCCATGCGGCCATGGCGATATAGAGCGCGGGCAGGATGGGATAGCCGAATGCCCGGTAGGGGCGGGGCGCGTCCGGGCTGCGTGCGGCGCAGGACGAAGAGGCTGACGATGGTGAGGATGTAGAAGGTGAGCGCGGCGAAGATGACGTAGTCCAGCAGCTGGCCGTAGCTGCCGGAGAGGCAGAGCAGGCAGGTCCACGCCCACTGCACCCAGAGGGAGTTTGCGGGGACGCCGGTGCGGGGGCTGAGCTGGCCAACGGATTGGAAGAAGAGGCCGTCGCGGCTCATGGCATAGTAGACGCGGGCGCCGGCGAGGAGCATTCCGTTGACGCAGCCGAAGGTGGAGATAAGGATGGCGGCGGCCATCAGCTTGGCGCCGATGGGGCCGAAGGCGGACTCCATGACGGCGGTGGCGACGCGGTCCTGCGCGGCGAACTGGATGCCGCGGCCGGCGATGGTGACGGCGTTGGGCGAGCCGGCCATGGGGAGGACGCTGAGGTAGACGAAGTTGCAGAGGACGTAAAGCAGGAGCACGACGCCGGTGCCGAGGGCGAGGGAGAGCGGGAGGTTGCGGCGGGGATTTTCAATCTCTCCGGCGGTGAAGGTGACGTTGTTCCAGGCGTCGGAGGAGAAGAGGGAGCCGACCTGCACGACGGCGACTACGGTGAGCAGGCCGACGAGGGCGGTGGGGCCGCCGACGCCGACCTGGACAGCGTGGAGCGAGTGCCAGCTGGAATTGGCGAAGAAGTTCTGCCAGTGGGGGCCGAAGTTCGTAGCGATTGCTGCGGCATTGTGGGCGACGAGGCCGACGAGGACTACGGCGAGCAGCGCGAGGACCTTGGCGGAGGTGAAGATGTTCTGGACGGAGGAGCCGAGTTTGAGGCCGCGGGTGTTGGTGAAGGTGAGCAGGGTGATGATGGCGATGGCGGCGAGGTTTGCGGTGTTGAGGCCGATGTCCATATTGCCGAGGACCATGGGGCCGACGGGGATGGCGGGGACGTGCGCGATGTGCCAGAGCCAGTGGGTCGCGCTGACCGAGGGGAAGAAGACGCCGAGGAATTTGCCGAAGGCGACGCCGACGGCGGCGATGGTGCCGGTCTGGATGACGAGGAAGAGGGTCCAGCCATAGAGGAAGCCCCAGAGCGGGCCGAGGGCCTCGCGGAGGTAGACGTATTGGCCACCGGCCTGGGGCATCATGGCGGCCAGCTCGCCATAGCTGAGCGCGCCGATGATGGTCATAGCGGCGGTGACGAGCCAGGCGGCGATGAGCAGGGCGGGGGAGCCGACGGTGCGGGACATGTCGGCGGAGACGATAAATATTCCCGACCCGATCATGGAGCCCATGACGATGGCGGTGGCGGAGAAGAGGCCCATGCCGCGGATGAGGTGCGGGGCGGCGGCTTGATTCTGCTGGATGCCGGAAGGAGTCACGTGGGACAGTTCTACCGCAAACGGGCGAGAAAGTCGCGTGCCACGGCTTCGGTAGTCTCGCCGGAGGAGAACAGCCCGGAGATTACGGCGACGGAGTCGGCTTCGGCGTCGATGACGGAGCGGGCGTTGGCGCGGGTGATGCCGCCGATGGCGACGAGGGGTTTTGCGGTGAGGGCGCGGGCGCGGCGGACGCCTTCGAGGCCGATGACAGGTTCGGCGTCGGGTTTGGTGGAGGTGGAGAAGATGGGGCCGATGGCGATGTAGTCGGCGGAGGTGAGGTCGGCGGCGCGGACTTGCGCTTCGGTGTGGGTGGAGATGCCGACGATGCGGTTGGGGCCGAGGATGCGGCGGGCGTCTTCGGGCGAGAGGTCGTGCTGGCCGACGTGGACGCCGTCGAACGCGGCGAGGAGGGCGAGGTCGGGGCGGTCGTTGAGGATGAGTTTGCAGTTTGTGTTGGCCATCACTTCGCGGAGGATTGCGGCGGCGAGCAGTACCTCCTGCGGCGACCCCGCCTTGTCGCGATACTGCACCAGCCGCACGCCCGCAGCCCGTAGCTCCTGCGCAAACTCCGCCAGCGCAATCCCACGCGCTGCCAATACCCGCGCATCGGCAATTGCATACAGCCTAGGCAGGATCAATGGGGCTCTCATGGATGAATTGGATCGGTGTCATCGGTGCCAATCGGTGTTAAGCCTTTGCTTCTGCTCGCTCCGCCGCCTGGCGCTCGAAGAAGCGTTCCATGAATTTGGTGTCGAAGTTGCCGGCGCGGAACTCTTCATCCTCGAAGATTTTTTGGTGGAGGGGGATGGTGGTGTGGATTCCCTGCACGACGAACTGCGATAACGCCCGCTGCATCTTGTTCATGGATTCGGTGCGGTCTTTGCCGTGGCAGATAAGCTTGGCGATGAGGGAGTCGTAGTAGGGCGGGACGACGCCCTCGGCATACTGTGCGGTGTCGACGCGGACGCCGTTGCCGCCGGGGAGGTTGAAGGCGGTGATCTTGCCGGCGGAGGGCGTGAATTTTTCCGGGTGCTCGGCGTTGATACGGCACTCGATAGCATGGCCGCGGATGGCGACCGGGCCGGGCACGATGTCGGAGAGCTTTTCTCCGGCGGCGATGCGGAGCTGGGCCTTGACGAGGTCGATTCCTGTGACCATTTCGGTTACACAATGTTCGACCTGGATGCGCGTGTTCATCTCGATGAAGTAGATCTTGCCGTCCTCGTCCATGAGGAACTCGATGGTGCCTGCGTTCCAGTAGCCGATGTCTTTGAGGCAGCGCTGGATGGTCTGGCCGAGGTCGGCGCGCAGTTTGGGCGAGACCATGAGGCTGGGCGCCTCTTCGATGAGCTTCTGGTGGCGGCGCTGGATGGAGCACTCGCGCTCGCCGAGGGAGAGGACGTTGCCGTGCTCGTCGGCGAGGACCTGAAACTCGATGTGGCGGGGGCGCTCGATAAATTTCTCCATGTAGAGGTCGCCGTTGCCGAAGGCGCCCGCGGCCTCGCTGGAGGCCTGCTGGAAGAGGCCGGGCAGCTCGGCGGGGGTGCGGACGATGCGCATGCCGCGGCCGCCGCCGCCGGCGACAGCCTTGAGGATGACGGGGTAGCCGACGGACTTGGCCCATTCGAGCGCGCTGCCTTCGTTTTCGATGACGCCGTCGGAGCCGGGCAGGATGGGGACTTTGGCCTTCTTCATGGTCTGGCGGGCGGTGGATTTTTCGCCCATCAGGCGGGTGACCTCGGGCTGCGGCCCGATGAATTTGATGTTGGAGGCGCGGCAGACTTCGGCGAAGTTGGCGTTCTCACTGAGCAGGCCGTAGCCGGGATGGATGGCGTCGACATCGGCGATCTCGGCGGCGGAGATGACGGCGGGGACGTTGAGGTAGCTTTCGGCCGAGCGCGGCGGGCCGATGCAGATTGCCTCGTCGGCGAACTTGACGTGGAGGGAGTGGCGGTCGGCTTCGGAGTAGATGGCGACGGTGCGGATGCCCATCTCGCGACATGCGGAGATGACGCGGAGGGCGATCTCGCCTCGATTTGCGATGAGAACTTTACGAAACATGCCTGGCAAACTTTCTATTTGGGATCCGCGGGCGTCTTGCGGCGTTCCTCGCGCGCGCGGATGGCGAAGAGGGGTTGGCCGTACTCGACCGGCTGGCCGCTGGTGGCGATGCGGCGGACGACTTCGCCGGCGACGTCGCTCTCGATTTCGTTCATCAGCTTCATGGCTTCGACGATGCAGAGCACCTGGCCCACCTCGACGATGTCTCCGGGCTTCACAAACGCGGACGCGCCCGGGGAGGGTGAATCGTAGAAGGTGCCGACGATGGGGGACTTGACCTCGTGGAGCTTCTCCTCCGGCTCGGCGGCAGCCGTGCCCGCGGGGGGCGGTGTGGCCGTCCGGTTGAGGCTGGGGATGTGCTCACCACCGCCTGCGACCGTCTGGCGCGCCAAGGCAATATCGGCGAGGCTGGCGCCCGCTGCGCCGGCAAATTTGATGCGCACTTTAAGGCCGGCGCGCTCCATATCGAACTCGGCGATCCCATTCTCTTTCAGGAAATCGACCAGCTCGCGCAATTCGTCCAACTTGTTCTCGTCCATCCCAACTCTTCCCGCGCCGCTATGGCGCATACTAACGGTCCCCTGTAACTGTCTATAACTCGATCCACGCCTTGGTGCTTGGCGTAAGAATCTCGCAGCCTGTGCGCGTGACGACCACGGTATCTTCGATGCGCAGGCCGAACTTGCCCGGCAAATATACGCCGGGTTCAATTGTAACCACCATTCCGGCTTCGAGCTTCTCGGTGGCCTTGGCGGCGAGGCGTGGGGCCTCGTGGATCTCGAGACCGACGCCGTGGCCGGTGGAGTGGGTGAACCACTTGTCGAGCTTGGCACGGCGCAGGACGGAGCGGGCGGCCTCGTCCACATCGCCCACGCTGACGCCCGCGCGCACCGCGGCCACGCCCGCCTCCTGGGCTTCGAGAACGGCGTCGTAGGCGTGGCGCTCGGCGGCGGATGAGGGGCCGAGGTGGATGGTGCGGGTCATGTCCGAGCAGTAGCCTTCGAGGACGACGCCGAAGTCGAGGGTGACGAAGCCGCGGCGGGGGAGCTTGGCGGAGCTGGCGTGGCCGTGAGGCATGGAGCTGCGGATGCCGCTGGCGACGATGGTCTGGAAGGACATGCCCTCGGCCCCGGCGAGGCGGGCGGCGTGTTCCAGCTCTGCGGCGACGGCCATCTCGGTCATGCCGGGTTGCATGAAGGCCAACATGCGGTCGAAGAGCGTGCAGCCCATGGCGGCGGCGGCGCGCATCCGTTGAATCTCTTCGGTGTCCTTGATCTCGCGCAGGCGGGCGACGAGGGGACTGACCGCGACGAGCTTCGGTTTGGAGGACTTTGATTTGGAGGTTTTCGCGGCCCCGGCGATGGCCTTGCGCATCGCGGAGAGAGAGGCGACGGTGGTCTGCGCGGCGTCGAAGCCGCAGCGTTTGACGCGGGACTTGAGGAGCCACTCGCACGCGGCCTGCATGGGTTTGGGCGCGATGACGACGCGAGTGCCGGCGGCTTCGGCGCGGGCCTGCGCGGTGTAGCGGCCGTCGGTGAAGAGGACGGCGCGGCGGTGGACGCCGTTGGTGAGGATGAGCGCGGCGCTGGAGCCGGTGAAGCCGCAGAGGTAGCGGACGTCGGGGAGGTGGGTGACGAGGAGGGCGTCGACGCCGGCGGCTGCCGCGGCATCTGCTGCTCTCTTCTTCCGGAGGGTTGTGCTCATCCGATTGATTCTATCGCCTGCTTCGCCGAAGGTGCGACCCATGCGCCGGTTGCGTCGCTGTATCCAACGCACGGCTAGAGCGGATTCCTCGATGGTGTGTTGTAAGGCTTTGTGCCGGGCTTACAGCCCTTGCGTTTTCTGTTGTCCGACTACCTAGGCCTTCTCACCCCGGCGGGCAAATGCGCCCGCCGGGGACCCCGATTCGGCCTAGGCTGGTATGTAACGGGCCTTTGGCCCTTGACCGCAAAACTCTATAGCAATGGGAACTCTGCTCAAGACTGTCTGTGCGATGACCTGGCTCAGGGCACGGTTGGATAGTCGGGCCGTTGATTGTCGGGCGGGGTGGGGTAGGGCTTGCTGCCGTCGTTGAGTTCGAGGCGCAAGTAATCCCACACAACGCCGGTGGTGACGTCACCGGCGGGAACGGTGAAGGTCATCTGGTTCTCGCCGGGCTTGAGGAGGGAGGCGTCGAACTTCTGGATGTATTGGTACCAGACGCCCTTATCGGTGTTGTAGCGCAGGGCGTTGGTGGCGACTGGATGGATTGCGCCGACCGTTTCTCCGTTGACGCCGATGGCCAGCGCGCCGGGGGCGCTGGGTGTGGTGCCGTTGCCGCCGTCGGCGCCGGCGAGCGCGATGCGCAAGAAAGCCGTGCCCTGCGTGGACTTGGGCATGTTGAACTTTACGGTCCAGGTGGTGGCGCGGCCCTGGCCCCACTCGGACCAGGGGTCTTTGTTGGTGGGCGGGATGGCGACCCAGCCGAAGCGCTGGTTGTAGGGGTCCTTCGCATCGGGATTCAGCCAGGCGGTGGTGGTGGAGTGGGGGACTTCCTGGAAGAACCAGTCCTTGTGGTAGTCGCTCTTGCCGATGGTGTAGGTGATGTCGTTGGGGAAGAGGCCGGCGTAGCGGAGGCCCCAGCCCCAGAGCCAGTAGTTGTCGCCGTCGCCCTTGAAGAACTTGTCGCCGGTGCGGTCGGGATAGCCGATCTCCCAAATCTGCTTGCCGTAGCGGACGGGCTGCCAGTCGAGTTTGCCGAGATTGACGGTCTTGCCGGCTTCGACGGTGACCTGGGCGGTGCGGTCGTATTCGCCGAGGACGCCGTCGGCGAAGGCGCGCAGGGTGTAGGTGCCGGGGCGGACGTTGGGGATGGTGAAGCGGCCATCGGCTGTCCCGACGGTCCAGAACTGGTAGTGGTCGCCGTCGTGGGGCCAGGTGACGATGTTGCCGGTACCTGCGCGCCCGGTGGCATTGCCGAGGTAGTTTGCATAGGTGAGGCCGACGTTGAGGTTGGGGAGCCGCTTGCTGGCGGCCTGCGGGTCGTCGAGGGCGAGCTGACCGGTGACGGTGCCGCGTCCGTCCTTGTATGGGTAGTCCATGCCCGTGACCCAGCTGTAGGGCCACGCAGCCTTGACCTCTTTGGATTTGGCGACGGCGTCCTCCCAGAGGGCGATGGCGTTGTCATGCCAGACTGCGGGAACGGCGGGCATGCCGCTGCCGTAGGTGGCGTGCAGCTTGTCGATCTCCGCTGGCGTCGGGTCCTTCGGGTCGGCCAGCCGGTTGAGGTAGATGAAGATAGGGCCGACGACGTGCGTCCACTCCTCGCCGGCGGGGATGCTGTTGTTGGCGCCCCCGGCGTAGTGGCCGGAGGTCCAGTAGTCGAGGATGATGGGCAGGTATGTGCCCGAGCCGGGCGCGGAGAAGTGGTCGATCAGGTCTAGGCGCTCGGGGCCGCCGACGATGTATTCGTTGGACGGGTTGATGAAGTAGACGCCCATGTGGTCCTTGGTGGAGGACCATCCCCAGGCCTGCAGCTTGTACATCGGGGCGTTGTAGCTGTACTTGTGCTCGATGGAATTTTTGTAGAGGCCGGTGGTGAAGAGGGCCTGCTCCTTGGCGTGGACGGTGAGCTCCTCGGGCGCGTTGCTTTCGAGTTGGTTGCGGTCCTTGTCGACCGACCGCCAGTCGAAGGTGGGGTTCATGTCCTGGAGGATGAAGCGGCTCTCGCCCTCGCCGGCGCGAGGGTAGCTGGCGTGGTGGGTGTACTGGGCGTAGGTGTAGAAGCCGCTGGTGCCGCGCTCGAGGGTGTAGCGGGTCTCGATGTCCATGCCGCCGCCGCGCGGGCCGCCGAGTCCGGGGCCGGGGCGTGCGCCTGCTGGGCCGCCGGGGCCTTGTTGTGTGCGCAGCCCGGGCTGCGGGCCGCCGGCGGGGCTGGGGGCGTTGGGATTGCCGGGGTTGACGCCTTTGACGGAGACCTCGGCGCGTTCGCCGCCGTTGGTTGCGGGGTCGATGGTGACCGAGGCGGTGACGGTGCCGGAGGGCGTCTGTTCCCAGTAGGTGGGGCCGTGGGTGAGGATCTCGACGCCGTTGTAGACCAGCGACTTTGGATTGCCATTCTTCTTCAGGATCGTAAGCTTGACGATGCCGTTATCGAGGGTCCAGCTGTCGCCGTTGTCGGTGAGGGTGACGGGGGCGTTGACGGAAACCTTGGCGACTTTGGGGAGGGGATGGGCGGCGGGCTTGCTGGCGGGCTGGGCTGCGGCGACAGATGTGAGGGCGATTGCGAGCCCGAGATGCAGCCCAAGAAACTGGGACGTACGGAGGAGAGTTGCCTTGGTCATGACAGAGCCTTTCGAAGCGGATCATTGTGTGGACGCTTCGATGGCGCGAATGGACGCGGCTAGGGCGGGAAAAAATGCGATTGTGGCGATGGAAGCGGCGATGCGGAGCTGGATATTGCTTTTAACGGGAGCTGCCGCGGAGGGCAACGCTGTCGCGGAGGCCGAGGCTCTGGTAGATCTGGCGGGTGGCGTCGGATTTGTTGAGGGTGTAGAAGTGGATGCCGCGGGCGCGGTTGTCCAGCAGGTCGCGGCACTGCTCGGTGGCCCAGTGGACGCCGACGCGCTTGACGGCCTCGGGGTCATCGGCGGCGCGGTGGAGGGCGCGCAGGAGTTTGGCGGGGACGCGCGCGCCGAGGGCGAGCTGCGCCATGCGCTTCATGCCGGCGAGCGAGGTGATGGGCATGATACCGGCGACGATGGGGACGCGGATGCCGGCCAGTTCACAGCGCTCGGAGAAGTCGAAGAAGTCGCGGTTGTCGAAGAAGAGCTGGGTGCAGATGTAGTCGGCTCCGGCATCGACCTTGGCCTTGAGGTAGTCCATCTCTTCGAGGCGGTTGGGGGTGGCGGGATGGCCCTCGGGGAAGCCGGCGACGCCGATGCCAAATCCGCGCCGGTCGGGATGCACGCCACTCTCGTTGAAGCGGCGGATGAAGCGGACGAGGTCGGCGGCGTGGTGGAAGGCGTCGGCGCTGCGGTCGTAGTTCTCGACGCCGCGGGGAGGATCGCCGCCGAGGGCGAGGGTGTTGCTGACGCCGGCCTGCGCGTACTTGGTGAGGATGTCTTCGATCTCTCGGTCGGTGTGGCCGATGCAGGTGAGGTGGGGGATGGGGTCGAGGGTGGTGGTCTGCTTGAGGCGCAGGACCAGATCGTGGGTGAGCTGGCGCGTGGAGCCGCCTGCTCCGTAGGTCACGGAGACGAAGGAGGGCTGCAGCGCTTCGAGTTCCGCGATGTTGACGTAGAGCGCCTCGGAGTCGGCCGCTGTCTTGGGGGGAAAGAACTCGAAGGAGACGGTGGTCTGGTCGGACGCGAAGATGTCGTTAATGTGCATTGCGCTCAATATTACCGGCAGGACTCTCGATGCGGAAGAATCGCTATCGCGATGGATTTGAGGAAACGAAGACATCGCGGTCTTGACCCAAAGTTGTAGCGAAAAGGTGGCCAGTTCGATGCGTTGGATGAATAAAACAGTTCCATGTGAAGAGGAACCGCGCGACAATAGGCCATAGCGTTCTATAGATCCCAGGGCCGGGGGTGCAGACATGCAATCGACTCAAGATTTTGAGGACCTGTATGGCGTCACTGAGGAACGTGCGCTGAACTTCTGGGCTTCGCATCTCCACGATGCGATGGGAAGCGACCGGTGGTCGCAGATTTGCGATTCGACCGGGGTTTATCTGGCCAGTGTGCTGGGCCATTTCTGCCTGCAGTCGATGGACCGGATGGAGGTCCTCTCTCCGGAGTACAGCCCTGGCGAACAGGAGTTCCGGCAGTTTGCGGACCTGACCCAGATTGCCGAGTTGATGATGCGGCAGCTGACCAGCGCCAATAACCCGCTGTGGATGGAGTCGGCAGGCGCGCACATACTGCTCTACGCAGGATTTTTTCAAGACCAGAATAAGGGCCGGCACAACATCGAGTTTTTTTCGACGATGGGGAGAGAGTGCTATCTGATGGCGGCGGTGGGCAAGCGGGCGAAGACGATGAAGATGATGGCGAAGGGGTTCAGCCAATATATCTTCCATCTGGCGAACCTGCATCGGCATCTGCGGGAGAGCCGATATTTGATAAGGCCGGAGCTGGGGTAGATTCGCTTAAATTAAGAGCGAGTGCAAAGTCCAATACGGGGATTCTGGCTGCGCCAGAATGACGGCCTTTTTTGGCTCAGCATGTAATCCGTGGGTAGCGAATCCACGTCATTGCGCAGTGATCTCATATGCGACGCCAGGTCAGGGCGCGTGAACGAGTCAGTGCAGGACGGAGGATGGGCGAATGAATACAAGGGTAAGAGCGGGAGTGGTTACGGGTCGGCGGATGATGGTTTATGCGGCAGTGACGGCGATGGTGCTGGGATGCGGGAGCAGCAGTTCGTCCTCGTCGTCTTCCACATCCTCAACGGGCACGCCCAACGCATACACCGCGGTCTACAAGGCGATGACTTCCTGGGGTTCGACGGTGACGGTGAGTTTTCCCAGCAGCTGCGAGATGACCCTGAAGACCAGCGGTAAGCCGGATTACACGCCGAACGCGTATTACCTTGCGCCGGTGGGCAATGGCCAGACGGTGGTGGCGCATACTTCGGTCACGAATACCGCGCTGGGGGTGATCTCCTACGCGAGCATGATTGCGCCGTCGCTCGAGGGCTCGTCGGCGACGATCAATATCTGCCCTGCGCTGGCCAGTTCCACTACGGCGACCAGTTTGGGGGCGATTGGATATCTCATCTCGGGAACGGCGATGTTCAATTCGTTTGAGATGGACGCGACGACGGCGGCGGTCGCGGACAATGCGTCGTACACCTTTACCGATGGCGCGGGCGTCCAGCAGACGGCGTACTTCCTCGACCAGTGCGACTCGCACTCGAACGGAATGACGTGGCATGCACATGGCGTCCCGAGCTGCGTCGCCTCGCAGGTCGATACCCCGACCGGGCCATCGCACATTATCGGCATCGCGCTGGATGGGTTCCCGATCTATGGCGGGCGCGACATCAACGGCGCAGTCATTAACGTGTCGCAGCTGGACGCGTGCAACGGCATTACCAGCGCGACGCCGGAGTTTCCCGCGGGCGCGTACCACTATGTGCTGCCGATTGGCGTGACCACGAAGTACGCGTCCATGAACTGCTACAGCGGGACGGTCTCTGCAGGGAACATGGCTGCGGCGCGCAAGCTGGCGTGCAACATGAAGACGATGTTTGCCATGATCGAGAACAAGCAGAAGGCCAAGCATGCGATGGGGGACATGGCGATGGGAGACGGGAAGGCGATGCCGGCGGGGTCGATGTAGAAGGTCTGCTTCAACTGCCGCGCATATCGTCATTCAAGCGCAGGTTTGTCGGCGCTCTCATGTTTTGTTGCCAGGGGAGCCAAGGTGACCGCGTGGTAGGTCCCCATGAGGCGGGAGATAAGAATCGCGAGGTAGAGGATGCCGGTGATGGACTCCAGGAGCGAGAGGGAGCGGGCGATGGGGGCGACGGCGGTGATGCCGGGGGCGCCAACTTCAGTCAGTGTGCCGAAGCTGAAGTAGATGAAGTCGAAGCGGTCGGGGATGGTGTGCGGGTTTGCGGTTGGGGCGAGGTAAAAGGCGTGCGGCCGCAGGCTGACGATCACCACATAGGCGCTGGAGAAGGCGAAGCCGATGAGGAGATAGATACAGAGCGCGCCAAAGATGGACTCGGTGTCGGGCTTTTCGTTTTCAAAGACGTGGCGAAAGATGATGGAGATGACCACAACATAAAAGGCAAGCGAGATGATACGGCTGAGGATGGGGATGATGCCGGAGTCGTTGGGATGGATGAGGACGTGCTGGAGGATGGAGGGTATTGCGAGCGCGATCACCAGAAAAAACAGGCCGCGGCTGTAGGTGACGGCGTAGACCGTGAGAAGAATGACGCTGCCCACCAGAATGCGAAAGGCATAGTAGCCGGGGCCGGAGCTTTCGGCATATGGGTATAGAACGATGGAGGCGAGGAGAAAGAGAAAAAGCAGGAAGAAGCGGCGACGGATGAGGCGCATGAACCGCGCCTGGGCGGCGTGCAACGCGGAGCTGAAGGTGCCGGGCATGGGAATGAAGTCGATCATACCTTGGAGTGTGCGGAATGCCTGACGTGCTGTTTCTGACCCGTTATCATGGACTATGACTGGAAGGCTGGCCGATCCACCGTCTACAGTGCAGGTAGAGGGGAAGACCAACGTTACGCGGCGTGGGTTTCTGCTGGGGTCGGGCGCTGTGGCGGCGGGGATGGCGCTTTACTCGGGCGAGATTGCGCGGCACGAGATCAGCGTGGTGACTCGCCCGATTGCGATCGACAATCTGCCGGCGGCCTTCGAGAACTTTCGCATCGTCCAGATCTCTGACATCCACTACGACGACTACAGCGAGCCATCATTTGTGGCGCGGGTGATCGGCGAGGTGAATGCGCTTGCGCCCGATCTGGTCGCGCTGACCGGCGACTTTGTCAGCTTTAACCCGCTTGGCCGGGGCTTCGCCATGGGCGCGATGGAGCGCTGCGCGGAGCAGCTGAGCCACATTGTTTGCGCGCAGCGGTTCGCGGTGATGGGCAACCACGATTCGGTGCTGGGCGCGCCGACGATTCGGCCGATACTGGCGGCGGTCGATATTCCGCTGCTGGTAAACCAGAACGTCCCGATCGAGCGCGGGGGCGAGCGGCTGTGGCTGGCGGGGATCCACGACCCGGTCACGCATGTGCCAAATCTGGAAACGGCGATTCCGGAGCGGCCCGACGGGCCTGTGGTGCTGATGTCGCACGGGCCGGACTATGCGGACACTGTTCTGCAACACCCGCGCGGGAGGCTGGTGGACTTGATGATCGCCGGGCACACGCACGGCGGGCAGGTGCGCCTGCCGTTCCTTGGGCGCGATTGTCTTGCCGTCCGGGGGCAAGAAGTACGTTGAGGGGCTGTTCCGCTTCGAGCGGATGCAGCTGTATGTCAACCGGGGCATCGGGACGACGGGCCTGCCGTTGCGGTTGAACAGCCCGCCGGAGGTGACGCTGCTGACGCTGCAAAGAAGTTGACGGTTGCAGGTTGCAGGTTGTCAGTTGCGACCGCTGGGCTACGGTGCCTGCAACCGGCAACCGGCAACCGGCAACCGGCAACTGACAACCTGCAACTGCTTTACCTTGCGCGGCCTACGGGCTTCTTTTGGCGGGGCATGACGGCGACGTTGGAGGGGGCTTTGGCACCGCTCATACGGACCATCCAGGCGTCGAGGAGGCTGCGCTTGAAGCGCCAGCGGTTGCCGAGTTTGAACGCGGGGATGAAGCCCTCGGCGGCGTAGCGGTAGAGCGTGTCCCCACTGATGCCCAGGTACTCGGCTGCCTGGCGAATGTCCAATACTTCGCGCAACATCTGCTCGACTGCACCCGCCATGGAAGACGCTCCCTGAGAAAGCCAAAGATAGCCGGTCAAATCCCCAGCGCAACCGCAGGAGAACCGCAGCCGCCCAGCAGAATACCCGGAACCACCTTTGTATCGGGAAACGGGCGGGTGGGCAACAGGGATTTGGTCTGACCCTTCCGGGGCATGAGCGGGCAAGCTAGTAACTGATTGATACACAAGGGCGGCTGCTGGGGCTTTAGCTAGGGTTAAGATAGCAAAGCGATTTGTAGAACCCGCATTTCAGAGGAGTACGCAGAGATGGAGATGAAAGAATCGATCGATGAAATCGAGAAGGCCCACCCGGACGATGCCATTCTGTTCGGGACAATGGGCGCTGTCGCAGCGCATCTCTGTGAAGACTTGTCAAAGGGGTTCAACGGAAAGCAATTCGAGTTTATGGATGTAGGGGAATTTCAAGCGCTCAAAGGCGTTTCCCAGATGAATCAGATCTACTGGAGAGAGATACTTTTTCGAGTTTATTGGGCGGCTGCACTGAACATAATGAGACACCAACGGTGGCAGTCCGCCTGCATTCGCGCCTTCAACACTCCCGCGAACCTCTTAGCTTTCTCCGCGAGCTTGCGAGGACTACTGGAAGCATCGCAGGACGCTTGGTACTCGTTAGGCTTCGTGGCAGAGACCCTCGCCCAAGACCGAACAAGGATTGAATCTGCCCTCACCGGTCGGCTAGCAGATGCGGTGTTTATCAATCCGGAGTTTGAAGAGCGTCTTATACATTTCGTATACGCCCGGAAGGTCGGTAAGGAGCAGCGGGAGTCGGCTCCGTCAAGCCACATAGCCCTTGAGCCTAAGGATTACCGAAACGCCATTGGCTTACCGGAGGAAGAGCGGGAGGCGTTCAGGCTGCTTTATGACCATCTTTGCGGAATCTGTCACCCGACCACCTTCTCCCTCCTATCGTTTTGGGAGACGGATGGCACAAGCATTCGAATTAACCCGGGACGGGACGATATCCAAATCCAGGCATTGTGCCACGAATACGAGGCAGTAATCAGCTTCTGCTTGAGCCTGAGCGCGACGACATCCGCGCTTTGCCTCAAAGCACTGAATTGGTTTCCGCTGGCCGAGGTCCAATGCGTTGATGTTGAACGCTGGAATTTCAACGACATTCCAGCGTGGCGGAAAGCTCAGGCCGCCGCTTCAAGAGGAATTGTCCATTAGCGGCCGGGCCCACTCATCTTTGGGTGATGGCTGCCCCTTCCGTACGCGCCCTCGCAGGCGGGTCTCCGTTTTGAAGTTTCTCTGGAGAAGACGCGGCGAAGGTCAGAGCGCCAGAAAACTCTAGCCCGCAAAGTGGACAAAGAGCATCGTACTCGATCGTGCCACACCTGCTGGGGACCATCTTTATCGGGACGGGGAATGTGCAACGCTCGCAATCCATTTCCATTTTGCGTCACCTTTCTTTTTGAAATCTGCGACTTTGCGACTCAGCTAGCAAGTCATGGTGTCCGTAGGGCCAGATTGCTCCTCTTCAAACTCCAGGTTGTGTATCGCCTGTCTTGTCAGTCTCATGTCATCAATCAGTTTTGCTGCATCCGGATACGCCGAGTTGCAATTTCCATCGAGCCGATAATGCCACTCAAAATCCGAATCGAAATCTTTCGTAGAGGGAATCAGCTTTGCGTTGGCACTGAGCTTATCGGCCACTTGCGGCGGGGCTGTTGCTGCCATTTCAATGGCCTGCCTTCTCTGACCATCCAACTTAACGTATAGTTCTGCTTTGCGGTTTTCCACGGGCATTCTCCTTTTGGTTTCACAAACAGAAACGGCTCAAGAGCCGCTTCGCTCTCGAGCCATTGCCTAATCCCCAAAAGGCGGGTGACATGCATCTCGACCTATTTCATAAGTATGCACGAGCCTCTTCCCGCGTCAAGCAGGATTCCCGTCGACAGTAGCGACCCCTTGACGCGTCATCTATAATTGAACTTGGGAGAACAGAGTAGAGCGGCTGGGTGGCCGGGCTCTTGCAATCAAATCGTTTCGATCCTGGCGGAGAAAGTAGCCTTCAAGTCAGACTCGAAGCCCTGTCCTGACTAGACCTTAGCCACGGACAGTACAACCGGAGTGGGGGGGTGGGGGGGCCATGCATAGCACCCGTTTATGCCCGGACTGAAGTCCGGGCCTATCTCAGAGGCGAGTTTTTCGGCCATTGCTCTATGGTTGAAGATCGCGCATGACCTTGAGGAGGTCTTCGCCCACGGTGCGGGTTTTGGCGATGGAGTCCTCGATGGGGATGTCGCCGATGCCGGTGCCGCGCAGCACGACCAGGCGACCGAAACGGCCCGAGTGGACGAGGTCGATGGCGGCGATGCCGTAGCGCGTGGCCAGCATGCGGTCGTTGGCGGTGGGCGTGCCGCCGCGCTGGGTGTGGCCGAGGTTGACGCTGCGGGTCTCGTAGCCGGTGCGGCGTCTCAATCTCCTCGGCGAGCATCTGGCCGATGCCGCTGAGGCGGACGTGGCCGAAGGCGTCGAGCTTGTCGCCGACGGCGACCTGGCCGGCGACGTAGGGCAGCTTTGCGCCCTCGGAGACGACGACGATGGCGAAGCGCTTGCCGCTCTCCCAGCGGGCGCGGATGAGGCGCTCGACTTCGTCCATGTCGATCTCGAGCTCGGGGACGAGGGTGACGTCGGCGCCGCCGGCGATGCCGGCGGTGATGGCGATCCAGCCGGCGTCGCGGCCCATGACTTCGACGACCTGCACGCGGCTGTGGGCCTCGGTGGTGGAGTGGAGGCGGTCGACGGCCTCGGTGGCGACGGTGACGGCGGTGTCGAAGCCGAAGCAGGCGTCGGTGCCCATGAGGTCGTTGTCGATGGTCTTGGGAACGCCGACGCAGTTGACGCCGCGCTTGGCGAGCTCGACGGAGATGGATTGGGTGTCGTCGCCGCCGATGGCGATGAGGGCGTCGAGTTTGTGCTGGCGAGAGGACCGCGAGGCAGCGCTCGAATCCGCCCTCGATCTTCTTCACGTTGGTGCGGGAGGAGCGCAGGATGGTCCCGCCCTTTTGCAGAATTCCGGTGGTGGTGTCGAGATTCAGAGGCATCGTGCGGTCGTCCAGAACGCCGCGCCAGCCCTCCATAAAGCCAATAAATTCATCCTGATAGTGCAATACGCCCTTGCGCACAACGGCGCGGATCACGGCATTCAGCCCGGGGCAATCTCCGCCGCCGGTCAACATCCCAATACGCATTCAAAACTCCTTTTTACCTTTACCGCCATCGAAAATCATATCTCAACCGGAGCGGGGCGAGAGTGTGGTCGCTGCGTTACTCATTCGCCACCAGTCCGAGCGCAGCTCGATGCCGGGGACGACTTCGGTGGGCGAGCCGGGCTGGGGCGACCAGAGCTTGAAGTTCTGCGCGTCGGCCAGCTCGGTGAGGCGCTCGATGGGCTGGCGCCAGGCGTGCAGGGCGAGGTTGAACAGACCCCAGTGGATGGGCATGAGGAGGCCGGCGGGGTCGCGGCCGGCTCTGCGCCGCAAGCGCGCGGAAGGCACGCGCGGCGTTGTCGGGGCCGAGGTGGATCTGCGCGCCACAGCTGGTTGAACGCGCCGATCTCCAGCATGGTGAGGTCGAAGGGGCCGTGCGCCGCGCCGATCTCGGCGAAGCCCTCCCACCAGCCGGAGTCGGCGCCGAAGTAGATGGCAGTGTTTCTGCCCGCGCAGGACGAAGGAGGCCCAGAGGGTCTCGAAGCGGTTGGAGAGGCTGCGTCCGGAGAAGTGGCGCGCGGGCAGGGAGGTGATCTGGCAGGCCGCGCCGTCCTCGGCCTGCGATGGTGGCGGACTCGGTCCAGTCGAGTTCGGTGATGCGGCCGGCGGCGTACGCCGAACTGGCGGAGGATCGCGCCGACGCCGAGTGAGGTGATCCAGGGGAGTTCGGGGCGCTGTGCGGCGAGCTGGCGGATGGTGCCTTCGCCGAGATGGTCGTAGTGGTCGTGCGAGAGCAGCACGGCGTCGAGGGGCGGTAGTTCGTCGAGCGCGAGTGTGGGGGCGAAGAAGCGCTTGGGGCCGAACCACTGGCGGGGCGAGGCGCGCTGGTCCCAGACGGGGTCGATGAGGATGCGGACGCCGTCGATCTCCAGCAGCATGGACGAGTGGCCGAACCAGGTGATGCGCAGGCCGCTCGGCGGGTGCGGTGAGGTAGGCGGAGGGGTCGGTGTGGAACGGGCCGAGCGGGTGCTACGGCACGCGCTCCTCGCGGCTGAAGATGAGTTTGGGAAGGATTTTGAAGATCATTCCCGGGCCGCCGACTTGTGTGGGGACGGGATTTTGGAATTTGCGGCCGATCTTTGCGGCCCGCTGAAGCATTGTCATGGTGATTTGATGCTGCGCGTTCGCATACGAAGCGCAGTGCTGCTCTAGTCCTTGGTTGAGGCCTCATCCTTATAGAAGTCGGCGATCTCGGTGGCGTACTTCTTCTCGACGACGCGGCGCTTGAGCTTCATGCTGGGGGTGAGCTCGTCGGTTTCGACCGACCACTCGTCCGGCACGACGGCGATGCGCTTGATGTATTCGAAGGGCGCGAGGGTTGCATTTACGGTTGCGACGATGCGCTTGTACTCGGCCAGGACTTTGGGGTCCTTGACCAGGGCTGCGTGGTCGGGGGCGGCGATGCCGTTGGCTTTGGCCCAGTCGCCCAGCGCGGCGAGGTTGGGCGAGATCAGGACGCTGGCGAACTTGTGCTTGTCGCCCACCAGCGCGGCGTTGCCGACCAGCAGGTTCGATTTCAGCTTGTTCTCGATGGGCTGCGGGGCGATGAATTTTCCGGCGCTGGTCTTGAGCAGCTCCTTCTTGCGGTCGGTGATGGAGAGGAAGCCGTCTTCCAGCTTGGCGATGTCGCCGGTGAGGAACCAGCCGTCGGGGGTGAAGGACGTCGGCGGTCTCCGCGGCTTGTTCCAGTAGCCCTTGAAGACGGATGGCGCGTTGACCTCCAGCTCGCCATCTTCGGCGATGCGCACCTGCACGTTGGAGAGGACCGGCCCGACGGTGCCGATGCGGTGCCGGCTGCGGGATGTTGAGGGCGACGACGGGCGAGGTTTCGGTGAGGCCGAAGCCCTCGAAGATGCGAATGCCGGCGTCGGCGAACCAGCGGCGGTGTCCATGCCGAGGGGCGCGCCGCCGGAGAAGAAGGTGCCGACGCGGCCGCCGAAGGCCTCGCGAATTTTGGAGAAGACGAGCTTGTCGGCGAGCTTCCAGATCGGAGACCACGGCTGCTTGCCGTCCAGAATCTTCTGGCGATGCCGCTTGCCGACGCGCAGGGCCCAGGCGAAGATTCGCTTCTTCATGGGCGATGCGCCGGACTTGCGCTCGATGCCCTGACGGATTTTCTCGTAGACGCGAGGCACGGCGACGAAGATGGTCGGGCGGACCGCCGCCATGGCGGGGGCGAGGTCGGTCGATCTTGGGGCAGTAGGCGAGGGTGGCGCCGTCGCATCATGAGGGCGTAGTCCTCGTGCCGGGCGGTGACGTGGGAGAGCGGCAGGTAGGAGATGCAGCTGTCTGTTTCGCAAAACCGAAGGGGCGGGTGGAGAGGGCGAAGTTGCAGGCCAGGTTGCCGTGGGTGAGCATGACGCCCTTGGGCTCGCCGGTGGTGCCGGAGGTGTAGATGATGGTGGCGAGGTCGTCGGGCTGCGCGGCGCTGACGCGGGCGTCGAACGCAGGCGTCGCGCGACTGCAGCTGGGACGCGGCGGCGATGAGGTCGCGGAACCTGGCGAATGGGGTCTCGGCGTATCCTCTGCCACGGCGTCGATCTCGTCCATGACGACGAGGTGCTCCAGCGCGGGGAGTTCGCCGGCGGCGCGGACTTTGTCGTAGAGCGCGCGGGTGGAGACGACGGCGACCTTCGCGCCGGAGTCGCGCAGCATGTAGCCGGTCTGCTCTGGCGTGAGGGTGGGATAGAGCGGCACGTCGACGGCGCCGAGGGCCAGCACGGCGAAGTCCGTGACCGGCCACTCCCAGCGGTTCTCGCTGATGAGGGCGACGCGGTCGCCCTTGGCGACGCCCCAGGCGGCGAAGGCGGTCGGCGAGGGCGCGGACGCGGCCGTAGATTTCGGTGGCGGTGATGGGCTTCCATGCGCCGCCCTTGTCCATCCACTGCCAGACTGTTTGGTCGCCGCGCCCGCTGACCAGCAGGAAGGCGTCGTTGACTGTCTTCACGTCGCTTAAGTTCTGGATCATTGCCAAACTCCAATCCCGCCGCAGAGCCGTGTCGCGCGTTGGCGCGCGATTCGCCTTCCCGTATCTGCATTATCTTTGCCTTCGCATCATAATCGCCCACCGTGAAAGCTGGAACCGGGGCGTAAGCTCAGCCTATGAATCTTCCAATTACCGATGTGCCGCTGCCGGTTCGGCTTCTGTACCAAACGCCGTTGACGGATGACGAGCTGCTTCGACTCAGCGAAGGCAACGAGGTGGTTTGGATCGAGCGCGAGCCGGACGGGGCGCTCTATGTCAAGCCGATCCTGGCGACTATAGAGAGTCATATAAGCGGGAAGATTATTCTCGATCTCGGGAACTGGACAGAGGCGGATGGTCGCGGAGAGATGCTGGGGCGCTGCGGTTATCTCTTGCCCGATGGGTCGATGCGCGGTTCACCGATTTCGTGGGTCTTGAAGGAGCGCCTGGCGCACCTGAGTCAGGAGGAGCGTCACGGCTATCCCCGGCTGGCCCCGGATTTTATTGTGGAACTGATGTCAGTGTTCGACGACCCTGCTTACCTGCGGCGCAAGATGGACCAATGGGTCGCCAACGTTGTCCCGCTGGCCTGGCTGATCGAGAGCGATCCGCGGCGCGTGACGGTCTACAGGGCAGGGAAGCCCGCTGAGGTGCTCGAAGACCCTGAGGTAGTGCGTGGGGATGGGCCGGTGGCGGGGTTTGAATTGGTGATGGCGAGGGTTTGGGGGTAAGACCTTCTCTCGAAAATGCCCTCCCTCAATATGTACCCTCTGCGGTGGTCTCGAAAAACGTCCCTCAGAAAACAGCCTCAAAAAACCGCGTCTGATTTCGGGCCACTTTTCCCTGGCTTCATTTTCAAGCGTTGAAATTTTCCACTCAAAAAACTGTCAAAAATAGACGCGTATTCCACGCGAAAACCCTCGTCAATCAAGGGAATTATTGCCTTGACACGAATCCAGACGACTGCCATCATCTCGCAATGGGAAGAGCTAAGGAACAATTCATTAATGCAACCGGCGGAATCCTTTTCGGGGAGAACGAGGCTGGATTCTTGTCACGCCAGAGCAAGGCTCAAGCTCTCACTAAGAAGCTTGTATCCGGCGTTCCTGTAGAACAACGCGACGGACTCATAGAGGAGATACAACGGCTGCAAGGTATCCCGTCCGCAGAGTGGGACTACGGTCCGAACGACTGAGCAACGGTGATGGGTGAAGAGCTATTCCAACTTTTGCGCCGTCTCAAGTAGCGCCTGTTGCTTACTCTCCTCCTGACCATATACCTGCTCAAGACGTGCGAGCCCAGCTCCAAGCGCGCCGGACTTTTGCTGGAACAGAGGTGCGGCCTCCAGCAGGCGACCGCAAGCCGCACTGTGAGCCTGTCCCTGCTGTGAAGTGAGGCCATTCATCTCGACGTGGAAGCTACGGCATCCATTCTCGAAGGTAGCCTCGTTGTCAGCTACAGGCTTAGCGTTCGTATCGAAGTCCTGTCGCAGGGATTCCACGTCAAGGTGCAACTGATTGGTATCGAGGGCAGCTTCGTTGGCGTCAACGTAGAGGCCGGATCGGTCTACCGCTGCGTTCGGATCTCCGGCTAGCCGGCGCTCACGTTCGACGTATGCGCCTATCCTTGCGGTGATGGCTTGATAGCGCTTTTCGACATTGGGGAATCGGCTGAGGTGTAAGTCTGCTGCCGCGTCTATTCGCTCCATGTGGGCTATGAGGCTGTCGACCTGATCGACAAAATTCCTTTGGGCCAGGTCCGTTCTTCTCCGAGCATCAGCCGCAGCCGTCGCCGCAAGGATCTCTTGTGATCGCACATTCAACATGCCTAGCTGTTTCTGGTAGTCACTAAGGTCCGCTCGCTCTAGAACCGTCGGCGACGCTTGCCCGCCACCTGTAAGCGTCAGTTTGTTGCCCTCAAACGTCCCGCCGAACGTGACAGTCTGCAAGCCCATCCACCTACTAACGGAGATAGTCACGTTCTCGCCGTTGGTGGCTCCAGCGATTGGAACTGCGTCCTGAGACACCTTGCCATCTGTATCCAATGTAGAGAAGGCCATCTGTCCGGTCAGGTGGTCATCGGGCGTCCGGACAAGTTGCAGCCAACAGACTGTACCCTTGTCCGTGGCGAGATACGTCCCAGAAATGTCACGCTGGCAGCCACACAATAGTGTCAGGGCTGCAACTGTAGACACGCTCAGACGCTTCATTCTTCGTGTCCCTCTCTAGGCCGATAGCCTATCACCTACCGCAGGGGTCGGACGCGCGGATTGGAATACACAAGGTGGCCCATTCACCTAGTTATGTTGACGAAAACCGCATTTTCCGGCATACTCATAAGAGTGCCTGCGCCTTGTGCGGGGGCCAGTCATGATCACCACGGCCGAACGGCTCATCCAGCCAGAAGTTGAAGAAAAGCAATTCCGGATGGGTTCAGCGAGAAACAGCGCTGCCAGGTTCGTGCGGTGGGAGACGAGGAAACGATGGCAAGGAAGCTTTCGAAGAATCTGGTGAAGGCGCGCGCGCTTGTGGAGCCCCGCCCGTACACCCTGACCGACGCGGTCCCCCTGCTGATCAAGGCCAAGTATGCGAAGTTCGACGAGACCGTCGATCTGACGCTGCGCCTGGGCGTCGACCCCAAGCACGCCGACCAGATGGTGCGCGGGACGGTAGTTCTGCCGCACGGTCTGGGCAAGTCCAAGATCGTCGCGGTGATCGCCTCGGGCGACAAGATTGCCGACGCCAAGGCTGCCGGCGCGGAGTTTGCCGGCGGCGAAGAGCTGGTGGAGAAGATCCAGAAGGAGAACTGGACCGCCTTCGACGCGCTGATCGCGACGCCGGACATGATGAAGTCGGTGGGGCGGCTGGGCAAGGTGCTGGGGCCGAAGGGCCTGATGCCGAATCCCAAGACCGGCACCGTGACCACGGATGTGGTTGGCGGCGATCAAGGAGATCAAGGCGGGTAAGGTTGAGTTCCGCACGGACAAGACGGCGCTGGTGCATGTGCCGGTCGGCAAGCTCTCGTTCGATCCGCAGAAGCTGGTCGACAACGCGATGACGGTGATTAGCTCGGTGCTGAAGGCCAAGCCTTCGGCGGCCAAGGGCAAGTATGTGAAGGGGATTACGCTGAGCTCGACGATGGGGCCGGGGATTCAGCTGGACTCGGCGGTGATGGAGCTGGCGAGCAAGGCAGTTCGTAGTCAGCAATTTACGCGCAGGATCGAACCCATTTGCGAGAGAGCTAGGAGCTGAGCTAGCTGGAAGCCAGGTAGGATTTGATATGCCATTGACCAGAGCAAAGAAGACGGAGAAGGTGACGGCGCTCGCGAGCGAGCTGGAGCACTCGACCTCCGCGATTATCGGGACGTTCACGGCGCTGACCGCGTCGAAGGACATGGACCTGCGCAAGACGGTGCGCGAGGCGGGCGGCAGCTACCATGTGGTGAAGAACAAGCTGGCCGCGCGCGCGGCGAAGGGCACGAAGATCGAGGCGGCGCTGCAGGGGCTGAAGGGCGTTTCGTCGGTTGCGTACACCTCGGGCGACCCGGTGGCGCTGGCCAAGGCGCTGTCGACCTGGGTGAAGGACAACGCGGAGTTCACCTTCAAGCTGGGCATCGTCGACGGCAAGGTGATTACGGTCGAAGAGATTGCGGCGCTGGCCACCCTGCCGGGCAAGGAAGAGCTCTTCTCGAAGCTGCTCTTCCTGATCCAGTCGCCGGCGCAGCGGCTGGTTACGGTCATCAACGCCACGGGACGCGACCTGGCGGTGGTCATCAATCAGGCGTGCGAGAAGGGCAAGTTTGCGGCGCTGCGGCGGCAGCCGCGCCGGTTGAGGCAGCTCCGGTGGCGGAAGCGGCAGCGGTTGTTGAGGCGGCGCATGTGGAGAGCCGGCCGCAGGCGAGCAGCCTTCGGGCGCGGCGCAGCCGGAGAACCGACCGCATCGCAGGCGGCGAAGCCGCCGCCTCCGAGCCGGCAGAGGGCGCATAGAGTTTCGCTTCAACCCTTCGGGTGCGCTTGGCGGTCGCCAGTCTGGGCGGTCGCCGGCGCAACGGAAACCCGAAGGAGCGAGGCAGCCGAAGCGGTCAGTAAGCTTCGGAGACACATCGGTACCAGGCAGCACAAAGTTTGAACGAAGGAATTTAGGAGAAATCACAATGGCAGACATTCAGCAGTTGGAAGATCAGATCGTCAGCTTGAGCCTTCTTGAGGCGTCGGAGCTGGTGAAGAAGCTTGAGGCCCGTCTCGGCGTCTCGGCGGCAGCAGCGGTTGCCGCCCCGGCAGCGGGCGGCGGCGGTGCGGCAGCGGCTGCGCCTGGCCGAAGAGAAGACCGAGTTCACCGTCATCCTGAAGGATGCCGGCGCGAACAAGATCTCCACCATCAAGGCTGTGCGCGAAGTCACGGCCCTGGGCTTGAAGGAAGCCAAGGACCTGGTCGATGGCGCGCCCAAGCCTCTGAAGGAGAACATCTCCAAGGAAGATGCGGCCACCATCGCCAAGAAGTTCGAAGGCATCGCGACTGTCGAAATCAAGTAGGTTCGGCCTCGGGCGGGTCACCTGGCGGGCCGGGTTTCGGGATTTCGGCCTTGTAGAATCAGCCTGGTAACCTAATTGGGAACAGCGCAACTTGCATGTTAAGGCGGAACGCGGTATTCTTCTCGTTGGAGAACCGCCTCTGCCTTGGTGTGCTAGTAGGCAGACAGCGCTTCCGGACAATCACGACCTTCGATTTCCCCACGGCAACTTCTCCGGTCCATCCCGCATGTGCGGGCTACGGGGCCGGCCATCATGCACTCTGGCGGCGGAATGCATGGTGACACAGGAACAGTAGCGGCAGCAAAACCTTGAAGCGGGACAAGCTTCAAAGGGTGGCAGGCATCCATTCGAATAGGGCAACAGTGCACAAGTCGGTCTTTGCGCTCAAGGGACGTGCTGTCCCTCTGAGCGCGTTTCCGTGCGTTCGCGCACGGCTTCGCCTGTCCCCCGTGGAGGTCACCGCAAATCTCCACCCGCGCACTTTATAGCAGTTCCCGACGCTGGGCGAAAGCGAAATGTTTCGCATGGCGTTACGGCATGAAGCAGTAAGCAGCAAATTGGCGCACACGCCAGACCGCATCGAGGGCGGCGAGGCCGAACAAGGCGCAAGGAAATACCCCGGAGAGTCCACAGAGCGGGCTCTCCACCTTCGAACGCGACCGGATCGCCCCACGCGACCGGCAGCGGCCTGCGAAGGCCTCGAAGTGAAGTTCAGGAGAAGAAGCACAATGCCCAGCGAAATGCGCGCCATCCGCAGCCGCCTCGATTTTTCCAAGATTCCCACCAGCATCCAGATTCCCAACCTGATTGAAGTGCAGCGGCGCAGCTATGAGCGCTTTCTGCAGATGGACAAGCTGCCGCAGGAGCGCGAGGACAACGGCCTGCAGTCGGTCTTCACGTCGGTGTTTCCCATTACGGACTTCCGCAATGTGTCGGAGCTGGAGTTTGTCGACTTCTCCATCGGCAACTGGGAGTGCAAGTGCGGCTACCTGAAGGGGCTGAACCACCTGCGCACGGCCTGCATCAACTGCGGCCACATGGTGATCACCGACCCGTTCCATCCGGGCGATGTGCTGTGCAGTTTCTGCGGCACCTATAACAAGAACACACCGGACTTCTGCACCAAGTGCGGCGACCCTGTGGGGTTGCAGCTGAAGTACGACCAGGCGGAGTGCGAGGAGCGGGGCATGACCTACTCCGCGCCGCTGAAGGTCACGATCCGGCTGAAGATCTATGACAAGGACCCCGAGACTGGGGTGAAGAGCCTGCGCGACATGAAGGAGCAGGAGGTCTTCTTCGGCGACATCCCGCTGATGAGCCAGAACGGCACGTTCATCGTGAACGGGACGGAGCGGGTGATTGTCGAGCCAGCTGCACCGGTCGCCGGGCGTCTTCTTCGAGACGGCCAACAACCGCAGCTACTTCCTGGGCAAGATCATCCCGTACCGCGGGAGCTGGGTGGAGTTTGAGTACGACCAGAAGAACACGCTTTATGTGCGCATCGACCGCAAGCGGAAGTTCCTGGGCACGATCTTCCTGCGGGCGCTGGGCCTACGGACGGACGAGGAGATCCTCAAGACCTTCTATACGGTCGACACGATCTAACGTTAAGGACGGCAAGCTGACCTGGAAGGTGACGCCGGAGGGCACGCCGACGAACCTGCAGGGCACGCGTCCGGCGCACGCGGTCACGGTGAAGCGCGAGGAGCTGGCGCCGGCGACGCGCAAGATCTCCGCGCACTCGATGAAGCTGCTGCGCTCGCACAAGATCGAAGCGGTCGAGGTCGAGACCTCGGAGTTCGACGGCGCGATGACTGCGTCCGATGTGGTCGACCTGACGACGGGCGAGCTGCTGTATGAGGCCAACCAGGAGCTCACCGCCGACAAGCTGCACAAGATCATCCAGTCCGGCGTGACCTCGATTGAGGTCTTCTTTCCGGAGCGCGACGATGTGGGCAACATTATTACCAACACGCTGCGGCGCGACTCGGTGCGCAAGCCGGAAGAGGCGCTGATCGAGATCTACCGCAAGCTGCGTCCCGGCGACCCGCCGACGCTGGACACTGCGTCCGCACTGTTTGAGGGCATGTTCTTCGACCCGCGCAAGTACGACTTCTCGCGCGTAGGCCGGCTGAAGTTCAACATCAAGCTGTATGAGAACCAGGACGCCACGGGCCTGGACAAGCGCACGCTGACGCCCGAGGACTTCTACGGGACGATTCGTTACCTGCTGAAGCTGCGCAAGAACATTGGCGTGGTGGACGACATCGACCATCTGGGCAACCGCCGGGTGCGCGCCGTCGGCGAGCTGATGGAGAACCAGTTCCGCATCGGGCTGGTGCGCATGGAGCGGGCGATCAAGGAGAAGATGAGCGTGTATCAGGAGATGTCGACGGCGATGCCGCACGACCTGATCAACGCGAAGCCGGTGATGGCGGCGATCCGCGAGTTCTTCGGCTCCTCGCAGCTGTCGCAGTTCATGGACCAGACCAACCCGCTGTGCGAGATTACGCACAAGCGGCGTCTCTCGGCGCTTGGGCCAGGCGGACTGTCGCGCGAGCGCGCGGGCTTCGAGGTGCGCGACGTGCATCCGACGCACTACGGCCGCATCTGCCCGATTGAGACGCCGGAAGGCCCGAACATCGGCCTCATCTCTTCGCTGAGCTGCTTTGCGCGCATCAATGAATACGGCTTCATCGAGTCGCCCTACCGCCGCGTGAAGGATGGCAAGGTGCTCGACTATGTCGCGGTCGCGAACGCGGGCGAGAGCTCGCACCGCCAGGGCGACCATCTGGAGATCACCGAGGCCAACAAGATCAACGCGCAGCTGAAGAAGGACAAGAAGCGCACCATGGAGCTGGAGCCGTTCAGCTTCTACCTCTCCGCGTGGGAGGAAGACCGGCACACCATCGCGCAGGCCAACATTGAGCTGGACGAGAAGCTGAACATCGTGCAGAACATCGTCGATGCGCGGCGGCAGGGCAACTTCGTGCTGGTCAACAAGGCGGACGTGGACTACGTCGACGTCTCGCCCAAGCAGCTGGTCTCGGTGGCCGCGTCGCTGGTGCCGTTCCTTGAGCATGACGACGCCAACCGCGCGCTGATGGGCGCGAACATGCAGCGGCAGTCTGTGCCGCTGCTGGTCGCCGAAGCGCCGTACGTCGGCACCGGCATGGAGGGCGTCACCGCGCGCGACTCCGGCGCCGTCATCCTGGCCAAGCGCAACGGCATCGTGGACTCGGTCGACTCGGAGCGCATCATTGTGCGCGTCGAAGGCGAGCACCACCCCACGCAGCTCTCGCGCGAGGTTGGCTCGGACATCTATCAGCTGACCAAGTTCAAGCGGTCCAACCAGAACACCTGCATCAACCAGAAGCCGATCGTTCGCCATGGCGACCGCGTGGTGAAGGGCCAGGTCATCGCCGACGGGCCGTGCACGGAGCAGGGCGAGCTGGGCCTGGGACGCAACGTGCTGGTCGCATTTATGCCGTGGCGCGGATACAACTTCGAGGACGCGATCCTGATCTCGGAGAAGCTGGTGCGCGAGGACTACTACACCTCGATCCACATTGAGGAGTTTGAGATCGAGGCGCGCGACACCAAGCTGGGGCCGGAGGAGATCACGCGCGACATCCCCAACGTCAGCGAGCACGCGCTGCGCGATCTCGACGAGAGCGGCATCATCCGCATCGGGGCCAAGGTCGGCCACAACGACATTCTGGTGGGCAAGGTCACGCCCAAGGGCGAGACCCAGCTGACTCCGGAAGAGAAGCTGCTGCGCGCGATCTTCGGCGAGAAGGCCGGCGATGTGCGCGACGCGAGCCTCACCTGCCCTCCGGGCATTGAAGGCACGATTGTGGACGTGCGCATCTTCTCGCGCAAGGGACAGGAGAAGGACGAGCGCGCCAAGCAGATCGAGATGGAGCAGATTGAGAAGCTGGAGCGCAACCTCGCCGACGAGATCCGCATTTTGACCGACGAGCGGCTGAAGCGTCTCGAAGCCATTCTGGGCGCGAAGGAAGTTCTCGCCGACCTGCACGACGAGCGCACCAACAAGAAGCTGCTCAGCA
This sequence comes from uncultured Acidobacteriaceae bacterium, assembly GCA_963808025.1. Taxonomy (GTDB): domain Bacteria; phylum Acidobacteriota; class Terriglobia; order Terriglobales; family Acidobacteriaceae; genus Edaphobacter. Next base: position 85,932 of record CAWEEI010000004.1, on the reverse strand, counting down.
AGGGCGACGTGCTCGACCGCGACATGATCGAGCTGATCTCGACGCGCAACCTGAAGCGCATTCGCTACGCGGACAAGGACCCGCGCGTGAATGAGCAGATCGACGAGATCGAGGAGATGACCTCGCGGCAGATCGATGTGCTGCGCAAGATCACCAACGACAAGATCGGCAAGATGCAGAAGGGCGACGAGCTCTCGCCCGGCGTCATCAAGATGGTGAAGGTCTACATCGCGATGAAGCGCAAGCTCTCGGTCGGCGACAAGATGGCCGGCCGCCACGGCAACAAGGGCGTCATCGCGCGCATCCTGCCTGAGGAGGACATGCCCTACCTGCCCGACGGAACGCCGGTCGAGATCGTGCTCAACCCGCTGGGCGTGCCTTCGCGTATGAACGTCGGGCAGATTCTCGAGACGCACCTTGGCTGGGCTGCGCACAATCTGGGCGCGCAGATCGCGGCGGCCGCGGCAGAGATGACCAAGGCCAGCGAGGTCCGCGAGCTCTTCAAGGCGCGCTTCGCCGGCACCGCCGCGCTCAAGCAGCTGCTGGACCTCGACGACGAGCAGACCATCCGCGTCGCCGCGGGCATGAAGCGCGGCATCTGGTTCGGCACCGCGGTCTTCGACGGCGCGCGCGAGACGGAGATCAAGGCGCTGCTGAAGGCTGCGGGCCTGCCCAGCTCGGGCAAGACGCTGATGTTCGACGGCATGACGGGCGAGGAGTTCGAGCAGCCGGTCACGGTCGGCTACATCTACATGCTCAAGCTGTCGCATCTGGTCGACGACAAGATCCACGCGCGTTCGATCGGGCCGTACTCGCTCATCACTCAGCAGCCTCTGGGCGGCAAGGCGCAGTTCGGCGGGCAGCGCTTCGGCGAGATGGAGGTCTGGGCGCTCGAGGCCTATGGCGCGGCCTACATCCTGCAGGAGCTGCTCACCGCCAAGTCCGACGATGTCTTCGGCCGCACCAAGATCTACGAGGCCATCGTCAAGGGCGAGGCAGCGATCGAGCCCGGCGTGCCGGAGTCGTTCAACGTGCTCATCCGCGAATTGCAATCGCTCTGCCTGGACGTCGAGCTGATCAAGCTCGCCGACCAGAAAAAGGTGCCGCTGCCCAGCATCGCCGCAGCCGATTAGACAGCTTTTAGCCTCTAGCTGTTGGCTCCGAGCTGATTCCTGCAGGAGCTAACAGCAGAGGCGAAGCAAAGGAATTGCAACAGGCCGGGAGCTAAAAACTAACGGCTAAGAGCTAGAAGCTAAGTAACACCACAATCGAAATCGACACCAAGCACCAGAACCAACGGCATCGCGATGCGCCGAAAGTCATCGCGGAACAGATTTAGCAACAGCAGCCGCCACGCTGCAACATACGGAGACGCAAACTATGTTCCGCTCCAGCCCCTTCGAACTCACCGGTCCCATCGTCGACTTCGACGCCATCAAGATCCAGCTCGCCTCCCCGGAGAAGATCCGCTCCTGGTCGCATGGCGAGGTCACCAAGCCCGAGACCATCAACTACCGCACCTTCAAGCCGGAGCGCGATGGCCTGTTCTGCGCGCGCATCTTTGGCCCCATCACCGACTGGGAGTGCCTCTGCGGCAAGTACAAGCGCATGAAGCACCGCGGCGTCATCTGCGACAAGTGCGGCGTCGAGGTCACCCTCTCGAAGGTCCGCCGCGAGCGCCTCGGCCACATCGAGCTGGCCTAGCCCCTGCTCGCACGTCTGGTTCTTCAAGGGCCTGCCCTCGCGCATCGGCCACCTGCTGGACATCTCGCTGCGCGAGCTCGAGGCCGTGCTCTACTTCGAGAGCTACGTCGTGGTCGATCCAGGCGACGCGCCTGTGAAGGAGCGCGAGGTCATCAAGGACGAGACCAAGTTCCGCGAGCTCGACGCGCAGTACCGCCCCTCCGGCTTCAAGGCCATGATGGGCGCCGAGGCCATCAAGGAGCTGCTCAAGCGCGTCGAGATCACCGAGCTTTCGATCGAGCTGCGCGAGCGCATGAAGACCGAGACCTCGCTGCAGAAGAAGCTCAAGTACTCCAAGCGCCTCAAGATCGTCGAGGCCTTCCGCAAGTCCGACAACAAGCCGCAGTGGATGATCCTCGACGTGATCCCGGTCATCCCGCCCGAGCTGCGCCCGCTGGTGCCGCTCGATGGCGGCCGCTTCGCCACCTCCGATCTCAACGACCTCTACCGCCGCGTCATCAACCGCAACAACCGGCTGAAGAAGCTGATGGACCTGCACGCGCCTGAAGTCATCGTGCGCAACGAGAAGCGCATGTTGCAGGAGGCCGTCGACGCGCTGTTCGACAACGGCCGCCGCGGCCGCGTCCTGCGCGGCGCCAACAACCGTCCGCTCAAGTCGCTCTCCGACACCCTCAAGGGCAAGCAGGGCCGCTTCCGCCAGAACCTGCTCGGCAAGCGCGTCGACTACTCCGGCCGCTCGGTCATCGTCGTCGGCCCGGAGCTCAAGCTGCACCAGTGCGGCCTGCCCAAGAAGATGGCGCTCGAGCTCTTCAAGCCCTTCATCTATCACCGGCTGGAGCAGACCGGCCACTGCACCACCATCAAGCAGGCCAAAGAGATGGTGGAGATGCAGGAGCCCATCGTCTGGGACATCCTCGAAGAGGTCATCAAGGACCACCCCATCCTGCTCAACCGCGCGCCCGACGCTGCACCGTCTCGGCATCCAGGCGTTTGAGCCGGTGCTGGTCGAAGGCAAGGCCATCAAGATCCATCCGCTGGTCTGCACCGCCTTCAACGCGGACTTCGACGGCGACCAGATGGCCGTGCACATCCCGCTCTCGCCAGAAGCCCAGATCGAGGCCTCGGTCCTGATGCTCGCCTCGCACAACATCCTCTCGCCCGCGAGCGGACAGCCCATCACCGTGCCCACGCAGGACCTCGTGCTCGGCATCTACTACCTCACCAAGGCCAAGGTGAACGCAAAGGGCGAGGGCCGCGTCTTCGCCAACATCGAAGAGGTCTTCATGGCGCTCGAAGCCGGGCAGGTGGAGACGCTGACGCCGATCCGCCTGCGCTACACCGGCCCCGTGCTGGACATGACCACCGCGTACGACGACCAGGACCTGAACCACACCGAGCCGGTCGAGTTCAACAAGCAGTTCATCTCCACCACCGTCGGCCGCGCCATCCTCAACGATTCGCTGCCCGAGGGCATGCCCTACGTCAACGGCCTGCTCAAGAAGAAGGGCATCGGCCAGCTCGTCAACTACTGCTACCTCAACCTCGGCCTCGAAGTCACGGTCAAGACGCTGGACCACATCAAGGACCTCGGCTTCCGCTATGCCACCAAGTCCGGCCTCTCGGTCGGCCTCGACGACATGGTCATCCCGGACTCCAAGTACACCCTCGTAGGCGACGCCGAGAAGCAGGTGCTCGCCATGCAGCAGCAGTACCTCGACGGCGCCATCACCAACGGCGAGCGCTCCAACAAGGTCATCCAGATGTGGTCGGGAGTCACCGAGCGCGTCGCCGATGAGATGTTCAACAACATGAAGCGCGCCGACAAGGAAGGCGCCATGAACCCGATCTACATCATGGCCGACTCCGGCGCCCGCGGATCGAAGCAGCAGATCCGCCAGCTCTCCGGCATGCGCGGACTGATGGCCAAGCCCTCGCGGCGAGATCATCGAGACCCCCATCACGGCGAACTTCCGTGAAGGGCCTCACCGTGCTGCAGTACTTCATCTCCACCCACGGCGCGCGCAAGGGACTGGCCGACACCGCGCTCAAGACCGCCGACTCCGGCTACCTCACGCGGCGCCTGGTCGACGTGGCGCAGGACGTCATCATCTCGCACCACGACTGCGGCACCGTCGAAGGCATCTACGTCACCCCGATCATCGAGGCCGGCGAGACCATCGAGCCGCTGCGCGACCGCATCATCGGCCGCGTCTCGCTCGAGAAGCTGAAGGACTACGAGGGCAAGACCATCGTCGACATCAACCAGGAGATCGACGAAGACCTCGCCTCCGCGGTGCAGGCCGCGGGCATTGAGCGCGTCAAGATCCGCTCCGTGCTCACCTGCGAGTCCAAGCGCGGCGTCTGCATCCTCTGCTACGGCCGCAACCTCGGCTCCGGCAAGATGGTGGAGATGGGCGAAGCGGTCGGCGTCATCGCCGCGCAGTCCATCGGCGAGCCCGGCACCCAGCTCACCATGCGTACCTTCCACATCGGCGGCACCGCATCGCGCGTCTCCGACGCTTCGCATCTCGAGGCCAAGAACGCCGGCACCGTGCGCTTCATCAACCTGGTCACCGTCCGCTCCAAGACGGGCGACCTGGTCGCGATGAACCGCAACGGCTCCATCGCCATCGTCGACGAGAAGGGCCGCGAGAAGGAGCGTTACGCGATCGTCTACGGCGCGAAGCTGAAGGTCGAAGAGGGCGCCGCTGTCGTCCAGGGCTCCATCCTCGGCGAGTGGGACCCCTACACCTTCTCGCTGCTCACGGAGATCGCCGGCACCGTCCAGTTCAAGGACCTGCAGGAGGGCGTCACGCTCAACGAAGAAGTCGACGAGGTCACCGGGCTTTCGCGCCTGGTGGTCGCCGACTCCACCGACGAGAAGCGCCAGCCCGCCATCATCATCAAGTCGGGCAGCGTCACCAAGCGCTACCTCATGCCCTCGCGCGCCCACCTCATGGTCGCCGATGGCGACGAGCTCTTCCCCGGCGACATCCTGGCCAAGATCCCGCGCGAGACCACCCGCACCAAGGACATCACCGGCGGTCTGCCGCGCGTGGTCGAGCTCTTCGAGGCGCGCAAGCCGCGCGACCCGGCGATCATCAGCAAGATCGATGGCGTCATCCGCTTCGGCGAGGTCTCCAAGGGCCAGCGCAAGGTCTACGTCACCGCGGACAACGGCCAGGAAGAGGAGTACAGCGTTCCGCGCGGCGTCTACGTCAACGTGCAGGAAGGCGAGCGGCTGCGCGCCGGCGATGCGCTGATCGATGGACCGCGCAACCCGCACGACATCCTGGAAGTGCTCGGCGAGCGCGCGCTGCAGATGTACCTCGTCAACGAGATCCAGGAGGTCTACCGCCTGCAGGGCGTCACCATCTCGGACAAGCACATCGAGACCATCGTTCGCCAGATGCTGCGCTGGGTGAAGATCGAGGAGATCGGCGACACCAACTTCCTGCTGGAGCAGCAGACCGACCGCTTCCGCTTCAACGAGGAGAACCAGCGCGTGCTGATGAACGGCGGGCGGCCGGCCATCGGGCGCAGCCTGCTGCTGGGCATCACCAAGGCGTCGCTCTCTACCGACAGCTTCATCTCGGCGGCGAGCTTCCAGGAGACCACGCGCGTGCTCACCGAGGCCTCGATCAACGGCTCGATCGACACGCTGCGCGGGCTGAAGGAGAACGTCATCGTCGGGCGGCTGATCCCCGCCGGCACGGGCATGGAGTACTACCGCAACGTCCAGCTGTCCCCAGAGCTGGAGGAGGCGGCAGCCCAGGTCCAGCAAGAGGTCGCGTCCGCCATCGAAGCCGAAGAGCGCGAGCTCGAACTGATGCGCATGGAAGGCGAACAGGAAGAAATGGCCGCCGAGTAGGCACTTCGTGCGGTTCTCGACGCTTCGCGTGAAAACAGGCAGCACCTTACGAACTGAACGGGCGGACTCAATAGAGTCCGCCCGTTCTTTCGCTTATTGACTGCGTTACCGGGGCGGACTAACCTCGATGCATGAAGCTGAGTCCCCAGTACGCTCTGACCCATTTCGAAGATGTCTCGGCGGCTGTCGATCGCGGAGAGGTCGTCGAAATAGTGCGGCCTGGCAAGCCCGGTATCCATCTGGTTGTGAACTCGACCGGCGATGAGGCTGTCATAGACCAATGGCGCACCCCGGAACGACCGCGTTCGGAACTCTTCGGCTCGCTCAAGGGCAAGATACTGCTCTCCCCCGACTGGGACTCGCCTGAAACCGGCGAGCAGATCGCAGACATGTTTGAAGGCGTCGAAACTGCATCCGGCAAGCCCCAAGCGTGAAGCTCCTGCTCGACACCCACTCACTCCTCTGGGTCATGCTTGAACCCGGGAAACTCAAGGCGAAGACGCGCGTCCTGCTCGCCGACCCGGCCAACTCGCTTCTGGTCGGCATCTCGACCCTGTGGGAGATCGCGATCAAGGCGGCACTTGGTAAGATCGACGTTCCCGGTTCGGATATAGCTCCGATAGTCGAAAAGCTCGACTCGTTCCGAATTCGCATCCTTCCCATACGCCCCGAGCGCCTGATCGCTCTCCAGAAGCTGCCTCGCATCCACCGCGACCCATTCGACCGGATGCTAATCGCCCAGTCACAAGTGGAAGGGATTCCGCTGGTCACGGTAGACAAGGACATCCAAAAGTACCAGGTGGAATTTCTTTGACGGCCCATCCATCGAAGCCGAAGAGCGCGAACGCGAACTCATGCGCATGGAAGGCGAACAGGAAGAGATGGCCGCCGAGTAGGCACTTCGTGCGGTTCTCGACGCTTCGCGTGAAAACAGGCAACACCTTAACGAACGGAACGGGCGGACTCAATGGAGTCCGCCGGTTTGTTTGTGATTCCGCAGCGGAGGGACCTATTTATTGTCCCGCGGCAAAGGTATGGAGGGCTGAATGGTGAGGCGAAGTACGGCTTGTGTATGCGGCCTAGTTTATGAACTTTGGAAACAGGGACGACTCCACTTGCGAGTGATTGCTATACGTCGCCCATGTTGGCGTGTAGTCCTCAGCCTGATTTCCCCATGAAGCCCAGCCGTCGCGGTTGCCGCGGGCGAACAGTTCAAGGCGCTCAGCCGGACTACACGATTCCATAAGCTCGTATTGCTCGTCTGGCTTTCGAGAATGCTCCCGCTTACGAGTTGCGATAAAGTTCACCTGCCTCCTTCCGGGGGCCAGTGTCCTTGCGTTCTTGCCGCGGATCCCAAAAAGGAGTATCTCCGTGACATTTCGGAAATAGAACCCTACCCCACGACCGTCTGGGCCGCCATCTTTGCGGATCTTGTGCCAGATGATGTTGCTTTTGTAATGAAAACCCCAAGACTTCATAACTTCTAGCCCCTCAGGCAGGAGGGCGTTAGGAACCCAGAGATAGAGGTGACAGACCGGCGCCGCAGCGTGGGCGACCGGAAGTTCCTTGATCTGTCGTAAGGTCATTGTGCTGTATCGCGACAAGCGACGGTGCTCTGGGGCGACCTTGCCCGTACGATTTTGGAACTGCCAAGGCGGATCGGCTAGCACGGTCCCGAATCTGCGGCCACCAACAAAACTCCTGAGGTCTTCAATTGCGTCGTTTGACTCGGTGGCAGGCCCAATAATCATACTGTGAATCATACCGCGTCTCCTTTAGGAAAATTGGACAGCACCCTAAGGTTTGTCGGTCGGTTCCCGTTATGAATCTGATCCCCTCTGGCCGGAGTTTGATCGAATGCTGCCAACCTAGGTTCAAATCTCTTTGAATACACGGAGAGCTATGTTCACTAAGAGTCCACTGCCTGATTCACACGGTTCACTTAGCAAGAACGTCCATATCGAAAAGCACTACGATCTCTTGCGCCAGATTACGGTCGACATGCCTGAGACGGCCGTGCGGGGCTTACCTGGCATTGACGATGGCATCTTTACAACCGCGGCGAAGAGATATCTGCTTATCGATGGGGCCCTCGTCCGACGCGACAAACTGATTAATTTAGTTCACGATGAGGGGTCCCTAACCGGACGCGTCCGAATGGTGTTGTACCTGCTATTCATGTTGCGGGATGCCCGGTGCCGTTCTTTCATTTGCAATAATATTGCCCAATCCGATGGCTCTTGGTCCGATGCCCCGTTGCAGTTGGAAAATGCCTATTTTCCAGAATTTGAGAATGCTGGTACCACTAAGGCATACACAAATCTTCGAGGCTTTCTCTTTCAAGTGGGCTTGATAGATAGCTCATTCCGCCTTAGAAAATTTCCACAGCTTGCGACGTGGTTCTCGGATGCCGTAGAGATTGCAAGCCAGCATATCCCTGACTTTGCCACCCGACAGCGCTTCCTGGAGTCGCCACAGGCCCTATTGGCAGAGAGCGGGGCTCTTGGCCTGTTAAAATCTAGATCCGATGGAGATAATAGCCTTCAAGGCTGAACGGCTTTCAGACGAAGGCTCGGACTCTCTCCCAATCTACGAAGCGATTACCGCAGGTCGTCCCTTCGATCCAACCGGGATCAGAATCTGGGACCGAGCAGCTCAGCCCAAGGTTTCGACGCTTACCAGGAAGGAAATCTTAGCGAATCCTGCGCTTCTAGAGCGCGCTCATTCCCAGCATCATCTTCTGCAAAGGTTGGCAGCCGACATATGTGATGCGGACGGCCTGATAGTGCATGACACGATCTTAATCGACATCCTCGCAAGAGGCGTCGATAAGAACATCATCTTCGAGATGAAAAGCTGTTCGGTCACTTCCCTGAGAAGCCAGGTGAGGCGGGGTGTCAGCCAGCTACTTGAATATGCCTTTCTCTACCGAAGGGAAGTAAAGGCGCCTCAGTTATGTTTAGTAATTGAGCGCAAGCCCCAAGGAGCGAACAAATGGCTTATCGAGTACGTTGAGTCGTTGGGGATTGCCTTGCTATGGAAGGACGAGCGAATCGATAAATTGTCTTGCTCAAAGGCCACCCAACAGAAGCTCATAACATTGCTACCGCAAATTGCAAACTGGATTTTATGACGCGGCTAAATGGGCATTCGCACCGGGAAGCTGCTGTCGGTGCCCAGATAACCCAAGCGCTTAGGAATATGGTATTCTCCTCCTGTGCCGACCATCCTGAGAATTGGGCATCTGCGCGTAGTTATTTACCCGAACGATCATCGACCGGCACATGTGCATGTCATTGGCCCGGAGAATTGGGCAGTCTTCTACCTGAATTGCCCCGAAGGCCCGGTTAGCCTCCGGGGAAACGATGGCTTTCGCAAGCGAGAACTCAATCGAATAGCAGACGCGCTGGACCGGCACGCCGCCGAGCTATGCGTATTCTGGGAGGAGATTTATGCCAATCACTAGCGAGGAATTCAGGGAAGCGAACGCAAGGGCCAAGGCGCTGAAGGCAAGCACCCCCGCGGCAACCGCTGCTTACTACGACCGGAAATCCAAGCGGATTATCGTGCAGCTATCAAGCGGCATCGGTATCTTCTTTTCTCCGCATGACGCCCAGGGACTGGAGAACGCCACTCCTGCGCAGCTAAGCGAGATCGAAATCTCTCCCTCAGGTTTCGGAATCCACTTTCCGAAACTCGACGCTGACCTCTATGTCCCGGGAATTCTCGAAGGCGTCCTTGGGTCGCGGAAGTGGATGGCGGCGCGGCTGGGCGCGGCGGGGGGAAGGTCGCGGAGCCTGCCCAAGCGGACGGCGGCGCGGGTGAATGGAGCGTTGGGTGGGCGGCCGCGCAAGTCTGCTGTGCGGTGAATATGGCGAACCCGACAGGCTGCCCGCTGATGTGGGCGCGCGTTGCGCTTGAGCTGGGAGTGCTGATTCAGCGAGTCCCACAGGCGAAGATGCCAGGGATCTTGCCTTAGCTAACCAGATTAGCTAATATAAGGCTATGGAAGTCAACGTTCATCACGCGAAGACGCACCTCTCCAAGCTGATCGCGGCGGCGGAGAGTGGGGAAGAGGTGATCATCGCGCGCAACGGCAAGCCGGCGGTGAAGCTGGTGCTGGTGGCGCCGCCGGTGCGCAAGTCGCGCAAGCACATGCTCGGCTCCGGCATCGGCAAGATATGGATGGCCGACGACGCCTTCTCGCCCGAGACCGACCTCGAAATCCAGAAGCTCTTTGAGGCGGACGATCCCTTGCTCGACTTTCAGCCCGGCCCGAATGCGCGTCTTCCGAAGAAGTCCAAATGAAGGTGCTGGTGGACACCCACACCTTCCTCTGGGCGCTCCTGCACGACCACCGCCTCACAGCCCGAGCGAAGCAAGTCCTGCGCTCCGACGAGTACGAACTGGTCTACTCCCTCGTCTCGCTGTGGGAGATCGCTATCAAGATTAGGACCGGCAAGCTGAACACCATCGGCTCCTCCGTCGCCTACATCCGCGAGGAGATGAATGCCTACAGCATGGAGCTGCTGCCCATCCGCTACGAGCACATCCTACAGCTTGAAGCTCTGCCAGCACACCATGGCGACCCCTTTGATCGCCTGCTCATCGCGCAGGCCATCCACGAGTCGGTCCCCATCCTCACACACGATGAGGTGTTCGCGCGGTATCCAGTTAAAGTGATATGGTAGCCCGCGCAGACGAAAACGCCAGAGACCTTGCGGGCTCTGGCGTTTCCTTATGAAGATCTCGCGGTTCTAATCGGCTGCTGCGTTCTCCGGCCTTGCCTTCTGGTCGACCCTCCGACTTGCGTCGGGCTGCCGACCTTCTGGACTCTGCCCTTCGAGCCTCAGCCTCCGGCTCGCACCGGCTGCTGCGCTGTGGGGCCTTGCCTTGCTGCCGTCCTCCGACTTGCGTCGGCGACCGGCCCTCCGGCTCTGCCATCCTCGAACCTCAACCTCCGGCTCTCGCCGGCCCGTTGCATCCTTAGCCTTGCGTTCCGGCTGGCCAACGGCTTGCGCCGCCGACCAACTCTCCCGCTCTGCCTTTGAGCTTGGCGCGTCCGGCTTGCACCGGCTGCCTCGGCTCTCCAGCCTCGCCTTCCTGCCGGCCCTCCGACTTGCGTCGGCGGCCGACCCTCCGGCTCTGCCTTGGAACTCAACCTCCAACTCTCATCTTCGACCGGCTCTCCTGCGCTCCTTCCAACCAGCGCTCCGACTTGCGTCGGCGTGCTGCCTTCCGGCGCGCCATCATTGAAACCGACCTCCGACTCTCTTCGGGTGTCGCATCCTCCGGTTCGGCCTTGCTGCCTCCCGTCGACTTTCGCCGCCGATCGACCCTGGGGCTTTGCCTTTGGACCTCAACCTCCGACGAACTGCGTCGTCATCAGTTGAGAAGGACTTTAGGAGTGCGCAGGCTGTGCATGCAACTGCAAATCCGGCGAATTCTGTGCATATCTGGGACGAAATTTGGGCCGAGATTTTGCCCAGAAGATGCGACAAATGCCGGCCTGGAGTATGCTTTCCAAATGACTCGCAAGCCCTTATTTTACGGAGTTTTACTGGCCTTTTCGCTGGTCGTCGCGACGGCGGGAATGCTACGCGCGCAGCAGGCGAAGACGCTCTTCAGCGAGGACTTTGAGTCGGGCGCGCTCGATCCCAAGGTGTGGACGCAGCAGGTCACCGGCGACAGCATTCTTGAGGTGGAGAAGGACAAGGTGGCGCACGGCAAGTACGCGCTGCATGTGAGCTGCCCGACGCCTGCGCAACGCACCTATGCATTCATCATGGCGAAGGCGCTCCCCGAGGCGCTGCGCCATCACCAGTTCGGCCGCGCGTATGTGTACATCACGCCGGGGCTACCGGACCGCCATACGATCCTGCTGACCGCAGGCACCGCGGGCTTCCCAAAGTACAAGTACGAGGAAGTCGCGTCGGCCCATGGGCGCTGGCAACTGACCTTCGTCGACCAGGTGAACAATGGCGAGGACTTCCACTCCGCGGGCCAGGTGCCGACGGGGCGTTGGTTTCTGCTGGAGTGGGAGTTCAACGACCAGCCGGACGAGGCCACGGTATGGGTCGATGGGGAGAAGGTTTTCAATACGCCGTTCACGTACAAGACGGAGGGACAGTCGACTGATCTGGTTGGGCGATTCACGGATATCGCGTTCGGGTTTCGGCTGTGGGGCGCGGCACCGGCGCCGTTCGATATCTACTACGACGACATCGCGCTGGATGCGCAGCGGATTGGGCCGGTGAAGTAGAGGGGATTCCTCGAGGATGTGTAGCGATAAGCAAAGAACCAATACAGGGGTCCTTCACTTCGTTCAGGATGACGGCAGATGATTATCAAAGTTGCCCAGGCGTTCCGGAGCTCTGGAGGGCAGTGGCTTATGGCGGATTTTTATCTCGCGCCTTCAGCGCTCTGGGACTTTGAATGGGACACACCTGGGCCTGCATCGCCCCAGCCAGCAAGCTGGCCGGGACGATTCCGACCCAGGCTGGTATATCTCGCGCCTTCAGCGCGCAAAGCGGTGCCGGAGCAAGCTTGATAATCATCTGCCGTCATTTGGGTTAATGCGATGACGGCATTTTCAGGTTTTGGCTCTATAGCAAGGAGGGATCCGCTCTAGTTCCGCGTCGGTTACTGCGGCGTGTCCGGCGGCATCCAGTTGTGGAGCTGCATCCAGTTGCTGAGCAGCGTGGGAATGACGGTCAGTTCGTGCAGCGTGGGGGCGACGTCCTGGCCCATGTGGGTGCCGTGCGGGCCGAGCTCGAAGATGTGCAGCTCGGCTGGGACGCCGAGGCGCTTGAGCGCGACGTAGAAGTCGGCGGCGTTGCGCGAGTCGACGGACATATCGCCGGTGGTGGAGTAGAGGAACGAGGGGCTGGTGTCGGCGGAGGCGTGCTTGATGGGGTCGATGGCGTCGATCGCGGCCTGGGTGGGCTGCGGGCCGAGGATGGCCTCCTTGGGCAGCGAGCCGTTGGTCAGGGGCACGCTCATGTCGAGGCGGCCGTAGGAGACGATCTCGAAGTCGGGACGGTCGGAGAAGCGGTTGATGGGGTCCGCCGCGGCGGGGTCGCCGGGCGTGTGGATGGTGGCAAGGTAGCCGGCGAGGCATCCACCGGCGGAGAATCCCCAGACGCCGAGGCGCGCGGGATCGACGCCCAGGTCGGTCGCGTGCGCGCGCACGTAGCGCACGGCGCGCGATGCATCCTGGGTCTGCGCGGGATTGAGGTATGTGGGCGCGAGCCTGTACTCGAGCACAAAGGCGGCGACGCCGTGCGCGGCGAGCCAGCGGGCCTCGTAGGCGCCCTCCTGCTCCATCTTGAGGCTGGTGAAGCCGCCGCCGGGCATCACGATGACGGCGGGGTGCGGCCCGGCCCCGGCGGTGGGATAGGTGAAGAGCTTGGGGATGTCGCGCTCGGCGGTGCCCTTGGCGTCCGGCGCGCCCTCCGGCCAGAGCACGATGGACCTGGCGAAGCCATCGGGCGGCGGCGTGGACCTTGGGGGCCTGGGTTGCGCGGCTTGTGTCGGGGCTTGTTGGGCGGCGAGAGGAACGACGGTGATGAGAGTGAGTGCGGCGAGGGCGAGTCGGTTCATGGCCCGAAAAGCATACGCCAACGGCTGGCCGCTGTGAAGGAGGGGATCGCGTTGCGGATAAACTGGACGCAGGCGCGCGCGACGGAGCGCAGCCCAGAGGGAGCAGGGAATTGGCGCAGCGATGAGACGCACCTTCACCATCGTTCTCGGCGCGCTGGCCATGGTGGCGGTTGCGCTGATCTCCGCGTTCATTACGATGCGCGTCGCGATCCATGGGCGCGAGGCGATAGTGCCGGCGCTTACCGGGCTCTCCATTGCAGACGCGACCGGCCTCGCCCACCGCAGCGGCCTTAGTCTGACGCTTGAGAACCGGTTCTACTCGGCGGGGGTCGCCCCCGGGCGCATCCTGGCGCAGGACCCCGCGCCGGGCTCGCGCGTCCGCCGCGAGTGGCCTATCCGCATTACCGAGTCGCTGGGGACGCAGGCCGTGAGCATCCCCGACCTCACCGGCGAGTCTGAACGAAATGCCACTGCATCGATCCGCCGCCTCTCGCTCGACCTTGGCACTGTGGCTTATCTCGCCGTTCCGGGCGACGCTGGTGTCGTCCTGAGCCAGACGCCGACGGCCACCTCAGGTGGTGTCGACGGGCCGCGGGTCAGTCTGCTGATCAGCGATGCGCAAGACAGCGCACTTACGCCGGCGTACCTGATGCCCTCGCTGCTCGGCTATACATGGTCGGGCGCGGAAGCGCGGGCGGCTACCGCGGGTCTGCACCTTGTTCTGGACACGGCGATTCCAGATAGTGCGCACGATGCTGCGCAAACGATGCCGCCACCCGCCACCAATAGCGCGCCCGTCGTCCAATCATCTCCCAACAAGAGCGATCTGATTGCGACCTTGCCAATGTCTGCGAGTGTTCAACCTGGAGGCATCGTCCTTGCGCAGTCTCCCGCGCCGGGACGCCGCGTAGTCCAGGGCGACGCTGTGCACGTCACGCTTGGGATTCCTGCGCCACCCGCCGGCGCGCTCCCATTGCGATAGGATTTGGCCATGTCGCTCTTGCCGCCACATCGGTATGCGGCTTAGACTGGCCGCATGATCCGCACCCTGCTTAAGCTCTTCGCTGTTCTCACGCTGCTCGCCACCACCGCCACACTGCCGGCGCAGGATTGGGCCAAGGCCGCTCTCGAAAAATCTCCACGCCACCGCGAGTATGTAGCGCTGAAGCACGGAGACCGCACCGTGCAGGCCTTTGTCGGTCTATCCGGAGGTAAGCAACAAGGCGCCGGTTGTCGTCCTGATCCACGAGATATTTGGCCTCAGCGACTGGGCGAAGGAGATGGCCGACGAGCTGGCGGCGCAGGGCTTCATCGTCATCGCGCCTGACCTGGTGAGCGGCTTTGGCCCAGGCGGAGGCGGTATCGATTCGTTTGCATCGCAGGATGCGGTCAACAAAGCCGTCTCCATGCTTGACCCAGCAGTGGTGAATGCCGACCTCGACGCGGCGGCCGACTATGGGAAGAAGATTCCCTCCGCCAATGGCAAACTCTTCGTTGTGGGATTCTGCTGGGGCGGCGGCAAGTCGTTCGACTTCGCGACCCACCGTCACGATCTCTCCGCTGCGTTTGTCTTCTACGGCACGCCGCCGGCCGATGTCAGTGCCATTAGTGCGCCGGTGTACGGCTTCTATGCGGGTAACGACGCGCGCATTACGGCCACGGTGCCTGCTACGGTCGCCGCGATGAAGGCCGCGGGCAAGAAGTACGACCCTGTGACCTACGATGGCGCAGGCCACGGCTTTATGCGCGCCGGCGAGGCTCCTGACGCCAACCCTGCCAACAAGGCCGCGCGCGAGCAGGGCTTTCAGCGGCTGGTCGATCTCATCAGCAAGACCAATGCGGGTATGGCGATGATTCACACGACTCCAGCCGGTGCGCGCAAGGCTGCACTGGTCAGCGTCGCGGTGAAGAAGCCTGCGACAGCACACGCGGCGATGATCTGCCACGACCCTGCGCCCGCGGCGGTCGCAACGAAATCCAAGAAGCAACCTGCCGCCAAGCCAACGGACGGGATGGATATGGCCTCCATGATGTAGGGCATTCGTCCACTCACCGCGCGGCTGCAATAATAGTGGTGTGGACACCGCACCCAGGCCGACGCTTCCATCGCTACAGGACCAGCTCGACCGCATTACGCAGAACACGCGCGCGCTGGTCCAGCCGGAGCGGCTCGCCATCTCCGAGCAGGCCACGGCCGAGCTGCTTGCCTCGGGCATTGAAGACCGCGTCTTGAGAGTGGGCGCGCTGGCGCCGGAGTTCAATCTGCCCGATGCGCTTACCGGCAAGCCCGTCCGCTCAACCGACCTGCTCGCGCTGGGTCCGCTGGTCATCAATTTTTTCCGCGGGCGCTGGTGCCCTTACTGCGTCACCGAGCTGGAGACCTGGCGCGACCTGCACGCGGACCTGCGCCGCCGCGGCGCGTTCTTCGTCGCCATCTCCCCGCAGACCAAACGCCAGAACGACTTCACGCTGCAGCAGCATAGCCTGCCGTTCCCCATTCTTTCGGACGCAGGAGCTGCGGTCGCGGAACGCTTCGGCATCGCCTACACCGTTCCGGCCGCGCACCGCCGCTACTATCAGGTCGATCCTGGTCAATATCCCCTTCATCAACTCGGGCGGCAGCTACCAGAACGCGACGGAGGCGAGCTGGCGTCTCCCACTGGCTGCGGTTTTTGTCATCGACCGGGCCGGCAGGATCACCTTCGCCGAGGCCTACGCTGACTTTCGCGTTCGGCCGGAGCCGGCCGAGGTTCTTACCGCGGTCAAAGCCCTCACATGATGCTGATCGCCGACAGTCAGTCGCAGGCTGCGAGAGTTTTGTCGGGTACACCACACTCGGAATGCTACCTGTGTGTCATTGCCGTTCGGCCTCTATGAATCGAAAATAATGGGTATGCAAGAGCCGGTCGTCACTTTGCCTGAGTCATCCGCCCCAGCTTGGCTGCAATTAATGCTGTGCAGAAAGTTTTGGATGCAGGTCCTTGCCGACGATGCGGGGCAGGACCTGATCGAATATGCATTGCTGGCTGCTTTAGTAGGGCTTGGCGGAGTCCTTTCGATGAAGGGGCTGTCGAATAAAATCTCCAACACCTTTAACAACATTGGGACCACGTTGGCCGCCTCTTAGGCCGTCGAAAGCGCGGCGCTCTCCCGATCCGGGCAGCGGTTATTTTCCCTTTCGGTATCTCCGGATCAGGCTTGTGGTCGACGAGTCGTGCGTCATCGCAGGCTCGCTCGCGACTCTCCAGTTCGCCCAGGATTTTGGTCGCCAGCACCTTGCCCAGTTCCACGCCCCACTGGTCGAACGAGTCGATGTTCCAGACCGCGCCCTGGGTGAAGACTGAGTGCTCATACAGCGCGACCAGCTTGCCCAGGACCTCCGGCGTGAGCGCCTCGGCGAGGATCACGTTCGACGGACGGTTGCCCTCAAAAACTTTATGCGGCACCAGCGCCGGGGGCACCCCTTCGGCCTTCACCTGCTCGGCGGTCTTGCCGAAGGCCAGCGCCTCCGCCTGGGCAAAGACATTCGCCATCAGCATGTCGTGATGCCGGCCCAATGGATTGAGGCCCTTCAAGAACCCAATAAAATCGCAGGGAATCAGCCGCGTGCCCTGATGGATCAGCTGATAGAAGGAGTGCTGGCCGTTGGTGCCCGGCTCGCCCCAGTAGACCGGGCTGGTGTCGTAGTCCACATGTGTGCCTGCAAGGGTTACATGTTTTCCGTTGGACTCCATCGTCAACTGCTGGAGGTACGCGGGAAAGCGCTTGAGATACTGCTCGTACGGCAGGATGGCGACGGTTTGCGCGTCGAAGAAGTCTGTATACCAGACCGTTAGCAGCCCCAGCAGCACAGGAAGATTTTGCGCGAACGGCGCGGTGCGGAAGTGATCGTCCATTGCGTGGAAACCGGCGAGCATCGCGCGAAAGTTGCCGGGGCCGATGGCGATCATGGTCGAGAGGCCGATCGCCGAGTCCATCGAGTAGCGCCCACCCACCCAGTCCCAGAAGCCAAACATATTGGCGGTGTCGATGCCAAACTTCGCGACCTCCTTGGCATTGGTGGAGATTGCGACGAAGTGTTTTGCCACCGCAGCCTCGTCGCCGCCCAGCCCGGCCAGCGACCACTCGCGCGCGGTGTGCGCATTGGTCATCGTCTCCAGTGTGGTGAAGGTCTTCGACGCGACGAGAAACAGAGTCTCCTCCGCATTGAGGTCGAGCACAGCCTCGGCGAAGTCCGTTCCATCGACATTCGAGACAAAGCGGAATGTCAGGTCGCGCTGCGAGTAGTGCTTCAGCGCCTCATAGGCCATTACCGGCCCGAGGTCCGAGCCGCCGATGCCGATGTTGATCACATTGCGAATCCGCTTGCCGGTGTGCCCCTTCCACGCGCCGGAGCGCACCCGATCGGCGAACCCGGCCATCTTGTCCAGCACAGCGTGGACGCCGGGCACCACGTCTTCGCCGTCCACAAATATCTTCTCGCTCTTGGGAGCACGCAGGGCGACATGCAGTACCGCGCGGTCCTCCGTGATGTTGATCTTGTCGCCGCGAAACATCGCGTCGATTCTGGCGCGCAGCCCGCACTGGTCTGCCAGCGACATCAGCAGCTGCAGCGTCTCGCCGGTAACGCGGTTCTTCGAGTAGTCGAGAAATATTCCTGCCGCTTCTGCGGTCAGCTGCTCGCCGCGGGATGGATCGGCGGCAAACAGCTCGCGCAGCGTGCGCGTCTTCATCTCTTCAGCGTGGGTCTGTAATGCCTTCCACGCGGGTTGTTCTGTGAGTGCCATATCGGTCGAATCTCCAGTGGACCTAGGCGTGTATTTTCTCACAGCGAATTGCCTCTGCCCGTCAACGCCCAGGGGTTCTTTGCGCAGCAGTGCGCTTGCGCTTCCGGTACCTGTGCGTTTATCGTAGTATTTGTCCGGCTATCGTTCATCTGGCCGTCCGTCGCCGGTCCCGCATTTGTACGAAGAGGTCGCCACCATGACTCTCGCAATCCCCCGTCCCGCAAGCTCTATCGCTCCGGCCGCGACAATCGCCGCGCCCACCAAGCCAACTCCCGCATCCACCCTGGACCCCTTCGCGGGCGATCCCAACTTTATGACCTCGCTTGCGCGCGGCCTGCTTGTGATCCAGTCCTTCACTCCGCAGACTCCGCAGATGACCATCTCGCAGCTTGCAGTGTTAAGACCGGCCTCTCACGCGCCGCTGTCCGCCGCTGCCTTTATACGCTTAGCAAGCTCGGCTTCGCCGGCGCGGAGGACGGCTCGCGCTACGCGCTTAGCCCGCGCATGTTGACGCTTTCCAACACCTACGCTTCGTCGAACCCGCTTTCCACGGCGGCGCAGCCGATTCTCGAACGCATGTCCGCCGCCTATCGCGAGAGCTTCTCCGTCGGCACGCTTGATGGCGACGACATCCTCTACGTTGCGCGTACCACGGTGCAGCGGGTCATGGCGGTCGACCTGCAGATCGGCAGCCGGCTGCCGGCGTACTGCACCAGCATGGGCCGGGTACTGCTTGCGCATCTGCCCGCTGAGCAGCTGGAGCAGTATCTGGCGCGGGTCGTCCTTACGCCGCACACTTCACGCACTGTCAACAGCACGGAGAAGCTGGGCCTGATTCTGCGCAACGTACGCCGCAATGGCTACGCGCTGGTGGACCAGGAGTACGAGGTTGGGCTGCGCTCGCTTGCGGTGCCCGTGCACTCGCCCTCCGGCCGCGTCGTCGCCACCATCAACCTGAGCGGCAGCGCGCCTCGTCATGCCCGTGTATGAGATGCAGACGCGCTTTCTGCCCATTCTGCGAAGCGCAGCTACTGAGCTAGGCACGTTTCTGCGCTAATGCATCGCTGATCCTTGCGAGCTACCCCTCGCACTCGCGCGTCACAGCTCGCGCCTTTGCGCCCGCACCATTCCCCAAAGCCGGTTCCAGCCCCTTGACCGCGATCCGCTGCGCCAGCGGCGTCGCCCCACCTACGCGCGGCGCCGTGCCCATCAGCAGCACATATACCAGAGCTGACACACCAAATCCGACGAACCACGCATAGTCGTAGAGGAAACGCAGGTCCGGCACCACCAGGCCGATCAGTGCGACAAAGACGCCGGAGACCAGCGCGACGAGCGCGCGCGGATTCACTCCCTTGCTATATTCATATGGCCCATCGCGCCGGTAGAGCGACTCTGTATCCAGGCGGGTGCCGCGAATGAAAAAGTAGTCCGCGATCATGATGCCGGCCACCGGCCCGAGCAGGCCTGAGTAGCCCACAAGCCATCCGAATATGTAACTGCCGAAGGTCGCCATCAACTTCCACGGCATCATTGCGAGGCCAAGAAAGCCGGTAATCATCCCGCCGGTGCGAAAGCTGATCAGCTGCGGCGCAAGGTTGGCAAAATCGTTTGAGGGCGAGACGACATTCGCGCCGATGTTTACGTTCAGGGTTGCAACAAGAATGGAGATCAGCGCCAGGAAGGCGATCATTGGCTGATGAAACCGCCCGAGCAAGATGATCGGGTTCCAGATTGGCTGGCCGAATACGACCGTCGATGCCGACGTGACGGCGATCCCGATGAAGGAGTAGAGGGTCATCGCGACGGGCAGGCCAAACGCCTGGCCGACGATCTGCGACTCCTGCGACTTGGAGTAGCGGGTGAAGTCGGGGATGTTGAGCGAGAGCGTGGCCCAGTAGCCGACCATCGCGGTCAGCGAGGGAAAGAAGAAATGCAGGAAGCTCTCGGTCGTATGAAATGCGCTTGGCGCAGACAGCATCGGCCCGAGCCCGCCGGCCTTATGCACCATAAAGAAGAGCAGACCGAGCGACATGGTGAGCAGGAACGGCGCGGAGAAGCTTTGCAGATGGCGGATGGATTCGACCCCGCGCCAGACGACCACCATGTTGAGCAGCCAGAAGCCGAGAAAGCAGGCCCACAGGGCCCATGGGCATCGTCGACGCCAGCCGGCCACAGCACGGTCAACATGGCGTAGATGGCCTGGCCGCCGATCCAGCTCTGGATGCCGAACCATCCGCAAGCCACGACCGCGCGCAGCATTGCGGGAATCTGCGCGCCGCGCACGCCGAACGATGCGCGCACAAAGACAGGGAAGGGAATGCCGTACTTGGCGCCGGCGTGCGCGTTCAGGACCATGGGAATCAGGACGATCAGATTGCCCAGCAGGATGGTGCCGATCGCCTGCTTCCAGTTCATTCCGCCGGCGATGAGCGACGACGCCAGCATGTACGTCGTGACCTCCATCGACATGGAGAACCAGAGGGCGATGTAGTTGTATGTGCCCCAGGTGCGCTGCTCGGGGGTCGTTGGCGCGAGGTCCGGGTTGTAGAGATGCTGGTCGGCGCGCAGGCCATAGGCGTCGGTCAGCGAGGTGGGGCCTTCGACGTACAGACTCATCGGCCGGGCACCTCGTCGATGCAAGTAGCGGCCGCGGCCGACGGCGCCGACGAATTTTCCACCGTCGACGATCAGTTCGCCGCGCGAGTATACCTGGCGCGCGTTGCCCTTGACCTTGAAGCCTTCGAAGATCGAGTAGTCGGTATGCATGGCCTGCGTCGCTGCCGTAATCGTATACTCCGCCGCTGGGTCCCACAGCACAATATCCGCGTCGGAACCGGCGGCCACAACGCCCTTCTTGGGGTACATCCCGAAGATCTTCGCCGGCGCCTCCGCCGTCACCTCGACGAAGCGCTCCAGCGAGAGCCGCCCGGCATTCACGCCGTGATGATAGGCAAGCTGCATGCGGTTTTCGATCCCGGGCCCGCCGTTGGGGATCTTGGTGAAGTTCCCCAGGCCGAGCGTCTTCTGGTCGCTGAAGCGGAAGGGGCAGTGGTCGGTTGAGACGACTTGGAGCACGTCATCCTTCAGCGCCTGCCACAGCGGCGCCTGATTCTTCTTCTCGCGCAGCGGCGGGGTGAAGACGTACTTCGCGTCCTCGAAGCCGGGCTTGCCCATGTCGTCTTCGAGCGATAGCACGAGATATTGGGTGCAGGTCTCGCCCATCACCGGCAGGCCGCGCGCCTGTGCAGCCGCGACTTCGCGCATCGCCTCTTCGCAGGAGACATGCACGATGTAGACCTTCGCGCCGCCGGCCAGCTCGCTGAGCGCGACCACGCGATGCACGGCCTCGGCCTCGGCGGCGGTGGGACGGGTGAGCGCGTGATAGAGCGGGCCGGTGTGTCCGGCGGCGAGCGCCTGCTGCACGATTACGTCGATGACTGTGCCGTTTTCGGCGTGGACGCAGACGAGCGCGCCCAGCTTGGCGGTACGCTGCATCAGCTTGAAGATGGTGGCGTCGTTCACCATCAGCACATTGGGGTAGGCCATGAAGATCTTGAAGCTGGTGATCCCCTCGGCGACCATCGCGTCGACGTCGTCCAGCCAGGCGTCGTTCGGACCGAGGTCGGTAACGGCCATGTGCAGCGCATAGTCGATGCAGGCTTTGCCCTCGGACTTAGCGCGCCAGGTCTTGAAGGCCTCGGTCATGGGATGGCCCATGGACTGCAGCGCGAAGTCGATCACCGTGGTGGTCCCGCCGATGGCTGCGGCGCGCGTTCCCCACTCATAGTCGTCCGCGCTCACTGTGCCGCCGAAGGGCATGTCGAGGTGGGTGTGGACGTCGATGCCGCCGGGAAGGACCAGCATGTTTGTGGCGTCAACGATGGTGTGACCAGCTGGGTCAATATTTGGGCCGACTCGCGCGACAATGTCTCGCCCTCAATCAGCACGTCAGCGATTGCCGACGCTGCCGCGCTCACAACTTTTCCGCCCTTGATCAAAGTCCCCATGAAGCTTGCTCCTTACAAATACTCACCACGGATTGGCACGGATGAACGCGGATTTTAAGGGTATTAAGCTTTCGAGTTGTGTCGATCCGATGTTGGGCTTCATCCTGCACGCTCCACGACTGCGTTCGTTCGCTCCGCCCAGGTCTCCGGTGCCAGGCCTGTCGGCCGCTCGACCATGGTGATGCATTGGTCTACGGGACAGACGAGAGAGCAGAGATTGCAGCCCACGCACTCGGTCTCATCCACGCGCGGAATTCGCTCCAGCGATGTGGCGTACGGCCCCAAGTGTGTCTTGGGCGGATCGAGCTTCGGAATTGGCGTGACGACGATGCGTTCGCGGCCGATCTCGTGCGGTTTGGCGTGGACTTCGACGTGGCCGTCCACAGGCCCCGATGACGCGGTCCATGTGGATGCACTGGTGCGCGCCGTCCCAGCAGGCGATATGGCAGAGCTGGCAGCCGATGCAAAGCGCCTCATCGATCTGCGCGACGATTTTGTAGTTCAGGTTCAGGTGCTTCCACTCCGTGACCTTGGGCAGGCTCTAGCCCGCGAAAATCATCGACGGTTACAAATCCCTTCGCGTCCATCCACTCGGAGAGGCCGTCGATCATGTCCTCGACGATGCTGTAACCGTAATGCATCGCTGCGGTGCATACCTGCACCGTGCCGCAGCCCATCAGGAAGAACTCCGCGGCATCGCGCCAGTTGCCGACGCCGCCGATGCCGGACATCGGGATTGGCGCGCCATCCACGTGGTCCGCATTCACCTGCTGAATCATGTTCAGCGCGATCGGCTTGACCGCGGGCCCGCAATAGCCGCCGTGCGAGCTCTTGCCATCGACGTTTGGGCGTGGCGTCAAATGTGTCGAGGTCGATGCCGGTAATCGAGTTGATGGTGTTGATCGCAGACAGGCCGTCGGCGCCGGCGCGCTTGGCGGCGCGCGCAACGACGCGGATGTCTGTGATGTTCGGCGTCAGCTTGACCAGCACCGGCGTGCGCGCGGCTTCCTTCACCCACTCGGTGATCATCTGCGCGTACTCGGGCACCTGGCCGACGGCGGAGCCCATGCCGCGCTCGCTCATGCCGTGCGGGCAGCCGAAGTTCAGCTCCAGGCCGTCGGCGCCGGCGCCTTCGGCGCGCTTGACCATCTCGTGCCAGGCCTCGCGCTTCGATTCGACCATCAGCGACGCGATCACCGCGTGCTTCGGATAGCGCTTCTTTACCTCCGCGATCTCGCGCAGGTTGACCTCGATGGGGCGGTCGGTGATCAGCTCGATGTTGTTGAGGCCCATCATGCGCTGGCCGGCCCAGTCGACGGAGGAGTAGCGCGAGCTGACGTTGGTGATTGGTTCGCCGATGGTCTTCCAGACCGCGCCGCCCCAGCCGGCATCGAAGGCGCGCATCACCTGCTCGCCGCAGTTGGTGGGCGGCGCGCTGGCCAGCCAGAAGGGATTGGGACGACTTGATGCCGCGCGAAGTTTGTCGTCAGATCAGCCATGCGCGACCTCCCGGCCCGTCGAACGCAGCGGCGATCCCAAGTGCCGCGCGCTTGCCATCGGCCACGGCATCCACCACCTCGCGCCCGCCGTTGACGCAGTCGCCGCCGGCGAAGTATTTGGGGTTGGTCGTCTGGCCGGTCGCGCGATCGATCACCACGCGGCCGCGCTCCATCGCCATGCCGTGCACCAGCGAGAGCAGCTCCACCAGCGGCGACTGGCCGATCGCGGGAATCACCATATCGCACTCGCACTGCGAACTCCGACCCGGGGATCGGCGTCGAGCCCGCCGGTCTCGTCCTGCGCCACGACGACGCATTGCAGCGATATTCCATCGTCGCTCTCCGAGATATCGCACCGGGAGCGACGCCCACAGAAACTCCACGCCCTCGTTCAGCGCGTGGTCATACTCAAAGTCGAACGCGGAGATGTTCTCGCGCTGGCGGCGATACAAGATGGTTACACTTCTCCGCGCCCAGCCGTTTGGCCGCGCAGGCCGCATCGATTGCGGTGTTGCCCGCGCCGATCACTACGACGCGCGGCGCCACGCTGAGCCGCTCGCCGGTCTTGTACGCCGGCTATAAACTCCAGCGCGTCGATGATTCCGACCTCGGCGCGGATTGCGGCTGCGCCTTTCGCAAGCGCCTCCGCGCCCTCGACCGCCAGTCGATGCATCGCGCCGAGGCCGACGCCGAGGAAGATCGCATCGAACTCGCGCTCCATTCGTGCCAGCTCTGCTGCATCGACATCGCGGGTCTCGAACTGCACGCCGAGGCGCGCGAATCATCTCCACCTCGCGCAGGCTGTCGGGCGTGCGCAGCTTGTACTCGGCGACGCCGTAGGTGTTCAGGCCGCCGGGCAGCGGGCGCTTATCGAAGATGGTGACCTGGAACCCCTGCTGCCGCAGCTCGGCCGCGCAGGCCAGGCTTGCGGGGCCGGCGCCGATGCAGGCCACGCGCTGGGTGCGCTCCGGCCGCTTGCGCAGCGGCAATTTCCCGCCAGCCTCGTAGAAGGTCTCCATGGCAAAGCGCTGCAGCCGGCCAATCTCAATCGGCTTCTCGCCGCGGCCATGCATGACGCAGGAGCCCTCGCACAGCACCTCGACCGGGCAGACGCGCGAGCAGCTTGCGCCCAGCACATTGGCTTCGAGGATTGACTTCGCCGAACCCATTACGTTGCCCGAGGCAATCTTCTTGATGAAGCGCGGCACATCGATGTGCGTGGGGCATGCGCCCATGCACGGCGCGTCGAAGCAGTTGAGGCAGCGATTCGCCTCGACCACTGCCGCCCGTACGTTGAAGCGCGGGGTGCAAATCCGGGAAGAGCTTCGTCACTTCAGAATTCGCGTTCAATCTGAATTGCCTCCCCTTGACCGGCACGCTTACAACTTGACGAGCTCTCCGTACATCTCCGGGCGGCGGTCGCGATAGAACTGCCAGGTGCGACGGACTTCGGCGATCATGTCGAGGTCGAGGTCGGCGGTGACGATCTCGTCCTTGTCGCGCGAGGCCTCCGCGATGATCTTGCCGCGCGGGTTGCAGAAGTAGCTCTGGCCATAGAACTCGCCGATCTTCCAGGGCTCCTCAGTGCCGACGCGGTTGATCGCGCCGACGAAGTAACCATTGGCCACGGCGTGGGCAGGTTGCTCGATCTTCCAGAGGTACTCGCTGAGCCCAGCGACTGTAGCAGAAGGGTTGAAGACGATCTCCGCGCCGTTGAGTCCCAGTGCGCGGGCGCCCTCGGGGAAGTGGCGGTCGTAGCATATATAGACGCCGATTTTGCAGAAGCCGAGATCGAAGACGGGAAAGCCGAGGTTGCCGGGACGGAAGTAAAATTTCTCCCAGAAGCCCGGCGCGACGTGCGGGATGTGCGCCTTGCGATATTTACCGAGGAAGGCGCCGTCGCGGCCAATGACTGCAGCGGTGTTGTAGAAGACGCCCTCTTCCTCGACCTCATAGACCGGCACGACCAGCGCGACCCCCAGCTCGCGCGCGAGCTTCATCATCAATTGAACTGTGGGCCCCTCGGGGACCTTTTCGGTCGACTCGTACCAGCGCGTGGTCTGCTCCGCGCAGAAGTAGGGACCGTAGAAGATCTCCTGCAGGCAGACGATCTGCGCGCCATCCTTTGCGGCGGTGCGGATCATCGCGACATGCTTGTCGATCATCGCCTGCTTGATCTCGGCAAGCGACGCGCCTGCGCCGTCCAGCCCCGGCGGCACCACATTGGTGGCCTGGATCAAAGAACATCGCACCACTCGCGCCATCGATTCCTCCTTGTCCTGCAACTCGATCAGCGTCTATAAGATGTCATCTGGGCAGCCGGTCGCTGACACGCGGATGCATTCCTATCCTAACCTTAGCTCTTGCGTCCAAATAAGAGGGAGGCCTGCAAAGCGCCTTGATAGAACTCGAAAAATCGTAGGCAGAGAGTGAACCTTAGCCCAGCTTCTCGCCCAAGTCAATTCCGTCCGACAAGCTGAGGGTCTGAGAGCCGGGCGCGATTAGAGTGGGACGCCAAGACGCTCTGGGCCGGGGTGCATCCGGAACCACGATGGATACGTTATGCAATTCCCGCTACCTTTCATACTGTCAAAAGGTTACTATCAGACATAGGCCATTCTTTGATTGCATGAATTTAGCGATTGACCTTACAGCTTCCCGAGTCCTCGCCGATGGGTACCCCCCATACTCAACCGGGCTCCAGCTCTGCATTTGGAGCAGGGGACTCTCGCCGCCGTCAGAACATTCAAACACTGCTGATCTCGCCACCTGTCGCCCCTCCCATTGCAACTTTCGATTGCTTCTTTCAACTGAGCGCTCGCCCCAAACTGGTTCACTGAGCAACTGACAAGCAAGTCCTTTGCGTCCACTCTAACTTTTACCGAAAGAAGCCTCTGATACATGGCGACAGCGACAATCCGGCCACTTCCTACTGATCAAGCATTGGGCCCAGACGAACCGAATGGTGGTTTTGGCAGCCGGGAACAATCCCCGGCGCGGTTGCTCGCGCTGGTGGTCGGTGTGGCACTGGCGATTCGTCTGATCGTGGTTGCGTTTGTCTTTCGCGGGTTGCCTGATCCCGCCGACCACTTCCAGAGTTTCGGCGAGGAGGTCGGATGGATCGCTCGCTCCATCGCGCTACATCGAGGGTTCTCCTCGCCGTATTACCCCACCACGGGCCCTACCGCGCTTCTGCCGCCGCTCTATCCTTACCTGCTTGCTGGTGTCTTTAAGGTATTCGGCATCTATTCCACGGGTTCTGCGCTGGCGATTCTTTTTCTCAACAGCCTGTTCTCCGCGCTCACCTGCATCCCCATTTACCTTGCCACCCGCATCTCAGTCAACGCACGGGCCGCGCGCTACGCGGGATGGGCGTGGGCGATCTATCCGTTTGCGATTTATTTCTCCGCCGCCCGGGTATGGGAGTACTCTCTCACCTCACTTATTCTCACCACCTGCTTCTGGCTGGCGCTTACCCTGGATCGGCAATCTCATCCCGCGCGCTGGCTTGGGGTTGGCCTGCTGTTTGGTCTGGCTGCCCTCTCGAACCCGGCAGTGCTCTCGCTTTTTCCCGTGTTGCTTTTGCTTCCGCTATGGAGGCTCTACCGCGCCATGCGCCGCACGGCTGTGCGCGGCCAGCTTCGCGCCAGCCTCCTGCGCAATGGATTGAGCATCGCATTTGGCGTCCTCGCCGTTCTTGCTCCGTGGACCGTGCGCAACTATCGCGTGATGCATGTTCTCTGCCCAGTTCGCGACTGCTTCTGGTATGAGTTCTGGTCGGCCAACAACGGCGACGGCTCCAACCCCACCCTGGGCTGGACGCACCCCGCGAGCAACCCGGACGAGATGAAGCTCTACCAGTCTCAGGGCGAGATCCGTTACATTGCGCAGAAGCGTGCGATGGTGCGGGAGTTCGTCGCCCATCACCATGCCTTCTTCGCCGGCATCACCTTGCGCCATATCTTCTATTACTGGACCGGCTACTGGAGCTTTGACCCGTCGTACGTCCGACAGGAACCCACCCAGATCCCCAACATCTTCTTCTGCTCCAGCCTTACGCTGCTGATGATCTTTGGCGCTCTCAGCTGGGGTCGGAGGGACCCCTCGGTGGCCATGCCGTACTTGCTCTCCATCGCGATCTTTCCGGTTGCCTACTACATCTCGCACCCGCTGATGGATTACCGCCAGCCCATCGAGCCTGAGATTGTCGTCCTCGTGGTCGTCGGGCTACGTGCTCTCAAGGCTGTGGTCGTATCCCAATTCGAGATCATCCGCGCGATGAGCGGCATTGAGGTGTCCCGGATGGAGATTCCGATGGGGCATTCCTTCCTCCCAGCGGAGGAGGCTTACGCAGAGATTGCGGTGGGCGCTCCTGTTGGCGAGCCATCCGCCACGGCAGGCTGATCTACAACATATGTGACTCAGCCCGCGTCTTCGGTTTCCATACACTAGATCAGATTGAACGGGACTTAGGGTACCCCGATTCGATATGCTTCTATACCTATGCTCAACTGGCTCGTGATTGGTATCGGGGACATTACCCGGAAGCGCGTTCTGCCCGCAATCCTGGCGGAGCCGCGCAGCAAACTTTACGCTCTTCTCACGCGCGACCCGCGCAAGGCCGAGGCCTATCCGGGCGCGATCGCCTTCACCGATCTTGCGGACGCGTTGAGCGACTCGAAGATTGACGCGGTCTATGTTGCGTCGCCGGTCGCGCTGCATGCCGACCAGACCATAGCGAGCCTGGGTGCGGGCAAGCACGTGCTGTGCGAGAAGCCGGTTGCGCTGGACCTGGCGCAGGCGGAGTCCATGGCGGAGGCTGCGGCGGAGAGCGGGAAGTTGTGCGGCATTGCGTACTACAGGCGGCTCTACCCAAAGCTTATCCGCGCCCGGCAGCTGGTCCGGGAACAGGCCATTGGCCAGCCGGTGCTGGTGGAGGCCAACTACCACGGCTGGCTGGAGAGTCCTGAACGTGGCTGGCTCAAGGATCCGGCGCTTGCGGGGGGCGGGCCGCTCTACGACGTGGGGTCGCACCGCATCGACGCGTGTAACTTCCTCTTCGGCAAGCCGCTGCGCGCGACGGGCCTGCTTTCGAACGCGCTGCACCCGCTGGCGGTCGAGGACTCGGCGACCACGCTGATCGAGTACGGCAAGGGCATTCACGCGGTGGTTGACGTGCGCTGGAACTCGCGCATCACGCGCGACCAGTTCCGGATTATCGGCAGCGAGGGCGAGATCAGCCTTGACCCGCTGAACGGGCCCACGCTGCGCCTGCTGACCGGCGACGGCAAGCTGCGCGAGGAGTCGCTGCCTGCCAATGCGAATGTGCATTTTCCCGCGATGGCAAACTTTGTTGACGCGGTGCTCGACGGCGTGCCGCTGGCGTGCCCCATCGCCGAGGCCATCTGGACGGACTGGGTGACGCAGCAAGTGAAGGAGGCGCAGTAAGGTCTGCGCTATCGAATCTGCCGTCGAACGCAATCGATCAGTGTTTCAGCGAAGCGTATGATCTTTGTTCGCGCGCCATGGGGGTTGCAATGTGTTTTTCAGCGACAGCGGATTTTTCGGGAAGCGTGGTCCTGGGGACCATCGGCATTGCCACGCTGAGGGAGGTGAAGCGGCCGCGCGAGATGCTGCTCGGCGCAATGCCGTGTCTCTTTGCGCTGCATGAGTTCGTCGAAGGCTTCGTGTGGCTCGGGCTCGACGGCCATCTCTCGCAGCAGGTCGCACACAACGCCGCCGCGGCCTTCGTACTGTATGCGCAGGGAATTCTGCCGTTCCTGCTGCCCTTCAGCATCTACCTTATCGAGCCAACCAAGCGGCAGAGAAGACGGATGCTTGGCTTCGTCATTCTGGGGGGCGTGCTCGCTCTGTATCTGCTGTGGGGATTGATCGCCTACCCGCTGGCGATCTCCGAGCAGTCGCACAGCATCCTCTACGTCAACGTCATCACGAATACCGATCTGGTTGCGGTGCTCTATGTGGTGGCGACCTGCGGGGCGCTGTTCTTCTCCGGCTTCCGCGATCTTGTTTGGTTGGGATGGGCCAATCTGGCCGGACTGCTGATTGTGATGGCAGTGAAGCGCTATGCCTTCACCTCGGTCTGGTGCGCCTATGCGGCCGCGGTGAGCGTGATCATCTACTTCTTCTTCCGGCGCAGCCGTGTGGAGAGGTTCAATCTGCGCGAATTGATTGCGGCAATCTGAGCGCAAACTCCTCGAAGGTGAATCGCGAATGCAAGAGCAAATACAGAGATTCTGGCTGCGCCAGAATGACGGCGTTTGAGGGGTTGCGCCAGAATGACGACGTTTGAGCGGCTGCGCCAGAATGACGGCATATTTAGGATTTGGCTCTATAGCAATTGGAGAATCGGCTCTAGCGCCCAGCTATGCGCCAAACGCCAGATCGATCAGCGTCTTCTCTTCCAGCTCATGCGCCTTGGCTGAGCCGGTCGCCGGGCTTGCGCTGGCGCTACGCTTGACGCTGAGCACGGCGCGCTCGCCGGCCATGCGACGCAACTCCGGCATGACGTAGGAGAGAGCGCCCATGTTGGCCGGCTCCTCCTGCACCCAGACAATTTCCGTGGCCTCGGGATGCTGATCGAGCGCGGCCTGCATCTCGGCTTCGGGCCAGGGGTAGAGCTGGTCGATGAAGATGATGCCGACCGAGCGGTCCTTGCGTTTCTCGCGCTCCACACGCAGGTTGTGGCCGATCTTGCCGGAGCAGACGAGCAGCCGGCGTGGCGCGTTCACTGAGTTGTCGGGGATGACATTTAGGAATCGTTCCGCGGAGAAGTCCGCAAGCGGCGAGGATGCATCGGCGTGGCGCAACATGCTCTTGGGGGTAAAGACGATCAGGGGTTTGCGCCAGGTGCGCAAGGCCTGGCGGCGCAGCAGATGGAAGTACTGCGCGGCGGTGGAGGGCTGGCAGACCTGGATATTGTCGCCAGCCGCGAGCTGCAAGTAGCGTTCGATACGCGCGCTGGAGTGCTCCGGGCCCTGACCCTCGTAGCCGTGCGGCAGGAGGAGGACGAGGCCGGAGAGCAGGTTCCATTTGGCCTCGCCGGCCGCGATGAACTGGTCGATCACGATCTGGGCTCCGTTGGCGAAGTCGCCGAACTGGGCCTCCCAGAGGACAAGGGTCTCGGGGGAATCGCGCGAGTAGCCGTACTCAAAGCCAAGCACCGCTGCCTCCGACAGCATCGTGTTGTAGATCTCGAAGCGGGCCGGTGACTGAACGCGGTCCGCGGGCTGAATGTGGGCGAGGGGAATGTACTTCGTCTCGTTCTCAATGTCGATGACGACCGCGTGACGCGAATTGAAGGTGCCGCGCTGCGAGTCCTGTCCGCTGAGCCGCACCGGCGTGCCCTCGGCAACCAGCGAGGCAAAGGTGGTCAGCTCCGCCATGCCGTAGTCGAAGGCGCGGGTTCCCGCGGCCATCTCCAGACGCTGATCGAAGAGCTTCTTTACTTTGGGGTGGATGTGGAAGCCGTCGGGCAGTGCAGTGGTCATCCGCGCCAGCTCGGCGACGCGAGCTACAGGGAGACCGGTGCGGACCTCATCACCGGGCTCGGGGCAGCCGCCACGATAACGGCCCCAATAGTCGGGCAGCTCGGCGAGCACAGGCTTGCGCTTGGCGCGGCTGGCGGCCTTCTGGCCTTCGAGGAAACCCTCCTGCACCCTGCGCACCTCGGCTTCGGGATCGACCCCGATGCGCTGCGCGTACAGTTTGTACAGCTGCGGATGGTCCTTGATCGCGGCATAGCGGCGGGGCTGCGTGACGGTCGGGTCGTCCACTTCGCTGTGCCCGTGGCGGCGGTAACCGATAAGGTCGACCACTACGTCGGAGTGGAAGCGATGGCGATACTCGGCGGCGATTGTTGCGACGCGCACGACGGCGTCGGGGTCTTCGGCGTTGACGTGGAAGATGGGGACCGGCAGGCGTTTGGCCACGTCGGTTGCAAAGCGCGAGGCGTTCGACTCCTCCGGTGTTGCGGTGAAGCCGAGCAGGTTGTTGACGATCACATGCAGCGTCCCGCCCACGTCGAATCCCGGCAGCGCGCCGAGCACAAGGCACTCGGCCAGAATGCCCTGACCGGCGAAGGCTGCGTCGCCGTGCATGGTGATGGGGAGGACCCGGTCGCGACCGGAGTCGCCTGCGCGTATTTGCTTGGCACGCGAGCGGCCAAGCGCGACTGGATCGACTGCCTCCAGATGGCTGGGGTTCGAGACCAGGTGCAGCCCGATCACGCTGCCGTCCGGCGCGTGGAACTCGCCGGTCGCGCCGAGGTGATACTTCACGTCGCCGCCGCCCAGCACGCTGCGCGGATCGACATCCTCGAACTTGGCGAACAACTCGGCAGGTGAGCGGCCGATGGTGTTGACCATCACATTCAGGCGGCCGCGATGGCTCATTGCCAGTACGGCGGTATCGACGCCCAGCGCGGCGCTCGACGCCAGCGCCTGGTCGAGGAACGGGATGAGGACGGTGAGGCCTTCGAGCGAGAAGCGTTTGGTCCCCAGATAGCGGGACTGGATCACCTGCTCGAAGATGTCGGCGCGTATCAGGCTGCTGAGGATGCGCGTGCGGTCCGGTGTCGCCGGCGTCTGCTCCATCTGTTGTTGGAGCCACTGGCGCTGCTCCGTGTTGGCGATGTGCATGAACTCGGCGGCGATGGTTCCGCAGTAGTAGCTGCGCGCCTCGTCGGCGAACTCGCCCTCGGGTACAGGCGTGGGGAAGGGTTCTGGCGCCAGGTACTGGCCGAGCGGGTCGAGCGTCGCCTGGAGGTAGCCCCAGCGGCGGAAGGTTTCGAAGACCGCCTCGCGCTGGGCTGTATCTCCCAGTGTCGCGGCCGGAAACTGGTCGGTGCTGGTGGCCATTGGAGTCCCCTCTCCACCATAACAATGCTAGACCGTTCGGTGTGGCCTTGGGCAGCGCCGCCGATAACCGAACGGGTCGTTCGCGAACACGGGGAGTCGTCGCGGAGTGGCGAATGGCGAGGCGTCAGCGAGGCACGAATTGGTGGCCGGACGCCTCCACCACTGAGAGCCGTGACGAAGACGCCTCGATCTGCTGTTGAAGGCGAGCGATCTCGGCGTCGCGCGCGGTCTTTGAGGCTGGAATCTGCGAAGCGTCAGGTGATGCGGAGAGAACAAGCGCGAAGCCGATCAGGAGCAGTGACGGGAGCAACAGAATAGAAGATCTCATGTCGCACCTCCACTCTCATTTCACGTCCTGAGGGTGTTTAAAGTCCGTAAAAACGTTGCAAAAGAGCCATAAGGACGATGTGTGTGCCCGGGAATCGTCTTGCCCTGGGTGGGATGATTCATCTTCCTGTCATTTTCCCCGCTGGGCGCTCGTGCGATAGTCTCGTTATCACCGGTATGACTGAAGCGACTACACCCGCCGCGACCAGCAGCGCAGTTAAGCCTGGTGCGCCCCTGTCCGCCTCCCGGAAAAGGGCCGCAAAGAAAGCCGCGCCGGCGCCGGTCGAGAGCCTCTTCTTCGACCGCGATGAGAGCTGGATGCTCTTCAACCGCAGGGTGCTGGAGGAGGCCGAGGACGCGAACAACCCGGTGCTGGAGCGGGTGAAGTTTCTGGCGATCACGGCGAGCAATCTGGATGAGTTTGTCGAGATCCGAGTGGCCAGCCTGCTGCAGCGGATTGAGGATGGGTACAACGAGCCGCGGCCTCCGGACGAGGGCGGGCTGTATCCGCAGCAACGGCTCGACCGGCTCACCGCTGTGCTGCGCGAGTTTGTGGAGGCGCAGTACGCGTGCTGGAACCGGATGCTGCTGCCTGCGCTGCTGGCGGAGAACATCCGCATCCTGAAGTGGCGGGAGCTTAGCGCCGAGGCGCGCGCCCACGCGCTGCAGTTCTACGAGGCCGAGGTTGATCCGCTGCTGACGCCGGTGACCATCGACCCATCGCATCCGTTTCCGCGGGTGCTGAACAAAGCGCTGTGCATTGCGCTTCTGCTGCGCTTCAAGCGGAGGAGCAAGGCGCAGGGCCAGGGCAAGCCGCTGCCGCGGCCGGGCACGGCGCTGGGGGTGGTGACGGTGCCGCGCGCGCTGCCGCGCCTGGTGGCGCTGCCATGCACCGAGGGACATTGCGACTTCATCCTGCTGCATGACCTGATTGAGTCGCAGGTGGAGCGCATGTTCCGCGGCTACGAGGTGCTCTCGCGGGCGGCGTTCCGAGTGACCCGCAACAGCAACCTCTACCTGCAGGAGGAGGAGGCGCGCAGCGTGCTGGAGAGTGTGCGCGCCGAGCTGCACAACCGGCGCAAGGGCGACGCGGTGCGCATGGAGATTGAGACGACCGCGACCGAGGAGATCGTGGAGCGGCTGCGCGTCAACTTCGAGCTGGAGCCCTCGCAGGTCTTTCGCACCGACGGCCCGGTGAACCTGTCGCGGCTGATGAACCTGTACAGCGAGGTGCCGCGGCCGGAGTTGAAGTACCCAGGCTTCCAGGGCCGGGCAATACATCCATGGACACGAAGTCGGCGAACCTGTTCGATGAGCTGCGCACGCAAGGATATCCTGCTGCATCATCCGTTCGACTCGTATGGCACGGTCGAGGATTTCATCGAGTCGGGCGGCGGCGGACCCGGCAGTGATGTCGATGAAGCAGACGCTCTACCGCACGAGCGCGGACTCGCCGCTGTTTACCGCGCTGACCGAGGCGGCGCAGTCGAAGGAGGCGACCGTGGTGGTGGAGCTGATGGCGCGCTTCGATGAGGCCTCCAACATCCGCTGGGCGCGCGAGATGGAAGACGCGGGGGTGGGGGTGTTCCACGGCATCCTGGGGCTGAAGACGCACTGCAAGCTGGCGCTGATGGTGCGCCGCGACCCGGATGGCGTGGTGCGGCGGTATGCGCATCTGGGCACGGGCAACTACAACTCGGTGACCGCGCGGTTCTATACCGACATCAGCCTGCTGACGGCGCGGCCGGAGATTACGTGCGCGGTGCAGGCGGTCTTCCGGTATCTGACGGCGGAGTCGGAGTCAGAGGACTACCGCGCCGCTGCTGGTGGCTCCGCTGACCCTGGCGCCTGGGCTGCTGAAGCTGATTGCGCGGGAGACGGAGCACGCCAAGGCGGGCAGGCCGGCGGCGATTGTGGCGAAGATGAATGCGCTGCTCGACCGGGCCACGGTGGAGGCGCTGTATGCGGCGTCGAACGCAGGGGTGGAGATCGACCTGATCG
Organism: uncultured Acidobacteriaceae bacterium; assembly: GCA_963808025.1. Lineage (GTDB taxonomy): Bacteria > Acidobacteriota > Terriglobia > Terriglobales > Acidobacteriaceae > Edaphobacter. The sequence continues at coordinate 51,252 of CAWEEI010000004.1, read as the reverse complement.
TGCGCGGCATGTGTTCGCTGCGCCCGGGGGTGAAGGGGCTGAGCGAGCGCATTCGGGTGCGGTCGATCGTGGGGCGATACCTGGAGCACAGCCGCATCTTCAGCTTCGCCAATGGGGGCGAGCCGGAGGTCTTCTGCGGCAGCGCGGACTGGATGCCGCGCAACCTGTTTGAGCGCTGCGAGGTGGTGTTCCCGATCGACGACCCGGCGCTGGCGCGGCGGCTGCGCGAGGAGATTCTGGCTGGGTACCTGGCGGACAACGTGAAGGCGCGGCTGCTGCAGCCGGACGGGCGATATGTGCGGGCGCCGAAGGGTGGCCCGGCCTTCAGCGTGCAGGACCACCTGATGGAGATTTCGCAGGCTGCGCGCACGGAGCCGCAGTAGCGTTCGGTGGATGACCGCGGGTTGGTTAGTGGATGTTGTAGGTCACGGTGGTGCTGTTCGACGTCTCGACGCCGGAGATGGTGGAGCTTCCGGTGATGGTGACGACGTAGGTGCCTGCGTAAATGCTGGTTGGGGGTGTCGTCGTCGTAGCGGTTGCGGTCTTGCTGCCGCAGCCCGTCGCTCCGCATGCGATTGCGAGCGAAAGTGCCAACAGCAGCAGGCCGCCGAGGCGTCGTCTGCGCGGCAGGGTCAACAGCAGAAGCGAGGCGATGGTGACGCCCGAGCCTGCGGCGTACCACGGGGTTTTGTCGGGGTACGTTGTACCGGGCCGAGTCTGGCCTGGCAGGTTGGGCATTCTCAGGTCGGCCGTGATGCCGGCGAGGGTGAGCGTCGTGGTGGTGGTGGCCGGGAGAGTGATGGATGTATTGCTGAATAGCAGAGTGGGGAAGTAGCCGGAGGTGCTGGTCACGGAGGCGGAGAAGACCACTGTGCCGGCGAAGCCGTTGAGCGGGGCGACGGTGATCGTCGCGCCGGGGATGGTGCCGCCGGCGGCAACGGTGATGGAAGCGTTGGCCGGGGTGACGGTGAAGTCGGGGCAGGTGCCCGCGGTGACGGTGACGAGCAGCGGCGAGAGTTCGAACCGTGCCATTGGCCGACTCTTGGTATCCGCCCTCCCCGGCGCCCAGCGCGTCCAGGGTTGGGCCCTTTGAGCCGGCGTAGTTTGAGTCGCCGGAGTAGGAGGCGGTGACGTCCAGCAATCCCTGGCCCAGGGTGGCGCAGGAAGCGGTGTAGGTGAAGGTGGCCACTTGAGCGCCGCTGACGGTCGCGAGCGGGACAGGGCTGCCAACAAGCGACGTTATTCACCAGGAACTGCACGGTCCCGGTCGGGGGTCCGCCTGAGCCGGTCACGGTCGCAGTGAAGGTGACGCTGGTACCTGCGGCGACTGAGGTTGACGAAGCGATGAGAGCGGTGGCAGAGATGTTTGACCCGAGCGATCCGATGCCGAGCGGCGTCACCTTGCGTCCAGTCGCTGGCCAGGTTGTAGAGATCGACGCTGCCCCAGCCGGTGGCGAGGTCGTAGCCCACGCCGGCGTTGAAGCCGATGGTCCCGCCGTTGGGGCAGTCGATGGTGCCGGCGGTGCATGGGTTGTCGTTGTTGCCGGTGGTTACGTCGTGGAAGACGCTGCCGCTGGCGCTGTTGTAGTAGGTGGCGCTATTGCCCAGGGCGTAGATGGTTGGGTTGGCGTTGCCGAGGCGCGAGCCGACCTTCTGCTCGACCAGGGCGAGCATGCCCGCCGAAGATCTGCGAGTCGAAGGAGGTGCCGCCGGCGACGGTCAGGTTGCTGTTGGCTTCGCGGTATCCGCTGACGCAGGAGCCGAGGAAGCAGAGGAGGTAAGGGCTGTCGTGGCGCCTGCCGCGGCGTCGAGGGCGAGGTCGGGCACGTCGCGGGACGCGTCAGGGGGCACGAGCGTGGTCATCCCGGCCGGCCCGGTTTCGACCTGCCATGCGGGTTTGGTGAAGAAGGCGCTTGGGCCGCCGCCGCCCGCGGAGAATGTGTTGCCGGCGGAGTCCTCGTTCCAGACGGACTCGGGAATATAGCTGATGGCCGAGCCGCTGTTGAGGTTATTGGTGCTGCCCCAGTAGGCGGCAGGACTGCCCTCGCTGAATATGGTGCCACCCATGCCGGTGACGTAGGGCGAGCTGGCGGGAAAGTCGACGGCCAGGCCCTCGATTGCCGATGTGCCTGCGTCGCAGTCGGTAGCGCCGATCGTCGGCTGCCGCAGCCAAAACGGTCTGGCCCTGCGCGTTGGCCTGTTTGAAGAGCTGGTTCAGGGTGTTGATCTCGGACGTGCCCCGCCGGCCTCGCAGTAGCCGTAGCTGGTGGTGACGATGGGGGCCAGATTCTGGTCGATGGCCTGGGTCATCGCATTGTTGAAGATGTCGGGGCCGTTGACGAAGAGGATGGCGGCGGAGGGCGCCATTGCACCGGACCACTCCACGTCGAGGGAGGACTTCGTCCAGATCGCTGTCGTTAGGGAAGCAGTTGGCGCAGGTACGCTGGGGTTGCCGGGATCGCCGCCCTCATGCACTGTGGTGGGAAGGTTGGTGGTGCTAAGCCCGGAGGCGCGTGCGAAAGGCGACGACATCGGCGGAGTTGATGTCCACCTGGCCGGTGACGGCGATGTCGCCGCAGTTGCCTGTGGGCACGCTGTGGCAGTTGGCGCCGGTTCCGATGCCCGCGCCGTTGGTGCCGGCGGTCAGCAGCGGACTGACGTCGTAGATGGTGTAGATGTCTCCCGGGCGCGAGGTAGTGGTTGCCGGAGATGGACGAGGTGAACTGCGGCGTTGCCGCGCTCGTGCGGATGCGCGGCTTGGGGTGGAAGTCGTGCAGGCCGGTGATGGCGCTGACCACGCCGGCGATCGCGCCGGGCACGGAGGGGTTGGTGACGTTGGCGAAGTGGGTCTCGCCGTTGAGCGAGAGGTTGTGGATGCTGGTGGAGAAGGCGGCCTTGGCCTGGGCCACGGTGCCGTCGAAGGTGATGAAGGTGCCGCCGTTGGCGACGCCGGTGACGGTGAATCCCTGGCTGGTGAGCCAAGCCGTTACCTGGGCGATGTCGGCGCTGGAGAGGCCGAACTGCGCGCCGAACTGGGTGGGCGTGAGCCACTGGTGGTATCGCGGCGACGCGGGGTCCTGCAGGTCGGCGAGCAGCTGGTCGAGCGCCGCCTGCTGCGCTGTGGTCATGTTGAAGCGGATGGTCATGCCGACGAGCCGGGTGTCCGCGGGGGCGGGGCCGAGGTCGGTCGCGAGGCGCACCCTGGGATGGACTGAATTGGGAATCTCGACCGGGGCGTAGCTGGAGACTGGGAGGGTGATGCGGTTCTGGACGGCGGCGAAGGCGGCGGGGCTACCGATGCCGAATGCCAGGAAGGTGAGGAGAGATGTGACGAGGGGAGGGAGGAGCCGGGGGAGGAGGCTGCAACGCATGTTAGAAGTCCTGTGTTTCAATCAATTTGAGGCTAAGTCTGCGGAAATGATGCTGTGAAATCCTTGGCGATCGTCCTGGCAGCATAGACGATCCTCCGCGCTGGGCGGCTTACGGGTTAGACCCGGAATTGGAGGAAAAGGTTGCGGTTGCCGAGGATTGAGCGACCGCCTCGCGACCGTTTCTGCCGCGCGTTTCCACCTTAGCAGCAAAGGCTGTAGTTGGAGCTGGATTTGCGCGATGGGGACTCAAGGCAGGTGATGGTTGTTGTACTCCAGATGGAGCAAACGCCCTATCAATCAGTGAACTTCGATCTCGATTCGGTGCGGATCGGAAGGCTTCCATCGAACAAAGTAAGTCTTGCCTGTCCATGTGAGCTTTTGGAAATGTACAGAGTCGAGACTTCTTGGCGTCTGTTCGACTGTGATCCACCGTTCTTGCGTATCGCCGCCCACTGAAAACCTTGCGAGGACTTCAACGTCGTAGAGCATCGCTCCGCCGTATTTGCTGTCGATCTGCCCCACAAGTTTTGGCCGCACATCTTCTACGGTCGCAATCGCGCTGTCCCAATTCTGTTCGCGGTATTGCTGAGTTCTATATCTGGCGTAAACCAAGCCACCTGCACTGGCGATACCAATTATGACGAAACCAACTATTCCGAGAAGCTGCTTTTTTGATGCCCGATCTTTAGGCCGAATTCGCTTGAGAGCTTCTCGCTCTGGCATGCTGTAGTTGCGCATCCGCTCACCGCCTCAAAGATTTCTGCGGCACCAATGCCGCCGCCGACGCACATAGTGAAAATACCGTAGCGAGGATCACTTTTCTCGTGCTGCACTCAGGTTTTGATCCCAAGCTGGATGAGAATGGCCCGCTCGACTCGGTCCATATCCTCGGGAGACAAGGTCCCTATTACCTTTTTGAAGCGGAGTTTGCTTGCGGTGGTGAGTTGATCGGCCATCGCCTTTCGGGTTTGCCCATTCAGTTGTATCAGGGTCTCTCCGGCGTAGACACGGTCCACCTGGGTTGTGAGCGGAACGACAATCGTACGGTTGGTTGCTCGATTCGCAGCATCGTTGCTCACGATGACTGCCGGACGCGTCTTCTGGATCTCGCCTCCGACCGACGGATCAAACGCGATCCAATAGACCTCACCGCGTCTCAAGCCCGTCTCCGATCAGAGCTTCACTCCACTCCATGGCTTCGGCTTCACGCTCGGTGTCCGCGGCCATCTCGCAGTAGCTCCGATACAAGGCGTCATTCTTCTGCTTCTCCAGCAACTCCGCAGCGCTGATTACGGCCTCAGCTATCTCCTCCGGGACGATGAACCAGGTTGCTTTCCCGCGCGATTGCGGTGTGCCGCTGCCGGGTTCGTCCAGATCGCCATTCCACCGAATGCCGACAGACCGCTTTTTGTCCCATCTCAACTTGGCAATGGACCAACTGCCGCTGGTTGCGCCCTTGTCATAGATAACGTGGACGTCCTCGACGCGCCCCTTAGGAGATTGCACGGTGTTTGGATCGATGTATGGCATGAACTCCCCTTCTAAAGAGATTTTCACATACATACATATGTATGTCAATTTCTGAATGGCTTGCCGGTTGCAACCCATGCTACGCTGGCCGCACCATGCCAACGTACTTTGCTGAGAGTTTGGCGCAGTTGAAGGTGTTTGAGGCCTGCGTGCCCTGGATGTATCTGGACAGCGTGGGCAAGGTGACGGTCGGCGTGGGGCTGATGCTGCCCAATGCGGCGGCCGCATGTGCGCTGGGGTTTACGGCGGGGGGCGTGGCGGCGAGTGCGGAGCAGATTGCGGCGCCGACTATGCGCGGGTCGCGGCGCTTGCCCCGGACAAGCTGCCTGCGTTCTACCGAGCAAACGCCTCTCCGCAACTGCCGCAGGAGATCATCGACGCGAAGGTGGGCGCTGTTCTGCTGGGGTTTGAGGCGAAGATTCGCGGAGGGATTCCGGGATACGATGCTTTGCCCGATGGGGTGAAGATGGCGCTGCTGGATATGGCCTACAACCTGGGGCCGGCGGGGTTGCTGAAGGGCTATCCAAAGATGCTGGGTGCGGTCGAGGCCGGCGACTGGGCGCAGGCTGCGGCCGAGTGCGCGCGTGGGGGCATCGGGGCCGCAAGGAACGCGTGGACGAAGCAGCAGTTTCTATCCGCCGTTATCGCGAAGATCAGCGCGGAGGCTGAGCGTGAGGGCCGATCGTTCGCAGACGGTGTGGTGGGGTGGTTCAAGAGGGTTTGGAGGAGGCTGCGCCAGTTTTTTAGCGGGGCGCGGTAGGAGTGCGGCGTTCGAGGCCGGGAGGCTGACACGAAATCCGGTATGGTTAATGTCTGATTCCGATGCAGGAGGTTGTTGCGTGCGTATACGTCGTTTGGCCGCCGTATTCCTGGCGTTTGCATTGGGTGCAGGGGTTTGTGCGCGGGCGCAGGACCTCGCCGCGTTCGAGAAGCGGACCACGGTCAAGGTGCTGCCCAACGGGCTGACGCTGATTGTCTGCGAGCGGCCCGAGGCGCCGGTGTTCAGCTTCTACACGCTGGTGGATGCGGGCTCGGCGGACGATCCGCAGGGCGCGAGCGGGCTGGCGCACATGTTCGAGCACATGGCCTTCAAGGGCACGGACGCAGATCGGCACGACGAACTACCCGGCGGAGAAGGTCGCGCTGGCCAAGGTGGAGATCGCGTATGCCGCCTATGACGCCGAGTATCGCAAGCGTGTGGGCCAGGACCCGGCGAAGCTGGCGTCAGCTGAAGAAGGTCTTTGAGGACGCGCAGGCGGCGGCGGAGAAGTACGTCATCCCGAACCAGTTTGCGGAGCTGGCGGAGCAGAACGGCGCGGTCGGATCTGAATGCGTCGACCGAGGAGGATTCGACGCAGTACTTCTGGAGCATGCCTTCGAACCGGCTGGAGCTGTGGGCGTACATGGAGAGCGGGCGCATCGCGCATCCGGTGGAGCGCGAGTTCTACAAGGAGCGCGATGTGGTGCAGGAGGAGCGCCGGATGCGCATCGACTCCAACCCCATCGGCGCGATGGTGGAGCAGTTCCTTGCGACGGCGTATGTGGCGCATCCCTACGGGCGCTGCCGGCGTGGGCTGGGAGAGCGAGATCAGCCAGGTGACAGCGACCGAGGCCGAGGCCTTCCACAAGAAGTACTATGTGCCGGCGAATATCGTGGTCGCGGTGGTGGGCGACGTGAAGGCGGCCGAGGCGATGCCGATGCTGACGAAGTACTTTGGCGCGATCCCGGCGGGCCCGAAGCCGGAGCCGATGACGACGATCGAGCCGCCGCAGTTTGCGGAGAAGTCGGTGGTGATCCGCGAGGCGACGCAGCCGTTTTATCTTGAGGGCTACCACCGGCCGGACTACCGCGATCCGGACGACTCGGTCTATGACGCGATCACCGACATCTTCTCGAACGGGCGCACGGCGCGGCTGTACAAGAGCCTGGTGCGCGACCAGAAGATCGCCGCGGAGGCCGAGGGCTTGAGCGGATTCCCGGGCGAGAAGTATCCAGGTCTGTTCGCCTTCTATGCCGTGCCGGTGCCGGGCCATACGCCGGACGAGATGCGCGATGCGATCCACAAGGAGATCGACAAGCTGAAGACGACCGATGTGACGGATGAGGAGCTGGCAATGTTCAAGACGCGCGCGCGAGCGGACCTGCTGCGCGGCCTGGCGGACAACGAGGGGCTGGCGCACCAACTGGCCGAGTACCAGACGCGCTATGGCGACTGGCGCGAGCTTTTCAAGCGAGCTTGACCGCATCGACAAGGTGAGCAAGGCGGATGTGCGGCGCGTGGCGAACAAGATATTTGTCGAGAGCAACCGCACCAGCGCGCGGATTGAGTTTACGCCGCCCGCGCAACCGCCGGCGCAGAATGCGGGAGGTGGGCAATGAAGATTGCGCGACTCGGTCAATGATCGCGGCGGTAGCAGTTAGCATTCTGCGTCTCTGCAGGGACACGGCGTGCTGGCGCAGACGGCGCCACCGCCTGCCAAGGCTGCGGCCACAGCTCCCGCGCAGGCGCAGCCGTGGAAGAGCATTCGCCATCCCGCCGCTGCATGCGTTCAAGCCGACGCAGCCGAAGCGCATCGAGCTGGCGAATGGCCTGGTGATCTTCCTGCAGGAGGACCATGAGCTGCCGTTCGTCGACGGGACGATCCTGATCCGTGGCGGAAGCCGCAACGAGCCGGCTGACGAAGGTCGGCCTGGTCTCGCTCTACGGGGAGGCGTGGCGCACCAGCGGCACGGCGACCGCACAGCGGCGATGCGCTGGACGACAGAGCTGGCGGAGAAGGCCGCGGGCATCGAGACCGATGGCGGACTGGAGTACACCTCGCTGGAGTGGTCGGGCTTCAAGCAGGACTTCGACACGTCTTCGGCGAGACGGTCGATCTTCTGCTGCATCCGGCGTTCAAGGCGGACAAGCTGCAGCTGGCGCAGCGCGAGATGATGACGGGCATCTCGCGGCGCAACGACGAGGCCAGCGAGATCGCAGGGCGCGAGGCGGCGAAGCTGGTCTATGGCGCGAGCAGCCCCTATGCGCGCCAGGCGGAGTACGCGACTGTCGGAGCGGTGACGCTCGACGACCTGAAGGCGTGGCATGACCGCACGGTGGTTGCCGAACGACATGATCGTTGCGGTCGAGGGAGACTTCGATCGGCGGCGATGGAGGCGAAGCTGCGGAAGGTGTTCGAGCCGATGCCGCGCGGAGCGGCGATTGAGACGCCGAAGCTGGACTTCCCCGGCCCGACGCCGGGCGTCTACTTCGCCGACAAGGAGGATGTGAACCAGTCGACGGTGGAGATCGTTGGGCTGGGCACGGAGCGGAGCAATCCTGACTACTATGCGCTGAGTGTGATGAACGAGATATTCTCGGGCGGCTTTGGTTCGCGCGTGGTGCAGTATGTGCGGACCAAGCTCGGCCTGGCGTACGAGCGTGGGCGGCAGCTATGGCGCGCTCCTACGACCACCCGGGGGTCTTCCGCGTCGGAGGCGGGCACCAAGAGCGCGACCACGGTGGCGGCGACGCAGGCGGTGCTCGAAGAGATTGGGCGGCTGAAGACCGATCCGCCCACGCCCGACGAGCTGCGCAAGGCGAAGGACCAGGTGCTGAACTCGTTCATCTTCCACTACGACACGCCGGAGAAGACGCTGAATGAGCAGGTGAACCTGGCCTTCTTCGGCTACCCGCCCGACTTTCTGGAGAAGTATCACGACGGCATTGAGAAGGTCACGGCCGCGGATGTGACGCGCGTGGCGAACAAGTACATCGATGTGTCGAAGCTGGCGATTCTGGTGGTGGGCAACAAGACGGAGATCAAGCCGCCGCTGGCTACGTTGGGCAAGGTGACTGAGCTGGATATTTCGATCCCTCCACCGCAGGGAGCACCGAAGCCGGATCAGCCTTGATGGGGTTGGCCGAACTTAGCGCCGACGGTCCAGGATCTTGAAGATATCGGCTAGGGCAATGACGACCGGCGTCTCCGGCACCTCCAACTCTCCGCCGTTCTGCTCAACCATCGTGGTGCCCGCAAATACCATTACGCTGCGCGTCACCGGATCGACGACCCAGACCTGGACGACCCCCATGTCGAGGAAATCCCTGACCCGTGCGCGCGTCCTTGCGACCGTGTCTTCTGGCGAAAGTACCTCAACGCAAAGCAACGGTGGGGTGCGTACGATCTGTTCGCTTGGGGCGTCCGCTCGGCGGACACAAACATCGGGAACGCGAAACCGGGTCGGCTTGACCTGGACCCGCAGCTCGGTGTTTACCCAGAGGTGTCGTTCGTTCTCTGCTGCGCAGAGTAGAACCGCGATACGCGTCTGTAAATCGCTATGGTCCTGTTCGCCCAAGTTTCTCTCCTGAACTTCTCCGTCCACGTAGTCGCAGTCGGGATCGTACATGGTGCGGAGATATTCGCTGACCGGAATCTGAGCACTCGTGGCCATGGGGAGCCTCACTATTGTGATTATGCTCCCGCCCCTGCAATGGAGCCAAGGCGATTCGGCGTGAGAAGATAGCGGGGATATGGAAGCGACGGGATTTGCAGTGGCAATCATGGCCGCGGGCAAGGGCACGCGGCTGAAGAGCAAGCGGCCCAAGGTGCTGCATGAGGTTGGCGGGCGCGCGCTGCTGCTGCATGTGATCGCGGCGGCGAAGACCATTGCGTCTGCAGAAGAGATATTCTGCATCGTCGGCCACGAGGCGGAGCGGGTGCAGGCGGCGGTGGAATCGACCGGCGTGAACTTTGTGCTGCAGGAGACGCAGCGCGGCACAGGCCACGCCATGCAGGTGCTGAAGGCGTGGTTTGAGCTGTCGGGCGTGCCTGTGCCGAAGCAGCTGCTGGTGCTCTCCGGCGATGTGCCGCTGATCCGGCCGGAGACGCTTGCGGCGTTGTGCGAGTTGCATCTGCGTGAGCGCGCGGCGATGACGATCCTAACGGCTGAGCCGCCTGACCCCACCGGCTACGGACGTGTGCTGCGCCGGACACCGCACGGTGCCGAGGTCACCGCGATTGTGGAGCAGAAGGCGCTGACGGCCGGAGCAGCTCGCCGCGCCGGAGATCAACTCCGGGATTTATTGCTTCGAGACGGAAGCGCTCTTCGCGAAGCTCGATCGGCTCTCCACCAACAACGCGCACGGCGAGTTCTATCTGACGGACGTGGCGGCGATGCTGGTTGCCGAGGGCAAGCGTGTGGTCGCGTTGAAGGCCGAGAGTGTTGACGAGGTACTGGGCGCGAACACTATCGCGGAGATGATGCATCTTGATGCGGCGATGCGCGCGAATGCCGCGAAGCGGCTGATGGCGGAGGGGGTGACGATCTTCCGTCCGGAGACGTGCGTGATCGACGCTGAGGTCGCGGTCGGCGCGGACACGGTGATTGAGCCTTATGTGCAGCTGCTGGGCGCAACGCGCATTGGCAGCGACTGCCGCATCCGTTCCTACTCGGTGATTCAGCAGTCCGTGATTGGCGACCGCGTCACCGTGCGCAACGGGTGCGTGCTGGATGGCGCGGAGGTGGGCGATGGCGCGGTGCTTGGGCCCTATGCGCATCTGCGCCCGGAGAGCAGGATCGGCGTGGAGGCGCATGTCGGCAATTTCTGCGAGACCAAGAAGGTGACGCTGGGACGAGGCTCGAAGGCCAACCACCTCACCTACCTTGGCGATGCGATCATCGGCGAAGGCGTCAACGTCGGCGCGGGTGTCATCACCTGCAACTACGATGGGGTGAAGAAGCACACCACGACCATCGGCGATGGAGCATTCGTCGGTTCGGATTCCACGCTGGTGGCGCCGGTGAGCATTGGCGAGGGCGCGTATGTTGGCGCCGGCTCGTGCATCACGCATCCGGTCCCGGATGGGCGCGCTGGCCATTGGACGGTCGCGCCAGGTGACCAAAGAGGGCTGGGCGGCGGCGCGGCGCGCCGGGCGCAAGGCGAAGAAGGCCTAGAGCAAATTCCTCGAAGGTGAATAGCGAATGCAAAGAGCCAATACAGAGATTCTGGCTGCGCCAGAATGACGGCACTTTGTGGGGAATGATGACGTTTTAGGTTTTGGCTCTATAGCAATGGGTAATCCAGGCTGACTCGCAGCCCGCTTACTCTTTGACGATGGCCAGCGCGAACCCGTCGTAGCCTTTGCTGCCGACTGTCTGGATTGCGGTTGATGACAGGCGCGGCTCGGCGGCGAGCATCTCAAACATGGTGCGGACGCCCTGCACGGCGGTGTCGGCGGAGTTGGGATCGATGACTGCGCCGTCCCGTATCACGTTGTCGGTGACGATCAGGCTGCCCGGCTTTGCGAGCTGCATGGCCCAGCGGAGATAGGCAGGGATGCTTGGCTTGTCGGCGTCGATAAAGATCATGTCAAACGCGGGGACGCCCTCGTTCTTTAGCTGGGCGAGTGAGTCTGCCGCGGCGCCAATGCGGATTTCGACCAGATCGGAGAGGCCGGCGCGTTCGAGGTTGGCGCGCGCCACGGCAGCGTGCGTGGGATTGAGCTCAAGGGTCACCAGCTTTCCGCCGGCAGGCAGCGCGCGGGCCAGCCAGATGGTGCTGTAGGCGCCCAGCGTGCCGATCTCCAGGATCCTTCGCGCGCCTTTCGTCAAGGCGAGCAGATGCAGCAGCTTGCCCTGGTTGGGCGCGACATCGATGGACGGCAATCCCGCGGCGGCGTTCGATTCCAGCGCGGCTTCGAGGGCTGGGTCGTTGGGAACGAGCTTGGTTGCAATGTAGCGATCGACGGCAGTCCATTTTTCCTGACTCATGGCTTTCCCCTTGCTTTTGCAATGTGCTGACTGCTCCATCATAAGCGGCTGATGGTGGGCAAAGGCGAAGCCGATAGACCTGACAGGCCACTGTAGAGGCCATGGGCCGGGCCGTGAGTTGGCCCGGATGGAGAGCGGAGCAGATGCAGCCAGAGGAGACACAGGGACATCAGGAACGGATTCTGGTGGTGGACGATGAAGGGGCCGTCCGCGGCATGCTGGCCACGCTGCTGGAGCGCAGCGGCTACGTGGTGACCTCGGTCGCGACCGCGCAGTTGGCGCTGGAGGATTTGGCCCAGGACCCGGGCTGCCAACTGGTCCTGTGCGATGTGATGATGGCTGAGGTCGATGGGCTTACCCTGCTCGATGTCCTCTGCACCGATTATCCCGGCGTGCCTGTTGTGATGCTGACCGCGGTGCATGACATCCATGTGGCGACCAACGCGTTTCGCCGCGGTGCGATCGATTATCTGTTGAAGCCGTTTGAACTCAGCCAACTGCTTGCTGTTGTCTCTCGCGCGCTGGAGCATGGGCAGTTGCTGAAGCAGAACGCGGCGTACCGGCAGAATCTTGAGCAGATCATCTCGGCGCGCACCGGCCGTCTGCGCGCGACCATGCACGATCTCGAGAAGAGCTACGACATTACACTGGAAGCGATGGGCGATGCGCTCGACCTGCGCGACGCGGAGACCGAGGGCCACTCGCGGCGGGTGACCGCATACACCATCGCGCTGGCGCGGGAGATGGGTCTGGACGCGGAGAAGCTTCGCGTGATCGCGCGGGGCGCGTTCCTGCACGATATCGGCAAGATCGCCACGCCGGACTGCATTTTGTTGAAGCCGGGGAAGCTCGACTCCGGCGAGACTGGCGATCATGCGCGAGCACTGCACGCGGGGATACGACATGATCCGCAAGATACCGTTTCTGCGCGAGGCTGCCGAGATTATCTACTCCCACCAGGAGAGCTTCGACGGCAGGGGCTACCCGCGTGGACTGAGCGGCGAGCAAATCCCGCTGGGCGCGCGCATCTTCGCCATCGCGGACACGCTCGATGCCATGACCTCGGACCGGCCATACCGCAAGGGCAGAAGCTTCGCCGAGGCGCGCGCGGAGATTGAGCGCTACAGTGGAAGCCAGTTCGACCCCAGGATCGTCGAGACGTTCATGGGCATGCCGGATGCGATCTGGAGCACGCTGCGGCAGGAGGTCCAGGATGGCGCGTCCGGTACCTTCGGGATGCCGGCGTAGAGTTGGTAGCTGCGCTGGGCGCGGTTGCGCGGGTTCACGCCGGGGCTTACCATCCCCATAAGCTGCCGACCGATTGGCGGCTGAGGAGTGTGCCATGGCAACGAGCAAACCGACATTGTCCGAGCGTGAGTTGCACGACCTGCTGGCCGAGCTGCCTGAGTGGGCGATTGAAGACGGCCAGCTTATCCGCTACTGGAACTTCAAGGATTTCGTTGAGGCGATGAGCTTCGTGAACCGCGTGGCTGCGCTTGCCGAAGAGGCCCAGCATCATCCGGACATCGACATCCGCTACAACCGGGTGAAGCTTGCGCTGGTCTCGCACGACGCAGGCGGCATTACTGCGCGCGACGCCAAGATGGCGCGACGGCTGAGCGTGGGCATTGCGCCCGCGGCGTCTACCGCGGCATAGGTCAGTGCAGGCTTTGCTCTGTACCAGCGCTCATGCCGCGAGCCCGGATTGTGATTGCGTGCTATTCTTACTTTGTTGAGCGGGCTGCCGGCTTTTGGCGGCTTGGTTTCCGCTCCTGAGTTTTCGGCCATGCGGTGGGTTTGGCCGATATGAGTTGCGTCACTGGCCTCCCGGCACGGACAAGCAATTGTTCGTGCCGCCTTTTTTTGTCCGCAGGGGATTGCCCGGCAGACCTGCTCTATGGACGAAACGCCTGAGGCATTGGTCAACCGTGCTTCGATATTCGACATCCGGCGCTTGCCTGGCTAGGGGCTCGATGCCAGCGACTCGCTTGCCCATTGGACTGATTCAATGTACAGGCGGGTCAGCGTATCCTCGCTGACTGCGAGGTCCTTTGTGGCGTCTAAACATGCTCCCCACGCCCCCGATTCGAAGCCCCGAATCAGGGAGAGCGGCAAGGCAACCGGGTTGGCCGCTCCCAGCAGCGCGGCCTTGGCGTCTGCGCGCAGGGGCAGGGAGTTGGCGATCGATTCCATGGGAATTTCCAGCATTGCGTGGATAAGCGACAGCAGGCCCAGCATGAACTGTTCGGTGGGGTTTTGCCCCACATAGGGAGCCAGCAGTTCGCAGAAGCGCGCGCGCTCCAGCGACAGGCTGATGAGCGCAGGTGTCTGTTGCTGACTGAGGGCGCACGACGCTACGACTGACGCGAGCGTTCGGAAACGCTTCTCTCCCACCAGCAGGAAGGCCTCATGGACGCTTTCGACCTGCTTGCGAATGCCCCAGAGCGGGGAGTTTGCCAGACGCAGCAGACGGAAGCACAGCGGGGGCTCCTTTTCGACGATGTGGGTGACCTCCCGCAGATTGAGCGGCTCGCGGGTGAGCTCCGCCAGCAGCCGGATATAGTTCAACTGGTTGGGAGGAATCTCCCGGCTCGCGATGATCTTGGGCCTGCAGAAGAAGTAGCCCTGAAAGCAATCGAAGCCCTCAGAGAGTGCAATATCGAACTCATCCTGGCGTTCCACCTTCTCGGCGATCAGCACGGCGCCGCTGTGGCGGGTCATGCGGCGAATCTCCCGCCGCGTGGCGGCATCGGAGAGCTGAAAGTCCACCTTGATGTAGCTTGCAAGCTCAACCAGGGGGAGTAGCTCGGGACGCGGCGTGAAGTCGTCCAGGGCCAGGGCGTAACCCATTTTGCGAAGCCCAATGCAGGCCTCCACCAGTTCAGCGTCCGGCTCGACCGTCTCCAGTATCTCGAACACTGTCCGGGCGGGGGGCAGGATCGTGACCAGACCCTCCACCAGCGATTGGCGCGTGCAATTTATGAAGGCAAGGTGGTTGTTGGCGATGGTTTCGATGCCCATGTACAAACAGCTATCCAGCATCTGTCTGCTGGCCGCTTCCGGTTCGCCGCCGAGAAACGAGTTCTCCCATCCCATGCGGAAGAGCAGTTCATAGCCGAGGATCTCACGCCGGGCATTCAGGATAGGTTGGCGGGCCAGGAAGCGGTTTGCTTTAGGGGACGGTAACTCCGCTCCACTTTCCTCAGCCAGCGAACTATCCCGCTCACCTACCATGAATAAACCCCAAAAATCGGCGACTCGGAAGTCGCAGGTTCAAGAGGAATGCTAATTGGGTTGGAGACCAAAGTCCTTACGTCGTTTAGGGGATGCCAGGTATCGAATATGTCATTCCACGGCAAGCACATCCGGGCCTTATCGGCATGCGTCAAGGGCTTCGGACGCCCACTGCACCGCCTCGATATAAAGGCCGGTCAGCTTCTCCTCGGCGATGTCGAGGGTACGGGCGGTGCTGACGCAGGGCTCCCATAGCCCCTTCTCGAAGTTTTTGATCAGGCAGAGCGGGACGGAGAGCTGGTTGGCGGCGCCGGTCAAGGCAGCCTTGGCCTCACGGCGGAGGGGAAGTGTCTGGAGGATGGTAGCCATGGGAAGCCCGAGCATGGCTTCGAGGAGGGAGAACATGCCCAGCATGAACTGCTCCGAGGCCTTCTCGCCAATCAGCGGCGCCATCAGCTCGCAGAAGCGCGCGCGTTCCAAGGATTGTGTGGTGAGCGCGGGCGTCTGGTTGTCGCCCATCTCGCAGGATGCGGCGACCGAGACCAACATGCGGAAGCGGTTTTCGCCTACCAGCATGAAGGCGTCGAGGACGCTGGTGACGTCGCTGCGTCTGCCCCACAGGGGCGAGTTTGCCAGGCGCAGGAGGCGGTAGCAGAGCGATGCCTCCACCTTGACGATCTCGCTGACCTCCTGCAGGTTGAGCGGGTCGCGTGTGAGCGCTACGAGCAGTCGAAGGTAGTTGATCCGGTTGGGCGCGATCTCCCGGTTCGCGGTCACGGTCGGCTTGCCGAAGAAGTAGCCCTGGAAGAATTCGTAGCCCTCGGCGCGGGCGGTGTTGAACTGCTCCTGGTCCTCGACCTTCTCGGCCAGCAGGGAGGCCTGGGTGCCGCGCACCATGCTATGGATCTTCTTCCGTCTCTCTGCATCCTGCAGGTGGAAGTCAACCTTGACGTAGCTTGCGAGGTCGATCAGGGGCTGCATCTCGGGACGCGGCTCAAGATCGTCCAGCGCCAGCTTATAGCCCATTTTTCGGAGCTCGACGCAGGTCTCCACCATCTCGGCGTCCGGAGCCACCGTCTCCAGAATCTCGAGGACGGTGGTCTTGGGCGGAAGCAGCGTGACCCATTTGCTCAGGAGGATCTCGCGGGTGCAGTTGACGAACGCGAGCTGGTGGTGGGTGAGCGATTCGATCCCCATGAAGACACACTGGTCGAGAGTCCGCCGGGTGGCCTCGCCGCGCTCTCCGCGAAACCAGTTCTCCCACCCGGTGCGCGAGAGCAGCTCGTAGGCGACGATCTCCCGCCGCACGTTGAGGATCGGCTGGCGGGCGATGAACTGGGTCGGCTGCGAGGCAAGAGGCGATTCTTCCGCCAGCGAACCGATTTCTTCCTGAACCATGGAGCAACTCCAATGCTGGCAGACAGAGCTAAGGTTTTGGGACTCGTATCGCCCAATGCAGTTCGTCACGGCCGAATCGAGGTTCAACGGGATTTCCGGCGTGGATACTGTCCTGGGCCCCAGCGCCCCCCTGATATCGGCACCACGGCAGAAAATGTTCAGGGCTTGCCCGACCGGCTTGTGCGTCCTTTTGGGGATTTTGTTGCTTCGGCGAGGGTTTGCGGTCTACCGTGCGTTGTAGATTGGCCGTCCGATTATTTTCTCCACAGCTGACGAAAATCCTGCATCCCGTCTACAATCAGCGATAAGCTAGAGATTAATCGCACCTACTGGCCTAAGGAGACGCCCCGATGACGAAAGCCGATCTTGTCGACAGAGTGACTGCTCTCGGCGACCTGACCCGCCGCGACGGTGAGATCATCGTCGACACCCTCTTCGAATCCGTCATTGGAGCTCTGAAGGCCGGCGACAAGATTGAGATTCGCGGCTTTGGCAGCTTCCGCACCCGGCAGCGCAACTCCCGCATTGGGCGCAACCCGAAGACCGGCGAGCGGGTGGACGTTCCGGCCAAACGCGTGCCCTTCTTCAAGCCCTCGAAGGAGCTGCGCGACTCGGTCAATCCCGGCGGGGTGAAGAGCGTGGCCAAGTCTTCGCCCAGCACCGACCCGGTCGATCCGCACCATCCCCCCGCGATGTAAGCTGCGGGCAAACAACGGCCTATCGCACAGCCCCAAATGGTTCATCGGCGCCTGAGCGATACCCATGTGCGATCTCTTTTAACAATTTCACATCCCAACCAGTATTATTCTCATCTACAAAGGAGGAGAGTCCTCCATGCCAATCGCGATCGAGTTCTTCGTCGGCCACGCCTACGCGATCCTCTTCCTGTGGGTGTTGGTGGAGCAGCTTGGCTGTCCTGTGCCCAGCATTCCCCTGCTGCTCACGGCAGGCACCCTGAGCGCCACCCACCGGGTCAGCTTCCTGGCGTCCTTGGTAGCAGTGATCGCGGCCTGTTTGGTCGCCGACTCCAGCTGGTACTCCCTGGGACGCAACTTCGGCAACCGGGTGATCCGCCTGCTGTGCAAGCTCTCGCTGGAGGCCGCCACCTGCGTCTCCAAGACCGAGGGCTACTTCACCCGCCGCGGCCCCCTCACCCTGCTCTTCGCCAAGTTCGTCCCCGGCCTCTCCACGGTCGCCGCCCCCATCGCCGGCCAGACCGGCATGAGCTACCCGCGCTTCCTCGCCTTCGACCTCTCCGGGGCAGCTGTTCTGGTCGCTCTCGTTTCTTCTGGCTGGGCGCTTCTTCGGCGATCTGGCCAAGCGCAGCCAGGGCTTCTTCGGCTTTCTCAGCCACTTCGCGGCGCTGGTCTTCATCCTGATGGTGGTGGGTTTCTTCGTCTGGCGGGTGGTTAAGCACCGCCGCTTTCTGGCCCGTGTGCGTGACATGCGGCTTGATCCCGAAGAGCTGAAGGCGATGCTCGACGAAGCCGCGTGCGAGGGCGCGCCGCACCCTTTTATCGTCGACCTGCGCCATCCGCTGGACTACCTGCCCGACCCGCGCGTGCTGCCCGGCGCGATCCGCATCGGGCCAAACGAGATCGTGCAGTGTTCCTATGCGTTCCCCCGCGACCGCGACGTCATCCTCTACTGCACCTGCCCATCGGAAGAGACCAGCGCCAAGGTTGCCATGCAGCTGCACAAGCTGGGCATCACCCGCGTGCGGCCCTTGCGTGGCGGCTTCGACGGCTGGAAGAAGGCGGGCTATCCGCTGCATGAGTACAACCACGAGGCCCCGCACGTGCGGACCTTGCTGGACGCCTCGGCCACTGCTGCCTGAGCGCAGGGTTCGCCCGATCACTCGCCCAGGCGGAAGACCAGCGTGATGGTGGTCTGCACCTCAGTCGGCACGCCATCGAGCCTGTAAGGCCGGTAGCTGGCCATCTGCACCGCGTCCAAGGCCGCCTGGCACAACATCGGCGGCCCGCTCACGACGTGCAGGCTTTTGATCCGGCCTGCGGTCGAGATAGTCGCCTGGAGCACGACTGCCCCTTGGATCCCTGCCGCCCTTGCAATCGACGGGTAGACCGGTTGGATGGGCGAGAGCAGCATCCCGTCCGACACCCCGGAAGACACACGTACCGGGCCGGCGCGGGTGATTGCCGCCTGCGGCCCCGGGTTTTCGCCACCGCTCAGCACGCTTAGCGGCCCTGGCCCCTCCGTTCCCATTCGTAGGCTGGGATCAACTGGGCGTGCGGGGTCATCCGAGAAGCCGCTGGGATGCGACAGGATGATGCGTGGTCCATCGACCGGGACGGGGGCAGGCACGCTCAACGCGCTGGAGGACGTTGCAGTCACGCTTGTGTGCACCGGGAGAACTGCGGGTTTCGGCATGACTGGCGCGACTAGGTGCGGCGCCAACGGGACCACAGGGATCATCCCCGGCCGCAGCATCGGGATCGCCAGGAGCAACGCAGCGAGTGAACACTGCAATGTGATGGAGCCGAGGGCGGTCCAGCGTTGCGCCGCTGAGACTTGTAACCCACGCGACTCGACCAAGCTTCCTTCGAACATAAGGCACCTCCAACGTCTGGACAGGTGCGCATCTGCGAGGAATGCGTCCGATTGGTTAGACACCGCTGGGCCGGGAAGGTTCCCGCGATGGATGGCGGATCAAATAAAATTGCAGCGAAGCTACCGGCGCGTGCGGCTGTGACAGGTGGCGATCCAATGTCTCGTGCCCAGGGCAGTAGCGTGTTATTCCCTGCAAGCAGCTAAACTTGGTCTTCGAGCCGTGGGCACGTCTGCGCCTTGGCTCGCGATAAGAAGCTAGCCGGCGCAAGCCCGCGAAGGAGCACACCCTGGCGTATAACGACCTGCGCGATTGGATCAAGCTACTGGACAAGGCCGGCGAGCTGAAGCGCATTCGCGAGGCCGTCTCGCCGTACCTTGAGATGGCGGAGATCGCCGACCGCACGGCGAAGCTGGGCAAGGGGACGGCCAAGGCCGGCGGCCCGGCGCTGCTGTTCGAGAATGTGACGGGCTTTCCCGGCGCGAAGGTGCTGATGAATCAGTTCGGCTCCGAGCGGCGGATGAAGCTCGCGCTGGGGCTGGAGGCAAAGGACTCACTCGATGCGATTGCGGGGCGGATACGCGAGCTGATCCATCCGGAGACGCCGGTCACCATGATGGACAAGCTGAAGCTGCTGCCCAAGCTGGCCGAGGTGGGCAGCTTCTTCCCCAAGGTCATCCCGGCTAAGGACGCCGCGTGCAAGGAAGTGATCCACCGCAGCGTGGAGGATGGTGGGCAGGGAATCGATCTGCTCAAGCTGCCTGTCCTGACGACATGGCCGGGGGATGGCGGACCGTTTATCACGCTGCCGTGCGTGGTGACGCGGGATCCGAAGTCGGGAAAGCGCAATGTTGGGATGTACCGGATGCAGGTCTATGACGGCCAGACTACCGGGATGCACTGGCAGAGGCAGAAGGTGGCGGCGGAGCACCTGCGGGACCGGCTGCGCGAGGCGGCTGAGGGTGATGTATCGGCGCGTGTCGACATGATGGCGTTGACGGCGGGGGGTACGACCGCGGCGGGCGATGCTGCGACGATCCCGGCGGCCACACTGACCAAGGTGCGGGAGGGGAGGATGGAGGTCGCCGTGGCGATTGGGACTGACCCGGCGACGACTTTTTCTGCGATTGTGCCCGCGCCGCCGGAGGTTGAGGAGTATCTGATCGCCGGTTTCCTGCGCGGCGAGCCGGTGGAGTTGGTGAAATGCGAGACCGTCGACCTCGAAGTCCCGGCGCACGCGGAGTATGTGCTGGAGGGCTACGTGAACCTCAGCGAGCTGCGTAGCGAAGGGCCGTTCGGCGACCATACGGGCTTCTATACCATGCAGGAGGAATATCCGGTCTTCCACGTCACCTGCATCACCCACCGCAAAGACCCCATCTACGCGGCGACGATTGTGGGCAAGCCTCCGATGGAGGACGCCTGGATGGGCAAGGCGGTCGAGCGCGTCTTTCTGCCGCTGATGCAGCTGACGCTGCCGGAGATCGTCGATGTGTGCCTGCCGCCTGAGGCAGTCTTCCACAACCTGATGATCGTCGCGATCCGCAAGTCCTACGCCGGCCACGCGCGCAAGGTGATGAACGGCATCTGGGCGATGGGACAGGCGATGTTTACGAAATGCATCATCGTGGTCGACGAGGACTGCGACGTGCAGGACCTTGCGGAGGTGACGCTGCGCACCGCCAACAACATCGACCCCGAGCGCGACATTCAGTTCACGCTGGGGCCGGTCGACTCGCTGGATCATGCGAGCCGGTTGCCCAACTTCGGCTCCAAGATGGGGATTGATGCCACGCGGAAGTGGGTGGCGGAGGGGTTTGCGCGGCCGTGGCCGCAGATGCTGACCATGGATCCGACTGTGAAGGCAAAGGTCGATGCAATCTGGAAGAAGCTGGGGATTGAGTAAAAATCAGTATCCAGAATACGAATTACGGTTCATACTTGAGAGTATGAAAATGACCGAGCGCGGCCAGATCACCATCCCCAAGGCAATTCGTGAAAAATGCGGGTTCACCCCCAACATTGAGGTCGTGGTCAAACTAAAGGACGGCATGGTAGTCGTGGAGCCCAAGCGCGACATGAAGAAGTTCGACGCAGCGATCCGGAAATGGCGTGGTTCTGGCGCCAAGCGGCTCCGCGATCTCGGCTTCAATTCGACCGACGAATTCATCGAAGCAATCCGGGGACGCTAGGCAACGATGATCACAGCGGTCGACACCAACATTCTCGTCGACATTATCAAGGGCGACCAACACTTCTTCCATGGCGCAGTCGAGGCTCTGCGTCGCGCGAGCGTGAATGGCGCCATAGTCATCTGCGACGTCGTCTATGCAGAGTCTTGTTCGGCATTCGCCACGCAGGCACAATGCGATGACTTTCTTAGCAGCTTGGACATTCAGTCGGAATCTCTAGACCGCAAAAGCTGCTTTCTGGCATCCCAAGCATGGATCAGCTATCTGAAGAGCGGAGGCAAACGGCTTCGCATATTACCGGACTTTCTGGTGGCAGCGCACGCATCAAACCAGGCCGACCTTCTCCTAACCCGCGATCGTGGGTTCTTCAAGAGTTACTTCCCGAAGCTACAGGTTGTCGATCCGTCGAAGCCGTGACGCCTATGCCTTCATCGTCCCGTAAGGGGAGATGAGGATAAGGGTCACGCTGTCCTCCGTGCTGCGCTTATGCGGCGTGCCGCGCGGCAGCACCAGCATGTCGCCCTTGCCCATCAGGATCGACTTGCTGCCCTCGGAGGATGGCGCGAGCCACTCGCCCGGCTTGGTGTTGCGACCGTTCTTCGGCACTCCGCCCACCTCGTACAGGGTCGATCCGTCGATGATCTGGATGATGTGGTCGCGCCCCTCGTGCCACTCAAACTCCGTCGCGCTGTGGTGGACCTCGGTCGTCATTACGATCGCGCAGGGAATCCCAGGCTTCTGGTCCACGAGGTTGTTGTTGCCCGGCTTCGCCGCAAGCGCCTTGGCGTCGTCGTCGAGCGTCTTCGCGGTGAAGAGCTGGAACGGTAGAGCAGCGGAGGCGACATCGGCGCCGGGGGCCGCTCCGGCGGCTGCTGGGGTCGCTTGCGCGAGGAGCTCATTGGTGATTGAAGGAAGGGAAAGGCTGACGGCGGCGGCGACAGGGGCCGTCCGCAGGAAGTTGCGGCGAGATGTGTTCTTGGCCATGCGAAAGTGAATCACATCCGGGGCTGCTCTGCCAAGGGGCCGCAGGTGACGCTACTCCGCACCTACCATTGTGATCGCGGCGAGATTCCGCACCCAGCGCTGCGGCTTTGCGTCTTCGGTCGAGACCAGTTTCAGTTCGCCATCCGCGCCCAGCGGCTTGCCATTCATCGAGGTAGCGACAATCACGTCGCCCTTGTGCTCGCTCGCCTCGACTTCGGTGACCGGATAGAGCACCCAATACTTGTCGGTCCCTTCCGCCTTCAGGTAGCTGCGCAGCATCTTTCGCTGGGTGGCCTTGGTTGCGGTGAATCCGGCCTTGGCCAGCAGGTCGCCGAGCGGCACGCCAGAGTAGCTCTCGTCCATCTTGGTGTGCTCGTTGTGGACGGATACCGTCTTCTGCGGCATGGCGGAGAGGTCGGCCAGGGTAAAGGTGGTGGTCTTGCCGTCAACCGTCAGGGCGAGACTGGTCGAAGCAGGGGCGGGAGGCTTGGCCATCTCCGTGGTCCCCATCGTGCTGGGCGCTGTCTGAGCTTGCGCCGGGCTTAGGCCCGCAATGGCAGTCGCGATCAGCAGCACGAGTATTAAGTATGAGGAGGATTTTGAGTTCGGTCGCAACATGCATTTCAGCGTATCGTGCGTCCGTCGTATACTCAAGCCATGTCCATCGTCAAGAATGCAGCCGCCATCGCCAAGGGAATGAGCATCACCTTTGGGCAGATGTTTCAGCCGACCGAGGTGGAGAACTACCCCGACGGGCCCGGCCCGCTGCGCGGCGCGAAGCTGCAGGAGCGCTTCCGCGGCAAGCACCAGCTGCAGCGCGATGAGAACGGCCTGGAGAAGTGTGTGGCCTGCTACCTCTGCGCGGCCGCCTGCCCTTCGAACTGCATCTACATCGAGGCGGCGGAGAATACGGAAGAGACGCGCATCTCGTCGTCCGAGCGCTATGCCAAGGTCTACAACATCGACTACAACCGCTGCATCTTCTGCGGCTACTGTGTCGAGGCCTGTCCCACCGACGCGATCACCCATGGCCACGGCTTCGAACTGGCCAGCCTGAACGCGACCACCCTGGTGATGCGCAAAGAAGACCTGCTGGTTCCCACCGCGACTATGCCGGATGCGATCACGTCCGATAAGGACGGGGCCGCGGCCCTGGCTTAGGATTTCTCGGGGATAGTGCTGCGGTCATGTACGTTGCGTTGGTCGCAACTTCTGCCATAGCAGGAAGGCGACTGAACCTGCGATGACCACAATTGCAGCCAGCAGGATCTCGCGCAGAAATTGCGGCCTCTCAATCAGGATGTAGGTAAAGCCGGCGATCGCGGCGAGCGGCGGCAGCGGATAGAGCCAGATGCGGAATGGGCGCTTGAGGCCGGGCTGTGTGCGGCGAAGATAGATCACCCCTATGTGCTGCATCAGAAACTGCAGCAGGATGCGCAGCACCACGAGTGCCGCGATCACGTCTGCCAGCGAGAAGAAGCAGAAGCAGATTGCGGCCGCGCCCAGCACCAGCAACGATACGTTGGGGAAGCCGTTGCGGTGCAGCCGGCCAAACACGGGGAAGTAGTTGCCGTCGCGGGCCGCGGCGTAGGGAATCCGCGAGTAGCCGAGCAGCAGCGAGAAGACGCTGGCGAACGCCGTGACCATCACCAGCACCGCGGCGAGCTTGCCGAGCGAGGGGCCAAGGTGCGGGCCATAGGCCGTCTGCATGAAGAGCGAGATGACCGCGCGCCTTGCGACCAGGTCCTGTTGCCCCACCAGTCCCTGCCAGGGCAGGACGGCGAGCACGGAGATGTTCATCGCGAGGTACATCGCCGCGACCAGAACGATTGAGATCAGGATCGCGCGCGGCACGGTGCGGCCGGGGTCCTTCACCTCGCCGCCGAGGAAGGTGACGTTGTAGTAGCCCCAGTAGTCGTAGGTGGCGATCAGCATCGCTGAGCCGAGACCGGTGAAGAATGCGGGGGAGGGATGAAACGCGCCGGGAGGAAATGCGAACGCCTGCGCCAGATGCCCGTGGGTCGCGCCGGTGAAGAGAATCCATGCGATCGTGGCCATCACCGTGATCCACAGTGCGGCTGAGATCAGGCGGATGTTGGCAAGATTGCGATACAGCAGCGCGACGGCGATGAGCACCGCGGCGATGGCTACCAGAGTTACTGGACCGGCTGATATACCCGCGCTGTATGGGCCCAGATGCAGTGTGTGCGTGGACGTGTGTCCGGTGAGCGATGGGAAGAGATAAGTAGCGTACTGGCTCAGGCCGATGCAGCCTGAAGCGACGGAAAGCGGGGCGGAGAAGGTGAGTTGAAAGATGAAGAGGAAGGCGAGGAAGCGTCCTGCGCTTTCAGGATAGATCTTCCGGAGGAATTCATAGGAGCCGCCGGCCTCCGGCACGGCCGCGCCCAGTTCGGCCCACACCAGCCCGTCGCATAGCGCCAGTGCCGCGCCGAGGATCCAACCGAGCATCGCCTGCGGCCCGCCCATCGCGGCAAGAATCAGAGGGAGGGTAATGAACGGACCGACGCCGATCATGTCCAGCATGTTCAGCGCCAATGCGCCAGGCAGAGTGAGGCTGCGGCTGAGATGCGGTTGTTCGATGGATGGCTTCGGGGTCTCGATGAGTCGAGTCTAGATCAATTGCGGCGTATGCTGCCGCGTCGAGTTATTGGCTTATATCGGCGAATATTTCTACCACGCCATCGCGAAGTCGGCAAGAAAAACCGGAGGGTCTTGATTGATTTGATGCCCGCACACGATGCATGACAGAGGCCGCATCTTTGAGCGACACTGTGGGGATGAGGAATGGAACCCGAGCACAGCAACTCATTGAGGCAGCGAACCTTTTAGTCGATGCCCGCCGCACAAATACCCCGATCGCCGATCTTCCGGTTGAGCTTCAGCCCAAGTCGCTGGAGGAGACGTATGTTGTGCATGACGCAATTGCGCTGGCCTATGGCGAGGTTGGCGGATACAAGGTTGGCGCGGCCACCGCGGACGCGACGCCGAGCTTTGCGCCGATGCCACGGGCGTGGATGGCGCGCAGCGGCGCGGTGCTCGACGGCCCGGCGTTTCGCTACCGCGTCGTTGAATCGGAGGTTGCATTTTTGGTTGGCAAGGACCTGCCGCCGCGCGCGACGCCTTACACGCGCAAAGAGGTGGTTGCGGCGATGGCGAGCTGCCATCCGGTGATTGAGGAGTTGGAGTCCGGGTTGATCGATCCCAAAGCCGCTGCGAACTTCTCTGCCCTGGCCGACCTGCAGACGCATGGCAGCTTCGTTTACGGGCCTGCCTTCACGGATTGGCAGAGTGTCGACTTCTCGAAGGAGTCGGTGACGCTTTCGATCGATGGGAGCGAACGGGTTAAGCAGACTGGCTCGAACAGCTCGGGCGATCTGGTGCGGCTGTTGCCGTATCTTGCCAATGAGGGCGCGGCGCGGACCGGTGGATTGAGGGCCGGGCAGTGGATCACCACGGGGAACTGGACGGGATTGACGTTTGCACCGCCGGGAGCTGAGGTTGAGGTTAGCTTCGCGCATCTGGGTCGCGTCAGTCTGCGATTCGCATAGTTCGGCCAGTTTGACTAGTTCGACCAAGGGATTGGAGGTCGCCATGTCCGAGTATGGTGCGGGCGTTGAGTTCAAGGCGCCGATTACTGCTCGTTACGCCGAGGTGCTGACGCCGGAGGCTGTGGATTTTGTTGTGCGCCTGCAGCGGGCGTTCAACGGGCGGCGCAAGGAGTTGCTGGCGGCGCGCGCGGCACGGCAGGCGGCGCTGGATGCGGGGCAGCGGCCGGACTTTCTGGCGGAGACGCGGGCGGTGCGCGAGGCGGAGTGGAGGGTAGCACCGCTGCCGACCGACCTGCTGGATAGGCGGGTGGAGATTACGGGGCCGGTGGACCGCAAGATGATCATCAATGCGCTGAACTCGGGCGCGAAGGTGTTTATGGCGGACTTCGAGGACTCGACGACGCCGACCTGGGACAACTTGCTGGAGGGGCAGCTGAACCTTCGCGATGCTGTAACCAGAACGATTACATACTCCGATGCGGTGAGCGGAAAGAGTTACAAATTGACTGAGAAGCCGGCGGTGCTATTTGTTCGGGCGCGGGGCTGGCACCTGGATGAGCGGCATGTTCTGGTCGATGGGGAGGCGATGTCGGGGTCGCTGTTCGACTTTGGGTTGTATGCGTTCCACAACGCAAAGGAGCTGCTGGCGCGGGGTTCGGGCCCTTATTTTTATCTGCCGAAGATGGAGTCGCACCTGGAGGCGCGACTATGGAACGACGTCTTTGTGCAGGCGGAGACGGAGCTGGGCATCGCGAAGAACTCGATCAAAGGGACGGTTCTAATTGAAACCATTCTGGCTACATTTGAGATGGACGAGATCCTGTATGAGCTGCGCGACCACTCGGCGGGGCTGAACTGCGGGCGGTGGGATTACATATTCAGCTTTATCAAGAAGTTTGCGGGAGATGAGTCGGTGCTGCTGCCAGACCGGGCGCAGGTGACGATGACGACGCACTTTATGCGCAGCTACTCGAAGCTGGCGATCAAGACGTGCCATCGGCGCGGGGTGAGCGCGATGGGGGGGATGTCGGCGTTTATCCCGATCAAGTCGGACCCGGTGGCGAACGAGCGGGCGCTGGCGCAGGTGCGGGCGGACAAGGAGCGCGAGGCGACGGACGGGCACGATGGCACATGGGTTGCCCATCCGGGGCTGGTGCCGATTGCGCTGGAGGTCTTCGACCGAGTGATGCCGCAGGCGAACCAGATCGACAAGCAGCTGCCGGAGTACAACCCGACGGCGGCGGACCTGCTGCAGGTTCCGTCGGGCTCTATCACGGAGGCTGGGCTGCGGCAGAACGTGGCGGTGGGCCTGGGGTATGTGGAGGCGTGGCTGCGCGGGATTGGGTGCGTGCCGCTGTTCAACCTGATGGAGGACGCGGCGACGGCGGAGATCAGCCGGGCGCAGCTATGGCAGTGGGTGCATCACCACGCGGTGCTTGAGGATGGGCGGCCAGTGACTGAGGCGCTGGTGGAGCAGGCGATTGTGGACGAACTGGCGGCGATGAAGCCGAAGGTGGACGATGCGCGGTATGGGGCGTATGAGCGGGCGGCGGCGTTGATGCGGTCGTTGATTGCTTCGCCAACCTTTCCGGAGTTTCTTACGGTGCCGGCGTATGCCGAGGTGCTGGCGGGGGAGAGGTTTTAGGCTGGTCAGGTTTTCGGCTTGATTTGCTTTATTGCCGGGCGAGCTGCCGCCACATCGGCGAGAGCTTGCGGTCTGGCTGCCGCGAGCTTGTTGGCGATGAGGTGCTCGGCGCTTCATTGAAGGATGACAAGGTTGGGTGGGGTTAGTGGACGGTTTTCATGCGGCGGGACATGAAGTCCATGAGGAGGTAGTTGCCGAGGGTCTGGGGGGTGGTGAAGTAGGCTTTGCCGCGGCACATGGCGGAGACCTTTTGCACGAACTGCATGAGGGCGAAGTCGGAGGCGAGCATGAAGGTGTTGATCATGATGTTGGAGCGCTTGCAGCGGGAGACCTCTTCTAGGGTCTCGGCGATGACGAGGGGGTCGAGGCCGAAGGCGTTTTTGTAGATGCGGCCGTCGGGCAGGGTGAGGGCGGAGGGTTTACCGTCGGTGATCATGACGATCTGCTTCATGTCTTTTGCCTGGCGGGCGAGGATGCGCTGGGCGAGGCGGAGGCCTTCGCGGGTGTTGGTGTAATGCGGGCCGACCTTGACGCGGGGGAGCTGGCCGATGGGGATCTCTTCGGCGGTGTCGTGGAAGAGAACGAGGTTGAGGGTGTCGCCGGGGAACTGGGTGCGGATGAGGTGGGAGAGGGCCATGGCGACGCGCTTGGCGGGGGTGAAGCGGTCTTCGCCGTAGAGGATCATGGAGTGGGAGCAGTCGAGGAGGACGACGGTGGCGCAGGACGACTGGTAGTCGGACTGGTGGACGTGGACGTCGGAGTATTCGATGTTGAGGGGCGTATGCTCCTCGCCGTCGACGGCGGTGCGGATGCCTTCGCGGGCGAAGACGGAGGAGAGGGTTGCGGTGATGTCGAGGTTCAGGGTGTCGCCGAACTCGTAGAGTTTGGAGGAGCCGTTGGTCTCGACGCCGGCTGCCTCGTGGCGGGTGTCGTGGCGGCCGATGTTGGAGCGGCCGAGGGGACCGAGCAGCTCGCGCAGGGCTTTGTAGCCGAGGAAGTCCATGGATTTGTCGGTGACTTCGAAGCGGGCGTTGGACTCGGGGCCGTCGCCCTGCTGGCCCTGTTGCGGGTCGGACTGTTCGGCGTTGATGAAGTTTTGTTCCTGGAGCTTCTGGACGATCTGGTCGATGAGCTCGTCGACTTGCTGGGCGTCGAGGGAGTCGAATTTCTCCTGAGACTCTTCGTCGAAGAGCTCGCCGGATTCGAGGGCCTGGCGGATGGCGTCGCGGAGGTCATCGAGGGTCTGGTCGCCGAACTCCTGGAAGTTGGCGTAGGGGTTCTGGAAGCCTGAGTCGAGCAGGAAGTTGGAGAGCGCCTGCATGAGGTCCTCCAGGCCGAAGGAGGAGGAGAGGTCGCCGGTGAATTTGGTGTAGCGGATGCGCTTCATGGCGGACCTCCCGGCAGGAATGCTTCAAGGTGTTACCAAATTAGCAATTCATCATGCTTAGCGAGGAGGCGGACTGCGCGCCGAAGTGCTGACCCCAGGGGCTAAAGCCCGGAGAGTTCCCGCCCCCGGAATGCCAAGGCTGAAGCCTTGGCTTACCTAGAAGCCAAGGGAATTGCCGAATTGCCTCGCGTGCTTCATTGATTCCGATCTGCAAGATGCAATGGTAATTCGTCGATCGCCCTGAGATGCGCTGAATGAACGAATCTGCAATCAGCATAGTTCATTCGAGATGGGTTGTTGGCAATGTATTGCTTTTGAGCTTCAAAGTCTGGCCGGTCGCGGATGCGGTGTTCGTGGTAGCCGGAGTGCCAGACTTCGCCTTTGAATTGTTCGCGGCCGGCGAAGGAAAAACCGCCCTTGATGAGTTGGACGCAGCGGGCGGTACTTTGGTCCATGGCTGGTGTGATGAGAACGTGGATGTGGTCGGGCATGATGGCGAAGGCGTGGAGGGCGAAGCGGCCCTGGTCGCGGTAGCGGAAGAGGGTAGACATCATGAGATCTGCGTTTGCAGTGCGCTGGAAGAGGCGGTGGCGCTGGTGAGTGAGAATCGTAATGGCATAGGTGCTCTGCGACTGACGGATGGTGGCCATGAAAGGAGAGCATACCCCAGGGAGACCCAAGCCTTAAGGCTTGGGCTACCTAGAAGCAAGAGCAACGGCAACGGCAAGAGCAAAGACATACCCCAGGGGCTAAAGCCCAACTCTGGGGCGGGGTGGGGAGGGCCAAGGCTGAAGCCTTGGCTTACCTAGAAGCAAGAGCAACGGCAAAAGGCAAGGACAAGAGCAAGCCAGGAGCAAAAACAGCGGCGAGGCGACGACGGGGGGTAGGAAGCTAGTTGAAGCCGCGGCGGGTGCGGGACTTGGCGTAGTCGATGGGTTCGAGGTCGCGGTCGCGGATTTTTTCGGCGTAGCGGGCGGCGTCGTCGTTGCGGGATTTTTTTTCGCCGGCGGAGAAGACGCGCTCTTCGGCGCGGGAGAGGCGCTTGTGGGCGTACATGCCTTCGAGGAGGAACTCGGCGGCGGAGACGGCGATCTCGGGCGAGGACTTGGCGGTGATTTTTAGCGGCGAAAGTTTTTCGATGAGGCCCTGGATCTGCTGAAGCTCGGCGAGCGAGGCGGCGGAGGGTTGGGCATCGTTGAGCTGGACGGTCCCGCCGAGGTTGAACCACTGCTCGATCTGCTGGGTGTTGGTGGCGGCGAAGTAGGTGTCGAAGACGTGGGCGACGGCGGTGCGGATGATCTCGCGGACGACGGTGTCTGCGCCGCGCATCTCGCCCTCGTACTCGAGCTCGATCTTGCCGGTGATGCCGGGGAGCGCGGCATAGATGTCGCCGATGCGGGCGACGATGAGGTCTTCGTTGTGGAGGAGGGCGCGGCGTTCGGCGTTGGAGACGACGAGTTCCATGGTGGTGATGGGCAGGCGCTGGGAGACGCCGGAGCGCTTGTCGACTTTTTTATCTTCGCGCGCGGAGAAGGCGATCTGCTCGACGACCTGACGGACGTAGTGGGGGACCTCGATGGAGGATTTGGATTTTGTAACCCTTTTGGTCCAGGCCTCCTGCGCGGTGATGGCGATGCCTTCTTCGACGGACTCGGGGTAGTGGGTGCGGATCTCGGAGCCGATGCGGTCTTTGAGCGGGGTGACGATTTTGCCGCGCGCGGTGTAGTCCTCGGGGTTGGCGGAGAAGACGATGGCGACGTCGAGGGGGAGGCGGACGGGGTAGCCTTTGATCTGCACATCGCCCTCCTGCATGATGTTGAAGAGGGCGACCTGGATCTTGCCGGCGAGGTCTGGGAGCTCGTTGATGGCGAAGATGCCGCGATTGGCGCGGGGCAGCAGGCCGTAGTGCATGGTGAGCTCGGAGCCGAGGTCCTGGTTGCTGCGCGCGGCTTTGATGGGGTCTATATCTCCGACGAGGTCGGCAACGGTGACGTCGGGGGTTGCGAGTTTTTCGACGTAGCGGGCATCGGGGGTGAGCCAGGCGATGGGGGTGTCGTCGCCGAGCTTGGCGATGAGGTCGCGGGCGAATTTTGAGATGGGGGCGTAGGGGTTGTCGCGCAGCTCGGAGCCGGCGACGTAGGGCGTGTGCGGATCGAGCAGAGTGGTGAGGGCGCGGAGGATGCGCGACTTGGCCTGGCCGCGCAGGCCGAGCAGGATGAAGTTGTGGCGGGAGAGGACAGCGTTGACGAGCTGGGGGACGACAGTGTCTTCGTAGCCGACGATGCCGGGGAAGAGGGGCGTGGGGGCCGCGGCGTCTTTCACTGCCGCGGCGCCGGCGCGGAGGCGGGCGATGAGGTTCTCGCGCAGCTCATCTTTGACGGAGCGGGAGACGCGCGCGGGGGTGAATTCGCTGGCGCGCAATGCGCCGAGGGTGGTGGGGAGAGCGGATGCCATGAGTCAGTATAAATCTTCGATGACAAAGGGAGGATGAGAGCGGAGGTTGAGGCGTGAGGGTTCCCATTGGGCGGGAAACAACATATGCTTCTTTCATATGGCCAAACTCTCAATCCGCGACATCGATCTTGCCCACAAGCGCGTGTTTATCCGCGTGGACTTCAACGTGCCGCTGAAGGATGGGCTGATCTCGGACGACACGCGCATCCGGGAGACGATGCCGACGATTGAGTATGCGCTACGGCACAAGGCGAAGGTGATACTGGCTTCGCACCTGGGGCGTCCGCAGGGCAAGGTGGTGGAGTCGATGAGCCTGCGGCCGATTGTGGCGCGGCTGCGCTCGCTGCTGGACCATGCGATGAACTATTCGGAGAATGTGGCGTTCTCGCCGGACTGCGTGGGCGATATTGCGATGGAGATGTCGCGGCAGCTGGAGTCGGGGCAGACTCTGCTGCTGGAGAACCTGCGCTTCCACGCTCAGGAGGAGGCGAACGACGCGAAGTTCGCGGGACAGTTGGCGGCGTTGTGCGATGTGTATGTGAACGACGCGTTTGGCAGCGCGCACCGGGCGCACGCGTCGACCGAGGGGATTACGCACCACGTGAAGCAGTCTGCGGCGGGGTTGCTGATGGAGCGGGAGCTGAATTTTCTGGGCAAGGTGCTGACGGCTCCGGACAAGCCGTTTGTGGCGATCATTGGTGGGTCGAAGATCTCGGGGAAGATCGACGTGATCGACAATTTGCTGGACAAGGCGGACACGCTGCTGATCGGCGGAGGGATGGCGTATACGTTTTTGAATGCGCTGGGGCAGAGCACGGGGAAGTCGCTGATTGAGGCGGACAAGATCGACGTGGCGAAGGCGGCGCTGGCCAAGGCGAAGCGCAAGGGCGTGAAGCTGCTGCTGCCGGTGGACCATGTGCTGGCGGACAAGTTTGCGGCGAATGCGAAGACGCAGGTGTTCGCGGGCAAGGGGGCGTTTCCGGCGGAGCTGATGGCGCTGGACATTGGGCCGGCGACGGTGGATCTGTTTGCGAAGGAGATATTGGACGCGCATACGATCCTGTGGAACGGGCCGATGGGGGTGTTTGAGCTGGCGCCGTTTGCGCATGGGACGAACGCGATCGCGGAGCTGGTGGCGGCGAATGCGGATGCGACGACGGTGGTGGGGGGCGGAGATTCAGTGGCGGCGGTGCAGCAGGCGGGGGTGGCGGAGAAGATCACGCATATCTCGACGGGGGGTGGGGCGAGCCTGGAGTTTTTGGAGGGGAAGGTGCTGCCGGGGGTGGCGGCGCTGACGGAGAAGTAGGCGGAGGCAGTGTGATCTTCATTCTTGTCGTCCCTTTCTTGATGGCTGGATGTTCCGCATTTATTGTGTGCGCTGCGATACCGCCTCTTCAGCGGTTTGCCCTCGGTGCCTCTCTTTGGTTCGTAGCATGTGTACCCTGCATTGTTGGTTTGTTGCTGGTGATGGCGCTTTGCGATATAGGAGCCCATGCTGTGGGAGAGCTGTTTCGTTGGGATCCCGGTATGCTCACGAGGTTCAGTGGCCGAGGGCTGTCTTGGCCTGGCTGGCTCGGATTGACAGCCGCCGCCTTAGCGGTAGGGGCGGGCGCGAGCATCATCACGGTGGCACACGGAATCGTGATTCGACGGATGACGCTATCGCTCTTTAAGTTATATGTAGCGTTCGTTAGCTTTGGCGTTGGTGTGTTGTCCTCAGGCTTTTTGGCGATTGCCATTGGCGACAAGATCGATATGTCTGAACACGTTTTGCCCACGTGGACGGTTTGCTTACTGTTGGCCGTCGCGCTTTCCCGCATTTGCTACAGAAATGCTCGACTGTTTAGGGGCACCTATCCGAAGACTTTTCCCATTGTTACCCGCGAGGAGTTTGGCCACGGCGTGTGAGCTTCCCACAACATACGCTCAGATGGAATACTGATACCCATGTCTACATATGCTCGGAAGTTATTGATTGCTGCGAATTGGAAGATGTACAAGACGCCGGAGGAGGCGTTGGAGTTTACGCGGGACTTTATCCCGCTGGCGGCGCAGCACCGGCATGCGGAAGTGGTGTTGTGCGCGTCGCCGACGCTGCTGCCGACGGTGGTGGATGCAGTGGAGAACAGCCCGGTGCGGGTGGGGGCGCAGGACATGCACTGGCTGGACCAGGGCGCGTATACGGGGGAGACCTCGCCGCTGATGCTGAAGGCGCTGGAGGTGACGCATGTGCTGATTGGGCACAGCGAGCGGCGGCAGTACTTCAACGAGACGGACGAGAGCGTGAACCTGAAGCTGAAGGCCGCGCTGAAGCATGGGCTGGTGCCGATTGTGTGCGTGGGCGAGATGCTGGCGGAGCGCGAGGCGGGGCAGACGGCGGAGGTGCTGCAGCGGCAGACGGCGGCGGCGCTGAGCGGGATTGATCCGGCGGCGGCGCACCCGCTGGTGATTGCGTATGAGCCGGTGTGGGCGATTGGGACGGGGCGGACGGCGACTCCGGAGATTGCGGAGGAGGCGCACAAGATCATTCGCGCGCAGATTGCGAGTTCGCTGGGGACGGAGCGGGCGGCGAGTACGCGGATTCTGTATGGGGGGTCGGTGAAGCCGGAGAACGCGGGGAGTCTGTGCCGGCTGGAGGACATCGACGGCGCGCTGGTGGGCGGGGCCAGTCTGGACGCGGCCTCGTTTGCGCAGATTGTGGCGAACTCGGCTGGGTAGACGCCCGGCGATTCTCTGCCGGACGGCTTTGCATCAAGAATTGAACCGCTAGAGTTTAGCGGTGCCGGTAATAACGGTGGTGGTGCCTGCGGTGATGCCCACCGACCACAACAACGACCTTTGCGTGGGCCTGGGTCGGCGTATAGACGCCGGTAAAGAGGAACAACATTGCAAATCCGAGCAACCAACGTTTGATTTGTGGCTTCATGGGTCTCCCTGCTGCGCTGAAAAAGCGCTAACAGTAGGTGAGATGCCGGATAAGGGTGGCGCGGTGGGTTATTTTCCCATTCATCCGATGGAGCCGCGATGAATGGGGCACCAAGCGCATGGGAAGAAAAGCAGGTCCTTCCCCTTCGGCTTCGCTCAGGGTCAGGATGACAATATCTTGGGGGTGCGGGATGACAATTTCTATGGAAATGTCAGGTTAGTGGACAGTGCCGATTTGCTCTACGGGCCAGTAGACGAAGGCGGCCTTGCCGTAGATGAGGTCGCGGTCGACGGGGCCGAAGTCGCGGCTGTCGCTGGAGATGGAGCGGTGGTCGCCCATGACCCAGTATTGGTGCGGCGAGAGGACCATTTCGGGCTGGGAGCGGTCGTCGGTGAAGCGCTCGGGGACGTAGGGCTCGTTGAGCAGCTTGCCGTTGACGAAGACCTGGCCGTGGTCGATGCGGAGGCGGTCGCCGGGGAGAGCGATGACGCGCTTAATGTAGCTCTTTGAGAGGTCGCGCGGGTACTGGAAGACGACGACGTCGCCGGGATGGATGTCGCCGACTCGGTAGGCGATCTTGTTGATGAAGAGGCGGTCCTGGTCCTCGAGCATGGGCAACATGCTGGTGCCTTCGACGCGGACAGGCTGGTAGAGGAAGACGATGATGAAGGCGGAGATGACGACGGAGACGACGAGGTCGCGCAGCCACGAGCTGATGGCTGGAGATTTAGGGCTGGGCTCGGCGAGCGGCGGTGGGGCGCCTGGGGTCGCGGCGGCGGATGGCTGCGGACCTTGCGGCTCTGGTTGTGCTGGGTCGATCACCGTTGCTCCTTCTTGTTAGACGCAGCGCGCGGGTGGGAAGTCTGCGGCGGCAGTCCTGGGCTGGGGACGCGGGCGTTGCCGTCGATGCCTCGGGCGACCATGCTTCTACTATGGCACGGGCCAGCTTTGCGATGGTTGAATCAGCTTCATTGAACGGCGCATTTCGCTGGTTATAGAGGGGCGGCAGGAGCAGCGGGAGGGGCATGGACGGCGGGTATAAAGCAAATTGTGCTGTATTTGGATACAGATTGCTGGGAGCTACGGATTTACTTTGCGCGTGGCGCGGCGTCTCCTGTATGCTTAGCGATGGCGGTCTGTGCGCTGTTACCAAAGAGTCTAGCGCTGGACAGCCATACAAACTAAAATCTCATCAAAACTTACGGCGGCGGACTCCTATGGCCACACTCACGATGCTTGAGCAGACAGCCTCGACGCACCTCCCAGCGCGCGGCAAAGACTTCTTCCCGGACATCACGACGGAGACCTCCAATGCGGCATCTGAGGGGCTGGATACGAAGTCGGCGCTGGAGATTGCGCGCATCATTAATCATGAGGACGCGAAGATTTCGGCGGCGGTGAAGAAGGCGCTGCCGGAGATTTCGATTGTGATCGACATTGTGGCGCGCTCGCTGCGCGACGGCGGGCGGCTGATCTATGTGGGCGCGGGATCGAGCGGGCGGATTGCGTCGCTGGATGCTTCGGAGTGTCCGCCGACATATTCGACTTTGCCCTCGCAGGTGCAGTACATCATGGCGGGCGGGCCGAAGGCGCTGGCGTCGGCCTCGGATGTGAATGAGGACTCGCCGGAGATTGGGCAGCGCGACATTGCGCGGCGGCGGCCTACGCGCAAGGACATTGTGATTGGGGTATCGGCGTCGGGGCGGACTCCGTACGTGGTGGGCGCGGTGGAGTATGCGCGGGCGCGGGGCGCGATGACGGCGGCGATTACGTGCAACTCAGGAACGGCGCTGTCGCGGGTTGCGGACACGACGATTGTGGTGGAGGTGGGGCCGGAGGTGATCTCGGGCTCGACGCGCATGAAGGCGGGGACGGCGCAGAAGATGGTGCTGAACATGATCACCACGGGGGCGATGACGCGGCTGGGCTACGTCTACGACAACCTGATGGTGAACGTGCATATGAAGAATGCCAAGCTGGTGGAGCGCGGCATCCGAGTGCTGATGCGGGTGTGCAACATCGACCGCGATGCGGCGATCCGGACGATCAAGTCGGCGGGCAAGAGCATACCGATTGCGGTGGTGATGCTGAAGGCGAACGTGGACAAGATGGAAGCGGTGCGGCGTCTGGCGAAGTCGGACGGGAACGTGCGGCTGGCGATCGACGATTCGCGGCTGGAGCTGTAGGGGCGAGCGGTTTGGTTAAGTTTTCATTACGCAGCGTCAGATCGAATTAAGGATCAGGGTGAGCGTGGGGTGCAGCTGCCCGTAGTGAGCTGCGTGGGTAAGTTAGCCTACCATCCTAACCGAAAAGTTTTGCGACTACAATCGATCAGGATGAGGTAGTTGAGCGGACTGGTGTCGGCGACGACGATCATTCCGCGTGTTGTGCTTCTTCCCGGAGCGAGTGCACGTATCGGGAGGTCTCGGCGTCCGTTTCCAGATCGTCCAGAGAGTAATGCAGGCAGACACCATGCTCAGCGAGCAGCGCATGCACCTCCATGCGCGTTTCGTAACCGAGGAGCTGGCGCACTTCGGATTCGGAGAGGCGCTGGGAGCGGTAGCCTTCGATGGCGAGGGCTTCGAGGGCGGCGCGGGCGGGGTCCCTGCCGGCGGCGATGAGCTCGGCGGCGAGTTCGTCGGGGATGGTGAGGGTCACCTGCATGGGTTGAGGATAGCATTTGGGGTTCAGCGGGCGGCCTTGCGGGCCGGCTCGAAGATGATGCGGAGGCGGGAGCGGGTGGCTTTTGCGAAGCGCTCCAAGGTGCGTGTGGAGGGCAGCACCTTTCCGCTTTCGAGGCGGGCGACGACGGCCTGGGTGGTACCCATGGCCTTGGCGACCTGCTCCTGGGTCATGTCGGCTTCGGAGCGGGCTTTGATTAAGGACGAGGCCAGGGCAAACTCTGCCTCAAGGGCGTTATAGGCGGCGACGAACTTTGGGTCCTTCTTCCAACGGGCGAAGGACTCGTCCGCCGGGATGAACTTGCGCTTCATTGAACCTCCTTGGCGCGTTTGAGGGCGATTTCGATCTCGTGGCGCGGTGTCTTCTGGGTCTTCTTGGTGAACACATGGACGACGACGATGCGTTTGCCGACTGCGGTGATGTACACGGCACGGGCGATGCCGCTCCTGCCTTTTAGGCGCATCTCCCAGAGTGCGGCTTCCAGGTGCTTGATGTAGGGCTCGCGGACACGTTCGAGACCCTGGGAGCGAATCAACTCGACGATGCGCAGGAAGTGCGCTTGCATGTCCAGTGGCAGGGCATCGAGCAGAGCTTCCACGTCCTCATCAAGGAACTCAACGATCCAGGACATGATTCATTATACCTTTTTTGCAATGTTGCGCGGGCAGATTTATGGGAGGCGATTCAGTCGCTTCGTCTGCGCCTTCGCTCCGGGGCTTCGGCAGAGCGGTGCCCGGTCTTCGACCGGGGTCTTTTATGGCCCGTGTGAACGCGGGCCCTTCCGGTTCTCGGTTGTGGCGTAGATTTGGGGCGCGAATCCCACATCTTCAGCTGAGGATATGGTGTTGCGATCTTAGTTGCTCTTGTGTTTTGCCACTTCCAGGGCCACGGCTTCCTTCAATTCTCGGCACTTCGATGCATTCTTGAATAGGTTCGCCGGGTACGCTGATGAGAAAGTGTTCGCAACTTCCACGATTGTTGCTGAAAGTATAGATTTTGTGATCGCTGCCACGTCTGCATTGCCTGCTTTTCCGTCCGCAGGATTTCCAATCTGTTGCGACACCATGTGAAGGATGAATCTGTTGCCGTGAATCGATATGAGTTGCTCTTTTCCTGACCTTTCTTCCTGCTCCTCGCGGAGAGCGGTCTCCAAATCCCGCATCAGAACAACAGACTCCCAGAGATAAGGCGCAGTGGTCCTTTCATTGAAGATCGAGGTGTATGGTGCCTTGCTCAGGTCGTCGTATATGACACCTAGTTCGCGCTTGACCTGAACGGCGAATGTTACATCTGGGAGTCTGCACGCCATAGCGATCGCGGCTTCGTCGAGTGTGCAACCTAGTTCCTTTTGGGGTGCCGTTTCGCCGGCTTGGTATGCGTATTCCTTTTGGTTCTCCAGCATCAGCTCTGTGCGGAGACGCTTTTGATTGGGGTCCTGTGCGGCGAAGTCTCTCTTCTCGATCCGGTTTTGTGTATTCGCGGCCCGAGTTAACTCGTCGCCGAACCCATCTGGGCAGTTTTCAAGCGAAATTAGACGGACCAATATTCGCGCATCTTTTAGTTCGCCCTTTCTTCCCAGTTCAACTATCGTGCCGACGGTTTGTGCGCCGTTCACCACGCTCGCTCCGATGCATTCAAACATGCCTGTGTCATTGTGGTTTCCCCCAAGCATTTTTTTCTTGAGGCTGTCACAAATGATAGTGAGGCCGTTATTGAAATACCAAAAGTGCTCTGGATTCTTTTGTAGTGTTCTACTTATTGCGTCGTTGACTTCGGTTGACCCGCGAAATTGACGGAGATTACGAGCTGTTAGGCTCGGCCCGTTCTTTCCCCATAAAACTACATCGCTCACGGCGACCTGGCCATAATAGGAGATATACGGCTCTTGGACTATTCCCCATTGCCTAAGCATGATCTCAAGATTTACGGAATCCCCGACAATTCCCTTCGCCACGAGATTATGTAATTTTGCCTGGTCTAATACCGTTGTGCTTACTACCTCTGTTGGGCTATTTTAATTCGAGCAAGAGGTCGTTTAGGGGTGCCTCGACCTCTGTGGAAAGCGGTTGCTCACCGGTATACGCCAGCACTAAGGAGAACTTGGCGTTTGCGTCGGATAAAGCTCCAAATATAGTTCCTTGTTGCTTTCGAACCTTCTCGTTGAATCTTTCGAATTGGGCATCGGTTAGCTCCCGAAATCCCTTTAAGTATTTGAGCATGTCGCCGAGTTCGATACTTCCTTGCCCGTTTCCCCTCCACTTTCCTTGGACCACCCAGCAGGTCTTTTCTGCGGAGTCATAGTAAAGTGCGTCGATCCCGTTGTCACCAGTGCCGTCGGTCACGCATGCCGCGGCAGCGATGTCATCAAGGCCGCTTTGTTCGGCAATACAGAATGCGGCTAGACACCTAGTCAATTTCGTCTTCTCGAACTGTTCGGCTGACGAAGTTTCTACGTCCGACAGGTCGACCAAATGCCCGAAGCGGGGAAGGATTGCGTTCTTTATATGCGTGACGTGAATCTGGCTCATAGCAATTACCTTCCGAACTTTTGGCGGCCTTGCATTTGGGACATCATTCGCTGCTGGGCTTTGAGGCCGCCGCCGGAGCCCATGGTTTTGAACATTTTGCGCATCTGGGAGTATTGGCGGAGGAGGTTGTTGACGTCCTGGACGGAGGTGCCGGAGCCGCGGGCGATGCGTTTGCGGCGGCTGCCGTTGATGATCTCGTGGTCGGCGCGCTCTTTGGCGGTCATGGAGTTGATGATGTTTTCGACGCGGGTGAACTGGCCCTCGTCGACGTTCTCGGCGGCCTGGGCCATGCCGGCGAAGGGGCCGACGGAGGGGAGCATCTTGAGGATGGACTTCATGGAGCCCATCTTTTTGATCTGGCGGAGCTGCTCGCGGAAGTCTTCGAGGGAGAAGCCGTCGCCGGAGAGGGCTTTTTTGGCGAACTGCTCGGCCTTGCCGCGGTCGAGTTTTTCCTCGGCGCGTTCGAGCAGGGTGGCGATGTCGCCCATGCCCATGATGCGGGAGACGATGCGGTCGGGGTGGAAGGGCTCGAAGGCGTCGGGCTTTTCGCCGGTGCCGAGGAACTTGATGGGCGCGCCGGTGACGTGGCGGATGGAGAGGGCTGCGCCGCCGCGGGCGTCGCCATCCATCTTGGTGAGGATGACGCCGGTGAGGGCGAGGAGGTCGTGGAAGGCCTTGGCGGATTTGACGGCGTCCTGGCCGGTCATGGCGTCGGCGACGAAGAGGATCTCGGAGGGGTTGAGGAGCTTTTTGAGGGCGGCCATCTCGTCCATGAGGTCGGCGGCGATCTGGTTGCGGCCGGCGG
The DNA here is from genome assembly GCA_963808025.1 of uncultured Acidobacteriaceae bacterium. Taxonomy (GTDB): domain Bacteria; phylum Acidobacteriota; class Terriglobia; order Terriglobales; family Acidobacteriaceae; genus Edaphobacter. Next base: position 11,224 of record CAWEEI010000004.1, on the reverse strand, counting down.
TGTCGACGATGAGGATGTCGCAGCCGAAGGAGGCGGCCTCGCGGCGGGCTTCCTTGGCGAGGCGGAGGACGTCGTCGGTGTCCGTGCGGTGTGCGTCGGGGTCGAGTTTGCCTTCGTAGATTTGGGAGCCGGTGGTGCGGGCGACGATGGCGAGTTGCTCGCGGGCGGCGGGGCGGTAGACGTCGACCGAGACGAGCATGGGGCGGTGGCCGGACTTTTTGAGCCATGCGGCGAGCTTGCCGGAGGTGGTGGTTTTGCCGGACCCTTGCAGGCCGGCCATGAGGATGACGGAGGGCGGCTGCGAGGAGGTGCGGAAGCGGGCGGTGTCCTTGCCGAGGATGTTGATGAGCTCGTCGTGGACGATCTTGACGATCTGTTCGGAGGGGGAGAGCGCGGTGGTGACCTGGGTGCCGAGGGCGCGGTCGCGGATGTGCGTCGACGACTTCGGTGACGACGGAGAGGGAGACGTCGGCCTCGATGAGGGCGAGGCGGATCTCGCGCAGGGCCTCGGCGATGTTCTCGTCGGTGATGGTGCCCTGGCCGCGGAGGGTCTTGAAGGAGCGCTGGAGTTTGTCGCTTAGATTTTCAAACATGCTAAGGCGAGTTTACCAGCGGGAGCGAAGGTCAGTTGGGCTTCGACGGCGCGGCTTTGGAGAAGGAGATCGTGATGTCGGCGGTGTAGGCGACGGGATCGAGCTTGGCTTGAATATTCGGCATATAGCCCTGCTTCAACAGCGCGGGATTCTGAGCAATGAACTTGAACGGGTAAGAATCGTCGTAGACGTCACCGGGCTTCATCTTCCACGCGGCATTGAGCTGCCTGGCAAGCTCGTCACTGATACCGACAAAGCGGACGGAATTGAAAGTGATGCAGCGGTCCGGGTTCGACGCTAACGGTATACGCAACCTGATGGATCGCAGGATCGACGATGGGCGGCGCGCTAACCTTTGCGAGAGTATAGCCCTTGGCTCGATAGGCCTTGGCCATCAATTGGAGCGACTCCTGTAGGTAATATGCTGAGTCGAGATTGCCGACCTTCAGCGTGGCGACCTTCTTGAAATCAGCGGTAGAGAGTATCTCTGAGCCTGCCCAGTCGAACTGCGAGACGCGGTACTGCGCTCCTTCATTGATCGTCGCCATCAGATCGATCTCAATTTCGTTCGCTGTAATCACAGGAGTCGAATGCTGCGGATCAACCAGAGCAAAATCGCGGTAGCCATCGTTGCGATAATCATCGCCGACCAGCACAGAAATATCTTTGAACGATCCATCTTCGTACCAGCTCTCTCCCGCCTTTTCCTGCGAGACGTGGGCGATCTTGGGCTGCATCCCCGGCGAGACTCCCTTCAGTATGAGTGAACGAATATGCACCGGCGGAGAATCGATGCTGAAGATGATGCGACCGGTGTTGGTCTCAATAGAGGCGACCGACGGGTCAATAACTCCTTTCTCCGCGAGCAGTGCCTTGAGCGCAGCGCATACGCTCTCCTGCAGATTGCCGTTGCGCGGCACCGCAGACCCACGATATAGAGGAACTCTCGCCTTGAGTAGACGATCCAGCTCGTCGTCCTGCCACCAGACAAAGTTGCTAAACTCCGCGGGGAAGATGGTTTTGGCGAGCTTCAGCGTGTAGACGACTCCCTTATCGTTGCCGGCGAATGTGACCTCGTCGAAGAGGCCGGTGTCACTGAGATGCTGGGTTGCGTCGTCGAGCTGCTGCTGGTCAATTTCACCGGGCTTGAGGCCGGTGAAGGCGAGCAGCTCCGCCTGCGAGTAGGAGGGCGCGCCGGTGAAGGTGATGGCAGGAATGTGGCGGGTTTGAGCGGAGACGAAGGGCGCGAGGGCGCACAGGCAGACGGCCGCAAGGGCCGGGAGAACACGGGAGAGGCGCATGGGAGAACGATAGACGATTGCGGGGTAGGAGGAAAAGAGAAAAAGTTGGATTATGGCGAAGAGTGGGCTAGTCGGCCATTTGTTCGTCGAGGTAGCACCACAGCCAGCGCTCGTGGGGTTGGGCGGAGGCGATGACGGGGTGCTGGGTGGCGAAGAAGTGCTTCGTCGCGTGCTTGTTCTTCGACGAGTCGCAGCACGCCACATTCCCACACGTCAGGCACGTGCGGAGGTGGACCCAGGTGTCGCCGAGGGCGACGCATTCGGCGCAGACGTGGGTCTTGGGGGCGGCGTATTTGGCGTGGGCGAGATGGGAGCAGAGGGGCATGGGGTTTCTCTTGTGAGGTGATGGTAGCAAAGAGGCATACCCCAGGGGCTAAAGCCCATGGACATTTTAAAGTGGACTTGAGACCCAAGGCTGAAGCCTTGGGATACCTAGAAGCAAGGGCAAGGACAACAGCAGGTCCTTCGACTACGCGCTGCGCGCTCCGCTCAGGATGACAATTTCTTCTTTGGAGGTGGTAGCAGGAATGGTGCTGGCGAGGTGGATGCGGGGTGTGGGATGGGGTGGGGGCAGGGTGGGCGCGCGGGGATAATGGAGGGATGCGGGCCAGTCGAGTGACGCCAGGAAGCGCGCGCGGGGGTGAGGTGCGTGGGGAGACGCCGGGGAATGCGCGGGTGGTGCGCGAGTATCTGGCGTATCTGAGGGTGGAGAAGGGGCTGCGGCCGGCGAGCTGCGAGGCGTATGGGCGGGACCTGGACCAGTTTGCGGAGCAGGTGGAGCGGCGGGATGCGCTGCTGCTGACGGCGGTGGAGAACGATGTGAAGGACTTTATGGCTCGGCTGCGGGCGAACCATGTGGATGCGCGGTCGGTGGCGCGGAAGCTGAGTTGTCTGCGGGGGTTCTACCGGTGGCTGCTGCTGGATAAGCGGATTGCGCATGACCCGACGGTGACGATTGAGACTCCGGCGAGCTGGAAGGTGCTGCCGAAGTCGCTGGCGGAGGGCGAGGTTGCGGAGATGCTGGAGCGGAGTGGTGCGGCGGCGCGGACGCCGGAGGGTGAGGGTGCGGGTGGTGGGCGCGACGCGGGGCTGCTGGGGTTGTGTCTAGCGCTAAGGGACCACGCGATTTTGGAGTTGTTGTATGCAGGTGGGCTGCGGGTGGGGGAGATTGTGGCGCTACGCGAGGAGGACCTGCATCTGGGCGAGGCGCGGGCGCAGGTGCGAGGCAAGGGAGACAAGGAGCGGATTGTGCCGCTGGGGCGGCGGGCGGTGGAGGCTCTGGAGGAGTATGTGAAGCGGGGACGGCCGGCGCTGGCCCGGGCGGGGAAGGGAGCGCGTGCATTATTTCTGAGCAAGCGAGGGAAGGCGCTGACGCGGCAGTGGGTGTGGGAGATGGTGCGCGCGGCGAGTGGGGCGGGGGATGGGAGCGGGCGGAGGGCGAGTCCGCATATGTTGCGGCATAGTTGCGCGACACACATGGTGGAGCATGGCGCGGACCTGCGCAGCGTGCAGCGGCTGCTGGGCCATGCGGACATTGCGACCACGCAGGTGTATACGCATGTGGCGATGGAACATTTGAAGCGGGTGCATCGGGAGCATCATCCGAGGGGGAAGGGGAGGGCAGTTGCAGGTTGCTAGTTGCAGGTTGCTGGTAAAAGGCAGGAGCGATAGCAGGTCCTTCGCTGCGCTCAGGATGACAATTTCACCGGATGTGCGGCATTGGCCAGCGGGGATGAGGCGGGGATGAAGAGGCGGGCGGGGGAGATTGAGAGGCTGGCGGAGGAGTTTCTGGCGATGCTGGAGAACGAGCGCGGGGCGTCGGCGCATACGGTGCGGGCTTATCGCAGGGAGGTGGGGGACTTCGCGGAGTATCTGCGGGAGGCGCTGGGTGAGGGTGGGAAGATTCGGGTGGTGGAGCATCTGCATATACGGGCCTATCTGGGGCTGCTGTATGAGCGCGGGCTGAGCAAGGCGAGTGCGGCGCGGGCGCTGGCGGCGGTACGCAGCTGGTTCAAATGGATGGCGAAGGAGCACAGGATTAAGCAGAACCCGGCGATGCTGGTGAGCACGCCAAAGCTGCCGCAACATCTGCCGCGGGTGCCGAGCATGGAGGAGGTGAATGGGCTGCTGAATTCGATGGGGGTTGCGGGCGGGGTGGCTGCGAAGGATGAGGCGGCGGCGTGGCCCGAGCGCGACCGGATGATCTTTGAGCTGCTGTATGGGTGCGGGATTCGGAACTCGGAGCTGGTGGGGATCGATATGGGGGACATTCAGTGGAAGAACGATGCGATTCTGGTGCGGGGGAAGGGCAGGAAGCAGCGCTATGTTCCGCTGGGGGATGAGGCGGCGGGGGCGATGCGGGCGTATCTGCCGCTGCGCGAGGAGAAGATGCGCGCGGCGGGCAAGGGAGGGTTGGTGGTGGATGGGCCTCTGGTGGTGAACCTGGCGATGCGCGGAGCGTGCCGGCTGACGACGCGGAGCGTGGGGAGATTGGTGAAGCGGATTGCGTTGTCGCGAGGGCTGGCGGCGGATGTGCATCCGCATACGCTGAGGCATGCGTTTGGCACGCACATGCTGGAGGAGGGTGCGGATCTGAGGGCGATCCAGGAGATGTTGGGGCATGAGCGGCTCTCGACCACGCAGCGCTATACGCACCTTACGGCGGGTCAGGTGCAGCGGGTGTATGAGGAGACGCATCCAAGGGCGCGGTGATTTTTCATTAGATGCAACCGAGGTCGACGATCGGCAAAAGCAACGCAGAAGCCAGGTTCGCTAAGGCCAGTCCTGGGCGCCGTGATAGACGCGAAGGATTTGAACTACGTTTGCCGCTACCTGGTAGACGAGGATGTAAGGCCATCCGGGGAAGACCAGCTCGCGTGTTCCTGGGATTCGGCCGGGACGGCCGCGCTCCGGAAGATTGTCCAACGAATTGCCTTCGGCGAAGAGGGTCGCCGCGACCTTTCGCGCGGCGATTGGATTGTCGCGGCGGATGTAGCGTGCGATGTGACGGAGGTCTTCGGCTGCGGGCCTTGTCCAGAAGACCTGCATCAGGTTTTGAGGTCTTGTTCGACGCCTGCCCAGACTTCGGAGGGTTCGAGATAATCTCCGCGGTGCGCGGCTTGCTGGCCGATCCTGACTGCGTTGAGGAAGTGGGTCTCGGCGGCTAGACCGCGGTTGAAGACCTCGCTTGCAAGTTCATCGGCTTTCTTGCCTTGCTGGGCGGCGATCTGTGCGAGCTGCTGTTCCTGTTCGCGAGTGAGGCTGATCTGCATGGCTTGAGCGTAGGTGGAAGCGCCGGGACTGTCAATTGTCGAGAGGGAGTGGCTATCGATTCCAGTGATCAGCGAGGCAAAGACAACGGCGAGAAGCGGGTCCTTCGCTGCGTTCAGGATGACAATCTTGTTCGTGGTTAGCGAGGAGGTTAGGCGTTGGCGCCGTGGCATTTTTTGTATTTTTTGCCGGAGCCGCAGGGGCAGGGGTCGTTGCGGCCGACTTTTTCGCCGGTGACGCGGGGGCCGCTGCCGTTGGTGGCGGAGGCGCCGGCGGTGCGGGCCTGTTCGAGTTCGCGCTTCTTTTTTTGCTGGAACTCGCGCTCGAGGGCGTCGATGGTGGTGGAGGGCGCGCGGGAGGATTGGCGTTGGGGCTGGGCTGAATCGGGCGCGGCGGAGTTATCTAAGGGCAGGCTGGCCTGGCCGGGGAGGGGCGGGCGGAGCTGGCGGGTGGGCGTGGGAGGGGGAAGGGTGGGTAGCGACTGCGGCTGCGCGGGTGTGCGGCTCTGGGCGAAGCGCAGCTCTTCGGCGGTCTCGATGGGCGTGCCGTCGGGGCCGATGATCTGCATGCGGAAGAGATGGCGGGCGGTGTCCTCCTGGAAGCGGAGCATCATAGCCTCGAACATCTCGAAGGACTCTTTCTTGTAGGCGACGAGGGGGTCCTGCTGGGCGTAGCCGCGCAGGCCGATGCCCTCCTTGAGGTGGTCCATGGCGAGGAGGTGGTCCTTCCAGAGGCCGTCGAGGACGGAGAGCATGACGATGCGCTCGTGGTAGCGCATGGCGTGCGCGCCGAGGATCTGCTCCTTGATGTCGTAGCGGGCGCGAATTTTTTCGAAGATGGTCTCGCCGAGCTCGTGGCGGTTGAGAGAGGCGACGTCGATGGCAGTCGATCCCACCTCAGACGATGAATCCGTCTGAGATGGGGCACCCGAAGAGGTGAATTTGGCGCCGAAGATGTCGTAGAGCTGGGAGAAGATGGCGTCGAACTTCCACTCGTCGGGGTGGGCCTTCTCGGGGGCGTGCTCGTCGAGGATGTTGGAGAGGATGGTGGAGGTGTAGTCCTCGGTGATGAGCTGCTTCTGGTCGACGCCTTCCATGAGCTGGCGGCGCAGGCCATAGACGGCTTCGCGCTGCTTGTTCATGACGTCGTCGTACTCGAGGACGTGCTTGCGCGATTCGAAGTTCTGGGTCTCGACGGCTTTTTGCGCGGCCTCGATGCGCTTGGAGATCATGCGGCTTTCGATGGGCACGCCCTCTTCCATGCCGAGGCGCTGGAGCAGGGTGGAGACCCACTCGCGGGCGAAGATGCGCATCAGGTCGTCTTCGAGGGAGAGGAAGAAGCGCGAGGAGCCGGGGTCGCCCTGGCGTCCGGCGCGGCCGCGCAGCTGGTTGTCGACGCGGCGGGACTCGTGGCGTTCGGTGCCGAGGATGTGCAGGCCGCCGGCGTCGACGACGGCTTCGTGCTCCTTCTGGGCGGTGGCTGCGTGGGCGGCGATGGCGGCGTCCCATGCGGCCTGGGTGGTTTCGAACTCCTGGCTGGCGTAGTAGAAGCGGACCATGCCGGGCGCCGGCGTTGGGCGAGATGGCGCCTTCGGCGGCGGAGACGGCGCGGGCCTGGGATTTCTTGACGAGGTCCTGGCGGGCCATGAACTCGGAGTTGCCGCCGAGCAGGATGTCGGTGCCGCGGCCGGCCATGTTGGTGGCGATGGTGACCATGCCGAGGCGTCCGGCCTGGGCGACGATCTCGGCTTCCTTCTCGTGGAACTTGGCGTTGAGGACGACGTGGCGGACGCCCTTGCGCTTGAGGATTTCGGAGAGCAGCTCGGACTTTTCGATGGAGGTGGTGCCGACGAGGACGGGCTGCTTCTCTTCGTGCAGGCGGGTGATCTCGTCGGCGACGGCGAAGTATTTTTCCTTGGCGGTGCGGAAGACGACGTCGGAGTTTTCGATGCGGCGCATCTGGCGGTTGGTGGGGGTGACGACGATCTCGAGCTTGTAGATCTTGTCGAACTCGGCGGCTTCGGTCTCGGCGGTGCCGGTCATGCCGGAGAGTTTTTTGTACATGCGGAAGTAGTTCTGGAAGGTGATGGTGGCGAGGGTCTGGTCTTCCTTGCGGATGGCCACGCCTTCCTTCGCCTCGACTGCCTGGTGCAGGCCGTCCGACCAGCGGCGGCCGGGCATGAGGCGGCCGGTGAACTCGTCGACGATGATGACTTCGCCCTCTTTGACGACGTACTCCACGTCGCGCTTGTAGAGGTGGTGGGCCTTGATGGCGACCTCGACGTGGTGCTTGAGGTCCCAGTTCTCGGGGTCGGCGATGTTGCCGATGCCGAGGAGCTTTTCGATCTTCTCCCAGCCCTCGTCGGTGACGGTGATGGCGCGGGCCTTCTCGTCGACGACGAAGTCGCCGGACCAGGTTTTGGTCTCGAGGGTCTCGATGAGTTCGCCGAGTTCGAGGTTGGGGATGATGAGGTTGACGCGGGCGTACTTGTCGGTGGTCTGGTCGGTGGGGCCGGAGATGATGAGCGGTGTGCGCGCCTCGTCGATGAGGATGGAGTCGACCTCGTCGACGATGCAGTAGTACTGGCCGCGCTGGACCATGTCCTTGAGGTCGAACTTCATGTTGTCGCGCAGGTAGTCGAAGCCGAACTCGTTGTTGGTGCCGTAGGTGATGTCGGAGCCGTAGGCGGCGCGGCGCTGCTCGTCGGAGAGGTCGTGCACGATGACGCCGACGGAGAGGCCGAGGAAGCCGTAGATCTTGCCCATCCATTCGGCGTCGCGCTTGGCGAGATAGTCGTTGACGGTGACGACGTGGACGCCGTGGCCGGCGAGCGCGTTGAGGTAGCAGGGGAGGGTGGCGACGAGGGTCTTGCCTTCGCCGGTCTTCATCTCGGCGATCTTGCCGGAGTGGAGGACCATGCCGCCGATGAGCTGCACGTCGAAGTGGCGCATGCCGACGGCGCGCATGCCGGCCTCGCGGACGACGGCGAAGGCCTCGGGAAGGATGGCGTCGAGCGCGGCTTTCTCGGCGGCCGCGGATGCGCTCGGCGGCGTCTTCATCCTTGGGGTCGATCTTCTCGGCGGCGACGGAGTCGGCGATGCGCTGGCGGAACTCGGCGGTCTTGGCGCGGAGTGCTCATCGGTGAGCGCCTGGATTGCGGGCTCGAGCGCGTTGATCTGCGCGACGGTGGGCAACAGGCGCTTGACGGCGCGTTCGTTGCTGGTTCCGAAGACCTTGGCTAGTGCTTGATTGAACAAACTCGGTGTCCTTCAGATGTTAGGGGGCGGTAAATTGCCCAAGTACAAGTTTACGCGATCAGGATGGCATCGAGGGCGGCCTTCTCGGCTGCGTAACGTTCCTCGGCGTTGTCTGGTGTGTTGGGGATGCCTGCGATGGAGTCGGCGATGCGCTGACGGAACTCGGCGGTCTTGCTGCGGAGCTGGTCGTCGGAGAGGGCCTGGATGGTCGGCTCAAGGGCGTTAATCTGCGCGACGATGGGCTGGATGCGCTTGACGGCGCGTTCGTTGCTGGTGCCAAAGACTTTTGCAATGACTGAGTTGAGCAAAACGGTATCCTTCGGGGCGCACTTCTTGCCAAATACTAGTGTAAATGGTGGAAGGGGCGCAGGTGGAAGTGGAGGGGGCCGTTCGAGATACGGCGTACGAGGGCGGTCGGACGCGGCTAGGCCTAAAGCGCACGTAGACCGGGTCGCGTTTGAGATAGTCGAGGCGGTACCTGGCGTCCTGGATCGATGGCGGGCTGAAACGCTCGGTAAATGGGGCGTCGTTGCCAAACGATATTGCGACTGAAGCCGGAAAGAAGGACTGGTTGTTGTCGAAGACTTTGCCTGAAACACACTGCAATTTGCCTGACTGCCTGGCTCTGGAGGTTTCAAAGCTGATGTTGTGGAGTATCAGGACTGTGCCGGAGTGAGACACAGTCTGGCAGTTGCTGACGCTGTCTTCGAAGTTGAGCGATAGCTGCACGGCGATGTAGGTTCGAAGAGCATGTGCGGGTTGCGCAGAGGACGTCTTTGCTGAAGCCGTCAGGATGAAAGCCACTGCGAGAACCACATAGACCGCGTTTGAGCCTGCTTTGTTCACTGTGTAAATTGTATTCTCTGTTTCCAGTCTGTCGAGATAATTTCGGGTGACAGTTCGCCTACGCGTCCCTGTTCGACGGACTGTCGTGTAGCGTGGTGAGGAGGAGGGATGTAATCTGGCTGGCGTTGGAAGCTTTGTCCGGTAGGTGCCACGATGCTGAGTTATACGGAGAGCAGTTTGCTCGTTGTTGTAGCGATGTTGATATCGGTCGTCACCGTGGTGCTGCTGAACTGGCTCTGGCCGATTCCAAATCGGAAGCTGATCAACGATGTGACGGGATGGCAGCTAGGAATTCTTGGAACGACCTATGGCGTCATTCTCGGCTTCATGCTGTACACGGTGTGGACGGACTTTCGCGAGGCGGAGATCAACAGCACGCTGGAGGCTACGTCGCTGCTGACGGCCACACGCGTAGCGGCGGCACTGCCGGGTTCCGAGCGCGACGCATTTCGTGCATTGGGCGTATCCCAAATATGCGGATGCGGTCGTGCATGAGGATTGGCCGGCGATGCAGCATCAGGAGGACAGCAACGCAAGCAGGGTCGGATGGGGGCTTAGATGTGGAAGTTGCTTGCGTCCGTGAAGGCGGATTCCAATCCGAACAGCGTCGACCATCTGACGAGGGTATTGAGTGACCTGACCGAGAGGCGGAACCTTCGGGAGAATGAGCTGAAGGTCAGGCTGCCGATGGTGTTGTGGATTCTACTGCTGGCAGGAGGTGGGGCGACGGTGGGCTCTTCCTGTCTGCTGGGCAATGATAATAAGTGGCTGCACTATTGCCAGGTGCTGGCGCTGACGTTTGTGATTTCGGTGACTCGAGAGGCATTGCAGATTTAGCCAGACCATTCGAGGGTGCGGTGTCGGTGAGTGCGGCGCCGTTTGTGGAGGCGCAGATTGCGATGCAGATGGATGGGGGGCAATAGCGTTGTTTCGTTGCCGCCCTGCGCCCTGCTGGTTAGTGCCCGCCCAGGGCTTCTGGATCGGGTTTTGCGGCTTTGCTGGGGAGACGCATGAGGAAGGGCAGCGGGCAGAGGCAGAAGACGGCGGCGGCGAGGATGGCGAAGGCGTTCTTGTAGCTGAGCATGGAGGCCTGGCGGACCATCATCTGGTAGGCCTCGCCGAGTGCGGTCTGGCTGGCCTGGGCGGAGCTCATGCCGCCGGAGATCAGCGAGTCGCGCATCTGGCTGGTGAAGAGGTTGTAGCGAACGCTGCCGGGGACGACGTTGGCGGCGAGCGTGACCTGGTGGACCTGCGAGCTGCGCGCGATGTAGGTGGTCAGCAACGCGGTGCCCGCCGAGCCGCCAAGGTTACGGGCGAAGTTGGAGAGGCTGGAGATCTGGTTGGTCTTGGTGGCGGGTACGCCTACGTAGTTGAGCGTGCTGATGGGAATGAAGACGAAGGGCAGGGCGACCACCTGCAGCATGCGCAGCACGGTGACGTGGCCGAAGCTGGTGGTGAGGTCCAGCTGGGTTAGGTTGTAGACGCCGATTGCGGTGCCGATGTAGGCGAGGCAGACCATGAGGCGCGGGTCCATCTTGCCGACGGTGCGCCCGGCGACGACCATCATCGCCATCATCACGAAGCCGGCGGGCGAGAGCACCATGCCGGCGCGCTCGGCGGTGTAGCCGAGCAGGACCTGGAGATACTGCGGGATGAGTACGGTTGATCCGAAGAGCACCATGCCGAGGATGAGTTGGAGAAAGACGGCGGTGCCGAAGTTGCGGTTCTTGAGCAGCTTCAGGTCGACGATGGGGTCGGGATGGTTCCACTCCCACCAGGCGAAGAAGATGAGCAGGCTAGCGGCGAGGATGGCCTGGTGCGGATCATCGGATCGCCGAACCAGTCCTTCTCCTTGCCCTTCATCGAGGGTGAACTCAAGGAACCGACGCCAAGTGCCACGAGCCCAAGTCCCATGAAGTCGATCTTGAGGTGCTTGGCCTGCTTCCATGCGGAGCTT
>CAWEEI010000003.1:0-565076 GCA_963808025.1 uncultured Acidobacteriaceae bacterium | reverse complement strand
CCTCATCCAGAATCGTATTCAGCGCCACCCACGCCGGATCGCTCAGATGCGAGATCGTCGGAAAGTTCAACGCCGGCAGCTGCGCCACAATCGCGTCCAGGTCGTCCTTGGGCGCATTCATCATCAGGCCCACGCGCCCCTGCGCCGCAATCGCCGCATTCAGCATCAGCGAGATGTTCTCGATCTTCTGCCGCTTCCACGCGTCCGCATACGCCGCCTTGTTCGCGATCAGCTGCGTCTCGCTCTCCATCAGCGTCTCGATAATCCGCAGCCGGTTCGCGCGCAGGCTCGACCCCGTCTCCGTCACCTCGACGATCGCGTCGGCCAGCGTCGGCGGCTTCACTTCCGTCGCGCCCCAGCTGAACTCCACCTTCACCGGAATATTCTTCTGCCGCGAAGTAGCGCTTGGTAAACTCCACCAGCTCGGTCGCAATCACCTTGCCCGCCAGGTCCTCCGGCTTCTGGAACGGCGAATCCTCCGGCACGCACAGCACCCACTTCACCTTCTGCCGGCTCACCTTGGAGTAGGTCAGGCTGGTCACGTACTCCACGTCCGTCTCGTTCTCCAGCACCCAGTCGTTGCCGGTCAGACCCGCGTCCAGCGCGCCCTTTTCCACGTAGCGCGCCATCTCCTGCGCGCGCACCAGCATGCACTCGATCTCCGCATCGTCGATCGCCGGAAAGTAGCTCCGCCCATTCGCGCGAGATCCGCCAGCCCGCGCGCTCGAACAGCGCAATCGTCGCATCCTGCAAACTTCCCTTCGGAATTCCCAGCTTCAACTTGTTCGCCATCTACTCGTTGCAGCCTCTGCATGCAGGACATTTGTAACTCGGCAATTGGTTTCGTAAAGCAGCTCACCGTGCCCTCGTGGCACACCAGGCCATCGCCCTCAACCTCCACCTGAACAGCAGCGCATCGTTGTCGCAATCCGTCGCCGCCGTCACCACGCGCAGCCGGTTGCCGCTGGTCTCGCCCTTCATCCACAGCTTCTGCCGCGTCCTGCTCCAGAAGGTCACAAAGCCGCTCTCCAGCGTCTTCTGTAGCTCGTCTCGTTCAGAAAGCCGAGCATCAGCATCTCGCCCGTCTTCGCGTCCTGCACGATGCCCGGGACCAGCCCGTCCATCTTTGCAAAATCGATCGTTACTCGTTACGTCCATCTCGTCTCTCTCTTTCTCATCCTGTCTGAGCTGTCGTTCACTGTCTCGACGCTCGCATCGCCGCGCGCAGCAAAAAGGCCCGCTCGCGGTGTGCGCGTCAGCGGGCCTTTCGAATCCTTGTGTGCGTTTCGTTACTTCGCCGCACCGGACACTGCCGCCAACACGCTCTGCGCATGGTGATGGTGGTGCCCGCGATGCTGCGTCGAAAAGCTCATCTGCTAAAAGTTATCCTCCGCCCAGACTCCTTGTCAACGCACCAACGTTGGCGGTCGTCAGCCTGAGGAGCAGGAACCATAACATACCCGAGCCAACCCCGCATGCAGTACCGAAATGCTAACATGCGCATCGTCTCGACTGCCGCAATCCGCTTGGGGCTCGCTTTTGAGCACCGCTGCATTGCACCCAACAACTCTGGCGGCCATCGGGTACATGGCCTGGCCAGATCCACGGACCAAATTGATGTGCGTAAGCCTCGTCGGACGACATGTATCGGCGGACCGCCCCCGCCGCTCATCTGCATGATCTGGGTCAGTATGTCGGCGAATCCGCCCATCGTCACTCCCTTGCCGTCGATACGGACGGTCTCGCTGCTCGTCAATTCCCTGCACGAAGACCCCTCGCGTTCCCATATCCAGCGGTTCGCTCCCTGCAGATTTTTGGCGCATCGAGGCGCGGGCGACATGCGTGCTGGACCGTCCGGTAGATCCAGCTTCTGCTCGCCCGGCTTTAGCTCCGCAGCCTCGTCAATTGCCGGACGAGCAGGAGAGTCCTTCAGTTTCGGCCCTCCTTCGCAATTACCAGCGCGTACACCGGGTGCTCACTAGTTTCCATGTGCGCCTCCAGCCTAAATCGGTCGTGCAGCAGCGCCTTCAGCATCGCTGGCGCGTCCTCCTTGGTCGAGCCCTCCGGCAATCGCGCCACGATGTCGAAGTGATCCTTCGCCATCCAGTCGGACCGGTGACCTGATCTGGCCGCAGCTTCTATGCGTATACGACGAGCGCCTTCAGCGTCATATATGATGTACTGGGCCCGCATCGCGTCCAAGTGCGCGCCAGACGTCCCACTGCGCGCGCGCCCATCGCTCTGATCTGGCTCATCGGCGCCGACGGCCCCACCGATCGCCACCTCGAAGGTCCTCGTCGCAGCGGACGGAGCGCTTGCCGCTGAGGCAAGTACTGAAGCGGACGACGGACCTGCTTGTCCCAGGGACATCGGCATAGCAATACGGTCCATCCTGCCATAGTGACCAGTAGGCCATGCAGTTCAATCGACGAATGGCACCTTGCCATCTATCTGCTCCTCTGTCGGGGCAAAGTCCACGGCGACGGTTCCGACAGCCTGGAGGTCGGTTTTCGGCAAGCCCGTCTTCCTAAAATTGACCCACTGCTACAGCACACTCATGGCTTCAGCCGGTGCGCGATGATCTGGCACCGCACCTTCTCATACGCCGCCTGCGGAATCACCCCGCGCGTCATCAGCTGGTTCTTCGCCGTGTATGGCCGCCCGGCGATGATCCGCGCAATTATTCGTCGCCCATCCCCGGCAGCGCCTTCAACTGCTCCGCGCGTCGCCGTGTTGATGTCGAGCAGCCCCTTCGACGCCGCAATCTTCTGCGCGATGGTCTTGGCTTGGAGCATCTGACGTCTGTGCTGCATTCCTTAGCCTGTATAGACGCGTCCAGCTACAAATCGGCCAACAATCAAAGTAGCTATCGAGAATCTCGTGGCGCACTTCAGATAAATCAACCATGACACTCTCCTGAAGAATCTCTGCGAAGCAAACAGGAAGCCGTACCAGACTAGCACAATCTCATCGACGTCGACCTCAGGGGCTAAAGCCCTATTGATTTTGCGGCGCTTCGGCACGGCTGAAGCCGTGCCCTTAACAATACAGCCATTGTTCAGAACATCCTTAGGGCAAGCATCCGCTCCCCCAACGGAGTTCCCGGCTTGAAATATTTTCCCGCCGCAGCGTACTCTTCCCCTCATGCCGCTCAGCCGCCGCAGCTTCCTCGCCCAGACGTCCCTCCTCACCGCCGCATCCTCGCTCTCCCGCGCGGCCTGCACGCGCAGACCGGCGCGCCCGCCGGCGCGCCCGACGCCTACGCCAAACCCAAGCCCGACCTCGACGGCCCCTTCAAACCCACCTGGGCCTCCATCCGCGACAACACCACACCCCCGCCTGGTTCAACCAGGCCAAGTTCGGCATCTTCATCCACTGGGGCCTCTACTCCATCCCCGCCCGCATCAACGAGTGGTACATCCAGCACATGTACACCTCCGACGTCGAGTGGCACACCCAGCACTACGGCCCGCCCGACAAGTTCGGCTACAAGGACTTCATCCCCCTCTTCACCGTCCCCAACTACGACCCCGACGCATGGGCCGCAGCTCTTCAAATCCGCCGGCGCGAAGTACGTCGTCCCCGTCGCCGAGCATCACGACGGCTTCGCCATGTGGAACTCCGACATCACCCCCTGGTGCGCCGGCAAGATGGGCCCCAAACGCGACCTCACCGGCGAGCTCGCCGCCGCCGTGCGCAAGCAGAACCTCATCTTCGGCCTCTCCACCCACCGCATGGAGCACCACACCTTCGCCTATCCCGAAGGCCGGCCTGGCCAACGACCAGTTCGACCCGCGCTACGCCGGCTTCTACGGCCCGCCCATCCCCGGCGACATGAACGACGGCGGCGCCTCGCAGGTCTTCCAGGAGGACTGGCTCGCCCGCGTGCAGGAGCTCATCGACAAGTACCAGCCGCAGCTCATCTACTTCGACAACGGCGTCAACCCGCGCGTCTACGACCCCATCAAGCTCCGCGCCGCCGCCTACTACTTCAACCGCGCCGCTCAAGTGGGGCAAGGAAGTCACCTTCGGCACCAAGGACTGTGGCCTACCTCGCCGGCTCCGTGCAGGACTTCGAAAAGCAGCAGCGCGCCCCAAGTGGATCTACCCGTACCGCCTGGCAGTCGACGACGCCATCGGCAGCACCTGGGGCTACACCGAATCGCCCCGCCCGATGTCCATCCGCACCCCCGCCTGCCGTCATCACCGAGCTCATCGAGCATCGCCAGCCACGGGCGGCAACCTCATGCTCAACGTCTCGCCCACGGGCGACGGCAGCATCCCCGACGATCAGCAGAAGGTCCTCCTCGCCATCGGCGAATGGCTCAAGTCCAACGGCGAAGCCATCTACGGCTCCCGCCCCTGGCGCATCCCCGGCGAAGGCCCCGGCATCCCCACCGAGTGCCCGCCCGACTGGAAGGGCGGCTCCACCGCCGACCAGACCAACGCCATCAAAGACGGCCCCGGCCCCGCGCGTCCAGATCACCGAGGCCAGCTTCCGCTTCACCACCGCCAACGGCAACCTCTACGCCTTCGGCTACCGCTATCCCGCTGCCGGCGCCGCCACCATCAAATCGCTCTCCACCTCACTCCGCCAAGGTCGAGCGCGTCACCCTGCTCGGCCCCACACCCCAACCCGTCACCTTCAAGCAGACCGCCGAAGCTCTCGTCGTCACCATGCCCGCCGCCCCACCCATCACCGGCATGCCCTACACCCTCCGCATCGAAGGCTCGCAGGGCCTGGGCAGTCAGCTAAGCCCCCCAAGCAGAACCCAGCCTCAGCACCGTCCGGCAAATAACCCCAGCTTCCGCGCCCTCGCCTCGGCCATCCCCCTGCGCCTACAATCATGCAGAGCGTCTTCGCGCCGGCAACGCGAGCGGACGCCAGCCGCAAGTCAGTCGATCATGCGACCCACCCGCCTCCATCTCGCTCAGCGCACCGCCTGCTCGCCGCTGTCGCGCTGCTCTCAGCCGCGCTCGCCGGCTGCCAGATCATCGCCGGCATCCATGCAGTACACCCAGGTCCGCTTCATCGACGCCTCGCCCGACGCGCCCGCCCTCGACATCTACCAGAACGCCGCCGTCAGCCCTCTACAACATCGGCTTCGGCACCATCAGCTCCTACATCGCCTCGACCCCGGCTCCTAACTACTCACGCCGACGTCACCGCCGGCACCCAGCAGCAGCTCGCCACACGTCGCGGCACCTTCTCGCCGGCGCCCAGTACACCGTGCTCATCGGCAACATCGCCGCCAACCTGCAGATGACCGTCCTCAAAGACAGTCCACGCCCGCGCCCCCCGGCCAGGTCGCCTTCGCTTCCTCGACCAGTCCACCCGCACCGGCGCCGTCGACATCTACCTCCTGCCCCCCGGCGGCACCCTTGCCACCGCTCGCACCCGTCGTCACCCACGTCGCCTTCGGACAACACCGGAGTACATCAACGTCCCCAGCGGCACCTACTCCGTCGTCGCTCCTGCCCACCGGCACCGTCCCCACCGCGCACACTGTGCCGCTCTACACCGGCACCCAGACCCACTACGTCCCGGCGCTCGGCCCGCACCATCGTCCTCATCGACCAGCAGACTCGCCACCACCCCGGCTCCAGGTCATCTCCGCCGACGACTACGACTCCCCCGCCGCCATCACCTAATCACCTTCCAGCAAATTCGGGTGCCCCACATCTCGACCTTGAGATGGCGGAGTCGTCGCCAACGGATGAATGGTGTCCAAACATCTCCACGGAAGTCGCCCCAGACCCAACCTCCCGACAAAGTCGCGCATTCCGCAAAGAAATATACTTCGCGAAATTCGCAACACCCCGCCAATCCCTGTGTTCATTCCGTTCGTAAGCACTGGCAGCACGATCGAAGCCAGCACGAAGAATAAACACAGGAGCCCGGCCATGAAACTTGCACCCCTTGCCATCGCAGCAGCTCTCGCCCTCGCCCCCGCAGCAATCTTCGCCCAAGCGACCGCAGCTCCACCACCCCGCCACCCACCATCAACCAACGCAAGGTCGACCAGCAGGACCGCATCGCCCAGGGCGTCAAGAGCGGCGAGCTCACCGCCGGCGAAACCTCGCACCTCGAACACCAGGAAGCCGGCATCAACAAGGAAGAGCGCGGCATGCGCGCCCAGGACAACGGCCATCTCACCAAGCAGGACCGCAAGACCCTCACCCACCAGCAGAACGTCGAGTCCCGCCGCATCTACCGCGACAAGCACAACGCCCGCGTCCGCTAAGAAATGCCCTCCCCAGAGAAAGCAGAAGAGCCGCCCGAATCATCATAGGCGGCCTTCGCTTCTACTAATCACTAGCCACTAATCACTAACCACTGCCTTAGTACCTGTAGTGCTCCGCCTTGTACGGCCCTTCCACCGGCACGCTCAGATAATCCGCCTGCTTCTTCGAGAGCGTCGTCAGCTTCACGCCGATCTTCTCCAGGTGCAGCCGCGCCACCTCCTCATCCAGCTTCTTCGGCAGAATATAGATGCCCACCTTGTACGTGTCCTTGTTCTTCCACAGGTCGAGCTGCGCCAGCGTCTGGTTGGCAAAGCTGTTCGACATCACAAAGCTCGGATGCCCGGTCGCGCATCCCAGGTTCACCAGCCGTCCCTCCGCCAGCACAAAGATGCTGTTGCCGCTCGGGAACGTGTACTTGTCCACCTGCGGCTTGATGTTCAGCTTCGTAACGCCCTTCTCCGCGTTCAGCTTCTCCATCTGGATCTCGTTGTCGAAGTGGCCGATGTTGCACACGATCGCCTGGTCCTTCATCAGCTTCATGTGCTCGACCGTGATGATGTCGACGTTGCCGGTGCAGGTGACATAGATATCGCCGCGCCCCAGCGTCTCTTCGATCGTCGTGACCTCGTAGCCTTCCATCGCCGCCTGCAGCGCGTTGATCGGGTCGATCTCCGTCACCACCACGCGCGCGCCAAGCCCGCGCAGCGACGCCGCCGAGCCCTTGCCCACATCGCCATATCCGCAGACCACCGCAACCTTGCCCGCAATCATCACATCGGTCGCCGCGCTTGATGCCATCCACCAGCGACTCGCGGCAGCCATACAGATTGTCGAACTTCGACTTCGTCACCGAGTCGTTCACATTGATCGCCGGCACCAGCAGCTTGCCCTTCTCAAACATCTTGTACAGCCGGTGTACGCCCGTCGTCGTCTCCTCGGACACGCCGCGCCACTCCTTCGCCACATCGTGCCAGCGCGTCGGATGCTCCGCATGGACCTTCTTCAGCAGCGCCTTGATCACATCCTCTTCCGTCGAACCCGACGGCGAATTCACCCACCCATCGCCGTTCTCCATCTCATAGCCCTTGTGGATCAGCAGCGTCACATCGCCGCCATCGTCGATCACCAGCTGCGGCCCCAGCAACCCGCCCTTGCCGTCCGGGAAGTTCAGCGACTGGTTCGTGCACCACCAGAACTCCTCCAGCGTCTCGCCCTTCCACGCAAACACCGGCACGCCCGCCGCGGCAATCGCCGCCGCCGCATGGTCCTGCGTCGAAAAGATATTGCAGCTCGCCCAGCGCACGTCCGCGCCCAGCGCCACCATGGTCTCAATCAGCACCGCCGTCTGGATCGTCATGTGCAGCGACCCGGTCACGCGCACGCCGGCCAGCGGCTTGCCCGCGGCATACTTGTTGCGGATCGACATCAGCCCCGGCATCTCCTGCTCGGCGATGTCGATCTCCTTGCGGCCAAACTCCGCCAGGCTAATATCCGCAACCTTATAGTCCGCCGCCGCACTGCCCAGATCGATCGTTGCTGTCGCCATCCACACACCTCATTCGCTGTTGAAATTTGAGTCAATTACCCTTTGAAATCTACCTCCAGAATACCATTCCCACCCCATCCCACTCCGCCGTCATCCTGCGCGACGCGCAGAATCTCCCTAGTTGTTGTTCATGCCCGCACTTTGTCTCGATTTAGAGTTGTCGTCCTGAGGCGGCGCGATAGCGTGCAGCGAAGGACCTGCTTCTCGCCACCGCATAGAACCAATCGATCTCGACCTGCGGTAGTATTCGGATCGCCTTGAGCGTTAGTCTCAATCCTGATGCCCGCCTACTGCGATGTCGCCCTGCCCGTTCCGCTCGACCGCAACTTCACCTACGCGGTCAACGGCATCGCCCCCGCAGTCGGCGCGCGCGTCCTCGTCCCCTTCAGCGGCCAGCGCCTCATGGGCGTCGTCGTCCGCCTGCACGACGACCCACCACCCGACACGCGTCGAGATCAAACCCGTCCAACAAATCCTCGACGACGCCCCGCTCCTCCCCGACGAACTCATGCTGCCTCGCCCAATGGATCGCCACGTACTACGTCGCCCCGCTCGGCGAAGTCCTCCGCGGCATGATGCCCCTCGCCGCCGAGGTCCGCCGCCAGTTCGTCTATCGCATCGCCGACGCCGGCCGCCGCGTCCTCTACGAGGGCGCCGCAAAAAGGCTCCTCCCGCCGCTCCCGCCTCACGCCCGAAGACCAGAACCGCGAGTACGCCGTCCTCAACTACCTCGAAGACGGCCACGCCGCCAAAGCCTCCGCCCTCCGCTCCGCCACGCAGGCCAACAAAGCCCTCCTCGACGCCATGGTCCGCAAAAAGTGGCTCGCTGCGCGAAGCCCTCGCCGAAGAGCGCGACGCCCGCCGCACCCATCGCATCGCCGTCCTCGTCCCCGACGCCCGCATCCCCAAGCTCAACGACAACCAGACCGCCATCCTCGCCGAGCTCGCCGCCGCCGGTGGCCGCCTCCGCGTCGCCGACCTCCGCGAACTCCAGCGTCCCCGCATCCACCCTCGCCACCCTCGTCAAGCGCAACCTCGTCGCCATCGAAGACGCCCCCGAAGACTTCCACCTCGGCGGCATCTCCACGCCAACGGCAAAAAGCACGCCCACGAGCACGCCCTCAACGAGACCCAGACCGAAGCCCTCGCCTCCATCGCCGCTCGCCCTCGTCGCAGCGCACCTTCCACCCCATCCTGCTCTACGGCATCACCGGCTCCGGCAAAACCTCCGTCTACTTCGCCGCCATGCAGCGCGCGCTCGACGGCCGGCAAATCCGCGCTCCTCCTCGTCCCCGAGATCGGCCTCACCCCCGCCATGGCCGGCCAGATGTTCGCCGCCTTCGGCACCGAAGTCGCGCTCCTCCACTCCGGCCCTCACGCCCGACGAGCGCGCCGAGCAGTGGCACCGCATCCGCCGCGGAGAAGCCCGCATCGTCGTCGGCACCCGCTCCGCCGTCTTCGCGCCCCTGGCCAACCTCGGCCTCATCCTCGTCGACGAGGAGCACGACTCCAGCTACAAGCAGGAAGAAACCCCGCGCTACCACGCCCGCGACGTCGCCGTCATGCGCGCCAAGTTCAACTCGCCGTCGTCGTCCTCGGCTCCGCCACGCCCTCCCTCGAATCCTGGTCCAACTCCGAGCGCGGCCGCTACACCCGCATCGAGATGCTCACCCGCGTCATGGACCGCCCACTCCCCACCGTCGAACTAGTCGACATGCGCACCGAGTTCCAGCGAGACCGCCCGCGAAGAGATCTTCTCCCGCCAGCTCATCGCCGAAACCCAGGCCACCCTCGACCGCAACGAGCAGGCCATCATCCTCCTCAACCGCCGCGGCTACTCCTTCACCGTCCTCTGCCGCAGCTGCGGCGAAAAGATCGAGTGCGAAAACTGCGCCATCGCCATGACCTACCACAAGCCCGTCCTCGGCACCGACCTCCACGCCCACCCCGGCGACCGCCTCGAATGCCACTACTGCGGATTCCGCCGCGCCATCCCCAAACACTGCCCCAAGTGCCAGTCCGAGCACCTCTACTACCTCGGCGCCGGCTCCCAGCAGGGCGAAGAGCGCCTGCAATCCCTCTTCCCCAACGCCCGCATCGGCCGCATGGACCGCGACACCGTCCGCGGCCGCGCCGACATGGAGCGCCTGCTCACCCGCCTCCACTCCGGCGAGATCAACCTCCTCGTCGGCACCCAGATGATCGCCAAGGGCCACGACATCCACGGCGTCACCCTCGTCGGCGTCGTCGGCGCCGACTCCGCCCTCGGCCTGCCCGACTTCCGCGCCGCCGAGCGCGTCTTCCAGCTCCTCACCCAGGTCTCCGGCCGCGCCGGCCGCGGCGACGCTCCCCGGCCGCGTCCTCGTCCAGACCTACAACCCCGACCACTACTCCATCCAGTTCGCCGCCGCGCACGACTACCCCGGCTTCGTCGCCAAGGAACTCCAGTACCGCCGCTGGATGCACTACCCTCCCCTCACCGTCCTCGCCAACGTCATCGTCCAGGGCCAGACGCTCGAAGAGGCCGCCGCCTTCGCCCACACCCTCGGCCGCTGGTTCGCCAGCCACGCCGCTCGATAAGGTCCGCGTCCTCGGCCCCGCCCCCGCGCCCATCTCCCGCCTCAAGCGCATCTACCGCTTCCACTTCGTCCTCAAGGCCGAGCGCCGCGACACCCTCGGCCGCACCCTCCGCGCCCTCCTCGCCCACGCCGACGCCATCCCCATCCCCCGCCGCAACCTCCTCCTCGACATCGACCCCGTCCACCTCATGTAACCCAGGTTCCGACGGACGACCCTCGAATCCATTGACCTCAATAAACTGGGTGCCCCATGTCTCGCTTCTGAGACATGGGTGTACGGGCAACCCACTCGAATGAGTCAAGAATCGGGTGCCCCTTGTCTCGACTCTGAGACATGGGTGTACGGGCACCCCACCCCGAACGAGTCAAAAAACCGGGTGCCCCTTGTCTCGACTCTGAGACATGGGTGTGCGGGCTACCCCCTCCATTGAGTCAAAAACGGGTTGTCCCAGTCCAGCTCTTGAGACATGGGTTTACCATGGCCCATGCCGACCGGCTTAGTCCGCTACCAACAAGCAGGCCACTTCCACTTCGTCACCTTCTCCTGCTATCAGAGGCGGCCGTATCTTGGCACCATTACAGCCCGCGAATCCTTCGAGCGCTCCCTGGAAACCATGCGAACCCGCTACGACTTCGTCATCGCCGGCTACGTCGTCATGCCGGAGCACGTCCACCTCCTCGTAAGCGAGCCGAAACAAGCCGTACTGGCGAAGGCATTGCAAGCGCTCAAACTCTCTGTCACGGTCCAGCAACGGAGACGCCCCTTCTGGCAAGCCCGCTACTACGACTTCAATGTCTTCACTCAGCACAAGCGCAACGAGAAAATCCAGTACATGCACAAGAACCCTGTGATTCGTGGTCTGGTCTCCGAGCCCGGCGCCTGGCCCTGGTCAAGTTATCGCCACTACGCCACCAGCACCCGGTATATCGTAGAGATCGAATCGGAAATCACCGCCGCGCGCAGAAGCCGTGCTGCCGCCGAAACCCACGTCTCAGAAGCGAGACGTGGGGCACCCGACGTTGAGGAGATTTGAACAGATGTTGGCCACCAACCAAAAGCAAATCATGGATCATGCGGAGGTGCTCTTCAAGCCCGAGTGGAGCGTGCTACGCGAGCGACACAACAAGGAGCTACGCGAAGCACAATTCAATGCGACCAAGAGCGGCAATGGGGCTGCGATGGCTCCTGCCGAAGCGGGGTGTTTCGTCGCGCATACGAAGGCTCTGGTCGTAGCCAAAGCAGAGAGCATAGCGGCTGCCTACAATGCATTCAATGAACCAGCTGGGCCAGAGGCGGAACGGGAGCTTGCGTCATTTGCAAGTAGCGTGGCTGCCGCACGGAAGTCAGCATTTATCCATCAGGTGAGTCTTAGGGCCACTCGAACTCGGAATGCCATGCCTCATATCACAGGCTTGGTGATGGATTTCGACCGTGGGCGCAATGACGCCTTGCTGATCGGCTATCGAATATTGGCTACGCAGCGTGTTGGGATCCAGAACCAGTTCTCGAAAAATCCTCAGATTCCGACGTGCATGGTCGATACCTGCATCTTCAATTGGCTAGCAGATGGAAAGATTCAGACCACCTCTTTACCGATTGGGGGTAGGTTTGCGATTACTCATATCCAAATGGATGAGATAAACAAAACCACCAATCAGGAGCGCAGGGCGAGGCTGTCTCTGCTGGCCCATGCTACGTTGAAGTGCGATGTGATTCCGACGAACACATTCGTAACGGATGTGTCTAGACTAGATCACACGAAAGCTGGAACCGGAGACCTCTTCTCCAAAATCAAACGTGAGATTGACGCTGCAAACGGCGGAAAGACAAATAACGCGCAAGACGCTCTGATAGCTGAGGCAGCCATCGCCAATGGCCACACCCTCATTACGGCCGATCGAGACCTAAAGGAAGCTGCCGTGAAGCACGGGGGAGTGGTTCACTTTATTGCATCGCCAAAGGTGTAGTGGATAAGGCGCTTGGGCTGCATCCGCGGGTGGCCCAGGTCAGAATAAGCCAAGTAGTCGGGTGCCCCATGTCTCGTCTCTGAGACATGGGTTCATGATGCGCCCCACCGGCGTCCCCCCTAAAACCGTATCTCCTCCCGCCCAATCTCCCTTCGATCCTCCGCAAAAATCGCGCCCCGCTCCAGCACATGCGCCAGCTCGCGCACATTCCCCGGCCAGTCGTACTCCATCAGCCGCGCCGCCGCGCCCGCAGACAGCCGCTTCACCGGCATCTCCTCCCCCATCTTCTCGAGCAGATACGCCGCCAGCAGCGGCACATCCTCCATCCGGTCCTTCAGCGCCGGCAGAAACACCGGAAACACCGCCAGCCGGTGGTACAGGTCCAGCCGAAACGTCCGCTCCGCCGCCCGCTCCCGCAGGTGCTGGTGCGTCGCCGCGATCACCCGCACATCCACCCGCATCGTCTCGTTGTCGCCCACCCGCTGCAGCTCGCCCGACTCCAGAAACCGCAGCATCTTCGGCTGCAAGCGCCAGCGGCATCTCCCCAATCTCATCCAGAAACAGCGTCCCTCCGTTCGCCGCCTCAATCCTCCCCATCCGCGACTGCACCGCCCCGGTAAACGCCCCGCGCGTATGCCCAAACAGCTCCGCCTCAAGTAACGACTCAGGAATCGCCGCGCAGTTCAACACCACAAACGGCTTGCTCGCCCGCGCGCTCAGCCGGTGCACCGCCTTCGCCACCAGCTCCTTGCCCGTCCCCGTCTCGCCCTCAATCAGCACCGCGGTCGACCGCGGCGCCACCAGCCGCACCATCCGCGCCATCTCCACCATCCCCGCGCTCTCGCCCACCATCTCCGGCAGCGCCACTAATGATCGCGCCCCCACTCCCACACGAACCTCCTGTATCTCCCGGACGACCGACACGTCCTCCCTCACGTCCGCCCCAACCAGCTCGACCGCCGTCTCCACCGCGACCGCACCCCGCCCACCATCTTCTTCCGCAGTAATTACAGGCTGCCCAATCATCGTCCCATTCGCCCACTCCGGCGCCTCCCCCTTCTCCGCCCGCGCCTCCTCCTGCGTCTTGCGCAGCGCGTGCAGCAACTCGTTTCGCCGCGGACTCCGTGCGCCGCTATCGTCCACCCCTTCATCCACCCGCAGCAAGTCCATCACCGGATGCCGCTCGCGCATCTGCCGCGCGAACTCTCCCACCTCCAGGTCCGGCAGCCTGGTGTCGAGCACCATCGCCTCCGCGGCCTGCGTCTCCAGCTTCGCCATCGCCTCCGCGCCGCCCCCCGCCTCGCGCACCTGCCAGCGCAACGCGGTTAGTTGCTGCCTCAGCCGCGCGCGAAAGTCCGCATCCGCACTCGCCAGCAGCACCGTCCTTAACTCAGCCTTGGCCGCGACGCCCGCTCTGCTGTGTCCGTAGGCCATGGAAGGTCCCCCGCAGCTGCTCCCCCTAGGCAATCACAGCCGTCATCTGCGACGACCCCGGAACATCCTTCCCCGCAGCCTTCCGGCCCACCCGGCCAAGCCGATAGCCCTTCCCGCGCACCGTCTCGATCAGCGCCTCATTGTCATCGTGCAGATCGCCGCTATCCACCTTGCGCCGCAGATAGTTGATGTACACATCCACCACATTGGTCCCCGTCTCCGCGTTGATCTGCCACACCTCTGCCAGCAGCTGGGTGCGCGAGACACACTCCCCGCGATGCAGCATCAGATACTCCAGCAGCGCAAACTCCTTCGCCGTCAGGTCAATATTCCGCCCCGCGCGCTCCACCTTATGCTCCATCCGGTTCAGCCGCAGATTGCCGTACCGCAGCACCGGATCGGCAAACTGTTCCCTCCGCCGCAGCAGTGCCCGGCAGCGCGCCGTCAGCTCAAAAAAGCTGAACGGCTTCAACAGGCAATCGTCCGCACCCAGGTCCAGGCACTCCACCCGCGCGCGCACATCGTTGCGTCCCGTCAGCACCAGCACCGACGCATCGTCGTGCCGCGCGCGCATCTCCGTCAGCACCTCCATGCCGTCGCGCTTGGGAAGACACAGGTCCAGCACCATCAAGTCCGGAGGATGCGCGGCCGCCTCGGTCAGCGCTGCTTCGCCATCCTCCACCCACTCCACCCGATGCCCCTCCGACTCCAGTCCCGTCTTCAAAAACGCCCCCAGCGCCCGATCATCTTCCACAATCAGCACTCGCATCGAACCTCCCCGCATCCCGTCCGCCCGCCCGGGAGATGAGTGGTCTCAATTCCCTCTCCCTCGCGAACTGACTGCGTGTCTCGAATCTAATTCGGGAAGAGATGAAGCAGAACTAATCTGACGCTAATATTCGCAAGCCCCGTCCCAAAAGAGAACGCGCGCGCACCATCAAGCCGACTCCACAAGCTCCGGCATCATCACAAAGTCGTGCTTGTTGCGCAAATTCACCCCCGCCTCAAGCTCAATCTGCTGCCCGCCCACACTACGCAGCCGCAGCCGCTTCGCGATCATCGCCACATGCATCTGCATCTCCACCCGCGCAAACATCTCTCCAACGCACTTGCGCGGCCCCGCCGAGAACGGAATCATCGTCATCGGATGCCGCCCCTGCGCCCGGGCAGGATCGAACCGATCCGGATCGAACCGGTTTGGCGCCTCCCATAACGCCGGATGCCGCTGCAGCAGATACGGCGAGATGTAAACCTCAGCTCCCGCCGGAACAAAGTACTCCCCCAGCCGATCGTCCTTCAGCGCCCTGCGCGTCATCAGCCATCCCGCCGGATACAACCGCAGCGTCTCCTCGACGACGCGCCGCGTGTATTCAAGCTGCCCCAGTCCCCGCATGTCGGGAGCGACCCCCGCCAGCGCCCGCACCTCGCTCGCCAGCTTCTCCTCCGCCTCCGGGTTCTCGGCCAGCAGATACCACGTCCAGTTCAGCGTGCTCGCAGTCGTCTCGTGCCCCGCCACAATCAGCGTCATAATCTCGCTCACCAGCTGACGCTCTGCCATCTCCTTCCCGCTGCTCTTGTCGCGCGCCTGCATCAGCATCCCCAGAATGTCATTGCCTGTCCGGCCCTCGCTGCGCCGCTGCGCAACCACTTCCACCACCCTCTTCCCCAAGGGCCGGAACGCCTGCGCAAACTGCAAATTGCGCGCCGACTCGTCCGAGAGAATCGCAAAATCCTCCGCCACCGCCTCGTAATCCTCGCCAAACAGTGATCGCAGCACAGTCTTCAGGACCATCTGGCTGATGTCCGTCGTAATATTCACGCTCTCTCTTTGCCGCGCCGCGCGCGTCCACCGCTCCAGCAGCTCAGCATTCTCCTCCCGAATCATGCCGACCATCGCCCCCACGGCCTCTTCATGGAACGCCGGCTGAATCATCCGCCGCTGGCTCTTCCACAACTCGCCCTCACTCACCATCAGGCCGTTGCCCAGCAGGAAGCCGATCCGCTTAATCGCAAATCCCTTCGTATAGTTCTGCCAGTTCACCCGCAGCACGTGGTCCACATACTCAGGAGCGCTCACTACATACACGTCCATCCCATACGCCGACGCGCGAAAGATGTCCCCATACCGCTTGAACTGCGCCTCCATCCACACCAGCAGGTCGTCCGACGTGTTGTACTTCTCCACCGGGCCGTGCGGAATCTTCTTCAACTCGGAACTCATGCTCTCGCGCCCCAGGGAATCCCGCTCACCGTCCTCACCTCAACGGCAATTCTTCGCACGGCAATGCCCATTTTTCACCGAGTATACAGTCTCGCGTTCTTGGCCCCGTCGCCGTCTTCACTCACATCCGCGTCATCCGCGAAAATCCGCGGTCGTCTTTTGCCCCAACCCGCCCCTACGGATACCGATACACCGTCACCCGAAAGATCGTATCCGGCCGCAGCACCAGAATCTCCCCCTGCGCCGTATCGTCCCCCGCAAGCTGCCGCACCATCACCCACTTCCCATCCTCGAACCGCCCCTCCTGCACGTCGCCCAGCCCCACATTCCCCGGGCCCGCACTATTCGGCGCGAAGTCCACCCGCACCCCCGCGCCCACATCGCCAAAATAAAACTCGTCCTTGCCCGAATTAATCAGGATCGCCGCCGCATCTCCCGGCGCCTCCGCCGGCGCACCCCCCACCGCAGCCGGCGGCGCCGACCCCACCACCCCGCCCCTCGCCTGCGGCGCCAGATGCATATTCCTCCCCGCATACGTCAGCGTCAGCGTGTAATCCCCCAACCTCACCTGCTGCGGAGCCTCGCCCGGCGACAACCGCTCCGCCGTCATCGCCTCCGTCCCCTGGTGCGCCGCAATCGCCGGAGCCATCTGCTCCACCATCTTGTACGCCGCCGACAAGTCCGCCGGAATCCCCCGGCTCCCATCCACCCCAAACGGCGAAAACCCAATCGTGTTGTACTTCCCCACCGCCATCACCACATTCGCTGCACTCGTATTCGTCTCCGGAATAAACAGCGGATTCCCCCCTCGCATAAACCGCTCGCACACCTGGTCGAAGTATCCCAGATACAAATCCGGCGCCAAAATATCGATCGCCGGCGCTCCGGCCCGCCACACATCGTGCACCTGCGGCATCGGTCCGCCGCTCGGATACGTCCCCGGCCACGCGTGGTTCGGCTGCTGCAGCCAGCCATTCACATACATCGGAATGTTGTACTCCGCCTTCCCCGCCTCCGCCACCTTGCCCACATACCGCGCATAGTTCCACGCCATAAAGATCTCGTCCACCGGCCAGTGCAGTTGCTGCCAGCTATTCTCATGGTCCAGCTCGCTCATCGGCGGGCTCGTCGTCTGGATCGGAATCTCCTCACTCGCCGGCTTGCCCGGCCCAAACACCTCCTCCCACGTCCCCGCCGTCTTATACCCATTCGCCGCCCACACCGCCTTGAACTCCGGTATCAGCCCATCCTTGTGCGCCTGCATATACTGCATCAACTCCGCCGGCACCGCCCCCGCAAACGCCTTATTCGCCGCCGGCGACCGGTCCCTTGAATCCCGCAGCACCCCCACCTCATTCTCCACCTGCATCATCACCACCGTATGTTGCGCCCCGTCCACCTCCTTAATATGCCGCATCAGCGCCGCAAACCCCCGCGCATCCGCATCCCGTGTCGCCGCGCCAAACGTACTCAGCAACTCGACGGGACCAGAGACGGAGACCGTCTTCCCCTCCCCAATCTCAATCCGCGGAAACCGCACATAGTCCTTCTTCACCCAGTACGGCGCATAGCTCGACGTCCCATTCTTCCAGCTCGCAAACCAGATGAAGATCACCTTCATCCGGTTCTCCCGCGCATGTTTGATCACGCTGTCCACCATCGCAAAGTCGAACCGCCCCTCCTCCGGCTCCATCTGCGCCCACGACACCGCCACAATCACCGCATTCAGATTCGCCGCCACCAGCTTCGGCCACACCGGCGCCATGTTCTCCTCGCTCGTCGCCGCGTCCCCCGTCAACTCCCCCGACATCGCCACAAACGGCGTCCCATCCACCACCAACCGTACCGCGTTCCCCTGCCTCTCCAAATGAGGGGTTCCACTCGCACCCGCACCCGCTGCACTTGGGCTCTGCGCAACCGCCGCCTGCGCCCCAGCGCTTCGCACTCCACCAACGAGAGTCACCGCAGCGATAAATCCCGCCACAACATTCAGAGAGATTGACCTCACACGCATCGCAGCCTCAATTCGTCATAGACATTTTGGCCGCATCCGACGCAACGGATATCTCAGCCGCGAGCCATTCTACCCCTCCCCACGAGATTGCCACCCCCGCTGCTTGCCATCTGGAATCGCAGTGTCTGGAAATGCGAAGTCATACACGGTGATACACTGTCATACAGCACACTGAACGGAGCCGAAAGGGGAGGAATCTGCGTTCTCCTTCGCGAGTGTACGCATACCCGACCAACTTCAAAGATTTCGAGGTCGCAACGCACCATGATCTACTTTCTCGTCGTCATCCACGTCATCGTCTGCCTCTTCCTGATCGGCGTGGTGCTGCTGCAACAGGGCAAGTCTGCCGACCTCGCCGGCGCATTCGGCGGCCAGGGCTCGCAGACCGCCTTTGGCCCGCGCGGCGCAGCCAACCTGCTCACCAAGCTCACCACCTGGGGCGCGGTGCTCTTCATGCTCATCTCGATCTCGCTGACCATCCTGCTCGCGCGCCAGAGCGGGGACCACTCCGTCATGGCCGATACGCCCTCCGAACAGACCACGCCTAAGAAGTAGTCACCCAAACGAAGCCTCCGCAAAATGATCCATGAGATCATCCCCGTCGGCATGCTCCAGTGCAACTGCTCCATCCTGGGCGATGAGACTTCGCACGAGGCAATCGTCGTCGACCCCGGCGACGACATCCCCCGCATTATGGCTCTGCTTGCCAAGCACGAGCTGACCGTCAAGCAGATCGTCATTACCCACGCGCACATCGACCACATCGCCGGTGCCGCGCGGCTCAAGAAACTCACCGGAGCGCCCATCCTCTACAACCCGCGCGACCTGCCGCTGGTGAAGATGATGGACGCGCAGGCCGCGTGGCTTGGCATGGAACCGCCCGAAGTCCACCCACCCGACGACACGCTCGACGATGGCCGCATAATCGAAATTTCCGGCCTCACCGGCAATATTCTGCACACCCCCGGCCACACCCAGGGCAGCGTCTGCCTGCACATCCCAGCGCAGAACCTCCTGCTCGCCGGCGACACCCTCTTCGCCGGATCGGTCGGCCGCACCGACCTGCCCGGCGGCGACGGGCCCATGCTCATCCGCTCCATCCACGAGAAGCTGCTGCCGCTGCCCGACAACACCGTCGTCATCCCCGGCCACGGCCCCCGAACCACCATCGGCCACGAACGCGAGTCGAACCCATTCCTCGTTTAGCGGCACAAAACCGCGAGAAGAGAGCAATCTGAGACAGTATTTCCATCGCAACATGGCTACGCTGGGGGCAGCAAATACGATTTTCGAGGCACCCTACTTGGCCCCCGCTTGGGGGGCTTTTTTTGTGTGCCGCAACAATTGCCCCGTTAACCAAACAACGAACCCGAGACACCGCATTCATCGCCTGACTTCCTTCCAGCCGCCCTGTTTCACGTAGAATTTAAGCGGAACGAATAGAACTGGAGTGGCAGCAGTGCTGCGCGCACCGAACGTCTATGACAGCAGCCCATACACCCGCCGCACCAACCACCACCCTCACCACCGCAGACTTCCACGCCGCCGTCCACCGGCTCTCGCCCCGCGTCGCAGTCTTCGACTGCGACGGCACCCTATGGTCCGGCGACGCCGGCTCCACCTTCATGCGCTGGACCATCGACAAAGGCCTGCTCTCGCGCGACGCCACCGACTGGCTTGACGCGCGCTACCGCGGCTACCTCCGCGGCGAGGTCTCCGAGCTCGCCATCTGCGGCGAGATGGTGCAGATCTACCACGGCCTGCGCGAGCAGGAGATGCGCGCCGCCGCCGCCCAGTTCTTCGCCACGCAGATCGAACCCAACATCTTCCCCGAGATGCTCACCCTCGTCCGCGACCTGCAATCCGACGGCGTCGAGATCTGGGCCGTCAGCTCCACCTGCGACTGGGTCATCGAAGAAGGCGTGCGCCGCTTCGATATTCCGCAGACCCGCGTCCTCTCCGCGCGCGTCTCCGTCGCCAACGGCCTGGTCACCGACATCCTGCTTGAAGTCCCCACCGACGAGGGCAAGGTCGCCTCACTCGCCCGCGCCGGCATCACCGCGCCCGACGCTGTCTTCGGCAACTCCATCCACGACGCAGCCATGCTGCGATCGCGCGCGGCGCCTTCCCGGTCAACCCCAGCCCCGCCCTGCTCGAGCGCAGCGCCCTTGAAGGCTGGCCGGTTTACTATCCCGCCTCCGTCGTCCCCGCGTAACGCCTGTGCTACGGCAGGGCAAACGCGTACACCTCATCCCCCGCCGTCACCGCAAAGTACTGCCTGCCCGCAACCCCATACGACATGGGCGAAGAGTGCATCTCATCCGCCAGCGCGCCCGACCAGAGCTTCTTCCCGGTGGCCGACATCGTCGATCTCAAACTCATGCACGTCGTTGCCGAAGGCCACCAACCCTCCCGCGGTCGACATCACACCCGCGGTCGCATGGCCTTCGCCGGGCAACAGATCGCGCCAGGCAAAGTCCAGGGTATTCAAATCGAACGCATTGATATACGAAACGCTCGGAGGATTGCCCGGCGCACGCTCGGTCCCCGTCGAGTAGTAGGTCTCTCCTTCGACAAACGCCTCCGTCTTCGCCTGGAACAAGCTGCACGCCTCCAGCGATCGAAAATAAAACAAGTTCGTCGCCGGGTCATAGCTCGGCGAGTACCAGTTGGTCGCGCCGCTCGTAGCTCGGGCACACCGTCACGCCCTTCTCGTCCGGGATCAAATTGTTCGAGATCGGCCGTCCCTTCGCATCGATCCCCTTCGCCCAGTTCTGTGACATCGACAAACTGCTTCGAGTAGAGATACTCGCCCGTCATCGCGATCCAGAATATAGAGAAAGCCGTTGCGGTTCGCCGTCACCACCAGCTTGCGCGGCTTGCCCTGGAACGCCGCATCCACCAGTACCGGCGTCTGCACCGCATCGTAGTCGTACAAATTGTGCGGGCTGAACTGGAAGTACCACTTCAGTTTTCCCGTATCCGGGTCGAGCGCCAGCAGCGAGCTGGTATACAAATCATCCCCCGGCCGCACGCTGCCATCGAAGTCCGGCGCCGGATTCCCCGTGCCCCAGTAGATCGTGTTCAGCTCCGCATCGTAGGTGCCCGGCATCCAAGTGGTCCCGCCGCCATGCAGATACAGATCGCCCGGCCAGCTCTCCGAACCCTTCTCGCCCGGCGCGGGAATCGTCCAGAACCGCCATGCCTCCTTGCCCGTCTGCGCATCGTAGGCCGCCACAAACCCGCGCACGCCATCGTCGCCGCCCGACGTCCCCACCAGCACCTTGTCCTTCACAATCAGCGGCGCGCTGGTCGCCCCATAGTTTCTGTTGCCCGTCGCATAGGCCACATCCCAAATCTCTTTGCCGGTGCGCGCATCCAGACACAGCAGATGCGCGTTGTCCGTCTCCATATAGACGCGCGTCCCCAACACCGCAACTCCGCGGTTGATGTGCCCCGCCGCATCGTCGATCAGCCCATCCGAGACCGCGCGCGCATGGTGCCACAGCAGCTTGCCCGTCGCCGCATCCAGCGCATACGCATCGTTCGAACGCGTCACCAGCATCACCCCATCCACCACCACCGGCGTCGCCTCAAACACTCCAGCATTGCTCGTGTGGAAGGCCCACTTCGGCCTCAACCGCTTCACATTCGCCGGCGTCACCTCAGCCATCGCGCTGATACCGCCGCCCGCTGTAGTCGCCGTTGTACGAGACCCAGTTCTCCCGCACCTCCTTCTGATTCAGCTCGCCTGGCTGCACATCGAGATCGGCCACGCCATGCCCGTTCTGCTCAGGGAGAGTGGCGGCATTCGCCGTCTGGACGTGGGCCTGAAGCCCCGTCATCGAGTGCTGCTCGCCTGCATGTTCCGCGTTGTCTCCAACCTGCGCGCCCTCGTTTCGCTGCAGCACCCGCAAATATCGCACCACCGCACGCGCATCCTCATCGCCCAACTGGGCAAACCCCGGCATCCCCTTGCCCGGCACGCCGTCATGCACAACGACAATTAGCTGGGCATCCGTCTGCTCAATTACCCTGGCCAACGTTGCAATGGCCGCGCCCTTCGCGCTGCCCGAGCCATCGGCCCCATGGCAGCCTGCGCAGTACGCCCCATACTGCCGCGCACCACTATCAATCGCGGTTCCCTGA
Source organism: uncultured Acidobacteriaceae bacterium (assembly GCA_963808025.1). Taxonomy (GTDB): domain Bacteria; phylum Acidobacteriota; class Terriglobia; order Terriglobales; family Acidobacteriaceae; genus Edaphobacter. The sequence goes on along the minus strand of CAWEEI010000003.1, from coordinate 542,919 downwards.
GCGCAGACCGAAACCCCGGCGAACGCAATCAGGAAGCAAACAGCGCACCTGCTCCCGATCCGGCCGCAGACCACCCGCTTATCCCGCTCCTTGCGCGACTCGATCATCCCCCGCCAATCCTACATTGGCAAAGTGAATCATTTCGCGATTTCTCCCGAATCGCCGCGAGACTCAATAGAATGGACGGACAATGCTCCTCGAAGGCCTGCACATCCCGCTCACCACGCCCTTCCATCCGGATGGCCGTCTGCACCCGCACAAACTCGCCTCCAACGTGGCTCGTTATTCGAAGACCCCCGCCGCCGGTCTTATCGTCCTCGCGCCCAGCGCCGAACCCACCCTGCTCTCCGAAGAAGAGACCCGCAAGGCGCTTCAAGCCGCAGCAGAAGCCGCCGCGCCGGAGAAAGTTCTCATCGCCGGAATCTCCCGCGACAGCGTCGCCGCGACCCTCGCCCTCGCCGACTTCGCCGCCGACACAGGACTACGACGCCATCCTGCTTCCACTGCCCTCCATCCTCGAAGCGCAAGCCCCCACCGACCCATCCGCCACCGACCTTCGCGCACGCGAGATTCTCACTTACTTTCAGACCATCGCCGACCGCTCCCCGCTTCCCGTCTCCTCTTCAGCGGCCGCATCAACCGCCAGCTTTCCGTCGGCGCAATCATCGAGCTAGCCACCCACCCACGCATCCTCGGCCTCATCGACAGCCGCGGACCGCCCCGCGGATATCGCATCCATCCTTAGCGCGACCGCCGCAATCAAGCACGAGGTCACCGTCACCCCCATCTTCGCCGCCGTCACCGCGCGCATGGCCAAGGCCGCCGCCATGACTCGCCGTCCGCCAACTTCATCGCCGCCGATACCCTGGCCGAGACCTACTCCGGCATGCTCGCCGCCGTCGACGCCGGAATCAACACCACCCTCCTCCGCGAGCCGCCTAACTTCGCTTCGGCGCGCGCCACTTCGCACCCGCACCAAGACCGTTGGCTTCCAGATCGTCGCCGGCGCAACCACGAACCTCGCCGCAGCCCTGCGCGCCGGCGCATCGGGCATCGCGCCCGCACTCTCCGCTGCTGCGCCGCAAGCCTGCTATGAAGTCTTCGCCGCATGGAAGGACAACGACCAGCCTCTCGCCGATGAGAAGCAGACCCGCCTGATCGCAGCAGCGCAGCTCGCCGAAGACACCCTCGGCCCCGGCGGCCTTAAGATGCGCCTGCGACCTCAACGGCTACTTCGGCGGCCTACCCCGCCTGCCCCACCTGCCACCCACCGGCGAACAACGCGCCGCGCTCGAACACCTGATGCACGACCTGCGCAACTAGCCCACACAACTCGAGCGACCTAGGCCAGCGCCGCCACCCGCGCCGCATGGAACTCCTGCAGCGCATACACGCTCAGCGTCCCGCGCTGCAACGCCGCAATTCCCTCCGCCGCCGCGCGCGCCGCCGCCAGCGTCGTGATCGTCGGAATCCGCGCCAGCACCGCCGCCCGCCGGATCGCCTTCTCGTCGAAGAACGTGTCCTGCCCGCGCGGCGTGTTCACGATCAGCTGAATGCGGTCGCCCTTGATCAGGTCCACCACATTCGGCCGGCCTTCCTTCACCTTGTACACGCGCTCCGGCTGCAGGCCCGCGCGCCTCCAGCACCTCCGCCGTGCCATGCGTCGCGACCAGATGAAAACCCATCTCCACAAACGTCTTGCCCAGCGCGACGATGCCATCCTTGTCGTGGTCGTTCACGCTCATGAAGATCGTGCCGCTCGTCGGCAGCACCTGCCCCGCCGCGATCTGCGCCTTGGCAAACGCCTCGCCGAAGTTGTCCGCCACGCCCATCACCTCGCCGGTCGACTTCATCTCCGGCCCCAGCACCGTATCGACGCCGGGGAACTTGCCCCACGGAAACACCGGCGACTTCACGTAGTAGTGCGCGCCCGTATCGAGATCGGCGCCGCTCTCCACCGCCTCCGGCAGCAGCTCGCGCAGCTTCCGCCCCACCATCAGCCGCGAGGCAATCTTCGCCAGCGGCACGCCCGTCGCCTTCGATACATACGGCACCGTGCGCGAGGCCCGCGGGTTCACCTCAATCACAAACACCTTGCCGCGCTGGATCGCAAACTGAATATTCACCAGGCCAATCACATTCAGCGCCAGCGCCAGCTCGCGCGTGTATTTGCGAATCGTGCGCAGCACATCGTCGCTCAGGTCGACCGCCGGCAGCACGCACGACGAGTCGCCCGAGTGGATCCCCGCCTCTTCGATGTGCTGCATGATTCCCGCGATCACCACGTCGTCGCCATCGCACAACGCATCGACATCGCACTCGGTCGCGTCTTCCAGGAAGTGGTCGATCAGCACCGGCCGCTCCTGCGAGTACTCAATCGCCGTGCTCATGTAGCGCACAACCGCGTCGTCGTCGTAGGCAATCACCATCGCGCGCCCGCCCAGCACATAGCTCGGCCGCACCAGCACCGGATAGCCCACGCGGTTCGCGCCCGCCACAGCCTCCTCGACCGAAGTCGCCATCGCGCCCTCAGGCTGCGGAATGCCCAGCTCCGTAATCAGCTTGCCGAAGCGCTTGCGGTCCTCCGCCAGATCGATCGACTCCGGCGAGGTGCCGATGATCGGCACGCCCGCGCGCTTCAGCGGCAGCGAAAGATTCAGCGGCGTCTGCCCGCCGAACTGCACGATCATGCCGATCTCCGCGCCGCAAGAAGCCTCGTGCTCATACACCGCCAGCACATCCTCGAGCGTCAGCGGCTCAAAGTACAGCCGGTCGCTAGTATCGTAGTCGGTCGAGACCGTCTCCGGATTGCAGTTCACCATGATCGTCTCGTAGCCGTCCTCGCGCAGCGCAAACGCCGCATGGCAGCAGCAGTAGTCGAACTCAATTCCCTGCCCGATCCGGTTCGGCCCGCTGCCCAGGATGATGATCTTCTTGCGCGCAGTCGGCGCCGCCTCATCCTCCTCGTCGTAGCAGCTATAGAGATACGGCGTGTAGCTCTCAAACTCGCCCGCGCACGTGTCCACCATCTTGAACACCGGCTTCACGCCCAGCTCCTTCCGCAGCGACGCGCACCTCCGCAGCCAGCGTCTCCCACTCCGCTGCCAGCCGCTCGTCCGACACGCCCATCCGCTTCGCCAAGTCGAAGCTCATCCGCGGTCACATGTTCTGCGCCCACCGCCGCTATCGCCTTGATCTCGTCGGTGATCTGCTTCATCTGGTTCAGAAACCACGGGTCCATCGAGGTCATGCGCGCCACCTCGCGCACGCTCATGCCCTTCTCAAACGCGTAGCGGATGTAGGCCAACCGCTCCGGATGCGGCGTCACCAGGCGCTGCGTCAGCCGCCGCGGCTCGATGTCCGCGGCGCTCGCCTTCTTGCCCGTCTCCAGCGACCGCACCGCCTTCATCAGCGCCTCTTTGAAGGTCCGCCCAATCGCCATCACCTCGCCCACCGACTTCATCTGCGGCCCCAGCGTCTCCTCCGCGCCGGGAAACTTCTCAAACTGCCACTTGGGAATCTTCACCACCACATAGTCGATCGTCGGCTCAAAGCACGCCGGCGTCGCCTTGGTAATGTCGTTCTGGATCTCGTCCAGCGTGTAGCCCACGGCCAGCCGCGCCGCAATCTTCGCAATCGGAAATCCCGTCGCCTTACTGGCCAGCGCGCTCGAGCGGCTGACGCGTGGATTCATCTCAATCACCGTCATCCGCCCTGTGTGCGGGTTCACCGCGAACTGTACGTTGCTGCCGCCCGTCTCCACGCCAATCTCGCGGATGCACGCGATCGCCGCATCGCGCATCCGCTGATACTCGCGGTCGGTCAGCGTCTGCGCCGGCGCCACGGTAATCGAGTCGCCGGTATGCACGCCCATCGGGTCGAAGTTCTCGATCGAGCAGACGATGATGACGTTGTCCTTGAGGTCGCGCACCACCTCCAGCTCGTACTCCTTCCAACCCAGCACGCTCTCTTCGATCAGGCACTCATGCACCGGCGATAGGTCGAGCCCACGCGCTAGTATTTCCGTCATCTCCTCGCGGTTGTAGGCAATCCCGCCGCCCGAACCGCCCAGCGTAAAGCTTGGCCGGATCACCACCGGAAAGCCGATCTTCGCCGCAAACGCCAGCCCGTCGCTCACATTGCGCACCAGCTGCGACTTCGGCATATCAAGCCCGATCTTCGCCATCGCATCCTTGAAGAGCAGCCGGTCCTCGGCCTTCTTGATCGCCTCCAGCTTCGCGCCGATCAGCTCCACGCCGAACTTTTCGAGCACGCCCGAGTCCGCCAGTTCGACCGCAAGGTTCAGCGCCGTCTGCCCACCCACCGTCGGCAGCACGGCAAACACGCCTGCGCCATCCGTCATGCGCTCCGACTCGACGCGCAAAATCTCCTCAAGGTACGCCGCCGTCAACGGCTCGATGTACGTGCGGTCAGCGACCTCAGGGTCGGTCATGATCGACGCCGGATTGGAGTTCACGAGCACCACCTCGTACCCCTCGGCCTTCAGCGCCTTGCACGCCTGCGTGCCCGAATAGTCGAACTCCGCCGACTGCCCAATCACGATCGGCCCCGAGCCAATCACCAGAATCTTCGCAATGTCATTCCTGCGCGGCATTCATCCTCTCAGCTTCCTTCCAACATTAGCGCTCAGACTCCCACCATGTTTCTTCCGATCACACGAGTACCCTCGCACGAAGTGAGGCTAGCAGGTTGCCGAAAGACAGTTCTGGCGAAGGCTCGCCAAATTCTCCTTTGAGACCGCCTTGACGTGAAGAGGTCAGGAGGCAAGCGCTGTCGTAGTGTCTGTCTCGAATTAATTTAGTAAGCAAAATTTCGTATCTCTTCGTGTATGAAGCACCGATAAATTCAGGAAATACTTTGAAGTGTGATTGCGTCGCTCCAACAGGCCGATTTGACTCGGGTGCATCTTCCACCATCATGAAATAGCCTAGCCATGGTCGCTGAGAGGGCGCGAAGGCCCCTTCCCGATAAGCCGCCCACAGGTCGGTCGCGCTTCCCAAGGCCTCCTCTGTTCGATTATTGAAGTTATTGCCGAACGAGCCAACCTGCGACTTGAACTCCATTGCAGCTACCAGGTGCCCGTCAGCAACGACAAGCAGGTCCCACCTCTTCTCGGGCCGATACCACCCCGGTATTTCTGCAAGCCTGTCACAATGAATGCTTGGTCTGTCCAATCCCGACTCCTCTAGGTAGTCAGTGATCAAATCGGCAAAACCTTGCAACTGCTTGCCGCCGGTCACGGCACTGCGTGCGCCAGCATCCTTCAGTCCCGACTTAGTTCCCTGACTGTCCGCCTGAGTCGATCTCGTATTCCAAAAATGACGCACTGCTCCGTGTAGTTGCTCCTGCCAGCGCCTCTCCAAGGTCATTGGCTCCAGACCTCCACAATTTCGGCCTTTCTGAAGATCGTTTCTGTCTCCCTCCGCACCCTTGAAACAGCTGAGCGGAGGTAGACTTCCTGAACCTCATAACCAACGCTATTCCTGCCGCTCTTCGCTGCGGCTACTGTCGTAGTTCCTGTTCCAAGAAAAGGATCAAGAACCACATCACCTACGAAGCTGAACATTCGAATCAGCCGTTCAGCAAGCTGCACGGGATACGGCGCTGGATGATGTTTCGTCGACTCGCCGGTTAGACCGGACCAAATCTGCTGAAACCATTGCTGGTAGTTAGCTGAGCCGATTACGCTGAGTAACTTGGCCGCCGCATCAGGCTTGCGATATCCTCCGGGCTTCCTCAGCATTAAAACAAACTCGATATCATTCTTGATCACTGAGTTCGGTTCGTACGGTTTCCCCAGAAATCCGCCACCTCCGCTCACTTCGTATGCAGCATTGGATATCTTATGCCAGATAATCGGCGCCAAGTTATCGAATCCAATCTTTCGGCACTGTTCCTGAATTGCCGCGTGCAAGGGAACCACCGTGTGCCGTCCTTCATTCTGGCGCCGCGAGAGACATACATCGCCGACGACGCAGACTAGTCTTCCTCCGGGCACAAGAACGTCATAGCACCTCTGCCAAACGGCGCTCAGCTCATGCAGAAATGTCTCATAGTCCTCGATATGCCCCATCTGGGCAGAGGAATCTTCATATCGTTTGAGCGTCCAGTACGGCGGCGAAGTTACTACAAGATGCGCCGAATTCCGGGCGACCTCGACCATCTCCCTCGCATCCCCTCGGACTAATACATGCTTTGTCGGAACTGTCTGAACGCAGGATTCAATCTTGCCAAGAAGAGTTGGGTTCTTCGCTATTCCTGGAATCGTCGTTTGTTCCAGCTCAATGGCGCGTAATTCATCAGGTAGGTATAAGGACAGATCCACCGCGTCGAATGTAATCGGCGTCATTCGTGCAAAGGGCGGAATTGGCAAGTGTGCAATTGCGCTCACTTCTTCCACTCCTCCATCATCTTCCGGAAGTCGCGGAAGAGATAATGCGAGTCATGCGGCCCGGGGCTCGCCTCCGGGTGGTACTGCACGCTGAACATCGGGTCCGTCTTGTGCCGCAGCCCCGCCAGCGTCTGGTCGTTCAAATTCGTGTGCGTCCGCTCCACGTCCGCCGGTAGGCTCGCTGGATCGACGTTGAAGTTGTGATTCTGCGCCGTAATCTCCACCTTGCCCGTCTTGTGGTTCAGGATCGGGTGGTTCCCGCCGTGATGGCCAAACTTCAGCTTGTACGTCTTCCCGCCCAGCGCCAGCCCAAAGATCTGGTGCCCCAGGCAAATCCCAAACATCGGGGCCTTCCCCTGCAACTCGCGCACCGTCTCCACCGCGTACTCCAGCGGCTCCGGGTCGCCCGGCCCGTTTGAGAAGAAGACCCCATCCGGCTTCATCGCCATCGTCTCCTTCGCCGTCGTCTTCGCCGGCACCACCGTCACCCGGCAGCCCTCGCGCGTAAGCATGCGCAGAATGTTCTGCTTGATGCCGAAGTCGTACGCCACCACATGCAGCGCCTCGCCATCGGTCGCGCCATCCGCACCCGGCAGCAACTTATCGCCGGTCTGGTTCTTCGGCTCATCCGCGTCCCACGCGTAGGCAGCCTTCGTGCTCACCACGCTCGCCAGGTCGGTGCCTTCCATCTTGCGGATCGACCGCGCCTTCGCCACCAGCGCCTCCGCATCCAGCCGCTCGCCCGAAGCAATCACCCCGCGCATCACGCCGCGGTCGCGCAGATGCCGGACCACAGCCCGCGTATCCACCTCCGCGATCACGGGCACGCCGCTGCGCTCCAGATACTCGTCCGCCACCTCGGTCGCGCGCCAGTTCGAGCTCATCGCCGAGAACTCCCGCGTCACCAGCCCTTCGATATACGGCCGCGCCGCCTCCGCATCGCTCGGAGTCGTCCCATAGTTCCCAATGTGCGGATTCGTCAGCACCACAATCTGCCCCGCGTACGAGGGATCGGTAAAGATCTCCTGGTAGCCGGTCAGCGATGTATTGAAGACCACCTCGCCCGCGGCCTCGACCCGCGCGCCAAAGCCCCGTCCGCGAAAGATGCGCCCGTCCTCGAGCGCCAACATCGCCTGGATTGCCTGCATCGCCTCTCCTGCGGAATCCCCAAAGGAGTGGATTCAATCGATTCTATCAGCATCCGCAGGCGCTCCCGCGCCGCATCCGTCCCGGATTTCCACCGGCTCGCTCGTGGGGCGCCTCATCGCGGATGAGCCGTTTACCGCACGATCTGCGGAACCGGCTCGTTTAGAAAAAATCCAGCGAAGGCCGCACTCGGTCCGTCGTGTAATGTGCGATTTGATTGTGAGCCCGTTTACTCAAGGAAAGACGGCGATTGTCAATGAAATCGCGGGGTATCTCGGCGCTGACAACAGCTATGCGTTAGTGACTGGATAGCCCGAATTAGAATCTTGCGATGGAAGAGCAAGGAATACAGGAACATTTGCGCAAGGCGGTCGTAGAGGCGATTGCAAGCCGCACAGTCGGCATAGGGGTCCTAAACAACACCGGCATTGGTACAGGGACCCTGATCGGGCATCGTGGCAAGCGCTATGTTCTAACGGCGGAGCATGTGATTACGGGGGCCGCAATCGAAACTATGCGGTTCTGGTTCCGTCCACCTAGAGCCATGATTGACAAAGCGGCAAAGGACGCGTCACCCGCCGAATTGGGCAAAGGTACTGTAGGCGACCTCGTTCCTATTGTTGCGCACAGTACCAGCGACGTCGCGGACCTTGCTCTCTTGGAAATCGATCCTCGTTTTGAGTTACCTCCCGGCACTGAGGTTTATGACCTATCAATGTCGGCCTCGTTCGGAGCGTGGCAACTACAAGCGATAGACGGCCTATCGCTCTTTGTCTTTGGCTTCCCCATTGAGAACTCGCGCACCATAAGCAAGATTGGCAATAAAGAGAGGCGGTACTTGGGGACGGCTTGGTTTCAGAGTCAGTATCGTGAGGAAATAAACGCGCCGGACAAGTGGTCGAGCATTACCAGCAAGTTTGATGCCTCGAAGGACTTTCTTTTTGAATACAACGCGCCCGATTACGGCGTCATGCACCCGGGAGGGTTTAGCGGAGGCGGCGTCTGGGCCGTGTCTGAGGCCCCAGGGAGGCCGGTGTGGACCTCAGAGCCGGTGTTGCTCGGCGTGGTTCTCAGGTATTTCAAGAGGCGGGGCTTGTTAGCGGCGGCACAAGTGCCGGCGGTGTTTAGTGTTCTTCGGGACCACGCGCACTAGCGCGAGCGAGAAAATAGGGTGGCGGGTGGCCCGCGTCTGAGTCCAGCCCACAAATGGGTGCCCCATGTCTCGCTTCTGAGACCTGGGCTTCGGTGCAGGCTTCGTGCTCCCCGCCTCCCCGATCTTCCCGACGCGGGATCGCAACGGGACGCGCCCTTGAACGTAACGTCCGCTTCCCGTCGATATGAATCTTGGACGCTAACAATCTGCCGAAACAGGCATCTCATTAAGAGCGGGGTTTGCACTCCTGCCCATGAGGCCTCGAAACGATGAATCAAACCACCCGTCGCAGGCTCACCTTCGCCTTTTGCCTCTCTCTGTTTCTACTGGTTGCCGCAATGACGGCGACCGCGCAATACTATCCCCCACCACCGCCGCCCTACCCCCCGCCGCCGTACCCTCCCTCGCAGGTTCCGCAGCAGCGGCCGGACTATCCGCCCCAACAGGGCCCCGGACCGGCATACCCTCGCTATGCGAGCCGTTCCCCCTACCTCTCGCCCTACGCCATGTTCAGCGCCGGCCACTACTCCGGCCTGGGCGTGGGCAACGGCACGCCCGCCACGCAAAGCGGAGGCCTCACGGCCCTCGGCGGCACCTTCGGCGGCTACGTCATCTATCCCACTCCCGGCCCGGTTCACCTCGGCGTCGACGCGCGCCTCATCGTCGAGAACAGCGCCAACTCCACGATCTATGGCAACAAGATCCTCGCCGGCCTGGTCGGTTTTCGCATCGACGGCTCGGACAGCCAGCTCCCCATCGTTCCCTACTTCCAATTCGAAATCGGAGGCGCCGGCACCAACAACGGGACCAGCACCACCCGCACTGGTTCTTTCGCCTATCAAGCCCAGTTCGGCGCCGACTTCCCCTTCGCCAACCAACAGATCGCGGCTCGAGTCGAATACGGCAGCCGGCCAGCTCACCGGGATCAACAACAACAACCACACCCTGCAAACCTTCTCCGCCGGCATAGTCTTCCATCTCCGATAGGAATTTGCGGCGGTCCGCTATCGCGCCTTATTCAGCGCTGCAGCGGCGCGTACCATCGTCTTGAAAGCACCCTCATCGATCCCCTCGCCCTCGTGGAAATCGATCGCGCGCCGGACGTTGCCTTCCAGGCTGGAGTTGAAGAGACCTGTAGGGTCCTTGAGCGCGGCGCCTTTGGCAAACGTCACCTTCACAATGCTCTTGTAGGTCTCGCCGGTGCAGATCATCCCATCGCGATACCACACCGGAACGCCCCTCCACTTCCACTCCTCGGCAACCCTAGGCACAGCCTGATGAATGAGCGCGCGGAGATGGGCGAGCGTCTTGCCCCTCCAGTCGCCCAGCTCCTTGATCCTCCCATCGATCAGCTGCGAAGGAGATTCGCTCTTGGACGTCGCAGCCTTTTTCGCAGTCGCTGCGCTCTTCTTCCCAGTTCCCGCCGTGCTCTTGTTCTTCGTTTTTGCCTTCATGGTCAGTCCAACCCCCAAATCATGGGCCCTTGCGATAGAGTGCGAATAAGCCCTCGCATCAGTATGCCAGCCCAACCCCACCTCCGCGTAGCCATCGACACCGGTGGCACCTTCACCGACTGCGTCTACGTCGCCGCGGGCCGGCTCAAAGTCTTCAAACTCTTCTCCACCCCCGCCGACCCCTCGCAGGCCGTACTCAACGCCCTAACCCAAATCACCGCGACCGAAAAACTCACCCCGCACCACCCCATCGACGTGCGCCACGGCACCACCGTGGGCACCAACGCCATGCTCGAGCGCAAGGGCGCGCGCGTCGCCTTCGTCACTACCGCCGGCTTCGAGGACACCATCGCCATCGGCCGCCAGACCCGCGCCAAGCTCTACGACTGGTTCGCGCCCATCCCCATCCCGCTCGTCCCACGCGAGCTGCGCTTCGGCGTCCCCGAACGCGTCAGCCCCACGGGCGAGATTCTCCGCGCGCCGACCGATGACGAGCTAGCCGCCCTGGCCGAAGCCGTCCGCGCCAGCGGCGCAGAGGCCATCGCCATCTCGCTCCTCTTCGGTTTCGCCAACCCCGCAACCGAGCTGCGCGTGGAGGCCGCGCTCGCGCCGCTTGGTCTTCCCATCTCCACCGCGCACCGCATCCTGCCCGAGTTCCGCGAGTACGAGCGCGCCTCTACCCTCGTCGTCAACGCATACCTCGCGCCGAAGATGCAGACCTACCTCACGCGCCTCGAAGAGCAGGTTGCAGTCGCAACACCCCGGCGGCCGCGTCGACGTGATGCAGTCCTCCGGCGGCATCGTCTCCGCTCGCCTCGCCGCACGTGAGCCGGTACGTACCGTGCTCTCCGGCCCTGCAGGCGGCGTCATCGGCGCTTGCGCCGTAGCGCGCTGGGCGGGCTTCGACACGCATCGTCGGCTTCGACATGGGCGGCACTTCGACGGATGTCTTCCTGGCCGACACGCGCACCGGCGCCGCAGCTCACCAGCGAGTCCAGTCATCGCCGGCGTACCCATCAGCGTCCCCATGCTCGACATCCACACCGCCGGCGCAGGCGGCGGCTCCATCGCGCGCTTCGACGCGGGCGGCATGCTGCGCGTCGGCCCAGAGTCCGCGGGCGCCGACCCCGGCCCCATCTGCTTCGGCCGCGGCACACAGCCCACCGTCACCGACGCCAACCTCCTCCTCGGCCGCCTCGATGCCGAACAGCTTCCTCGGCGGCGGCGTCAGCCTCGACCGCGACCGCACCGAGCGGCTGATGCACGAACACAAAGGCCCGCTCGCCACCGCAGTCGACTTCGCCGCCGGCATCCTGCGCGTCGTCGAAAGCCACATGGAGAAGGCCATCCGCGTCATCTCCGTCGAGCGCGGCCACGACCCGCGCGAATGCACGCTCGTCGCCTTCGGCGGCGGCGGCCCGCTCCATGCCTGCGCGCTAGCCCGTGCGCTGCGCATCCCGCGTGTGCTGGTGCCCGCCATGCCCGGCGCGCTCTCCGCCGTCGGCATTCTGCTCGCCGATGCGGTCCGCGACTACTCCCGCACGGTCATGCTCCCCGGCGATGCGACTCAACACCATCGCTCCCGCATTCGCCGAACTGGAACACCGCGCCCTCACCGACTTTGCCGCCGAAGGTCTGCACGGCAATGCACACCGCACCCTCGACATCCGTTACCGCCGCCAGGGCTACGAACTCAACGTGCCGTATGAAACCAGCGCACCCATGCAATCCATCGCCGCCTTCCACCAATTCCACCGCCAACGCTACGGCTTCTCGCGACGAGGCACGTCCCATAGAGATCGTCAGCCTCCGCCTGCGCATGGTCGCCGCAGCCGAGCCCTACGCGCCGCCGCGCGCACCCGCCCCACCCTCCGTCACAACCCTCACCTCCCACGCGACCCGAGACATCTACTTCGACGGCGACTTCCTCCCCACGCCCCTCTACCGTCGCGAAGCCCTCGTCCCGGGCGACTGCATCCACGGCCCTGCGATGATCACGGAGTACACCTCCGCCACCGTTCTCCCACCCGACGCGCACGCCGAAGTAGACGAACTCGGCAACCTCATTATCACCTTCCCGCAATCGCAGGAGAAGCCCGCATGACCCTTCCCTCCGTCGATCCCTTCGATCCCGTAGCCCTCGCCGTCTTCCAGAGCGCCGTCCACTCCATCGCGGAGGAGATGGGCGCCGCCCTGCGCCGCACCGCGCTGTCTCCCAATATTAAGGAACGCCGCGACTACTCCTGCGCTGTCTTCGACGGCCAGGCCCGCGTCATCGCCATGGGCGACCACATGCCCGTGCATCTCGGCTCCATGCCGATGTCGGTCGCGGCCGCCGTCGCCGCCATCGACTTCGTGCCCGGCGATATCGCCATCCTCAACGACCCCTACGCCGGCGGCACCCACCTGCCCGACATCACCATGGTACTGCCCGTCTTCCTCCCGGACGCACCCGGCACGCCCGCCTTCTACGTCTCCAACCGCGCGCATCATGCGGATGTCGGCGGCGCCTTCGCCGGCTCCATGGGTCCGGCCACCGAAATCTACCAAGAAGGCGTTCGCATCCCACCCATTCGCATCGTTCGCGGCGGTAAGCTCGACCGCGAGGTCCTCGACCTCATCCTGCTCAACGTCCGCACCCCCAAGGAGCGCGAGGGCGACCTCGAATCCCAGATCGGCGCATGCCGCGTCGGCGAACAGCGCATGCTGCAGCTGGCGGAGCGCTACGGCGTGGCCCATCTCGCGGCGCTCATCGACGAGCTGCTCAACTACTCCGAGCGCCTGGTCCGCGCCGAACTGCGTACCATGCCCGCCGGCGACTTTACCGCTGAGGACTTCCTCGATGACGACGGCGTCACCGACACCCCCATCAAACTCGCAGTCCGCCTCACACTCGACCCCATCGCCGCAACCCTGCACGCCGACTTCACCGGCTCGTCGCCGCAGGTCGCGGGCAGCATCAATGCCGTCCGCTCCATCACCCTCTCCGCCTGCTTCTATGTTCTTCGCTGCCTCCTCCCCGAGCGACGCCCCCGCAACCGCCGGCATCCTCCGCCCGCTTACACTCACCACCGAACCGGGTAGCATCGTTGACGCCCTACCGCCCGCCGCTGTCGCCGGCGGCAACGTCGAAACCTCGCAGCGCATCGTCGATGTCCTGCTGCGCGCGCTCGCCCAGGCCATCCCTGCGCGCATCCCCGCGGCCAGCGCGGGCACCATGAGCAACCTCACCATCGGCGGTATCAGACCCGCGCACCGGCGAGCCCTTCACCTACTACGAGACCGCGGCCGGCGGCATGGGTGCGCGCCCAACCCTCGATGGCATCTCCGGCGTGCAGACACACATGACCAACTCGCTCAACACGCCCATCGAGGCGCTCGAATACGCCTACCCATTCCGTGTCCGCCGCTACGCCTACCGCACAGGCTCGGGCGGCGGCGGCCAGTTCCGCGGTGGAGACGGCCTTATCCGCGAGATCGAACTCCTCGCCGACGCCCAGGTCACCCTGCTGGCTGACCGCAGAAAATTCCCTCCCTATGGCCTGCAAGGAGGAGGGTCCGCCTCGCCCGGCCACGCCTCCTTCGCCTCACCGGACGACCCCACCCCAACCGAACTCCCCGGCAAGTACAGCCGCCAACTCCCCAAAGGTGCGATCCTGCGCATTGAGACTCCCGGGGGCGGGGGCTGGGGGAAAAGCTCCTAATCGCCCGGTAGAGCATCCATCCACTCGGGTCCAGGTTGATCTGGTCTTGCTCGCGGCGACTTCAGCCGGTATCATCTCCCTTCAGCCAGCAAATTTGAACCGAACCTCTTAGGAGTTCCGATGGTCGGTATCGGCAGTAAGCTTCGAGAGTCTCGGCAAAAATGGCAGCTCACGCTCAGGGAAGTCGAGGAGCGCAGCTCCCGTCTGGCACTGCAGTGGGAAAACCCCTCCTACAGCATCTCTGCCAGCTGGCTGGACAGAGTGGAGCGGGAAGATCGCGAGTTGTCCGCCACCAAACTGATCGTTCTCGCCGCGATCTACAGCCTTACCGCCGACCAGATGATCGCGCTGTGTCCGGCGTCAGGCAAACAGCGTCAGCTCGACGAACTGATGGCTCCCAACGCAACTCTGTTGCTGACCCAAGGACCCCTGGAGCAGCAGGCGAAGGATTGGCTGCCGGACAGCTTTCTCTCGGATTCACCGCCCGAGGCAACCACTCTGCTCCCTTCCGCGAAGGAACCGCTCCCAGCTCACTACTGTAGAGGGGTGATCGGGAGACGCGACCGCGTTCTGGAGCCCATGGTCCGCGCCGGATCGATCGTGCTCATCGATACGCGGAAGCGCGCGATCGCCAGCCGCAAGGAGTGGACCCACGAGTTCGACCGCCCCATCTACTTCCTCCTCACCCGCACCGGCTATGTATCGGGATTCTGCGAACTCGATAAGGAATCGGAGTGGCTGACTCTCGTCCCTCATCCCTTGTCCTACGAGGCCAGCAGACGCTGGAGGTTCCGCAAGGAGATTGAAGTCGTCGGCACAGTCGCGGCTGTATTCTCGCGCCGCATTGCCTGACGCCTACAACGCGCCTTGCAGTTCGGCTAGGCCTGCAAAACCGGCGCGGTCATAGAGTTCAAGCACATGCCTGGTCATAAAGTAGTACGTGACGACCGCGCGCTGTGCGTAATCGCCGAACGAAGACTGAAGATTTCCCGTCTGCGCCGCACCCTTGAGCCTCCCAACATGCCATTCAATCTCTCGCGCGTTCAGCCGCAGTTGTTCGGCCACCACCAGCGCCTCCGGGTGCCATCGCTGTAAGTAGGCAGCCAGCTCCACCAGCACACGGCAGTTTTTCTCCAGAGCTTCAAGTCCCTCCAGACCGCCCAGCAGCGTCCAGATCGCAGACGAGTCCAGGCTAAAGGCGTCGTCATCCGGACGTGGCTCGCCTGACTCCGCCACAGCGTCCATCGCGATGGCCTCAATCTTGTCGCGGTCGATCCAGATCAGCTGCTTCAGCAGGCCCTCCCAGGTCGCTCCGGCAGACCGCCGCACGCGGAGATAATAATGCAAAGCGACGCCGATCAGCGTCGCCAGAAAAAGTGCAGCCAGGCCGGCAAAACAAATACTTCTCAAGACCGTCTCCAGTCGCGAATGCTTATAAGGTCATCTTCCACCTGTCTTTGCAACGCATAAATCTGCGTCAGCATGGACTCCGGCAGTTCGCGCGGCGCGGGCGCCTCCTGCCACAACATCACGATCCAGTATCCTTCGCATACGACATAAACCGCGTTACCAAGCCTTCCCAGGACCGCGTAGACGTGCGGCTCGTTGCCAAAATAGTCAGAGATCGCCTGCGTCACGACGCACACCACCGAATAGGCGCCAAGCCCCTGGGCGATCCGCGCAACGTGGGTCTTCCACGGCAATCCCTCCGTCGCCGACAACGCGAACATACCCACAAATAGCTCGCTCATCAGGACAGCGCAGAAGAAAGTACCTCGGACAACGACGACCCGCGCCAGAGTTGCCGTCGACGGAACCGCCAGCCATGTGAGCGGTAGCGGCACAATCGCGCTTACGCAAGCAATACCGATGAAGCTCTTCCACACATCCCGCGGCCACACACCGGTTGGACGAAAGACGTGCATGGCGACCTCAAAAAGGACGAGAAACCATAGTGCGTCGTAGGGAACGGCCAGGTACCAAAACGCATTGACATAATCGGCTGGCAGACTGCGATAGACGGAATAAAGGATGATCGTTCTGGCGACGCTGAAAGCGATGAGGGTGGTAAACATCGTAAACGATCTTGCCAAGCCTCGCCGGAAGAGTACCAGTAGGAGCAGGATGTGGCCGAAAAAGCCGGTCACCCAGAGGAAGCGGTCAAATACCGTTATCTGCATCTTTCGCGCTCCATCTGGGCGACCCTGTGCGGCCGGTACTCTTGGGGAGTCGTCCCTAGTGTACCGCTACCAGATTGCAGCAGGGCGGCGGTGGATTGGGATTGCCGCCGCCGCCAAATTGGTGAGGGTGTTGGGTGGTTGGGTTCAGGACTACAGGGACCTGCCGGGCAAAGCTCTGGCCAATCCCAACAGTTAGCAATACAAGAAGGGCGAGGGTGGATGTGCTGATCGCATTCTTTATCACGGGTGGGTCTCCTTTGCGCGCTGGAAGCGCGTTCGAGGAGACTAGAAAATATTTCCCGTAACTTACTGAATTAAAAAGTATTTGTTGCGCATAAGCGATGGCCCGCGGCTAAGGTAGCCACACGATTGAACTAACCGGCTATCGCAGCGTGTAGATTGGTATCCAGCGCAATTTGCTTATAAGCAACAGGGTGAAGGAATCTCTTGATTCACCCTGATGCTCAAGCAGCTCTTGTCAGGTAGGTTCGCCATGCCAAATGGAAGTGATCGCGAGATTCACGAGATGCTGGTGGAGGTCATTCGCTCGCTCGTCGACTCCCCCGACGATGTCGAGGTCGAGTTGATTTCAGATGAGATGGGAGCCGTCTTTCAGGTCGAAGCCAACCAAGCCGATGTGGGCCGTCTCATAGGAAAAGGCGGTCAAACCGCCCGCGCCCTCCAGGCCATCGTCAACGCCAACGCAAGCCGGAGCGGACGCCGCTTTCAGATAGAGTTCGACCGCGCGGCGGACAGGTAAGAGCCAGCTATCGTTGGCGCCTTTCTACTCCATTGCCGAACGATCCAGGGAATTGTCGCCATTGAGGGCGCAAATCTCGCATGGCAATCTTGTGTTGCCTATCAGCAATAAAGTGTGTGGATCGATGTACTTCGGGAAGCTCACCTGCGAAGCTGGATCGAGGCTATGCAGAGATGGATGTGCCGGGGTGCTTACCGATCCATCGGGTCGGTAAGCACTTTGTCTTGTTGTCGACTTGCCTGCTAGTGGACGATTGCCGCGTTGGCAGCATGCCCGTGGATGTACCGGCTCGCGAATATCAGGAAAGTAGGCCAGTTGGGAACATCGGTGTGGCCTTCAGTGTGCTGACGGAAGGCGATCTCTCCATCGATCAATGGAGTCGCTATCGGTGGCAGGGTGCTGGTACCCAGGTCTTTTTTGCCGAGAAGCCGGTAGACGGGGCCGGCCGCGACGGCCGCCATAAACGAACCGGGCGGGTCGGCCGCATTGTCCGAGGCTGCGCCGATGGTGGAACCGCCGCTGATGAACACAGGCCGCGGAGCACACATAGCGATCAGTTCGTGCGCATCCACAGGAAGATCGTTTGCAGTAAGCGGGCCTGCGTACTTCAGGAAGTTGCCCGCCATCCAGTGGTACTCGCGCTCTGAGGCCAGGTCTTCAAGAGGCTCGCCAAAGTTGCGGCGGAAGAGTTTGGCGCCACCGATGCCCGAAGAGCTGACATAGGCGATGGCAAAACGCTGGTCGTAGGCCATGGTGACGAGCGCGGCCTTGCCATACCTCGAGTGGCCCTGGAGGCCAACCTGCTTCGTGTCGACAGATTTGTCAGTCTCAAAGTAATCCATGGCTCGATCCGCTCCCCATGCCCACGCGCGGAGCGCTCCCCAGTCATCGGGTTTGCGAAACTGGCCCTTGTTTACCAGGCCAATGATCCCAGCGCTCCTAAACCCCGCGCCGTTCTCTGCCTGGATACTCATCGTAGAAAGGATGGCATAGCCCCATCCCTTCTCCAGAATCTCCTGCTCCCAAAGAGGCGCTGCTGCGCGCACAGCGCGAGAGGCCGAAGGTGGAGGCGGAGTCGACGAGCTGAACTGCATGATGATTGGAACCGGGCCTGAGGCACTGGCGGGAGTGGTAAGAGTCATCCGGATGTCGACCGTAATCGCCGGGTAGGAAGAGTTATCGACGTGGCCGACAAGCTGCTTGGTTATGACCGGATACTTCCCTACTGTCTCATTGGCTGTACTGGCGACCTCCCAGATCACCTTGGGCGTGTGGGCCGGGACGCGTCCATAGACCTCGCGGTCGAAGTATTCGACGATCTGCGGACGGCGTTGCTGCCACCACATCTTTGCGGTCGTGACCTTCTTTCCGTTGTTGAGAATTAGCGGATCGGGCAGATTGGGATACGGATTCGCCTTCGACTCGTCGAAGTTGGGAGGAGGCGCGTCTTTGTGATTGCCTGGTCCGGGGCGCAGGGAGGTGATGTGCAGCTGTTGCATCATCTGCTCACGGTCGAGCAAAGTTTGAATGCATGTGGTGGCATCGCATAGCCCGTGATCGCAGGTCCTGTGCGGATCGCATACGGCGACCTGAGCTTGAGTCAGAACAATGGGCGACATTGCAGCACCTTGCGCAATCGCGGAGAGAGGAAGGCACGCCACAGCGACTATCACGGAAAGAAATCTCTTGAGCAATCTCGCAATGCGCATTGGCTCCTCCATGGATTGAGACAGATCAGGCCAGCGTCTTCTACGGTGTCCTGCGTGGCCCCTGTCTCCGGGCCAGAATGGCGTCGAACTCCGCGCGCGGCATCTTCAGCTTTTCCGGGTGGGCGTCGATCCATTGGGCGAGGGCCGCGTACTTCTGCGGCGTCCAGCCGCCTTCGAACTGGCCGCCATTGGCACCGGTCTTGTTCAGCTCAAAGTTGAAGGCGTCCTGCAGGTTGGTGAACTCCGCGTTGCTGATTGCGGCCTCGGCGAGGACGGCGGGGATGAAGAGGACGCCGTCGGACTTGGCGAGGACGAGGTCTCCGGGTAGTACCACCGCCCGCCCGATTCTGATCGGCGCGTTGATGGCGGTGAGCGTCATATCGGCCCAGGCGGATGGATCGTAGGCGCGATACATGCCGTTGAGGTTGGGGATCTCGCGGTTCTCCTCAGCGTCGCGGATGCCGGCGTCGAAGACGAAGCCGGTGTGGCTGTGGGCGGCGATGCCGCTGCCGAGGTTGGAGCCGATCAGGGTGCCCTCGACGATTTTGCCGAAGCCGTCGGCGACGTAGACATCGCCGATCTGCAGCTCGTTGATGGGCCAGCTATTGTTGTCGCCGACGCGGCCTTCGGCCTTTCCCTCGGCGGCGATGGGGCGGGTCATGTCGGGGCGCGAGGGCATGTACTGGGCGGTGAGGGCGCGGCCGGCGAAGGGCTTCTCCGGGTGGAGCATCCGGAAGCCCGAGTCGAACTGGGAGCGATAGCCGGAGCCGCGCAGGTAGTCCCAGACGTCTTCGATGGAGACATCCAGCGCGCGCGTGAGCAGGTCGTCGGGAAGTTTGGGGCGGCCATCGGGAAAGCGGTCGCCCTTCCACTCCGAGGTGTAGAACATCATCTGCTCGCGGGTCATCTTCACCTGCGCCGCCGCGGGCCTCACAGCAACTAACGCGCTAGCGAATGCCGCAAGCACCAATAGCTTCTTCATACGCACCTTCCTTTGCAGCCTCGTTACCGATGCCCCATGCTTCATGCCTAGCTCCAGAGCGCATCATCGAGCGACTGCACCTCATCCCACATCGGCGTGGGTTCGAAGTAACCGGTCCCGGGCCGAAGGTGCTGCTTCACCACATCGTCGTTCAGTGTGATGCCCAACCCCGGCGTGTCCGGCACCTTGATGTAGCCGCGGTTGATGATGGGCTTCTCGATACCGGTGACGAGATCCTGCCAGAAGGGCACGTCAAGCGAGTGGTTTTCCAGCGCAAGGAAATTACGCGTCGCCGCCGCACAATGCACGTTCGCCATGCACGCCACCGGCGTCCCGGCGAAGTGCATCGCCATGGGGACGCCGTTCTGGAACGCCATATCGCCGATCTTGTGCGTCTGCAGGATGCCACCCGAAGTCGACAGGTCCGGATGTATCTTGTCGACCACATGTTTCGTACAGAGTGTCTCGAAGTCGCTGATCTGGTAGATGTCCTCGCCGGTGAGGGTGGGCGTGGGGCTGGCGTCGGTGATCTCCTTGAGCAGGTCGGTATAGAACCAGGGGATCACGTCCTCGATCCATTCCAGGTTGTATTTTTCGTATGCCTTGCCGAGGCGGATGATGGATTTGACGCCCATGTGGCCAAGGTGGTCCATGGAGAGCGGCACGCTGTAGCCGATGTTGTCGCGCACGGCGGCGACGTACTCGCAGAGGCGGTCGATGCCTTTGTCGGTGACCTCGATGCCGGTGAAGGGGTGGGGTTGGTTGCCGAGCTCCCAGCGGCTCATGCCGGCGGGCTGCATGACGGTGTCGGGGATGCCGTCGAGGGTGTCGAGGCCGAGGTCCATCTTCATCCAGGTGAGGCCCATGGCGATACGTTCCTTGGCGCGGAGGCCGTACTCCTTGGGGTCGCGCGACTCGGTGGTGTCGGCGTAGATGCGGATGGTGTCGCGCCACTTGCCGCCGAGCATCTGATAGACGGGGCATTTGTAGACCTTGCCGGCGATGTCCCACAACGCCATCTCGACCGCGCAGACGCCGCCGGCCTGGCGCGCGTTGCCGCCGAACTGGGCGATCTTGTCGAAGAGGAAGTTGATGTTGAGCGGGTTCTGGCCGAGGATGCGGCTCTTGAGCACCATGGCGTACTGGTAGCCGGCGATGTCGCGCACCTCGCCGAGGCCGTAGACGTCCTGATTGGTGTCGATGCGGATGATCGTGCATGGGCTGGGCCCCGGCTTGACCACGGTGGTGTAGCGCATGTCCGTGATCTTCAGCGTCGAGGGGCTGGAGTTGAGGTTGACGTTTTTAATCGGCGATTGAGCCACGGCCTCTTCGCCCCGCACACCCAGCATCCCGCCCGCCATCGCCGCCAGCGACGACTTCAGCACTCCCCGGCGATTCATTCCGTAACCTCTTTGCTTCAACATCGATCGTTCCTCCAGTTCTGTTGCAATCTATTTAGCGTTATCCGATGCATCTGCCGCGGCCAGTCGCTGCAAGCGCTCATTCACATTCAGCAACGCGCGCCCATCATGATACGCAGCCTTCCACATGCGCCCCTTGCCTGTCATCGTCGGCGTGCCATCCGGCTTGATCAACTCATAGTCTCCGTGGAACTCCTGGTCCACCTGGTAGCGCTGAATATACTGCCACTGCATCTGGAAGTCGCGCCAGTAAACATCCGTCTGCGCGCCGTACTTTTCGTGCAGCAGCAGCAGCGTGTTCAGCGTCTCCATCTCCACCCACCACTCCTTCAGCAGGTCGTCCGGCTTGCTATCGAACGAGCCGGAGTGGTAGATCCCGCCATGCGCATCGTCCCACCCATACTGCAGCGCGTGGTCCGTCAGCATCCGCCCCACATGCTCCGTCCTGCTCTTGTCCGTCTCCCCGATCGCGTCCGACGCCTCCCGCATCAGATACGTCGCCTCAATGTCGTGGCCATAGGAGTCATGCTCCGGCACCGCGTGCCAGTCGTTCGTGAAGTAGAGATTCATCGCGCCCGGCTGCACCGACACCTTATCGCGCACCACATGCAACAGCTCTGCCACACGCTGCTTCAGCACGGGGTCCTTCCACACCGCATACAACTGCGTAAAGGACTCCAGCAGATGAATGTGCGTGTTCATCGACTTGTACCCCACCGGAAACCCGCCCACCGGCCCGTCCCGCACCACCGCATCGTACGGCTTCGCCTGCACCGGCGTGCCGTCCCGGGTGAGCCACTCGTAGTAGCCGCCATTCACCGGATCGTGCGCATGCTTATCCGTCCAGCGAAACGCATCCTTCGCCAGCGCCAGCGCGCGCGGATCGTGCGTCGCCTGGTACGCCGCCGCCAGCCCGTAGATGCAAAAACTGATCCCATACAGATGCTTCCCATCCGTAAACTGCGGTGACACCTTCCCGTCGTCGCTCAACCCCCAGTAGAACCCGCCATCCTGCTTGTCCCACATCGTGTTCGCAAGATAGTCGACCCCGTGCGTCACATACGGCAGATACTGCTTGCGCAGCTCGGGCCGCCGCATCACCACCTCCGCCGCAATCCACGTCATGCGCCCCTGAAAGACAGAAAACTTGCCGTGACTCGGCGCGCGCTGCCAGTCGCGCGTGAAGTCCGCATAGAACCCGCCGTTCTTATCATCGATCGCCCGCGGAAACCACACGCCCAACACATCCTGCTTTAGCATCGTGTCCGTCTCCGCGGCATAGTGAAGATAGGCGTCCTTCCCCGCCGGCAGCAGGTCGAAGCTGGTCCGGCGCAGCCGTCCTGGGCTGAGTTCCCTGCGCGTGCAGTAGACCTGAGCCGAGCAGGGGCAACGCGCAAACAAACGAAAGCGCAATTAGCTTATTAATAGTGACTCCACAGACGGCAATGTGAGCGACTCTCTCGACTAACTCGGGCCTATGCATTCTCGCCGATCGTGCCCGCGTCCCGCAGCTTTCCGATTCGAGCCTGAAGACCGAATAGAATTCTAGTCTGTAATCGCTAAATTGGTGCGGGGAAATCGGCTTTATGCAAAGGAGCCTGCACAGGACTCTATTGCAGCCCCTTCACCAGATAAAGGTCCGAGAGCAGGCGGCTAAATCCGTAGACATAGGCTCGGCCGTCGGAGCTAAATACAGCGTCGGATAGGTCGCAAAGTCCGGATAGGTCCGGAGGGTTCAATTCCTTAAAGAGCTGCCGCTGTCCGGTCACAATATTCAACCGAAATATCTTCACCGGAATTTGATTCCATTGACTCACATACATAAACTTCGGGTCGGATGCCCATGAGTAAGTCTCTCCCGGCAATAAGCCTGGGATGGAGCGCGGACCGCCTCCATCCACGGAAAACAACATGCCCTGATTTTCGGCTATGTCTCTGGCCGCAATCCACCTCCCATCCGGAGAGGGACGGCACCCGATGTACCCCTCCGGAGTGATGGGAGTAGGCTTGCCGCCCTCAATGTCTTGAATGAAGCAGCGGCTCACACGGCCAGCCAGATGCCCCGGGAATACGAGCCGTTTGCCGTCGGGCATCCACATCACGGGGCCATACTGCTCGATGCCGCCGGGCTCGACTCGCCGGGAGACGCCCGCACCCGTGGGCAAGAGCACGATCCTACTATAGTCAATCGTCGCGGCCACCCACTTCCCGTCGGGAGAGAACCCGCCGGCCATCCCTTCGCCCAGAGGGACAGGCGGTGAACCGCGCAGGTCCCGCATCGCAACCGTGTAGGTTGGCCCTCCCTGCTCTCCCTGCTCGTCGAACAACACTGTATTGCCGTCGGGCGAGAGACCGACCGGAAGCGACCAGTCCAGCCAGGAGAGGTCTCGCTCCCGGGCGGCGCCCGGCGCCATAGCCATGATTCCCGCGCGTTGCTCGTCCCGAGTGAGCAGGAGCCGCCCGTCGGGAGCGATGTCCTCGAGCGTGACCCCGCCGGGTGCGCTATACACCAGGCGCATGTTGCTCTGCATATCCACGGCATAGATGCGGCGCTGGAGTCCGGCTTCCGTGGCCGAAAACAATATCTCGTTCCCGCGTGGAGACCAAGCCAGCCCTTCCTCGCTCTCCCATCCGGTGGAAAGGGTCCTCTTATGCCCAGCAAGGTCGACAACCGACACGGTACCGCGGTCGTCCTTGTCGGTCGGGTGGTCAAGGAACGCAACCATATCGCCCCCGGGCGATACCCGTGGGTGGCTGATCCATCCAGTGGTCTCGTATAGAACATGGCCGAGTGGAAATTCGAGATGCTGCGTCCCCTCCGCATCTCGCACGATCGCGATGCTCTTTCCATTCGGGGCCCAATCGGCCCAATCTACTCTCTCGGCAATCTGCCGGGGCGACCCTCCAGTAAGCTGGACCTGGCCGAGAGTGCCTTCCAGAGTCAGCATAGAGCTCGGACGAGGCGACTGCAGCACCGCCATTTCGCCGGTGGACGAGACCGCAAGCAGCGCCGTCCCCGATAGTCCAACGCTTCGCGTACCGGAGAAACTCGTGTCGGTCGTAAATATCTCAACCGGTCCGCCGTCCCACGATGCGCTGTACACCACGCTATGTCCGTCGGGTGCAAACCTAGCCAAATACACGGTGCCGTGCCGCACCGTCAGACGCTGAAACTCCAGCGCGTGGGGCCGCGCCATACTGCGTCCGAGAAAGACTCCCCCGGCAACCAAAGCTCCCGCAGCGACAACCGCGAAGAGAGATAGCAGCCAACGGGAGCCGCCCGCACCGCTGCCCGCCACATCATCCTCCGCCGCGGCATCGGCCGGTTGCATCGGCAATGCGGATCCCTCCAGCGCAGCCACAAAGCGATAGCCGCGGCGCGGAACGGTCTCCACAAAGCATGGATTGTCGGCCGAGTCGCCGAGAGCGGTCCGGAGCTTGCCAACAGCAACGTTCACCGCGTGGTCGAAGTCGCCGAAGCTCTCCTCCGGCCAGATGCGCGACCGCAGCTCCTCGCGAGTGACCAACTCACCCGGCCGCTCCAGCAAAACCTGCAGCACCTTAAACGGTTGCTCCTGGAGTTTTACGCGGCTTCCTGATTTACGGACCTCTCCGGAGTGGAGATCGGCTTCAAACGCTCCAAACCGGACAGTCCGGGTTCCATTCAGCACGTAGGGCACCCCGTTCTTGGGAAAGTCTAGCATTGTCCACCCGCGTCTCCTTGATGCCACAGCCAACTTGCCCTTTCAACTATTTTCCTGGGAGAGGTTCCTATTCCGCGCCTCTCCCGCTTCTCTCCAGCGCCATAACCAAGACTCGACCTGTAAGTTAGCTCCCGTGAATTGAGGTACCAGCCGGAGGAACAGAGCATGACTCCCACGAGGTGAGTCATGCTGAGGCGCTATCTTGGACGCTATCTTGGATTGCTAGCTGTTTTGACGAGTCTCACGGCACTCGGTCAGCCGGACGGACAGAAACGGCGGAAGGCCGGCCCAAACCCTCCCACAAAGACTGCGATCAGCTTCGAACTCTATCGGGATTACCTGATCGTCGTTCACGGATCGGCCGGCCCTTTGAAGGGGCTCAACTTCCTCGTGGATACGGGGGCCATCCCCAGCGTTCTCGCTCCACGACTCGCGCAAAGGCTTCGTATGAACGCCGCGCCCACCGAGATTCCGGTCCTGAACGGCAACGTGCCGGGCGAGATGGCGACCCTGCCGAGCCTGCAGCTTGGCCCTGTCCACAAGGAAAACCTTCGCGTCCTTGTCGAAGACCTGTCCTTCATCCAGAGATGGCTCCCGTTCCAGATCGATGGAATCGTTGGCCTCGACGTCCTCGGCAAAAACGCGTTTGTGATCGACTACGCGGCTCATGAGGTCCGTTTTGGCCCAACCCCGCCGATGCCCATGTCGGTCCCATTGCAAATGACTGAAGGACTGCCAATCGTCGATGCCATCGTTAATAATCACTCATCGGTCCATCTGCTCCTGGATACCGGCGCACCCTCGCTGGTTCTCTTCGAACACATACCGGACCCAGGTTTGCAAGCCGCCAGCGCTCAAGTATCGCCCGGGAGCATCGGCAGTTTCGACCGTAAATTAGTGCGCCAGATCAGCCTCCAGCTCGGCGAAGCGGAATTCGGAAATGAGCCGGCATTTATCGTCCGCAACCCAAGGGATGCGGGGCATAATTTCGACGGTTTGATGAGTCCAGCGGCCCTTGGCATTACACAAGTCGCCATTGATCTCAGCCACGGAACTCTGTCATTCACTCGAGAACCCCTGGACTGATCACTGACAACACCGCTACAAGCGAAGATTCAGCCGCGCTGCATGTATTTTCTTGATTCCGGATGGTGGGCGAGGCGGGGTTCGAACCCGCAACCACCGGCTTAGAAGGCCGGTGCTCTATCCAGTTGAGCTACTCGCCCTGAGGTGGCCCGGTAAGGTCGCGGCGCCCAACTGCACACCGCAACCATCGGCAGCCGGCCCTAAAACACCGGCCCGCAGCCGCTTCATCGATTGTAACGGGAGCAGTCCACACCGCCGCAGACATATCGGCGCAACAGAGCAACCAGAAAGAACACCCGCCGGCTTTACCCCAACCTCTGCCAACTCAGCTAAGCGATCGCCTGCGCCGCAGTATCCATGTCAGCTTTCACCGGCACACGCGGATGACGCATGTTCGTCGTCGTCTTCTGCTTCTGCCGGATCGCCTGCTGCTCGATCTTTGCCAGCGCATGATGCAACGCCGTCATCATCTCCACCGACTCGCAGATCGCCACCATGCTCTGGCTGCCATCCACCACCGCAACCTCGGCGATCTTGCGGTACTTGTCCAGCGACAGGATGATATGCGCGCTCGCCGCCCCACCCACAATCCTCTCAATCCGCTTCAGCCCCTTCTGCGTGCGGTCCTTGTACTTCTGCGTCACGACGAACTGTCTTCCCGTGTACTCGATGATCATCCGCTCACCTCATCCTCTGTCGATCGGTTAGTCGTTCCTGCCCGTCGTACTCAATCTGCCCAACCGTGCCTGCGTATCAGCGTACACGCCGTTGATGGGTGCTGGGAATCTGCATATCTTCGCGATACTTCGCCACCGTCCTGCGCGTCACCCGAATGCCCTGGCGCTGCAGCTCCGCCGCCAGTTGGTCGTCGGTCAGCGGCTTGCGCGGGTCCTCATCCTCAATCAGCTTCTTCACCCTGCGCTTCAGCAGCACCAGCGGCAGGTCGCCGCCCTCCGGCCCGTTCACGCCCTCGGTAAAGAAGTAGCGCAGCTCATACACGCCCTGCGACGTATGCACATATTTGTTCGCCACCGCCCGGCTCACGGTCGAAGGATGCACCCCGATCTCCTCCGCCACCTCCTTGATCATCATCGGCTTCAGGCCCTGCTCGCCGCGCTCCAGAAACTCCCCCTGCCGCCGCACGATCACCTCGCAGGTGCGCAGGATCGTGTTCTTCCTTTGCTCGATGTTGCGCAGCAGTTGGATCGCAGACTTATAGCGCTCCTTCACATATTCCCGGACGTCCTTCTCGGTCTGCTTCTCGCGCAGCATCTTGCGGTACGAGCGGCTCAGCCGCAGCGTCGGCATGTCCTCCTCGTTCATCACCACCACGTACTCGCCGTCGCGCTTCACGAACGCCACGTCCGGCTCAATCAGCCGCGTCTCGCTCAGGTTGTAGCGCTGTCCCGGCCGCGGATCGAGCGTGCGGATAAAGTCCACCGCCGCCTGCACCTCCTCCACGCTCCGGCCGCAGCAGCGCGTCAGCTCGCGCATGTCCTTCTTCTGCAGCAGCGCCAGATGTTCGCCACAATGTGCGCCGCGATCTCAAAGACATCGCTCACACAGCTGTCGTCCCCATTGCTCGCCGGCCCACCCGTCCCGTTCGCACTTCCATTGCGCGAATGTCCATTGGGTGAATACCCGTTGCGTGACGGTCCGCCGGCCGCCACCTCGCGCAGCAACGGATGCAAGCCGGCGCTCGGTCTCACGGTCCGTCTCGTCGAACGAGTCATCCAGAAATTCGTGCGACATGTCCCCGTTGCCATAGGTCGTCTTCGCACCCGCCCGCCTCAGCGCCATCTCCGCCTCGCGCCGCTGCGCCGCAATCTGGATCAGACAGGCACTCGCGCAGATCGCGCGCGCCCACGCCCAGCGGGTCCAGATGGTTCACAATCTCCCGCGCCTCGGCCACCGTCGCCAGCGCCGCTCTCGTCGCTCCGTCGCTGCGGCCCATTCGACCGTTCGCGCTCGCGCCATGCGCAGCTCTCCAAGCCCGCTTCCATGCGCGCCAGATGCGCCTCCCACGCCGGCTTACGGCCCTTCAAGCCCCGCTCAAACGGAATCGGCTCCGCCCGCGCCGGCGCGCGTGCCAGCACTAAGGCATCGGCCAGCTCCTCGTCGGTCGCGGTCAGATACCCGTCCTCATTCAGATTGCCCACCACCAGGTCCGCCGCCAGCCGCACCCGCGCGGTCAGGTTCATCGAGCCCAGCTGCCACACCAGATGGTCGGTCAGCGTGCTCGGCTGCGAGAGAAAATTGTCGAACGAAGGCCGGTCGATCTCCTCAAAGCTCGATGCCGTGCGGAATCCCGGATCGAGATAGTCCTGAAAGTAGCTGCCGAAGTCGATCTCGTCGAACGGGTCCTTCTCCACGCGCTCATGCTCGCTCACAATCTCCTCGGCGGAGCGCTCCCGCTCGGCCTCGCGTCCCGCCATCTCCTCGATCGTGACCGCCGACTCCTCAACCTCCTCCAGCACCGGGTTCTCCACCATCTCGGTGTTGATCATCTCCTTCAGCTCAAGCTTGTTCAGCGCCAGCACGCTGACCATCTGCACCAGTCCGGGTGTCAGCACCTGGCGCTGCGAGACTTTGAGATTTAGCTTCGGTTGCAGCAATCCTACGACCTCATCGTGCTTCGGTGTTTCGTGTGTACCGCAAGCAGGAGAGTCAATCGTCGGGCAGACCCTCTGCCTTCGCTGTTGCCGGGGAACTTGGCCACAGTCTACATCGCCAGCGCATGACTCTTGCAGCGGCGTAGAACTCACAGCTTCTGCAGATGCATCATGCTCGTATGTTCCCGTTTATACCTCACCTCCGCAGATAAGCAATAACACCTTTGGCGCAATCCATCTGTGCGCTAAATCACGCGCGCCAGCGTCCTTTAGCCAGCGCCTCAAGACACAAGACCGCCGCTCCTCTCATCGCAGAGGACAGCACCGCAACATCCTCGGGCCGACATCCGCACGCAGGCCCTAGTCCATGGAAAACTTTTCGCCCAGATAGATGCGCCGCACCTCGGCATCGCGGCCCAGCTCGCCCGGCGTGCCCGCGCGGAAGATCCTGCCGTCATTGATGATGTACGCGCGGTCGGTCACCGAGAGCGTCTCGCGCACATTGTGGTCCGTCATCAGCACCCCGATGCCGTTCATCTTCAGGTCGAAGATGATCTCCTGCAGCTCCAGCACCGCGATCGGATCGATCCCCGAGAACGGCTCGTCCAGCAGAATAAACGCCGGCTCGATCGCCAGGCAGCGCGCAATCTCCACCCTGCGCCGCTCGCCTCCGCTCAGCGCATAGCCCATCGTCTTGCGCACATGGCCCAGGTTCAACTGCTCAATCAGCTTCTCCGTGCGCGTGCGCCGCGTCTCCCGGCTCAGCTGCTGCGCCTCCAGCACGGCCAGAATGTTCTCCTCCACCGACAGCTTGCGAAAGATCGACGGCTCCTGCGGCAGATAGCTGATGCCATACTCCCGCGCCCGCAGATACATCGGCAGCCGCGTAATGTCGTCGCCATCGCACAGCACGCGCCCCGCATCCGGCCGCACCAGCCCCACAATCATGTAGAAGCTGGTCGTCTTGCCCGCGCCGTTCGGCCCCAGCAGCCCCACCACCTCGCCCTGCGCGATCCGCATGCTCACGTCGCGCACCACGTGGCGGCCCGCGTAGGCCTTTCCAATCTCTTCCGTCTCCAGCGTCCGCATCGTGGCCGTCACACTCTGTCCGATTCCCTATTCTATTGCTCTTCCATCCATCCTGCCTAAAGCGCCAGTTCCCGATTTGGTACCACCCCAAAACAAATCCGCCCTACTGCTTCTTCTTGGCCGTTTTCTTCTCCTCATCCACCAGCGACTCCGTCCGCACCCGCTGCGCCGGACCGCCTTCAGACCCATCCGGCACCGCACCCAACGCCTCAATCCTCTGGCCTCCGCTCGCATCGCAGGAATGAAACCGCAACGCCGCGCCAGTCGTCGACCGTCCCAGCCCATCCACCGCCTTTGGCGGCGCGCCCTTCTCTCCGGTCAACAAGAAATCCTGATCGTTTGCCGTATAGACCAACCGCGCGCCTGTTGCATGGATCCCCGGCCCACCCGGCTCATCGATCACGACCGCCCCAATGGCCACCATCCGTTCAATCTTCCCCGCGAGCGATCCAACATCCGCGCTACCGACACTCGCCGCCGTAGCCGATCCTGCCGCCACACCCCCACCGCCTGCCTTCGCACCACTCTCCCCTGCCGGAGGCTGCTGAAGAAAGACCTCCGCCTCACCCGCGCGAATCGTCCCGCCATCGCCCTCCGCCCACACTCCGCCGTTAAAGTCCGCCTCGTGCGACAACCCCGAGTAAGTCAGCCCTCCACTCGCGATCCGCATCACCTGCGGCGCGCGCAAACGCGCAACGTTAGCTCCCGAGCCACTCGCTACCGTCTTCACCGGACACCCCGCAATCGGCCCACCCCCACCCGTCGCGCCCGCCTGATCGCCCGCCCCACTCACCAGTACGGTATGCACCTGAGGACCATTGGCCGCTCCCGTCGCCACACCGCGCGCAACCAGCCGCTTCTGCTCCCGCGCAAACTCAATCACCGGCGCCTGCACCTGCGAGCCCTGCTGCCATAACCTCACCGGCGCGCCATAAAAAGTCGCGATTCCGCTGGCATGGTCCATCTCGGCCCGGTCGGCGAGAATATGCATCGGCTCGGTCGATACAGCAGCACTCTTGCCTGCCCCGCGTTGCCCCATACCGCTCTGAACGGTATTACCCTGCGCCAGATCCGCCTTCACCCCACCCTCCGCCCGCGCATCGCCCGTGCCATGATCCAGCATTACCTGCCTCGCCCACAACTCGCCATCCGCGTCCATCAGCTCCACTCCGCCGGTCAGTGTCACCCGGTCGAGATCGCCGTCGTACACTACCCGCTGCGCCGTCGCGCGCTCCACATCCTCCTTACCGCCGCCACTCTTTGCCGGGACCCGCCGCACCACCACCACATGCCCTTGCTGCACCGCACTCACCAGTACCTTCGAAACCTGCGCCCCCGCAACCGGCTGCGCTGACTTGCTCGCGGCCTTCCCACCGCCCGCCTGCTTCACAAATGCGCCCGGCCTGAACTTCGCATTCAGCGTATCCCCTGCACTCGTCTGCTCCAACCCATCCGCACCCACCTGACGCACAACGGTATTCCCCACGCCGGCCACCGTATCCAGCCGCGGCGTCTGCCCCGCATCGCCCACATCCAACATGTGCGCCTTCAAATCGTCCGCCGAAAGCTCCGTTGTTCCCTTCCCCGCAGGACTCTTCAAACTCCCTGCATCCAGCATCGTCATCCGCGCGCCTCCCGTCGCCTCCACATCGCGCACCTGCGATCTCCCCGCTCCCGCAGGCTCCAGCGCCACCTCCACCTTCGCCGCGGTCAGATCGCGCTGGCTCCAGGGCTCCTTCTCCGCCGCCGTCGCCCGCGTCCGCTCAGTCATATGCACCGCGCCTGTAAACACCGCATGGTTCGCCTCACCCTTTGCGTCGAACCCAATCGCCGCCTGCTCCGCCTTCCCCCTCCTCTGCTGCAGCGGCATATCCAGCGAGTAAGTCACCCCGCCCGTCAGCAGCGCAGACTGCAACTGGTTCGTCGCGTTCATCACAAAATCGCCGCGCTGCGAGACTATCGTCGCCCCATCCACCACCGCCGTCACGTCGCCCTGCGCCTCCACCCGCGCCAGCGTCCCATCCGGCCGCGAGTGCAGCGTGGCCTGCTTTGCCGCCATCGTCCGGCCCATCGACGCGTACTTCGCGTTTGTCAGGAACGCCTCTTGATTGCGGTTGTCGAGGGTCGCCGACGTGGCCGTCAAGGACACCGGCCGCTGACCCGCCATCCCGCTCATGCTCACCGCCGAGTGCAGCATCAACATGCCCGAGTCGCTGCTATAGTCCGCGCCCGTCGCATGTCCCGTCATCTTGCCCGTCTCAAACTCAATCGGCTCGCTGGTCGCCGCCACTCCAAGCTTCTCCAGATACACCAGTCCGCTGGTCGTCACATGCAGCGTCTTCGTATCCGCTCGCCGCCGCCGCTGCAGCCTGCAGGTCCATATGCACCACCCCGGTCGCGCGCACCACCTTGGCGCTGGTGTCGTACTCAAACTCGTCGCCGTAGATTCGGTCATGCCGGTCGCCATTCCGCCCATACAGCAGAACCGACACATCGTGCAGCGTCACCTTGCCGTCGGTGTGCTCCACCGACTTCGCCGCATGGATCGTAATACACCGTCTTTCCCTGGTTCGACTGCGAGTAGGTATACCCATCCGTCTCGCGGACGATATTGACCCCCAGCTCGCCGGCAGCTTCACCCGAAGATGCCGCATATACCGTGCCGCCCCAACAAACGCAGCGATCACCAGCAACAGGAAGACCGCGCTCCCCACCAGATAAATCCTCAGCCGCTCAACCCGACAATTGCGCATCCGTCCGCCCCATCTATCTTCTCACCCGCGGCACACCTCACAGGGCTAGAATGAACGCACCCATGGCAGACCGGCTCTACCTCAGCCTCTGGTACCCGAACTTCCGCCTCGAGTCGCTTCCCGCCGCGCTCACCGGCGTGCTGCGCCAGTTCGCCGTCGTCGGCGCCAAGCGCGTCTCCGCCGCCTCCGCCTACCCCATCAACTTCACTGAGCCGCCCACCTACCAGCGCATCTACGTCAGCCCCGACCATCGCTCACCCGCCCGGCAGCCAGCCCGCCGAAGACACCGACTCCCTCATCGAGGCCGCCGTCGCCGAAGCCACCGAGCAGCTCCACGACGACATGGCCTACGAGTTCGAGATGCGCTGGCAGCTCTGGGCCCCCGAGGAGCCCGCCGGCGAATTCGTCAGCCCGACCCCCGCGCCCGGCGAAGAAGACGACCTCGAAGAGGAGGAGGACCAGCCAACGGCCGCAATCGACCGCCGCCGCGCCCGGCGCTCGAACCTCTCCTCCGACAACCCCTGGAAGCTCCGCCCCCACACCGTCCGCATCCTCGGCTTCGGCCCCAGCTTCGACATGGCCGGCTTCGAGCAGAACGGCCACCTGCTCGTCGACTTCGGCCTCGACACTCCATGGGTCCTCGAAACCCTCGGCGACCAGCCCCTCGACTACCCCGCCCAGCTCCACATCCAGCAAAATGTCGAGAAGCTGCTCGCCTTCACCCTGCTGGTCGAAAAAAACTGCGGCATCTCCAGCCGCCTCCTCTGGACCGAGTCCGGCGAACCCCTCGCCGAAAAACTCATCGCCCGCCTTCAGCGCGTCAACTAACCGACAGGTCCGCTTACTCTTTGGTCTGATAAAGCCGCTTACTCTTTGGTTTGTCATTCCGAAGCGTATTGGTTTGTCATTCCGCAGCGCAGCGAAGGAATCTGCTTCTGTTTCGCCTTTTGCCTTTGCTCCTGCTCCTGAGATAGGCCGAGGCTTCAGCCTCGGCACTAAAGTCAGGCAGCAAAAGGGGCTTTAGCCCCTGGGACATGCCCTCTACCCCGCCACCACAATCTCCGAAAAGTCCGCAATCTTCGAAAAGTTCCGAACCAGATCGCCAAGCAGGTTCAGACGAGACTCTCTCACAAAGGGCTCCGGATCCATCACCATGACATCCCTGAAGAACTGATCGACCTGCGGCCTCAATGTAGCAATAAGTTCTAGCGCCGCGACATATTCACGATCGGCGGCAAGTTTCCAGAAATCTTTGGTGGTCTTGGCCGCAGCAGCGGTTAACAAATACTGCGCGGGATGCATCGATGTTTGCGTAGGAATTTCGACCTTCTCATTCAAATATCCCCGCTCCTCCGCCTGCGCCAGAATATTCTTCATCCGCTTGAACGCCGCAGACACCGCTGCAAAGTCCTCGCTCCCACGCACCGCCGTCACCGCCTCGGCCCGCGCCACCGCATCGCGAACATCGTTCGCCCCCGCCGCCAGCACCGCCTTCACCACGTCGTACGCCTGCCCCTTCGCCTCGCGCAGATAGAACTCCAGCCGCTCCGCAAAGAACACCTCGACCTTCATCCGCACCTCCTCTGAACGCCGTCGCCGCGTCCGCCACGTCTCCCAGCGTCAGCGGCAACGCTCCCTCGCCCAGAATCTTCACCACCCCATTCGCCGCGCGCCGCAGTGCAAATGGGTCCTTCGATCCCGTCGGCTCCAACCCCAGCCCGAACATCCCCGCCACCGTGTCCGCCTTGTCCGCAATCGCCAGCAGCTGCCCCTCCACCGTCCGCGGAATCCGGTCCTCCATCGACTTCGGCCGGTACTGGTCGTAGATCGCCTCCGCCACGCCTGCGCCCACGCCCTGTGCCCGCGCATACAGTCCGCCCACCTCGCCCTGCAGCTCGGTAAACTCCTTCACCAGTTCCGTCGTCAGGTCGGTCTTCGCCAACGCTGCGGCCTCATCTAACGCAATCGCATCCACAACCAACCCACGCAGGGTCGCCTTCTCCGCCAGTGCCTTTGCAACCGCTCGCACACGCGCCGTCTTCGCCGCATAACTCCCCAGGTCCTTCTGAAACGTCACCTTCTCCAGCAGCGCAACCCGTTCGCGCAGAGGCACTCGCTGATCGAACTCCCAGAAGAACCGCGCATCATTGAACCGCGCGCGCAGCACCCGCTCATTGCCATGCCGGATCACCGCCTCGCCCGCCGCATCCGCCTCCGTATTCAGCACCGCAAGGAAATATGGCGCCAGCTTCGCGTGCAGGTTGTCGATCGCAAAGTAACCCTGGTGGTCGCGCATCACCGTCACCAGCACCTCCTCCGGCAGCTCCAGATACTCGCGCTCAAACCCGCCCGCGATCACCGTCGGCCACTCCGTCAGGTGCGTCAGCTTGTCCACCAGCGCATGGTCCTCGCGCCACCGCGTGTCCGGAATCGTCCTGCAGACCCGATCCAGCGACTTGCGAATCGTATGCCGCCGCGCCTCCACATCCGCAATCACAAAGCCCGCCAGCAGCGCCTTCTCATACTCCGCGGCCAGGCCATCGCGCCCCGCAATCTCAATCGCCTTGTCTCCCGCCAGCACGCGATGCCCGCGCGTCGCGCGCCCTGCGACGCATCCGCCAAAGCTCACCGGCACCACCTCGCCGCCCAGCAGCGCCAACAGCCAGCGCACCGGCCGCACAAACCGCTCCGGCCTGCCCGCGCGCCAGTACATGTTCTTCGCCCAGTAGATGCCGGCCAGCTCCTTGGGCAGCTCCTCCGCAATCACCTCCGCCGCCGAGCGTCCCGCCTTCACCGAAGTCGCCGCCAGATACTCGCCCTTCGCGGTCGTCACCGTGCGCAGCGACTCGACGCCCACTCCCGCCTTCTTCGCAAACGCCATCGCCGCCGCCGTCGGCGCGCCATCCTTATAGGCAATCTTCACCGCCGGCCCCTGCAGCTCCTCCGCCACATCCTGCTGCCGCGCCGCCACATCGCCCACCCACACCGCCAGCCGGCGCGGCGTCGAGAAGCTCTTGTTTGCCGCGCCCCCGGGAACCAGCCGCTCGCGCTCCAGCATCGCCAGCACGCGCCGCTGCAGCTCCGCCTGCGCCCCCGCGATCATCCGCGCCGGCACCTCTTCCAAGCCAATCTCAAACAAAAACTCAGCCATGCGCGACCGCTTCCCCCTGCGCTACATACACCTTCGCCACGCCCACCACCAGCGTCCGTATCCGCGCCATCACGCCCACCCGCTCCGTCACCGAGATCGCCCCGCGCGCATCCAGCAGGTTGAAGACATGCGAGCACTTCAGCGCCAGCTCATACGCCCCCAGCACCGGAAACCGCTTGAGCTTCAGCGCATCCATCCCTTCAAATTCCTTCGCCTGCTCCAGCAATCCCAGACACTCCGCCTCATATAACTCCAAATGCTTCCACAGCGACCCCACATCCGCATAGTCGAACCCATACGCCGACCACTGCTCCTCGGCCGCCAGCTGCATTTCGCCGTAGGTCACCTTGCGGCCGGTATCCGGCTCAACCGCCCACACCATGTCGTACACCGACTCCACATCCTGCAGGAACTGCGTAATCCGCTCCAGTCCATACGTGATCTCCCCGCAGATCGGGTCCAGGTCCATGCCGCCGCACTGCTGGAAGTAGGTGTACTGCGTGATCTCCAGGCCATCCATCATCACCTGCCAGCCCACGCCCCACGCGCCGCCGACCGGCCACTCCCAGTTGTCCTCTTCGAACTTGATGTCATGCTCGCGCAGGTCGATCCCCATCGCCTCCAGCGACTCCAGATACATCTCCTGCAGCCGCTCCGGCGGCGGCTTCAGAATCACCTGCAGCTGCGTATGCCGGAACAGCCGGTTGGGGTTCTCGCCATAGCGTCCGTCGGCTGGCCGGCGCGAGGGCTGCGCGTATGCGATCCTGACGGGCTTCGGCCCCAGCACCCGCAGAAACGTGTCCGGCGACATCGTCCCCGCGCCCACCTCCACGTCATACGGCTGCTGCAGCACGCACCCGCGCTCCGCCCAGAACCGCTGCAACCGGAACAACAACTCCTGAAACGTCAGCGCCTTCGTCTTCTCCGCAATCCCGTGCATCTTCCCTCTTGAATAGTGAACCCTCCGATTCTAAACGGCTCCCCACGCAACCGCCGAAGCATCTGCACAATCTCACCCTTTCGAGTGGCTTTCTTGCGGACAAATCATTGGCAAGTTACTCTTCTTTCACCAGCACACCCATGCGAAGCCTCGCCCGCAACACCGCCTCCCTCGTCCTCCGAAATCCCATCCTCTGGCTGCCCGTCCTCCTCGCCGACGCCGCATCCTTTTGCCTTAAGCGGTGCGGCAACCTCCTCGACCGCCAGCTCACCAACCTGCTCCTTCCCTGGCTCACCGCGACTCACTCGGCTCTCAGCGGCGCGACTGAGCACATCACACCTACCCCCTTCGTCCTATTCAAACTGTCGCTCTTCACCGCTCCGCTGGCCTTCGCAATTCTTTTCGTAGGCTTCAATTTCTATGCTGCGGCCATCGTCGCAACCGGTGCGCTCCTCGCATTCCTGACCCGACAGGCACGCGCCTCGCTAAGCGCAGTGGTCTCCAGCGTCGCATCCTCTTTCCACCGGATCCTTGTCTATGCATGGAAGTTGCTTATCCTCTCCATGCTCGCAGTCTTCCTATTGGCCCCGCTGGAGGCTCTGGTTCTCATGCTGCAAAATCTCATCGAGAAGACGACCTCCACGCCGCTCAAATCCCAGCTGGCCCTGGAGAAGCTCGACCTCCCCAACCTTCTCTGCACCGCGCTTGTCGCCCTCCTCGCCGCGTGGATCATGGCGCCCATCACCCTCAAACTCCTTCAGCTGCCCGATTCCACCCCCACCGCGTGGCAGAAACTCCGCGCCAGAATTTCAGCACTCATCGCCGTAGCCGCCTGGTTTGCGCTCGACAGGATCGTTTCAGGCGTTGAGATGCACCTCTTCCAGCAGCCCCACCGGTTATCGCATCCCGTCATCCTCGCAATCCGCGCCATTGCCTCACTCATTACCGCCCTGCCCGCGATCCCCGTCTACATCGCCCTCTACCTCATCGCAACCGAGGACCCCTCCGCTCTACCCGACACCCGCACCGCTCTTTGACCCCGAAACTTAGCCGCCTCTCCTTCCGTACACAGCTTTAGCCTCCCCCAAATTGACTGAGACCCGCCGCGCCGCTATAGTCTCTACGCCCGATATATCTATTTCAGAACAATCACGAAAGGTCTTCGTTATGACCAGCCCTAAGCTCTTCGCAATCTCCGCAATCGCAGCCCTGGCCTACCTGACCACCGCGCCCGCACAGCCTCCCGCCCACCCTCTGCCAAAGGTCGAGAAGGTCACGGTCAACGCGCCCGTAACCCTCACCGAGGACGCCGACTCCTGGACCCTCGACAACGGCATCGTCAAGATGACCGTCCTCAAGAAAAACGGCAACATGTCGACGATGGTCTACCACGGCGTCACCATCCCCACCGCGCGCAGCGAGTACTGGGAGCAGGTGCCCACCGGCACCATCACCACCGCCATCACCATCGACCCCGCCACCAACGGCGGCGAGCGTGCCGAGGTCTCCGTCAAGGGCGTCAACCCCGGCGATCCCAACGCGCCCAGCGCCTTCGGTGGCCCGCCGCCAGTGCAACCCCGACCCGGCGATCCCGCCGCTCCGGGTGGCCCCGGCCTCGCAACCGCACCTGGCGGCCA
Source organism: uncultured Acidobacteriaceae bacterium (assembly GCA_963808025.1). Taxonomy (GTDB): domain Bacteria; phylum Acidobacteriota; class Terriglobia; order Terriglobales; family Acidobacteriaceae; genus Edaphobacter. The sequence goes on along the minus strand of CAWEEI010000003.1, from coordinate 505,026 downwards.
AGCAGGTCCCCGCGGCCCCGGTGGCCCCGGCGGAGCGGCCGGCCCGCGTCCCCCCGCCGGCCCGCGTGGCGGCGGCATGGACATTGAAGTCCGCTACGTCCTCGAGCGCGGCACCTCCGGCTTCTACACGTACGCCGAGTACACCCACCACGCCAGCTACCCGACCGCCGGCGAGGGCGAGAGCCGCTTCATCCTGCAGATGAACCCCACCTTCGACTGGCTCTCCGTCGACCAGGACCGCAACATGATTATGAGCAACGTGCTCGGCGGCCCCGGCAGCCGCGGCATCGTCGTCCACGCCAAGGAGCAGAGCATCTACACCGCGGGCATCTATAAGAACTCCGTCGAGCACAAATACAGCTACAACCAGGACATGTACAAACTCACCGCCTGGGGATGGTCCAGCACCAAGGACCACATCGGCGTCTACTTCATCAACCCATCCAACGAGTACATCGGCGGCGGCCCGGAGAAGCTCGACCTCATCGACCACATGGGCGCGACCCTGCTCGACTACTGGACCTCCGGCCACTACGGCGGCGGCGCGGGCAACAACCTCCCCCACGGCGAGGAGTGGAAGCACGTCGTCGGCCCCATCTTCGTCTACATGAACGCCCTCGCCGACCCCAAGGACCCCTCCCAGGCCGACATCGACCAGCTCAAGGCGACCTTCGGCAGCGGCATGCCCGCCGTCCCCGCCGTCTGGCATGACAACGCCCTCGCCCTCTGGCAGGACGCCGTCGCCAAGTCGAAAGAAGTCAAAGCCGCATGGCCCTACAACTGGGTCAACGGCGTCGACTACCCGCACAAGGATGGCCGCGGCACCGTCACCGGCCAGCTCGTCCTCAACGATCCCCAGGCCGCCTCGAAGAAGCTCCCGCACCTCACCGTCGGCCTCGCCCACCCCAACTACACCCGCGGCACCGGCGGCTTCCAGTCGCGCGCCGGCAACGGCAATATCGTCACCTGGGCGCACGATGGCAACTACTACCAGTTCTGGACCGACGGCGCGGAAGACGGCCGCTTCACCATCGCCAACGTCCGCCCCGGCCACTACACCCTGCACGCGTTCGCCGATGGCGTCCTCGGCGAGTACGCCAAGGCCGACATCAACGTCGAAGCCGGCAAGAAAGATCGACCTCGGCAAGCTCGACTGGCAGCCCGTCCGCTACGGCAAGCAGATCTGGGAGATCGGCTACCCCGACCGCGTCGCCGACAAGTTCTATAAAGGCGACGGCGCCAACTACTGGCTCTGGGGCTGGCCCCTCCGCTACGGCGACCTCTTCCCCAACGACATCACCTACACCATCGGCAAGAGCGACTACCACAAGGACTGGTTCTTCGAAGAAGTCCCGCACTCCGACACCGAGGCCTGGAAGAATCCCGACGCCAAAGACCCCCTCAACCAGCGCTTCGGCTGGGTCGCCATTCCGCCCAGCCCTGCTGACCCCTGGCCGCAGTGGGGCCACGGCAAGGAGACCACCTGGACCGTCAAGTTCACCATGCCCAAAGCCAGCAAGGGCCAGGGCATCGTGCGCATCGCCCTCGCCGGAGCTGACGGCGGCAACGGCACCACACCCGCCGCCCCCGGCAGCCTCACCATCGGCGTCAACGGCCAGGCCGTCGGCACCATCCATCCCGTGGCCACCAACGCCCTCCGCTACAACACCGACAAAGGCGTCTGGTACCAGTACGCGTCCAGCCTTCGACGCCACCCTCCTCAAGCCCGGCGAGAACACCATGACCTTCACCGTCCCTGCCGGCGATGTCACCACCGGCGTGGTCTGGGACTACGTCCGCCTCGAACTCAACGACGGCAGCAAGCCCTACCCCACCCCGCCCGACAACGGTCGCCCCGACTACCCAACCCTGGAGACCACAGCCCCAAGCACCATAGCCTCAAAATAGCGGGTGCCCCATGTCTCGATTCTGAGACATGGGATGTCGCGCCACGAACCTACATCTAGACAGATTCGCCATGCGACGCTCCTCCTCAGCAATTGGAGGAGCGTCGTGCGTCTGCGCGTCAGACGAAACTTCGCAGCCCTCTATTGCGTCTACCCCCTCCAGAATCCCCACGACTTCTGAACGAGACATATGCTCGCTGAAAGGTTTCGCCATGACCAAAGCCAAGGTCCTCCTCGCTTCACTCTCCGCACTGGCCCTCACCCTCACCGCCGCCGCCCAACAGGCTGCCCATCCCCTCCCCAAGGTTGAAAAGGTCACCGTCAACGCGCCCGTCACACTCACCGACAACGGCGACAGTTGGACCCTCGACAACGGCATCGTCAAGATGACCGTCACCAAGGCCGTGGAGAATGCGCCCGCACCACCCGCCGCTCCCGCGCCCGGCCTCGCGCCCGCCAGGCCAAACGGGCCGCCGGGCGGCGGACTCGGTATGAGGAGAAAGAGCAGCGACCTCTCCGAGCTCCTCTACCACGGCGTCGAGATCCTCAACGCCCACGCCGAGTACTGGGAGCAGGTGCCCACCGGCTCCGTCAGCTCCCGCGTCACCATCGACCCCGCCACCAACGGCGGCGAGCGCGCCGAGGTCGCCATCAAAGGCGTCAACCCGCGCAACATGGACATCGAAGTCCGCTACACGCTGGAACGCGGCGCCAGCGGCTTCTACACCTACGCCGAGTACACCCACCCCGCCAGCTACCCCGCCGCTCACGTCGGCGAGAACCGCTTCATCCTCGAGTCCATGAACCCCACCTTCGACTGGCTCTCCGTCGATAAAGACCGCAACATGCTCATGACCACCGACGCCGACCTGCGCAAGGGCGTCGTCATCCACGCCAAGGAGCAGCGTATCCTCCTCTCCGGCGTCTACGCCAACTCAGTCGAACACAAATACAGCTACAACGCGGACATGTACCGCCTCCAGGCCTGGGGCTGGTCCTCCACCAAGGACCACATCGGCGTCTACTTCATCAACCCGTCCACGGAATACATCGGCGGTGGCCCAGAGAAGCTCGACCTCATCGACCACATGTCGCAGACCATCCTCGATTACTGGACCTCCGGCCACTACGGCGGCGGCGCCAACACGGACATCGCCGCCGGCCAGGACTGGAAGCATGTCGTCGGCCCCATCTTCATCTACATGAACGCCCTCGACCACCCCAAGGACGCCACCCAGGCCGACCTCGACAAGCTCGCCGCGCCTTCCAACAGCGGCCACCCCGCCATCCCCGCCGTCTGGCGCGAAAACGCCCTCGCCCTCTGGGAGGACGCCGTCGCCAAATCGAAGTCCGTGAAAGCCGCGTGGCCCTACAGCTGGGTCCAGGGCATGGACTACCCCCACAAAGAAGAGCGCGCCACCGTCACCGGCCAGTTCGTCCTCAACGATCCCCAGGCCGCATCCAAACTCCTCCCCAACCTCACCGTCGGCCTCACCCACGCAAACTACGTAGGCACCGGCACCGGCTTCCAGACGCGCGCAGGCAACGGCAACATCGTCACCTGGCCCCACGATGGCGACTTCTACCAGTTCTGGGCCGATGGCTCATCCGACGGCCGCTTCACCATCCCCGCCGTCCGCCCCGGCACCTACACCCTCCGCGCCTTCGCCAACGGCGTCCTCGGCGAGTATGCCAAGGCCGACATCACCGTCGAACCCGGCAAGAAGATCGACCTCGGCAAGCTCGATTGGCAGCCCGTCCGCTTCGGCAAACAGGTCTGGGAGATCGGCTACCCCGACCGCACCGGCGACAAGTTCTTCAAGGGCGACGGCGCAAACTACTGGCTCTGGGGCTGGCCCCTCCGCTACGGCGACCTCTTCCCCAACGACATCACCTACACCATCGGCAAGAGCGACTATCACAAGGACTGGTTCTTTGAGGAAGTCCCCCACTCCGACACCGACGCCTGGAAGAACCCCGCAGCCAAGGATCCGCTCAATCAGCCCTTCGGGTGGGTCAACGCGCCCGACGGCCAGAAGGACATGTGGTCGCAGTGGGGCCGCGGCAAGGCGACCACGTGGACCGTCAAGTTCACCATGCCCAAAGCCAGCACAGGCCAGGGCATCGTGCGCATCGCCCTCGCCGGCGCCGACGGCGGCAATGGCACCACGCCCGCAGCTCCCGGCAGCCTCACCGTCGGCGTCAATGGGCAGGCCGTCGGCACCCTCCATCCCGTCGCCACTAATGCGCTGCGCTACAACACCGACAAGGGCGTCTGGTACCAGTACGACGTGACCTTCGATGCCACCCTCCTCAAGGCCGGCGAAAACAGCATGACCTTCACCGTCCCCCCAGGCGACGTCACCACCGGCGTCGTCTGGGACTACGTCCGCCTCGAGCTCAACGACGGCAGCAAGCCCTACCCCACCCCACCCGCAGGCCAGCGCCCCGACTACCCCACGCTGCCAGGCGCGGCCGCTGCCTCCACATCCTCCCCGCAGTCAGGAGCAAGCTCAGCCAGATAGCAACTCGTCGTAACCCATGCAAAGGCCCCTCCCAACAGCGGAGGGGCCTTTGCTTCTTTCCTTGCCGCTATCCGTCCGTCGCGCGTACCATCATCCGCGCCGTCGAAATCCACCCATGAGGTACGCCCCATGAAAAAACTCCTCAGCCTCTCAGCCACACTGCTCCTCAGCCTCAGCTCTCTCACCGCCCACGCGGCCACCGTCACCGGCACCTGGACCGGCGACATGAAGACGCCCGACGGCAACGGCTTCTCCCTCACCTTCACCTTCACCCAGGACGGCGACAAGCTCACCGGCTCCATCGCCGGCCCGCAGGGCGACCCCATCGCCATCGCCGACGGCAAAGTCACCGGCGACAAGATATTCTTCAACGTCTCCTTCAACGGCACCACCATCCACCACGAAGGCACCATCACCGGCGATGAGATCAAGCTCACCACCAAATCCGACGACGGCAGCTTCCCCGGCGGCGAGCTCACCCTCAAGCGCTCCAAGCCAGCTCAGCCCTGATCGGCAATCTCCGCCAACGGAAACTCCACCGCGCACACCCACAGAGCCACCAGCAGAAACGCCTGCATCAGTCCGCCAAACAACCACAATCGTGGATATGTGAAGACCATGAACGACGCAAACAGCGGCACCAGCAACCCCATCGCCATTTGCAATCCCTTCACCCTCACGCCATTCTTCTCTGCGCGAATCGCCACAAACACCAGCACCACCCACGACGCATACAGGTGTACCAGCGCATAGAAGTACGAGATCGGCGGCAGCGCCACCATGAACGTGGTCAACGCCAGCAGCTGGTTCGCCATCGGCATCCGCCATAGCCGCGCAAAGTATGCCCACCCCATCAACAGCGCCCCGCATGCATAGTACGGCAACGTCAGCTTCGCCAGTGGCAGCCCCACTGCAATCGCCATTAACTTCGCCAGCCCAAACACCGAGTGGTTCGCCGCCAGCTCATGCAGCGACCACTCTCCCACGCGCATCCCCTGGTAGCGAAACACATTCTTCACCGCGCCATGCCAGGCCACGCCCATCGTCGGCCCCAGCCACGCGAGCGATACGACGGTCACCGCAACAAAGGTGCCCGCCCCCACCGCAAACGCCCGCCACTTGCCCCGCGGCAACAACAGCCCCAGCAGCACAATCGGATAGAGCTTCACTGCCGCGGCCAACCCCCATAGCGCCGCCGCGGCATCCTCCCGGCCACGCACAAACAGCCACGTGCCCAATCCGGCAAAGACCCACACAAACAGCTCAATATTTCCCCGCTGCAGCAATCCCGCAATCGGAAACGACACCAGCGCCACTGTCAGCGGGAAGAGCGTCGCCGTCACCCCGCCGATCCCCTCCACCATCAGCCCGCGCCGCACTCCCCACGCGCACGCCGCCAGCCACACCGCCGCCGTCGCCAGATACACCCCAATCGGATGCCCACTCGCATACAAGGCCGCAAACAGCACCATCCCCAGCGGCGGGTACGTCACCCGCGAGGTGTTGATCCCCTCGTAAAAATCCGCCGTATGCAGCATCCGATACACCGGCGGAAACTCCATCAGGTCCTGATACCGCGCGCCGCCCAGCGGATTGTAGTTCGTTGGCGGGTCGCCCATCCTGTACCGCACATACCCCACCAGCACCATCAATCCAAATGCCGCAACCGAACCCACCCAAAACATCCGCAGCACCGCAGGCAGCCGCACCTGCCCACCTATCGCTTCGCTCTTACCCGCCGCCGCACCTTCTTGCCGCATACACGCAAGGCTAGCTCACACGCCCCACGCCCGACCGCGCCCCGAACCACCCCACTAACCCCACAACCCGCAACTGAAAATCTGAACCTTGCAACTAGCCCCTCGCCAGCACCCGCGCCGTCATCAACCTTCCCTCCAGATGCCGCTCCAGCACCTCAATCGCAAACCGCCGCAGCTCCGCTCCGCGCGTCTCAAAATCCCCCGCCCACTCCTCCTCCGCCAGCCCCTTCACCGTCCCGCGAAACATCCGCCCCGCCATCGCACACCGACTCCGCCGACAGCGCCACGCTCCCCGGCCCGCGATCGTCCGCGCACGTCACGCCATCGCTCGCCGCCGAGTACCACACTGTCCCACCGCGCAGATCCAGACCGCACGCCGCGCAATGCCCCAGCTCCGGCATCCACCCCATCAGCCGGTTCATCCACAGACAAAAGTAGGTAATCGGCAGCCACACCCGCCCCACCTGCAACTCCGCCAGCACCGCAACCGCCAGCCGGAAGACCGCATCCTCCGGCGCGCCCTCCGGCATCGCCTCCTCCAGCACCTCGGCCACCAGCTGCAGCGCCGCCGTGCGCGCGTAGTCCACCGGCCCCGAGAGCGGCGACGACAGAATCTCAAACGCATCCAGCCGCACCAGCTCCTGCTTGGGCCGCTCCGCATAGCGCGCCTGCACATGCGTCATCGGCTCCAGCGCCCCGCCGAACCGCCGCCGGCTGCGCATCGCATGACGCGCCACGCCCTTCACCTTGCCCTGCTCGCGCGTAAACAGGCTCACCAGCAGGTCGGCCTCATGGAACGGCCACGTCCGCAGCACAATCGCCTCGCCGCTATGCTGGATCATCGCGCCCCGCAAACGCAAAACGCGCAGCCCCAAACCTCGGAACCGCGCGCACGCATGTATCGCTTACCACTTACCACTGAGCACTTACCACTGTCTTATCGCCCGTAGTGCGCCGCATTCTTCGCCTGGAAGTCCGCCCACTTCTCCGGCAGGTCGTCCGCCGCATAGATCGCCGACACCGGGCACACCGGCACGCACGCGCCGCAATCGATGCACTCCACCGGGTCGATGAACAGCTGGTCTGTCTCCGCGAACCCAGGCTCGTCCTTCTTCGGGTGAATACAGTCCACCGGGCACGCATCCACACACGCCACATCCTTGGTCCCGATGCACGGTTCCGCAATCACATAAGCCATCGATCCAATCTCCCTTGTTGTTCTTGACCAGCAGTTCTAACCAGCAATTGCCCTGGATAAAAATCCTGTCCACATTGCCCGTAGGCCACAATTCTATCAGCACCCTGGCCCATCTCCGCAAACCCGCCGGGCCAGACACCCACGCCACCCCGCTCGCGTCCTTATAATCCATCTATGCCCGGCCAGCCAAGAGACCCGCGTCCCCTCAGCGCCGTCCTGCGCGCCGTCATTGAGATCGCCTTCATCATCTTCCTCTTCTACGCCAACCTCCTCATGGGCGAGTTCAACCGCACCAACGGCGCCGGCAAAACCCTCGCCGTCGCCCTCCACGACATCGTGACCCGCGAAAATTTCGCCATCGCCATCATCGCCGCCCTCATCGGCTACATCGCCTTCGAATACCTCCGCAAAAAGCTCTAAGCTCTCCAATAAAATTGCCTCAGCTCCAACCTCAAACAAAATTGTCATCCTGAGCGCAGCGAAGGACCTGCTGTTAGCCGGACCAAGCGAATTCCCGCATCCGCGCCGCCAGATCCACCGGAAATATCCTCTCCCCACGCGCAACCGCCCCCTCAATCTCCTCCGCCCTCCACCACCGAATCTCCTTCATAATCGCAATCTCCTCCGCCGTCACCCCACGCAGCACCGGCGTCTCCGCCTCGCACCGCGCCACAAAATAGAAATCCAGATTGTCCCGCATCTCCCCCTGATGCTCAAACCGCGTCGCCTCCTCATACACCGGCCCCACCACCGCAACCTCCAGCCCCAGCTCCTCGCGCAGCTCCCGCCCCGCCGCCTCCGCCGGAGTCTCCCCCCTCCTCAATCTCCCCACCCGGCGTCAGCCAGAACGCAAACTCCCCATCCCGCCGCGTCGCCACGCACCGAATCAGCAACACCCGCCCCACCCCATCGAACACCAGCACCCTCGCCGTCCGCCGCTGTTTCACCCGCTCCACGCCTTTCTTCTATGGCTCTTAGTGCTACACTTCTACATGACCCCGACGCAGAGCACTCTGTCGGTCTACAAGACTAAGCTATTCGTTCGATTCGCCCGAAAGGCGCGTATCTCCGATGCAGACCTATGGAAGGCGGCTGACCTCGCCAACCGTGGTCTGATCGATGCGGACCTCGGCGGAGGCGTCATCAAGCAGCGCATTGCCCGCTCCGGCGAAGGAAAGTCGGGCGGCTCACGTTCTATCATTGCGTCTCGGAAGGAAGATCGAGCGATCTATATATTTGGATTTGAAAAGAAGGACCAGGCCAATGTCGATCGAAATGATCTCGAAGTGCTTCGAAAACTCGCAAAAGCGTTTCTCGGCTACACAACGGCTGACATGGCCAGAGAGATCAGGTCAGGACAGCTTGTAGTGATCGTGGGATCGGAGAATGACAATGCCTCGAAAATATCGCAGTAAGATTATTGCCGTCGTCCATGAAACCGCCACCGGCCTGCTGCGCAGCGGGGTCTGGACATGAAGACCATGCGGGAGTTCGACGCCCTCTGCCTAACGCCGGTCCAGGAGATGAGCCCGCGTAAGATCCGCGCTCTGCGCACCCGCGAAAAGACCAGCCAGACCGTCTTCGCCGCCTACCTCAACGTCACGCCCGGCCTCATCAGCAAGTGGGAGCGCGGCGAAAAACGCCCCCAGGGAACCTCCCTCAAGCTCCTTTCCCTCGTCGAGAAAAAGGGCCTGGAGATCGTCGCTTAGAGTCGCCTGCTCTCACCCTCCCGCCTTCCGCCTCGCCGCAAACTCCGCCGGCGTCGGAATCCCTCCAACCCCCTGCCCGCAAACATCTCCTCAAACAAATGCTGCATCTCCGCCTTCACCAGCCCATTGGTCGCAAACACCTCGCGCGAGTCCAGCGTGAACTTGCTGCCATCGAAGTGCGTCACCGTCCCGCCCGCCTCCTCCACCAGCAGATAGCCCGCGCTGGTGTCCCACGGATTCAGGTTGAACTCCCAGAACGCATCCAGCCGCCCGCACGCCACATACGCCAGATCGAGCGCCGCCGACCCCGCCCGCCGCACCCCATGCGAGCGCAGCGTGATCTCCTGGTAGAAGTGGATATTCGGACTCGCGTGCCGCTTCTGCGATGGAAACCCCGTCGCCGACAGCGCCTCCTGCAAGCGTCTTCGTCTTCGACACATGGATCGGGCGTCCATTCAACCACGCGCCCTTGCCGCGCTCCGCCACAAACATCTCATCGCGCAGCGGATCGTAGATCACCCCCGCCACCATCTCCCCATCCTCCTCAACATTGTCATCCTGAGCGGAGCGAAGGACCTGCTTTTGCTTTCTCCGCTCCAGCCCCAGCACCACGCAGAACGCCGGAAACCCATGCGCAAAGTTCGTCGTCCCATCCAGCGGATCGACGTACCACCGGAACTCGCTCTCCATCTGGTCGCGCGTCCCCTCCTCGCCGTAGATCCCATGCCCGGGAAACGCCGCCGTCAGCCGCTCCCGGATCAGCGCCTCGCTCGCCCGGTCGGCCTCCGTCACCAGGTCCACATCGCCCTTGTACTCGGTCGCCACCCCCTTCTCGTAAAACCCCCGCAGCAGCGCGCCCGCCTGCCGCGCAATCCCCTCCGCCACATGCGCAAACTCAAACCGCTTCATCCCGTTCTCTCCCCATCCCACACTACCAGCCTCATTCCCGCGCAACTACCCGTTTGCCAATGCCGTCTCACCTATCAGAGGAATATCATCACAATCTGCATCGTCCTACTCTCAAGCTGACCTGCCTGAGATCGCCCCCTTAGAATGAATCCAGAGAATCTCTCCATGCGCCGCGCAGGCATCTCCCCGTCGAGCACTCGCTCAAGTACGTCCATCTTCAGCGTAACCGCCGCCAGCCGCCATCTACGCCCGCTGGCTCTCCCCCTCTGCCTCTTCGCCCTGATCGCACGAAGCCCCGCACAGCAACTCTCACAACCGCCAACAGCCCCACTCCCCGCCACCCCCCTTCCACAAACACCAACCACCCCCGGAACTATCTCCGGCTTCATCGCCGACGCCGACAACGCCTCCATCCCCGCGGCCCACGTCACGCTCACCTCCGACACCCAGCTTCCTTCAACCACCGCCGTCACCGCCTCCGACGGCAGTTTCACCCTCACCAACGTCCCGCCCGGCCCATTCACCCTCTCTATCGACGCCGCCGGATTCACCAGCCGCAGACTCCCCGGCACCCTCCACCCCTCCGAGACCCTCACCCTCCCCATCATCGTCCTCACCGCTGCCGGCGCCGCCACCGACGTCCAAGTCACCGCCACGCAGACTGACATCGCCGAGGCCCAGATCAACGAAGAAGAGAAGCAGCGCGTCCTTGGAATTATCCCCAACTTCTACGTCAGCTATATTCCAAATCCGGTCCCGCTTAGCCCACAGCAAAAGTTCGAACTTTCTTTCTGGACCCTGGCCGACCCAGTCAACCTCGTACTCAACGGCGCCCTCGCAGGCATCGAGCAAGCCGACGACACCTACAGTTGGGGACAAGGCGCCCAGGCCTATTCCAAACGCTATGCCGCGGCGTATGGCACCTTTCTCACCAGCACAATCCTGGGCAACGCCGTCCTCCCCATCGTCTTCAAGCAGGATCCCCGCTACTTCTACAAAGGCACCGGCAGCATCGGAGCGCGCATCTTCTACGCCAGCGCCAACGCCGTCGTCTGCAAGGGCGACAACCACCGCTGGCAGGTCGACTACTCCGGCCTCCTCGGAGGCCTGGGAGCTGCAGGTCTCGCCAATCTCTACTACCCCGCCATCAATCGCAGTGGTGCCACTCTCATCTTCGAGAACGCCGCCATCGGCACCGTCCTCTCCGCAGCCGGCAACCTGTTCCAGGAGTTCCTCATCCCCAAACTCACCCCCCGTCTTCCAGCCAAACCCCCACACAACCCATAGCCCCTCGCTGCTTTTCTTGTTTGTCATTCCCGAAGGGAATCTGCTTGTTGTGCGCCCCACATCCCACCCCTAAAATGCGTCCTCGCACCAACAATCAATACTGGATGCGATAAGATTCCTCCTGCCAATCATCAGAGGGAAACTATGCCGCTGTTCTCCGCAACCAAGCCATCCGTGCTCCTCGCAGTAACTCTCCTGCTCGCGCCCATCGCGACCCTGGCCCAACCACCCACAGCCGCGTCCACCACCCCACAAAACAACAACACCTGGACCGCCCCGCCCGGCTCCGCCATCACCATCGACCGCCGCTCCGGCCGCTACACCATCACCCTGCCCATCCAGCCCGTCGACGGCTCCGCCGAACAGATCCCTCCGCTTCGCCGACTGGAACGCCCACCCCTATGCCGGCAGCGGCCCCTACCCCGCCACGCGCGAGGAGCCCGCCTCGCTGCCCACCCACACCATCTACCGCCCCGCCGACCTCACCCGCACGCCCAAGCTCCCCATCCTCCTCTGGGCCAACGGCGGCTGCCGCAACACCTCCGTCGAATTCACCCGCTTCCTCGGCGAGATCGCCTCGCACGGCTACCTCATCGTCGCCGTCGGCCGCAGCACCATCCCCTTCCTCGTCATCCACGGCAGCATCGCCGCCGTCGCCAGCCAGAAGGACCCCAACGGCAACCTCTACGTCCAGATGGACGCCGTCCTACCTGACCAAAGGCCTCGACTGGGCCATCGCGGAAAACGCCCGCCCCGCCAGCCCTCTCTACGGCAAGCTCGACACCGCCAAGGTTGCCACCATGGGCCAGTCCTGCGGCGGCCCGCAGGCCTTCCTCGCCGCGCACGACCCCCGCGTCACCACCGTCCTCGCCCTCAACAGCAACTTCCCCACCGCCGGCCAGCCCGGCCGCGCCGCATCCGACAACTGGACCGCCGACAAGCTCACCATCCCCGCCGCCCTCTTCAACGGCGGCCCCGCCGACTCCGGCTACACCGGCGCCGAGCAGACCTACAAAGCCCTGCCCTCCACCCTCCCCGCCCTCAAAGCCAGCCTCACCACCGTCGGCCACACCGGCGCCTACCCCATGCCCGAGCTGCGCTACACCAACGCCGTCCTCGCCTGGCTCGACTGGACCCTCAAAGGCGACACCGCCGCCCTCGCCACCTTCTCCGGCCCCAACTGCACCCTCTGCCGCGACCCCGACTGGTGGATCGACTCCCAAAACCTCCCTTAGCCCGGCCGCCTCATGCTCTCGGACACCCAAGAATCGGGTGCCCCATCCATGGCAGCTTCACCGCCATGGGTGGGCTATCGTTTGCGGAAGCAAACGACCGTCTCCACTTCGATTAATTCGCCGAAGGTCGCTCCACCTTATCCACCACCAGTACATCCGTCGGAGCCTTCACCGGCTCGAGCTTCAATCCCAACTGCTCCTGAATGGCCGTAAACATCCCCGGCGGCGCATTCGGATCAGTCGTCTCGGCCGCATCCAAGGGCGTCCACCGCAGCGCAAAATCCCACCTCCCCGCGATCCCCGTCTCATCCACCACCGGCCGATCCAGCATGAAGCCCAGCATCAGCGAGAACTCCCCCATCGAGCAGTTCGTAAACGTCGCCCCCCGCGCCCCGCCCTCTTGGTCGGGCTCCCCGTTCGGATCGCCCTTGCTCTTTGCCATTGCCTTCGTCCCCGCCTTCCCCACCCTCAGCGCATACACCGCCATCTCCTTCTTATCCATGTGCGCCGCCAGCCCAAACCGCTCCGCCAGCAGCTTCCGGTACATCTCCTGCATCTGTTTGAGATTCGGCTCGCCCTCTACGTCCGCCACGCCATCGATGTCGTACCGGTCCGTCCCCAGCCACGCCGGGTCGCCAACAATCTGCGTCCCCTGCAACCCATACGCAAGCGCAATCAGGTTCGCCACTGGCTGGTTCGACATGAGCAGATGCCGTCCTTTAATCCGAAAGCTCGTCCCCTTCGCATTCGGATCGCTCGGCTTGATCGTCGCAACCTCAAAAGACGGGTGCGCATCCGGCGCCATCGACTTCGGAGGTTGTGTCGCACCCGCCCCGCCGGTAGCATCCTGCGCCAACCCAACGCCCACCCCAAGCAGCGCACCAACTGCCAAAAAACCCGCCGCCCTCACCATCTCTCTCTGCAACCTCATCGCCGGCCTCACCTCTCAAACTACGCGCACCCTGGCCCAACAGTTCCCAGCCGGCTAATTTGCTGAAGGTCGCTCGACCTTATCCACCACCAGCACATCCGCCGGAGCCTTCACCGGCTCCAGCTTCAGCCCCAGCTGCTCCTGCATCGCTGTAAACAATCCCGGAGGCGCATTCGGATCGCCGGGCTGCGCGTCGTCCGGCGTCCACTTCAAAATAAAATCCCACCTGCCCTTGAGTCCGGTTTCGTCCACGGCCGGCTTATCCAGACTCGAACTCTGCATTGTGCTGGCGAACTCCTCCATCGTCGCGTTCGTCACCTGGAGCACCACAAGCTCCCGGTCATAATGAGTAAAGGTCGTGTCGCTCAGCCCGTTGGGAGCGCCCTCACTCTTCTTAAGCTTTGGCGCCCCTCTTCCTACAGTCAGCGCGTACACTCCCATCTCCCTCTTCTCCCAGTGGAACTTCAACCCAAACCTCTCAATCAGCAGCTTCTGCAGCATCTCCTGCTGCTGCTTAGCATTCGGCACCCCGTCGATATCCGGGACGCCTCGGACATCGAACAGCTCACTGTCCATCCAATCCGGCCCGCCCGCGATCTGCTTCCAGTGGAGATTGAAGGCAAATGAAATCAAAGATTCCATTGTCTCGTTCTCATAGAAGAGATGACGCCCATCTGTATGAAAGCCTCGTCTGCTATCGTTCGGGTCGCTCGGCTTGATCGTCGCCACATCGAAATTCGGATGCGCATCCGCAGCCATCATCTTCTCGGGCTGCGACCCATCCGCCGGCTGCGCAAACGCACACCGTCCCAGTCCACAGCACAGTAAAACCGCAATCAGACCCACACGGCGTAGCACTGCCAGTCTCTTTCGATCAACCCATAGCCTGCCAATACGAAACTCTGTCATGGAAGACCATCCTAACGCGAAGTGTCGAGGACCGCGCGAAGCCCCTCACTGCCCGTCCGCGAAGTATCCCGTCCGATATCGCAGCGAGTAACTCTGCTGCCTCACCGCATCGGCCAGCGTCACCTTGATCCGCCGGAACGCCGCCATCCCCCGTCCCATGCGGCGCATAGTAGCCAAGCAGGTACTGCGTGCGCAGGTCCTCCGAGACGTGCCGGAACGCCGGCTCCAGGTCCGACGGGTCCTCCACGTAGTAGTACTTGCCGCCCGTGTCGTCGGCCATCTGGATCAGCGTGTGCTCACCGCCCGTGTTGCGTCCCGCATCCGCCGCGATCGGCACGATGATGATCGCGTAGATCATCGCGCCCGCGCGCTGCGCCTCCTCCACCGCCTGCTCGTACTTCTCGCCGCGCACCGAGTCGCCGCCATCCGAGATCACCACCAGCACCCGCCGCCGCCCCGCCTCCTCGCGCGTCGCCGCCAGCCGCTGGCTCGCCAGATACACCGCGTTATACAGCGCCGTCTCGTCCCCACGCTGGAGCTCGTTCAGCCCCTCCTCCACGCGCTTGGCCTCATTGGTGAACGGCACAATCTCCCGGACCGTATCGGAAAAATCCATCAGGTCGATCTCATCCTGCGGCCGCAGGATCGCGCGCACAAAATGTTTTGCCGCCTCGCGCTCCAGCTTCTCGCTGGTCAGCACCGTCTCGCTCGAATCGATCGCCAGCACAATCGACAGCGGACTCGTCGCCTCGCGCTCGAAGATCGCAATCGTCTGCGGCTTGCCATCCTCGAACAGCTCGAAGTCCTTCTTCTCAAACCCGCCCACCGGCGCGCCATGCGCATCCACCACGTTCAGCGCCACGTTCACCAGCCGCGTCTGCACCCGGATCGTCCCGACCGGCCCATCGCGATTCACCGGCTGCGGTGTCGTCTGCCCACCGCCGCCCGCCGTCTTCGTCAGCGGCCCCGCCACCGGCTCAACCCCGTTCGCACTCGGCTTCGACGCCCGCCGCTCCACAGGCGCCGCCTGTGGCTGTGCCCCGCTCTGCGGCGCAACAGGCTGCACCGTCGTCTGCGGAGCGCTCGGCGGCAACGGCGTCGGATCAGCCTGCGTCTCCTGCGCCCGCGCCTCCAATCCGCGCAACCAGCATCATCGCAACCAGCATCGCCGCACGACCCCTCATCCCTTCAGCCCTCGCGTCCCCGCCGCAATCTCCTCCGGAAACGGCTCGCCGTCCGCCCACACCGCGCCGTCCGCAAACGTCTCCTTCTTCCAGATCGGCACCGTCTTCTTCAGCGTATCGATCAGCCACCGGCACGCCTCGAACGCCGCCCCGCGGTGCGCCGACGCCACCGCAATCAGCACGCTCGTCTCGCCCACCCCCAGCCGCCCCAGCCGATGCACCATCGCCACGTCCCTCACCCCGAACCGCGTCCTCGCTTCATCGGCCAGGCCGCGCATCTGCTCCAGCGCCATCTCGCGGTACGCCTCATAGTCCAGATACAGCGTCCGCCGCCCGCGCGTATTGTCCCGCACAATCCCGTCGAAGACGCACACCGCGCCATCCGCGCCGGCCTTAACCCCCGCGACAACCTCCGTCCGCGTCGATCGGCCCATCCACAATCTCAACCCTCATCGTCATCGTCGGCCTCGCTCTGGCGCATAGCATCCGCCGCTCACCGGCGGCAGCAGCGCAACCTCATCTCCACCACGCAACACCGTCTCCACCGTCACATACTCCCGATTCACCGCAACCGCCAGGCTCTGCCACAACCGATCTTCCGCCATCGATTCATTAGACGCTCGTCCCCTCAGAATTTGAGCAGCTCCCCCACCGTCGCGCCCTCGCCCAGCTCCAACGCCTCATCCGATCCGCCAAGCATCTCCCGCAACACGCCGAAGTAGAGCACACGCACCCGCATCCGCCCAGAATACCCGCAAGGCCCTCCCCGCGCACACGAATCGGGCGCCGAAGCTTTTCAATTGACATCCATTTTGATCGCAGGTAAGTTTGCGTAACACCTGACACAAATATCTGCATTTCCTGCTCGCTCCCACTTATGCGCAAACTACTCGCCACGCTTCTCGCTCTCACCACCATCTCCGCCACCGCGCAGCAAGCGGCCCAGTCGCCGGTTGCGTCACCGCTCGCCAACACCAGCTGGCAGAAGGTCCAGGCACTCCCCGCCGGGACCTCCATCAAAGTCAAAGCCAGAGCCGGCAATACCAGCTGCACTCTCAAGCGCGTCGACGCCGACGCCCTCACCTGCACCCGCGGCAAAGACAAAGACATTGTCTTCCAGCAGCTGGACATTCTCACCATCAAGGTCCCCCACCGCGGCCGCTCGGCTCTGGTGGGCCTGGGGATCGGCGCCGGAACCGGTGCGATCATCGGCGCAGCTGCCATCCCCAGCTGCAGTGGGATTGCATCGTCAGCCGTTCCGACGGCGCAGCCGTCGTGGGGGTCTTCGGCGCGCTCGTCGGAGCCATCGTCGGCGTGACCTCCGATTTCACCCATGCCACGGTCTACAAGGCCCCGTAATCCGCAGACAAAATGAAAACGGCCACGAAATCTCGTGGCCGCCATTCGTTATCTCACGGCGAAGAATCAGCCCGCCGCGCTCAGCACTTCCTCGCGCACCGCCTCATCCTCACCGCCTCGCGCGCCGTCTTCGGCAGCGCGACGGCCAGCACCTCCTCGATGCGGCTGGCGTAGTGGATCGTCACGCCCGCGATCTGGTCCGGCGTCAGGTCCTCATCCACCTGCTGCTTGCACTCGGTCGGCAGGATCACGTCGCGCACGCCAGCCCGCTTGGCCGCAAGGAACTTCTCCTTGATCCCGCCCACCGGCAGCACGTTGCCGCTCAGCGTGATCTCGCCCGTCATCGCCAGCAGCGGATGCACCGGCGTATCCGTCAGCAGGCACACCAGCGCCGTCGCCATGGTCACGCCCGCGCTCGGCCCGTCCTTCGGGATCGCGCCCGCCGGCACGTGGATGTGCAGGTCGGAGTCCTTCGTGATGTCCTCGTCGAGCCCCAGCGCCGCCGCGTTCGAACGCACCCACGTCAGCGCCGCCTGCATCGACTCCTTCATCACATCGCCGATCTGGCCGGTAATGGTGAACGTCCCCTTGCCCTTCATCCGGTTGGCCTCGATGAACAGCACATCGCCGCCCGCCGGCGTCCACGCCAGGCCCACCGCAACGCCCGCGCGCTTGGTGCGCTCGGCGATCTCCGTATCGACGCGCACCTTGATGCCGCCGAGAAACTCGTGGATGATCTCCGGCGTAATCACCAGCTTCTCGGTCTGCCCTTCGGCAATCCGCCGCGCCAGCTTGCGGCAGATCGTGCCGATCTGCTGCTCCAGCTTGCGCACGCCGGCCTCGCGCGTATAGTTGCGCGCGATGATCGCGATGCTCTCCTGCGGAAACTCGATCAGCTCCGGATCGATCCCGTTCTCCTTGGTCTGCCGCGGGATCAGGTACTTGCGTCGCAATCGCGACCTTCTCCTCCTCCGTGTAGCCCGTCAGCTCGATGATCTCCATCCGGTCGAGCAGCGGCGCCGGCACCGGATCAAGCTGGTTCGCCGTGCAGATGAACAGCACCTTCGACAGGTCGAACGGCTGGTCGAGATAGTTGTCGCGGAACGTATTGTTCTGCTCCGGATCCAGCACCTCCAGCAGCGCGCTCGCCGGATCGCCGCGGAAGTCGCGCCCCAGCTTGTCGATCTCGTCCAGCATGAAGACCGGATCGTTGGTCTCCACCCGCTTCAGGTTCTGAATCACCTGCCCGGGCAGCGCGCCGATGTACGTCCGCCGATGTCCGCGCAGCTCCGCCTCGTCGTGCATGCCGCCCAGCGAGATGCGCGAAAACTTCCGCCCCAGCGCCTTCGCCACGCTGCGCCCAAGCGACGTCTTGCCCACGCCCGGAGGCCCGACGAAGCACAGGATCGGCCCCTTCATGTCCGGCTTCAGCCGCCGCACGCGAGAGGTAGTCCAGAATCCGGTCCTTCACCTTCTTCAGCCCGTAGTGGTCGGCGTCGAGGATCTCCTTCGCCTTCAGGATGTCCACCTCGCCCGCCGAAGACTTCGCCCACGGCAGCACCGCCAGCCACTCGATATAGTTGCGCGTCAGCGAGTAGTCCGCCGCCATCGCGTTCATCCGGCTCAGCCGCCCCAGCTCCTTCAGCGCGTCCTTCTTGGTCTCCTCCGGCATCCCGGCGGCTTCAATCTTCTCCTTCAGCTCCGCGATGTCCTTCTGCGTGTCGTCGAGGTCGCCCAGCTCCTTCTGGATCGCCTTCAACTGCTCGCGCAGGTAGTAGTCGCGCTGCGAGGACTGCACCGAATCCTGCACCTCGGTCTGGATCTTGTTGCGCAGTTGCTGCACCTCAAGCTCCTTCGCCAGGTGCTTGTTGATCCGCTCCAGCCGCGCCGAAACATCCGGCGTCTCCAGCAGC
The DNA here is from genome assembly GCA_963808025.1 of uncultured Acidobacteriaceae bacterium. Classification (GTDB taxonomy): domain Bacteria; phylum Acidobacteriota; class Terriglobia; order Terriglobales; family Acidobacteriaceae; genus Edaphobacter. Next base: position 486,200 of record CAWEEI010000003.1, on the reverse strand, counting down.
TCCTGCTTGTCGTTCGTGGTCAGGAACGGCAGCGACGACGCGATAAAGTCCGCCAGCCGTCCCGGCTCGTCGATGTTGATCGCAATCGTCTGCAGATCGTCCGACAGCGTCGGCGAGGAGCTCACAATCTGCTGGAACTGGCTCACCACATTGCGCTGCAGCGCCTCCGTCTCCGGCGACACCTCCGGCTCGATCTCCTCGATCGACTCGCACTCCGCCGTCATAAACGGCGTGATCTGCGCAAACTCGCCCAGCCGCACCCGCTCATTGCCCTCGGTAAAGACGAAGAGGCTCTGGTTCGGCATCTTCACCACCTTGTGCACGGTCGCGCGCGTGCCGATGTGGTGCAGGTCGGCCGCCTGCGGCGAGTCCTGCCGCGCGTCGCGCTGCGCCACCACCAGAATCGTCTTCTCCTCGCCCAGCGACTGGATCAGCTGGATCGAGCTCTCCCGCCCCACCGTCAGCGGCAGCACCGCATGGGGAAACAGCACCGTGTCCCGCACCGGCAGCACCGGCAGCGGCCGCCCGGCGGTCGGCGGCCTCGGGCTCGTCGCCGGATTTCCCTGCGTTTGGTTTGATTACACTTACAAAATCGCTCGCCATTGAGTGTCCTTATATCAGATTTCCTTCATTGGATGCATAACCCTGGCCCCGGTCGCAACCCCCAGTCTCCCACCTATCGGCCAGCCCAGCCCCTTCGTTCTTGTTGGATGCATCTAATCGAGCCACCCTCGCCTGCACGCCAATGCTCACCGAAGCCGCCCTCTCGGGCAGTAAGCTTACCTCACTGCATACATGTAGCCACTTACGCCGCCACATACCGCCCCAGCTCCTTCACCATCTGGCAGTGCCGGGCCAGCGCGCTCAAGTGCCAAGTCTATCTGCCCCGGCGAATCGAAGCGCAGGTCGACGAAGAAAACATACTCCCAGGGCATTCCGGGAACGGGACGCGACTCGATCTTCGTCAGGTTCACCCCCGCCCGCGCGAACTCCTCCAGCGCCTGCACCAGCGTCCCCGGCCGGTGCGCCACGCTGAACGCCACGCTCGCCTTATTCGCGTGCTCCGGATCCGGCTAGATGCCGTCCTCGCGCCCTCCCGCACCAGCAGAAAAAACCGCGTGAAGTTCTCCGCGTGGTCCTCAATCCCCGCCACCAGCACCTCGCCGCCATACTCCCGCGCCGCCAGCTCCGGCGCAATCCCGGCCGCATCCGCCAGCCCCGCCGCCATGAATGTGCTTCACGCTCCCCGCCGTGTCGTAGAAGTTCACCGCCTCAATCTCCGGATGCGCCGCCAGCCATCGCCGGCACTGCGACAGCGCCACCGGGTGCGACATCGCCTTGCGCACCTCGCCCAGCTTCACCCCCGGCCGGGCGATCAGGTTGTGCCGCACCCGCAGCAGGCTCTCCCGCGCGATCCGCACCGGCTGCGCCAGCAGCAGATCGTAGTGCTCCGCCACCGACCCATGCAGGCTGTTCTCGATCGGCAGCACCGCCGCATCCACCGTCCCGGCCACCACCCGCTCAAACACCTCCGCCGAGGCCGCGCACGCAACAATCTCAACTGCTCGCCACTCGCCCAGCATCGCCAGCGCGGCCATATGGCTGTTCGAGCCCAGCTCGCCCTGAATCGCAATCCTCAACACAACCCTCACAATCTTCGTCGCAGGCAACCCGCCGCCCATGATCATTTCCAGCGCGATTGGCAACCTCACCTCAGTACCTCGCAACTTACCACATGGTACGGCCGCGCATGGGTATCGGTCCAGAGCAGCAAACGATTGCCGGGCGGATCTCAGGAGAAAAACGATGCTTTGGACAATCACCATTATTCTGTTCATCCTCTGGCTGCTTGGCATGGTCAGCAGCTACACCCTCGGCGGCTGGATCCACATTCTCCTCGTACTCGCCGTCATCGTGCTCATCTTCAACCTGCTCTCGGGCAGGCGCGCAGTTTGAACAGTCATTCGACGAACTCACCGGCCCGGATGTTCGAACAATCCATTGAGACCTCATTCAGCAGCAGACATAGGAGCAAGGCCATGAATCGTGACACCGCAGCAGGAAAATTCGATCAGTTCAAGGGCAAAGCCAAGCAGTCGATCGGCGAAGCCTTCGGCAACAGCAAGCTCGCAAACTCAGGCACCGCCGACCAGGTCAAGGGCGCGGTCCAAGGAGGCCTGGGGCAACACGAAAGACGCCGCCCAGGCGCTCTCGCACGATGCCCACGCACGCGCCGCAGGCCAAGAGCGCCGAAGCAAGCCAGCGCGCCGAAGCCACAGGCCACGACGTCCGCGAGAAGATCACCTCCACCGCGCAGAACGTAAAGAACGCCGTCAACGCCAAGGCCGAAGAGATCAAGAGCCAGCACAAGCGCAGCGCGTAGCCCAATCCGTTCCTGCTTCACTCCCTCTGCAGAGAGGGCCCGCTCAACGCGGGCCCTCTATTTGTGCAGCAGCACGTCCGCCGCGAAGAACCCGAAGAACACCACCGAGATCACCCCATTCAGCGTAAAGAACGCCGCATTCATCCGCCGCAGGTCACGCGGCGAGACAATGCTGTGCTCATACAGCAGCAGCGCCGCCACCGCGCCCACCCCCACCATCGCCAGCCGCCCCAGCCCAAACAGCCGCGTCAGCCAAAGCAGCAGGCACAGCATCCCCAGATGCATCGCCCGCGCGATCCAGAACGCCGCCCTCCAGCCCAAACGCCTGCGGCACGCGAGTGCAGCCCCACCGCGCGATCGTGCTCAAAGTCCTGGCACGCATACAGCACATCGAACCCGCCCACCCACAGCAGCACCGCCGCCGACAGCACCACAATCCGCCAATCCAGCGACCCGCGCACCGCAATCCACGCCGCCGACGGCGCAATCCCCAGCGCCAGCCCCAGCACCAGATGCGACCAACGCGTCACCCGCTTCATGTAGCTGTAGACCAGCACGACCGCCAGCGCCAGCGGCGCCAGCTCCAGCGTCAGCCGGTTCAACATCGCCGCGCCCAGCACAAACACCGCCGCCGACACCACCACAAATCCGCCGACAAACCCCGCGCTCAGCCGTCCCGCCGGCAGCGCACGCATCGCCGTCCGCGGGTTCGCCGCATCAAGCCGCGCATCCACCAGCCGGTTGAACGCCATCGCCGCCGAGCGCGCCGACACCATGCACACCACGATCCAGCCCAGCACCGGCAGCCGCGGCCAGCCATCCGCCGCCAGCACCGCGCCCGTCAGCGCAAACGGCAGCGCAAAGATCGAGTGCTCCCACTTGATCATCTCCAGCGTCAGCCGCGTGCTCTTCGCAGAGATTCGCCATCCCTCCATCTTACGGGCACGGCAGGCCGTCGCCGTCAACCATCAACCGGCAACCGACTTACTTCCCCGACTGCGACCCCGCCACCTGCAGACTCGTTGACCACCTTGAACACCCCGGGCACGCTATTCGCCTTGATGTTCGCGACCTCCGAGTCCGCCTTGCTGTCCACCACGCCGGACAACGTCACATTGCCGTTCACCACCGTGATGCGGATCGGCTTCGCCGGGTCGAGCGCGTACTTCTGCAGCTGCGGACGTCCCATAGATCACCCGCGCCAACGCCAGCCGCAGCTGGTCGTCCATCGGCGAGAGCGGCGCCACCTGCAGGTTGTCGATCACATCCTTTACCCCGGGCGTATTCGCCACCAGGCTCAGCGCGGAGTCCTTATCCGTCGGCCCATACACCGTCCCGCCCAGCGTCACCACGCCGTTCTGCACGCCGATCGTGATCGCATTGAACGCTGTCGTCCCGTAGCCCACGCGATCGTACGCCAGCGCATTCGCCAGCTTGTCGCGCAGCGTCGCATCGTCCACCGGCGGCCCCGCAACCTCAATCTGGTTGTCGACGCCCTTCACCTTCTTGATGTGGTGGGCCTTGTTGTCCGCGCTCTCCTTGTCCGCATAGTCCGCAACCGTACCCTGCAGCGTCACGTTGCCGTTCTGCACCGTTGCGTGGACATCCTTGAACCGCGAGTTGTCCAGCGCCTTCTGCACATCCGCTCTGAATCTGCGCATCGTCCGACCCGCGTTCCGCACTGGCTCCCAGGGGAGCCACCGCAAGCAAAACCGAACAACTCAACGCCGCCGTCAGCGGCAACAAACGCAATCTAATGCAACATAGCAGTCTCCTCCAATAGACCGCCTCGCCGGAACTGCGGTTTGCCCCACGCAAAACCGGCGGGCTGGCCAATTCGATGCCCGCACTATAGGACGTGGATGCTCCTCAAAGAGTGAGTTTCTTGCCGATTTTTTGTGCGCCCACACCCGCCAGCGCCGACCGTCATCAGGGCTGCCGACTTAGCGATACCGCCGCCGAATCTTATAAACCACACTAAAAACGCCCGACTCATCGCGCGACACCACAATCGACATCGTCGGCGTCAGGTCGTACTGCGCCTGCAACAGTTGCTGCGCCGTGTAGTTCACGTTGGTCGCATAGGTCACGGATAACTGCCGCGTCAGCTGCTGCTGTACCGTGATTCGCGCCGATGAATTGCCCAGCGTGCCCACAAACGCCGGGTCGATCTTCACGCTTCCCCCGCCGAACAACTTGCCAATGCGGTTGCTCACCGTCGCATTCAGTGCCCCGCCCAGAAGCGCGTCGGTCGTCGGATTCGCCCCCTGTTGTATCTGCTGCTCCTGGTAGAGCTGCGCCTCCTCCTGCGTGCGCCCCAGCGCCAGCAGCGCGAAGATGTCCGCTTCGCTCAGCGGCGGCTCGGACCGGTAGGTCGGCTTCAGGTTGCTCAGGGTGCCCTCCAAACCAACCGTAATGTCGTAGGTCTCCACCCGCGCGGTCGCGTTGAGATCGATCGTCGGGTCGATCCGCACCGGATTGCTGAAGTAAATGTCTCCGCGCTGCAACTCATACTTCGTGCCGGTGAACGTCGCGCTGCCTTCGGTGATCTGGATTCGTCCCAGCAGCGTCGGCTCAGCCACCGTGCCGCGCATCGTCAGATCGACCGTTCCCGCCAGTTTGGCGTAGGAGTTCTGAAAGTCAAGCTGCGGCGAGCTCGTTACATGCACGTTAAGCGTGATCTTGTTCGCCACGTCTCCCGGCTCCGGCGGTGCACTCAATCCGCCCGCGGAGGAGAACGCCGCGAAGTCCACCGTTGGCCCCACCCCAAAACGCGTGACCAATACATTGCCCGAAAGCATCAGGCTCTGCGGAGTGCCTTGCAACCGCAAGCTCGTGTTGCCGGTCGCGCTCAATCCAAACAGCCGCACGCGGACCAGGTCCCCCGTGGCCGTCAGATCCGCATAGACGCCGTTCTGGTAGGCCAGGAAGCCGCCAATCTTCAACTGACCGCCACCGGTCGTCGCCGTCAGGTTGGTCACCTCCAGCCGGTCTTCGTTGAACGCCAGCGTGCCATTCAGAGCACTCAGCCCGTTCGGTATCCCCTCCAGCGCCGCGTTGACGTTGTCGAACTTCACCTGCCCGGTCAACGATGGCTTCCTCGTCTCGCCTCCCGCCGCGATGGTGAACTCCACCTTGCCGCTCGAGAGGATGTCCGGGTCGAACGTATGCGCAAGCGCCACGCTCACGCTCCCATTCGCCTTCACATCCAGCTTTCCTCCGTTTGCGCCCGTCGCGCCAAATGCCTGCACCGTCCCGCTCGCGGTAAGGTCGGTGTCCTGCCCCGTGATATGTACCTGATCGAGTGTGGCCAGCCCATTCTTCAGTCCCAGCCGCAGCGGTCCGGCGCTCTTCAGCTCGACCCCCTGTAGCTTCACATCGAAGTCGTTCAGCTCCGCCGAGCCGCTCAATGCCATCGGCCTCTTCAGCGGCCCGCTCACGGAAACCACCCCTCCGATCGACGACTGCGCCGTCACTGTCCCCGGACTAAATATCTCAAGCGCAGTACCAATATCGAAGCCCGCAAAGGTGGCCTTCGCCTGCGTCTCGTAGTCGCCCGTAAGCTGCGTCTGTCCAGAACCATCGACCTTCGCGCCCACCAGGTCCGACGTCGCCGTGTACAGCAGCGTGTCTCCCTCGCTATGCATCTCCGCGGCAACCGAACCAATCGCTTTGCCACCCACCGTAACGCCCGCAACCTTCACGCTCGCCTTCAATCCCGGCTCTTGCATCGTCCCGTTGGCATCAGCCACAAGGGTCAGCGTCCCATCGGTCTGCGGGCTCGCCTTGGCAAACGTCTGAAACTTCGAGAGCACAAGTTTGTCGCCCTCTATGTGCCCATGCAGATGCTCCGTCCCCAAGTCGTATCCGCCGCTGCCTGCAATCCGCGCCCCATGCATCTGTAGCGACACCCGGCTGGCCTCAAAGTCCTGTCCGGTCACCGCAAGGTCTGCCGTCGCCGAGTCGTACGGCTCTCCATATGCAATCCCCTTCATCAGCGAGATCGCGCCCTGCCCATTCAGGTCGCCCAGCGTCCCAGTCACATGCGCATTGGTGGTCATCGTTCCCGTCACCGGAATTCTTTGCTGCTGTCCTACGATCTGCAACACATCGGCAACCTGCGCATTGGCCAGCTTGACCGTCCCCTCAACCGCGGTTCCGTCATCCCAAAGATAGGTCGCGGCCCCTCTGCGCGAGAGCACCTTGCGCGGCCTCAGGCTGCCGCCCACGTTCAGCAACGCGTCCCCGCGTTTGATCGTCGAACTCGCCACCAGCAAACCGCCATCGTAGGAAAACTCTGCGTCCGCAACCAGCGAATCGATCTCCGTATCCAGCTCCGTTCCCAGCTTCACCTCCATCTGTGTGCCCTGCAGATGGCCCTTCAAATCCAGATCGGCAATACGACCCGACGCCGTCCCGTGAAACACCAGCCCGCCATGCAGCACCACAGGAATCGCCGCCGTTCCCTTCTTGCCGTTCGCCGCAAACCCCAGGGTTTGTAGCAGCTGGTCGAACTCGCCCAGATCGCGCACCGTCATGTCCGCCTTCAGGCTGGTCAGCGGGTCGCCCACGTTCACCCCCAGCACTCCACTCGCCTCGGTCGAAGAGCCGGGCGTCTGCAGACTCACATGCTGGATGTTCACGACCTCCCTCCTGCCGTCGTAATGGGCGACCGCCTCACCGGTCATAGGCACATTGTTGAGCGCGCCCCTCCGCGACGACGCCCGTGGGCCGGAACTTGAGGTCTCCATCGACGATCACGGTGTCGGCAACCTTCTCCACAGGCCCGCCCCACTCCACCTTCACCGGCCCGGTGACCGCCGTATCGAACCCCAGATCGCCATAGGCATTCGGTCTCCGTCACCTCCATAATCGTGCGCAGCGGAATCGCATTCACCGCCGCAACCAGATAGGCATGCGGCGCAGCCTTGCGATTACGCGCCGGCGTCGTTGCATCCCGGCGCCGCGCCCAGCCAGTCCACGATGCGCAGCTCACCGGTCGCGCTTCCGCCGCCCTGCAGATACCCCGACATCGAAGTCAGCAGCAGCTCGCTCGGTGTAATGTGCAACTGCGCGCCGCCACTCACATCGCGCAGCCACACATATGGGTTCTCGTAACCCACGTCCTGCAGCTTCGCTCCGCCTGTAAACAAATAGCCGGACTTGCACTCGGGACTCGGCAGAGCTGCAGCCGTCCCCGGCTTTGGCCGAATGCTGAAGCTGCCAGAAGTGCGGTCGTCGGTCTGCGTCACCGCCGGCGCGCCCTCGCAGCTATGGCCGTTGACCGCAAGCTCCACCGTCCCCGCCGTCAGGCCCATCCACCCCCGCCAGCACCGATATCTGTCGCAGCTCCAGCGTCCCGTTCACCGCAGTCTGCCAGTCCGGCTGTGCAAAATGATTCAGCGTCCCCGTCACATGAAGCACCGAGGACTTGCCCGAATCGAACTCCATCGACTTCAGCATCGCAATGTCGCGCCCCAGTTCCGCGGTCAGACGCAGTCGCGACTGCGCCTCCGGCTCATCGCCCATCTTCGTCCGCAGGTCGCTCAGATCGAGCGCAATCCCATAGCGGTCGGGCGCGCTCAGGTAATTCACTTCTGCATTCAGGTCGCGCGCCGCCAGATCGAACGGGATCGCGCGGTCGTTCAACAGCGCAACCCCATTCACCAGCTCCACCTCATTCGCACGCAGATCGAGCAGCGTGTCCTGCAGCGGCTCGGTGCTCGTTCTCGCATGCTTCGGCGCCGGCTGGTTTGTCCTGCCGTCCTTGTCGACGATCAGATGCACCTGCGGATGCTCGATCCGCAGCAGGTTCAGCCCCACATGCGACGCCAGCCCCGTCGCCAGTCGCATGCGCGAAGAAGCTGGTGATCTTCACCCGCACCTCAATCTTCTCCGCCGAAAGATACGGCGCCTCGCCCGGCCCTTCCAGCCCATGGATCACCAGCCCATCCACCTCGATCGCCAGGTGCCACAGGCTGAACTTCACGCCGCTCACCTCGACCCGCCCGCCCGTCGCGTCTCTCCAGCACCGAAACGATCTCCTGCCCGACACGCCGCTGAAAGTCTTCCGTCGTCGTGTACCACCAGAAGCCCCCCACCACCAGGATCACCAGCGCCAGCAGCCCTCCGATGAACCACACGGCGCCCCGCGCGAGATGTGCAACGCGATGCGACCGCCGCTTCACCGGCTTCAGGCCGCCGGCGGAGGCGCCTGGATGCATCGTCCAGTTCGCTCATGGCTGCTCCTCTCCGGGCCCGGGACTTTCGGCCCCAAGCACGCGCACGCTGCCCTGCGCCCGCAGTGCCTTCAGCCATTCATCCAGCAGGCTGTTCACCTGTTGCTGCAGCAATATCTCCTGAATGCGGTCCGCGACCGAAGCCTCCGGCGGCGGCTCCGTCCCCTGCTTCTCATATCCGGGCGCCAGCGTCTTCTGGTAATACTCATCGATCTCCGGCTGCGCGATCCGGATCCCCATGCGGAAGCGCTGCTCGACAAACCGCAACACCTCCATGCGCTGCCTCCAGCGGTCTCGCAGCTCCTCCAGAGTAAAACCCTGCCCCGCGACAAATCTTCTCCCAGCCCGCATCTGTCTCGCATTGGTCTGCAACACACTCCGGGATGCTCTTGCGCAACACCGCCAGCTCCGCATCCACCGCCGCGTCCGTGATCTCCGGCTCAGCTTGCAGTTGCGACTGCTGCAGGATCAGGTCGCGGTCGATCAGCCGGTCGACAAGCTGCTCTCGCGTTACCGCCGTCTGGTCGCGAAACGGCTGAAACGCCGCCATGCGCTCCTCCGCGTCCAGATCGCTCTCCAAAATCAGGTCGCCGTTCACAATCGCCACCACGCCATCCAGCGGCACCCGACTCTGCCCCGCAACAGCCGGCGCACCTGCGCTCTGGGCCGGTGTAGATACCACCTGGCTCTCACACACACCCCCGCACCACACCGCAATCCCCAGCGTCGTGGTCACAAGCACCAAGGCCGCCCATCGCCTGCCTTCTCTCACCGGTCTGTGTCTCAATGCACTCATGTGTCAGAAGGCCTGTCCAATGCTGAAGAAGAAGTTGAAGTGGCTCGCTTGTCCCTCGTACGGCGGCGCCCCGTTGAAGTCATAGATCACCGGATAGACCGGAGGATTGAGGTTGTAACTGAAATCGGCACGAATCGGCCCCACCGGCGTCTTATACCGCAGCCCCATGCCAACCGCGTGCGAATAGTAATTGAAGTTGCACGCCCCAAACGCGCTCGACACATTCGCGCACGTCTGCTGGTTCGGCTGACGAAACCGCGTAAGGCTGGGAAACGTGTCCGAGATGTTCGTAAACACATTTCCCATATCGTGGAAGACCACGAAGCTCAGGCTGTCTCCCAGATATGGCAGCGTCAGCGCCGGCAGACGCAGCTCTGTGGTGTTCACAAACACCGCGTTCCCGCCCACCGGATAGCCCGTCTGCAAATCGCGCGGTCCCGCCCCGTTGATGGGAAACCCGCGATGCGACGTCGCCCCACCTGCATACAGCCGCTCCGGCAAAGGCACCGCATTGCAGCTTGGGTTGGTTGCGAGCAGGTCCTGCACTCCTCCCGAACTGTTCGTAAAATTCGTCGCGCAACTCGTGCTGCCTGTGTTGGGGTTTGGCCCGAAGGGATTCTCAAATCCCATCCGCGTGTTGCGTGCCAACACATACTTGCGCTTGCCGAACGAGTAGTAGGTCGAATTGCTCACATCTACCCGATTGAAGCTGCTCTCCGAGCCAAACTTCGAAGAGGAGAAAAATTCGTCCACCGACGTATACGATCCCTTGCTTGCATTCAGCGGGCTGGGATCGCGCTTATCGTGAAACCATGTGATCCCCGGCCCACCCACCCGTACCGGTTGCGACAGTTGCGGGATCAGGTTCGCCGACACCTGCAACGTTGCCGGGTTCACCGCAACCCGGCGAAACTCGAAGTTATAGATGAACGTGTCCGTCTTCTTCACCTTCTGCGTAATTCGATAGTCCCCCTGCAGCGTCGACGCCTGGAACGTCGAGATGTTCTGCACATTCGAGTAGCCGCCCTCCACGCTGCTCGACAGCTTCTGGCTCGCGAAGAGATGCGGGATTCTGGAAGGTCAGCGTTGCGACCTCCTCCAGCAATCCGTACGTCGCGTGCAAAGTCAGCGATTCGTCTGTCCCACGCAGATCGAGCCGGCTCACATCCAGCGAAACCCGTGGGCTGACCCCCGTCGTTCCATTCTGCGAGTAAGCTCCATCTGCCGAAAGCCCCAGCAGAATCCTCGACGCCGGATTGATCACACCCTCCTGCGGCTTGCCCGTCTCCGCCTCAAACCCAAACCCATAGGTCACGTCCCAGCGCCGCGCCTCGGTCAGTTGCAGCAGCACGTTCTTCAGCGGATCATACCCGTCCGGATTTTGCACCGCCGCGTTTACCTCATTGAACAGCGCCAGGTCGTAGAGCCTGCGCTGGGTATCGAGCAGTGCGCTCTGGTCCAATGGATCGCCCGCAAAGACCTTCACCCACTTGTTCACCACTGCCGGTCTGGTATGAACGATCCCGGAGGTCAGCACCCGATCCACAAACACCTGTTCGCCCTCCGTTACGTTCAGGGCAACGTCCATCCGCCCGCCATTGCCCCCATCCAACTGCTGCTTTACTTCGACCCTGGCCTGCGCAAAACCCTTGCTAAGGTAGTAGCTCAGGATCGCATCCCGATCGCCCGAGAGCGTAATCAGCGAGTAGGGTTGACCTTCCTGCGAGCTCATCAGCGCCCTGACATCGTTCACCCGATCGCTCGCGACCCCACTCAGCAACACCGGCCCAAACTTCTGCTGCGGCCCCTCCGCAATCGTCACCACCACCGCAAGCTGCGCAACCTTCAACTGCCCTCCGTGACTTCGACGTATCCATGTCCTTCACCGAAGGAGTAATCGTCGCCTGATTGAACCCATTCGCGCGGTATAGCGCCTGGATCGCCTCCACGTCCGCCTTCATCAACGCCGGCGAGTAGCGGCCATTGCGCAGATAGGCGTCCGCCTTCTGCACCTGCATCCGCTCCTTCAGCAGGTCTGTATCGAAGTAGTGGTTGCCCACAATCGTCACCGATCCCACCTTGTGCTTGGCCCCCTTCACCACCGCGTACACCACGCTCACCGAGGCCGTCCCCTCGCCCACCACCTTTACCGAGACCGTCGCGTCGAAGTAGCCCTGCTGAAAGAGAAAATCCTGCATGTTGAACGTCCCCTCGTTCAGCAGGTCGTTGTCGATCGTCCCCTCCTGATAGATCGGCACCAGCAGCTTCAACCGGCCCCTTCGAGAGCTTGGCTCCCTCCACGACGACCTTCACCAGCGGCCCCTGATTGGCGTTGAAGTTGTAATCCACCTGCTTGCGCTGCGCGTTGTACGTCTGCTTCTCCAGGGTCGCCGTCGCCTCCAGCCGGTCGCGCTTCTGGTACTGTGAGCGGATCCGCGTCAGCGCGTTGCTCACCGTGTCCCGCGTTACCTTGCCGTTCTTCAGCTTCGCCTTCTTGCGGAACTCATCCGCTGTAAATCCTGTGTCCGCGCCTGCAATCGCAACTCCGCCAACCCTCGCCTGCGGCCCGACATTCACCGTATAGGTCGGATTCACCTGAATGTTCGGCATCGTCCGCCTGCGCCTTGGCAGTCACCGTCGGCTGGAAGTATCCATTGGTCGCCAGCGTCTGCTTCACCCCGTCTGTACCTGCCGCAATCGCTCGCATCGGTAAAATCCGTCCCCGGCTGCAGCTTGGTCGCATACTCCAGCAAAGACGTCAGCCGCTCGTCCTTCACTCCATCGCACCGTCACCCGCCCCACAAAGAGTTGCGGCGTACCCGCAAACACCAGCGTCACCCCATCGCCCTCGCGCGTACCTTCCACCCGGATGTCGCGATACCGTCCGCTCGCAAACAGCTGCCGTATGCTCGCCGCCACCTTCGCCGGGTCAAGCGGATCGCCCACCCGCTGCGGAATCTGTTGCGGCAGAGGGTCCTTCGCATCGAAGACCACGCCCTCAAACTCAACCTTCTCCACGCGCAGTCCCTTCCACGCGGCAAGCCCCGCCTTCGCCGCACCCAGCGACCTCGCCTCATTCGTCGCCTGCGTCTTCGCCGCCGCCTGCGCGTCAGGGCTCGAGGTAATCGTCGCCGCCGCCGGGGTCGAAGATTTAGCCGCGGTAGCACCTGTCTGTGCGACCGGCGACGGTTGAGGTCCCGGCAACGACTGCGCCCCCGCCCCCATCGCTCCCAACACCACTGCCACAGCCAGATGCAGCACTGGGCCCGCGCCCCTTCGCACCACTCGCTCCGGCGTCTCCCCCGAAGGATTCAGGTCCGCGTATTCGGTTACAACATCCAATCCAAACCGCAACGATATTTCCCCTCGCGAGACTTGCAAACGCCCCCAATCCCTATACTACGAACAACGATGCGATTAGACGAATACGCCGCCGCACCGCCGGCAGCCTCGCTCGAAGGCCCCGCACCCATTGCCGGCCCCATTTCAGATCCGGACCGCTACTCGCGCCAGGTCCTCTTCCCCGGCATCGGCATCGTGGGCCAGCAGCGCCTCGCCTCCGCGCACGTCGCCATCGTCGGCTGCGGCGCCACCGGCGCAGCCTCCGCATCGCTGCTCGCCCGCGCCGGCGTCGGCACCCTCACCCTCATCGACCGCGACTTCGTCGAGCCCTCCAACCTGCAGCGCCAGGTCCTCTTCGACGAGGCCGACGCCCGCGACTCCCTCCCCAAAGCCGAGGCCGCCCGCCGCCACATCGCCCGCTTCAACTCCACCATCGCCGTCCACGCCCGCATCGCCGACCTCACCCCCGCAAACATCGCCGAGCTGCTTACATTCAACGCTGACCAAACCGCACCCAGCCCGCCCATCGACCTCATCCTCGACGCCACCGACAACTTCGAGACCCGCTACCTGCTCAACGACTTCGCCGTCCAGCAATCCATCCCCTGGATCTACGCCGCCGCCATCGGCGCCTACGCCGCCACCATGAACATCCTCCCCACCGCTTTCAACCTCACAACTCGACAACCTCACAACCTGCAACTTCCCCCACCGCCTGCCTCGCCTGCATCTTCCCCACCCCACCCTCCGGCAACGCCGACACCTGCGACACCGCCGGCATCCTCTCCACCGCCGTCAACCTCGCCGCCTCCATCCAGGTCACCGAAGCCCTCAAGCTCCTCACCGGCCAGCCTCACCTCATGCGCCGCACCCTGCTCTCCTTCGACCTCTGGTCACCCAACGGAACTAGACGTCCGAGATCGCCGCCAGCACCCCCCGCCCCGACTGCGAGGTCTGCGGCCAGCGCATCTTCACCCATCTCGCCGGCACAGCCCGCCCCCACATCACCCTCTGCGGCCGCGACTCCGTCCAGATCCACGAGCATCACCGCCCCATCGACCTCGCCGCCCTCAAAACCCGCCTCCAGACCCACGCCGACATCCAGGCCCTCCGCTCCAACGATCTCCTGCTCCGCTTCCGCCGCGGCCCCCACACCCTCACCCTCTTCCCCGACGGCCGCGCCCTCATCCAGGGCACCACCGACATCGCCGTCGCCCGCTCCCTCTACGCCCGCTTCGTCGGTGCCTGAGTGCCTAAAAGACACACCCCTCACCCCCTCCGCCCGCCCCGATCTCCCTCGACTGGCACAACCTTTACCTCTCTCCCAACCTCCAACCTCTTAGTTGAGCAACTCCAGCCGCACCTGTCTCGCCGGATGGAATTCCGGTACATGCGTATAAGCTGGAGACAGGCGCGAGTCTGGGCGACCTCAACCCCGGAGCCACACATCCAAATGAACAGTGAAGGCCAGCTGATGACGCAAGCACCACCCGCAAAACCCAACCCTGGGCTGTTCAAGCGCAATCCGCCCATCGCCGGGGAGGCCGAGGCCATCGAGGCCGCAAAGAACGGCGACGCCGAGGCCTTCTCCAAGCTCTACAACCTGCACAAGCGCCGCGTCTACACCCTCTGCCTGCGCATGTTGGGCAACGTCTCCGAGGCCGAGGACATGACCCAGGAGGCCTTCCTCCACCTCTTCCGCAAGATCGGCAGCTTCCGCGGCGAGTCCGCCTTCTCCACCTGGCTGCATCGCCTCACCGTCAACCTCGTCCTCATGCACCTGCGCAAGAAGGGCCTCAACCTCGTCTCCCTCGAAGAGACCATCAACCCCTCCGAGGAAGACGCGCCCAGGCGCGACTTCGGCAGCCGCGACCCCGTGCTCACCGGTTCGGTCGACCGCGTCTCCCTGGAGCGCGCCGTCGCCTCGCTTCCCCCCGGCTACCGCATGGTCTTCGTCCTGCACGATGTCGAAGGCTTCGAGCACAACGAGATCGCCACCATGCTCGACTGCTCCACCGGCAACAGCAAGTCCCAACTGCACAAGGCCCGGCTCAAGCTCCGCGAACTGCTGCGCAACGGCGGCCTCCGCCTCCAGCCAGACGCATCGCCGGAGGCCGCGAAATGACCCTGCCGCACAACATCGACTTCGACACCCTCAAGCCCGAGGAGTTCGAAAACTATCTGCCCGACCTCTTCGCCAACCGGCAACGGCAAGGTCAGCCAGGATCCCCGCCTGCAGAAGTTCCTCGCCCGCCATCCCGACTGCGCCGCCCTCGTCCGCGACCTCGAAACCATCGCCGAGACCGCCCGCAGCCTCTTCGAACCCGTCGGAGACCCCAGCGACAAGGTCTGGACCAACATCCAATGCAAACTCCGCGAAGAGGCCGTCCTCCCCGCCGACAAGGACGAGATCAAGGAGCTCGATTAATTACTCGCATCAAACAAATAACTTGCAACCAAAACCTGCCCGGAGTAGTCTTTCAATCAGGATGAATATGCGCTCGATCCAGTTCGGCTACTTTACCTACCCCTGCTTTTACTGGCAGGGAGCGGGTCAGTCGGACTTGCGTGCAGCTCTGAATCGATAAAACAAGATCGAACCACAGCATCCGCCAATTCCACTGAGCCGCGACCCACAAAGGTCGCGGCTTTGTTTTGTGTATCAGACAACATTCGAAGTCGAACTGCTTCGCGTTTTTACGAAATCAAGGAGCAGTCATGAACGTCCAAGCCACCGCCGAACCCCACACTCAGCCACCACCGCCCCCGCCCACCTCCGCCGCCTCGTCCTCACCGGCTTCATGGGCGCCGGCAAGACCACCATCGGCCGCCTGCTCGCCCAGCGCCTCGGCTGGGACTTCCTCGACCTCGACGCCTACATCGAAGCCCGCACCGGCCTCACCGTCCCCTCCATCTTCGCCGCCCACGGCGAGCCCCGCTTCCGCCAGCTTGAATCCGCCGCCCTCGCCTCCGCCCTCGGCCGCAGCAACGTCGTCCTCGCCCTCGGCGGAGGCACCCCCGAGGTCCTCACCAACCGCCTGCTCCTCGAACAGACCCCCGCCACCTCCACCATCTTCCTCGACGCGCCCTTCCCCACCCTCTTCGACCGCTGCATGCTGCAGGCCCTCAACCCCGGCACCCGCCGACCCCGCAAGCCCGTCCCGTCCTCGCCGACCCCGCCGTCGCCGAAGCCCGCTTCCTCGCCCGCCAGCCCATCTACCGCCGCCTCGCCCGCCTCACCATCACAACCGCCAACCTCACCCCCGAGGAGACCGTCTCCGCGCTCCTCGACGGCCTCGTCCGGTCACCTCGCCGCTGACCTTATATTTCATCCATAATTGATTCGTACCTGATCCGTGTTTCTATCCGTGACATCCGTGTTAAGCTTTGTCCTTCTTGAAGCACCTCGGAGCGAACCCTGACCATCACACCCACCCCGGCCGAGACCGACCGCAACGCCATCCGCGGCCACATCCTCTTCGCCTTCGCCATCCTGCTCGTGCTCGCGCTCGCCTGGCAGCTGCGCGACGTCCTCGTGCTGATCTACGTCAGCGCGCTCTTCGCCGTCGTGCTCACCCCGGTCGTCAACAGCATCATGCTCTGGGAGCTGCGCGGCAGACGCCACTTCTCCCGTGGACTGGCCATCGCGCTTCTCTTCACCATGGTCTTTCTCGCTCTTGCGCTGTTTTTTGTTGTCGGCCTCCCGCCCGTCATCCGCGACCTGCACCAGTTCGCCGCCGACCTGCCCGCGCGCATCCCCGTCATCGTCGCCCGCCTCAAACGCCTTCCCCTCGCCGATAAGCTCGGCGTCGCCTCCCTCGCCGACAAGGCCGAGGGCGCCCTCTCCGCCACCGCCGGTTACCTCTTCGCCTCCTTCCCCGACTGGCTCGTCGCGCATCTTCGACATCCTCACCGCCTTCATCCTCTGCATCTACTTCATGCTCGAAGGCGACCACGCCTACCAGTGGTTCATGTCCCTTCTCTCCATCGATAGCCGCCTCCGCCTCGCCGTCACCCTTGAGAAGGCCGAGATCCGCATGAGCAAGTGGCTGCTCGGCCAGGGCCTCCTGATGCTCATCCTCGGCGTCTGCAGCACCATCGTCTTCGGCCTCCTGCACGTCCGCTACTTCTTCCTGCTCGGCGTCCTCATGGGCCTTATGAACATCATCCCCATCGCCGGCGGAGTCGTCACCATCCTGCTCGTCGGCGGCGTCGCCGCGCTCGACTCCTGGACCAAGATGGCCGGCGTCTTCCTCTTCTATCTCGTCTACGTCAACATCGAGAACGCCTACCTCATCCCGCGCATCATGCGCTCCAGCGTCGACCTCATGGGCCTCACCGTCATCATCTCCCTGCTCGCCGGCACCGAACTCGCCGGAGTCGCCGGCGCCCTCGTCGCCGTCCCTACCGCCGCCCTCATCGCCGTCCTCATGGACGAGTACCTCGTCAACAAGGACTGGCAATATGTCCCGCCCGTCCTGCCGGACGCCACCCCTCCCACCTCTAGCCGCTAGTCTCTAACCACTGGCCCCTGGCACCCGCCCTCCTGCTATGCTTACGCTCGATGGCCGAACTCACCTTCTCCCAGTCCGAACGCCGCAACTACCTCGTCCCGGGGCTCATCGTCCTCGTCATCGTCGGCATCGCCGCCGGACTCATCTACAAGTTCACCCCGCATCGCATCGCCGACCTCACCGTCACCCACACCGCCGTCGTCCCCATTCACACCGCCTTCCGGTCAGGCAGCCAGCTGGTCGGCGCTCAGACTGCGGCACAGGACGACCTCTACGTCCTCACCACCGTCCGCATCGACGACAAGCTCAAACTCCCACTCTTCATCAAGGACATCACCGGCACCCTCACCACCCACGACGGCGAGGACGACACCAGCGCCATCGAGAAGAACGACTTCGACAACCTCTACACCACCTTCCCCCAGCTCAAGCCGTTGGCCAGTCCGCCGCTGCTGCGCGAGACCGCCATCCAGCCCAACGACCACGCCGAAGGCATGGTCCTCCTCCACTTCCCCGTCGATCAGGCCACCTGGGACAAGCGCACCTCCGCCACCGTCACCATCACCACCTACTCCCAGGGCGACCTCACCGTAACCATCCCCAAGTCCTAAGCCCTTGCCTTTGCTTTTGCCTTTACCGACAACCTGCAACCTGCAACTGCCAACCGCCTTATGCGCCGCCGCTTCATCGCCGACACCTGGTCTCCCCAAACCGGCCACCCGACCCACGCCGCCCTCACCGGCGAGCAGGCCGCGCACCTCGCCCGCGTACTGCGCGCCCAGCCCGGCCAGATCTTCGACGTCGTCGCCAACGGCTTCCTCCACCGCGCCGAGGTCACATCCGTCTCCGATACCGAAGTCAAATTCACCCTGCATGAAGAGCTCGAAGCGGACGCCGCGCTGCCCATCCACCTCCTGCTCGCCGTCTTCAAGTTCGACCACTTCGAGTGGGCCATCGAAAAAGCCACCGAACTCGGCGTCTCCCGCATCACGCCCATCCTCGCCCGCCGCACCGAAAAGCATCTCGCCCTCGCCGCGCCCAAACGAGCCGAACGCTGGCGTCGCATCGCCCTCGAGTCCTCCAAGCAATCCCGCCGCACCGACATCCCCGAGATCGCCGACCCTACCCCCCTCCCGGCCGCCCTCACCGGCGAAAGCCGCCCCCCTCCGCATCCTCCTCAGCGAAACCGAACAAACCCTCACCCTCACCACCGCGCTCACCAACCTGCAACCTGCAACTGACAACCTGCAACTAGCCTTATCCATCGGCCCCGAAGGCGGCTGGACCCCCGAAGAGATGGCCCTCTTCACCACCCACGCCTGGACCCCCGTCACCCTCGGCCCACGCATCCTCCGCGCCGAAACCGCCGCCATCGCCGCCATCGCCATCGCCGCCGCACTTCACACCTCCAGGGACACTCAATGAATCGCGCCCAAATCCCACTCCTGCTCTGCCTCGCATTCCTTCCATCCCACCTGCACGCACAATCTAAACCACTCGACGGCGTCATCGACATCCACGTCCATGTCGCCCCCGACTCCACCCCGCGCAGCATCGACGCCATCGACCTCGCCCGGCTCGCGCAAAGCCGCGGTATGCGCGCCATCGTCTTCAAGAACCACTACGAGCCCACCGCCTCCACCGCCTACCTCGTCCACAAGATCGTTCCCGGCATCCAGATCTTCGGCGGCATCGACCTCAACCTCTCGGTCGGCGGCATGAACCCCGACGCCGTCGAGAAGATGGCCCTCACCACCGACCACCTCGGCAAGTTCGTCTGGATGGCAACCTTCGACACCTGCGCCGCAGTCCTCGCATCCAAAGTCCAGCGCCCCTGCGTCGCCGTCTCCCACAACGGCGAGCTCCTCCCCGAGACCAAAGCCGTCATCGCCACCATCGCCAAATACAACCTCATCATGGCCACCGGCCACAACTCCGCCGAGGATGGCCTTCTGCTCATCGCCGAGGCGCGCAAGCAAAGCATCACGCACATGGTCGTAACCCACGCCATGCTCTCGCCCATCTCGATGTCCATCCCGCAGATGCAGCAGGCCGCCGCCATGGGCGCCTACATCGAGTTCGTCTACAACGGCCTCATCGGCCCCTACAAGCAGTTCGACTTCGCCGACTACGCCAAGGCCATCCGCGCCGTCGGCCCCGAACACTGCATCCTCTCCTCCGACATGGGACAGCCCGGCAATCCCCTCCACCCCGACGCCCTGCTGCTATTCTTCGCCGGCCTGCGCCAGCAAGGTATCACCCAAAGCGAGATCGACCAGATGTCCAAGGCCAACCCCGCCCGTCTCCTCAGCCTCAACTAGCACTCACAACTACCAACTCACAACTGCCTTAACTAAAGATGTCCTTCATCTTCGCAGATCAGGCCCCGGCTGGTCGGCGTATTCTCCACCATCATCGTCTCCCCCAACTGCCGCAGCAGCTCCCGCTGCGCCTTGCTCAGCCTCGCCGGCGTCGCCACCCGGATCTCCACAATCAGGTCGCCCTTGCCGTGCTCATTCAAGTGCGGCACGCCCTTGCCCCGCAGCCGGAACTCACGCCCGCTCTGCGTCCCCTCCGGAATCCTGATCGTCGCCGGCCCCTCCAGCGTCTCAATCTGCAACTCCGTCCCCAGCGCCGCCTGTGGAAACGAGATCGGCATCACGCAATGCAGATCGTCGCCGTCACGCTCGAAGAACTTGTGCGCCTTCACGCTCAGCACCACGTACAGATCGCCCGCCGGGCCCGCCAAACCTTCCCGCCTCGCCCTCGCCCTGATAGCGGATCCGCGTGTCCTGCTCGACCCCCGCCGGCACCTTCACCAGAATCGTCGTGCTTCTTCGCCAGCAATCCCTCGCCGCGGCACCGCGGGCACGGATCGGTAATCGTCGTGCCCGTCCCACTGCATCGCGAACAGGTCTTCGCCACCGAGAAGAACCCCTGCTGGAACCGCACCTGCCCGCGTCCCGCGCACTGCGTGCAGGTCGCCGGGGCCTTGCCGTTCGCGCGTGCCCGTGTCCGCGGCAGTCCTCGCACGCCTCCAGCCGCCGGATGCTGATCTCCTTCTCCACGCCGAAGACCGCCTCTTCGAACTCCAGCGTCAGGTCGTAGCGCAGGTCGCGCCCGCGCTGCACCCGCGAGGCCCTGCGCCCCCCGCCCATGTTGAACATCTCGCCGAACAGATCGCCGAAGATGTCCCCCAGATCTCCCTGGAATCCCGCCCCCGCAAACGGATTGCCCCCGCCGCCCGCCCTGGAACGCCGCATGGCCGTAGCGGTCGTAGGCCGCGCGCTTCTCCGGATCGCTCAGCACCTGGTACGCCTCGCTGCACGCCTTGAACTGCTCCTCCGCCTCCGGATTGTTCGGATTGCGGTCCGGATGATACTGCATCGCCAGCTTGCGGTAGCTGGTCTTCAGCTCCTGGTCGCTCGCCTCGCGCGAAACCTGCAACACCTCGTAATAATCAGCCTTAGTCACGTTTGCCGTCGCACTCATCTCTCTTAATCAACTCCAAATCCCACAGCCCTGCCGCTGCCCTAGCCTCTGCCGTTGTCCTTGCCTCTGCTCTTGTTCTTACTGCCCCCTAGCCACTAATCACTCACCACTGCCGTATTGCTCGCAATCCTCACCAGCGCCGGCCGCAGCAGCTTGTCGCGAATCTTGTACCCGCGCCGCATCTCCTCCAGCACCTGGTGGTCGGGATACTCCGCCGTCTCCATGCTGCCCAGCGCCTCGTGGACCCGCGGGTCGAACTGCGTCCCCACCGTCTCCACCGGCTGCACATTCAGCCCCTTCAGCGCCTCCTCCATCTGCTTCAGGATCAGCTCCACCCCGCCGCGCAACTGCTCCAGCGATCCCTCCGACTTCAGCGCCAGCTGGAAGTTGTCCATCACGCCCAGAAACGGCTCAACCGCACCCTGCACCGCATAGTCCCGCAGGTCCGCGCGCTCCTTCGCCTCGCGCCTGCGCGTGTTCTCAAACTCCGCCTGCAGCCGCGCCAGCCGGTCCAGCAACTGGTCCCGCTCGCCGCGCACCTGCTCCAGCTCCGCCTTCAGCGCCACCTGCCGGATCGCCGCCCTCACCGCCAGCCTCCACCGTCTGCGCCCCGGTCGCCTCCGCCGCGTCATGCCACCGGCTCCGCTTCCTTCTGTCCCCGGTGCTTCCATCCCTCTGTCCTTCAACTCGGTCTCCTCGACTCCCTGCACAATCGTCTCCTTCTGTCATCCTACCGTCCACTCCTCCATCTTGTTCCGCTCCGTCATTCTGACCGTAGCGGTCAACACAACTGCTCTCACGCATTCGGATGCAGCATCCGCTCAAACACCTGCGCGATATAACTCACCGCATTCATCGTGTTCTCGTAATGGATCCGCTTCGGCCCAATCACGCCCACCGTCCCCCGCCCCTCGCCCGCCATCCGCGCCGGCGCCGCAATCAGCACCAGCCCCGCCATCTCCGGCGCATGCTCCTCCAGGTCGAAGATCACCCGCACCGACTCCTGCTTCGCATCGATATACGCATCCAGCAGCTCCACCAGCCGCTGCTTCGCCTCCAGCGCCGCCAGCACCTCGCGCAGCCGCGCCATGTCCTCCGCGCTGCCCACCGCCCGCTCGCCCAGCAGGTTCGCCACGCCCTCCACATACACCGTCCGCACGCCCGCGCCGCCCTCCGGCACCGCGCCCGCCCACAGCTGCTCCACCGAGCCCAGCAGCCGCTGATACTCGCTGCGCTCCCGCTCCACCAGCCGGCCAATCTCCGCCCGCACCCGCTCGATGCTCCATCCGCGGAAGTGCTCATTCAGAAAATTCGCCGCCGCCTCCAGCTCCCGCGTCGTCAGATCTACTCCGCCCGTCCATCGCCAGCACCCGGTCGCGCACCAGCCCCGAACTGCGTCACCACCACCGCCAGCACCCGCCCCTTGCGCCAGCCGCGAAAAATGCACATGCTCCAGCGTGTCGCCGCCCGCCACCATCGCCACCGCCACGCCCACGCCGCTCGATACCGTCGCCAGCACATGGCTCGTCCGCTCCAGCATCGCCTGCGTCCCCGACACCCCCGCAAAGCTCGAATCGATCTGCGACTCTCAATCTGCAACCGCGCGACTCCGCACTCCGGCCCACGCCCGGCCATCCCGCACCACCGCTCAACCGCTCCACATACATCCGGAACGCCCGCGCCGTCGGCACCCGCCCCGCCGAGGTATGCGGCTGCTCCAGCAGCCCCTCATTCGCCAGCTCCGCCATCTCGTTGCGCACCGTCGCCGGACTCAACCCGCGCCAGCCCGCCCCGCCGCCCGCCATGCACCCGCGCAATCGTCCCCGCAATCGTCCCCGAACCCACCGGCTCGCCCGTCTCAATATAGCTCTCGACGATGGCCGTCAGGATCGCCCGCTGCCGCGCCGTAATCCGCTCTCGCCTCCGCCATCCGTACCACCTCTATATACCAGTTTATTCCACCCGTCAAGCCCCGCCCATACGCCAGTCCAGTCGAAGATCTGGCAGTCGCGCTCCTCACGCTAGCTAATCTCCAGATATCTCCTCACTCGCCCCCGCGATCTCCTGCGCCCGCGCCGCCACCTTCCGCGCCATCTCGAAGAACGGCTTCGCCACCACACTCTCCGCGCCCGCCAGCGTCACCGGCAGCCCCCGGTCGCCGCCCGACCGGATCGCCGGATCCAGCTCCACCGACCCCAGAAACTCCAGCCCGTACTGCGCCGCCGTCCGCTCCGCCCCGCCGCTCGAAAAGATATCGATCACCTGCTGGCAGTGCGGGCAGGTGAAGTGGCTCATGTTCTCCACCATCCCAATCACCTCCACCTTCACCTGGTGGAACATCTCCAGCGCCTTGCGCGCATCCTGCAGACTCACATCGCTCGGCGTCGACACCACCACCGCCCCCGTCAGCGGCACCGTCTGCACCAGCGAGATCACCACATCGCCCGTCCCCGGCGGCAGGTCCACAATCAGAAAATCCAGCTCGCCCCACTCCACCTGCTGCAGAAACTGCCGGATGATCTGGTGCAGCATCGGCCCGCGCATCACCATCGGCTTGTCGCCCGGCGAGATCAGCCCCACCGAGATAAACTTCACCCCATGCGCCATCAGCGGCTCAATCCTGTTCTCGCCAACAATGCTCGGCTGCCGCGTCGCCCCCATCATCATCGGCACATTCGGCCCATAGATGTCCGCATCGATCAGCCCCACGCGATGCCCCAGCTTCGCCAGCGCCACCGCCAGGTTCACCGCGACCGTCGTCTTCCCCACGCCGCCCTTGCCGCTGCCCACCGCCACCACATGCGCCACACCCGGCAAAGGCTGCGGCCCCTGCGGAACTCCACTCTGTCCTGCTGACATTCGTATTCGCTCCTCACTGCTTCAACTGCCAATTCTAGTCGCTGCCAGCTCGCAAGAGTTGACAGCCCATCGCCCAAAGCGAAGACTTGAACCTGAAGGAATCTCCCGCCCAACTGATGCCCACTAAAGCTGCCAAAGCCGCCGCGCCGCCCACCACCAACCGGCACCTCATCCGCTGGGTCGAGAAGATGGCCGACCTCACCCAGCCCGCGCGCATCCACTGGGTCGACGGCTCGCAGGCCGAATACGACCGCCTCTGCGACACAGCTCGTCGAAGCCGGCACCTTCTTCCCCCTCGACGAAAAAAAATGGCCCGGCTGCTTCTACGCCCGCTCCGCCCCCACCGACGTCGCCCGCGTCGAAGACCGCACCTTCATCTGCTCCCTCTCCAAAGACAACGCCGGCCCCACCAACAACTGGGAAGACCCCTTCGTCATGCGCACGCAAGCTCAAGGCCATCTTCAAGGGCGCCATGCGCGGCCGCACCATGTACGTCCTTCCCTTCTCGATGGGCCCCATCGGCTCGCCCATGTCGCAGATCGGCGTCCAGCTCACCGACTCCCCCTACGTCGTCGTCAACATGCGCATCATGGCCCGCATCGGCGCGCCGGTCTTCGCCGAGATCGACCGCGACACCAAGCGCGTCGTCCCCTGCATGCACTCCGTCGGCGCGCCCCTCGCGCCCGGCCAGAAGGACGTCCCCTGGCCCTGCAACGACGAAAAATACATCGTCCACTTCCCCGAGACCCGCGAGATCTGGAGCTACGGCTCCGGCTACGGCGGCAACGCGCTCCTCGGCAAGAAATGCTTCGCCCTGCGCATCGCCTCCAACATCGCCCGCGACGAGGGCTGGATGGCCGAGCACATGCTCATCCTCGGCGTCGAATCCCCACCCGACGCCACCGGCCGCACCGAAAAAACCTACGTCGCCGCCGCCTTCCCCTCCGCCTGCGGCAAGACCAACTTCGCCATGCTCATCCCGCCCGCCGGCTTCGAAGGCTGGAAGGTCAGCACCGTCGGCGACGACATCGCCTGGATCAAGCCGGACTGCCACCGGCCAGCTCCGCGCCATCAACCCCGAGTCCGGCTTCTTCGGCGTCGCCCCCGGCACCTCCGCCAAGACCAACCCCAACGCCATGGCCACGCTCAGCCGCAACACCATCTTCACCAACGTCGCCCTCACCGTCGGCAAGGACGGCAAGCCCGACGGCGGCATCTGGTGGGAGGGCATGACCGACACCCCCCCCGCCCGCCTCATCGACTGGCGCGGCCAGCCCTGGACGCCCAGACCAGCAAAACCCCCGCCGCCCACCCCAACGGCCGCTTCACCGCCCCCGCCGCGCAGTGCCCCTCCATCGATCCCGACTGGGAGAACCCCAACGGCGTCCCCATCTCCGCCATCCTCTTCGGCGGCCGCCGCGCCAGCACCATCCCCCTCGTCTACCAGGCATTCAACTGGTCCGCCGGCGTCTACATGGGCGCCACCATGGGCTCGGAGACCACCGCCGCCGCCGGGGGCACGCAGGGCAAGGTCCGCCGCGACCCCATGGCCATGCTCCCCTTCTGCGGCTACCACATGGGCGACTACTTCCGTCACTGGATCCGCATGCAGCGCTCGCTCTCCGCCACGCCGCGCATCTTCCACGTCAACTGGTTCCGCAAAGATGACGCAGGCCACTTCCTCTGGCCCGGCTACTCGGAAAACATGCGCGTCCTCAAATGGATCGTCGACCGCGTCCGCGGCCGCGCCCAGGGCAAGGAGACCCCCATCGGCTGGATCCCCTACTTCAAGGACATCCACTGGGACGGCACCGGCTTACCGGCCTCGGAGCTGCGGGCGATCTTTGCCCAGCTCCAGCAGGTCGATCCCGCCGCCTGGAAGCACGAGGTCATGGACCACGAAGAACTCTTCATCGCCCTCCACGACCACCTCCCCGCCGAGATGATCTACGAACGCGAACTTCTCATCTGCAGGCTCTAACGGATGACCGGGCGTTTCCGGATATTTCGTCACGACCCGCAATACAATGTCTCAGTGGCGGAAGTACGGAGGTTCGTGTGACATCGCCGAAAACGCTGGGAGCGGAAAAAGTTCCAAGCGCCACCATTCACATTCCCGAACACTACACAATTGGAGACCGGCTGAACTGGGATGCGCCTTGGATCAAAGTTCGCCTTTGGACCGAGCTTCCGTTTTGGCTCATGGTGGACAACACGGCAATGCCCGTTACATATGAAGGCCACGAATTCCAAGTATCCATCCACGATAACTACTACCAGCTTTTCTTCGGGGAGTGTACCGACTCTCTGATGTCGGTGGGCTATTGCGGTCCTCGCAAGAAACATGAAGATCTACCCCCGGCGGTCAAAGAAGCGATGGCCATACACCCCGGCGGGCCATATATGTGGCGGAAGTGTAAAACCTACCTGAAAGTGGAGAGCAGGTGCAATGAGGACGTCTGGACAGCCGCGGGCGAAGGAGAAATACCCCGGGTGAACGAAGCAAGATTATATTTTTCGGAACTCTGCAGAGCGCACATTCCGGTCATCAACGCGCTAATAAGAGCGTACCGTCTTTCCACCTACGACTACTTCGCTTTTGAAGTATCTCCTTGGGACGTACCGCATTGGTGCGTCGAAAGAGATGGGCACTCAAAAACCTCCACGCTTGTCGGCTATAGAGATTGGGATGACAAACCTGTTGTATTTAAGTCCATTGATATGCCACATGAGGGGGAGGTATACAAACTCATCGATGCAGATGACCTTCGAGGTCAAATTTCACTCGTCGCGACCGCTGGCGAATTTGAATTGCTGGACGCACTCCATCTCATGGAGAGAGGAGATTACTCCGGGGCAGTCCGGCGAGTCACGACGGCAATCGAAGTAATCGTAGAGGCCGTCGCTGGAAAAGCCTTCGAGGCAGCCAGCGGAAAGGCAGCAGCGGAGAAGTTTCTGAAAGACACGAGAATGCGCTTTGATGAACGGGTCAAGAGCTACCAGAAGCTAACAGGCCGCAATGCACCTACGACATCGCTCAAGACACTCAAGGAGACACGTGATCTTAGGCACAAGATCGTACACGGTGGCTACAGGATAGGCCCTGGCGAGCATGGAAAGGCCCAGAAGGCCGTGGACAGCGGTCGGTGGCTTTTCAATTGGTTCGAAAACGAAGCCAAACGACGCGATATTCGGGAAAAGCGCATCGCATTCCGTTCTCTCGGCCGAGACCTCACTGCGGGAGTATTCAGCCCAAGAATAACCCCAGATGGGGTAATGCTCTCTCCAATTCGTTCGTCACCCGGCTTTGGCGGTCCGCCGAAAAGTTACGCTGGGCCAAGCTGATGCCTTCCGTCTCTGTAGCGCCAATTTCAGGGTACAGCCGCAGCCATTGCCTTTACTTCACCGCCGACCCATCCGCCTCCGGCCAGACAACCGCGAACAACAACGC
Organism: uncultured Acidobacteriaceae bacterium; assembly: GCA_963808025.1. GTDB lineage: Bacteria > Acidobacteriota > Terriglobia > Terriglobales > Acidobacteriaceae > Edaphobacter. Next base: position 459,124 of record CAWEEI010000003.1, on the reverse strand, counting down.
GACCCCAACCCCGACCCACACCTCGGAAAACCGGCGAAAGGCCACCAGCCACGCAGGGCCTGCCTGCCCCCTTCCCTTCCCGAATCTGGAGAGTTAACACCCCATTTTTTCCACCACCAGCCCTTGACTCCAAACCCAATTGTCTCTACTCTAAGTGAGTGGCAAGACTCCCTTCGGGTTGAGTCGGTCACAACGAAGTCCACCCACTTCGTTGCTTTACCGGAATACCCACGCAACAGCCCCCACCGCGCTGCGTGGGTTTCCTCTTTAACCCCCCTGAAATTCGCGCATGTCCCACCGCCCTTGACATCCCCGCCGCGAAAACCGTATACTTGAATCAGATGGGAAAGTTGTGCATCGCCGCCTGTATGTAGCTGTTGCCTCTGTTGTATGGGCAAGCGCACGCTGCTGCGCTGGTCATCCCTCTCCTAGGCGAATTTAGAAACACAGCAAGCCTTAGAAATTCAGGAGCCCACGTATCAGCGCAAAGCGCGATAGGTGGGTTTTTTACTGCGCGCGGGCCGAAACCGGATTCAGCAACCGAAGTATCCGAAGGAGCATCATGGCAACCCCGAATACAAACCGTCCCGCGCAGCCGCACTCCAGCCTTCGCCTGCCCATCAACGTCGACCTGCTCGCCATCGGCATCGCGCTCGCCCTGGCCGCGCTCATCCGCTTCGGCGTCATCCACCAGATCAGCTTCTAAACGAGGCGCCTATTCGCGCGTTGGCCCGCCCTGCGGCCACGCCCGACTCCGCACCATGTCGACCCAGACCATCCCGATCCCGACTCCCATGCACCCAGCCGCCGACAAGCCACAGAGCCTCGCGGAGACCGCGCTCCCGCGCACCCCCGCGACCCTCCTCGGCCTCCTGCCCGGCGTCGCTCTGCTCTTCGCCATCGGCCTGCTCGGCAAGCTGCTCGAACGCCTTCACCTCCTCGCACCGACATCACCTCCTGCCCAGATCGAGTACGTCCTCTGGGCCATCATCCTCGGCCTCATCATCTCCAACTCCTTCGGCGTCGCTCGCATCTTCCGCCCCGGCGTCGCCACCTACGAGCTCTGGCTCAAGCTCGGCATCGTCCTCGTCGGCGCGCGCTTCCTGCTGCAGGACGTCCTGCACATCGGCGGCCTCTCGCTCCTGCTGGTCGCCGTCGAGCTCATCCTCTCTCTCTCCGTGATGACGCTGCTCGGCCGCATCTTCCGCCTGCCGCCCAAGCTCACCAGCCTGCTCGCCATCGGCTCCTGCATCTGCGGCGTCACCGCCATCATGGCCGCGCAGGGAGCCATCGAGCCCGAGGAGGAAGACACCTCCACCGCCATCGCCGCCATCCTCACCCTCGGCGCCATCGCGCTCTTCACCTTCCCCGCCATCGGCCATCTGCTCCACATGGGCCAGCAGGCCTATGGCATGTGGGCCGGCCTCGCCGTCGACAACACCGCCGAATCCGTCGTCACCGGCGCAGCTCTACGGGCAGGAGGCCGGCCGCTTGGCCGTCCTCGCCAAGACCGCGCGCTCCTCCTTCATCGGCTTCGTCGTCCTCGGCTACGCGGTCTACTGGGCCTCGAAGGGCCAGGCCGCCCATGTCGCCAACAAAGGCCTCTTCCTCTGGCAGAAGTTCCCCAAGTTCATCCTCGGCTTCCTCGCCATCTCTATCCTTGCGACCGCCGGCTTCTTCACCCGCGGGCAACTCACCAGCCTCTCCAACCTCTCCCGCTGGGCCTTCCTTCCTGCGTTCGCCGGCGTCGGCCTGCGCACCAACCTGCACGACCTCGTCGGCCAGGGCTGGCGTCCGCTCGTCGTCGGCATCCTCGGCGAGATCTTCATCGCCGTCCTCACCCTCGGCCTCGTCTACTGGAGCTACAACCACGGAGTCGCCCGATGACCCCCGTCTTTTTGTCATCCCGCAGCCCCGTCTTTTTGTCATCCCGCAGCGGAGCGGAGGGATGTGCTTCACCCTGCTGCCGCAATTCCGCACCCAGCTGTTGTCGCCTCTAGCGAGAACGCGCCGCAACCCCTCCATCCCCAAAATTTCAGCAATCGCCGGCCGCAAATCGCGCGCCGCTCATCTCACAGGAGAATCGCATGAACCGCACCACCCGCACGTCCTTGTCACTCGTCGCCGTCCTTATCGCAGGCCTCTTCGCCCTCTTCCCTGCCCTTACCGCACACGCACAGGTCGTCGGCGGCACCATCTCCGGCACCGTCACCGACCCCACCGGCGCCGCCATCGCCAACGCCGCCGTCCTCGTCCACAACGACGAGACCGGCAACGAGCGCCATCTCACCACCGGCCCCGACGGCCGCTACTCCGCGCCCTCCATCCCCGTCGGCACCTACACCGTCACCGTCAATGCCGCCGGCTTCAGCGACCAGACCCGCACCGGCATCCCGCTCTCCGTCGGCCAGTCCCAGACTCGTCAACCTCACTCTCACCGCTCGGCGGCGTCGCCCAAACCGTCACCGTCAAGGACGAGCCCGCCGATCGTCAACATCTCCACCCAGCAGATCGCCGGCCTGGTCGACGCCCGCCAGGTCAAGGAGCTGCCCCTCAACGGCCGCAGCTACGACCAGCTCATCACCCTCAACCCCGCGACCGTCAACTACACCGCCCAGCGCTCCGGCTCCATCGGCACCTCGAACTCCTCCGTCGGCAACATGTTCGCCGTCTCCGGCCGCCGCCCGCAGGACAATCTCTACCTCCTCAACGGCGTCGAGTACACCGGCGCATCCCTCATCAACGTCACCCCCGGCGGAACGTCAGGCCAATTGCTCGGCGTCGAGGCGGTCCGCGAGTTCAACGTCATCACCGACACCTACTCCGCCGCCTACGGCAAGCGCCAGGGCGCGCAGGTCTCCATCGTCACCGCCTCCGGCACCAACACCCTCCACGGCTCCGCCTACGAGTTCCTGCGCAACTCCTTCTTCGACGCCCGCAACTACTTCGACCCCGCGCCGCATCCCCGAGTTCCAGCGCAACAACTTCGGCGCGTCGCTCGGCGGCCCCATCAAGCAAAGACAAGCTCTTCCTCTTCGCCAACTATGAGGGCTACCGCCAGAACCTCGGCGTCACCGACGTCACCCTCGTCCCCGACAACAACGCCCGCAACGGCCTTGTGCCCAATGCCACCACCGGCGTCCTCACGCCCGTCGCCCTCGGCTCCGGCGTCGCCGGGCTGCTCAACCTCTGGCCCGTTGCAGAACGGCCCTGAGCTTCTCACCGCCACCGGCATGCCCACCGGCATCGCCGAGGCCTTCTCCAGCGCCCCGCAGCACATCCGCGAAGACTTCGGCACCGCCCGCTTCGACGCCAACCTCACCCCCAACGACCTCCTCTTCGCCGTCTTCACCATCGACGACTCCGTCGCCAACACCCCCACCCAGGATCCCCTCTCGCTGGTCAACGAGAGCCTGCGCGAGCAGGTCTGCGAGCATGCAGGAGCAGCATGTCTTCTCGCCCAGCCTGCTCAACACCGCCCGCGCCGGCTTCTCCCGCGCCAACTTCTACTTCCTCGGCTCGGTTCCCGTCTGCGATCCAGGCCGTCACTCCCACCTTCCTCCCCGGCAAGCCCACCGGCGCAGTCGTCATCGCCGGCTCGACCGCCTCCAATGGCGCCTCCGCCATCACCACCGCCGGCGCCAACGTCGGCTCCAACAACGGCACCACGCGCAACCTCTTCACCTTCGACGACCACATCTTCTACACCCGCGGCAAGCAGCAGATCGAGGCCGGCGGCTGGCTCCAGTTCTTCGAATCCAACGACAACCTCGCCCAGGACCAGTACGGCCAGGCCAGCTTCGCCTCGCTCACCACCTTCCTTCAGGGCACCATCAAGACCTTCACCTACGTCCCCCAGACCACCGAGCTGGGCTGGCGCAGCACCTTCGTCGCCGGTTACCTCGAAGACACCGTCAAAGTGCCGCCAAACCTCGAACTCCGCGCCGGCATCCGCACCGAGTCCACCGACGGCTTCAACGCCTCGCATGGTCGCGCCGCCGTCTATGGCTTCACTCCCGGCCGTCCCAACAGCGTCATCAACACCACCCCCACCACCGGCTCCGCCGGCCTCACCAACAACCGCGCCAAGTTCCTGCCAGAGCCGCGCATCGGCCTCTCCTACTCGCCCTTCGCCAGCGGCAAAACCGCAATCCGCGCCAGCTTCGGCCTACAGCACGCGCTGCTCGACACGCTCGACTACCGCTTCGATCAGGCCGCTCCCTTCAACACCGTCTATCGCGACCTCAAACGGCACCGTCACCAATCCCACCACCGGCACCACCGCCGTCTCACCCTCCACCGTTCAGTCCGACATCAGCACCCCAACCGTCCTCGCCTGGACCCTCCGCGTCGAGCAGCAGATCGCACCCAGCACCTCGCTCACCCTCGGCTACGTCGGCTCCCACGGCTACCACCAGATCCTCTCCGAGGACCTCAACGAACCCGCCTCCGTCATCTGCCCCAACGCAGCCTGCCCCACCGGCGCCAACAGCTTGCCCAACGGCACCATCTACTACCCGACCACCACCAAGGCCAACCCCGCGCTCGCCAACACCACCTCCTGGGTCTCGCAGGGCTCCAGCTCCTACAACGCGCTTGAGGCCGACCTCCGCCGCAGCTTCGCCAACGGCTTCCAGCTGCGCGCCAACTACACCTACGCGCGCAACCTCGACGACGGCTCCGCCTGGAACACCAGCGTCTCCGCCAACACCCCCGCCTTCGTCGAATACCCCAACCAACCCAGCGCTCGACTGGGGCCCGGCAGCAACCGACATCCGCCACCTCGCCGCAATCAACGGCAGCTACGACCTGCCCTTCGGCCACAACCACCTGCTCCTCGGACAAACCAACTCCGCAACAGACCACCTCGTCTCCGGCTGGACGCTCTCCGACGATCGCGACCCTTGAATCCGGCTTCCCCTTCAGCCCGCAGCTCGGCTACAACCCCACCGGCTCCGGCGACTCGCGCAACCCCGTCCGTCCCAACGTCAATCCCAGCCTTCACCGGCTCGCTCTACACCCAGGGGACCACCGCACAGAAGGTCGCCCAGTTCTTCAACCCCGCCGCCTTCTCCGCGCCCGCCTACGGCACGGTCGGCAACCTCGGCCGCGACACACTCACCGGCCCCGGCTACAAGGACCTCGACCTGTCCCTCGCCAAGACCACGCAGATCAACGAGCGCTTCCGCCTCCAGTTCCGCGCTGAGTTCTTCAACATCCTCAACCACACCAACCTGCTGACCCCCTCCGAGACTGTCTTCTCCACCGGCCCCACCCAGGGCACCGCAGCCAACCAAACCACCGCCGCGGTCGTCAGCCCCACCGCCGGCGTCATCACCTCAGCCGCAACCACCCGCCAGATCCAGCTTGGCCTGAAACTTCTCTTCTAACCCCAAACCGGGGCGTCCGGTCATCGATCTATCATTGAGGACATAACCACTATGACCGGCGCCCCGCTATTCTTTCTCATCCTTATCTTCTTCCTGACCAGCGCCCTCAGTGTGGTCACCGGAAGCACGTCCCTCATCACCGTGCCTGCGATGTTCCAATTCCACATCGAGCCACGCGCTGCAGTGGCCACCAACATGTTCGCGCTCACCTTCATGAGCCTCGGCGGCGCCCTGCCTTTCCTGCGCAGCCACGCCATCGATCGCCAGCGGCTACCCACCCTTGTCGTCCTCACTCTGGCCGGTTCGCTCCTCGGAGCGTTCCTGCTGATCCTCGTCCCCGTCGGCTCTGTCTCAGTCATCGTTTCGGTAGCGATGATCGCGGTCGCAATCTTCTCCGTCATCTATCGCAAGTCTGGACTTGAAAACATAGCGGGAGCCCCATCATCCTCAGCGATCTTCGCCGGCTACGCGCTGACCTTCCTTCTCGGAATCTACGGTGGCTTCTTCAGCGGCGGGTACGTCACCCTCCTCACCGCAGCCTACGTCGCGCTCTTTCGCATGTCGTTTGTTGAGGCGATCGCGACCACCAAGGTCATGAACGTCTTCTCCTCCACAATCGCCACCGCCGTCTTCATGCGACAGGGTCTCGTCGACTACCGCCTCGGCACCGTTCTCGGCATCGCCATGTTTGCCGGTGCGCTCTTCGGCGCGCGCTTCGCCATCCACATCGGAAACCTCTGGCTCAGGCGCATCTTCCTCACCGCGGTCTGGGCGCTGGGTCTAAAAGCACTCCTGTTCGATACCCTGGCAAGAGAATTAGGCCTTGGCATCCCATCGCACAGCCATGAATGACCCGAGATAGAGAGTCGACAGAACATCCACCCCAGACATGAGAAGACCCCACATCTCAATTGTGAGATGTGGGGCCTCCGCATCGCCCCAAACCATAGTGGCTCCCGCTGGACGTCGGCCTCCGCTGGATTCTGGTCGCCTCTTCCTGGGCTGCTACTCTGGAGTCTCCACCGATACGAAGCATGGAAACATCACGATTGCCATAAATAGAAGGGCCACCAGCGCGTCGTGCATCGTCGTCGTCTCAACTCTCGTCAGATTCGGTGAAGGACTCACCTACTGACCCAGCATCGCTCGACGCTTCAGCTCCGCACATCCCACCAAAGCATTTTCTCTGTACAACTTTTGGGGGACAGCCCCGCCCTGCCTATCCCAACGGCTCCGCGGCCGCAGGCTCCGGCGGTCCCGGCGCCTTCCGCTTGAACAGCCCCAGCACCGTCTTGAACAACACATACAGCACCGGAATAAAGAAGAGGTTCAGAATGGTCGACAGCAGCATCCCGCCCACCACCGCCGTCCCCACCGAGTGCCGTCCCAGCGCGCCCGCACCGCTCGCGAAGTAAAGCGGCATCACGCCCAGGATGAACGCAAAGCTCGTCATCAGGATCGGCCGCAGCCGCAGCTCCGCCGCGATAATCGCCGCATCGATAATCGACTTGCCATGCTCCAGTTGCTGCTCCGCGAACTCCACAATCAAAATCGAGTTCTTCGCCGAGAGCCCAATCAGCATCACCAGCCCAATCTGCACATACACGTCGTCGCTGATGCCCCGCAGCGAAACCAGCGACAGCGCGCCCAGCACCGCCATCGGCACCGCCAGCAGAATGATGAACGGCAGCGCGAAGCTCTCATACTGCGCCGACAGCGTCAGATACACCACCAGCAGCCCCAGCCCGAAGATGATGACCGCCTTGCCCGACGACTCAACCTCCTCCAGCGCCAGCCCCGTCCACTCAAACGTCATCCCCGGCATCTTGAATTTGTCGAAGAGCTTCTGCATGTTCTCGAGCCCCTGCCCCGAGCTCAACCCCTCCGCCGGCGACCCATCGATCTCCGCCGAGCGGAACAGGTTGTAGTGGTTGATCACCTGCGGCCCCGACGTCTCCGACAGCGCCACCAGATTGTCCAGCGGCACCATCTGCCCCGCATTCGATCGCACATAATACTGCCGCAGGTCCGCCGCGTTCCGCCGGAACTGCTGGTCCGCCTGCACGTACACGCGATACGAGCGGTTGTTGAAGTTGAAGTCGTTCACGTAGCTCGAACCCATAAACGTGCCCATCGCCGCCGTAATCTGCGACAGCGGCACGCCCATCGCCTCCGCCTTCTGCCGGTCGATCGTCACCGTAGAGCTGCGGATCGTTCGCCGTAAACGTGCGTGTTCAGGTTCACCAGCCCATACTGCGGATCGCGCGCCGCCCCTACCAGCGTGTGCGCAATGCGGTCGATGTCGCCGAAAGTATTGCGCCCGCCATCCTGCAGGATGAACTGGAAGCCGCCCACGCGTGCCGATCCCCTGGATCGCCGGTGGCTCCGCCGCAAACAGAATCCCGCCCGGCACCGCAAACAGCTGCGGCGCAATCCGCGCCACAATGTCGTGCGCGTCATGCCCTTTGCCCAGCTTCGTGCGGTCGTCCACCGGCTTCAGCGGCGCAAAGATCAGCCCTGAGTTCGGCGAGCTTCCGCCCGCCAGCGAGAAGCCCATCACCGAGAACGTGCCGAACACGTCCTGGTCCTGCCGCACAATCGCCGCACCCTTGTCCGCAAAGTCCGTCGTATAGCTCAGCGAAGCGCCCGGAGGCGTCTGCACGATGATCAGGAAGTAGCCCTGGTCCTCCACCGGCACAAACGCCGTCGGCACATGGTTGTACATGTAGACCGTCGCCGCCAGCCCCGCCACAAACAGCACCAGAAACGCATAGCGCATCCGCACCACCCACGTCACCGCAACCGCATACCCCGCGATGACCTTGCGGATGCCTTTGTCCACCAACCCCAGAAATCCGCCGTGGTGCTGCTCCCGCCGCAGCAGAAGCGCCGCCAGCGCCGGCGACAGCGTCAGCGCGTTGAACGCCGAGATCGCAATCGAAAACGCAATCGTCAGCGAAAACTGCTTGTACAGAATCCCCGTCGTTCCCGGGAAGAAGCTCACCGGCACAAACACCGAGATCAGCACCAGCGAGGTCGCGATCACCGCGCTGGTCACCTCGCGCATGGCAATGCTCGTCGCCTCATGCGCGTCCGCCACGCCCTCTTCAAGATGCCGCTGCACGTTCTCGATCACGACGATCGCGTCGTCCACCACCAGCCCCGTCGCCAGCGTGATCCCAAACAGCGTCAGCGAATTGATCGAGAACCCGAAGATCTTGATGAACGCGAACGTCCCGATCAGCGAAACCGGAATCGTCACCGCCGGAATGATCGTCGCGCGCCAGTCCTGCAGGAACAGGAAGATCACGATGATGACGATCACGATCGCCTCGGCCAGCGTCTTCTCCACCTCTTTGATCGAGTCCGAGACCACCGTCGTCGTATCGACCGCAATGACCCCCTCCAGCCCCGGCGGGTACGACTTCTGCAGCTCCGCCAGCACCGCGCGGCAGCGCTTGTCCACATCCAGCGCGTTGGCGTTCGAGAGCTGCTGCACGCCCATGCCGATCGCCTCCCCTTCGGAGAAGCCGTCGCCCGCAAACCTCAGGCTGGTGTTGTAGGTCTCCGCGCCCAGCTCCGCCCGGCCCACATCCTTCAGCAGCACAATCCCCGAGCCGGCGCCGGCGCAGTCGCAGCGACCGAACCAGCGGGAGCGCTCGCGGCGTTCGACTTCAGAATGATGTTCTCGAACTGATGCGGATCGGTCAGCCGCCCCACCACCCGCACCGCCATCTGGTAGGTCTGCTTCGGGTCCGACGGCGGAAGCCCAAGCTGCCCCGCCGGCACCTCCACGTTCTGCTCCGCCAGCGCATTGGTCACATCCAGCGGCGTCAGTCCGCGCGCCGCCAGCTTGTTCGGGTCGAGCCAGATGCGCATCGCATACTTGCGCTCGCCAAAGATGATCACCGTTGCCCACGCCGGGCACCCGCTTCAGCGCGTCCGAGACATATACATCCAGGTAGTTCGAGATGAAGGCCGGGAGAGCGAATGGTCCGGCGAGAGAAAGCCCGCCGCCAGCACAAAGTTCGAGTTCGCCTTGGTAATCGAGATGCCGGTGTTGTTCACCGCCGCCGGCAGCCGCCCCTGCGCCGTGGCCACGCGGTTCTGCACATCCACCGCCGCGATGTCGAGATCGTATCCCGTCTGAAAGGTGATCGTGATCGTCGAGGTGCCGTCGTTCGCCGAGGTCGACGACATATACCGCATGCCCTCGACCCCATTGATCGCCTGCTCCAGGATGATCGTCACCGCCGACTCAACATCCTGCGAGTTCGCGCCCACATAGTTGCAGCTCACCACCACCTGCGGCGGCGCCAGCTGCGGATACAGCGAGATCGGGATCGTCGGCATCGAGACCGCGCCCGCCAGCACAATCAGCAGCGCGCATACCGTGGCGAAGATGGGGCGGCGAATAAAAAACTCAACCAAGCAGCTTTACCTTTCTTGTCTGTTCCTACCTATCGGTTGGAGAATCGAACGGACCTCTAACTCCCCGCGTGCGCCCCCGGCGGCGCCTGCATCGGCTGCACCGGCACGCCCTCCTGCAGAAACTGAATTCCCGACAGAATCACGCGGTCGCCCGGTATTCAGCCCGGCCAGCACAGGATAGACGTTGCCGATCGGCTCGCCCAGCGTCACCGAGACCTGATGCGCTGAGAAACCCCCGCCCTTCGGCGCAGCCACGTACACAAAGGTCTGCCCGCCGATCCGCGTCACCGCCAGCACCGGCACCGTCGCCGTCTGCGCCGTGCTCCAGGTAATGCGCGCATTCACAATCTGCCCGTTGCGCAGCCGCTCCGACGACTTCGGAATCGGCGCCTTGGCCAGAATCCCCTGCAGGTCGTTGTCCACCTCCGGCGAGACGAAGTCGAGACTCGAGTGCGCCAGCACCGTCCCGCCTTCGTCCAGCAGATCGACCGCCAGCCCAGTCTTCACCTGCGCCGCGCGCTCCGTCGGCAGGTAGATGTACGCCTCCAGGTCCGCTGTTCTCATCCACCGTCGTCAGCGTCGTGGTCGGCGAAACATAGTCGCCCAGGTGCACCGGAATATCGCCCACGATCCCCGCAAACGGCGCGCGAATCTGGTAGTACGCCAGCTGCTGCTTCTGCGTGTTGGTCTGCGCCGCGGCCGAATCCAGCGCGCCCTTGGCGTTCTGGAACGACTGCACCGCCTGGTCGTACGCCTGCTTGGAGATGATGCCGTCCTTATACAGCTGCTCCTGGCGCGCCATGTCCGCCTGGTTGTACTGGTAGACCGCCTTCTGCTGCTGCTCTGTTCCCTGCTGCGCCTCCACCGTCGCCACCTGCTTCAGCGGATCGATCTCCATCAGCAGCTGCCCCGCCTTCACCGCGTCGCCCGGACTTCACCAGAATCTTCGTCAGGTTGCCATCCACCTGCGGCTGCATCGTCGCCGAGCGCCGGCTCTTGATCGTGGCCACATAGGTGTCCGTGCGCGGGACCGCGCTCAGCGCTACCGGCTGCACCGCCACCGGCATCGCCTGCATCGCGCGGCGCTGGAGGCGGCGCCTTCTGCATCCCGCCAGCACCGCTGCAACGAGTCCGCCCAGCGCCAGATGCCGGCAACCTCCACAAAACCACGATGGCCTTCAAACAGATGCAAAGCAGGTCTCCTTCAACAGAGGTACTTCCGCTCACAGCGCGACGAGGTTGCTATTGGATGTTGATGGTGCACCGTAGGATGCGGAAACTTCCCAGCCGCCCTTGTGCTGTCCCGGCAGCCCAATCTGAATGATATGCGAATCCCGGCTTCACGCTGCTCAGGCGCGTTCCTCTCGCCGAAAGAAAACGGGTTGAAATTCTCATCCCGGTCGAACGCGTCCGCACCCTCGCTTCGCTTCAGCCATCCGACCACCATATAAGTCATCGGCGTCGCCAGCACCTCATACGCCACCTTCAGCAGATAGCCGGTCACAATGATGTTCACCAGCGTCCGCACCGGATACCTGCCCGCAAACGTCAGCGTAATCACCAGCACCGTATCCACCGCCTGCCCCACCACCGTCGACCCGATCGTCCGCGTCCACAGCTTCTCCCGTTGGTCAGCAGCTTCAGCTTCGCCATCGTGTAGGAGTTGGCAAACTCACCCGCCCAGTACGCAATCAGCGACGCCGCCAGTATCCGCGGAATAAACCCGAACACCACCGTAAACGCCTGCTGGTTCTTCCACTCCGGCGCGCCCGGCAGCGCAATCACAATCGCCCCCATCAGGATACAGCAGCGCCGTCCCGAAGAACCCCAGCCAGATCGCCCGCCGCGACGCCGAAAACCCATACACCTCGGTAAACACGTCGCCGAAGATATAAGTGACCGGGAACAAGCAGCACCGCCCCGCTCACCGCAAACGGCCCAATCATGCACACCTTCTGCGCCACCAGGTTCGACACCAGCAGAATCACCACAAACATCGTGGTCAGTACATCCAGATACTTGTAGCGGCGTACACTGTCGGGCATCGGCGACTGGCCTTCCGGATAAATCAGGGAATGTTTTGCAACTCCAGTATGCCGTCTGGGACGCCTGCAAGGCGAACCGCGCAGCCCCGCTTCAAGACTCGACACATCCGCCGCCTCTGGCATACGCTGTTGCCCATGCTCAGAATCGACCGCCGCGCCTTCAATAAACTCTCCGCCCTCGCCCTCGCCGGCTCCCGCATTCCCTCCTTCGCGCAAGCCCCAACCCAGCCCGCAGCCCAGCCCGCCGCCCCCACCCCCGCAACGCAACAACCCGTCGGCTACGCCGCCATCGGCCTCGGCGCCATCTCAGACATCTTCATGCGCGCCTGCGCCAACTCCAAGACCGCAAAGATCACCGCCCTCGTCACCGGCCATCCCGACACCAAAGGCAAGAAATACGCCGCGATGTACGGCATCCCCGAGACCTCCATCTACACCTACGAGACCTTCGACAAGATCGCCGACAATAAAACCGTCGACGCCGTCTACGTCGGCCTGCCCAACAGCATGCACCGCGACTACACCGTCCGCGCCGCGCGCGCAGGCAAGCACGTCTTCTGCGAGAAGCCCATGGCCATCTCCTCCGGCGAGTGCGAATCCATGACCTCCGCCACCCGCAACTCCAACCTGCTCCTCATGGTCGGCTACCGCATCCACTACGACCCCACCCACCTCGCCGCGCAGCGCATCGTCCAGTCCGGCGCGCTCGGCCAGCTCCAGGCGTTCGAGGGCGCGCTCGGCTTCTACACCCCTGCCGGCGGGTGGCGTCTCACCAAAGCCCTCGGCGGCGGCGGCTCGCTGATGGACCTCGGCATCTACCCGCTCAACGAAATCCGCTGGCTCGCCAACGAGGAGCCCTCCGAGTTCACCGCCGTCCCTTCCACCCGCGACCACAACAGCGGCCGCTTCGCCGAGGTCGAGCAGACCCTCGCCTGGACCATGAAGTTCCCCTCCGGCATCGTCGCCTCCCTCACCTGCAGCTATGGCGAAAATATCCCAGGCTTCCTGCGCATCCACGGCGACAAGGGCTCGCTCCAGATCGACAACGCCTACTTCTACTCCGGCGCGCACCTCACCAACCTCGGCGGCGGCAAACCCGTCGACCTCACTCAGCCAGCACGACCAGACCTATCAGTTCCAACTCGAAGCCGAGCACTTCGCCGAATGCATCCGCTCCGGCGCCACCCCCAACACCCCCGGCGAAGACGGCCTCAACGACCTCCTCGCCATCGAGTCCATCTACAAAGCCGCCGGCACCCCCATCGCCTGAATCGGGGAAATTAGCCTTGGATTTGAAATTGTCATCCTGAGCGTAGCGAAGGATCTGCTATTGCCTGTGCCCAATTCATCGCGAAGCGATGAGTGGGAAGTACTCTGCTCGTGCAGCGGATTTCGATCTATTTCTTCGCCGGCGTCTTCAGCCCCATCTCCCCCATCACCATCTGCAGGTCCTTCCACGCCTCCGCCTTCTGCCGCGGATCGCGCAGCAGAAACGCCGGATGGTACGTCACCGCCAGCTTCGCCCCGCGGCACGTATGCCAGCGCCCGCGCAGCCCGCTCAGCGACTGCTTCACCCCCAGCAGATACGTCGCCGCCGTCGCACCCAGCGCCACAATCACCTCCGGCCGCACCACATCGATCTGCCGCAGCAGAAACTGCGAGCACGTATTCGCCTCCACCGGCTCCGGCACGCGGTTGCCCGGCGGCCGGCACTTCACAATGTTCGCGATGTAGACCTCCTCGCGCTTCAGCCCCATCGCCGCAATCATGTTGTTCAGCAGTTGCCCCGCCTTGCCCACAAACGGAACGCCCTGCGCGTCCTCGTCCGCGCCCGGCCCCTCGCCCACAAACATCAGCCGCGCCGCCGGCGACCCATCGCCAAACACAATCTTCTGCCGCCCCGCATACGCCAGCGGACACCGCGTGCAGTCGCCAATCTCCTCGCGAATCGCCTCCAGCGCCGCCGCCCGCTCTCTCGCAGGCAACGCGCTCCGCAGGCACCGGCGCAAGTTCGTTGAACGAAATCAGCTTCATTGGAGACGGCAGCCAGAGGACTCGCCAAATCGGCGCAGAGCGCATCCACCTCATCGCGGCCGGAAGCCTCAGCGCTGCAACCGTCGCCAGACTCAGCCTCGACTCTCAGCCACCGCACCAGCGCCGCAGCCTCGCCGCGCCGATAAAAATCATGCACGCCCAGGTCGCGAAAATAATCGACCCACGCGCGCAGCTCCGGCCCAGCTTCGCCCGCCATCGCGCCGCTCTAGACTTCCTGCTGCTCGAGCGGCGACAGGTCCTTCACCATCGGCGTCACCACAAAGGTCACGCGGCCCTGGCGAATCTCGTCCTGCGCCACCCGGCACGCCTTCATGCTCTTGGTCGCCATCAGCGGCTGCGCGCCCGACTGCAGCTGCCGTGCCCTGCGCGCGGCGCCCTTCACCAGGCTGTACTTGTTATGGAAAGGATTTTCGGTCGACATGGTTAGCACCTCGGGGATGGTTCCAATCTACTCCAACCCCGCCCATTTGTCCTGCCCCGCACCCCGGTGGATAACACCGAAGTTGCACCGACTCATCCAATCGTCCAAAGCTCCTCAGCGCCGCCTTCAGCCGCGCCGACCGCGCATCCGTCCGGCAGCCCTCCGCCACCGCCGTCACGCCATCGCGCACCCCGCGCTCATACAGCACAATCGCCCGCATCTCCGCCGTCGCCTGGTCCAGCACATCGTTCACCAGCGCGTACTTGTAGTCCCACAGCTGCTCCAGCTCCTTGCGCGCCTGCGTCAGCCGCCGCTCAATCACCTCTTCCGACGTCATATGCTCCGCCTCGCTGCGGTTGCGCAGCCGCATCTCCAGCACCTGCGGACTCGGCGGCAGAATAAAGATCGACACCGCCTCCGGCATCTTCCGCATCACCTGCACCGCGCCCTGCACATCGATGTCCAGCAGCAGGTCCCTGCCCGCGGCCCGCGCCTTCTCCAGCGCCGAGAAGCCCGTCCCGTAGTAGTTCCCAAAGACCTCCGCCCACTCCAGAAACTCGCCCGCCGCAATCATCCGCTCAAACGTCTCGCGCGTCGGTGAAGTGGTACTCCCGCCCATCCGTCTCCGAGCCACGCGGCGCGCGCGTCGTATACGAGACCGAAAACTCCAGCCCCTCCACCAACGACCGCACCTGCGACACCAGCGTCGACTTCCCCGACCCCGAAGGCGCCGAAATGATAAACAAAATCCCAGCCATGCGTTCCAAACAGTGTAACCGGAGCAGACCACCTTCAGACTCCTATTTGCGGTTACAGCTTTAGCCGTCGCGCAACCACCGCGCGTATCCGCAACTCAATGGCCTCAATTGAATTGTCCCCCGCCGCATCGTGCCCTATGGGCACAACCCGTCCCGGCTCACGCGCCGCAATCCCCTCATACGCCGCGTAAACCCTCGCATAGAACTCGTCCGGCTCGCGCTCAAAGCGGTTCTCATCCCCACCCGCCTCGCCTTCCGCCTTCGCCTTCGCGCCGTCGCGCTGGTTCCGCCGGCGCGCGCGGGCCAGCGCCGAGGCTAGCGGAGGCATCAGCAGCAACGTCAGGTCCGGCTGCAGGCCATCGCAAACCGCCGCATGCATCGCCAAAATCCGCTCGCTCCCAAGCTCCCGCCCCGCTCCCTGGTACGCCTCCGACGAATCCGTAAACCGGTCGCACAGCACAATCTGCCCAGCCGCCAGCGCCGGCGCAATCACCTCTGCGATCGCCTGCGCGCGGTCGGCAAACATCAGCGCCATCTCCGTCAGCGGTGCAATCGTACCCACCGCCGACTCAGCCCGCGAGTCCAGTAGTAGCCCGCGGATGCGGTCCCCCAGTGGCGTCGTGCCGGGCTGGCGCAGGCTCACCACCTGCCGTCCCGAAGCCGTCAGCCACGCGGCAAGCCGGCGAAGCTGGGTCGTCTTGCCCGAGCCGTCGAGCCCCTCGAAGGTGATGAAGTAGCCGCGCGGCATAGCTCAAGTCTAAGTCATTTCCCAAATCGGGAATGAACCTTCGGCTGAGCAGTTCTGCTCGGCAGGAACCACCGGAAGCCCCGCATCCTAGGGGACAAGTGCATCCACACAGAGGAGGACAAGGATGATTACGCTTGTGTTTTTGCTGTTTGTCGCAATGTTCGCGGTGGCTGGGACATTCATCTCGCTGGAGGCGAAGCGGCGCAATGACAGCCCAACGCTACGGCCAACGGTTATGTTGAACAACACTCCAGGGATGGGACAAACCAGTTCCACGGGCGAGAGCGAACAGGATTCAGAGGCGCGCGCAGCTTAGGGGCTGCCGAACTGTTCAGTCCAGATGACATCCCCACCCGGATTAAATTGGATCGACAGACTGCCCTCGTCGCTCTCCTGCAACGTGGGCCCGGTGCTCTTGTGTTCGCGATTCCCTGCGTCCGTCCATTGCACAGTCACGGCGCCGCTGCCCAGCACCTTGAAAAGGTAGTGGAAGTCCTGCCCCGGCGCCAGTGTCTGCACGCCAAAGCTCGCCGACGGATAGTCCACCTCAATTAAAGTCAACGCCGCCGCAGTCCGGTTGGAGATCGTCGTATCGATGTGCGCCGAGTGGCAACCAGTCAGTGCGAGTGCCGCCGCGAGCACGAAGATCGCGAATATTTGCCTGAAACGCATCAACAGTCAGGGTAACAGCAAGGCCGTCGTCCACTCTTCGTTCCGCCCCGCTCATGCACGATGAGTCGATTTCAATCGCAAGGCATCCATGTAATGTTGCTAAGGGAGGGTGCCGCGTGGAGATTGGCATCGACAGCTTCGTAGCGTCCATGACCGACGCCGGCGTGCGTACCGCGCCCGAGCAGCGCATGCGCGACCTGCTGGAAGAGATGGCGCTCGCCGATGAGGTCGGCCTCGACGTCTTCGGCATCGGCGAGCACCACCGCGAGGAGTTCCTCGACTCCGCGCCCGCCGTCATCCTCGCCGCAGCCGCCGCGCGCACCAAAAATATCCGCCTCGCCAGCGCCGTCACCGTCCTCAGCGCCGCCGACCCCGTCCGCGTCTTTCAGGAGTTCGCCACGCTCGACCTCATCTCCGGAGGCCGCGCGGAGATCGTCGCCGGCCGCGGCTCCTTCATCGAGTCCTTTCCCCTCTTCGGCCTCAAGCTCGAAGACTACGACGATCTCTTTGCCGAAAAGCTCGAGCTTCTCCTTCAACTGCGCGACGAGACCAACCCTCACTGGTCCGGCAAGCACCGCCCAGCCCTCACCGGCCAGGGCGTCTTCCCGCGCCCGACTGCAGCCCAAGCTGCCCATCTGGCTCGGTGTCGGCGGCACGCCGGCCTCCTTCGCCCGCGCTGGCGCGCTCGGCCTGCCGCTGATGATCGCCATCATCGGCGGCGAGCCGCACCGCTTCCGCCCGCTCGTCGATCTCTACCGCGAGGCCGGAAAGCGCGCCGGCCATGCGCCCGAATCGCTCAAGGTCGGCATCCACGCGCTGGGCTACGTCGCCGAGACTGACGCCCAGGCCGCCGACGACTTCTTTCCCGGCTACGCGGCATCGTTTACAAAGATCGGCCAGGAGCGCGGCTGGGGCCCGGTCACGCGACGCCACTTCGACGCGCTGCTCGGGCCGTACCGGCGCGCTCGTCGTCGGCGGCCCGGAGACCGTGCTGCGCAAGATCGCGCACTACGACGAGTCGCTGGGCGGCATCAGCCGCCTCAGCTTCCAGATGAGCGTCGCCGGTCTGCCGCACGACCGCCTAATGCATGCCATCGGCCTGCTGGGCAGCCAGGTCGCGCCGCTGGTGCGCACGCCGCCGGCTGTTCCTAAGTAAGCGCGCTCGCACCCTATAGCTATCCGGCACGCCACGCGCAGTTCTGAAAGAAATTAATCAACCATTGCCCCCATTCCCGCAAAAGGGATTAGACTTTGTTCTCGGTCTCTCTTCCATTTCCAGTCTTTCGGGCCCCTATCGTGCGCGAGTCGGCGGAGTTTAATCCACTCTCCTTGCGCAAGTCCATCTCACCTGGCTTCAAATGCCATAGGAGGCTACCACAATGAAAAAACTCGCAGGAATTTGTACAGGATTCTGTATCGTTCTGGGCGGCACCTGCGTTGTCGCGGCGCAGGAAATGACCGGTCCACCCAAGGTGCTGGTCATCCAGCGCGAGTGGGTCAAACCCGGCAAGAGCGGCTCAGCCCACGACAAGAGCGAAAGCAACTTCATCAACGCATTTACCGCGGCCAAGTGGCCCACCCACTACTTTGCGGCTGAGTCGATGTCCGGCAAGCCCCGCGTCCTCTTCTTTGTCGGCTATCCCTCCTTCGAAGCGTGGGAGAAGGACAACAAGGCAATGGAGGCGAATGCGGCCCTGACCGCGGCACTTGAGAAGGCCTCGGCCTCCGATGCCGAGCTGTTGACCGACTACGATCAGGGCGTCTTCGTCTTCGATCCCGACCTCAGCCTCCACACCGGCGATATCGTCCACGACCGCTACTTCGAGATATACCGCTACGTGGTGAAGCCCGGACACCGTCAGGACTGGAAGGAGCTGGTGAACTTGTACCAGGAGGGATATGCGGGAATCCCCAACGCGAACTGGGCTCTCTTCGAGAGCTACTACGGGGCGGACAATGGCGGCCTGTATCTCGCCATCGGAAAGATGGCCTCGCTCGCCGAAGACGATGCCAGTATGAATGACGACAAGAAGTTCGAAGATGCCCTCGGGCCGGAGAAGATGAAGAAGCTCAGGCAGCTGACGGCGGACTGCATAGACTCCTACCAGACCAACCTGTTTGAGTTCAACCCGAAGATGAGCTACCCCGACCCCTCCTGGATCGCCGCAGATCCATTCTGGAAGCCGAAATCAGCACCGATGGCGAAGAAGCCCGCAGCTCCTGCAACTCCGTAGATGCCACGCAGGTAGTAGATTCACGCCCGGCGCAAAGATCACGCCAGCAAGGTCGGCGTGCGCTCCAAAATCCGCGCCGTCAACACCACCCCAGCGCAGCCGTCGTGCAGCGAAATGGGGAAGGCGAGAACACTCCATGTAACGGACTCGCCGGTATGGCCCGGAAAGAAGAAAAGCCCGCGCCGCGTCCGGTCGATGTAGGTCTCGCGGGTCTGCGCCACCGAGCGCAGAATCTCCGTCCACTCCTGGGGCAGCGTGGGGATCTCAGCGAACAGATTGCGCCCCGGAAACCATTCGCGCGGATGGCCGATGTAGTCGGCCGCGGCCTCGTTGCAGTGCAGCCATACGCCGGCCGAGTCGAGTATCTGCACCATCACATCCGTGCCGATAGCCAGCGATATCCGCGAGTAAAAAAAGTCGCGCGCGTCCACCACCACCGGAGCGCCGCGCCGCCGCGCTTCCAGCGCACGCAGTGCAGAAAGCAGATCGTCGACCGAACTGTGCCCCTTCAGCAGCTTCATGTCGAGGTGCTTGTCGTCGGCCCCGCCGAAGCGCCGGTCAAGCGTCGCCGACATGATGATGATCGGCACCTCGGGACGCCGCTTGCGCAGCTTGGCCGCCACCTCGGTGCCAAACTGGCCCGCCCCGAGGTGGTAGTCGAGCACCGCAATATCGATGCGGTCGAGCACCGCATTGGCCTCTTCAATGGTGGAGGCGGGGATGGACGAATAGCCATGCTGGCGCAGGATCGCCCCGCGCAGATGCAGGTTCACCGGGTCGTCATCCAGCAGCAGCACATTCACGCCCGGAGAGGGCACGAGTTCGAGACCGGTGGATGGGGGCGTCTGTGGCTGCACTGGAGTCATTAGATGCACCCAACGGGCGCGTGGTCATCTTACTCCGCATTCGACTTGGGTCAATGCCGTCACACGCTTTTTTTGCCGGACTTGTCCCCTTTTAGGTCGCGGACGATTTCCGGCAGGCGTTGGAAGAGCGACGTTGCCCGCAGCCATTTCACGTTGTCGAAGGCCGGGGAGCCGCTGACCGTGGCGCCGGGCGCCACATCGCCGGGCACGCCCGACTGGGCCGTGACGATCGCGCCGTCGCCAATCCTGGAGTGGCCCACAACACCCACCTGCCCAGCTAGAATTACGTTCCTGCCCACGGTCGAGGAGCCCGCCAGCCCGACCTGCGCGCACAGCAGGCTGTCCACGCCCACGTCCGATCCGTGGCCAACCTGCACCAGGTTGTCGATGCGCACACCGGCCCCGATCCGTGTCTCGCCCACCGTGGCCCGGTCGATCGTCGAGTTGGCCTGCACCTCGACATGGTCTCCCAGCACCGCCGGCCCGGACTGAAGGATCTTGTACCACGCCGGTGAACTGTCTTCCTGGCGGGCAAAGCCAAAGCCGTCGCGACCGATGATGACGCCGTTCTGCAGCAGCACGTGGTCGCCCAGCCGGCAGTGCTCGCGCACAACGGCGTGGGCGTGGGCGAAGAAGTGGCTGCCGATCTGGGCATGTGGGTAGATCACGACATGGGGCAGCAGCGTCGCATGGTCGCCAAGAACCACATGGTCGCCAACCACCGCATAGGCGCCGATGTGCGCGTGATCCCCAATTCGCGCCGTAGGAGCGATCACCGCGGTGGGATGGACTCCCGGCGCGTAAGCCGGTGGCGTGTAGAAGAGCTCGATGGCGCGCGCAAAGGCAAGGTAAGGATTGTCGATGCGCAAGGTGGCGGCACCGATGGTCTCGAACCCCGGTTCCACCAGCACAGCGCTCGCTCGCGTCGTCCGCGCAAGCGGGATGTAGCGCGGGTTGGCGACGAAGGTCAGCTGGCCAGGGAGCGCCTCGGCAAGGCCCGCGACGCCCGTGATCTCGGCGTCAGGATCGCCATGCAGCGTTGCGCCCAGATGCGCGGCGAGGTCAGCTAGCTTCATTGGGAAATTGTAGTGGAGAGACAGTTATTAGTTGTGAGCGATGAGTTGTGAAACGACCCGCGCCTCAGAAACCCATCGCATTAACTCACAATTACCAACGCACAACTGCTCTAATTCGGCCGCGAATCGGGATCCAGCGGCAGATGAAACAGCTCGTCCTGGAGGTTCTCTTTGGGAGCCGCGGTCGCCACCGGCTGGCGCCGCGAGGGCGTGGTGACGACCGCGAGCATCTGAATCTCGCTGAGCGCCGCGCGGGGGACATAGATGCGCTGGGTATTGGAGCGGGTGTCCGGCGGGGTGAGAAAGAGGCCGTCGTCGTCGGCCATGGCATCCAGCAGGGTGCGGTCGGTGGGGGCCAGCCCCTCCAGCAGGTCGCCGGTGCGAAAGGTCAGGCGCACCCAGAGGCCCTCCGAGCGGGGCCGCGCGAGGAAGGCGCGGCGGGCAAGGCGCTCGGGGTTGGTCGTGTCGGAGAGGTTGAAGTCGCGGACGTAGCTGACGGTCTTGATGTCCTTGAGCGGCAAAGGGATCATGCGCCCGCTCAGGTCGAGCAGATCGAGCGCCTGGTCACGGACGAAGCCGAAGGAAGGAAGATACCCGGGGAGGGTGTCGCCTGAGAACCGCCGCACGATGACTTTTTTGCGCGAGTTGGGCATGGGCATCGAGTGCCTGGGCACTCTTGCCGCGATTGTCGCATGGCGCCGGGGCTACGCCACGAAAAAGGTGCAACCAGGCTGGTCAGGCCGCGAATTCCATGCTAGAATGGGCGCTTGTGTCGACTCGTCTCGACCTATGTAAGGCCCTGATTTCAAGTATCTTAGGGCGGCCTTAAGGGTTCGGCTGAGGCCGGGCTGGAGAAAGACACGCAACGTATGGCCGATTATATCTACCTGCTGGAAAACCGCCTCTCCAAGGCGCAGCAGAAGGCAATTCAGGCAGTCCGGGACATCGCCCGCGCCAAGGGTCTGACTGTCTTTCTGGTGGGCGGAGCGGTCCGCGACCTGACCAGCGGCTCTCCCGTGCGCGACCTTGATGTGGCGGTTCAGGGAAATGCCCTCAAGCTAAAGAAAGACCTGGAGAAAGTCCGGCGCAGTCATCGACCGGCGAAAACGAGGCTCTGCAGCAGCTCTTCGTGCGCTTTCCTGGCAGCGTGCGCATGGAGGTCGGCAGCACGCTCTCGGTGCAGTACCCCAAGCCGGGCAAGCCGGTGGTGAAGCCGGCGACGATCCTGGAGGACCTGCGGCGGCGCGACTTTACCGCGAACGCCATGGCGCTCTCGCTGAATGAGGGCTCCTACGGGCTGCTGATGGACCCCCTGAACGGCGTCGCCGACATCGAGAACCGCGAGTTCCGCCTGGTGAGCAACTACGGCTTCATCGAGGACCCCGTCCGCATGGTCCGCGCCGCGCGGTTCGCGGCCCGGCTGGGCTGGCAGATGGAGGAGAAGA
Source organism: uncultured Acidobacteriaceae bacterium (assembly GCA_963808025.1). Lineage (GTDB taxonomy): Bacteria > Acidobacteriota > Terriglobia > Terriglobales > Acidobacteriaceae > Edaphobacter. Next base: position 436,983 of record CAWEEI010000003.1, on the reverse strand, counting down.
CCAAGGCGCGCTACGAGACGGGCAAGGCCGAGGGCTACATCTCGGCGATGTCGGCGTTCCATCGCGGGTATGAGACCGAGGAGATCGTGCACGAGGAGGACCCGCTGCGCGTGATGCGCGGGCTGGAGGCCGAGGGCTGGATGAAGAAGCTGGCGCCCGGCTGGACTTCAGCCAAGGCGAATGCGGCGGAGCTGGAGAAGCTGCGCGAGGCGCAGATGCAGCTGCAGATGCAGGGCATCGACGCGGATACGTCGGCGGCGCAGTTCCCGCTGCTGACGGCGAAGATGTCAGCGAAGGACGTCTCGGAGCTGAAGAAGCAGCTTCCCGCGCAAGGGCTTTGTGGCGGAGATCGACGCGCTGGAGGGCGAGGGCAAGCAGTTCGCGGCGGAGCTCGGGTCGAAGCAGGCGGCAACGCCATCGGCCGCCTGGAAGCTGCTGATGTCGTCCCGACCGGAGGCGGTGCTGTGGGTCGCATACTCGACCAAGAGCGCGCCGCTGCAGGCGAAGTTCAAGAGCTTCTACACCGAGTGGCCGCAGGCGCGGCAGAAGATCCCGTATGTCCTGATGCAGGAGATGCGCATCGTTCCCGGGCTGCCCGGATTCGACGAGCTGGTCGAGAAGCTCTTCTTCGAGCTGATGGACGGCAAGCTGGGCACGGTGGAGGAGATGAAGGCGTTACCTTGAGCCGTATTCGCCGCCCGCGCCGCCGCCGCCGGTGCATCTGCGCCGCGCGCGCGCGACCAAGAAAGACGCGAAGGCCCCGAAGGCCCGCAAGAAGGCTGCGGCAGCCGAGGCTCTGGAGGGAGACGCCGACGCGCTGGAGGTTGCCGCAGCCGCCGATCGATTCGCTGGCGTCCAGTGCGGAGACCGGGGCAACCAAGCGAGCCGGTGATCGCAGTACCGAAGCTGGGCTCGCTGAAAGCTGTCGCCGTAGGCAAACCCTCAGCAGACGCGAAAGCAGCTAAGGGCGCAGCTCCGGCGGTAAAGACTCCCCCTCCGCCCGCGAAGGCCGCCATCCCGGCGAAGCAAGTAGTGAAGGCGTCCGTGAAGGCCGCTCCCGCGAAGAAGGCGGTTGCCGTGAAAACCTCGAAAAAGAAGATCGTGCCAGTCAAAGCGGTCGCGAAGAAAGCGGTAGCGAAGAAGGCCACCCCTGCGAAGTCTACAGCGAAAAAGGCCCTCCCCAAAAAGTCTGTAGCCAAGAAGCCCGCCGCGAAGAAGCCGTCCCCCGCGAAGGGTTCGAAGAAAGCGCCCGCTAAGCCGGGGAAGAGCCACAAAGCCGCTGCGAAGCAGCCAAAATCCGCATCGAAGAAGAACAAGAAGAAGCGGTAACGCTCAACCGAACGTTGGTAAATTCGGCGCTCGCCAAAGGGTGATGTCATTGGTGGTTCCAGTCCTTCTCGGGTCTGTGCGCAGCGAGCGCCTGGGCGACCGCGCGGCGAAGTGGGCGATGGCCCAGCTTCAGGCGCGCGGCCACGAGGCGGTGCTGGTCGATGCCAAGGCGCTGGACCTGCCGATCCTGGACAAGATGTGGAAGGAGATCAAGACTGGTCCTCCGGCACAGTATGCAGGACTGCACGCGAAGCTCGCGCCGCTGGCCGAGCTGTACGCGCGCGCGGACGGCTTCTGCATCGTGAGCGGGGAGTACAACCACAGCATTCCGCCGGGGCTCAGCAATCTGATCGACTACTTTCTGGAGGAGTACTTCTGGCGGCCATCGGCCATCGTGTGCTACTCGCCGAGGACGTTTGGCGGAGTGCGCGCGGCGATGCAGCTGCGCGCGATGCTGGCCGAGGTGGGGATGCCATCGATCCCGTCGATCCAGCCGATTCCTTCGATCGAACAGGCGCTGAGCGAGGAAGGCGTCGCACTGACGCAGCAGCTCGCCCAGGGATCAGACCAGTTTTTCAACGAGTTTGATTGGTATATGAGGGCGTTTGTGGCCGAGCGGGCAAAGGGTGCGCCGTACTAGCTTCCCTGCGGGGCGACGCCGGAAGACTGGACGCGGCTGAGCAGCGCGGCCCCCGCGAAGAGTAGCCCGACGAGCACGAACCAGCCGATGAAGGTTGCGCGGCGAAGCAATTCTTCCTGTTCTTCCACCAGGGTGAGCGAACGCCCAACGATTACGAAGCCAGGATGCGGTCCCTCCACGCGTTGAGCGATGGCGGCGATGCGGACGCCGCGGCTAGGCATCCAGGTGAACCTGTCGACGGCGTGGTTGCGAAGATAGTTGAAGACCCCCCCGGGCGGGGTCGGGACCGCCTGGTCGAGGAACCCGTTCGAGGCGATGGGATTGCCGCTGTCATCGTAGATAACCGCGAACGGTTGAAGACTGCGACCGATGTCCACACCGCGAGCAACTTGAACTTGATTCGTTCTAACCTCGTCTCCGCCCCTCCAGTCGACCTGAGGGGTGAGCGCTAAAACGATAGGTGCAGGGATCACATCCGCTGGCCTCCGCCCCGAGGCCAATCCGGCCGCATACTCATCCGCCATCTGGATCTGCGGCTCATCCGCTCCCCGTCGCAGCAATTGCTGGAATGCGACCGCTGCCGATCCGCCCAACACGGTAAGGATGAGGCCGAGGATAAGGGCATGGAAGAAGACCGGACGAGCAACGGCTTGATCGCGAATCATGATGAGATGCTCCTTGATGGAGGATATGAGGAGGTCGGCGAAGAGCCGCAGCCAGAATCGCGTCGCCGTCCCATTGCGCTCGGCGCAGGCGTCGCGAACGGACTGCAGCATCTCGTCCTGATAGCGCATTCGTAGCCGCAACGGATAGAGGCGAAGCAGTAGGCGATAGAGAGCAAAGAGAAATGGGTTGGGGCGGCTCATACTCCTGCTCCCTCAGGTCGTGTTCCTCCATGCTCGGCGCGCGCACGAGCAGTCCGCAGCAATGCCGCTAAGCGGCTCGTCTCCGCAGCGAGCGCTCGCTGCCCGAACTCGGTGATGCGGTAGTACCGCCGCCGCGCATCGTCGGTCAGGCCAGTCTCTTCGACCAGCTCGTCGCGGATCAGCCGGTCGAGCGTACCGTACAGAGTACCCGGGCCAAGCGAGATGCCGCCGCCCGCTGGCAGTGTCGCCTCCTTCATGATGGCGTAGCCATGCTTCTCGCCGCCCGCAAGTGCCAGCAGGATGGCAACCACGACCGGGGTCAGCGGCAGATGCACGTCGGCTGGCTGGGTTCTTATCATGCTGCCAATAATATATATCCGTTTCAGATATATCGTCAACGGTTATTTTTGCGGGAGTGACGATCCCATCGTCAGGCTATGCACAGCCTTCGGCTTTATTGGCAGAACGCCAGCAGCGTAAACAGCCCCACCCACAACGCCCCCATCGAGTGCCAGTACCACGCCGCGCAGTCCACCATAATCTGCCTGTTCTCAACATTGCGAAACGCAAAGAGCCCGATCACCGCCGCAATCAGCCCGCCAACACCGGCCGTCACGTGAAAAGCGTGCGCGTACGTAATGATGTAAAAAGATCGGTTGCTTGGGTTCGAGCTCTCGAAGAAAACACCCTGCGCCCGCAACTGGTGCCACGCGATCACCTGTCCCGCCAGGAACAGCGACCCCAGCACAACCGTCGCCAGCAGCCACGGCAACGCGCGCCGCGAGGTGGGCTTGCCCAGCCCAAACCACTCCTCCATGGCCTCGATCGGGTGGAACATCTGCCGCCGCGCAACCTCTATGGTGACCGAACTCAGCAGCAGCGCCACTGTGTTCAACCACAGGATTGGCGGAAGACTAGTCGGGAGCCAGCTATTGATGTACTCGTTGTATCTGTCGATGTGTCCACTGCTCTGCGAGACGAAAAAGACACTGACGATCCCGATAAAGAACATGAACACCGCGCCCAGCGCGAAGAACAGCCCCAGCCGATACGTGGAGAGTCGCGCCCCGGGTCCGCGGCTGCCGAGTGGCTGCTCGTTCCAGTTGTCGTTGTCGCCGCCCCCGCCGGTACGCTTCACATCGCGGCCATTGGGAGGGCGCCGGCCATGGCCGCCCCCATCGTTCTCTTCAATGCGCCGGGGCCGGCGCTCAATCTCGGGGGGTGTGATGATCGTCGGCATTTGAGTTCACCTCACTGCACGGGCGATGGCTTGAGCATACTAGGAATCGTCCCCCTCAACCACTCTGTTTCAAAGACCCGTCCCAAGCGCCGTATCCCCAGAGCCCTCGGTACACTGCGATTGCTTCATTGGATGCATCGGGACTCTGCATCGAACCCGGACCCAGGCAATTTCACGAAGGTCGCCTTCCCACGACCCCAGTCCGGTCGGATATGCTTGGAGGAACCACACCCTTCACCCCGCCGCGCGATGCGCAGGAAAAATGGAGAGAGATTATGCTTCGAATGCTGTTGCAATGGTTACTGAGTGCGATTTCCTTGCTGATTGTCGCCCATTACGTGAGCGGCTTCGTCGTCAGCGACCTCATCTCGGCGTTGATCGCCGCCGTGGTCATCGGCCTGTTCAACGCCACCTTCGGCCTGCTGCTCAAGATCATCACCCTCCCCCTGGGCATCCTCACCTTCGGGCTCTTCTTCCTCGTCATCAACGCCCTCATGCTCAAATTCGCCAGCGACTTTGTCCCCGGCTTCCGCGTCGAGACCTTCAAAGCCGCCTTCCTCGGCGCGCTCGCTCTGGCCATACTCCACTTGCTCTTCGGCTTCCTCTTTCCCAAACGCCGGCGCGGCAGCGACTGGGTGCAGGGCTAGAACTTCGCATCAGACAGCCACGTCAGGCACAGGATGGGTACAAAGAGAATCGTCACCGCAATCCGCTCCGGCACAGAGCCCATTGGCAAGCTGCCTGAGGGGGCCTTCCATCGCACCTTGGAGTCGCAGCTCGGCTGCCCCAAATGCAATATCAGCTACAACCTGGTGGTGGATTGGGAGTGGGCCAGCGAGCGCTGGTTCGAAGAGGAGTCGCGCGCCCCCATCCGTATGTTGAAGAAGGCCATCATGATGGGCCACGCCACCGGCCACCCCGTCTCCCACTACGAAACCGCCGGCGTCGTGGTGAAGAGCTACACGGAAACGGTAAAGGAGCCCTCCGCGAGCTAACGGGAAGAGTCGTGCGGCAGCTCCGCGCCAACCTCCAGGCCGAAGCGCGCAAGTTCGCGCTGCTGCAGCCTGTAGTCGACGAAGAAGCCGATGCCGATGGCCAGCGGAATAAGCCCGGTCGCCGCCACTGCCAGGACCTCGCGGACCTGCAGGATCGCCGTCAGCAGTAATCCGAAACCGATCAACCCCACCCCCGAGAAGACAAGCGCGATCCCCGCGCGCCGCGCATTGGCAAGCGAACGCAGCGGGTCCTTGGCCTTTGCGCCGCCCTCCTTCTCATCCTGCCCGTCAGGCTGGACCGCTTTGGCGATCTCCTCCGCGCTCATGCCACGCTGGATCATCGCCATGCGTTGGTCCGCCTTGAGCCTCCGCGAATGGGCCTGGCTTATGATTCCTGCAACTCCCATGATGGCCAACCACGCGAATACGGCCACCGGCACGATAAACGGACTTCCAAAGGCATTGCCCATGATTCCCTCCCTTTCCTGCCCCCGTTAGACTGACCGTGCCGCGCAGAGTTTCAATCCACTGCGTGAAACTTTCGCCGCTTCCCCCGGTCTAATCCTGCTTGCCTACCGACTCCACCTTCGAAGAGCTTGTGCGCGAGCATCAGGTAATGGTCTTCCGCACCCTTATGCGGCTGATCGGAAGCCGTGAGCATCTCGACGATCTGGCGCAGGAGGTCTTTCTGCGACTGTACCGCGCGCTGCCCACCTTTCGCGGGGAGGCTCTGGTGACGACGTACCTCTATCGCATCGCGGTCAACGTCGCGCAGGACGAGTGGAAGCGACGCAAGCGCGACTCGCGTTCCGTGTCCATCTCCGACGAGGAAAGTAAATGGCAGGACCGGTTGCAGCATCCCGGGCGCAATGCGCTGGAGCTGATGGAGGAGCGTGAGTTTGCGGGGATGGTTGAAGACCAGTTGCAACGGTTGAGCAACGTGGAGCGCGCGGTGCTGGTGCTCTATCATCAGGAGGAGCGTACGTACGAGCAGATCGCACTGGCGCTGGGCCTGCCGATCGGTACAGTGCGCACACATCTGCATCGCGGACGCAAGAAACTGCGCGAAGGCATCGAAGGAACAGGACGGAGACAAAGGGGGCGGCATGGTCGAGCAACGCATGAACGACGCTGACGACAGAAGGAACGCGCTGGAGATGCGCGTGCTTCGCGCGCTGGAGGCCAGGCCGGAGGTGAGTGTGCCCGCGGACTTCGCGGCCGGCGTCGCCGGTCGTGTGCCCGCCCGCAGAGTCGCCGTTCTTACGCCCGCGCGCTACGGGATGATCGCCATGCGTGTCGCCATGGCGGTGCTTGTGGTTACGCTTGTCGCGGTAAGCGTGCGCTCCGGCCATCGGAGCCCAATTGGACTCGCCGTCCAATGGATACTATGCGCACAGCTAGTGGCGCTTGCGTTATGGCGCAACGGCACATGGAAGCTCGGCGCGTCCGAAGTCTAGGCGATATGCACGCGGCCGGCGGCTTTGGGTCGTCATACTTATGCAGACGCCTCCGCGCCGACTCCCTGATGCTTGTGAATAAGGTCCAGAAACAGCCGGTGGACACGCGTATCGCTCGAAAGCTCAGGATGAAAAGTCGCGGCCAGCAGATTCCCCGAGCGCACGAGGGTCGCAAAGCCCTCCCGAGTCGCCAGCGTCTCCACCCCAGCTCCCGTGCGCGTAATCCGCGGCGCGCGAATAAAGACCATCTCCAGTGGGCCGCCCGGCAGCGCGGTCTCTGCATTCACGATGGTCGAGTCAATCTGCCGTCCATACGCATTGCGTTCCACCGTGATGTCGAGCGCGCCCAGCGAGCGCTGCGCCGGACTCTCGACCTGCGCAGCCAGCAGAATCGCCCCGGCACACGTCCCGAAGGTGGGCGTGCTTCTCACATAACTCTGCAGCGTCTCGAAAAAGCCGTTGCGGTCGAGAAACCGCAACATCGTGGTCGACTCGCCGCCCGGCATGATAAGACCATCGAGACCCTCAAGATCGGCAGGCACACGGACCAGTCGCGGCGTCGCCCCCAGCGCCGTCAGCGTCTTCGTGTGTGCGTCGTATGCGCCCTGAAGAGCGAGAACCCCCACCATCAATCTGCTCAGCAGACTCACCGGTCGGGGCGCAGCACTCACTTCGGCGGTCCGGCAGCGGGTGAAGCCGACGCCGGCGCCGGCGTAGTTGCAGGCGAGGCTGATGCAGGCGGCGTTGCAGGGAATTTGTTCTTCATAAAGTCCCCAAACATCTGCCCCACCTCGTCCTTTAGCGCATTGATTTTGGTCTGCATCAGCTGGTTGGCCTGCTGATTGATCCCCGGCATCTTGTCCAGAAGCGCGGAACCAGCGGGCGTCTTATAGAACGCGATAATCGCGTCCATCTGCTCTTCGGTGAAGGCCTTGGCATAGATATCGGCGAATGCCGGCTCCATGGTCTTCCAGCCGATCTGTAGCTCCGCCGCAGCTGCCAGCTTCGTCTGGAATTCGTCGAGCGCGACCTTCTGCTCCGGGGTCAGGGAACCGCCGGCTTGCGTGGTCACGGCCTGGGTGGTCTGCTGCCGAAGAGCATCCATCACCTGGCCGTTGAGGCGATCAACATGGGCGAGGACAACCAGCTCCTCGGCTTTGGCATGGCGCGACGCGTCGTCGGCGCGCGCGGTTAGAGGAAGGCTAAAGGCAAGAGCGAACAACAAAACACGATTCATCTGGCACCTATATGGAACCACTCCATTTTACTTGGGATCAGAAGCGCTATCGTAAGGAGTTCCGAAGTTAAAGCTGACCTAACAAACGCGAGCGACTACCAGCCGCGCGTCTGCATCAGCTGCGACTCTTCAATGGCCGCCGCAGCCAGGCCCTTCATGCTGCCAATCACCGTCTCGCTGGCCTCCGCCACAATCTTCGGATCGTTGAAGTGCGTCGTCGCAATCACGATCGCGCGCGCCCGAGACACCGCCTCCTCCCGCTCCAGCGGATTGTTCTCCACATCCAGCGGCGTCGCCCGCTCCTTCATAAAGATGCCCGACCCAACGAAGACCGTCTCCGCGCCCAGCTGCATCATCAGCGCCGCGTCGGCCGGAGTCGCAATGCCGCCCGCGGAAAAGTTCGGCACCGGCAGCTTGCCCGACCTTCGCCACCATGCGCACCAGCTCATACGGCGCGCCATGCACCTTGGCCGCGTTGTAGAGCTCCTCGTCGCCCAGCACCGTCAGCGCCTTGATCTCGCGCACGATCTGCCGCATGTGCTGCACCGCATGGACCACGTCGCCCGTCCCCGGCTCACCCTTAGTCCGGATCATCGCCGCGCCCTCCGCGATCCGCCGCAGCGCCTCGCCCAGGTTGCGCGCGCCGCACACAAACGGCGTGGTAAAGGCGTGCTTGTCGATGTGGAACATCTCGTCCGCCGGAGTCAGCACCTCGCTCTCGTCGATAAAGTCGACGCCCAGATGCTGCAGCACCTGCGCCTCCGCAAAGTGCCCAATGCGCGCCTTCGCCATCACCGGAATCGAGACCGCGTTGATGATCTGCTTGATCAGCTTGGGGCTCGCCATCCGCGCCACGCCGCCCTCGGCGCGAATCATCGCCGGCACGCGCTCCAGCGCCATCACCGAGATCGCGCCCGCCTCCTCCGCAATGCGCGCCTGCTCGACGTTCATCACGTCCATGATGACGCCGCCCTTCAGCATCTCGGCCAGCCCCAGCTTCAGGCGCAGGCCGGTTGAACCGAAGCTGCCGTTGCACGTTGCTGTTCTGGGAAAGGTCAGGCATGGGATCTCCTTGAGCCGCTGCGTCAAACACTGTCATGGCCACCGGCTGCTTACGCAATGCGCCGCAGCCTCAAGTTTAGCAGCTTTGGGTTGCCACCCGGCGTTGCATCCCTCACGCATGTCGGCGCTGCACATCCTAGGCGTTGCAGAGCTCCACAATGCTCGCGCCGAACTTCGCCGCCTTCTCCGCGCCGATGCCGGAGATGGTCTGTAGCTGGGCCACCGTGCGCGGACGCTCCAACACAATGCTGCGCAGCGTCGATGCGCCCAGCACGAAAAACTGCGGCAACCCCATCCGCTCCGACTCAGCCTTGCGCCACGCGCGCAGCTGCTGGTCAAGAGCCTGCTGGTCTGCGGTCAGAGCTGCGGATGGCTCGACCGTAGCGGGACGAGATGCGCCGGTAGCCCACGGAACCGGTTCTGCGGACGCTCAGAACCGGGGCCGCGCGCCGATCGCTGCTCTGCCTTCGGTGCAGCAATAGATTCGACCCTGCTGATCTCGCGCCTTCGCCTTTCCGCCCCTCTTCGCTCCGCGTCGTGGTCTCTCGCTCAATCGACGCCTTGTACGGCAGCAGACGCACGCCTGCGAGTCCGAACGCTTCCTCGCTTCGTCCCCTCGTGCGTCAGCGCCGCCTTCTTGTAGGGCAGCACGTTCGCCCTCCGCGTTGGTGAAGCGTCTCGCTCGTCAGCGTGATCAGCCCCGCGCGCGCCAGCGCGTTCAGCAGCGCATCGAACGCCTTGCGGTTCGATCCCCGAGCGCCGAGAGTCCGTGTGCAACTTGCCCGTAGCTCGCGACGGTCGCGCGCCGCAAGCGCGCGCAGAATCGCGCGCAGTTCGCGCGCCTGCGTCGCCCGTGGGCGCGGCAAACGTCTGCGCGCTGGCCGTCCGCGGGCGAGCAGAAATCGCAGTTGCCGCAAGGCCGATGCCCATCGGCGGTATCGCCGAAGTGCCGGATCAGCGCCGTCATGCGGCACTGCTGCGTCTCCGCGAACGCCACCATGCGGTCGATCTGCGCGCGCCGGAACGCGATCTGCGCCGCGTAGCTGCTGCCCACGCGGGCTGCGGCGAAGCCGGCGCCGACCCGGCGCACATTGCCCGCCATATCCACCGTCGCCGCGCCCTGCGCAATCAGCTTCTCAATCGCCTTATTGAACGTGTCCAGATCCATCTTCAGCCGCCTGCGCCAGCGGCTCCGGCATCAGGTACTCGTCCGTCAGCACCGCCGCCACGCGCGCAAGATCGGTCGCCGGCGGGTAGTCGCGCTCCAGAAAAAACTCATGCATCTTCCGGTCCGCGAAGCTGTGCAGCAAAACCGTCCGGCTGGGCAGCCCATCGCGCCCGGCGCGACCGATCTCCTGATAGAACGCCTCTACCGATCGCGGGCAGCGCCGTATGCACCACCGTCCGCACGTCCGCCTTGTCGATGCCCATGCCGAACGCAATCGTCGCAACCACCACCTCAAGCTTTCCCGACTGAAACTCCCGCCTGCACCCGCTCGCGCACGCTCGATTCGATACCCGCATGGTAAGCCGCCGCATGGGAAGCGCCGGCCAAGCTCTCGCCGCAAGCTCCTCCGCCGCCTTGCGCGACGGCGCATAGACGATCGCCGGCCGCGCGCGCCGCATCCTTCAGCAGCTCAGCCGTAAACCCGTGCCGCCGCGGCTTCGACATCTCCACCACCTCAATCGCCAGGTTCGATCGCGCGAAAGCCATGGATGAACAGCGCCGGATCGCGCAGCTGCAACTGCGCCACAATGTCCTGTCTGCACCGTAGGCGTCGCCGTCGCCGTCAGCGCTATGATCGGCGCGGGCCGCAGCGCGGGCAGATGTTCGCCCAGCGTCCGGTAGTCCGGCCGAAAATCATGTCCCCACGCGCTGATGCAGTGCGCCTCGTCGATCGCGATCAGCGAAGGCTTGCGCCGCGCCAGCATCTCCGGAAAGCCCGGCACGCGCATCCGCTCCGGCGCAATGAACAGAAAGTTCAGCGCCCCATCCAGATAGTCGCGGCACGCCTGCCGCGCATCCTCCCGCGACAACCCCGAGTGAATTCGCGCCACGCGCAGCCCCGCCGCCGTCAGCTTCGCCGCCTGGTCGTCCATCAGCGCAATCAGCGGCGAGATCACCAGCGCCGTGCCCGCCGCGCGCAATCGCCGGCAACTGGTAGCAGAGCGCTCTTGCCCGCGCCCGTCGGCATCACCAGCAGCACGTCGCGCCCGTCCGTCGCCGCGCGGCACACCGCCTCCTGATTGGCGCGGAAGGCAGAGAAGCCGAAGGTCGTGTGCAACAGCTCGGGGAGGTCAGCCATGGCTTACCCGTAGTTTCGCACATTCTTCGTCTGCGCGTGGAACACAACGGCGCAGCGCATTCTGTTTGGAAGTCCTACGCCGCGACCTGAATGGGCCGCACCTTCCTGCGCTTCCTCGCCTGGGACGCCTGCCAGAAGTCATACGCGTTCTGCATCTTGAACCAAATGTCGGGCGAGTCCTGCCCGAACGCCTCGCTCAGCTTGATCGACATCTCGGGGGTGATACCCGCGCGGCAGTTGAGCACACGAGAGAGGGTCACTCGGGAGACGCCGATGTGAGCAGCAAAATCCGTAACCGTTGTAGGCACGTTCTCAAGAGCCTCCTTGAGGATTCTGCCAGGATGAGGCGGGTTGTACATCTGCATGGGATTCCTCCTAATGGTAATCACGATAGTCCACGAGGATTGCGTCGCCGCCCTCGAAACGGAAAGTCATCCGCCAGTTGCCGTTGACTCTAACCGACCAGTGGCCTGCGAGCTCTCCCTGGAGCGGGTGAAGATGCCATCCTGGCAGATTCATGGCAATCGGTTTCTTTGCCGAATCCAGAGTCGCCAACTGATGTTCCAGCCTTCGCGCATGGGCTGGCTGGATACCTGCTTTCGATCCAGTCTTGAAGAACCTCTCCAAGCCGGCATGTCTGAACGATCAAATCACTTGGACTACTGTAGTGTGTAACGATACAGTTGTCAACTGACCAACGCGCGCCATTTCCTTGATAGGGAAATACTGCCACGGGCAACTTGCGGTATTGTTTCCTACGAGGAAATTTCCCTATGGTTCGTATTGCGAAATACGCTAAGATTCTGGGCTTTGCTGTGATGTTCGTTGTTGCTATCTCTCTACCGCGGTATTTGCCCGCGCAGGCAACGCCCCCAGCCACCCTCACCATCAGCGCCGACAGGCCCATCGCCAAAGTCAGCCCCACCCTCTACGGCCTCATGACCGAGGAGATCAACTACTCCTACGAAGGCGGCCTCTACGCCGAACTCGTCCAGGACCGCAACTTCCTCGCCTCGCGCAGCGACACCGAGAACTGGGTGCCCGTCCCACAAGGCACCGCGAAGGGCGCAGTCACCATCGACCGCGCCACCGGCCCCAGCACCGCCCTGCCCTCCAGCCTCAAAGTCACCATCGATCAGGCCGACCCCGCCAACGCCTACGGCCTGCGCAACCGCGGCTGGTGGGGCGTCCCCGTCCTCGCCAACACCACCTACACCGGCTCACTCTACGCCAAGGGCGACGCCGTCGGCATCCACGTCAGCCTCGTCTCCAACGACACCGGCAAAGTCCTCGCCACCGCCGCCCTCCCCGCGCTCGCCGGCGACTGGAAGCAGTACAACTTCACCCTGAAGACCACCGCCGTCCCACCCTCCGCCACAGGCGCGGTCAACACCGACAACCAGATCGTCGTCACCTTCGACCACCCCGGCACCGTCTGGCTCCAACTCCTCTCCGTCTTCCCGCCCACCTACAAGAACCGCACTAACGGCAACCGCATCGACCTCATGGAGAAACTCGCCGCGATGCATCCGCAGTTCCTGCGCTTCCCCGGTGGCAACTATCTCGAAGGCGACACCATCGCCGAACGCTTCGATTGGAAGAAAACCATCGGCCCACTCGTCGACCGCCCCGGCCATCGCAGCCCCTGGAACTATCGGTCCACCGACGGTCTTGGGCCTCCTCGAATTTCTAGAGTGGTGCGAGGACCTGAAGATGCAACCCGTCCTCGCCGTCTATGCGGGTTACTCGCTCAAAGGCGAGCATGTAAATCCCGGCGCCGACCTCCAACCCTACGTCCAGGACGCCCTCGACGAGATCGAATATGTCACCGGCGATGTCTCCACCAAATGGGGCGCTGAGCGCGCTAAAGACGGCCACCCCGCAGCCTTCCCGCTCAACTACGTCGAGATCGGCAACGAGGACTGGTTCGACAAGTCCGGCAGCTACGACGGCCGCTACGCCCAGTTCTACGACGCCATCAAGCAGAAGTTACCCATCGCTCCAGCTCATCGCCACCACCCCCGTCAAAGGCCATGTGATGGATGTCGTCGACGACCACTACTACAAGCGCGCCGAGCAGTTCTACGCCGACACACACCATTACGACAAGATCGACCGCAACGGCCCCAAAATCTTCGTCGGCGAGTGGGCCACGCGCGAGGGCAACCCCACGCCCAACATGGGCGGCGCGCTCGGCGACGCCGCATGGATGACCGGCATGGAGCGCAACAGCGACCTCATCGTCCTCTCCAGCTACGCGCCGCTGCTGGTCAACGTCAACCCCGGCGGCATGCAGTGGCAGTCCGACCTCATCGGATACAACGCCGCGTCCAGCTATGGCAGCCCCAGCTACTATGCGCAAGCGATGTTCGCAAGCCACGTCGGCACCGAGATCCTCGCCTCCGACCTTCAGGGCGCAGGTGACCGCCTCTTCTACTCCGTCACCCGCGATCCCGCCAAAGGCATCGTCTACCTCAAAGTCGTCAACGCCGCCTCGACCCCGCAGCCGATCAAGATCGCCCTCGATGGAGCAAAATCAATCAAGCCCACCGCCACCAGCATCCTCCTCCACGGCGCCACCACCGCCGCAACCAACTCCATCACCGACCCCAAACGCGTCGTCCCCGTCGAGAGCACCGTCACCGGCATCGCCAAAGACTTCACCCGCACCCTCCCCGGCTACTCCGTCGAAGTATTCGAGCTTGCGGTTCAGTGAGAAAGTTAATCTTCGGAAATTCAAAACTCACAGAAGATCATAAGGGGCATATCCATGAATCCAGTCACCCCTAGGGCGTTGCTTTACGCTACCTGCTTCTTGTGTCTGCACCCAGGAAGCACTCTGGCTCTTCAGCGCGACAAATCGGGCGCGAATCTAACCTGCACAAATGTCATCAATACAAGGGTCGTATCAGCTCTATCCATTAATGAAATATCAAAACTAGGAGATGAGATATCTCTTCATAATAATTTTGGCGGGCTGACTCTTCGACCCTTTGATGATGATGATCGGCCCAGACGAGGTAAAGAAATTGAAATTGGCTTTATCCTCGCAAGATCAGGGGATTTGGGAGGGACTCCTGTTGGCCTCATAATATGGTCAGAAAGGAATCTGAGCTTTAACTTTAGGAAAAGCCCCGAAGGCGCTATTTCTGTCGAATCGAGCGATCTAAATAACTGCCACGTTCTAGCGACTTTTACATTAAGTGAAAAGGGATATGTTCTGAGAGATAAAAATGCTATTGCCAAGTATCTGACGGTTCAGTAGGAAGGCCGCGAGATGGTCTGTTTCGGCGGAGCCAGGTACCGGCCCGCCCAATCCAGAAAAGTCGCAAAGTTTGGCTGAATGTTATGCCCGCCCGGATGCTGCCGGAAAGCAAGCTCGCCCGCCACCAGCGGCGTCCCAACCGCCGGCAGCGCAGTCACCGGCCCACTGTCATCGCTCACGCCCCTCTTGCCTAGCAGCTTATAAACCGGGTCAGCTGCAACCTCGGCGATAAACGTCCCATCCACATCCGCCCACCCATCGCCGCCCTTGTACGTCCCTCCGCCGGTAAACACAGGCCGCGGCGCGCACAGCGCAATCAGCTCATGCATATCCACCGGCATGTCCGCCGGCGTCAGCGTCCCCGCATACTTAATGTAGTTGCCGCCCATCCAGTAGTACTCGCCGCCCGCGATGTTCTCCAGCTGCTCGCCGAACCGCCGCCGCGCCAGGTCCGCCCCGCCCGCGCCCGACGAGTTCACATACGCCGCCGCAAACCGCTGGTCGTACGCCATCGTCACCAGCGTCGCCTTGCCGAATCGCGAATGGCCCGCAACCGCAACATGCTTCGCATCCACCGCCTTGTCCGTCTCCAGATAATCCATCACCCGCGCGGCGCCCCACGCCCACGCGCGCAGCGCGCCCCAGTCATCCAGCTTGCGTGGCTGCCCGTGGTTGCACAGCCCAATGATCCCCCGCGTCAGCCCGCCCGCATTGTCCGCCTGAAAGCTCGTCGGATACAGCAGCACATAGCCCCACCCCTTCGCCAGCGTCTGCTCCCTCGGACTCGGCCCATCCGGCGGTCTCGCCGCCGCTGCCGACGCGGCCAGCGCGCCGGTCCGTGGCGGGCGCGGAGGCGGAGGCGGCTCGCCCGGCGGCCGGTCGAACGTCTCCTCCATCACCGCCGGCACCGGCCCGCTTACATCCGCCGGCAAGATCAGGTCCGCCAGAATATTCACCGTGATCGCCGGATCTTCGGAGTTGTCCACATGCCCCGCCAGATGCTTCGTCACCGTCGCAACTCCGCCCACGCTTCCCTGCTCCGTGCCGGTCACCTCCCAACGCACCGCAGGCGTATGCGCAGGCGCGCGCCCAACAATCTCTCGATCGAATATCTCCACCAGCTCCGGTCGCCGCTGCTCCCACCACACCTTGGCGGTCTTCACCGGCTTGCCGTTGCTCAGCAGCAACGGGTCCGGCAACTTCGGCCACGGGTTTGCCTTCGACTCATCCCAGTTCACCGGATTCGCGCCCGTGCCGTCCTGCTTCACCCCCGGCCGCAGCTCCTTCAGCCCCAGCAGCTCCACCATCCGCTGGTGGTCCTGATTGCCGGTGATGGGAACGGGCGCGCCCGGTACTGTTGGCACAGCAGCAGCCGGCTGCGCGGGCATCGGAGCGGGCGATGGCGCCTGCGCAAAGGCAGGCGCAAACATGAGGGCAGCGATTAGATTCAGAGGAAGTGTGCGCATAAGAGTCGCACATACAATAGCAGACTCTACCCCCAATTCGTCCCTGCCAAGCCCAATCTCAAACCGGCGTCCACTACAGCAGCAAGACACTCATCAGCTTGTCCGCCAGACTGGCCGAGCTGACGCTATACGTCCCCGCCGCAATCGCCTCTCGCAGCGCCGCGACCTTTTCGAACCGCACATCGCTGCCCTGCGCAGCCCGCGAGATCAGCGGGCCCGCCAGACTCACCCTCTCCGCGTCCATCGCGATCTCGCCCGCCGCGCTCTCCTCGATTCCTTCGCTAATACTCATACGCCACCCTACATATGCAGCATAGCGCCCAAATCCGCGCGGGCCACCAGCAGAGCCTTCATAAAGGTCGCGCCAATCCCAATCCGGAACGCCCGCCTTTGCCATCCCCCGCCCTTCGCGAGACAATCAACCCATGGCAGACCTCACCACAACGCAGCATGCGTCCGCAACAGCATCCTCCTCCGCGACGGCCACCATCTCCGAACCACCCGCATCCCCAGGCCGCCCGGCCGCCAGCTACGCCACCGCCCCACACGACCCCGCCAAGCCGCCCATCAAGCGCCAGATCGTCTGCTTCAGCTTCTACAAAGTCATGCCCGAGTGGCGTCGCCTCCCCGCCTCCGAAAAGTCCGCCCACAAAGCCGCCTTCGCAGCTGTCCTCGACCGCTGGAACAAACCCGGCGAGTTCCTCTCCCTCACCTATTCGACCGTGGGTACAAGAGGAGATGTAGATATGTGCGTCTGGTCCATCGGTTATGGGGTGGATGAACTCAACGAAATGCGCAGCGAGCTCCTCCGCACCCCCCTCGGCGGCTACCTCGACTCCCCCCACAACTTCCTCGCCATGACCAAGCGCTCCCAGTACCAGATCGACCGCGTCGACGAGTCCGACGGCGAAGGCCGCGGGGCGATCCGCCCAGGAGGGCAAAAGTACATCTTCATCTACCCCTTCTGGAAGACACGCGCCTGGTACCTCCTCTCCATGTCCGAACGCAAGCGCCTCATGGACGAGCACATCCGCATCGGCCTCCTCTACCCGCGCGTCAAACTAAACACCACCTACTCCTTCGGCATCGACGACCAGGAGTTCGTCGTCGCCTTCGAGACCAACTTCCCCGAAGACTTCCTCGACCTCGTCCAGCAGCTCCGCGAGACCGAGATCTCCATGTACACCCTCAAAGACTTCCCCATCTTCAGCTGCGTCCGCGTCCCCCCCGCCGAGATGCTCGACCGCCTCGGCTGATCGAATGTCTGGCGCCCGCTTTAATCCGACGGGCGCGATCTATGAAGTATTACGCTGGAAATATGCCACCTCAAAAGTCAACCCGTATTGCTTAAGGGCACGGCTTCAGCCGTGCCGTAAACGACCGATACGCGGGCCCGGCTTTAGCCGCTGAGGTCACGCCCTCAGCCAACGAGATCAATATGGCAACCGCAAAGAAAATCCCGACACGCCAACTCGCCGCCGCGTCGGCCCGCACCATTGCCAAACCCGCCAAATCCCCCAACCTTCTCGCGCCCCAGCGAATCTCCGCAATTCTGGCCGCCCTCAAAAAAACCTACCCCCACGCCGTCTGCGCCCTCAACCACCGCAGCGCATGGGAGCTAGTGGTGGCCACGATTCTCTCCGCCCAGTGCACCGACGTCCGCGTCAACCTCGTCACCCCCGCGCTCTTCAAGGCCTTCCCCACCCCCAAAGCCATGGCCGCCGCCCCGCTCCCCGAACTCGAAGCACTCATCCGCACCACCGGCTTCTACCGCAACAAAGCAAAATCCATTCAGGGCGCGGGCCGCGTCGTCGAAGAAGAGTTCGGCGGCCAGGTCCCGCAAACCATGGACGAGCTCCTCCGCATCCCCGGCGTCGCCCGCAAGAGCGCCAACGTCGTCCTCGGCAGCTGGTTCGGCATCGCCGTTGGCGTCGTCGTCGATACCCACGTCCTCCGCATCTCCCGCCGCCTCGAACTCACCCGTGAGACCACCCCCGAAAAAGTCGAGCGCGACCTCATGCGCGTCATCCCCCAATCCAAATGGATCGACTTCTCCCACGAGATCATCTACCACGGCCGCCAGATCTGCATCGCCCGCAAACCCCGCTGCGCCGACTGCACCCTCGAACGCCTCTGCAACTCCCCCGACAAGACCTGGTCCTCCCACTGACGTTTGCCCTTCATGACACACGGTTGGTACGATTCCCCACGGTTCAGGATCAGTGCAGGTGAGCAAATGAAGTTTCTCGAACGATGGTCGCGCCGGCGCTTTCTCGCCGTCTCCAGTGCAGTAGCCGCCCAGGCCGCCGCAAACCTCAAAGGCCTCGCGCAATCCCCAGCCGGCACAGCCGCCGCCGAAGCAGCCGTCCGCGCCAACGCCGCAGAAGCCGCCCGCACCATGCCTCCCCCCGGCGTCATCACCGGCGGCATCAAGCCGCTGATGGAGTCGATGACCGCCCGCCCACTGCGCTACACCCCCGTCGGCGGCGAGTTCGTCATCCGCAACGGCGGCGAGTTCTTCAACCGCCCCATCTACGGCCAAAACAATGACTTTCGCGTCGACGCCGGCGACCAGCCCGAGTTCTCCATGTACCTCCCCGGTCACGGCGGCAACCTCAAACTCGGCTTCATCGACAAGACCGGCGCCGCCTCCAAATGGGGCGCACAGGCCGACGAAGTCATCGCCCGCTACCGCCCCGGCCGCATGATCTACGAGATTCGCGACCCACTCCTCGGCCACGGCGCCATCCACGTTGAGCTGCTCACCGTCGCCCAGGGCTCCGGCTACATGCTCAAAGTCAAAGGTACTGACATCTTCACCGGAACCCGCCTCGCCTGGGCCTTCGCCGGAGTCAGCGGCAAGAAAGGCCAGCGCAACGGCGACATCGGCTGCGAGCGCGAAGCTGTCTCGCTCTTCTTCCAGGTCCGCCCCGAAGAATGTGACGGAAACAGTTACACACCCTCCGCTCACGCGCCATCCGGCCGCATCCAGTGGCATCTCGCCAGCCCCACCGCCGAACTCACCCTCGGCTTCCCCGCCGTCTCGCAACTCGCCGTCGCCGACTTTACATCCTGGGCAACCCCACCTGCACTCACCACCGACGCCGCCTCATCTCCCACCCATCCCATCCTCACCGGCTCCGCCGTCCTCACCGACGAGCCGCTCTACCTCACCATCGACCGCATCGCCCCCGACACCCCTGCCCCCGCACCCGAGCCCGCCAAATCCTTCGCCGCCCGCAGCACGCAAATCGAAGCCATCGCCGCCACCCTCAAGATCGACACCCCCGATGAGTACATCAACTCCTGTGGCGCGGCCATCGGCATCGCCGCCGAAACCATCTGGGACGCCAAACAGCAGTGCGTCATGCACGGAGGCGTCGCCTGGCGCGTCCCGCTCGCCGGCTGGCGCGGCCCCTACAACCTCGACGCCCTCGGCAACCACGACCGCGCCGTCCTCCACTTCCAGCACTGGCTCAAGCGCCAGAACGTCACCCCCATCACCACCGCCGATCCCGCCATCGGCCCCTGGGACCCCAACATCCACCTCGCCCGCAAGGAGGGCATGCTCCACTCCAACGGCGACGTCTCCAACAACCACTACGACATGAACATGGTCTTCATCGACGCGCTGCTACGCCACCTGATGTGGACCGGCGACCTCACCTTCGCGCGCGAAGTCTGGCCCGCGCTCCAACGCCATCTCGCCTGGGAGCACCGCCTCTTCCGCCGGGCATTCGCAGACAGCAACGGCAAAGATCTCCCACTCTACGAGGCCTACGCCACCATCTGGGCCAGCGATAACCTGCAGTACAACGGCGGCGGCGCAGCCCACTCCTCCGCCTACAACATCTTCGCCTTCCGCTCCGTCGCCAAACTCGCCCGCGCCCTCGGCGAAGACCCCACCGCCTACGACACCGAAGCCGACCTCATCCATCAAGCCATGCAGCAACTCCTCTGGCTCCCCGAGCAAGGCGCCTTCGCCGAATCCAAAGACCTCCTCGGCCCGCATACCGTCTACAACAACCCCGCCCTCTGGACCGTCTACCACACCATCGACAGCGAGGTGCCCACCCCACGCCAGGCCTGGCAGATGGCCGCCGAGCGCCTCGCCGCCATCCGCCACGTCCCCATCCACGGCGAGGGCGTCCCCACCGGCGGCTGGTACATGCTCTCCTGCTCGGACTGGCTGCCCTACATGTGGTCGCTCAACCTCCTCCTCCTCGCCGAGAACGCCCACATGGCCCTCGCCCTCTGGCAGACCGGAATGCGCGACGAGGCCTTCCGCATCTTCAAGGGCGCGCTCCTCGACTCCATGTTCATGGGTCTCTGCCCCGGCGACTTCCACATGACCTCCGCCCTCGACGTCCATCGGCAGGAGGCCCAGCGCGACTTCGGCGATCCCATCGGCATCTCCTCCCGCGCCCTCGTCGAAGGCCTATTCGGCGTCCAGCCCGACCTCATCGCCAACGTCATCCACATCCGCCCCGGCTTCCCCTCCGACTGGACCCGCGCCTCACTCAAGCACAAAGACTTCGACTTCACATGGCAGCGCAATGGCCTGCAAGAGACCTACGATTTCACCAGTCGCCTCAGCAAACCCGTCCCCCTCACCCTCACCCTCCCCGCCCGCACCACCAGCCTTCCCATCGTCACCAGCGGGACAACGCACGCCGACCGTGCCTTCGACCCCACTGCCGTCGGCTCACCGCTCCTCACCATCAAACTCCCCGCCGCCCGCACCTATCGCATCTCCGTCCAATGGCACGGCAAAGCCCCCACTACAACCCCCGCACATCGCACCTACAACGTCGATGCCGACCTCGAACTCCCCACCGGCGTCACTCTCGCGCAAATCGAAGACCCGCAACGCGCCCTCGCCAACGGCCACATCGCCGCCTCCGGCTTCCACACCGTCTTCGCCAACATGCGCGAAGCCGACTGCACCTGGACCATCCCCATCTCCTACACTGCCAACGCCGAGTCGTCGCCCTTCGCCCTCATGCCCCACATGACCGCGCCCGGCGAGCACCTCGACCTCACACCCGCGCTGAAGAATCAGATCACCGACATCTTCACCCGCGTCTACGCCGAACCCCGTTCGCCCTACTGCTCCCTCGCCTTCCCCGACAACCTCCTCGGCGGCTGGGCCAACCCCGATGGCAAAGCCTCCATCGACGACGCCGGCCTCCGCGCCGCCGGCGGAATCCTCAAGACCGACATTGGCGTCGACTTCGCCACACCCCCCGGCTCCGCGCCCAACTGCCTCTTCCTCTCCCACTGGAAGCAGGACCAATCCGCCGCTAAACTCCCCCTCACCGGCCGCGCCCGCGGCCTCTACCTCCTGCTCGCCGGCACCACCCTCCCCCAGTGCAGCCGCATGACCCACGCCACCATCTCGGTTACATATACTGACGCAACCACCGCGACCCTCCGCCTGCGCAACCCCGAAAACTGGTGGCCCATCGAGCAGGACTATCTCCTCGACGACTACCTCTTCATCAACAACGCCCCACTCCCCCCGCGCGTCGACCTGCGCACCGGCGCCACCCGCATCCTCGATCCCGTAACCTTCCACGGCAAGGGCCGCACCGTCCCCGGCGGCTCCGCCACCATCCTGCACCTCCCGCTCGATGCGACAAAAGACCTCGCCTCGCTCCAGATCGAAGTTCAGCTGTACGGAATTGTCGTAGCGCTCTTGGGCGCAACCCTCGACCGCTCCGCTGGCCCACGCCGCGGTTAAACCGGATTCCCCCTTCGCTATTGAGCCAACACCCAAATGCGTTCATCAAATGCCGTCATTCCCCAAAATGCGTCATCCCCTTAAAATGCCGTCATTCTGGCGCAGCCAGAATCTCCGTATTTGCTCTTTGCTCCAGCCCCCGCAGCTCAGGCTTAGCTTGCGACCGCCGCTTCCGCGATCTCCGCGCCATGCCGCGCCGCCGTTGCACCCTCCGGCCGCAGCACGTCACCCACCTGCTCCAACCCCCACTCCAGATCGTCCTTACCGATCACCAGCGGCGGCGCCAACCGGATCACCGACTCATGCGTCTCCTTGCACAAAACCCCAAGATGCTTCAGCGCCTCGCAGAATGGCCGCGCCGCCGTGTTCAGTTGCACACCAATCCACAGCCCCTTGCCGCGTATCTCGACCACATGCGGGCTGCGCAGCTTGCGCAGATAATCCATCGCGAACGCTCCCAGCTCACCGGATCGGTCCGCCAGCCTCTCATCCACAATCACCTTCAGGGCCGCCCGCGCAATCGCGCACGCCAGCGGGTTCCCCCCAAACGTGCTCCCATGGTCCCCCGGCTGGAACACCCCCAACACCTCGCGCGAACTCAACACCGCGGACACCGGATAGAACCCGCCCGAGAGCGCCTTGCCCAAAATCACCACATCCGGTGCCACGCCCTCATGCTGGTACGCGAACAGCTTGCCCGTCCGCCCCAGCCCCGACTGGATCTCGTCCACCATCAGCAGCACATTGTGCTCGCGGCATAACTTCGCGGCCTCGCGCAGATAGCCCTCCGGCGGAACGATTATCCCCGCCTCGCCCTGGATCGGCTCTACCAGAAACGCGCACGTCTCCGGCGTAATCGCACGCCGCAGCGACTCAATGTCGCCGAACGCCACATGCCGGAACCCCGCGGTAAACGGCCCAAACCCGTGGCGATATTGTTCGTCTGAAGAAAACCCCACAATCGAAATCGTACGGCCATGAAAATTGTTCGTCGCAACCAGAATCTCGGCACGCCCTGTGCCGATACCCTTCACCGTGGTGCCCCACTTGCGCGCCGCCTTCAGCGCCGTCTCTACCGCCTCCGCGCCCGAGTTCATCGGCAGCGCCATCTCGTACCCGGTCAGCTCATGCAGCTCACGATAGAGCAGCGGCAACTGGTCGTTGCGAAACGCCCGCGAGGTCAGCGTCACCTTCTCCGCCTGCCGGCACATTGCCTGAAAGATCGCCGGATGGCAATGCCCCTGATTCACAGCAGAGTAAGCAGCAAGAAAATCCAGATACCGCCGGCCCTCGGTGTCATACACCCATGCGCCCGCAGCGCGCTCCACAACCACGTCCAAAGGATCGTAATTATGCGCGCCATAGCGGTCTTCGAGGCCAATCAGTTCGGTCGGAAGCATGGAAAACACCTTCGCTTCCCATCTTACTAGGCTGCATATTCATACGGAAAGACGCTGCATGTATATGCACGCTGCCTCGAAACTCCCACAACAATGCTTAGCTCGCAATGGAATATTGCTTATTGGTGGGGGAGGGGGTAAGGGACGACTCTCTTTGTTATAGAGCCAAAACCTCGGACGCCGAGCCTAAATCTGAAGCGCCGTCATTCTGGCGCAGCCAGAATCTCAGTATTGGCTCTTTGCATCTCGCGATCCACTTCGATCAAATTGCTCTAGACGCCCGCAGATATCTGAAGCTGATCTCCCACTTCCATCTTCGATTCGGAGATAACTCCGCAGGGAAATTCCAGAACGCTCTGTATCTTCAAACTTACCGAGGTCAGTCGAAAAGGCGCCAGGCAGCGCCATAGCTTAACCACCTTCAGGTCGCGATCCAGACCGACCACATCGATCTTGAAGGCCATCCCTAAAGTATGAACGCCGGAAGAGGGTTTGATCCATAACCCTCCTCCAGCGTCCAGACCTCGTCTTCCAAGAAGACCGAACATCCGCTTGAAAAACGTGTCTGCCAACTCGACCTTGTCGCCAACCGTAATACCCCGGGTTGTATTGGTTACTTTGAGCATAACGTCAACCAGAACTGACTGAAGCAACTAGACAGCTTTCTGCTTCCTACGGTAGACGATGATACCCAGTACTGCAGCTGCGAGAACTCCAGCTATGACTTGAACGGCAGTTGATGCGAGCATAAACTATCCTCCTTTCCGTTGACCTTTGGCATCCATAGAGACCGCGACATTTTTCCTGACTATCGCTGCATCCCGTCTCGTAAAGACCCGAGTCTCCTCTTGACTCTACGACCCAGCACGCCCCCAATCAACAACAATATCTGTTTACCAGTCTGACTACACCATTAGGGCCATCCTGCCTGCCTTTTCATCTACTTTGGCGTATCTCAGCAACCTGCTACCAGCTAACCAACTCGCAGATTTTCCAAAACTATCGGAAACTGGAAATCTTTTAGTTTATTGATTCATTCCTCCCAGCCCGCTCGCGATACTCAAAAGTGCCGGGGCCAGCAGCACGATAAAAATGCAGGGAAATATACAGAGAACAAGTGGAAAAATAATCTTGATTTTCGTCTTTGCCGCGGCTTCCTCCGCTCGCTGCCTGCGCTTCAAGCGGATGTCCTCGGAGAATCGGCTCAGAGCGCGGATGATGGGCGTGCCAAACCGGTCAGTCTGCGTAAGCATGCTCACAAATGCCGTAAACTCTTCGATCTCCGTTCGATCAGCCAGGTTCTTCCAAGCCTCGAGCCGCGGCATTCCGGCGCGCTGCTCCCGGTTTACCTGGGCAAACTCGGCCTGAATATCCGGGATGGCTGGTCGCAAGTTCGTCTCCTACGCGAAGCAGCGCCTGGTCCAATCCAAGGCCCGCATCGATGCAGATAACCATCAGATCGAGCGCATCGGGAATGCTTCGCCGAATGCGGTTTCTGCGACGGCCGGTCTTCCAGTTCAACCACATGTCCGGAGCAAGGTAGCCTGCCACGCCAAACGCAAAGACCCAGAAAATGGTGTTCGAGCCTATAAGACTGCCTGCGACAGCTCCGGTAAGCGGCACCAAAAACTGCGACGCAAAAAATACATCTGCGCTTGCCTTGCCATGTATACCGGCGTTCGCCAGTCGCGTCTTCAGACGTGGATCCTCGGCCAGCCCCAGACGAATACGCAGCGCCGACGCCAGGCCAAGCAGTCTGTCCTGGAGCCGCTCTTTGCCGCCGATGGTTCGTTGGTCTACCCGAGTGCTCGTCACCACGTCAAAGATGCGCTGCGCCTCCGGCGATGGCCGAAACAAATTGGGCGTAAGCAGAAGCGCAACCACACAGAATACGATAATGCCCAGAATCGCATATAAGAAAATTGGCATTCTCGTCTACACCTCAATCCCGTTAATAATCTGCCGAATAATCACCGCTCCGGTAGTAAGAAGACCGAGTCCAACGTAGATCAGCTTGTGGCCGGTGGGAGTATTGAGCAGTATGTTCGAGTAACCCGGATTGACCATGTTGATGACCAGCAGCATCACGACCGGAAGGGTGCACAATATCCATCCCGTCATGCGGCCCTGCGCGGTGTGCGTCTTGATCTCACCCTGGATCCTCAGACGCTCTCGAATCACAAATGCAGTCCGGTCAAGTATCTCCGCCAGATTGCCGCCAGTCTCCTTCTGCACCAGAATACCGGTTACCAGCACGCGCAGATCCTGCGATGGCACATGCTCGAGTATCTGCCACAGCGCGTCGCGCAACGGCAGGCCGAAGTTCTGCTGCCGGAAGGCTTCGCGGAACTCGCCGCCCAGCGGCTCAGGGCTCTGCTCACCAACGATACTGATGCAGGCAGCCATCGAGTGCCCCGCACGCAGAGACCGGCCCATCATATCGATCGCGTCGGGCAGCGCGCGAACAAAGGCGTTGATCCTTCGCGATCGCTTAATTGAAATGAAGCCAAAAGGAATTGTCCCGAACGCCAGCGGCCACCCCGATCTGAAACACCAGAATGGGGACAAATAGTGAGATCAAAAGATAACCAACAACTGCCGCGCACACACTCAGCAATAAGAGCGTTACCACAGACATCTTGCTGTCAGCCTGCGAAATTCTGGTCCTCCAGCATCTTCGACACTGGAAATCTCTTGAGAATAGCTGCGAACCAGCTCTGGTTGCTGTCCGGATCGGCCTTCAGTAAGTCCCCTACATCAGCCGACAGAGTGGCGTCGGCGCTGGGCGCTTGAATGCTATCAAGCCTCTTCTCCAAAGCCACTTGCTGCTTGTTCGAATTCATGATGAGGGCCATGACTCCAAACGTAATCGTCAATATTCCTGCAAATGCCACGAATAGTATCATCTGGCCCCTCCTTTCCTGCCTATATTTCTACGGAATGATCAGCCATGCCGGCCGGAATTCCCAATCCAGCCGCCGCCAGCTTATCAGCGCACTTAGGAACAATTCCGGTCGCGGAGAACCTTCCGCTCACCTTTCCGTTGGGGCCGATCCCCTTCTTCTCAAACAGGAAGATGTCCTGCATGCTGATGACATCGGAGAATGCGCCGGTGAGCTCCGTGATGTGCGTGATGCGGCGCGTACCGTCGCTCATGCGCGAGGCCTGAATGATGATGTGGACTGCGGAGGCAATCTGCGCTCGCACCGCTTTCTCCGCCAGCCGCACTTCGCCCATCATGGCCATCGTCTCCAGGCGGGCCAGAGCGTCGCGCGGAGTGTTGGCGTGGATCGTCGTGATCGATCCATCGTGGCCGGTGTTCATGGCCTGAAGCATGTCCAGCGTCTCTTCGCCACGGACTTCGCCCAGCACCACGCGGTCGGGACGCATACGCAGAGCGTTGATCACCAGCTCTCTCTGCTTGATCGCGCCCTTCCCTTCCACGTTGGGCGGCCGCGTCTCCAGCCGGACCACATGCTCCTGCTTCATCTGCAGTTCGGCCGAGTCTTCAATCGTGATAATTCGCTCGCGCTCGGAGATGAATCCGGAGAGAACATTCAGCAGCGTCGTCTTACCGGAACCGGTACCGCCGGAGACGACGATGTTCAAGCGCGCCTTCACGCAACCGCGCAGAAACTCCAGCATGGGCGGGGTCAGCGCCTGATTGCGCAGCAGGTCCTCGGCTCCGAGCGGCGACGTGCCGAAGCGACGGATGGAGAGAATCGGGCCATCCACCGCCAGCGGCGGAATAATAACGTTGACGCGCGAGCCGTCTGGCAGACGCGCATCCACCATCGGCGACGACTCGTCGATGCGACGCCCTACCCCAGAGACGATCTTGTCGATGATATGCAGCAAGTGTCGGTTGTCCTGGAAGGTCAGGCTTGTCTTTTCCAGCATCCCGCGCCGCTCAATGTAGATTGAGTTATAGGTGTTGACCAGAATATCGCTGATGCTGTCGTCCTTGAGCAGCGGCTCCAGAGGCCCCAGACCGAAGACCTCATCGACCACTTCCTGAGCGAGCCTGTCGCGTTCCACTCCGCTAAGCGGGACTCCCTGCTCAGTGATGATCTGCTGGATTGCGAGGAACAATTGCTGCTGACCGCCGCGCTCCTGCATCTCCCCGAGCTTTTCCAGGTCGATGCGCTTGATCAGTTCCTTGTGGACGGACGTCTTGATGTGTTGCTGGACACTTTCGCCAACCGCTCGCGCGCCGCTGTTGGGTCGGACCAGGCTCGGAGTAGCAGCAGTTATATCAGACATATCGGTGGGCCCCTAATTTCACAAAAATGTAGCAGCTAAGAGTTACTTCAAAAAGGAAAATAGCGACTTCTTGGTCGGCGCAGGCTCCTCCACAACTGAAGAGGTTCCTACAAGTCCATTTACCCACTTCACGATCTGCGCGGAGAAATCCGTCTTCACCTTGGGACTGATCGGCTCGCCCAGAATTCCGGAACGCACCACCTCCGAATAGCTATTCGGGAGTTTGATGGCCACTGGCAGCCGGATCGCCTTTTCGATCTGCTCGATGCTGACCGCATGCTGCGCGGAAAAGCGATTGATCACCACCTTTACCTTGTCCACATTCTGTTCGCCCTGGGAGAGGCTGTCGACATGTCTGGATAAGTCGCGGACCGCACCGATCTCGGGAGTAGCAATCAGGTAGACCTGATTGGAAGCTTCGATCACCGCAAGGTTTGTCTCGTCCAGCGAAGTCGGGCAATCCACCACCACGTAGTCATACTCGCCGCGCAGAAAGTCGAGAGTCTGGGCCATGGACTCCGGGTCGGCCGGCTTTCTCCCACCGCAGATATCCGGCGATGACAGGACTTCGAGGCCGCTGGAGTGGGTCGCGATGTAGCCGCGCAGCAGCTCGCTATCCAACCGGCTCAGGTTTCGCACCAGCTCGTGAAAGTGGTAGCGGCTGCCATCGATCCCCAGATAGATGCACGCGTGACCCAGCTCGGGATGATTGTCGATCAGCAGGGTCTTCTTCTGGTGGCATTGCACCAGGTACATCGCAAGATGCACCGCAAGCGTCGAAGTGCCCACGCCTCCCTTGGCCCCGAAGAACGTAACAACCGAGCCGCGCACGGTGCTGCGGACCTTCTTCGTGTTCCACTGGGTGTTGAGCCGGACGAGCGTGTCTGAGAAGTTTGTCTCGTCGAACTCGCCGCCAATGAACTCTGTGCAGCCCGCGCGCATGGCCCGTAGAAGAATGTCGGGGTCCTGGCTCGCGGAGAGCGCAACCAGCGCTGCCCTGCCGCCGATACATCTCCTGGATATAGCCCGCAGCCGTGATGGCCTGTTCGATGTCCTTGTCGAAATCGATCACGGCGACACAGCAGCCGGCAGACTTTACCGGCTGAGAAAACGGCGGCCGCTTTACCGCGGAGATGTAGCCTTCACAGTCGGCGCGATGGATGGCCCAAAGCATTCTCGACGCGACTTCCGCGATCTGGTCCGCAACCTTCTGATCCAGGCTCACAGTAATCAGCGCGACGCTGGGAATACTCGAATTATATTGAATAGGAGTCACTGTACCTTTTCCTCATCCACGTATATTACTCAGACCGACTTACTGCTCCTCTGGCCCATATGTCATTTGACCGTTGCGTTGTAACCCTCGAGTAGCAGCCGCTGGCGCATTGCCTGGGCTGAGGAGTTATCTGCGAATGGTCCGACTTCCAAATGCAGCAGTGAATCCTGCGGCTCGTGAGTCACCGCAACGTTGTAACCATGTCTCCTCAACGCAGCGACCATTGCGTCTGCGTCCGAATTGTTGGAAAGTGCCATGATCTGCACCATGGGGTGCGGCGCAGTGCTCGCATTCGCAGCAACTGCACTCTTCACCTCAGGCACCGCAGCCGGCGCCTCAGAGTCGTGCGTCGCTGAATCCAGCGCCGGAGCCACAACGGTGGGCACCGCGATGCTCGCCACCGGGGCCGCTGCAAGCGCCTCGGGAGAGAGCTGCATCGGCGGCTGCGCCGGTGCAATCGCCAGGGGCGCAATGTAAGCCGCAGGGGTTGCCGGCGCCAATCTCACCTGTTGCGGTTGCACCGGCGCAGGCGCAATAGGCGGTACCACTACCACCGCCACAGGATTAGGTGTCGAAGGCGAGGGTGCGCTCTGCGTTAGCGGAGTTCGCGCAGCTACAACAGGAACCGCTAGAGGAGCGGCCACAGGAGTAGGCGTCGAGATCACCGGTGCGCTCTGCGGTAGAGGCTTCTTAGTGGCCGCCACTGGAGCTGCTACAGCAGCAGCCACAGGCGACGCAGGTACCTGGACACTCGAATAGGGATTGCCTGGCCGCAATGGCGGCGCAGCCGGCGCAGGATTATGGTTCTTCCCCAGAGAATCGTCAAATGAGCTGGTGTCGAGGGTGGGAATCGGCAGATCCGGCTCCTTAGGATCTACGTCCTGAGACAGCGGATCGACCACGGTGGGAGTCACCACCACAATCAACTCAGTGGTCGAATGGTTCGTGTTCTTCGACTTGAACAGCGCCCCGAGAATTGGGATGCTGGCCGCGCCCGGTGTCTTGCTCAGAAGGTCGGTCGTGCGCTGGTCCAGCAGTCCGGAGATTGCAAAGCTCTCGTTGCTGCGCAGCTCAACATCGGTGTCCGCCCGCCGCGTGGAGAGCGCGGGAATAGTCGATCCACCAATCGTGACCGAGTTGGTGTAGTCCAGAGAACTTACCTCAGGAGTTACATGCAGCCGGATCGTTCCGTCCTCGTTCACAATTGGCGTGAAATCGACCTTCACCCCGTATTCGCGGAATTGAATCGTCACCACCGAGGTGCTTCCCGCGCCGCTGCCGGGCTGCACCACAGGAAAAGGAAACTGGCCGCCGGAGAGAAAGCTGGCCTTCTCACCGCTGATCGTGGTGATCGTCGGCTCGGCCAGTATCTGTAGCACCTGCTTGCTCTGCAGGTCCTGGATGGTCGTGCCCAGGTTCAGCTTCGCGCTGTAGAGCATAAAGTTCAAGGGATTTGTGGTGGCCAGATTGGCTATCCCGCCGGTAGTGCTCGGGCTCAGCGTTGCCGCCGAGGGATACTGGGCGGTCGTCGTCGACGCGAGAAAACTTGTGTTCCCCCCAGGATTGAAAAGGTTGATGCCCAACTGCAGCAGCTTGGTTCGGTCGACCTCCAGTATCCGCACCTGTAGCCGCACCTGCTTGGGATGGCCCGGCGCGACGATCAGCGCATTCGCCACGTCCTTCGAGTAGAGCGACGCGAGCTTGGCCGCTGCGTCCGAGGCCGCATCGCTGGTCACCTTGCCGCTCAGCACAACACGTCCTACCATGCCCTGTACCATCACGTTGTCGTGTGGCATCGCCTGCGACATCGCGGTGCGAAGATTTTCGACATCCAGGTCGGAGGAGACCACAAAGGACTGAGCCTGGCCTTCCTCATCGAGCAGGATCAATGAGGTGATGCCCGGAGTCATCGCGGTCACAATAATCTGGTTCGGACTCAGCGTGATCGAATCCAGCACCGCCGGGTCGGCGATGTAGACGCGACGCAACCGCGACTTGGTATCCAGAAAAAAGGAGTGTCCCACCGTGACATGGATCGTCCGGGCGTCCGTCTCGGCGCGGTGAATGGTGACTGGCGCATCCGATGCCACCACCTGCGCGAAACTCGCAGTGCTCAGCGAGACCAGCAGCATGGTTGCGCCTGCGACTGTACGGCCCATCCAACTGGGCTGCCCGACCGGCTCTTCCCTCATCGTCTTTGTTATAGATCTCACTGGAAGTTGTCCGTTCTCTGTTTGGCGCCTAAAAAGGTCTCAACCGTGTATGGCTTGGCAACAAATGGCTGCACTGATTTGTGCACCTGCGGCTTTTCCGGTGCAGGAGGAGCAACTCCGGAGAGTTCAGAGAGAAGCGCCGGCGGCCCCGTGTACTGCTCGCGGTCCACGCTGTTTCGCAGCACAAAGTGCACCGTACCCTGCGTACTCGCCAAGACAACGCGCTCCGCATCTTCGGGCTTTACCAGAAGGGTCACGACAGTCGCCGTGGTCGGCTTGCCCTCAGGATCGGGCTCGGTCTTCTGTCCCGTCGCCAGTACCTCGGCATCCTGCAACACAGTGGATGTGACCGGATCGGGCTGGTTCGATGGGTGCAGCGTAACCAAGACGTCTACGTGTGTGCCGGGAAGAAGAAAGCCCGCCACTCCGACCACCTCATCGCTGCGCAATGAAATGGCTCGCATACCATCCGGAATCTTGACTGTCAGACCGCCGCTCGCTCCCTGACTGGACAACTGCCTGTCGAGAATCGGCTCGCCTGCGGCCAGCGGATACATAACCACTCGGCCCACCAGAGGCTGAGGATTGGTGTACGCGCCCGTCAAAGGCATCGCCGCAGGCCAGTCCACCATGCGCAGGTTCTCCGCATGGATCGCCTGTCCGGCCTCCATGTTCGCTGCGGCAGCCACATACTGGCTCTTCGGCGGCGGCGGTGGCGGACGGTTCGTCTTCGTGAACCTCTGGCTCAGCCAGTACGTGAAGATTCCCGAGACTACAAGGGCGATGATGAAAGCGGTGGTGAGTCGACGGTTAATCACGCGGCACCCTTATGCAACCTGAAAGTAGAGCGTTAGTATGCTTCCGCCGGCGATCGCCAGTGCATAGGGCAGACGCAGGGTTTGGGCATTGCCGATGTTGAGGTCAGGATGAGGCTCCAGACCCTGTTGCGTGTGGTGAGCGGCCAGTTCACCGACGTTCATGATGGTCTGCCGAAACTGTCCGCGGACCAGGGCCAGCCCAACCGCCATCACTCCGCCGGAGATCGCCGTCAGCGCCAGAAGATATGCAATGTGCGGCAGTCCGGCGATCGACCCAATCGCCATCATCAACTTCACATCGCCCGCGCCCATGCCTCCCGCAAGATAGAAAACCAGAAACACCAGCCCGCAGATCATGCCTGCGGCCAGTGAGCTGAGCAACTGCCTCCATCCGCCGAGCGCCGTGTGCAGCAAGAGCCCAAGCGCAAAGCCAGGCAGGGTGATGAAGTTGGGAATCCGGCGACTCCTTACATCGAACACCGAGCCAACCGCCGCGCAACTTGCGGCGACCGTGAGATACGTCATGTCCGAAGTAAGCTGAGTCATTCGATCATTCCTGAATACAGACCCGGGAGAGTAAGTGTTGCGTTGCCGTAGCGTCAGGCGGCGGTTGACTTGGCCAAGGTAGCGAAAAGGAAGCTTATGTGAGCGTCGACGTCTCACGCTCACATAAGCGTTCCAGGTTAGGAAGCAGCCAGCGTGGTGCCGATGTTGTTGAAGGTGTTTCCAATGGTGTTCGAGAGGCCCTTCATCGCGGCAACCGCACCGAGTCCTACCAGGGCAGCGACCAGTGCATACTCAATGAGATCCTGACCCGAATCCTCGGACATCAGGTTCTTGAGAAGCTGTTTCAAGTTGTTCATTGTTCCATCTCCTAATTGCAGGGTTTCCAGACACTCCGGGTTGCGAGCCCCTGGGGATGACATGAGGTTAGGACCCGCACAAAACATTAGAAATCCCCAAGAAGTGTCATCGGGTAACACTTTAGTTCGCCCAATCCTGCCTGTATCCTATTGTTGATAAAAGAGTTATTTACCCATCGAGAGCGCTGTGGAAAGCTCGCGAGCGCTCCAGCAACCCGCTCAAAATCGCTCGCAAACCATGCAGCGCACAGGCGATGCCTCGACCGTTGCCTGACCGGGAACACCGCACAAACGACGGATGGAGCGTCTGCGAAAGGCAGGTATTCTTCAGGAAGATGACACCTCCCGCTCCCGCCGACGCACTCGTTCCCGGCCCCTCAGCAACCCTCTCCTCCGTTGCGTCCGACAGCCAGCAGCGCCGCAACACACGCGCCATTCTCGCAACCGCGCTTGTGGCCCGGCTACTCGTCATGTGGGGTGTCGTCGAGATCAATCCGCGCAACTGGCTCTTTACCCGCGGCATCGAGATGGGCCTGCTCGCGACCTCGCTCATCCACGGCCTCGGCTACAGCTCTCCCTTCGGCGTCAATACCGGACCAACTGCATTCATCGCGCCCGGCTATCCAACCCTTGTAGCGGCAGTATTTCTGGTCTTCGGCAGCGACTCGTTCGCCTCCGCGATCACCATCATGCTGCTGCAGCTGGTCGTCTGCCTTTGCACCATCTGGCTCATGATGCACGTCGCCCGCGAGACCTTCGGCGATCGCGCGGCGAACCTCGCAGGCGCCTTCTGGGCCGTCTCCATTCCCGTCCTCTGGATGCCCACCGTCTTCTGGGAGACCAGTCTCTCTGCCTGCTCCGTGATGGGAATGATCGCGCTTGCGTTGCGCTGCCGGCGTCAACCCACCAAAGCCGCGTGGGTGCAGTGGGGAGCAATCGCCGCGATCGTTGCGCTCATCAATCCGGCCCTTCTGCCTTCAATCCTCGCCATCATGGGCTTGGTTGCCTATGAGACCTGGCGCGTCGCGCGCACCGCGCCGCTCCTCGGCCTCCTGGCGCTGCTGCTGGTCTTTTCGCCCTGGCCCATCCGCAACGCGTATCGCTTCCACGCATTCATTCCCCTGCGCAGCACGGTTGGGTTTGAACTATGGATGGGAAACCGGCCCGGAGCCACCGGATATCTGGACGTCTCCCTCTTCCCCAGCTTCAATAAAAAAGAACTGGACGACTATATCGCCAAGGGAGAGGTGGCCTATACCCGAGGCAAGTCCGACCAAGCCTGGACGTATATCCGCGCAAATCCCGGGACCTTCATCGCGCTCACCCTGCGCCGCTTCTTCCGCTTCTGGACCGGCACCGGCAACCCGAACGGCTCGTTCCTCTATCCGCTCTTCGTCGTGCCCACCACTGTGCTTGGATTCGCCGGCCTCTTCATGCTCTACCGCAGACGCATCCGCTGCCTCGCCGACCTGATGGCCCTGCCTCTGCTTCTCTTCCCGCTTCCCTACTACATCACCCACGCCGAGTTCCGCTACCGCCTCAACATCGACCCCCTGCTCACCATCCTGGCCGCCTACGCCGTCACCCAATGGGCCAACCAAATCGCCGCCCGCAAAGATCCCCAACCCATCCCCGCCGCTTAAAGCGGATTCCCCGTTGCTAATAAGGCAATACCCCAAACGCCGTCATTCCGACGCAATGGCGGAGCCAGAATCGCCGAACCCAAAAATGCCGACATTCTGGCGCAGCCAGAATCTCTGTATTGGTTCGTTGCATTGGCTACTAACATTCGAGCAATTTGCACCGGACGAACCGCGTCTACGCCACCACCAACCCCTTCTTCTTCGCCACCGCCACAAACTCCATCGCCGTCTTCACCACAAAATCCAGCATCTCCTTGGTCAGCCCCGGAAACACCCCAATCCAAAACACCCGGTTCATTACAAAGTCAGTATTGGTCAACCCTCCCACCACCCGATGGTCCCACCCCTCGTACGCCGGCTGCCGCAACAAATTCCCCGCAAACATCAGCCGCGTCCCAATCTTCTGCGCCTCAAGGGCCCGCGTTATCTGGTCCCGCGTAAACGGCGCGCTCGTCTTTACCCCAATCGGAAACCCAAACCAGCTCGGGTCCGAGTGCTCCGTCGCCTCCGGCAGGATCAGAAACTCCTCCAGCGGCTTCAGCGCCGCCTTCAGATACGCAAAGTTCTCCTTGCGCCGCTCAATAAAGTGTGGCAGCTTTTCAATCTGCGAGAGCCCCAGCGCGCGCCTGCATGTCCGTCGCCTTCAGGTTGTACCCTATGTGCGAGTAGGTGTACTTGTGGTCGTACCCGCACGGCAGCGTCCCCAGCTGCCAGTCGAACCGCTTGCCGCACGTATTGTCCATCCCCGGCTCGCACCAGCAATCCCTGCCCCAGTCGCGGAAGCTGTCGACCAGCACCTGCAGAATCGGCTTGTCCGTCAGCACCGCGCCACCCTCGCCCGTGGTGATGTGGTGCGCGGGATAAAAACTCACCGTCGCAATGTCCCCAAACGTCCCCACCTTGCGCCCCTTGTATGTCGATCCCAGCGCATCGCAGCAATCTTCTATCAGCCAGAGTTTGTGCTCGCGGCAAAACGCCGTCACTGCGTCCAGATCGAAGACATTCCCCAGCGTGTGCGCAATCATCACCGCCTTCATCTTCGTGCTGTACGCCGCCTCCAGCTTCGACACATCAATCTCATAGGTCGGCAGCGTCACATCCACAAACACCGGCACCAGCCGGTTCTGGAAGATCGGGTTCACCGTCGTCGGAAACCCCGCCGCAACCGTCAGCACCTCATCGCCCGGCTTCAGCCGCCGCTCGCCCAGCTTCGGCGAAGTCAGTGCACTCAGCGCCACCAAATTCGCACTCGAGCCCGAGTTCACCAGCGACGCCGACCGCACCCCTACAAACCGCGCCAGCCTGCCCTCAAACTCATCCGCAAACCGCCCCGTCGTGAACCACCCATCCAGCGCCGAATCCACCACCGAGCAGATGTCCTCCGCCCCAATCACCTTGCCCGAAACCGGCACCCGCGACATCCCCGGCACAAACTCCCACGCCGCAAACCGCGCCGCATGATACTCCGCCGTCAACTCCAGTATCTGCCGCCGCAGCTCCTCCGCCCTCTCACTCATATCTCTCAACGATACCCCGGCAACTCACTCCGCTGCTCGGCCTAAAAATTTATCCGCTCCTTCTCCGTCACCAGCGGCCGGTTCTGCACAATGCTATGGATCGACCCCACATACTCCCCAATAATCCCCAGCGACACCAGCTGCACCGACCCCAGAAAGAACAGCCCAATCATCGTCGGCGCCAACCCCAGCTCAAAGTGGTTCCAGAAAACCAGCTTCGCAACCAGATAGACAAACCCCGCCAGCATGCTCAGCAGCGCGCACACAAACCCGAAAAAAATCACCGCGCGCAGCGGGATCTTCGAAAGGTTCGTTATCCCCAGCATCGCCATGTCGTATAGCGTGTACCAATTGTTCTTCGTAATGCCGCGCACCCGCCGCTTCTGGTTGTACGGAATCTGTCTTCGCCGGCAGTCCAATCTCCGCGATCTGCCCGCGGAAGTATGGATTCGGGTCGCGAAAGTCCCGGCGCAGAATATCCATCACCTTGCGGTCGTACAACCCAAACCCCGTGAAGTGCTCGAAGACCTTCACGTCCGTCAGCTTCGCAATCGTCTTGTAGTACGCGCTGCGGATGCGGTACATCATCCCGCTCTCATCGCTGGTCGTCTTGATCGCCACCACGATCGGCCAGCCCGCCTCCCACTCGCGCACAAAATCCTTCATCAGCTCCGGCGGGTCCTGCAGGTCACTCAGCAGCACAATCACCGCATCGCCCTGCGCCTCCAGAATCGCGTGGTGCGGCGACCGGATATGCCCAAAGTTCCGCGCGTTCACAATCACCTTCACGTTCTTGTCCCGCGCCGCAATCTCGCGCAGCTCCGCCACCGTGCCGTCGGTCGAGTTGTTGTCGATGATGATGTGCTCATACCGGTACTGCGGCATCTCCGCGAAAGATCTCGCGCACCCGGTCGGTCAGCACACCGACGTTGCCTTCCTCGTTGTAGCAGGGACTCACGATGCTGATCAGCTTCATCTCTTCTCCCATCCCTGAAACCGTACCACGCCGCCGTCCGCCGGATCGCCTCCTCCAGCCCAACCGTCTCGCGCAACCCCAGCAACTCCTCCGCCCGCATAACGCTCGGCACATACCGCGCCGGCGCTGCGCCCGTAACAGCCCGCTTCGCTACCCTGATCTCCGTCCCCGGCGCCAACACCCTCGCCACCGTCTCCGCCAGCTCGCGAATACTCACATCGCGCTTCGAGCCCACATTCATCGGCACCAGCGCAGGCGCGCGAAACAGCATCGTCCACAGCCACACCGCCAGGTCCGCAGCATACAGATACGACCGCCGTGGCGTCCCATCGCCCGCAATCTCAATCGCCCGCCCCGCCAGCACGTCCCCAATAAAATTCCCAATCGCAAAATGCGCATCCAGCGGCAGGTGCGGCCCACAGAACGCCCAGCACCGGGCTATCTTCGCTTCGAACTCCTCTCCCCGCGAACGCGCCATCTTCTGATGCAGCGCGCACATCAGCTCGCTCACCCGCTTTCCGTCCGCATACACGCTCGCCGCATCCAGCGGGTCCGGCGCGCCCGCATAACTCTCCGGCAAATGCGTCATCTCCGCCGGCTGCCGCCCATACACCGCGCCCGAACTCGTCAGCAAAAACTTACGCGCCCCACACCGTCGCCGCAAACTGCAGCGCGCGCTCCGTCCCGGCCACCATCGTCGACAGCATCTCCAGCGGCCGCTCCTGCGAGAGCTTCAGGCTTGCCTCCGTCGCCGCATGGATCACGTACCGAAACTCACCCGCCGGAAAATCAAAATCCCGCACATCGCCCGCCAGCAGCGTTACCGCCGCGTCATTCGCCAGATGCGGACACTTCGCCGCAAACCTCCCCGGATCGCGCGTCAACACCGTCGCCTCCGCCCCCAGCCCCAGCTCCCGGTTCACATGGCAGAAGCTCTCCACCAGCCAGCACCCAAAAAATCCGGTCCCGCCAGTAATAAAGATGCGCTGCCCGCGCATCTCCTCCCACAATCCCTCCGTCGCCCACCGAACCATCTCAAGATCGTTCGCAAGTCTATTCATGCAACCGCTCTTATCCGCGTTCATCCGTGAAATCCGCGGTCGCTGTTTGCCCTCGCTCGCGGTAGCCGCAACCTAGCTCGCATCCAGCCCGCGGTTGTAGATTGTCTTGCGCAGCGAAGGGATCTGCGCATACGGGCTCTCGATGTCGTCGATGCGGATCGGCTGGTCCTTCTTCACCGGCTTCATCATCATCTCGCCGCTCATCAGCTCCCGGCAGGAGAGCTGGCCCTTCTGCAGCGGGATCGCCAGATACACATCGTCATCCGTCAGGGAGTGTCCTTCGGGAAGGTCCTCCTTCGCGTAAACGCCGCGCACCAGCGCGTCCAGATATTCAATCTCCTTCTTCGGAGGCATCCGCTTCTGCGTACCCGGTGCGCCGCACATCTCCTTCGCCTTATGGAATGCCTTGAACCATTCATCGATCTGGTGCGGCAGGCTGCAGTACGGCGATACCTTCACCCCATCCGAATTAATGTCGATGTGCCGCTCAAACGTCCGCGCCCCCTTGGCATACGCAATCATCATCGAGTTCGTCCAGTCCGAGCACTCATGCGTCGAATAGCCGATCGTATTCTTCGGATAACGGTCGCGCAGAAAATCAATCTGGTTGATCTCAAGCTCCGAGTCCTCCGCCGGGTAGATCGAAACGCAATGATTAATCGCCAGCGGTATATTGCGGTTGCTGAAGAACGTCACAATATCGTCCAGGTCCTTCAGCGACGACCCGCCCGTCGACACCACCACTGGCTTCTTCGTCTTCGCAATCCTCTCCAGCAACAGCCAGTCGTTCATGTCCGAGCTCGCCACCTTCAATATCGGCAGCCCCAGCTCCACGCACAGATCGACCGACCGCTCGTCGAACGGCGTCGCCGTCGCAATGCATCCCGCCTGCCGGATCGCCTTCACCAGCATCGCGTACTGCTCGTCGGTCAGCCGCGTATCCAGCGTCTTCTTCACGTAGCGCAGGTCCGCGCGGTCGATAAAGTCTTTGTGCACAAAGTTGCCAACATCGCGAAACTGCAGCTTGATCGACGCGCGCACATTGTTGAAGCGCACCACCTGCGAGAACTCCTGGATGATCTTCAGCCCGCGCTCCACGCTGCCCAGATGGTTGTTCGCCATCTCCAGCACGAAGAGGTCCTCAAAAATATCCTTATCGATCACCGCTGCTGCTCCTCTGCCGGGCCCGGTATAAGTTCAGAAAAGTGGTCGCACCGAAACGCCACGGTAACGCCCACATCCATCGTCACATCGCCGTAGCCATGCGTCATCAAACAAAACCGCATACCGCAATCAGATGCAGCCTCGGCGTCTTCGATTGTATCGCCAACCATCAGGCACTCCTCCGCCCTCATCTCCCACTTTCGCAGCAGGTGAACCAACATCTCCAGCTTGCCCGCATACGCCGGCTCACGCGAATCCCGCGTCACCACCTCATCGAACAACCCCAGCGTCCCCTCCGCTTCCAATATCCGCACCGAAATATGCCGCGGCTTGTTCGACACCACAAACAGCCGCTTCCCTTCCGCCCGCATCGCCCGCAACATCTCCGCCGCGCCCGCATAATGTGGCGTCCTCTTCCATCCCTCGCTGTCATAGCTCACCCGAAACGCCCGCTCCAGCGCATCCAGCTCCGCTTCGCTCACACCGCGCGACATATTCGCCAGGATCGTCCTTATCGGCGGCCCAATCAACCCCCGCAAATTAACCTCGCTCCTTACCAGCCCACACGCCGCAAACGCCGCCTCCGCCGAATACTGAATCCCTGGCAACGAATCCAGCAGCGTCCCATCCAGATCGAAGAACACCGCCTTAACCGAACGGAGCAAACGCATCATCATCTCCCTCGAACCCACACACCTTCGCTCACGTCCTTAATCCGCGTTCATCCGCGCAAATCCGCGGTCGTTCTTCTCACTTCTCCGAAACCAACATATTCTCCGCCAACTCCCCCGCCGAAAGAAACGGATACATGTCCTCCAAATTCGGTGTCTGGATCGTCCCATCCGGTAGAATCCTCGACCGCAGCCGCGGCTCAAACTCCTGCGCCACATCCAGCTGCACATCGAACAGCGTCGGCCCCGGCTTCGCCAACTCCGCCTTCACCATCTCCAGGTCGCTCAGCCTCTCCACCGCGAACGACGGAATCCCATACGCCGCGCCCACCTTCAGGAAATCCGGAAACGTCACCCCACTCGTCGCCCCCGTCCCAATCAGCCGCCCCTGAAAAAAACCATTCTGCGTCTGCCGTATCGAGAGATACCCCCCATTGTTCAGCACAAAAATCTTCACCGCCAGCTTGTTCGTCACTACCGTCTGCAGCTCCTGCACATTCATCTGTAGGCTTCCATCCCCGGCAAGACAGATCACCCGCCCGCCCTTCGCGACTGCCACGCCAATCGCCGCCGGCAGATCGTACCCCATCGATGCCGAACCCGAGTTCGAGATCAGCCGCATCCCCTTTTTCAGTTTTCCCGCCTGGTACGGCACAATGCACGCCGTCGCATTCCCGCAAACCACCGCGTCATCCTCGTCCAGCAATTCAAACAGCCGGTCGATAAAGTAGTAGGGGTTCAGCGGCGGCCCATCGTGCTTCTGTCCCTCCTGCACCACCGGATACTTTTCCTTCCACGCCCGCGCCCGCTCCAACCACGCTTCGTGAATGCCGGGTGCCCCATTCATCGCAGTCTTATCGCGATGAGTGGGATGCAACCCCGCACCCTCCTCCAACTGCCTCACCATCTCCCTCAAAAAAACCTTGGCATCGCAATGGATCGCCACATCCGGCCTCTGCGTCGGCTTCGTAAACTCCGCCGCATCCACATCCACCTGGATCTTCGTCGCGAACCGCGCAAACGACGCCCAGTTGTAACTCGTCTGCCGAATATTCAGCCGCGACCCCAGCACCAGCAGCACATCGGAGTTCTGCACCGTAAAGTTTCCCGCCCGCTCGCCAATCGTCCCCGGCCGTCCGCAGAACAGCTCGTCGTCCGACGCAATCAAATCGTGCGTCCACGCCGTCACCACCGGAATCCGCAGCCGCCGGATCACCGCCTCAAACTCCTCCAGCGCTCCAGCCAGCCGCACCCCGGTCCCCGCAAATATCACCGGCCGCTCGGCCTTCGCAATCCGTGCCAGCACATCGCGCACCTGCTCCGTCACCACCGCCGCATCCCACACCAGCGCATCCTCGCTCGGGTCGTAGTGCCGCAACTTCGTCTCGTCAATCTGCGCCGACTGCACATCCACCGGAATATCCAGCCAGCACGGCCCCGGCCTCCCATGCTGCGCCAGATACCACGCACGCTCCAGGTGGTACGCAATCGTCTCCGGCTCGTTCACCCACACCGCACACTTCGTAATCCCCGCCACCATGCGGACGATGTCCACCTCCTGGTCTCCCAGCTGCCGCAGGTCCGTCATCCCATACGTCCGCATGCACGTCTCGCGCTTGACTTGACCTGAAACGATAAGCATGGGAATCGAATCCGTCCACGCCCCAAACACCCCATTCAGAGCATTGATGCTCCCCGGCCCGGTCGTCACATTCAGCAGCCCCGGCGTGTTCGTAATCCGCGCATACCCCTCCGCCGCCATCGCCGCCGCCTGCTCATGGTGCGTGCAGACATATTCAATCCCCGACGTCCCCACCGAGTCGTTCAGGTGCATCGCCCCGCCGCCCGTCACCAGAAAGATGTGCCTGCCACCCCACTCCTTCAGCCGCTTCAGCACATAGTCCGAAAGCTTCACCATGCTGGTGTGGCTCCTGCAATCGCGGCCGGCGGCTCAGCCCACGTAAAGAGCTGACCGAACTTGGTCGACGACCAGGCACGATACCCAATACTGCCAAGCAGCCTCTCCAGCGGGCCGGACGTGCATCGGCCACCCACCCTATGGTTGCTTTCAATCGAAAAGTGGATCGGATGCTCCTTCAGAAATTCGAGTGTACTTGAGATCACGCTCAGCTCCGCGCCTTCGATATCCAGTTTAATGTAACTGGGCACCGAGCCAAACCGCTCGCACGCATCCTGCAGCCCCAGCGTCTCCACCACGCTGTCATTCTCCGCTGCGCCGTACGCCAGCGACTCGCTCAGCCCGGCACTCATCGTTCCATCCATGCAGAAGGCTGAATTGCCCGTCTTGTCGGAGAGCGCAGCCTTCACCGGCGTCACGTTCGAGAGCCCGTGCCTCTCAATATTCAGCAGAAGATACTTGTAGTTCGTCTCGTCCGGCTCAAACGCATAGACCCTGCCCGTGGGCCCCACCATCTTCGCCAGCCGGTAGGCCGACGTTCCTATGTGCGCGCCCACATCCCACACCACGTCCCCCGGCTGCGGGCAGTAGGATGCCGTGTACGCCTCCATGCTGTCGTCCTCCGCCAGCGATGGCGCATAGAACGACAGGCCGAGCTTGCGATAGCGATGCAGCCCCGGCTCGGAGAAATCCAGCACCGTCTTGCCGCCCTGCACCTCGCCCTCAAGCGTCTCGAAGAACCGGCCCCACTCGTGCACCGCAAACGGAACGCTAATCGCGTCCCGCGCGCCCAGAACAATCCTGCGCCGCCCGCGCGTCAGCGAGATGCGGCCATCCTCCACCTGCATCCATATCCCGCTCATCGCCGCCTGCAGGCGAAAAGCCTGCAACAGCAGACCGTTCCGCGGTCCGGCTTCCAGCAGGCGACTCTTCAGACTGCTGAGCATGGCCCATTCTCTCCCTTAAACCCGGATCATATAGCGTCCCACCGCCCCTACCCATCCCAAACAGAGCTTCCGCATTCCCCTTTTGGTGTAGGGGGGAGTGCCGCCTCAGATACGGGCCCAGCGCGTGGCATACTCATACACGGAGCGGATTAGCCTTGAAGCGTACCGCCAGTTCTCTCGCCGTCTCAATTCCACCATCCCACTCCCGAAGGGAACCAGAATGAAGGCAGTCATCCTCGCCGGCGGTCTCGGCACTCGCCTCTCCGAAGAGACCACCCTCCGCCCCAAGCCCATGGTCGAGATCGGCGGCCAGCCCATCCTCTGGCACATCCTCAAGCTCTACTCCCAGCAGGGCATCAACGACTTCATCGTCTGCCTCGGATACAAGGGCTACATCATCAAGGAGTACTTCGCCAACTACTTCCTGCACACCTCCGACGTCACCTTCGACATCGCCCACAACAAGATGACCACCCACGACTCCGTCGCCGAGCCCTGGCGCGTCACGTTAGTGGATACCGGAGACGACTCCGGCACCGGCGGCCGTCTCCGTCGCATCCAGAAATACCTCGACAGCCGACGACGACCCCTTCCTGCATGACCTACGGCGACGGCCTCTCCGATGTCGACATCCAGGCCACCATCGCCTTCCACAAGACACACGGAAAGCTCGTCACCCTCACCTCCGTCCAACCCGTCGCCCGCTTCGGCGCCCTCGGCCTCAAGAACAACCAGGTCTATGCTTTCCAGGAGAAGCCCAAAGACGAAGGTGGATGGATCAACGGCGGCTTCTTCGTGCTCTCACCCAAAGTCATCGCGGAGATAAAGGACGACCGCTGGATGTTCGAGCGCGAGCCCATCGAAGCCCTCGTCGCCCGCGGCGAAGTCCAGGCCTACCCCCACCACGGCTTCTGGCAAGCCATGGACACCCTCCGCGACAAACACCAACTCGAAGACCTCTGGGCCTCCGGCCACGCCCCCTGGAAGTCCTGGTAGACCCACAAGAACCAACCACGGATCACACGGATAAAAGCGGATTAAAGAACAGACAATGTATTTTCAATCCTTGTCCTTAATCCGTGTTCATCCGCGCAAATCCGCGGTCGATCTTTGTCCTTTCAATCCGCCTCCGGCCTCACCGCCCCATCCACCACCATCGCCGACACCATCCCGCGCGTCGCCTCCAGCTTCAACCCAAGCTGCTCCTGCACCGCGGTAAAGAGCGGCGGGCTGGGCGCATCGTCCGGCGCCGGCGGCGATCTGCGCCGCCATACTGCGTCTCATCCGGCGCCCAATAAAGGTCGAAGTCGTACTTCCCCGTCAGCCCCGTCCGGTTCACCGTCGGCCGGTCGAGCGTCGCCCGCTGCAGCATCGCCACAAAGTCGTCCATCGTCACGCTCTTCGCCGGCACCTCAATCTTCCCCGGATACACCACCCCCACCAACTGCGGCGGATCGTCCGGCTTCGCCGCGGCCTTCAGCTTCGGCCCACCCTTCGCCACAGTCAGCGCATAGATCGCAAACTCCTTCTCCTGCCGGTGAAACTTCAGCCCGAACCGCTCCACCAGCAGCGCGCGCAGCATCTGCATCTGCTCCAGCCGCATCGGGCGCACGTCCCCCGGCGTCACCGCCTCAATGTTGAACTGCTGCGTATCGATCCATCCCGGCCCGCCCGAGATCGTCCGCGGGTTCAGGTCGTACGCCAGCGCAATCAGGTTCTTCAGCGTGTAGTTCGTCGCCACCCAGCGATGCGTCCCATCCATCTTGAATATCCGTCCGGCCTTCGCGTCGGCCTCCACCGGCTTAACCGTCGCCACCTCAAACGCATCGAACGCCGGCCGCGCCGCTGGTGCCTGCGCCAATATCCCACACCCCGCAACCGCCAGCACCGCAACCGCAACCCATCGCCCCATAACGTCCCCCTCTCAACTGATTCATGCTATGCCAACTGCCTACCTTTCCATCGCGCACTTTAAACCTCATCGTCTTAATCCGCGTTCATACGTGCAAATCCGCGGTCGTCTTTATCTTTCGATTATGCTGGCAACTATGTCCGTCACGCCAACCTCCTCCTGGCAAGGCCGCCGCGTCTTCCTCACCGGCCACACCGGCTTCAAGGGCGGATGGCTCGCCCTCTGGCTCGCCTCCAAAGGAGCCATCGTCCGCGGCTACGCGCTCGACCCCTGCACCGATCCCAAGCCTCTTCACCGCCGCCCGCATCGGCTCAGTCATCGAAGACATCCGCGGCGACATCCGCAACCCCGCCC
This sequence comes from uncultured Acidobacteriaceae bacterium, assembly GCA_963808025.1. Taxonomy (GTDB): domain Bacteria; phylum Acidobacteriota; class Terriglobia; order Terriglobales; family Acidobacteriaceae; genus Edaphobacter. The sequence continues at coordinate 392,381 of CAWEEI010000003.1, read as the reverse complement.
CCTCGAGCCCGCCCTCCACGACTTCGCCCCCGAGGTCGTCTTCCACATGGCCGCCCAGCCCCTCGTCCGCGCCTCCTACGACGACCCCATCGGCACCTACGAGACCAACGTCATCGGCACCGCCCGCGTCCTCGACGCCATCCGCCGCACCCCCTCCGTCCGCGCCGTCGTCTCGTCACCACCGACAAGTGCTACGAAAACAACGAGAGGATCTGCGCCTACCGCGAGACCGACCCCCTCGGCGGCTACGACCCCTACTCCAGCTCCAAGGCCTGCGCCGAGATCGTCTCCGCCGCCTACCGCCAGTCGTATTTTCCCACTGTCGACAAACTCGCCGAGCACAACGTCGCCCTCGCCACCGCGCGCGCCGGCAACGTCATCGGCGGCGGCGACTGGTCCTCCGACCGCCTCATCCCCGACCTCGTCCGCGGCTTCCTCGCCGGCGAGCCCGTCCGCATCCGCCGCCCTCACGCCATCCGCCCCTGGCAGCACGTCCTCGAACCCCTCCACGGCTACATCCGCCTCGCCGAGCAGCTCCTCACCCACAATCCCAAATTCGCCACCGCCTACAACTTCGGCCCCTCCGAAGACGACGCCCAGCCCGTCGCCTGGATCGCCGACAAGATGACCACCCTCTGGGGCGACGGCGCCGCTGGATCGACGACTCCGCCGCCAACTGCCCCCACGAAGCCCACTACCTCAAGCTCGACGCCAGCCGCGCCCACGCCGACCTCGACTGGACCCCGCACCTCCGCCTCGAAACCGCCCTCGACTGGCTCGTCCAGTGGTACCGCGCCTGGCAGTCCGGCGCCGACATGCACGCCTTCACCCTCGCCCAGATCGCCGCCTACGAATCCCTCCTTCTTTGAAATTGTCATCGCCACCAAACTGGGTGCCCCATGTCAGACAGGTTCACCGTCTGACGTGGGAGTACTCACCACCACAAGCACAGCCGAACCCGACCCACATCGCATGCGCCCCATTCATCGCCGCTTTATCGCGATGAATGAGAACCACCCGTAAAATAACTACACCCATGACCCGACCGCAGACCCTCCTCGCTTTGTCCCTCCTGCTCACCACGCCGCTCCTCGCCCAAAGCACGACACATACTCCCACCACCATCCCCGCCCTCTTCCTCTCCGACATCCACCTCGACCCCTTCGCCGACCCCGCCAAAGTCGCCCGCCTCAACGCCGCGCCCATCGCTCAGTGGCCCGCCATCCTCACCGCACCCGCTTCGCCCACCCAGCCGCAAGACTCCGCCGCCCTCAGCAACGCCTGCCCCACCCGCGGTATCGACACCCCCAACGTCCTCTGGCAGTCCAGCCTCCACGCCATCCGCACCCACGCCGCCAGCGTCCGCTTCGTCACCGTCAGCGGCGACCTCCTCGCCCACTCCTTCGACTGCAAGTACAAGACCCTCCTCCCCGCCGCCACCCACGCCGACTATGTCGCTTTCACCGAAAAGACCGCAGCCTACATCGTCACCGGCCTGCGCGCCACCCTCCCCGGCATCCCCGTCTACATCGCCCTCGGCAACAACGACTCCGGCTGCGGCGACTACCACCTCGACCCCGCGCACGATGACCTTCTCGCCCGCCTCGCCCCCATCGTCGCAGATGCCGCCGGCCTTCCAGACGCCGACCGCGCCTCCGCTCCTGCACGACTTCACCACCGGTGGCTACTACAACGTCCCTCTCGCAGACACTCCCCACACCCGCCTCATCGTCCTCGACGACCTCTACCTCTCCGCCAACTACACCGCCTGCGCCGGCACGCCCGATCCCGCACCCGGCACCGCGCAACTCGCCTGGCTCGACGCACAGCTCGCCGACGCCCGCCAGCGCAACGAGCGCGTCTGGGTCCTCGCCCACATCCCCCCCGGCGTCGATCTCTACGCAACCGCGCGCAAACTCACCAACCTCTGCGGCGGAGCCCAGATGCAGATGTTTCTCGGCTCCGAACGCCTCGCAGAAGTCCTCACAAACTATCGCCGACACCATCCACCTCGCCCTCTTCGGCCACACCCACACCGACGAGATGCGCCTGCTGACCGAAGCAGCAGCCGACGCCAACGCACCGGCATCGGCGTCCCCCTCAAAATCGTCGCCGTCCATTACCCCCATCAACGGCAACCGCCCCACCTTCACCCTCGCCCGCATCAATCCCGCGACCGCAAACCTCGTCGACTACACCGTCTTCAAAGCCTCCAACCTCACCGGCATCGCCACCACCTGGTCCGCCGAGTACACCTACTCCACCGCCTACCATCAGCCCGCCTTCAACGCCACCGCCGCGTCCACCCTCATCGCAGACTTCCAGTCTGACCCCTCCGCACAAACCTCCGCCAGCCAGTCCTACCTGCGCAACTACTTCCCCGGCGCAGGCAACCTCACGATCCTGCTCCAGACCGTCTGGCCCCAGTACACCTGCTCCATGGCCCACGACTCCGCCGCCGCCTTCACCGCCTGCGCCTGCTCCACTGCAAAATGAACCATCCCCCTCCCATGAAATTGTCATCCTGACCCTGAGCGAAGTCGAAGGGGAAGGACCTGCTTCTCGCTTTTGTCTTCTACTGAAACAAAAATCTCTGCCCAATCGTCCCCAATTAGCCCAATATCCCCGGCCAGTGCTACGATTCCCCGGCGAAACATTTCTCCATTCGAATCCAAGGACACACCATGCCCCGCACCCTGCCCGCCTCGCTCCTCATCCTCACGCTCACTCTCTCCATCGCTCAGGCCCAAGCGCCCGAAGCCCCCGCCGCATCTGCAACCCCGCGTCCCCCCGCCGCGCCTCGCGCCCCGCGTCCGCCCCAGCCATCCCGCTCTGGTATCCTCCGCCCGCGCCGCTCACCGGCCCGGTCACCTACACCTGCGGCCCCGCCAAGCCCGGCGAAGTCTCCCTCGCCTCAGCGCGCAGCTCTTGACCCCCTCGCCGGCTTCGACCTCCACACCACCGCCACCATCGCCAACGGCGTCTGCTCCTCCGACAAGCCCTTCTTCTTCTCCTTCGCCGTCCCCGAGGGCAACTACCGCGTCACCCTCGCCCTCGGCGGCAAGCAACGCCTCCGTCATCACCGTCCGCGCCGAGGCCCGCCGCCTGATGCTGGAGAAACTCGCCGTCGCCGCCGGCAAGACCGTCACCAAAATCATCGACATCAACGTCCGCGTCCCCGAGTTCAACGAACCCCGACGGCACCCCCAGCCCGTCCGCCTCAAGCCCCGCGAGATCGGCAACCTCAACTGGGACCAGAAGCTCACCCTCGAGTTCAACGGCACCAACCCCAGCTTCCACTCCCTCACCATCGCAGCCCATCACCGGAAGTCGAGCCCGTCGTCTACCTCGCCGGCGACTCCACCATGGTCGACCAGGACTCGAACCCCTGGGCCTCCTGGGGCCAGCAGCTCCCGCGCTTCTTCCTCCCCGGCATCGTCATCGCCAACGAGGCCGAGTCCGGCGAGACCTCCGCCTCCTTCAAGGGCGAGCTGCGCATGCCAAGGTCATGTCCGCTCATCAAGCCCGGCGACTGGTTCTTCATGCAGTTCAACCACAACGACCAGAAGCCCGGCGCCGGTCTCCGCTCGACCAGTACAAGGCGCTCCTCACCGAGTTCGTCGACGAGGTCCGCGCCAAGGGCGCGACCCCGGTCATCGTCACCGCGCAGCACCGCCTCACCTTCGACGACACCGGCCACATCACCAACTCGCTCGGCGACTATCCCCAGGCCGCGCGCGACGTCGCCGCCGCCACCAACACCGCGCTCATCGACCTCACCGCCATGTCCAAGACCATGTTCGACGCCATGGGCCCCGGCCCCGACGGCGCCGTCCACGCCTTCATGCACTTCCCCGCGCACACCTTCCCCGGCCAGAACCAGGCCTACGCCGACAACACCCACTTCAACAACTACGGCGCCTACGAGCTCGCCCGCTGCATCGTCCACGGCATCCGCGAGGACAACCTCCCCATCGCCAAGTTCCTCGACCCCGCCGTCCCCGACATGGACCCCGCCAAATTCGACCCCTTCCCCACCTTCTCCCTGCCCGACACCCCCTCCATGCGCAAAGAAGACGTCACCAAAATCCCCCAAACCTAAATGGTGGGACTCCATGGGTGCCCCATGTCAGACAGCTCTACCGTCTGACGTGGGCTTACTCCTTCGTTGGATTCCAGTACACTCCCACCACGCCACCCAGGTTGGAGCGACGGCATAACACCGGCAATCTCCACTACATCACCTTCAGCTGCCACAATCGCAGCCCATACCTCCTCAGCCCGGAAGCGAAGTCCACCTTCCAGACCGTCCTCGAAGAAACCCGCATCCGATACAGCTTCGCCATCTATGGCTATGTCGTCATGCCCGAACACGTACACCTGCTCATCTCCGAACCGCCACAGAAGCCGCTAGACGTAGCCCTGGCCGTCATCAAACGGGAGACATCCACGCGGCTTCCCAAGAAACCGTTCTGGTTGCCTCGCTACTACGACTTCAACCTCTTTACGACGGGAAAATTCGTCGAGAAGCTGAGATACATCCATCGCAATCCCATCTCACGCGGGCTCGTCGAGAAACCCGAAGACTACCCTTGGTCCAGCTTCCGCGCCTACGCTCTCCACGAGAACGGGCCCGTGACCATTGCGCGCACCATATCGCCTCGGCGACACCCCACGTCAGACAGTGAAGCCGTCTGACATGGGGCACCCACCTAACTCAATCACCCCACCAACCCCCGATACAACTCCACCGTCTGCTTCGCAATCGCCTCCCACGCGAACATCTTCTCCACCCGCTTCCTCCCCGCCGCGCCCATCCTCGCGCACATGCGCCACATCCCCCATCAACTCCGCAATCCTCCGCGCCAGCTCGCGCGCAAACCTATCCCCATCCACCGGAAACCCCGTCACCGCATCCGCCTCAAACGGCACCAGCCATCCAGTCGGTTCTTCCTTGCCTGCGGCCGCCCCATCCACCACCACCTCCAGATATCCCACCCACCGCGCTCGCCACCACCGGCGCCCCGCACGCCATCGCCTCCAGATTAATAATCCCGAACGGCTCATACACCGACGGGCAGCAGAACACCCGGCAGTTCGAGTACAGCTCAATCGCCTCCGGCTTGGTCACCATCTTCTCGATCCACACGGATATTCCCGCCCGCCGCCTGCGCCGCCTCCACGCCCGCGCGCATCTCCGCCGCAATCTCCGGCGTATCCGGAGCGCCCGCGCACAGCACCACCTGCGTCCCCTTCGGCAGATACTTCACCGCGTCCACCAGATGCACCACGCCCTTCTGCCGCGTGATCCGCCCCACAAACAAAACATACGGCACGCTCGCATCCACTCCATACTTCACCAGCGCCCCGTCGCCTTCGTCTTCCTGTACTCCTGCAAGTCGATCCCGTTGTAGATCACATGCACCTTCGCCGCATCCACCTCCGGATACGCCCGCAGAATGTCCGCCTTCGTCCCATGCGACACCGCAATAATCGCGTCCGCATCCAGAATCGCCGTCCGCTCCATCCACGAGCTCATCGCATAGCCCGACCCCAGCTGCTCCGCCTTCCACGCCCGCAGCGGTTCCAGCGAATGCGTCGTCAGCACAAACGGCACCCCATACAGCTTCTTCGCCAGAAACCCCGCCATCGACGCATACCACGTATGCGTGTGCACCACGTCGATCTTCGCCAGCTCCTTCATCTGCGAAAGATTCAGCGCCAGCGCATCCACCGCCGTCTTGAACTTCGCATCCGGATCAAGCCCCGCCGTCACCTCCGCCGGCGGCTCATCCCCCCGCACATGCAGATTGCCCTCATCCACGCGCTGCGTCCCCCAGCAGTGCACCTCCACCTCAATCAGCTTCGCCAGCTCGCGGCTCAGGTACTCCACATGCACCCCAGCCCCGCCATACACCTGCGGCGGATACTCCCGCGTCATCAACCCAACCCGCATCCCTACCCCCGGCATTTCTTGTACCAGAATACGCTTCGGGACAGAATACGTCAGGCCGCCCCCTAATTCGCCGACGGATGCTCCACATGGTCGATCACAATCACATCGTCCGCCGTCTTCACCGGCTCGATCCGCAGCCCAATCTGCTCCTGCACCGCGGTATTCAGCGCCGGCGGCGCATTCGGGTCGTCCGTCGTGGCCGGGATCGATCCCGTCGTCCGGAACTGCGCAAACTGCGAGTCGTCCGGCGTCCACTTCAGCGTAAAGTCGTAGCGGTCCTTCAGTCCCGTCTGGTCCACCACTGGCCGGTCCATCACCGAGGCCTGCATCCACTTCGCGAAGTCCGACATCGTCATGTTGCGCACCGTCAGATCGCCCAGCTCGCGGAAGCCAAAGCCAATCCGAGTCATCCGGGCCCGCGGCACTCACCGTCATCTTGGGGCCGCTCTTCGCCACGGTGATCGCAAACACCGCCAGCTCCCGCTGCTCATGGTGAAACTTGAGCGCAAAGCGGTCCGCCAGCAGCTTTTGCAGCATGATGCCCATCTGCCTCATGCTGGGCTCGCCCTCCACATCGGGGACACCGTCAATGTCGAACAGCTCCGTGTCGAACCACTCCGGCGCGCCCAGGATCTGCTTGGTGTGTAGCCCATAGGCCAGCGCAACCATGTCATTCACATTGAAGTTCCTGGCCGTAAAGTGCCGTCCGCGAAAACCGATGTTCTTCCCCGGCTGGTTCGGCGTGCCCGGCTTGATCGTCACCACCTCAAAGCCCGGCTGTGCGTCCTTCGCCATCTGCTTCGGCGGCTCCGGAATCGCCCACGCGTCCTCATCGCTCACATGGGTCAGGTTCAACGTATGCGTCTCTCCATGCTGCGTCGCGCTTCCCGAGATCGTATTGCCATCCGGATTCAGCGTGCCTGTGTACGTCACTTCCGGCCCCGTGATCGCAAACGTCACCACGTTGCCCTGGAGTGAGATCGAGTTCACCACAATCGCCTGCCCACCCTGGTCGATGCTGTATAGCACCGCCTTGTACTTCCCGTCGTTGTTCGTGATCTTCAGCAGCGTCCGCAACCCATTGCCCACCTGTAGCGTCCCCTGCCAGTTGCCGGAGATGTCCTTCGCCGCCTGCGCATGCGCCGTTCCCCCAAGCACCGCGCCCAGCGCAATCGCCAACCACACCCTCTTGCTCTTGTTCATTTGGATCTCCTGACCGCGCAAAGAAATCCCGCCGTCCCAATCTACGCGCTCCACACCCAAAAGTTCCATCAACAGACCCTTCCCGCCCAACTTGGGGCAGAATACAGCCCACTCAAGACGTAAACTCGCCAGCCGTTGGATCGAGAAAATCTTGCCGTCACCCGGGCTACTTGTCTATAAGGAATAGTCCTCCCTTTTTCCGATCACGAACGCCGAGAACTGAAAGGAAATCCATGAAAACTATCCCCACCATGCCCAGCTTCGTCCTGAGGAGGTGTCGGCGTCTGCTTTATCGATCTGGTGGAATTCGTCAGCCGCTTAGGATCACTCTGATCTGTCTTGGTGTGATCTGTCCCTTTGCGGCTTTCGCGACACCAGCGGCTGCACTCGCCAAAGCTGCGGAGCAGAGTGCAAGGCCTGCGCTAATGCAGCCGGGAAAAGACTTATCCGAGCTTCACGATACCTTCTGGCTTCTCAAACAAGTCGAGGGTTCGACGCAGGATCTGTCGCACGTTGTTATCGACATGGAACAGACCAGAATTCATTTCAGTACGCCGTCTTATGAGCTAAGTGCGCTCTTTCAAGACGACCAGCGGACCGGCCTAAAGTTTTTCAGGACCCTCGCAAAGGGAGGGGATTCGAAGCGCAGCACTTACATTCAGGATAAGCAGGTTGCCGATGCGTTTGAAAACGCACTCCAGAAAATTGCTTCGTACGAGATAAAGCAGGGCAACCTTATCTTCTACGACAAGGATCGACAGCCGCTCCTCGTTCTCAATCCGATACAATCCCCCGGAATTGACAATCGCCGGTGGAGGGTTGCCAAGTATCGTGGCTATGATTCCCCTGAGGCGGATAAAGATGGGCTTATCGATGCGACGGAACCAGCGTGGGCGATTTTCGTGGACGGTCGTGTGGATGGAACGCCTGGAACCGGCACCTACAAGCTTTCCGGCGATGAATTGTCAGTTGACGCAGGACTTGTCTTTTCAGGAGCCTTTACCGAAAAATTAATGGAGCAATGGAAGGCTTTTCAAGGCGACCTGAGGATCGAACATCGGGGCAATCAAATTCTGCTGCGCGACAAGAACGGACAAGCACAAATATTGCTTGTGCCGTTTAACCCTTAACGCCCAGTGAGCAGCTTGTGCCCGCTGCGCCTCCGCACCCCGAACCTTGTACCTTCTCCTTATGTGTGGCCGCTACCTTCGCAGCTCCGGCAAGCCGACCAAATGGCCGTCCGCCCCGCCCACACATCGATGTCGGCAACGTCCGCAACAACCACCCCAGCCTGCTCAACAGCGCCTGAGCATATGACCCGCTCCATCTCCACCCCGCTTGAAACATTCTTCCCAATCGACTAACGTTGCTTTCGGCGCGCCAGCGGGCCTGCGCGAGATCGCCCGCGACGACAAAAATCGCCCCCGCCGAAACTCACAACTCCCGCCGCCCGTCTCTCCATCACACCCGCCGCAGCCATGCCGCCAAAGATGCGCACCAACGCCCGAACCAATCGCCCCGGAGAAACCATGAACCAGAATCGCCCGCAAGCCCGTCCCCGCCTCATCCGCAACCTCGCCGCATTCAGCCTCGCAGCCGCGGCCTTCTCGATCGCGGTCGCCCAGACCTCAGCGCCCTCCCTCGAGACCCTCCACAAGAACTTCATCGACCCGCCCAACGACTCCCGCCCCATGGTCCGCTGGTGGTGGTTCGGCCCCGCCGTCGTCAAGCCCGAGATCCTGCGCGAGCTGCAGCAGATGAAGGCCGACGGCATCCAGGGCGCCGAGCTCGCCTTCGAATACCCCGAAGTCCTCGACGACCCCGCCAAGGACCTCAAGAACCTGCCCTTCCTCTCGCCCGAGATGCTCGACGACGTCGCCTACGCGCAGTCCGAGGGCCGCAAGCTCGGCCTCCGCATCGACCTCACCCTCTGCTCCGGCTGGCCCTATGGCGGCCCGTCCATCACCCTTGAGGACGCCGTCGGCCGCCTCCGCGTCGCACAGGTCCCCGTCCCCGCCGGCACAACCTCAATCGCCGTGCCCACCCTTCAGGAAGGCGAGTCCCTCATCTCCGCCGACATCGCCAACCCCGCCTCCACCACCGCACCGCTCGCGCCAGTGCTTGACCTCGCCGCGCCTCCGCCGCCCACTCCTCCCTCGGTTGTCCCTGGCTATGCGCCCCCAACGCCAGCCCAGGCTGCACCTACTACTGAAACAGCCGCCGCATCCGCCACTCCACCCGCTGGCGGAACTCCCGGCCCCGGCGGCCCCGGCGGTCGCGGTGGTCGCGGCGGCGGACGTGGCTTCGGCGGCCCTCAACCGCCCACCTTCGACGCAGCCTCCGCCAAACCGCTCACCGTCACCGGCACCACCGCCACGTTCAGCCCCTCCGACAAGCCCCGCATCGCCGTCTTCTTCATCGCCGGCCACACCAAACATGCAGGTCAAGCGCGCCGCCGTCGGCGCCGAAGGCTACGTCCTCGACCCCTTCTCCCACGACGCCGTCGCCAACCACCTTAAGAACGTCGGCGAGCCGCTGATCGGCGCCTTCGGCGACACCCCGCCCTACGCCATCTTCTCCGACTCGCTCGAAGCCTACGGCGCCGACTGGACCCCCAACCTTCCCGCCGAGTTCCACAAGCGCCGCGGCTACGACCTGATCCCCCACCTGCCCGAACTCGCCGCCGGCGGCAGCGTCGCCGCCGACACCGTCCGCCACGACTACGGCAAGACCCTCACCGAGCTGATCAACGAGAACTACCTCACCCAGATCACCGACTGGGCCATCGCCCACCACACCAAGTTCCGCTCGCAAACCTATGGCGAACCGGCGGTTAGCTTCTCCAGCCAGAATCTCCCTCGGCCTCGCCGAAGGCGAAGGCCCGCAGTGGCGCGCCTTCTCCACCCTGCGCTGGGCCACCTCCGCCAACCACGTCTTCGACCACCCCGTCACCTCCGGCGAGACCTTCACCTGGCTGCACTCCCCCGTCTTCCGCGCCATCCCGCTCGACATGAAGGAAGAGGCCGACGTCGACTTCATCATGGGCGAGAACCAGATCATCTGCCACGGCTGGCCCTACTCCCCGCCCGATGGCGAAGTCCCCGAGCCCGGCTGGTCGCTCTACGCCGCCGCCTCCTTCAACAACCACAACCCCTGGCACCCGGTCATGCCCGCCGTCACCGCCTACATCGGCCGCATGAGCTACCTCCTGCGCCAGGGCAAGCCCGCCAACCAGGTCGCCATCCTGCTGCCCACCGACGATGCCTGGGCCACCTTCGCTCCCGGCCGCACCTCCGTCACCGGCGACATGGCCCGCTACGTCACCCCCGCGCTGATGTCCGCCATCCTCTCCGCCGGCTACAACGTCGACTACATCGACGCCGACGCCATCAACAAGGTCGGCATCGGCACCCATCAGGTCCTCGTCCTTCCCGCCCACCGATCGCATCCCGGTCGAGACCCTTGCGAAGATCGCCGCCTTCGCAAAGGCCGGTGGCAAAGTCATCGCCGTCGGCCATCTTCCCACCCTCACCCCCGACGGTAAGCCGCTGAAGGTCAAAATGCCCGAGATCGCCCTCGTCCCCGACGAAGCCAACCTCGCCAAAGCCCTACCCAACGCCGCCGCGCCCGACCTCCAACTGAAGGATGCGGACGACCCCACCAAAGCAGTCGTCGGCTTCATCCGCCGCAAGCTGCCCTCGACCGACGTCTATCTCGTCGTCAACACCAGCAACAAACCCCTCACCCTCACCGCAACCTTCGCCACCACGCATAAGAACGCCGAAGAGTGGGACGTCGACTCCGGCGCCGTCTCACCCGCAACCGCCACCGGCCAGTCGGTCATTCTCGATGCCTATGCCTCGCGCGTCTACGTCTTCACCGACGCGCCCCACACCCCCGGCCTGGCAACGGTCCCCGGCCACGCAATCCCGATGAACATCGCGAACGGATGGGATGTCACCTTTACCGGAATCGACAAGACCGTTCAAATGCTTGCGCCCACCGACTGGACCGCCGACCCCTCCACCCTCCACTACTCCGGCGAAGCCATCTACACGCGCGATTTCAACCTGCCCGCTCCCTACGGCGACAAGCCGGTGTTTCTCCAGATCCTGGGGGGCCAACCAATGCCGACCCCGGCCCGCGCCGCCCACACCTATGCCTTCTACAATCCGCCCATCCAGGCCGCGGCCCTCGTCAGCATCAACGGCCAGCCCGTGGGTGCGCTCTGGCATCCGCCATACTGGCTGGATATCACCAAGCAGTTGAAGGTCGGCATGAACCACATCGAAATCCGCGTCTACAACACCGCGCAGAACGCCTGGTCCGCCCTTCCCCCGCATGACTACCGCCCACTCATCGCCAAGTACGGCGACCGCTTCCAGATGCAGGACCTCAACCTCGTCGCCCCCGTCCCATCCGGCCTCCTCGGCAACGCCAACCTCGTCTTCACCGTGGACGTGGAGGACAAGAAAAAAGACGACAAGAAGTGACCCGCTCCACGAACTCGGGTGCCCCATAGCCTGCCCTGAGCCTGTCGAAGGGTCAGACAGTTTCACCGTCTGACGTGGGCCCGTGATCGCCTGCATCATTTCTAGCGTCATCCCGCCATTGCGCTGCGCTATTGTTTGTCATTCCGCAGCGCAGCGAAGGAATCTGCTTCTACCACACCGGGTGCCCCATCCTCGACGCGCAGTCTCACCGCGCGGCAGGGTGGGGTATCGACCCAACGGGTCGACCACGTTTTCATTGATTCCGCCACACCCCGCACCCACTACACTTCCCCCATGCCCCGAAAGCCCCCCCTCGGCCAGCACTTCCTCACCGACGACCGCGCCCGCCACGCCATCGCCGACGCTCTCGGCGACACCTCCGCCCGCACCGTCATCGAGATCGGCCCCGGCCACGGAGCCATCACCAACATCCTCGCCCCGCGCTGCCGCCGCCTCATCGCCATCGAGCTCGATCCCGCCCTCGCCGCTGAACTCCGCCTCAAACTCCGCGCCCACCCCAACGTCGAGGTCCTCCACGCCGACATCCTCCACACCGACCTCGAAGCGCTAATCCCACAATCAGAAACCGCCGACGTCATCGGCAACCTCCCCTACTACATCACCTCCGAGATCCTCCTGCGCCTCTTCGCTCTCTCCCGCGCCAACCAAATCACCCGCGCCGTCCTCATGATGCAGCGCGAGGTCGCCGACCGCCTCGCCGCCTCGCCCGGCGTCCGCGACTACGGCCTCCTCTCCGCAACCACCCACCTCCACGCCCGCGTCGAGTCCCTCTTCACCCTCCCGCCCACAGCCTTCTCGCCCCCGCCCGCCGTCTACTCCACCGTCCTCCGCCTGGACTTCGCCCCGCGCTTCACCGAACTCGGCGTTGACCACACGCCCTTCGACCGCTTTCTCCACGCCTGCTTCGCCCAAAAACGCAAGACCCTCGCCAACAACCTCCGCACCGCCGGCTACTCCGCGGACCAACTAGCTGCCGCCTGGCCCTCATCCATCCCCGCCCAAGCCCGCGCCGAATCCATCCCCCTCGAGCCCATGGCCGCGCTCTACCGCGCGCTCACCGCACCGCCTCATCCGGCGCCATCGCATCCGCCGGAATAAGCCGCAGCAGCGCCGCCGCCCGCTCCCGCACTCGCTGCATCACCTCCGCATCGCCCGCCAGCGAACGCAGCGTCCCCGCAATCGTCTCCAGCTCCAGCGCGCGCCCTGCCGAGACCTCCTCGTTCAGCATCGCCATCGCATCGTCAAGCCCCAGCCGGTCATACCGATGCAGCCGGTCGAGCTCCCGCCCCGCGTCCATCGTCTCCGCCATCCCCAGCAGCAGGTCCGTTGTCTCACCCACCGCCTTGTTCTCCGTGTAATTGAACGTGCACGAGCCCGCCCCATCCGCGCCCTCATACCGCAGCGTCTTGCGGCCCGTGTCGGCAATGTTCTTTGCCGTAGACTCGCACTCCACGTTGAACCGCTGCGCCTGCCGCGCCAGCCTGAAGATCTTCTCCGCACTCCCGCCCGGAATCGCAAAGCTCCGCTCAAATGCCTGCGTCGCCGGCTCCGTCGCCACGCCCCGCACCACCGGCGTCGCCTGCTCGCCGCTGTATCTTCCTCTCCCGCTCTGGTCCACCTCCAGCGTGAACTTCGGCACCGGCATCCCCGCGTGCTCAAAGCTGAAAGTAATATGAGGCCCCGCCGCCTGCCCCGCACTTTGCGCAGCACTCGCCTGCGCCCCCATCCGCGCACCAACCAAAAGAAGAAAACTCAACCCCGCAAACACCCTCACCCAACCAGCCCTCGCCGCTCCGCGAGATGTCACCGCCCCGCGCCCTGCAACGCCAACGTCTGCGCCGTATGGATATGGCAGATCGCAATCGCCAGCGCGTCCGCCGCATCCGCAGACTCCGGCGCGCACTCCAACGCCAGCAGCCGCGTCACCATAAACTGCACCTGCTCCTTCGCCGCCAGCCCGTACCCCGTCACCGACGACTTGATCGATAGCGGCGCATACTCCGCCACCGGCAGCCCGCACGTCGCCGCCGCCAGCATCGCCACCCCGCGCACCTGCCCCAGCTTCAGCGCCGACTTCGCATTCGCCGAGAAAAACACCTCCTCAATCGCCACGCAGTCCGGCGCATGCAGCGCCATCAGCGCCGTCAGCTCCGCATACACCTGCGCCAGCCGCTGTGGCGCCTTCTCCTTCTTGCTCAGCCGGATCGTCCCCGCCGCCAGATGCCGCAGCGCTGGATCGCGCGCAGCCGCATCCATCTCCACCACCCCATACCCCGTAAATTCCGTCCCGCAATCAATCCCAAATACCCGCATGGCTGCCAGTCTAAACCCACGCCCCCGCGACGGCGATAGCTGCCTTGAGTCGGAAGCGCGCATCGCGCGCCAATCACACTTACCCATATCCCGACTTTGCCGGTATACCGCGTCAGCGTTATAGACGTCATCCACAGAGTCCGATACAGTAGCCCGACAATGGCGTATTTTCTGAGCAGCGAAGCAAATAACCTGGAACGCTGGCCCCCGCTGAGGCTGGTAAAAGCTGCCCATGCCGGCTCGATTCTGATTGCATCGCAATTTCTTGGGATTGCACTCAGAGCAGAGATAATCAGATTGCATACCCACTACTACGGCCCCCATCTTGGCCTCTTCGCTTCTGCCGCATCGATTTTGCTTTTACTGGGCCCGGTCCTGACCGGTACCGGACTCATGGCTGTGACGTTATGGCGGCTATCCGATGGCTTGACCCGTATCAAATGGGATGGCCCAGAGATCGAGGCGGCCCGCATCTGGGCGGAATCCCATACTTTAAATAGGATTGGGGAGCGGTTTCTCTGGGGCTTCTTATTCGCCGATATCGTCTTGTCCTATCTTGTCTTCAACGTCTGGAAAATTACCCATCAACCGGCGACAAAGATGTTCTTCGACTCGATCGTGCTTCTATGCATACCTTGGCTTGTGGCCTCATTAATAGGCGATAGACTGCGCGAGGAGATGCCCACTCCGACTCCGCCCGCCGGCGTGTCGAAATACCATCCGCGAAAAATCCATTCCGACCACTGGCACGCGCAGAAAGATTCCGAGTCGCGTTCGTAAGCTGCTATGCACCCCGGTCCGCAACCACCCCGAGAGCTGCGCAGGCTGGAGCCTGCATTATGGTTCTCCCGCCTTCCGCCATCTGCCGCAACTTGGTCTGATATCGTTTGCTGGACGAGAAACTGCTCGAATGACCAAAGGCACATCCAACCAAGAAGGACAAACGCCAAGAGTGCAGTTGGCGTACGCTTCGGTACATGAAGCGAGTGGCGATCCTCGGCCGTGGAGCGTCAGGCAAATCCACCCTCGCGAAGCGTCTTGGCGAGATCACCGGCCTCCCCGTCGTTCAACTCGACAAGGTCTTCTGGCGACCCGGCCTCATCGCCACACCTCGGGATGAGTGGGCGGATACCCAGGCTTCGCTTGTCGCGAACGAGAAGTGGATCATGGACGGAGACCTGGGACCTTTGGACGTCGTCGAGACCCGACTTCGAGCCGCGGACACAGTCATCTTCCTCGACTTCTCCCTGGCGCGCTGCGCCTGGCGGGCGATCCGCCGCTCGCGCGAGCGTGCCGATTTCTGGTGGTGGGTGCTTGCCTATCGCTGGCAAAGCCGTCCGGCCCTCCTGAAAGCGATCGCAAATTGCGCACCCAACGCGGAGCTCCACATATTTCGCTCCTCGGACGCCCTAAAACGGTTCGTAGACAACCTGGCCCGCCAGGCCTGATCTGTTGCGTAATAGGGCTGCGCGTTTGAAAATTGGCTGTTTGGCTACCTCAAACTGACCGTAGTTCCACCATCGTCCGCCGGCTCATCAAGCTCATTATGTGCGCTGGCAGATATAGATGCCGCGGCCAAACCACTTGACTCCAGGGGCTACCACCTCCTTAAAATACACGGTACTGAGAAAACAAATTGTTTGCTCCTCTCAATGGGAGCGTTTCAATCTCACCGCTGACTCTGATGGCCTCATCGCACGACAGGGTTCGATAGGAAGAGCTGTATGCTCGACGAACTATCTGCGACAGTTCAGGTCGACAACGGTCCGCCGCCCCTCGGCGAGAAGTGTATCTACGCCGACGGAGAGATGGCCGGCCGCATTCGCCGGTTCCCGTGGGAGACCACCCAGCTCGGCTCAATCTGCGGCTGGTCTGAAGCCCTCCTCTGCACGGTAAACATGGTCCTGGAGAGCCAGTTTCCCACGCTCCTTGCATGGGGACCGGAGATGGTCCTGCTTTACAACGACGCCTGTACCCCGCTTCTGGCCGAGAAGCATCCTCGTGCCTTGGGCCAAGCCGCCAAGGATTGCTGGCGCGAGGCCTGGCATATCCTCGCGCCCAAGCTGACACCGGTTCTCGAGCAGGGCGCGAAACTTTACTTCGAGAACGACCTCATTCCCATTCTGCGCAACGGATCTCTGACCGACATCTACTGGACCTATAGCTATAGTCCAGTTCGCGACGCCGCGGGCGCGGTCTGCGGCGTCCTAGTCGTCTCCCACGACGTGACCGCCAGGCTGACCGCGGAGCGCGAGCGCGATGCCATCGCCGCCAGTCTCAGGAATGTGCTGGAAAGCACGACCGATGGCTTTTGCGTGTTGGACAGGCAATTGCGCTACACCTACGTCAACGATCAATGCGCGCGAACGCTCGGCAGGCGTCCCGAAGAGATGATCGGGAAGTCGGTCGTCGAGCTCTTTCCACACTCCCGGGAGACAGCGTTCATCCGCGAAGCGCTGCGGGTCCTGGAATCGGGGCAGCCTTGTCACTTCGATGCGTTCTATCCGGAGCCGCTGAATCTCTGGGTGGAGTGTCACTACTATCCCTCCGAACATGGTGTTTCAATCCACTTCCGGGATGTCACCGAGCAGAAACGGACCGAGAAAGCTCTTCGTGCCAGCGAATCCCGCTTCCGCAAGCTCTTCGAGTCGGACATGATGGGCGTCGCGATCCCGGACAGGTTCGGGGCCTTCCGCGAGAGCAACGACGAGCTGCTCAGAATGACGGGCTACACTCGCGCAGATCAGGAAGCCGGTCTCGTCCGCTGGGATACGATGACGCCTCCCGAGTACGCCGATCTGGACGCGGCCCACATTCGCGAGGCGGCGGAACGCGGCAGTTGCACGCCTTACCAGAAGGAATACATCCGCAAGGATGGCGCGCGCGTCCCAATCCTATGCGGCTATGCGCTGTTGGAGGGTTCCGAGGACGAGTACATCGGCTTTGTCCTCGACCTTAGCGAGCAGAAGCGGGCGGAACGCGAGCTTCGTGAGCGTGAGGAACACTTCCGCGTCCTGGCGGAGAGTCTGCCGGAGTTCGTCTGGACCAGAGACGCGGACGGCGAGTACATCTATTGCAATCAGCGCCTGCTCGACTACGTAGGCCAACCAACCGAATGGCTCCGCACCCATGCATTCGACGCGGTCCACCCCGACGACCGGGCCGGAACCTACGAGAGGTGGAAACGAAGCATGGAAACCGGAGAGGTTTACCTGAACGAATACCGTCTGCGCCGCCACGACGGTGCCTACCGTCACTTCCTTGCGCGCGCGGTGCCGGTCCGCGACGAAGCAGGGCGAGTCCGGCGCTGGCTGGGCAGCACCACCGATGTTCACGATCAGAAACTGGCCGAGCAGGCTCTGCGCCGGACGGAGAAACTCAACACGGCTGCCAAACTCGCGGCCAGCATGGCGCACGAGATCAACAATCCTCTGGCCGGTGTCACCAACTCCCTCTATCTTGCCCTGCAGGACCCTTCCCTGAATCCGGAGACCAAGGGCTATCTGCAGACCGCGGAGCAGGAGTTGCGCCGCGTCGCGCACATCACGACGCAGACTCTGCGCTTCCACAAACAGTCGAACTCCCCAACTCGCGTAGACGTCTGCGATATCGTGGATTCCGTCCTGTCGCTCTTCCGTCAGCGGCTCGCCAATAAGAGCATACATACAAAGGCTGAGTGCGGGCGGGGCGCATTCGCAACCTGTTTCGCCGAGGAGATTCGTCAAGTCGTCGCCAATCTCGTAAGCAACGCTCTGGATGCAACACCGATTGGTGGCACCCTTCACCTCAGGGTAAGAACATCCAGAAGCTGGACGAAGCAGCGTGCCACCGGCGTAAAGATTGTCGTCGCTGACACTGGACACGGAATTCCACCGCCACTCCTGGACCGCATCTTCGAACCCTTCATCTCCACGAAAGATGAGACCGGGATCGGACTCGGACTCTGGGTCTCCGATGGCATCGTGCGCAAACATGGCGGCGCAATACGCGTTCGCAGCAGGGCCAAAACCCAGCCCTCCGGCACCGTCTTCACTGTCTTCATCCCGTCGACTTCAATCAGCGGATAAGCCCCACCTTCCCGCATTACGGATTCGGCGCCGTAAACAGCCGGTCGTAGTCGCGCCAGTGCGCGTTCATGATTTCGATCTTGTGCTTGATCTGCGCGGTAACGTTCGGGCCAAGCCGCATGATCGTCTCCTCTCCCGGCGTCGGCGCGAGGTCGAGAATCGGCTCCTTCGTGCTTTCGAGCAGGCGATTGAGATTCACCATGGTGTCGATCTCCTTGCGCGCAGTCTCCATCAAGTCGGTGCGGTCCCAGCTGGACTGCACGCCGAGCACGGGATTCACCTCCGGCTTCACCCCCAGGCTCTTCACCCGGTCCAGTTGCGCCTGATACGCCACCATGTCATCTGCCGATTGCAGCAGATAGATCACCGCCTGCAGTCGCTTGCCCATCAGCTCCCACTGCTTGCGCGCGGCATCGTCTTTCGCGGCAGCCGCGATGCCTTCCACCAGACTCAATGCGCGGCGCGCGCGCGGCATGCGTCAGCTCGATCGTGCGCTGGAAGAGCATCTTCGCGCCCCAGCCCTCATACATGCGCATCGCCTGGATATCGATCAGGTCGCCCGCCTGCTCCTCGCCCTTCGCCTGAAAGAGAAATGGCCGGTAGTCCTTCTTCTCCGCCGCGGTCAGCTCCTCCGGAAACGGCACCGTCGGCCGCGTGATCCAGCGGTTCAGCACATGCCCCATCATCAATACGTCGCCGAAGTTCAGCACCTGCAGGTTGTGCTGCACGTCATTCAGCGCGCTCCACACCTCCACCAGGTTGTCCGCCTGCTCCTCGCCCACCTCGCTTACCGCGAAGGCGCGCAGTGCGGTCACCCGCTCCGTCAGCGTCCGCATGGGCATGCCGTGGGTAAACTTCGCCAGCCGGTAGTTGAAGTCGAGGATGGTTGCGTCCCCCAGATTGATCGCGACTCGCGCAGCGGCGCCGGACGCCGCGCCACCGCCTTCCCCTCCACTCATCGATGGCACAACGATGCCGAGGACTGGATAGAATGCCTCCCCGCCCCCGCTCGTGGCCACACCCGCGAAGCGCCGTCCATCGGGGCCTTCCCGCCCCTCCACCGCCAGGCCGCGCGGAAGCTTGCGCACGATATTCTCGAGCACGTCCGGCGAGAACGTCGGCAGCATCCACTGGCGAGCGGCGATCGGGATTCAGGTTGATCTCGATGTCGTGGCCGGCGTCCTTCGCGGCCTGCTGCGCGTTGATCAGAAAGCCGGAGACCCGGTCCGACATCGGGCGGTCCTGATAGTTGGTGTTGCCGTTGATGCCCGGGTAGAGCGACGGCGTCCAGTCGAAGCCCGACCCCGCATCCGTCGTCACCCAGTTGAACTGCTCCACCTCCGGGCAAGTCTTCAGCAGCAACTGCATCGCATCGCGGTAGATGCGCAACGTCTCCGGCGCATCCACATTGGGCGCAAAGTAAACCTTGCGCGAGCGATTGGTCTGGTCGATGCGCGGACCGCGCAGCTCGGGATGCGCCGCGAAGAACGCCTCCGGCAGCACCGCCGGCTCGTTCGCGCTCCATATCCCTTTCAGTCCGTACTTCCCCAGGATCGCGCATCGCTGTTGCACCACACCGGCGACCTGCGCGGAGTACTTCATGTCCACATAGGGCTGTACATCCTTTGGCGGAAAGATGGTCAGGAGTCCGGCGTGATGCGCGAACCACATCGGGTAAGGGTCGTCCGGATCCATCACCCACGTAGCCAGAGGCAGCTCCTCCGTTACTGACATGTGGGTCGCCCCCAGCTCTTTTGAGAGCGCGGCCTTGCGCTCGTACTCGGCCAGGTCTTCCTGCATCCCATGCTGCGCCTGCATTACGGACACAAGGAACACATTCGCCAAAATCGGAAGGACCAGAAGCGAGCAAACAGCCTTGAGCCTGCAAACAGCCTTGAGAGGCCAGCGCAAGCCGAGGCGCGCCATCCCCTGTGCTAACATCTGGCGATGAATTGGACGGACTTCTTCCATACGCTGATCATCCCGTTCCTGGGCGGGTTTGCCCTCACCCTCTTGAAGCTCATCGCCGATCAAAAGCTTCTCTCCTTCGAGCTGTCAAATGATATAGCACTCGACCTGGTTCTTCTCGCGGTGGGCGCTCTGGGCGCCTTCTATATCGACCAGCGCACCGTTGGCAAAGTAATCGATGCAGGCATAGGGGACGCATTTCTGGCATCCATCCTTCTGTACCTTCGCTATCGCAGAACGAGTCTAATGAGAGCGGGCGCGCTTCCCGCCATCGGCCCCGCCGGCGGGATTGCACAGCTTACTCTCGGGGCAGGCGCAGTCATCTGGACCGTCAAAGCATTCTGAGAGCTATACTCGAATCAGGCAGCAGTGAACCAGAGGTAGGGAGCCAGAGGTGAAGAGATGGAACAGCTCATTCTGCGAATAGCCTCAAGCGCCGTGGAAGCGATCGTCACCGGTGGCGCCATCGGCGGAGCGCTCGGCCTTGTGCGCAAGATCCAGATCGCCCTTGGCGTCAAGGACGACAAAGACACGCACGTCCCCGCCTCGCCCGTTCGATAACGGCATTTAGCCTGGTTCTCCCCGCTGCCCCGCTCACCCACGCATATACGGCCGCAGATACGTCTCCAGCGCATCCTTAAGAAACTGCTTGTCCTTGTCCGTCAGCGGGGCCGCCGCGCCGCGTCGCGCACCGCCTCCTCCGCCCGCGCCCCCGCCCGCCGCGCCACCAGCACCACCCTGCCGCGCCTCCGGCTCCATCGGCTGCGGCCGTGACTTTGTCCCCTCCGGAAACACTCCGCGCAGCACCATCATTTGCTCGCTCGCGCCCGGCAGCGTCGCAAACGCCTGCACACGGCTCCACATGTCGAATGCCTCGCGCTTCTTGCCCGCCCAGTAGAACTCCATCGCCTGCTGCAGCAGGTCGGCAAACTGCGGCGTCGGACACAGTCCCACAATCCCCAGCGGCAGGGTCTGCATCAACTGCGGCCCCGTCCCGCCGCCCGCCGCCCACACCGCCAGCTTGTTGTCCGTCCCCTGGATCAGCTGGCCCGCGCGCGCCAGAGTATCGCCCACCTCGTCCTTGGTCGCCTTCATCGTCGGGATCTGCTTGAACATCTCCAGCATCAGGTCCACGCTGATCGTGCCTCGCGTCTGCACAATCAACGGCAGCTCCGTCGCCGCCGCAATCGTCTTGTAGTAGTCGATCACCGCCTGGTCGCTCACATTCCACCCATTGTTCGGCGGAATCGCCACAATCGCATCCGCCCCATGCGCCGCCGCGTGCTTCGCATAGCGCACCGAAGTCGGAATGTCCCACGCCGTGTTCTGCACCGCGATCGCCATCGCCGTCTTGCCGCCCTTGCCCGCCGCCAGGATCGTCTCCGCGCCCTCAATCCGCTCCGCATCCGACAGCGTCGACCAGCTGCTCGCAAACACCGGCCAGATCATCCCCGCAACCCGCCCCCGGTTCAGAAACGCAACCTCATTCGCCAGCGCATCTGTATTCAGCTTGTCGTCCGCCGTAAATGGGGTCTCCATGATCGGATACAGCCCACGCAGCGGCTTGCCGCTCGGCGTCTTCAGGTCCGCGCCCTTCACATCCGTCTCCGCCGCCGCAACCTGCGGCAGCGCGGCCGCCAGCCCCACCATCCCCACCGCCTGCAAAAACCTCCGCCTGTCCTGCCCGCTCGCCATCAAACTCTCGCTCATCGAAATCCCCTCCTGATTCATTTCAAATCCCATCAAAACCACTGCCTGCGCACGGTGCGAAATTATACCCGAGCCCATGCGCACTTCTTGGGCTAAACTTGCCTCTTATGCCGAGTCTCCTGCCCACCCGAGCGTTTTGGCGCACCGCCGTGCTCATAGTCCTCGCTGCCTCTCCAGCCCTGCCATCCCGTACGCTCGCGCAAGTTACGCCGCCTTCAACCGCGCCCGCAGCGCCTGCCTCCACTCCGCAAGCCGCCGGTCCGGGGCAGCAAGCCAATGCTTCCACCTATTCCAACGAGCCCATGGTCATTGAACATGGCGACGCCGTAACCAGCATGGCGGCGGACGGCACCGGCTGGACCGAGTACAGCATCGTCGTGCGGCTGCTCTCTGATGCTGCCGTAAAAAAGTTTGCCGTGCTTGCCGTGCCCTATGCCAGCGCCTACCAGCACGTCGAGCTGCTCTACGCCCGCGTCCGCCATCCCGACGGCACAGTAGTCGAGACCCAGACCGGTGATGCGATGGAGATCCCCGACCCAGTCACGCAGGCGGCCCCGTTCTACAGCGACCTTAAGCATCTCCAGCTTCCGATACGCAGCCTGCGGGTGGGCGATACGCTCGAATACAAGTACCGCACCGTTCGCACCAAAGCCGAAGCTCCCGGCCAGTTCTGGGGACAGGAGAGCTTCAACGATTCCTCCGTCATCCTCTCCGAGACCTTCGAGCTGCGCGTGCCCGCAGGCATCTACGTCAACGTCTGGAGCCCCAACTTTAAACCCGTCGAATCCACCGAGGCCGCGACTCCCGGCAGCCCGGCCCAGCACGTCTATCGCTGGAGCCACACCCAGCTCAATCCCACCGTCGGCCCCGAGGCAGATGCCGCCGCCGCTGCCCGCAAAAAAATCCTCTGGACCGCCGACCAGGAGCTCGATGGCGAGCAGGGCAAGCTGCCCGCCATCGCCTGGACCACCTTCAAATCCTGGGAGGACCTCGGCGACTGGTATCGCTCGCTCGAAGCCGACCGCATCGTCCCCGATGACACCGTCAAGGCCAAGGTCGCCGAACTCATCTCCGGCAAGTCCACCGAGCTGGACAAAGTTCACGCCCTCTACGACTACGTCGCCACCAACATCCGTTATATCGGCGTCGCCTTCGGCATCGGCCGCTACCAGCCCCACACTGCCGCCGATATCCTCTCCAACCAGTACGGCGACTGCAAGGACAAGCACACCCTCCTCGCCGCCATGCTCTCCGCTGCCGGCATCTCATCGGACGCGGTGCTCATCGGCGCAGCCGTGCGCTTCAACGAGGCTGTTCCCTCGCCCGCTTCTTTCAATCACCTCATCACCCACCTCACCCTCGACGGTCAACCCGTCTGGCTCGATGCAACCGCCGAGGTCGCCCCCTACGGCATGTTGGTCTCGGCGATTCGCGACAAGCAGGCCTTGGTCGTCCCACCCCCCGGCGCAGCAAACACCCCAGCGCCCTACATCGCGCGCACCCCGGTCGACTCGCCCTATCCCGAATCCACCACCCTGGAGGCCACAGGCTCCCTCGATACCGATGGCGTCTCCACCTCGCACATGGTCCTCACCGTCCGCGGCGATGCTGAGATCCCCTTTCGCACACTCTTCCGTCAGGTCCCACCCGATAAGTACGACGAGGTGGTGCAGCTTTTTGCCAAACGCCTCGGCTTCCCCGGCACCACCAGCAACCCCGAGATCACCCGTCCCACCGACACCACCCAACCCTTCAAGCTCTCCTTCGACTACAAACGCGAAAAGGCCGGCGACTGGGACCACCTCAGGACCCTCGCACAGTTCGTGCCCGTCATCCTGCCCCGCGTCACCGACATCGACCCTCCCAACCACGCAATCCAGCTTGGCCCGCCGAACACTTTGACGTCGCACACCGCCATGAAGCTCCCCGCCGGCTGGACCGCCCATCCCCCTCCGGACATCCACGCCAAATGCGCCTACGGCACCTTCGACCTCACCTTCCGCTTCGAGGACGGCACGCTCTACGCCGATCGCCGCCTCGAGATGTTCCAGAAAAAAGTCCCCGTCAGCGACTGGAAGACCTACAAAGACTGGAGCGACAAACTGCACATCGGCGAGGAGCCTTACATCCAGCTCGTTAGCACCTACAGCCCCTCCACTGGGAGCGCACCCTGGAACTCCGCAAACCTTCCCTCCGTCAACCTTGGCAAGCCATCCGGCAACCCGAACTGGCTGATGTTCAAACAAACCGGCCCCACCAGCTACGACTACGCCCCTGCCCCGATCGCGCCCGGCTCCGCGCCCGGCAATCCCAAAGCTGACGCCCTCATCCGCTCCGCCTACCCATTGTTCGTTCGCAACGACCTCGATGGCGCGCAGAAGTCCCTCGACTCCGCCAAAGACATCAGCCCCGAGCAGATCGGCCTCTGGAGCAGCTACGGCGTCCTTGCCCTCCGCCGCAAATCAACTCAGGAAGCCGATGCCGACTTCCAAAAGGAGCTGAAGCTGCATCCCGGTCAGACCAATCTCTACGCCATGATGGAAGGCCTGGAACGAAGCTCAACCCAGCGCGAAGAGCGCCGCCAGACCCTTCGCGATTGGACCGCAATTGCGACCGCCGACCCCGTCCCCGTAACTCTGCTCATGTCCCTCGACATCGAGGACGGCAATCCCGCCGGCGCCCTCAAAGACCTCGCCGCCGCGCCCCTGGCTCAAGACAAGCGCAGCTACCTCAAACTCCAGATCGTCCTCGGCAGCGCCCAAATAGCGACCGGCGACACCACCGACGGGGCCGCGACCCTCGTCGCCGTTCTCAAGCTGACCAATGAACCATCCGACCGCAACAACGCCGCCTACTTCCTCGCCAAGGCCGGCCTCGAACTCCCCACCGCCGAGGATGCCGCCCGCCGCGCCATCGCCCAACTCAGCGAGCAAAGCAATTCCTGGACCCTCCAGGGCGACCTCGACAACCTGCACACTCGCAGCGGCGCGATCATCTCCTACTGGGATACTCTCGCCTGGGTCCTCTTCCGCGAGGGCAAGCTTGACGAGGCCCGCGCCTACGCCAACGCCGCATGGTTCAACTCGCCGGACGCCCAACTCGGCGAGCACCTCGGCGACATCCTCGCCGCCAAGGGCGACAAGCCAACCGCCCTCCGCATCTACCAGCTTGCCCTCGCCAGTGTCTCCAACCCCGACGGCCCCAACGTCAAGCAGACCAACCGCGACCTCTACAAATCCCTCCACGACCGCATCGACGCCCTTCAAGCCGCAGGCATCGCCTCCACCCTCGCCGACGCCGCCGCTGAACTCAATGCCCTGCGCACTATCCCAATCGGCTCCCACACTGGTCCAGACCAATCGGCCGACTACCAAATCCTTCTCAAGGACGGCAATATCGAAGCCCTCGCCCCCGTCGCCGCCGACAAGGAAATCCCCGGAGCGCTCGCTATGATCTCCCGCGCAGACTTTACCCGCTACTTCCCGCCCGATTCCCACCTGCAACTCGTCCGCACCGGCCAGCTCACATGCCGCGCCGCCTCCTGCGAACTCATCCTCACCAAATAATTCGCTGTAGTGCGCCGTCCAACCCGCTCACATTGCGACAACAAGCCCGTCTACAATTCATCAGCAAAGCTTCAACGGCCACGCATTCGAGATCACCCCCCGGAGGAGCTATGCTCACCCTCAACCGCACCCGTAATTTATTAATCCTCTCCGCTGCACTCCTCGCCCTCGCCGCGCCCATCAGCTTCGCCCAAACACCCGCCCCAACTCAAACCCCCGCGCCCCCTATCAAGTTCGACATCGTCTCCTACAAACCGTGCGAGCACAACATCGTCGGCTCCAAGGACGCATACATCCCCCTCACCGGCGACACCTACGCCATGCACTGCCAGACCGTCCATCACCTCATGGAGTTCGCCTTCGACGGCGGCGCTCCCTACCTCATTAAAGGCGAGCCCGACTGGGTCGACACCGACACCTATGAGTTCCTGGCCAAGGTCGCCCCCGAAGACGTCCCCGTCTGGCAAAAGCTGGACTCACAAGCCCGCCGTCTGGTGGCCCTCGCCGCGCTCGAGGACACCCTCAACCTCAAGCTGCGCCGCGAGACCCAGTCGCGCCCCGTCTACAATCTCGTCGTCGCCAAGGACGGCCCCAAGTTCCCCGAGCACAAGCCCGGCCCCGACGACCCGCCCGACGACGTGAAGATAACCAAGGGCGCCGTCCACTGGATCGCCATGGACACCGCCCAATACACCAACGTCCCCATGAACCAGGTCGCTCAAGGCATCGCCGCCCGCCTCGACCGCGATGTCGTGGACAAGACTGGACTCCCCGGCCGCTACGACCTCATCGTCCACCCGCTGCCCTACCCCCACTACGACCCCAAATCCTCCTCCGTCGAGGACACCGACTTCTCCGCTATCATCGACGGCGTAAAGACCCTCGGCCTCCGCCTCGAACCCGCCAAGGCCGACACCCTCGTCCTCTTCGTCGACCACATCGACCGCCCGCCCACCGACTAGTCCGAAGGAATATCCCGCATGAAGCCGCCCGCCCCCGCCCGCCTCATCCTTCTCGCCACCGCACTCCTCACCCTCGCCGCGCCCGCCGCCTACAGCCAAGCCCCCGCCGCCCCCACGCCCCCACGCCCCCCATCAAGTTCGATGTCGTCACCTTCAAGCTCTGCGAAGAGATCGACCACTCCCACCCCGACGTCATCGCCCCTCCCGGCGGCGACTCCATCTCAAACCATTGCCAGACCGTCACCCACTTCCTCGAACTCGCCTTCGGCAGCACCGGCGCGCCCTACCTATTAAAGGGTGAGCCCTCCTGGGTCGACACCGAAGCCTACGACTTCCAGGCCAAAGTCGCTCCCGAGGACCTCGACACCTGGCACCAGATGGACGCCGCCACCAAGCGCACCATGATCGGCGTGGCCCTCGCCGAATCCTTCAACCTCAAATCCCACACCGAAGTCCAACCCCGCCCCGTCTACAATCTCGTCGTCGCCAAGGACGGCCCCAAATTCTCCGAGCATAAGGTCCGCCCCGAGGATGCGCCCGACGTCGGAAAGCTCACCAAGGGCGAAGTCCACTGGACCGAATACGACACCGCCAACTACTTCAATGTCACCATGGGATTCATCGCCGCCGGCCTCGCCGCCCGCCTCGACCGCCCCGTCGTCGACCAAACCGGCCTCACCGGCCAGTACGACCTCACCGTCCACCCCCTCCCCATCACCCACTACGACCCCAAGGCCACCAACGTCGAGAACACCGACTTCTCCGGCATCATCGACGGCGTAAAAAACCTCGGCCTCCGCCTCGAACCGGCCAAAGTCCCCACCAACGTCCTCATCATCGACCACATCGACCGCCCCACCGAATAGCCGATCACCCCACCCTTTCCGTCGTCATTCTGCAAACTGATGTAAGGGGACCCCCCATCGAAATTTGCAAAGTGTTCAAAACAAACGGGCAGAATTTCAGGATATTCAAAACAAATCGGTTAGATATCAAGATATTCAAAACAAACAGGATATGGGGGCCACCCAGCCCGGAATTTCCATGGAAGCCATGAAGATCTCGGCGTGATCCTGCCTCGCTGGACCTTCCCGGATTCCTCTTTAATTGTAAAGGGCGTGTCAAGGTTGGACCGGCAGTTTGGCCATGTCCGTATCAAATGCCTTGCTGGTCGGCACCATCGCCTGATCTCCCTCATAGCCTTCCTTGCGAAATTGAACGAGGACGGCCTTGGGCTGCGGCTGCGGCAGGCGCAGATCGTATCTTCCCTGCGCATCGGTGTGCGTGGGATAGGTTGCGCCCTGATCGGTCTTCACATCCACCTCAACCCCATCGATCGGCAACCGCGTGATGCGGTCTGTAACCACACCCTGAAACTCCCATGGAGGCGCAGGCCGCAGACTGAGCCACACCACAACCGCCACCGCCGCCGCAACCACAACCGCTGCGGCCGCCTGCACCTTGCGCCTCCGGGCCAGCGTCCACCCCAGCTTCGGTAGCAATGCGGCGGCAACCTGCGCCGCATTCGGGTTCGTAATACCCTGAATCTCCAGCATGGCCGGCAGCAGCGTCTTGTCCAGCAACCACGGCAGGATCGGCTTACCCAGCGCTTGGGCGTGGGAGTACTCGAAGGTGATGTAATCCGATCCGTGCGCGCGTTCCGACCAGCACAGCACCAGTGTCCGCGAAGCGCGCACCGACAGCTCAAGCCGCAGCTTCCACTGCTCTCCCGGATCGATCGACTGTACATCGAAGAAGACGCGGTAGCCCAGCCGCCGCAACTCATCGCACAGCGGCTCTACCCGCTCCGCATCCGCCCGCGAGTAGCTAAGAAACACATCGTAGCGTGCCCAGAACATATACCTTAGTTTTCCATAAGCGGCTCAAGCTGACGCAGGACCGTCACTACTTAACTTCCTGCGCCCGCTGAAAGGCCTGATCAGCCTGAGTATGGAGGCTGGCTGCCTTATCCCCTGTCGCCCGTTTTGCCTCCTCCTCAAACGCCCCGCCGAGAAGCATCTGCATCCTGGCCCAATCCTGGGGGAAATCGGTCTTGGTGTACACCTCAAGCGACCTCTGATACGCCTGTACGGCCTGGTCGAACACGGCGATTGCCTTGTCTCCCGCCACAAAATTTCCTTCATCAAACAGGGCGGCGCCGAGGTCCCTCTCGATCCAGGCCCAGTCGCGCGGGAGATCGGCTTTGGTGCACACCTCCAGCGCGCCCCGAAACGCCCGGGCCGCCTGGTCAAACAAAGCCGCCGCCTTGTCACCGCTCGCCGTTGCTCCCTCTTCGCCCAGCGCAATGCCCAGATCGAGCTGAGTGTAGGCCCAGAGATCTGGGAAATCCGCCTTGGTATAGGCCTCAAGCGCGCTCCGATAAGCCTGCGCAGCCTGGTCTTGGAGCTCGATTGCCTTCTCACCGCCTGCTCGGTGCCCCTCATCGCTAAGCACATAGCCGAGCTCCACATCCGCATTGCCCTCGGCCAAGCGCTGAATGTCGGCCCCGAACTGCGGGAGATCAGCCTTGGTGTAGGCCTCAAGCGCGCTTCGATAGGCCTGCGCGGCCTGATCTAGGAGCTCGATTGCCTTGTCTCCGCCTGCTCTGCGCCCCTCAACGCTAAGCGCCTTGCCGAGACCCACATCCGCATCGCCCTCGGCCAAGCGATCTCCCAACGCGTGATAGCCGTTCACAGCGCTCCGATAATCGTCAGCACTCTGAGCGAGCAACGGAAGGGAGTCGTCAACGCTCAATACCTCGGCCTCTTCAATGCTCGAGTTGGCCACACTTGCGGTCGCATGCAGCCAAATCGCCTGCAAGCCTTGATCCTCCGGAAACCGCTTGAGTTCAGCGGCTGCGCGGTCGCGGGCGACCTCCAGAGTCCGGGTCGCCTCTTGATATGGAGTCGAGCTCAGAACAAATCCGATGACCTTGTTCTGGGGTGACATCAAATCATCATATTGCGGCGCGAGTCGTAACGAGTTGGCGCGCTGCTGGCTGTCCTTGAGCAATTGAGTCAAATCAGTTCGCTTTTTGGCGACATAAGCCTGGTCGTCAGCGTCGAGCGCAGCGGTGTCCGCGTCCGCCGCCTTCCCGAACAACTGAGCTGCCGCGGTGTAGTGTTTCAGCGCAAGCTCCGCCAGCGCCCTTTGCTGCACGCTGGCTTGCTCCGCCCTCCTCTGGATATCCTCCGCCCACTGCTGGACCTTCGTGTCCACATCCGTCGTAGCAAACCCATTTGCCTTCGCCCACTCCGCCATGGCCGCACTCAGATCCGGCCTCTGGCTTTGCGCCCCGGCGAGTTCTCCCTTCAACGCTATGTTCTGCCGCGCGAGCGAGTTCACCTGCAGCAGACTCCGGTGCAGCATCGCCTCGATCTGGGCCGGCCCCAATAGTGCAGGAGAGCCCTTGGGCAACAACTTGACGCTTACCGTGGGCGGCAGCGCATCTAATTGCCCATCCGCCGGCTGGTAGATCACCAGATCGCTCGCCCCGGCGACCTCAATACGCACATCCCCGCGCTGCGCCACGTCCGCCGACACCTGTAGCCACGCCTCGCCCCGAGGATTGGTCACATCCCGCGCATCTGTAATCCGGGACGACCCATCGACGTAGCTCAACGAAACCCGCACCGCCTGCACCGGCTGTGCCGGATCGACATGCGCGTTCACCACCACCACCGCAACAGTTCGCTGCGCCTCAGGCCTCTGTCGAGCGCCGCTCTGCGCAGCAGCCTCACCCCCCAACAGCCCAAGGCACAGCAATAACCAGCTATATCCCGCCTTACCCTTCATCGCACTCTTCCTGGAGATCCAAAGGGTGGAATCCCGCACGGCCCACAAACAATGTTTTTGGTTCCCTCAGTCTAGCCGAAGAATTGGGCCTTCGCTAAGAAGATACGAAAGCAAACCCTACCGGCTGATGCCTTCCATCGGCGAGCTGGCCGTCGCGTACAGCCGCCGCGGCATCCGCCCGGCCAAGAAACGCCTGCCGCCCCGCGAGCACCGCGTGCTGCATCGCCTCGGCCATCAGGATCGGGTCGCGCGCCTCGGCGATCGCCGTGTTCATCAGCACCGCGTCGAAGCCCAGCTCCATGGCCAGGGCCGCGTCGGAGGCCGTGCCCACGCCGGCGTCGACGATCAGCGGGACCTCGGTGATCATCTCGCGCAGGATGCGCAGGTTGGCCGTGTTCTGCAGGCCCAGCCCGCTGCCGATGGGCGCGCCCAGCGGCATCACCGCCGCCGCGCCGGCATCGATCAGGCGCCGGGCGAAGACGATGTCGTCCGAGGTGTACGGCAGCACGGTAAAGCCTTCGCTGCACCAGCACGCGCGTGGCCTCGAGCGTCGCCTGAATGTCGGGGTAGAGCGTGGCCTGGTCGCCGATGACCTCGATCTTCACCCAGTCGGAGAGGCCGACCTCGCGGCCCAGGCGCGCGGCGCGGATGGCCTCGTCGGCGGTGTAGCAGCCGGCGGTATTGGGCAGCAGGAAGTAGCGCTGCGGATCGAGGAAGTCCAGCAGCGACTCGCGCGAGCGGTCGAGGTTGACGCGGCGCACGGCGACCGTGACCATCTCCGCGCCGGAGGCCTCGATCGCGGCCTGGGTCTCCGGCCCATCCTTGTACTTGCCCGGTTCCGACGATGAGGCGCGACTGAAACGCGCGGCCTGCGATGACGAGAGGTTCCATAACGGCAGTTTACAGTTGCAGGTTGCGCGGTTGTCAGTTGAGCAACAAAAACACAAAGCCCGCACCTGGCGGCGCGGGCTTTGTGGCGGTGAGCTGTTGTGATTGACCTGAGGCGTCCAACTCGGACGGGCCTCGGCGCGGAACTTCTTGATCGCCGAACTTTACTACGAGCCTAGAGCAGGACGCTCTAAGCCTCAGTCACCTCACGTAGCGTTTTGCAACTGTTACTGTCAATTTTCATAGGCTGGACCATCCTCCTTTCCCGTGTAGTAGAATGTAGCGTGCAGGCGCGGGTCGAAGGCAAGGGCGCGAGCTACTTCAGATACGCCCGCACCAGATCGATCAGCTCTTCGCCCAGGTCCGGCGTCAGCGGCGCGTGGCCGTCCTGCAGCAGGTGCAGGCGGATGTGGTCCTCCAGCACCTCGGCCATCAGGCTGTTGATGCCGCCGCGCACGGCCGCCAGCAGCATCAGCACCTGGGCGCAGTCGTGGTCGTCGGTGGAGAGGGTGCGCTCGACGGAGTCGATCTGGCCGTGGATGCGTTTGACGCGGTTGCGCAGCTTGGCGCGGTCGCGCTCGGTGTGGGACATGATTCTTCCTCCTTCTTTACGGCCCTAATTATACCCTACTGGGGTATATTATATTGGTCGGCACCAGCCCTCGCAAGAATATCCCAGGAACGGGACTATCCCCATGAACGTTTGCACTCCATTCACACAGCGCGGTCAGGATGGAAGATCGGATGCTTCCTTTCCCCCTCGAAAAAACGACGGTTGCAGGCGTCCCTGCTGCTGTTCGCATTGGGCTGCGTACGCAGTGCCACCGCGCAATCTTCCGCCCAGCGCGCGGTGCTGGAGCGTGCCTGGCTACAGGCGCAGACGCCCGCTCCGGCCCAGACCGGCACACCGGCGTCTACCGCAGGCGAGCAGCCCGCAAAAGCTCCCGATCCGGCCACGCTCACACTGTTTCCCCACTCCGATACTGCGCGGTACTTTATCGCCGGGCAGGCCAACATCATCTTCCAGGCCCACGGGCCGTTTCACTCGCCGTACGAGGGCGCGAACAGCCTGCTGCCGCGCGGCGAGTACAAGACCTCGCTGGTGGGCACGCTCTTTATCGGGCTTCGAGCTGCTGCGCAACCCGTCGCACCATCTGGACGCGATCTACGACGAGGAGTCCGCCGGCGGCCGCGGCATCAGCGAGGCGCTTGGCCTGGCCGGCTTCACCAATCTCGATGTCGTCCGCAACCCGACCCTCGGCCCCGTGCCGTACCTGGCGCGCGTGCAGCTGCACCAGACCATCGGCCTCACCAGCAAGCTGGTCGAGGCGGACCGCGGCCCGTTCTCGCTCGCCACCGAGACACCCGAACGCCGCATTGAGCTGCGCGTGGGCAAGATGGGCCTGCCCGACTTCTTCGACCTGAACAGCGTCGGCACCGACTCGCCACCTCCAGTTCCTCAACTGGACCACCGACAACAACGGCGCATGGGACTACGCCGCCGACACCCGCGGCTACACCTACGGCGCCATCGCCGAGTACGACGACAAGACGTGCTCCGCGCGCTACGGCCTCGCGCTGATGCCCACCGATCGCCAACGGCATCGACCTCGACTGGAACCTGCGCCGCGCCAGCGGGCAGAATATGGAGTTCGAGTGGCGGCATGGACTGCTGGGCAGTCTGCTGCCACCCGACCGCAAGGGCGTGGTGCGCGTGCTGAGCTATGTCAACCACGCGCACATGGGGCTCTACCGCGATGCGGTGAAGGCGTATCTCGCGGGCGCCGACCGCGACGCCGGACATTACCATCCATCGAGACATTCGGCGCGGTGAAGTACGGCTTCGGCCTGAACGCCGAGCAGGAGATGACGGACAACCTGCGCGTCTTCGGGCGCTTCGGCTGGAACGAGGGCCAGCACGAATCCTTCGCCTACACCGAGGTCGACCAGACCTTCGAGTTCGGCGGCGACTACGCCGGCAAGCGCTGGGGCCGCGATAACGACAAGCTCGGCCTCGCCTTCGTCTCCAACGCCATCAAGCGCGACCACCAGGAGTATCTGAAGCTCGGCGGACTCGGCTTTCTGCTGGGCGACGGCAGCCTGAACTACGCGCGCGAGGACATCCTGGAGGGCTACTACAACCTGCATGCGTGGCGCGGCGTTTACTACGCTCTGGATGCGCAGTTTATCGACCACCCCGGCTACAACCAGGACCGCGGGCCGGTGCTGGTGGAGTCGGTGCGCATGCACGTGGACTTTTAGCGCTTTCGTTGACTAAGTTATCTTTTGATGATAACTTAGGTGAGTGGGCAACCGAGATCCAGGCCTGGACACGCTGCTGCTGCTCGACGGTGAGACATTCATAGCCGATGTCGAAGGCAGGTACTGGGTCAGGTTCATCGTCAAGAAAGTGCCCATGTCGAGCGAGCGGCCGCACGGACTTGCCTACTCGCTTACGCTTCACGATGAAGAAGGAGTAAGGCTACTGGGTTTCGACAATGCGCATTCGGTGCGCGAGACCTCGGGGCCGGGAGCCAGAACGCGGGTCGAATACGACCATCGGCACAGCGGAGAAAGAGTGACGTTCTACAACTACACCGACGCGGCCGCGCTTCTCGCTGCGTTCTGGACCGAAGTTGAGAAGATTATGCAGGAGGGGAGTCAAACGTGAAGACGCTGAAGGTAGGCATTGCTACGCTGGCACAATACAAGAAGCGCACGATGGCGATTGCACGCGGCGAATATACTCCCGTTTCCGGCGAACCCAAGGTCTGGTTTCAGTCCATTGAGACCATGTCGCAGGTCCTCTCCGAAAAGAACCGCGCGCTGCTGGCATTGATCGCAAAGACGCAGCCGCAGTCGTTGAGCGCATTGGCGGAGCAGACAGGCCGCGCTAAGTCAAACCTCTCGAGGACCCTCAGGACCATGGAGCGCTACGGCCTGGTCCACTTCGAGGAAGGCCCCGGCCGCCAAATCGCGCCCCGTGTGAATTACTCCGGCGTGGAGTTGAAGCTGTCCTTCCAGTAGCGAACCGTATACTTCACTCGTGGCCTCGGTCTTCCTATTCGTGCTCGTTGGATTCCTGCTCGGCCTGCTCTTCGGCAGCTTCCTCAACGTCTGCATCGCGCGCCTACCCGCACACGCATCCATCCTCAGGCCCCGCTCACACTGCGTGGTCTGCGGCCACACGGTGCGCTGGTATGACAACCTTCCCATCCTGAGCTGGCTGGTCTTGCGCGCGCGCTGCCGGGATTGCAAGGCGCGAGTCTCGTGGCGCTATCCGGCGGTCGAACTTGCCACCGGCTTCTGGTTCGCACTCGCTGCGAATCGGCTCTACGGTCTCGATCCAGCCAAGCTCTCTCGCTTGGGCGGACCGGCCACCGTCGAGTATCTGGGCGTCGTTGGCTTCGCCATCCTCGGCTTCCTCCTTATCGGCCTGATGGTGATGGACTGGCAGACCCAGCGCCTGCCCGACGCTTTCACCCTGACCGGCATCGGCATCGGCGTACTCCTCGTATGCGTGCAAGCCATCTTCCTCGCGCCGGGCGAGGGCGATGTTGTCCTCAGCTCCGACCATCAGCTTCGCCTCTCCAGCCCGGGCAGCTTCGCTGCGCAGGGCAACGTCTTCCTTACTGGCCCCGAAGCGCTGGTCTTCGGCCGCATCGCGGCGGTGTGCGGCGCGGCGCTTATCCTGCTGGCTGTGCGTTGGACGTATAAGCGTCTGCGTGGCCGCGAGGGCATGGGCCTCGGCGACGTCAAACTCATCGCCATGATCGCCGCGTTCCTCGGCTTCGGCGAGTCGCTCCTCGCCCTCTTCGCCGGAGCCCTCGCCGCCAGCCTCTACGGCATCTCGCTGCTCACCCTGCGCCGCGCCACCTCAACCACCCGCATTCCCTTCGGCAGCTTCCTCGCCGCCGGCGGCCTCTTCGCCGCGCTCTTCGGCCCTGGTCTCGTCGCGTGGTACGCCAACCTGTTGCGCTAGCCCTCACATCTCACCTTCCGCCGCATCCCACCGCCCAGTGCGTCATCCAATGGGAGGGAGGCAACACCGACCATGCCCGTCCAGCAAATCTCCGTAGAACGCTTCAGCGTAGTCTCGCGCAAACCGCTTGCAGAAGTCCTCGCCACAATCGACGCCGCAATCGGCCATCCAGACATGCGCCAGATGCAGGCCGACGTGGCCGCAACCACAACCTACGCCGAGATGGAATCCGTCCTCCAAAAGCTCACCGGCCCCAGCGATCTGATGGAGTTCCTGCGACTCGACATGGGGATGTACCTCGCCAAAGGGCGCAGCACGCCGACTCCCGGCAGCTTCCGCCTGCTGGTGGGCAACCCGCTGATCATGCGCCGCATGGCCGAGCATGTGCCGGACACCGCCTCCTACGCTCCCGTCACGCTCCTCATCGATGAGCGCCCCGACGGCGTCCACCTCTCCTACGACCGCATGGCGAGTTTTCTTGCGTCTTACCAGAACGAGGCCGCACTGGCGGTGGCCCGCGAGCTCGATCGCAAGGTGGAGACCCTGCTCTCAAGCGCCGCCGGCGAATAGCGCACGCAGGCATGTGCCGAAACCTTGACACTTGACCGCCCCACTTCTAGAGTCAAAGATGGCGCATGACGAGCTACCCCTACATCTGGCAGTACCTTCCGCTGGCCCTGCAAATCCTGGCCGCCGTCGGCCTCGCCGCGGGCATGGTGGGCGCGTCATTCCTCATCGGCAAGCACAAAAACTCCCGCACCAAGCTGGGCGCGTACGAGTGCGGCATGGACCCGGTCGGCGACGCGCGCGGCCGCTTCTCCGTCCGCTTCTATATGGTCGCGATGCTCTTCATCCTCTTCGATGTCGAGGCGGTCTTCATGCTGCCCTGGGCCGTCATCTTCCGCCGCCTTCCCGCGCTCACTGGCTCGCGCATGTTCGGCTTCTACGAGATGCTGGTCTACCTCGGCTTCGTTGCCGTCGGCCTCTTCTACGTCTGGAAGAAGGGCATCCTCACCTGGGCCGAAGACAAGGGAGACCTCTAAATGGCGACAGCGCCTCCCACCCCCGACGCCGCGCCCGCGCCCAGCGCGGCCCTCGAACTGCATGGCAAGTCCGCCGTGCTCGAAGCCCTGCCCGAAAACGCCGCCGTGATCGCCCTCGCCTCGCTCGCCACTGACGCTAAATTCGACCGCGACGAGCTCACCATCACGGTCGCGCGGGAGAACATTCTGGCGGCATGCGAGTCGCTGAAGGCCGCCAGCTTCACCTTCTTCGAGGACCTCACCGCGGTCGACTGGTACCCGCAGGAGCCGCGCTTCCAGCTCTCGCTACCACATTCTCTCGATGGGCCTGAAGCAGCGCATTCGCCTCGTCGCCCAGCTCAACTCGGCCGACGCATCGATCGAATCGATCACCCCGGCGTGGCCCTCCGCGAACTTTTACGAGCGCGAGGTCTTCGACCTCTTCGGCAGTCGACTTCCCCGGCCACCCGCGCCTTACGCGCATCATGATGCCCACCGACTGGCAGGGCCATCCGCTGCGCAAGGACTACCCCGTCGAGGGCTATCGATAAATCAGGTTCGAGGTACAAGGTTCAAGGTTCGAGGAGAAGGCAGGTTCTATGGCACCGGTTGCAGCACCCGACATGATCGTCCCCGGCATCGAAGACGTCGTCGCCGACGCGAAGAGCCACGGCATCGCCGGCATCGGCGAGCACTCCATGGTGCTCAACATGGGGCCGCAGCACCCCAGCACCCACGGCGTCCTCCGCCTGGTGCTCGAGATCGACGGCGAGGCCATCGTCTCGCTCGCGCCCGACATCGGCTACCTGCACACCGGCATCGAAAAGACCTGCGAGGCCAAGTTCTACCAGCAGGTCGTCCCCCTCACCGACCGCATCGACTACCTCTGTCCGATGACCAACAACCTGGCCTACTGCCTCGCGGTCGAGAAACTCCTGCAGCTCGAAATCCCCGAGCGCGCCCAGATCCTCCGCGTCCTGCTCAACGAGCTCACCCGCATCCAGTCTCACCTCGTCTGGCTCGGCACCCACGCCATGGACATCGGCGCGCTCACCGTCTTCCTCTACTGCTTCCGCGAACGCGAAGACCTCCTGCGCATCTTCGAGAGTCCGTCTCCGGCCAGCGCATGATGACCAGCTACTTCCGCATCGGCGGCCTCGCGCTGGAGCCGCCCCTCGGCTTCGCCGAGCAGGTGCAGGCGCTGCTCGACCTCATGCCCGGCCGCATCGACCAGTACGAAAATCTGCTCACCGGCAATCCCATCTGGATGGGCCGCATCAAGGGCGTCGGCTACCTCTCGCCCGAAGACGCGATCGCCTTCGGCGTCACCGGCCCGCCCGCCCGCGCCTCAGGCATCGACTGGGACCTGCGCCGCGACATGCCCTACTCCGGCTACGAGAAGTTCAAGTTCGACGTGCCCATCTCCCACGACGGCGACGTCTGGGCCCGCTACGTCGTCCGCATCCAGGAGATGCGCGAGTCGGTCAAAATCTGCCAGCAGGCGCAGGACATGCTCGCAGCATGCCGCGGCATGACGGACTGGCCGCATCGTCGCCGACGCGCCCAAGATCGTCCTGCCCGACCGCGAGCAGATGAAGACCCAGATGGAGTCGCTGATCCACCACTTCAAGATCGTCACCGAGGGTTTCGCGGTGCCCGCCGGCGAGGTCTACCAGGCGGTCGAGAGCCCGCGCGGCGAGATGGGCTACTACGTCGTCTCCGACGGCACCGCCAAGCCCTACCGCGTCCACATGCGCAACCCCAGCTTCGCCACGCTGCAGGCCCTCGAAACCATGTGCAAAGGCCGGCTCATCGCCGACGTAGTCGCCGTCATCGGCAGCATCGACATTGTGCTGGGAGAGATTGATCGATAACAAACTCCACACCGAACTCTGGATCTCCTGGGCCTCCCTGCTCCGCTCCTACGCAGCCGCCCACGGCCTCAACAGCAACAACTTCGCAGTCCTGGAATTCGGAGAAGACGAGATCATCCTCCGCTTCGGCCCCCGTTGGACCCGCTTCACCCACACCGAGCAGCAATCGAGCGATGGCCGGCACCACCCCCTTCGCCCTCAACCTCGACGGCACCGTCACCCTCAACGGTAAGATAGACGAGATGGACTTCGCCGCCGAACAAATCACCCGGGAGCTGATGCAGTGAGAGAGCGAGCAACAACAAAAACAGATGCGGGGGTCCCTCCACTCCGCTTCGCTCCGGTCGGGATGACGGAGATTTATGTTGAGGCCGGGAGCAAGGGGTCAGCATGAGCGCAATCGCCAACACAATCTTCTCGCCGGAGCTGGCCGCCCGCTTTGACCACCTGGTCACCATCTATCCGGTCAAGCGCTCCGCGCTGGTGCCCATGCTGCTCTATGCGCAGGACGAGATCGGCTACGTCAGCGAAGCCGCCATCCAGGAGATCGCCCAGCGCCTGGACCTCTTCGACCTCGAAGTCCGCTCCGTCCTCAGCTACTACTCCATGCTGCGCACCAAGCCCGCCGGCAAATACAACGTCCAGGTCTGCACCAACATCAGCTGCATGTTGCGCGGCGGCTACGAGATCCTCGACCACTGCAAGGCCAAGCTCGGCATCGGCCACAAACAGGTCACAGCGGATGGGGTCTTTTCCCTGGAAGAAGTCGAGTGCATCGGCGCCTGCTGCTGGGCCCCCGCCATGCAGGTCAACTACGACTTCCACGACGAGCTCACCACCGTCAAAGTCGACGAAATCCTCGCCCAATACCGCAGCGGCGCTAAGGAGGCGGTCTAGATGCCACGCCTCGTCTCCCATCCCGATGAAGCCATCGTCCTCAAACGCCGCTTCGGCCAGGGCGCGGCCAACATCGACAAGTACGTCGAGCTCGACGGCTACAAGGCCGCGCAGAAGGCCATCGCCATGGGCCCGGAGGCCATGCCCGGCTGGATCATCGACACCATGAAGGCCATCGGGCCTGCGCGGGCGCGGCGGCGCAGGCTTCCCCACCGGCATGAAGTGGAGCTTTGTGCCCAAGACCTCGGCCAAACCAAAGTACATCCTGGTGAACGGCGACGAGTCCGAGCCCGGCACCTGCAAGGACCACATCCTCTTCCTCGAGGACCCGCACGCCGTGATTGAGGGCGCGATGATCGCCGGGCTCGCCGTGGGTGCGAAGATGGGCTTCATCTACCTGCGCGGCGAGTATCGCTACCTGCTCAACATCATGGAGAAGGCCGTCGCCGACGCCTACGCCCGCGGCTTCCTGGGCAAAAACATCTTCGGCGCGCCCGGCATCGACTTCGACGTCGTCACCCAGACCGGCGCCGGCGCATACGAGGTCGGCGAAGAGTCCGCGCTGATGGAGTCGCTCGAAGGCAAGCGCGGCATCCCGCGCATCCGCCCGCCCTTCCCTGCCGTGGTCGGCCTCTACGGCGGCCCCACCATCATCAACAACGCGGAGACCATCGCCAACGCCCCGCACATCCTGCTGATGGGCGGCGAGGCCTACGCCAAGCTGGGCACGGAGCGCAACGGCGGAACGCGGCTGTTTGGCATCTCCGGCCACGTCGAGCGGCCCGGCGTCTACGAGCTGCCCATGGGCTACTCGCTGCGCAAGGCCATCTACGAGGTCGGCGGCGGCATCCCCGGCGGCAAGCAGCTCAAGGCGGTCGTCCCCGGCGGCGCGTCCTGCCCCGTGCTGCGCGCGGACGAGATCGACGTGGGCCTTGACTTCGACCAGATGGCCAAGGCCGGGACGATGCTGGGGTCGGGCGGCATCGTGGTGCTCGACGAGACCGTCTCCATCGTCGAGTTTGCCCTGCGCACCATCAAGTTCTACCAGCACGAGAGCTGCGGCTGGTGCATCCCCTGCCGCGAGGGAACCGACTGGATCAAGAAGACGCTGACGCGCGTGTATGAGGGCGGCGGCCAGAAGAAGGACATCGACAACGTCCAGTACCTCGCGGAAAACATGATGGGCCGGACGTTCTGCCCGCTCGGCGACGCCGCCGCCATGCCCACCCTCGGCTTCGTCAAAAAATTCCGCAAAGAATTCGAAGACTACATCGAAGGCAAGAAAGCCGGCACGCCCATCATGACCACCGAGCATGACCTCGTCGGAGCAGGCCACTGATGACCATACTCACGCGCATACTGAGCTTCATACCGCAGCTCGTGGTTGTCCTCCTCGTGACGCTGCTGCTGATCTATAAGCCCCACGGGTATCAGGTCGTCGTGGGCGCATTTGCCTTCGCGTATCTGATCTTTGCTCCACTCCTGTGGCTCTTCGCCAGGCGCTCCGCAAAGAAGAAGAAAACTGAGAAAGCTGTCGCAACACGTGGCAAGAATATAGCAGCACCGACAGGCCACTATTGAGCAACCGCTTCCTCACAATCGCTGTGTACATTACCATCGGCTTCGCCTTCTTCGTCCTTGGTGTACTGATTCACTCCAGAACGCACCACCGCAGCGCCGACCAGGAGATTCTGCTTCAGAAGTCGCACCAGAATTAGGAAAGCGAACCAACTTCGCATCCACAGGCTCCATCGATGCCACAGACAGCACGCGAGATCATTCGTAAGATTGAAGCCGTAGGCTGGCGGTTCCTGCGCCAGAGAGGCAGTCATCGCATCTTCATTCACGATTCGGTGCCCGGAGTCATCATCGTACCCATGCATAAAGGCGACTTGAAGATTGGAACGGAAAGAGACATCCTGAAGAGGGCGAATCTGCTATGAAGAAGACATTTCTGGTGGTCTACGAGAAGGGCAGAAAGAACTATAGCGGCTTCGCTCCGGATGTTTCCGGCTGCGGCTCCATGGGCGATACCCTCGAAGAGATGCGCGCCAACCTCCGCGAAGCTCTTGAACTCTATATGGAAACCTCGATTGAGTTTGGCTACGCGCTCCCCGAACCAAAAACTCAGACCGTGACTCTTCCCATCGAAGGCGAGACAGACCCAAAGACCACCTATGTCGTGGAACACCTCACCATCTCAATCCGGCGTCCGAGGAAAGCTAGAACCAGGGCCGTGAGAACGACAAGCACTACAAAGCGCCGCGCCTTGCAGACCGCCTAAAGGAACCTATGCCAGACGTAACCTTCACCGTTGACGGCAAAAAAATCACCGCTCCGGCCGGCACCCTCCTCATCGAGGCATGCAAGGGCGCGGGCATTGAGATTCCCGCCTTCTGCTACTACCCCGGCCTCTCACTGCAGGCCGCCTGCCGCATGTGCGTCGTGCGCCAGGAGAAGGTGCCTAAGCTTCAGACCGCCTGCACCACGCAGGTCGCCGAGGGCCAGGTCTTCTTCACCGAAACGCCGGAGATCGTCCAGGCGCGCAAGGCCACGCTGCAACTCCTCCTCGGCAACCACCCCCTCGACTGCCCCGTCTGCGATGCCGGCGGCGAGTGCGAGCTGCAGGACATGACCTTCAAGTACGGCGCCGCCGACAGCTTCTACGCCGAACCTAAAAACCACCGCGACGAGCAGCAGTGGTCGCCGGTGGTCTACTTCGACCGGCCCAGATGCATCTTGTGTTATCGGTGCGTGAGGATGTGCGGCGAGGGCATGGACGTCTTCGCGCTGGGCGTGGAGAACCGCGGGGCGTCGTCCATCATTGCGCCCAACCTCCCCGCGCATCTCTCGCCGGATAATCTCGCCCACGTCGACTGCGAACAGTGCGGCATGTGCATCGACGCCTGCCCGGTGGGCGCTCTCACCTCCGGGACTTATCGCTATAAGACGCGGCCCTGGGAAATGAACCACGTCGCCACCGTCTGCACCCACTGCGGCGACGGATGCAAGACGACTCTCGGCGTGCGCTCGACGTCCGATGGCTCGGAGATTGTGCGTGGGGACAATCGCGACAAGTCCGGCATCAACGGCGACTTTTTATGTAACAAAGGTCGTTACGCATTCGACTTCGCCAACTCCACCGAGCGCATCACGCAGCCGCTGCTGCGCCAGCCCGACGGTACATTCAAACCAGCAAGCTGGGAAGAGGCCCTCACCCACGCCGGCAGGCGCTTCGCCGAGCTGCGCGACACGCGCGGCGGCTACTCCATGGGCGTCATCGGCGGCAACCGCCTCACCAACGAAGAGGCCTACCTGCTGCAGAAGTTCGCCCGCTCCGTCCTCCACACCAACAACATCGACCACCACCGGACCGCCGATTATGTTGCTTTCGCACAAGCCCTGAGCGGTACTGCCGGCCGAACCGCATCCCTCCACGACACCCTCACCGCCAAATCCATCCTCGTCGTCGGCGGCGACCCGACCAACCAGAGCCCCGCCACCGCGTGGAACCTGCGCACCAACGTCCGCCTCAATAACGCCAAGCTCTACATCGCCAACACCGCGCCCATCAAGCTCCGCCGCCAGGCCCGCGCCTTCCTGCAAGTCTCCGAGTACGGCTACGGCGCGCTCGCCGCTTACCTCGCCGGCGATGACGGCCAGGCCGCTGTGGCCGCCGCCGACCCCACCGCGCTCGCAGCCTTCCGCGATGCCCTCAAAGCTGAAGACTCCCTCCTCATCCTCATCGGCAACGAACTCCGCGGCGCGGAACTCAAGCGCCTCGTCGACTTCGGCCTCTCGCTCCCCAACGCAAAGTTCGCCCTGCTCGGCGACTACGCCAACTCGCGCGGCGCAGCCGACATGGGCCTGCTCCCCGACATGCTCCCCGGCTACACTCCCATCGGCCCCATCGACACCCAGGACCCCAGCAGCCGCCTAGCCCTCCAGTACGGCTCGCCCACCTCGCCCGGGCTCGACATGCTGGAGATCTTCGACGCAGCCGCGCGCGGCGATCTCTCCGCGCTCTATGTCGTCGGCGCAAACCCCGTCCCGCGCTACGGCGTCGATCCAGCCTCGCTCAAGAACACCTTCGTCGTGGTTCAAGATATGTTCCTCACCGAGACAGCCGCCCTTGCCGATGTCATCCTGCCCGCCGCAAACCTCTACGAAAAATCCGGTTCGGTTACCAATAGCTACGGCGACCTCCAGCAGGTGAAGAAGGCAGCCGACCGCGCCGGCGTGCGCAGCGACTTTGAACTGATCGTCCGCATCGCCGATAAGATGGAAGCCGACGTGCGCAAGCTCGTCCCCTTCGGGCAGGCCGCGAATCCCGGGGGTACCCGCGCCGATATGGGACAGACCCGCGGCGCGCAGTCCGGCGAGGCCGACCGCAACGCCGTCTGGCTCACCGCCAACAATCTCGAACCCCGCCTCAGCCCCTTCGACCCCAACGCAATTCTCGACGAGATCCAGCGCCTCGTCCCCGGCTACAACCTCATGCGCCTCCAACTGCTCTCCGGCAACTCGCAGCACCTGCAGCCTGCCGCGCCCGCCCCGTTGGTGCAGATCGGCACGCGCCGCGACCTCGTCCTCCCCGCCAACGACACGCTCTTTACCTCCGGTACCCTCGGCCGCTACTCCGCCATGCTCACCGACCTGCAGCGCAACGAGGCCCGCCGCAACCTCACGCAAATCACAGATCAGACCGCCGCCGATTAGCAATCGATTTTCTCCGCCGCTTACGCAGGAAGGAACCTCATGCCGCCCAAACCGAAAAAAATGTTTTTAGCACTGAGCGGCACCCTGACCATCACTGCGCTGATCTGCGGCGCCATTGGTTTGCGCAGCCAACCAGGCTCCCGCATCTGGCACCACGTGTTCTATGGACTGCTCTTTCTGAATCTATTCCTGATGTTATTCATGCTGAACCGCTACCCCGGGAATAAGGCCACTCCCAACCCGCTCACCGGCCTGTTTCCGAAACCGCAAGAACCGCAGAAAGACGATACGCTGTGAGCCATCT
The DNA here is from genome assembly GCA_963808025.1 of uncultured Acidobacteriaceae bacterium. GTDB lineage: Bacteria > Acidobacteriota > Terriglobia > Terriglobales > Acidobacteriaceae > Edaphobacter. The sequence goes on along the minus strand of CAWEEI010000003.1, from coordinate 348,641 downwards.
CACCTCTTTCGAACTCTTCCTCCTCATCAGCGTCCTCAAGGTCGCCGTGGTCCTCGTCATCACGCTCACCTGCGTCGCCTATACCGTGCTGCTGGAGCGCAAGGTGATCGGCCGCATGCAGAACCGCTGGGGCCCCAGCCGCGTCGGCCCCTTCGGCCTCTTCCAACCGCTCGCCGACGGCATCAAGCTCTTCCTCAAGGAAGACCTCATGCCCCTCGCGGTCGAGCGCCCGCTCTTTATCCTCGCGCCCATGATCGCTCTCTCCTGCGCGCTCATCTCGGTCGCCGTCGTGCCCTTCGGCGCAATGACGACCGTGCATGGCGTCGACATCTTCGAGATCGCCAACGTCAACATCGGCCTGCTTGTCATCCTCGGCATCACCTCCATCGGCGTCTACGGCATCACGCTCTCCGGCTGGTCGTCGAACAACAAGTACTCCCTGCTCGGCTCCCTGCGTTCCACCGCGCAGGTCATCAGCTACGAGCTCGCCCTCGGCCTCTCGCTCGTCGGCGTCGTCCTCCGCGCCGGCTCGCTCAATCTCCGCACCATCGTCGCTTCGCAGTCCGCCCACGGCATCCTCTCGTGGAACATCTTCGGCGGGCTGCAGTTCGTGGCCTTTTTTATCTACCTCATCTCCGCCTACGCCGAGACCAACCGCGCGCCCTTCGACCTCTCCGAGGCCGAGACCGAACTCGTCGCCGGCTACCACACCGAGTACAGCTCCATGAAGTTCGCCATGTTCTTCATGGCCGAGTACGCCAACATGATCACCGTCTCCTGCGTCGCCACGCTGATGTTCTTCGGCGGCGCATCCAGCCCCTTCGGCCACATCTTCTCGGGCGTCCTCAATACCACTGTCTTCGATGCCATCTTCCCCGTCCTGTGGTTCGTCGCCAAGGTATTCGCCTTCCTCTTCCTCTATATATGGGTGCGCTCCACGCTGCCGCGCTTCCGTTACGACCAGCTCATGGGCTTCGGCTGGAAGTTCCTGCTGCCCATCGCCATGCTCAATATCATCGCCACCAGCTTCATCCTCGCCATGCGGGGTTAGCCTCGTACTGTTTTACAATCGCCCGCTGTTCTAGAATTGATAGACACCCAATGAATTATCGACTGGTTCAAGAAACGTCTCCGCGCGCTAGAAACAAACCTGCGGAGACCGCATAAGGACTCGACCGAACCCCATGCAACTCGCACTGTTCATCATCTTTGGCGTCGTGCTGGCCCTCGGAGGCGCAATCAACATGCTCCTGCAGCGTCATCCCATCCACTCCGCCCTCTCGCTGGTGGTCGTGATGATGTCTCTCGCCGTCCTCTACTGGTCGCTCGGCGCGGAGTTTCTCGCCGCCGCGCAGGTCATCGTCTACTCCGGCGCCATTATGGTCCTCTTCGTCTTCGTCATCATGCTGCTCAATGCAGGCGAAGAAGAGGAGACCCACGGCAGCCGCGCCGCCTACTCGGCCGGCATCCCCGGTGCAGCCGCCATCTTCTGCCTGCTCAGCTTCGTCTTCCTCTCCGAACGCACCGCCTTCGGCTCCTCCAACGCCGGCGGCTCTCTCTCCAGCGCCTCGGACAACATCGCCGATCTCAGCGCCGTCCTCTTCACCAAACTCCTGCTGCCCTTCGAGGTCACCTCTATCCTCATCCTCGTGGCGATTCTCGGCGCAGTCGTCCTCGCCCGGAAGGAGCACTAGCATGGCCATGTCGTCTGGAAGCTGGATAGCAATCTTCGCTGGCGCCTTCGTGCCCATCCTCGCCGCATTCGCGTCCTGCGCATTTCCCAAAAAGAGGAAGGAGAAGTAATGGTCCCCACTGCCTACTACCTCGTCCTCTCCGCCGCGCTCTTCTCCCTCGGCATCGCCGGCTTTCTCATCAAGCGCAACATCATCTCCGTCTTCATCTCCATCGAGCTCATGCTCAACGCCGTCAACCTCACCTTCGTCGCCTTCGCCCACATGTGGCATCAGATCTCCGGCCAGATCTTTGTCTTCTTCGTGATGGTCGTCGCCGCCGCCGAGGCCGCTGTCGGCCTCGCCATCATCATCGCCATCTTCCGCACCCGCCGCACCCTCAACGTCGACGACATCGACCTGATGAAATCATGAGCATCGCAAGCCTGATCTGCTACATCCCGCTGCTGCCCTTCGCCGGCTTCCTCATCAATGGGACGCTGGGCCGCAAGCTGCCGCGCCTCCTCGTCAGCACAGTCGCGCTGGTCTTCACCGCGCTGCCCGCGGCCATCGTCGCATGGTTCTGGATGAACCTGCACGGCGCCGGGCCTCTTCTGGTCTCCGCGTGGCAGCCCTGGATCTCTATCACCGGCTTCAATGTTACCTTCGCCTTCGCCGTCGACCACCTCACCCTCATCATGCTCGCCGTCGTCACCGGCGTCGGCTTCCTCATCCACATCTACTCCGTCGGCTACATGGCGCATGAAGAGGGCTACTGGCGCTTCTTCGCCTACCTCAACCTCTTCATGTTCTTCATGTCCCTCCTCGTCCTCGCCGAAAACTTCCTGCTCCTCTTCGTCGGCTGGGAGGGCGTCGGCCTCGCCTCCTACCTGCTGATCGGCTTCTACTTCAAAAAGACCTCCGCCGCCAACGCTGGCAAAAAGGCCTTCATCGTTAACCGCATCGGCGACTTCGGCTTTCTGCTCGCCATGTTCCTCCTCATCCTCCACTTCGGCAGCCTTAGCTTCCTCAACGTCTTCTCCACCATCGCCCAGCATCCGGAGTGGCACGGCGCGCACTTCCTCACCGTCATCGCGCTGCTCCTGGTCGTCGGCGCCGCAGGCAAGTCCGCCCAGATCCCCCTCTACGTCTGGCTGCCCGACGCGATGGAGGGCCCCACGCCCGTCTCCGCGCTGATCCACGCCGCGACCATGGTCACCGCGGGCGTCTACATGATCGCCCGCGCACACGTCCTCTTCGATGCCTCACCCACCGCATGTGCCGTCGTCGCCTGCATCGGCGCAGCCACCGCCATCTTCGCCGCCTCCATCGGCATGGTGCAGCACGACATCAAACGCGTCCTCGCCTACTCCACCATCTCCCAGCTCGGCTACATGTTTCTCGCCTGCGGAGTCGGCGCCTACGCCGCGGGCATCTTCCACCTGCTCACCCACGCCTTCTTCAAGGCGCTGCTCTTCCTCGCCGCCGGCTCTGTCATCCACGCTCTCTCCGGCGAACAAGATATGCGCAAGATGGGTGGCCTGCGCACGCGCACCCCCATCACCTTCTGGACCATGTCCGCCGGCGTCTTCGCCATCGCCGGCATCCCACCTTTCGCCGGCTTCTTCTCCAAGGACGAGATTCTCTACCAGGCGTTCACATGGCAAAGCGATCCGGCCCTGGGCAAACTCCTCTGGCTCGTCGGCCTCGTCACCGCGGGCATCACCTCCTTCTACATGTTCCGCCTCTGGTTCAAGACCTTCTTCGGCCAACCACACCCAGACGAACGCAAATCCGACCCCCACCCCATCCACGAATCCCCCTGGATCATGCTCCTCCCACTCGTTCTCCTCGCCATCCTCTCCATCACCGGCGGCTGGGTTGGCGTCCCCGCCGCCCTCGGCGGCAACAACGCAATCGAGACCTTCCTCGCGCCCGTCTTCTCCAACAGCGCCCTCACCGATGTGCCCGCAACCACGGGCAGTCAGTCCCTCGAACTCACCCTCGCCGCAATCTCCGTCCTCGTCGCCGCCTTGGGCTTCTTCATCGCCTTCCGCTGGTACTACAAGAAGCCCGGAACCGCAGCCACGCTTGCAGCCGAGCACAAGCCGGCCTACGCCCTTCTTGAAAACAAATTCTGGGTCGACGAGATCTACAACAACTTCCTCATCATCCCTCTGCTGATGTTCACGCGCAGCTTCCTCGAACTCATCTTCGAGCGCGGGGTCGTCAACGGCTCCGGCAAGGCCGCCGGCACGGCGGTCCGGGGCTTCGCCTGGCTCGAGCGCAGGCAGATCTCCGGCAACATCCGCTCCTACGCCGGATGGCTCGCCCTCGGCGCCGCCGCCGTCATCGCCATCATGATCTTTGGCCGCACACTCTGGATGCTCCCATGATGCCGAACCTCGATCACATCATCCTCACCGTCATCGTCTTCGCCCCGCTCGCCGGCGCGCTCCTACTCGCGCTCCTGCCCGACCGCGGCAACACGATGCAATGGGTCGCGCTGGCCGTCACCCTCTTCACCTTCGCCTGCACCCTGCATCTTCCCGCGCACTTCGACTACGCGGCGCAGCCGCTGCTCTCAACCAACCAGCCCGGCTCCTTCCAGTTCGAGCAAGACATTCCCTGGATAACCTCGCCCGCCATTCGTTACCACCTCGGCGTCGACGGCCTCTCCATGTGGCTCATCGTCCTCACCGGCTTCCTCGCGCCGCTCGGCGTGCTCATCTCCTGGCGCGCCATCGCCGGCCGCAAGAAGCTCTTCTACATCCTCTTCCTGCTGCAGCAGGTCGCGATGATGGGCATCTTCGTCTCGCTCAACCTCTTCCTCTACTACGCCTTCTGGGAGATGTCGCTGGTCCCCATGACTATCCTCATCGCCATCTTCGGCCGCAGCGAGCAGCGGCCGCAAAGCCGCGATCAAGTACTTCCTCTACGCCTTCATCCCCTCCGGCGCTGCTGCTCGTCGCGATGCTCTGGCTCTACGCGCAGACCGGCACCTTCGACCTGCCCAGCCTCGCGCACCTCGCCGCGCAACATGCCATCTCGCCCAACGCCGCCGCGCTGTGGCTCGCCTCGCTCGCCTTCCTCTTCGCCTTCGCCGTCAAGGTCCCCATCTTCCCGCTGCACGGCTGGCTCGTCGGACGCCGTCTTCGAAGCGCCCACCGCCGCCGTCATGGTGCTCGCCGGCAAGACCGGCCTCTACTCCATCCTGCGCTTCTCCTTCGCGATCTTCCCCGACGCAGTCGCACCGCATCGCGCCGCTGCTGATCGCCCTCGGCGCCATCGGCATCGTCTATGGCGCGCTGCTCGCGCTGGTGCAGAACGACCTCAAGCGCCTCGCCGCCTACTGCCACCCTCGGCCATCTCAGCATCATCATCCTCGGCATCTTCACCTTCACCATCGCCGGCCTCGACGGCGGCATCTACCAGATCCTCAGCGAGATCGCTCGCCGGCGCCGCGCTCTTCATGCTGCTGGGCCTGCTCTACGAGCGCTACGGCACCTACGACATGCGCCAGCTCGGCGGCCTCGCCGCGAAGCTGCCCTGGGTCGTCACCATGTTCGTCATCACCGCGCTCGCCGCCATCGGCCTGCCCATGCTCTCCGGCTTCGTCGGCGAGTTCCTCATCCTCTCCGGCTCCATGCAAGTCGCGCGTCGCGCACCACCACTTCTGGACCGCGCTCGCCACCACCGGCGTCATCTTCAGCGCGGCCTACATGCTCACCATGATCCAGCGCGTCTTCTACTGCGACCTCGGCCGCAAGCCCGCCAGCATGCCCGCCCGCGACCTCGACGCCCGCGAGCATCTCGCCCTCTGGCCCATGGTCGCCCTCTTCCTCGCCATGGGCGTCGCCTCGCCGCTCTGGATGCAGGCCATCGACACCTACGGCGCGCCACCCACAAGCCGCCACCGTCACCAGCTCCTGCCCCATGCCGAGTCCCGCGACGGGTGGACGTAACCATCCACGACGCGCTCGTCGCTAGCACCACAGGGAGGCACCCGCTAATGCCCCTCCCACACAACGTCCTCGCCCTGCTCCCCGAGTACATCCTCACCATCGCCGGCATCCTCATCATGCTCATCGAGTCGCTGCTCAAGCCCGCCGCCTCGCGCAAGCCGCTCGGCTGGCTCGCCATCCTCGGCACCACCGCCGCAGGCCTCGTCAGCTACTATCAGCTGCGCCTCGGCCCGCTCACCGCCTTCAGCGGCACCATCCAGGTCGACCCCTTCAGCATCTTCTTCCACCTGCTCATCGCCGCCGTCGTCGTCGCCACGCTGCTCAGCTCGCTCGACTACTTCGAAGGCCACGCCGGCCACGCCGGCGAGTACTACGCCCTCGTCCTCTTCGGCGCCGTCGGCATGATGTTCATGACCTGCTCCGTCGAGCTGCTGATGGTCTTCATCGGACTCGAGATCTCCTCCATCTCCACCTACATCATGGCCGGCTTCCGCAAGACCCAGGCCGCCGCGTCCGAGTCCTCCATCAAATACTTCCTGCTCGGCTCCTTCGCCACCGCATTCTTCCTCTACGGCATCGCGCTCGCCTTCGGCGCCACCGGCTCAACCTCCATCGCCGCCATCGCCGCCGGCCTCGCCGCCAGCGCCACGCCGCGCATGGCCTTCCTCGCGCTCGCCATGATGATCGTCGGCCTCGGCTTCAAGGTCTCCGCCGCGCCCTTCCACGTCTGGACGCCCGACGTCTACCAGGGCGCGCCCGCGCCCGTCGTCGGCCTCATGTCCACCGCGCCCAAGGCCGCTGCCTTCGCGGTGCTGCTGCGCATCGCCTTCTCCGGCTTCCCGCTGCCCAACTTCAGCCACCGCTGGGCCGCCCTGATGTGGGTGCTCGCCGCGCTCTCCATGACCATCGGCAACCTCGGCGCGCTCAAGCAGACCGACGTCAAGCGCATGCTCGCCTACTCCTCCATCGCCCACGCCGGATACCTGCTCGTCGCCTTCACCGCGCTCCCGGCAGACGGCATCGCCGCCGCCTGCTTCTACACCGCCGCCTACGCCGCCATGAACGTCGGCGCCTTCGCCGTCATCACCCAGGTCGGCGGCTACAACGAGACCCTGCGCACCGTGGACGACTACCAGGGCCTCGCCGCGCGCCGCCCCATCCTCGCCGCGCTGCTCGCCTTCTTCCTGCTCTCGCTCATCGGCATCCCCTTCACCGGCGGCTTCTTCGGCAAGTTCTACGTCTTCACCGCCGCGCTCGATCGCCGGCCACGTCTGGCTCGCGGTCATCGGCCTCATCAACAGCGGCGTCGCCTGCTTCTACTACCTCCGCCTGCTCAGCTCCATCTACTCGAAGCCCGCCGAAGCCGCATCGACAACGGACGCCACCACGCCCGCCGCCGTCAGCCTGCCCGCTGGCCTCGCCCTCACCCTCACCGCCGCCGCCACGCTGATGCTCGGCATCCTGCCCGGCCGCATCCTGCACCTCGCCAACTACGCCGGCTCCACCCTGCGCGCCAACGCCATCGCCAACGCAACCCCACCGCCCGCCCCACCCTGCCCCACGCCCACAACCGCATCCACCACCCACTAGCGGGTGCCCCGCAAAAACTTGTCATCCCAATCATAGAAATTGTCATCCAGAGCGTAGCGAAGGACCTGCTGTTGTTTTGTGAGAAGTGGGAAGCGCCCCTACCTCTTCGCCTTCCCACCCGCCATCTTGTAAACCTCGCTCCCCGCCAGCAAAAATCCCCCCACCCCATAGTTCCAGCTCGAACGCGGCCTTGAACAACGCCGGCGCCGACCCGGTCTGCTGAATGTCTCCCAGCCGTCCATCCGCATAGATGTGCTGACACCATCCCCGCCCACGCCTTCTCGATCACCGGCGTATACACCTTCTTGTCCAGCAGTCCGTTGTTCACGCCCCACGCCATCCCATACGTCATCAGCGCCGAGCCCGAGATCTCCGGCTGATCGTAGTCCGCCGGATCGAGCATCCCCGCCCGCCACAGGCCGTCCGGCCCCTGCATCTTCGCCACCGCGCCGGCCATCTCCTTCAGCTGCGTCTCGTACATCGCGCGCGCTGGATCGTCCTTCGGCAGATACTCCAGCGTCCGCGCCAGCCCCGCCATCACCCAGCCCTCGCCGCGCGACCAGAAGATCTTCTGCCCATTCTTCTCCGTCTTCCCGATAAACGTAGCGTCGCGATAGTAGAGGTGCGCGTCCGGGTCCCAAAGCTGCTGCGAGGTCTTCGCCCACTCCTCGTCCAGATACGTCGATGTACTTCTTGTCTCCCGTCGCCGCATACATCCGCGCCCACGCCCCCGGCGCCATAAACAGCGCATCGCACCACCACCACTCGATCCGCCGGCCTGAGCTCAACTCCACCCGCGGCCGCGCCAGGATGCCATCGAAGATCGCCTGCGTCGGCGCAATCTCCTCCGGCTTCTTGTCGCGCAGATACAGCTCCAGATACGTCTGCGCCAAGCTGTGCTGGTTCGCGTCCGACTCCGTCTTGCTCAGCTCCCAGTTGTACGTCTTGCCCATGTCGCGCATCACGTCGCGATACTTCGGATCGCCCAGCGCATCCGACGCCGCCATGAACCCGCTATACAGCGCGCCCCACGTCCAGATGCGCCCGTCCAGATTCTTCGTCCGGTCGATACACCGCAAAGTACTGCTGCGACTGCGCCAGTTGCCAGTCCGCGACCTTCGTCATCGCCGCCGCCACCGCCTTCGGCTTCATCTTTCCCGAAACATCCTTCGCCAGCGGCCCCGGATCGTCCGGCACGCTGCCGAACTTCCGCGCAATCCCACCCGTAATCGCCCCATTCTGCCGCGCCTCCGGACTCGGAGGCGTAGTCTGTGCCGCAGCTGCGGCCGCTTGTTGCGCCCATCCACACGGCACGATCCCCAATCCGCATACACCCGCTATCACCACAACCGCCCACAACCTTCGCCCAACTGCCATCTGCACCCTCGCTCTCAATTCCTGTCTGTGTTAACGCCGCACCACCCGCATGATCCCGTCTCGGCACGAGGATCATAACCGAACCAGCGCGCGAAAGTTAAACTGAAGCGAAATCCTTACTCCTCGCGCAGCACCTCAAGCGGCTTCTGCCCCAGGATGCGGTGGCTCGCCATCCATCCCGTCGCCACCGTCAGCGCGGCCGTCCCCACCAGCGCCGCGGCACACCACAGCCACTGCATCTGGATACGCCACGTTGAAGACCCGATGCGAGCAGCACCCACACATTCACGTCACGCAAACCCGATCCCCACCACGCCCGCCACCAGCCCCAGCACCGCAAACTCAATCGAGAAGATGGTCGCGATCCGCCCCCGCGTCGCGCCCAGCGTCTTCAGCACCACCACCTCGCGGATCCGCCGGTACTTCGTCCCCGCAATCGACGACGCCAGAATCACCACGCCCGCAAAGATCGAGAACGCCGCCAGGAACTGGATCACATACGTAATCTGGATCACCACCGCGCGCACCGTCTCCAGCGCCTGCGCCACGTTGATCACCGTCACCGTCGGATACGCCACGTACAGCGCCCGCTGAAACTGGCTCACCTTCGCCGGCTTCACATGCACGCCGCCCTACCAGATCACCGGCAGCCCCTTCAGCGCCGCGTGCGTTCAGCGTAAACTCCGCGCGCGAGTACGCGTGCTGCCCATCCGCCTTGGTCAGCGCCACCACGGTCGCGCGTAAACTGCTGCGTCCTGCGCCGCAAACGTGATCGTCGACCCCACCTTCACGCCCAGCCGGTCCGCCGCTGCTGCGAGATCGCCAGCACCGGCTTCGCTCTCGTCCGCCTTCCACCACGCGCCATCCACCACCTTCGTTCCCGGCGGCGCCGCGTCCGCCCACGTCAGGCTGATCGACCGCAGCATCCGCCGCGGAAAATTCTTCAGCTTCACATCCGCCGCCGCCACGCCATCCATCGCATCGATCCGCGACGACACCACCGGCAGCAGCTCAGGCTCCGCCGTCACCCCCGGCTGCGCCTTCAGCAGCGTGCGCATCCCATCGATCTCCGTGTTCGCAATGTCCACCAGAAACACATTCGGCAGGTTCGGCGCCGACGAGATATGCAGCTCGCTCACCACCGCCTCTGCACCAGATACACCGTCATGATCTGCATCACGCCCATGCCCAGCGCCGCCAGCAGCGCGGCCGAAGGATTGCCCGGCCGGTAGAGGTTCGCCAGCCCGTGGCGCAACGACGAAGGCAGATGCAGCCGCGTGCGGTTGAGAAAAAACTTCAGCCCGCCACAGCACGCCCGCCGACGCCGCCAGCAACACCAGCAACACCGCCACCAGCCCCGCCGAAAAAACCTTCCCCACCGTCGCCGAATCCGACAGCATCGTCGCGATCACCGCCAGCCCCGCCAGGATCAGCGCCGTCGCCAATATCTGCGCGGCATTCTTCGTGATCTTCTTCCATACCGCCGCAATGAATGGATCGTCATTCTCCTCCACCGCTCTGCGCAGAATCAAAATCGGCCGCACGCCGCGGATGTCCAGCAGCGGCGGCAGCGTAAACAGCAGCGTCGTCAGCACCCCCGCGCCCAGCCCCACAAACACCGCGCGCATCTGGATATGGAACTCGGTCGGCACATTGATCAGCTTGCCCAGCACCACCGGAAACGCCAGCTGCACCCCCACCCCAAACAACACGCCCAGCAGCCCACCCGCCACCCCCAGCAACATCGTCTGCAGCAGATAAATCTTCATGATCTGCCCGCTGCGCGCGCCCAGCGACTTCATAATCGCAATCGAATCCAGCCTCTGCTGCAGGTGCGCGCGCATCGCCATCGCCACGCCCACCGCGCCCAGCACCAGCGCCACCAGACTCATCAGCGAGAGCAGACTCGTCGCCATGTCCAGCCCGCGCGTCAGCGCCGGATTGGTCTCGCGATAGTCCGTCAGTTGCGCATCAGGCAGCAGCGTCTCCAGCCGCGTCTTCAGGTCCGCAACCGCCGTGTCCGAGACCGCCCGCCCATCCGGCGGCGGCGGCAGCTTGAATAGAAACCGCTGCAGCGCATGGCTTCCCGGCGCAATCAGCCCCGTCTCCTCCAGCGAATCCCGCGACATCAGCACCCGCGGCCCCGCCTCAAAGTTGCCCGAGAGGCGGTCCGGCTCATTCACCACAGTCGCCGCAATCCGGAAGTTCCGGTTGCCCACCTTCAGCTCATCGCCCACGTTCAGCCCCAGCCGCAGCAGCAGGTCGTCGCCCACCGCCACCTGCCCATCCGCCAGCGCCGTCTGCAAACTGCTCGCCGGCGCCAGATCCACCGTCCCGTAGAACGGATAGAGCTCAGGATCAACCGCCTTCAGCGACACCAGCACCGGGTTCATGCTCTTCGGCGACGACGCCATCGACAGCACCTCCGTCACCGGCGTAATCTCCACGCCTGTCCTGGCAATCGCATCCAGCCCCTCCTGCTGGCTCGGCGTCAGTTGCTGAAACGTCCGCGCCGCCAGGTCGCCCGCCATAATCGACCGCGCCCGATTCAACAGCGTCGCGCGGAACGACGAGGAGAAGCCGCGCACCCCACTCAGCGCCGCCACCCCAATCGCAACCGAAAGCAGCACAAATAGAAATTTGCCGCGCGACGACCGCATCTCGCGCGATGCAATCTTCGCCGCCGAGCTCCACGCCAGCCCGCTCGCCATCTAGATGCTCACCGCGCTGGCCGCATCGAACGCCCGCCGCTCCGCATTCATCTCATCCGTAATGATCAGCCCATCGCGCAGCACGATCCGCCGGTCCGCATAGCCCGCCAGCACCGGATCGTGCGTCACCAGCACCAGCGTCGTTCCCTCCACGCGGTTCAGGTCCAGCAGCAGCTCCAGCACATGCGCGCCGTTGGTCGTGTCCAGATTCCCCGTCGGCTCATCCGCCAGCACAATCGGCGGCCGCAGAATAAACGCCCGCGCCAGCGCCACCCGCTGCTGCTCGCCGCCCGAGAGCTGGACGGGATAGTGCCCCATACGGTCGCCCAGTCCTACGCTGGTCAGCAGTTGCTTCGCCCGCGGCAGCCCATCGCCCTCCGCATTCAGCTCATGCGGCAGCAGAACATTCTCCAGCGCCGTCAGCGTCGGAATCAGCTGGTACGACTGGAAGACAAACCCGATCGTCTTGCCGCGCACCTGCGCCAGCTTGTCCTCCGGCAGATAGCTGATCGCCGTCCCATTCAGCGAGACCGTCCCCGAGGTCGGCGTATCCAGCCCCGCAATCAGCCCCAGCAGCGTCGACTTCCCGCTCCCCGACGCCCCCATGATCGCCGCAAACTGCGCCCTTCGGAATCGCGAAGTCCAGCCCCTTCAGAATGTCCACGGTGCGCGCGCCGTTGCGGATCGACTTCCGCAGCTTGTCCACCACAATCATCGGAGCGATCATCGGCCCCCCATCGGCAACATGCCCATTGCGCCCTTATTCACCGGTTCGCCGTCTCCTTCGGTCACTCTATTAGACCATCTGGCGACTGCTCTGGACACGCGAATTCAATGTCATCCGCAATCCCTCATGCCCATCCCTCCGCCTCGCCCGAACCATGCTCCTAACCCGCCGCCGGCAACGAATCCGCAATAAAATGGCCCTAAAATTTGGTAAGTTGGGGTATGCGGAAAATTCACCGGTTAGCGTTGCTGATGGGGTTTGCGCTTACCCTGGGCGGGTGCCATTCCGAGGGCACGCCCGACGCCGCCGACTCGCGCCCCGACACCGTACCCCCAGCGACTCCACCTCAGCCGCGCCCACGGCCACCCCAACCGCACAGGCTCCCCAGCTTCAGCCCCCGCAAACCTCTCGCCCCCTCCTCGTCTGCTTTGGCGACTCCCTCACCGCCGGCTTCGGCACCGACCCCGGCCAGAGCTATCCCGACTACCTCCAGACCGACCTCGACCGCCTGCATTACCACTACCGCGTCGACAACGAAGGCGTCAGCGGCAACACCACCAAGGACGGCGTCGAGCGCCTCCCCGACATCCTCGCCCTCCACCCCGCAGTCGTCGTCGTCGAGTTCGGCGGCAACGACGGCCTGCGCGGCCTGCCCATCGCGGACACCCGCGCCAATCTCGACCAGATCGTCGGCACCCTCAAGCGCGCGGGCATCAAGGTCGCGCTCGCCGGCATCACCCTCCCGCCCGACTACGGCGCCGACTACGTCAAGCAGTTCGACCAGACCTACACCCTGCTGGCCGCCAAGTACCGCGTCCCCATGCTGCCCTTCCTGCTCAAGAACGTCTATGGCGTCCCCGGCATGATGCAGCACGACGACACCCACGCCACCGCCAAAGGCAACCAGATCGTCGCCCGCAACGTCATCCCCATCGTCCTTCCGCTGTTGAAGCGATAGCGCCATCCTGTGATAAGCCAACCAAATCTCCGCCGGGCAATCACTTTGCATCTAACGGAGGGAACGCTCGAACGGAGACCCTCCTTGCATAATCTCTCGAACTGGAAACTAAGCCTGCTTGCCGGCGGCCTTGTCCTTCGCCGCGGCTCGCCATTCCCGCCGTAGCCCAGATTCACGTCTACATCGGCCGCACCCCGCCCCCGCTGCGCTATGAGGTCCGTCCCGCCATGCCGGGCGACGGCTACGTGTGGACCGAAGGCTACTGGGGAGACGATGGCGGCCGCTATGTCTGGCACGGTGGCGTCTGGCAGCGCCCGCCCTATCGCCGGCGCCTACTGGAACCATCCCCACTACGACCACTACCAGCAGGGCTGGCAGATGCACGATGGCCGCTGGGACCACGACGACCACCGCTAGACTACACGACGGCCACTGAAACGGGTGCCCCACATCTCGATTCTGAGATGTGGGTTTAGCTCGTCCTACCCCAGCACCACAATCGGCTGCATCAGCGTCCCGGCAATCCGCTTCGCAACCCCCAGCAACTCCGTCGGACTGGTAAACACCTTCACCAGCCCCGCCGCGGAGATACTCCGGCAGGTTCGCCTGCATCCCATTGCGCAGCCGCCCCGCCGTCTGCTCATCCACCGTCACCGATGGCATCTCCGGCAGCAGCGTGCGCGGATGCGGCAGCCTGCGCTCAATCGCCCCCGCATCGCCCGCCAGCCGCCTTCAACTCCTCGAGCCCAATCGCCTGCGCCAGCGTAAACGCGCCCGCCTGCGTCCGCCGCAGCTCCGCCAGGTGCGCCCCGCACCCCGCCAACTGCCCCAGCTCATGCGCCACCGACCGCACATACCCGCCCGCCGACACCTGCATCTCAAACCGCGCGCCGCTCACCCTCCAGCGACAGCAGCTCAAATCGATGGATAAAAATCCGCGCCGGCTTCACCTCCACCGCCTTCCCCGCCCGCGCCAGCTTGTGCGCCGGCACGCCGCCAATCTTCTTCGCGGAATACACCGGCGGCATCTGCTCCATCTCGCCATGAAACCGCGCCGCCAAGCTCGCGCAGCTCAGCCAGCCCCATCCCCAGCGCCCGCGCCTCACCCACCGCCGTCACCCTCCGCGTCGAAGGTGTCCGTCGCAAACCCGAACCGGATCGTCCCCTCGTAGCTCTTCTCCGCCTTCCCGAAGAACTGCGCCAGACGCGTGTACTTGCCCAGCAGCAGCGGCAATACTCCCGTAGCCATCGGGTCGAGCGTCCCCAGGTGGCCGATCGACCGCTCCCCCGTCGCCCTCCGCACCACCTCAACCACATCGTGCGAGGTCATCCCCGCAGGCTTATCCAGTACCAGCAGTCCATTCATCGTCTACCAGACTACGCCGGTCTTTCGGTGCCCCACATCTCTCCTTTGAGATTTGGGTGTGCGGCCACAGAGCTATAGCCCGCCACCCCGCCGCACCAGCGACAAAAACTCATTCCTCGTCTGCAGCTGCGTCTTGAACACCCCCCGCATCGCCGAAGTCACCGTCGCCGAGTGCTGCTTCTCCACCCCGCGCATCATCATGCAAAGGTGCTGCGCCTCCAGAATCACCGCGACCCCCTGCGGCTCGATCGCCTCCGTAATCGCGTCGGCAATCTCCGTCGTCAGCCGCTCCTGCACCTGCAGGCGCCGCGCAAACACGTCCACCACCCGCGGGACCTTCGACAGCCCGATCACGCGTCCGTTCGGAACATACGCAATATGCGCCTTGCCGAAGAACGGCAGCAGATGGTGCTCGCACATCGAGAAGAACTCGATGTCCTTCACGATCACCATCTCGTCGTACTCCACCTCGAACAGCGCCTCATGCAGCACCGTCTTCACGTCCATCGCATAGCCACGCGTCAGGAACGCCATCGACTTCTCCATGCGCTCCGGCGTGTCCAGCAGCCCATCGCGCGTGGGGTCCTCGCCCAGCCGCACCAGCAGCTCCCGGTAAAGCTCCTGCGTGGTCAGCGATGCCGCGGTTACCAACTCCGAATCCGTCACTATGCTCATACTAGTTTCGCCTCTCCTGTAGCCCGTCCCGAATACTCAAACGAGTTATTACTCGTCTCTTCAATCCGCACGCGCTCAATCTTCGCGCCCGCAAACCGCTCGAATATCCGGTACACCTCTATCGTAAAGTTCTCCGTCGTCGAAACCGCATCGCGAAACTCCGCCAGTGTATTCAAGTTCATATGGTCAAAGCGCGCCAGCAGATTTGTTTGCGCGAAGCGATCCAGCTCGCCCAGATCGCACACCATCCCCGTAGTTGGACTCACTCGGCCCGCCCAGCGTCACCTCCACGACATAGTTGTGCCCATGCCCATACGGGTTGTCGCACTTCCCATACACGGCCCGGTTCCTCTCCTCACTGAACGCGTCCGAGTGCAGCCGGTGCGAAGCGCTCAGCCTGTACCGCCGCGAGAGATACGCCTTCGGTGCTGTTTGTGGGATGCTGGTCTCCATCATCGCTCCCCATAGTAGTCCGCAAACAGCTCCGGCATCTCATACACCCGCACCCGGTGCAGCCTCGCGTGCGGGATCTTTCCCTCCAGCCGCTCCCAGATCGCAATCGCAATGTTCTCCGTCGTCGGCACGCGCCCGGCAAACTCCGGCACCTCCAGGTTCAAATGCCGATGGTCGTAGACGCTCACCACCTCGCGCTCCAGAATCTCCTTCAGCTCCTTCAGGTCCACCACAAACCCCGACACCGGATCGACCTCGCCCGCCACCGTCACCTCCAGCGTGTAGTTATGCCCATGCCCATTCCGATTCGCGCACTTGCCAAACACGCGCACGTTCTCCTCCGCCGTCCACGCGTCGTTCCAGTAGTAATGCGCCGAAGAAAACTCAGCCTTGCGAGTAAGAAGAATCATGCCTCTCCGCTCATAGCTCAAACCTCATAGCTCACAGCTCACAGCTCACAGCTCAATAACGAAATCTTGCCGAATCGCCATACCATTAGATGCCCAGCCCTATCGGTCGATGCATGCGCCCAATCTCTTACCTACCGTCGAACCTTATAACTCCGCCCCTTCCATCCCACCTCCCGCTTCACCCGATGCCCCACATAACTCCGCACCAGCAGCCAGCAGAACATCGGCACGCCCAAAATCGAGATCGCCACATCCACCGCGGGAAAGTGCGACCGCGCCACCCGCGCATAGAACCGCCACAACGTCCGCAGCCAGATCACCCAGATCACCAGCGCCTGCCACGCCAGCCGCGCCGAGCACAGCCAGACCGCCAGCGCCGGCAGCCCAAAGAACAGCAGCAGATCCAGCACCCGCCACATCGCCAGCAGCACCGGCTCGGAAACAGCAGCGCCAGGTTCTTCGTCCATCCCTCCACCATCTCCGGCAGCGTCCGGTACATCCGCGCCGCCAGCGCCTCCGGAGCATACCGAAACCGAATCCCATACTTCGCCCGCTTGAGCTTGCGCGCCAGCGCCACATCCTCCAGAATCTCCTGCCCCACCCCGCGATGCCCGCCCACCGCAAAGTACGCCTCGCGCTCCACCAGCAGAAACTGCCCATTCGCCGCCGCCAGCCTGCTCGCCGGGTCGCTCACCTGCTTCGGCGGATACACGCTCGCCAGCTCCGAGAAACACCAGCGGCATCACCGCCCGCTGCCAGAACCCACTCACAATCTGCCGCGGCGAGTACGAGAGCAGCGCCACCTTATACTTCTCCGCCTCATGCACCGCACCGCGAGAGGTCCCCCGCCTCATGCACCGTGTCCGCATCCGTAAACAGCAGCCACGCCCCGCGCGCCCGCTGCGCCCCCGCCCAGCACGCATTCGTCTTCCCCGTAAATCCGCCGCGCTCGCTCAGGTCCAGCGCCGGCGCCTCCATCACCGATAACGCCCTCCGCGCCCAGCCGCAATCCGCCTCCGCAATCCCCCGCGTCCCATCGGTCGAATCGTCATCGACCACAATCAGCTCCCACTGCACCCCCAGCGCAAACCCCGGCTCCGACTGCCCCACCAGCGACTCCAGGCACTCCGCCAGCGACCGCCGCCTCATTCCGCGCCGGCACCACCACCGACAGCCGCAACGGCTTCGCCCCTGCTCCGTCCTGAACGTCATCATCCAAAGCTTTGCCTTATCCGCGCTCATCCGCGTCCATCCGCGGTCGCTTTGTCTTTCATCGGTGCCATCGGGGTTTATCGGTGCTAAGCCTTTCGAGTCCAGCTTCGTATTATAGGAACGCGGAGCATGACGTGCGCAAAGCAACGACGACAGATCTTCGGACAGCAACTCTCATCCTCGCCCTCTTCACCCTCTCCCTCACCGCCTGCGACCGCGGCGACCACCCCACCCGCATCGCCACACCCGCGCCCCCGTTCACCCTCACCGACGGCGACGGCCGCACCGTCGACCTCGCCCAGCTCCGCGGCCGCATCGTCATCCTCAACTTCTGGGCCACCTGGTGCGCGCCCTGCATCGAAGAGCTCCCCAGCCTGCTCGCCCTGCAGCGCCGCATGCCCCAGGTCACCATCGTCGCCATCAGCCAGGACGAGGACCCCGCCGCCTACCGCAGCTTCCTCGCCCACCTACCACGTCGACCTGCTCACCCTGCGCGACCCCTCCATGCGCGTCCAGCACCTCTACGGCACCGCTCAAGATCCCCGAGAGCTACGTCATCGACCGCAACGGCATCCTCCGCCGCAAATTCGTCTCCGCCCAGGACTGGACCAGCCCCGAGATCCTCGACTACCTCAGCAAGCTCTAAGACAGCGACCGCGGATTTACGCGGATGAACGCGGATAAGAACAGATTCCTTCATTGCCGTGCCTCTATAAGCAGGGCAGCCACCATCCACCTAAAGCATTAACCGTCTTACGCATTTAATCCGCGTTCATCCGCGTAAATCCGCGGTCGTTCTTGCTCTTGTCTTCGCTGCTAGAATCGCTCTATGACCCAGCTTGACGTCCTCTACCGCTACGGCGCCCCGCCCACCGAGCAGGCCATGCTCGCCCTCTCCAAGGTGCGCGACGTCTACGGCGTCCGCCACCTCGCCCTCGACGAGGCCGCCCAGCACCGTCCGCGTCGAGTACGACGCCAGCCGCCTCACCGGCCCCGTCATCCACCAGCTCCTCCGCCGCGCCGGCCTGGACATCGTCGAGACCGTCTCCCTCTTCCCCAAGCCCGACGACACCGCCCCACCCGCCCCGCTCCAACCCTCCGTCGCCTGATTGCCTCGATCGTAGTATTTTCAGCGTGTCGATAGCTGTCAACCACGACGCGCCCGTAGCTCAGCTGGATAGAGCATTTGGCTTCGAACCAAAGGGTCGGGAGTTCGAATCTCTCCGGGCGCACCACAGAATCCGCTTGGATCTAGAGTGTCTAGGCCACTTAGAGGTGTATCCGGTCAGATGAATCGATGCTATTCATGCGAACAGGACAATGCGGACGGTCTGAAGTTTTGCGGGTACTGTGGCTCTCCGTTAAATCTCGCAGACTTCCTCTCTCTTAGGGTCAGAGAGGAACTTGCCAGCGCCACACGAGACCGGGGATTGATGGAAACCGAAAGCTCCATCAGAGTCTTCGAGAGAGCTTGGGGGTGGGCCAAGAATGTTTTTTACGTAGCGGCGTTCTGCCTAACCGTTCTCGCCGCATCGATTTTTTGGCACTCGAGGAGCGCCGAGCAAGCGGTCGAGGAGACGGCAGCAAGGTCAGAGCGGCAAATTCGAGACTCGTCATCGGCGTCAGTCCAGAAGATTGAAGCGGCAGCTAAGAGTGCCACAGAGGCGAGCGCAAAGGCATCGACGGAAGTCGATACACAGGCTGGCCAAGCGATACGTCAGACCTCGCAAATGTCCGCTGACTTAACAAAGCAGGCCGCGTCATTCAAGGCCGAAGTCGACCACTCGCGCACGGAACTGGAGGCGGCAAATCAGATTCGGCCCCAAATGCTCGAAATGCAGAAGGATTTGGCGAGCGCAAAGAGCGACATCGATGAACTAAAAGAAAACCCTCTCAAGTACAGAAGAGTTCGCAAAAAAAGTCTTCAGTTCGCGCATAACCCGATTTTTAATTTATCAGATGCGCAGAACGATAAGGTCGCGGCTACTGTCACGTCTATCGTCGTGCCCCCGAAAAACGCAGGAGGGCTCACTTTGGTTTATCTGCTCTTACCCGAAGAACCGATAGATCAAACGATAGACCTACAGTATCGGACGGCCCTTCAGCCGCGTAACTCATATTTCCATGTGCAAAATATAATCGTGTTCTATTGGGGCGAGCCTGCAGAGAACTTGAAGCTCCAACCCCTCTCCGTTTCATATTTCCCCGACAGCAGCGTCAAGGATATAGCTCACACCTTGTCCTATCATGATGGGCGAGTCTTTGCTGATGACCAGCCGATGCCGAAGTTCAACGAGATCGACCCGGACTTTAAGGGTAATAAATGGATTAAGCTCGGCGCACCCTAGGCCGCGCGTGGCCCTCAACACTGCAATCCCTTATTCTTTAACCAGCTGCCTCTCAGCCATGTACGCCTGTAACTTGGCTGCATTTGGCTTCGAACCAAAGGGTCGGGAGTTCGAATCTCTCCGGGCGCACCATCCCCCATTGCTTCCGCCGATGACTCCCCCCTAGCTGAAACGTCACCCGCTATCCAGACAAAAGGGGTATTTTGAACTGTTCGATCTTGATCTACATTTGTCCGGTAGACGGCCTCAATGCCAGGAAAGCATGTTCAGGAGGGCATCATCGCAATTCGAATAGAAATTGGTCATCTTCTGGTCCGGGAGAAACTGATCACGGCGGAGCAGATGAACGACGCGCTGGCGCGTCAGGCTGGGCTTGGCGGGCGTTTTGGGGACAATCTGGTCGCCGCCGGCCACATCAGTCAGGAGGCGCTCGACGCCTTTCTTCATAACGTGCCGATCGAACCCGAAACGATCGAGGCCACCGGGATCGACGAGAATGAACTTCTAAGCCTCCTGATTAAGCTGATCTACACGGCGCGTCTGGAGTCCAGCCGCGAGTTTGTAGACGCTATCAAGTTGTCGTCCGGCATCGTTGCTAAATTGGTTCGCATCGCCACCGAACGAAAGCTCATCTATGCGCGAGGAGTGCGCCCAGACAATCCTGCCGCCATGAACTACGCGCTGTCCGAAGAGGGCCAGCGTTGGGCTGTTGACGCGCTGGGCCGGTCGCAATACATCGGGCCGGCGCCCGTGACCCTCGATCAGTTCAACGACCGGGTAAACCTGCAGAAGATTACCAATGAAGTAGTCACCTTCCAGAGGGTCCGCAATAGCATCAGCGACCTGGCCGTGGAGGATAGCCTCATCGAACAATCCGGACCGGCATTGAACTCCGGCCGCGCCATTCTTTTGTACGGACCTCCAGGCAACGGGAAGACCACATTCGCGCTGCGCCTGGCCAATATCTTCACCGACCTGATCTATGTCCCCTATGCGGTCATCGTCGAGGGCCAGATCATCCGTCTCTACGATCCGAGCATTCATATTCCGGTCGCCGCAACCTCTGACGATACCGAGCAGTCGATCCTCCGCGGCCAGGCAATCGACGCGCGCTGGGCGCAATGCAAGAGACCATTCGTTGTTGCGGGTGGCGAGCTGACCTTGGACATGCTGGATCTTCGCTACGATCCCGTTTCAAAGTTCTACGAGGCGCCGATGCATATGAAGGCGTTGGGCGGTTGCTTCGTCATCGATGATTTTGGCCGCCAACTGGTAAGCCCAACCACCCTGCTGAATCGCTGGATCGTACCGTTGGAGAGCCGCGTCGACTACCTTAAGCTGCATACCGGCAAGAGCTTCGCCATTCCGTTCGACGAACTGGTGATCTTTTCCACCAACCTTGAGCCGGAGGACCTGATGGACCCGGCATTCCTCCGCCGCCTGCCGTACAAGATCGAGATCGGTTCGCCCTCCGTCGAGCTTTACAAGCAGATCTTCACCAAAGAGTGCCAATCGCAGGGGCTGACACTCCCCGATCAGGTCTTCGAGTCCATTGTGTTCAAGATCAAGGAAGACAAGCAGCTCGATCTCGCCGCGTTCCAGCCCCGGTTCCTGATTGAGCAGATTGTCTCCTCCTGCCGGTTCATGGAGCAGGAGGCGAGTCTTGAACCGCGCTTCCTCAACTATGCGATCGACAATCTGCGGGTACGGCGCAACTCCCCGGCCGCAAATCAAACACCCCAAAATTCATTGCAATTAGATACGAGGTAAATCGTTGACATACGACCGTCATCGTAATCGCGTGGGCTTTATGAAGCAACCAAGCTTCCCAGGCGTCGCGCCCCAATACCAGCCATCGAAGCCCAAGTAGTTCGAATCTCTCCGGGCGCACCAAACTCCCCAAGCCGTAGTCACCACACCTTCCCTCTCTTCAATTCATCCGCTAGGATAGCGTTCGTCATAGATAGCGGGAAAGCAATCGCCCCCTGTGTTTGCCAGGAGTACGCCCACATGCAACGACGCAAATTCCTTAAATCAGTTATCCGCTGCTGCCATTGCCGGTATCGCACATGCGGTCCCGGCCTTCGGCGCGATTCCAAAGATGAAGATCACGCGCGTAACGGCATACCTGCCGCCAAATCCAAACCCGTTGTTCAACCAGAGCGATGTGGTGGTGACGATTGAGACGGATGCGGGAATCACCGGCATCGGAGAAGGCGGATCGAAGGACACGCTGTCGCAGTCTGCCGGCCGGTCTGATTGGCCGCGATCCGCAGTTTATCGAGCAGCTATGGCAGGACATGAACCGCGCATTCTTTTATCCCGCCGGACGCGAGAAGACGGATGGAATCGGGGCGCTCGATCTGGCGCTGTGGGACATCAAGGGCAAGGCGCTGGGCCTGCCCGTGCATCGCCTGCTGGGAGGCATGGCGCGGAATTACTGCGAGTGCTACAACACCGCCGGAATCGTCCCCGGCGTGACCCACGGGATGTCGATGAAGGAGCGGGCGCACGCGACCATCGAGGCGGGATACCGCGCCTTCCGTTTTGCCGCGATGGACCTGCCGATCAACACGACCTTCAACACCACGGAGCGCATCAACCATCTGCGCGAGCAGTGTGCCGCGGTGAGAGAAGGCGTGGGGCCGGACGGCGACTGGGTCATCGACTTTCACCAGCGCTTCGACCTGCCGGATGCGATCCGGGGATGCAATGAGATTGAAAGCCTGACGCCGTTTTTCGTGGAAGACCCGGTGCGCGCGGAGGCGTTTCAGCAGGACCTTCCCATTCTGCGCAGCAAGGTGAACGTGCCGCTGGCCGCGGGCGAGGAGTGGGGCAACCGGTGGGACTTCAATACGCTGGTGGAGCGGCACGACATCGACTTCGTCCGCGCGACGCTGCCCAACGTGGGCGGCATTACGGAGATGATGAAGATTGCGGCGATATGCGAGACCCACTTTGTCGGCATCGTGCCCCACTTTACCGGACCGATCGCGACCGCGGCGCTGGTGAATAGCCTGGGCACCTTCTCCGGGCCGCTGTTGATGGAGTACAACTTTGGCGGCCGCACGCTGCAGCACCTGCCGGTCTGCCTCGACTTCAAAAATGGCAAGCTTTATCCCAACGACCGTCCCGGACTGGGCGTCGAGCTCGACCTCAAATACCTGACCCAGATCGCTGAGATCACCGAGCCGGTAACCGCGCGGGCGCAGACCTACTTTCGGCCCGATGGATCGATCACCAATTGGTAGCCTATACCGCAGCAGGATTCGCAATTAGCGTTTTAAAATCCGTTAATGCCTCCGCGCACCGGTGGCCTGAGCGAGGGATATATGCGCCTCAAAACCAGAATCGACGAATCCGACGTGATAAAGGTCGTCGCCGATAGCAACCCAAAGAGAAATGGCAGTAAGAGCCGATTTAGGTTCGCATGTTACCGGGACGGCATGTCTGTCGCGGAGTATCGCCAAGCTGTGGGAAGAGAGCGTGGTGACTATGAAGCCGGCAAATGCACGCTCGATCTAAGGTGGGACAGCGAACGCCACTACATACGGATCGAGCGGAATGGAAGGCCTCTCAATCCCTGAGCACCACCACCCGCCTTGCCCTCAACCCCGCAATCCCTTATCCTTAACAAGTTGCCTCGCAACCATGTGCGCCCGTAGCTCAGCTGGATAGAGCAACTGGCTACGAACCAGTAGGTCGGGCGTTCGAATCGCTCCGGGCGCACCATTCCCCCACGCATCGCAACAGGACCAACAGCGAGCTCTGGCCGTGTCCACGACCGCCGCACCCACCCAAATCGTTGAGGACGAATCCCCGCCAACCCCGGTCGGACGCAGCCCCTTCGAACTGCCCCCGCTGGTGCAGCAACTCCTCGGCTATGCGGGCTTCGCGTACGTCGTCGGTTTCGTCACGCTCGTGGCCAATACGGCACGCTACGGAATCCCCCTCCAGGAGTTCGCCAAGCCGCTGACCATCTGGGCCGGGGCCATCCCAACCATTACCGTCTTCCTCACAATCTACTTCTATCGCAAGCGATTGGAAGGCCATCCGGAAAACGCCGCCTCGTTGCGGCAAGTGGCTGGCGACCTCTTCATAGTCGCCGTCTGCGTCGCGGTTGGCCGCGTCTTCCTTTGGTACTTCGAGTGGGCGGTCCGTCTGGAGAGCCGGGTGCCATTTCTCCGATGGTGGGATAAGCACTCCCTCGCCGGTCCCTGGCTCGATAAACATCCAGTCATCGCGACCGTGATCTTCTTCATCTACTCCGCCGGAGTCCTGATCTGGCAGCAGAGAATGAACTGGAAGAACATCGCCGGCAAACTCAAGGAGCGCTTCCTCCGCTACGGCCCGTCAGTCTTTATGGCCGTAACATTGTCGCTCTACATCTGGGTCGGCTACCCCGAGTGGCCGCAGCAGTACGGCTTCGGCCGTCCCGAGACCGTCCGCCTCCTCGTCAGCGCCGACAGCTCCCTACCGCTCTCCGGCGCCGCCAGCTCCGCAACCTCCCTCCGCACCACCGCGCCTCTCGACCTCCTCTTCCACACCGACTCAGAGTACGTCGTCCAATACTGGGTCAACGGCCAGCCCACCGTCGTCTCCGTCGATGCCAGCGAGATCAAGGGAACCATCTGGAAGTAGCCCGGTGTATCCTGTCCCGCATGGCGCTCTTCGACAACACATCCGCCGCCGGCCACTGGCCCCGCACCCTCGCAGGCCTGGTCCTCATCGCCCTCGGAGTCGCCGGTGCGCTGCGCTGGAAGGTCGTCAGCCTCGACGCCTCCTCCGTCACCCTCATGCTGGTCGGCGTCTGCCTCTGCATCCTGCCGCTCACGCAGATCATGCGCCGCCTCGCCTCCCTCAAAGCCGGCACCACAGGCGTCGAACTCGTCCTCGACAAGCTCTCCACCGACGCGCGCGAGGACCTCTCCGGCCTCTCCGGCCATGACATCTGGGCGCTCGACGACCTGGTCGCCGAAACACAAAAGTATCCCGTCACCGTCGACGGCCTCGCCACCCCCAACCGCGTCATGGTGCGCACCTTCCTCGACCTCAACCTGCTGGTCATCGTCCCCCAAGGCGACCAGCGCATCGTCGTCCCCACCGAACTCGCCCACGAGATCCTGCGCGCCGCCAAGAACCATCAAAATTTAGACCACCGACTTACCTCTACTTCGAATCCCCCGGCATCAACCCCTGCGGCAGGTCCGTCAATGTCGCCTTCCCATCGCGATAGTCGATCCGCCACACCCGGTCGAACTGCCTCATCCGGCCACGGATCGTACGGCGGCGCCGCCCCCAGCGCCTTCGCGCAAACTCCGGCAGCTTCCCATGGTGCCACGCCACCAGCACCACCTTGCCCGCATACTTGCCGCTCAGCAGTTCCTTCGCCAGCGTCGCAAAATCGTCATCCTCAATCTCCGCGCTGATCGGCAGCCCCAGCGCCTCGCTTAGCGGCGTAATCGTCTCCACCGGCCGGTTCGACTTCTTGCTCAGGTGCGTCGCAAACAGAAAATCCGGCCGCGGCAGATTGTGCGGGGCCGCCGCGCCCGCCCCGCCAAACAGCTCCGGAATCCCCTTCGCCCGCTCAAAACCCACCGGCGAAAGATCGATCCGCCCATCCGTCAACTTCTCCGCATGCCGGATCAGCAGGATCGTCGCCGGCGGCTGCGGCTCCTGCGCCAGCGCCAGCAACACCCGCCACCAGTGCCAGACAGCGCAATCAGGCAAAAAAACGGCAACCGCCGCCGCGAAATTCGCACTAGATTCATACCCATACTCCCAGAATCGCCTGAAGTCCCCCGCGCAAGTGTTAGCGTCGCGATGAAATCCACCCGCAGAAACGCCGATAGAACACAGAATCTCTCGCCGGGTCCGTCCTTCACCCGGAGACTCCACGAATTCTGTACCCAGCATCACCAACAGAGGCACCAGATATGACGTATAGTAAAGAGGACTAAGTTGGTCTGATATATGCCGGAGACGAAGGTGACCGCTTTGAGCGACGCACAGGTTGGAAATGCGGGCGTGTCTGGAGATCCATCGACCTGCCCGAGGCCGTCTGCAACTACCTCGCGCACCTGGGCTTCCTGCCCGGCGCCAGCGTCGAGGTGCTGCGCCGCGCCCCCGCCGGCGACCCCACCGTCTACCGCATCGACGGCGTCGAAGTCGGCCTGCGCAGCGAGACCGCCCGCCATATCTACCTCAAGCTTCGGCGCAGGACGGCCCCGCATGAGCTGCCACACCCCGCAGTCCTCGAGCCGCTTGCGCAGCCCCGACCGGCACCGACGCCCGGCGGCGCCAAGCCGCGCCTGCGCACCGTCGCCCTCATCGGCCCGCCCAACTCCGGCAAATCCACCCTCTTCAACCGCCTCACCGGCCTGCGCCAGAAGGTCGCCAACTACCCCGGCGTCACGGTCGAGCACCACTCCGGCCGCATGAAGTCCATCGGCCGCAGCGACCTCACCCTCATCGACCTGCCCGGCATCTACTCGCTCGCCACCTACTCCGAGGACGCCCGCGTCGCCGTCGACGTCCTCACCGGCAAGATGCCCGGCGTCCCCAAGCCCGACTGCGTCCTGCTCGTCCTCGACGCCACCCACCTGAACCGCCAGCTCATGCTCGCCGCGCCCGTCTTCTCCATCGGCCTGCCCACGCTGGTGCTGCTCAACATGGCCGACCAGATGGAGGCCCGCGGCGGCCGCTCGACACCCTCGCCCTCGCCCGCGAGCTGGGCCATCCTGTCGCCCTCATCAGCGCCTCGCAGGGCAAGGGCCTCGACGTCATCCCCGACTTCCTCCTGCAGACCGGCAGCCAGCCCGACGACGGCTCCCGCCCCGTGCAGCTTCCCGTGCTGCAGAGCCCCGCCTCCTGCCGCACACTGGGCCACGCAGGTCACCGCGCGCACCAACTACCAGCTCGCCCGCAGCCTCCCTCTGGACCCGCCGCCTCGACTCCGTCCTGCTGCATCGCATCGCCGGCCCGCTCATCTTTCTTGCGGTCGTCGTCGCCGTCTTCCAGGTCGTCTTCACCATCGGCCAGCCGCTCTCCGACGGCCTCGGCGTCCTGCTCACCCGCCTCGGCGCCCACGCCGCGCTCCTGCTGCCCGACAACTGGCTGCGCCTGCTGCTGCGCGACGGCCTCTGGAACGGCGTCCAGTCCGTCCTCGTCTTCCTCCCGCAGATCCTGCTGCTCTTCCTCTTCATCGGCATGCTCGAAGACTCCGGCTACCTCGCCCGCGCCGCGCTCATCGCCGACCGCGTCATGCGCGCCATCGGCCTCAACGGCAAGGCCTTCATCCCGCTGCTCTCCGCCTACGCCTGCGCCGTGCCCGCCATCATGGCCACGCGCACCATCGAGAACAAGCGCGAGCGCATCGCCACCATCCTCGTCGCGCCCTTCATGACCTGCTCCGCGCGCCTGCCCATCTACACCCTCATCATCGCGGCGTTCATCCCCAACCGCGCTCTTCCTCGGCGGCATCATCGGCCTGCGCGCGCTGGTCATGCTCGGCCTCTACGCCCTCGGCTTCCTCGCCGCGCTCGTCACCGCGCGCTGCTCAACTCCTCCGTGATGAAGGCCACGCCCGCGCCCTTCATCCTGGAGCTGCCGCAGTACCGCTGGCCCACCGTGCGCTCGCTCGCCCTGCGCCTCTACGACCGCGGCAAGCTCTTCCTCAAGAAGGCCGGCACCATCATCCTCGGCGTCACCTTCCTGGTCTGGGTGCTCAGCGTCCTGCCGTCACTTCGCATCGGTCGGCCAGTTCTCCGACCTCGCCACCAGCGTCATCGGCCGCCTCGGCCACTTCATCGAGCCCGTCATCCGCCCGCTCGGCTTCAACTGGAAGATCGGCATCGGCCTGCTCAGCTCCATCGTCGCGCGCGAGGTCATCGTCGGCACCCTCGGCACCCTCTACGGCGTCGACCCCGCCACCCACTCGCTCGCCCTGCAGGCCGCCCTGCGCCACGACATGACCCTCGGCGGCGCCATCGCCCTGGTCGTCTTCTTCGCCTTCGCCATGCAGTGCACCTCGACCCTCGCCGTCGTCCGCCGCGAGACCAACAGCTGGAAGCTCCCCGCCCTCCAGTTCGCCTACATGACCGTCGTCGCCTACGCCGCCGCCCTCCTCACCAACCAGCTCATCACGCGCTTGTTCTAATCATCTTCATCCAGCCTCGCTGCTATCATGGCCAGACCATGACAGCCAGCAGAGCAACTGGGTTGGTAATGCTCCTCATCGCGTCGCAGGCGCTGACCGGATGCGGCTCGGGCGCGTCCTCATCCACACAAGCGGCCTCCTCCGTCAGCCCCCTCACCGGCAACTGGAACCTCCTCGGAAATCGCACCTTGCAACAATACCCGCTCCTATCCCTAGCGCTCGTTGTTAATGGCAATCAGATCACGGGTCTGGGAGATCAGCTTGTTCTGTGCCCGAACCTATCCGGCGGCGGGGGCTCCGCATACCTCACCGGCCAAATCGCC
This sequence comes from uncultured Acidobacteriaceae bacterium, assembly GCA_963808025.1. Classification (GTDB taxonomy): domain Bacteria; phylum Acidobacteriota; class Terriglobia; order Terriglobales; family Acidobacteriaceae; genus Edaphobacter. The sequence continues at coordinate 320,698 of CAWEEI010000003.1, read as the reverse complement.
GCGGATGGCACCTTCGAACTCAGCGACGCCGGCAGCAATAACTCCTTTCTGTTTTCAATAACGGGAACCGTCCCGCCTCCCGGGAGTTCGACTTGGACCGGGACGTATACTTTGACCACATCACCGGCATATACAGGCTGCACGCTAAACCAAAGCGCGCCTTTTACGGCCACGGCCTTCGCGCCCCTCGATGGCATCTATACAGGCACCCTCATCGAAGGCTCCACTGCGTCGCCAACCGGCAGCGTCATCGTCAGCCTCAACGTGTCGCAGGGATCAGCTCTCCCATCTTTTCCACGAGGCCTTCCCCTTACCGCGACCATCACCGTCACAGGCTTTCCCTGCTTTACCCACGGCGCGAACAGCACTCTCCCTGGAGGGTCGGTAGTAGAAGGCGATCGTTCAGCCATCGTGTTTTTCATGGACGACGGCTCACAGGTGGGGCTAACAGGCGATCTTGCCAGCACGGACGCATCCGTCCTGAGCCAGGCCAGCCTGGTTATCCTTAGTGGCCAATGCAGCGGCAGCGGAGCCTTCGGTACCCTCACGCGCCAGTAATCATTACCTGACTTCGCTCTTGCTCATAACTCACAACTGCTCCCTACCGCTCGCCCCACTTCAGCTTCGACCGCAGCACATTGAACAGCCCATTCGGCTTCAGCCGCAGCAGCCGCACGCTGTACTCGACTGCGCCGGCAGTGCACCTCGTCGCCCACCTGCATCGGCACCGCCTCCTGCCCATCCACCGTCAGGATAGGTCTCGTTCGGCACGCCCACCACCGTCACGCTGATCGCCGACTCGCCCGGCACCACAATCGGCCGGATCGTCAGCAGGTGCGGGCAGATCGGCGTCACCACCATGCAGTCCACGCTCGGCATCACAATCGGCCCATCCGCCGCCAGGTTGTACGCCGTCGACCCCGTCGGCGTCGACACGATCACCCCATCCGCGCGGAACGTCGCCACCAGCTGCCGATCGATCTCCACCGTGAAGTCCGCCATGCGCGCGATCGTCCCCTTCGCCACCACCACATCGTTCAGCGCGTCCCACTGCCGCGCCGCGCGCCGCCTCGCACACCAGCTCCGCCCGCATCATGCTGCGCGCTTCGATCACCGCCCGTCCCATCGCACCACGCCTCGCAGCGTCGCATACAGATCCGCCAGCGGCACCTCGGTCAGAAATCCCAGCGACCCCAGGTTCACGCTCAGCAGCGGAATGTTCGGTCTGCGCAAACGCCCGCGCCGCCGCCAGCAGCGTGCCATCCCCGCCCAGCACCACCACCAGATCCGGCTTGCGCGCCGGCATCTCCGCCCGCGCCACGCCCGCCTGCATCCGCAGATACGCCGCGCTCTCCTCATCCAGCAGCCAGCTCCACCCGCGCTCGCGCCAGCCACGCCTGCAGCTCCGGCAGAATCGTCTCCAGCTCCGCCTTCTGCGGCTTCGAAATAATCGCAGCTAATGGCATCTTGCCAACCAGTGTACCGCCCCTGCACTCCCGCAAGACAACCCCCTAACACCGATCAACACCGACAAGCACCGATTCAAGATGCAATCGAGATCTACCGCGAAAGATCGGTGTCAGTCGGTGTAAATCGGTGTTAAGCCTTTATCGCTGCCCGAACCACGCATGCAGCAGATACTCCCGGTTCCCTTCCATCCCCGTAATCGGCGACTCGATCACCTCCACCCCACTCCCGCCCAACCCCACCACACACTCCCTCACCCGCTCGATCGCCATCTCCCGCGCCGCCTGCTCCCGCACAATCCCACCCTTGCCCACATGCTCCCGCCCCGCCTCAAACTGCGGCTTCACCAGCACCACCGCCTCGCCCCGCCACACCTCACCCACCGCCACCAGCGCCCGCACCACCGCCGGCAACACCAGCGTCGCCGAGATAAACGACACATCCATCGCCAAAAAATCTATCCCTCCGCCTTCAACCTGCAACCTGCAACCCGCAACCTGCAACTCGCCATCCCCCAGCAGCCTCGCATTGCACCGCTCCATCAACCTCACCCTCGCATCCACCCGCAGCTTATGCGCAATCTGCCCATACCCCGTATCCACCGCCAACACGCAAGCCGCCCCATGCTGCAACATGCAATCCGTAAACCCACCCGTCGACGCGCCCACATCCACGCACGCGCGCCCCTCCAGCCGAATCCCCCAATACTCGATCGCCCGCTCCAGCTTCAGCCCGCCGCGGCTCACATAGCGCAGGTCGTCGCCCAATCACCCGCAGCGCCGCGTCCGCCTCCACCGGAGTTCCCGGCTTCTCCACCCGCTGCTCGCCCACCAGCACCCGCCCGGCGATCACCAGCGCCTGCGCCCGCTCCCGCGACCCCGCCAATCCCCGCTCCACCAGCGCCTTATCCAGACGTATCTTCATCGCCATCTCAAGGCTACCCCACCCCGCCCCGCCAGCCGGATAAACTACACTGAGACTCGCCGGCGACCGGTTTTCGCACCGCCGTTCGAACCCGGCGCAGACACTCCCCCAAAAGGGTGGTCTCGCCGGTGCAACAATCGTCAACCCTCCTCAATCCGGGCGGTCCGTGGATGCGTCTTCATGTATAGAGATACCGGAGTCCTCAACATGCCGCAGCCATCCGTCGAGGACGATCCATCCCTCCTCGCGCTGGTGCAGACGGGCGACGAGCAGGCCATGGCCTCCCTCTTCGACCGGTACTCCAAAGTCGTCTACTCCGTCGCCCTCCGCGTCCTGCGCGACCCGGCCGCCGCGGAGGATGTCTTACAGGAAATCTTTATGCAGGTCTGGCGCAATCCCGACAGCTTCACCTCCACCCGCGGCAGCCTCGGCGGATGGCTCGCCGTGGTCGCGCGCAACCGCTCCATCGACGCCCTGCGCCGCAAACGCCCCACCGACTCCGTCGACGACGTCGTCCTCGCCTCCTCCTACAACCTCGCCGACGAGGCCGAGCGCAGCTCCCTCATGGAGCGCGCCCGCGGCGTCATCGTCACCCTCCCCGCCGAGCAGCGCAAGACCCTCGAGATGGCCTTCTTCGACGGCCTCACCCACTCCGAGATCGCCGAGATGACCGGCGACCCCCTGGGCACCGTCAAGACCAGAATCCGCAGCGCGCTGCTCACGCTGAGAAAGGCCTTTCAGCCATGAGCGATCTGCGCGATCTGCCCGAACAAAACGACCAGTTCGATAAACCCCATCCACTCGATCAGCCCGGCCAGTCCCAACCTCAGTCTGCAGATCGGCCCGACTCTCAGCTCGACTCTTCGTCGCCGCTGCCCGCCAACTCCGGCATCGACGCTCCCGGCCCCGGCCACGTCGATCCCGAAGACCTCGCCCTCTACGCCATGCAGTTCATCGACGGCGAGCAGGCAGACTCCATCGCCGCCCACCTCACGCACTGCGATGCCTGCCGCAGCGAGCTCGCCCTTATCCACGGCGATCTCGCCGCAACCGCCCTCACCACCGAACTCGAATCCCCCACCCCCGCCGCGCGCCAGCGCTTCCTCGCCCAAATCGCTCACGAGAAACAAGCCGCTCACCAGAACCAGATCGCTCAGGAGAACAAAGTGGTCCCCATCGCCCCAACCAACAAGCAAGCCGAATCCCCCGCGGAATCCGCGCAGCCTCCCCTCGCCTCCTTTGGCCGCAAGGGTTCCATCCTCAACCCCATCGAAGAAGAGCGCCCCAAGCGCCGTGTCGGCCTGGGAATCTTCGCCGGCCTAGGCTGGGCCGCCGCCGCCGCCCTCGCCTTCTTCGCCTTTACCCTGTACAAGGACACCGCCTCGCTGCGCGGCACGATCGCATCGCGCGCCGGCGAGGTCGAAACGCCTCAATGCCGAGGCCGCCTCCTCCCACCAGCTTCTCGAAGCCCTCACCGACCCCAAGGCCGTCCGCGTCTCCCTCACCGCCAAGCCGCAGCCCAAACCCTCACCCATCGGCGGCGTCACCTACAACCCCGAAAAGGGGACACTCGTCTTCCTCGCCAGCAATCTCGACCCGCTCCAGTTGTACAAGGTCTATGAGCTCTGGATCATCCCCGCCGACGGCAGCGCGCCCATCCCCGCCGGCACCTTCCACCCCGACGACCAGCGGCAATGCCAGCCTCATCATGCCCGACCTGCCCAAGGGCATCGCAGCCAAGGCCTTCGGCGTCACCGTCGAAGACGACGGCGGCTCCCAAACCCCCACCCTGCCCATCGTCCTCGCCGGCGGCCTTGGCTAAAGTCTTCGGGTGCCCATGTCAGGCGGAACTTCGCCTGACGTGGGCGTACCTGCAACCTGCAACTGACAACCTGCAACTGTTGCCTACGGCGCCGTCACCCTTACGCTCACCCCATACCCCTGCAGCGGAACCGTCGTGTCCAACGAATCCGTGTCGGTCTCGATCACCGTCATCACCTGCGAGTCCTTGCACACCACATACACCTTGCCCGTCGGCGTCGCAGTCCGACGTGGCAATGTACGCCGGATGCCCATTGATCGGGATCGTCGCCGTCACCGTGTTCGACGTCAGGTTCACCACCGACACCGTGCATGTCGTCGACACGCCCGGCGACCGCCACGCCATCGCGCGCAGGGCAGGCCCGCCACGCCCGCATTCGCCACATACGCCCGCGAGTAGTCGCTCAGCACCGACACCATAATCGGGTTGATCCCCACCGGCACCGTCGCCACCATCTGGCCAAAGGTCGTCGCATCCACCGGATTGCGTCGGATCGCAGTTCGGGTTGGTCGGCAGCGCCGTCGCCGAGCACAGCGGAATATTGATGATCGAGACCGAGCCCGGCGACGTCCCGTTGCCCTCGTTCGCCACCACCAGCTCATCCAGGCCGGACGCAAGGTCCGCCCACACCGGCCGCGGCCCCACCGTGATCGTATTCACCGGCGTATCCAGCTGGTTGGTCGAGCGCGTTGATCACCGCTCACCGTGCCGTCCGTCTGGTTCAGCACAAACGCCCGCCGGTTGTCCGCCGTCATCACGCCATACACCGGGCCGCGTCCCACCGGCATCGTGGCGGAGATGGTATTGGTGCTGGTCTCGATCGCCTCCGCCTGCCCCGGGCCGCCGCCTGTTCGCCTGGCTGATCGCATAGACGCGCGCGCGCTCGCCTGGCCCACCACGTACACCGGCGTGTAGCCGCTCGCAACCGGCAGCTCCTGCTTCAGCGCCGGCGGCGTCCCCGTCAACTGGTCGATCGCATTCACCCCCGGATCGGCAATATATGTCGAATTCGACGAGGCAAACAGGCTCACCGGGTTCGCCCCCGGCAGCAGCGTCGTCTCCAGCACCTGGCTGCGTGATCAGCGACGTGCTCAATTCGAATCGAGTTCACCGTCTTGTCGCTGTTCAGCGTATATCCCGTCGTCCCACTCGCACTCAGCACAAAGTAGTAAGGATTCACCCCAGATCGCCGTCGTACCAGCGTCGTGTCCCCGGAAAAATCCACCATCGTCAACAGGCCGTCCGTCAGCAGCGACCAGTAAGCCGTCGCGGTCACCGGATTGTGATTCAGGTTCCCATTCTGGAGACTCACATACTGCGATCCCAGATAGCTCACCCCCTGGTTGATCGCATACGTCGTGGTCGCACTCCACGCGCCGGTAAACGTAATCGGGCCGCCTGGAGTCTGCGTCGGGCTGGATATCGCCACCGCATACTTCACCGGCTGTCCCGCCGGCCCGATCAGCCCAATCGTCGCCACCACCGGGCGATAGGTGTTTCCGCAACCTGCCAGCGCCACCAGTGACGCGATCACCCCCGCCGCCACCGCTATCCAAGCGGCGACCCCGCCGCCCCGCCGCTTCCCAACTCCTGCCGACTGCTCTTCCACTAAATGCAAACCTTCTCCCACAGTCCCGCTTCTACCTGCATGCTCAAGAGTTGATTGTAAATCAACCCGCACTGCCTTTGCTCTCAACCAGCAACCTGCAACCTGCAACTGCCCCACGCATCCCCCTTTTTGAAATCGTCATCCTGAGCGAAGCGAAGGACCTGCTTTTGTTCTGGCAACCTGCAACCTGCACCTGCCCTACGCATCCCCTTTCCCATGCAGCCACCCAAAGTTCAAATGCAGCCGCAGCAGCGTGTAGCTCAGCATCTCGTGGAAGTACCGCCGCGCCAGGTCGTAGTCGTCGATATGGCCCAGCGTCGCCCGCGGCGACGTATACACCGTCAGCCCCGCATCCTCGCACAGCTTGCGTATGCGGAACAGATGCGTCCCATCGCTCACCACCACAATGCTGTTCAGGTGCCGCTCCCGCGCAATCTCCGCCAGCCGCGCCACCTGCTGCTCCGTGTCCACCGACTGCGTCTCCGCCACAATCTGGTCGATACGGCACCCCATTCGCCAGCAGATAATCCCGCCCCACCCCGCCCTCGGTCATCCCCTGAGTCGCGGTCGCTGCCGCCGCCCAGCGTAATCACCAGCGGCGCAATCTGCTCGCTGTACAGCTCCACCGCATGGTCCAGCCGCGCATGCAGCACCGGCGAAGGCCGCCCGCCATACTCCGCCGCGCCAAACACCGCAATCGCATCCGCCGGCCGCGCCTCATCCTCGCCCCGCCACCGCATTGATCTGGAAGTAAAGCCACCCAAACCACCCCAGCGCCACCAGCAGCACCAGCCCCAGCAACCGCCGCAGCAGCAGCCGCCCCGTCGACTCGCGGCGCTTCGGCGGACTGGAATTAGACCGGCGTCTCACGTAGCACTCAGTATGCCTCGTACCACCGCCCCGCACCAGCCGCACCTCAAAACTGTGCCCCATTCATCGCGGCCCTATCGCGATGAGTGGGATGGATGCCACCCCCGCCGTTTTGAGCCCCCCAAACAGGTATGCTAAGGTTCGACCTGCACCCCACTCCCAGGAGCCACATTTGACGGCCGAGATCCTCCGCATCGACCCCGACGAGCCCGAGCCCGACCTCATCGCCGAGGTCGTCCAGCTCCCTCACCGCCGGCAACGTCGCCGCCCTGCCCACCGACACCTTCTACGGCCTCGCCGTCGACCCCGTCAACCTCCGCGCCGTCGACCGCATCTACGAGATCAAGACCCGCGCCCGCCACAAGCCCCTCTCCCTGCTCATCTCCGAGACCGCCCAGGCCTACGGCCTCGCCCGCGACATCGACACCGCCTTCGACCGCCTCGCCGAGCGCTTCTGGCCCGGCCCCCTCACCATCGTCGTCAAGGCCGGCGCGCGCCTGCCCCTGCGCGTCACCGCCAACACCGGCAACGTCGCCCTGCGCGTCCCCGAGGCCGCCATCGCCCGCGCCGTCGTCGCCGGCCTCGGCCTGCCCATCACCGCAACCTCCGCCAACCTCCGCGGCATGCCCGAGTGCACCTGCGCCGAGTACGTCGACGACCAGCTCGGCGACCAGATCCCCCTCATCGTCGACGGCGGCCCCACCGCCCGCTCCATCCCCACCACCATCGTCGACCTCTCCGGCGGCGGCAACTCCTGGATGATCCTCCGCGAAGGCGCCATCCCCACCCACGAAATCGCCCTCACCCTCCAGCACTGACCCCGAATGATCGCCCCACCCGCCGGGGTGCCATCCATGCACAGTATGGATGTGATGTAAGCCGTCCACACCCACCCTGCCGTCATTCTGGCGTAAGCCAGAATCTCCGTATTCCGTTTTGACCCCCGCGTATAATTTGGCCCCAAGAAGGAATCGCCCTATGCGCCTGAGCTCGACATTCCTCTGCCTCGCAACACTCTGCACCTCCGTGCTACTCCTTGCGCAGGACCGCGGCTACCATACAGAGCTGGCAGACCGAATGACAGACCCAAGCAAGACCTTCCAGGAAGTTATCCTGACCAACGATTCGCAAAAGCCCATTGAGGCCTACCATGTCATGGCCCGATGCTCAGACGATGGCAACACACTGGCGTCAGTGGAGACCAGCTACGACGAACTTGGTGTCGATGCCGACTCCACGTGGGTTGAGGAGCCCGGCGGGCGGCGTCTCGTCCCCCAGCCTCCCATTCTCGCGCCCCAAGGCCGCACGGTCACGATCTCGACACTTGGGCCTGAGCCATCTGGATGCAAGTGGAGCGCGGATGTCGATGCAGTCCTCTTCGCCGACGGCACCTACGGAGGAGATGAAGCGGCCGCACGCAACTTACAGGCGCAACGCGACGGCATCGTCGCAAGCGTCCGAGAGTGGGTGAACATGCTCAATGGAGCGCTCGGTTTCAGCATTGACGCCATCCAGGCCGAAGCGCAGCGCCGCAAGGACAAGGACCTCGTGGGCACCAGCGCGTCCAGCGATAATGCCCTGTCCCGCTCCTACTGGGACGGCAGCGGATGGGTCGACGCAAACTTCGTCGAGCGGGCGAAGCCCCGGAACTCAAGCGAACTCCCGGAACAGACCTGCCGGCGAGTCGTCCAGTTAGCGAACAAGCTGGACAAGAAAATTAAAGCCGACAACGCCCTGCCGATCCTCGACGCCCTCTTCCCCCTTCCTCCCTCACTTACACAGCCATAGCGACCGGGAACCACTCCCATCACGCCCCACCACGCCTGCCCATGAGAAAATCCCTCCATGGACGACTTCATCCCCAAACCCGGCACCCTCAAGATCGGCGGCCTCAGCCGCAAGGCCCAGAAGCTCCAGGCCATGCGTGAAAAGGCCGCCCAGACCAACACCGGCGCCAAGCCCCAGACCACCCAATCCGTCAGCCTCCTTCAAGGCCAAGGACTCCTTCGCCAACACCAAGAAAACCAGCTTCCAGCGCAAGTCCGTCTAGCGCCGCGCTCACCCCAGTCTGTTTTTTGAAGTTATCATCCTGAGCGCGGCGAAGGACCTGCTTCTATCCCACGCTCACAAAAACCGCACGCCGTTCTCCCCAATCACCGTGAACAGCGACAGCACATTCGTGATCCCCAGCAGGTTACGGATCTGCCCGCTCAGGTTCACCAGCTCCAGGCTGCACCCCGCTCCCTTCGCCGACACATACAGCCGCACCAGCGTGCCGATCCCCATGCTGTCCGTATGCTTCAGGTCCGTCAGGTCCAGCACAATACGCTTCGACCCCGGGATCAGCTCCCTCACTCCATGCGACAAAACATCCGTCGCCCCCGCCACCAGCCTGCCGTGGCAGTGCACCACCGCCACATCCCCATGCCGTTCCACATCGATCGTCAACACAGCCCCATGCGCCGCATGAGCCATCGTCCCTCCTCGAACCAACCCTCGAAATCCGGTATCGAGCATTCTCGCATAGCGGTATGCTGGACGGCGACACTTTACGGCAGCTCTTTACATTGCGGGGAACGAATCGTGCGAGGAATGAAAACCGAAACACTTGCAATCACATTGGCCCTCGGCCTCGCCGCCGCCGCGCAGTCTGCCCCTCAACCCATGGCCGCGCCCATCGCCGCGCCCAACAGCGCAAGCCCGCTCGTCCAGCCTACCTCCGAGAACTCCACCCCCGCCACCACCCCCGCCCAGAAGATGGCCGCCACCGTCCTCCAGCCATGGCCCGCCGGCCCCACCAACAAGAACGTCTGGGGCTACGAGCAAGGCGTCCTGCTCGACGGCATGGCCGCCGAGTGGCACGCCACCGCCAACGGCGACGACTTCGCCTACATCAAGGCCGCCGTCGACCAATACGTCACCGCCGACGGCACCATCACCGGCTACAAAGCCGACGGCCACACCCTCGACGACATCGAGATGGGCCGCGCCGTCCTGCTCGTCTACCGCGTCACCCAGCAGGCCAAGTACGCCAAGGCCGCGAAGTTCCTCCACGACCAGCTCGCCGTCCAGCCCCGCACCGCCAGCGGCGGCTACTGGCACAAGCAGATCTACCCCAACCAGATGTGGCTCGACGGCGCCTACATGGCCGAGCCCTTCCGCGCCGAGTACGCCGCCACCTTCCAGCAGCCCCGAGGACTTCGACGACATCGCCAAACAGCTCCTCCTCATGGACGACCACATGCGCGACCCCCGCACCGGCCTGCTCCGCCACGGCTGGGACGAGTCCAAGTCCATGCCCTGGGCCGACAAGACCACCGGCCTCAGCCCGGAGGTCTGGGCCCGCGCCATGGGCTGGTACTGCATGGCCCTGGTCGATGTCCTCGACTGGTTCCCCGCTCGACCATCCCGCAGCGCCCCGCTCTCATCGCCGCGCTCAACCGCAACCATGGCCGCCGTCCTCAAGGTGCAGGACCCCGACACCGGCCTCTGGTGGCAGGTCATGGACCGCTCGCCCACACGGCCCGCATGGAAGCAGCCCGACGGCAGCATCCGCCTCGGCATCGAGCACTCGACGACGGCAACTACCTCGAAGCCTCCGCCAGCTGCATGTTCACCTACGCCCTCGCCAAGGGCGTCCGCATGGGCTACCTCCCGCAGTCCGACGAAGCCCAACGCCCAGCGCGCCTGGGCCGGCATCCAGAAGCAGTTCGTCACCACCAACCCCGACGGCACCCTCACCCTCCACGGCACCGTCAAGGTCGGCGGCCTCGGCGGCACACCCTACCGCTCCGGCGACCTTCGACTACTACATCCACGAGCCGGTCGTCGATCAGGACAACAAAGGCGTCGGCGCATTCCTCCTTGCCGGCTCCGAGATGGAGCAGATCGCTCGCTCCACCCCGCAGCCACCGGCCTCTCAGCTCAAGGACTTCCACGCCACGAGCCGCCCCACCAAGTCACCGCCCTCGTCGACGCCTGGTTCAACTCGCAGACCCGCAAGAACCGCCCTCGGCCAGACCGAGCTCTACCACTACAAGTGGGACGACGACTCCGACAACGGCTACTCCTTCTTCGGCCGCGCCTTCCAGCGCTACGGCGTCCACCTCGCCACAGCTCCCCGCCGCGCCCACCCGCGCCAGCCTCGCCCACGCGCAGATCTACGTCATCGCCTCACCCGACATCCCCATCAAAAACCCCAACCCGCACTACATGGACAAAGCCAGCGGCGACGCCATCGAGGCCTGGGTCCGCGCCGGCGGCGTCCTCCTGCTCTTCTCCAACGACCGCGACAACACCGAGTTCACCCACTTCAACACCCTCGCGACCGCTTCGGCATCCACTTCAACCCCGTCCTCTCGCACCACGTCGTCGACCCCGACCACTCCACCGGCGAAGTCGTCATCCCGCCCGGAACCGGCATCTTCGGCACCGGCTTCACCGCCTACATGAAGGACACCAGCACCATCACCGCCACCGGCCCCGCCAAAGCCCTCGTCACCGCCACGGCGACGTCATGATCGCCGTCGCCCACGTCGGCAAGGGCGCCGTCCTCGGCATCGTCGACCCCTGGTTCTACAACGAGTACGCCGACGGCCGCAAGATGGGCCAGTACGACGGCTTCGAAGCCGCCATCGACGTCGCCGCCTGGGCCGTCCAACAAAGCCAATTAGGCTGCATCATGAGAAACAATCAACCCTGCGGAAACACCGCCGCGCCGCAGCTCCGCACTCAACTCCTGCAGCCGCGCCGCATCCGGAGCCGCCTCACCCAGCAGCACCTCAATCTCCCGCGCCACCGCGTCCCTTCGTCGTAGCCATACATGCCCAGCGACCCCGCCAGCTTATGCGCCGCGCTCCAGCCTCCGTCCGCAGCGCCTCACCCAGCGCCCCGCTCGCAGCCGCAGCTGCCGCCGCTCCAGCAGCGCCAGCCGCTCCTCCACCATCGGCCGGATCTGCACCCACAGCGCCGCCAGCAGAGCCGCGGTCTTGTCCTCGGCGTCAGCTCATTCGCTCGACGCAGCCTCAGTCCTTCCAGCCCAGCGCCTCGCGAGATCTGCGCCGCCAGCGTCAGCGGATCGAACGGCTTGAACAGCACGCCCGCAACGCCCAGCCCCGCAAACCGCCGCTGGTCCACTCCCTGCACCTTCGCCGTCAGCAGCAGCACCGGAATCCCCGCGATCGCCGGGTTCTGCTGCATCTGCGCGGAACGTCGTCGGCCCATCCATCCCCGGCATCATCACATCCATCAGGATCGCGTGCGGCCTGCGCTTCGGAGTCGGCCGCCGCCCGAATGCCGTCCGGCCCCGAACTTGCCGTGATAATCTCCCAGCCCGCCGTCGCCTCCAGCGACAGTGCCGCTACTTCGCGGATATCGTCTTCGTCATCAATAATCAGGATCTGGCGCATTGCATCTTACTAGTCTCTCATCGCGATCAAGCGGCCGGCGCTGCAGCTCCGCGCCGCATCGCCGTCGCGCAGCGCAATCGCCCGCCTCGCCTCGCTCGCATGGATGGCAGCGGCACAGGTATCGGCGCGGCCACTCTGCCGCGCACGCTGTCGGAGGCCCGCGCCGACCGCGTGAACTGCACCCACAGCGTCGTCCCCGGGCCGCATCCTGGTTGCGCTCCGCCCAGATCGCGCCGCCGTGCTGCTGAATGATGCTGCGGCAGATCGCCAGCCCCAGCCCCGTGCCGCCTCTCTTGCTCGCATCCGCCGACTCCACCTGCTGGAAGCGGTCGAAGATCGTCTCCAGCTTGTCCGCCGGAATGCCCCGCCCATGGTCCACCACCTTCAGCAGCAGCGAGTCCGCATGTGCATCGATCTCCACCGCAACCGCCGAACCCGCCGGCGAAAACTTGATCGCATTCGACAGCAGATTGGTCAGCACCTGCAGGATCCGGTCGGAGTCCGCATCGAAGTAGATCGCATCCCGCGGCGCGTTGCAGGTCAGCTCCAGCCGCACCGTCCGCCGTGTCCGCCATCGCCGTCATGGTGTCCACCGCCTCGCGCGCCAGGTCGTACATGGAGCAGCGCCGCAGGTTCAGCGGCGCGCGGCCGGACTCCATCCGCTCCAGATCCAGAATGTCGTTGATCAGCCGGATCAGCCGCTCCGTATTGCTGGAGGCGATGCGCAGCAGGTTCTGCGCCTTGGGATCGACATTGCCCAGCAGCCCCGCCGAAAGCAGCCCCAGCGCCCCGCGAATGCTGGTCAGCGGCGTGCGCAGCTCATGCGACACCGTGGAGATGAACTCATCCTTCAGCCGTGTCCAGGTCGGAGCGCAGCGCCAGCTTGTCCTTCTGCTGCTCGGCATATTCGCGGCTGTGCTTCAGCGCGCTGGAGAGCTCTTCAATCGCTCGCTGCTGCCTTCGGCTTCGCGAGGCAAGCCGCAGCGCGAGTATGCCAACAAGGCAGAGGCAGACAATCAGCAGCCCGAAGAAGATGGTCGGGGAGGAGCGTCATCGTCGGATGCACCATAGTACAGCGGGAGTCGACCCCGGCAGACGAAAATCGTAACAGCGTGGAACCGCTTCCAATATACCGTCAGCCGCTTAAGCGGAGACCGGTTCCGCAATCTGGCTCAGCACCTCGGTCCAGCGCTTGCCCTTGCGCCCCGCCGCAGCCTGCTTGTGGAACGCATATCCCGCAATCAGCGGCAGCGCCAGCGTCGCCTCGGCATACACCATCTGCTCGTACGTCGTGTCCACCTTGCCCCAGCTGCTCGCCTCCTTCAGCGTCGACCCCGAGAGCGCGCCATCCCGCGAGTCCGCCACCGTCACCTGGATCGCATACTTGTGCATCGGCGCATCCACGCCCAGGATCTCCGCCGCCACCACAATGTCCTGCGCGAAGTTCTTCGGCACGCCGCCGCCGATCATCAGCAGCCCCGTCGTCGGGTTGGCGATCTTCAACTGCGTCAGCTCATAAAAGTCCTTCGCCGAGTCGATCGACACCACCGCCTTGCCCCGCCGCGCATGCTGGTGCGCCACAAACCCGAACCCCGCCGAGCAGTCCGAGAACGCCGGACAGAAGATCGGCACGCCCTTCTCATACGCCGCAAACACGATCGAGTCGTTGTTGCCCGCCGCCGGCGTCCGCCCCTCGCGCTCCAGATACGCGCCCATCTCGCGGATGATCTCCCGCGAGCTGTACGGCCTTCGGCGCCAGCGAGTTGATGATCTTCTCCGTCGTCTCGTCGCAGATGCGCAGCTCTTCCTCGTCGATGAACGTGTCGTAGATGCGGTCGATCATCAGCTCGCGCAGGTCGCCGTCGCCGTTGCCGTACTTGTACTCGTCGCCCGCGATGTAGTGCCGGAAGCCCAGCGCCTCAAAGAAGTCCTGGTCCACGATATTCGCGCCCGTCGAGACGATCGCGTCCACCATATTGTTGCGGATCATGTCGACAAACACCTTCTGCAGGCCCGCCGAGATCAGCGACCCCGCCAGGCACAGAATCACCCCGCACTCCGTATCGCGCAGCATCATCTCGTAGATCGACGCCGCCCGCGCCGTATCGCGCGAGGTAGTACGCCATCGACGCCATCGCGTCGACCAGCGGCACAACGTTGTACTCGGCAATATCAATATGCCGAATCGGCGTAGTCAGCAGTTCTTTTTTGGTAGTCATGGCAATACCTAAGGATAACAACTTCGCGCGTGGAAGATGCTCCTCACTGTGAATTTTGCGGGAATGAGCGCGCCCGCCGCCTACTTCTTATCCAACACCTGAATCCCCGAAGCCGGCCCCAGATTCGGGCCATCCCACTGCCGCAGCGCCCACACGATCTTCTTCCCCGGCGTCACCTCGAACAGCTGCACCGTCGTATGCCAGTCCTCCGGCTTCAGCATGCTCGCCGTCCAGTTGGAGAAGACCGTATCGCCATTCGCCAGCCGCTGCGCATCCTGGATGTAGCCGATGAAGTACCCCGGCATGTCGCTGCGGTCGAAGTTCCACACCGTCTCGCACTTCGGACTCAGTCTCACGCACATAACCCGCGTGGTTCCCTGTCACCAGCGTGTTCCCGTTCGCCAGCCGCACCGCCGCCCACGGCTCCGGCGTCGCGCAGCTCCACACCTCTTTGCCCTTGCCGTCGTACTCCGCCACCTTGTTCCAGTCCATATGCGCCACCAGAAAAGTCCCTGCCGGCAGTCATCCGCACCCGCCGAATCTGCGGATGCACGTTCGCCGGGTTGCCCCACCGGGATCGCGAATCTCCTTCTCGGTGACGCCCGTCTTCGTATTGATGATCATGATCTTCGCCGGTCCGTCCGGCAGGTTGCCGTTCTGCGCGATCAGCACGCGATCAAGCCCCAGCGGCTGGATCGAATGCAGCTCCGTGTCCGGCGGCGTGTCGCGATGCCACACAATCTTCTTGTCCGACGTCATCTCCGATGCGCCCCTCCGCGTCGAGAAAACAATGTTGCCATTTGAGAGCTGCGTGCAGTCGCCCAGCTCCTGGAAGTCCTCTGCCTTGCCGTCGAACGTGAATATGGAACGGAATCGAGTACGACCACGCCACCTTGCCCTCACGGATGATCCACATCGTCTGCTCCGGCTCGTTGAAGTTCCACTCCCCGCAATAGAGAAAGTCGTGCTGCGCCAGCCCGCGCCCCGGCAACTCCGCCGGCGAATTCGTGGCAGGGTTGGACACTGGCGGCGCAGGTGCGAGCGCGGCGGGCTGGTTCTGGGCACCGAGGCAGACTGGCAGAACGAACAGGGCAAGAGCAAACATAGACACACGTTTCACAGGATTTCCTCGCAGTGCGAAAGCATATCGCAGTCATGCAAAAAGCGCTTTTTGCCCACAATTCCGGCCCGCGAGTTACGCTTATTCCATGAACGTCAACTTCGCCGAGCGCGCGCACAACCACAACTGGAAGCTCGACCCCATCGTGCGCTCCCTGCTCGACACTGACTTCTACAAGCTCCTCATGCTCCAGTTCATCTGGAAGAACTTCCCCGCCGTCCACGTCACCAGCGAGGTCGTCAACCGGACCACCCGCGTCCGCCTGGCGGACGAGATCGACGCCGCACGCCCTCATCGCCCAGATGGACCACGTCCGCGAGCTGCGCTTCCGCCGGTCCGAACTCATCTGGCTCGCCGGCAACACCTTCTACGGCACCCGCCACATCTTCGAGTCCGGAGTTCCTCGCCTGGCTCGAAGACGACTTCCGCCTCTCCGACTACGAGGTCACCCAGCACGACGGCCAGCTCCACCTCAGCTTCTCCGGCCTCTGGACCGAGGTCACCATGTGGGAGGTCTACGCCCTCGCCCTGGTCAGCGAGATGCGCACCCGCGCCGCGCTCGCCCGCCTCAACGAGATGGAGCTCGACGTCCTCTACGCCCGCGCCAAAACCAAGCTCTGGGACAAGATCGAACGCCTCCGCGCCGTCCCCGAGGTCCGCATCTCCGAGTTCGGCACCCGCCGCCGCCACAGCTTCCTCTGGCAGGAGTACGTCATCGAGGCCATGCGCGCCACCCTCGGCGAGAGCCTCTCCGGCTCCTCCAACACCTTCCTCGCCTACAAGCACGATCATGGAAGCCATGGGCACCAACGCCCACGAGCTCCCCATGGCCATGGCCGCGCTCGCCGGCGACGACGACGCCGCCCTCCACGCCTCGCAGTACAAAGTCCTCGAACTCTGGCAGCAAGAGCTACGGCGGCGAACTCCTCATCATGCTCCCCGACACCTTCGGCACCACCCAGTTCCTCGAAGGCGCGCCCGACTGGGTCGCCGACTGGACCGGCCAGCGCGTCGACTCCAAGGACCCCTTCGTCGCCGGCGACGAGTACATCCGCTGGCTGCTCGCCCATGGCCGCGACCCCCGCCGCAAGCGCCTCATCGCCTCCGACGGCCTCGACGTCGAAGCCATCCTCGACTGCACGAGTACTTCCACGGCCGCATCCGCTTCTCCGCCGGCTGGGGCACCCTCCTCACCAACGACTTCCGCGGCTGCCATCCCCGCGGCGAGCGCGACCTCGAACCCATCAGCCTCGTCTGCAAACTCATGACCGTCGAAGGCCGCCCCGCCATCAAGCTCTCCGACAACCCCCGCAAAGCCACCGGCCCCGAAGACGAGATCGCCCGCTACCGCCGCGTCTTCGGCACCGTCGCCGTCGAAGCCACCGAAGTCCTCGTCTAGCGCGGTCGCGCCCTACCACATCCGCCCTATACTGTTGCCATGTGTCGACCCTTCCCCCGGTTTCGCATGGCTTCCTCTCTTCTTCTCCTCCCCCTCCTCGCTGCACCACCCGCCTTCGCCTGGGGCCACGACGGCCACGTGATGATCAACCGCCTCGCCGGCGCAGCGCTTCCGCCCGACGTCCCCGAGTTTCTCCGCTCGCCCGCCGCCCTCGACGCTCTCGCGTACTACGGCCCCGAGCCTGACCGCTGGCGCTCACCCGCCGAGCCCGAGCTGAACGCCGCCCAGGCCCCCGAGCACTTCATCGACCTCGAATACGCCGACCTCGCCGGCCCGCTGCCCGCGCAACCGCTACGACTACATCCGCGCCCTCGCCGCCGCGCAGGCCAAACATCCCGACCTCCCACTCACCCCGGAGAAAGTCGGCCTGCAACCCTATGTCACCACCGAGGTCTACCAGCGCCTGCAGAGCGCCATGCGCGACTACCGCGGCATTGCTCGCCGCCAAACAGGACACCAAACCCTCCGAGTGCGAGATCGTCTTCCTCGCCGGCTGGCTCGGCCACTACGTCGCCGACGGCTCACAGCCGCTGCATACCTCCATCCAGTACAACGGCTGGGTCGGCCCCAACCCGCAACGGCTACACCACCGAGCACCACATCCACGCCCAGTTCGAGAGCGACTTCGTCCACGCCAACATCAAGCCAGCGGACATCGCCCCGCTGGTCGCCGCGGCCAAGCCAGTCGTGCTGGGCGATGTCTTCGAAGATTACCTGTAGCTACCTGCGCCACTCGAACTCTCTCGTCGAAAAGATCTACCAGCTGGACAAGGCCGGCGCTTTTACCGGGGCCGGCACCCCCGAGGGCAAGGCCTTCACCGACGAGCGCCTCGCTGCCGGAGCGATCGAACTGCGCGACATGATCTACACCGCCTGGGTCAAATCCGCCAATCCAATCCCACCTTACAAAGGCAACTGAAACGTCGCTATGCGCTAGTCGCCAATCGCAGGAACAATCGGATACTCATGCCGCTGCACCCGCACCAGCAGTCTGCCGCAGTATCGGCGTCAGCCCCAACGCAATCAACGGCGCCGCAATCACAGAGATCGCTGCCCATATCACAAGCGCATGCCACTCCCACAGCCATATCTGCCGCATCAGCGCCAGCGGCGCACTGCGCGCAGCCGCAAAGAATAGCCGCGGCGAGAGCGGCATCGCCGCGGTGTGGAACACGCGTGACCCCAGCCGGATAAACGGAATCACCAGCGCCAGCTCCACCGGGAACATCGCGTGGTTCGCGATCTGCGACGGCAACCACGTTCAACCGCAACGAGAAGGCCGCCGCCAGACAAAGAACCGTCGTAGTCCCAATGACCGGATTGATCCCGATCAGCATTCCCGCCGCAATGCTCCACGCCAGCGAGCGCGGGGTCGCCCCCATGCGCAGCAGCGCCAGGATCGGCAGGACGCCGCGGTGATAAATCCAATTGTGATGCTTCGGGACAGGGGAGGCAGGCACGACCACAGGATAGACTCTTTCACGCGGTCGGTCGCATCACCCAGGCATCAATCCCGCTTCCCCCAGCCGCTTCAGCACCTGCTCCACCGACCAGTCGAGCGCATCTGTGCCCTCCACAGTTACAGATGCACGCGCCGCCGAAGGCAACACGTACAGCTCCGCCATCGGCCGCGCAGTCGCGTGGAACTGCTCGCGCACCGACTCCTCCGTCCTGCCGCGCTCGCGCATATCGCGATGGATGCGCCGCGCCAGGCACACCTCATGCGGCGCATTCACATAAATCGAGAAGTCATAGCAATCCACCAGCTCCGCATAGTGCAGCGCCAGAATCCCCTCCACAATCACCACCGGCCCCGGCGCGACCGCGTCGAACGCCCCCGCCACCCGCGAGTGCGTCTTGAAGTCATAGACCGGCCGCTGGATCGTCTTCCCCTCCGCCAGCGCACGCACATGTTCCACAATCAGCTCCGACTCCAGCGAATCCGGATGGTCGAAGTTACGCTTGTGCCGCGAGTCCAGCGGAAACTGCGAGAGATCGCGATAGTAAAGGTCGAGCGGAAACAGCGTCGCCTCCAGTTGCGTCGCCAGCTCCAGCGCCAGCGTCGTCTTGCCCGAGCCCGAGCAGCCCGCAATCCCAATCATCAGAGGTCGCACTGGAGCCTCAGCCTGCATTCCCGCCCTACGAAGCCTGCGACGCGATCTGCGGAATCAGGGCCACCAGCAAGCTCGTAAACTGCTGCTCCACTCGCCGACCAATCTCCATCACATCCTCGTGCTGGATCGTCTCCGCCGTCGCACTGCCTATGCTCGGCACCCCCGCAGCCATGTTCGTCACCAGCGAAATCCCAAGCACCTCAATCCCCATATGCCGCGCCACGATCACCTCATGCACCGTCGACATCCCCACCAGATCTGCGCCCAGCGTGCGAAACGCACGAATCTCCGCCGGCGTCTCAAAGCTCGGACCCAGCACCGCAAGATAAACCCCTTCGCTTAGCGCAATCCGTTGTCTCACCGCCTCCGCCTGCGCAATCTTGCGCAGCGCCGGCGAGTACGCCGTCGACATATCGAAGAACCGCTGCCCCGCGCCCTTCACCAGCGCAAACCGCGCCTCATTCGGCCCCAGCGCCGCATTCGTTCCCGTCAGGTTGATGTGGTCGGAGATCGCGACCAGCGACCCCGGCAGAAGGTTCGTCCGTATCCCGCCTGCTGCATTTGTAACAATTAAAGTCCGGCAGCCCAGCAGCCCCAGCACCCGCGTGGGAAACGTCACCTGCTCCATCGCATAGCCTTCGTACGCATGCACCCGCCCCTGCATCACTGCAACCGCGACCCCACCAATCGTCCCCAGCACCAGCTTGCCCGAATGCCCCTCCACCGTCGACTGGGGAAAGTGCGGAATCTCCCCATACGGAATCGCAACCGCCCCCGCCACCTGCGCCGCAAACCCGCCCAGCCCCGACCCGAGAATCACACCCAGCATCGGCGCAACACTGCTGCGTCCTCGCACGTACTCCGCCGCCGCCTGCGCTTTGCTGTAGAGATCGCTCATAGTCTTTGCGTTTAGACTATCTCGCCTCGCCCTGAACACCAACCCAAAGCCGCAAGCCCGAAGGGTTATAATGGATGTAGTTCTTTGAGTTGCCACAGCAAGTCATTGCCAGCACCCACATGGGGGCGTCACGGCTTCGACGGGATTGCTTGCGGCAGAGAGGCATGCCGGGGTGGGTACACCCGTAATCGCGCCCAAAACCATAAGTGCCGAACCTCAGTTCGCTCTTGCTGCCTAATTAGTTAGACAGCCGATCGCTCAAGCTTCGCCTACGGGCCTGTGCCGATCGTCGCACAGTAGGCTGGTCTTCCCTGCTCCGTCTGCGCGGGTCGGACGAGATTGATCAGACTGGTCGCCGCCGCATCTTCGCCCGTTCCAAGCATCGGTGACGAGACAAAAACGAACGCGGAAAAGCATGAATGCTCTCTGTTGACGGTAGTTTCGGACGTGGGTTCGACTCCCACCGCCTCCACCATCTCATCCATTCGCCCTGCGCTCCAAGGTCACCGTCCTAATCTCCTCCGCGGGGCCTTCACCGCTCAGCCTCGGCGTCATCACGTGGTAGACAACCTCGCAGCGCGTCTCCACCTTCTCCCCCCTCTCGGTAGCCCCAAACCGTGCGTACTGCACCACGCGGCACGTGCCCCCCGGCTTGTCCGAGTGCTTTCCATCCCATAGCGCGATCAGCGCCTGCCCGTGCCGTACAAGAAATATTGCGAGCGCCTCATAGCAGGCTGCCAGCGCATCATTGCTGGTCCTCAGCTGCTCCGGCGTTCGCCCCTCAAGCGGGAGCTCGACCCGCATCTTCGCCAGCGCAAGCAGTTCATCCAGCTTCTTCTGCGCCGCCTCCGGCATCTGCACGCGATAGATATCCAGCGGCATCGGCAGTACCGCACCCAGCGGCACACCCAGCTCCAGCGCAACCTCGGCAACCAGTTGGTCCGCCCCCTCCGCCAGACCGCTCAACAAAAGCAGAGACCTGCCGCCAACACTGCTGCGAATGCCCACCAGTACCTTGCGCACCTCCTCTCGCAGCGCTGCCAAATCCTGAGGCCGCAGATCGCGATGCCCGGTAACGGCAATCACGTAAGGAGCCGGCGATGGCAATTGAAGGTCGAGCATCACGAACGAATGAAATCCCCTTACACTCAGCCCACTTCAGAATCAGATCAGATGTTCCACCTTGACACACTCTTCCGCATAGGCGCGTCCAAGCTCTTCCAGCACAGGCATCGCGGCGATAGCATCCAGCTTCGCCAGATTTGGATGCTTGATCAGCAGCTCCCTCAGTCTCTCAGCGTCATAGTACTTGTTGTAACGGACGTAGCTGAACCAGTTCTTTCCCTCCAGCGGCAATCCCACCAAATCGCCAACCTCCGAATCCAGGCTTTCCCCATAAATGCACTGCCCCAGACACCGGCAAAAATAATCCTGCTCCCAATTCACGCCCTGCATCAGCGCCAGTGGCACCTTGGCCGCATTGTTACCCAGCCAAAGCCGTCGCACACTATCCGCCAAGCCAGTGGACAAACGCATCGTTCCCACGGAAACCAGGCGGATATTGTCCGGTCCCGGCTCCCAGTTCATGTTGTAGTCGGGAAGCACAGCGGTTAGGCCAGCGATCAATGCAGGGTTGTTATAGGGGGTAATGCCCCCATCGACAAAATAGTGCGTCCGCCCCCCTAGCACAATCTCCTCCGGATCGAAGTACATCGGGGCCGCCGTACTGGCCCTCACCACCTTCCAGAGAGGGATATTCAAATTGCAATCGGGCAGCGCAGGATTGTTATAAAGAGCAGCCGGATTGTTGGTCAGCGGCCACGCAGAACCGGTCGAGAGGTTGCGAACCACCACCAGCAGGCCCCTTCTTCAGTCGTTTGCTACTCAGCAGCGCCGGCACCGTTCCATCACCTCCTCAGAGAACACGCGCCGCAGAATCTCCCCTAACGGCTTCGCCTCGTAGCGCGCGACGAAAAACTTCTTGACTGGGCGATACCACGGCACTGGGGTGAACATTGCGCCGCCGAACTTCACATAGATATCCAGCACCGAATCCACCGTCATGCCCCAGCACAGACTGGTCGCGATGATCGCCCCGGTGCTTGTCCCGGCAAAAAGATCAAAATGGTCCGCCAGGACCATATCCGGCTTCCCGTACCATTCCCGCAGCAAGGTCTGCATCCGCAAGAGGACTGCAAGGCTGAAGACCCCGCGTATGCCGCCACCGTCCAAGGCAAGGATGCGTTTCATATCTCTAGTTCCTCGGCATCTTCATATTCTGCAGGAGAGATCTCCATTCCAATAACTCGACCAACAGGGCCCGCTCAATCTTATTTACCACCTCGATCACCGGAGGCCACGTCCGAAACGCGCGCAACTCCACCTCCCAGTTCGCCAGCGACAGATGAATCTCCTGGTATCGTCTCTCTCTCCTCTCGCATTCATTCACAACCAGCAACGCGCCCGCAACCGTCGCCAGCTGGAACAAGGCCGAAGACACCATGGAAAGCCACGCCCCCCCGGAGACCTGGTAGCTCATCTTCATCAGGGTACGGCTGCCAAACATCCATACCGACACAAGAATCGCGCTCACCGTGCAGACCTTGCTGACCAGTCGATACCGCCGCCCCATCTCCGCGGAAGCTCTGATTGCTTCGAAAAATATCTCTTCTGGTCCAGCAGGCGCGCCTCAACATATCGTTCCTCTGAACTCTCCCAGTCCCACTCGGCTCACTCCCACAGCCTGCGCCTTGAGAAAATCCAACGTCCGTACCATTCCGCTCAGCTCCGGCAATATCTCCGGACCCACCACCTGGTACCGGACGGGCGTGTCCCACAGCGCCAGCACGGAACGAGTCACCTCCGCCGCGGTCCGCACCCGCACCCACAGCGCTTGCCGCTTCGCAAGCCTTAACATCGCCGGAAGCACAGCGGCGGTCGTGCCAAGCACTGCTCCCGCAGCGCTCCAGACGCCCGAGGAGACGATGCGTGTTGAGCGCCCTGTCTGCCCTCCTGGGCGGTTACAAACGCCGCCAGTGCTGTAAACACAATTGGTAGCGCCGCCAATCGACGCACCTCCGGAGCCAGCTGGGTTGCATTTGCATCAAGCTTCGCGAGCCATGACTCTGCAAGCCCCTTTGGCCCATCGGCCGCGTCTACAGCTGTCCCCACAGGCGGTAGTTGGTTCAGAAAATCCAATTCGCGCTCGTAAATAGGCCGTTGTTCGCTCTGCCGCTGGAGCTCTTGCACCGCCCCGGTATCGCGATGGATCCAGGAGACTGGCCGGCCAATCTGCTTTGCAAACTCCACAATATCGCCAGGTCCGCTCATGTCCTGCGGCCGCCGCCCGTCCCATACCGCCAGCAGCTCCTGGCACTGCTGCACAATCTGCAAGCCGCATTCGTAATGCTGCTCATCGGCCGAATCCTCACCCGAAATGGTCTCAACTGACAGCGCTCTCTGGATCAAGTGCTCGAAACGTTCGCGCTCTCTTGAGCTATAGCCCTTCAGCAGCAATTCTCTCGGCACCGGCAGCAGCACGCGTAACGGAACGCCCAGCGCAACGCAACTCTCGGCAAACACCGCGCTGGCGCCCGCGACGATGCTCGATACTCCATATACCGTTCGTCCCGCGACTGCTCGCTTGTCCCGCAGGAACTGGTCGATTGCCCCGCGGCACATCGCCTCATCGCCCAGGTGGACATCGCCCGTAAAGCCGATGGCATGAACGTTGGGCAATCTCGCCGTGGAAGCTATAGGAGACTGGGACATATTCAACCGCGGATACAGAACAATCGGCTACGTCTCATCCCAGCTTAGTTGGCGTCAAGCCGCAGAATACCCGGCAATGGGAACTTCGAGATGTCCACGGTGACCTGCGCCGTCAGCTGATTGATGAGCCGGAACATGTCCCGGTTCCAATACTGGTTCTCCGGAGTGGCCGGGTCCTTGGCATCTGCGATCTGGTAATTCTTGCCTCGATAATCCACTTCCACCAGCGCGGGCCCGCTCTTACTATCGAACTTCCAGGTCAGTTGCATCGCCGGAATGCGCTCAATGGGCGGCACCGCCTGGCTGAAGGTGAGCTGTACATCCGTCGGACTTGCCTTGGGGAGCAGAGGATTGGTTCTTGTTGAGCTCCTCAAAGGGGGCCTGCTCCTGGGCGGCAGCCGCCATGATCCCGATCAGCGATCGCAACACAAGATGCGAAGACGTGGTTCCAGTAGGCGGACAGGGATCGTTGCCGCCATTGGGAGCCGCTTCAATCGAGAACCCGCTCTGCAGCGTTCCCAAAACCTGCGCAAGCGAGTTCCCATTCTCAAGCCCTTCAAGGTCAGGATCGCCCAGAAGGTCAGCCTTTATGTTCTCCGGATCGTTCAGATAGAACTGCGCGCCGTCAACCTGCTTGCCCAGCAGCCATTGCTTTCCGTCGAACTCCCACGACTCTCCCTTGGCGGCTGCAGATTCAATGTCCTGGGCAACCGGGACAGTCGACTTTGCTGAGCCGCCCCCGCCTCCTGCCTGGCTGTCCGCCGCCAGCGCAATTCCCGACTTAGTGTCGTAGGCAACAAAATTGGACGTGCCCTTTAACAGCAGATGTCCGTGCTTCTGCAATCCATAGACCACGGCGCTCACTCGCAAAAACGTCGCATAGGCGCTGGCATCGCTCAGATAGCCCGCATCCGCGCTCCCCGACTTGGATTGCATCCCCGGAGGCGTGTTATGGAATGTCTTCACTGTGCAGCCCGTGCCGCCGGAGTTCGATGTCGACACCTCGATCCGGTCCACCAAAAGCCGGAACAGCTGGTCGAGTCGCCAGCCCTGCAGATATAGGTTGTAGAGCGTCTGGGCGGGCACCGGCTTCAGCAGGAGCTGAGCGCTGGTGTCGTCGTTCACGGGAATAAACGTAAATGACGGATCGTTCTCAAAGGTAAGCCCCGGACTCCCGCCCCCAATCGCATTTCCTCCCGCGCCCGTGCCTTGAATCACATAATTGCCACTCCCGGTTAGCGTGGTCGCCATCTTATAGGAGCTGGAGATCTGCCCAAGTTTGAAGAAGTAGGTGGTGTCATGGTTCTGCAGGCGAGCAAGGTTCAGAAGCACTTCCCTGTTGGAAGTCTCCGCATACTCTTTTTCAAACCCAATAAAGTCCGCCTTCATCCGCTTGGGGCCGCACCCGGTAAGCGTGAGCACCACAATGCTCACCAGCATCAGAGAAACAGATACCGAGAGCCGCCTGGGCTCCCACGGTCTACGCGTCACGGACTGCATGGCGGACTCGCTGGCGTTCATGGGATTCCTCAACGAAGACAGATTTTTGCCGTTACGGGGTAGAAAAGAGTCTACACGCTAACCCCGTAATCGCAAAAGCCAATGTCAGATGAATTGATGAGGAAGAGACAGGAAAAGGGATGGTGCGCCCGAGAAGATTCGAACTTCTGACCTACAGCTTCGGAGGCTGCCGCTCTATCCAGCTGAGCTACGGGCGCGCACCTTAAAGCGTAGCATGGCCCGCCTCCAAACCCATGCCCGCGCTTGACAGCCGTCCCCACCATCGCCGAGCATCTCTGGCATGACCTTCCCCGCCAAAATCTCGCGCACCGCTCCGCACCGCACCCTCGCCGCATTCGTCTGTCTGGCGCTCCTCGCCGCTCTCGCACCCACACGCATCCGCGCGCAATCCGAACCCGCCAGCAAACCTGAAATGAACGCACCCCCTGCGGTAACCAGCGCCCCAGCCGCAGCACCACTCCCCAGCCCGCCCGCAATCGCCAACGTCACCCTCGGCGGCGGCACCATCGACATCCACTACAACACGCCCCACATGCGCGGCCGCAAGATCATGGGCGAGCTCGTCCCCTACGGCAAAATCTGGCGCACCGGAGCTAACCCCGCCACCACACTCATCACCTCAGTCCCGCTCAAGTTCGGCGACCTGCTCGTCCCCGCCGGCACCCACACCCTCTACACGCTGCCCAGTGCAGACACCTGGCTGCTCATCATCAACAACCAGACCGGCCAGTGGGGCCTCACCTACACGCCCTCGATGGACCTCGGCCGCACTCCGATGAAGGCCAAGCCAATGGACGCACCGCAGGAGGTCATGAGCCTCTCCTTCGAGAACACCACCCCCACCTCCACTGAACTTCACATGCGCTGGGAGACCACCGATCGCTACGTCCTCGTCACTACGCCCTAAAACCGGCGCAGCAACTCACGCCCACCCGGAAAACGGCTTCTCGCCGCCTTCTGCCTCATCCTTCTTCTCCTCGCCCTCACCCTGACCTTCATTCCGGCCCTCCTGCTGGCTCGCCTCCTGCCCGGGCGCACCCTCGCCGCTCAGGCTCACCACACAGTCGGCATCGTCAGATTCGCCCGCCATCCCGGCGATCCGCAGCTTCTTACGTATACGCTCCGCCTCCAGCTTCGCCTCGGTCTTCGCGGCAGCATAGAGCCCGTTCAAGTCGATGTTGGAATCGATTTGGTTGCCGTGGACGCGCATGGCACTCTCCTTCGAAGTACTCGAAGAACACATAAAACCGTGTTACCGATGCCCAAGTCGCAAATCCTATGACGGAGCGGGTTCATCGGCGGGCCCAGAATTTATTAAGAGAATTATTATGCAATAAGTAGACAAAGTAACGGGAAATCCGGAAAGCTATCGCTTGCCCCTTAACTATATATATCCCCTCCTGCCCGCCGGCGCCTCGTTCAAGTTGACCTTCCGTTGCCTGCGCGAACGAGACGTCCGTCCTTGAGCGACACTCCGGCCTATGTGCCCGGCGCAAAGGTGGCCGAGGCCCTGCGCCATCACCAGGCCGGACGACTGGACGAGGCTGAGCGCATCTATCGGCAAATCCTTGCGCTGGACCCTCGCCACGCCGATAGCCTGCATCTCCTGGGAATGATCACCCACCAGACAGGAGATCAAGAGACCGCGGCCAGCCTCATCCGCCAGGCCATTGCAGCCAATGGCAATGCCGCCTCGTACCATTCCAACCTCGGAAACGTCCTCCAGGCACAGGGCAAACTCCGGGAGGCCGGTGCATCGTACCAGCGTGCGCTGCTGCTCAAGCCGGATCTGGCCGAGGCCCACCTTAACCTGGGAAATATCTTCAGGGCCCAGGGCGACGTGGACTCCGCTCTCGTCTGCTATCGCCGCGCTCTCGCACTCAACCCTGAACTCGCCGATGCGGCAGTCGCTGAATCGAGAGCGCTGCTCCTGAAGGGCGATTTCGCCGCCGGCTGGCACAACTTCGAACGTCGCTGGCAGACCCAGGAATTCGATACACCCAGACGCACCTATGCGCAGCCGCGCTGGGGTGGTCGGCCGCTCGCCTCCGGCCGTGTGCTTATTTGGGGCGAGCAAGGCATCGGCGACGAGATCATGTTCGCCGGACTCATCCCCGATGCCCTGCACACTGGAACCCGCTGCGTACTGGATTGCGACACACGACTTCAACCCCTCTTCGCCCGCTCGTTCCCTGCGGCGGAAGTCGTTTCCGGCCTCGGTGCTGCAAGGCCCTCCCAAGAAAATATCGCAGCACAGATTCCCAGCGGCAGCCTTCCCAGCCTCTTCCGCACCTCGCCCGAGTCCTTTGCAAGCACCACCTCGCCATACCTGATCGCAGATCCAGCGGCGAAGGCAACTCTGCGCGACCGCTATCGAGATGGCCGAAGGCTGGTAGGCCTTGCATGGCACACGAAAAACAAGCAGTCCGGCCCCACCCGCTCCATCGATCTCTCCGCGCTCGCTCCGCTCTTTGCCATTCCTGACATTCGATGGATTAGCCTGCAGTACGGAGACCACGGCGCCTTGCAGTCACAGGCAGCGGCAGCCAACGCTCCACTCCTCATCGACACTGAGATCGATCAGCTCACAAATATCGATAGCTTTGCCGCGCAGATCGCCGCCATGGATCTTGTCATCACCATTGACAACTCGACCGCCCACCTCGCTGGCGCACTCGGCGTACCCACCTGGCTCCTTCTGCCATTCGCGCCTGACTGGCGCTGGCTGCTGGAACGCGAAGATAGCCCATGGTACCCGGGCATGCGTCTGTTCCGCCAGCCAGCACCCGCTGACTGGCATTCCGTTGTGGACCGCGTAGCAAGGGCCCTTACCCAAGTCCTTTCATAGGGCAGCCCTCGCCGGAAAGCGCGATCAGAAACTCCTAAGGTTACGAATCAGCGGAGATTAGTTCGGAGGAGCCAGATAATTCAACAATGTGGTTGGCAGCACCTTGGCCGTGGCCGCAAGCGCCGCGCTGTTATCAGTCTCAGCCTGATTCAGGTTCGTCGCCGCGGCAGCTTCGTCAACACCCACCAGCGAGTTCTGCTGCGACGCGAGGCTCACAGTCTCTTGCTGTAGGTAGGTCTCCTGCGAGTTCAGCTGGCTCTCCGCATTGCCGTAAAACACCCGCTGCTGGCTCACGTAGCTTAGGGCAGTGCTTACCGCATTGGTCGCGGTGCTGATGGCAGATGTGCTCCCACTTTGCAACGCGCTGACCAGCGAGGTCAAAGACCCCAGAACATTCGCGCTGGAGTTGGAGAAAATCTGGCTGCCCGGAAGGTTCACCTGGACGTTCATCTGATCGCCAACCTGCACAGAATTCACGTTGTTGTTGCCGTTATACGTGTAGCCGGAAGGCGACGCCGAGTTGACCGTGTACGGCACAGCGGTGCTCGCAGTTCCGCCAAACAGGTACGCACCCTGGTAGGACAAATTCGCCTGCGAAAGAACGCTGGAAAGAATGCCCTGCACCTGCACCGCAATCGCCTGCTGGTTGGATAAGGAACTGGTGCCGTTGGCGCCTTCCGTGCCCAGCGACACCGCCTGCGTGAGGGACGAGACCACCGAACTCAGCGCGGAATCCGCCGTCTGCACCGTCGAGAGCACGCCGCTCACATTCTGCGTGTACTGGTCGACCGCCGCGGTCTCGATCGTGTTATGCACCATGCTGGCCGCGGCGGACGGGTTGTCCGAGGGCACATTGACGCTCTTGCCCGTCGCCACCTGTTCCAACGCCGTATTCAGACTCGTCTGGCTCTGTTGAATCGCCGCCAGCATGTCCGGGACCATGTTTGGATCAACGCGCATAGCGGTCAGTAACCTCCACTGGTGCCCATGTTCAGGGTCACGGTATTGAGCTGCTGAATCGTGCTGACGATCCTCGCGGCCGCCTCGTAGGCGGTCTGGAATCGAATCAGGTTGGTGGCCTCTTCATCGGTGCTCACGGCCGAAACCGAACCCTGCTGCGTGGTGAGCTGCTGCAGGTTCAATCCGATCGCAGTCGATTGCGCGGTCGCATTCGAGGCCGCGGTACCTACCTGAAAGACGACGCTCGCATAGGCGTTCGCTGGCGTGCTGCCCGAGGGTAACGCTCCATTGACCGCCGCGGAGAGGTTCGCCACATTGCCGTTGCTGCCCGCCGACCCATCCGAGCTGATCGCAACCAGCGCAGGATTGGAGATCGATACGCTGATCCCAGAAGCAGCATTCGCCGGGTTGACAGGCACGGAAAAGAAACTCTGCCCCGCATTGCCGTTCGAATCGAAGCCCTTCGCCTGTGCCGCATTGAAGGCGGTGGCAAACTGGCTGGCCAGCGTGTTCAACTGCGTCAAAATCCCGGGGATCGTCTGGTCGCGCACCTGAATCGCTCCGCCCAGCGCGCCTCCCTGGATCGAAGCGGTAATGTTCTTGCCCGTTGGAGTCGAGCACCTGCTGCAGCCCGTTGCTGCCCGTCGTCGTCTGCAGCGTAAAGCTCTGCGAGCCCATCACCAGCGGCGTCCCGTTGCCCGTGGTAATCGTCTCTCCATCGTTGCTCTGCGTAATGGAGATTCCCGTCAGGGTGGAGAGCTGCTGCACCAACTGGTCGCGCTGGTCCTCTACGGTGCCGCCGTCGTTCACGGTCGTAGAGGTCTGCGCCAACTGCCCGTTCAGCTGCGCAATCTGCTGCGTCAGCGAGTTGATCTGCGCCACCGTCTGCGTCACCTGCCCATCGGCGTAGGATTGCGCGCTGGTCAGCCCGTTCGCCGTGTTGTTGAAAGCGTTCGCCAGGTCCTGACCGGAGGAGATCACGCCCTGCTGCGCCGCCGCGCTGGTCGGGGTGGCAGAGAGCTGTGACAGACTGCTGGAAAACGCAGCCAGCTCGCTGGAGATGTCGTCGCCCGAGGTCGACGAAAAGTAGCTCTGGATCTGCTGCAGCGTGGAGGACTGCATGTCCACGCTGCTCTGCAACGAAGTCTGCTGCTGGATCTGCAGATTCAGCAGCTCATCGCGAACGCTCTGCAAGCCCTCCAGCGAGACCCCGCCGCCGCTCACGTCGGAACCGGAAACGCTCTGCTCATTCTCGCTGAACTGTGGCACCTCGCGCGTATATCCCGGAGTATTGGCATTGGCGATGTTGTTGCTCGTGGCTGCGAGCGCGCCCTGCGTCGCTTCCAGCGCCTGCATCCCCATCAACAACGTTGTGTTCAATCCGCCCATGGCAGTCACATCTGGCAGGACCAGGTCTGATGCTTCAACCTGGGGCCAGAAGCCTCCTGAAATTGTCCCTTGAACGAACTGAAGAGCGAAGCCATCAACGCCACCGACCGGCTGGAGTGCTGCAACAAAGCGGCATAGCGAAGATTCAGCTTCTGCAACACACCCGACGCATCCTGTATCTGCTGTGTCATATCGTTGTCGAGCCGTGTCTCCATGCCTTCCGTCCGTGCCTCGAGCGGAGCGCTGAGCTCCCTGGCGATCTCGCCAAGCCGGCAGGAGAGCGTCTGCTGGGCCGTGATGCTCTCCTCAAAATCCGCTAGCGCATTGCTCGCGATGGCCTGCATCGCCCGCTCCAACTCGTGGGCCAAGTCACGCATCGACTGTAGATACTCCGCGGCCTTCAGCTCTCGATCTAGAACGCCCGCGGTATACATGCTTCGCACTTCCTTGTGAGCGCCTCAGGCAGTCAGCTTCGCCGCCGATCGTCAGGCCTGCTCATCGATGATGGACGCGGCGATCTTTGCCGGGTCGAGTTGGTATTGCCCGCTGTTCACGGCCGCACGCAAAGCTAGCCACATTGTCCTGGCGAATCTCCGGCGAACTGAGAGCGGCGCTGACCAAAGTGCCCACCGAGGTCGTGTCCGAGGTGAGCGTGGTCCGATCTTCCGCGCTGACCCGCTGGCCCGGCCCCGCTGCATTCTGCGCGCCGACCTGCTTCGCGTCCTTCTCGTTGGCGATCTCACTCGCCGTCGAACTGAATAGATCGATCCTCATCCCGCCTCCTTGGAACCTTCAAACTGCGCCGCTGGCACTATCGGCACATATCACACAAAAGTCTAGTCCAATCCCCCGCGTTTTTCGGTGGTTACCTTCGGCTGCTGGGGTGTCGGCGGAGGCTCAGTCGTGCCATTTGCCTTGTCAGCAGCAGCATGCATCGCTTTAGCAATCATCGTGCCAATCCCGATACCCCCCGTATTCGCCATCGAGGTCGCCAGCGTCTGGACGCCCAAACTCATCATCGAACCGCGGCCTACATCCTGGTCCTGGTCGTCATCGGCGCCCGGTACTGTCGCAAACGACTCCTGCGCCTGCTGCAGCCAGCTGCCCACCAGGACCGCCTCAAACTCCTTTGCGCCCTTGTCGATCTTCGCGCCATCGGTCACACTCTTCGGCTCCTTGAGCGACTGAATCATCCGGTCCTCGCTGGATTGCAGCACGCTGGTCTGCGCCGCCAACGAACCAAAACCAATAGCGCCCATTATTGGACCTCCAATTCAGCCTGCATCCCACCCTCGGCCCGAATCGCCTGAAGGATGGCAACCACGTCATGCGCCGTGGTCCCGATCGCATGCAGTCCATTCACCAGCTGGTCGACATTCGCTCCCTCGTCGAGCCGCATGGTCTGGGCAGCCTCATCGTCAGTCTCCACGTGCGTCTCTGGCACTACGATCGGCTGCACCTGCTCCGGAGCGTCGCCCTTCCGCTTGTCCCCGGGAGCACCGGGAGCCGGATTGATCGGGGCAACGCCGGCAACGTTGTAGGCAGTTACCACCTGGATCGATAGGTTGCCGTGGATTACCGAGACCGGCGAAAGCTTAACGTCGCCGCCCATCACAATCGTCCCCGTGCGCTCGTTGATAATGATCTTCGCCGGCGTATGCACGTTCAGCACCAGGTTCTGCACTCGCGAGATCAGCGTTGAGACCGACTGCGCCGAGGCCTGGGCCACGTCGATGTCCACGCGGCTATTGTCCAGAGCGGTCGCAACCGGACGGCCGTACTCATGGTTCACCGCGTCCGCGATATCGGTCGCAGTCGTAAAGTCGGGATTGCGCAGAAGCAATGACACGGTCTTAAAGCCGCTCAGATCGACCGAGGTATCGCGCTCAACCATGGCGCCCTGTGGGATCAGGCCAACATTGGCCGCATTCACCTCCTTGCGGTTCGCGCCGCTGCCGCCCGAGTAGCCGCCCATCACCAGCGGCCCCTGCGCCTCCGCATAGATCTGTCCGTCCGGCCCGTGCAGCGCGCTCATCAGCAGCACTCCGCCCTCAAGGCTCTGCGCGTCGCCCACCGACGAAACCGTCACGTCGAGCTTCGATCCCGGCCGCGAAAACGGCGGCAGAGATGCCGTGATAAAGACCGCCGCGACATTCTTCACCACGACCGTGCTTGGAGTAATCAACACTCCCATCTTCTGCATGGCATTTGCCAGCGTCTGCACCGTAAAGATCGTCTGCTGCCGGTCGCCCGTTCCGCGCAGGCCCACCACCAGCCCATAGCCCACCAGCATGTTCTCGCGTACGCCTTCAATGCTGGTAATGTCGCGCACCAGCACCCGATGGTCGGTCTCGTCCGCGAGCGCGCTGGGCGCAGGCAACACAAGGACGGCAATCGTCAGCAGAGTGAGGACGAGGGAGGCAGGCCGGGTATTGCGATGCGTAGTCTTATTCTTCATCAAGTTTTTCAAAATCCAACGAGCCACAGGATGGCCCTGGTAATCGGGTTGAGTGGACGCGTGCTGTCCGCGATAATACCTTTGCCCTTCATCTCAATCTCCAGATTGCTCAGCGAGGCCGAGGAGACAGTATTGCTTGGCCCAATGTCGTTCGGCCGCACCACGCCGCGCACGGTCACATCCTCGTGCTGGTTGTTCATAAAGATCTTGCGCTGCGCCTCCACCACCAGATTGCCGCTGGGCAGCACGGCAATCACTTGCCCGGTCAATGCGGTCTGGAATGTCGTGTTCGAATCCGTCGCGCCTGCCCCCTTCAACTGCGTGGCCGAGTTGGCATTGAACAGCGGATTGAAAGGATTCGTATTGATCGACCCAGGCAGCCCGGTGATGGCGGAGCTGGTCGCAACCGTCCGCTGGTAGCTCGAGTTGCCGGTCTGCGCTGCCGTGGTCTGCACCGCAACCAGATATCCCGATCGTGTCATTCAGCTTGCGCGCCTTGTAGTCGGTGGAGAGATCACCCAGCGTGTTGCTCGGCGACCACAAGCTGCCCACCGTTCTGCCATCGGCGGGATGAACATCCTGCTGCTGCAGCCGCGAGATATAGTCCAAACGAACCTGATCGGGGTTGGGCTTCGACTTCTTCAAAAGCGGAAATACCGCCTGGGCGAATGGCGCGGCTGCCAGCAGCAAGACT
Source organism: uncultured Acidobacteriaceae bacterium (assembly GCA_963808025.1). Classification (GTDB taxonomy): domain Bacteria; phylum Acidobacteriota; class Terriglobia; order Terriglobales; family Acidobacteriaceae; genus Edaphobacter. Next base: position 287,147 of record CAWEEI010000003.1, on the reverse strand, counting down.
CCCACCCACTGATAACGCAGCCGGATTGTGCTCTTGATCGTCATTGGATCGTGCCTTTCAATGCAGCTGGATCGCCTATCTGAGCGGTGAAGGTCTGCCTGTGGTCGAGGCTGGAGACGCGAATCGTCTGGCCAACGGCGCCGCTCTCGAGGCAAATCACAGGAAGCTGAATGTGGACGTGGTCGCTGTCCAGAATCAGGGTTGCGGTCGAGCCGGCATGCAGCACAATCGGCTTTGAGGCGCTCGCGCCAACTCCGCCGTGACTAGTAAACGCTGCAGGCGTAGGCTCGTTCTGTCCCCACTGCACGGCAACGAAAAAAGGCAGGCACTCCGAATTGGCGCAGTTCATGCGCACCTTCATGCGATTGTCACCCCAGCGCTCCATCGACTCCACCACCAGCGTGGGGTCTGCCTGGTTCGCAACGACATCCGCCAGCAGCGTCACCTGCTCCGGAGATATCTTGATCCCGGCATTGCTGATCGCGCCCGCAACCTGCGTCGGGTTGATCGCGACGCGGGCCGTCGCCGCCAACGCGGGAAGCGCCGTGGCAGCCAAGCCAATCACAAGCGAGATGTATCTATATCTCTTCATCGCGATCCATTACTGGGACAGTTGGTTCAACCCTTGAAGCATCTCGTCCGCCGCCTTCACCACTCGCGAGTTCGACTCATACGAGCGCTGCGCCAGAATCATGTTCACAAACTCATCGACGATGTTTACGTTCGCCTGCTCCAGCATTCCCTGCTGGATCGTACCCAGGCCATCCGAGCCGCCCGGCGTACCCACCACTGCATCGCCCGATGCGGTCGTCGCCAGATAAATGTTGTTGCCCACGCTGTTGAGCCCGCCCGGGTTGGCGAAGGTCGCCAGCTGCAGCACCCCAACCTGCGACGCATTGGTCTGGCCCGGCAGAGTAACGCTCACCGTGCCGTCGCTGCCCACCGTCACATTGGTTGCGTTCGCGGGGATGGTGATCGCCGGCTGCAGCGCATTGCCGTTCGCGGTCACCAGCGTGCCCTGCGCGTTGGTCTGGAACGAACCGGCGCGTGTGTACCCGGTCTGGTTGTTCGGCAGCAGAACCTGAAAGAATCCTGTGCCCTCAATCGCGAAGTCCAGTGGATTGCCCGTGCTGCTCAGGTCGCCCTGGGTCTGGATGATCTCCGTATTGCCCGGACGCGTGCCAAGTCCAATCTGCAGACCCGAAGAGACGGTGGTCTGCTGCGTCGCCGCCGAACCCGGCATCACTTCGCTCTGATACAGCAGATCGGAAAACTGCACACGCCGCGATTGAAAGCCCGAGGTGCTGGCGTTGGCCAGGTTGTTCGCGATGTTGTCGAGATTGATCTGCTGGGCGGTCATACCGCTGGCCGCTGTGTAGAGGGCATGAAACATGATTGAGGCTCCTTTAACTAATCTTGGGAAGTTCCTGGGTTGCGGTCTTATCGATCTCGGTGTTGAACATGCTGACCGCGCGCTGCATCATCTCAGCCGATCGCTGCGCGGAGATCAGCTCCACCATGCTGCTGACTGGGTTTACGTTGGAGCCCTCGAGCATCCCTTGCTGCACGGTGGAACTGGTAGCGGCCTTCGCCGTGGTGTTTGGCGGCGCGCTGTAATAGTTCTGCCCTTCGCTGCTCAGCTCCGTCCCCGCTGGAAACTCAACCACCTTCAACTTGCCCCACCACCGCGCCATTCGATGAAATCGTTCCGTCGGGGCTGATCGAAACCGAGCCCGGAGGCAGCGAGATGGGCCCCTTTGCGCCCAGCACCGGGTCGCCCGCCGCAGTCACAAGCTGTCCCTTGCCGGAGACCTGCAGGCTGCCGTTGCGCGTGTACATCTCGCCGGCTGCGGTCTTAACGCTGAAAAACCCCGGCCCCTGAATGGCGACGTCGAGGTCATTGCCTGTCTTCTGCAGCGTCCCCTGGGTCTCATCCAAGGAGGTCCCGCTCAGCAGTCCATAGTTATTGATCGCCTGATTGACAGCGCCGCCCGTCGCGCCACCGGCCTCTTCCAGCACGGAGCTGAATATATTGTGCTGGTTCCTGTATCCGACGGTGCTGGCATTGGCCAGATTGTTGGCAATCGTATCCAACGCCTGCGTGCGGGACACCAACGCAGTGCACGCGGCATAAAATCCACTGTCCATAGAAGCCTCTGGGACTAGGACAATGCACGACGCATGCCATTCCAAACCGGCAGAGTTTGCCCAGTCGAGGCTTAAATCACTGCCAAACAGTCAATTTCGATGAGCTTTCCATGAGAGCCGCACCCAGGCCTCCCACCCCCAACACCCTCCCGGTCGCCTCTCTCATCGGAAGACAATCCGCGCCGGGGCTCGGAAATACGCAAAATCTACTGAATCGTCGACGGGTCCGGAGGGTTGTAGTCCTCCACCAGGGTCAGCCGGACACCGCTGTCCAGCGGGCACGGGATCGTTGTCTGCCCAGCATTCACGTGGGCCTTGCGCACAATCCCTTGAAAGCGGGTCGCGTACCCAATTGGATGGATCTCGCTGAAAAGCTCGGTCACGCAGTGCGGCAGGCACCATTTCTTGGAGAGCATCAGGCCCACCAGCAGCCCATCGTTCGCGCCCGTCTTCCTCCATCCCAGCAGCCCTGGAAGCAGCCCGATGATGTGCAGCAGCCCGGCAAGATATGCCTCCTCCGGGTTCACATCGAATATGTCTTCGCCGATCAGCCGTGCGTGGTGCGCGATCTCACGCGCGTGGGCCCAAAGCTCGGCAATCTCATGCTGGTTGTTGTCGCGCGGAAGCATCTTTCGCGAAACCGCATCCAGACACTCCATCACGCCCAGGTCGGAGATGCAGTCTTCCATGCGCACCGGACGCCCCTCGGCGTTTCCGAACTCACGGCCAGCCAGGCGAAGGATCTGCAGCGTGGCTCCCAGGTCCGCCAGCACCAGCTGCGACATCTCGCGCAGATTGATGCACGGCTCCTGCACCAAAAGGTCAAGGAACAGCATCGTCTCAGGCAGGACCGGAACATCCGGATAATCCTGTACAGAGTCAATCTGCACGGGCTGACGGTCGGTCAGCGGATTGCGTCGTATAAAGTTAGGGAGGGCGTTCTTGTTCTGCACTGTGTCGTCACCTGCACACAGATATCGGCCACTGCCTCCCCGTTTTCTAGTGCAGAATGCCCTTTGCTATAGAGCCAATGCCCCTCAATTGCCGTCATTCTGGCGCAGCCAGAATCTCTGTATTGGCTCTTTGCGTTCGCTATTCACCTTCGAGGATTTTGCCTCTGAGGGTATACCTCCCTAAACTCAGTAAGTCGAAGGTTTCGCCACTCCCCTGCCCTAGCCTATGGCGCGCAGTCTCTGCTGGGGAAGCCGAAGATCCTCTTGTCTCCCCAATTGCTTCGCTTTGCCGGTCCGGAAGAGCACATCGAGCCTCTGCCGCTTTCCCGTAAGCCGCGCCCAGACAAAATTGCGGCAGTAGGCAAAGCGGGCCTCGCCGGCGCTGACCTCCAACGCAAAGCCTGCCACGTTGTTCGCCATCGCAGCCGGCGTATACGGATCGTCGAAGACGATCTCCTCGCAGTTTGAATCGTGTGTCAGGCGCAGCATCTGCTCCACGCGCTCCGCCGGAGTAACAAAGCAGGGGTCCCCCCGCAGCCCCGTAATCTGTTCCAGCGAGTTCAGCAGGCTGTGCTCAACGCGATAGACAAACCCGAGCACCATGCGCTTCGCGGCCACCGAAGTGTGTATCGGAACAGCGGAGTACGCCTCCAGCAGCGTCGGCGGAATGTCAGCCTCAACCGTCTGCCCAACGCCGTCCTGCCCAAGCACCGGACATCCCCACTGTGCCGCCCTCGCCGCGGCAAGTTGCCGCTCGCTCGCAAATCCAAGCCGCACCAAGGCAGCCTCCAGCTCTTCTCCCCGCATGTGGCTCTGCTCGTACGCAAACTGAAGCTGCTCACTGGTGATCGTGCCCTTCGATAACATCACCAGGCCAATCGACCTTCGCGGGACATGCGGCATCTCAACAACATTCGCCTTCAGGAAAGCCCTGAAGCGGTTGCGCGCGGCCACAGCAAAGCAGTCCACGCCGCAGTACCATACCCGATCCACTGCAATTCCAGTGCGGTTCCTGGCACTGCGCATCGCAGTTTTGCTGCTGCACGATGCCAATCCGCAGACCGGGTACACAGTCTTCCATCCGCGGTCGGATCCCGGCAGTATCGAGCCAAGCGACAGTTTCATCGGTTACTCCTCTCCTCGAATCAATAATTCAAATGCGATGCGATCGGCTGCGGGACCTCAGTCACTCGCAAGCCGTAGTTGCCGTCCACAATCACCGCCTCGCCCAATGCAATCACCTTGCCGTCCAACAGCAGCTCCACGGGCTCGTCCACCTGGCGGTCCAGCTCAATCACCGAGCCGTTAGTCAGTTCGAGCACATCGCGCAGCGGCAGTTGGCTCTGTCCAAACCGCAGCGACACATTCAATTCGACATCCATCACCAACTTCAGATTCAGCGGATCGACGGCTCCCTTGACCGTGTCCGCTGTTCGCTTCGTCGGTCCGACAGCGGAGAGAGCAGCGAGGAATTGCCCCTCAAAGTACAGATGCACCGGTATCTCCGGCCCGTCGCCCACAGTAATATCCAGCGGCTCCACCAGCATTCCGCCAAAGGCCATATCTGCAACCTGGTCCACCGCGAAGCTGACCGCGCCATATTCAGCCGAAAGCATTGCAGCAAGTCCCTTCATCGCCGAGGAGACAGCCTTGCCAACCGCTTCGGTGTGCGCGTCACTGAAGGCGCCCGCCTTCTGGCCGAGAATCTTCGCGCCAAGTTCAGCAACCTGCGCCTCGTAGAGCTCAACGAAGCACTGGCCGCGCAGCGCGCCCTCCGCCGTGATGCGATAGTGTACCGGCCGCTCCTGACGCGTGCTCAGGTCCGGGCTATCCAGCACCTTGATCTTGCAGGGTGATCCCACCGCCTGTGTTAGCGGCTCCGCGAGCGACTTCGCCAATGCCTCCGCAAACCCACGTGCTGCTTTTTTATTGGCCTGATTGTCCATTTTCTATTCCTTTCCCCAGCTCGTTGGTTGAACCCGCAGACCCACCTGGGCTGCCTTCTGTGTGCCGTTTCTTACTGGCACCGCCTCGAAAATCTCGCACCCGCCCACAGTCAGCATTCCCGGATTGCGCACCGGAGCGCGCAGCCTCAGTACACAGCCGGGCTGTAGCCCTACCAGGTCGCGCACCGTCACCTTCATTCCCGGAAGATCGGCCGCAATTTCGAAGTCGCAATCCAGAATGCGCTCGCGAATGCTGACCGTCGGAAACTGCCGCACCTTCCCCTTCTTCCCCGGCTGGTCCTGCTTGGTCTGCGCGACCAGACTGTTTGCAAACGAGGCAGGAAACACTACCTGGATGACACCGGTCAAGCCAGCAACCTCAATCTCCAGCTTGACCAACGTGAGCTTCTCGCTCGCCGGACAGTATTCAGCCACGTCACTGGGCTCAATGTGCCGATTGGCAACCAGCGACATCGCGGGCATACTCCATGCCGACTCCGCCTGCCGCACAATCACGGAGGTCAGCTCCTGCATAATCTCCTCTTCGATCTCAGAGAGCTCGCGAACATCATGGCTCGCGGCGCCGGCCCCACCCAGCAGCAGGTCGATCAGCGGAAATACCAGATCGACATCGATCTCCACGATGACTGCCCCATCCCCCGAGCTGAGGGTAAAAGGAGCCAGATAGCTAAATCCCGGAATGCCCGCGATGTACTCCTTGACCGGCAGCTGATCGAGCGTCAGTAGCTTCACCGCCGGCTCGCCGCCCATGTAGACACCCAGCGAGGCGGCAAGATTACGCGCAAACGTCTCGTGTATCGCGGTCAATGCGCGGGCATTCTCATTGGACATGCGTCCAGAGGAGCGGAAGTTGCACGGATGCACTACGGGCGCTTTGCCCCCTGCAACCTGTGTGCTCGAATTAGATGCGGCCTGTTCTTGACTATGCGCCAATGTGTCCTCCTGCGATTGCGCTCGGCGCGGGGGGCCGCTCGTGAACATGCGCAAGCGATACCCTCAATTTGTTCATCGTCGCCTGCAATATCTGCGAAACCCGTGAAAGCGCTAGCCCTACCACCTCGGCAATCTCCTTCATCGTCAGCTCCTCGCGGTAATACAGCGAAATAATCAGTTGCTCGCGCTCGCTTAACTTGGAGATGGCCTCGGATAGATGCACCTTCATCTCGCCCTTCAGACAAAGATCGAATGGGTCCGGATCGCTTAGGTTAGGGGCAGACTCAATCACATCCAACGAATCCGACCGCTCGTTCGATACCGCCACCTGTTGCCCGGTCAGGTGGAGACCATCCAGCTGCTGCACAATCTTGCGAAATCGGTCGATGTCCAACTGCATCTCCTCCGCGATCTCCGTGTCGTACGGACGTCTTCCCAGCCTTGCCTCCAACTGCGCGGTCGCCTCCGCGATCTCACGCCCCCGCCTGCGCATATAACGCGAGCCCCAGTCCGCATCGCGCAGGCTGTCCAGAATCGCGCCCCGGATGCGAAACTTCGCGAACGTCTTGAACTGCGCGTTCTTTGAGACATCGAACGTGCGGCTCGCCTCAAGCAAACCGATCACGCCGGCGTTCACCAGGTCCTCAAGCTCGACATGCTGCGGCAGCCGCTCGCGAATTCTCGCGGCAATGTAGTAGACCTGTGGCAGCTCCTGCATCACAAGATCATTGTGATCGTCCACATCCTCCGCGCTCTTCTTGTAGGCCACTTCTGCTTGCGTCATACGTTCACCTCATTGACCCTGGAAAAAACTAATCTCATCCCACCGACCCCAGCGACTGCACCTGCGTCATCGGAGGAATCTCCGATGGCGAGATAACCACAATCTTGGGAATAAATGGCTCGAGCAAACGCTTCAGGTAAAACCGTCCCGGAGAGGAGCACAGAAGCACCGGCGGCGCCGTCGCAACCTGGTCGCCCAGCATCGTTCGCAGGCCGTCCAGCACTCTGCGCGCAACCGACAGCTGCATCGCTCCGCCCGCACTCGGCTGCTGCTGTGACGACGTACGTGCGCACTCTTCTTCAATCGCGCGGTCCAGGGTCACGACCTTCAGTTGTCCCTTGTCATTCAGCAATGGCCGGATCAGCGCGCGTCCCAGCGAATGCCGCGCAGCCTCTACCAGATTGACCGGGTTCTTGTTGATCGCCGCCGCTTCCACCAGCGCCTCCAGAATCGTCCCCAGGTCGCGGATCGAAACCTGCTCGCGCAGCAGCTGCTGCAGCACCTTCTGTACCTCACCCAGGCTCATCAACTTCGGCGTCAACTCCTCCACCAGCTTCGGGTGCGAGTCAGCCAGCCGGTCCACCAGCCGCTTGGTCTCATGCCGCGTCAGCAGGTCATGCGCGTTCTGCTTGATTAGCTCCGCAAGGTGCGCCGCAAGAACGGACGTGTGGTCCACCACCGCATATCCCGCCGCAATCGCCTGCGCCTGCATGTCCGGCGTAATCCACTTCGCCGGCGAGTCAAATGCGGGCTCGCGCGTCTCCTGCCCCGTTATGTCGCCTGGCTTGGGGTTGGAGTTCACCGCGAGCAGACGATCCTTCTGCATCTCCCAGCGCGCAATCTCCACCCCGCGCAGGTAAACGATATACTCGCGCTCCTTCAATGAAAGGTTGTCAGTGATGTGAATGGACGGCACAAGAAAGCCGAGCTGCTGCGCCAGATTTTTACGCAGCGATTTCACTCTCGCCAACAGCTGTCCGCCCTGCTTCGCGTCCACCAGCGGCACCAACCCAACGCCAACCTCAAGCATCAGGTCGTCCAGCTTCAGCAGCGCATCCATCGGATCGACGGCCGGAGTTCCCGCTGCCTTTGCCGTTGCGGCCTTGGCGTCGGCGCTCGGCTCCGCGGCAGCGGCCGGCTTCATCTTCGACGCCGCAAACATGGACAAGCCGCCCAGCGCGAAGAAGGAAATCTTGGGCATCCCCGGGATCAGCGCCAGCGCAACCAGCACGCCGCCCACAATCCACAGCGGTCGCGCCGTGTTGAACATCTGCTTGCCGATGTCCTTACCCAGCGAATGGTCAGACGCCGCGCGCGTCACCACGATGCCGCCCGCAACCGACACCAGCAGCGCCGGGATGATCGCCACCAGGCCATCGCCCACAGTCAGAATCGTGTAGGTCTTCAACGCCTCCTGGAACGGCATGCCCTGCTGAAATACGCCGATCAAGAATCCCGCGATGATGTTGATCGCCATAATCAGGATCGTGGCCAGCGAATCGCGTTGGCTAAACCGCGCCGCGCCGTCCATCGATCCGCAGAACTCAGCCTCCCGCGCAACCGCCTCGCGCCGCGCCCTCGCCTGGTCGGCATTGATCAGCCCCGTATTCAAATCCGAGTCGATCGCCATCTGCTTGCCCGGCATCGCGTCGAGGGTGAACCGTGCCGTCACCTCGGCCGTGCGCACCGCGCCATGGCTCACCACCAGATACTGAATCGCAATCAACGCAATAAAAATCACAAAGCCGACGATATAATTGCCGCCCACCACAAACTGGCCAAACGCCTCAATCACCTTGCCCGCGGCCGACGTGCCTTCATTGCCGTGCAGCAAAATACGTCTCGTGCTCGCAAGGTCCAGCGACAGCCGCATCAGCGTCAACAGAAGAATAAGACTTGGAAACACTGAGAACTGTACCGGCCGCAGAATTTGGATCGCGGTCAGCAGCACCAGCACAGACGCAGTGATGCTCACTGTCAACAGCAGGTCCAGCACCATGCTGGGCAGCGGCACCAGCATCACAAACACCAGCGCAACCGCCGCGGTTGGAATAATCCAATCGCCCGATGCGCGGAGTGTCGTCATCAATCCCGGCTGTTTGCTCACTGCGGCCTCATCTCATCTTGCTTGTTAGAAGCAGCCTTAGTAGCGGCGGCCCTGCGTTGCGCATCGCGCTGCTTTACCTCCGCCTCGGCCTTGTAGACCATCACCAAAATCTCAGCCACCGCGTGATACAGTGCGGACGGAATGGCATCGCCAACTTCCGCGCCCTTGTAAAGCGCCTGCGCCAGCGGCTTGTTTTCCATAATCGGAATGTCCCGGTCGCGCGCAATCTCCTTGATCTTCGCCGCCAGCACATCCAGTCCCTTCGCCACCACAATCGGCGCTGGCATATTGATCTCATAGCGCAGCGCCACCGCGTAGTGCGTCGGGTTTGTGATCACCACTGTCGCTGTCTCGGTGGCCTTCAGCATCTGCTTGCGCCGGTTTTGCCGCTGCAGCTTTCGCATTCGCGACTTGCTCGCCGGATTGCCGTCCGTCTCCTTCATCTCTTCGCGAATCTCCTGGCGGCTCATCTTCAGGTCGCCTTCGTTCTTTACCCACAGCAGCAGGTAGTCAATGCCCGCCCACGCCAATAGGATCAGCCCCGACTTCCAGCAGACTTCGAGCAGCATTCCGCTCGCCAGGTTTACAAACCCTCTCGGATCGACAAACGTGCTTCCCAATATCTGTTGCCAGTGGCTCGTGATGCACGCATACCCCACCCAAGCAATCGCCGCAAACGGCAGCAGCGACTTCAGCGTAGTGCTCACACCCGTCAGCGAAAATATCTGCTTCATCCGCCCGGCAGGACTGAACCGCTCAGGCTTCATTGCCAGCGCCTCCGGCGCGAAGACAAACCCGCCCTGCGCCACACCCGCGGTCAACGAAACCGCCATCGCCGTCATCAGAATCGGCACCACCCAGCGCAGCGTCTCCACGCTTGTCCAAAACAGCAGGGGCCCGTTGGCCTCGATCATGTCCGTACCCGCCGAATCCAGCGCATTGCGGAAGAAGGCCGTCCAGTGGTTCGCTGCCTGCTGCGCGGTCAGGGTGACGACCCCCGCCACCGCGACCATGGAAAGCGCGCTCGTCAGCTCACGCGACCGCGTAACGCGACCCTGCTGCCGCGCCTTCAACCTGTGGCGCGGCGTCGCTTGTTCGGTCTTGTTTGAATCAGCCATGGTCTCTCAGCGTGCCAAATGCAATAAGCGTTCGCCGTTCTCCAGCGAGTTCATAAACAAACGATGGAACAGATCGGGCCAGTACTTCAGCGTCGCAAGCAAAACTACTATTCCAAGCAAGCTCTTGACCGCCGGGCCAAGCAGCATCAGCGGCAGCTGCGGCGAGGCCTTGCCCAGTAGGCCAAGCACAATGTCGGCCACCAGCGTTGCCGAAAGCACAGGCGCAGCGATCTGCACCCCAAGCCCGAAGATCATACCTACGGACTTCACCACCGCCATCGTGAACAGGCCGCTCAGGTGCGTCGTACCCACCGGCAGATAAAGAAAGCTGTTCACGATCGCCCGCAGCAGCCAGTAGTGCACATCCATCCGCAAGAACAACAACATCACAATGCACTGGTAAAAAAGTGCGACCACCGTCGTGTCTACCTGGGTCTGCGGGTCGAGAATATTGACCAGCGAGTAGCCCATCTGGATGCCCAGCACCTGCCCCGCAAGCTGCACTGCCTCGAACACCACATTGGTCGCAATTCCCATCCCAATGCCAATCAAAAACTCCATAAACACCAAAAGCGGCCACTGTGTAAGTGGGTGTGTACCGATGCTCTGCCCCACCGTTGGAAACAGCAGCAGGGTAATCGCCAGCACCAGAATCGCCTTTACCCGCGGTGGGATCGCAACGCTGCCAAAAAATGGCGCAAACAGCATTAGCCCCGAGAGGCGCACGCTGATCGTAAGCAGACCGCTGATAATCGAAAGCACCGGAATCTGGATCATTGCAGATACCCATGAAAGTCGGAGAACATGCCAATCGTGTACTGCACCAGATGACGCCACATCCACGGCATCATGAAGAAAAGCGCGCCGCCCGTAGCCAGTAGCCGCGAGACGGTCGAAACAGTGGTGTCCTGCAGCGACGTCAGCACCTGCACCACATTCACCGTGAGGCTCACGAAGATCGCGACCGCCAGAATCGGGCCGACCAGGATCATCACCTCCTGCAACATCATTCTTCCCAGCAACACAACCTGGTCGACGTCCATAGCGTTAGCGGAAGCTCCTCATCAAAGATCCGATCAGCAGATGCCAACCGTCCACCATCAGAAACAGCAGCAGCTTCAGCGGGGTGGAGATCACAACCGGCGGCAGTTGCAGCATGCCCACCGATGTCGTGATCGACGCGACCACCATGTCAACGATCAGGAACGGAAGAAACAGCACCGTTCCAATCTGGAATCCGGCCTTCAACTCCGAAAGAATGTAGGCCGGTAGCAGCACGCGCATGGACACGTCATCCATGGTCGCGGGATGCGGTTCGTGGGCCAGCTCAATGAACAGCGCTATGTCCTTCTCGCGCACATAGTGCGCCATAAAGTTGCGCAGCGGTATCTCGCCCCGCTCGGCCGCATCCATTGCCGTGATCTGGCCGCTCTCCATGGGCACAATCGCGTCCTGGTAGATCTGAGTCGCCACCGGCTGCATCAGAAAAAACGTCAGGATCAGCGAGAGGCCGATCAGCGTCTGGTTGGACGGTGTGGTCTGCAGGCCAAGCGCCTGGCGCAAAAAGTGAAAGACAATCAGAAGACGCGCAAAGGGCGTCATGCACATCAGAATCGATGGGATCAGCGTCAGCGCAGTCAGTGTGAAGATGACCGACCAAGGGATCGATCCGCCATTCACGCCGGGAATCTGCAAAGTGCCATTGATGCCCGTCGGCGATGAAGTAATTGGCCCTGCGGCCGGAGTCTTCGAGATCGCAGTCTTCGTCGGCACAATGCCAGCCGCGGGCATCGCACGGATCGGGTCGCCAACAAGCGTTGAGCCCTCCACGCCCGGGACAACAAGGCGCGCCTGAGCGGCCAGCGGAGTCGCCGCAGCCATCAGGCCCGCGGCCGTACCCAAAATAGAAAGCAACATAGCGCATCGCCGCAGCACGCCGCGAAGAGTCATTCTGCCTCTCCCTGCTCCGCCGAATACACCAACTGCGCGCTCTTCGCGCCATCCAGCGGCGTCAGCAGACAGACTCCCGACGAACCGCCTCCAATCAGAAACTCGCGGCCCTCAACGCACACCAGCGCCACAAACCGCTTCTCTCCCAGAGAAACAGTCTCCGAGACGCGCAACCGCTTGGTTGTATTCAACGCATACTTCGATCGCAGCCACGAGAACGCGCGCGTCAACCCTGCGGGACTGGCTTCCTTGCGCGGCTTGCGCGCAACCGTCCGGCCCGTCGTCATGGGACGCCGCGGCGATTCCTGCACAACCCAGTCATCCATGCAGTCGGCCAACGTGGCACTGAACGTCGCGCCACGCCCGGCAGCTCCTGCAGCCAATGCAGTCATTCCCGGGTGTGAGCCGGAGAATAGAGATCGAGGAATTCGTATCTTTACCGTCATGCCAGCTCCGTCATTCGCACGGCCAGCCGGTCGTCGATCACTTCAAACTCGGTCCAGCCGATCAGAAGTCCGTTGACTCGCAGCGGCAGGTCGCCGGTCTGGTGGCAGGAGGTCGCAATCACCGACCCAGGAGTCAGTGTCAGCAGATCGCCGATGGTGAAGTGAACCACCGGCAGCTCGAGGCTCAGGTTGCAGGGCAACCACGGCATGCTGTCCAGCGGGTCCTTCGCCTGCCCACTCGGCGGCTTCGCCACCATGTGGGATGGCTCAACTGGCTTCTCTTCCACCTTCAGTGCTGCATTGCCCATTCGGCCCTCGCAAGGTCTCAGCCCGTGTCGCCTTCCTCTACCTTTGCCATGCATCTGGCGTCGGGTCTGCTGCGAGGAACAATTGGGCGGAGCGGTCTCACCAGACTCAATGCAATTGGAGGGCCGGAAGACACGCGCGAAAGCGCAGACCCACGCGCGCAGGCCTGCCATCGGCTAAGTATCTCTTTCGAAGGATTTTTAATGACAAAACGAAGCCGCTCGCCGACTCTTATCGCCGGTGAGACAGCGATGAGAGTCGGATGCGGGTAGGCGCCTCCCGCCAGGAAGGAGGATGACCTGGCGGGAGGCTCTAATCGTAAGCTAACAACTTCATCGTTCCATCAGCCTAGGCCGTCAGCATCTGCACGGTGGCCTGGGATATCTGCTGGAACGTGGTTAGGACCTTCGCGTTAGCCTCGTAGCCCTGCTGCGCGATGATCATGTTGGAGAACTCCGTCGACAGGTCCACATTGGACCCCTCGACCGACCCTCCGGTAATGGTGCCGTTACCGCCGGCCCCTGCCTGTCCAACCACCGCGGATCCGGAAGCGAAGGTCGCTTGATACGTCGCTGCTGCCCGTCTGCGTCAGCCCCTGTACGTTGCTGAAGCTGGCGATCGCCACCTGTCCCAGTGCCAGGGTCTGGTTGTTGCTGAACTGCCCCTGTACCGTCCCGTTAGGAAGCACGGAATAGCTCGCAAGCGTTCCCACTCCATAACCGTTCTGGTTGGTTGCAGCCGTTACGCTCGCCGAATCCGCCTGCGTGATGACTGGGCTCGTCCCTGTACCGTTCAGGTTCCAGGTCATCTTCAACGGCGCGGCGCCATCGGCCAGACCAGTGATGTTGATGCCCGTGATACTTCCCGTGGGCGAGGTCAGCTGCCCCGAAGAGTTGAAGGTCATCGTGCCGGAAGCAACCGTGGTCGGGTTCGCAACGCCGGTCGCCGCACGCCGGAAGCGTGATGTTATAGCTCCAGGTGTTGGTCGCTGTGTTTGTGTAGTTGATCGTCAACTCCTGCGACGCGCCCAGCGAGTCGTACACCGTGATTGGCGTGCTGAAGGTCGACCCAACCCCGCCACTGGAGTTGAGATTTGTATTGGCGGAGAAGCTTGTGGTCGCCACCGCCGGGATCGTGGTCGCCTGGTCGACGGAGATCGGCGCGAGGGCCCCGGAAGTCGAAACCACGCCGTCAACTGCCGGATAGCCCATTACCAGCTTGCCATCCGGGGTGGCGAGCTGTCCCGATGAATTCACCGTGAAGTCGCCCGCACGAGTGTAAGTGGTCTGGGTCCCGTTCTGCACCACGAAGAATCCATTGCCCTGCAACGCCATGTTCGAGGCAACTCCCGTCGAACTCAGCGCGCCGTTGGTGAAGTCCGCCGTAGTGCCATTCACCTGCACTCCCGATCCGGTCTGGATCGGGTCGCCGTTTCCTGAGGTTCCCAGCACCTGATTGAAGACATCGGTGAAATCCAGCCTCTGGTCTTTGTAGCCATCTGTGTTCAGATTGGCCAGGTTATTCGCAATAGTGTTGAGCGAGGAAGAAGTGGCTTCCAGGCCGGATAAGGGAATCGAAAATGCTGACATTTAACTACCTCCTGTAGTTGTTGAAGCCTTAATTCGTGGATGCGGTCCCGGCGCTGCCGTACAAGTTCATCAGCGCGTTGGGGTCGACGGTGGGGACATACGACGGCTGCTGCTGGCTGGAGGTATTCGCTCCTGCCACCTGCGGACTGGACGGCGTTGCGGCCGCCGCACTCCCCGCAGTCTGCGCAACCAGCGGACTCGTGCCCGAGGATTGCGTGCCTGAACTCGCGGTGCTCGACGGAGCCAGGCTGCTCAGTGTCTGGTTGATGGAGATCAGTTGATCCAGCTGGTTGAGCGACACCATCTGCCCGACCATCTGCGTCGGATCGACCGGAGACGTGGGGTCCTGATTCTGCAACTCAGTCACCAGCAGATTCAGAAACGTGTCCTGAAGACTGGTTGACGACGTGCCAATCGTGTTGATCGACGAGCTGCTGCCTGAAGTACTCGACGTAGTCGGTGTACTCGCCGCATGCGCCTCCTGTGGTGCTGAGATGCTCGGGGTGATTCCTTGAATGTTCATCTGCTTTCCTCCTAAATAAATTTCGACTATGCCCTGATGTCCAACCTGTACCCGCTGTCCGCACCAACCATTGCAAGCTGGCTCAGACCAACGTCTGGTTCTGTAGAAACTGCGGCGTTCTCAACCCGCGCCGAACGCACAAAGCCTTGCTGCTCTCTTTGAGGTGAATCTCCAGAGCCACCGGATAACGCTGAGCCCTGGCGGTTGACCTCAATCGAAGACTGCATCCCGTACTGCTCCTGAAACCGCGCCTGCACTCCCGACGCATGGGCAGAAATCGCCTGCCCAAGCTCGCTGTGGTCGACCGATATCTGCGTCGTCATCTGCTGCGGCGACAGCGACGTCCGGATCGAAATATCGCCGTACTCGGTGGAATGCATCCCTACCCGCATCTCCGTCCCGCCCATCGACTGCATCACCCTCGCGGCGTTAATGCCCGAAGCCGGCGCTGTATCGTCAACCTCCTGCGGCAACCCGGCCGCATCATTCCGCCCCAGAGCCTCGCGCGATCCACCGAGGCCACCAGCCGCCGTACTCGCGGAGACATGGGCCGTCGCCTGCATCGGCACAGCCATCGCCTGCGAAACCTGCCCGTCCACAACGCGCGTCGCGCCAACCGGCGTTGTCCCGGCTGCTGCATGCGGCGCAGGCTGTCCATTGCTCTGGCTACCGCTGCTCGGGCTGCCTCCGCCAAGACTGCCATTGTTCTGACCCCCGTGCGCCGTCAGATTGCCCATGCCGTCGCCGGCTCCGTTCACATCCTTGCTTCTGGACGCGCCGGAGACAGCCCCACTCGAGCCAGCCACACCAGAGATGCTCGTCCCGTCCGAACCCTTAACCCCCGCTCCCCGCAACCCGTCCTTCTGCGTCGTTACCGCAGCTTGCTGCCCCGTCCCATTCGGCAACACCGCAGCCACCGGAAGATTCATCGCCGCGTTGAGCAGCTCAGTGGCAACCGGCAGCCCCGTTGCGGATCCCACCGACTGCGCGACCGCCGCAGCCACCGGCTCAGCTGCTGCTGCGTCGGTGGCGCGTCGTCCATACCCGGCTTGCGCTGCAGCCGCCTGTGTTCCGGCCTGATTGTTCCCGGTCACGGCGGTCGCGCCTGCAGGCGCCATACTCAAATGCAACGAACCAGCCTGTCGCGACACCTCAGCCGAAATCGAAGTTGCAGTCGACGAAGCAGCGGAGCCCGCATCCTGTCCGGAGCCGCTAGCTGGTGCGACCGTCCCGGCTACCGGCAGTTGAGTCGCCGTCGCCCGCAGTTGATTTGCACCTACCGGCAGTTGATTTGCCTGTGTAAGCGGAGCCCGAAAGATAAAGCCAGAGTTTGCAACGCCCGCTTGCGTGCCTTGCGTCGCGACAGCGCCACCCGGCGTTCCCCGCCGCACGTCCGTACCGGAAGCTCCACCGGATCCAGCCGACGCATAAAACTGCGCCACCGGGTTCGCAATCGTCGGCTGAGGCAGAACGGCCGCAACCTGATCCATCGCTGCCGCCGCAACCTGGGAGAGGCTGCTCTGCGACGGCTGCGATAGATCGCTGCCGGTCGACGCGCTCCGATGCGACGCATCGCCGGCTGTGCCAGACACATCGCTCGCTGCTCCGCTCCTTCTGTGACCAGAAGAAACCGGCGCCGCGCCGAGCGCTGGAAGAACTGCAGTAGAAGTCTGCCCCGCTGCTCCCTTCGCAGCAAAAATCGTAACGGCACTTGAAGTCACATCGACAGCAACTGGAACTTGCCGCGGACCCGAACCCACCTCGGCCGAAACCCCCGCTTCACCCGCGGACTGTGCTAACGCCGCAGTCGATGTAGTCCCGGCCACAACATTGCCACCAGCCGCCTGCGACTCGCCCGCCAGCTCGTTTGCAACCTGGCCCGTCGCGGTTGCTGGAACAGACGGCCTCAACCCAATAAAGGTCGATGTCCCCGATTGAACGCCCGCATTGTCCGCCGTGACTGAACCATGAGCGGCATAAGCCCGCGCCACCGGCAACTGGATCGTCGGATATGGCATTGCATGCGCAACCTGGTCCGTCACATCCTGGCTGGACACATTGCTCGCAGCGCCGCTCGCAACTTGAGCTGAGGCAAGCTGCTCCGAAGCACCGTCACCTGGCGCAAGACCCGGAATAACGTTCTCCGCTGTCAAAATCTGAGCTGCGGCAATCTGTCCTGAACTAGCACCATTCCCTGCCCACGCCACAACCCCATTCGCAGCCGGAATCAGAGCCGTCGCCCCGCCAACACCCTGGCCGGAAACCGCCTGCGACTCCTCTCCCTGATCGCTCCCCGTGTTATTGGCTGCGGCTGCCGCTGAGGGAACCGGTGTCGCGTCCGCGCCACCCGAATCGCTGCCGCTCTGCCGCTGCGTCGCATCCGAGATTGCCGCCTGAAAGGTGGCGCCAAACGAGCCGTTCGGTACCGCCGTCGCCGGCGCTGAGTTGAGGATCGACAATAGAGACGCTACTCGCACGCCCCTCTAACTGCACGTCGCGGGCCAGCAATCGCTCCCCCTCAAGCCCTTCCGCTGCTTCTGCTAATCCGCTGATTCTATGTGTGTTCCGCAGTCACCATCAGCCACCCACTGGCAAGCCCATCCCCCACCCCGGCAACCGTTGCCGTACCAACTGGGCAACCATTGCCTACTCACCCTATATCGAGAGAACGAGATCAATAACATAATCCGCCCTATCCTTGCTAACTGTTGGGGATTATCTACCCGCGTTGGCGGCGCGCTACAAACAAATCGTCCAGATACTTCTGCTCCATGCGCGTTTGCTCCCGCAGATACTCACTCCGCTGCTGTTTGCGCATGTCGATCAGCGTCTCATGGTCACGATGTGCCGCCTGGTAAACCTTCAGCTGTTGCTTGCGCTGCTCTTCCAGCCCTCGCAGAGTGACCTGAAGTTTCTCTCTCGCCGCAATCGCCGACTCCGTCTGCGATAGCATCGCCTGTAGATGGCTTGCCGGCATCGGCTGCTGCAATGCCTCGTTGCGCTCACCCTGCGCCTTGGCGATCTCCGCACTCAGCTCTTCCATCTGGTTCGAGACCCGCGCGATCTCCATCTGGATCTTCTTCAACGCGCGCTCTTCCCGCCGCTCAATGCTCTCCCGTACGCGCAGCACTGACTCAAGTGGGAACCGAAATGCCATGATCTCTCCCGCCGGCGCTAGCTCGGCAGCGCCATCAGCTGATCGACCGCCTCAGCATAGTTGCAGTGCGCCTCCGGCCTCTGCTGTAGAAACGCATTCAGCGCGGGCAGCGTCTGCACCGCCTTGTCCAGCAGCTGGGTCGGAGTCCTTCTGATACGCGCCGATGCGGATCAGGTCCTCCGAGCGCGCATAGGTCGCCATCGACATGCGCAGCGCATTCGCCTTCGCCAGATGCTGCGCAGAGACCACGCTCGACATCAGTCGGCTAAGGCTGTCCAAAATCGAAATCGGCGGATAATGACTGCGCATCGCAAGGTTCCTGTCCAGCACCACGTGTCCGTCCAGCAGCGATCGCACCGTATCCACCACAGGGTCCTGCTGGTCGTCGCCCTCCATCAACACCGTATAGAACGCGGTAATGCTTCCCTGCGAAAAATTCCCCGTGCGCTCCACCAGCCGCGCCAGCATGTTCAACACAGACGGCGTATATCCCTTCGCCGTCGGAGGCTCACCCGCCGCCAGACCAATCTCTCGCTGCGCCATCGCAAATCGCGTCAGCGAATCGACGATCAGCAACACATTCTTTCCCTTGGCTAGCAAAATACTCCGCAACCGCCGTCGCAGAGAGCGCCGCGCGGATCCGCAGCAGCGGCGACTGGTCCGACGTCGACACAATCACCACCGCGCGCTTCAGTCCCTCTTCACCCAGCACTTCAAGAAAGTCGCCAACCTCGCGCCCGCGCTCCCCCACCAGCGCCAGCACCGTCATGTCGGCCGCCGTCCCGCGCGCCATCATGCCGATCAGCGTGCTCTTGCCCACGCCGCTGCCGCCAAAAATGCCCACGCGCTGTCCTCTGCCACAGGTAACAAACGCATCGATCGCCTTGATCCCGCAACCCAGCGGCTCGCGGATCGGCACCCGCTCCAGCGGCAGCGGCGCCGAGCCATCGATCGTCACCGAGTGGGTCGCCCGATACTCGCCCTTGCCGTCCAGCGCATTGCCTGAGGGATCGATTACCCGCCCCAGCAATCCCGGCCCAACCCGCACCGAAGGCCGCGCGCCCCACGTCATGATCTGATCGCCGAACCGTACTCCCTGCGGCGTGTCCGCCGCCATCGACAGCATCGTCGATCCGCGAAAGCCGACAATCTCGCCGGCATAGCTGCGCCCTGCCGCTGCCAATGATCTCGCACGACTCGCCCACCGAGCAGAACGGCCCCTCGGACTCGATCAGATTGCCCACCACCTGGCTCACCCGCCCCTTCCAGCGCAGGGTCGATCCGGTCTCCAGATAGTGTGTGTAGGGAGCCAGAAGAGCGCGATTCATTTACTCTCCGGCCGCAGCGCGAGCAGATCGAAGAACCCCTGCTCGACCTCCTTCAGCTGCGTATCCAGGCCGAAGTTGGCCACGCCAAGCTCCGTCTCCAGCAGGCAATCGTGTTCGCTCAGCTCCGCGTCCTCAACCACCTCGATGCGCGCCACATGCGCCTGCCCCGCAAAATACTCTTGCCAGCGTTGCACGCGGCCGGGGCTCACCCGCACCGTCACGCTCGATCCCTCGCGCATCTTTTCGATGCAATCCGCACCAGCGCGGCCACCAGCATCGGATCAACCTGTGCCTCGCGATGCAGTATCTTCGCGGCGATGGCGAGCGCCAGCTTCACTACCTCCGCCTCCACCCGCGCAAAGTACTCGGTGCGCTGCGTCTCAAAGGCCTTCACCGCCGCACGCAATGGGCCCGCGCGCCGCCTGCAGCTTCGCCTCAAACTCCTGACCCAGCCTCTGTTCCGCCTGCTGCGTCGCGTCTGCGCGCTCGCGACGAATCCTCTCCGCAACCTCGTCCGTCTTCTCCACGTCGCTGCGCCGTCTGTTCAATGCGATCGCAGGGCGCACACTCGGGCTGGCCGCCCCATCGGAGTTCGATTGGCCAGCCATGTCGCGATACTCCAACGCCGCCACCGGCAGCGGAACCACGTTCTTCGAACACCGCGTTAGAGGACATACTCATCTTCTCCTTCAGCTCTTCAACACAATCTTGCCTTCCGACTCCAGCTTGCGCGCGATGGCGACGATCTCCGTCTGCGCCTTGCCACTTCTTTGCCGCGCACCGGCCCCATCATCTCGGAGTCCTCCTTCATCATCTCGACCGCGCGCGACGACATCGTGCGATAAAAGTGGCTGCGCAGGTCTTCGCTCGCGCCCTTCAGCGCGACCATCAGGGTCTTCTTGTCGATCGAGTTCATCAGCTCGCGCAGCTGCTGCTCCGGCACCTCAAGAAAGTCGTCAAAGCGGAACATCAGGTCGCGGATGTTGATCGCCAGCGTCGGCTCCTCCCGCTCGATGCTGTCCAGAATCTCGCGCGCCGAGCCGGCGTCCAGCCGGTTCATCATCTCTGCCACATTGCGAGATTCCCGACTCCGCCTGCTTGCTCTGGTCGCCTACCGACCGCAACCTCGGTTCAGCACGGAGGAGACCTTGGCCGCAACCTCCGGTGAATACTGGCCCAGGTTGCAAGCCGCCTTACACAATCGGCGCGCACCTCCGGCTCCAGGCTCATCAGCAACGCCGAGGCGCGCTTGGCGTCCAGGTGTCCCAGCACCAGAGCCTTGGTCTGCGGACGCTCGCCCACCAGAAACCGCGCCAGCTGCTGCGGGTCGACCTTCTTCAAGCGAGTCAGCTCGTTCGCTCACCTCTTCCGCCCGCGCCAGCCGCTGCACCATCGCCTTGGCGCCGTTCTCTCCGAACGCCTTGACCAGCAGACGCGATGCGACATCCTGCCCGCCCACCGCGATAAAGTCCTGGGCGCTCATCATCTGCTGGTACTCCTCCAGCACCTCAAGCGTCACCTCGAACGGCACCTGCCCAAGGTTCGCGACCTCATCCGTGATCCGCTGCACGTCCCGGTCCGGAAGATTGCGCAGCATCGTCGCCGCCGGCTCGTCTCCCAGCAGCGAGAGCAGGATCGCAGCCTTGCGCGCGCCGCTCAGCTGTGACTGTGCCTGGCGCGTTCATGAGGGCTCCTCTCGCAGCCACGCCTGCATCGCTCGTGCTGTATTCGCCGGCTTCTGCTTGATCAGCTCGATCGTCTGCTCTTTCAGTTGCTTCGCACGCCGCGTCTCGTCGATCATCTCAGCCGATCCTGCGCCCATCCGATTGCCCGTCCCAGCGCTGGACAGCGCCGGCTGCGCCGCCTGATAGGGCTGTCCCGGCGCCAGCGCCTGCTTCTGGATCGGACGCAGCACAAACAGATACGCCAGCATGAAAAGCACCAGCAGTGACACCGGCCGCAGCAGCGACGAATAGTCCGTCACCGTCTTCTGCACCTTCTCCGTCCAGTTCGGGGCCGGAGCGTCCGCTCCCACTACGGGTGAATCGAAAGACATGTCCTGCACGCTGATCGTGTCGCCGCGCTTCGCGTCGAAACCGATCGCCGCCTCCGCCAGCTGCTGGATCTTGTCCAGCTCTTCCTGCGACCGCTTGTACTTCTTGAAGGTCTCCTTGCCATTCACCACGCTGCGCACCACCGCGTCATCCACCAGAATCGCCGCGGTAATCCGTTGGATCTTGCCCGCCGGCTCGATGGTGTGGATCTCCGTCTTGTTCACGCCATACTGCGTGTTGTCCGACTCGAGGTCTGCCCGCTGGTCTGCGTGGGCTGCGCCGCAGGCTTCGTCTCCTTCGACGGAACGTTGCTCGTCGTGCCGGGTACGCCACCCGCGCCGGGCGCATTCGCGGGTAGGCCGGTTGCACTCTGTGCGGCAGCCGGCCCGGTCCCGGTCGTCGACTGGTCCGACGTCTTCTGCTCGCTCAGCACCGCGCTCACCGTCGGATCGTACTTCTCCTGGCTCTCCTCCGTCGTGCCCTGGTCGTAATCGACGTTCACGCTCGCGCGGATCTTGTCCACGCCCACCACCGGCTCCAGTGTGCTGATCAGCCGCGCGGTAAGCGTTGTCTCCGCCACCTCGCCGTCTCCCTGCGTGTCGCTCTTCAGTCCAAGCGATCGGTCTGAGTCCGCATCGACGATCGATACATCCTCCGGCTTCAATTCATCCACCGCGCCCGACACCAGGCGCGAGATCGCCGTGACCGCATCCTTCGACAGGCTGCCATGGCGAAGCTTCAGAATCACCGACGCCTTCGCGCCGCGCTGGTCTGGTCGGCAAACACCGAGTCGGTCGGCATCACCAGATGCACGCGCGCGCTCTCCACATCGCCCAGCGTCTGAATCGTCCGCTCCAGCTCGCCCTCCAGCGCCCGCTGGTACGTCACCTTCTCATCGAACTCCGTCTGCCCCCACGACATCTTGTCGAACAGTTCAAATCCCATCCGCCCGCTGTGCGGCGCGCCCTGGCTGGCCGTCTGCAGCCGCGCCGCATCCAGCTTGTCCGCCGGCACGCTGATCGTCTTGCCATCGGCGCTGGTCTCGTGCGCAATGCCCTGGGCGTCCAGTTGCGCCGTAAGCGTCTGCGCGTCCGCCGCTTCCAGGCCGGTGTAAAGCGGCTTGTAGTCGGGCGCGCCGATCAGCCGGACAAACAGCGTCAGCAGCACTACCGTAGCGCGCAGCTCCGGCCAGAAGGAGGCCCTTCTGCCCGCGGGTTGCGGCTCGCCCAGAATTGTCTGTGCCTGCTCAGTTGCGTCGTTGAATCCTGCCATAGTCCTTTCATTCCTCAGAACTGCATCTTCTCGATGTCCTGGTAAGCGCTCACAATCTTGTTGCGGACCTGCATCATCAGCTGGAATGAAACGTCCGCCTTCTCCACCGCGATCATCACGCTGTTCATGTCGCCGCTGCCGCCCTGCAGCAGGTTGCTCACCTGCGCCGCCGCGTCGTCGTTCACCTGTCTCAACGCTGCCAACCGCATTCTTCAGCACATCGCCGAAGTTCATGCCCTCGCATCGCCGCCGCCCACATCCAGCGTGGATGCGTCCGGCATGATCGAACTTGGAATTCCGCCTAGACTTACGTTGCTCATCGTTCCGCTCCCTGCTTACGAGGACTTCAATATGTCGATCGATTCCTGGATCATCTGCTTCGCCGCGCTCACGGCCGACGCGTTCAACTGATACGCCCGCACCGCGCCCATCAGGTCCACCATCTCGCTCACCGGATTGATCGCCGGATACGCCACATAGCCGTCCTCGTCCGCATCCGGATTGCCCGGCTCATATCGCCTCACCGGCGGCGTCGTGTCGTCCACCACCTGGGTCAGCTTCACCGATCCCGCCGGCGCCTGCGCGATATGCCCGATGCGGTTGAATACCGTCATGAACGGCGAGCCGTTCGCGCTGCTGAAGACGACCTCCTTGCGCACGTATGGGCCGCCTTGCGTCGGTGTGCGTCGTCTCCGCGTTGGCTAGATTCGCCGAAGTCACCTCCGCCCGCTGCCTCTCCGCCGAAAGCGCCGACGCGCTGATGCTCAGCATGTCAAACAGTCCCATGGTTAGCTCCCTTCCTTGATCGCAGTCAGCAGCTTGTGAAACTCCGCCTTGATCAGTTGCACGCCCATCTGGTACTGCAGTTGCGTCTCGCGAGAGCATCATGCTCTCGCGATCGATGTTGACGTTATTTCCATCGGGACGCTCGGGCAGTCCCTGCTACCTCAATCGGCGTCGCGCTGCACCGGCGCGTCGCTCTCCTGGCTCAGCGCCTTCTGCATCGCCGACTGGAAGTCGATGTCCTGGGTGTGGTAGCCCGGCGTGTCCACGTTCGCCATGTTCGACGCAATCATCTGCTGCCGCTGGTCGGTGACCTGCAAGATATCCCTGCGAGCTGCTCCATCAAAGACACGTTGGACATGTTATGCATACCTCCGTGGCGGAAGCCCATACTCGCGAATCTTGTTGCGCAGCGTGCGCAGGCTGATGCCCAGCATCTCCGCGGCGTGCGTGCGGTTGCCGTCGGTCAGCGCCAGTGTCTTCTCCAGATGCAGCCGCTCCACCTGCCGGATCGGCGTTCCTGCCGCCGCCGCCGGAGATCGGGATCGGAGGCTGCGAGTGCACTACAAATGGCCGCGCCGGCCCCTGAAACTCCATCTCAAAGCAGCTCGCGTCGATCTCCGGCGTCTCGCTCAGCGTCAGCACGCGGCGCATAAAGTTCGCCAGCTCCCGCACATTCCCCGGCCAGCTCTGCGCCGCAGCCGCTCCAAAAACTCCGGATGCAGCCGCGGCGCTGCGGACCGCGCCTTGGCCGCATACTTCGCCGCAAAGTGCTGCGCCAGAATCGGTATGTCCTCGCGCCGCTCACGCAACGGCGGCAGCGTCAGCGGAATCACATTCAACCGGTAGTAAAGATCGCCGCGAAACTGCCCGCGCTCCACCATCGCCGCCAGCGACACGTTCGTCGTCGCAATCACGCGAATATCCACGTGAACCGACCGCGACTCGCCCAGCCGCTCAAACTCCCGCTCCTGCAGGCGCGCAGCAGCTTCGGCTGCAGGTGCAGCGGCATCTCGCCAATCTCATCCAGCAGAATCGTCCCGCCATCCGCCAGCTCAAACTTGCCCGGCTTCGCCGCGACCGCGCCCGTAAAGGCGCCGCGCCCATGCCCAAACAACTCGCTCTCCAGCAGCGCCTCAGGCACCGCCGCGCAGTTCAGCGCAACAAACGGCTTGCGGCAGCGGTCGCTCGAATCGTGAATAAACCGCGCCAGCAGCTCCTTGCCCGTGCCGCTCTCCGCCTCGATCAGCACATCCGCTCCCGTGCTCGCTGCCGATCGCGCCCTCTGGATCGCCCGCAGCAACAGCGGCGAGCGCCCAACAATGTCCCCCACAGACGAAAACTCCACAGTGGGCGCAATCCGCGCCGCAGGAGTCTCAACCGCCGACGTCATCTGCTTCGCCCGATGCATCACCTGCGCCGCTGTCGGCCTGCAGTTGCTCAAACGAGATTGGCTTGGTCAGGTAATCCAGTGCGCCATCGCGCATCGCATTCACCGCATCCGGCACCGACCCGTACGCCGTCAGCAAAATCACCGCGGTCCCTGGCGACAACTGCCGCACCGACCGCATCACCTCCATGCCCGTGCCATCCGGCATGCGAATGTCCGTCACCACCAGGTCGAACTCTTTGCCCTCGAGATTGCGGACCGCATCGCGCACGCTGCCTGCCGTCTCCACTCGCCAGCCGTGGCGCAGAAAGTTGGCGCGCAGCGCCGTGCGAATGCCCGGCTCGTCATCGACCACCAATACCGATGTGGGTGCATCACTCATAATGTTGGAAACTCCAGTTGAAACGTCGTCCCAAAGTTCACTTGGCTGCGGACACGAATCTCGCCGCCGTGCTGGTTCATCAGCCGCTTGCACACCGCAAGCCCCAGCCCCGGAGAGTTGCCGTCCACGCTGAATCCCGCCTCAAACAACCGGCCCAGCAGCTCGGGAGATATCCCGCACCCGCTGTCCGCAATCTCCACTACCGCGCGGACTTCGCCCATTCGTTTCACCTGCCGTACAGTCACCGCAATACTGCCGCCCGCCGGTGTGTAACGAATCGCGTTGCAGATCAAATTCAGCACAATCTGCCGCAGGCCGTTCTCATTGCCCTCAATCGTCAGCGTCTCCGCAGCCGCCTTGAAGGACAGCGCAACGCCCGCCTGCTCTGCAATCGGCTGCACAAACTCCACGCCGCCTCGCAGGCACGCATTCAAGTCCATCGGCAGCAGCGGCGAGCTGCCTCCGCAGTGAATGCTCAGCACATTGTTCACCGTGCCAGAGAGCAGCCGAATCCCCGCTCGCAAGTTCGAGACCCACTGCGCCGTCTGTTCCGGCTCCTCCGCAATCAGTCCGGCAAACAGCTCCATGCTCGCTAATGGGTTTCTAATCTCATGCGCCAGGATCGTCGAAATCTCAGCCAGCGCCATCGCGCTGCGTGCCGCCTCGCGCTCCTGCTCCGCCTGTTTGGTCGCGGTAATGTCGCGCAAAATCCAGATGCTCTTCAGCGCCGCGCGCTCCTCCGCGCTCCTCTGCGCCGTCGCACCGTCCAACAACGTCCGGTTGCCAATCGCCAGCCAGCGCTTTCCAGCCGCGGACGAGATGCAAACCTCATTGTCCAGCCGCCCCGACGGCCCTTCCATGAGAGATTCAAAGTTGACCTGGCTCATTCGCCGAAAGCTCTCGCAGGCTCTTCACCTGCGCGCCGCCCAACTCCAGTAGCCGCCGCCCCTCCGGATTGATCATCACGATCGTCTCGGCCGTATCCAGCACCAGCACGCCGCAGGGCATCGAGTCGATCATCTGCTGCAGCGCCGCGCGCATGCGGTCGTTCTCCGCCAGGCTCCGGCTCAGCGCGGCATTGCGCTCCGCCAGCTCAAGGCCCAGATGCGCCACCTCCTGCTGCAGGTCGCGATACGAAGCCTCCAGCAGCGACGACGCGGAGATGAACTCCGAGAAGGCGTCCGCCAGCATGCGAGGGCTGTGCAGAACCTCGGGGCCGACCGTGTTTATTGGAGCTGCATGAGAACCGGGCAACATCTGCCTACTGCAGATGCACGATGAGTGCCAAACTAGGACAATATTGCCCAAAACGGGCAGACGAACTTACAAAACAATGTGCTCAGCCCTGATCTCGCGGCCCGAACCAACTAAAATCGTCGCCCGCTCAATCGCATTGCGCAGCTCGCGCACATTTCCCTGCCAGTTGTGCTGCGCCAGAATGTTCAGTGCCTCGCGGCTCAGCGCAACCCCCGGCAGATACTTCGCCGCAAACGCCACCGACAGCTCCTCCAGGTCGCCCATGCGGTCGCGCAGCGGCGGAAGATGAATCGGAAACACCGCCAGCCGGTAGTAGAGGTCCTCGCGAAATCGCTGCTCGGCCACCAGCTTCTTCAGCTCCGCATTGGTCGCCGCAATCACCCGCACATCCACCTTCAGATTGTCGTTGCCGCCCAGCCGCTGCACCTCGCCCTGCTCCAGAAAGCGCAGGATCTTGCTCTGCAGCGACAGCGGCATGTCCCCAATTTCATCCAGAAACAGCGTGCCGCCGTGCGCCGCATGGATGCGCCCAATCCGCGACTGCACTGCGCCGGTAAACGAGCCCTTGGTGTAGCCAAACAGCTCTGCCTCCAGCAGCGTCTCCGGAATCGCCGCGCAGTTCACCACCACCAACGGCTGCTTCCGCCGCGGGCTCATCAGATGGATCTCCTGCGCCACAAGGTCCTTGCCGGTGCCGCTCTCTCCCGTAATCAGCACCGTCGTATCGCGCGCCGCAACCATCCGCATCACGCCATACGTGCGCTGCATCGCGTCCGAATCGCCAATCATGCTGCGCAGCCGGATCTTCCCCTCCGGCACATAGCGCGCCGGCTCCGCCTCAACCTGCGCATACGCACGTCCGCACCGCGCCACTCCGGTTTACCTCATCCGCCAACTGCGTCGACACCGGCGTCGGCGACGCACTGCCCACCAGCAGTTGCCCGTTCGTCGAGTTCAGCATCAACACCTGTGTGTTTGGATACCTCACCCGCACCATCGCGTTGAATTCGTTCGACTCCAGGTCCGGCAGCATCGGGTCCAGCAGCAGTACAGCGTCCTCGGCCTCATGCCGGCCCAGCATCTCCATCGCCTCCGCGCCGCTGCCCGCCTGGATCACGCTCCAGCGCGGCAGCGCCAGCTTCTCCTGCAGCTCCTTCCGCAGCTGGCTGTTCGGGCTCACCACAAACACATTCACCGGCGCGCGTTCCTCAGCGCGTTCCAGCGGCGGCAAGATAGCGTGCATCGTGGTCATGGCAACTCCCTCTGCACATCAGGATCAAATCCACTTCGCTCAGTCCGGCTCTGTGCTGCGATCATCAGCTCCTGCACTGCATCGAACATTGCGCATGCCCGCTCCAACTGGCTCTTCGACACATCGAGATAATGCCGCTGCCGCTCCGGCGTTATCTCCTCAGAGCTCAGCGCCATGATCGAGCCGCGCAGAATTGTCAGCGGCTGCGCCAGCGCGTGCAACCCGTCCGCAACGCTCTTGTAAAAGCGGTCAAGCTCCCCGGCGTCTGTCGCGGCCGTTCGCGTCTCTTCCACCGTCTGGCTAAGCATCACGCAGCTCGTATCCGACGCCGCGGATCGTATGCGTCAGCTTCCGCTCTCCCGGCAGATCGACCTTATCGCGCACGTATTTCATATACACATCGACAATGTTGGTCGTTGGATCGGGAGGCATGTTCCAAACCTCTTCCAGCAATGTTGCGCGAGAGACCGGCCGCCCCGGTGTCCGCATCATAAACTCCAAAATCGCATACTCCCTGGGCGTCAGGTCGATCCGCCGCCCATTGCGCTCCACACGCCGCTCCTCGCGGTTCAGCGTCAGGTCGCCCACCGTCGAGATATTCGGCACTGCCGCCACATCGCGCCGCAGCAACGCCTGCACCCGCGCGGTCAACTCGGCAAAGGAGAATGGCTTGGTCAGGCAGTCGTCGGCCCCTGTCTGCAACGCCTTCACCTTGTCTTCCACCCGGCTGCGCGCGGTCAGCACCAGCATCCGCAGCCGCGGAAGCGCAGGCTTCACCCGCTGCAGCAGGCTGATCCCGTCAAGCTTCGGCAGATTGAGGTCAAGAATCAGCAGATCGTAGCGCCGCTGGCCCTCAAGGATCGCCACCGCCGCCTCGCCATCATGGACTACATCCACCACATAAGACTTCGATTGAAGCTCACTCGCCAGGAAGCCGGCCAGCGACTCGTCATCTTCCACAATCAGAATGCGCCGCCCCACCGGAGAATTGAAGACTGGCTCGCTTTGCACACGGCTCGAAAGATCGGGACTCGCGTCGAGTACAGGGCGTTCGGCAGTTGGCCAAGGGGTGCATTCTTCCATGGTTTAACACTCATTTCCCAACAATCTGGTCTCTAATCCTCTTAGTATCTGTCCGCTATTTTGGAAATCAACAGATATTAAGTGCCATTCCGGTTCGACGTACCTATCCCGCCAACGTCGAAAGCAGCTCGACAACCTGCGATCGAGTAGCACGTCAGCGCTCAAGCAACAGCGCCGCACGCCTATATCGCGGTCTCACTGGATGTTAGGATGCGCGCGCGCAGCGCAGCAGTTTGGTTGCCAAACTATCTGGCATCTTACCTCCTCCAACCATACGCTCTATTCATCCTTCCAGGTGAGCTGGAGAAACACCTAAGTTGTAGGAGTAAGCCGCAGATGCCTGTATCGGTCGCACCTTCCCGGTGTTACTATCTGGGTTCGAAAGGGGACTATGCAGAAGTTCGATTACCGCTATCCACGCTTCTCGGTCGACCTTCCCGCGCGGTTCACCACCCAGGGTTCCACCTTGACCGGTCGCTGCAAGGACATCAGCCACGAGGGCATGAGGTTGGAGCTCACCGAGCCGCTCCCACCGAACGCCCGCGGCACCGTCTCCGTCAGCCATCAGGGCCATACGCTCGAGCTCACCGTGCGCGTCGCCCACGCCGCCAACGGCGGCATCGAGTTCCTCTACGAGTCCGACGAGGAGCGCGAGTCCGTCGCGCATCTGGTCGCAGTGCTCTCCAGCTCCCGCACCTTCGCACCCACGCTGGTCAGCTAGAGCTAGACTTCCCTTCCCTTACAACCGCATCGATTACTTTGAGGCCGTCGTAGCGCCCGTGCCATTCGCCGCCGGAGTGGCCGCGCCAGGCGCAGCAGGGGCGCCAGCCGCTGCAGGTGCATTCGCCGCCGTATTCGCCGCCCCGTCACCCGCCATACCCAGCCGGGTCAGCGCGTCCGGCGGAGCCATCTCCGCGCTGTCCTTGATCACGTACTGCACAATCAGCGAAATCCTGCGGTTGGATGGGTCTTCCGGCTGGTCGGGCAGACGCAGCCGCTGGTCGGCGAAGCCGCGCACCTGCGACACCTGGTCCGGCCGTATACCCTCAGCCATCATCAACCGCCGCGCCTCGTTGGCCCGCTCCGTCGAGAGGTCCCAGTTATCGTAGGACGCGCGCGCCGGAGTAAGGCTTCGAGTCCGTGTGTCCTTCAATCGATATCTTGTTCGGCAGCTTGCCGATCTCCTCCGACAGCACCTGCAGCAGATCTTTCAGCGCCGGTGTCGGCTCCGGGCTGCCCAGCTCAAAGAACGTCCCCTTCGCCGACTCCATCAGCTCGATGCGCAGTCCCTCCTGCGTGATCGTGATCTCAATCTGCCCCTTCAGCTTGTTCGTCGGGTCAACATGGTGGATGGACTGGAGAAGATCGTCCTTCAGCTTCGTCATGTCTTCCTTCTTCAACGCCACGAACTCCCCGGAGCCGTTCTGGTTCGTCCCCACCACCTTCGCCGTGCCCCGCGGGTCCTTGAAGTACCCTCCCACCGCCTCCTGCACCTGT
This sequence comes from uncultured Acidobacteriaceae bacterium, assembly GCA_963808025.1. Classification (GTDB taxonomy): domain Bacteria; phylum Acidobacteriota; class Terriglobia; order Terriglobales; family Acidobacteriaceae; genus Edaphobacter. Next base: position 256,868 of record CAWEEI010000003.1, on the reverse strand, counting down.
TTGCTGGCATTCATCAGCCACAGCACGATGAACAACGCCATCATCGCAGTCACAAAGTCGGCATAGGCCACCTTCCACGCCCCGCCATGGTGTCCGCCGTGCGCCGCTTTTCTTCTTGATGATGAAGATCTCCGGCGTGTCTGCCATGGTCGCCAACCCTCTCTGGTGCCGTTTACGCCGCTGCCGCCGGTGCCGCCGCTGCATCATCCTTCTGCCGGCAAGTCTTCTCCACTTCCTGGAAGCTGGGACGAAGGTGTCCGGGTATCGCGCGACGCGCCATCTCGACCGCCAGAATCGGCGACATGCCTTTGATGAACGACAGCATCACAACCCGCAGCACATGGTAGTAGGCATGCTCGTCGTCGATCAGCTTGGTCAGGTTCGACGCCAGCGGCCCCACCACTCCATAGCACAGCAGAATCCCCAGAAAGGTCCCCACCAGCGCCGCGGCCACCTTGTGGCCGATCTCTTCCGGCGGCCCGCCCAGCGCGCTCATCGTCACCACCACGCCCAGCACCGCGGCCACAATCCCAAGGCCAGGCAGCGCATCGGCCACCGTCGTCAGCGCGCTCACCGGCTGGGTCGCGCCCGCGTGATGGACGTCCATATCCAGCTCCATCATCTGGTCCACATCGAAGGTGCTCGCGCCTCCGGTGATCGCCATGCGCATCGTGTCGCACACAAAGTCGCGGATGTGGTGGTCTTTGAGGAACGCGGGATACTTTGAGAAGAGCGGGCTCTTCTCCGGCTCCTCCACGTCCGATTCGATCGCCACCAGCCCCTCTTTGCGCGCCTTGTTGAAGAGCAGGAACATCATCTTCATCGTGTCCAGATAACGCTGTTTGGAGAACTTCGAACCCGCAATCACCCGCATCAGGTCGCTGACAATCTTCTTCAGGATATGCAACGGGTTCGCCACCAGCAGCGTGCCGATGGCTGCGCCGCCGATGATCACCAGCTCCGACGGCTGGATCAGGACGGGCAGCGGCCCCTTCTCCATCAGGAACCCGCCGATCACCGCGCCGAAGACAATGAGAATTCCAATAATTGAAAACATAAGACCCGTTCTCCTGAGACCGCCTGCTGCTCGCCGTCTGAACTGACCGCAAAGCCACGCAGCTTTCCGGTTCGTCGGCTCACTATCGGCATCGCAAGAATGTTTTTCTAGTCGCTCGGCAAACGCGGCACGCGCCGCCTCTGGACTTCCAGCCCCAACATGCCGATAGAGATGCACCGGCGCCAGAGCCTCGCAAAAGCTCGAGACCACACCAGGCGCCGTACATAATCTTGCGCGAAGTCAAACAGCTCCGCGCAGGTTGCAAGCACCGACCGGCAGCAAGCAACCGGAGCTCGCCGGCCGGCTCTCTTACCGGCGCATCAATGGACGGAACTGGTGAAGATAAGTCTGGATAAGAGCACCCTTGGCGGCATAACCCTTGCGCTCGCCGGCATCGGCGTCGGCCTCGTGCTCGATGGCGGCCGTCTGGCGCAGGTCTTCCAGCCCACCGCTGCGCTGATCGTCATCGGCGGCACCATCGGCGCGGTCATGGTGCAGTTCCCCCTGCGCATCGTGCTTCAGGCCCTGGGCCAGCTCACGCACGTCTTCCTCAACTCCGAGCCCGAGTCCGACTCCCTCGTGCAGAACCTTCTGCGCTATGCCTACAAGGCCCGCAAAGAAGGCATCCTCTCCCTCGATGCCGAACTCGCCAAGATCCACGACCCCTTTCTCAAGGAGAGCCTGATGCTGGCCATCGACGGCGTCAGCCCCACCGACCTGCGCAAGATGATGGAGCTGCAGCTCGACTACCAGGGCGAGAAGGATGAGCGCATCCCCAAGGTCTTCGAAGCAGCCGGCGGCTTCGCCCCCACCATCGGCATCATCGGCGCGGTCCTCGGCCTCATCCAGGTCATGCAGCATCTCGCAGGACATCAACGAGGTCGGCAAGGGCATCGCGGTCGCCTTCGTCGCCACCATCTATGGCGTCGCCTCCGCCAACCTTCTCTTCCTGCCCTGGGCCGGCAAGCTCAGAATCCGCCTGCGCGAGCGACAGGTCATCCAGGAGATGACCCTCGAGGCCGTGCTCGCCATTGTCGAAGGCGTAAATCCGCGCGCCCTCGAGCTGCAGCTCGGCAGCTACATGGCCTCGCCCGCCCGCCGCGGCCCGCAGAAGGTGGCCGCGCGATGAGGAGAAGGAGACAGCGCCCAACCGAAGAACCGACCAACCATGATCGCTGGCTGATCTCCTATGCGGACTTCATCACCCTCCTGTTCGCATTCTTCGTCGTGCTCTTTGCCTCCTCCTATCGCGACAATCAGGTCGTCAAAAAACTCTCCCAGGCCATCCACATCGGCTTCCAGCAGATGGGCGCATTCTCCGGAGGCCAGAGCAACACTGGCGTGGCCTATCCCAACCTGCACGCCGGATCCGCGACCACCCTGCCATCGCCAATCCCTCCGGATGCCGCCCAATCGGTCGACATCGCTCAAGCTGCAAAAGCAGCTCGAAGCCGCCATCGGGCAGGAGCTCAAGAACCACGAGGTCGCCATGCGCGTCGACTCCGGAGGGCTTCGTCATCAGCCTCAACGAGCTTGGCTTCTTCAACAGCGGCCAGGCGGACCTGCTGCCCGGAGCAGCGGACAAGATCGAGCGAATCGCCAAAGTGCTCTCGCATCAACGGACTGGATCTCCGCGTGGAAGGCCACTCCGACGATCAGCCCATCCACACCGCGCAATTTCAACTCCAACTGGGAGCTGTCGACCGCGCGCGCCATGGCCGTGATGCAGATGCTCGTGAACGACGCCGGCTTCGATCCCAAAAACATCTCCATCGCGGGCTACGGCCAATACCGCCCTGTCGCCGACAACGCAACTCCCGAAGGCCGCCGGCTGAACCGCCGTGTCGACCTCGTGGTGGTCGAAACTACAAGCCAGCCGCCTCACAACCCGTAGAACCCATTTATAAGAACTCTGCATGGCTTTCTGTTCTTGTTCTTGTTTCGTTGCCGTTGTTCTTGCTTCGCTGCCGTTGTTCTTGCTCCTGAGATAGGTCCGGGCTTCAGCCCGGACATCTAACAACAAAGAGATCGACGGGCTTTAGCCCCTGGGACATGCCTTCTTTGCCAGCACATTCGAATCAGCATCGTTACCAATTGCAAACTAGCACGAAGGTCGCAAGCCTGAGTGACCCAAAAGACCAAACCGAAAGATTCAAATTCTCCCTCACACCCTAGAATCCCCGGGCCACACGCCGATAGATTGCCCGTAATGAATACCACCTGTCCCAAGTAACGATTCTGGACCTTGGACGGTACTAGGCTCGGTGCAGGCGGATTTTGATAAAGGAGCAACACAAATGATAAGTGTCCTCAATAACGTCTCTTCGCTGGTTGCGGAGAACGCACTTTCCGCCACCGAAACTCATCTTCAAGACACCCTCCAACAGCTGTCCACGGGGTTGAGGATCAACTCCGGTGCGGACGACCCAGCCGGCCTTTCCATTGCCGACGGGTTGGGTGCAAACATCTCCGCGCTTACCCAGTCCAGCCAGAACGCATCCAACGGCGTCGGTCTCCTGCAGACCGCCGATGGCGCGCTCTCCCAGATCAACACGCTGCTCAACCAGGCGACCACCATCGCCACGGAAGCGGCTAACGGCGGTCTCAGCACTGCTCAGAGCACGGCACTCAACACAGAGTTCACGTCGATCCTGAGCGAGATCAACCAGATCGGTTCCACCACGAATTTCAACGGCACCAACGTGTTCACCGGCAACAACACGCCGTCGTTCACGTCCACCCAGGGCACGCTGGCAACCACCACTGTCCTGACCACCGGGTCCAACACCTCGGTCACCGACAGCGCAACAGGCGGTGTCTTCAAGTTCACGGCCGCAGCCGGCAACACGATTGCGACCCTGGACGCTGCAATCGCTGCCGCGGTATCCGCCGGTACGTTGAGCGCGGGCACCACCGGAGCAATCGTCGGAGGCAAGCTCGTCATCGCCACCACCACTGCCGGCGATTCCCTGCAGGTATCCACCAACGACGCGGTGCTCGGACCATTCAACGCCACCTCGGCCGCGAACGACAGCGCAACCGTATACACCAGCGATGGCACCACCGGCGGCAGCGCAACTCTGGCCACCACCATCGATGATGTGTCCGCCACCACTCTGGGGCTCAACACCCAGAACCTGTCCTCGGACACTGCAGCAGCCACCGCGCTTGCCGCAATCACCGCCGCCATCAACACCATCTCCGCAAACCGCGGCGCTATCGGCGCATCGGTCGATCAGCTTACCGCTGACACGAACGTGGAGAACACCGAGGTGCAGAACCTGACCAGCGCTCAGAACAACATTCAGAACGCTGACATCGGGGCTACGGTCACAAAGATGACCCAGTACAACGTCCTGGAGCAGACCGGCATGGCCGCTCTCTCTCAGTCCAACGCTGCACAACAGAACGTCTTGAAGCTCCTCCAGTAGTAGCTTCTTGCTTCACTTCTCCAGCGGTGGCGTCCCATGGGCGCCACCCTTTTTTTGCACCTGAAACTCAAACCGGAATGTGCCGATAGTATCTGCGGTCGCAATGACCACGCCGGCTCCGCGAGCGGAACCCGCAGCCCCGGCAAAGGAACAGGCAAAAGGTCATGAGCTCCGTCTCCGCATTGAATTCGCTGCTGTCGTCCTCCTCCGCCTCCCCGACGGGCATCGACCTCAGCGCGCTCCTTGAAGCGGCCACCGGGGCCTCCTCTGAAGGTATCGACGTCAATGCCGCCGTCAACGCCGCCATCACCGCGGCCGAGGCTCCGGAACAGTCCTGGCAGTCGCAGCAGACCATCCTGCAAAACCAGAACACCGCACTCCAAGCGCTGCAGACCGACGCCACCAACCTCGATAACGACATGCAGGCGCTCAACAGCATCACCGGCCCCTTGTCCGCCGTCACCGTCTCCTCGTCGAACTCCAGCATCGTCTCCGCGACCGCTGCCTCTGGAAGCGCTGTCGGAACTCATGTCGTTCAGGTCGGCAACCTGGCCAGCACCGCCTCCTGGGCATCGGACACGGTCACCAGCGCCTCCACTCCTCTCGCCGCCGGAAGCTTCACCATCACCGGCGCAACCGGCACGGTCACCACCATCTCCACCGGCACCGGCACCAGCACCCTCGCTGACGTCGCCGACCACCATTAACGGCGATAACCTCGGCGTCACCGCCAATGTCGTCACCGACGCCAACGGCTCTCGGCTTGAGATCGTCAGCAACGCCTCCGGCAGCGCCGCCAACTTCTCAGTCGCTTCCCGCCACCGGCGGCAGCCTCGACTTCAGCCAGGCAGTCCTCGGCGCCAACGCCTCCGTAACCGTCGACGGCATCGATCTCTCCAGCGCGTCCAACACCGTCACCGGCGCTATCCCCGGAGTCACCCTCAATCTCCTCAACGCCAGCCCCGGCACCAACGTCAGCCTCACCATCTCGCCCGACACCACCCAGGCCGCGACCGCCATCAACCAGTTCGTCACCGACTACAACACCGCAATCACCGCGCTCAATGCGCAGTTCTCCGACACCGGCTCAGGCGAAGGCCCGCTCGCTGGCGACTCCGTCGTGCGCAATCTGCAGAGCGATCTGCAAAGCGCGCTGGACTACGTCAACACCCCCGCATCCGGCACCACCACCGTATCCACCCTCGCCTCCCTCGGCATCTCGGTGGGCAGCACGGGCACCCTCACCGTGGACAACGCCACCTTGCAGAGCGCCCTGCAAAACAACTTCAGCGACGTGCAGACCTTCTTTCAGGGGACCGCGCTCAATGGCTTCGCCAACGCCCTCGACCAGCAGTTGACCAACTTCATCAGTCCCGCGGACGGCGCGTTCACCGTCGACCTGCAGAGTCTCAACACCCAATACACCGACCTCCAGACCGACATCACCAACTTCCAGACCAACTACATCGCCCCGCTGAAGACGCAGCTCAACAGCGAGTACAGCAAAGCCGAAATTCTGCTGCAACAGCTCCCGACCGAGATGGCCCAGATCGATCAGGAGTTGGGCTTCAACACCAAATCGGGGAGCTAAGAAGAAAGCCCTCGCAGCGATAGCAGTCAGTTCGGAAAAACTCGCATCTCCTCGACCGACGGCACGAAGCACGGTCAGAGAACCACCTTTACGGCGAACCACGGCTTAACCGGAGACCAATATGAATCCAACTGAACTCGCCTATCGCAAAACGGCGGTAGAGGGTGCCAGCGGCTTCGGCCTGTTGATCGCACTGTATGACACACTGGCTGGAGATCTCCGGCGCGCGGCAGACGCCCAGCGCAAACAAGACATCGAAAGGCGCTGCAAAGAGATCAATCACGCGCTGCTGGTCATCGCCTACCTCGACGACTGGATCGATCGCGAGGGCGGCGGCGAGCTGGCACAGAAGCTCATCGTCTTCTACTCAACCATGCGCAAAAAACTGATCGAGGCACAGGCCAAACAGTCGCCCGAGATGCTGGAGGAGCAGATGGAACTCGTACTCTCCATCCGCGGCACCTGGCAGGACCTGGAAGGTCGCGCCTCGCGTGTACTCGAAAAACGCCCACCCGCCACCGACTACCAAACCTATCCAGGCACGCAGCCATTACAGGACCGAACCTTCTCCAGCTGGTCGGCCTAGCCCTTACGACCCAACGCTGCGCACCACACCTATCTCACCTTCACCCGTACCTCATCCCCCGCATACTCCACCGCCTTACCCGCCGCCGCGTCCGCCGCATACCCTACGGGATGCTCCTTTGACACCAGCACTACCTCGAACCTCCGCTGCGCCAGCATTCCATCGAAACTCCCCACCCGCTTGCCAATCGTCAGCGTCCCCGTCGCGTCATTCCAATGCATCGGGATCTCTGCAAACTGCCCCTTCTCATAATCGAACGTCGTCCCCTGGTCCTCATACAAATCGAAGCTCCCATTCGCCCCCGCATACACCCACACCGTCGTCGGGTCGCTCGCCTTCTCCCCCACATACTGCATCGCCGGCGCATACGGCACAATCGACCCTGCCCTTACAAACACCGGGATCGCGTCAAACGCCGCACTCGCCTTCACCTCACCCGCCGCAACCGCCTTCCCCGTCCAGTAGTCGTACCACCCCGCGCCCACCGGCAGATACACCGCCCGCTTCCGCGCCCGATACTCCGTCACCGGAGCCACCAGCAGCGCCGGTCCAAACATATACTCATCGCTCAGCTCCCGCGCCGTCGCGTCCTGCGCAAAGTCCATCACCAGCGGACGCATCATCGTATAGTCCTTCTGCGTCGTCCACCCCGCCGTCGAGTAGATATACGGAAACAGCGCATACCGAAGCTTGTCGAACTTCAGCTCCGCGTTGTACGCCGGCGTACCATCCCCCAGCGTCCACATCTCGCGCGGCCTTAGCTCCCCATGCACCCTTAGCAGCGGCGTAAACGTCGAGTACTCAAACCACCGCGCATTCAGCTCCCGCCACTCCGCCTCGTCCTCCGGCTTCATCGGCTCCTGCGAGAACTTCCGCTGCATCGTGTAGCCGCCCGTATCCATCGTCCAGTATGGCATTCCGGATATGCTCGCGCCCAAACCCGCCGCAATCTGCTTGTACATCGCCGTCCACGTCGACGTAATGTCCCCCGACCACGGCACCGCAGAATACCTCTGCTGCCCCGCAAACCCTGACCGCGTCAATATGAACACCCGCTGGTTGGGTGCCGCCTCGCGCTGCCCCGTATACACGCCCTCGCTATTCATCAGCGCATACCCATTCAGCATCCGCGACCCCGTCCCCAGATACGTCGGATTCATGTGCGTCTGCTGCGCCTGCAAGCTCGGCGGCGAAGGTGTAATGTCCGGCTCGGTCGCATCCATCCACCAGGCGTCGACACCCTTCGAGAACAGCCCCTTGTCGATCCCCGCCCAGAACAGCTTCCGCGCGTCCGGATTGAACGCGTCATAGAACGTATACGGCTGATTGATCCAGTCCTTCATGTGCTCAGTCAGATTCGGCTGGTATAGATACCCCTTCGCATCCATCTCCTTCGCATTGTCCGTATTCGGATTAAACTTCCCCCACACCGAGATCATCAGGTGCGCGTGCTCATCATGGATTGCCTTGATCCATCCCTCCGGATCGGGAAACCGCTTCGCATCGAACTCATGCGACCCCCACGCATCCGTCCGCCAGTACTGCCAGTCCTGCACAATGTTGTCGAACGGAATCTCCCGCTTTCTGAACTCCTTCACCACATCCAGCGACTGATCCGCCGTCTCATACCGCTGCCGCGACTGCCACAGCCCGAACACCCACTGCGGCAACATCGTCGCCTTCCCCGTCAAGAACCGGTACCCCGCAATCACCCCATCCATCCCCGGCCCATACACAAAGTAGTAGTCCATCCCTTCGCCCACCTGCGACCACAACGACGTGTCCCCATTCGCCGCCGGCGTCTTCCACTGGAACACCAGCGTGCTCTGCTGCTCCGGATCGTTCTCCAGCCGCACCGCATACTTGTGGCCCGCCACCATATGCACCTTTACCTGATCGTTCGTCGGGTTCCAGTTCTGCCGCCAGTGGCTCATCGCCAGCTTTCCATCGAACCAAAACTGTATCCCGCCATTCGAGTACGCCTGAAACTGATAATCCCCCGTCGTGGGCGCCAGGATCGTGCCCTCCCACCGCTGACGCTTCAACGGAGCAGGCCTTCCACCGCCTGCCGGCCGCCGCATTGTGATCCCAATCTCTGCAGTCTGCGTCGCCGCGACCGAACCGTCGACCGGCGCCATCGTCAACCCACCCTTCTTTCCATCCGCGTCATACAACACATCCGCCGGGATCGGCTCAAACTGCCGCAGGTCTCCAAACCGTGTAAACGAAGTGTTGTCCCAAAGAATCCCATACCCCTTCGACGACACCAGAAACGGCACCACAATATTCGTGTTGTGTTGCCACATATCCAGGTCGTACCCCTTGATGTCCGTAATCCCCAGCTGCATCTGCCCCAGCCCATACAGCGACTCGCCCGCCTGCCCCTTCCACCGCTGCTGCACATGGAAGGTCTGGTCGCCCTGCACCTCCGCCGCCTCCATCCCGCGCCCACCCGCTGCCTCCGCCGCAATCGGCCTGCCCGCCGCATCCGCAAACGACACCGCCCCGCTCTTCCCATCCACCGTCACCCGCAGCTTCGCCGTCGCCAGCGTCACCGCCGCCGGCCCCTCCGTCACCTTCCACCCTGAAGTCATCCCCGCATGAGGCACCACATCGATCGAAGCCCGCCCAAAGAACTCCTCCGCCTTCGCCCCATCCTTCACAAAGGCGACCCTTACCACCGCATCCGACAGTACCTGCACCCGCAGCTCGCCCTCGGCCAGATGCACCACCACCCCATCCGCCTCCTGCTCCACCTTCGCAGAAGAACCACCCACCGCCGCACCTGCGGCCTGCGCCGCCGCATCCGCGGGAGCAACATTAAAGGTGAGCACGAAGAAACAAACAGCAACCGAAAATACACGAGCCTTAACAGAACCAGTCGCAAGCATCACAAGAGTCTACTCCGCATTACGGCCCGCCAACAATCACGCAACATAATCCCCCGCCGCCGTCCCATCCCTCCCTCGCCCCAGCTTCATCGCATCCATCACTACCGTCCCCGCCGCCGCAATCGCGAGATTCACCGCCAGCGCCAAAATCCCCACATACACCGGAAACACCCGCCCAAACATTGCCACCGGATACGCCGACCCCTGCAGCTTCAGCCGCATCAACAGCACCCACGCAACCCCCATGCTCCCCGCCCAGCCCGCCAGCAGCGCGTTGTGATGGAACACCCGCCGCCACAGCCCAAACACAATCGCCGGCAGCGTCTGCAAGATCAGCACCCCTCCCATCAACTGCAAATTGATCGCATACTGCATCGGCATCCGCACCACCACCACAAACGCGCACGCATTCACGCCCAGCGACGCATACTTCGCAACCCGCGCCTGCACAGCCTGAGACGCGCCCCGGTGTAGATACTCCACATACAAATTTCGCGTAAACAGATTCGCCGCCGCAATCGACATGATCGCCGCCGGCACCAGCGCCGCAACCGTTATCGCCGCAAACGCAAACCCCAGAAACCACCGCGGAAACGCCAGCGTAAACAGCGCCGGCACCACATCCTTCGACGACCCCAGGCGCAGTCCCGCCGCCACGCCCACAATCCCCAGCAGCGCCACCATCCCCAGCAGAAAGTTATATGCCGGCAGCAGCATCGCATTCTTGCGGATCACCCCCGCACTCCGCGACGCCAGCACGCTCGTCACCGTATGCGGATACATAAAACCCGCCAGCGCCGATCCCAGCGCCAGACTCGCATACGCGCTGTACCCCGCCGGTTGCAATATCACCGCTCCCGCCCCCTGCTGCGTAAACCGCCGCGCCGCCAGCGAAAAAATATTGTGGTACCCGCCAAAGTGATGCGGCAGCATCAGCACCGCGCAGATCACCACCACATAAATCATCACGTCCTTCGCAAACGCAATCAGCGCCGGCGCCCGCAGCCCCGCCGCAAACGTAAATCCAGCCACACCCACAAACGCCACCAGCACCGGCAGCATTCGCATCGCCGCCGTCTGCCCCGTCAACCCCATCTGCTCCAGCACCACCTCAATCCCCGTAAACTGCAGCGCGATATACGGCATCACCGACACCACCCCGGTCAGCGCCACCGCGCTCGCCAGCCAGTGGCTCCCATACCGCACACGCACAAAATCCGCCGGCGTCACCAGCCCATGCGCCCGCGAGACCGCCCACAGCCGCGGCATCGTCGCAAAGACAAACGGATACGTCAGAATCGTGTACGGCAGCGCAAAGAACCCCGCAGCGCCCGTCGCAAACACCAGCGCAGGCACCGCGATAATCGTGTACGCCGTATAAAAATCCCCACCCACCAAAAACCACGTCACCAGCGTCCCAAACCGCCGCCCGCCCAGCCCCCACTCCTCCAGCCCGCCCCGCCCCCGCGCATGACCCCGCGAGATCAGCAGCCCCGACGCCGCCGTCAACAGCAGCACCAGCAGAAACACCCCAACTGTCACCGCATCGAAGCGCCCGCTCACCGCGAGATGCTCCGATAGACCACCGCCGTGCATCCCGCGCTCAAAAATATCCAGACGAACTGGTACGCATAGAAGAACGGTATCCCAAAGATCTCCGGCGTCCACCGCGTATACAACGGCGGCCACAACAGCCCCGCAAACGGCAGCGCCAGCACGCAGTAATGCCACCCCCGCAGCGCCTTCGCCGGACGCGCGCCGTCGCCGCGACCGCCACTCACCGCATCGCCCTCTGTAGGTCCGCGCATGGTGTACTTGGTGGCCCGGGCAGGAGTCCAACCTGCGACCTTCGCGTTAGGAGTGCGCTGCTCTATGCAACTGAGCTACCGGGCCAACATCCCTAGTCTACAAGCCCAACTGGTAAACTGACTATGGAGACCTTATGCCCGAAATCCACCGCCGCCGCGCCGTCCCCGTCCACATCGGCCCCATCACCGTCGGCTCCGGCGCCCCCGTCGTCGTGCAGTCGATGACCAACACCGACACCGCCGACGTCGAGTCCACCGTCCAGCAGATCGCCGCCCTCGCCCGCGCCGGCTCCGAGCTGGTCCGCATCACCGTCAACAACGACGCCGCCGCCGAAGCCGTCCCCTACATCGTCGACGGCATCCGCGCCAAGGGCTGGACCACCCCCATCATCGGCGACTTCCACTACAACGGCCATCTCCTCCTCACCAAATTCCCCGCCGCCGCCGAGGCCCTCTCCAAGTACCGCATCAACCCCGGCAACTGCTCCATCGGCCGCAAGGACGACGACAACTTCCGCACCATGGTCGAAGTCGCGGTCAAGCACCAGAAGCCCGTCCGCATCGGCGTCAACTGGGGCTCGCTCGACCAGGCCCTCCTCACCAAGATGATGGACGAGAACTCGCGCCTCGCCGACCCGCTCCCCGCGCGCGACGTCATGATGGAGGCCATGGTCGTCTCCGCGCTCGACAACGCCGCCGCCGCCGAGCGCTACGGCCTGCGCCGCGACCAGATCATCCTCTCCGCCAAAGTCTCCGGCGTCCGCGACCTCATCGACGTCTACACCGAGCTCGCCCGCCGCTGCGACTACGCCCTGCACCTCGGCCTCACCGAAGCCGGCATGGGCATGAAAGGCGTCGTCGCCTCCACCGCCGGCCTCGCTCCGCTGCTCCTCGCCGGCATCGGCGACACCATCCGCGTCTCCCTCACCCCCACCCCCGGCGGCGACCGCAGCGAAGAGGTCCGCTGCGCGCAGCAGATCCTGCAGTCCCTCGGCATCCGCAGCTTCATGCCGCAGGTAACAAGCTGCCCCGGCTGCGGCCGCACCACCTCAACCTACTTCCAGGAACTCGCCGAGCGCATCCAGAACTACCTCGTCGCCCAGATGCCCGAGTGGAAGAAGCAGTACGCCGGCGTCGAAGAGCTCAAGCTCGCCGTCATGGGCTGCGTCGTCAACGGCCCCGGCGAATCCAAGCACGCCAACATCGGCATCTCCCTCCCCGGCACCTTCGAGGAACCCAAGGCCCCCGTCTACGTCGACGGCAAGCTCTCCACCACCCTCAAAGGCGACCGCATCGTCGAAGAGTTCCAAGTCATCCTCGACGACTACGTGGAAAAACGCTACGGCCGCCAACTCGTCGAAGCCTAAACTGGCGCGCTAGAAAGTAAACGACAACCCACCCTGGATCGTCCGCGGCGACTGCGCCAGAAACAGCGTGCGCCCATCCGCCGAAAGAAACGGCTGATACCCCTGCGCCAGCAGGTTCGTCACATCCACCGTCGCCTCCAGCCCCGGCGGCAACCTGTCGCCCCAACGCACCGCCTGCCGCACATAGAAGCTCAGATACGCCTGATCGCTCGCTCATACGGATCGACCGCCGTCACCAGATGCCGCGGCTGCCAGCGATACGCCGCCCGCACCTTCGTCCCCGTCCGCAGCACCTTCCCCTTCACCGCTCGCCGTCACCGCCTCCGCATCCTCTGCGTGCAGCCCCGCCGCATACCTCCGGCAGCCGCTCGCCCGCTCGCATTCGCCGACGCCAGCGCCGCACCCGTCTCATACTCCAGCGCCGCCCACAGATTCGGCGTCAGCGGCTCCGACACCGTCACGCTCACCCCATCGCGTCGTATACCCCGCGCCCAGAAACGCGAACGTATCCGTCGCCGTATCCGCCACCACCCCACTCGACCCGCGCCCGCCGCCATTCCGCCGCGCCCATCGCGCCCACGCCCTCAATCGCCGGCCGCTCGATCGCATCGCGATACACCGCCGCCTCCACCCCGCCCTTCCCCACCTTGCGGCTCAGCGCAATCTCCTGGTGGCTGCCCTCCTCCATCGCCAGCCGCCCGCCGCTCACCGCAGCCACCGGCAGCTCCGCCGCAATCGAATCCAGCCCGTCGAAGCCCTGCACATCGCGCGACGTCGCCAGTTGGTACCGCACCGCCCACACCTCGCCCGGATGCACCGTCACCCGCAGAAACGGCTGCGCCGTCATCGCACGTCACCCGCCGTGTGCATCGCATACACCGTGCCGCCCGCCTCCAGCTCCACCGGGTCGCCCAGCTGCATCTTCTCCGCGCTCGCCATCCGCATCACCTGCATGCCCACCGCTCCCGTCGCCGCCCGCGCTCATCATCTCCGGATGCGACGCGTAACTCACCACCATCCGCGACGCGCCCGCAAACCCCGTCGCCGCTCATACCCCGCATCCACCTCGCGTCGAAGGCCTCCTCCGCCGACACCGCATCGCCCGCAAAGCTCGGCCCGCAGCACCACATCCGCGCCGCTCTCCGTCGCCCGGTCCAGCGCCACCACCGTCCGCACCCCGCCCTCGCCAAACCCACCATCCCCGCCGCTCACCGAAGCCTGCGCCTTCACCGCGCCGCCCGTCTTGCCGCCTCAGCTCCGCCGCCCCGCGGCCATCACCACCTCGCCATCGCCCAGCATGCGCAGAATCGGCCGGTTCGCCGCCGAGCGCAGCGTCCACGTCCAGTCGTCGCCGGGCTCGTCCGGCTTGCGCCGCTCGCGCCGGCAGCCAGGCCGCCGGATCCGACAGCATGCTCAGGGTCAGGTTCACCGTCGCCCGCATGCCGGTCGCAAGCCGCAGATTGCGCCGCGTCGCCGGCACAAACAGCGCCGCCGTCGCCCGCACCTGATAGCTGCCCGGAACCAGATTGGCAATCCGGTAGCGGCCGTACATGTCGGTAAACGCCGTCGCCACGCTGACCGAGCCGGCCGCCAGCACCTGCACCATCGCGCCCATCTGCGCCACGCCCTGGGCGTCGCGCACCACGCCGGAGACCGCCGCAGTCGAGGCCGCAGACGCACACTCGCCGACGCCAGCATCAGCATCAGCGCGCCAAGCCCGAATTCCTTGCCGAATCTTATCCAGCAACGTTGCACAGTCAGCATTCACCCTGTGCGTCGATGGCCTTCTCCTGAAGAGACGCGCCGAAAAAGAAGGCCCGTCGGACGCTCTGCGCCGGCAATCGATCATCGCAATCCAATCCGCGTAATCGTCTCGCCTCAAACTGCGCATCCGTCCTCAAGTTCGCTTCCGATCGAGCGCTCTTGCATTCCGCGCTTCGACCTCGCTTCACAACCTGGCATCTAGTCTACGGAGAACTTCGCCGACTCCTGCCGTCTGCTGCTTGGTCACCCCGTCGTTCACCTTGATGCTCACCTGATACTGGCCCGGCTGCAAGACTCGCCAGCGGCAGGCTCTTCTCCAGCGTCAACTGGTCCGCATTGGGACTCAGCTTCGCGGTCGATTCCTGCGTATCCAGCACCGGCTTGTTCGTCGCCAGGTCCATAATCTGGTACTCGATCGTCGCATTGTTCTGCTTGCTCTTCTCGTCGATCCCCAGGTTGTACACCTGCATCCAGAAGTTCAGGTTCTGCGCCGCGGCTGAACTTCGGACCGGCACCATCGGGCCGCCAGAGCCAACCCGCGGCCGCACATGCGTATCGCCGATCACAAAGCTGCCCGCGCCGATCTCCTTCGACGGCACGCGGTACATCTCGTCCGCCAGAATCAGCGAAGAGTGCCCCAGCGTGTCGTCGTCGAACTTCGGGCACATTCAGGCTGCGCGTCCAGTCGGCCCACGTGGTCCGGGATTGTTCACGTCCTTGATCACAATATCGACCTTATACAGCCCCGGACGCAGCGGCAGCGCCTTCCAGTACACCGAAGACGCCCTTCTGCTTCGCCGCCAGCAGCTCGCTCGGCGTATCGCACCTCCACCGTGTCGCCGAACGTCTGCATGATCTTGTGCGTCATGTTCGAGACGCGCCCCTGAATCTCCACCTTGCCCGTCGAAACCCCATCCTTGGTATTGAACGTGATGTCCGAGTTCTTCATCTGCATCGTGATCGGCACGATCACCGTATCGTTGGTCACCTTCACGTAGTCCGTGCGCACATCGAACAGGAACGGCGGCCCGGTCAGGATCTTCGAGCTCGCCATGAACTGTTCCAGGTCCTGGAACTTGATCGGCGGCGGCGCCATGATCTTCGCCGCCAGGTCGATCCGGTCGAACTGCTTGTTCTGGTTCTGCTGCGTGCATCGGGCCCGCGCCCAGCTCCTCCAGCCCGTCCGCCCGAGAAGCGGTCCTCCTTGCTCGGACTGGCCCATTCTCCTCGGCCTGCGTCAGGCCGGCGTTCGGGACATGCTTCAGCGCGTCCTTCTCCGAGCGGTCGATGGTGTAGTGATAGTCGCCGCACTGGCAGGTATCCACAAACTCCAGGTCGATGTTGTCGCCGATGCCCTCGATGTAGCGGTAGTGCCACACCTCGAACGGGAAGGTCGCCGTCTCGCCGCCGCCCTCGTCCATCGGCCGCTGATACTCGCCGCCGCTGGGGTGGGAATCGATGTCGTCCGGCTTGCCGTATGCAATGTAGATGTGGCCGCGGTCCGTCATCCATCCCGGCTTGCCCGCAGCGAAGTGCTCGTTCGCATACGCGATGCGGGCGTAGATCTCGTCGCGATACTCGTTGTCCGGAGAGTCGGGGCTCGGGTTGCGCCGCTGCCAGAAGTTCTCGATGAACTGGTCCCGCTCCTCATCGTTCGAGAGATGCTTGAACGCCTGCGCCTCGGTGTCGGTAATGATCCACCGCACATCCTGCTCCAGCCAGGTCTTGTAGACGCCGTGCAGCTCGTCCTTCAGGTCCTTCTGCTGCTGGATCCTCTCCCGGTCGCTCAGCCTGCGCTTCAGCGGGTTCGGCTTCTCCACCGTCGGCAGGCGTCTGGGTCACCCCATCCGGAGCGGTCGTCGCACTGCCTGCGCCCGCGCAACGCCCCACCCTGCCACCATCGGAAACAACATCGCGCCCAGAACCAACCGACCCGGTATTCTCATCGCCTGCATACCTCCTGCTTCGCGAACTTCAACCGCGTGTGTCTCCTCGCGGGACGCTGGCCTCCGGCCGGCTGCCGCAATCGCCGCAACCAGCGACGGAATCCATGCCCCATTGTAGTGCGGCCACTCGCCCGTTACAAGCCGATGACACCCCGCCCCGCCCTGATATCATCGTATAAGAGTGAGACACCGCGATAACCATCCTGAGACCGGATTCCGTACGCACGGAACCATGCCACGCTTCCCGCGTACCTGCCCGGAATCTTCCCTGCACCGGCTCGTCAACTCCGGACCAGCGCCAACGGCGGAGGCACGAAAGACTTGAATGAGCACCAAGAAGATCATCATCATCGTCGTCGTTGTCCTGGCCGTCGGCGGCGTCGCCGCCGGCACCATCCTACCACCAGCAGTCCGGCATCATCAAAGTCGCCACCGGCAAGGTCGTCCGCCAGGACCTCATCTCCGTCGTCAGCGGCACCGGCCAGATCAAGCCCAAGACCTACGTCAACATCGGCGCCACCTCCTTCGGCCGCATCACCCACCTCTACGTCAAAGAGGGCGACCACGTGAAGAAGGGCGACATCCTCGCCCGCGTCGAGAGCGTCCAGCCCGAGGCCACCGTCGACGCCCAGCAGGCCGCCATCGCCTCCTCCAAGACCGACATCGCCTCCTACGTCGCCGCCGAAAAGACCGCCCAGGCCAACATCGACGAGGCCAAGGCCGACCTCGAGCAGAAGAAGCTCGACTACGACCGCGCCCAGGAGCTCTACAAAGACCAGCTCATCGCCAAGCAGGACTTCGACGCCAAGAAAGCCGCCTACGACGTCTCCGCCGCAACCCTCGCCCAGCGCGTCGCCGCCCTCGCCCAGGCCAAGGCCCAGACCGACTCCCAGCGCGGCCACCTCAACCAGGCCATGGCCAGCCAGCGCGCCAACTTCGACGCCCTCGACAAGACCATCTCCCGCGCCCCCTTCGACGGCCTCGTCACCAACGTCCCCGTCCGCGAGGGCGAGACCGTCGTCGTCGGCATCCAGAACGCCGAGGGCTCCACCCTGATGACCCTCGCCGACATGTCCGTCATCACCGCCGAGGTCAAGGTCGACGAGACCGACATCGTCAACATCGCCCTGGGCCAGCCCGCCGACGTCACCGTCGACGCCCTCCCCGGCCGCACCTTCAAAGGCCACGTCACCGAGGTCGGCGACCAGGCCCTGCTGCGCACCACCGGCATCGCCACCTCGCAGTCCACCACCGGCACCGAAGAGGCCAAGGACTTCAAGGTCGTCGTCACGCTCGACCAGACTCCCCGGCGAAGACCTCGACGACCTCCGCCCCGGCCTCTCCACCACCGCCAGGATCACCGTCGCCCACAAGCCCAACGTCCTCACCATCCCCATCCAGGCGCTGGTCCAGCGCGACCCCGCGCTCGAAAAGCTCTACGCCGACAACAACGGCAAACCCTCCACCGCGCAGCTCTCCGCCGAAGCCACCGACAACCCCACGCCCAAAATCGCGCAGGGCGTCTACGTCCTCACCACCATCGACGGCAAGCTCCGCCCCACCTTCGTCCCCGTCACCACCGGCATCACCGGCGCCACCGACATCGAAGTCCTCTCCGGCCTCAACGCAGGGCGACGAGATCGTCACCGGCCGCTACCAGATCCTGCGCACCCTCAAGAGCGGCACCCAGGTCAAACGCGACAACTCACCCATCGTCACCACCGACACCGTCAGCAGCTCATGATTCCCTGAACCGCATACGCCTCCGCCCTCGCATCCTTCAAGCATCCTCGCAACGAACCCGGAGAACCGGATGGCCCCCGAAGCCGCACCCGACACCGAACTCGACCACCGCCACCACCGCCGACGGCCCCCACCCCGGCGAGGTCATCGTCACCAGCAATCTCTGGAAGACCTACGAGATGGGCGACCAGCAGGTCAACGCCCTCTGCGGCGTCAACCTGCGCGTCCGCCACAACGAGTACGTCGCCATCATGGGCCCCTCCGGCTCCGGCAAATCCACGCTGATGAACCTGATCGGCTGCCTCGACTCACCCACCCGCGGCCGCTACTGGCTCAACGGCCACGACGTCTCCTCGCTCAACGACGACGAGCTCGCCCGCATCCGCAACAAGGAGATCGGCTTCGTCTTTCAGACCTTCAACCTGCTCGCCCGCGCCACCGCCCTGCACAACGTCGAGCTCCCCCTCATCTACAACGGCACCCCCTCCGCCGAGCGCATCGCCCGCGCCAAGGCGGTCCTCGAGTCCGTCCACCTCGGCGCGCGCATGACTGCACAAGCCCAACGAGCTCTCCGGCGGCCAGCGCCAGCGCGTCGCCATCGCCCGCGCCCTCGTCAACCACCCCTCCATCATCCTCGCCGACGAGCCCACCGGAAACCTCGACTCCAAAACCGGCGACGAGATCATGGCCCTCTTCGACGACCTCCACGCCCAGGGCAACACCATCGTCGTCGTCACCCACGAGCCCGACATCGCCGAATTCGCCCACCGCATCGTCACCATCCGCGACGGCAGCATCTACTCCGACCACCCCTCCGCCCGCGCCGCCAACCCCACCTCCCCCACGCCCACCTCCAAACAACCCTCCCACCCCTGACCCAGGTACCCAACTCGGGAGCCCCATGTCAGACAGTTTCACCGTCTGACGTGGGAATACTGTTGCCTTCCCAACGATGCACGCAATCGCAGGTCCCCCTTATTGAACTCCAAAGTAAAATCGTTCGGATCAATGTCAGGTCATCGACTACATTTAGCAGCCTACAGAGACTAGCTCACTTCATTCCAAGTCTGTATCCTGTTCTTCCCCGGAGGATCAGTATGAAACAACCGCTCTCGCTTCTACCCGCCCTGCTGCTTGCCCTCCCATTGGTGGCTCGCTCCCAACAACATCCCGCCCACGCCGACCAAGGCCCCGCTCACACCCCGACTGCTCCCGCCCCCGCCCACGCAGCACCGGCCAAGCCGCCCGCGCGCGGTCCCGCCCCTTACAAAGGCACGCCCAACACCCAGCCTAACCGCACCTACACCGACGCTCCCAACCATCCCAACGTCCCCCACGTCGATCCCGGCAGCAAATGGGTCGGCCACGACACCGGCCCCAACGATCCCAACTACCACCTCGACCAGCCCTGGCAGCATGGTCACTTCACCGCCGGCATCGGCCGCTCCCACGTCTGGCATCTGGCCGGGGGAGGTCCGACCCGCTTCTGGTTTGGCGGATTCTTCTTCTCAGTCGCGCCCTACGACATCGCCTTCTGCGACGGCTGGCTCTGGGACTCCGATGAAATTGTGCTTTATGTGGACCCAGACCACCCCGGCTGGTACCTGGCCTACAACGAACGCCTCGGCACCTACGTCCACGTCATGTATCTCGGCCAATAGCAGCCGCGAAGCTTACATCACCGCTTGCTTCTGCTGATACTGCCCAAACGGCGACGCCTGCTGCTCCAGCTCCTGGTCGGTGCTGTACCCCTCCACCTCACCCAACCCAGGTGCGGCCTCGGTAGTGGCCAGCCGCATCTCCTCCAGCAGCTTGCGCTCGTCGAACATCCGGTGGATCGCGTGCCACCGCCTCGACGAATCCCGCCGCCGCCACCGGGCCGCGAGAAGTAGTACCCCTGGGCCTCGTCGCAATTGCGCTGCGCCAGAAACCGCAGATGGTCCGGCGTCTCCACGCCCTCGGCGATCACCTTGATCCCGAGATGGTGCGACATGGCCACGATCGTCCGCACCACTGTCGCCGCGTTCGGCTCCGTCACCGCCTTCATCACAAAGCTCTGGTCGATCTTCAGCCGGTCCACCGGATACTGCAGCAGGTACGAGAAGCTGCAGAAGCCCGTGCCGAAGTCGTCGATCGCCACCCGCGCGCCCAGCTGGCGAATCTGCTGCAGCTTCTCCAGGTTCGACGCCGAGTTGATCATCAGCGTGTTCTCGGTCAGCTCCACCTGCAGGTTCTTCGGCGGAAGGCCGCTCTCCTCCAGCGCCTCGTCGATCACCTGCAGCAGATTGGTCTGCTCAAACTGCCGCGGCGAAAGGTTCACCGACACCGAAAGATCCATCCCCAGCTCGTCGCAGAGCGCCTTCGCCTGCTTGCATGACTGCTTCAGCGCCCACTCGCCGATCGGAACGATCTGCCCCGTCTCCTCCGCCAGCGGAATAAACGTCGCCGGCGAGACCACGCCCAGCTTGGGATGGTGCCAGCGCAGCAGCGCCTCCATGCCGATCACGCGGCCCGTGGTCAGCGACACCAGCGGCTGATAGTGCAGGAACAGCTCCTCCCGCGCCAGCGCAGTGGCGCAGCGCCGTGTCCATCGACAGCCGGTCCTGCGACTCCTTCAGCATCGCGTCGGCAAACACCTGGTACTGGTTGCGGCCACCCTCCTTCGCCGCATACATCGCGGCGTCCGCGCGCTCCAGCAGGCTGTCCACATCCTCGGCAAAGTCGGGATAGACGCATACGCCGACGCTGGCGGTCAGGTTCACCTCCAGGTCGCCGACCATGCGCCGTGCTCGAAACGCGGTCCACCAGCCGCTTCGCGCATCGCTCCACGTCGGCTAGGTTGGCGATGTGCGGCATCACCACCACAAACTCATCGCCGCCCAGGCGGCCCAGCGTGTCCGAGCGCCGCAGCGACTGGCGCATCCGCTCCGCCATCCCCACCAGCACCTCATCGCCCGCGCGGTGCCCCAGCGAGTCGTTCATGCGCTTGAAGTGGTCGAGGTCGATCACGAACACCGCAACCTTGCGCCCGTGCAGCATCGCCTTCTCAATCGCCTCCGCGATGCGCTCACGCAGCAGCGTGCGCCCCGGCAGGCCGGTCAGCTGGTCGTGCGAGGCCATGTGGTTCAGATAGGTCATCAACTGCTTGCGCTCGGTAATGTCCGACGCGATCGCGACAAAGCCGCTGACCTTCCCCGCCGCCGTCCCGCACCGCGGTCACCGCGACATGCACCGGGAAGGTGGAGCCGTCGCGGCGCATATAGGTCCACTCGCGCTCGTCCACCTCGCCATTGGCGGCCTTCGCCGTCAGCAGGTCGAAGCCCTCAAGCTCCGGGCCGTCGTCTCCTGTATCCGAGTCGTCCGTTCGCCGGGTCAGCTCGCTGCGGCTCATGCAGAGTCGTGATCGCGAGCCTTCCCCACCAGCTCCGCAGCGCTTATATCCGGTCAGCCGCTCGGCCGCGCCATTCATCGCCTGGATCACGCCCGTCAGGTCCGTCTCGATGATGCTGAACGGGGCGTTCTCAAACACCGAGTTGCTGAAGTTCGCCAGGCTCCGGTAACGCTCTTCGTTCGCCTTGATTTCGGTCGCATCGCTGGTGGTGACCGCCACGCCATCGCCAAATTTGATTACGTTCTGCGAGTGCCATCGCTGCGTGCCGTCCTCCCCGGCCGTGGAGAACTCTTCGCTCAGTGGCTCGCCAGTCAGTACGACCTTGCAATATTTATCGAAGAGCCCGCCGGTACGGTTGGCCGGGAACAGCACGCACATCTCATGGCCCAGGAGTCGGTTGCGCGGGGTCTTCAAAAGCTCCTCGGCATGTGAGTTCACATACCGGTAGCGAAAGTCCACCACATCGCCGGCGGAATTTCTCACCGCTTCAAGGATTACGAATGAGTTGGGGCTGGTCTCCGCCGCCGCCATCACATGCGCGTTCGCTTCGCTGCTCCTGCGCAAGGCCACGGCCTGGTTTCGCTCCCGCCACACCAGAAGGACGGTCGCCAGAAACATCGTCGCCCAAATGAACGCTCTCGCCGTCTCCGCACCCGGCGTGTGTCCACCCGCGGCGATCCGTTCCCCCAGGATGAAAAGTGCAGTCAATCCTGCTGCCAATCGAACAGCGCGGGAACGTTTATAGCCCTGGATCACTAATTCCATCAGGATCTTCCTGCCTTTTTCGCCCCGAGGCCACAAATTACATGCCTGACAGTCCTTTAAGTACCGGGTCGCTCACAGTTGATTGTCCCAGCAAGGCTAGCATCCGATAAAACGAATGGAACTACCCACATAGCTCGCTCCTATACAACTAACGGGTTATGAAACGCCCGATAGTAATGCCCTTAGCCAGCCTGATTTCCTGCCCACCACGCAACTGTTGTCCACCATTCCCGTCTATCGTCTAGTGATGATGTGCCTAGTGATGTGCCTGGCGATGAGTCGATCCCGTAAGCCCCGTACCGCCCAGCTCCTCGCGCCGCTCCTTTTCCTCGCTGGCAGCGCCATCGCCGCACCCGGCCAGCAACCCGCCACAACCACTCCCGACGCACAGCCCACCCCCACCATCAGCGTCGATGCCCGTCTGGTCAACATACCCGTTGTCGTCTTCGACAAGAAAGGCGCCCTCGTCCAAAACCTCACCAAGGACAACTTCCTCCTCAACGTCGACAAGCAGCCCCAGACCATCCGCTACTTCAACATCGATACCGACCTGCCCCTCACCCTCGGCCTCCTCGTCGACACCAGCATGAGCCAGCGCGAGGTCCTCGACGACGAACGCACCGCCAGCTCCGCCTTCATCGACGACATGCTCACCGGGCCCGATGGCCGCGACAAGGCCTTCCTCATCCAGTTCGCCCACCAGGCCGAGCTGCTCCAGGACACCACCAGCTCCAAACCCAAGCTCCAGGCTGCCATCAAGCAGATCGATACCTCACCCGACTCCGCAGACAGTAGACCCGACAACTCCACCGACTCCAGCACCGACTCCAATTCGAACTCCAACAGTCGCAACTCCGGACGCGCCCAGCACGGCGGCACCGTTCTCTACGACGCCCTCTTCCTCTCCGCCGACGAACTCCTCAGCAAACAGAAGGGCCGCAAAGCCCTCATCATCCTCTCCGACGGCGACGACCGGGGCAGCAAGGAATCCATCTCCTCCTCCATCGAAGCCGCCCAGCGCGCCGACACCGTCGTCTACGCCATCTACTTCAAAGGCCGCGAATCTGGCGGCTTCGGCAATCGCGATCAGCAAGGCGGAGGCTTCCCCGGCGGGCGCGGCGGCGGCGGATACCCCGGCGGAGGCGGTGGCGGATATCCGGGCGGAGGCGGTGGTTATCCCGGCGGTGGACGCGGAGGACGCGGCGGCCAGCCCTCCGAGATCCCGCGCACCGACGGCAAGAAAGTACTGCAGCGCATGGCCGACGAGACCGGCGGACGCCTCTTCGAGGTCAGCAAGAAGCAGACCGTCGCCGACATCTACAAACAGATCGGCGAAGAGCTCCGAGCCCAATACCGCCTCGCCTTCACCCCCGACCAGACCACCGCCTCCGACGGCTACCACCGCATCGATCTCTCCCTCACCAAGTCCAGCCCCAAAGACCTCTCCATCCAAACCCGCGACGGCTACTACACCGGCAACTAACCACCATCCCTCCCACTGCCGTCATCCTGAGCGGAGCACGCAGCGCGCGGTCGAAGGATCCCCGCATTTGTCTTACGGCGCGCTACACTAAAACCTGCCGCAAGCAACATCGGGCGGTTAGCTCAGTTGGTTAGAGCGCCTGCCTTACAAGCAGGATGTCGGGGGTTCGAGTCCCTCACTGCCCACCAATCCCACCTTAGTGATACTCCGCTTAATGCCTCCCAGGGCGCATCCCACGCAATACATCTTGACTTCCGCCCCATGAATCTCAATCATTTGAACTGTATTCCTTGAGGTGTTCCTTTGCCCCGTCCCTACTGGTCCGGCCACATCCAAATCTCGCTCGTCTCCTTCGGCGTCAAGCTCTTCGTCGCCACCGAGGCCAAGGGCGAGATCCGCTTCCACCAGATCAGCCGCAGCACCGGCGAGCGCGTCCGCCACCAGAAGGTCCTCGCCTCCGCGCTCGAAGAATCGCCCGACGAAGCTGCCGCGCCCGTCGAAAAAGATGAGATCGTAAAAGGTTACGAATACACCAAGGGCCAGTACGTCCTCATCGAGCCCTCCGAGATCGCCAACCTCCGCGTCCCCTCCAAGCACACCGTCGACATCCAGCAGTTCGTCTCGCTCGACGAGCTCCCGCCCGAGTACCTCGAGAAGCCCTACTTCGTCGTCCCCGAAAACGACATCCAGGCCGAGGCCTTCGCCGTCGTCCGCGCCGCCCTGGCCAAATCGAAGAAGGCCGGCTTGGGCAAGATCGCCTTCGGCGGCCGCGAACACATCCTCGCCCTCACCGCCGCGCCGGGCGACGAAGCCGGCATGATGGCCTACACCATGCGCTACCAGGAAGAACTCCGCAAGCCCGCCGAATACTTCCACGACATCAAGAAGGTCAAGATCGACAGGACTCCCTCGAACTCGCCGAGTCCCTCATCAAGAAGCGCACCGCCAAGTTCGACCCCTCCAAATTCACCGACGGCTACGAGGCCGCACTCAAGGAACTCGTCGAAGCCAAGCTCAAGCACCTCCCCATCCCGCACGACGAGGTCGTCGCCCCGCCGCGCGGCCAGGTCGTCAACCTCATGGACGCCCTGCGCAAGAGCCTCACCGACTCCGCGCCACGCTCCCCGCCTCCGGCAAGAAAAAGCCCTCCAAGTCCGTCACCGCCCCCCTCTTCCCCGAGCACGAGGAGAAGAAAGGCCCCACCCTCGTCAGCTCCTCCGCCAATCCACCACCCGCAGTCCGCCAAGCCTCCAAAGCGCAAGTCCGCCAAGCGCAACCCTGCGCAGAGTGCCCCGCCCTGACGCGCAGCGGCAGTGCGGTATCGTTCGCGGTAGCGAACGACCATCTAACCCGCTCGCCACGGGTGTTTGCCATTCGGAAATTGTCATCCTGAGCGACGCGAAGGACCTGCTGTTTGCCTCAGCTAAGCTGGAGTGACCCGATGGCGAGCGCGAAGAAAACCGCAAAGCCCAAGCCCACCAAGGCCGCAAAGAAGCCCGCAAAGCCTTCCCCGACTAAGCCGCCTCCAGCGCCATCGACGAGCAGCTCGCCCGCTACCGCTCCATGCGCGACTTCAACATCACCGCCGAGCCCAGCGGGGCTCCACCAAAAGCCGCAAGACCAAAAGTCCGCCGCACGCAACTCCCATTCGTCATCCAGAAGCACGCCGCCTCCCACCTCCACTACGACTTCCGCCTCGGCTGGAACGGCGTCCTCAAGTCCTGGGCCGTCGCCAAAGGCCCCAGCTACGTCGTCGCCGACAAGCGCCTCGCCGTCCAGGTCGAGGACCACCCCATGGAGTACGGCGGCTTCGAGGGCATCATCCCCAAGGGCCAGTACGGCGGCGGCACCGTCATGCTCTGGGACCAGGGCACCTGGGAGCCGCAGCCCGCCTACCCCGACGTCGACGCCGGCCTGCGCAACGGCTCGCTCAAGTTCATCCTCCACGGCACGAAGCTCAAGGGCAAATGGGCGCTCATCCGCATGCACGGCAAGTCCGCCGGCTCGCGCCACCAAACCCAACTGGCTCCTCATCAAAGAACACGACCCCTTCGAGCGCCCGCCCTCCGCGCCCCCCATCACCGAATCCGAACCCAACTCCGTCGTCACCGGCCGCTCCCTCGACCAGATCGCCGCCAGCCAAGACCACGTCTGGAACTCCAAAGACACCCGCTCCGCCACCCAACCCTGGTACAGCCAACCCAGTAAGTCGTCAGCAATCCGCCAACGAACCGAGTGCCCAATCCTCGCAGCGGCTCGCATCGACGACTCGCCAACTTCGCGCTTCACCCCACCTCCGCCAAACTCCCCAAAGAATCCCAACCCACCTTCATCCCACCCCAACTCGCCCAGCAAGCCGAAACCCCACCCGCCAACTCCGGCTGGCTGCACGAGCTCAAGCTCGACGGCTACCGCATCCAGGCCCGCAAAGACGAGCCCGCACTCAGCTCCTCACCCGCACCGGCCTCGACTGGACCCACCGCATGTCCTGCCATCGCCGCCGAAATCGCCCGCCTCCCCGCCGAACAACTGCACCCTCGACGGCGAAGTCGTCGTCCTCGCCCCCGACGGCACCACCAGCTTCGCCGACCTCCAAGCCGCCTTCCAAGGAGAACGCGCAAGCACCACCTCACCTACTTCGCCTTCGACCTCCTCCACCTCAACGGCCACAACACCCGCAACCTTCCCCTGCGCGAGCGCAAAGCCCTCCTCGCCCAACTCCTCGCCCCCGCCGACCCCCACACCCTTCACCTCAGCGACCACCTCGAATCCAACGGCCCCACCATCTTCCACAAGGCCTGCGAGATGCGCGCCGAAGGCATCGTCTCCAAGCTCGCCTCGGCGAAATACACCTCCGGCCGCTCCTCCGCCTGGCTCAAATGCAAGTGCCTCCACGAGCAGGAGCTCGTCATCGGCGGCTTCACCCTCCCCTCCGCCGGCCACACCGGCATGCGCGGCGTCGGCGCCCTCCTCCTTGGCTACTACGAAGGCGAAAGCAAGCTCATCTACGCCGGCCGCGTCGGCACCGGCTTCACCCAGAAGACCCACAAGCTCCTCCGCGACAAGCTCGACCCCCTCGCCCAACCCAAACCCCCCTTCGATCTCTCAGCCAAACCCCTCGCACCCGCCGAAGCCCGCAGCCGCGCACTGGGTCAAACCCACCCTCGTCGCCCAGGTCCGCTTCGCCACCTGGACCGCCGACACCCTCGTCCGCCAGGCCGCCTTCCTCGGCCTCCGCGAAGACAAGCCCGCCCACGAAGTCACCCGCGAAACCTCCGCCCCAACGCCCCGCCACTCGGGTGCCCCACGTCAGACAGCATCATCGTCTGACGTGGGAATACCGTCTCCCACCCACGCGACCCACACCACTTCATCGAAAGCCGCCCTCCGTACCCGACGAACAACGGACACCGTAGAACGGTCAACGCCCCAACCCCCCATCCGCCTCACCCACCCCACTAAAATCCTCGACCCCGAAACCTCCCTCACCAAACAATCCCTCGCCGACTACTACTTCGCCGTCGCCCCCCTCATGCTCCCCCACATCGCCCACCGCCCGCTCTCCCTCGTCCGCTGCCCCGAGGGCTCCGCCAAGCCCTGCTTCTTCCAGAAGCACGTCAACGCCACCCTCCCGCCCGGCATTGGCTCCGTCTCCGTCCCCGACAAGAAAACCGGCGTCCCCGAGCCCTACATCACCCTCTCCAACGACGCCACCAACCCCATCGCCCTCGCCTCCCTCGCCCAGCTCGGCGTCCTCGAAGTCCATCCCTGGGGCTCGCGCAACGACGACCTCGAACACCCCGACCGCCTCATCTTCGACCTCGACCCCGACGAGTCCCTCCCCTGGTCCGCCGTCACCGCCGCCGCCCTCGACGTCCGCGCCCGCCTCAAAAAACTCGGCCTCACCAGCTTCCTCAAGACCACCGGCGGCAAAGGCCTCCACGTCGTCATCCCCATCGACCCCACCCCCAAAGGCGCACCACCAACGACCTGGCCCGCCGCCAAGGACTTCGCCCACGCCTTCGTCCTCGCCATGGAAAAATCCAACCCCACCCGCTACCTCACCAAGATGACCAAGTCCGCCCGCACCGGCCGCATCTTCCTCGACTACCTCCGCAACGAGCGCGGCGCCACCGCCGTCGCCCCCTACTCCCCCCGCGCCCGCGCCGGCGCCCCCGTCTCCATCCCCCTCGCCTGGTCCGAAATCACCCCCGCAAAGCCAGGATCGAAGTCAGCCGGCGAATTCGCCACCACCCGCCCCACCTTCCACGTCGCCAACTTCCCCGACTGGCGCACCCGCCTCACCCGCGACCCCTGGCGCACCCTCCCCACCACCCACCAATCCCTCACAGGAAGAGCGGCCGCTGGCCTCGAAACGAAGACTCAAGGCCGACGTTGACTATGCAAGATTCACAACGGCACTACAAACGTTGCATTGCAAGACCCTCTTCTTCATTACGAGTAGCCAGCCCAGTAGCCCTCCTACGAAGAACGCGACGCCAATCAAAAGATACACGATGTTCGTAAACCATTCCGATGTCCGAGCTTCTGACCGTTGATAGGTCCATTATGATGAAAAACCCGCATACAACCATTCCAATTACAGAGGGTATGAGGAGTATGTAGCCTATGAATACAACTGGACCGGACATACGATATTTCTTGGTCTGAGCTAAGGTACCGGCGTCGCAGACCTTGCACTTGATTGACACCATGGTTCAGTACCTTTCCTATCGAGTATCTCAAAAGGCATCCGAAAATAATGCAGGTCCAGCAGCGCCTGCGTCAGAGGACAAAGCAATCAAGCATCGTTCTAAACAGAAAGATGCTTCGACGCTCCAACTTCCAGCGGCACCAGCCGGTAACGCATGACCATCGACTGAAGCTCCTCAACCAGCCCCTCGTGCGACCAATCGCCGCTCGAAGCCTCCGCAAAGATTCCCTCAACCTCATGGATGAGATCGAGAGACGCTCCGCTATAGTTGACTTCAGCCTTCCGCGAGACTCCATAGAACCAAACGGAGAACTCATCCCGACCGATCGCTCCAGAGATGTATGCTTCGAGTTTCGAGATCAGCTCATCCATCATGCCACCCACAATCCAACGCATCCCCTGCCGCGAACTGCAAGACATGTGCCGACAATGCAATTGCCTAAGTTGGATGCTAGACCATCGCAGGCGAATCACCAAGAGCAAACCGGCAAGCCCTAAATCCCATCAGGTTCCCGGCACGCTGAGTCAATTCATTAAATTCTTCGCCGACAACGGAGACCCGGTCCTCATGGTCCATCAGTTTCTTAGGCCGGATGGGACCATCGGTGCAAGCGGACTCCCCGACCCGAAGATGATGCTGAAGGACGATGTCGAATACTTTTGCTAAACCTCACCCCTGCCCGTACGTCTTCCCCGTTCCATGCTTCCTAAAGTAATGCCGGTCCAGCAGCGCCTGCGTCACCACATCCGCCTCCGCCTTCAGCGTCAGCGTGCGATACGCCATCCGCGCCACTGCCTCCAGCACCACCGCATTGTGCGCCGCATCATGAACATTTTTGCCCCACGCAAACGGCGCATGGCCCGCCACTAAACAAGCAGGCACGGCCATCGGGTCTAAAGCAACCGCGGCGCCCGCCCCATGCCCCGCCCCCGCCTTGAACCGCCGCACAATCGCCATCCCCGTCTCGTGCACATACCTGCCGCCAATCGCCTCATCGTTCAGCGGCTCCGTACACGGAACCGGCCCATAGAAATAATCCGCATGGGTCGTCCCCAGCGCCGGAATCGCCATCCCCGCCTGCGCAAAGCTCGTCGCGTACTCCGAGTGCGTATGCACCACCCCGCCAATCTCCGTAAACTCCCGGTACAGCAGCGTATGCGTCTCCAGGTCCGACGACGGCTTCAGCGCGCCATCCACCACCCGCCCGTCGAGGTCCGTCACCACCATGTCCGCCGGCCGCAGCTCGCCGTACTCCACACCCGAGGGCTTGATCACCACCAGCCCCCGCTCGCGGTCCACCCCCGAAGCGTTGCCAAACGTATAGAGCACCAGCCCCCGGCGCACCAGCTCCAGGTTCGCCTCCAGCACAGCCTCACGCAGTTCCTTCAGCAGCATGACCACCAGCATACAACCGCGCCGCCGTCCGAGCCCTCACCGCTGCCGCTTCAAAAGGATCGTCGCCAGAATAAACAACGTCACCGCCACGCACCCCGGCCACACCCACCACGCACGCCCACGCACCGGCTCCGCCAGCAGATACCCATACAGCCCCGCGCAGCCCAGCCACACGCCCGCCATCGCCGTAACTGAAATCGCCTTGCGCATCGTTATCGGCGCACCTCGGTGCCCCTACTGCAGCAAGCTCTCTTCGCTCGACCGCAGCCGCAGAATCCGGTCGATCGCATACGGCGCGCGATGGCTCGGCGCGTGGAAGTGCCGCACCTGCAGCTCGCCCAGCAGCCCGATCCCCAGCATCTGGATGCCCGCCAGAATCAGCACCGACGCCATCACAAACAGCGGGCCGTGATTGCGTCATGATCGGCTGGCCAAGCAGCACCTTCAGCCCCAGCAGCCACGCCGCAATCCCGCCGCCCGCCAGCATCCCCAGCGCGCCGATCGACCCGAAGAAGTGCAGCGGCCGCGTCATATAGCGCAGCAGAAACCGGATCGTCAGCAGGTCGAAGAACACCCGCCCGTTCGCGAAAGATCGTAGTGGCTCACCCCATGCTGCCGCCGCGGGTTCGAGATCGGTATCTCGCAGATGCTCGCGCCATACCAGCTCGCCAGCGCCGGAATGAACCGGTGCATCTCCCCATACAGCGGAATATTGTGGATCACCTCGCGCCGGTACGCCTTGAACGTTGTCCCGAAATCGTGAATGTCCACGCCCGAGATCCGCGCCATCATCCAGTTCGCGCACTGCGACGGAATCCGCCGGAAAAACAGGTTGTCCGCCCGCTGCGAGCGCCATCCGCTCACCACGTCGTAGCCCTCTTCCAGCCGCGCCAGAAAATTCGGGATCTCCTCCGGGTCGTGCTGCAGGTCGCCATCCATCGCCACCAGCATCTCGCCCTCCGCATGGTCGAACCCCGCCGCCAGCGCCGAAGTCTGCCCGAAGTTCCGCCGCAGCTTGATCACCAGCACCCGGCTGTCGACCGCTGCAATCTCTTCCAGCAGCCGGTACGTGCGGTCGCGCGAGCCATCGTCCACAAACACCATCTCAAAGGGCTCGCCCACCTGCTCCATCACCAGCTTCACCCGGTCATAGAGCGTCGGTGACGTTCTCCTCTTCGTTGTGAAACGGCACGACGATGGAATATTTCGGCACGCTCCCATGATACCCCTCACGAAAGCCTCCAGCCCCGCGATTTGGTAGTGGGACCTGTGATTTTCCTCAGCATCGCAGGCGCCATCGCCCATCGCCTCCACACCCCGGAACCAACCCAGGTTCCCAATTCATTCAACTCAACCCGATTTTGCCTCGACCTTCCAAACCCCGCGCCTCAGAATAGAAGAAGACACCTTCTATGAACCGCGCAGTCTTCATCTTCGGCGGACTCCTGCTTCTCTGCGGAGCCACTTGGTACGTCCTCAAGTCGAGGGTGCGCCCACCCAACACCGGCCAGGTCGTCGTGACGGAGCAAGCACCCCCGCAACCCCCAACCACACCGCCCGACACCACAGAATCCGCCTCTGCCTCGGCCCCTGCCAACCCATCCCCCGCCCACCCGAACCCACCCGCGCTGTCCTCCATCCCCTCCACCGACACCATCCCCCGCAACCCCCAGAACGGCATGATCTTCGCCGGCACCGGCAAGTACCAGCTCTACCGCCAGGGCGACATCACCTGGCGTCTCAACACCGACACCGGCTGGGCCTGCATCCTCTTCGCCACCGACGCGCAATGGTCCAAATCTCGCGTCTTCGACCAGGGCTGCGCGACCCCCCAAACCGTCTCCCGCTAGCCCTTTGGGTGCCCCATGTCAGACAGCATCACCGTCTGACGTGGGAATACCCACACCCTCACCGCCGTCATCCTGAGCGGAGCGCGCAGCGCGCAGTCGAAGGACTCCCGCATTGGCCTTTCGTATCCTCACCCCACCCCCTGCGTCTTCTCCACCCCCCGCCACGTCTCTACCCCGATAGACCATCTCTCCGCGGATGAGATATCGTGGGTACGCCGCGCGCCCTATTGCGCGCCTCCCCCATCGTCACCATCCGCGAAAGGCAGCCACCGAAAATGTCATCCAGAAAAGTTTCTCGCCGCGAGTTCGTCAGCACCTCAAGCTTCCTCGCCCTAGGCCTTCCCGTCGTCCTCGGCCGCAGCTATCCCGCCTTCGCCGCTCCCGCGCCCGCGCCGTACACCCCGCCGCGCTCCCCGCGCACCACGCTGAACTTCAACTTCGACTGGCAGCTTCATCCGCGAAGATGTCCCCGGCGCCGAGGCCACCGCCTTCGACGACTCCCAGTGGTCCACCGTCGCCACGCCCGCACAGCTTCAACGACGTCGACTCCTTCCGCATGATCATCTCCCACAGCGGCGGCGACCGCGGCACCTACAAGGGCCTCTCCTGGTATCGCAAACACTTCAAGCTCCCCGCCGACACTCGCCGGCCAAAAGGTCTTCATCGAGTTCGAAGGCATGCGCCAGGCCGGCGACATCTACCTCAACGGCAAAGCAGTCGGCCTCTACGAGAACGGCATCAACCGCCTACGGCATCGACATCACCGACGCCCTCGCACCCGCCGGCAAGGAGAACGTCCTCGCCGTCAAGGTGGACAACTCCACCAACTACCGCGAGCGCGCCTTCTGCGCAGCCAACCCCAAGAACCCCGACGGCACCGACTGCGTCCCCACCGGCTACGAGTGGAACGCCAACGACTTCAACCCCGACCACGGCGGCATCAACCGCTCCGTCTGGCTGCATGTCACCGGCAAGATCCACCAGACCCTCCCGCTCTACTACGGCCTGGAAAGCCAGGGCGTCTACGTCCACGCCGCCAACTACGACATCGCCGAGCAAGTCCGCCGACGTCACCGTCGACGCCGAGGTCGTCAACAACTCCGGCGACCGCGCCACCGTCGGCCTCTCCGTCGCCATCGTCGATCACGCCGGCAAGCGTCCGCGCCGAGTTCGACGGCGACCCCGTCGACATGGTCGATGGCGAGAAGAGCGTCATGACCGCCACCGGCCCGCTCAAAGACGCCCGCTTCTGGAGCGTCGAAGACCCCTACCTCTACGACGTCTACACCATCCTCAAAGTCAACGGCAAAGTCGTCGACGTCAACCGCATCGAGACCGGCTTCCGCAAGACCGAGTTCAAGGGCGGCGCCGGCACCGGCGGCGTCTACATCAACGACAAATTCGTCTACCTCAAAGGCTTCGCCGAGCGCTCCGCCGACGAGTGGGCCGGCGTCGGCGCAGGCTACCCCAACTGGATGCACGACTACACCGCCAGCCTGATCCGCGAGTGCCACGGCAACTACATGCGCTGGATGCACATCTCCCCGCAAAAGGTCGACGCCGACAGCCTTCGCCCGCTTCGGCATCATCCAGGTCTGCCCCGCCGGCGACAAGGAAGCGCGACGTCACCGGCCGCCAGTGGGACCAGCGCGTCGAGGTCATGCGCAACTCCATCATCTACTTCCGCAACAACCCCAGCATCCTCTTCTGGGAGGCCGGCAACACCGTCGTCACCCCCGAGCACATGACACAGATGGTCGCCCTGCGCAAGCAGTGGGACCCCGACGGCGGCCGCGTCATGGGCGCCCGCGGCAACGACGACGTCAAGACCAACACCGCCGACACCCCCATCGCGGAGTACTACGGCGTCATGATCGGCCCAGGACCGCGGCGTCGATGCCCTCAAGGCGCCCACCGACATGTTCCGCGCCTACTCCGCAGAGCGCCGCGACCGCGCCCCCCTCATCGAGACCGAGGACTTCCGCGACGAAGGCGCCCGCCGCTTCTGGGACGACTACTCCCCGCCCTACTACAAAGCCAAGAAAGGCCCCAACGACACCTGGAAGCGCGACGGCTTCCTCTACACCACCGAGAGCTTCGCCCTCGCAGGCCGTCGAGCGCTACTGGGAGTACTGGGAGAACCGCATCTCCAACACCGACCCCGCGCACTCCCGCTGGTCCGGCTACTGCTCCATCTACTTCACCGACGAGGACGCCGACGGCCGCCAGGACTCAAGCGAAGTCTCCCGCGTCAGCGGCAAAGTCGACGCCATGCGCCTGCCCAAGGAGATCTACTTCGCCTACCGCGTCATGCAGAACGAGACGCCCGACCTGCACATCCTCGGCCACTGGACCTACCCCGCAACCCAGCCCGACGGCACCCCAACCGCCAAGACCATCTACGTCATCGCCAACACCGAGTCCGTCGAGCTGTTCGTCAACGGCAAATCCGCCGGCGTCAACACCAAGCCCGACAACGGCTGGGTCTTCGCCTTCCCCGCCATCGCCTTCGCCCCCGGCAGCATCAAGGCCATCGGCAAGAACGGCGGCAAGGTCGTCGCGCAGCAGGAGACTCACCACCGCCGGCCCCGCCGCCGCCCATCAAACTCACCCCCATCCTCGGCCCCGGCGGCCTGCAGGCCGATGGCCAGGACATCGCCCTCATCGACTTCGAGGTCGTCGACGCCAAAGGCCAGCGCTGCCCCACCGACGACGCCCGCGTCGACTTCACCTGCACCGGCCCCGCCATCTGGCGCGGCGGCTACAACAGCGGCAAGTCACCGACTCCACCAACAACCTCTACCTCAACACCGAGCTGCGGCATCAACCGCGTCGCCGTCCGCTCCACCCTCACCCCCGGCGCCATCACCGTCACCGCCAAACGCGACGGCCTCAAGTCCGCGCAGATCCAGATCGTCTCCAAGAAGATCGTCGTCACCGACGGCATCGCCACCGTCATGCCCGCGCACATGAAAGGCCCCGCCGAAGCCTAACCCCTGAAACAAAGACTGTCATCCTGAGCGAAGCGCGCAGCGCGTAGCCGAAGGACCCCCGCATTTGTCTTTGCCGTTGCCCTTGCTTCTAGGTACCCCAAGGCTTCAGCCTTGGGTCTCAAGGCCTGCCTCAAAAGAAAAGGGGCTTCAGCCCCTGGGGTATGCACTCTGAACCCCCACCGCCGTCATTCTGCGCGACGCGCAGAATCTCCGTAGTTGTCCTTCATGCAACCACGAACCCGGGTGCCCCATGTCAGACAGCATCCCCGTCTGACATGGGAATGTCCCGGATGTGCTCACCTTTGGATGCTCGTCTCCGCCGCCGTCATCCTCTTCGACACATCCCCCGGCGTCGGCAGCTGCGTGCTGTCCCATCCTCCGCCCAGCGCCTCAATCAGCTGCACCGACGCCGTCATCACCTGCGTATGCAGCGTCGCCAGCGTCTGCTGGTCGTTCAGCAGCGTCGTTCTGCGCCGTCACCACGTCGATGTACGGATCGATCCCCGTCTGGTACCGCGCCGTCTCCAGATCGACAAAGTGCTGCGCCGACTGCGCCGCCTGCTCCTGCTGCTGGATCTGCTGCGACAGAATCCGCACCGCCGCCAGATCATCCTCCACCTGCTGGAACGCCGTCAGCACCGTCTGCCGGTAGCCCGCCACATCGGCGTTGTAGACCTCGATGTACTGGTTCACCGTGGCCCGCCGCAGCCCGGCATCGAAGATCGGTCTGCGACACCGACGGCCCCACCGACCAGAACCGGCTCGACCAGTCGAACAGATGCTGCAGCGCCGAGCTCTCAAAGCCTCCCGTCGCGCTCAGCGTCAGCGCCGGATAGAACGCCGCATCCGCCACGCCGATCTGCGCATTCGCCGCCGCCATCGTCCGCTCCGACCCCGCAATGTCCGGCCGCCGCTCCAGCAGTTGCGACGGCACGCCGATCGGAACCGCCGGCGGCGCCGCATTCAGCGCCTTCACCGGGATCGAGAACGTCGAAGGGTCGGTCCCGATCAGCACCGCAATCGCATGTTCATACTGCGCCCGCGCCACTCCCAGATTGGTCGCCGCGGCCTGCGCATTCTCGCAACGTGTTCTGCGCCTCCACCACGGAGATCTCCGTGCCCACCCCCGTCTCATAGTGCGACTGGTTCAGTCCAGCGCCTTCTGGTCGTCCGCCACCGTCTGGTCGTAGACCGCCTGCAGCGCATCCTGGCCGCGAATCTCAAAGAAGATAATCGCCAGGGTCGCCTGCTCCGTCAGCTTCTCGTTCTCCAGGTCGGCCGCGCTCACCTGCGCGTTGTACTGCGCCTCGCGGATCGTGTTGCGCACCTTGCCCCACAGGTCCGGCGCCCACGACAGCATCCAGCGCCATCGAAGTCAGATCGAGCTCTCGTGACCGCGCGTTCGCCGTGGCCGAGTTGCTGTCAGTACTTGCCCGAAGATCTGCGAGCGCGTAAACGACGGCGCCGCCGTCAGCGTCGGAAACAGCTGCGCCCGCGCCTGCGCAATCAGCGTCCGCGCCTCCATAAAGTTCGCGAAGTACTGCTTGATGGTCTGGTTGTCGATCTTCAGCTTGTCTTCCAGCGCATTCAGCTCCGGATCGTTGTAGATCTCCCACCACTTGCCGTGCAGCATCGCGTCCTGCGGCTGCGCCACCTTCCAGCCGTTCGAGTCGGGAAACTGCGTCGGCGACTCCTTATACGCAG
Organism: uncultured Acidobacteriaceae bacterium; assembly: GCA_963808025.1. Lineage (GTDB taxonomy): Bacteria > Acidobacteriota > Terriglobia > Terriglobales > Acidobacteriaceae > Edaphobacter. The sequence continues at coordinate 220,388 of CAWEEI010000003.1, read as the reverse complement.
CCGGCGGGCGGCGCCTGCGCCAGCGCTGGCGGCTTCTGATACTTCGGGCCCACCCGGCAGCCAGTCAACAGCAGCGCCGCCAGCAGCGGTAAAGCAATTGCAACACGGATTCGGAAGAGCATGTCGTCATAGTCTTATGCATCCATCATTCATCAAGTCTAATCCGTGGCCGACGGCAATAGCGCCGTCGTCCGGGTGGAAGGTGTCGCGCTGCTTGCCCATCACACGCAGCCGCAGCCGGTCCAGCGCCAGATAGACCACCGGCGTCGTGTACAGCGTCAGCATCTGGCTCACCATCAGCCCGCCGACGATCGTGATGCCCAGCGGCCGCCGCAGCTCCGAGCCCGTGCCAGTCCCAAACGCCAGCGGCAGCGCGCCGAACAGCGCCGCCATCGTCGTCATCAGGATCGGCCGGAAGCGCAGCATGCACGCCTCGAAGATCGCGTCGTCGCGTATTCATCCCGCCCTCGCGCTCCGCCTGCAGCGCGAAGTCGATCATCATGATCGCGTTCTTCTTCACGATCCCGATCAGCAATACGATGCCGATGATCGAGATGACGTTCAGGTCCTCCTTGAACATCATCAGCGCCAGCATCGCGCCCACGCTCGCCGAAGGCAGCGTCGAGATGATCGTCAGCGGATGCACCAGGCTCTCGTACAGAATGCCCAGCACGATATAGACCGCCAGCAGCGCCGTCACCACCAGCACCGGCTCGATGCTCAGCGACTGCTGGTACGCCTGCAGCGTTCCGGCAAAGAAGCCCGCGCACCGTCGCCGGAGTGCCCAGCTGCTGCTGCATCTGCGCGATCGCCAGCGTCGCATCGCTCAGCGACACGTCCGGCGCCAGGTTGAACGACACCGTCACCGAAGGGAACAGCCCCGTGTGGTTCAGCGCCAGCGGCGTCGTGTTCGCCTGCACCTTCGCCATCGTGAACAGCGGCGTATTCCCGTTGACCGTCGCATTGGTCGGCGAAGGATGGATGTACACATCCTTCAGACCCTCCGGCGTCGCCCAGTACTGCGGCGCAACCTCCAGCACCACGTAGTACTGGTTCAGCTGCGTGTAGATCAGCGACACCTCGGACTGGCCGAACTCCGCATACAGCGCCGAATCCAGCGACTCGCCGTCTGCCCCAGCTTCGCCGCCGTCATCCGGTCGTACGTCAGCAGCTGGTCCAGCCCGCCGTTCTGCTGGTCCGAGCTCACGTCCTGGAAGCCGGGCAGCTTCGTCATCGCCGCCAGCAGCTTCGGCCCCCACGTCTGCAGGTCGTCCACGTTGTCCGCCTGGATCGTGTACTGATACATCGCATTGCTGCCGCGCCCGCCGATGCGCAGGTCCTGCGACGCCTGCAGGAACATCGACGCGCCGGTAATCTTGTTCAGCTTCGGCCGCAGCCGGTTGATCACATCCGGCCGCGCTGATCTTCCTGCTCGTTCAGCGGCTTCAGGATGACGAAGACATTGCCCGTGTTCGTCGCGCCGCCGCCGCCCGTGAAGCCAATCACATTCTGCACCGCCGGGTCTCGCCTTGATCACTCTGCTCAGCCTGAAGCAGCGCCGCGTTCATCGCCGGAAACGAAGCGTCCTGCGGGCCCGCGATCATCGCCGCCGCAGCGCGCCCGTGTCCTGCTGCGGAAAGAATCCCTTCGGGATCTTGATCACGATCGCCACATTCAGCGCGATCGTCAGCAACAGCACCGTCAGCATCAGCCCGGGATTCTCCAGCACCCAGCGCAGGCTCCTGTCGGTACAGGTTCAGCACCCACTCGAAGACCCGCTCCGACGCCATGTACATCCGGCCATGCTTCTCGTTGCGCTCGCCCTTCAGCAGGTAGGCGCACATCATCGGCGTCGTCGTCAGCGAGATCACCATCGACACCACAATCGCCGTCGAAAGCGTCACCGCAAACTCGCGGAACAGCCGCCCCACGATGCCGCCCATCAGCAGCAGCGGGATAAACACCGCGATCAGCGAGATGCTGATCGTCATCACCGTGAAGCCGATCTCCTTCGCGCCCCGCAGCGCCGCCGCAAACGGCTCCATCCCGTCCTCGATATGGCGCGTGATGTTCTCCATCACCACGATCGCGTCGTCCACCACAAAGCCGGTGGAGATCGTCAGCGCCATCAGCGACAGGTTGTCGAGGCTGTAGCCGAGCAGGTACATCACGGCGAAGGTGCCGATCAGCGACACCGGCACCGCGACCGCCGGAATCAGCGTCGCGCGCGCCGTTGCGCAGGAACAGGAACACCACGCACGATCACCAGCCCGATCGAGATCAGCAGCGTGCGTTCGACATCTCTGCACCGACGCGCGGATCGTCGTCGTGCGGTCCATCACCACCGTCATGTCGATGCCCTCCGGAATCGACGCCTTCAGCGAAGGCAGCTGCGCGTAGATCCGGTCGACCGTGTCGATGATGTTCGCGCCCGGCTGGCGGAAGATGATCAGCGTCACCGCGCGCTTGCCGTTCAGATAGCCGCCCGCGCGCACGTTCTGCACCGAGTCGATCACGTCGGCCACATCGGACAGCCGCACCGCCGCGCCGTTCTTGTAGCCGACGATCAGCGGCTTGTAGTCGTCGGCGTGCGATATCTGGCCGTTCACCACAATGTCCGCGCTCACGTCGCCGTCGGTGATCTGCCCCCGCGCCAGATTGGTGTTCTGCAGGCTCAGCACCGACTGCAGGTTCGCCATCGTCAGCCCGTAGCTCGCCAGCTTGGTCGGGTTCACCTCCACGCGCACCGACGGCAGCGCGCCGCCGCCCGCATTCACCTGCCCCACGCCCTGGATCTGCGAGAGCTTCTGCTGCATCACCGTGGAGGCTTCGTCGTACAGCTTGTCCGGGCCGTACACATCGGAGGTCAGCCCGAGGATCATGATCGGCGCGTCGGCCGGATTCACCTTGCGATAGGTCGGATTGCCCGGCAGGTTCGCCGGCAGATACGTCCGCGCCGCGTTGATCGCCGCCTCCACGTCGCGCGCCGCGCCGTCGATGTTGCGGCTCAGGTCGAACTGGATCGTGACGTTCGTCGAGCCCAGGCTGCTCGACGAAGTCATCTCCGTCACGCCGGCGATGTGCCCGAACTGCCGCTCCAGCGGCGTCGCCACCGACGACGCCATGATCTCCGCGCTCGCTCCGGGCAGACTCGCGCTGACCGAGATGGTCGGAAAATCCACCTGCGGCAGCGGCGAGACCGGCAGCACCTGTAAACGCAATCGCGCCCGCGATCGCAACCGCCACCGTCAGCAGCGTCGTCGCCACCGGCCGGTGGATGAAGGGCGCGGAGATGTTCATGGATGCCCCGCCGCCTGCGGCTTCACCGCCACCCGCGGCCTGCGCCTTCTTGCGCGAGAACCGCTGCGCCAGATTGTCGAAGAAGATATAGATCACCGGCGTCGTGTACAGCGTCAGCACCTGGCTCAGCAGCAGTCCGCCCACCATCGCGATGCCCAGCGGCCGGCGCAGCTCCGAGCCGATGCCCGTCCCGAACGCCAGCGGCATGCCCGCCAGCAGCGCCGCCATCGTCGTCATCATGATCGGCCGGAAGCGCAGCAGGCACGCCTCGTAGATCGCTTCGGTGGAGCTCTTGCCGTGCTCGCGCTCCGCCTCCAGCGCGAAGTCCACCATCATGATGCCGTTCTTCTTCACGATGCCGATCAGCAGCACGATGCCGATGATCGCGACCACGCTCAGGTCCTGGTGGAACAGAATCAGCGCCAGGAACGCGCCCACGCCCGCCGACGGCAGCGTCGAAAGAATCGTGATCGGATGGATGAAGCTCTCGTACAGCACGCCCAGCACGATGTAGACCGTCACCAGCGCCGCCAGAATCAGCAGCGGCTCGTTCGACAGCGAATTCCGGAACGAGGCCGCCGTGCCCTGGAAGTCGGCCTGCAGGCTCGCCGGCATGTTCATGTCTTCTGCAGCTTGTCGATCGCATCGATCGCCGCGCCCAGCGAGGCGTTCGGCGCCAGGTTGAACGACACCGTGATCGACGGAAACTGCCCCTGGTGCGTGATCGACAGCGGCTCGGTCGTCGTCTCGAAATGCGAGAACGCGCTCAGCGGCACCGCATTGCTCTGCGCCGCGCTCGTCGCGCCCGCCGCATTCACCCCGCTCGCTCCGGCCGGCGGCAATCACCCGCGTCGGCGGCGCCAGCGTACTCGCGCTCGGCGTGTACAGCGCAGACGCCGTAAGCGCGTTCGACCCCGCCGACGTGGACCCTCGCCCGGAAGAGCTGGAAGCGCCCGCCCCGCTCGTCCCCGCCGCCGCGCCCGCCTGGATATAAATGTGGCTTCAGCTTGTCCGGGTCGAGCTGGAACTGCGGCTGCGCCTCCAGAATCACGTGGTACTGGTTCAGTTGCGTGTACATCGTGTTGATCTGCCGCTGCCCGAACGCGTCGTACAGCGTGTTGTCGATCGTCGTCGGCGCAATCCCCAGCCGCGACGCCGTCACCCGGTCGATCACCAGCGACACCGCCAGCCCGCCCACCTGCTGGTCGGTCGCCACGTCCTCCAGCTCCGGCAGCTCCTTCAGCTTCGCCACAAACTGATTCGTCCACGTCGTTCAGCTCGTTCTGGTCCGGGTCCTCCAGCGTGTACTGGTACTGCGTCCGGCTCACCCGGTCGTCGACCGTGATGTTCTGCACCGGCTGCATGTACAGCTGGATCCCCTGCACCTTCTTGTCCAGCTTCGGCTCCAGCCTGCGGATCACGTCCGCCGCGCTCAGGTCGCGCTGGTCCAGCGGCTTCAGGTTGATCGACATCCGCCCGCTGTTGGTCGTGGTGTTCGTCCCGTCCGCGCCGATGAACGACGACAGGCTCTCCACCGCCGGGTCCTGCAGAATCACCTTCGCCAGCTCCTGCTGCTTCTCCGCCATGCCCTTCGACCCGATCGTCTGCGGCGCCTGCGAGATGCCCTGGATCACGCCCGTGTCCTGCACCGGGAAAAATCCCTTGGGGATCATGATGTACAGAAAGACCGTCAGCAGCAGCGTGCCACCGCCACCAGCAGCGTGATCGTCTGGTAGCGCAGCACAAACTTCAGCGTCCGTCCATAGAACGCGATCATCGCCTCGAACACGTGCTCCGAAGCCTGGTAGAACCTTCCCTGCTGCGCCTCCGGGTTGTGCTTCAGGATGCGCGACGCCATCATCGGCGTCAGCGTCAGCGAGACCACCGCCGAGATCACGATCGTCACCGCCAGCGTCACCGCGAACTCGCGGAACAGCCGCCCCACCACGTCGCCCATGAACAGCAGCGGGATCAGCACCGCGATCAGCGACACCGTCAGCGAAACGATCGTGAAGCCGATCTGCTCCGCGCCCTTCAGCGCCGCCTCCATCGGCGAGTCGCCCTCCTCCAGATAGCGCGAGATGTTCTCGACCATCACGATCGCGTCGTCCACCACGAAGCCGGTCGAGATCGTCAGCGCCATCAGCGACAGGTTGTCCAGGCTGTAGCCCAGCGCGTACATCGCCCCGAACGTGCCCACCAGCGACAGCGGCACCGCCACGCTCGGAATGATCGTCGCGTACAGGTTGCGCAGGAAGAGGAAGATCACCATCACCACCAGCGCGATGGTCAGCAGCAGCTCGAACTCAACATCGTTGACCGAAGCCTGGATCGGGGTCGTCAGGTCGGTCAGCGTCGTGACCTCGATCCCCTGCGGAAGGTTCGCCTCCAGTTGCGGCAGCAGCTGCTTGATGCTCTTCACCACGCTGATCGTGTTGCCGCCCGGCTGCCGCTGCACGTTCACGATGATCGCCGGCGTCTGGTTCATCCACGCCGCCTGCGTATTGTTCTCCACCCCATCCACGATGTTCGCGACGTCGGTCAGCATCACCGGCGCGCCATTGCGGTACGCCACCACCACCTTCTTGTAGTCCGCGCTGGTCACCAGCTGGTCGTTCGCGTCGATCTGGTAGTCCTGGTGCGGCCCGTCGAAGTTCCCCTTCGCCGCGTTCACGCTGGCGTTGCTCACCGCCGTGCGCAGGTTCTCCAGATCGATCCCGTAAGACGACAGCGCCGTCGGGTTCGCCTGGATGCGCACCGCCGGCTTCTGTCCGCCGCTGATGCTCACCAGCCCCACGCCGCTCAGCTGCGAGATCTTCGGCGCCAGCCGCGTGTCCACCAGGTCCTCCACCTGCGACAGCGGCATCGTCTTCGACGTCACCGCCAGCGTCAGCACCGGCGCGTCCGCGGGATTGGTCTTGCTGTAGATCGGCGGCGCCGGCAGGTTCGCCGGCAGGAAGCTCTGCGCCGCGTTGATCGCCGACTGCACCTCCTCCTCCGCGATGTCGATGTTCAGGCTCAGATTGAACTGCAGCACGATCACCGAATTGCCCGCCGAGCTGGTCGACGTCATCTGGCTCAGGCCCTGCAGCTCGCCGAACTGCCGCTCCAGCGGCGCGGTCACCGTGGTCGCCATCACCTCCGGGCTCGCGCCCGGATAGAACGTCAGCGATCTGGATCGTCGGATAATCAACCTCCGGCAGCGCCGAGACCGGCAGCTGCGTGTAGGCGACGATGCCCACCAGCATGATTGCCGCCATCAGCAGCGACGTCGCCACCGGACGCAGAATAAAGGGACGCGACGGACTCAAGGAGCATTACTCCCGCTGGTATTGGCCGGAATTGGCATGCTTGGAGATCGTCACCGCGGTCCCGTCCTGCAGCTTGTCGAAGCTGCTGGTGGCCAGCACATCGCCGGGGTTGATCCCCGTACCTGCGCCGTATCTCCGTTGGTCACGCCCACCGTGATCGTTGCGAAGCTGCGCCTTGTTGCCCTCAGCACGTACACGAACGCAGCCGTGCCGTTATGCTGCACCGCCGCCGTCGGAATCAGCGTCACCCCCTTCAGCGTGTTCACCAGCAGCCGCGTGTTCACAAACTGGTTGGGAAACAGCGACGAGTCCTTGTTGGCAAACGACGCGCGCGCCTTCACCGTGCCCGTCGTCGTATCGATCTGGTTGTCCAGCGTCAGCAGCGTGCCCGTCGCGATCTTCTTCTGGTCCGTCCGGTCGTACGCGTCCACCGTCAGCTTCGCCCGCTTCCGCAGTCCGCGGCAGGACCTGCCCCAGACTGTCTTCCGCGACCGTAAACACCACCGTGATCGGCTGGATCTGCGTGATCACCGCCAGCACCGTGGTCCCATTGGCCTGCACCACGTTGCCGGGATCGACCAGCCGCAAACCCACCCGCCCGGTGATCGGCGCCACGATGTGGCAGAAGTCCACCTGGATCTGGTCGTACTGCACCGTGCCCTGGTCGTTCTTCACCGTGCCCTGGTCCTGCTCGACCAGCTTCTCCTGGTCGTCCAGCATCTGCTTCTGAGATCGCATTCCGCGCCCACGCCGCCTGGTAGCGTGCCAGGTCCATCTGCGCCTGCGCCAGCACGCCCTGGTCGCGCTCCAGCATCCCCTGCGCCTGCAGCAGCGTCGCCTGGTACGGCCGCGGATCGATCTCGATCAGCGGAGTCGCCCTTGCTGCACCAGCTGGCCCTCCGTAAAGTGCACCTGCGGTCACAATCCCGTTCACCTGGCTGGTGATCGAGGACGTATACACCGGCGTCACCGTGCCGATCGCGTCCACATAGACGCCGATGTCGCCCTTCTTCGCCGTGGCCGAGGTGACCGCAACATTGCCTCCGAGCGCGCCGCGCCGGCCGGTCGCAACCTTGGCCTCATCATGATGGCGCAATACCAAAAAGAACCCAATGGCAAAGAAAATCAGCAGAGCAATCCACACCGCAACGCGAATGCGTTTGTGCCGGGGATGCTCCGGATCGGTCGAAGCTGGAAGTTGATGATCGGGACTTAAAGGCTGCTGGCTTGAATCGGATTGCAATGCATTCTCCTGACAAAGACACGCAGGGTTCAAATCGCCCGCGCAACCGTGGATCACCCTTCGATGGACGGATCAGCCCACAGGTTTAGTTGCAGCTTTTTGGGCAACGCGACACAGAAAATTCCCTTCTTATAGATATTATCTTAGGGCGCATCAGCGCCGCACTCCGCCCTTCTCACCCCATCAACACATGCGCAAACAGTTTCACCATACTGAAACACGTCGCCACCGTAGCCTTCTTGTATTTATTCTTGCCGTCATTCCGTGTTTGTTCTTGCCGTCATTCCGTGTTCATTGCCGCTATTCCGTATTTGTTCTTGCCGTCATTCTGGCGCAGCCAGAATCTCCGTATTTGTCTGTCAAAGGAACCTGCTGCTGCCTCCTCGCCCGCGCTTCCCCGCCCGCGATATACTTCTATATAAGGAGAGGTGGCAGAGCCCGGTTGAATGCACCTGACTCGAAATCAGACATACCTTTACGGGTATCGGGGGTTCGAATCCCTCCCTCTCCGCCATTCCCACCCACCTGATACGCAACCTCAGTCGCCGATTGGGTCGCCGGGCGACACACTGCAACCACACGACAATCGCAACTGAGGTGTCTCTGGTGGCGCCGCTTCGAAGGTCCTCACTCCCGGCAATCGTCTCCCTGCTCCTTCTGCTCGCCTTCGCGCGTCCCGCCGGCGCCTACTCCGTCCTCACCCACGAGGAGCTGATCGACCTCACCTGGGCCGACTCCATCCGCCCCCTCCTGCTCGAGCGCTACCCGACCCTCACTCCCGCCCAGCTGCGCGAGGCCCGCGCCTACGCCTACGGCGGCTGCGTCATCCAGGACCTCGGCTACTATCCCTTCGGCCAAGCCCTTCTTCTCCGACCTCCTCCACTACGTCCGCACCGGCGACTTCATCCGCGCCCTCTTCCGCGATGCAAAGAACCAAAATGATGTCGCCTTCGCCATCGGCGCGCTCTCCCACTATCTCGGCGACACCATCGGCCATCCCGGAGCCGTAAATCTCTCCGTAGGCAAGGAGTTCCCCGCCCTCGCCGCGCGCTACGGCCCCAACGTCAACTACGCCGAGGGCCCGCACCAGCATGTGCGCGCGGAGTTCGCCTTCGACATCAACGACATCGCCCAGCACCGCCTCGCACCCGAGCGCTACCTCGACCACATCGGCTTCGCCGTCCCCGTCCCGCTGCTCGACGCGCGCCTTCTATGACACCTACGGTCTCGACCTCTCCAAGGCCCTCGGCTCGCACCGTCCCGCATTGCGCGGATACCGCTACGCCGTGCGCACCCTGCTGCCCCGCGTCGCCTACGCCGAGACCCTGCTCCACCGCAAGCGCATGCCGCCGACGTCCCCAGCCCCGCGCTCGACCAGTTCAATCAGGAGATCGCCAAACTAGCCGTCGCCGGCAACTGGGCCGGGTATCGCCGCCATGCCGGCATCGGCACCCGCCTCCTAGCAGGCTTCATCTTCATCCTGCCCAAGGTCCGCTCGCTCTCCGACCTCGCGCTGCGCGGTCCCTCGTCCTCGGCCGAGCAGGACTATGTCAACTCCCTGATGCTTACCACCACCACTCTCCGTCAGACCCTCGCTAAGGCCACCCACTCCGATGGCCTGCCCAACAAAGACCTCGACACCGGCGACACCGTCTACCCCGGCACGTATCCGCTGGAGGACTACGCCTACGCAGACCTCCTCCACCGCATGACCCGCGACCCCAGCTCACCCATCCCCTTCGGCATCAAGCGCGACCTGCTCGCCTACTTCGCCGACATGTCGAAGGTGAAGTACATCCAGTCCAACCGAAAGAAGCTGGCCCAGGTCCAGGCAGACCTGCCCGTCCTGCAGACCATCTCCACCAAAGCCGCCTATCCCGAGACCGCATTCCTGCCCGAACCCACTGCGGACAAGCCGGACGCCACCACGCCTACCCCGGACTTCGCCGCACCGAAGCCTCAGCCCTAACCGCCTGCCTACCTCGCCCTTGCCCCCGTCGGCCCCACCACCGCCGCCCGCGTCTTCCCCACCGTCGCCACCGTCAACGCGCTGCTGATGCCCGCCACCGCCCTTGGGTTCTGCTTGCCATCCGTCGCCTCCCGCACCGATCGCTGCAGATAGTTGAACAGCTCGCCCGCCGTCACCACCCCATCATGGTTCGCGTCCGCCTCGCCCTTCAGACCGCGCAACAGATAATAGGTAAACACCCCATGCCCATCGCCCCACTTGGCATCCTCAAACGACGACTCGCTGATGTCGCTCGCCGTGATCACCGCCCGCTGCCCCTTCGACGCATACCGCTGCAGATACTGGTTCACCAGATTGTTCGCCGTCTTGGAAGTAGTGCCCGCACGCAACCCGCTAAACCCGTAGCTGTGGCAGGTATCCGCAAATGTCAGCACCCGCTTCGCCTTGAGCACGCGGTCGAACACATCCTGAAGCTGCCACATCGGGAACGCCGTCCCGCCCATGTCGTCCGGCTTCGAATCCGCGGTCAGAAGATACAGATTGCGCGGATCCAGCGGGTCCGGTGCGCCATGCCCCGCAATGTAGATCACCACCGTGTCCTGCTCCTCCGGCTTGGTCAGGAAGCTGAACAGCGCATGCCGCACCTGCTGCGTTGTCGCGTCCCCGTTCAGCAGCAGCAACGAGTCGTCGTCCGTCACTCCGCCGCCTGCCGGAGACTTCAGAAAATCCAGCATCGACTGCGCGTCCCGGTCCGCATACTGTAGATCGTTGATCTGCGCGCCCGCATCGCCCTTCGTGTAGTGCGATATCCCAATCACCACCGCAAACAGCCGCCCCGCCCGCTTCTCCGGCGCCTTGGTCGATGGGATCACATCGAATCCCCGGCTCTTCAGCCCCGCAGCGCCACTCCCGCCCCCAAACTCCAGCAGAAAGTTGTAATACTTGGTTCGCCCAAACTGGTCCTGATACTCCAGCTCCACCGAATTCCGCCCCGGCAGCATCGGGAATCCGCCTGCGCCCGTCAGGTCCACATTCAGCAGGAACCCGTCCAGCCCGCTCGTGCTCTTCATCGCCACGTCGGCCGATTCCGTATTCACCTTGGTGTGGATTGTCCCGTAGCTGATCGCTCGGTCCGCCCGCCGGGATATGCAACACCAGCTGCTGAACCGAGCCCGGCGGCTGGTCCAGCGCAATCGTACTGTCGACTGCCACACGCTGACCCACCTGCGGCAGCTCCAGCCAGGGATCATTGTTCCGCGCAGGCTGGCTCGCGCCCCCTCCAAGTGTGAGCAACGTCACACCAACCGCGGTCGCCAGCAGGCCTCGAAACACCCTCGCCATCCCCCGATTGTGGCAGGCCCAGGGCGCACAATCTCTCATTTTGCTCTTGACACCGACTACCGTTTTGTTTTTGACACCGTCTTTAAAAGGCATTATCCTGTAGGCCTCCCTGGGTCACGGTTTCTCCAGTTTCAAAGGAGTCTGTCGATGCGAACAAATTCAAAATTACCCCTCGCATTCGGAGTTCTGGCACTCGCCGGGACCTTTGCCGTCGCACAGAACCAAAACCAGAAGCCCGCTGCTGCGCCTGCGGCCACTTCCGACAAGGCTCCCGACTATACCGACGCCGACAAGAAAAAGATGGCCGAGATCGAGCAGCGGCCCGAGATCAAGGATGCCATCCAGAATGCCTGGGACGAAAAGCGCCGCCAGGACATCGACTACATCTACAACATCAACTCTTCGGCCCACTTCTCTGATATGTCCGGCCCGGAGTTCGCCACCTTCCGCGACCATTACGGCCAACTCTACAACAACCCGATGTTGCAGCGCTATATCAACTCCATCGGCCAGCGCCTCGTCCCCAAGGATTCGCCCAACATCTACTCCTTCAAGCTTCTGCTTGATCCCATCCCGAAGGCCGAAGCGCTCTCCACCGGCACCATCCTGATCAGCACCGGCATGGTCTCCATGCTCGATAACGAGGCCCAGCTCGCCTACGTCCTCGGCCACGAGATCGCCCACGTCGAGAAGAACCATGCCTACACCATCGTGCGCATGAGCATCCTCGAGCCCGCGCTCAATGCAGGAGAAGGAGAAGGAGACCAAGGAGAAGCGCGCCATCGTCACCGCGGCCGTCACCTTCGCCACGGGCGGCATCGGCGGCGTTATGGGCGGATGGAACGGCGCGGGCGTCGGCGGCCTCTCCGGACTGGCCGGTGGCCTCCTCAGCAGCAACCTCATCTTCCGCGACCACAACACCGTCACCCAGTGGGACGACATCTACGAGAACGAGGCTGACGAAGAGTCCCTCCACTACATGCTCGACCAGGGCTACGATGTCCGCGAGGCTCCACGCCTATATGCCCGCCTGCAGGCTGCTGCTTCGCGCGATCCGCGCATCGGCCTCGGCTTCATGGCCAAGGAAGCCCGCATGAAGGCCCGCACAGCGCACATCCAGACCGTGCTCTCCGGCGACTTCAAACCGCAGTGGGAGGCCAAGCTCAAGGCCGGCGGCCTCACCGGCTCCAGCGGCGAGTTCAACCTCATCATGGCCGCCCTCAAGCGCGACAACGGCATTATCGCCATCGACTATGACCTCTTCGCCATGGCGCGCGACAACCTCGAGGAAGCGGTCAGCCTGCGCTCCAACGATCCCCGCGCCCAGCTCTATCTCGGCAAGGTCATCTCCCTCACCGCGCGCACTCCCGCAGGACCGCCAGGAGGCCGAAGACCACTTCATCAAGGCCATCCAGTATGACGGGACCCGTGGCGCCTACCCCGATCCGCACCTCGAGCATGCCCTCCACCTGATCGGAGAAAACGGCGACAAGAGCGAGATCAATAACGAGATCGAGTCCTACGTCGCCCTCTATCAGCGCGAGCACATGGGCACGCTGCCCAACAACATGGCCATTCTCTACGACTACCTCACCTTGGTCGGCGACACCAACTGGTACGCCGCGCCCGCTGCCGTCGTCTCCACCAAGAACGTCGAGGCCATCCGCATCAACAGCTCCGGAGCTCCGCTCCGTTCACTGGCCCGCAGGTCATCTCAGTCGGCAGAGACATCGCCCGTCAGCTCCGCGGCGGCGAGCCCGCAGACGGTCAACGTCTCGCAACCGGCCACCACGGGAGCGAAAACCAAGACCTCAACCAAGAAGTCGGGCGGGGAATGAAGTCTCGCGCTTTCGCAGTCTGTTTTAGCTCGTTCTCGCCCTGGGTGCTTCGATGTCCGCGCAGCGTATCGCCCTCGGCATCGCTCCGGCCTACGATGCCGGCGGAGACGACTTCGGCCCCGTGCCGTCGTGCGAGCACCTCACCCTCTTATCTATCAGGACCTCCTCGGCAGCAAGCAGTTCGCGCCATCACTGCTTAGCCCTGGAGGCGTCTACACCCCGCTCGACACCAGCTGGCTCACGGAATACGTGCAGGACCGTCCCGAGCTCGACCTGCTCCTCGTCGCCACCCTCAAGCCCACGGTCAGCGACAAGGCCACCACCACCATCTCCGTCGAGCTCGACCTGCTCGATGCCCACACCGGCGATACGAAAACCACCTGGACCGTCACCGACGTCACCAACAAGAGCAAGAGCGAGTGGTTCGCCAAAGGTGAGGCGGCCGTTACCGCCGCCATCAACGGGCGCGCCAACGAGTACGGCGGCGTGGACATCCTCACCACCTCCACCGACTTTGAGAAGCAGCCCATCGGCCATTCCACCGCGCACCTCGCGGAAGAGATTCGCGACACTCTGCCCGCCCACCTTGGCGGCTTCGTCGCGGCCGCCGGCAAGCCCGCCGACCCGCCTGCGCCGGCCGTCGCCCTGCCACCCTGCACCATGCACACCCGCGTCACCTACGACTACAGGCACAGCGTCTCGCACTCTTACACCCTGCTGGCCAACAACCTCGACGAGACCACCACCATCACCGATGGCATCAGCACCTTCAAGGTCCCCGAGGGCCCGCTCCTGCTCCAGTTCACCGTCAACGACGCCCCCTACCGGCTCACCAAGGAGCCCATCTACCAGCTCTCCACCTTCCACTCCTGCAAGAGCGACACCCTCGTCATCGACCTCGGCCAGGGTGGCGAAGCCCACCAGCACTGGCAGTAAGAGCTGCATCGCTCCCAAGAGATCGCCCCCACGCGCTACCCTCGGCCGCACCCAAGATTCCGTCATCTTTTGCGCTCATTTCGAGCGCAGGTCAGAACCTCCGCAGATGATTATGTCTCTGGTTCAGGCGAAGATAAAACGTGGTTTCATGTCTAACAGGGGTCTCTGGATGCTGACCATACGAGGAGTTTCGCTCCTTGTTTCGCGAGGAGTCTATCCGCAGAGTACATAGCCTCACAGCCGGATCACCAAAAGGCCCCGTCCTCGTCGGCGTTCGTCCCCGCAAATCCGCAGTCGTCCCCTACAATCCCTTCCTCTCCCGAAACCCCCTTACTATCTCCCCCACGTCCTCATGCCTCCCATCCACGGCGTCGTTCATCGCCTGCACCTCCTCCGCGCTCACCTTGCCCGCCAGCCTGTCCATCGCCCTCTGGATCTCCGGCCACCGCCGCAGCGCATCCTCCCGCACCAACGGCACCGCCTCGTACGGCGGAAAGTAGTGCCGGTCGTCCGCCAGCACCGCAAACCCCAGCGACCGGATCGCCCCATCCGTCGAGTTCCCCGCCACCATATCCACCTGCCCCGCCTCCAGCGCCCGATACAACAACCCTAGATCCATCGTCCGCGGCTGCCCCGCAAACCTCAACCCATACGCCGCCTCCAACCCCGCCAACCCATCCGGCCTTGACTCAAACTCATACCCCACCCCCAGCCGCAGTAGCCGAGGAGTCGAACCACCCGGGTGCCCCATGTCAGGCGGTCTCTCGCCTGACGTGGGGTTACTCATCTTCACCACATCCGAAATACTCCGCAACCCCAACCTTCTTGCATCCTCCCCCCGCACCACCATCGCAAACGTGTCCTCAAACCCCAATGGCCCCTCCACTGCGACCCCATACCGCGCCGCATACAACCGCCGCACCGTAGCCAGCACCGTCGCCGCATCGCGCTCCCCCAACGGCGGCAGCGGCTGCTTCAGAATCGCCGTCAGTGCAGTGCCGGTGTATTCAACATAAGTGTCAATGCGCCCGCTCACCAGCGCCTGCTGGCACAGATAGCTCCCCGCCAGATAGAACCGCCGCTCCACCCGCTGCGACCGCCCCTCCCTTGCAAACTCCGCCTCAATCTCCTGCGCCACCAACTCCCCCAGCACCACCTGCTCCGTAAAATTCTTCGCCCCCACCACTACCCTCGAAGATCGCGGCGGCGCACACCCCACGCAGGCAGCCAACAGTACTCCCAACAAAGCCCGGATGCCCCATCCATCGCATCGCGATGGGTGGGATGTAATCATCCTGTCGCTTTTCGCCCTATCCGCGTTCATCCGCGCAAATCCGCGGTCGTCCTTTCTCATCTCCGCACCGCCACCCTCTTCTCCACCCACCCCAATCCCGCATCCGCCCCCAGCGCCAGCAACGCCGCCGGCACCGCCCCCGCCAGCACCAGCCCGTTATCG
Source organism: uncultured Acidobacteriaceae bacterium (assembly GCA_963808025.1). GTDB lineage: Bacteria > Acidobacteriota > Terriglobia > Terriglobales > Acidobacteriaceae > Edaphobacter. The sequence goes on along the minus strand of CAWEEI010000003.1, from coordinate 204,994 downwards.
ACCGAAGCCACTCCGCGAAAGATCAGCTCCCCCAACCCGCCCGCCCCAATCGCCGCCGCAATCGTCGCCACGCCAACGCACGTCACTGTCGCCGTCCGCAGCCCCGCCAGAATCACACTCGCCGCCAGCGGCAGCTCAACCTTCACGAGGCGCTGCCAATCCGTCATCCCCAGCGCTCGCGCCACATCCTCCAGCGCCGGATCGACCCCCCGGATCCCCGCATATGTGTTCCGCAGAATCGGCAGCAACGCATACCCGGTCAGCGCCAGGATCGCCAGCCGCGCCGCATTCTCTCCCAGCCACGGAACCGGCAGCAGGAGCCCGAACAGCGCCAGGCTCGGCACCGTCTGCACCACATTCGCCACCGCGATCACCGGCCGCGCCAGCCCCTCCCGCCGTGTCAGCAGAATCCCCAGCGGCAGCCCCACCCCCACCGCCAGCAGCATCGCGCTCCCCGTCAGCCACAGATGCTCCAACGTCAGCCGCGCTATCTCCCACCCATGCTCCCGCAAAAACTCGGCCAGCCCAAACTCCATAGCCTCACACCTCATAGCCAAACAAAGAAAACGCCTTTGCCGTTGCTGTTGCCTTTACTCACAACTACCAACTCACAACTGTCTCCGCACCGCCCGCACATACTCCCTCACCCTCTCATTCTCCGACCCCATCACCTCATCCGCCCTCAAATCCGCCACCACCTCGCCCGCCTCCAGAAACACCACCCGCCCCGCCAAATACAGCGCCTCGTCCAGATCGTGCGTCACCAGCAGCACCGTCTTCCCCACCCGCGCCAGCAGCTCCCGCAGCATCGTCTGCATCTCCGCCCGCGTCATCGGGTCCAGCGCTCCAAACGGCTCATCCATCAGCAACACCCCCGGATCGCCCGCCAGCGCCCGCGCCAACCCCACCCGTTGCCTCTGCCCCCCACTCAGCTGCCACGGATACCGCCCGCGAAACTCCCGCACGTCCAGCCCCGCCAGCCCCATCACCTCCGCTACTCTGTCATCCCGCAGGGACCTGCTTTTGTCCTTGTCCTGCCCACGCCCGCCCGCCAACTCCAGCGCCATCCCCACATTCCGCTCCACCGTCATATGCGGAAACAGCCCCGCCTCCTGGATCACATACCCAATCCCCCGCCGCAGCTCCACCGCACCCCACTCACGCGTCGCCATGCCCCCCACCCGCACCTCACCCGCCGTCGGCATTACCAGCCCATTCACCATCCGCAGCAGCGTCGTCTTCCCACTCCCGCTCCGCCCCAGCACCGCCGTCGTCGTCCCCGCCTCCAGCTTCAGCGAGACATCCCGCAGCAGCGCCCGCCCGGCCAGTTCGAAACCAACCCCGCGAAACTCCACTCCCATAGCCCGCTCCAGCCCAGCGCCCATCACAGACCGGCCGCGCCGGCGGCAATGATCGTGAACGAAAACCCGAACAACGCCAGCACTAGCGCGCACGCGGTCACCCCGACCCACCGCACACGGCCCGTCCCAAAGAAAAAAAGAGCAAGAGCCACTAGCCCAGCCACCGCTCCACCGACGACCGCGAAAATCGCATAGCTAAGGATATTCTCCGCGCGACTGGCCGCCGCAACGCCAGCCTCATGCATGGCTGGGAGCCACAACGGAGGAACGATTGAGGCCAAGGTAAGAAGGATAGTGCCCGCAGTCGTGAGCGCGCCCCGAACGCTCCCCAAACTCCGTTGCAAACCAAGCCGCCATAGCCAAACCGCCAGCCCAAGAGGCACGAGAGAGACACATTCTGCGACGACCAGGAAGACCCGCACCCCCCAAGGTTCCATCGCAGCCCTCCCTGCCAATGCCGGGTCCTAAACCGGCTCCACTGTCTCCGGAATTGAGTCCCCCCCGCCCGCAGCCTCGCTCCCCGCCTGCCCCTTTACCCGCACCACCGTGATCTTCTCAAACCCTTCCTTGAACGTCGGTGGCCGTAGCCGCTCCGCCATCTTGTGCATCACCTCGTCCGTCACCTGCCGGTCGCGCTTCGAGTTCCGCTCCAGACACACCGCCAGCGGCACGTCGAAGAACACCGCCTGCACCTCGTACCCAAAGCTCTTCGCCATCTTGATCCACTGCTTGCGCTCATGCGGACTCAGGTTCGTCGCGTCCACATAGTTCCACGGCATCTTCGCAATCAGCCGGGCCCGCAGCAGACTCCGCAGCGTCGAGAACACCAGCCCCTGGTACCGCTGCTCCGTGATGTCGTCGAACAGCAGGCTGCGCAACAAATCGCTCGATAGCGGAGTCACCCCCCGCCGCTTGTACCACGTCGTCTTCCCCGACCCCGGCAGCCCGATCGCCAGCACCACATACCCCCGCGGCTCCTTCGGCGAAATTGTCGTCTGCTCGCCAGGCGGCGTCGCCAGCGACTCTGGCTGCGTCTCCACCACCATCCGCCCGTCGGGCTCGGCAGCCGTCGCCTCGGCCTTCGCCGGGCGCGCAGTCTTACCCCCGTCCGCCACAGCCTTCGGTTCTGCTCTAGTCAACGGCTCCGGATAGGAAGGTCTCAGCGGTGCCGGCTGGTTCTGGGGCAGCTCCTGCCCACTCTTACCCGTGGACTCCGAATTATTCGGCCCACGCCTGGAACGTCTTCTCATGAGGTCGCGCATCCAATCGCGCACATCGCGCATAGTCCGCTTGTAACACAGCCACCCCCCCGCCGCAAATCGCCGCACCTCCTCCGCCAACCTCCCCGCTGCCTTTGCCTCTAGGTAAGCCAAGGCTTTAGCCTTGGCCCTCTCCGCCCGGCCAACAAGAAGGGGGCTTCAGCCCCCCACCCCTTTTCTTCTCATTTTGAAATCGTCCATTCATCTTTCTCCGGTACCGTCTCCTTTGAAAGAGAGAACACCATGACCGTCGCCGCCAACGATCTCGACCAGAAGCAAGCCGCCTACAAATCCGCCGTCGACCAGTGGATCGCCGCCATCCGTAAAGAAGAGGCCCTCGCCTCAGCCAACCACTCCGAGACCCAGATCGACGCCTGGGAAGCCGCCGGCTTCCACGAAGCCGAGCTCCGTGAACGCGCAAAAGCCGCCAAAGTCCGCTACGAAGACGCCCTCCGCGAGAAATTCTTCAACTTCTAGCCTCCAACCCACGCTGGGCGCCCCATGTCTCGATTCTGAGACATGGGATATTGAGCCACTGCTGACCGCCCCGTCAAAACCCACTCCAGTCCAGCCAACCCCACCCTCCCCCCGCCTTTTGCGTCGCTCACCCCACAGTGGTAGCATCCAAAGTAGACTGCTTCGATCACGCCACAGCGCGTCTTCGGACCCTCCCCCATTCCACATCAAACGACAGGAGCACGCGCAAAATGGCTGTAAAGGTAGGGATCAACGGCTTCGGCCGCATCGGACGCAACGTCTTTCGCACCGCCATCGGCAACCCCGACATCGAGTTCGTCGCGGTCAACGACCTCACCACCCCTGCCACCCTCGCCCACCTGCTCAAGTACGACTCCATCCTCGGCAACCTCAAGCACGAGATCACCCATGGCGCCGACTTCATCGCCGTCGACGGCAAAAAGCTCAAAGTCTTCGCCGAGCGCGACCCCGCCAAGCTCGACTGGGCCTCTGTCGGCGCGCAGATCGTCGTCGAGTCTACCGGCTTCTTCACCGACGCCGAGAAAGCCAAGGCCCACCTGGGCCCCACCGTCAAAAAAGTCATCATCTCCGCGCCCGCTAGCAACGAGGACATTACCATCGTCCTCGGCGTCAACGACTCCAAATACGACGCCGCCAAACACAACATCATCTCCAACGCCAGCTGCACCACCAACTGTCTCGCGCCCGTCGTAAAGGTCCTGCACGACACCTTCGGCATCGCCTCCGGCATCATGACCACCATCCACAGCTACACCAACGACCAGGTCATCCTCGACACCCCGCACAAAGACCTGCGCCGCGCCCGCGCCGCCGCCCTCTCCATGATCCCCAGCTCCACCGGCGCCGCCAAGGCCCTCAAGCTCGTCATCCCAGAGATGTCCGGCAAGCTCGACGGATTCGCCATCCGCGTCCCCACCCCCAACGTCTCCGTCGTCGACCTCACCTTCGTCACCGAAAAACCGATCACCGTCGACACCGTCAATGCCGCCCTCAAGGCCGCCGCCGAAGGCCCCCTCAAAGGCATCCTCGGCTACACCGACGAAGAGCTCGTCTCCACCGACTTCCGCGGCAACCCGCTCTCCTCCATCGTCGACTCTAAACTCACCAAAGTCATCGCCAACACCGGCAAGGTCATCTCCTGGTACGACAACGAGTGGGGCTACTCCACCCGCGTCAAAGACCTCATCCTCTTCCTCACCGCCAAAGGGCTGTCGGCCTAAACCAGCTAAGTGGCCCTAACGCTTCCGTGGGTGTATGAATGTTCAGTGACTGGTTGCAGCGCAATAGGCTGTTATTAGTCTTGTTACTCGCAACCTCGCTGGTTCTTCCCCTGGCGGTCCATCGTCTGGTCGGGCTGGCGGCTGATGACGCATTCATTCATCGCAGAATCGCACTCAACTACGTGCAAACAGGGCACGCCTATTTCAACCCCGGCCAGCGTGTGATGGTGACATCGTCTCCGCTTTGGACGATCCTGCTCACCGTCGGAACCGTCATTCTGCGGGGCTCGGATCCTGCTCCCTGGCTTGAGACGCTTTTTATGCTGGCCAGCTCGACTGCGGCCTTTCTCTTGCTTGCTGAAGGGGTTGAGTCGGAATGCAAATTCACCAGTCTTTTTCCCGCCGTCGCCTTCCTCTATACATTTATCGGAAACTTCCCCTCCGCAATCGACCAGATGGAGACCCCCTGCGCCATCGCATTTCTGCTCGCAGGGACTCTTGGCGTCGCTCGCCGCAAGAGCTGGGGGGTTCCGTTGCTGGTTGTGGCTTGCTTCGTTCGTCTCGAATGCTGTCTGCTGCTCCTCCTGGCAGTTGTATGGACCTCCGCGCGCCGGCAATGGACGAAATCCTCGCTCATTGCTTCCGCCGTCATCGGCCTTTCCGCCGTGGCTTGGTTGCTGTCGCAGTTCCACACTGTCATCCCCAACAGCGCCCTCGCCAAGGGCCACGCGTATGCGATTCCTTACAGATTGGTCGCACACTCTTTTTTCTTGTCAAATGCGGCGGCGGGTCTATGCCTGGTGCTGGCTTCCCTATGGTGGTTCTATGGCAGGAATCGTAGCCGCGGCTTGTCTCCATCCGCCAGCCTCCTCGCCGGTTTCGGAGTCCTCCTTGGCTTGGCTTATATCAGCCACAGAGTCTTTGTATTCGACTGGTATCTGCCGCTGGTTCTGGTCTCGCTTTCCATCGGTATCCTGTGCGGGACGAGCCGTCAGGGCCTCTGGAAACAAGCCATCGGCATCGCTTTTGCCGGCGCTCTGCTCGCACCTTTCGTTGCAACAGATGGGCCGGAATTGCGCAGCGCCGTGGAAGGAAGCCCCGCCCCAATTGCCGCCTATGGACCCGAAGCCCGTGTCCACGAGTATCAGAGAATCGGCACAGCCCTTTACAGGGTCTGTCCTACTGCCAATCTGATGAGCTCCGAGATCGGCGCTTTGGGCTGGACGTTTCACGGACCCATTCTCGATGGGCTTGGCCTGGCCAGTCCCGAAGCTGTCCGCTATCACCCAATACCCGTGCCAGGCGGCGTGGCCAACCCAAACTTCTTTGGCATCACGAGCGGCATTCCAGGCGGCTATGTGCAAGACTTCCACCCTGATCTCATCGTCAGCTACGACATATTCGCCCAGCCAGCCATGCCCGTTGCAGCCTCGCTCCACTACGCCACGTTTTCCTTCCCACTCTTTGTCCGCGAAAACCGGCCATACGCAGTCAGTCTCTGGGGCGCCGCCCACATGTTGGTTTTCGTCTCACCCACCAGCCCCTGTTCGCCTACGGCTGTCCATGACAGCGTCAGCATGGCGCTCGAACAATAGACCCTGGCAACGGGCAGCCAGCAACTGGTGAATCGACGCGGGCTAGAACTTCTCAGCTGCGAGGATTTCGGCATACGCCGGCACCGTAAGAAACTCCGGAAAGCTAGGCGAAGCAATCAACGACCGCATCAACGCCGCCGCCCGCTCATACGCCCCATACCGCGCATCGTCCACCTTCGGCTTCATCGCCGCCAGTTCGTCCACAATCGCCTGCTCCACCAGCGCCTCAGTCACTGGCCGCCCATCCTCAAGCACCGCGTGGTGATGCACCCACTGCCATAGCTGCGCCCGGCTGATCTCCGCCGTCGCCGCGTCCTCCATCAGGTTGAACAGCGGCACGCACCCAATCCCGCGCAGCCACGCCTCCACATACCCAAGCCCCACCGCCACATTCTGCCGCAGCCCAGCCTCTGTAATCGGCTATACCGATGAAGAGCTGGTCTCCACTGACTTCCGCGGCAACCCGCTCTCCAGCATCTTCGACTCCGCCCTCACCAAGGTCGTCGGCGCCAACATGGGCAAGATCATCAGCCGGTACGACAACGAGTGGGCTACTCCAACCGCGTCAAAAACCTCATCCTCTTCCTCACCGCCAAAGGCCTCTAGCCTTCTATTCGTGCTCTTGGCACCCTAGGGGTTCGATTCCCAGCCGTTCCATCTAAGGATCCTGAGCGGAGCACTTTAGCGCATAGTCGAAGGACCTGCTTCTTCTTTACCGCCCAGATCAATGCGCGCCACTTGGCACGCTGCGCAGGCTCTGCGTCTCAATCCCCCAATTCGTCGGCACCTCCACCTCGGCGCCCAGCCCCCGCGTCCCGCCGCTCGCGCTTGAGAGCAGCTCCTGCAGCGGCGTCTTCGCTCCGCGCGTCGCGCCCCGCGCCACCCCGTCGAAGTTCAGCACCGAAGGATCGGGCAGCGGCTGCGCTGTGCTCAGCAGAATCATCGTATCCACCCCATACGGCGACCCCACCTTCAGCGTCGGCGCATGACGCAGGATCACCTGCTGGTCCGTGTCCCCATCTCCCGGGTACTGGTTCTCCGATGAGTTCTGCGGATAGATCAAACTCCCCTTGCCGTGGCAATCGATGTCCAGAATGTAGACCCAGCGCGGGTCCTTCACCGTCCCGTTCGATTGGAGCGCAAGCCGCAGCTCATCGTTCGCGCGCACCGGATTGCTCGGGTCGATCGCGGTCGTCCCCGTCTTGGGAACGAACGCCAGCTTGAAGTAGTCCGCCTCCGACGCCCCCGCCACCGGATTGTTCGCCAGCTCCAGCCATCCATGCACCTTCGCCAGCCGCGTCGAATAGGTGTCCAGCGTCACCGCCGCAGCCGCCCCGTCCGTCGCCGCGACCCAGTCGCTGCGCACCGGATAAGGGGAGGTCGCCGAGCAGCCCGCGCTATGGTCCGGCACCGCCGCCGGATGCGGCACCGTCGCAAATTCATTCTTGTGGAACCACGTATAGCTGGGGTCGCCCTTCACCATCGAGCCCGCCAGCACATAGCTCGCATCTGTAATTGCCTTGGCCTCCTGCGCCTCGCTGTTCGCGTCCCCAAACTTCAGGTTCTCCGCCAGCTCGCGCGGCGCCGGCAGGTCGGCCCACAGCTTCGCATTCGGCGTCACATGCGCCTTCAACCCCTCCGCCGAGAGCTGCGCCCCCAGCACCGCGGGCCCCGCCTTCTTCTTGTCGAAGTTGAAAAAGCTGTGCCCCTTCTGCGCCGCCACATCCGCATCGATATGCCGCACACTCCATGCCGACCCATCCCAGCTCAGCACATCGGTGTACGCCTCCTCCGCCGGGTCGGAGATCGTCGCCACTCCTGATGCCTTCACCTGCGCCGCCGCCGCCGCAATCTCCGCGCTCGATAGATTCGCCGGGCCAACCCAGAACTGCAGCGCGCTCGACTGCCCCGGCATCAGTTTGCTCAGCTCAAAGATGTCGCCCACATGCACCTGCGCTCCCGCCGGACCCACCAGCGTCGCGCTCGACCGCGCAATCCCCAGCGCCTTGTCCACGCGCAGCTTCACCGGTGCTCCGCCCACGCTCGTCGTCGCGGTAAACTCGCTGCCCGGCCCAATCCCGGAGACCATCCCGATATCCAGCCACACGCTGCCATCGTCATCCGCCTTCAACACCGCCGCGCGCACCTTGTCCGAATCCGCGCCGGCCGTCCCTCCAAATAAGGGCTGCGCCCGCCGCGTCGCATTCGCATCCAGGTCAGGCTCCTGGTCGGCAACCCCGTTGCCCTCCAGCTTCGCCTTCACCCGCTGATACACCAGCGACGCAGGCGCATCCGCCGGCAGCACCTGCAGCGTCTCAATCAGCGCCGCCGTAAACGCCCCATGCGACTCCGGCATGTCCGGCGTGGGATCGGCCTCATTCGCCGCCTGGTCCTGCTGCACCGCGGCAAAGACCAGCGCCGGATTGTCTGCCCGCTCCGTTGGAGGGGTGACCCTTTGCCCATTCGGCAGCGTGTCCGGCGGATCGTTCACCGGCCGCGGATCGTAAGGCAGCGAGCGCTTCCGCCCCGCATACAGCCCGCGCGTTGCGCCGCCGCTGTGGCAGCTGTCGAAGATCACCGTCAGATGCACACCCTTGTCCAGCGCCGCATTGAAGATGCGCGTCATCTCCCGGTCGCGTATGTCGTAGCCGCCTTTATACGCATCCGAAGGCACCAGCGTGCTGTCCACATACACCAGCTTGCCGTCCTCGCCGCGCACCGTCAGCTTCTCGCCCGCCGAATTCACCCGCAGAGACCCATGGCTCGCGTCGTAGAACACCACCGTGTCCCCGCGCTGCGGCACATCCACCAGATACTTCTTCATAGCCGCAAGGATCCCATCGTGCGTCGTCTGGTCCGCCGCCAGCACCACCTCGCCCGCCCGCGTATGCCGCGGCGCAGGGTTGGTCAGCAGCACTACATTGTCCGCGGGAAACCCAAACTTCGGCCCGGTCAGAATGTCCGCCATCGACTGCGCGTCATTCACCGCGCCCTCCAGGTTCTCAAAGCTCCCCAACTCGCATCGCCCATAGGTGCAGCTGGCGTCATGCTGCGCCGTCGTACCTACCGGCTGGTACGTGTCGATGCCCAGGATCAGCGCGCGCCGGGTCTGCGCCGGCGCACTGCCAATCAAAAACAACATCGCACTCAATATAGGAAGGAACCGCTTCATCGAAGCATCGCCTCGCGTCGCCGGGAAGGTCTTGCGACCCTCCCGGCCAGCTCACATTTGGACTAGATCGCCCCGCCCGTACCCACAGGCTGCAGCGTCACCGGCTTCACCCCAAACGTCGCCGACAAGTAAGTGATGTCCGGCTTCAGCGCCAGCGCCAGATCGATCACCGAAGAGTTGTCCGGCGATCCCTTCGGCACCAGATACCCCTGCCGAAGCTCCAGCTTGTCCAGGTAAGGAGTCAGTTGATCGGTGAACGTGTGCGGCACCAGCACATAGTCGCCAGAGACAAGATTCACCCCCTGCTGCGTCTGCGCCGCCGACCGCGCCTGCTGCGTCGTAAAGGCCAGCTGCGGAAAGCTGTTGATCAGGAACGTGGTCCTCTGCTCAAACGCGCCGTACATGCTGCTGAATCCCTGCAGTGCCTCCACGCTGATCGCCGGCAGTCCCACAATCGGCGCGAACTTGCCCAGCGCGCCCGTAATCATCTGCAACGCGCTGCCAAACGAGGACTCCTTATGCACCATCGACAGATTCACCGCCCATTGTCCTGAGCCGCCCGGCAGCACAACCTGCTTCATGCTCTTCTGCGATGCCCCCGGATCGAAGTTCAGGTTCTGCAGCGGCGGCACCGAGCCCGAACTGTCCGGGAACAGTGACGCCAGCGACGTCCACGCCATCGGGTCCAGCACGTCCTGCATCAGAGACTTCTGCTGCACCACATCGATCCGCAGTTGCGCCGACTGCAGCCTCTCGAACTGCGCCCGGTCCTCCTGCGCCATGCGAAACCCATTCACTGCCAGACTCGCCGTCACGTCCCCGCCGTGGTCGATCAGCTCGCTCGGCTGGATGCTGGTCGCAAAGCGCATCTCTTTCTTGTCCGGGTCGTAGTGGAAGAAGTCCACCTGGCGATCGATCGCCCCCGCGCTCTGGTCCGGCTGCGCCTTGTGCGAGAACAGCCCGCGCGTGCGCCCGCTGGCCGACATCGATGCAGGCTGCACCGACGCTCCAAAGCTGTTCCAGAAGTTTGCTGAGTCGTGCGCTCCAGCCGCCGCGCTGTTGCCGGTTGTGTTCAACTGGCCGGCGGCTACCATCGCCTCAAAGAACCGGCGTCCTTGCGCCGATCCCACCATTGGAGCAAACGCTCCGCCCATCAGGGCTTGCTGCAGAAAATCACGTCGATTCGCGCTCATGTCACGTCCAGTAGGGAATAGATTTAACTCACACTGTCTCGTCGAATCAGCATATCCCGAAAACGTGACGCAAGCCCGCAATACTCCAGATTTCTACTGCAATTCGGTCTTGCCACGGCATGGGCCGGGTGCCAAATCGCTGAGCGTTTGACGCAGCCCCCTCCATTTAGTACGCAACACTCAAATTATTTTCCTTCATAACCTCTTCACCCACCGGATTCCTCACCCCGCCCGCAGCTCCGCCCCAAAATCCCACTCCTCCCTAACCTTTAACGCCTCATCAACTTACCCCCACTGCCCACCACACGCGAAAATCCCTGGCCTCCCCATCCGCCGGGAGACTACACTGTCGCAGCCAACAGATTGTCGCTTCGCGCCTATGCAAGAATCTGCGCAATCGCCTTCTCAAATAATCGGGAGAACCCCCATGCACCGCACCGCCCACCGCTTCCTCCTCCTCGCACTCACCCTCGCTACCGCCTCACGCGTCGTCGCCGCCGGTGCGCCCGCAACTCCCGCGTCCTCCTCCGTCAAGGTCTACGAAGAAAAAATGGCCATCCCCACCTACCTCCTCGGCGAGCCGGACCCCAACCCCCAGTTCTACTTCGGCGGCCAGTCCCAGGGCGCGCAGCACCGCATCTATCCCTATCCCGCCTACGACAACCTCACCACCGAGAAGCAATCCAAGACCTACACCATGGTCTATCTCGAAAATGAGTACGTCAAAATCGGCATCCTCCCCGAGATCGGCGGCAAGGTCTTCGAGGCGATCGACAAGACCAACGACTACGACTTCATCTACCACCAGCACGTCATCAAGCCCGCGCTCATCAGCCTGCTCGGCGCATGGATCTCCGGCGGCATCGAGTGGGACATCCCGCACCACCACCGCGCCACCAGCTTCCTTCCCATGCAATACAAAATCGAGTCCAACCCCGACGGCTCCAAGACCGTCTGGGTCGGCGAGCTCGAACTCCGCGACCGCATGGAGTGGACCGTCGGCCTCACCCTCCACCCCGGCAAGTCCTACCTCCAGGCCTCCTTCCGCATCGCCAACCGCACCCCGGTCCCCACGTCGATGCTCAGCTTCTCCAACGTCGCCGTCCACGTCAACGACACCTACCAGGTCATCTACCCGCCCAGCACGCAGTTCGTCACCTACCACTTCAAGCGCGACTTCACCACCTGGCCCATCGCCACCACCAAATTCATGGGCGCCGACTACACCGCCGGCGTCGACGTCAGCTGGTACAAGAACCACTCCACCGCCAGCTCCATGTTCGCCTGGAACTACACCGACGACTTCATGGCCGGCTACGACCACGGCAAGAACGCCGGCATCATGAGCATCGCCGACCACAACGTCGTCCCCGGCAAAAAATTCTGGACCTGGGGCAACGGCCCCAGCGGCCTCGCCGAGGACCACTACCTCACCGACAACGACGGCCCCTACATCGAGCTCATGGTCGGCGCCTACTCCGACAACCAGCCCGACTACAGCTGGCTCGAACCCTACGAGACCCGCCAGTGGAACCAGTACTGGTATCCCTTCCGCGACATTGACGGCGTCAAAAACGCCAATCTCGACGCTGCCGTCAACCTTCGTCGACGCCAAAGCCAACACCGCCACCGTCGGCTTCTTCACCACCGAAGCCCGCCCCTCTGCCACCGTCCAACTCAAGCTCAAAGATCAAGTGCTCTTCACCCAGAAGATCGCCATCAGCCCCGGCCATCCCTTCACCAAACAAGTCACCCTCCCCGCCGGCGCCGACGAGCACGACCTTCGCGCCTCCATCGCCGCCGACGGCCGCGAACTCGTCGCCTACACTCCCATCCAGCTGGAGAAGAAGCCTCTCCCCGCTGACTTCGTCGAGCCGCCTCCCGCCCGCCGACATCAAGACCAACGAAGAGCTCTACCTCACCGGCCTGCGCATGGAGCAGTTCCACTCCGCCACCGGCGACCCCGACCTCTACTGGCAGGAGGCCCTCCGCCGCGACCCCGGCGATATCCGCGTCAACACCGTCCTCGGCATCGACGCCATCAAGGCCGGCCGCTACGCCGAAGCCGAAGCCTACCTGCGCAAGGCCCTCGAGCGCGCCACCGCAAGCTACACCTCGCCCAAGGACGGCGAGCCCTTCTACTACCTCGGCCTCGCCCTCAAGGCCCAAGGCAAGCTCGACGACGCCTACGCCAACCTTTACAAATCCACCTGGAGCGCCGCCTGGCGCTCGCCCGGCTACCTCGCCGTCGCCGAGATCGACACCGCCAAAGGCGACCTCACCGCCGCCCTCACCCATGACGAAGACGCCCTCGAAGCCAACGCCGCAACCTCCGCGCCCTCGCCCTCAAAGCCGCGCTAGAGCGCCGACACAGGTCAGCACGCCGAAGCCCTCGCTACCATCGCCGCCCTCCAGAAGATCGACCCACTCGACGTCCAGGGCCTCGCCGAGCAGTGGCTCAGCACGCAATCCCCCGCCAGCGCTGCAACCCTTCAGACCACCGTCGCCGAACATCCCACCACCGCCCTCGAAGCCGCCGCCGATTACATGGACGCCGGCCTCTACCAGGACGGCACGACCCTCCTTGCCCACGTCGTCAGCACCGCACCCGACCGCACAAAAGTCTCCCCGCTCGCCTACTACTACCTCGGCTACTTCGCCAACAAAATGAACCAGCCCGCCAAGGCCGCCGAATACTACCGCCTCGCCCGCACCGCGCCCACCGACTACGCCTTCCCATTCCAGATGGAGATGCTCCCCGTCCTCAACGACGCCATGCGCTCCGACCCCACCGACGCCCGCGCGCCCTACTACCTCGGCAACCTCCTCTTCGACTGGCAGCCCCAGCAGGCCCAAACCCTCTGGGAGAAGTCCGCCTCCCTCGGTGCCGACTTCCCCGTCGTCTATCGCAACCTCGCCCTCGTCTACACCCGCGCCAACCAGCGCGACCAGGCCCGCGCCGCGCTTGAGAAGGCCGTCCAATTCGGCGGCAACGCCGAGGTCCTCTCCGACCTCGACAAAATCTACGAGGAAGACGGCATCTCTCCCGCCAAGCGCCTCGCCGTCATCGAGGCCCACCAGTCCGTCGCCAACCGCGATGAGATCATCGCCCGCGAAGTCAACCTCTACATCTTCGCCGGCAAACCCGACGACGCCATCGCGCTGCTCAAGACCCGCTTCTTCCGCGCCTGGGAGGGTGGCGGCGCCTTCTCCCTCGGCGACTCCTGGGTCAACGCCAACCTTGCCCTCGGGCGCCAGCACATGGCCGCAAAGAACTACCCCGCCGCTCTCGCCGACTTCAAGGCCGCACTCGAAATCCCCGCCAGCCTACAGGAAGCATCCGGCAACATCACCTCCCGCCACGCCGAAGTCGCCTACTGGATCGGCAACGCCTACGCTGCGATAAGTAACAACACAGCTGCCCGCCAAGCCTGGACCGAAGCCGCCAATCCCGCCCCCGCCGCCGCACCCACCGGCGCCATGCGCCGCGGCAGCATCGGCGGACTCGACCCCGGCGTCCGCGTCGAACAGGCCGCACCCTTCTATCAGGCGCTCGCCCTCGAAAAACTCGGCCAGACCGACCGCGCAACCATCCTCTTCAACCAGCTCATCGACACCGGCTCAAAGACCCTCAGCGCAACCTCAGCCCCTCGCACTCAGCTCGCCGACGCCCACTACCTCGTCGGCCTTGGCCAGCTAGGCCTCAACAACCCCGAGAAAGCCCGACAGGAATTTTCCCTCGCCCTCCAGGCCAGCCCAGACCACTACGCCTCCGCCATGGCCCTCCACAACATCACCCCCTGACCCGCCGTCAAACTCGGGTGCTCGGGTGCCCCATGTCAGACAGCTTCACCGTCTGACGTGGGAATGCTCCTCCGTCATTTTGGCGCAGCCAGAATCTCCGTATTTGCCTTTGACATTAGTCGTTACAACGAGTATCGTTGACAACGTATGAGCAATGCGCCCCGCACCGCAACCAAGCGCCGCCCCCCACCCCTCCCCGAAGAACTCGCCTTCCTCGAACTGCAGCGCACCGCCGACCTGCTCTCCCGCGGCGTTGCCCAGCTGCTCAAGGCCGAAGAACTCTCCGCCAATCAGTACAACGTCCTCCGCATCCTGCGCGGCGCTCCCGAAGGCCTCACCTGCGGCGAGATCGCAAGCCGCATGATCACCCGCGACCCCGACATCACCCGCCTGCTCGACCGACTCGAAAAGCGCCGCCTCGTCTCCCGCTGCCGCGAAAATCCAGATCGCCGCATGGTCATGACCCGCATCGCCCCCGCCGGCGCAAAGCTCCTCGCACGCATGGACGCACCCGTCCGCGAGGCCCATCGCCGTCAGCTGGGCCACCTCGGCACCCGCCGCCTCGCCACCCTGACCAGGCTCCTCCAGTCCGCCCGCTCTCAAATCGCCTGATCTCTAAATTATTTGTTGCAACGACTTTTATTGGATCGCATCAAAACATACGAACGCAGCAACCACACCAGAAAGGACCACCCCAATGCCTACTCCCGCAGCCGTAGCCATCGCCACATGGAACATCGACCCCACCCACTCCGTCGCCGAGTTCAAGATCAAACACATGATGATCTCCAACGTTAAGGGGACCTTCCCCAAAGTCTCCGGCGCCCTCACCCTCGATGAGTCCTCCCTTACCAAATCCCACGTCGAAGCCGTCATCGACGTCTCCTCCATCAATACCGGCGATTCCCAGCGCGATGGACACCTCAAGAGCCCGGACTTCTTCGACGTCGAGAAGTTCCCCAGCATGTCCTTCAAGTCCAGCAGCATCGCTCAGGTCGGCGACGGCCAACTCACCGTCACCGGCGCGCTCACCATCCGCGACGTCACCCGCAGTGTCGAGTTTGCCGTCGAAGGCCCAACCCTTCCCATGACGGACCCCTACGGCAACACCCGCGTCGCCGTCTCCGCCACCACCAAAATCAGCCGCAAGGACTTCGGCCTCGTCTACAGCCCAACCCTAGAGACCGGCGGTCTGCTCATCGGCGACGAGGTCACCATCACCCTCGACATCCAGTTCATCAAAGCCGTCTGACCCACGCCGACCGCTTACATCATCGGGCGTGCATCGTCCATACCTACATCGTCCTGAACGCATGTTAATCCTCGATGCTCCAGCGTTCATCGCTTTTCCAGGGGATTGCCGTAGAATGGCCGGGTGGAGCTGATACTCAATCTCGTCTGGGCCCTGTTTTCGGTAACGCTGTTGGGCGCGGTTTACACGCAGGTTCATCGCGGCAGGCTGCAAATCTCCGTCGCCTCCGCGATGACCCTGGCCGTGCTGATCTGCCTTATCGCGCTGCCGGTCATCTCCGCGACCGACGATCTGCTGGATGCCCGCCAGGCCGGATTGCCTCTCTCCGGACAGACGTGGCGCATGTTGTCGGAGGGTATCTCCACCGGCGTTGAGCTGCCTCCTCTCGCGCTGTATCTCGTCCTGCTGCTCTCCTCCCTCACAGTCGCGCAGACCCTTTTCCAGAGTCGTTCCTCGATTCGTCTGCTTCACGGGAGGCTCACTCTCTCCCAACGGTTGCGTCCACCTCCCTGTGCGGTGTCCTAGCCCCCTTTCCTCCATCCCGCTCCCCGACTGCCGTATCTCTACGGCGAGAACCCTTTTGAGGTGCGCAAATCATGCGCGAGACTTTCCTGACTCTGCTGCTCTTGTCCTGGCCCGCGGGCCTGGCGGCGCAGACTTTGCCCTCTGCGCCCACCCAGAGTGTCCTCACCTGGGACCAGGTCAAGGCAAAGTTTCTCGCGGCCAACCCCGTGCTCCAGTCCGACCAGTCCAGCGTGGATGAGATGAAGGCCGAAGAGATTACAGCGTACCTTCGTCCCAATCCGCAGTTCACCATGTCGGAGGACGGGACGGCGATTGCGCCGCATGACGGCAGTTGGCAGCCGTTGAAGGGTACAGACCTGTCGCCCAATTTCAGCTATCTGCATGAGCGCGACCACAAACGCGAGTTGCGCCTGCAGAGCGCGCAGCAAGGCACCCAGATCGCCGCCTCAGAACACGAGGACCTCAGCCGCAACATGCTCTTCACCCTGCGCTCCGCCTTCATTCAGACGCTCGAGGCCAAGGCAGTCCTCGAACTCGCCCAGGCCGAACTGGACTACTACGACAAGATCATCGCCATCAGCAAGGCCCGCTTCAATGCCGGCGACCTCGCCCAGATCGACCTCGACCGCATCGAACTTCTCCGCGTCCAGTATGAGTCCGAGCTTCAGACCGCCATCGTCAATCTCCGCACAGCAAAGATCGCCCTGCTGCAACTCCTCGACGACCGCACCCCGGTCGATCAGTTCGACGTCACCGGCCCGTTCGAATTCAGCAGCGACCTCAAACCCCTCGCCGACTTCGAGCAGGCCGCGCTCGATGCCCGCCCCGACCTGCGCGCCACCATCCAGGCCATCGAGCAGTCGAAGACCAACCACAAGCTCGCCATCTCCAACGGTTCCACTGATCCCACCTTCAGCGGCTGGTACACCTGGAACTCGTCTAACAACAACCCCTACGGCCTGCAGACCCTCGGGCTCAGCGTGCAGGTTCCCTTGCGCATCTTCGACCGCAACCAGGGCGAGAAGCAACGCACCCTGATCGACATCGACCGCAAGCAGCAACTCACCGACGCGGCCCGTGCCCAGGTCTTCAGCGATGTCGACTCCGCCTACGAACAGGTGCGCAGCAACATCGCGCTGCTGGTCCCTTATCGCGACCAATATAAGGACCAGGCCACCCGTGTGCGCGACACCGTGACCTACGCGTACCAGCACGGTGGCGCATCGCTGATGGACTTCCTGAACGCGCAGAGCGACTACCGCATTGTGCAACTGTCCTACCTGCAACTGGTGGGCGCTTATCTTACAGCCGCAGGCCAAATGAATCTCGCCGTAGGGCGCGAGGTGATTCCATGAAAACCTTCAAGTCAACCAACAACTTCTTCCTCCGCTGCGCCGCATCCACTGCGTTCTCTCTCTCCCTGGTGGCCTGCCAGAGCAAGCCCTTCAATCCTGCCGACGGCGCAACCTCGCAACCCGTGGTTGTCCCCGACGGCGACATGAGCCTCGTCTCCGTCGATAAGCCCGACCAGTTTCCTCTGGTTGCAGCCCAGCAGTACGACGCACCGTCGCAGTTGAACGCCACCGGCGCGGTCTTCCCCGACATCGCGCGTGAGGTGCCCGCCATCTCCCTCGCCAGCGGCAAGGTCGTCGACATCCGCGCCCGTCTCGACGACTACGTCAAAAAAGGCGATCTGCTCCTCAAGGTGCAGAGCCCCGACGTCACCAACGCCTACAACACCTATCTCAAGGCCGTCAGCGATGAGCAGATGACCAACAAAGCCTACCTGCGCGCCAAAGACCTCTTCGCCCACGGCGCAATCTCGCAGGAGATGCTCGAGCAGGCCGAGAACGCCGAGACCGACAACAAAGCCGACCTCACCGCCGCCGAAGAGCAGTTGAAGACCCTCGGCGTCGACAAGAACAACCCCAGCAGCATCGTCTCCGTCTATGCGCCCATCTCCGGCGTCATCGTCGCCCAGAACGTCACCATTGCCTCCGCCGAGGGCGTCAACTTCTCCGGCAATGCCACCGCCTTCACCATCGCCGACCTCTCCGTCGTCTGGATCGTCTGCGACGTCTATGAGAATGACATCCCCAGCCTGCGTCTCGGCCAGACCGCGCAGATCAGGACCAACGCCTATCCCGACCGTCCCCTCACCGGCCGCATCAGCGACATCGGCCCCATCCTCGATCCCAGCATCCGCACCGCCAAGGTCCGCATTGAAGTCCCCAACCCCGGCTTCCTCAAACTCGGCATGTTCGTCACCGCAACCTTCCAGAGCAGAACAAAAGAGGCCCACATCGTCGTCCCCACCTTCGCCGTGCTCCATCTGCACGATCGCGACTGGGTCTTCGTTCCCGCTGGCCTGAACCACTTTCGCCGCGTCGAAGTCCACGCCGGCAACATGCTTCCCGGAGACCGCCAGGAGCTGCTCTCCGGCCTCGCCCCCGGGCAGCAGGTGGTCTCCAACGTGCTTCAGCTTGAATCCGCGCTGGAGGCCCAATGATCAAAGGTCTCGTCGACTTTGCTCTCAACAATCGATGGCTGGTGCTGGGCGCAGCCGTCCTGCTGACCGGCTGGGGCATCATCTCCTTCCACAACCTTCCGGTCGAAGCCTACCCCGACGTCGCCAACAACTACGTCCAGGTCATCACCCAGTGGCCCGGCCGCGCCGCCGAAGAGGTTGAGCAGCAAGTCACCATCCCTATCGAAATACAGATGGCCGGCATCCCCCACATGGAGCACCTCCGCTCCACTTCCCTCGCCGGCCTCTCCAGCGTCACCCTCATCTTCGACGACGACTCTCTCGACAAGGAGAATCGCGACCAGGTCTTTCAACGCCTCGGCCAGGTCACCCTTCCCGCGGGCCTGCAACCCCAGATGGGCACCGACTGGAGCCCCGTCGGCCAGATCTACTGGTACACCCTGCGCTCCACCAACCCCTCCTACGACAGCATGGCCCTCAAGTCCCTCGAGGACTGGAAGCTCGAGAAGGAGTTCAAGTCCGTCCCCGGCGTCGTCGATGTCTCCAGCTTCGGCGGCATCACCCGCGAGTACCAGGTCCGCGTCGACCCCGATAAACTCATCGCCTACGGCCTCTCCATCGGCCAGGTCGAGCAGCAGATCGCCAACAACAACGTCAACGCCGGCGGCAACTTCATCGAGCAGGGCGGGCAGCAGATCAACGTCCGCGAGGTCGGCCTCTACCGCAACGTCCACGACATAGAAGACACCCTGCTCAAGACTCAGGCCGGCGCCGCCCTCCACGTCAAAGACATCGCCACCGTCGTACAGGGCCCCAAGATTCGCCTCGGCCAGATCGGCAAGGCCTGCCGTTTCGCCGCAACTCCCATCAGCGAGTCGGACCTCACCGCCCGTCCCGACCCCTGCGTCCAACAGCTCGACGATCAGGGCAACGTCATCCAACACGAAGACGGCCGCATCATCGACAGCGACGATGTCGTCGAAGGCATCGTCCTCCTCCAGAAAGGCGACAACTCCGACGAGGTCCTCGAAGGCATCCATAAAAAAGTCGCCGAGCTCAACAACTCAGTCCTTCCCCCCGGCGTCAAAATCGTTCCCTTCCTCGATCGCAGCGACCTCCTCCACTACACCACCCACACCGTCCTGCACAACCTCACCGAAGGCATCTTCCTCGTCGTCGTCATCCTCTTTCTCTTCCTTGGCAACGCGCGCGGCGCCATCATTGTCGCCCTCACCATGCCGTTCGCTCTGCTCTTTGCCGCCATCTGCCTCGACCTCCGAAACATCCCAGCAAACCTCCTCTCCCTCGGCGCGCTCGACTTCGGCATGGTCGTCGATGGCTCCGTTGTCGTCATCGAAAACATCGTTCGCCATCTCAACCACGCCCGCAAACCCGACCTCACCGCCGCCCAGCAGATTCGCGAGGCCACCCACGAGGTCCAGCGCCCGGTCTTCTTCGCGCGCGGCCTCATCATCGCCGCCTACCTGCCCATCTTTACCCTCCAGGCCGTCGAGGGCCGCCTCTTCAAACCCATGGCCTGGATGGTCAGCTTCGCCCTCCTAGGCGGCCTCATCTTCTCCCTGCTGCTCGCGCCTGTACTCGCCAGCTTTTTCTTCGCCCACGGAGCCAAAGAATGGGAAAACCCCTTCATGACCTGGCTCACCCGCCACTATCGCACCGCCGCCTCCTGGACCATCGAGCATCGCCGCGTCACTCTCTCCCTCGCCGTCCTCACCATCGTCTTAGCCGGCTATCTCGCCTTCAGCGGCGTCATCGGCTCCGAGTTCCTCCCCCACCTCGACGAAGGCTCCATCTGGGTCCGCGGCACCCTCGCCCCCTCCACCGGCCCCACCGAAAGCCTGCGCAGTGATGAACGAGGCCCGCCTCCGCCTCAACTCCTTCCCGGAAGTCACCAAGGTCGTCAGCCAGACCGGCCGCCCCGACGACGGCACCGACACCACCGGCTTCTTCAACACCGAATACTTCGTCGACCTCAAGCCGAAGGACGAGTGGCGTCCCGTCTTCCAGCAGAACAAAGACAACCTCATCGCCGCCATGGACCGGGAGCTGGAAAAAATCCCCGGCGTCGGCTGGAACTTCTCTCAGCCCATCTCCGACAACGTCGAAGAGGCCGTCAGCGGCGTCAAAGGCGAACTCGCCGTCAAAATCTACGGCGACGACCTGAAGACCCTCGAAGAAAAAGGCGACCAGATCGTCTCCGTCATGGGCCAGATCCAGGGCGTCGCCGACCTCGGCCTCTTCCGCGTCATCGGCCAGCCCAACCTCAACTACACCGTCAACCGCGAGGCCGCCGCCCGCTACGGCATCAACGTCGCCGACGTGCAGGACGCCATCCAGACCGCCGTCGGCGGCAACGCCGTCACCCAGCTCCTCGAAGACGACGCCCGCTACGACGTCGTCGTTCGCTACCTCCCCCAATACCGCGACACCCAGGAGGCCATCGACAACATCCGCCTGCTCTCGCCCTCCGGCGAACGCGTCTCCCTCGCCCAGCTCACCGACGTCAAGACCGAAGACGGCGCGGAAGAGATCTACCGCGAAGAAGGCCAGCGCTTCGTCGCCATCAAGTACAGCGTGCGCGACCGCGACCTCGGCTCCACCGTCGAAGAGGCCATGCGCCAAAGTCGACGACCAGGTCAAGCTCCCCACCGGCTACAAGATCGACTGGGCCGGCGAGTACGAGAGCCAGAAGCGCTCCTCCCGCCGCCTGATGCTCGTCCTGCCCATCACCATCATCCTCATCTTCGTCATCCTCTACATGATGTTCCACTCCGGCAAGTGGGCGCTGCTCATCCTCGTCATCGTCTCCATGGCGCCCGTCGGCGGCCTCGTCGCGCTGCTGCTCACCCACACCAACTTCTCCGTCTCCTCCGGCGTCGGCTTCCTCGCGCTCTTCGGCGTCTCCGTCGAGACCGGCGTCATCATGCTCGAATACATCAACCAGATGCGCGTCCGCGGCTACTCCATCGAAGAGGCCGCCATCGAAGGCGCGGTCCTCCGCCTTCGCCCCATCATGATGACCATGCTCGTCGCCACCCTCGGCCTCCTGCCCGCCGCAACCTCGCACGGCATCGGCTCCGACTCGCAGCGCCCCTTCGCCATCGTCATCGTCGGCGGCCTGCTCGGCGCGCTCGTCATCAGCGTCTTCCTCCTGCCCACCCTCTACGTCTGGATCGCGCGCCCCAACGACATCCTCCCCATCCTCGAGACCGAATTCGAAAACTAGACTCCCTTCTTTAAAGCTGGGTGCCCCATCCAAGCTTCGCTTGGGTGGGTATCGTTCGCGGTAGCGAACGACCGCCTCACGATCGCGCGCCCCCCTCGTTCGACCCGTTCACGCCTCAACCGGCCGCCGCTTGAACCGTGCCCGCAACAGCACCCCCACAATCCGCACTCCCGCCACAAACGACGCCCGGATGTTCCCCGACACCTTCGACTCCCCGCCAATCCGCCGCCGGTAGTCCACCGCAATCTCCTGGATCCGCAGCTTGTACTGGCACGCCTCGATCTGCATCTCCAGGTTCCACCCATACGTCATCTCCGTCATCGGCAGCCGCGCCAAGCTCGACCGCCGCATCGCCCGGAACGGCCCCATGTCCGTGTACCGTACCCCGCGCGTAAACCACAGCAACACCCCCACGAACCAATCCGCAAATACCTGCCACGGCGTCATGCTTCCCTTCTCGCGCGTACCCCGCAGCCGCGACCCCAGCACAAAGTCCGCCTCGTCCCGCTCGATCGGCCCCACCAGCCGGTCCAGGTCCGCAACAATGTCCGACCCATCCCCATCCATCCACACCAGTATGTCGCTCGTCGCCAGCGCCGCATCCGCGCCCGCCTTGCACGCCGCCCCATATCCCCGCGGCGACTCGATCACCCGCGCCCCCGCCGCCCGCGCTATCGCCGCCGTCTCGTCCGTGCTCCCGTTGTCCACCACAATGCACTCGGCAATCCGCGCCCAAGGCATCTCGCCCAGCACAAACCCAATCGACTCCGCCTCATTCAACGCCGGAATAATCATCGAAATCCTGCTCGCGTTCATAGACTCCATCTCAATCCGCAGTTCAAACACGCCGGCGGCGGCGCGCTCGTCAACAACCCCTCGCGGAACCTCTGATACTCCGCCCCATTCCAAATCTCCTTCAGCGTCGCCTGCGTCGCATCCCCCAGCGTAAACGCCCCATATCCCTTCATCGAAAATGGCGCAATGCAGCACGGCAACACCCGCCCATTCGCCGTGATATACATCAGCGACCACGGCCGCCGGCACAAACTCCACGGACTGTCGTCCCGCTGCTTTCTTAATCGACTCGCCCGGATCGACCGCGCCCGTCGCCGAGAACATCACTCCCAGCTCCTCCGCCACCCGCCCCGCCTCCGCAATCAGCGCCTCCTCGCGCTCCGTCGTGTGCTCAAACAGCGCCGACTCCGCCCGCGCCAGACTCTCCTCGCTCATCGGGTCCTCAAAGAACACCAGCCGCTGCAGATACACCTCATACACCCCCACCCGGTGCGCCAGCCGCACAAACTCCGGCAGCTGGTCCACCGTCTCCCGCAAGCCGGTCAGCCACAGACTCACCCGAGGCCGCGCCGCCCCCATCTCCCGCTGCATCCTCGTAAAGTTCCCTACATTGGTTACAATCTTCGCGAAGAAGTCCTTCCCCCGCACCATCTCGTACACTCCCGCCTCCGCCGCATCCAGCGACACCCGCAACTCATCCAGCCCCGCCTCGATCAGCGCCCGCCCATTCGCCTCCGTCAGCAGCGTCCCATTGGTGTTGAACAGCACATAGATCCCGCGCGCCTTCAAATATGCGACCCGCGCCGCCAGGTCCTTCACCAGCATCGGCTCGCCGATCCCATGCAGCACCACCCGCGCAATGTTCGGATACTGCCCGATCAATCGAGGTAAACAGCTCCCACGGCATGTCCGCCTCCGGCTCCAGCTGCTCATATGTCCGCGGACACGTCGTGCACAGCAGATTGCACCGGTTGGTCGTCTCCAGATACAGGCACACCGGCTCATGCTCCACCGTCGCCCCCAGCTGCTCCTCGCCCTTCTCGAAGTACCGCCGCATCCGGTTCTTCTCTTCCTCGGCCGCGCGCGCCGCCGCCGACAACCCACCCTCGATCGCCTCGTCGTTCCCCAAAATCGGCAGCAAAACGCTCATAGTTCCCTCAAATAGTTACAATTTCACCAATAATGTATCTATTTCCGTTGCAAATACCCGTTGCCTGCTCTTGCTCTTGTCTTGCCGTCATCCTGAATACAGTGAAGGGTCCCTGTATTTGCTTTCCTCATTGGGGCCCACCTTCGCCACCCCATCCACACCAAATACCCAACGCCAGTCGCCCCATACAACCACTCATTCATTACAAATATTTTAGGCCCAGGCAACGCCCACATGGTCGTGAACCGGCACAAGAATCCCATCAGATAAACCAGCACCGCCAGATTCGGCCGCAACGCAAAGAACGGAACCAGCCAGATCACGTACCACGCGTAGTGCGGCGAAAACAGCAGCATCAGCGCCACGCACGACCCAAACGCCGGCCCAAGAAACGCACTTCCCGGTCCGGCGAACCGACCCGCCAAGCCCAAACCCCCAGCCCCGCAAACACCGCCCCGCAAAACCCATAAAACACCCACACCGGCACCGCCGCCATCCCCGGCGCCCGCCGCACCAGATCCAGCAAGAAAATACCGCGCTCCCGTCGCCAAGCCCTCCTCCTGCGCATACCCGTCCACGAACCCGAACACCCGCATCCCCACGCTCGCATAGCATGCATACCCCACCGCCACCACCCCCGCCAGTCCCGCCGGCATCTTCCACCAGCTCCCCTTCCCATCTCCGCGCCACCACAGCGCCGGCAACAGCACCAACGGATAAAACTTCAGCATTACCGCGATCCCCAGCAACACTCCCGTCAACCACGCCCTCTCCCGCATCCGCGCCAGCAGGGCCAGCACAATAAACGCCATCGCCGCCGCATCCAGATGCCCTGATGATGCAATCTCCCAAACCTGCAGCGGACACCACGCATACAGCAGCACCTGAGCTGGTCGCCGCCCGAGACTCTTCAGCAACGCGATGAGCGCCGCAACCGTCACCGCCTCAAACCCCACCATCGCCAGCTTCATCGCCGTCACCGTCGGCGAGACCCACGTCACCAGATAAAACAGCATCTGCGCGCACGGCGGATAGATTGTATGCGCGTAGTCCCGCCGGTTGATGTTCGCAAACACATCCGCATTGGGCCCGCGCAAAAAGCTCAGCGCCGCGTCCCCCGGCACATACCGGTACGGCGAGATCCCCGCATGCTGCACCACCCCATCCCACACATACCGGTAGACATCGCTCGACAGGAACGGGGCCGCAAACACCACCTGCAATTGGCACGCCAGCGCCACCGCCAGCACAATCGGCATCGTCCAGCGGTTCACCCGTTGCGTCAGGATCACTCCCACCGCCACTATATACAGCACCGCCCCCCACCCCAACACACTCGATACCCCAATCGAAAACCGCCCCTGTTCCAGCTCCAGCCACCAGAGCCCCACCCCAAGCCCCGCCAACACACCATTCGTCACCGCTGGGTGCCCCACGTCAGGCAGCGCTTCGCCTGACGTGAACCTGTTCTTCCCCACACCTCAATCCCAACCCCATCACTTCATCCCCATCAAAAACTCCCGCGTCCACCGCGCTTCATTCCCTTTCATCAACGCAAACCCTGGCCGCATCCCTGCCAGCAGCTCCGCCTTCAGAATCTCCAGTGTCGCCGCATCGTCCACGTCGTACCACAGCGGCAGTTCCACCACCTCAATCCCCGCGCCCCACGCCCGCGCGCACGTCTGCGCATACACCGAGCCCGTACTCCACGCAATCCGCTCGAACACCGCCGGCCGCGCCCGCCTCATTCCTATCAGGTAGTAGCCCCCATCCTGCGTCGGGCCGAGCACAATCCGTTCGCCCTCCCGCGCCAGCTCCCGCACCGCCCTCTCATAGGCCGCCGCCGGCACTGTCGGCGAATCCGAATCGATCAGACATACACTCCCAAACCCGCACGCCAGTATGTCCTCCGCCGCCCCCAGCAACCTCTGCCCAAAGTCCCCCTCGCGCTGCGCCACCAATGCAAATCCCTCCGGCGCCACCCCCTCAAACAACGCCTCATCCCCCACCGGCGTATACGAGATCAGCCCCGCCGCCACCCGCAATCCCCGCCAGGCTCTCCAGGCGTGTCCCTCAGAAAACAAACATTCAACCCCGCCGCCTGCTCCGCTGTCAGCGGAGGCGACAGCCGCGTCTTCACCCTCCCCGCCCGCGGAGCCTTGGCCATCACCGCCAGCCCGCACAACTCCGCCCGCGCAGCTCTCTCGGCCGCCGTCGCGCGCCCCACATCCAACACCCGAAGCCCCATCCCCCCACACTACCACCCATCCCGCCCGCGTTCCTTCCGCCCTTCCGTTCCATCGTTGTCTTCCGGAACCAAGCCTTCCCAACAAGGCTAATCCACGACCACCGTCGCGCCGTTCAGCTCGTTGCCCACCATGATCCACGCCTCGCCAGCCTTATAGTTCTTGGTCGCGTTTATCACCGTAATCTTCTCGCCCACTTGCAGCGTAAGGGCGATCCTTGCCTTCGATTCGAGCTGGATTTCCTTCGTTCCCGCCATCAGCTCAAGAGACTCGCCTGAGTCGTTCAGAACCGCTAATCTAACGCGCTTCACCTTAGGCGTCTTCGCCGTTGTCGCCGCAGGCAAGCTTGTGGACACAACCGCCGCCCCACCAGCCAAACCGATTGCCAACATCATCGTCCCAACTCTTCGCTTCGCGATCATCGCTTCCTCCCGTCCGCAGCCTGAAAGGAACCTTGTGGGCTGCGCATGATCGAGAAGGTAGCGCGAACTGGACGCTACAAATCAGGCCACCTTATAGAAAAGTGGACTCGCCTCATAGGATCTGTTCAGGGTCTGGAGGATACAAAGCAGACCGCCTACACCATCGCGCACTCTGCCGGCTGGCTCGCGCGTGTACCCGTCAGCTCCCGCCATGCGGCAATCAGCCGCTCCACCCCCACCGCAAGCGACTCCCGATGCAACAGAAATGGAAGCCTCAAAAACTCCCCATGAGATTCATCCACGGAGAACCGGTTTCCCGGCGCAATCGTCACGCCGTGCCGCAGGGCTGTCTGCACCAGCATCTGCGTGTCCGTCTGCGGCAGCCTTAACCAAAGCGACATTCCGCCCTGTGGTTCCTCGAAGCTCCAATCCAGGCCGCGTGACCGGATCATCTCCACCACCAGGTCTCTCTTGCCGCGCAGCTCAACCGCGCGCAACGCCCGCGCCTCCCCGATCCGCGAGAACAGTTCGGTCGCGATCGCCTGCGTCACCAGCGACGACCCCAGATCAGCCGAGCTCTTCAGCTTCGCCAGCCGCATCATCAGCGGCACCGGCCCCCGAATCCAGCCAATCCGGATTCCCGAGCACATCAGCTTGCTCAGCGCGCCGACACTCAGGATCGGCGCCGTCGTGCTGTATGACGCAATCAAAGGAGGCTTGCTGCCGCGAATCGTCATGTCGGCCAGCGTCTCGTCCTCCACAATGGGTACTTCATGCTGCTCCGCGTCCCGCGCAATCTGCTGACGCGCATGCGTCGGCATCGTCGCTCCCGTCGGATTCTGCCAGGTGGGCGTCAGATACACCAGCCGCGGACGCACCGCAGCAATCTTCCGCGCCAGCACCTCGGGCGCCACGTGCTCCTTCGTCATCGCGACCGGCGAAATCCTGGCGCCCGCGAACCGCAGGACCTCCAGCGCCCCGAAGTATGTCGGGCTCTCCACCACCACCGGATCTCCCCGGTTCACCAGCAGCGTGGCAATCAGCGAGATCGCCTGTTGCGCTCCGGTCGTGATCAGGATCTGCTCCGGCACAGTCCGTGTCCCCGAGCTCGTATAGAAGTCTGCGACCGCCCGGCGCAGCGAGTGCAACCCAAATGGCATGTAGTTGCGCTGCCGCATCAGCTCGCCAATCTCCTCCCGCGCCCGCTCCATCGCGGCTTCCACCATCTCCGCAAGAGGCTCCGGCGTCGCCATCGCGAGATCGATCAGCGACGGATCGTTGACCTGCAGCAGGTTCAGCAATGTCCCTTTCAGGACCACGCTGGAGTGCGCATCGGAGCGCGCGCGCATCGCATGCACCCGCGAGACCCAGGTCCCACTCCCCGGCCTGCTCTCAAGCCATCCGGTCTCGCGCAAGCGGCGATACGCGGTGACCACCGTCGTCCTGCTCAACGACAACGCACCCGCAAGCTTCCTCTCGGCCGGAAGCCGCACCCCGGGAAGCAGCGTCCCTTGCGTGATCGCCTCGGCAATCGCCTCGCTCAACTTGACGTGAAGCGCCCCCGGCCTCGTGGGCCATGTGGCCAGCACCTCGACAAACCGCTCGACCTTCATCGATACCACTATGATCCAAAGTGGATGTCAAAAGCAATAGCCAACCGGCTAGCAGAAAACGCACATTCAGACACGCCTGCTCCACCGTCAGCGGAGGCGACAGCCGCTTCTTTACTCCCCCCCGCCCGCGGAGCCTTAGCCATCCCCGCAAACCCGTCCACCTCCGCCCGCGTGGCCCTTTCGGCCACCCGCCACCTGCCCCCTTCCCACAAACGCAATCCCATGCCCATAACGCTGCCATTGGGACTCGTCAGCCAACATCAACAGCCAGCGGGACTCTCCGCAACGTCATCAAAGTGGCATAGAAGTAGCTAAGGATGTGCAATTTTTTGCATATTCACCAGGACTTGCCATGCAAGTCACTGATTCCAAATGCCAATAAATGGCATCTCAAATGCTCTATAGGGGAGATAACAGAGATTCGCAGCTCGTCGTAGTCAGCATTCCAAAATGGCATAGGTTCCACAAGAAAAAATGGCTAGGTTCCACCAGATCGGTTTCTTGCATCATACGTTTCATCCGCTCCCCAGAGTTGCTCAGTAGCGGCCTAACCCCCAGGAGGATTTTACATGTTGAAGTTCAGTAACATTGCTGTGCTTGTCGCGGCACTCGCCGCAGCGGCGCCGTTCGCGTCCGCAACCCCGATCTCATACACGCTGGGCAGTTACGGCACAGCGGGTATTGGGCCCTACTCTCCCACCGTCACCGTCGCAAACTCCGCCATGACCTATGTCGGAGATGAGACCTACTCCAGCGTAGCCATGATCCCGGCCTCGCCTGGTCCGCTGGTCGGCCAGGGTGGCACCGCATTCACCGCCACCGGCACCGGAGCCGTCGATCTCAATCCGCTCACCGTCTGGAACGGTCCTCTCGCCAACTCCTCCTGGGTAGGCATCAACGCCAACGCCGGTCCGGTCAGCACCTCCAACCCGGCCTATGGCTACTACGAGTTCACCACCACCTTCTCCGCGGTCGCCGGCAACTACTCTGGATACCTCGATGTCGAGGCGGATGACACCACAGAGGTCCTGCTCAATGGTTCCCTCATCGTTCCCCTCGGTGCCCTCGGCAGCGACAACCACTGCGCGGACAATCAGCCCAACTGCTCGACTGGCGATACCGTCAATCTCGCAGCGTCGCCCTGGGTACCTCCAACACCCTCACCTTCATCGTGGAGCAGGCCGGCACGGTCAGGACCTGGCTTGACCGGCAACCCCTCAGGCGTAGACTTCGACGGCGTCCTCACCGCCACCCCGGAGCCCAACAGCCTCATCCTTCTCGGCACTGGCCTTCTCGGCGCCGCTGGGCTGCTCTTCCGCAAGCGCATCACCTCCTAAGCCATCCTCCTCCTGCAAGGTTAGACAGAAGAAACGCCGCGCAAGCGGCGTTTCTTCTTGTCGTTGGAAGTGATCTACTCCCCCAGATACGCCTTCGTATTCAGCAGCGGCCGCTCCATGCTTCTTACCCACTCCGTCATCTCCGCCCCACTCTTCCCCGCCGCCGCGTCTCGCCCAAACTCATTGCGCATCGCCTGCATCTTCGCCTCCAGATCGTCCAGCGCGCTCAGCAGCACCGCCTCCGGAGTCATCGGCAGCTTCGGCGACCCAAACTCCAGCCGCCCATGGTGGCTCAGGATCATGTGCTCCACCAGCACCGCCAGCTTCTCCGGAAACCCCGCCAGCCCCCGCACCTTCTCCCGCAGCATCCCCTGCGCAATCGAGATGTGCCCCACCATCTGCCCCTCCAGCGTGTACCCAAACGTCGTCCCCCAGCTCAGCTCCCGCACCTTGCCCACATCGTGCAGGATCGCCCCCGTCACCAGCAGGTCCGCATCCACCTCCGGATAGAATCCCACCACCGCCCGGCACACCCGCACCAGCGTCACCACATGCTCCAGCAGCCCGCCGATCCACGCATGGTGCAGCACCTTCGCCGCCGGGGCCTCGCGATACGCCGCGCCAATCTCCGCGTCATCCAGAAACGCAAACACCAGCCGCTTCAGCTCCGTCATTCTTGAACGCATCCACATACCCGCGCAGCTCCGCCCACATCTCCCCTACATCGAACTTCGTCGTCGGCACAAAGTCCGCCGCCTCCACCTCGCTCGCCGCCGCCAGCCGCATCTTGGTCAGCGTGATCTGGAACTTGCCCTGATACTTCGCCACCTGCCCCTGCACCTTCACGTAGCAGCCCTCGCCGCACGTCGCCGCCGCGGACGCAAACTCCTCCCACATCCGCGCCTCCATCGACCCCGTCTTATCGCTCAGCGTCAGCGCCAGATACTGCCCACCCCCACCCTTCTTCTCCCGCAGCGACATCGACGACACCGCAAAAAACGTCGTCACCGCCGTCCCATCGAACCGCGCCGCATCCGCGACAAAAAAATCCTTCATGACCCCATCCTACGTCCCCCACCCCACCGCCATCCACATCGCAGGAAACCCTACCCTCCTACCCACTCCCGCCCAAACCACCGCCGCACCCGGCTCGCTCCAAACTCCTCCTTCTCCCGCACCAGCGCCTCCGACGGCGCCTGATACCTCCCCGTCGGCTTCGGCCCGCGTAAGAAACTCCACATCCACCCGCGCCACCTGCTCACCTCCGAACTCCAGATAGCACGAGCCCCGTGCCCCGATACCCCTCCGGCTCCGGCCCGCCGCGCAGCTGCGCAATAATCTCCGCCGCCACCACCTGCGCCGCGCCCTCCGCAAACACCCCCGCCTTCGGCGTCCCCACCCCATTCACATCGCCCACCGCATACACTCCGGGAAACTTCGTCGCCAGCGTCTTCTTGTCCACCGGGATCCACCAATCCGCCTCGGCCAGCCCCGACTCCGCCACCACCTTCGGCACGCGATGCACCGGCACGCCCAGAAACAATGCGTACGGCATCTCGCTGCCATCGCTCAGCACCGCAACCTTGCGCCCCGGGTCCAGCGCCGTCACCAGCGTGTCCTTCACAAACCGTATCCCGCGCTCCGCAAACGCCGCCAGGATCGCCTGCGAACTCTCCGGCGACGGCGGAATTGGCACTCCGAACGGCATCACCACCGCAGATCTCCGTCGCCGCACGCCGTCCCCGCGCCACCAGATAATCGTGCAGCAGAAACGCCGTCTCGCTCGGCGCGGGCGGGCACTTGAACGACTTCCCCGTCACCCCGATAATCGCCGGCCCGCGCTCGAACCGCGCAATCACCTCGCGCAGCGCAAACGCCCCCGCCACCGAATAGAACTCATTGCCGCCCTCCGCCAGCCCCGGCGTCGCCGCCACATCGTAGTCCGCGCCCAGCGCCACCACCAGCACATCCGCCTCAAACGTCGCCCGCATCCGTCGCCACCCGCCGCGCCACCGGATCGATCGCCCGCACCGCCGTCTGCACAAATCGCACACCCGGCTTCACAATGTCGCGATAGAAGTGCCGGACCCCCTCCGCCGTCCTGCCGCCCAAACATCACATCCAGCTTCGAGAACCCGAAGACAAACGACTCGCCCTTATCGATCAGCACCATGTCGATCCCCTCGCCGAACTCCTCGGAAAGAATCGTCGTCAGCTCCAGGCCCCCAAACCCCGCGCCCAACACTACCACCCGTGCTCTCAATCCCATCCTCTCTTCCTACGGCGTCGAAGGAGCCACCGCCGGTAGCGTCGAAGGATCGGGTGCCGGAGTCACCACCGGCTCTCCATTCTCCCGCACGCTCTTCGGCGGAATCGGCGTCGCCTCCGGCTTCGGCGCCGCCGGCGCAGGAGGCTGCGCCTGTAGACGCTCCTTCGCCGCGCCCTTCACCTTCACCTTCTTCTTCTTCTTCGCCGTGTCCCCATTCAACCCCAGCGGCGCGCTCTGCACCTGCTGCGCCGCCTTCTGGTCGGCCGTCAAAGGAACAGGAGTCGCATCCGCAACCTTCGCCTCCGCCTTCGCCACCTTCGTCTTCTCCTTGACCTTCGCCTCCACCGGCGCGCGCTGGCTGAACCGCGTCTTAGTCCGCTCCGGAGCCTTCGGCGCCAGCGGGTCCGCACCCGCATCCGCCGTCATTGTTACCCCACCCGTCGCCGTCTGGTCGATCGGCGCAATGGCCGTTCCCGGAGCCGTATCCGCGCCCGCATCCGACGCAAGCTCCTCAGCCGCCGTCCCGCCTGCCCCAAGGTTCTGCCCAGTCATCGCCGTCTCTTCCGGCCCAGCCGGCAACGACTTCCGCGGCGCCTGCCCAAACCGCACCTTCTCCCGGCGAATCTTCTTCGGCTTCTTCCCAATCTTCACCGAAACCGGCTTCACCGCCGCCGTGCCCGAACCAGCCGCAGCCGTCATTCCCGTCTTCCCGGCGCTCTTCGCCGTGACCTTCGTCACCGCACCACCCGCGGCTGTCGTCTCCTCCAGCCGCTCCTTCGCCACCTTCTTCTTCGGCGCCGGCGCGGTATACGTCGTAAACACCGGCTTGGTCTCCTTCGGACTCGCGCCCGTATCCACAAATCCCGGAGCCACGTCGATGTACGCCTTCTCCCGCAAGCCCGTCAGATACGTCCGCAGTGCCGGCTTAATCGCCTCCTGATAGATCGCCTCTTTTACCTGATCGTCCACCGCGCTCAGCGGCTGCGTCCCCGCCGCCGTATGCTCCGTCACCTTCAGCACCACATAGCCCTGCCGCGTCCGGATCGGCGCCGTAAACTCGCCCACCTTCAGCGAGAAGGTCTGGTCCTCCAGCACCTGCGCCAGTTGCCCGT
This sequence comes from uncultured Acidobacteriaceae bacterium, assembly GCA_963808025.1. Classification (GTDB taxonomy): domain Bacteria; phylum Acidobacteriota; class Terriglobia; order Terriglobales; family Acidobacteriaceae; genus Edaphobacter. Next base: position 172,436 of record CAWEEI010000003.1, on the reverse strand, counting down.
GGGTAAACTCGCCAAGATCGCCGCTACTGTCCAGCGTCCCCCCGCCCGCGTACTGCTTCGCCAGGTCCTCGAACTTCGTTCCCGCCTTCAGTTGCGCCACCACATCGTCAGCCTTCGCCTTGCCCTGCTGCACCTGCTCGTCGGTTGCATCCTCCGCCACCGGGACCAGGATCTCGCTCAGCCGCACCTGCTCCGGCACAGGAAAATCCTGCTTGTGCGCATCGTAGTAGGCCTGCTCCTCCTTGGCCGTCAGCGTAAGGCGACGCCCCACCTCCTGACCCACCACCTGCTGCGTGATGATCTTGTCTTTAATCCCTTCTTTGAAGTCCTCATAGTCCAGGCCCTGCTCTCGCACCGCCTTCTCCAGTGCCTCCATCGAGTCCAGCTTGTTTTGCTTGCGAATCTGGTCCAACTCCCGGATCACGTCCGCATCCGCATTGATGTCCAGCTCCTTGCCCCGCGACAGCAGTAGTTGCTGGTCGATCATGTCGCGCAGCAGGTCCTTCTGCTCCTGCGCCAACTCCTCCTCGCTCAGCGGCGGGTTCGTCCTCCGCGCGTCTTCGATCAGTTGCTGCTGCGCCCGCTCATAGTCGCTGCGGTCGATCAGCTGGTCGTTCACCCGAACGATCGGAAACTCCACCACCGTGCCACCCACCGTCACCGCCGTCGGCAACGGAATCGACGGGGCCTGTGGCCTCGGCGCATCAATCGGACTCTGATACCGCGGCACCGCCAGCTGCCCCATCCCCACCGCGGCCAACGCACCCCACGCCATCGCAACACCCAAAACCCGCCGCGGCGCGGCCATCCCCACCCTCAATCCCATCCCGTCAAATCGCAAATTCACCAATCTCAAAATCTCGCTCACTCCCATCGCCATCGCCGCCGGACGCCGCCCAGCACATCTCTTGGACTCGCGCAGCGCGCACTCGATATCCGGCCCTCCCATTCTATCCGCCCACACCATAAACAAAAAGTTGTCATTCTGGGGGGTAGTGTCCTAAGACTGGCGGAGTTAGGACACTACAATCAGCCAGCTATCTAAGCTCGCGTACCCCATCCATAGCAACACCGGGGTCCCCGGCGAGCAGACTTTGCTCGCTGGGGTGGCAAGATGGGTGGGATGTAAACCTCTCACCCACCCGGCTTGTCATTCTGGCCCTGTCCATGTCGAAGGGCCAGAATCCCCGCATTTGTCCTTCACGCCACCACCAACCCGGGTGGCCCATCCTTTCAGCGCCCTTGCTGAAAGGGTGGGTTGTCGCGCGTGGCAGCGCGCGATCCGCCTCCTCTTCAGGGTTTGATCGACGAGGTTACCGAATCCCCGTTTAACGGAACCGTCCAACGATGGCCGAGGATGAAGATGTTAGACTTGCGCGACCATGGGCAACATTCGGTTCAAATCGTTGCTGCTAGCACTAAGCGCCCACGCCATCTTGTCCATCGGCGCCGGAGGCCAAGAACCACCGCTATCCCCAGATTCGGTTGCGTCGAAGCTGCCGCAGGCGGAATGGGTGACGCTCCCCACCCGGCAGCCAGGTCTCACGGAACCGGTTCTGATCCAGCCTTCCTACTCTTTGCGAGACGAATGTGTGGGCCAGAAGCTTGAAGGTAGCGTCAAGTTTTCATTTGTTGTCGATGCCAGCGGGAACCCGCGCAATGTCATATTCGAGCGAGCGCTCGCGAACGGGATCGATCTCTTCGCCCTCAAGCTAATGCTGGAGAGCAAATTCCAGCCCGCCATGCTCAGAGGCAGCCCGGTGTCGGCTGGCCGCGAGGTAGAAATGCATCTGCGGCTTTGCGCCGAACAGCGGACGGATAAATCAGGCAAGCCCGAGGTGTTTCTCAGGCTTCGCTTGCCGCCTGAGGAGAAGTTCGAAGACTGGCATCATCCTCCCGCCCAGGTTAACCTGGCCCCGATTTCGATGCCACCAGGCACACAGGCAGACAGCAATAACAGTAGCCATCTCACAGCTGGGAAGTCTTTAGTGCGGCCACCAGTCCCCGACGGCAAGGGCCGCCCAGCGTCGTTCTCCATCTCATTGATTGTGGACGAGCACGGAATCCCGCAAGCCGTAAAGTCGCTGAAGTCCACAGACCAAACACTGCTCCCTCAAATCATCCAATACATCAGCGATATCAGGTTTCAACCTGCAACCAATGATGGGATGCCCGTTCCAACTCAACTCACTATCGATTTGGATATTAAATCGGATCTATGATCCCTTGCAGCTAGTCCTGCAAATGGCATTTCGGACTTCCGTTCTATGCGCCTTCGGCACGTCGTCATGCCGTCTTCGCGTGCAGCATCTCCCCCGCCCTCGCCGCCGCCTCCGCCAGCATCCGATGGTGGATCGTAAACAGCGCCAGCTCCAGCCGGTCGCTCACCCCCGTCTTGTCGTAGATGCTCCGCAGATAATTCTTGATCACCTGCTCCTTGGTCCCCAGCTGCGTCGCGATGTGCTTGTTCTTGCACCCCTGCACGATCAGCGCCACAATCTGCATCTCCTTCGGCGTCAGCCGGTCCCGCACCCGCGCGCCCACCGTGTCCTGCGCCTGGATCGAAGTCACATTCGAGTGCTGCACGCAGCGCTGCCCCGACGCCACCCGGCGAATGCACTCCAGCAGCTCCGCCCCCGGAACATTGCGAAACACCACCCCATCCAGCACGCTCGCCAGCTCCTCCCCGATCTCCGCATTGTTCTCCGCCACCAGAATCGCCCGGCTGCCCGCCGCCTGCGCCCGCGCAATCACCGCCTCCGCATCCAGCTGCATCGACAGGGAAAACATCACCACCGAGCCCGCGGTGCGCATCGATCGCATTCTGCAGCCGCGCCAGCGTCCTCGCACTGCGCCACGATGCGCATATCGTCCTCCAGCGCCAGCACCCGCGCCGCGCCCGCCCGGAAGATCGCCTGGTTGTCTGCAAGAATGATTCGATTCATCGGTTTGCCTCCTGGCGCATGTCCCGCCGCCAGTCCCTTCATCGGCAACACTCGCATGACCTAAGTTTGATGTCTACAATTCGTACAGCGTCTTTAGGGCCGAAGGCCCGTCCCATACCAGCCTAGGCCGAAGGCCTAGGTGACCAATCGCCACGAATCCGAGGGCTGTAGGCCCGGCCCATAAGTTCCGCCACCAAAGATCGGCGTCGAATCGGCCCTTCGCTCAACGCGCCTGAGCAAACCTTATAATCGAATTCCCGTATTCTGAACCTTCCCTCTCCCTGCGGAATCCAATGAGAGCGTCAACCGTCACCCCATCGGCGTCAGAATAACAAGCGAAACAGCCATGCCCAAGCCCATCCTCCTCGCCATCGACGACGACACCAGCGTACTCGAAGCCGTCGTGCAGGACCTGCGCCGCAACTACGGCCAGGACTACCGCATCGTCCGCGCCGCCTCCGGCGGCGCAGCTCTCGACATCTGCAAGCAGCTCGTCGAGCGCAAGGAAACCGTCGCCCTCTTCCTCTCCGACCAGCGCATGCCCGGCATGACCGGCGTCGACTTCCTGCAGCAGGCCATGCCCCTCTACCCCGAGGCCAAGCGCGTCCTCCTCACCGCCTACGCCGACACCGAAGCCGCCATCCGCGCCATCAACGCCGCCAAGATCCACTACTACCTCAACAAGCCCTGGGACCCGCCCGAAGAAAAGCTCTACCCCGTCCTCGACGATCTGCTCGAAGCCTGGAAGCAGGGCTACAAGGCCCCCTTCGAGGGCATCCGCGTCATCGGCCTGCGCTGGTCGCCCACCGACCACGCCGTCCGCGACTTCCTCTCCCGCAACCGCATCGAGTACAAGTGGCTCGACCCCGAGACCGTCCCCCGAAGCCATCGCCCTGCTCAAGGAAAAGGGCATCGACGACGCCAAGCTCCCCGTCGTCCTCTTCGGCGACGGCACCGCCCTCGTCCAGCCCTCCACCATGGAGCTCGCCGCCAAGGTCGGCCTCCGCACCCAGGCCCGCGAGGAGTTCTACGACGTCATCGTCGTCGGCGCCGGCCCCGCCGGCCTCGCCGCCGGCGTCTACGGCGCATCCGAAGGCCTCCGCACCCTCATCGTCGAGCCCGAAGCCGTCGGCGGCCAGGCCGGCTCCAGCTCGCGCATCGAAAACTACCTCGGCTTCCCCCAGGGCCTCTCCGGCGACGAACTCGCCAAGCGCGCCTTCCTCCAGGCCAACCGCCTCGGCGCCGAGTTCCTCACCCAGCGCGTCACCTGCATCCGCTCCGAGAACGGCTACCACCTCGTCAAGATGGCCGACGACCGCGAGCTCACCTGCCACGTCTGCCTCATCTCCACCGGCGTCTCCTACTGCAAGCTCAACGTCCCCGGCGCGGACACGCTTCGCCGGCGCCGGCGTCTACTACGGCGCCGCCCGCACCGAGGCCATGTCCTGCGCCGACGAAGAGATCTACCTCGTCGGCGGCGCAAACTCCGCCGGCCAGGCCGCCATGCACTTCTCCCGCTACGCCGCCAAGGTCCACATGCTCGTCCGCGGCGACTCCCTCACCCGCAGCATGTCCAAGTACCTCATCGACCAGATCGCCGCCACCCCCAACATCGTCGTCGAGACCGGCACCGAAGTCGTCTCCATGTCCGGCGACAACTCGCCTCGAGTGCCTCACCCTCAAGACCCCGCGCGGCCCAGAGACCCGCCCCGCCAACTCCATCTTCATCTTCATCGGCGCCGCCCCCAAGACCGACTGGCTGCCCAAAGAGATCGCCCTCGACCCCAAAGGCTTCATCCTCGCCGGCCCCGACCTCAAATCCCGCGCCACCTCCCTAAATGGAGCCGCCTGGAAGCTCGAACGCGAGCCCTACCTCCTCGAAACCTCCGTCCCCGGCATCTTCGTCGCCGGCGACGTCCGCTTCAACTCCGTCAAACGCTGCGCCTCCGCCGTCGGCGAAGGCTCCATCGCCGTCCAGTTCATGCACCAATACCTCGCCACCCTATGACCACCCCCAACCCCAACCCGCGGCCACTCGTCACTCGCACCCTCCTCCGCCGTCATCCCGACCGAAGCGCGCAGCGCGCAGCGGAGGGACCCCCGCATTCGCCGTTGCCTTGGCCTCTGCCTGTTTTACGCCGTCATTCTGTGCGAAGCACAGAATCTCCGTATTTCGTCTCTGTCTCTGCCGTTGCCTCTGCTTTTGTCTCTGCCGTTGCCTCTGCTTTTGTCTCTGCCGTTGCCTCTGCTTTTGCCTCTGCCTTTGCTCCCGCCTTTGCCTTTGCCTTTGCCTTTGCTCCTGAGATAGGTCCGGGCTTCAGCCCGGACAATACACGCTCCAAAAAGATTCCGGGCTTTAGCCCCCGGGACATCACTCCAATCCGCATCGCCACTCGACAAAGGGCCGAAGGCCCGCGACATACCAGCCTAGGCCGCATCGGGGTCCCCGGCGGGCGCTTTTTGCCCGCTGGGGTGGGGAGGCCTAGGTACCACGCCCCAATGGAGGGAAGAGGGCTGAAAGCCCGACACATAAACCCGCCCGCCCCTCACAAAAGAGGAATAGACAAACCCCACCCCAATCCCCACGATCAATCTGACAACCAACAACCAACAACCTGCAACCTGCAACCTGCAACCTGCAACTAACCCATGCCCAACGCCACCCAACCCGCCCCCCTCACCGACGCCGCCCTCGCCCGCCTGCGCGCCGTCTCCATCCTCGCCAATGTACCCGAGTCAGAACTCCACTGCCTCCGCGATGCCCGCGAGATTCGCGTCGACGCCGGCGACTTCCTCGCCCGCCAGGGCGACACCGCCCACGCCTTCTGGATCCTCCTCACCGGCGCCCTCCGCATCTACCACACCCTCCCCGACGGCCGCGAAGCAGATCATCGGCCTCGCCACCGCCGGCACCGCCTTCGGCGAACTCCCCCTCCTCTCCGACACCCCCTACGCCGCCAGCGTCCGCGCCACCGAACCCTCCACCCTCCTCCAGTTCGACGAGCAGCAGTTCTGGAGCCTCCTCACCAACTGCCCCAACGTCCGCAAGGCCATCCTCGGCAACATGGCCATCCGCTTCCAGAACATACCAGAGCATGCGTCGTCCAGCAGGAAAAGATGGCCTCCCTCGGCACCCTCGCCGCCGGCCTCATGCATGAGCTCAACAACCCCGGCGCAGCCGCCGTCCGCGCCGCCTCCCAGCTCCGCGACAACCTCCTGCGCATGCACCGCCTCACCGCCAAGTTCTCCAAGTCCCACCTGAGCGACGAGCAGAAGCAATGCATGTTCGAGCTGCAGGAGTACGCCCTCTCCAAGGGAAACCCCGTCCACATGAACTCCCTCGAACAGAGCGACGCCGAAGAGGCCCTCGCCGAATGGATGGAGAACGCCGCACGTCGAAGACGCCTGGAAGCTCGCGCCCACCATGGTCTCCATCGGCATCACCTCCACCGACCTCGAGTGCGCCCGCGAAGAGTTCCCCGCGCCCGTCTTCTCCGACGCCCTCAACTGGCTCGAAGCCCTCGTCTCCAGCATGGCTCTGGTTGCGACAATCGAAGAAAGCATCGGCCGCGTCTCCGACCTCGTCAAAGCCGTCAAGTCCTACGCCTACGAGGGCAAAGGCCAGAAGCAATCCGTCGACATCAACGAGAGCATCCACGCCACCCTCGTCATCCTCGCCCACAAGTTCCGCGAGCGCCAGATCATCGTCGAGAAGACCTTCACCCCCAACCTCCCGCCGCTCGAATGCGAGTGCTCCGGCCTCAACCAGGTCTGGACCAACCTCCTCGACAACGCCCTCGACGCCGTGCAACCCAACGGCCACATCGCCATCCGCACCTGGCAGGAAGAGACCCCATCCGACGGCGCCGACCCCCGCCCGCCAATTCCTCTGCGTCTCCATCGCCGACGACGGCCCCGGCATCCCCCTCGAGAGCCAGCCCCACATCTTCGACCCCTTCTACACCACCAAGGAAGTCGGCGTCGGCACCGGCCTCGGCCTCGGCATCGTCCAGCGCATCGTCGAGCAGTACCACGGCACCGTCACCTTCTCCTCCGTCCCCGGCAACACCGAATTCCGCATCCGCCTCCCCCTAAGAAAATTGTCATCCTGAGCACAGCGAAGGACCTGCTGTTGCCGGGTGCCCCATCCAAGCTCCGCTTGGGTGGGAAGTGGCGGCACAAAGTGGGTGCCCCATCCAAGCTCTGCTTGGGTGGGATCGCGCCACCAACCCGGGTGCCCCATGTCAGACAGCTTCACCGTCTGACGTGGGAATACCACCCCTCGTCCACAATCCCCTTGACAAAAAACAAACACCTGTTTTAGAAACTAATACACCCGTTAGGAGCCGCCCATGCCCGGACCCAAACTCTCCAAACTCGAACTCCACATCATGGAAGTCCTCTGGACCCGCGGCGACTCCTCCATCCGCGAGATCCAGCAGGCCTTCCCCGCAAAGTCCCGCCCCAGCTACGCCACCATCCAGACCACCACCTACCGCATGGAAGCCAAAAAAATCCTCCGCCGCACCGGCAAGGTCGGCAACTTCCACATCTTCCAGCCCCTCGTCTCCCGCGACGCCGCCCAGCTCCGCCTCATCGACGAGCTCATCGCCATGTTCGGCGGCCGCTCCCAACTCGTCGTCATGCACCTCGTCAAATCCGGCAAACTCCGCCTCGAAGACGTCAAAGCCGCCGAACGCGAACTCAAGCGCCTCGCCCGAAAGGACAAACCCCAATGACCCCGAACATCCTGCCCGAAACCTTCCTCGCCCGCGAACTCTCCAACCACCTCTGGCAGTCCACCGCTCTTCGCCCTCGCCGTCGCACTCCTCGCCCTCGCCCTCCGCAAGTACCCCGCCCGCGCCCGCTACTGGCTCTGGCTCGCCGCCTCCGCCAAATTCCTCATCCCCTTCTCGCTCCTCATCGCCATCGGCAGCCACCTCCCCCGCCCCACGCACACCACCCCCACCCAAACCACCGCCTACGTCACCATCGACGAATTTTCGCAGCCCTTCACCGAATCCACCACCCTCACCATCCCCCCCACCCCCGCACCCACCCACATCCTCACCCTCCCCGCAATCCTCGCCGCCCTCTGGCTCTGCGGATTCCTCACCATCCTCACCCGCTGGCTCATCCAGCTTCGCCGCATCGCCATCTCCATCCGCAACGCCACACCCCTCCTCACCGGCCGCGTCCCCGAAACCCTCCGCCGCATCGAACACCTCGCCCACATCGCCCGCCCGATCCCCATCCTCTCCTCGCCCGCCTCAAACGAACCCGCCTCCATGGAACCCGGCGTCTTCGGCATCCTCCGCCCCGTCCTCCTCTGGCCCGACAGCCATCTCCCCCCACCTCGACGACGCCCACCTCGAAGCCATCCTCGCCCACGAGGCCGCCCACGTCCGCCGCCGCGACAACCTCACCGCCCTCCTCCACATGCTCGTCGAGGCCCTCTTCTGGTTCCATCCCCTCGTCTGGTGGATGGAGTCGCAGCTCATCAAAGAACGCGAGCGCGCCTGCGACGAAGAAGTCCTCCTCCTCTGCCGCCACCCCCAGGCCTACGCCGAGAGCATCCTCAAAGTCTGCGAGCTCTGCATCGAGTCCCCACTCACCTGCGTCTCCGGCATCACCGGCGCCGACCTCAAACGCCGCATCGTCCAAATCATGACCCCGCGCCTCTCCGCCCTCACCCTCCCTCGTAAGATCGTCCTCGCAACCTTCGCCCTCGCCGCCATCGCCGCACCCCTCGCCTTCGGTCTCATCCGCATGGTGCCTATCTACGGCCAGATACTTCACGGCACCGGCCCACTGCCGTCATTCGAGGTCGCGACGATCCGGCCGATGGAGCAGACGCGTTTTGTGGCTCCTCCAATCGGTGCGGGCGGGCGAGTCGCGCCTGACGGGGAGCAGATCATCTCGCGACAGGAAGTCCGTTTCAGCAGCGCGCCGCCGTTTTCCGACATGGTGAACTTCACTATGACCGCGAAGATGCTGATCGATGACGCATACAATCTTCCGGCCTTTTCGAAATCGCAGACTATTGGCGGCCCGGACTGGGCCGATCAAACGATGTACCGGATTGAGGCAAAGATCGACGATTCCCAATATGCGGCACTACAGAAGATGCCGTCGGCGCAACGGATCCAGCAGATCCACTTGATGGAACAATCATTGCTGGCTGAGCGCTTCAAGCTGAAAGTGCGCTTTGAGACGCGCGAGATGCCGGTCTATGCGCTGGAAGTTGCGAAGGGAGGCCCGAAACTGACGCCCTCCGCATCGAATCCGATGGGCACGACGGAGGCCCATCCATCCATTCTGACCGTGGTCGGAAAGGGGGATGGATTCGAGATCAAAGCGAATGGAGTTTCGCCCGGCCAACTGATCCTATTGCTACAGCAGCAACCAGAGATAGGCAACCGCATGGTGGTCGATCAGACGGGATTGAAGGGCCACTATGAGGTCGCGTTGAACTGGACGCGAGAAAGTTCCGCCTCCACCGACGCTGGGTCTGCGACGGTCGATGCCACGCCCCCATTCTTCATGGCACTCAAGGAGGAGCTGGGACTGCAATTGGTGGAGACGAAGGGGCCCGTGGAGGTGCTGGTGATCGACAGCATGGAGCGGCCTTCGGTGGACGGAGCGGAGGTGAAGTTGCCGGGGCCGGGGCTGGTGCCACCAACCCCAACCCTCACCCCGTGTCCTTCGCCCAGACAAACCCAGCCCCCGCTCCCGCCCAGCCCGACTACCGCTTCGAGGTCGCCTCCATACGGCCTGGCCCTCCCGACGGCCGCCTAACCCACATGCCGGGGCCGTCATACACGCCCGGGCGCTTCAGGGAGGAAAGCACTACGATTGCTGGTCTGGCCTTCCGGGCCTTCGGAAAAAAGCAGCGTTACGAGCTGGAAAGCCCGCAATGGATGAGTACGACCTTTTTCGCCATCGAGGCCACCATCCCCGACGGCGCCACCAAGGAGGACCTCCCCATCATGATCCAGCACCTGCTGGAGGACCGCTTTGCGCTCAAATTTCACCACGAGACAAGGCAGGTGGCCGGCTATGAACTGGTGGTCGCTAAGTCCGATCCGCGGCTCGCAAAATCGGCGATGCCGGACTACGACGGTGCCAAACTGAGGGGATTTGCCGGGGTTGACATGAAAACCGGGGTGCCGCGGTTCGACAAAGACGCGGGCTCCGTGGATTTGTGTTTTCCCGGCGGGAGCTGTGCTTTGCATGGCCGTAATAGGACGATGCAAACTCTGGCAACGGATCTAGCCAGCAAGTTGCAAGTGCCCGTTACGAATGCAACCGGCTTGGATGGAGGGTATGACTACACCCTCATCTATACTCCAGAGCAAAGGTATGTGATGGGCCCCGGTGGTTACGCTCCAGTAGCGACGTCGCCTGATGAACCGATGGACTACCCTCTGCTGCGCGATGCTCTGCCGGAGCAACTCGGCCTAAAGCTAAAGCCAGCCAAAAGTGTCCCCGTCGATGTCGTGATCATCGACAGCGCGAACAAAGTGCCCACCGAGAACTGACTCCCCTCTGCTTGGGCCGGGTACCGGGTGCCCCATCCAAGCTCCGCTTGGGTGGGATGGCGGCGACCACGTTCCCCCGGCTTACCACTCACAACTCACCACTAACCACTCGCACCCAAATTCCCTGTCAACCCCCCAAATCTCCAAGAATCCCCCCAACCCCCACAAACCAAACCGGATCATTTCCAAAAATAGTTGGCATACTTACCCCCTCCCATCCGCTATCATTAAATCAGGATGTAAACACAGAAATGCCTGCGGGCATTCACATTTATGCCCTTGAAGCACGTGTTAATGAGCGCCCACTTCAAACGGACTTTTACCGCCCGTAACCCCCTGTAATCAGGACTTTAGATTTCAAGTACCCCCAGGCACCCCCCCCCGAAAAACCCCTACCCATCCCCCAGCACCCCCCGGTACGCCGCCGCCGTCTTCTCCGCGATCGTCCTCCACGCCCCATCCCCAAAATCCATCGCCCCCACCCGCCCCGCCAGCCGCTCCCGCAGCCCGCGGTCCTCGGCCAGCTCCACCAACGCCTCCGTCAGCGCATCCGCATCCTCCGCCGCCACCAGCAGCGCATTCTCCCGGTCGGTCAGGAGCTCACGAAACACCGGCAAGTCACTGGCAACAATGGCCTTGCCCAGCGCCAGCCCCGTCGCCAGCGCACCGCTGGTCGTAATCGTCCGGTAGGGATAGACCACCACATCCGCCCGCCGGTAGAGCGCCACCAGCTCCTCAGCCGTCACAAACCGGAACTCCAGCCGCACCCGCTTCAGCCCCAGCGCCGCCACCTGCGCCCGGATCTGCTCCAGCAGCTCCGGCGAGCCCGTCCCCGCCACCACCAGCCACGCCCCATCCACCCGCTCCTCCACCTCCCGCCACGCCCGCAGCAGCACATCCACTCCCTTGTAAGGAAAGATGATGCCCTGCCACAGCACCACCACCCCCGCCGCCTCCAGCCCAAATCCGCGCAGCGTCTCCGCCTCGCGCGTCGCCGGCAGGTCGTAAAAAAATGGCCCATGCGCAATCACCCGCACCTTCGCCTCCGGCACCGCGAACTCCGCCCCCAGCCGCGCCCGTATGCTCTCCGAGTGGCAGATGATCCCATCCACCCGCGCATAAAGCTCGCGAAACGCACGCACATCTGCCTCGCCCGTATCGTGCGGCAGAAGGTCATGCACCGTCAGCACAATCTTCGCCCCACGCCATTGGCAGAACTTCACAAACCAAAGGTCCAGCGGCAGCCCGCTCCGTAGCATCGGCAGATACTGCACATGCACCACATCCGGCGGCGACACCGCAAACCGCGCCGTCAGCGCCGCCAGGTTCACCATCCCCTCCGCCAGCTTCAACACCCTGCGTGGCCCACGCGGCAGCTTGATACCGCCCCACCACATTCACCAGCCCCGGATCGACCCGTATCCCTCGGCTCGAGAAGCACTTCGGATCGAGGTAGTAGTCCATCGACCCTACCTGCAAATCAACCTCGCCCTCCGCCAGCAGCGCCTTCGCCAGATACGCCGTGTAATACGGCACCGTCGCCCAAAGGTCCATCATGAAAACCCTCGGCCGCCGCGTCACCGCTTCACCGCCGCAATCGCCTCTTCATACACCCGCAGATACTCGCTCGCCATGCGCTCCGCCGAATACTCCTCCCGCACCATCTCCCGCGCCGCCGCGCCCAGCCGCGCCCGCCGCTCCGGGTCGCGCAACAACCCCGCAATCCCCGCCGCCAGCGCCTCCACATCCTCCGCCGCCACCAGCACCCCGGTCCTCCCATCCACCACCAGCTTCGGCACCTCGCCCACCGCCGTCGCCACCATCGCCCGCCCGCTCGCCATCCCCTCCAGGATCGCCATCGGCAGCCCCTCCTGCCGCGACGCCGACACCATCACATCCAGCGACGCATACACCCTCGCCATGTCCTCCCGCCGCCCCAGCATCGCCACGCTCCCCTCAATCCCCAACTCCCCAATCAGCCCCTCCAGCTTCTCTCCATCCGGCCCATCCCCCGCCACCACAAACCGCACCTCCGGAAACTCGACCAACACTCGCGTCGCGGCCCGCAAAAAAACATCCACCCCCTTCTCCCACGCCAGCCTTCCCACCAATCCCACAATCTCCGCATCGCCAAACTCCGCCCGCAGCGCCTCCTTCGCCGCCGCAAATGGCCGCAGATCGATCCCATTCCTCACAATGCGAATCCGCTCCTCGCGCACCCCCGCCTTCAGCAGCCTCGCCCGCACCTCGTCCGACACCGCGACCACCCGCGCATACTTCCGCAACACAAACCGGTCCAGCCGCCCGTACAGCCGCACCATCCTGTCCGTGTCGTACCACGTGTGGCACGTCGACACCAAGGGCACACCCGCGCCGCGCAACGCCAGCCACACATAGATATCCGCCTTGAACCCATGCGCATGGACCACATCCGCCCGCGTCTCGCGCGCCAGCTCCCGCACCCGCGCAACCGCCCCGCGATCCACCTGCCCGCTGCACCGAATCAAATGCGACTCCACCCCCTGCTTCACCGCAGCCTCATACAGCTGCAAGTTCGCATTCGGCGAGTTATCGAACACACCTAGAGCAATCGAATGCGCCCCACCCTCCATCGCCCGCGCAAGGTTCAGGATCACCGCCTCCGCGCCATACATCCCGCCGCTGCTGATCACATGCAGAACCCTCATTCTGCGCGCGCCTCATCGCCATCGCCGCCGCGCTCCTGCCGGTTCGCCATCGCCCACAGCCGCGCATAGAGCGTGTCGCCGAGCAGCCGCCTCGCCGCAGCTTTCATTCGCTCCTTGCGCTGCAACCCCTGCAACACCCCGCTCGCCGGGTCGAGCAGCCGCGTCATCCACTCCACCTGCGCGTCTCCGCGAACATTCAACCGTCCCACCGTCGCGCCCAGCGGCAGCGCCTCCGTCCTCGGCTCCGAGGTAAACACATGCTCGTACCCCGCCGCCTCGCACGCCGCCAGCACCCGCTGATCGTACCGGCCGCCCGGCAGCGACATCGTCGTCACCGCCGCGCCCAACCTGTCCTCCAGCTCCCGCCTCGACCCGCCAAGTTCCTTCTGCAACTGCGTATCGCCGCAGTGGGTCAGCAGCGTATGCGTCCATCCATGCGCGCCGATGGTATGCCCAGCCCCGTGCAGCGCCCGCAGCTCATCCCACCCCATATAGCCCGCCTTCGTTCCAGTCCATCCCACCGTAATGAAGAAATGCGCGCTCAACCCATGCGCCAGCAGCACCGGAGCCGCAAGCTCGTAGTTCGAGATATGTCCATCGTCAAACGTCACCGCAGGCCACAATCCCACACTGTCCGGCCCCGCCGCGCTCAGCTTCACGAAGAGGTCCACATGCCTCTCGAACAGACTGGTGTCGATGACGTAGGAGTACTCGCTTCCGCGGGGCCGCAGTTCGTGGTAGAGAAGATAGAGTCTCCGCAAAAGCTGCCTCATCCGTTCCTCTAAGATAGACCAACGCGCAAGGGTCAGACTTGAGCAGGAAGGAAAGTGAAGCTAAATTGGCATCTACACTCAGACAAACCCTGCGGGCTGACCTCTACCGCTACCGCGGCCAGGCAACACGCCGCGCCTTTCTGTCCGCATATCTTCACGAACCCGGGTTCCGCTTTACCTACTACCTTCGCAAGGTCGCCTTCTACGCCAGGAAGAAGAAATCTCTCTGGATCTTCGCTTACACCTACAACCGAATTATGCTTCATCACTACAGATTCAAGTACGGCTTCGATATCTCTCCCACCGCCAGCATCGGCGCAGGACTATATATCGGGCACTTTGGCGGAGTCGTCATCAGTCCTCAGGCGGTCCTGGGGGCGAACATCAATATCGGCCACGGCGTCACCATCGGCGCCACCAGCAGAGGACCGCGCACAGGAGCACCCACCCTTGAAGATCGCGTTTGGGTCGGCGCGCACGCCATCATTGTTGGGAAAGTAACCATTGGACAGGATGCACTCATCGCCCCGGGCGCGTATGTCAACTTCGACGTACCCAGCATGGCGGTGATTTTGGGAAATCCGGGTGCCGTTGTCTCGACCTCTGGCTCCATAGGCTACGTCAACAACACACTCGACGATGGCATTCGATAGTCTCGCCCCCAGCTATCAATCCTTAGTGGCCTTTGCTCCCCGAAATCTCCACTCGATCTCCCTGACAACAGCGGCAACCAGCGATTTCGTCTTGCTTCGAATGTTGTCCAGGAGCGAAGGCGACCAGAATGCCTTCCATGCAGCTTCACGCGATGCGATAAAGTCTCCCTGCTTTCTCAGGGCATACGCCATCGCTTCGTAGCGCAGCCCTTTTTCCGCCCGGGCGATCCTATGCCACTTTGAGGGAATAATGCTCTCGATATGCTCGTAAAAGCGCGCGTCCATCCGATACCAGAACAGGTCACCCTTGCTCCAACACGCGCTGTTGGGAGTCAGCCAATAGTCTGCCATCACCCGATCTAAAAGAAGAATATCCCCCGATAATGCAGAGAGCACCCATACCGGCCAATCGGTAGTCGGCGCTATGTCGAAATACCACGATGGCATCTTATGCTGAAATCCATTGCGAAATACCGCTGACGCCGTGGGTATGAAATCGTGACAAATAATCTTCTCAATTCCGTAGCGCCCAGCAGGAATGGACGGATATATTCTTCTTACCGAGCCATCCACCGCCACCCATCTGACCCGATGAGCGCACACGCTTATCGATGGGTCCGATTCCAGCAATTTGACCTGTATCGTCAGCTTATCCGGGTCAGTCCAATAATCGTCCGCATCCAACCAGGCAATATATTTGCCGCGGCATTTCGCCAGCGTCTCGTAGTAGTTGCGCTGAATGCCCACATTCATCGCCCGCTCGTATACATGGATTAGCTCCGGATATCGCTCCCTATAGAGATGCGCAATTCTAATCGTGTCGTCCTGCGAGCAGTCGTCGCCGATGATGATCTCCATCGGGAAATCCGTTCGCTGACTAAGAACGCTATCAAGGGCCCTCGATAGCCATTCCGCGGAGTTGTACGCCGTGATGGACACGCTGACCAGTGGTGCAGAAGCACCACCCAACACCTGGTTCTGCAATGCCATCGGTTCACTCATCGACTCATCACTTCCGAGTAACTCGCCGTCATCTCCCGGTCAAACGCCTCGCGCGAATAGTGCCGCAGCACGTGCTCATAGCCAGACATCCCAAGCTTCTTTGCCGCCTCCGGATTGTCGATCAAAGACAGAATCCTTTCCGCAAGCTCTTGACTATTTTCATGCTCGTGCAGGTAGCCCGTAACCCCCTGCTCAACAACCTCCAGAAGGCCTCCGACAGCAGTCGCAACAACGGGCTTTCGCATTGCCATCGCCTCTGCAATGCACAATCCAAAGCCTTCTCTGTGAGTTGCAAGCACCACGATGTCCATTGCGGCAATTAATCGATAGACATCGTCTCGGTGGCCGACGAATAGAAACTTGTCCGCAATGCCTAACTCGCTCAGGGCCCGGGCCACTTCTTCATAGTGCATCCGGTTAAGATCAACCCGCGAGTTGTCGCCTACGATGAGAAACCGCACATTGGAATGTGCTCTTACAACCTTTGCGGCTGCAGACGCCATGGTGAAATAGTCCTTCTGCGGGTTGACCCTCGCCACCATCCCAATCACAATACAGTCCGCCGGAATTCCCAGTTCGTGTCTGACCGAAATACTGCTCTCTGTCAGGTCGATATCTGGCGCATCAATCGCATCGTAAATGACTCTCGCCTTTCGGTCGGATAGCGAAATGCCAAAGTGACGCCTGGCCTCCTTTGACACAAAGATAAAGCAATCTACCGGCAGGAGGGGGAGCCGCTGACGTAGCGTGAGATGGGGATAGGTATTTCGTACATGGCAGACGATCCTGGTGTCCGCAAGCCACGCCGCCAAACTATTATGTTCTGCTGCCTTCGTCTCAGCAAAGTGCACTATATCTATCTCAGCAGTCCGAAGTTGACGGGCAACTATGCGTGACTCATGGTAAAACCTGGGAGCGTTGCGCAAACTTGGAATAGGTGGGGAGTAGGTGATCGTTTCTATCCCCGCCTTCTCGAACGAGTCTCTTACTGCGGCATCTTGCAAACAAAAGGCAACGTTCCGGAAGCGCCCACTTGTAGCTTCGGCCATCCGGAGCGTAGCAATCTCGACCCCACCCATCCCGCTCCACGGCAGAAAATGCGCAACCGTGGGCTTCCGGCCGGAAGTTCCCATATCTCTCAAGACTTCGCCTCGGCAAGGAAGAACGATCGCAACTTCGGCAACAATTGGCCGCGCACATAGGTCCGAAATACCAAGGCAACTGTAATGAAAAAGACCGGTAACGTCACAATTACCTGAGCGATAAACTCGGCGAGGTTGCGCGCAGGAAAGAAGGCTCCAACGGCATAGGTGGCGATAGCGAATGGAACGGAAGCAAGAAACATCGGCGCCCAGACCTTCCAATAGACGTCAAAGCTGCCAAGACCGACAAGGTGAGAGATGTATCGCGGCCATAGTACAGTATGAACGATTAAACTCGGGACCAAGGTCCCTAGAGCAACTCCATAGATTCCGTACCAATGGACTAAAATAATACTCAGCGTTAGGTTAGCAACTCCTTCTCCAATTCCCCAAATCGCCCCCATCTTATGCTTTTCAATTCCGAAGGCAATTGACCCAGCCGCTCGGTTGGCAAACATAAAGAAGAGCCCGATGCTTAGGATAGTTAGGACAGCACCGGAACTCTGAGCGTACTGCGGTCCCATCCAAAGACCGATAAAGCTGGAGCCACGCAAGACGAAAGTAATAAGGATCGGCAGCGCGACAATTAACGTCGCGCGAGTGCCATTCTTGTACAGCATCAACAAACTTGCAGAGTCACCCGCAGCTTCATAGGTACTCGCGGCCGGCACAAATGTGGACCCCATCGCGCCCACAGCCTGATTGGCCAGACGGCAAAGGTTATTCGCAATTGCGTAGAAGGTAACAGCAGCCGTAGAAACGAAGGCGCCCACCACAAGATTGTCCGTCTGATAGACCAACTGGACCGCAACGGTGTTTAGAAACGCGTAAGAGCTATAAGCCCATATCTGCCGCAGCGTCTCTCTCTTCGGCTTCTTCAGCTGGATCTGAAGTTCGGGATAGAGACGGCGGGCGATCCACACCAGAAGGAAGTTGGCGGCCAGCCCCGCAATCAACTCGCAGATGGCAATCGCCACAATCCCATGCCCGCTGCGCAATACATACACCACACCCGCCACGCGCACCGCGCTCTGCGCCAGGCTCACATAGTTCTGCAGATCGTACCGGTTCAGTGCGCTCAGCACCCCGCCGATGACTCCAATCGACATCGTCAGGGCCGCATTCAACCCGATCAGCAAAAGCGCCTTCCTCGCATCGCTTGCAAGTTCAGCCGGCACCTTGAACACAAGAGGAAAGACTGCCGCGAGCACTCCGCTTAGGACCAGCACCAGCGCGCTGATTTGCAATCTGACCCAGAGCGCCGCGGAGATGGCGTCGGAGGCGCCTTGATGATCTCTCTTCGTGTATCCCTTCGACACAAATCTCAAAACGGAACTCTGCATCCCAAGGTCGAGAAGACTCAGGTAAGACACACTCGAGACCGCGAGGACCCACACGCCGTAGGCAACATTTCCGAGGCGGTGAAGGATAAATGGCGAGAGGAAGATGCCCACCGCTATATTGACAATCGTCCCGAACCAATTGAACAGCACGTTCCGGGCGATGTGTCGTAGACGCAGCTCCAAGCCAGGACCCCTTCGTAGTTATCAAACGGTAGTTGAAACAAATCGAATCTGGCGATCTTCAAAGGCGACATCATTCTACGAACGCAAGAGGTCTCTAAACCTGCATCCTGATGAGTTCCTGAAGAAGATGGTACTCGATCTCGGCTAGGGTGATCGCTTACGCTAATCAGCGATTGCTTCTACCACTTTTGGATCAGCGCACCGTCATCGTTCCGACATGCGATTGACGTATCATCAGGGCAAGGCGCCGCTTAGCTGGTGCGAAGGCATACTAGAAGCATCGGCGCGGTTGATCGCAGCGGAGCTTGAGAGCAATGGTATCTCATCGTAAGGAACAACATAGCTTCTCGCTGATTTCGATGCGGCATGGATGGCAACTATCTCTCGTGGCAGCCATGTCATTCCGGAGCTCGCCATGAAGCTGCTCTTTTGGCTCTGCCTTGCATCAGTGGTCTATACATACTTTGGCTATGCCATCTGGCTTTGGCTTCAGGTTCGACTGTGCAGCCGGCCCATCCTTCATAGTCCAATCTTTCCTTACGTCTCCATCATCATCGCCGCCCGGAACGAGGAAGCAAACCTGCCAGCTAAACTGGAGAATCTTCGCCGCCTCGAATACCCATCCGATCATCTCCAGATCGTCATCGCCTCGGATGGATCGACGGATAGGACTGCCGAAATCCTGCGCGCTCATACCTCTCAATTGGTGCCAGTCATCCTTGAACAACCGGGTGGAAAGGCCTCCGCCTTGAATGAGGCCGTAAGCCATGCCACCGGTGAAGTCCTGGTTTTTATGGACATCCGGCAGTCCGTCCAGCTCGACGCAGTGGCTCAATTGGTTTGCTGCTTTGCCGATCCTTCGGTTGGCGCTGTAAGTGGAGAGTTACTGCTCGAATCAGATGCCACAGCGCCCTCCTCTGAGGCCCTCGGCGTCTACTGGAGGATCGAGAAGGCAGTCCGAAAACTCGAGTCTGCATCGGGATCCGTAGTCGGGGTCACTGGCGCTATCTATGCAATCAGGCGAGAACTATTTTCGCCGATACCCCCGGGGACAATTCTCGACGATGTCTTCGTTCCCATGAACGTTGCCCGCCTGGGAAAGCGCGTCGTATTTCAACCCGCGGCGATAGCGCGCGACAGGCTGTTCAGCGAAAAGGGAAAGGAATTCTCGCGCAAGGTCCGCACACTCACCGGCAATTACCAGCTTATGCGGCTGGCGCCCTGGTTGATCTCCCCGGCCAATCCATTGCTCTTTCGCTTCCTCAGTCACAAAGTATTGAGACTTCTGGTACCTATGCTTTTATTCCTGATGCTGGCGTCCTCTATGATGTTGCGCGGATTGCTTTACAAGACTGTTTTCTGGCTCCAGATCGCGTTTTACGCGCTAGCGTTTGTTGGCGCACTTATGCCCTCCACAACGAAACTTAGGCCCGTTGCAATCGCTAATACCTTTGTCATGCTCAACGCGGCAGCGGCCGTGGCATTCTATAACTTCATCGCCGGACGAAAACAGGTTTGGGTCTAGTAGGCTGGCCCCATCATTTTGACGGGCAAATTACAATAGATTCAGCCCGCAATGAATCACGGAGATCGCTTTGGGAACAGGGATCGGCCACTACATTCCGCTCGTCGCCTACCTGGGATTCTGGATAATGTGCATCGTCTCCCTGGCGGGAAAGCCCCTCATGGGGCTCTACTATATGATCCCGTTCCTGCCGTATCGAACAATGCGCGATCATTTCCTCGACTATCCCCTCGGCGCAAACGTTCTGACGATCCTGGTTATTGTCGTGATTATCGGTGCACTCATACATGGCAAGCGACTGCCCAAGTCAAAGCTCTACATGATCTGGCTGGTCTCGGCAGTTTATTTGTATTTTTCCATGTGGATCGGAACGGCGCTTGGAAATGCCCCGGCGCCGCTTTGGCTCGACAATGCCAACTTCGTCACGTGGAAGGATTACATTCTGATTCCCCTGATATTCGTCGCCACCGGCCTGGTGGTGGAAGACAGAAAGGCCATTCGGAATGTCATAATATTGACCGCATTTTCCCTCTTATTCATCGATAGAAGTAGCTTGTTTGAGAGCCTGTCGAGGACCTGGACAAACTTCGATGAGGACAAGCGCGGGGGCGGGCCGCTCGGCTATGGATCGAATCAGACGGCAGCATTTTTGGCCCAGTTTGGAATGTTTTTCTGGGGACTGGGACAGTTTCTCAAGAAAAAGTTCAAGCTCCTGAGTTATGGGTTAGTCGCAATAACACTCATTACTGCCATGTACACCTTCTCTCGTGGCGCCTACCTTGCGGTGCTTCTTACCATCTTCGTGCTTGGTCTCTTGAGGGATCGAAAATTGCTCTTACTCTTAGGCCTCTTCCTGCTAACATGGCAGACCGTCGTCCCAACCGCGGTTCGGGAGCGGGTCACGATGACTAAGAATGCCAATGGGCAACTTGAGGAGTCTGCTCAGGAGCGCGTGACTCTGTGGGAGGACGCAGAGGACTCCATCGCCGCCAGCCCGATCGTCGGGACGGGATTCGCGACCTACCAATTTTCCAAGCACGTGGACAACCTCAGGGACACCCACAACTGGTACGTCAAGGTTATGGTTGAAACCGGCATCATTGGTTTGATTTTGGCCTTTATGCTCCTTCAACAGATGCTTGCGACCTCTTACCGGCTCTTCAAGCGGGCTACAGATCCGCTCTATCAGGGGCTGGGCCTTGGCCTCTTACTGGCGACTTGCGCTTGTATCGTCGCGAATTGTTTTGGAGACCGGTGGACCTATCTTGAAATTACCGGGCTTCTTTGGGTGCTTGTTGGAACTGCGATTCGCGCGACACAACTCGCGGAAGCAGCATCTCAGGTTGAGCCGGCCGCGACGAACCCCGCCCACGCAATCAATCCCTACCTCGCCTACCGCTGAGCGTTTGAGGACGCGTGAGCGCTCATCCTGTTCCTGCCGGAAAGATTGTGAACTCGTATGATCACTGCAATGACGCAGGATTCTCCCCGCACCAACGACGCATCTTATAGCGCGTCTCCTCACATCTTGCTCGTGGTGGATCAGTTTCCCAAGACCTTAGGCGGTGGAGAACGCATAGTCCTTAAACTCGCGGAACTCCTCCCTCATTACGGGTATCGCGCATCGATCCTGACCTTTTTCATCCACCCAGAGAGTGCGGTTCGCGAGTTACGCCTCTGCCCTATCTACGAGCTTCCATTGCAGCGCACCTACGATCTCACTGCTATCCGAGCTGCTCTTGAGTTCAGAAGGTTCCTCAGGGACCAACGTGTTCAGCTGGTCCAGACGTTCTTTGAGAGTTCAGACCTCTGGGCAGGCTTTGTGGCCAAGACGGTCCCGCAGTCAAAGCTCATCTGGAGCCGCAGGGATATGGGAATTCTCAGAGCGCGCAAGCACCGTATCGGTTATCGACTCCTGGCCGGCGCGCCCGACGCCGTCTTCGCGGTCTCTGACCAGGTACGCCGACATTGCATTGAAGTCGACCGGATCGACCCCGCCCGCGTCCTGACAATTCGCAACGGATTGGATCTCTCCAATTGGAATACAGCATCTATACCCGCCAAAGCCACCGGCAAAATCCATATTGCGACAGTCGGCAATATCCGCGCCGTCAAGGGTCACGACGTCTTGATTAAAGCTGCTGCGCTAACCGTAAAGCGCTTTCCGAATGTCCTGTTTAGCATCGCCGGCGATGTTCTGGAGCCTGCATACTTCGCCGATCTGCAATCCCTGATTAAGGACCTGAATCTCTCGGACAATTTCGTCTTTGCCGGCGGCATAGCCGATCTACGCCAGTACCTCTCTGAGACAGACATCTTTGTTCTTCCATCTCGCAGCGAAGGCTTCTCCAACGCAATCGTGGAGGCGATGGCTGCTTCGCTTCCTGTCGTCGCAACCGACGTGGGCGGAAATAGTGAGGCTGTGCAAGACGGCATCAGCGGGCTCCTCGTGCCCAGCGAGGACCCGCAGGCGCTCTCTTCGGCCATCGATCGGCTGCTAGACGATCCGGCGATGGCGGCAGCTATGGGCGCGGCTGGAAGGGAGATCGTCACCAGCCGCTTCACGACCGGCGCCATGATGGCTCAAATCACAGGCGCGTACAAAGCCATGCTCTCAGGGGTCTGAGGCCCCTAACCAGCCCCGTGCCCCGCACTATCAAGCAAGCCCCCAATGACCCTCCGCGCACTCTTCAGATAAAACCCATTTGAGAAGCGGTGTGGTCCGATGAAGTGAATGAATGACGCATTCTGATAAGCCACATCCGGATGTGCCCAGTACGAGAGATACCTGGGAAACTCCAGCGGAAGCGCGTCTGCGGAATTGGCGATCAGCAGGTTCGACGTCACCTGCTCGCTCCCCCATTCATCCCACTTCTCCTTCGCGATGCGACGCATCAGGTCTGAGAACAATACGACCTTCTCCCGATCGATGGACCCCTTCGCGAACCCTGTGAACCCCGCGTTGCCTCGCACATATTTTAAGGACGCGCTCTCTGGAAGCTGGTCAAATGACCGCTCGCATACCGCCTGCACCATCGGACTCAGGTTGCTCTTTGATCGAAGGCATGCGCTCTCCATCGATTCAATCTCAGGAAACGACCTGTCCCCCATCAGAGTGAAGCAGCGATTTCCAGCGACACACTGCTGAACCTCAGGAATAGAGTTCAGCGTAAGCGTGTCCGAATCCAGCTGCACGACGTACGAATCCTTCACCAGGTCGCTGATAAGCAGCAACCTCTCCCAACAACTGCCCTTGGGGCATCGGTCCGGCGCAACCTCTGAAATAGAAACAATCCTGACTGTTGGAATATGCGAACGGAGGATGGCACAATCTTGATCTGTCAGCGATCCGTCGTTGAGAATTACTACCCTCGGTACACGGCCAAAATGCCTGCAGAATGACTTCACGGCCAGCAGGTACATCAACACTTCGCCGCGACAAAGCATCGAGACGACGGTGAGGCGCTCCTCGTTGGTAATGATCGGGAGCGAGCGGAGGAGTGCACGGCAATTAGCGTTGAACCATGCGCGTCCCAGGGCCCGTCTGGCGCGAAAAAACATACGAATTACCCTTCATCATTGTACTCAACGCTAAAGCTGCCCGAGAACTCATCGCATAGCTTCTCAATTGCGATCACCCACTCCCTGTGCGAACATCTGAGACGTATGCAGATATCTGAAGCGCCGCAGGTCAACGTCATCATACCCGCTTATAACGCTGCCAGATACCTGCCCGTTGCAATCGAAAGTGTCATTGCGCAAACATTTCAGCAATGGACGATTGTGCTCGTGAATGACGGTAGCACCGACAACACCGACGAAGTCGTCGCCCCATTTCTTGCCACTCTGGGCCAGAAGCTGAAGTACATTAAGCAGCCAAAGAGCGGCGTCTCGGCCGCGCGGAATCATGCGATGCGCAACTCGTCCGCTGAGTTTCTGGCTATCCTCGACGCCGACGACGTCTGGTTGCCTTGCCGCCTGGAGGAATCCGTCGCGTGCTTGCGGACTCGGCCGACCGCCGGAATGTCCTACGGCTACATCACGCGGATCAGCCCGGAAGGCGAGCCTCTCGACACATTCGATCGCAGGCAGAAGCACGGCGAAGGGTGGGTCGCCCCCTACCTCTACATGCGCAGGATCGACCTTCCCAGTCCAACCATTACGTTTCGCAGGGAATGCATCGACGCGGTTGGTGGATTCGACGAAACCCTGACCGCCACGGAAGATCGCGATCTTTGGCTGCGAATCGCATCGCGATACGAAGTGGCCCTTATCCCCAAAGTGCTCGCGCTCTATCGAACATCGCCGCAATCCGCGACCACGGACCCCGACAGAATGCTCAAGTCACAGCTGCAATTTATAGCAAAACACTACGGCGCGCCCGGATGTGGAATGCTTGCCCGCAGGGTGGCTCTTGGACGCATCTATAAACAGCGGGCAGAGGCGCTCGCAATGCGAGGCGAACTAGCCGAGGCTTTCACGAGCTCTGCGCGAGCCGTCGCTTTCGACCCATTCGACATCGGCAACCTCCGGACTGCTGGTTCCCTGCTGCTCCAGCGTCTCGGGTTCGATCGGTGACTCAAAACCCTGTGGTCCGGAAAAGAATCAGGTTCTCGCCGCGGAAATGAACATCGAAGTGGCTCTCGGAAATTCGCGCAAGGAGGTTCCTGCTGGTGCCCTGGCCAGGCATCAGCCAGTCGTGCAGTTCAACAATCATGACCGCCGCGGAGTTCATCCATTCCGCAGGCCTCTTGAATACCTCAGACTCCGCTCCTTCAATATCCATCTTCACCAGGAACAGTCGGTTCCTCGCCTCTCGTTCCACAATGTCCCCTATGGCATAGCCCTGCAGGACCGCCGCGTGCTCCAGACTCGCACTCTCTGGGACCTCCTGCAGCCGAAACGACGCGCTGCCGGACTTGGGATTGGATATCTCCAAAAGGCATGACCGGCTCCAGACGCCTCCTTGGACGGGGAAAATATTTGGATAAGCTCTTGAGTTCTCGCTGAGCATTTGGAAATTGGCCGTGTCCGGTTCGACGCTATATACCACCGCCTCTGGAAAGCGCGAAGCAAACCACACAGCCGACAGTCCGATATGCCCCCCGCAATCGACAACGACCGGCCTGTTGCCATCCGCCAGAATTTGCTTATAAACGTCCAGCTGACGGCTTGCCTCAGGCAATGATTGGAAATCATTCTCCTGCATCACCATGATCTGCCAGAATATCTGTAGATCCTGCGGACGAAGATAAGTCGGCGCTGCTAATCCTGGAATGTTGATCGTTATAAGGCCAGGGCGGGACCTCAATTGCTGTAACAACAAACTAATCCATAGTCGCGTTCCAGCAACCATGCCAAATGCCCGGATATATTTGATGAGTTGACGCAGGCGGGATTTTGGCACGTTATTTCAACTCTCTCAAACAATCAGTAGCCGGTATGTTCAGTATTGTAGTGCTCCAAGGTCGTAGCCGGCCGTAGGCGGTCTTGGCTTGCCGTCATAGTCAGACTTAACTTCAGGGACAACCGCGCCGGTCCCACGCGCTGGACTGGTGGCCGACAGATGAAAATTGTAGTTATCGAGATCGGACTCCTTCGCGAAATGCGGCTCCGATAAAAACTGCGGGTTGCCGCATCTTTCGTTGAGATACCCTATCGGGCATCCAACACCCCTTATCCCGTAATACAGGTTGGCTCTGCGAATGACGTGGCCTATTGGCTGCTGGTAGTAGAACCCGCCCGGGCCGCCCTGCTCTCCTCCCAACCTGTACGTGCTGGGATTGTCGTACCCAAGCACAATATTGTTCTCAAAGGTAAACACGCTCGCCGAGCAGCCGCTTTGGTCCCAACACTCAATATCAAAGGTCGTGGGTGAGTAAGTCACGATCGTGTTGTTAGCCAATAATGCAGTTCCCCCTTGATGAAAGTCGAGCGCGATTGCGTCGCCTGCGCGGCAAAAATCTGCCAGATGAGCGTTATAGCCGCTGGATGCTCCGGCGATGGGTGAGGATAACCTCATGCAATTCGCTACCACGATGTTGTTAATAAAAATCGCTGGGTTCTCGTTGGCGCCCCATTTGAACTGACCGCCATTGTTCCCGTAGGCAGCGGAGTTGCTGATCTTCAAGGAGCAGCTACCCTTGTCAATGTGGCCGAGGTCCAGTCCATCCTGTGTGTTATAGCGGAAGGTCGAGTGGTCGATATTTGCAGTCAGGCATGTCTTTTCCGGCGTGCCGACTCCATCGCCATAGCCTCCGTTGCTCTGGCCGTAACAAGTATTGGCTCCGGCTGCCGGATAAATCTCATTGCATCCGTTCCACTCAATTATGGAGTAGCTGAAATTCCACACTCCGTTAACGCTCGCCGTCCCATTGCCATCGTCAAAGTCCCAACCCGCCATGCCATTGTAGGCAATATCGCAGCGCAAGCACGTAACTATGCCTCCGATCGGCCCTTTGATGCCCCGGTCCGTGTTGCCATGCACATATAAGTCCTGCAGGAATAAATCGTGACTATGGACGTCGGTAATAATGCCATCGGAGTCATAGTCATCCAGCGGGTTATTATTGCTGCAGCCTCTTGGGACCTGCGGATCGCCATGCGTAATGCACCGTGAGTGGCTCGTGACCTCCAGACATTCCACATCCACATATTGCGCACCGGCCAGATTGAGCGTAGATCCAACTCCAAATCCGCCAAATATCTGCGTGAGTTTAGAGCGATCGGTCCTGCTCCCGTTTGTACAGGCCTGGTATTTCTCGCCAAGGATGCGCGTATGCCGGCTTGGGGTGCCCGATGGTATCGGCGGGTTCGAGCACGCATAGGGCCCCTGCCCCCCAAAGCACCATGTATAGCCTGCGCCCTTCCCTGTGGCCGCGTCGAAGCCTACTCGCCACGGGCCGCCGCGGACAATCACAGTATCGCCGCCGGAGATCACCCACCCATTGCTTCTGTAGCTTTGGTCATCCCACAGATAACGGTAGTCGCTGAATGCGCAGTGCTGGTCAACTCCCTTGCCGCGGTAAGGAGCGTCCGCCCTTCCGTCGCACTGTCCCAAAGGCATCTTCGCAGAGTACCTGGTTCCGCCATCTGGCCGGATAAACCAGGTCTCTCCAAATATTGGCAGCGCGACCATTCCCACCAGGAGTGACCACGCTGCCTTGCGTCGTATCCTCACTATTCCTTAGCTCCGATCCGAGAGGCCCCACAATAGGCCAGTATAGTCGAATCGGTTTGCTAAGGACGCGAAGGGAACCCTGTTACTGGAGGCTATTGATTGACAGCCCCTATGGTTGGATGGCTTGTGGTCGGCAGGCCGTAATAGTCTGCGCTCGGCAAGCCTGTGTAGGTAGTCCCGGCTGAAACCAACGGACTGCTCGCTGTCGGATGAAAGTCGAGTGAGTCCAGCGTTGATTCGGGCGGTATGCTGCCCTGTGCTGGCTCGCTCACCAAAAGCGGGTCGGAGCACAGGATCGTGCCGCCGCAGGGGTCCCCATTGCGGACCCCAAACTCCACGTTATAGCTCGAGACCACCGAGTCCGTAGGGTCTGAAAAGTAGAAGAGACCGGGCGCCTGGCCATTGGCCCCAGGAAAGTTGTTTCCCGGCACCGTGTAGCCAAGGATCAGGTTATTGGTATACACAAAGGGCGTCGTGCCGCAGTCATTGGTAACAACACAGTTCATGTCGAAGACAGTATTTGAATATGCGACTACCGTATTGTTTGCGAGCAGCACAGTGCTGTTTGCGTTGCTTGAGAAGGAGAACACGTCGCCCGCTGCCCGGCAAAACAGGCTCAGGTACTGGTTGTAGTTGCTCGGCGCTCCCGGCATCGGCGCGGACATGCGGTTGCAGTTGCCAACCGTAAGGTTGTTCACGAAGGTCGTGCTCGCGCCAGGCGTGTTGGTCCACTTCCACTGTTGTCCCATGTTGCCTATGGACTCTGAGTCTTCAATAAGCAGCGTCTTGATGAAGGTGTGCGGCCCAATAAACCCGTCCTTGGTGTTGTAAAGCATCTGGCAGTGATTGCATGTGAAAGCATCGAGCTCCGTCTGTTGACCGCTCCACGAATCGCCAAAGCCTCCGCTGTTCAGGTCGTAGCAGGAGAGCGCCGGGAACGCATGCACGATGGGATATTCCTCGTTGCAGCCATTGCCTTCCATCGTGACGTAGTTCGCGGTAATCGATGAGCCGGCAGCATCCGGAGTCGCCGAGCCGTCGTCAAAGTTCCACCCCGCGAAGCCATTGAAGCTCACGTTCACTCGATTGAGTGTGATCGCTCCCCCGATGGGACCCTGCAGGCCGCTGGTTGTGTGACCATGAATGTAGAGATCCTGCAGCAGCACATTCGAGGTGGCATTGGATGTCAGAATGCCGCTCCCGTCGTAGTCATTCAAACCAGGGCCAATCGAGGTGCTGCAGGCGCTCGGATATGCGGGACTTCCGTGCGTGATGCATCGCCCATTGTGCTCTGTTATCTCAAGGCACTGCACGTCGACATATTGGGCCCCGGCAAGATTGAACACATTGTTGACGCCGAACCCGCCAAATATCTGCGTAAGCGCCGATTGATTGGGGGCATTCCCGGTTGAGCAGCTTGCGTAGTTCTGTCCAAGGATGCGCGTGTGCTGGCTCGCGGTTCCGGCCGGTATCGTGGGATTGGCGCAGCCAAACGGGCCGCCGCCGCCGCCAAAACACCATGTGTAGCCTGCGCCAGACCCCGTATTGGAGTCCCATCCGATTCTGCAATTCGGGGCCGACGGAGTTGCCTGATTTGCATTCGCTGCGCAGCCGCGGATGATGACGGTATCGCCTCCAGCCATGACCCACGCATCGTTTCCGTACGACTGGTCGTCCCACATAAAGCGGAAGTCATTGAAGGCGCATGGCTGGTTTGTGCCTGAACCGGGGTAGGCCGCGTCATGCTTGCCGTCGCACTGGCCCGACGTCACATTGGATGAGTAGCGCGTGCCGCCATCGGGACGAATGTACCAGGTAGCTCCGGGCCCAACAGAAAGCGCCGCGGCCACTGTGATGGATGTTGCAACCGACTGGGTCTGGGCCGGGCTGCCGTTATCAGTCACCCTGGCGGTAAAGTTCGAGGTTCCGCTTGCAGTCGGTGTGCCGGATATGACGCCGGTGGTTGCTGCCAGGGTCAGACCGGCGGGTAGACTGCCCGATGCGATCGACCAGGTATAAGCCGGCGTTCCGCCACTCGCCTGCAATGTCTGCGAATAGCCTGTGCCCACCGTTCCAGAAACTAGCGACGAAGTGGTGACCGCCAAGGCAGACGGTGCAACGGTGATCGAAGCCGATGCCGTTGCCGTCTGTGCAGGACTGCCGGAGTCTGTCGCTGTCGCTGCAAAGCTGAAGACGCCGCTGGTCGTTGGCGTTCCGGAAATTGCTCCGGCGCTGGAGAGAGTAAGTCCGGCGGGCAGGCTGCCTGAGCTAAGCGACCAGCCGTAAGGCGCTGTTCCGCCGGTGGCGTTGAATGTTCCGCTATAGGTCTGGCCAACTGTGGCGTTAGGCAACGCCGTGGAGCTAATCACGATCGGCGATGGCACTGGCTTTGCGGCTGCGACCGTCAACACAAAGGGAGTGGTCGCCGATTGCTGGGGTGAACCGCTATCGCTCACCGTGACGTTCAAGGGGAAGGAGCCGCTCGCCGCCGGCGTGCCTGAGATGATGCCGGTAGTAGCTGAGAGAGTAAGTCCGGATGGCAAACTGCCTGAGCTAATGCTCCAGGTAAGAGCCGGTGTCCCTCCCGTCGCTGCGACGCTCTGGCTGTAAGCGGTCCCGAATGCGCCGGAGGGCAGCACGCTTGTAGTGATGGCAAGCACCGACGGGAGCGTGACGAACAAAGGGGCGATTGTGACCGGTACGGCCTGCGACGCTTCGCCAGTCTGAGGATTTTGGACCTGCACGTGGGCGGTCCCTGGACTGGAAAGGTTCGCGCCCACAATCGACGCGGTCAGCGTATTGGCGCCGGTCATCGACGTCGCCAGCTGAATGCCATTCCAGAGGATAACGGCCTGACTGCTAAAGTTTGAGCCCGTAACCTGCATGGTCACGCTGGTGGTGCCCGCGGGAATTGATTGCGGAGATACCTGGCTGATGCTTGGAGCCAGCTGCATTATTTCAGGAGCGCTGCAGCCAAGGTAAGAGAAGCAAAGGACAGCAGAAATGACAGTAAAAATGGCCCGGGAATTGCTCAAAACTTCACCTCTAGGTCAATCAGCGCTTCGTTGGGTGATGTTTTCTGAAGTAACTAAATGCGGCAGGTACTACTGTGGTTCAGTTGAGTTCAGTCTTACGAACCAAACCTTACACCGCACTAAGGGGGAATACAGTCACACGAAAGTACTGTGCTTTGACACTTTTTGGTTATCGGCCAGAACCACCCATCCATCAGCAGAGAACAGGCCCACGGGAGCGCCTAACACTAACGTGGGATCACAAGCGCAATTACGCGCAGCGGTGCATTCGCACGCTGATAAAGCCACACACTGAGTTGTGGGGAGCTAACGGGCTATTGCTTCAATGATTGGAGCAGGCGGGATAATGCACATCAGGAGCTTGGATTAAGCAGGCCTTAAAGAAGCGATAAATTCCTGAGAGATCCCTAATCAAGATCTATCGTCAGAAATGCTTATGTTAGTTGGAATTAATTGCTGATTGGTCTTGCAGGGCTAACGAGCCGACGAGCAATCAGCAACGAACGATGTTCGTTGCCTGGATGCCCTTAGTGGCATTGCGAGAATCAACCACCAGCTTTGACTGGCTCACGATCTGTTTGTAGTCGTAGTCCGAGTGGTCCGTCATGATCAGAACGCAGTCGTATTGTCCAAGGTCCGTCAGCGGCGTACAGGTCATATTCAGGTTGTAATGCCGGCCGCGGCCGACCGTGGGGAAGTAAGGGTCGTTATAGACGACCTCAGCGCCCTGCTCGCGCAGAAGCTCGATCACTGTCAATGATGGCGATTCGCGCAAATCGTCGATGTCCTTCTTGTAAGCCATGCCGAGCATCAGAATTCGCGAGCCATTCAAGGCCTTCTTATTCTGGTTCAGCCCCTTCGCCACATACTGCACCACATGAGCGGGCATCGCTTCATTCACCTCTCCAGCCAGCTCGATGAATCGCGTGTTGAAGTCGTATTCCTTCGCTTTCCAACTGAGATAGAACGGGTCGATCGGAATGCAGTGGCCGCCAAGGCCTGGCCCCGGATAGAACGGATGAAACCCAAACGGCTTGGTCGACGCGGCATCGATGACCTCCCATATATCGACCCCCATGCGCAGCGAGAGCAGTCTTGAACTCATTGACCAAAGCGATGTTGACGCAGCGGTAGATATTCTCCAGCAACTTGGTCATCTCTGCCACACGCGTCGACGACACCCGGACGGACCGCGTAAATATCCCTTCATAGAGCACCGCGGCGAGTTCAGTCGCAATCGGCTCATGCCCACCCACCACCTTGGGAATATCGCGCCGCGCCACGGTCACGTTGCCCGGGTCTTCACGCTCCGGCGAGAATGCTACGTAAAAGACACCACGCTCCGCAGCCTCCCCTTTGCTCTGCACCTTCAACCCCTGCGTGTTCCCCGCTTCGAGAACGGGAATCATTAGCTCTTCCGTAGTGCCCGGATAGGTCGTACTCTCAAGCACAACCAACTGGCCCTCCCGAATCCATGGGGCCGCTGACTTAGCTGTATTTTCGACATAGCTCAGGTCCGGCTCGCGATGCTCGGTCAGCGGCGTTGGCACGCAGAGGATGACGGCATCCTGCTCCGATAGATGCGCAAAATCTGTCGTGGCCGTAAAACCCTGCTTGCGCGCAGCCTGGATCTCCTCCTTCGGAATTCGAAAGATATAGGAGCGCCCCGCTTCAAGGTCATCCACCTTCTTCGTGTCGATGTCGAAGCCCGTAACTTTAAAGCCCGCTTCGGACAACAGAAGGGAGAGAGGCAAGCCGACATACCCCAGTCCTATGACTCCAATTCGGGCCGTGCGGGCCTGCAAACGATCGAGACGGTCCTGAGCAATTCGCGGCAAAACAACCTGGCTGGTCTTCGACATGCCCTCGATTATCGCACCCGTCCTCATCGACCCGTTTGCCCCAAACGGGTCAGCGCCTGCCAGCTACCGGCATATTCCCGATCTGCCTCTTGCCGTTTTCCTAGCGCCCCTTGATGCCTGCTGCCATTCTGGTACACCACCAAAGTTGCACCGACGATGCCAGGTCCGCTTTTGAGGCTGAATGCTACTATCGACTTTTCGGGTTCGGCGCAGGTTTTTCGCGCCCGACCGCGCCGCTCAGCGAGGATAGATGGCTCGTTATCTGATAACGGGAATTGCCGGCTTCATTGGCTCAACCCTCGCCCACACGCTCGTGGAGCAGGGGCACGAAGTTCGCGGGATCGACAACCTCTCCACCGGCAACCTCGAAAACCTTGCCGACATCCGCCACTCCATCTCCTTTCAGCAGATGGACCTTCAGGATGTGCAGGGAATGCGGTCTGCCTGCGAAGGCGTGGACTATGTGCTGCACCAGGGCGCGCTGGCTTCAGTGCCGCGTTCGGTGAAGGACCCACTGACCTCGCACGAATCGAACATCAACGGGACGCTGAATCTCCTGATCGCGGCGCGCGACGCCAAGGTCCGCCGCATTGTGTACGCTGCCTCCTCTTCGGCTTATGGCGATCAGCCAACCCAGCCCAAGCAGGAGGAGATGCCGCCGCGGCCGCTCTCGCCTTATGCGGTGCAGAAGCTGACGTGCGAGTACTACATCCAGTCCTTCTATCGCGCGTACGGTCTGGAAGGTATATGCCTGCGCTACTTCAACATCTTCGGCCCGCGCCAGGCCGCCGACTCGCCCTACTCGGGCGTGATCGCACAGTTCACCTACAAGATGATGGCGGGCGAGACGCCCACCATCTTCGGCGACGGGCTCACCAGCCGCGACTTCAACTATGTGGACAACGCGGTCAGCGCCAATCTGCTCGCTTGTGTCGCTCCGAACAGCGTAGCCACCGGACGGGTGTTCAACATCGGCACGGGCAAGAGCCACACACTGAATGAGGTCTATGCCGCCATCGCCGATCAGTTGGGCTTCACCGCAAGACCAATCTACGGCCCTCCGCGCGAGGGTGACATCAAACACTCGCTCGCCGACATCACGCGCGCCACGCAGGAGCTTCGCTACCAGCCGAAGGCCCACTTCCATGAGGGTCTGCGCAAGACGGTGGACTGGTACCTCGCGGAGAAAGAGAAGAAGGAAGCGGGGGCGCTGCAAGTCTGATTCGGTGCTGCGTCCTCATGCTGCGGTCGCTACTACCCGAATCAGCCCTTCGCCGGCCAGCTCGCGCAGGGTTCGCAACACATCCGGTCCTATCTGTCCGGGCATGGAGTCGTATTGAACTTCGAGCTGGGTGGTTAGCTCAGACACCTGGATCGGCGATCCGAGTCGCCGCCAGATATTGCTGCCGGTGCCGTTCAGGCCGTAACAGCGATCGCGCTCCAGGTTCATCAGGATGACCTCATCGTTCACCTCGGTCGCCACCGTGGCACTGCTCCAACAGACGATCGAGCGATGGACTATCTCCGGTCCCTTCATACACTCATTCCTCCGCGTACTTCTCTCACCATACAGCCGTGAGGGGCAGCCGCCGCGTCCTATGGTCTTGTTGCCGTTGCTGCGGGTTGCTGACCATCATGGAGAAACGACTTCGCTACGTTGAAAACACGAGTCAAGGCGCGATTCCTGCGCGGTCTCCCGAAATGGAACTGCTTCTGCTCTGCGCGCGCTGGCCATGGCGGGTGGAAGACTGTGAGGGCATTCGCGAACAAGCGTCCGGGCCCGTCGACTGGCAGCGCTTCCTTCGCCTCACGCGGCATCATCGACTCGTTCCCCTCGTCTCCAATCGCCTACAGGCCTGCGTCGCTGAGCCTCGATCTCCGGAACAGGATGCCGTCCTCACCGAACTGCGCCAACTGTCTTCTGCCAATACCTATCAGGCGCTCCGCTCGCTCGCTGAGCTTCGTCGCATCCTGCAGGAATTCCAGACGCAGAATATCGGGGCGGTGCGCGTTCTGAAGGGTCTGCCGCTCGCGCAGTCGGTCTTCGGCGATCTGGGCCTGCGCGCAGCGGGCGATATCGATCTGCTCATCGACGAGGCATCTGTTCTCGACGCCGACCGCGTGCTACGTGGCTTCGGCTATCGCGGACTC
The DNA here is from genome assembly GCA_963808025.1 of uncultured Acidobacteriaceae bacterium. Taxonomy (GTDB): domain Bacteria; phylum Acidobacteriota; class Terriglobia; order Terriglobales; family Acidobacteriaceae; genus Edaphobacter. Next base: position 138,414 of record CAWEEI010000003.1, on the reverse strand, counting down.
TTCGAGCCGGCCAGCTTTTCGCCGAAGCGTCTTGCCTTCTACCGTGCGCATTGGAAGGACATCGCCTATCGGAACCCGGAGACCGGATTTGAGATCGACCTGCACTGGCGCGGCTTCCGCAACAGCGCGATGGCTGGCTCCAGCCTGTGCGCGACGCAATGCCAGCGACTATGTGTCGTTTGGCGGCCTCCGCGTGGCGACCCTGCCGCGGATGGAGTCGCTGCTTTATCTCTGCGTCCACGGCACGCTGGACGGCTGGCTGTATCTGAAGTCGCTGGTTGATGTGGGTGCGCAGGTGCGCAATATGAGCGCTGCGGAGCTCGATGTGCTGGTCAAGCTCGCCGAAGGCTACGGCGTTTTGCCCGAGCTCACCGCCGCGCTGATGTTGGTGCGCCGCTACCTTGGCATGGACCACTGGAGCGCGAGCCTGTTGCCGGAGAGCGATGCGACAGTAAAGCACATCCTGCGCTATGCGGACCGGAACCTCGTCCGGGGGCGTTTCCTCGCCGACCGCGACGCGATCCCAATCGCGCGCACGTTGGCCTTTGAGTTCGGCCTGCGCCGCAACCTCCGTTACCGGCTGCGAACTGCTGCTGCGCGTGCTCTTCCGCGCGCGTATGTGGAAGACGATGCCGCTGCCCGACTTTCTCTTCGGGCTCTATCCGCTGCTGAGTCCGTTGGAGTGGGTGGTCTTCCGGCTGCGCCGGCACCGGCCGGACACCGGCCGCCAGTGATTTCGACTGCACCGCGAAGAGGATTTCGCCGGCCAACCGTCTAAGATGGACGGAGTATTTCGCAGTGGTCTTCCCTTATGACTGAGTTTGTAATCAGGCTGGCGGATGAGCGTGGACGGGTGCAGGAGCAGACGCACGCCGCGGCCACGGCGGAGGAGCTGCGCGCGCGGTTTACCCAGGCCGGCTACTACGTCTACTCGGTGAAGGCGCGGGGGCTGCTGGCGGGGCAGGGCAAGAACAAGAAGGTGAAGCTGGAGCCGTTCCTGGTCTTCAACCAGCAATTCCTCACGCTGATTCGCGCGGGGCTTCCCATTCTGGGTTCGATTGAGCTGCTGGCGCGGCGGCAGAAGATCCTGCACTTCCGCGCGCAACTGGAGGACGTTGCGACGCGGGTGAAGAACGGCGAGTCGATCTCCGAGCGCGTTCGAGGCGCAGGGCGGATTTCCGGTGGTCTACACCACGACGCTGCTGGCGGGCGAGCGGTCGGGCAATCTGGAGGAGGTGCTGCAACGCTACCTCGACTTCCAGCGGGTGAGCCTGACCTTCCGCAAGAAGCTGGCGGCCAGCCTGATCTATCCGGCGGTGCTGGTGGTGATGGTGACGGGGCTGTTTATCTTCCTCATCACGTTTGTGGTGCCGCGGTTTGCCGAGCTGTACGACCAGCTGGGGACGAAGCTGCCGGCGATCACGACCTTCATGCTGGAGTTCGGCAAGGATGCGCAGCACTATGGCCTCTATTTCGCGGCTGCGGTGGGGCTGGTCGCGTTCCTGTTCTCGCGCTGGGTGAAGACCGATGCGGGCGCGATGGCGGTGGATAAGGTGCGCATAGGGCTGCCGCTGATCGGCGGCGTCTGGCTGAAGTACCAGGTGGGGCTGTTCTCGCGGACGCTGTCGACGCTGCTGACCGGCGGGCTGCCGCTGGTGCCGTCGCTGGAGGTGGCGGCGCGGTCGATCGACAGCCGGCAGATCGGCAGTGCCGTCTTCGCCAGCGTGGAGACGGTGCGGGAGGGCAGGGGGCTCTCGGACAGTCTGGCGGGGACGAAGGTGTTTCCCGAGCTGGCGATCGAGATGATCGAGGTGGGCGAATCGACCGGCGCGCTGCCGCAGATGCTGAACTCGGTGGCCGAGTTCTTCGAGGAGGACGTGCAGACCAACCTGACCGCGGCGATGAGCCTGATCGAGCCGGCCATCCTGATTGTGATGGGGCTGGTGGTGGTGACGATCCTGATCTCGCTCTACTACCCGATCTTCAGCCTGAGCGCGGCCGGCGCGGCGGGCGGACAGTAGCGGCGCGTTGGGCTGCATTCAGGTTGATTTCGGCGCCCCTTCCCTGGGGGTACTTAGGTCTTAAAGTCTTAGAAACAAATGGGATGCACCCAATAAAGTGCTCCAAGCGCCCTAAGCTGGCTGCGGTCTATACCAATCCCACCAGTTTCACCTAAGAGCACCAGGTCCGGCCGAAACGTGCTGCTCCGGCACGACACTGGATATCTCTTGCCCCAGCTTTAATTGTACCGCTGGTGTCAAGGGAGGGGCGAAGAGATCTGCTCAGGGACGGGAGAAGGCATTGAGTCGATGGAGCAGGTCTTTGGACGCGGAAGTCGTCCAGTTTCTGACCGATCGGCGCACAAATCCAACGCTCCTGTGGCGTAGACTCCGCAACCTAACCGAATCCATTACAGTGGAGTATGTTTGAACAGAGCGCTGCCCACAAATGGCAACAAAAACTTTTGACCTCTCGAAGTTGGCTTCATTTGGAGATGTCGCCGCCGAGGACGACGCGGTCCTAGACTATTTCCTCAAGACGGATGCTGTAAATGAGATAGGCAGTAATGATGTGCTCCTGGCCTTGGGCAGAAAAGGATCGGGTAAGACAGCACTCGTGCGCTATTTCGCAGAACAGGGCGGAAAGTTAGCTTCCCGATCCCTCAATCTTGGAGGGTATCCCTGGAATGTGCATGGGTCGCGCATCGACCGCGGCGCCGCTCAAATCGAGGCGTACGTCTCGTCCTGGAAGTACGTGATCTCTGTCGAGCTCGCGTTACTGGCCTACGAGCGTGCGCCCAACAAGAACTCGCCGAGCGCTAAGGCTATCAGGTCTTTCGCCGAGAAGAACTACGGCAGCTTGGCGCCAGCCTTAAGCGATCTCCTCGCTCCGGAGAAAATTCATGTGGAGGGGACAAGCCTCGAACCAGAAATATTCGGTTTCAAGCTGGGGAGCATATCGTTTAGTCGTGACGAAACTGATATGCGATTGGGGGCGGAGCTAAATGCGCTATCAGAGGCTCTGGCGAAAAGTGCCGCGCAGGTTGCGAAAGAGTCAGGCCTTGAGGCGCTCCAGCTTCATTTCGACGAGCTTGATCAGGGCATTACCCTTTTCGACGGACAACGAAAGCAAATGCTTACCGGGTTAATTTTGGCAGCCAGGGAAATCCGTTCCAGGGATCGCGGTGTCAAACTCAGCCCCGTCGTCTATCTTCGGACGGACTTATGGGACGACCTGAGCTTTTCGGACAAGAACAAGATAACGCAGACCAAGGCTTTGACATTGGAATGGGACTCGGAAAGCTTGCTCGCACTCATCAACGAGCGCCTTCAGGCGAGGCTTGGAAAGGGCGCAAGCTGGGATTGTGTGGTAACCGACCAGAATATGAGAGGCTCGCAAACCAAATGGAACCATATTCTGAATCGCACATTTCGGCGTCCGCGTGACGTAATTAAGTTCCTGAACTTCACACTCGAACGTGCGAAGTCTAGGGTCGCGGCGTCAACGGCCGATGGGGGTGACCCGGCTGGTCCCGTCATTCTTGAGAATCAGGATGTGACATACGCTAGAGACGCTTATTCCCGCTATCTAAAGGCGGAGCTTGACGACGAGATCATAGCCCATTGGCCACAATGGGAGGAGGCGTTGCAAGCTTGCTCTGCGATCAGCACTCTTACGTTTAGGAGAAGAGAGTTCTCAGAGGAGTATGACCGCCGAAAGTCCCCAGAGAACCCCCTCAGCGCTGCTGAGGCGCTAAAAATGCTCTATCGCTTTTCGGTCATCGGATATGAAAGGCGAAGCGGATATGGCGGAGCATCATGGGCCTTTCAATACACGAATCCAGGGGCGGGCTGGGATAATGCCGCGACGCTATTCAAAGTTCACTTGGGCCTGAAGGAATATGCGAAGCTTCGGGAAGAGAGAACGCAAGCAGGTACCCCATTAGACACAGACGACGAATAGGGCGCATCTGAGTTGGCTGACATCGAACTGGCCATCATCCCATTCCTGTCTGCGCCTTGGAGTCAAGCGTGGCTTGTCCCTCAGGGGCTGAAGCCCGGCCTCCTTTTTGTCTTTACGGCACGGCTGAAGCCGTGCCCTTAAGCAAGACGGTTGGAAGTTTGTGGCGGTCTGACGGGCAAAAGCAGATTCCTTCCACTTCGCTGCGCTCAGGGTTCGGAATGACAAGGGGCCGGGTGGAGCGGGATGCGGACAAAGGCACAAACAGGTCCTTCCCCTTCGGCTTCGCTCAGGGTCAGGATCACAATTTCTTTGTGTAGGGCACCCTAGCCCACTCATCGCGATTGGGCTGCGATGAATGGGGCACAGGTTTGCGAGCTTACACAGTCAACGCCTTGCGAACGGTGAGGGTGAGCATCAGGCGGGAGAAGCCGGTGAAGAGCAGGCTGATGCCGACCAGGGTGCCGACCACCCAGATGGAGCTCGTGGGCCAGGCCCTCCAGATCATCACGGCGAGGACGATGCAGATGGCGCTGTCGATGAGCAGCCACCAGGAGCCGTGGCGCGGCTGGATGCGCAGGAACTGGACGAGCTCGACGAGGCCCTTGAAGAGGAAGTAGGCGCCGAGGAAGAGAGTGAGCGAGACCAGTCCGTAGATGGGGTGGAAGAGCAGGTAGACGCCGGTGAAGATATAGAGGAAGCCGAGCAGGATTTCGAAGAGGACGCCGCTGGTGGTGTGGGTCTTCCAGGCGAAGAGCAGGTGGAGGACTCCGGCGATGGTGAAGAACCAGCCTACAATCAACGTGATGGCGATGCCCGAGACCAGCGGGAGAAGGATCGCGGCGAGGCCCGCGAGGACCAGCAGGATGGACATGGTGAGGGACCAGCCGAAGGCGTGGCGGATGGGGGCGGGTGCGAGAGGTGCGGCGGCGGCGCTCATTTGTGGGGTCCTTTCGGGAGAGTGGGATGGGATGCGGTGCGCAGACCACTATAAGCCCATCGGCCTTAATTTTGTGTGATGAAGTGCGGGGCGCTGCTCCCTGACGGGGCTGTCCGTTTAGGGATAGCGGCCTATGGGACAGGGTGAGCGGGGCGGGATTTGCGGGGTGGGCGGCTTACACTGGGGATGCATGGGTAACGGACTGATTTGAGGGGAGTCTTAAGGATATATGGCTACGCCGGTTGCAGTGCCGCTGAGTGTCAGCGAGATGGGGATGAGCGAGGTGGAGCGGGCGCAGGCGCTGGCGCGGCGCTACCACGCGGAGTTTGTGGACCTGAAGAACTTCAAGATATCGCACGAGCTGTTCAAGAGCGTGCCGGTGGACATGATGTTCCGGTACAACTTTGTGCCGCTGGAGCAGCTGGAGGGGCGGCTGGCGATTGCGGTGAGCGACCCCTCGAAGCTGATGGTGCTGGACGAGATTTCGGGGCTGCTGGGGCAGCGGCTGGTGACGCGGGTGGCGACGCTGTCGCAGATTACCGACCTGCTGAAGAAGACGGAGCAGAGCCAGCGGGTGCTGGACGAGGCGAGCGAGGGGCTGGCGTTCGATGTGCTGACGGGGGATGAGAACTCGGACGAGAACATCTCGATTGAGCGGCTGACCAGCGAGGACGACATTTCGCCGATTATCCGGCTGGTGGATACGACGATCTTTACGGCGCTCGAGCGGCGGGCGAGCGATATTCACCTGGAGACGTGCGACGACTGTCTGATGGTGAAGTACCGGATCGACGGCGTGCTGCAGCAGGCGATGGCGCCGATTGCGCGGGAGCATCACCAGACGATTCTGTCGCGCATCAAGGTGATGTCGCGAGCTGGACATTGCGGAGCGGCGCGTGCCGCAGGATGGGCGCTTCCGGGTGCGGTACAAGGGGCGGCTGATCGACTTCCGCGTGAGCATCATGCCGACGGTGCATGGCGAGAATGCGGTGCTGCGCGTGCTGGATAAGGAGTCGATGAGTGAGAAGTTCAAGAAGCTGTCGCTGGATGTGGTGGGGTTTGCGGAGAAGGACCTGGAGCGGTTCCGGCGGTACATCAAGGAGCCGTACGGGATGGTGCTGGTGACCGGGCCGACGGGTTCGGGCAAGACGACGACGCTGTATGCGGCGCTGAATGAGATCAAGAGCGAAGAGGACAAGATCATCACGATTGAAGATCCGGTCGAGTACCAGATTCGCGGGATCACGCAGATTCCGGTGAATGAGAAGAAGGGGCTGACGTTTGCGCGCGGGCTGCGGTCGATCCTGCGGCATGACCCGGACAAGATTCTGGTGGGCGAGATCCGCGATGCGGAGACGGCGCAGATTGCGATCAACTCGGCGCTGACGGGGCACTTGGTGTTTACGACGGTCCATGCGAACAATGTGGTGGATGTGCTGGGGCGCTTCCTGAATATGGGCGTTGAGCCGTACAACTTTGTTTCGGCGCTGAACTGCATTCTGGCGCAGCGGCTGGTGCGGACGGTGTGCGAGTTCTGCGTGCGCGAGGTGACGTACTCGGATGCGGAGCTGCTGGCGAGCGGGCTCGAGCCGGAGGAGTGGCGCGGGTTCAAGTTCCGCGAAGGGCCGGGGTGCATGGAGTGCGCGGGCACGGGGTTCCGCGGGCGGTCGGCGATCCATGAGCTGCTGGAGCTGGATGATGAGATTCGCGAGATGCTGCTGGCGAAGAAGCCGGGGAGCGAGATTCGCAAGAAGGCGAAGCGACAAGGGGATGGGTTTTCTGCGGGACTCGGCGATTGAGCGGGTGCGAGCAGGGGATTACGACGCTGAAGGAGATCAATAAGGTTACGTTTATTGAGGCGGGACGGTAAAGAACAGAGGATAGAGGCTAGTGGTAAGTAAGGGCGCGGAAATTCGTGGAGAACGGGTAGTCTAGGACGGATGGAATTTTTGCCGAGAACGATGGGGACGCGGCCGCGGCTGGCGTGCGAGGTGCGCGCCGAAGGAGTGGTGGCGGCGCGGGCTGAGGACGCGGCAGGAGTGCTCGCGGCGGTGTCGCGGGCGGGGGTTGCGGAGGAGTCGCGGGCAGCGACGGTGGCGGCAATGCGCAAGGCGCTGGAGGCGGTCTCGCTGAAGACGCGCGATGTGACGCTGGTGGTGCCGGATGCGGCGGTGCGGGTGCTGCTGCTGGACTTCGATGCGCTGCCGGCGAAGGCGGCGGAGGCGTTGCCGGTGGTGCGGTTCCGGCTGAAGAAGCTGCTGCCGTTCGACGCGGACGATGCGGCGGTGAGCTACCAGGTGATGGCGACGCGCGAAGGACGCGCTGCAGGTGCTGGCGGTGGCGATGCCGCGCGAGGTGCTGGCGGACTACGAGAGCATGGTGCGCGAGGCGGGGTTTGAGCCGGGCGCGGTGCTGCCGAGCACGCTGGCGGCGCTGGCGGGGCTGGCGGAGGGCGAGCATCCGACGCTGGTGGTGAATGCGGGGCGCGAGGGAGTGACGACGGCGATTGTGAAGGCGGGCGTGCTGCTGCTGCATCGGACGGTCGATCTGGGCGCGGATGCGCGCAGGCGGAGTGAAGGCGGTTGCGGCGGATTCTGGGCGCGGAGACGGTTGCGGTCGATGTGGCCGCGCGGTGCGCATGAGACGGTCGTGGTGTGCGCGCCGGAGATTATTGTGGACGGCGGACTGGCGGCGACGGCCAGCGAGGTGGCGCAGGCGGTGAGCGTGGCGGCGGCATATTTTGAGGACACGCTGCAGAGCACGCCGGCGGTGGTGCTGGCGGCGGGGACGCTGGGCGCGGAGGCGCTGACGCGGTGCTGGCTGAGCCGCAGCGGAGATTGGGCCGGTGACGGTGCGCGAGATAGTAGACCGGGAGATGCTGGGCGCGGGCGCGACGGCGGCGGGACTGCCGGGCGGCGTGCCGCTGGGCTGGCTGGCGGGCGTGCGGGGGGCGCTGGCAAACTGATGCGGATTTCGATCAATCTCGCGACCCGTCCGTTTGTTGAGCTGCGGCCTCTGTTTGCGCGGCTGCGGCTGGCGATGGCGGGGCTGGCGGTGATGGCGATTGGCGCTGGGGATGTGGGCTGCACTTTTTGAACCAGCGCGCGCAAGGCGGCAGCAGGCGCAGATGGATGCGCTGAAGGCGCAGACGCGGCGCGTGCGAAACGGAGCGAGCAGACCAACGAGCGGCGGATGCGTGAGCCGCAGAACCAGGCGGTGCTGGACCGGTCGAGATTTCTGAATGACGCTGTTTGCGGAGAAGAGCTTCAGCTGGACGTCGGTGATGATGGACCTGGAGCGGGTGCTGCCGGCGGGAGTGCAGGTGACGAGCATCGAGCCGGCGATCTACGGCGGAGGGTGACGTGAATATCCGGCATGCGGGTGAGCGGCGAGCGCGAGCGCGAGGTGGACCTGGTGCGCAACCTGGAGCACAGCCAGCGCTTCCTGACGCCGCGGCTGGCGAATGAGACGGCGCAGACGCAGCAGCCAGGGCAGCGTGACGCCGGTGAGCGTTCGGAGTTGCCGGCGGGCGTGGAGTTCGATATTTTGAGCGGATACAACCCGCTGCCCTTGCACGGCGAAAGACGCGGCAAAGGATGCGAGCCGACAGCGACAGTCCGAGATTCGGCCGGGAAGGCGGGCCGCAATGAGCGTCGAGACAATGCAGCCGCCTTCCGGCGGCGAAGGATGAAGCGCGATGGAGCGGGATCGCAGCGGGACTGGCTGAGTCCGCTGAACCTGCACTGGGCGGGAGTGGGGCTGCTGGCGCTGGTGAATCTGTATCTGCTGGTGCAGATGGGGCTGCTGTGGCATGCGGCGAGCAACCACAACGCGGATGCGATGGCGCAGCAGCGGATTGCGCTGAAGGACGGCAGAGATTGCGGCGCAGCCGTTGCGCGGGCTGGATGCGAAGCTGGCGACGGCGACGGCGGAGGCGGACAGGTTCTATCAGCGAGCGGCTGCCGGCGTCCGACTCCGAGGTGGCGGCGGAGCTGGGCGCGCTGACCGAAGAAGGCAGCGGGTGCGGCTGGCGCGGGTGGGGTATGTGCACGACGCCGGTGCTGGCGGGTTCGGCGGGCGAGCTGACCGAGGTGCGCATGGATGCGAGCCTGAGCGGCGACTACCGGCCGCTGGTGCAGTTGATCAACTCGCTGGAGCGGGACAAGATGTTCTTCGTCATCGATGGAGTGACGCTGACCGGGCAGCAGACGGGCACGGTGAACCTGCGGCTGCGGCTGACGACGTATCTGCGGGGAGTGTGTGATTGGGGCCGAGCCGGAAGCGGCGGCGGAGACTGCGGCGAGTGGAGGGCCTGGACGATGAAGCTGAGCGGCGCAGGCACGGAGGACCGGAACAAGCTGATTGCGGTGGGTGCGTTTGTGGTGATCGCTGCGGCGGTATTTTACTTCGAGTATTTCGGTGGCAGCGGGAGTTCGACGCCTGCGCCGGCACCTGCGGTGACGGCGGTGAGCGCGCCGGCGGATTCGGCGGGCGGCTCCTGCGGGGCCGGCGGCGAAGACGGTGGGAACAACATCCGCGGCGCTCGATCCGACGCTGCACATGGAGGCGATGCTGGTCAGCGAGTCGGTGGAGTATGCGGGCAGCGGACGGAATATCTTCTCGGCGGCATCGGCGCCCCGCCGGTGGTGATTCCGAAGCCGATTGCGCAGGCGCGGCAATACGGCCCCAGTTGTGCCGATGGGTCCGCCGCCACCTCCGCCGGGCCACCGCCGCCACCGCCGATCGACCTGAAGTTTTTCGGGACGGAGACCGCGGCGGATGGGACGCGGCTGGCGTTTCTGCTGCACAACGACGACGTGATGACGGCCTCCGCGGGGGATGTGGTGATGCGGCGGTACAAGGTGGTGTCGATTGAAGCGAAGACGATCCAGGTGGAGGACATGCAGTACAACAACACGCAGACGCTTCCGCTGCTGACGAATTGACGATGAGGGTTAAGGTTCAAGGTTCGAGGTTCGAGGTTCGCGGGGGACGGCGGATGGGGCCGGTGCCCACGGGCGAAGACGGCTTTATGCTGCTGGGGCTGATTGTGGCGATTGCGATCATCCTGCTGGTGCTGGGCGTGGCGGCGTCGAAGGTGGCGTTCAGCCTGCAGCGCGAGCGCGAGGTGGAGTCGGCGCGGCGGGCGAACCAGTATGTGCGCGCGATCCGTGTGTTCTACCGGAAGACGGGGCACTATCCGGCGTCGATCGAGCAGCTGGAGAACACCAACAACATCCGGTTTCTGCGCCAGGATTATATCGATCCGCTGACGGGCAAGAACGACTGGCGGCTGATTGCGGTGGGGCAGAACAAGACGACGGTGAAGGGGTTCTTCGGCGCAGCCGCTGGCGGGGATCGCGTCGGCCGGGCTGGGCGCGCTGGCGGGGAGCCAGTCGACAGGCGGCGGCTTTCCGGGTACGACTGCTGGGACGGGCGGGACCGCGGGACCGGGCGGATTTGCGGGCGGGTTCGGTGCGATGGGCGCGGGGGCTGGGAGTTCATCGGGGACTTCTTCGACTACCGCTGGCGCGAATGGTTCTTCGGGGACGACGGGAGCGGGCGGAACGGGATCAAGTGGGACGGGAGCAGGCGGAACAACGGACACATCGGGGACGGGATCGTCGCCCTTCGGCGGTGCGGGCAGCAGCGGGCCGATTATGGGGGTGGGCAGCAGCGCGACTGGCGCCTCGATCCTGGTGGTGAATGAGCAGACCACCTACCAGACGTGGGAGTTTCTGTACGATCCGCGGATCGAGCAACTGAAGATAGCGGGGCAACTGAATGGAGGCGGCGTGGGATCGGCTGCGGCTGGATCGTTGGGGCAGACTCCGGGTTCGCCGGGCGGGCCGGGACAGAATGGCGTGGGAGGGTTTGGGCAGAGTAACGGGAACGGATTTGGGACGCAAGGGACGGGCGGGGGCGCGGGGCAGAGTGGGGGAGCGACGACGCAGCCGTAGGGGCAGTCGCGGGAATACGGGGGCATGAAAGGACAAATACAGAGGTCCTTCCCCTTCGGCTCCGCTCAGGGTCAGGATGACGGCGGTGTGGGGAAGATGACGGAGTTTGGCAACGCAGTGGATGGGCACACTGGCTTATGCTGGATGGGATTCTTTTGACTGGAGATTTGCCGATGCATCGCAGGACCGCTTTACGGATGATTTTCGTTTTGGGCCTGATGGCCGCTCACGCTGCGGCTTACGCCCAGAGCTCTGCCGCTGCTGCAACTGCCGCGGCTGCCGGGCCAGCCGCACCGGCTGAGCCGGCCTGGGTGGTGCGCAGCAATCAATACACGCAGGAGCTGCTGGATGTGCAGTTGAAGCACTCGCCGGAGCAGGGCTCGGCGCAGGGCGTGGCGAAGTACGACCCGCTGATCACGGACGCCACGCGGGCGGATGAGATCGCGCAGCGCAAGGAGCTGGAGGCCGTGCTGGCGAGACTGAAGAAGGTTGAGGCGAAGGAGAAGGACAAGAACGTCCGCGAGGACCTGGAGATCATTGCAGAAGGCGTTCAACCTGCAGTTTCGCCGGGACGACTATCAGCTGGAGCACAAGGTGCAGTTCCTCGATGCGAGCCAGGCGGTGTTTGCTCGGGCTGCGGATACTGCTGGACGACCAGGTGGCGGCGGAGCGGCGGCCGGCGGCGGTGGTGCGGCTGCGAAGTATGCCGGAGTCGAGCCGGGTTTCAAGCCGTTTACCGAGGTGCTGAAGCAGCGCGTGATGGAGCAGATGGCGAAGCCGGGCGTGGTCTATCCGTCGATCGGCGAGATGGAGACGGAGCTGGGGCGGGACAAGAACTATATCGGACGGGATCGCGGCGCTGTTTCGCAAGTACAAGCTGACGGGCTGGCAGGACGCCTTCGCCAAGCTGAGCGAGGAGCTGGCGGACTACGACACATGGGTGCGCGGGACGCTGTTGCCCAAGGCGCGCACGGACTTCAAGCTGCTGCCGGAGGAGTATGCGCTGGCGCTGGAGAACTACGGCGTCGATGTGCCGCCGGAGCAACTGGCGGCAGATGGCGCACGCGGCGTTTACGAGCGACCAGGCGGAGATGGCAGCCGCTGGCGGTGCAGGTGGCGAAGGAGCATGGGTGGAAGGCGACCGACTATCGCGATGTGATCCGCGAGCTGAAGAAGAAGCAGATGACGGGCGATGCGATCCTGCCGTTGTACAAGGCGCGGCTGAAGGCGATTGAAGAGATTATTGCGGCGAAGAATCTGGTGACGCTGCCGGACCGGCCGGCGATCATCCGGCTGGCGACGGCGGCGGAGACGGCGCAGCAGCCCGCGCCGCACATGGTCGCCTCCGCCGTTGCTGCACAACACGGGGCAGAGGGGCGAGTTTGTGCTGCCGCTGAATATTCCTTCAGTCGACGGGCGGCGAGGCGGACCAGTACGACGACTTTACCTACGATGCGGCGGCGTGGACGCTGACCGCGCATGAGGCGCAGGCCGGGGCACGAGCTGCAGTTCGACTCGATGGTGGAGCATGGGGTGAGTCTGGCGCGGGCGCTGTATGCGTTCAACTCGACCAATGTCGAGGGGTGGGGGCTGTATTCGGAGTGGATGATGCAGCCGTATGAGCCGGTCGATGGGCAGCTGGTGACGCTGCGACTACAGGCTGCTGCGGGCGGCGCGGGCGTTTCTCGATCCGGAGCTGCAGTCGGGCAAGATCGACTCGGCGGAGGCGTACAAGGTGCTGGAGTACGATGTGGTGCTGAGCCAGGCGTTCGCCAAGGAAGAGGTGGAGCGGTTTACCTATCGCTCGCCGGGACAGGCCAATAGCTACTTTTACGGTTACACAAAGCTGATGGAGCTGCGCAAGGACACGGAGGCCGCGCTGGGGACGAAGTTCGACCAGAAGAAGTATCACGACTTCCTGCTGGCGCAGGGACTGTTGCCGCCGGACCTGTTGCGCAAGGCGGTGATGGAGGAGTTTGTGCCGAGGGAGAAGAAGAGATAAAGACGACCGCGGATTTGCGCGGATGAACGCGGATCAAGGTGAATACAAAGAGCCAAATACAGAGATTCTGGCTGCGCCAGAATGACGGCATTTTAGGTATTGGCTCTATACCAAGGTAATCCGCTCTAGCGGTGGGAGCGGATGTGGTGCATGCCGGGGCCGAGGGTGAGGGTGGAGGGCGCGGGCGCGCCATCGACTGAGATGGAGTGGCTGAAGTTGGCAGGGATGACGATGCGCGCGCGCGTGGGGAGGGTGATGTCCATGCGGAGGACGTCGCCGGTGCGGGTCCAGGCGCTGGCGATGGTGCCGAGCGCGGAGTGGAAGGTGGCGGAGACGGAGTGGAGGTCGCCGGGGACAGCGGGGCGGATCTCGATCTGAGCGCCGGGCGGACGCGAGAGGTCGAAGTCGATGCCGGCAAGGCCGCGGTAGAACCACTCTTCGGCGTGACCAAGCATGAAGTGGTCCTGCGAGGAGTTGGGGTTGGCGTCCCAGGCCTCGGTGAGGGTGGTTGCGCCGTGGGCGAGCTGCGCGCCATAGCTGGGTGGGTCGGTGCGGGAGAGCATTGCGTAGAGCACGTCGGAGCGGTTGCCGTCGGTCAGCGCGCGGACGACGTAGTGGAAGCCGATGTCGCCGGCGGTGACATGGTCCGAGTGCGCGTGGATGTCGTCGACGAGATTGGCGAGGACGGCGGCGTGATCGGCGTCGGGGACGAGGCCGAGGACGAGCGGCATGGCGTTGGCGGTCTGCGAGCCGGTGTCGTACTGGTGGGTTTCGGGGTGGTAGAAGCGGGCGTTGAAGGCGGCGCGAACCTCGGCGGCTTCGCTTGTGTAGGCGGCTGCGTCGCCGGGGTGGTTGAGGAGGGTCGCGATGCGGGCCAGCGCGGTGAGCGACTGATAGTAGATGGCGGTGGCGGTGACGCCGGGGCTGGTGAGCTGTAAGCCGCCGGGAGGTTTTGGGCCGATGTCGTACCAGTCGCCGAGGCCGTAGGCGAGGATGTGGTCCTGCGCCTTGGAGTCGAGATAGGCGGCGTAGCGCTGCATGGCGGGGTACTGGTCGCGCAGGAGGGTGAGCGAGCCGTAGAACTGGTAGGCGGCCCAGGGGCTGAGGATGACGGCCGCGCCCCACTCGGGCGAGTCGCGGAAGCCGCCGGAGAAGACGGGGAACTCAGGCGCGATGCTGGGGACGAGGCCGCTAGGGAGTTGCGCATCGCGCATGTCGGCGGCTTGCTTGGCGTAGAGCGCACCGAGCGAGTAGTTGTACATCAGCGATGCGGCGGCGAGATGGGTCTCCTCCAGCCAGCCGAGCTTCTCGCGGGTCGGGCAGTCGGTGAGAATGGAGACCATGTTGGCGAGCATGGCGCGGTTGATGAGGGTGTGGATGAGGTTGAGGAGCTTATCGGACGAGGTGAAGTGGCCGTCGACGGCCACAGCGTCGTGCAGGAAGCGGGCGTCGAGGCTGAGGATGGTGGGTGCGGGAGTTGTTGTCTCGACCTGGACGAAGCGGAAGCCGTAGTAGCTGAAGCGCGGCTGCCAGCGCTCGGGGTTGGCGGTGGTGCTGCCGCCGCGCAGGGTGTAGGTGAAGAAGACCGGGTTGCGCGGCGAGGCACCGGCGCTGCGCTGGGTGACGAGGCCATTGGCGTCGAGCAGCTCGCCGGGGATGAGGCGGATGGAGGCGCCGCGCGGGCCAGTGACGGCGATCTCGGGCCAGCCGGCGAAGTTCTGGCCGAGATCGTAGACGGCGGTGTCGGGTTTGGGATGGGTGATGCGGATGGGGGTGTAGGTGTCGTTGGGGACGACGGGCGGGATGATCTCGGGGAGAAGCGCGCCGCCGGGGCTGTCGACGGGAGTTGCGGTAGACCATGTGCTGTCGTCGTAGATGGGGGAGTCCCAGGCGACAGGTTCGAGACGGGCGTCGTAGTCCTCGCCGCCATAGATGGAGGTGAAGGTGATGGGGCCGGACGCGGTCTTCCATGCGGCGTCGGAGACGATGGTCTGGCGCGAGCCGTCGGCGAAGCGGAGGGTAAGCTGGGCGATGAGTTTGGGCGGGCCGAAGCTCGCGTGAAACTTTTGGTAGCGGTCGGGGGTCGGCTCGACGTTGTACATGCCGTTGCCGAGCAGGACGGCGAGGACGTTGGGGCCGGTGCGGAGCAGGCGGGTGACGTCGTAGGTGTCGAAGTAGACGCGCTTGCGGTAGTCGCTCCAACTGGGGGTGAGGACGGCCGCAGTGACGTTGCGTCCGTTTATGTGTGCCTCAAACTGGCCGAGGCCGGAGATGGTGAGCGTGGCGGCGGCAAGCTTTGCGCCGGGAGTGCGCGGGTGGAGGGTGAAGGCGCGACGAAAGATGGGGAGGGGTGGTAGATCGACGGGGGGAGTTGCTGGAATTGAGGTGTCGGACTGCGCTGCGATCCAGTGGGCTTCGGGGGTGAAGGGCATGGGTGGTTCGGCGACGGCTAGCATGGCAAGGGATGCGAGGGTGAGGGTTGCGAGAGCTTTCAGGAAGTGCAGGCTGCGGGTTGCGTGCAAGAGGAGCTCCTATACGGAGGTGTTGGCGAGGTGGGCTTCGAGGGCGTCGAGGGTGGGGTCGAGGCGGTCGAAGTTGCGGGGGCGGCGGAGGGTGAAGGCGCGGGCGTGGGCGAGGATGCGGCCGCAGAGGAGGAAGTTGCCGGTCTGGCGGCCTGTGGCCTTCATGAGGTAGTCGTAGTGGGTGAACTCCATGAGGCGCGTGATGGCGTGGACGCGTTGATGGGGGTGAAGGTGGACTGGTCTTCTTCGTTCGGCTCGCCCCATTCGAGGAAGTAGAGGCGGTGGAGCGGGAGGGGTTGGTCGAGCGGAGCTGAGGGGTCGATGGCGAGGCGGTATTTGTCTTCGGCGGCGAAGACGTGGGGGAGGGTGGCGGGTGAGGCGCCGAGGGCGTCGAGGGCGCTGCGCCAGAGCTTGAGGGAGGGGGCGACGGGGACGACGAGCGTGGGTGCGGGCTTCAAATCATCTGCTGAAGTCGTGGGTTGCGGGCGAGAATCGAGGAGGCAGATGTCGTCGGAGACGACAGGGTAGCCGCGGCGGTGGAGGAAGGCGGCGAGGGTGGATTTGCCGGCGCCGGAGTGGCCGAGGAAGGCGACGACTCCCGAGCCGGCGCGGACGGAGCTGGCGTGGAGGGAGTACATGCCGGCCTGGTGGCAGAGGGCAGAGAAGATGGGCGAGAGCAGGTAGGCGCGGATGTCGGCGGGAAGGGCGTTTGGGGCGGGCTCGACGAGGACCTCACGGCCGTGGCGGACGAGGAAGCCGGCGATGCCGGGGACGCGGAGGAGATACTCGTCGCGGGAGGCGGACCAGCGGGTCTCGTGGGCGACGACGTTGGGGATGTGCGCGGGGACGGGGGCGAGGCGGATGGAGACAGTCGGGAGTGAGGTTGGGGGGGCTGCGGCGGCGGTTTGGGTGGGGTGCAGCGGCATGAGTTCCGGAATGGGAATTTCGGACAGCAGGAGGAAGGGACCGAGGCGATACATCTCTGCGCCGGAGGACATTGGGGAATCATACCAATCGGGCGACCGGTGTTTTGAGCAAGGGTGACCTTGAGCGCAATCTGCGGATTCTGGCGGCTGAGTGGGAGCGCGGACGCGCGGCGGGTGGGGGCCGCGATGCTGGAGTCGCTGCGTGCGCATGGGCCGGATGGCGGGGCTTTGAAATCATTTGAGGCGAGGAATTCATTGGACGCGGGTGCTCGGAGTCTCCAGCGCGCGCGCGAGGATGTGGCGCTGGGGCATCGGCTGCTGAAGATTACAGCGGAGGATGAGTTGGAGGCGCAGCCTTTGGCGGGCGCGGCTGTGAACGATGGGAATGCCGCGGTGTGGATGGTGGCGGATGCGCGGCTGGACAATCGCGCGGAGCTGGGGCGTTGGCTGGGGATCGGTGCGGGTGAGTTGGCGGCGCTGGCGGATTCCGCGCTGCTGCTGCGGGCGTGGCGGCGGTGGGGCGAGGAGTGCGTGCAGCGGATGGTGGGGTCGTTTGCGTTTGCGGTGTGGGACGCGCGGATGCAGCGGTTTTTTCTAGCGCGCGACCACGCGGGAGACCGGCCGCTTTATTTTGCGAAGACGGCGGAGTTCTTTGCGTTTGCGACGACGGCGCGGGCGGTGCGCGCGTGTACGGGGGTTTCAAGCGAGCTGGATGAGGGGACGCTGGTGCGCGACCTGATTGGATTGCCGCCGGAGTATCCGCGGAGCCGGTTTCGCGAGGTGCAGGAGATTGCGCCGGGGCATTGTTTGGCGGTGGGGCGCGAGGGCACAGTGCATCGGCGCTACTGGAGAATCGATGCGCTGAGGCCGGTGCGGTTCGCGCGGGATGAGGAGTACGTTGAGGCGTTTCTGGAGATATTCGATGAGGCGGTGCGCTGCCGGCTGCGGACGACGGGCGGGGTGGCGACGGAGCTGAGCGCGGGGCTGGACAGCGGAGCTATTGCAGCGACGGCGGCGCGGCTGATGGCGGGGAGCGGTGCAACGCTGGAGGCGTATACGGCGGTGCCGTGCGCGGGCTTCTCGGGGATTGTGCCGCGAGGGCTGATCGGGGATGAGGGAGACTTATGCGGCGGAGGTTGCGGGGATGTATCGCGAATATTCGGCACACGAGGGTGGATGCGTCAGGCTCTAATATGCTGCGCGAGCTGGCGCGGATCTTCCCGCTGCTGGACCTGCCGCACGCGGCCGCGCTGAACAGCGTGTGGAGCCATCGCATCTACGACTGCGCGCGAACGAGCGGGGCGAAGGTGATGTTGACCGGCGCGCTGGGGAACTTTGCGTTCAGCTACGCGGGCGGGGACAGGCTGCATGGTTTGTTTCGGCGCGGGCGGTGGATTGCGATGGTGCGGCAGGCGTGGAGGCTGCGGCGGGCGGGGGTTTCGTCGGGGCGCGATGCGGCGTCGCAGACGGTGTTGAGCGCATTGCCATGGCAGCTGAGGCGTCGGTTAGACCCGCTGATGCGCGGCGTGGATGTTGATTGGAGCGCACTGCGGGCAGAGTTCGCGCCCGATGCGGGGGAGCAGATGCGGCGGCATTTGTTTACGCGGCGAGGCGGGCTGCCGCATCTGATGTCGACGCAGTTTCAGATGAACCAGTACGGGGACTACAACGCGGCGGCGGGTGCGGCGTGGGGGATCGAGACGCGGGACCCGACGGCGGACAAGCGGGTGTTTGAGTTCTGCGCGGCGATTCCGGCGGAGCAGTTTGTGGTGGGCGGGCGGGCGCGGTCGCTGGTGCGGCGGGCGATGCGTGGGCGGCTGCCTGACGCGACGCTCGATCGCAAGGAGAAGGGCACGCAGGCGGCGGATTGGTATGAGTGTCTGGGGGCGATTCGCGGAGAGCTGCTGGCGGAACTGGCGACTTTAGCGAGAGAGTGCGGTGGCGCGGCGGCTGATTGACCTGGAGCGGCTGCGTGCGGCGCTGGAGGATTGGCCGAAGACGGCGCGGGAGGCGGCGGAGAGAGCGGACGTTTATCAGTCGGCGATTCCGCGGGGAGTGGCGGTGGGGTATTTTATTCGGCGAGTGGAAGAGGAGGCGCGGCGAGTCGAAGACATGTGCGCGATGGCGTCATGAGATCGCTTGCTGGTGTGGTTCGCCGCGGGCCGGCGGAGTGGGCGATGTCGGCGGAGGCGCTGGCGCTGCTCGGGTTTTTTCGCGTGTGCCTTGCGGTATTGCCAGTGCATAAGATCGTTGGGGCGATGACGCGCAGGAGTGCGGGCGCGGGTGATGCGACGGAGGAGGAATTGGCGGTTGCACTGCGGGTGAGGTGGGCGGTGGAGGCGGCTGTGCGGCGGTCGCCGGTGCGGTTTGTGTGCTTTCCCCAGACGCTGGCGGGGTATGCGATGCTGCGGCGGCGCGGGGTCGCGAGCACGATGGTGTACGGTGTAAAGCGCTCGCCGGAGAGCGAGTTGATTGCGCACACATGGCTAGTGCTGGGCGAGCGGGCGGTGGTGGGCGGCGGAGGCACGGGGGAGTTTGCGGAGGTGAGACGGTGGGGGTAGGGCAGTTGCAGGTTGCTGGTTGCTGGTTGAAGGCTGCGCGATGTTAGTTTTGCGTTGCGGAACGCGATAGACGGCAGTGAATGCGCAAAAGTTTCCCATGGGAAACAATTTCCAAATTGCAGTGCGGCTCTGCTAGGATGTCGGGCGTGATGAAAACTTTTGACAACGCTCGCCGTGATCTTTTGAAGCTCAGCAGCATGGGCCTCGCCGCATCCGCCGCATCTATAGTTCCCGCGCTGGCCGCGGCGAAGAAGACCGCAGCTGCCGCGCTCTCGCCGATCCAGTTCGACGTGCGCGCGTTTGGCGCCACGGGAGACGGCAAGACCATCGACTCACCCGCGATCAACCAGGCGATTGAGGCGGCTGCGGCGGCGGGCGGTGGGACAGTGGTGTTCCCGGCGGGGACTTACATTTCGTTCTCGATCCGGCTGAAGAGCCATGTGAATCTATACCTCTCGCAGGGATCGACGATCATTGCGGCGGACTCGCCGAAGCCGGGCGAGACCACGGGGTACATGGGCGGGACGTACGATGCGGCGGAGCCGAAGACGGCCTACGACGCGTACCAGGACTACGGGCATAACCACTGGCACAACTCGCTGATCTGGGGCGAGGACATCAGCGATATTTCGATCACGGGGCCGGGGCTGATCTGGGGACGCGGGCTGAGCTTTGGCGCGGGGCCGGGACGGCCGCCGGCGAGTGCAGGGGCGAGTGGGCCGGGGTTCGGGCCTGGACGACCGGATGCATCTGGTCGCGGCGGCGGACCTGGTGGCGCGGGCGCGGCGGCGGGAGCTGGCGCAGGTGCGGCAGCTGGAGCAACAGGCGCGGCGGCGAGACCGGCGGGTGGGGGACGTGGCGCGCGGGGCAACTATCCGATCTATCAGGCCGAGCAGGCGGGCGTGGGCAACAAGTCGATTGCGCTGAAGAACTGCCGCAACGTGATCCTGAGCGACTTCTCGATCTTGAAGGGCGGGCACTTCGGGATTCTGGTGACGGGCGTCGACAACCTGACCATCGACAATCTGAAGATCGACACCGACCGCGACGGCATGGACATCGACTGCTGCAAGAATGTGCGCGTCTCGAACTGCACGGTGAACTCGCCGTGGGACGATGCGATTGTGCCAAAGTCGAGCTTTGCGCTGGGGTATAACCGCGCCGTGCGACAACATCAACATCACGAACTGCTTTGTGTCGGGCTGCTACACGCTGGGCTCGGTGCTGGATGGGACGTGGAAGAAGTTCACGATGGAGACCGACCATAAGGTGGGCGGCACGGGGCGGATCAAGTTCGGGACGGAGTCGAATGGCGGGTTCAGGAATATTTCCATCTCGAACTGCGTCTTCGAGGGCTGCCAGGGGCTGGCGATGGAGACGGTGGACGGCGCGCTGCTGGAAGACATCACGGTCACCAACATTACGATGCGCGACATCATCAGCTGCCCGATCTATCTGCGGCTGGGCGCGCGGCTGCGCGGGCCCAAGGGCGCCGAGGGCACCGACCAGAGCACGGTGGTGGGCACGCTGAAGCGGGTGCTGATCAACAACATCAACTGCTACAACTCGCAGGCAGGCTATGGGTCGAACATCACGGGAATTCCGGGATTCTATGTGGAGGACCTGAAGATCTCCGATGTCTATGTGCAGCATGTGGGCGGCGGCACGGCGGACATGACCAAGATCGTGGTGCCGGAGAAGGAAAATGCGTATCCTGAACCGGGGATGCTGGGCAAGCTGCCGGCGCACGGGTTCTACTTCCGCCATGTGAAGCGGCTGGAGATGAGCCACGTGGAGATTGAGCCGGCGGCGCCGGATGCGCGGCCGGCGATCTATACGGACGATGTGCATCGCGCGGACTTCTTTGCGATCACCGCGCCGAGCTCGCCGCCGGCGTTCTCGTTCAACAACTCGACCGACATTCGGGTGCTGTGGAGCCGGGCGGGGGCGGACCAGACGATCGCGTAGGTGCGTGGCGGCGGATTCCCATGTCGCAAGAGCGAGACATGGGGCACCCGATTGGGGCGTGCGCGCAGTAAGATAGCGATGAGTTCGGCGCGCGGCCGGGATTGGCCGCGCGCATAAAGGCGGAGCGCATTGCTTTATTGGCTGCTGTACCAGAAGCTGTTTCCCTACTTCCGCGTCTTTCGCATCTTTCGCTATCTGACGTTTCGCACGGTGTTTGCGAGCCTGACGGCGCTGCTGATCGGGCTGCTGATCGGGCCGTTTGTGATTGAGCGGCTGCGCGAGTTCCAGATCGGCCAGTATGTGCGCGACGATGGGCCGCAGACCCACCTGAAGAAGGGCGGCACGCCGACCATGGGCGGGGTGCTGATCGTGATCTCGATGCTGGTGCCGACGCTGCTGTGGGCGGACCTCTCGAATCCGCTGGTGTGGGTGGTGGTGCTGTCTACGCTGGCTTTCGGCGCGATCGGGTTTGCGGATGACTACCTGAAGGTGGTGCACAAGCAGAGCAAGGGGCTGACAGCGCGGCAGAAGTTCGCGCTGCAGATGCTGACCAGTGCGGCGGTGGCAGTGACGCTGGTGCGGCTGGAGCTGAAGGGCGAGTATTCGACGCGGCTGGTCGTCCCATTCGCGAAGCGCTTGCGGCCCGATCTCGTCTGGCAGTGGATGGGCGGGATTCCGCATCTGCACTGGCTGGCGTTTCTGCCGTTTGTGATTTTCGTGATGCTGGTGCTGACGCTGACCAGTAACGCCGTAAATTTGACCGACGGGCTGGATGGGCTGGCGATCGGATGCACCATCATCGCGGCCGGCGCGCTGACGGTACTGACGTATGTGAGCGGGCATGTGGTGTTCGCGGATTACCTGGAGCTGCAGCGGATGCCGATGGTGAGCGAGCTGACAGTCTTCTGCGGGGCGATGGTGGGCGCGAGCATCGGATTCCTTTGGTACAACGCGCACCCGGCGGAGGTGTTTATGGGCGACGTGGGCTCGCTGGCGCTGGGCGGGGCAATTGGGACGGTCGCGGTGATCATCAAGCAGGAGCTGCTGCTGCCGTTTATCGGCGGCGTGTTTATCCTGGAGGCGTTGAGCGTGATCCTGCAGGTGGGGAGCTATAAGCTGCGTGGGGGGAAGCGCATCTTCAAGATGGCGCCGCTGCATCATCACTTCGAGCTGCTGGGGTGGAACGAGTCGAAGGTGACTGCGCGGTTTTGGATCCTGGCGCTGGTGTTTGCGCTGTTTGCGCTGACGACGCTGAAGCTGAGATGAAGCGCGCTAACCAAGTCGGTGTGGCGGCCTCGTTGTGCTCCATCTGGATAGCCATCATGGTGCTGTCGAACACTTCGAATGGCCGAATGGCACAGGGCGGAGCATTTTTCCAATTCATCGCCATATTATTGTTCATCTATGCCGGAGTAAGGGGATCGCGTTGGTGGTTTGCGGGCCCATTGGCTGTTGTGCTTTTCTGGGTTTGCGCGGCGCACATCGGGAGTTTATGGAACTGAAGAATAAGCGGGTGCTGGTGGTGGGGCTGGGGAAGAGTGGGAAGGCGGCGGCGCTGTTTCTGCGCGACCGGGGGGCGCGGGTGACGGTGTCGGATACGCGCAGCGTGGCGGCTCTGGAGAAGGAGATTCCTGCGCTGCTGGAGGCGGGGATCATGGTGGAGGCGGGCGGACATGGGCTGCTGACGTTCCGGCGGCAGGACCTGATTGTGGTGTCGCCGGGTGTGCCGTACGATACGCCGGAGCTGAAGCAGGTGCGCGCGTTTGGGCTGCCGATGATCGGAGAGCTGGAGCTGGCCAGCCGCTTTCTGCGCGGACAGATAGTGGCGATCACGGGCTCGAATGGGAAGACGACGACAACGGCATTGGTGGGAAAGATATTTGCGGACAGCGGACGGCCAACGCTGGTGGGGGGAAATATTGGGACGCCGGTGATTGAGCTGGTGGGCGAGAGCACGGCCGAGACGATGACGGTGCTGGAGGTATCGAGCTTTCAGCTGGAGACGGTGGAGGAGTTCCACCCGCACATTGCGGTGGTGCTGAATATTACGCCGGACCATCTGGACCGGCACGGCACCTTTGAGGAGTATGCGGCGGCGAAGGCGCGGATCACGGCGCAGCAAACTGCCTCAGACTTTTTGGTGCTGAATGGGGAGGACACGCCGACGCAGATGATTGCAGGCAAGACGCAGCGCGCAGGTCTTCTGGTTCAGTGGGCGGAGGCCGATCAAGCAGGGCGCGTTTGTGCATGGCGAGAGTGTGCTGTTTGTGGCGCGCGAGGGCGCGAAGGCAGAGCCGGTGATGCCGGTGGCGGAGATTCCGCTGCGCGGCGCGCACAACGTGGAGAATGTGCTGGCGGCGGTGTGCGCGGCGCGGCTGGGCGGGGATGGCGGCGGAGTCCATCCGCGCGTCGGTGCGTGCGTTCAAGGCGGTGGAGCATCGGCTGGAGTTTGTGGCGACGGTGCGCGGCGTGGAGTTCTACAACGACTCGAAGGCGACCAATGTGGATGCGACGAAGAAGGCGCTGGAGGCGTTTCCGGGTGGAGTGCATTTGATTCTGGGCGGGAAGGACAAGGACTCGAACTATGCGGAGCTGGCGGATCTGGTGCGCGCGCGGGTCAAAATTGTTTACACAATAGGTTCAGCGGCGGAGAAGATCGAGCGGCAGCTGGCGGGAGTGGTGAAGATGGTGTCAGCGGGGACGCTGCGAGAGGCGGTGCGCAAGGCCGCGGAGGATGCGGTCGCAGGAGATGTTGTGCTGCTGGCGCCGGCGTGCTCGAGCTTCGATCAGTTTGAGAATTATGAGCATCGGGGAAAGGTGTTCAAAGAATTGGTAAAGGGGTTGGCGGGTTCGGCGAGGGGTCCCGGGGGCTAAAGCCCGAGAGCCATAGAGGGCTGGTTGATGCCCAGGCTGAAGCCCGGGCCTATCTCAGGAGCAAGAGCAAAGGCAAGAGGAGCAAAGGCAACGGCAAGAACAAATGCGGGGATTCTGAGCTTTGCTCAGAATGACAAACAAGAGAGAGACAAATACAGGGGTTCTTCACTGCGTTCAGGATGACGGCCCTTAAGCGGGACTGGAAGCGGGCAGGATGGCGAAGCGGGTTGGGGTTGACAAGTGGCTGTTCGGGACGGTGCTGCTGCTGGTGCTGTTTGGGCTGGTGATGGTGTTTTCCGCGTCGGCGGTGATGGCGCAGGAGACGCTGGGCTCGCCGTATGCGTATGTGTGCGAAGCAGGCGCTGTGGGCGGCTGCTGGGGATGGTGGCGCTGGTCGGCGCTGATGCAGGTGGACTACAAGCGGTATAACAACTATCCGGTGGTGGCCGCGGCGGTGGCGGCTGACCACGATGCTGCTGGTGGGGGTGTTTGCGATGCACGACTCGCATCACACGCATCGCTGGTTCCGCTTTGGCCCGCTGTTTACGTTTCAGCCGTCGGAGATGGCGACGCCGGTGCTGGTGCTGTTTCTCGCATACTTTTTGCAGACGCGCATCCACGCGATGGACGATTGGAAGGGGACGATCCTGAAGGCGTCGCTGCCGCCGCTGGTGTTTGTTGCGCTGATCTTGAAGGAGCCCGACCTGGGTACGGCGCTGGTGTGCGCGGCGGTGACGATGGCGATGCTGTACCTGGCGGGCATGCAGGTGAAGTGGATCGGCGTCGGGGCTGCTGGCGGCATCGCCGGTGCTGTACTACATGCTGTTGGATGGTGCCGTTCCGGCGTGCGCGCATGGTGACGTTTTTCAACCCGGAGCTGGACCCGCTGGGCGAGGGATACCACATCGATGCAGTCGCTGATTGCGGTGGGCACGGGCGGGGTGTTTGGGCGCGGGCTGATGGAGGGCGTGCAGAAGCTGCTCTATCTGCCGGAGCCGCACACGGACTTTATCTTCGCCAATATCTGCGAGGAGCTGGGGCTGATTGGCGCGCTGGCGGTGGTGGCGCTGTTTGTGATGCTGGGGTATCGCGGGCTGCGGGCGGCGGTGCTCTCGACCGACCCGTTTGCGCGGTTTCTGGCGTTCGGGATTACGACGGCGATCCTGATCCAGGCGTTCTTCAACATCAGCGTGGTGCTGGCGCTGCTGCCGACGAAGGGGATTACGCTGCCGCTGATCTCGTCCGGGCGGAACGTCGGTGTTTATTACGCTGGCGAGTCTGGGCGTGCTGTTGAATATTACGCGGGAGATCGATTGAACGCAGTTGCAGGTTGCCGGTTGCAGGTTGTTAGTAGAGGCGAAGAACAGTGCGAATGTTGATTGCTGGCGGGGGGACCGGGGGGCATGTGATTCCGGCGCTGGCGATTGCGCGGGAGCTGCGCGATGCGCATGGGGCCGAGGTGCGGTTTGTGGGGACGGCGCGGGGGCTGGAGACGCGGCTGGTGCCGGAGGCGGGGTTTCGGCTGGAGCTGGTGCGGTCGGGGCAGTTGAAGAATGTGAGCTTGGCGACGCGGCTGCGGACGGCGGTGGACCTGCCGCTGGGGGTGGTGGAGTGCGTGCGGCTGATTCGTGAGTTCCAGCCGCAGGTGGTGGTGGGAGTGGGCGGGTATGCGAGCGGGCCGGGGATGCTGGCGGCGATATTGAAGCGCGTGCCGACGCTGGCGTTTGAGCCGAACGCGGTGCCGGGGATGACGAACCGCTGGCTGGGGCGGTGGGTGAGCGCGGCGGCGGTGAACTTTGCGCAGACGGTGCGGTATTTTCGCAATCGCAGAGGTGACGGGGATTCCGGTGCGGGCGGAGTTCTTTGCGATCAGCGCCGAAGACGGCGGGTGCGGTTGCGGCTGCTGGTGTTTGGCGGGAGCCAGGGCGCGCGGGTATTGAATGAGGCGATGCCGAAGATTGCGGGGCGGCTGCTGGAGCGCTTTCCCGAGCTGGAGATTGTGCATCAGGCAGGCGGGCGGCATTTGGAGACGACTGCTGCGGCGTTTGAGGCGGCTGGAGTTGGTGGGAGAGCGAGTGCGGGTGCGAGGCGTATCTGGACGACATGCCGGCGGAGTTTGCGGCGGCGGATCTGATGCTGTGCCGGAGCGGCGCGAGCACGGTGGCGGAGCTGGCGGCGGCGGGACGGGCATCGTTGCTGGTGCCGTTTGCGGCGGCAGCGGACGACCATCAGCGCAAGAATGCGGAGGCGATGGTGGAGGCGGGCGCGGCGCGGATGCTGACCGAGGCGGAGTTTACGGCGGAGAGATTGATGGAGGAGTTGGTGGGGATGCTGAGGGACCACGACGGACTGCGCGACGATGGGGGAACGGGCGAGGGAGATGGCGCGGCCAGAGGCGGTGAAGGAGATTGCGGGGATGGTGGTGGGGCTTGCGCTGTTGTGAGTTGTTAGTTGTGAGCGGCTGGCATCGGTGGAGTTTGAAAAGAGATTCCTTCGCTGCGCTGCGGAATGACAAGCGAAAAAAGAAAGGGCTGAGGAGTTATCCTCAGCCCTTTGCGATTCACGATTGCGGGGTGGTTAGCGGTGTCCGCCGCCGGCGTGTCCGCCACCACCACCGCCGCCGCCGTGGAAGCCTCCGCCGCCGCCGCCGCTAAAGTGGGCGCCGCCACCACCACCGAAGCTTCCGCCACCAGAGCGGGCCTGCGGAGCTGCGTAGCCTCCGCGTGAGCCGCCGGCGTAGGAGCCGCCGCTGATTGCGGGACGCGAGGAGGTGCTGCCGGCGAAGTTGCCGCCGCGAGCCTCAGTGCCGCGGTTCGCAAAGCCGCTGCTGCCGGCGCGGTTCGCGAAGCTGTTGCCGTTGACGCCGGAGCCGCGTGCGGCGAAGCTGGTTGCTCCGCCACGGAAGCCGGTGTTCTCGTTGCGGGCGATGGCTGCACCGCCGGGGCGTCCATCGAAGCCGGCCACGGGATGGTTGTAGACGAAGCCGTTGTGGAAGCCGAGGTGGTTGTAGGCGCTGTTATAGAAGAAGCGGCCGCCATTCCAGTATCCGCCGTAGAAGCCTGTGCCGAAGTAGCCGAAGCCGTAGTTGATGCCGCCGTAGTAGCCGATGTGGCGGCCCCAGTAGCCGGGATACCAGAGATAGGCGCCGCCGCCCTAGCCCCAGTAGCCGGGGGTCCAGAGCGCGTCGACGTAGGGCGGGTAGACCCAGGCGCCGTCGACCCAGTAGTAGCCGTCATCGCCGTAGGCCCAGTAGCCGGGGGTCCAGATGTATCCATAGCCGGGCGCGAGCGGCTGCTCGTAGACCGGGATCAGCGGAGGCGCGAAGCCGACGGAGACGAACACCCGCGCGTTGGCCGCGGTGGGGGTGAAGAGCATGGCTCCTGCGATGGCTACAGCCAAAATCGTGGATTGCAGAACTCGCGTGATTTTCATGGTTGGTTCCCTGCCCTGCCCATCCTTCGCTTGCCCGTTCGTGCTTTAGAACAGCGGGTTGCGCGGATGGCAAGGGCCTGAGTTGATTGGGGTGGGGTCCTGTCTGCCGATTCGGGATGCCCGCCCCAATTAACTGTCAATTGTTTAGACACAATCTACGCCGTTTGGTTGCGGAACACGAAGGTATTGCTTGCGGCAGAATTTGTCCCGGCCAAAGTCAAGGGCCGGAGGCCATCTGGGTTCAATGGTGTCCGGCCCTCTTGATTCAGTGCGGTTTAGCTTGCCAGGCGACGGCGCATGATCCCCGCGGCGCCGAGCAGTCCGGTGCCGAGCAGCATGAAGGTGCTGGGTTCGGGGGTAGTCCCGGTCACGGGTGGCGGAGGCGGGGGGCCGATGGTGAAGGAGCCGGTGTCGCTGAAGCTGAGATCGGAGCCGGTGGTGTCGCGGTCCGCGTAGAATATCTCGATCTGGTAGGTACCCGCGCCGTAGGTGACAGAGTTGCTGGGCGTGATGGTGTCGCCGTGGATACCGCCGAGCGACTCAACCAGGGAGGTTGGATCGGTGGGGTCGCCGACGGGAAAGACATAGGCGAAGGCCATATCGTCGGCGCCGATGTCGAAGGTGACGGTGTCGCTGCTCGCCGCCGGAACGGTGAACTGGCCGGTGAGGATCGCGGTCTCCTCATCCGTGCCGTCATTGCCGGTGCCATTGTTGGCGCCGCCGGTGCCGGGGCCGCTGCTGCCGGGCGGGTACATGGTGACCGCGGAGGAGGAGAGCGTGATGGTTCCGCTGCCGTCGCCAATAACGTCACCACCCTGGGGATTGCTGGGCGACCAGTAGAGGATCTCGCCGGCGCTGTTCAGGTACTGCGACGCGGGCGCGTAGACCCCACCCCCGGTAAAGGAGGGGTTGAAGACGGGGAGGCCGTCGGGGCCGAGATAGGGCATCACATAGTTAAGAGAGGTCCCAAGCCCCGGCGGGTTGCCGTTGTAAAAGTCCGCTGTACCGGTGGGGACCTCGAAGTACTGGATACTGAAGGTGTCGGCGGTGGCAGGCTTGACCGCGGCGAAGAGGCCGAGCACAAGAGCGGCCGCGAAAATTGGAGCATTACGGACAGAGATCTTCATGGGTTGCTCTACTTTCCCCCGTTGAGCGGGAGTCTATTTGGAACCTTGGGCCCATGGAACGTTGATTGTGGAATGCTGCAATCCAAATGCCAATTTATCATTTTTGGATTCAACGAATTACGAGGGGCAACGGAGTGAAATATGCACCGGATTGCACATTCTGGGAAGTTTTCTGCCCCGGATGGCGATTCTGACGGGCGATGCCGTGCGTGCCGGTCGCGTAGCCCTATGAGCGCGCTGGTAGATTGAACAGATATGTCTTCCCTGCCCGGCCACTTTCTGTTTGCCCCATCGCATCGCATCCACTTTATTGGCATCGGCGGGATTGGCATGAGTGGGATCGCGGAGATTCTGCTGACGATGGGGTATGCGGTGTCGGGGTCGGACCTGAGGAGGTCGGCGGCGACCGAACGGCTTGCCGGGATGGGCGCGGTGATCTACGAGGGACACGCGGCGGAGAATGCGGCGGCGAGCGATGTGGTGGTGACGAGTTCGGCGGTGACGGCGGCGAACCCTGAGGTGGTGGAGGCGAAGGCGCGCAAGATTCCCGTGATCCAGCGGGCGGAGATGCTGGCGGAGCTGATGCGGCTGAAGTATGGAATTGCGGTCGCGGGCATGCATGGGAAGACGACGACGACCTCGATGATTGCTGCGGTGATGGGCGCGGGCGGCGGCGAGGGAAACCTCGATCCGACGGTGGTGGTGGGCGGACGCGTGGATGCGCTGGGGTCGAATGCGCGGCTGGGGTCGTTCGCAGTATCTGGTTGCGGAGGCGGACGAGAGCGACCGTTCGTTTCTGAAGCTCTCGCCGGTGCTGGCGGTGGTGACGAATCTGGACCGCGAGCATATGGACTGCTACCGCGACATGGCGGATGTGGAGGGGGCGTTCGTGGAGTTTATGGATCGCGTGCCGTTCTATGGGGCGACGACGGCGTGCCTCGACAATGCGCTGCTGCGCGGGGTGCTGGAGCGCGTGCGGCGGCGGGTGTATACGTATGGCGAATCGGAGGGGGCGGACTTCCGGTTGCAGGGGTTGGAGAACGTTGCGGGCGGCGCGGAGTGCGGGACATTGGCGCTTCGAGGTGAACTATCGCGGGCTGGTGCTGGGGCCGTTTGCGCTGCATGTTCCGGGGCGGCACAATGTGCTGAATGCGACGGCGGCGGTGGCGATTGGGGTGCAGCTGGGGGTTGCGCCGGATGGGATTGCAGCGGGGCTGGCGAGCTTTCGCGGGGTCGACCGGCGCTTCCAGGTGAAGGGTGTGGTGCGCGGGGTGACGGTGGTGGATGATTACGGGCACCATCCGACGGAGATTGTGGCGACGCTGCGCGCGGCGCGGGATGCCGGATATGCGCGGGTGCATGTGCTCTTCCAGCCGCACCGGTATACGCGGACGCGGGACCTGCATGCCGGAGTTTGCGCGGGCGTTTGCGGATGCGGACACGGTGGAGGTGCTGGACATCTATGCGGCCAGCGAGGAGCCGATTGCGGGGGTGGATGCGGCTGGGCTGGTCGATGCTATACGACGGACGGGGACGGTGCGTGGCGGCGTGGGGTATGCGGAGTCGATGGCAGCGGGGGTGGAGGCGCTGGCGCGGGTTGCGCGGGAGGGGGATGTGGTGCTGACGCTGGGGGCGGGGAGTGTGTCGCAGGCAAGTGGGATGGTGCTACAGGCGCTGGAGAACGGTTGACGGATTCGCTCTATGTGTCTGAGTACTTCGGGAATGCGTGAGTTGCTGAGTGGGTACGTGGGGCGGTTTAGGGCGATGGCGGGGTGGGCTGCGGGATATGATGAGCGTGGCGATTCCTCGCGCCCTTGCTCAGGACGTGCGATCAGGACAATCTTTTTTCGAAGCGTGGCTCGGCGGTGCTGGATGCGCCAGAGCCGGAGTCGCGTCCCTTTCCCCAGCGGCAAGCGGCGCGCGGCGGTGAGTGAGATGCCGCTGCGGCGAGACGCGTCTTATAGCGATCGCTATACCGATAACTTCGATGATGACAGCGAGTTCGAGAGGAAGCCACGGCGGGGCGGGCTGCGGCTGAGCGTTCGCGGTGTGCTGATTCCCCAAGACGCTGTGGGGGCGCATTGGCGTGGGCATGGCGCTGCTTATCCTGGTCGCCGGGAGCATTGCGGGAATGCTGGCCGTGCGCAGCTATTCTGCTGCACGACGAGCACTTCACAGTGCCGGATTCGGCGGCGATCCAGATTGCGGGCAACAGCCACATGTCGCGCGCGCAACTGCTGAGCGTCTTTGGCGAGGATGTGGAGCGCAACGTCTTCCGGATTCCGCTGGCCCAGCGGCGGGCGGAGCTGGAGAGCCTGCCGTGGGTGGCGCATGCGACGGTGATGCGTCTGCTGCCCAACCGGGTGCGGGTGGCGATTGTGGAGCGGACGCCGGTGGCATTTGTGCGCGAGGGTCACTCGGATTGGGCTGGTGGATGCGGACGGCGTGCTGCTGAACATGGCTGCGCCGGATATGTCTGATGGAGCGGGCAGTGCGGGCGGGATATCGAAGGCCGCGAATTATTCGTTTCCGGTGCTGACAGGGATCTCGGCGGCGGACCCGCTGGCGATGCGCGCGGCGCGGATGAAGATTTATCTGGGCTTCCTGCAGGCGCTGGATGCGACGGGCGAGCATCTCTCGCAGCGGGTGAGCGAGGTCGATCTCTCCGATCCTGAGGATGTGAGGGCGATTATCTCCAGCGGTGCCGCGGGCAGCGCGGCCGACAAGGGCGGAGATATTCTGGTGCACTTTGGCGATGAGGATTTTCTGGAGCGGTATCGCCGCTATCAGGCGCATCTAGCGGAGTGGCGAACGCAATATCCCAGGCTCGCGGCGGTCGATCTGCGCTATGAGCGGCAGGCCGTGCTGGAGATGCAGCCGGGCGCGGTTGCTCCGCCGGTTGACGATGGCGCCGCAGCGAACGAGCAAAACGCGGCAAGTGCATCCTCCGCAGCGCGTGAGCCCGCTGCGGCGGTGAAGCCGGCTGCGGCTGCAACGAAGGCTGCCGCTGTCTCCGCTGCGAAGACCGGCAAGGCTCCGATTGTGGCCAAGGCTAAGGTGAAGCCGGCGGGCAGCTCGGCGGGCAAGTCGCCGATTGCATCGAGTAGCGCGAAGCCTATCGCGCCTCTGACGACGGCGTATCCGGTGACGCCGCTGGGGGCGAAGCTGGGCGGCAAGCCCTCCGCGGCCAATGCCGCCGCGCAGGGAGCGCCGCGATGAACCCGCGGCAGGACAACCTGATCACGGTGCTGGACGCGGGCAGCAGCAAGGTCTGCGTGCTGGTGGCGGAGGTGCAGGATGGCGTGCTGCGCTATCGCGGGCACGGGATTGAGACGGCGCGCGGGATGCGGCGCGGGCTGATCGCGGAGCTGGGGCCGGCGGCGGAGGCCATCAACAAAGCGGCGTTGACGGCGGAGCGTGTGGCGCGCGCCGGGATTGAGACGGCGGTGGTAGGCATCGGCGGCACGCACGTGCGCGGGGTGAACAGCCGGGGCGGCATCTCGATGGGCAGCCGGATGCGCGAGATCACGCGCGAGGAGGTGCGGGCCGCCGTGGACCGCGCGCGCTCCGTCGCGCTCCCTCCCGATCGCGAGGTGCTGCATCTGCTGCCGCAGGAGTTTATTCTCGACGACCAGGCGGGCATCCACGACCCGATTGGGATGGTGGGCAACAAGCTGGAGGTGAACCTGCACCTCTCGACCTGCTCCGGCGGCGTGGCGCAGAGCGTGGTGACGTGCGCGAACCGAGCGGGGCTTGAGGTGCGCGACACAATCTTCGAAGGCATCGCGGCAGCGGAGTCGGTGCTCTCGGCGGACGAGCGCGAGCTTGGCGTGTGCATCGCGGACATTGGTTCGAGCACGACGGAGCTGGCGGTGTTCTTCGAGGGGTCGATCGCCCACACGGCGGTGCTGCCGATCGGCGGCGACCACTTTACCAACGATCTTGCGGTGGGGCTGCACGTCTCGGTGGAAGAGGCGGAGGAGCTGAAGCGGGTGTATGGCCACTGCGTGGTGACGTCGGTGCCGCAGGGCAACGAGATTGAGGTGGGGTCGAACCTGGCGATGGGCTCGCTGAGCGGGGAGGCGCAGCCGACGCGGCTGGTGCGGCAGAGGTTTCTGGCGGAGATTCTGGAGCCGCGCGCGCGCGAGCTCTTTACGATGCTGCGCGACAACCTGCGCCAGGGCGGAGTGTTGGAGGCGCTGGGCGCGGGATGCGTGCTGACCGGCGGCGGCGCGCTGCTGGCGCGGACTACTGGATAATGCGGAGAGCCTGCTGCGTGTGCCCTCGCGGGTGGGGTCTCCGGTGCCGCTCTCGCGCATGCCGGCGGAGCTGGCGCGGCCGGAGTTTTCGGTGGCCATCGGGATGCTGCTCTACACGCATCGCACCCAGGTAAGGCGCGCCAGCGAGGAGCAGGGGCTACGCGCGAAGCTGAAGGCGATCTTCGCGGGCAGCTACTAGTCGGCCAACCCGCGGGCATGTGTGTATAAGTGACCGTCTTTTCCTCAGCGGTTGGAGCCATAATGCTTCAGGTTGTCGGGACCTGCGCGCGGCGATGATGTCCTGACAGCACGACAAAGTTACCAAATCGGAACGCATACAGAATCCATCGGCGTGATTATGGCAAAGCGGGTATCGTGAGTGGTATCGCCGAGCGGATGATGGGACCGGGGCCCCCGCATCAAGACATGAGAGACGTGGAGTTTGCCTTGAGCAGCAATCAGTCGATGTCCCCACGGACAAAGATGATCGTGTCGTTCGCGCTGTTCGCGCCGCTTGCCCTGTTGATCCTGACCGGGCCGAGCCCCTTCACCTTGTTGCATCTTTCCGGCAGGTTCGGCCCGAACCTATCACGCGGCGCTGACGTATTCACTGGTGGCCGACGGGTTGGCGTGGCTCACCTGCCTGGTCGCGTGTCTGATGATTGTGCGCTTCGCGCATCTGCTGCGGGAGCGCGTGCCCTTTGGTCTGACCACCTATCTGCTCGGGCTGTTTCTGGTGTGCTTCGGACTGGAACGGCTGGCCGGGTATCTGCCGCTGTGGGGACCGCTGCGCGGGCTGAGCGGGGAGCTGCCGCTGGTGCGCGCGGCCGCATCGGTAGTGGTGGCGATGGGCGTGGCGGTGCTGTTTCCGTACGTGCGCATCGATGGTGCGCGCGGTGATCGCCGCCAACAAAGAGCATGAGCAGTTCGTGGTGGCGGCGGAGAGCAGCCTGGACGCCTTCTACATCCTGGAGAGCGTGCGCGACGACGCGGACGAACATTGTGGACTTCCGCTTCTCCTATGTGAATGCGAACGGCGAGAAGCGGCTGCGCAAGCCGCGCGACCGAACTGATCGGCAGGCTGCTGAGCGATGATGCTGCCCTACGGCGATGACGCAGCGAGCTGATTGAGAGATACAAGGAGGTGGTGAGCACCGGGCACTCCTTATACCGAGGAGCACCTGGTGGAGCGCGAAGGCGTGGAGCCGTACTGGATCGCGATGCAGGTGGTGAAGCTGGGCGATGGCATTGTGGTGACCAACCGCGATGTGACCGAGGAGCGCGCGCGCCAGCACCAGATCGCGAACCTGAACGAGTTTACCCAGTCGATGATTGAGAACGCGCCGTTCAGCATTATTGCCACCGACCCGGCGGGAACGGTGACGGCGATGAACCCGGCGGCGGAGAGCCTGACGTTCTACCGCAAGCATGAGCTGATCGGGCAGCACTCCATGGTGATGCTGCACGACCCGGCGGAGATGAGCGCGCGCGCGGTGCAGTTGAGCAAGGACCTGAGCCAGCCGGTCGCAGGCGGGCTTCAGCTCGCTGATCGCGAGGCCCAAGCAGGGCCAGACCGACGAGCACGAGTGGACCTACGTCCGCAAGGACGGGTCGCGCATCTGGGTGAACCTGGCGATGACCGCGCTGAAGTCCGCAGGGCGAGAAGATCACCGGCTACCTGGGCATTGCGTTCGACATCACCGAGCGCAAGAAGCTGACCGAGTATGTGAACCACCTGGCGCACCACGACCAGTTGACCGGGCTGCCCAACCGGGTGCTGCTGGACGACCGCATGCGGCAGGCGATCCAGCGCGCGAAGCGCAACCGGCAGAAGGTCGCGGTGCTGATGGTGGACATCGACCACTTCAAGCGGATCAACGACTCGCTGGGCCATGCCGCGGGCGACGGCCTGCTGGATGCTGGTGGCGAAGAAGCTGTGCGCGGCGGTGCGGCAGACGGACACGGTGGCGCGCATGGGCGGCGACGAGTTTGTGATCGTGATGCCGGAGTTTCGCGACCAGAAGGACGCGGAGCGGTGCGCGGAGGCGATCCTGCAGAAGGTGGCGACGCCGACCATGCTGGGCAACCGCGAGGTGAATGTCACGGTGAGCGTGGGGCTGTGCATCTTTCCCGACTGCGC
Organism: uncultured Acidobacteriaceae bacterium; assembly: GCA_963808025.1. Taxonomy (GTDB): domain Bacteria; phylum Acidobacteriota; class Terriglobia; order Terriglobales; family Acidobacteriaceae; genus Edaphobacter. The sequence continues at coordinate 103,743 of CAWEEI010000003.1, read as the reverse complement.
GCGCGATGCGGACAGCCTGCTGAAGAACGCGGACGCCGCGATGTACGAGGCCAAGGAGAGCGGACGCAACACCTTCCACGTCTTCAACCAGGGCATGGTCGTGGCGACGGCGGACAAGCTGGAGTTCGAGCATGACCTGCGCCATGCGCTGATCAACGGCGAGCTTTCGCTGCACTACCAGCCGCAGGTCTCCTGCATCACCGGCGAGGTGATCGGCGTGGAGGCGCTGCTGCGCTGGACCACCCGCGGCGCGGCATCGATTCCGCCGGCGCAGTTCATTCCGCTGGCCGAGGCCACCGGGCTGATTGTGCCGATCGGCGAGTGGGCGATCCGCACCGCGTGCCACGAGGGCAAGGAGCTGCAGGACAGCCTGGGGCGCGAGCTGGTGATCGCGGTGAACCTTTCGCCGCGGCAGTTCCGGCAGAAGAACCTGGCGGCGCTGGTGGAGACGGCGCTGCGCGAGTCGGGGCTGCCCGCGCGCAGCCTGGAGATCGAGATCACCGAGCAGACTCTGATGACCAACTCGCGCGACCACCAACGAGACGCTGATGCAGCTGCGCAAGCTGGGCGTGAAGATCGCGATCGACGACTTCGGGACCGGCTTCTCCAGCTTCTCCTACCTGCTGCAGTACGAGGTGGACCGGCTGAAGATCGACCGCAGCTTTGTGAACCGGTCGGCGGACGACCCGAACGCGGCGGCGATTGTGCGCGCGATCATCTCCATGGCGCATGGGCTGAACCTGAAGGTGGTGGCCGAGGGCGTGGAGACGAACGACCAGCTGAACTTCCTGCTGCGCCGGCGCTGCGACGAGGCGCAGGGCTTCTACTTCGGCCAAGCCGGTGCCGATGGGGATGATAGGCGAGGCGACGCGACTGATCGGGATGCAACGCGCGGGCGAGGCGACGCGAGCAATGGCGTAACGGCAGTTGTCAGCGTTGCACGTTCTTCATTGTTCAGCGGCTAGAGGTCTTTGCTGCGGAGCAGCGCGACGACGGCGTCGAGGGCAGCGGCCCACTCCAGTTCGGCGCGAGTGCGGGTCAAGGCCGAGGGCTTTGACGTAGAGGCTGATGGCGATAGCCCTCGCGCGCGCCTTCGAGGTCGATGAGCGCGGGGCGCAGCACGCAATCGAGCGCGGCCGAGGGTGGTCGAGCGGGCGGCGAGGCGGGTGAGACGGCGCAAGGATGCGTTCTTGTTGTGGGAACGATGTGAAGAGCGAGCGCTCGCGCCAGACGAGGTCGATGTAGCTGGCGAAGCCGTGGGGCGGGTGCGCGAATCCAGCAGCGCGGGGTCTGTCGGCGCAGCTTCGTCGAGATTGAGTATGCAGGTGGGCTAGTTCTTCGGCGTCGAGCGGCCACGCGTCGCACTTGGCGGTGAAGACAGGCGAGCGCGTGGCGTTGAGCGCGCGCAGGGCCTGCATCAGCGGCGGATGCTGCTCAGCCTCGGGGATGGCGTCGAAGTCGTATGGGTTGGCGCGGAGATCGACGAAGGCTGCTCTGCCGCTCGGGGTCCTTCCAGGGAACGACGAGGACGGGGTCCTCGGCGGAGCACTCGGCGGACCACTCGGCAAGCATGGTTCGATTATCTCAGGCGGGCGTTGTCGCGAGAAGCTATCACGCGTGGGCGAGGACGAAGCGGAGCAGGGTGGTCTCGGCCCAGTAGCCGTCGTCGCTTGCGGCGGGGTCGGGCGTCGGCAAGAAAGGCGCAGTGGCCGCCGTGTTCGGGCTGGAGCAGAGTGATGTGCGGGTTGGCGCGCGAGGGCGGCGAGGGTCTCGGGCGTGATGCGGATGAAGGGGTCGTCGAGCGCGTGAGACGATGAGCGTGGGGACGGCGATGCGGTCGATGACGCGCGCGGCGGCGGCGCGGAAGTAGTAGTCCTCGGCGGAGGCGAAGCCGGAGTAGAAGCGCGGTGATGCGGTCGTCGAAGTCGCGCAGGGAGCGGATGCCGGTGAGCGCGGTTGGGATCGTAGGCGCGGGGAAAGAGCGCGCCTTGCGGCGGAAGCGCCGGAAGCAGCGCGCGCAGGAAGCGGCGCTCGTAGAGCCGGTTGTGCGGGCGATGCAGCGCGGCGGCGGAGGGGCCGAGGTCGATCGCGGGCGAGACGCCGACGACGGAACGCAGTTGGCGCGGCGCGTCTGCGCCGAGTTCGCCGGCGAGCTTGAGCACCAGATTGCCGCCCATGGAGTAGCCGACCAGCGCGATGCTCTGCGAGGCGCTCGCGCGCGAGGAAGTGGCGCATGACGGCGCCGACATCGCCGGAGAGGCCGGAGTGGTAGAGCGTGGGCGTCTGGCGGGCCATCTCGTAGCTGCGACCGCCGCAGTTGCGCATGTTCATGCGGATGACGTTGGCGCCGGCGCGCCAGAGCTTGTTGGCGTTGCCGACGACGTACTGCGAGTCGGCCGAGCCTTCGAGGCCATGCAGGAGGATCGCAGTGGGCCGCTGGGCGCGCACGCTTCGGGCTGCCAGTGGCAGTGGCAGAGCACGCGGCTGGCGATCTGCGCGCCGATGGCGGGCGAGACTTCGACCAGTTCTGGCGTCGGCGCGGGGAGATGGTTCGGACGCGGCAGGAAGTTGCCGAGGATGGTCTGCAGGTGGCCGTTGCGACAGGAAGCGGCGGGGAACGAAGGGCTCGAGGTGCAAACGGGATGCGGCACAGCGGGACGGCGTCGCGAGTGACGGGCGCTTCAGCGTCGCTCATCGCTTCCCTGCCCTGGCGGCGCAGGCTTCGAGGAAGGCGACGGCGTTCAGCGCGCCGGTCGGCTCGTCCTCGTGCTTGAAGTAGACGTAGACGTCGCGGGTTGCTGCGAGCGCGGAGAATTTTTCGGCGAAGGCTTCGATCTCCGCGGAGCTGTAGCCGCCGTCGCGGCGCAGGCGATAGCAGGCGTGGGTGGTGGCGCACTGGACCTCGGGCGTCTTGCAGGTCGTCGCTCTCGGCGATGCAGAGCGCGGCGTTGTGCGCGCGCAGGATCGCGTAGGTCTCTTCGCTGAACCAGCTCTCGTGGCGGAACTCGAAGGCAAGCCTGGGCGCGGCAGGGCCGTGGAGCGCAGGCGCGGCGAGGAAGCCGGCGAGCCGCTCCGGATCGGCCTTGAAGTTGGGCGGAAGCTGGAAGAGCAGTGGGCCGAGCTTGCCTGCGGCGCGCACCGGCTCGAGCGCGGCGACGAACTCGCCGACCGCGGCGTCGCACTCGCGCAGGCGGCTGAAGTGGGTGATGCGCTGCGGCGCTTTGAAGCTGAAGCGAAAGCCCGCGGGCGTCGCCGCGAGCCAGGTCGTCGAGCATCGTCGCGGTCGGAAAGGCGCGAAAGGTGTAGTTGACCTCGACCGAGTTCGAGCCGCGAGGCAGTAGTGCTCCAGAAAGCGCTTCGCCGGCAGGCCGGCGGGATAGAAGGCGGGCTTCCAGGTGGGGTACGCCCAGCCCGAGGTCCCCGCGTAGATTCCGGGGCGCGCGGACTCTGGTGGTGGGTGTCATTTGAGAGGGGGAAAGTTTGGGGCGGCTAGTGGGTTTCGAACCCACGACATCCGCTGCCACAGAGCGGCGTTCTGCCACTGAACTATAGCCGCCGTATACTCGAAATTATAGCATCGGCGGCGCGTGGGAACGCGCGCGCAGCGGATGCGGAGCGAGGACATGCAGATGGAGGCTGACGACACAGCCCGAGATCCTCTCGCCGCGCATGCGCCGCGGCGTCGAAGGCGTTCGACGACGAGAACCTCGACCTGCTCTCGCACCTGCTGGACGATTGGTTCCGCATTCCCGGGCACCGCGATCCGCTTCGGGCTGGACGGCATTGTGGGCTTCATCCCCGGCGTGGGCGATGTGATCGGCGGCATCGCTTCGTGCGTCATTATTATTGCGGCGTGGGCGCGCGGCGTCTCCTACGTAACGCTGGCGCGGATGCTGGCGAACTGGGGCATTGAGGTGCTGCTGGGCACGGTGCCGGTGCTGGGCAACCTCTTCGACATCGGATGGAAGGCGAACCGGCGCAACTACGCGCTGCTGACCGGCAGCCTCGCCGACCCGCAGGGAGTGAGGCGGCGCAGCTGGCTCTTCTTCGCGGGGCTGTGCGCTTGCTGGCGGCGATGCTGGTGCTGCCGATGCTGCTGCTGGGCTGGCTGTCGGTGCATCTGGCGCACCTGATCACGCACTACTGAACAGGCGTCGGCGATCGGGAAAAACCTATCGGCCGGAGTGGTCGTGCCCGCTTGATCCAGCGCCGGCAAAGGCGAGGGCTGGCATTTGCTCCGGCGAATGCTGCGCGAGGTGATCCAAAATGCTTTCCATTTCGACGAGGAGTTGGTTGGCCATCTGCCGCGTGAAGCCGTGGCGGATGAGGATGCGCTGGATCACGAGGTCCGTGCGGTTGGGCGGCATGGAGTAGGCGGGAACCAGCCAGCCGCGCTCGCGCAGCCGGTCGGCAAGATCGTAGAGAGTGAACGGCGAGGATGCGGGGTCCTTGAGCACCCAGCAGACGCCGGGGATTCCGCCATGGCCGTCGTAGATGATCCGGAACGGCCCGAAGCGCTGCGATCTTTTCGCGCGAGGTAGCGGCCAAGCGCGGCGCACTCGGTTTGGATCTCGCGGTATCCTTCTTTGCCGAGGCGGAGAAAGTTGTAGTACTGGCAGATGATCTCGCCGCCGGGGCGCGAGAAGTTGAGGGCGAAGGTGGGCATGTTGCCGCCCAGGTAGTTGACGTCGAAGATCAGCTCTTCGGGAAGGTCGTGCTTCTCGCGCCAGAGCGCCCAGCCGACGCCGAGCGGCGCGAGACCGAACTTGTGGCCGGAGGCGTTGATGGATTTGACGCGGGGCAGGCGGAAGTCCCAGAGCAGGTCCGGCTGCAGGAAGGGCGCGAGAAAGGCGCCGCTGGCCCCGTCGACGTGGATAGGGATGTCGAGCCCGGTCTCGGCGCACAGCTTGTCGAGCGCGAGGCTGATCGCGTGGACCGGCTCAAACTGCAGGGTGAACGTCACGCCGAGCGTGACGACGACGCCGATGGTATTTTCGTCGCAGCGCTTGAGCACCTCCTCCGGGGTGAGCAGCAGGCGGTCGCCTTCCATTGGCACTTCGCGAATTTCGACATCGAAGTAGCGGCAGAACTTGTGCCAGCAGACCTGCACCGGGCCGGTGATGAGGTTCGGCTTATCGGTGGACTTGCCTTTGGCGCGCCGGCGTTTGCGCCAGTTCCACTTCAGCGCCAGGCCGCCGAGCATGGCCGCTTCGCTGGAGCCGGTGGTGGAGCAGCCGATGGTGCTGGCGGCTTCCGGCGAGTTCCATAGATCGGCGAGCATGTGGACGCAGCGCTCTTCGATGGCCGCGGTCTGCGGATACTCATCCTTGTCGATCATGTTCTTGTCGGCGGACTCGTCCATGAGCTGCTTCGACCTCGGGCTCGATCCAGGTGGTGCAGAAGGTGGCGAGGTTCTGCTGGGAGTTGCCGTCGAGGACGAGCTGATCGTGGATGGTCTGATAGACGGCTTGCGAGTCCTGCTTGACTGCGGGGAACTCGTAGGTCGCGGTTTCGTCGTTGAGCACTTCGGACTCGATCGGGCTGGTGGGGCCGGCTTTGAGTTCTTCGAGGTATTGTGCAGCGGCATAGGATACTCCCGTTTGTCTCTAAGTTAGGAGGCCACAGAGGTGAAGACGGTCCATCTCCTCGCAGCGATCGCTAGAAGGTCTTCGGCGCGGGCTGTCCCTGGACCATCCGCGGCGCGCCGCCTTGCAACTTGCACTTGTAGTCGCCAAACGAAGTCTTCCAGCACCACCCCTGGGCGACCGGCACAGGGCTCTTGAGGCAGCTTTGTCCCGCCGGCGCCATGTTGCTGATCAAGTTGCAGAAATAGCCCGTGTAACTTCCTTGCAGTGGATAGACCGTCGCAGTCAGATCGATTCCCGCCAACCCGGCATCGGTCCAGTACACGAACGGTCTGGGCTTGCCGATCTGCAGCTTCACGTCCTGAATCAACCCCAGCCCCGTGTCGCTGAGCCCGTCCATCGAGCACTGCACCAACACAGCCGCCTGCGCCGCGGAAGGCGGGCTCGTGACCGTTGCGCATGTTCGCGGCGCGCGCGCCTGGTAGTCCGGAAGCATGGTCAGCGGCCCGGAGATGCTGCTGCCGGAGCCCGAACCCTGACCGCCGGCGCTGTGGCAACCCAGCCCTGCGAGCAATGTGAAGGCGACAAGACAAAAGGAAAGATGAATGGAACGGACAGAAATGACCATGACGGAGCCCTCTAAAAGAAGATCGGCAGAACCAGATGGCGGATCTTCGAGGCGCTGCGGAGCCGTCGGGAATACCCGCAGCGAGTGTACTCCGAATACCATGCCTGCGTACCGCCGCGTGATTGCGGGCCATATTCAGCGCCCGAAGGGCAGCAAGTTGAGTGCGGTAAGATTGAGGATGTCGGGGCGTAGCGCAGCCTGGTAGCGCATCTGCTTTGGGAGCAGAGGGTCGTCAGTTCGAATCTGACCGCCCCGACCATGGTTTTCAGTGTCCTGCTGATGAGCGGGGTAAGGCCTATCTGCTATTTGCACAGATGCGGACCTGTGATGGGTTGTATCCGCGCGACGTTATCTGCCGTTGTCAAAAGCATCAGAAGATGATGCGGTACTTCACGCGGATGATGTGTTTGTACCAGAGATCGTGCGTGATGGCCTGACCGAAGCCGGCGTAGATCGAGCTCTTGCCGAATGAGATGCGGAGGCCGCCCTTCGCTGGTACGTGGCGACTATGGATGGGTCATCGCGGTGTACTGGATTTCCCCGAAACCGCACGACTGTGGTGAATTCAGACCGTTCTGCAGCCCAACGATATACCCTGGCTCAAGAGGAGTCATAATGTTTTCGGGGCCAGCGATAGGACCGGGAGAGAGAACGATGGCACTGATCAAGACACCCTTCGGCTCGACCGCGGGTTCAGACCGTCTCACTGGAGACGACGGCGGGCTTTCGCTGTAGCCGACCATACGCTGCGCGAAGCACCCGATCGAGAAACCGCGATCCCGGGCCATTCATAAACGGCTTCTCCGTGAAGTAGAAGATCGGTATGGTCACAACAACAATCAGCGGGACCGCCACGAGACAGAAGATAGAAATTGCATCAAAATCGGAGAGACGGCGCGGGATCAGGTGGGCGTGTGACCGCATCTCCGCAATGATTGGCATGTGCCATAAATACAGGCTGTAGCACATCCCTCCGATCAGAGTGACTGGACGAAGGCGAAGGAACCAGTTGGCGACGCGGCCCCCAATTCCCCCGGCGACCATCAGCATGATCATCAAAGGACTCAGCCAGAAGTATCGCCAGGCCATGGATTGGCAGTACAACATGGCCATGAGGCCCATCACTGCGAGGGCATCCCACAACAAACTCCCTGATCGCCGGAGCACCCCCGAGACATAGAGATCGGCGAGGAGGATCCCTGCCTGGAAGAAAGGCAAAGCGGTCACGAAGGTGAAGTCCAACCGGGCTGGACCAAACGGCATCAGCCAATCGTGAACGAAGTAGCTGCTTACACCTAGAAGCAGAAATTGCACCGTCCATCTCGCGACTCTTCCCGGGACGCGGTAGATCAACGTGAGCCAGGGAGCCAAAATGTAAAAGAGCACCTCGATCTCGAGCGTCCAGGTCACTTGGTTGATGGGATTGAATGTGCCAAATATCCAATAGTGCATATACACCAGCCCGGCCAATAGGTCGGGCCGGTACCTGTTGTACTGGTGCATGAGGTAATACATGGCAAAAAGGCCCAGAATATAGGGGGGTTCAATGCGGGTAAGTCGCCGCATGAAGTACTTGCCTATGCTGGGTTTGGGAGCGCCTTGCAGAGTGTGCCGCGCGAAGGGCAGTGCGACCACCAGTCCACTGATGACAAAGAAGATTTGCACTCCGAGAAAGAAGACCCCCATGGTCGCCAGAATCAAGCTTTGGCCATGGGCCCAGTGACGAGGAAGCGAGGGTCGAGCCTGCATTTGGGTGAAACTCTCGGCCGAGTGGAAGATGAGCACAAACATGACCGCAACAAATCTGAGTCCATCGATCTCGGGGATATAGTCATGGGTCGATGTGACCCGGGCGAGTTTTCCTGCTAGCCATTCGGCCGCGCGGCCGATCGAACTGCTTGCGGGTTTGCGCATGTTGCTTAGCATAGTCTAGAGTTGGCGACCCGTACTTAGCGAGAACTAAAGTAATAGATTTCAAAAGAGGTTGTCCTTGGGAGCGGGACCGGGATGGATCTCTCCACGCCGGTCGGGCGATGAGTCATAATGTTTCCGAGGCCCTCGACGGACCGGACCGGGCCGGAATCGCACGGAGATAGAACGATGGCACTGATCAAGACATCCAACCCAGCGCTGAGCGAGAACACATTTACCAACGTAGCCGGGCAGTACGGCGAGCTGGCGGGCACGGGCCCGATGACGCTGAGCGGCACGGTGAACAAGACCGGCATTCTGCTGCTGTGCGTGGTGGCCACGGCGAGCTTTACCTGGCACCAGTTTCTGGCGGCGCGCAACCCCGGGGACGTGATGCCGGAGATGCTGGTAGGTGCGTTCGGCGGGTTCGTGGTGGCGATGGTCACATCGTACAAGAAGGAGTGGTCGCCGGTGACGGCGCCGATCTATGCGCTGCTGGAGGGGCTGGCGCTGGGCGGCACCTCCGCGGTGTTCGATGCGCGCTATCCCGGCGTCGGCATCCAGGCGGTGGGGCTCACCTTCGGCACGCTGGCGGTGCTGCTGATCGCGTACAGCTCCGGGATGATTAAGGTGACGGACAAGTTTCGCCTGGGCATCGTCGCGGCCACCGGCGGCGTGGTGGTCTTCTACCTGCTGGAGGTGGTACTGGGCTTCTTCGGCTTCCAATTCGCCAGCATCAATGGCAGCGGCGTGGTCGGGATTGGCTTCAGCCTGGTCGTCGTGGCGATTGCGGCGCTGAACCTGGTGCTGGACTTCGACTTCATCGAGCAGGGTGTGCAGCGCAGGGCGCCAAAGTACATGGAGTGGTATGGGGCGTTCGGGATCATCGTGACGCTGGTGTGGCTATATCTGGAGATTCTGCGGCTGCTCTCGAAGATGCGCAGCCGGAACTAGAGCAACCGCGACAGAATCCAAATCAAGCTTAATTCGCCATCCAGCCCTGTACTCCGGTGCGGGGATTGGATTATTGTGGCTGCACGCAATTTTCCCGACTTCTGGAGGGTGTATGAACCGGCGCGACTTCACCAAACTTTCTACTCTGGCTGCGGCCTCGATGCGGCTGCCGCAGGCCCTGGCGCAAGATACTACTGCCGCGGCTCCCGTCGCAGGGCAGAAGCCGATTGGCTTCGCGTGTGTCGGCATCGGCGGGATCTCGACGGCGTTTATGGAGTCGGTCTCCAACTCGACGACAGTGAAGATCACCGGACTGGTGACGGGGCATCCGGACACGAAGGGCGTGCAGTTCTCGCAGATGTACAACATTCCGAAGACGAGCGTGTACACCTACGAGACCTTCGACCAGATCAGGGACAACCCCGACATCGACGTGATCTACATCGGCCTGCCCAACAGCATGCACTGCGAGTACACGGTGCGCGGCGCGGCGGCGGGCAAGCACGTTCTGTGCGAGAAGCCGATGGCGATCTCCAGCGCGGAGTGCCAGCAGATGATCGACGCGTGCAAGAAGGCGGACCGCAAGCTGATGATCGCGTACCGCATGCAGTATGACCCGATCTGGCAGGCCGCGCGCGAGATTGTGCAGTCGGGAGCGCTGGGGCGGGTGCAGTCGCTGCGCGGAAACATGCTGCAGTCGCAGACCATCGGCTGGCGGCAGACCAGGCAGTACGGCGGAGGAGGACCAATGATGGACCTGGGCATCTATCCGCTGAACGGGATTCGCTACCTCATAAGCGAGGAGCCGGCCGAGTTTACCGCGGTGACGGCGACGCGCGACAAGGAAGACCCGCGGTTCAAGGAGATGGAGCAGTCGATTGAGTGGACGATGAAGTTTCCCTCCGGGATCATCACCTCGTGCGGCTGCTCGTACGGGCAGTTCGGGCAGCAGACGGTGATGGTCAGCGGCGACAAGGGCTTCATCACGCTGACGCCGGCGTTTGGCGGCGGCGGGATCCATCTGTCGGGAAGCGCGGGGACCAATCACTTTGACCAGACAGGGACGGGACGGGGCCACTTCCAACTGGCGCTGGAGGGCGAGCACATGGCGGCGTGCATCCGCAACAACACGCAGCCGAAGACGCCGGGCGAAGAAGGGCTAAAGGACCTGATCGCGATCGAGTCAGTCTATAAGGCCGCGGGCACGCCCATCGCGTAATGTGGGCAGTTTGCGCGAGAGACGGGCTTAACGGTTGAAGTCGTGAATGGTCTGACCGGCAACTTGCGCAAGGTCACCTGCGGCGTCCTTAATTTCACCTGCCGCCTGTTGCAGCGCGCCTTCGCCGACGAGGTCGTCATCGCCGATCACACGGCCTACGCCCTGCTTCAGTATGCCGGCCGCACGGTTTCCCAACGAGGAGAGCCTGGTCCTGGTCCCCCAGTCCGCGGTACGATTCGCGGCGTTCTCCACGGAGTCCCAACCTGTCTCTGCCTGCGGCGAGGTTCCGTGCAACACCAGGTAAGCCAGCACTGAGCCAATTCCAACCCCTGCAATGATCCATGGCAATGCTTTCATCATCCACCTCTGGAGAGTTGGATGCATACGGATGGCCGCTGTATGTCTCGTTCTGATTTTACGAGCGACGGCTGATGTAAAATTTCAGTGGAGCCCGCCATTTCGGCGCTAGGCTCCGCTCAAGCGTCCCTATCGTCTAGTGGCCCAGGACTCCGCCCGTTCCCGGCGGCGACACAGGTTCGAATCCCGTTGGGGACGCCAAACAAATTTCACCTCAGTGGCAGGATATATCGTCCGCATACTGCTTGGTCGCGGCCATGGCGGCGAGGGCGCGCGAGCAGGCGAGTATCTTGTCGTCGAGCGAGTTGTGCTGGAAGGAGTCGGGTGGGATGTAGTTCGCCTTGGTGTGCATCGCCACAAACTGGTCGCTCGACTGCTGCATATTGGTGAGCTCATTTTGCAGCAACAGGGCGGTCTGGCGGTCGGGATCCGTAGTGGCCGCGGCGATCGCCAGCTGCACCTTGGCTTCGGCTGAGCGGCGCAGGCGGGCGACCCAGCTATCGGTGACCGGGTAGTTATTTTCGATCGCGTTCACCAGGGCGGCGCGCCATTCGCGAATCTGAGTGAGGGCTTCGATCTCCGCGCTGGAGAACGCCTGGGAGAGCTGCGGCGTCTTCTGTGGTTGCGGCGCGGACGGCCCCGAAGCACTGGCCGCGCCGGGCAGAGTGAGGACGATCTGGCTGCCCTGAAACCGAAGCGAGCCGTGGGTGATGCGCGCCAGCGACTCGATCTCCACATAGGACTTTCCGTTGGCCAGGACGACGGGCGCCTCGCCGGACTGGCCGGCGAGGGTGAGGGTGGTGCTCTGCGGCGGCGTCTGGGTTTGGGCCTGCGCCCGCGCGGCGAAGGGCAGCGCAAGCAGAACGGCCAGAGTAGTCAATGAGTATGAGCGTCCGGTATGCATAGGCTTTTCCCTCGTGCTGTTGGGTTGGATGCGGGGAAGCGGCTTCGGGGCGACCGGAGACGCGCACAGTCCGTCCGTTCAGCGGCGTATGGTGCGTTTGATCTGGGCATACTGCAGCAGGATGAAGCTGTCCGTCATGCCGGCGATGTAGTCGGCGACGACGCGCGCGAGGCCCTCGGTCTCGATCTCTTCGACGTAGCCGGAGGGCAGCTCCTGCGGCTCGCCGATCCAGAAGTCGAAGAGCGCGGTGACCACCTCCTCGGCCTTGTCGTGCTCCAGCGAGAGCGCGCTGCAGGTGTAGAGCGTGTCGTAGAGGTAGCGCTTCTCCTGTACGCGCTGCGACTCCGCCAGCGGAGAGAAGGTGGCCAGGCGCGACGGGTGGTCGCGCACGTCCTCGAGCGAGGCGGCGCCGATGGCGCGCGCGTTGGCCAGCGTGGTGGCGATCAGGTCGTCGGTCAGCACGTTCTGCATCAGCTGCAGCGCCTCGTTGAAGAGGAACTTCGGCTCGACGCCGCGGTGCTCGCGCTCCACCTGCGTCGTAGCAGTGGGCGAGAATCTCGACGTGATCGCGGATGTGGCCGATCTCCAGCAGGCCCGACTCCACGCCGTCGTCGAGGTCGGCGGTGAGGTAGGCGATCTCGTCGGCGAGGTCGATGATCTGCGCCTCGAGCGGAGGGCGCTGGCCGAGCAGGTAGGCCGCAAGCTCGGGGTGCTGGTCGGCGCTGTAGTCGCGCGAGTGCTTGATGATGCCCTCGCGCACGCCGAGCGTCAGGTTGAGGCCGCGATGCGCGGCGTAGCGCTGCTCGAAGTGCTCGACGATGCGCAGCGCGTGCAGGTTGTGGTCGAAGCGCAGGCCGTGGCGCTTCAGGCACTCGTCCAGCGCGCGCTCGCCGGCGTGGCCGAACGGCGGATGGCCGATGTCGTGGACCAGCGCCAGCGTCTCGGCCAGGTCCTCATTCGAGGCCCAGCGCCTCGGCGACGCAGCGCGCGATCTGCGCCACCTCAATGGTGTGGGTCAGGCGGCTGCGAAAGTGGTCGGAGGCGCGGCTGGTAAAGACCTGGGTCTTGCCCGCCAGCCGGCGGAAGGCGCGCGCCTGCACGATGCGCTCGCGGTCGCGCTGGAACGCCGTGCGCGAGGGGCGCTCCGGCGCGGGATAGACGCCGCGAACGCAGCACATCGTCCGCGCCGGCGGAGACCGCGCAGAGGCGCAGATCGGCGGCAGCGTCCAGTCATGTCCCGGTCAATGTCCCAGCGAGGTCACAATGTTAAGTGTAACTTGCAGGCAGCGGCCGGATGCTCTGCGCGGTCGCGCCGTGCAGTTCGAGACCTGGAGCTACTTCGCGTCCTTGTCCGGAGTGGTATTCAGCTTGGCCAGCTTCACGCGCGCATTCTCCAGCTTGTGCTGCACCTTCTGCACGTCGTCCGGGTCGGCGTCGGCGGGCAGCGAGTGCGCGTACTCGGTCATCGAACGCTCCCACTGCGCGACCGCCATCTTCAGGTTGCCGGTCTTCTCGTAGACCTCGCCGAGATGGTCGTGCACGGTGGGGTCGGTGTTGATGCGCTCGTTGGCCTTGCGCAGGTTCTCTTCCGCCTGCGCATACTGGCCGCTCTTGAAGTAGACCCAGCCCAGCGAGTCCAGGTATGCGCCGTTCTGCGGCTCCAGATCGACCGCCTGGCTGATCATCTTCAGCGCCTCAGGCAGCTTCATGCCCCTGGTCGGCCAGCATGTAGCCGAGATAGTTCAGCACCGCGGCGTTCTGCGGATCGATCGCCAGCGCCTTGCGGAACTCGCCTCCGCCTGGTCGTACATCTTCTGGCGGTCGTAGAGCTCGCCGCGCAGGAAGAAGCACGTAGAGCTTCTCCTCCGGCTTGGTGGCCAGTCGCGCTCGGCCTTGTCCAGCTGCTCGCTGGCCTCGCTGAACCGCTTCAGGCGAATGTACATCTGGGCCAGGTCGGTCTCGACATCGCGGTCGTCGGGGGTCCCGGTCAACTGGGCCTTGGCCAGCGCCAGCCCCTGGTCCACCTGGCCCATGTCGGCCAGCTGCCGCGCATACATCATCTGGATCGCGTGGTCCTTGGGCAGCGCCTTGGCGGCCTCTGCCGCCGCGGCGGTCGCATCCTTCCACTGGTGCGCGTCGCGATAGGCATCCACCTCGCCCTGATAGCCGTCGCTGCTGCGTAGTCATCGCCGCCCAGGTCGACCATCTGCTTGTAGGCTGCCACCGCCTCGGTCGTCTTGTTCTGCTCGCGGTAGATGATGCCCAGCCGGTTGAGGAAGATCGCGCGGTTCTGCTTCTCCTGCTCGGAGTACTTGCCGTCCGGATGCGACGACGCATCGAGCATGCCCGTCAGCACGCTGAGTCGCCTGGTCGTACTTGCCCAGCGCGTCGTAGATCAGCGCCTCGTTGAAGTTCAGCTCCAGCGAATCCTGGAGCCTGCGCCTTCGCCTTCTCCAGCGTTGCCAGCGCATCGTCGTAGTGGCCCTGGCGGCGCTGGATCTCGGAGATGCGGATCTCGGCCTGCGCGTCGGTGGGGTCGGCTGCCACCAGATCGTTGAAGATCTTCAGCGCCTCATCCAACTGCTCGTCCTGCAGACAGGGCGTTCGCCAGAGCGTGCTGCGCGTCGGGGTTGTCCGGCTCAATATCCAGCGAGCGGCGATAGGCCGCTGCGGCCTCCTTCGGCTTCTTCAGCTGGTCGTAGCCGGCGCCCAGCGCGAACTCGATGCGCGCCGTGCGGTCGTCGACCGGGACCGCGGACAGGGTGTCGACCGCGCGCTGCGCGTCGCCGTTCTCGCTGTAGAGGCGCGCCATGTTCAGCACCACCTCTTCGGAGTTGGCATCGATCTTCTGCGCGGCCTTGAACTCCGCCTCGGCCTTGGCCGAGTCATGGTTCAGCGCGTAGAGCTGCCCCAGCAGCAGCGTGGTCTCCAGATCGTCCGGCTGCAGGCGCGCGATGGTCTCGTATTCGGCGATGGCGAGCTGCAGCATCTCCGCCGACTGCGCGCCCTGCATATCGCCCAGCGAGCGCAGATAGACCTTGCCCAGCAGGGTGTGCGCGTCGATGTCGTTGGGGTTCCTTCTTAACCTGGTCCTGCGCAGTGGCTACCGCCTCCTTGATGCGGCCAATCTTGAAGTAGAGGTCGGCCAGTCCGTCCTGCAGCAGGCGCGAGTCGGGGTCGGCGTCGAGCGCGAGCTTGTACTCCTCCACCGCCTGGGTCGCGTAGTCCGGCCGTCCTGCGTTGACCGCCATCTCCTCGTAGAGTGGGCCAGGCCGTAGTGGTAGTAGGCGCTGGAGCGGCCGGTCTCGACCGGGCGCGGGCGCCGGAGTCGGCCTGGGAGGAGCGGCCAGCAGAGCAGGCGAAGCCAGCAGAAGGGCCGCGATGGAAGTGAGCCGGAGGGAGCGGAAGGTGGAAGCGCGAAAGGAGCAAGGTCATAAGGGCAAAGGTTCCTATCCGGCGGGATGAGAGGACACAAACATTACTTATGCTTAGACGATGCGGCGCCTGCTTTGGATGCTGGGACTGGAAGCGGCCGAACCCAGCCGATTCCTATCGCGAACTGCTGCCATAGCTGCTGCGACTGTTTTGCAATTATAGCTCCGGGAGTGGGCAGCGATGGCCGCCTAATATAGGCGGGTTACTTCAGGAACCCGCTTGCGCTTACCCGTGGCGGAAGTGGCGCACGCCGGTGAAGACCATCGCGACGCCCAGCCGGTCGGCGGCCTCGATCACCTCGGCGTCGCGCACCGAGCCTCCCGGCTGGATGACGGCCGTTGCGCCCGCCTGGGCGACTGTCTCCAGGCCGTCGGGGAACGGAAAGAAGGCGTCGGAGGCGGCGACCGTCCCCGCGAGCGGCAGCACAGCCTTCATCGCGCCGAAGCGGGCCGCGTCCACCCGGCTCATCTGCCCAGCGCCGATGCCGACGGTCTGGCCGTGGCCATTCTCGCAGCGGGCGTAGACGATGGCGTTCGATTTGACGTGCTTGCAGACCGTCCAGGCGAAGAGCAGCGCGCGCATCTCTTCAGCGGTGGGCGCGCGCTGGGTGACGACGGTGAGGTCGGCCTCGGCGATGCGGAGGCGGTCGGCATCCTGCATCAGGAAGCCGCCGGAGACCTGCTTGAGCGTGCGGGCGGGTTTGGCCGGGTCGCTTGGTGTGGGCGCGATCTCAAGCAGGCGCAGGTTCTTCTTGGCGGCGAAGCGGGCGACGGCTTCGGCGTTGAAGGACGGCGCGACGATGGCCTCGACGAAGAGCTTTGCGATCTCCTCGGCTGCGTCGGCGTCCACCTCGCGGTTGATGCCGATGACGCCGCCGAAGGCGGAGACGGGATCGGCCTCCAGCGCGCGGCGGTAGGCATCGAGCACGGTCGCCCCGGTGGCGACGCCGCAGGGGTTGGTGTGCTTGATGATGGCGACCGCGGCTTCCTCACGCGCTGAACTCGCTCACCAGCTCCCAGCAGGCGTCGAGGTCGACGATGTTGTTGTAGCTGAGCTCCTTGCCCTGCAACTGCTTGGCCGAAGCAACTCCGCCGCCGCTGCCATCGACATAGAGCGCGGCGCTCTGGTGGGGATTCTCGCCGTAGCGCAGGACGGTCTTGAGCGAGGTCGATCACACGGATCGCTGGTGGCATCGCGGCGGTGTCGAAGACCGCTGGCTCGCCGTGCGGCGCAGGGGCGGCAATGCTTTCGAGCGTGGTAGCGATGCCTGCGTCGTAGGCGGCGGTAACGGCGAAGGCGGCGCGCGCCAGCCGCCAGCGGGTGGCGCGCGCTGAGGCGACCCGGAGTTGGCGGCAAGCTCTTCGGCAAGGGGCGCGTAGTCGGCGGCCGAGGTGACGACGGCCACGTCCTCGAAGTTCTTTGCCGCCGAGCGCACCATCGACGGGCCGCCGATGTCGATGTTCTCGATGACCTCGGAGAAGGCGACGCCCGGCTTGCTGGCGGTCTTCTCGAAGGCGTAGAGATTGACCACCACCATGTCGATCGGCTCGATGGCGTGCGCCTCCACCGACGGCCATGTGCTCCGCGTTATCGCGGATGTGCAGGATGCCGCCGTGGACCTTGGGGTGAAGCGTCTTGACGCGGCCATCCAGCATCTCGGGAAAGCCGGTGAGGTCGCTGATGTCGCGAATGCTGAGGCCGGCCTCGCGCAGGGCGCGCGCGGTGCCGCCGGTGGAGACCAGTTCGACGCCATGCGCAGCGAGCGCGCGCGCAAACTCCACCAGTCCCGGTCTTGTCGGTCACGGAGAGCAGAGCGCGGCGGATGGGGCGAAGACCTGCGGCGGTTTCAGCTATGGGTTCAGTCATGAACTCGATCACATCTTCATTTTACGTTCGAATACCAATCCGATCGCAGCACGACTTCTGAGGAAAACCGGGTGTTTAGAGAGTCATGCGCACCGGTGAGCTCGCTGACGCGCGGGACCTCGTGCGCAGGCGCACCAGCGGCGCAGCCCGTTGGCGATGTTCTCGCACCGCGCGCGGATCGGCGTAGCTGGCGGTGCCCACCTGCACGGCGGTCGCGCCGGCCAGCATGAACTCCACCGCGTCCTCGGCGCGGACAATGCCGCCCATGCCGACGATGGGAATGCTCACCGCCTGCGCCGCCTCGTGCACCATGCGCACGGCGATGGGCCGGATGGCCGGGCCGGAGAGGCCGCCGGTGACGTTGGCGATGCGCGGCCTGCGCGTCTCAATATCGATGGCCAGCGAGACGAAGGTGTTGACCAGCGAGATCGCCTGCGCGCCGGCCTCCTGCGCGACCATGGCCATGCCGGCGATGCTGGTGACGTTGGGCGAGAGCTTGACCATCAGCGGGCGCTGCGCGGCCGTGGCGGCAGCGCGACGGAGAGGTGGTAGAGCGAGTCGGGGTCGGTGCCGAAGACCATGCCGCCGTGGCTGGTGTTGGGGCAGCTGGCGTTCAGCTCGTACATGGCGATGCCCTCGGCGTCGTTGAGGACGTGGATGACCTCGACGCAGTCTTCGATGGTGTAGCCAAAGACGTTGGCGATGACGACCGCGCCCTTGATCGCGCGCAGCCCGGGCAGCTTCTCTGCGACGAAGGCGCGCACGCCGATGTTCTGCAGGCCGATGGCGTTCATCATGCCGGCGGGCGTCTCGACGATGCGCGGGCTGGGGTTGCCGGCCATGGGCTCGCGCGAGAGGCCCTTGGTGACGAAGGCGCCGATGCGGTCGAGCGAGACGATCTCCTCAAACTCGACCCCATAGCCAAAGGTCCCGCTGGCGGCGATGACCGGCGAGCGCAGCTCGACGCCGGCGACCGTCACGCGCATGTCGGGCTTGCTCAGACTGTCACCTCCGTGGTCATCGCATCCAGTGTAACGGGCGGGGGAGCCTTTACGACTGGGTGGCCCATCCTTTGCGATGAAGCCGCAAAGGATGGGTTATCGCGCAGACGCGCGACCGTACTTAAATTCAATACTCGATACAAATCTGTACCGGATGAGGTTCTTTTAAGGGCATATACCCGATAGCTGCTCCACGGATAGTCTTCAGGCCTGTCTACAACCTTCGCCTTCACCGGATTGCGGTGCATGTAGCGCAGCTTCTCCACCATTTTGTCGTGGCTGAAGACGTTGAAGTCGTGGTATCGAGGCTCCCAGACGAACTCTTCGGAGCGGCTGCGGGAGAAGCGCTGTTTGAGGACCTGAATGGCCGTAGAGAGTTTGGCGCTCTCTGGCTCTGCGAGCAACAGGTGGATGTGGTTGGACATGAAGACGTAGCCGAGCAGGTGGAAGCGGTACTTCTGTCGGGTCTCTTCGAGGATTTTCTGGAGGGTGTTGCAGGCGTCCGGGCTCCTCAGTAAGTGGACGTGGCGATGGCAGCTGATGGTGATGAAATGGAGATTGCCAGTCTGGTGACGGCGGACAAGGCCTTTTGGCATGGGAGGATTTTAGGCCGGTCTTCACTGAGAGCCAAAAAAACGGGTGGCCCATCCTTTCCGATTCTGGAAAGGGTGGGTTATCGCGCCAAGGCGCGACCGTACTCTTTCGAAGCTGTGTGAGTTCATGTCGGGTCGAGGAGAGCGGTCGGGCTACGCCCGATAACCCACCCTTTGCGATGAAGCCGCAAAGGATGGGCCACCCGGGTTTGAGGCCTCCCGTAGAATGGGGAGCGATGCTTGATCGTGGATATGTGCGGGAGAATCTGGCCCTCGTGGAAGAGAAATTGCGGGCACGGGGGATGGACCCGGCGGTGTTGCTTGGTCGATTTAGTTTTGCGGACCAGCGCTACCGCACGGCAGCAACTACAAATGAGAACTATAGGGCGCTTCAGAGGAAGGTGTCTGAACAGATAGCGATCGGAAAACGATCTGGCCAAGATGTTTCGTCGATGATGGAAGAGTCACTTGCGTTTCGAAAGAACATCGACGGTTCGTTGGGGGAGCTACTTATAGCGGAAACAGAGCTCCGGGAAATCCTTGAGCTGCTGCCGAACCTTCCGCAGGACTCCGTCCCCATGGGTAAGTCCGAGCACGACAATGTCGTCGAGAAGGTTTGGGGCGAGAAGCGGGCGTTCGACTTCCCTGCCCTGCCCCACTGGGAGATCGGCGAGCAGCTGGGCATCCTCGACTTCGAGCGCGCGGCGAAGATCTCCGGCTCGCGCTTCGTCGTCCACTTTGGCCAGGGGGCGCGGCTGGAGCGGGCGCTGGCCAACTTCATGCTCGACCTGCACACGCGGGAGCATGGCTACACCGAGGTGCTGCCGCCGTACATGGTCAACTCGAAGTCGCTGTTCGGCACCGGCCAGCTGCCGAAGTTCGCCGAAGACCTCTTTCATTGCGACGACAAGGGCGCGTATGAGCCGGGCAAGTATCAGGACTCCGACCACTGGATGATCCCGACGGCCGAGGTGCCGGTGACCAACCTCTTCCGCGATGAGACGCTGGACGAGGCGCAGCTGACGACCAGCTTCTGCGCGTATACGCCGTGCTTCCGCTAGCGAGGCGGGCAGCTACGGCAAGGACGTGCGCGGCATGATCCGCCAGCACCAGTTCCAGAAGGTGGAGCTGGTGAAGTTCTGCCGCGCCGGAGGACTCGAACGCCGAGCACGAGCGGCTGACGCGCGATGCCGAGACGGTGCTGGAGCGGCTGGGCCTGCCCTACCGGCGGATGCTGCTGTGCACCGGCGACATGGGGTTCTCCTCGGCGAAGACCTACGACCTGGAGGTCTGGCTGCCGGGGCAGAGACCTCTATCGCGAGATCAGCTCCTGCTCGAACTTCGAGGCGTTCCAGGCCCGGCGCGCGAACATCCGGTACAAGCCGGCAGGGCGCGAAGAAGTCCGAGTTTGTGCATACACTGAACGGCAGCGGGCTGGCGGTCGGGCGCACCTATCTGGCGATTCTGGAGAACTACCAGCAGGCGGACGGCACGGTGCGGATCCCGGAGGCGCTGGTGCCGTACATGGACGGCGAGACGGTGATCGGCAAGCATGCGAGCGGACAGGCGAGGAAGGACTAACGCATGGGCAAACTTCTTCGCAGCTACTCTCTCTGGACCTACGAGCGCGGCAGCTTTCACTATGACGTGATGGTGACGCTGATCCTGATCTTCATGTTCGTCTCGCCGCGGTTGATCGACTTCAAGGACAGGCCGGTGGAGACGGTGGCGCTGCACGCCAGCGAGGTGCTGGTGAAGGAGGCGGGCACCAGCGGCGGCAACGCGCGCTTCATCTTCCAGATCCGCGCCGACCAGCCGGGCGGCCCGCAGGCCAACCAGACGGACGAGGAGCGCCGCGCCGCGATGCTGCGCGTGATCGAGCCAATCTCCGGCGAGGTGACGATCGAGCGCTACGAGCCGGTGCTGGACGCGCACGGCAAGGTGGTCGCATACAACGCATGGGTGGTGCGCTGATGCAGCAACACCTCCCGCCGGTCGATGCGTCCAATCCAACGGAGAGATATCGCATGGCGAAGTACGCACAATTGCTCAAACTGGCGGCGGTTGTTTGCGCCGGCCTCGTTCTGACGAGCGAATGCGTAGTCCGCGCGGGTGCAGCACAGTCTGGCGCCGACCGTCTGAAGACGGTGCTGGGCCAGATGGACGCGGCCAGCGCGAAGTTTCACTCGGCCGAGGCCAATGTGCAGAAGCTGCAATACGACCCGATCGTGAAGGACACAACGACGGAGACCGGGACGATTTACTTTCTGCGCAGCAAGGGTTCCATGCAGATGGGCGCGAAGTTCGACCCGCCCGACGCGCAGACCCTGGAGTACAAGAACGGCCTGCTCCGCATCTACAACGCTGGCAACAACCAGCTCCAGCAGTATCTCTGCCGGCGGGCAGAACCAGGCACGCTACGAGGCATTTCTGACGCTCGGCTTCGGCGGCAGCGGCAGCGACCTCGCAAAGGCCTGGGAGATCGCCGATCAGGGATCGGAACAGATGAGCGACGGCAGCAAAACCGTGCCGGTGGAGAAGCTCGACCTGGTCTCGAAGGACGCAGGCGTGCGCGCCAACTTTACCCACATCGCGATCTGGGTCGACCTCGCGCGCGATGTCGAGCTGAAGCAGGTGGGCTACGCACCATCGGGACACCGACACAACGATCTACACCAACATCAAGGTAAACCAGGCGATCGATCTGAAGGCGTTTGAGATCAAGTGCAAGGGCAAGTGCAGTTAGCACACTCCTCGAATGTGAAACGCGAGTGCAAGAGCTAATACAGAGATTCTGGCTGCGCCAGAATGACGGCATTTTTTCAGCTTGCAGCGCGTGGCCGCGCGGCGAAGAGCGCGCCGGCAAAGACGAAGAGCACGGGAAAAAATTCGAGCGTGTAGCGCGGCTCGGAGTTGTCCAGTGTCAGCAGCAGAGCTGAGCGCAGGAGCAGGCTGGCGGCCATTGCGAACGCCAGCGCGCCGAATCTTTTTCCATCGAGCGAAAGCCAAGCGCGGCGGCGCCATGCGATAAAGCCGGCAAAGGCGAGCACAAAGTAGGCGAGGTTGAGAGCGGCGTAGGCTGCGGCGAACGTCCGTCTTTGCGCGGGGGACTGCGTCGCTCCACCATTCGTCCGGGATGTGCATCATCTCCACGCGCGGGCGCAGCATCATGTCCATCGTGCGCGCCACAGGCAAGACGAGGTAGTAGAGGAGCGGGTGCGCGCGAATGCGCTCGGTTGCCAGTGCCGCGAAGCGGGCGTCGATCTCCGGTGTGGCGGTGGTGGTGAGGTTGTAGTCGTCGAGCAGCGCGGCGGTGCGCGCGCGGAGGTCTGCATCGGCTTGCGGCGAACCGACGTGGAAGGCGCGCGTGCGGCAGGTCGGTCACGTCGATGAGGTCGCCGTTGTAGTTCCAGTAGACCTCTTCGGTCGACGCGAAATCGATCGCCCACGTGCGATACCAGCGGGCGAAGCCGAGTGGCGGAAGCTCGCCCGGATCGTTGGCGTAGCGCGGCGCGAGCGGCTGGAAGACGTGGAAGGTCCGCCAGTTGCGCAATGTCCACGGGGCCAGCGGGAGCACGGCGCAGAGCGCCATCGCCAGCACGGGCGACGCTGCGGCGAACGCAGTTTGCTGGCGCGCGCGCCGCAGATCGATAGCCACAACATCGCAGGCACAATCGCCGCCGCAAGCAGACCCTGATCCGGCCGCAGCAGGATGGAGTAACCCAGCGCCGCGCAAACAACCCACAGCCAGCGGTTGTAGCCAAGCGCCTGCGTCCTGCCAGCGCGCGAAGCCATAGAACGCCAGCGCGATCGTGGTCAGCACCAGCGTCTCGGTGAGCGGCGCGGCGACGTAGTTCGCGGTGAAACGGACAGAGCGCGGCGAGCCACAACACAACCAGCGCGGCGCGGCGCCCGAAGAGCCGGCCAGCCAGCGCGCTCGCCAGCCAGCAGGTGAGCAGATCGGCGGCGGCCTGCACATACATTACGGCGCGGTAGTTCTCCATGCCAAAGAGGCGGAAGCAGGCCGCGAGAAAAAGCGGGTAGCCGGGCAGGCGAATCAGGGTGGGACGAACGGCGGCCACGCCCGGCGATACGTCCATCTGGCCAAAGCCGTAGACCCCATGCTGCAGCCAGTTCTTCGCGATGGCGCCGTAGACCAGGCTGTCGCCCTGGACCGTTGCCAGGTGGCAGATGAACCACAGACGCAGCAGCCAGCCCGCTGCCAGTGCCGCCCCCGGCCATACGACTGCCCAAAGCCAGAACGCCGCGTCGCTCTCTGTTCATCTAGCAGCATCATACTGGGTAGCCTGCGGCGCGTTCCGGCGGCTGCGTTGACTATGGCGGAGGGGCTGCATACGATGGCGTTGGAGCGGTATTTTGTTTTCGCTTTCGGATGTGAACTGCGCGCCGCAGACACATGCCGGCCGCTGGGCGAACAGGCATACGTGACCAGGCATCCATGAACAAGCAAGTCTTCTACGATCCGCAACGCAAACGCTGGAAGCGCTTGCGGCGAATCTTCGACATGGCTGCGGTGGTCGGCGCCGTCGTCGGGGTGCTGTTCATCATCGGCCTGCTGCGCATGACGCCGCTGCCCGAGCTGCTGCTGGCGACGCCCAAGCGCAACTACAGCCCGCTGACGGTCGCGCCGCCCGCGTCCGCCGCGCAGACCAAGGCAGACCAACGCCGCGGTGCGCGCCGCAAGACCGGCCGCAAGCCCTCCGAAATTGCCCTGAACTCCGGCGAAGGCCTGCGCGCGGCCTACTACGTTGAGGACGATCCGGCCAGCTACTCCTCGCTGAAGCAGCACATCAAGCAGATCGACCTTCTGTTTCCGGAGTGGTTCATGTCGTCACGCCGGACGGCACGCTGACCTCCTACAGCCTGGACAACCGCCCCTTCGCGGTCGTCGACAAGGACGGCGTGCACGGCGTCGACCACGAGAACCGCGTCGCGCAAGACCATCGCCGGCGCCGGAGTCGACACCGAAATCTTTCCCCACGTCAATAACTACGACCACATCAAGAACGCCTGGCTCCCCACCATCGGCGACTTCCTCGCCAACCCCGCCGCACGCGCGCACTTCGTCCAGCAGATCGACCAGTTCCTCGCCGCGAACCCCAGCTACCACGGCATCTCGCTGGACTTCGAGGAGATTCCCGATCGAGGCGCAGCCGGGCTACATGGCCCTGCTCGACGCCCTCTACCAGGACTTCCAGGCCCACGGCCGCCGCCTCTACGTCAACACTCCGGTCGGCGACGACGACTTCGACCTGAAGTACATTGCGGACCACTCCGACGGCCTGCTGCTGATGAACTACGACCAGCACCAGACGGGCAGCGGGCCGGGGCCCATCGCCGCGCAGGACTGGTTCACCGACAACCTGAAGGACGCGCTGAAGACCGTCCCCAAGGAGAAGATCATCTGCTCGCATCGGGCAGCTATGGGTACGACTGGACGATGTCGATGCCGCCGGACGACCCGAAGCATCGTCAGCATGGCCGAAGCTTGTGCCCAAGGTCGCTTGACGCGCAGGAGATATCGACCCAGGACGCCTGGCAGGAGGCCTACGACGCCGACGCGCAGATCGAGCTCGATCCCGACTCGCTCAACGTCCACTTCGCCTACGACGACAACGACGCCCACGTGCGGCACCAGGTCTGGTTCCTCGATGCCGTGACCGTGCTGAACGAGATGCGCGCGGCGCGGGCGCTGGGCATCCAGACCTTCGCGCTGTGGGGCTGGGGCAGGAGGACAACTCGCTGTGGAAGATATGGGACCAGCCGCTGCACGCCGACCCGGTGAAGGACCTTGCGGCAGGTCGAGCCCGGCTACGACGTGGATACCGAGGGCGAGGGCGACATCCTGCACATCACGCGCACCATGCAGACGGGCCAGCGCGTGGTCACGCATGGACGACGACGATTCGGTACCGCTGGAATATCGCGCCATCACCGCGAGAGACGATGACGTCCTACCCGCTCTCCTATACGGTGAACCAGACCGGCTACAACCCCAAAGAGGTCGCGCTGAGCTTCGATGACGGCCCCGACCCGACGTGGACGCCGAAGATCCTCGACATCCTGAAGAAGTACACACGTCTCCGGGACATTCTTCATGATCGGCGCCGAGGCGCAGAATAACGTCGGCGTGATGCAGCGCGTCTATCGCGAGGGTCACGAGATCGGCAACCACACGTGGTTTCACCCGGACATCAGCGAAATCTCGCGGCGCGATCTGGACCTTGAACTCAACCTGACGGAGCGACTCTTTGCGGCGAAGCTGGGGGTGCAGCCGCTCTACTTCCGTCCGCCGTACTCCATCGACCAGGAGCCGGACACCAACGACCAGGCCGCGCCGGCCGAGATGCATCGAGCACCTCGGCTACGTCATCGTGGGCGACAAGATCGATACCGACGACTGGGACGCAAATCCGCGCAAGTCGCCCCAGGAGATCGTCGACAGCGTCTTCCAGCAGATCGTCGGACATGCAGACGCGGTCGTGGATGCGCGGGTCGATCATTCTGCTGCACGATGGCGGGGGCGACCGCTCAGTCGACGGTGGAGGCGCTGCCGGTGCTGATCCAGGCGCTGCGCGACCGCGGCTACACCATCGTCCCCGTATCGCAGTTGATGGGCAAGACCCGCGCAGAGGTGATGCCGCCGCTGAAGCAGGACCAGGTGTGGCAGGCGCGCGTCGACTCGATTGCATTTTTTGTGTGGGCCTTCTTCAACCACTTCGTGATCGGCGTCTTCTTTGTCGGCGACATTCTGATGAGCGCGCGGCTGATCGTCATCGGGCTGTTCGCCATCATCGACCGGCTGCGCAAACGCAAGAACTACGCCGGCCCGGACTACGCGCCGCGCGTCGCGGTGCTGGTCCCGGCGTTACAACGAGGAGAAGGTGATCGTGCGCACGATCCGCTCGGTGATGATGTCGAACTACAAGAACCTGCGCGTGATCGTGATTGACGACGGCTCGACCGACAACACGTATCGCGCCGCGGTGGATGCCTATCCGGCGGACATCGCCTCCGGCCGCCTGCTGGTGCTCACCAAACCCAACGGCGGCAAGGCCGATGCGCTGAACTATGGCCTCGAGAAGACGCGCGAGGAGATCTACATCGGCATCGACGCCGACGGCGTGATCGCACACGACGCCATCACGAACCTGGTGTGCCACTTCGCCGACCCCAAGATTGGCGCGGTCGCGGGCAATGCCAAGGTGGGCAACCGCGTGAACCTGTGGACGCGCTGGCAGGCGCTCGAATACATCACCAGCCAGAACTTCGAACGCCGCGCGCTGGATCTCTTCGACGTGGTGATGGTGGTGCCGGGGGCCATCGGCGCTTGGCGCACCGCGCGCGGTGAAGGACGGGCGGCGGCTACCACACCAACACCGTGGCCGAAGACGCCGACCTCACCATGAACCTGCTGGAGCAGGGCTACTCCGTCATCTATGAGGACCAGGCGCTGGCCTTCACCGAGGCGCCGGTCAACATGGATGGCCTGATGCGCCAGCGCTTCCGCTGGTCGTTCGGCATCCTGCAGGCGGTCTTCAAGCATCGCGGGGCGATCACCAAGCGCCGCGCCATGGGCCTGTTCGCGCTGCCCAACACGCATCATCTTCCAGATATTGCTGCCGCTGTTCTCGCCCTTCATCGACCTGATGTTTGTCGCCGGTGTGATCAATTATGTCTACGACAAGCACTTCCATCCCGAAGCCGCCTCCGCCGCCAGCTTCGAGAAGCTGCTCGCCTTCTTCCTTGCGTTCCTGGTCATCGACTTCATTGCCTCCGCGCTGGCCTTCACGCTGGAGCGCAAACATCCCGCCAGCAAAGGCGATGCGTGGCTGCTCTTCCACATCTGGATCCAGCGCTTCACCTACCGGCAGGTCTTTTCGATCGTGCTGGCCAAGACGATCAAGCGCGCGATCGACGGCAAGCCCTTCAACTGGGACAAGCTGGAGCGCACGGCGAAGATGTCCGAAGAGACGGAGAAGCTCACCGAAGTGAGCTGAGCGAGGGCGTCGCGTAGAAATGTTCAGGGCTGCGGCGGCATTTGCGCCTGCGGCGCTGCGGTAGGTGTGCCGTGGGTGAAGCGGTGCAGCAGAAACTCCTGGAAGAGCGTGCCGATGGCGCCCTCGGCGACGCCCAGCAGTGTGTTGTCCACCGTCACCTGCACGCTGTGCCGGTCGCTCTCCGGGTAGTAGAGGCTGGAGATGAAGGCCGCGCCCAGGTTTCCGCCAACGTTCGAGTAGTTGGGCTGCCAGTGTCCATTGTCGCCCTTGCAGACACCCACCGTCATCATCGCGTACAGCGCGCGCACCACGACATGTCCGTGTCCGCGATAGTAGTAGCGCGGGTCCTGATGCAGCAGCGAAGGCAGCACCGCCGCACCCAGAAATGTCGAGCTTAGGCGGTCGCCGTAAGTTGCGCCGTAGCGCTTGGCATAGCCGGAGAACTCCTGCCCATAGCCCTCGAAGTCGTCCTCCCACTGCTCGATGCCGGCTGTGACGCCAGTGGTGAAGTAGGTCACGGGATCGACGGAAACATGCATCGCCAGCTTGAATTTCTGTTTGCGCGTGAGCGGGGCAGCGTTTGAAATATAGGAGACGTAGAAGTTCGGCAGCACGCCCAGGATGCGCTGATGCTCCTCGGTCGTGATCTGCCGCTCGGCCAGGTCCTCCACGGTGATCGCGTTCACCGAAGTGGTGATCGACTCGACCCCGAGCTGCACAGGAGGCATAACGACGCTCTCGCCATCCTGCACCACGAGGACGTCCTTGATGGTCCACGCCGCAAAGCCGACAGCGTTGATGCGGACGATGTATCTCCCGCCCGCAACCGAGTCGAAGCGGAACGCCCCCGTTCCATCCGAGGTGGCAGTGCGCGTGGTGTTCGAGTCTGCGTCCTGCAGCGCGACTTGCGCGCCGGAGATGACGGCCGCATCGGTGTCCACGACGCTGCCGCTGACCGACCCGGTCGCTCCCACTTCGGGGGGAAGGATCGAGGAATGCGGCTGGTCCGGAGACTGCGCCGCGGGCGCGGCGACGGCGGGGGAATCGGGGAGGCTCCCGGGAGTGCCTTGCGGTGCGACCGGTAGCTGGGCCGCCAGCTGCGTCGCAATTGCGCACAGGCCAAACAGAAGTCCTGGGATCCAAACTCTGCGTCGCGCAGAGCCTCTCCCCGGATTGGCAAACCGTACAGACACTCATCCTCCTGCACTCAAGAGACGAAAGATGCCTCATCGGGCCGGTTCGTGGAGAAAATAATGCCGGAAGAGACGAACATAACAGAAAAACGCGGAACCGCAATGGCTCCGCGCTCTTTGCCTACGTTGGATGCGATCAGGCGGTGACTTCGATGCCCATCGACCGCGCGGTGCCGCGAATCATCCTTGCCGCCGCCTCGACGGTGCTGGCGTTCATGTCCGGCATCTTCTGCTTGGCGATGGCCAGTATCTGCTTCTCCGTGACCTTGCCCTTTTTGTCCTTGTTGGGCGTGCCCGAACCCTTCTCGATGCCGGCGGCCTTGAGCAGCAGCACCGGCGCGGGCGGCGTCTTGGTGATGAAGGTAAAGCTTCGGTCGGCAAAGACGGTGATGACCACGGGGATGGTCATGCCTGTCATCTCCGGCGTGGAGGTGCGCGCGTTGAACTGCTTGCAAAACTCCATGATGTTGACCTGCGCCTGGCCCAGCGCGGGGCCGACCGGCGGCGCCGGCGTGGCCTTTCCGCCGGTGATCTGCAGCTTGACGTATCCACTAATTTTCTTCGGTGCCATGTGATTAATCCTTCTAAAGGGTTGAGTTTGACTACTGATCGCAGTGCTGTTGATGACTTTTGTGCCTCTATTGGCGAACTACAGTCCGCTGAAGCCGCCGGTCCAAGTCTCCCCCGAAACTTGTCGATCTACCATCGGGAGATTCAGTCGTTGGCAGCCGCTTCAGACGGTGTGCTTCTGAAATCCTATGCTCCTCAGAAGTCATCCAGTCCGCCATGGATCTCCGTTTTAGCGGCATAGGGCTTTAACCTCGAAACTGAATACATCTTCAGATGGAAGGTGGGGACTGCTGCGGGTTACTTTGTTCCAGAATCTGTAGTTGCACTTGTAAATCATAAGGAAAAACCGAACGACCGCCGCTTTCAGCGGATGCACGCCTTCCGTACAGTCCGCATCGATGATGGTGACTTCGCTAAATCCCGCCAGCTTGGCTATATAGTACAAAGATCCACTCGTGAACAGAAATTCATGCGTAAAATCTTCATAAGCCCAATAAGCGCCTGTTGCTGACTGGGCATTGGGAACGCAAACCAGAAGGCATCCGTCTGGCGCCAGAGAAGACCTGACCGCAACAAGTGCGGCTTGCATGCTCTGCTTGGGGATATGCTCCAAAACATGACTCATCAGCACAAACTTTGCTTTGAGCCCTTCAATCTGATCCAGGGAGCGAACCACCCGAAACCGTTTGCCACGCAGTAGTCAACTGCGAAATCATTTATTTCCACACCCAGCAGATTCGTATATCCAAGCTTAGCCAGTGATCGCAGCGTCTGACCAAGGCCGCATCCGAAGTCAACGATCAGGCTGGATTTGTCGGAAGGGAGCCTGTTCCGAACATAGGCTTGCAGTTCGACGTCGTTGTAAAGATCTGGGCTCACCCGTCTAAGTTTGAAGTAATCATCCGTTGCATTATTGCTCATAATACCTGCTCAAAATTGAGGAAAATTCGACGAATTGCGGCGGATTTATGGTTGACCGATCTCGCAGTAGGCGCGCCTAAGCGTCACGCGCACAACCTCCAGTGGGCCAGGAAGCTGCTACTCTTCCATCTTGTCCACTTTGGCGAACTCAATCTCCACCGGCGTAGACCGCCCGAAGATCGAGACCATCACCTTCAGCGTCTGGCGGTCTTCGTTCACATCGTCCACCGTGCCGTTGAAGTTCGCGAACGGACCCTCGTTGATCCGCACCTGTTCACCCTTCTCGAACTTGATCTTCGACGATGGCTTGTCCTTCGCCGACTCCGACCGGAACAGGATCGAGCTGACCTCGGCCTCCGACAGCGCCACCGGCTTGTCGCCCGTGCCCAGAAAGCCCGTGACGCGCGGCGTGTTCTTGATCACGTGCCACAGGTCGTTGTCCAGCTCCATCTCCACCAGCACGTAGCCGGGCAGGAAGACCCGCTCGATGGTGTACTTCTTGCCGTTGCGCAGCTCGGTGACCGGCTCGGTGGGGATCATGATGCGGCCGATGCGGTTCTGCAGGCCGAACGCCTGGATGCGGCTCTCCAGCGACTCGCGCACCTTGCGCTCGAAGCCCGAATAGGCGTGGATGATGTACCACTTGAAGTTCTCGTTGACCGGCGGGGCAAGCTGCTCGGTGGGCTGTTCGCCGCCGGGCTCCTGCGCCTCCGGAATCTGCTGTTCTACCGCCATGGTCGGTGTGCCTTCTTGGTGCGTCTCGGTTGTCATTCTCTGCTGCTCTTGCCTTCGAAAACCTGCTGCTAGTGCTTGGCGAACTTCGTGATCAACTGCGTAACGCCCTGGCCGACGACAAAATCCACCAGCGCGAAGTACGCGGCGAAGATGAAGACGCAGGCGATCACGATCAGGGTGGTCGACTGCACCTCGGGGCGCGTGGGCGTGATCACCTTGCGCATCTCCGCGCGCACGTCCTTCAGGAAGTCGATCAGCCCGCTGGGGCTGCGACTTCATGCGCTCGATGCCGGTGGTCTGCTGGTCCGCTACTGCAATCGTCTTCGCCATGCTGCTACCTCAAACTCTTCAAACTTGTGAAAACCTTCTGCCGTCTTGCCTGCCCTGTTGCGCCGCATTCGGAGAAGCAGTGACGGGAAAACTGGCGGGGGAGCTCGGATTCGAACCGAGAAGTTCGGTTTTGGAGACCGACAGTTTAACCGTTGAGCTTACTCCCCCGAGTCGCTCTAGCCGCTAACCTCTAGCTGACTGGCCTCTGGGTTCTCTACTTGGTCTCTTTGTGGTCCGTGTGCTTGCGGCAGGTATTGCAGAACTTGGAGAACTCAAGCCGGCCCGTGGTCGTCTTCTTGTTCTTCGTGGTGGAGTAGTTCCTGTTCTTGCAAGTCGGACACTGGAGGGTGATGATCTCGCGCATTGTTGGTTGGTTCTCCTCTACATCTACATCGAATTGGCCAGCCACCTCGGCTGGCAAGCAGCTTGTCGGAACATTCCCGACACGCCGCGACACAGGGCTGATTGGCCCCTGCTGCCTAATCCTGAATTGTGCAACGGAAAGAGGAGCGGTCAGGCCACGCTCGTCCTTGTCTATTATCCACGAAAACGCCCCGGAGTGAAAGCTGCCACATCGAGGTCGAACAATTCTGCGTCTATTTTCGTAGACCGACCAATCTGCCCGTTCCACTAGGCAGGTCAACGCCCAAAATGTACTCCCATCGAAGCTGCACTTGATCTTCGCGGGGGACTCTGATCCAAAGCCCCAATTCCTCAGACTCCTCGACGGAGACGGAGATAGCAGATGATTCGTCAACACGGACCGAGGCAAGAGCCAGGACCTGCCTGCCCTCTTCCGTCAAGAGGAGCGCAAGTTTCTGTCCTGTAAGGTTCATGATGCCTGGGTCGCTTCGGCACGGCCAAAGTTCGCAGTCAATACGCGATCCAGGCTTTCCTGCGCCTCACGCGACCCGCCGTCCAGCAGATCGCTCACCAAGTCCTCCTTGAGAAAGAGCAGTTGAATCCCGTCGGGTCCCGCAATCTCCACGCGAAACTTGCCCTCCAACGTCTTGAACCAAACCGATACGACTGTTCCGGAAAGTCCACGCTGGCTCAGCCATCGGCCCACAAGATTCCCGACGACTTCAGCCCTCTTTTCAAGCTCTCCTCTTGAGAGGTCGCCTGCAACCCTGCTGCGCAAATATTCTTCTGCGGAGATTCCAAGCTTCTCCGCGACCTGCTCCTCTTCGGGCGTGATTGGAGGCAGTTCGCTTGAGGGGATGCGATGGGCCGTCAGCCAGTTTTCATTCGTAGAACGAGAGCCGTCGACCCTGATCTCCATCTCATCCCTTCCCTATTTAATAATCTCCGTAATCGTTCCCGCGCCGACGGTCTTGCCGCCTTCGCGGATGGCGAAGCGCAGGCCCTTCTCCATCGCGACCGGCGTGTGCAGCGTGACCTCGAGCGAGATGTTATCGCCGGGCATCACCATCTCCGTGCCCGCAGGCAGCTTGGCTGAGCCAGTGACGTCGGTCGTGCGGAAGTAGAACTGCGGGCGGTAGCCATCGAAGAACGGCGTGTGCCGCCCGCCCTCCTCCTTCGAGAGCACATAGATCTCGCCCTTGAACGTCGTGTGCGGCGTGATCGAACCGGGCTTGGCCAGCACCATGCCGCGCTCCACATCCTCCTTCGCGATGCCGCGCAGCAGCAGTCCGGCGTTGTCGCCCGCGAGGCCCTCGTCCAGCTGCTTCTTGAACATCTCGACGCCGGTGCAGACCGTCTTGCGCGTCTCGCGGAAGCCCACGATCTCGCACTCCTCGCCCACCTTGATCTTGCCGCGTTCGATTCTGCCAGTGACAACAGTGCCGCGGCCGGAGATCGAGAAGATGTCCTCGATCGGCATCAGGAACGGCAGCTCGACCGCGCGCGTCGGCTGCGGGATGAACTTGTCCACCGCCGCCATCAGCTCGTCGACCTTGGCCTCCCACTTCGCCTCGCCGTTCAACGCGCCGAGCGCCGAGCCGCGGATGATCGGCGTGTCGTCGCCCGGATAGTCGTACTTCGACAGCAGCTCGCGGACTTCCATCTCGACCAGCTCGATCAGCTCCTCGTCCTCGACCGCATCGCACTTGTTCAGGAACACGACGATGTAGGGCACACCAACCTGGCGCGCCAGCAGCACATGCTCCTTGGTCTGCGGCATCGGGCCGTCGGTGGCCGCGACCACCAGGATCGCCCCGTCCATCTGCGCCGCGCCCGTGATCATGTTCTTGATGTAGTCGGCGTGGCCCGGGCAATCGACGTGCGCATAGTGCCGGTTGGCGGTCTCGTACTCCACATGCGAGGTCGCGATGGTGATGCCGCGCTCGCGCTCCTCGGGAGCGTTATCGATGGTGTCGAACGAGCGAAACTTGTTCGACGGGTTGTGCTTCGACAACACCTTCGTGATCGCCGCCGTCAGCGTCGTCTTGCCATGATCGATGTGCCCAATCGTCCCAATGTTTACATGAGGCTTCGACCGGTCAAACTTTTCCTTGCCCATTGCTGTTCTCCTAAAGAATGTTTGGTTCTAAACAAATTCTTTCCAATTCCGATCGTCTCACTCGAAAAATCCACCCGGTACCGTCTATCTGTGACTGGTTTTTCGTAAACCAGCGCTCCAAGAGCATTCGAAGTAGGGCGTCTGGTCCGTCCGCTGTAGCATTATTTATTAGGAGATCCGAGACGTCCGCATCAGGCTTTACGACAACTTCATGTTCTTCTCCATCTGGGCCGAGAACCGGAACATACCCGTTACCATTTTCAACACGAATCGGTGCTGCTGTTCTTCCGTATTTGAAAGACATAGTGTTGTCCCGTGCGCAGACCTCAGTAGTACGCGTACAGCTTGAAGAACTTCTGCCGCATCTCTGCGGGGACTTTTTCCAGGCTGGCGAGATAGAACTCGCGGATCTGCCCCTGGTCGCCGTTGCCCAGCCGCCCATACTCCGCCGCCGTAGGCCCGCCCAGGATGCCCTTGCGCAGCACGGCCTCGAAGTCCCGGATGCGCAACCCCGCGCGCTGGATCGCCTTGAGAAAGTCCTTCACCCTGGCCGTGGCGAAGGAAGACTCAATGGCCTGGTGGACCGCGCCGAAGGCCTGCGGATCGGCCACTGGAATCTCCGCTCTCTCGTGCAATGCGCTCAAAGAAAACTCCTACATCGATCTGGAGCGGGAGACGGGAATCGAACCCGCGACCAACAGCTTGGAAGGCTGTGACTCTACCACTGAGTTACTCCCGCGTTCCCGCGATAATGACTGTGCCTCTAGTTGGGGCTAAAGCCCCAACCTACGGTTACTCCCGCCTGTGACTCTAGTCCGGGCTAAAGCCTGGACCTACCGTTACTCCCGCGACTGGCAGTGACTCTAGTCCGGGCTAAAGCCCGAACCTAGGGTTACTCCGCTGAACTGTGCCAAATTTGCAAATTCTGGAGCTGACGGAGAGGCTTGAACTCTCGACCTCTCCCTTACCAAGGGAGTGCTCTACCACTGAGCTACGCCAGCGCTTCAACCAACCCTTCCATCCTACCGCGAACGCAGCCGCTCCAGCACCACGCGGAAGGCAAAGAACCCAAGCAGTATCCAAGTGAGGGAACGGAACTTGCCCGGCTCCATCGTCCGCCATGCCGCCAGCGCCAGCAGCGCAATCGCGGCCAGCGCGATCATCATGCGTCCGCTGCCGGCAGGGCTTAAATCCACATCCACTCCACACAACCTGCACACTCACAACTCACAACGAGATAAATGGTGCACAGGGAAGGATTCGAACCTTCGTAACTCGAAGAGTGGCAGATTTACAGTCTGCTGCCTTTAACCACTCGGCCACCTGTGCACATCTTCTCGCTCGTCCGCATCCATCCGCAGCGCCACCCACCCGCCTCCAAACCCCAGCGCCGATTCAGCTGCGAACCGTGCCGAAGACTGCCTTTGAAGGAGTGGTGTGAGGTCTGCGTGCCGGAGCGGGCGAGCAGTACAACCAAATCCGTCCAATCACTCGACGTGTCAGGTGCAGTGCGACTGCTGGTGGCAGCCCGGCTAGCGGAGCTTGCTGTAACTGGAGCTGACGAAGGGACTTGAACCCCCGACCCTCTGATTACAAATCAGATGCTCTACCAACTGAGCTACGCCAGCCCAATTCCGCGCCGGGCCAAAACGCACCCAACCCTGAGCCACATTTCGAGCTTTGCGACGAGCCCCCCGAGACCCACCCACGCGACCCAAATCGCCCGCGCAGACGTGCCCGCGCAGAGTGCGCCGCAAGCCTAACTTTAGCATAGGCGATGGGGCTGGGCAACGCACGAAGGGCCGCATCCGATGCCGTTTGAGGTGCGTCGTGCAGACCTTCTCCGCGCCGCTCGCCCACATCCATTTGCGGCCCGGCGCGCGACAGCGTAAAACCATCACTGATGCGCAAACGTACGCGGTACTCGCTGCTGCTAATGCTGGCGTTGGTCGCCGGGCTGGTGGCCGCGGTGTGGCTGCGCAAGAACGCGCCGCCCGAGGTCGCGCGGCTGCTGCCGGAATCCGACGCGATCGTCTACGCCAACCTGAAGCCCCTCCGCCTCGCCACCCACTTCGACCGCACCCCCGTCACGCGCAGCCCGGAGTACCAGCACTTCGTGGACGCCACCGGGCATCGTCCCCGAGCGCGACCTCGACGCTGCGGCCTTCGCCCTGCACAGAATGGACGACCCCCGCGGCCCCAACGGCCCGGTCGCGTACTCGGAGGTCTTTGAGGGGCGCTTCGACGGCGCGCGGCTGGCGAGCTATCTGCAAACCATCGCAGTCTCCGAAGAGGACTACGCCGACCACACCATCTACACCATCCCCATCGAGGGCCGGCAGCTGAGGATCGCCCAGCTCGGCTACGACACCATCGCCGCATCCAACATGCCCACGCCGGAGCAGATCCACGCCATGCTGGACCGCTATCGCGCTGCGGCGTCGCCCTTCTCCGGGTCGTCGCTGCTGGCCGCGCGCTACCGCGACGTGCCGCTGCTCTCGAGTGCGTGGGGCATCGGGCACGTCGGCCTGCCCTTCTCCGAGAATGGCCGCATCAGCGTCTTCGGCCTGCAGCTTCCGCTCCCCGAGGACACCACCTTCGTGGCCAGCCTGCGCTACGGCCTGGACGCGCTCCATCTCCGCGTGGAGGAGATCGCGCCCAACGAGGCCGATGCGGCCAGCTCCGCAGAGGCGTTGAACGCGCTCTTGCAGCTGGTCCGGACGATCCAGCCCAAGGTCGAGGCGCAGAGCGAGCCGTCCGACGCTGAGGCCGTCAGCAAGTTCTCCGCTTCCATTAAAATCGAACAGCATAAGGAGCGCGCCGTGATGACGGCCAGCGTGCCGCTCCAGTTGGTGAGGCAGATTGCCTCGCCGGAGAGCGCCGCCGGCCCGGCGCTCGGCCAGCCCGACGCGGGTCAGAGTAACGCAAACGCCGTAGGGCCCTGATGCACCCATTCAATTGAAAGGAACCACCGCCATGACCCTCGGTATGAGTCTCCCCGTCTTCACCGCGTTCCACGTCGCCCTGAGCCTCATCGGCATCGGCTCGGGCCTGATCGTCCTCCTGGGCCTGATCGCCAACCGCCTCTACCCGCTCCTGACCGGCCTGTTTCTTCTTACTACGGTCGCCACCAGTGTGACGGGGTTTCTGTTTCCCTTCCATGGGATCACGCCCGGGATCAAGCTTGGGATCCTGTCGCTGGTCGCTCTGGCGGTCGCGGTGGCGGCGCTGTATCTGTTTCACCTTTCCGGCCACTGGCGCGGCATCTTCGCCAGCAGCGCGTCCATTGCACTCTACTTCAACGTCTTCGTGTTCATCGTGCAGAGCTTCGAGAAGGTTCCCGCCCTGCATGCGCTGGCGCCGACCAATTCGGAGCCGCCGTTCAAGATTGCGCAACTGGTCGCGCTGCTCGCATTTATCGTGCTGACCATCTTCGCGGTAAAGAACTTTCGCGGTCCGGCGGCCAAGGCAGCCTAAGAATGGGCGATAAGCGGACACAGGATGTGGAGTGGAGCGCGGCGGGGTAGCATCTAAACAGTCGTGAGTTTCAAAAGGAGAATTGTTTCCCAATGCGTCTTTCAGCGTCTTCCCCAGTCTCGGCACTCGCCCTTGTCATCTCCCTGCTCTCCCCAATGACCATGCACGCCCAGGCCACCGGTCCAGTGCTGACCGGCCAGGCAGCCTTCACCGACTGGAACCAGCAGCAGCCCGGCATCCGGCACAAGATCACGCGTGGCCGATCTGCCCGCAGCCCAATCCGGATGAGTCGGTGCAGAACCAGCCGCGTGTGATTCCGCGGCCGGCCGATGCGTGGCCCATTGCGCCCGCGGGCTTCAAGGTGACGCTGTACGCGGGCGGCGACAACGCCCCCATGCAGCGCGCCGACAACGTGGAGCACATGGCGCGCAGCCGCCGGCACCTTCACCGAGCCGCGGCTCATCCGGGTCGCGCCCAACGGCGACCTCTTCCTCGCCGACTCGGGCGCGGGCATCGTCTTCGTGCTGCGCGGCGTCGGCGCAGACGGCAAGGCCGCGCAGATCGAGCAGTTCGCCACCGGCCTCGACCACCCCTTCGGCATTGCGTTCTATCCGGCCGACAATCCCCGATACGTCTACATCGGCAACGCCACCACCGTCCAGCGCTTCCCATACCACTCCGGCGACCTGCATGCGACCGGGCCGGCGGAGACCATCGTGCCCGACATTCCCGGCTACGCGCAGCTCACCGGCGGCGGCCACTGGACGCGCGACGTCGTCTTCACCGAAGGACGGCGCAGCACATGCTGGTCTCGGTCGGCTCGGGCTCGAACGTCGACGACGCCGATACCCATCCGCGCGAGTTCCACCGCGCCGATGTGCTGGAGTACACGCCGGAGGGCAAGTTCGTCGAGGTCTACGCGCACGGCATCCGCAACTGCGTCGGCGAGGCGGTCAACCCGACGACAGGCGAGCTGTGGTGCTCGACCAACGAGCGCGACAACCTGGGCAACCACCTCGTCCCCGACTACGTCACCTGCGTGCCCGAGGGCGGCTTCTTCGGCTGGCCGTGGTACTACATGGGCGGACACCAGGACCCGCGGCTGCCGGATCCCTGCGCCAACGGCACCGGCCCGAATCCGCAGCTGACCGCGCCGCTCACCACGATGCAGGCGACTGAGCTGCAAGCGGGTGGACCTGTCCGCCAAGGTGCTCACGCCGGACGTGCTGGTGCAGCCGCACATGGCCTCGCTGGAGATGACCTTCTACCCGCGTCACGAAGTCTCAGTTCCCGGCCAGCCTACAGCGGCGACGCCTTCGCCGCCGAGCATGGCAGCTGGAACCGCGCCAACCGGGCTGGCTATGAGGTCATCCGCATCCCCATGCAGCGACGGCCACGCCACCGGCGAGTATGACGACTTCCTCACCGGCTTCGTCACCCCGGATGGCCAGGTGTGGGGACGGCCGGTGGGCGTCGCGGTCGCCAACGACGGCTCGCTCTTCGTCACCGACGACGGCAGCCGCAGCGTCTGGCACGTGACCTACACGGGCAAATAGCCGGCCAGAATAGAAAAGGCGCTGGAATTGAAAAAGCCCCAGGGCTCGAACGAGCCATGGGGCTTCTTTTCTTGACTGATTCCCGAATCTTGTTACAGCCCAGCCTTCTCTGTGCTTAAGGATGCCAGCGTGGCGTGCAGGTATTTGTGTGGGTTCACCGGCGTGTTGCGGATGCGGACCTCGTAGTGGAGGTGCGCGCCTGTGGTGCGTCCGCTGATCCCGACGTAGCCGATCACCTGCCCGCGCACCACCGTCTGGCCGGCCATGACGGCAAAGCCGGACATGTGCGCGTAGCAGGTCTCCATGCCGTGGCCGTGGTCGATGATGACCTCGCGGCCGTATCCGCTCTCCATCTCCGCCGACTTCACGGTGCCGTCCGCGGTGGCGCGGATAGGCGTGCCCATGGGGGCGGAGATGTCGATGCCGGTGTGGAACTCGCCCTCGCCGTTGCCTGTGACGGGGTCTTCGCGCTGGCCGAAGCTGCTGGTGATGGGTCCGATCACCGGCCAGAGGTTCGGCGCGTCGATGGGCAGGTCGATGCCGCCGGTTGCCGAGAGCGTGCCCAGCCCCGCGACCCCGTCGATGGCGCGCGGTCGCCGCGCCGCTGAGCGCCGAGTTGCGCAGGCTGTAGAAGGTGTCGAGCGACTTGTAGTAGCTGGCATCGGTGAAGTTCGCAGCAGATGTCCGGCAGCAGCGCGCCCGCCACCGTGGACGCGGCCGGCTGCGCAGTCCTGGCCCGCGACGTGGCCCATGGGCGCGGCCAGCTTGCTCGCGGTCAGCCCGTAGAGCGCGGAGACCTCGGTGGCCAGCGAGCCCAGCGACGCGGCCTGCATGTCCTTCTCGTGCGCCTGCTTCTCCAGGTGGGCATAGTCCTTCTGCAGCGAGTCGTGGTCGTTGCGCAGCTGGTTGAAGCGCGCGGTCTTGATCAGCATGCGCGAGTACGAGCCGGCCAGCCCGGCGATGTGAACGTCCCGATCACCGCGGCGGCCACAAAGACGTAGGCGTAGTGCAGCGGCAGCGGCACCTTGCGCAGGTTGCCAGTCTCGTCGCGGCTGACAAGCACGATGTAGTAGCGCTTCTTCAGGCTGAAGCTCTTCAGAGTCAAACCGAAGCCCTGTGCCCTGAATTGACCATCTCCGCAGGGACACGGGGGAGAGTGGCGCGGAGAGAGGGATTGTCTGGGCAGACCGACTCTGGGGCAATCGCGTTCGCGATTGCGTGCCCGAACTATCCGTCCCTCTTGGACATTACCCCAGATATTTAACAGCCAAGGGAGGTGGGCGCAATGCGATTTGCGGCCCAAACTACCGGGAAGTTGCAGGTTTCCCGGAAAAATCGCCCGATGCGGCCTTGGTTTCGCTGTCTCATCGCCGCGTGCGGGCTGAAGGTATGCGTCTGCGCGGTATCCTTGGCCTCACGATGACGAGAGCATGGGGCGAGCTGGCGCTGATCGAGCGCATCCGGTCGGGGTGGGAGCAGAGGCCGGGCGGCCGGCCCTCCCGGGGCGGTGTGGCGCTTGGCATCGGCGACGACTGCGCCATCCTGCGCCCGCCGCGCGGCCACGAGGTGCTGGTGACCACCGACTTCTCGCTCGAAGGCCGCCACTTCCGCCGCGACTGGCATCCGCCGGAGTCGGTCGGCCACCGGGCGCTTGCGCGCGGACTCAGCGACCTGGCCGCCATGGGAGCGCGACCGCTGGCCGCCTTCCTGTCGCTCGCGCTGCCTGCGGAGATGCTCGCCACCCGCAACGGACCGCGCGTGGGTCGAGCGGTTCTTTACGGGCCTGCGGAGTCTGGCCGCGCAGTTCGATGTGCCGCTGGCGGGCGGGGACACCGCCGAGTCGCCGGATGGGCTGGTGCTGGCGGACATCGTGCTGGTGGGGTCGGCCCCGGCCGGGCGCGCTCTGCGCCGCAGCGAGGCGCGGGCGGGGGACCTGCTGTACGTCACCGGCGCACTGGGCGGCGCGGCAGCCGAGCTGGAAGCCTTGGCGGCTGGGCGGGAAGAAGAGGCCCACCCAGCTCCGTCGCCCACCCCCACCTCTACCCCGAACCCCGCATCGCGGCCGGCCTCGCGCTGCTTGCGCCGCCGCCTCGCCACCGCCGCCATCGACCTCAGCGACGGCCTCTCCACCGACCTCACCCACCTGTGCCACGAGTCGCAAGTGGGCGCGCGAGATCGATGCCGCGGCCCTGCCCATCCATCCGCTTGCGCTGCAAGCCTCCCAGCCGCTGCAACTCGCGTTGGACGGCGGCGAGGACTACGAACTGCTCTTCGCCGCGCCCCCCGGCATACGCATGCCGCGCAGCCTCGCCGGCGTCCCCATCACGCGCATCGGCCGCCTGACGCGGGGCAACACGGTCACCCTCATTGACGCCAACGGGCACGAACGCGCCCTCAAGCCTGGCGGTTGGGAGCACTTCGCAAAGAGGCGCTAAAGGCCGATTTTACGGAAGACGCAGGCTACGCCAGCGACGCCCCGCAGCCCTCTCTCCAGAGAAAAAACCGCACTGCACCGTCTTCCAATCGACGCAAGAGCGGCAAACTGCTCTAGAATTCCACTCATGCCCGAAAAATTGCGCGACGCAACCAAGGTCGATCCGCTCCACCCTGACGCCGGCGGTCCCAGGCGAGCCGCTGCACGCCGGTCCGGTCTTTGCCGGGCCCTTCCACGCGCCGGGCGAGATCTCGCAGACCGGCTACAGCTACGCGCGCTCGCACAACCCCACATGGACCGAGCTGGAAAACGCCATCGCGCAGATGGAGTCCGGCCAGTTGCCCTCGCGGCGAGAGCTACGCCGCCAGCGCGCTGGTCTTCGCCTCCGGCATGGCCGCCATCTCCGCCGTCTTCGGCGCGGTGCTGCGCCCCGGCGACATCGCCGTGATGCCCACCAACTCCTACTACACCGCGCGCATGTTGATGCGCGAGTACTTCGCCGACATGGGCATCATCCTGCGCTTCGCCCCCACCGCCAACGACGCGCAGGGCGAACTGCTCGAAGGCGCGCGGCTGCTGTGGATCGAGACCCCCAGCAACCCCACCATGGACATCTGCGACATCGCCGCGCTCAGCCAGCGCGCGCACCGCGCAGGGCGCACTGGTCGCGGTCGACAACACCACGGCCACGCCGCTCGGCCAGCGCCCGCTCGCCCTCGGCGCGGACTTCTCCGTCTCCTCCGACACCAAGTCCATGACCGGCCACAGCGACCTCCTGCTCGGCCACGTCGCCGTGCGCGACCCCGAGCTGTACGAGAAGATCGACCGCTGGCGCACCCTCACCGGCGGCGTCGTCGGCCCCATGGAGGCGTGGCTCGCCCTGCGCTCCATCGCCACCCTCCCGCTCCGCCTCGAAAAAAGCTGCAGTAACGCCCAGCGCATCGCGGAGTTCCTCGCCACCCGCCCCGAGGTCGAACGCGTCCTCTACCCCGGCCTGCCCACGCATCCCGGCCACGCGCTCGCCGCGCGCCAGATGCGCTACTTCGGCCCTGTGCTCAGCTTCATTCTGCACGACCGCGCCGCCGCCGAGGCCTTCTTCAGCGCCTCCAAGCTCATCACCGAGGCCACCAGCTTTGGCGGCATCTCCACCACCGCCGAACGCCGCGCCCGCTGGGGCGGCGACGCTGTCTCCGAAGGATTCATCCGCCTCAGCGCCGGCTGCGAAGACATCGACGACCTGCTCGCCGACATCGCCCAGGCGCTCGACTCCATCCCCCGCCCCGTCGCCCGGGCGGTCGCCGTGCCGCACGCCCTCAACGCGGTGCGCTGATGGCTTCGGTCGATGCAGCCATGGCCTTCCCTCATGCATGGCGCGCCGAGATTCTCGCCAAACCCCCGCTGATCGCGCCCGCCCGGCAGTTCACCTACCCCCATTCAGTCGCAGGCGAAGAAGACGCGCTGGCGCGCGGCGCGCTGCTGGTGCTGGTGCATCCCGCGAGCTGGCGGCACATTCCTCGCCACCTGCGCGCTGGGATTCACCGACCCCTCGATGCCCACCGGCATCTATCCCTGCCCCAACCCGCGCGAGCTATGCGCCGTCGCCGGCGGCTACGCCTACGTCATCGACACCACCGCGCCCGAGCGCTCCACCCACATCCCGCTGAAGCCCGTCGCCGAGGTACTGCCCTTGCCCGCGCACAGCCTGCTGATCTTCGCGGGCTTCCACTCGCTGCTGGCGTGGGGCACGCAGGGGCTCGCCTGGCAGACCGCGCGACTGAGCTGGGAGGGCGCTGCGCCTCGACAGGCATTGAGGACGACACCCTGCGCGGCTTCGGCTGGAACATGACCACCAACAAAGATGTGGAGTTCAGCGTTGATCTGCGCACCGGCGCGCACACTGGTGGCGGCTTCAGCTAGCCGACCGCATAGAAACTCAGCGCCGCATCCCCCTGCTTCAGCGTGCGCGTCTGCGGCGAGCGCTCCGTAGCGCGCGGCCAGCGGCAGCTTGCTGCTGTGTTCGGCGATGACCAGCGCGCCCGGCGCGAGCATCACCGCCCCGCGCGCTGCCCAGCAGTTCGCAGCGTCGCCGCATACTCCGCCTTGCCTCCCACGGCGGATCGAGGAAACGACCAGCATCCAGCGTTCTGTCCGCCTTAGCTCGCAGCCTTCACCATCCGCTCCAGCAGAGCGCCCACGCCGCGCTCCTCGATCGCGAATCCCTGCGCGATCTTCAGCGCCTTCAAATTCGCCCGGATCGCCGCCAGCGCCGGCGTCTGCCCGCTCCGCGAACCAGACTGCGCCGCGCCACGGCTGAGCGCCTCGATCCCCACCGCGCCGGTGCCGGCATAAGTCGGCGAAGCGGCATCCCTGCACGCGCAGGCGCAAGAATGTTGAACAGCGTCTCGCGCAGCCGGTCGCTGGTGGGCCGAGTCGCCGCCCCGCGCGGCGCAACCAGCGAACGCGAACGATAGGTCCCGGCAATGACGCGCATCCGACCATTATCACAGCAACTCAAAACCGACCGCGGATCACGCGGATCAAGACGGATAAAAACAAGACAGTCAGGAATAGAGATGACCAACCTGCGCACATCCAGAATTGATTTGCTCATCCTTAATTGTTGTCTTTAATCCGCGTTCATCCGCGCAAATCCGCGGTCGTCTTTCGCATTCGTACCACCTTAACCGCGAGCGCATACAATAAAGCCATGCGCGGATGGAGCTTCCCCCTCGGCCGGTACTTCGGAGTGGACGTGCGCATCCATGCGTTCTTTCTGCTCCTGCTCGCGCGTGGCCATGGGCGCTGGCTCGCTCGCCGGGCGCCGACAACGGCCGCGTCTTCGCGCTGTGGCTGATGCTGCTCTTCGCCGTGGCTGGTGCGCGAGGTCGCCCGCGCGCTGGCCGCCGCATGGTTCGGCCTGGACCTGCGCGGCATCCTGCTGCTGCCCACCGGCGGCCTCTTCACCTACGCCACCCTCGACGCCACCGAGCGCGCCGCCGAACCCGCGATCCAGCGGCGCATGGCCGTCGTCGGCCCCATCGCCAGCATCGGCTTCGGCCTGCTGCTGGCCGCCATCGTGCTCGGCCGGCGCGCCCGGCATCAATCTCATCGACCGCCCCTGGATTGCGCCCACGCACCTGCTGCGCGCCCTGGTCTGGCTCAACCTTCTGCTCGGCGCCATCAACCTGCTGCCCGCCTCTCCGCTGGATGGCGGCCGCGTCTTCCGCGATGCATTCACCGCGCCCGTCGCCCGAGGGCAAGGAGCGCCGCATGGCCAACCGCTTCGGCGCGGGCCTCGGCGCGAGGCTCAGCTCCGGCCGCAGCACGCACGCTGGGCCAGCTGGATCGCCATCGCACTGGTGGTCGCGGGCATTCTGCTGAACAACCTCTGGCTGGTCTTCATGGGCGCCGTTCGTGCTGCTCGGCGCGCACATGGAGAGCCAGGGCCTGCTGGTCCAGAGCGACGTCGACACGGTGCGCATGCGCGATGTGATGCTGACCCAGTTCAGCACGCTCTCCGCCTCGGACACGCTCGAAGACGCGCTGCAGCGCGCCGTGCATACGCTGCAGGATGTCTTCCCCGTGGTGCGCGGCGGCAATCTGGTCGGCGCCGTCTCCCGGCAGAACATCGTCGAGGCGCTCGCCACCCACGGCAACAGCTACGTGCAGGGCGTGATGACCCGCAGCTTC
This sequence comes from uncultured Acidobacteriaceae bacterium, assembly GCA_963808025.1. Lineage (GTDB taxonomy): Bacteria > Acidobacteriota > Terriglobia > Terriglobales > Acidobacteriaceae > Edaphobacter. Next base: position 59,881 of record CAWEEI010000003.1, on the reverse strand, counting down.
CAGACCGCGCTGCCCGACGACTCGCTGGTCAAGACGCTGCGCCGCATCATGGGCGAGCAGGGCGCGCAGCTGGTCCCCGTGATGGAGGGCGAGCGCATCGTCGGCATCGTCACCCCGCAGAACCTCTCGCAGTCGATGGGCCTGCTGAACCAGAGCCGCCGCGTGCGCAAGCGTCGAAGAGTCGTAGCCTAAGCGCCGAAACCAACTACGAAGACCGACGCACGGATGAACACGGATGAGCGCGGATCAAGAGCACGAAGAATCATCCGCTGGCAGCGCACCCGACCGTCCTCTCGCCCCGGGCCTCTACCTCGTCGCCACGCCCATCGGCAACCTCGAAGACATCACCCTCCGCGCGCTGCGCGTCCTGCGTTCCGCCGACCGCATCGCCTGCGAGGACACCCGCCAGACGCAGAAGCTGCTGAACCACTTCGACATCCGCACCCCCACGGTCAGCTACCACCTGCACAACGAGGCCGGCCGCGCCGCGGAGCTCGTCGCCGAACTCAAAGCCGGCGCCCGCATCGCCGTCGTCAGCGACGCCGGAACCCCGGGCATCGCCGACCCCGGCGGCCAGATCGCGGCCGCCGCGATCGCCGCCGGCGTCCCCGTCTTCCCCATCCCCGGCGCGAACGCCGCCATCAGCGCCCTCATCGCCAGCGGGCTAGGCAACTCCCCCACCAGCGACGCCGGCCCGACGCCAACCTCGAACGCTTCACCTTCCACGGCTTCCTCCCTGCAAAAGAAGGCCAGCGGCGCACCGCGCTCGAAGCTCTCCGCACCGCCCACTCCAGCCGGCGCGCAGATCTTCTACGAAGCCCCCCACCGCATTCTCGCACACCCTCGCCGACATCGAGGCCATCTTCGGCCCCGCGCAGCACATCGTCGTCGCCCGCGAGCTCACCAAGCTCCACGAGGAGTTCCTGCGCGGGGCTGTCAGCGAAGTCCGCGCCACGCTCGCCGCCCGCGCCACCGTCCGCGGCGAGATCGTCCTGCTCTTCACCCCCGCAGCCAGCTTCCGTCGCAGCCGAACCCGCCGCCACCACCATCGCCGCCGAGGTCCGCACGCTCACCAAGCAGGGCCTCACCGAAAAAGACGCCCTCAAGCAAGTCGCCCGCGCCCGCAACATCGGCAAAAGCGACGCCTACCGCGAACTCCAACGCGAACGCAGCAAATAACCGGGTGGCCCATCTAGCTGGGTGCCCCATCCTCGACACGGTTTCATCGTGGCAGGGTGGGGTATCGTTCGCGAAGGCGAACGACCGTCTTCGATGCTACTCCCGCCCCTTCACCCGGTCGTACATATACCGGTCGCTCGTCGTCCCCAGCGACTCGTTGTACAAGCTCGTCGCGCCCGCGGCCTGCTTCAGCTCTTCGCTGAACTCGTGGATCGCCCGCAGGTGGTCCGCCGTCGCCGGAATCTCCAGCTTCGGCGTCTTCAGAAACTTCTGGTAGCCGCGGTCCAGCAGCCGCGCAATCTCGCCCGCCCAGCAGCCAGCCCGGCCGCGCCAGCACCAGCGTGGTCGCCATCCGGGGCCGCCGCAATCTCCGCCGCGACACCGTACTTGCGCACCTGGAAGGCCTTGGAGGCCGCGCCTGAACCGTCGCGCGCCGAAGAGACATCAAATTGATGTCCGGCGAGGGTTGCCAGCGCTTCGGTGAAGTTTGGGACGAGGGTCTTCTTTGCCATAGGTTTCGATAAGGTTAGACTCGAATTAACTGTCGCACATCCGCTGCCAGCGCTTCAAACGGCACGGCGCGCGCAGCCAGAAGCAGGAGACGCAAGCTGCACAGGAATGAAGGGAACTTTGATGATCGCCACGACCCGCTCCCTGGGAGCGACCCTGATCGAACGCATCGGCAACACGCCCGCTGCTCCGTCTGGAGCGGCTGACGGCGCACCTGCCCGGCGTCCAGATCCTGGGCAAGGCCGAGTGGGCCAACCCCGGCGGCTCCGTCAAGGACCGCGCCGCCTCCGCCATCGTGCTCGACGCCGAGCGCCGCGGCCTGCTCCAGTTCCACCAGAAGCCCGGCAGCAAGGGCCGCGGACTTGCTCGACGCCACCAGCGGCAACACCGGCATCGCCTACGCCATGCTGGGCGCCGCGCTTGGCTTTCCCGTCACGCTCTGCGTCCCGTCGAACGTCTCCGCCGAGCGCAAAAATATCCTCGCCGCCTATGGCGCGGAGGTCGTCTGGACCGACCCCGCCGACGGCTCCGACGGCGCCATCCGCAAGGTCGCGCGCGCTCGTCGCCGCCGAGCCCGACCGCTACTTCTACGCCGACCAGTACGGCAACGACCAGAACTGGAAGGCGCACTACCGCACCACCGCCAACGAGATCTGGCAGCAGACCGAGGGCCAGGTGACCCACTTCGTCGCCGGCCTCGGCACCAGCGGGACGTTTATGGGCACCACGCGCCGCCTGCGCGAGCTGAACCCGGCGATCCAGTGCATCTCCATGCAGCCCGACTCGCCCTTCAACGGCTTCGAAGGCCTCAAGCACATGGCCACCGCCATCGTGCCGCCCATCTACGACCCCGCGCTCGCCGACGGCAACATCTTTATGGAGACGGAGCGCGCCTACGAGATGGCGAAGGAGCTTGGCCGGCACGATGGCCTGCTGGTCGGCGTCTCGGCCGCCGGGGCCGTCGCCGCATCGCTGCAGATCGCCGAGCAGGAGGCCCGCGCCGGACGCGAGGCCGTGATCGTCACCATCCTCTGCGACTCCGCGGACAAGTACCTCAGCGAACGCTTCTGGCAGGAAGGCTGACCGCTATGCTGAAGCTCAGCTATGCCGACTACGAGGCCCTGCGCGCGCACGGCGAAGAGACCTATCCGCACGAGTGCTGCGGCGTGCTGCTGGGCATGCGCCACGCCGATGGCAACCACGTCCGCGAGACTCGTCCGCGCCGGCAACACCCGCACCGACTCCGCGCACAACCGCTACAACATCGCGCCCGAGGAGCTGGTCGCCATCCAGCGCCAGGCGCGCAAGCTGGGCTTCGATATCGTCGGCTTCTACCACTCGCACCCGGACCACCCGGCGCATGTGGTCGCCGACCGACTTCGCCGAGGCGCACTGGGTCGGCTGCTCCTACGTCATCACCAGCGTGGAAAAAGGCACCGCAAAGTTACCAATTCGTTCCTGCTGACCGGCACCGGCGAGGAAGACAAGCAGTTTCATCGACGAGCCGGTCGAGATTGAGATGAAAGAGCAGCGAGATTGCAATGCAACAGAGAGGAACCGGCATGAACATCCACATCCCCACGCCGCTGCGCGCGTACACCGGCGGAGAGCAGACCGTCAGCGTCCCCGGCGCAACCGTCGGCGACGCGCTGGAGCAGCTCACCGGCGCATATCCCGCGCTGCGCCAGCACCTCTACACCGGCGACGGCAAGCTGCGCTCCTTCGTCAACATCTACCTCAACGACGACGACATCCGCTACCTGCCCGCCAAGGAAGCCACACCGGCGAAGGAGAGCGACGAACTCACCATCATCCCCTCCATCGCCGGCGGGTGACTAGCCGTCCAGGCGAAGGCGCGTTCGCGCAATTTGTAACTTATTCCTGGCTGCATCGAATCTATTTGTAACTCGCTTGGTATTGAATGCCCGCCGACGCGGGCGAAGGACAACGACAATGGCAACCGCAACCCTAGCAGAAACCGCACTCCCCAAGCTCTCCAACGACGAGATCTCCCGCTACTCGCGCCACCTCATCCTGCCCGAGGTCGGCATGGAGGGCCAGCAGAAGCTCAAGGCCGCCAAGGTCCTCTGCGTCGGCACCGGCGGCCTCGGCGCGCCGCTCGCGCTCTACCTCGCCGCCGCCGGCGTCGGCACGCTCGGCCTGGTCGACTTCGACATCGTCGACGCCAGCAACCTGCAGCGCCAGATCATCCACTCCACCGCCACCGTCGGCAAGCTCAAGGTCGACTCCGCCGAGCTGATGCTCAAGGGCCTCAACCCCTACCTCAACGTCGTCAAGCACAACACCATGCTCACCAGCGCCAACGCGCTCGAAATCTTCAAGGACTACGACGTCATCGCCGACGGCACCGACAACTTCCAGACCCGCTACCTGGTCAACGACGCCTGCGTCCTGCTCCGGCACAAGCCCAACGCCTACGGCTCCATCTTCCGCTTCGAGGGCCAGGCCAGCGTCTTCGCCACCGAAGAAGGCCCGTGCTACCGCTGCCTCTATCCCGAGCCGCCGCCGCCGGGCCTCGTCCCCTCCTGCGCGGAGGGCGGCGTGCTCGGCATCCTGCCCGGCCTCGTCGGCGTCATCCAGGCCACCGAGGTCATCAAGCTGATCCTCGGCATCGGCGACACGCTCGTCGGTCGTCTGCTGCTGGTCGACGCGCTGACCATGCAGTTCCGCACGCTGAAGCTGCGCAAGAACCCCGACTGCCCGGCCTGCGGCACGCACCCCACCATCACGCAACTCATCGACTACGACCAGTTCTGCGGCATCGAGAAGCCCACCGCCGTCGGCCCGCTCGAAGTCGCAAGCAACAAGGCCGTCGCCGACGCGCCCGTCGTCGATGGCATCCCGCAGATCTCCGTCGAAACCCTCAAGCGCAAACTCGACGCGCACGAAGACTTCTTCCTCCTCGACGTGCGCGAGCCGCACGAGGTCCCCATCGCCAACCTCGGCGCGCCCCTGATCCCCGTCGGCCAGACTCGAGCAGCGTATCGCCGAACTCGCTCCGCAAAAAGACCGCGAGATCGTCATCCACTGCCGCTCCGGCGCGCGCTCGCAAAAAGCCGCACTCATCCTCAAAAACGCCGGCTTCCAGCACGTCGAAAACCTGGCCGGCGGCATCCTCGCCTGGGCCGACCGCATCGACCCGACCATCCCGAAGTATTAGCCTGAACTAAGCCGACCGCTGATCGCTGACAGCTGAAATCGAAAACCGCTCTCCCTCATACCCCACAGCCGGACAAAGAAAACTCCGCCGACATTTCACGACTACACCCCAAACGGCCAAACCTCCTGCACCGTCTCGTGAAGAATCTGCGCGTGGTCCTGCACTGGCAGGAAGTCCATGTGCTCCCGCCACAGCGCCACCGTCTGCGCGTAGCTCTGCTTCGGCAACGAGATCGGATAGTCTGTCCCCGCCATCAACCGCGTCGCCCCAAACACGTCGTACAGCCGCTTCACCTGCACCGCCGCATCCGCATACGGATACGCCTCCTTCGACAGCGACCACATGTGCGAGATCTTCACAAACACCTTCGGATACTTCGCCAGCGCCAGCAGCAGCTCCAGCTGCTCCGGATGGTCCAGCGGCGAGTCCGCCATATGGTCGATCACCACCTGCAGGTCCGGATTCGCGTCAATCAACGGATGCAGCTCCGGCAGCCGCGTCACCGGAATCAGCAGCGTCATCGGCACCTTCAGCTGCGCGCACCGCCGCCACAGCGGAGCCATCAGCGGCCCCTTAATCCAGTCCCCGCCCGGCCCCGCCGCAGGACTCAGCCTTACTCCGCGAAACCCCTGCTCTTCCGTCAGCCGCCTCAGCTCATCCGGCGCGTTCGCGTCCTCCGGATTCACCCGGCACACCCCATGGAACGTCTTCGGATACCGCTTCAGCACGCTCGCCAGATAGCTGTTGTCCCACTTGTAATGGATCACCTGGATCAGCACCGTCCGCTCGACGTCGTTCGCCTTCATCAGATCCAGCAGCATCTCCACCGACGCGTCCGCCGGCGAAGGATGCGCCCCCGCCGCAAACGGAAACGCGGGGTCCGTCTTCCACACATGCACATGCGAATCGATAAAGGGGATGGGCTTAGCGGTTTGCGCAAGCATGGGACGCGCCAGCGATGCGGCGGCCGAGGTGGCGAGAAATTGGCGGCGAGTGAGCATATTGGACGAATCCATAGTGTCGGAAGTGTATCTGCTTTGTTCGATTACACGCTGAACTGTCCGCAACTGCACCGTAAACGCAGCGGGCTCTTGCGGCTTTCCAGTGTGCGCAAAATTGCTCGGTTTCGCCCACGCCGGGAACTATACTATTTCCCAGCAACAATCGGCGACATTCTACAGCGGAACAGAGCGTCAATCCATGTGGGGTCTATGGTGAAAACATTTTCTGGCTCTCAGCTTTTTCGTTTTGGGAATCTCTTCCCCCTACTCTCCCTCCTCATCCTCTCCCTCTCCTGCCGCAATCTCAGCGCCCAGCAGCAATGGATGCCTCCCAACAACCTCTGCGGCGACAACACAGACTGCGCCAGCTATCGCGGCGACTTCGACCTCCTGGTGCATGAGGACGAAGACATGGTCGTTGCACCCGGCAAGCGCCCGGAGAACCGTTCGCACATCCTGCAGCAGGCGGACAGCTACCTCAAGGAGCATGGCAAGGAGTCGGAGTACGCTTCCTACTTTCGCTACCTGAGCTGCGTATCCGGCGCGCTGCGCAGCGAGCGCGGCGACAGCCGCACCATCTTCTCCGCCGAGAACATCATCGAGACATTCTTCGCGCTTGCCGGCAGGGATGGCGAAAATGCGAGCGGCATCCAGCGCGCGTGCAATCTGCTGGGCGCCTATCACTCACGGCTGGAGCAGGCGCGCGAGGAGCAGAGCATCCTGCAGACCGAAAGCGGCCCGCCCGATCCCGAGAATCTGTGGCACTCCATCCTGCTCGAAGAAGTGAGACGCCAGACGCCCAAAGCCGACGCCGAGGCCGGCGTGCGCCGCGATCAGGAACGCTTCTGCCTCTTCGCGCTGCGCTGCCGCACCGCCGAAAACTCCCCCTTCGCCGGCAAGTAGCGCCCCTAAAAACTCCTTCCCCCAACCGCCTGCGCTACCGCCGGATCCTCCCCCGCCACCGGCCCCGCGCTCAGCTTCACCGACGCCGGCGCAACCCCATCCGCCGTCGCCGTCACCGTAATCGCCCCTGAGCCCGCCGTGGCCCGCACAATCGCAACTGCGTTCCCCTCGTACAGCTTCCGGACCGCGCCTACAAACGAGTCGTGGTCCATCAGGTTGCCGTTGTCCACACCCACAATCGCCACCGGCCCCGTCGCCGCGAAATGCACCACGGTAGTCGAGTCGGGAATCGGCGTGCCCGCATCGTCCACCAGCGTCGCCGTGAGGTAGCGCACGTCGTTCCATTCCGGCGTCAGCGGCTTGGCCGGCGCATCCGCCGCAAACACCAGCCGCGCCGGCTTGCCCGCCGTCTTCAACTCCTGCGTCGAAACCACCCGGCCCTTGCTCCGCGCCACAGCCTTCAGCGTCCCCGGCTCGAACGGGACCGCATACGTAATCGGGCTCGCATCCGCATGGAGCTTCTGCGTCCCCAGCGACCTGCCGTTGAGGAACAGCTCGACCTCCTCCGCGTTGGTGTAAACCTCCAGGTTCTCAGTGTGCGGCGTCAGGTCCTTCGGCGTCCAGTCCGAGAGCAGCGGCTCAGAGAAACGTGGCACCGCAGGTGCCGCCGGCGGACGCGGTGGCCGTGCCGCGCCCGGCGCAGTCACACCTGTCGCAGGCGCAACCGGCTCCGCAGCCTGGTTCATCGTCGTCGCATTCGCGTAGCCCGGATCGATCGCCGCCGGAGCCACCACTGCGGCCTTGCGCACCACTGCCACCATGGGAGCGCCCGTCCACCAGCTCTGCCGCTCGAACGCGCGCGCATGGGGCAACCCCGTCGTCAGGATCAGCCCCGAGCCCGACCCAATCGTCGGCCACGTCCCCCCTTCGCCCAGATAGTCGATCCCGGCCCAAAGGAACTCGCCCGAGTACTCCGGATGGTCGCGCACCGGCACCCACTGCGAGCGCTCGTGGGTGTTCTCCGTGCCAATGATCTTGCGCGTCGGCTTCTGCGCGTGCGCCGCCAGTATCTCGTCCGGACGGTAGTTCTGTCCCACCACATCCAGCAGGTCGGCCAGCCCATCTTCATAGTCATGGCTCGCATTGGGACGGAACAGCGCCTGCGTCACAGGTCGCGTCGGATCGTTCAGATGGAACGTCTTCACCAGCGCCGCCAGGATCGGCAGCGCCACCTCAGGCCGCGGCGTGTCGTGGATCTCGTTGCCCGCCGACCACAGAATAATGCTCGGGTGGTTGCGGTCGCGCATCACCGTGTCCGTCGTGTCGCGCAGGTACCAATCGCGAAAGTAGAGATGATAGTCGTACTGGTTCTTGGCCACCGTCCAGCAGTCGAACATCTCGTCCATCACCAGAAAACCCATCCGGTCGGCCAGCGAGAGGAACTCCGGCGCAGGCGGGTTGTGCGCCGTGCGGATCGCGTTCACGCCATACTTGCGCAGAATCGTCAGCCGCCGCTCCCACGCGGCCAGCGGCACCGCCGTGCCCAGCGCCCCCGCATCCTGGTGCACCGCCGCGCCGTAGATCTTGTGATGCACCCCATTCAGAAAAAATCCCCGGTCCGCATCGAAGTGGAACTCGCGTATGCCAAAGGGAACGTCTTCGCTATCCACCACCTTGCCATCGCGCAGCAGCGTCGCGTGCGCCGTATAAAGCACGCCATGGCCGATGTCCCACCGGTCGGGATGTAGCACCGTCGCATCCACATCCAGGTCCGCGGTCGCGCCCGGCGATACATCCAGCGGCTGGTCGGACTCAATCTCCTTCGCCGCGACCGCCGCGCCGTTCGGCCCCGTCAGCCGCACCCGCAGTGCCAGGTGCGCCGTCGTCGCCGACTCATTGGTCACCGTGCTGATCACATGCACCGCAGCCGACGCCGCCGTCACATTCGGCGTCTCGACAAACGTCCCCCACGGAATAATGTGCGCATCGCCCGTCGTCACCAACCGCACCTGCCGGTTTATTCCCGCGCCCGGATACCAGCGCGAAGCCGGCTGCTGCGAGTTGTCCACCCGCACCGCAATCACATTCGCGCCCGGATGCAGGTGCGGCGTCAGCTCATACACAAAGCTCACATACCCGTACGGCCGATGCCCCAGCAGCGCGCCGTTAAGGTACACGTCGGAATTCGCCACCACCCCATCGAACACCACAAACGTCCGCCGCGCGGCATCGGGCGTCGCGTCCGCATCGGGGACCGTGAACGTCTTGCGATACCACCCAATCCCCGCCGGCATAAACGCCCCTGCGCCCCGCGTCGGCGCGTCCTCCTTGATCGGCCCCGCAATCGCCCAATCGTGCGGCAGCGTCACGCTGCTCCACGACGAGTCGTCAAAGGCCGGCTCCTGCGCGCCCGGCGCATCGGCCTGGAGAAAGCGCCATCCCGAGGTGAACTGCTGCACCGTCCGCGTGGACTGCGCCACCGCATGTTGCGAAAGCGAAAGGGCGAAGAGGACGGTGGCGAGAATAAAATTTCGGCGTTGCATAACGCTCCTGTGTACTTCGTGTATGGGCTGGCCTAAGGTAAGTTTCCGGCAACGGCGAAGGATATCAGAATGGCCGCAAAGCGCGACAGGCTGGGCGGGAAGCGCGACAAGCCCGCCCAAGCCGGGCATCCATCTGTTCTGGCAGTATTTTCTTGCCCTGCTCCTCCCGGCCTGAGAACATCAACTATGTCCCAGTCAGTCCAGTTGCGAGTTGCGGCAGGCTTAAACCTCATCGCCGCGTGTGTGGGCGCAGTCTTCTTTGTGCTCGATCTCTTCCGCTTGGTCACCAGACGCCCCTCGGGCAACCTGCTCTTCCGCGACCTTGCCTTCCTCGTGTTCTTCGGCCTTGGAGCCTATGTCTTCTGGGGCCGGTATCGCACCTTCTCTGCGCAGGGGCCGCGCTCCGGCCCATCGAGTTGAGGACTACTTCTCCGTCGTCGTCGGCGTCGGCATAATCGGGTTGTACTTCGTCGCCAGCTCCGGCGTGGAGACCGCATCGCTCAGGTCCGTCGCCTTCGCGACCTCCGCGGCAAACACATAGCTCCGTCCAAACATGTTGCTGGTAAAGAACACATACTTCTTGTCCGGCGAGAACCTCGGGTTCGGCTCCGCCCGGTAGTTCTGGTGCGCCATATTCACCAGATGCTCCGAGTGAAAAACCCCCGGCTGGAAGAAGCCGGGCTCGTTCAATGCCGGCGCAGTCCCCGCCGGCGAGGTGTCCACGATCAGCTCCGGCCGGAACAACTCAATCCACTGCCCATCCGGCGCCTGCGCCACCTGCCCCGAATCGCCTCCATCGCCGCAGAACAGCGAAAGGTCGCCCGTAAGGTTGAAGTGGATCGACCACTCATTGCGCTGCATGTGGTACGCCGTCTGCCTGTGGGTCTCCAGGTCGTAGCTGGCCAGAAAGAAATCCTCTCCCTTGGGATACTGCCAGTCGTACCAGATCGTCTTCCCGTCCAGCCCCCAGAACTCGTGGCCCGCTATCTCCATGTACATCGTCCGCTTGTGTACCAGCGTGTTGCCCGTGCCATCTGTATGGATCAACCAGATCCGGTCCACCTTCTGCCAGATCCCCTCATGGCAGTACATCAGCAGCTGCGGATCGCTCGGCGAGAAAAGCAGATGCCCAATCCAGTCCGTCGAGTGCAGCAGCGGCTTGATCGTCCCCGCCTTCTCGCCGTTCGGCCCCGGTTCCAGCCGGATCGTAAACAGCACCACCGGAGTCCGCGACGCCAACCGCCGCTCCATCATCGCGCCCTTATCGTCCGACTGAACGTTCGCCCCGCCCAGCGCCGCATTGGTCTGCGGCGTCGCCCCCACATTCCCCGCCACCCCCGGCGCAGGCGCCCCAGCACCGCCCCGCCCGCCAAACCCGCCCGCCGCAGCCGGCAAGAACGCATTCGGCGCATTCGGATCGCCGCCCGGCGCATCCGCCCCGTTGTACGTCCCCGCGCCCAGCGTCTCATCCGCATTCACGCTCGAGATCGACACCCGCGGCGGCAGGTCGATCAGCTTGCGCACAACCCCCGTATTCGTGTCCGCCTTATACACCGCGTTGGCGTGCGTCTCCGGGTCTGTCCGCGTAAAGAAGATGCTGTTCGTCTTATGCCCCACCACAATCGCATTCGCCCTCCCGCCAAAGCCGCGCCCACGCACAGGCGCAGCAGCATCCGCCGCCGCAGCAGGTGGCTGCGCAAGATTCGGCACCAGCAGCTTGCTCGTCATCGTCGCCAGGTCCAGCACCATAATCCCGCTCGGCGAGTTGTACACCATCTGCTTGCCGTCCGGCGTGAACGCGTTCACGTTGAAGTAGAACGCGCCCGACTGCGGCTCATCCGACACCCGCCACACCCGGTGCCCCGTGTCCTTGTCCACCCACGTCTTCGGCGGCACCGCGCCCGTCAGCGACGGCGCGTTCGGGTCTGCCGTGGTCGCCTGGGCAAACATCATGGTCGGAAATGCAACAAACGCCGCAAGCGCGACGCTGAAGCGAAAACTGGTGTTGTAAATCATTGTGGGGTTTACTCCTGAGGCGTGGGGCACGCACTCTCTTTTACGCACCAGCACACGAGAAAGACGCGCAGAATTGCTTCTACCTTGACGCATCCCCTCCGCCCGCTTAAACTTCATCCATGGGCCGCACCAGCAATTCGCGCTCCCTCTGTTGTTGCGCCGCCGTGCGCCGACGCACCTGCCTCGCCTCGTAGCTCCCCCAACCACGAAGCCGCAGACAAGCCCAGCGCCCACGAAATTCGGTGGGCACTTTTCATTTTCGCCCACTCTCACCGCACCCCGAAAGCCCCGGAATCCCAATGACCGAAATCGCCACACCGCCCGCGGCCCCCACCCCCGCAAAGCCCGCCAAGGAGACCAAGGCCCAGAAGTCCGAGCGCCTCAAGCTCGCCAAGAATCCCTGGGAGGCCTGGGACGAGGTCCGCCAGTTCGCCACGCGAAGGCCGCGCCGCCGTCCTCCCCGAGTGGGCCGAGTTCTACTTCAAGTGGTGGGGCGTCTACACCCAGGGCGACGGCGCTGGCGTCACCGGCGGCAAAGACGGCGTCGGCAAGGCCACCGAATACTTCATGATGCGCATCGGCCTGCCCAACGGCCTGCTCACCTCGCACCAGCTCCGCGTCATCGGCGACCTCACCAAAAAATACGCGCGCAACCTCGCCGACATCACCACCCGCCAGAACATCCAGCTCCACTGGCTCACCATCGAGTCGCCTCCCCGAGGTCGTCGACGCCCTCACCGCCATCGGCCTCAGCCCCAAGGGCGCCTGCGGCGACGTCGTCCGCAACGTCACCGGCTGCCCCCTCGCCGGCCTGCAATCAGCGCACGAGCTCATCGACGCCAGCCCCCTCGCCGTCGAAATCGCCCACAACCTCACCGCCAACCCCGAGTTCTACAACCTCCCGCGCAAATTCAAGATCACCGTCACCGGCTGCCCACTCTGGTGCTCCTACCCGGAGATCAACGACGTCGCCCTCACCGCCATCCGCCGCGAGGTCAACGGCCTCGAAGAGATCGGCTACACCCTCCGCGTCGGCGGCGGCCTCTCCACCGAGCCCCACATCGCCGTGCGCATCCCCGCCTTCATCCCGCAGGCACAAGGCCCTCGCCGTCGTCGAGGCCGTCCTCCGCATCTTCCGCGAGCAGACCGAGCTCCGCGAGAACCGCACCCGCGCCCGCATCAAGTACCTCTTCATGCGCCACGGCTGGACCGCCGAGACCATGCTCGAAGCCATCGAAGCCAAACTCGGTTACAAATTCGACCCCCCCCCGTCGCCGCCGACACCGTCCCCGACGACGTCTACCGCGACCACATCGGCATCACGCCGCAGACGCCAGCCCGGCCTCTCCGCCGTCGGCGCCAGCCGTCCTGGGCGGACGCCTCTCCGGCGACCAGCTCATCCAGCTCGCCGACCTCGCCGAGCAAGTTCGGCGACGGCCAGCTGCGCGCCACCATCATGCAGAACATCCTCCTCGTCAACGTGCCCAACGCCCGCACCCGCGACCTCGTCCACGCCCTCAACGCCATCGGCCTCCACGTCGAGGTCACGCCCTTCTGGCGCGGCGCCATCGCCTGCACCGGCACCGAGTTCTGCAAGCTCGCCATCGCCGAGACCAAAGCCTTCTCCAAATGGCTCACCAGCGAGATGGAAGACCGCCTCCCCGGCTTCGACCAGCAGATCAAGCTGCACGTCACCGGCTGCACCAACTCCTGCGGCCAAAGCTGGATCGCCGACATCGGCCTCGAAGGCAAGAAGATCAAGAAGGACGGCAAGATGGTCGACGCCTTCTACTTCTGCGTCGGCGGAGCCGTCGGCAAGTACGCCGCCATCGCCCGCCAGATCGGCTTCCGCGCCGCCGCCGAGGACTGCCCCGCCGCCATCGAGCGCCTCCTCCGCGGCTACCTCGCCGCCCGCAACCCCGGCGAAGACCTCCGCGCCTACTTCGCCCGCACCGACGACGAAACCCTCCGCGCCCACCTCGCCGGCGCGGCTCACGGAGATCCCCGCCCCCGTCGAGCGCGACCCACCACCCGCCCTCGCCGGCCGCCACGCGCCCTCGGAGTAGCGGGCCATGTCACTCTTCCCCATCTTCCTCAAGCTCACCGCCCGCCCCTGCATCGTCATCGGCGCGGGCAATCTCGCCGAGTCCAAGATCGAGTCCCTGCACGCCGCCAACGCCGCCGTCACCGTCATCGCCCCCGCACGCCAACCCGCGCATCGCCGACATGGCCGCCTCCGGCGAAATCACCTGGCACCAGCGCGAGTTACAAATCCGGCGACCTCGCCGGAAACTTCCTCGCCGTCGCCGCAACCAACGACCCCGCCGTCAACCGCGCCGTCTTCGCCGAGGCCGAAGCCGCCGGCATCCTCATCAACGCCGTCGACGACCCGCCCTTCTGCGACTTCTACTTCCCTTCCGTCGTCCGCCGCGGCGACCTCCAGATCGCCATCTCCACCGCCGGCGCAAGCCCCGCGCTCGCCCAGCGCCTGCGCAAGGAGATCAACGCCCTCCTCCCCTCGACACCGGCGACTGGCTCGCCGAACTCGGCAACCTCCGCCGCGAAGTCCTCGCAGCTCGAGCCCCTCAACGACGCCCGCAAGCAGCTCCTCCACCAGCTCGCCGCCCGCGAAGTCTGCGGCTACGACGCCTGCCCCTCCCGCACCCTCGCCCGCGACCACGCCCTCACCAACCCCCGCCGACAGCCGAGCCCAAGCCGTGACCGCCCAACCCGCCGGACCGTCTACCTCGTCGGAGCCGGCCCCGGCGACCCCGGCCTCCTCACCCTGCGCGCCCTCCGCCTCCTGCAAACCTGCGACGTCATCCTCCCCGACGACCTCGTCTCCGACGACATCCTCGCCCTCGCCAGTCCCTCCGCCCTCATCATCCCCGTCGGCAAACGCTGCGGCCAGCCGCGCATCACCCAGGCCGGCATCCACGCCCTCATGCTCGAGCACGCCCAGAAAAACCGCTCCGTCCTCCGCCTCAAATCCGGCGACCCGCTCATCTTCGGCCGCGCCGCGGAAGAGATCGCCTCCCTCACCGAGCACAGCATCCCCTTCGAGATCGTCCCCGGCATCACCGCCGCCTTCGCCGTCGCCGCCGCCCTCAAGACGCCGCTCACCGACCGCAGCGCCGCCTCCAAGCTCATCTTCGCCACCGCCCACCACGCCGTCGGGACAAACTCGAGCTCACCCCGAAATGGCAAGGCGCCTTCCCGCCCGACGCCACCCTGGTCATCTACATGCCCGGCCGCAACTTCGCGCCTGCTCGCCGACGACCTCATCGCCTCAGGCATCGCACCCGCACACCCCCTGCGTCGCCGTCTCCAAAGCCACCACCCCGCAAGAGCGTACCCACCGCACCACCCTCGCCACCCTCGCCACCACCGAACGAAGCCATCGGCCCCGCACCCGTCCTGCTGCTCATCGGCCACGCCATCCAACCCGTCGGCTGCCCATAGCCCACAGCTCATAGCTCACGGCTGGACAACGAAAAGCTCGGGTGTCCCATCCATGTGCAGCTTCATCGCGCATGGGTCGGATGTAAACCGCCAACACCCGCTACTGCACAGCAGCCGTTGGGGCCGGATTATTCGGCGAGCAGTTCTCCACATCGTCCGCCTTCACCTCAACCTCCGGCGTCACCGACAACCCCGGCCGCAGCACATAGTCCCCGTCCTCCTGCTGCAGGTTCGTAAAGTCGATGCGCACCGGAATCCGCTGCACCACCTTCACATAGTTGCCCGTCGCATTCTCCGGCGGAAACAGCGACAGCATCGACCCCGTCGCCCCGCCGATCTGCGTCACCCGCCCGGAGAACTTCCGCCCGCCGTACGCATCCACCTTGATCGTCACCGGCTGGCACGCATGCATCTTGCTCCAGCTGCGTCTCCTTGAAGTTCGCCGTCACCCACAGGTCGGTCAGCGGAATGATCGTCATCAGGTCCTGCCCCGCCGAAAGGTTCGCCCCCACCTCCACGTTCTTCTTGTTCACAATCCCCGCCATCGGCGCAGTGATCTGCGTGTAGGAGAGGTTCAGCTTCGCCTGCTCCACCCGCGCCTGCGCCTGCTTCACCGCCGCCGCCGCCGCCTGCGCCGCTGACTGCTCCACCTGAATCTGCCCCGGCCCATTCTTCACCGACTGCTGCGCCTGCGTCCTGCGCCTGCGCCAGCTTCTGCTGCGCCGCCTCCACCGCATTCTGCTGCGCCAGCACATTGGACTCCGCCTCCACCACCGCCGCCTTCGACGCCGCCGCCGCCGCCACCGCCGCATCGAACTGCTGCTTCGAGATCACGTCCTTCTGCACCAGCGGCGTATAGCGGTCCACATCCAGTCTGCGCCTTCACCGCGTTCGCCTTCGCCTGGTCCACCCGCGCGTTGGCCGCCTCCACCTGCTTCTGCGCCTGCGCCACCTGGTCCGCGCGAGCCCTTCACGTCGGAGCCCGACGTGCGTCACATTCGTCCCCACAGTTCACGCTGCGTGATCGGCACATTGGTGCTGGCCTGCGCATACTGCGCCTGCGCGCTCGCCAGGTCCGCCTGCGCCTGGTCCAGCGCCACCTGGTAGTCCGTCGGATCGGTCTCCGCCAGCAGCTGTCCCGCCTGCACCGTCTGGTTGTCGTCCACGTAGACCTTGACCACGTGGCCCGTAATCCGCGAGCTCACCTGGTACAGGTTGCCATCCACCTGCGCGTCGTCCGTGTCCTCGGTAAAGGTCGAGCGCCAGTAGAAGAACACCGCGCCCAGCACCAGCAGCAGCACCACGCCAATCACCATGAACTTGCCGGTTCGGGTTCGCCGGCGGCGGCGCGCGGCTCGCCTGCTGGAGTCACAATCTGCTTCTCGGTCTGGTCCTGAACTGTATCGGCCACGGTTACTTTCCTCCCAGATAATCTTTGTAGTTCGTCTCCGCCACGCCCAGCGCCCGCGCCAGCGACAGCTTGGCCACGTTGTGCTGATACAGCGCGCTGATGTACTGGTCGTTCGCCTGCTCGGTCTCCGACTGCGCCTGCGACACCGGCAGGTTGTCCGCGACCCCCGCATGAAACCGCTGCTGCGCCTCGCTCAACTCCTCATTCGCCAGGTCCACATTCGACTTCGCCGCATCCACCAGCTTCGCCGCCGACTGGATGTCCAGAATCGCGTCGCGAATGTCCGCATTCACCTGCTGGATCTGGTCCGCCAGCTTGTCCTTCGCCTGCTCATACTGCGCATTCGGCCACATCTTCCTCGCCCCGCGTCTTCGCAATCTGCAGGATCGGCGCCTCAATCTTGCCCGTCGCCGTATACGTCCCGTGCGAGTGGTTCACCGTCTCGCCGAAGTCGCCAAAGTCGCCGGAGACCTTCGCCGTCGGCAGCTGGTCCGCAAACGCCGCCGTCTTCTGCGCTCTGCGCCGCCGCCACCTGCTCGTTCGCCGCGGCCAGGTCCTTGCGGTTCTTCAGCGCCTGCGCAAACGCCGCCTGCGCGTCGATATTGTCCAGCGCCGTGTACGGCTCCGTGTCCGTCAGCTGGATCGCCTGGTCCAGCGGCAGCCCGATCACCCGCGCCAGCGCCAGCTTGTCCTTCGCCAACTGGTTGGTCGCCGAGATCAGATTCTGCTGCTCATTCTGGTAGTCCACCTGCGCCCGCAGCACATCCAGCCGCGGGCTCGTCCCCGCATCATGCGAGTGCCGTCGCCTGGTCCAGCGACACCTTGCTCGTCGCCAGCTCCGCATTCACCGCATCGATCCGCGCCGCGTCCGCGATGCACAGCAGATACGCATTGCCCACCGTCAGCACCACCATGTCGCGCGCGTCCTCCGCCGTCAGCTTGAGCGCTCTTGAAGTTGTGCTTCGCCGCCAGATAGTTCTCCAGCGCCGTCACGTTCACCAGGTTCTGCGTCAGATACGCGCGAAAATCGATCACCTGGAACGGCCCGATAATCGGCTTCAGCCCGGGAAACTTCAACCCATACGCCGCCAGGTTGACCTGCTCCACCTCGATCGACGCGTCCCCCGTCACCGTCGGCAGCAGCGCCTGCAGCTGCTCCAACTGCCTGCCCCTTCGCATTCTGCTGCGCCGTCGTCTGCAGGATCAGCCCCAGGTTCTGTGCGCAGCCCGCGCGCAATCGCATCGTCCAGCGAAAGGTCCATCACCCCGTCCGTCGCCTTCCCCTCGACCAGCGATCCCTTGAAAAGACTCCTGGGTCGGCGCCGCGAGGTTCTGCCCCGTTCGTCCCCTGTAGCTGCTGCAGCGCACCCTGCGTCGTCTGCGCCTGCCCCGGCGTACGTCGGCCCCGGAGCATTGGGGCTTCCCCCCCCCGACCCTCCCGGCCCCTGCGCCCCTGCCATCGCCGTCAGCAACACGACACACAACCCCGCAACCGCAAGGCCCGTCCCGGCGGGCGACGATTCTTTCCTTTGACTCATCTCTCTTATCGTACCTGCATTTAGGGCTGACTCGCGACGGCGGCCTATGTCTGACTTAACAATCATTCGTTGCAATACCATTTGGATGCACCCCACCCCAGGCAAAATTCAAAAAAAACACCCACAAGCTCATAGCCCATACCTCATAGCCCATAGCTCGACAATGAAAACCATCCAGCCCCCACCACAAACCAGCTAAACTTTCCTTCGCACCTTCCCGCAACTACAGGAGACCCGCAACCCATGTTCCTAGGAATCGATGTCGGCACCGGCGGCACCCGCGCCGTGCTCGTCGACCGCACCGGCCGCATCGTCGCCTCCGCCGCCGCCGACCACGCCCCCATCCACTCCGCCCACATCGGCTGGGCCGAGCAGGACCCCGAAGACTGGTGGCGCGCCGCCCGCGAGGCCATCGCCGCCGTCCTCACCGCAGGCCGAGCTCGACGGCGCCCACATCCAGTCCATCGCCCTCACCGGCCAGATGCACGGCTGCGTCATGCTCGACGCCGACGGCCAGGTCCTCCGCCCCGCCCTCATCTGGTGCGACCAGCGCACCCAGCCCGAGTGCGACTGGCTCGAAGCCACCATCGGCCGCGCCCGCCTCATCGAACTCACCTGCAACCCCGCCCTGCCCAACTTCACCCTCACCAAACTCCTCTGGGTGCGCACCCACCAGCCCGAAATCTTCGCCCGCATCGCCCACGTCCTCTGCCCCAAGGACTTCGTCCGCCTCCGCCTCACCGGCGAGTACGCCATCGACATGCAGGAGGCCAGCGGCACCCTCCTCCTCGACGTCGCCCACCGCCAGCTGGTCCGAGCCTGTCGCCGAAGCCGCCGGCATCCCCCTCGCCTGGCTCCCCCGCCTCTTCGAAGGCCCCGAGATCTGCGCCCGCATCTCCGGCGATGGCGCCGCCGCCACCGGCCTCGCCTCAGGCACACCCGTCGCCGCCGGCGCAGGCGACCAGGGCGCAGGCGCCGTCGGCATGGGCATCGTCGGCCCCGGGGCCGTCTCCGCCACCATCGGCACCAGTGGCGTCGTCTTCGCCGCAACCGATAAACCAACTCTCGACCGCCTCGGCCGCCTGCACACCTTCTGCCACGCCGTCCCCGGCCTCTGGCACGTCATGGGAGTCACCAACGGCGCAGGCCTCTCCCTACGCTGGTTGCGCGACACCTTCTACGCCGGCGCCGCCGCGCCCCCCTCATACGACACCCTCACCGCCGAGGCCGCCGACATCCCGCCCGGCAGCGACGGCCTGCTCTGGGCACCCTACCTCTTCGGCGAGCGCACCCCCCACCTCGACCCCAACGCCCGCGCCGCCTTCACCGGCATCACCGCCTCCCACACCCGCGCCCACTTCGTCCGCGCCGTCATGGAAGGCGTCGCCTTCAGCCTGCGCGACACCCTCTCCCTCTTCGCCGAACTCAGACATCCCCGTCAACAGCATCCGCCTCGGCGGCGGCGGAGCACGCGGCCCCCTCTGGCGCCAGATCCAGGCCGACGTCTACGGCCAGCCCGTCGAACTCCTCGCCGCCGAAGAAGGCGGGGCCTTCGGCGCAGCCCTCCTCGCCGCCGTCGCCATCGGCGCATGGCCCGACGTCGAAACCGCCTGCGCCGCCACCGTCCACGTCGCCGAAACCATCCAACCCCTCCACGCCGACGCCATGTCCACCGCCTACACCCGCTTCCAACACATGTATCCTGCCCTCAAACCCCTCAACTAACCCCGAGGCCCACACTTATAGCAGATATTGTATAAATGAGCGCGAGGCGATACCATCGAGAGTGATGGCGCTCCGCAGAGAATCACAGGAAGCCGCAGAACTCCACTTTGAAGGGGACTCGCTTGAGGTGCTGTCAGCCTTTCCCGACGAGGTCAAACGGGCGCTCGGATTTTCGCTGCGCCAGCTTCAGATCGGCAGGGAGCCGACATCGCAGACGCGCAGCATGAACTCCATTGGCTCAGGCGTCTACGAATTGAAGGAGGCCGATGAGCGCGCGTGGTATCGCGCGATCTTCCTGTCGAAGGTGGACAACACAATTTACGTGCTGCACTGCTTTGAGAAGGAGAGCCGAAAGACGGACCGAAGAGACATTGAGGTTGCCAGGCAGCGTCTGAAGCTAGTCAGGCAACGATTGCAGGAGCAAAGAGCATATGAAAAGCGCCGCTGGAAATAGGCCGACCCATATCGTGAAGGGAAACATCTTCGACGCCCTGGGCTTCTCTGCGTCGGAAGCCAGCGCGCTGAAGATCAAGGCCGAGATCCTGTCCGCCATCCTTGAGCATGTGCGCGCCAGGGGCTACACCCAGGCGCAGCTTGTAGACATTCTGGACGAGTACCAGCCGTCGGTGAGCAACCTGATCAAGGGTCGAATCTCCCAGGTCAGCATCGAGAAACTCCTACGCTATGCAGACCGTCTCCATTTGCAGACCAGTATTGCAGTTCGGCCCATAGAAAGACGAAGCCGCCGTGGGAGAGTCCGCGCCTCAGCAAGCCCGCGACGCCCGGCGCAAAAACTTGCAGCAGTTTAGAGGCTCACCATCATGACCCAGGAAATCTCCACCGCCGTCATCGGCTACGGCCTCGGAGGCCGCGTCTTCCACGCCCCCTTCGTCAGCGCCGTCCCCGGCCTCCGCCTCGCCACCATCATGCAGCGCAAAGGCGACGAGGCCGCCCGCGCCTACCCCAGCGTCAAAATCTCCCGCTCCCTCGACGAGGTCCTCACCGACCCAGCCATCGCGCTCGTCGTCGTCTCCACCCCCAACGAGACCCACTTCGCCCTCGCCAAGCAAGCCCTCGCCGCCGGCAAGCACGTCGTCATCGACAAGCCCTTCTCCACCACCAGCGAAGAGGCCCTCGAACTCGGCGCGCTCGCCAAATCCAAGGGCCTGCTCGTCGTCCCCTTCCACAACCGCCGCTGGGACGGCGACTTCCTCACCGTCAAGAAGCTCATCGCAGAACACGCCGTCGGCCGCCTCGTCACCTTCGAGTCGCACTTCGACCGCTTCCGCCCCATCCCTCGCGAGAACACCTGGAAGGAGGCCGCCAACCCCGCCAACGGCATGCTCTTCGACCTCGGCCCCCACCTCGTCGACCAGGCCCTCGCCCTCTTCGGCCCGCCCGCCGCCATCACCGCCAGCGTCCGCTCCGACCGCGACCAGACCGCCATCGAAGACGCCTTCGACATCACCCTCCACTACCCAAACTACTCAGGCATCCCCGGCAAAGGCCTCCTCGCCCACTGCCGCACCAGCTACCTCGCCTGCGACAACGCGCCGCGCTTCCTCCTCCACGGCACCGCCGGCAGCTTCAGCAAGCATGGCCTCGACCCGCAGGAGCCCGCCCTCGTCGGCGGCGCCAAAGTCCCCACCCTCGGCTCGCCAGAGCCCTGGCTCCCGGAGAGTGAATCCGCCTGGGGCAAGCTCACCGTCGCGCCCGTCCCCGCCGATCCCGCCACCCTCATCACCCGTCAGGTCAAGACCGAACCCGGCGACTACCGCGGCTTCTACGCCAACGTCCGCGACGCCATCCTCGGCGCAGCTCCGCTCGCCGTCACCCCCGAAGACGGCTACCGCACCATCCGCCTCCTCGAACTCGCCCGCGAAAGCTCCGCCGCCACCCGCACACTCCCGGTCAACTTCTAGCACTCTGCTACGATGAGTCAACACAGGAGAGAAATTATGCACGACACTATTACCGTCGGAGTCCCTGTCCTCGCCATCCTCTTGGGCATTCTGCTCAACCAACGCGGGCTGGAGCGCCTTGACCTTCGGATCGATAAGCTCGAAACCAAGATCGAGTCCCGCTTCGTCCACATGGAATCACGCATCGACCGCGTCCAGGCCGACATGGCCCAGTTCTACCGAATCCTCGGCGAGCACGGCGCCAAAATCGAGAACATGCAAAAGGGCTAAGCTCCCCGGCGGCGCCTCAACCCGCGTTCTCAGTAGCCGGATACACCGTCAACTCAGCCTCCGGAAACACCCGCGCCTCCGCAGTCAGCAGCGGCGACGGCTTCTGCAAAAGTGTCTGCTGAAAAAACGCCAGCACATACCCATTCAGAATCTCCGCACACCGCCTGGCCGGAATGCGCGACCCGCCCGAAAGCCTTCGCCACGGCGACATAAACGACCTGTCCGAGAAGCTCCCGTGATGCATCCCACCCAGATAAACCGCATACCCTCCGAACCGCCTCAGCGTCGCCCTCTTCGCCTCCGCCGACAGCTGCATCATCCGCATCGTCGACTCCGCAAGCGGGTCCAGCCCCGCCGGAATCTCCTCCGGCGCCTGCACCGTCACTGAATCAATCACCATCAGCGGTTTATTCAACCCCTCCCGCGCCGCCACGCCATGCAGCACGCCATCCAGCTCCAGCGCGCCAAGCACCCGATCGTCCTCTCTCGCCCACTCCGCCGCCACCGCGCCCCCATACGAGTACCCGTAGCACCCCACCCTGCTCGCATCCAACCGCCCTGCCAGCGGATGCCCCGCCGTCCCATCGAACCTCTCCAACGTGTCCAGCACAAACCGGCAATCTCCCGTCTGCACCCGCAACTCCTCATCCGCCAGCGCCAGCCTCTCCTCAAGCGGGATGTAATGCGGGCAATCGAAGCCAATATCGAACTGGTCGTAGCGCACCACCCGTCCATCGTCGAAGACCACCGCAGCCGTGTTGTGCGTATGAGAGATCGCAGCCACCACAAACCCATGGCTCGCCAGGTCCTGGATCGAATACGTGCAGCGGTTGCGGAACCCGCCCCATGCATGGTTGAAGACCACCACCGGAAACCTTCCCTCCGCCACCGGCGCGTCCTGGATCGAGTCCGTCCGCAGCACCGCCTGGTACGAGGACAGCAGCGTCGTCTCCTTCCACCGACGGTAGCGCTCCCGCCGCCCCCTCGCAGTTGCCGACGGATACCACAGCTGCACCACCAGCCGCCGCCTCCCGCCCGCCGCGCCCGCATGGGTCTCCGCCCGGCTCTCATCGGTCAGGTCGAAGATTCGCGTCCCCACCGGATACGCACCTGAAGGCTTGGGAAACCTAAACATCGGCAGCGCCCAGCACAACCCCAGGCTCACCACCACCAGCGCTCCGGCAACCACCGGCAACATCGGCGCACGCATCGGGTGCCCCGGCATCAGACCCACCGCCAGAATGCACCCTGCGATATAGGCCGGCCCCAACTGCCAGTGCGGCCCCTCAACCACGCCGTGGACCAACATCAGAAGAAGCGCCGCCGCGATCAGACCCACGAGCCACAACGGCGTTCCGCCATGCGGCATCAGAACGGAAACGATCGCAGTCGATTCCGCAATCACAAACAGATATTCGAAGAGCCGCATCCGTTATCTCCCGCGCAGCTCAGTCTCTCTTTCCATTTTGATACATTAGCGCAGCGCAGAGACCGAAGGACAACCGTCCCTCACCAATCCTACGGAAACCTTGTCGATTCGAACCCCGCCGTCCAACCGCTCCGCCAATACTCCGCCCACACCCCCGGCGTTGTCTGGTACCCCGCTGGCGTACTTGCCTCAGGCACCGCAGCCGCAACGGGGCAGTCGATCGGCAACGGATACGGAATCGACACATACCCTGCCGGCGCAGGCGAGGGCGGCAGATAGTCGCCATGCCCGAAGTTCCACGCGTCCGGCTCCCGGCACACCACATCCAGTTGCGCCGGAGCAGGCGGATTGTTCTTCGGCCCCTCCCGCCCAATCGCCGCGTGCCAGAACGGGTGCCCCTCTGCAAATATCCCGCTGATCGGGTTCCCCAGCGGAAACGCCCACTTCAGCACATCGTCCTTGTGCGACGACAGGTTCGATATCTTCGCCACCTGCTTCGCCGCGCTCGCAAACTCCCCGCCCAGCACCGTGTCATCCACCGCTCCCGCCATCAGCAGCAGCCGCCGCACCGTCAACCCCTTCACGCCCTTGATCGCCTCCAGCACCACACGCGCCCCCAGACTGTGCGAGACAAACGACACGCTCGCCGCCGCGCTCAGGTTCGTATTCAGCCATGCCGCCAGCCGGTCGCCCGCGTCCATCGCCACCTTCGCCGCCTCCGGATAGATCAGTGCGTGCAGCCATACCGAGTCCCCCGGCCACAGGTACCCGATGTACACCGCATTCGCCGGCAGGGTCAGCAGCGCCTCCCAGCGCGTCAGGTTGTCTGTCCCCGCTGCGCCCGGCACATTGAACCCGTGCGTCGCAATCAGCACATGCTTGCCCTTGCACTGCGCGATCAGCTGCGCTTCCATCACCGGCGCCTGGCTCGGCGGATTGGCAACCACCGCCGCAGTCTTGCTCACCGGCCCACCACTCGGCAACGCTCGGCAGCTCAGAATCCAGGTCATATCGGCATCCAGCTCATCGTCAGCTCTTCCACGCCTGCATCGTCTGCACACCTGCCTGCACCGCGCTCGAGAGGTCCTTGGCAATCGGCGCCAGCGGCGTCGCCACCAGTCCCAATATCAGGGCAACTCCCAAATGTGCATTCTCGATGTGCCATTGGTTCAGCGCCAACGCGCCGCAGCACGCCAGCGCCACCGACATCGGGACCGCCACCAGCTTCGCAGTATTCCTATATTGCTGGTCCGCACGCTCATACGCCTGGCTCAGGATTGTGCTCAGCATCAAATCGAAGCGCGCATACGCGTCCGTCTGCGCCGGGGAGAGCGCCGCTCCCGTCGCCATCAGCTCAATCACGCTCTTCAGCACATCCTTATCCACCCCGGTTATCCTGGCGAAGACATCGGCGCTGCCGGCGTCCATGCGCAACTTGATCAGCGTCTTCGCAATCGCCTGCTGATCGTCCGAATCCACGCCGTTGATCCAGTTCGAGCGCAGCGTCTCGAAGATCGCATCGCGAGAGAGCTGAGACCCCGCTGCGCTGATCGAAGTGTCCGGCAACAGCGGCGTCACCGATTTGCGAATGTACGCCAACCCCCGCGCCGAGATCCCTCCGCGGGGGAACAGACCCTTGCACGCGTCCACCAACCCATACGCCGCCGTGCCCAGCGCACCTACCGCCGCAATCAAACCCGTAATGTGATCGCTCACCGGAATGCTGCTGTCGATCTGAAAAAACATCGTGCCTCCTCAACGGCGACCTGGGGCCCGGACTGCTCTCTTGCCGCGTGGCCTAAAACCTACCGCCCTCGGCCAACCCCGTCAAGTGAATATCTCACCCATCGCCCTTATCGCCCACCCGGTCCAGAAAATCGCACCAGACTCTCCACCAATATCCCTGCCAAACCTGCAAACAAAATCACCCCACACCACCACGCCCCCGCTCCAACCCTTATCACCGCAAACCCCAACCCAACCCACACCGCAATCGCCGCCGCAAACCAGCCGTCGTCCACAAACAGACCCCAAACTTCTTGCGCCACCGTCCTCACCCAACCCATCACGCCACCACTCCAATTCGGGCCCGCGCCCGGCACACCCTCACCATCCCAAGCGCAATCCCCAACCAAGCCGCCATCAACCCTGGGATTGCCCACTCCCCACCCACCCACGCCACGCCCGCGCCCTCACCCACCCAGAACGTCCCAAACCCCGACAGCAACACTCCAACCGCAAACTTCATCGCATTCTCGGGCACCCGCGCCAGCGGCCGATGCAATGCCAATCCCAACACCGCAACCGCCACCGCCGCCAACCCTGCTCCCGCACTCGCCGCCGCCAGCAGCCCACCCGCACCCAGCGCAATCACAAGAAACACAACCTCCGTCCCTTCCATCATCGTGATGTTAAACGCCGCCGCAAACGCGACCCGATCCATCCCCGCACCCACCCCACCAATCCCCCGCATCGCCGCCGAGCTCTTCGCAAACGCCGCCGCCTCATCGTGCAGCGCAATCAACCCCGCCGCGCGCAAGATCGCCTTCCGCAACCACCGCATCCCAAACAGCAGAATCATCGTCCCCACCACGAGTTGCACCACACCTAACGGAACCCGCGTCAACGCCGGCCCCAGCGCCGCCACCAACGCCGCCAGCACCGCCAGAGCCGTTCCGCATCCCGCCAGCGCACTCGGCCACCCACGCACACTGCCCACCGCCAACACCACCGTCAGCGCCTCTACGCATTCCACCAGCGATGCCAGAAACGCCGATGCCACCGTCGTCCCCACCCGCGCCGCACCCGCACCACCCCAATCCATCATCCCAACCTCACCACATCCATTGCGCCTAAGATAAAACAATCAGCCAAATCAAGACGCCAAATCAAGTCGCACCCACCGCCCATGCCAAACTCCCCGCCCACCACCCCCACCCGCCGCACCTTCTGCTCCACCGCCACCGCCCTGCTCCTCACCCCACGCACCCTCTTCAGCCAAACCACTCCATCCGCCGCCCTCGCTAGCACCCACCCCGATGTCGCCGCCATCGATCACGACCGCATCCTCACCCAGGCCACTCGCTACCTCACCCTCGTCCCCACCCCCATCACCACCCTCCCCTGCCCCCGCTCGCCCGGTACCCCTCACGACTACTACTCCGAAGCCCTCCCCGAGTTCGATCCCAACGCAGACACCTCGCCGCCTACCATCCAACCCTTCACCGCCCACCGCGACGCTCTCTTCACCCTCGGCCTCGCCGTCCCAGCACTCGCCGCCGCCCATCTCCTCACCCACGATGACCGCTACGCCGCCCACGCCGTTCTCCACCTCCGCGCATGGTTCATCAAACCCGCTACCGCCATGGCCCCCAGCCTCAATTACGGCAGCGTCCTGCCTCATCCCCCTGCGGACAACCCCCAACAAACTGGCCGGCCCGAAGGCATCCTCGAAACCCTCCCCCTCGTCGAGATCGCCCAGTCCATCCCCTTCCTCGCCGCCTCGTCCGCGCTCACCCCCGCCGACCTCGCCGCCCTCAAGTCCTGGTTCGCCGCCTACCTCCTCTGGCTCACCGTGCCCCACGACTCCGGCCCGCGCCTCGCCGCCCTGGCCCGCGACCGCAAGGACCACAACGCGACCTCATGGCTCCTCCAGGTCGCCGCCTTCTCCTTGCTCACGGCGCCCCAATCCACCGCACCTGCCGCTGAAAGCTCCGCGCTCGCCGACCTCCGCCACCGCTTTCGCACCGTCACTCTGCGTGCGCAGATCTCGCGCCGACGGCACCTTCCCCAACGAGCTCCGCTCCATCAACCCCTACCGCGACTCGCTCTTAAACCTAGACATCCTCGCCGCCATCTGCCTGCTGCTCTCCACCCGCTTCGACAGCGTCTGGGACTACCAACTCGACGACGGCCCCGGCATGCGCTCCGCCATCGCCTACCACTTCCCCTTCATCGCCGACCGCACCCAATGGCCATTCCGCGCCGACGCCACCCACTTCAACGAACTGCCCGGCCGCCGCCCCAGCCTGCTCTTCTGCGCCCGCGCCTACCAGCGGCCCGAGTACGCCGCCCTCTGGCTTACACTCCCGCCCGACCCACCCACCCCGGAGATCCTGCGCAGTATCCCCATCCACCAGCCGCTGCTCTGGGTCCGCCAACCCCCGCGCACCCAATAAACCACTACCCCCGCGATCCCTCGCGCCCGTCCAGGCCCGGCGGCTGATTCGATCGCTGACGCTTCCCCCGTCTGCGATACAGGAAGACCACCCCGCACCCCCCGCACTTCCACGGATAAATCCCAAAATGCCCCAGCACCCGCTGCTGCCAGAAGCCGGTGCGGCTAATCCGCATTGCCACCGTTGCACCACACGTCCGACACGCCACTTCGCTCATACAGCCTTCGCTGCCGTCCCCAAAGATTCCAACTCCTCTGTGCAATGCAGATTGGGGAGGAAGCTACAGTCGAAGCCTAAACCCGCACCCCTGGCACTTCCAGCACAAAATCCAACCGTTATTGACCCAGTCAACATCGCCTCAACCCCCGCGCGCTCATAGCTCATAGCCCATAGCTCATAGCTCATAGCTGAAAAATGAAAACGCCTTTGCCTTGCGCCTCCGCCTGCCGAACCTACCCCTTCGCCTCCCTAAACTTCCGCACCACCGCCAGGTACTTCACCGCATTCTCCGTGATCGCCTCCGGCCGCCCCTCCGCAATTGCCTTCACGTCCACCAGGTCCGCCCCCACTCCCAGCGCAAACGCGCCCGCCTCCAGAAACTCCATCGCTGTCGCCAGCGACACGCCGCCCGTCGGGATCATCTCCACCTGCGGCAGCGGCGCCATCACCGACTTCAGATACTTCGCCCCGCCCAGCGCGCTCGCCGGGAACACCTTCACCACGTCCGCTCCCGCCTCCCACGCCGTCACAATCTCCGTCGGCGTCAGCGCCCCCGGCAGCACCGCAATCCCATAGCGATGGCACATCTCAATCGTGCTCACCTTCAGCGCCGGACTCACCACAAACTGCGCGCCCTCCAGAATGCACATCCGCGCCGTCTCCGCATCCAGCACCGTCCCCGCCCCAATCAAAATATCCGGCCGCGCCTCCGCCAGCTTGCGCATCACGTGGATCGCGCCCGGCACCGTCATCGTCACTTCGAGCACCGTCACTCCGCCCGCCGCAATCGCCCCCGCCAGCGCCAGCGCCTGCTCCGCGCTCTCCGCCCGCAGCACCGGCACCAACCCAATCTCCCGCAAAATCCCCAAAACCTTCGCCTTCTCCATCGCCTCTCCTTTATCCGCCACTACCGTTCGCGTGCCCCATCCATCGCATCGCGATGGGTGGGACGTAAATCCGCTCGCCCTCTCAACCACCCCTCAAAAGAAAATCGGTGCCATCGGTGTCCATCGGTGTTAGGCCTTTGCCTTTGCCCTCTACCGCTGCACCCTCGCCCCTCCACCCTTCATAATCCGCAACACCTCATCCAGCGTCGCCATCGTCGTGTCCCCCGGAGTTGTCATTGCCAGCGCCCCATGAGCGCATCCGCAGTTCACCGCCCACTCCGCGCCCTTCTCGTTCAGAAACCCATAGATCAGCCCTGACGCAAACGAGTCCCCACCCCCTACGCGGTCGAAGATCTCCAGCTCCGGCATCGGCCGCGCCTCATAAAACTCGCCCTCGTAGTAGCACACCGCGCCCCAGTCGTTCACGCTCGCCGTCTTCGCATGGCGCAGCGTCGTCGCCACCGCGCGGAAGTTCGGAAACGTCTCCACCGCCTTCAAAATCATCCGCCGGAAGCTCCCCGAGTCCAGCTCGCCCAGGTCCTCCCCCACACCCTCAATCGCAAATCCCAGCGCCGCCGTAAAGTCCTCTTCGTTCCCGATCATCACATCCACATACGTCGCCAGCTCGCGGTTCACCTCGGTCGCCCGCGCCTTCCCCCCAATCGACTTCCACAGCGAGTCGCGGTAGTTCAGGTCGTAACTAATCATCGCCCCATGCTTGCGCGCCGCAACCATCGCCTCCTTCGCCACCTCCGGAGTCGTCTCGCTCAGCGCGCAAAAAATCCCGCCCGTATGCAGCCACCGCGCGCCCTCCTTGCCGAATATCTCGTCCCAGTCAATCTCCCCGGCTTCAGCTGGCTCACCGCCGTATGCCCGCGGTCCGAGCAACCCAGCGCCGCCCTCACCCCAAACCCGCGCTCCGTAAAGTTCAACCCATTGCGTGTCGTCCGCCCCACCCCGTCGTACTTCACCCACTTCACATGAGACTGGTCCACCCCGCCCTGCAGCATCAGGTCCTCAATAAGCCGCCCCACAGGATTGTCCGCGACCGCCGTCACAATCGCCGTCTTCATCCCAAAACACCGCCGCAGGCCGCGCGCCACGTTATACTCGCCGCCGCCCTCCCACACCTGAAACTGCCGCGCCGTCGCCACCCGCACATCGCCCGGGTCCAGCCGCAGCATCACCTCACCCAGGCTCACCAGGTCCCACTTACACTCGTCCTTCTTCCGAATCACCAACCCATTCTTCCCTGCCATCTGTATCAGCTCCCGACTCACTTACCACTTACTTCAAATCCTTAATCGCAACTCCATCCATATCGTCATAAGCCTGGTTCTCCCCACCCATCCCCCAGCAAAACCCATAATTCTTCGTCCCCACCCCCGCGTGGATCGACCACCCCGGCGACACCACCACCTCCTTGTCCGCCATCACCAGATGGCTCGTCGCATCCGGCGGCCCCATCAGATGCAGCACCCGGTGTGCCGCATCCACATCGAAGTAGAAATACACCTCACTCCGCCGCATTATGCGTGTGCGGAGGCATCGTGTTCCAGTTGCTCCCCGCCTCCAGCAGCGTAAATCCCATCACCAGTTGGCAGCTCTTGATGCCCTCACGATAAATTGCCTTATAGATCGTCCGCTTATTGCACGTCTCCACTGCGCCCAGCTTCAACCCCTCCAACTCCGCGAACTTCACCATCTTCGTCGGATACTCCTTATGCGCCGGATAACTCAACAGATAAAACGCCGCCGGCTCCGCACTCGACTTACTCGCAAAAGTAACCGACTTACTCCCCCGCCCCGCATACAAACAGTCCAGCTTCCCTAACTCAAAACCAACTCCATCCACCGTCACCGTCCCCACCCCACCCACATTAAAGACCCCCAACTCACGCCGCTCCAGAAAATACTCCGCCCGCAGCTCCGGCTCCGTCTCCAGCGTCAGCGCCCCACCCACCGGCACCGCCGACCCAATCACCGTCCGGTCCAGGTCCACATACGCAAACTCAATCTTCCCCGGCTGGAACAACCCCTCCAGCAAAAACGTCTCGCGCAGCTCCTCCGTCGTCATCCGCGCATAGCGCACCGGGTCCGCCATCTGAACTAGCTTCATATCTCTCCTTCAACTCTCACGCC
The DNA here is from genome assembly GCA_963808025.1 of uncultured Acidobacteriaceae bacterium. GTDB lineage: Bacteria > Acidobacteriota > Terriglobia > Terriglobales > Acidobacteriaceae > Edaphobacter. Next base: position 29,365 of record CAWEEI010000003.1, on the reverse strand, counting down.
GCCCCCAATTGTATCCGTCCCCTCGCTCATAGCCCAAAGCCCATACCTCATACCTCTATCCGAAAAACGTCTTCCCACTCCACTGCGATACAGTAGTCAAGCCATGCAAACTGTCCTCGACCACTTCCGCCTCGACCGCAAGATCGCCCTCGTCACCGGCTCCGCCAGCGGCCTCGGAGCTGCCATCGCCGTCGCCCTCGCCCAGGCCGGCGCCACCGTGGCCTGCCACGGCAACCGGCGGGCTGCAACGTCAACCGCAGCGGCGATCGGGGAGCGCGCCGCCGCCTTCCAGGCCGACCTCTCCTCCACCACCGGCGCCGCCCAGCTCTTCTCCCAGGTCAAGCAGACCTACGGCCGCGTCGACATCCTCGTCAACAACGCCGGCACCATCACCCGTGCCGCAGCCGAAGACACCTCGCTCGAAGACTGGCAGACCGTCCTCCAGGTCAACCTCACCTCCGTCTTCCAGCTCTCCCAACTCGCCGCTCGCGACATGCTCGCCCGCGCCGCCTCCGCCAAATCTCCCACCCCGCCCCAGTCTATCGGCAAGATCGTCAACATCGCCTCCCTCCTCAGCTTTCAGGGAGGCATCCGCGTCCCTGCCTACGCGGCCTCCAAAGGCGGCGTCGCCCAGCTCACCAAGGCCCTCGCCAACGAGTGGGCCCCCAAGGGAATCCAGGTCAACGCCATCGCCCCCGGCTACTTCGCCACCACCAACACCGAGGCCCTCCAGGCCGACGAGACCCGCAACCGCCAGATCCTCGAACGCATCCCCGCCGGCCGCTGGGGCCAGCCCGAGGACCTCGCCGGCGCCGCTCTCTACCTCGCCTCCCCCGCCAGCAACTACGTCACCGGCACCATCCTCACCGTCGACGGCGGCTGGATGGGCCGCTAGCGTTCCATCCGCATCTAAACCAACCAGAGGATCACCCAATGCCCCAAAGCCCCCACGACCGCGCCGCCGAGTATCACAACCTCGCCGCCCACGCCCACGCCACCGCAGCCGCCGCCCACGGCACCGGCACCCTCACCGCGCACGAGCTCTCCCGCCAGGCGCACGAGCACTCCACCCGCGCCTTCGAAGCCTCCCGCAAGGCCGCCGAGGCCCACGGCGAAAACCCCACACCTGAAAAGTAGCGCCCGCCGCCAACTACGGCGTCTTCGCCGCAACCGCCTCGCGAAACCCGCGCTCCACCATGTCCTTCGGATCGGTCGAAACCGGCCCGTCGCGCCACAGCCAGCGCATCATGTCCGGCATGATCGCGCCGCCGTACTTCTGCGCCGTGCTTGTTCATGCCCCAGGCATAATTCACGTCGTAGCCCTTCTGTCGTCAGCGCCTTCATCAGCCGCACGTTCTGGTAGAACCAGTCGCGCTTCTGTCGTAGGCCCCGTCGCGTCCCAGCCCGCGATTGTCGTTGCGGCCGTCGCACAGAAATATCGCGGATCGGCTTCTTCTCGCTCGCCAGCACCCGCTCCGGATACACATACCCGCCGCGCAGATCGACGAAGCTGCCGACGTTGCTCAGCACCTTGCGGAACTCGTTGGGCCGCTCCCAGGCCACCGTGAACGCGGCGATGGCCGCCGGAGCTCGACGCCGCCGATGCCGTGCATCTCCGGGTCCTTCGAGATGTTGTACTCCTTGTTCAGCGCCGGCATCAGCTCTTCGGTGATGACGCGCGCATACTTGTCGTCGGGCGTGTTGTACTCGGTCGGCCGGTTGGTAGTCCGGTCGCCCCACTCTTGCGGGCGTCGGCTCGGGCTGCTCCGGCGTGCGGCCGGGATTGATGAACACGCCGATCATGACCGGAATCTCGCGCCGGTAGATCAGGTTGTCCATCACGTTCTGGCGCCCGCAGGTCGCCCTCTCGGATCCTTGAACGCCTGCCCGTCCTTGAAGACCATCAGGCTGGCCGGCACCGCCGGATCGTACTGCGCCGGCACGTACACCCAGTAAGTGTGCTGCGTGCCGGGGTAGACCTTGCTCGGCAGCGTGAACGGCCCGCGGATCTCGCCCTTCGGCACGCCCTCCTGCGGCAGGGAATCCGGCCCCAGCCGGTACTGCGAATTAGGCCCCGGAGTCAGCGGCTGTGCTGGCTTGGCGGCGGATTGCGCGGACTGGGCAGGCTGTACGGGCTGCGGCGGCTGCGCGGCGAGACTCGCGGTGGCGACGAGCAGCGCGGCGCAGAAGAGTGCATGGTTCGATCTCATGGCAGAAAGGTCCTCGTAGGAAGCGCTTCCCATGATAGCGATGGGCGCGGAGATGTAAAGCTCGTTTTGGCCGAAGAGCGGGGGCAATAACGGCAAAGGCCCGGAAGCTCTCCCGGGCCGTGCGCGTCTCAATTTATCTCAAGCTCTGCGCTCTAAAGATGCGCTTCCATCAGCTCCGCCAGCACCTCGCGGCTCGGCCGCGTCCGCTCCTGCGGCAGCGTCGCCAGCGGCTCATCCACCATATTCAGCAGCGCGGTGAAGTCCGGCTTCTGCGTATCCACGTAGAACACGCCGGTCAGCACCTCGCCCTTCTCATGGACGTCCATCAGCATCTTCACCGCGCTGCACCTTGTCCGTCGGATCGTAGTCCTCATGCATCTTGCGCAGCCGCATATGCGAGCCGTCATGCATCTGCACATCCACCGTCGTGTTCGGGTCGTACTCCACCGCGATGTCCTCGAAGTACGGCACAAAGCCCACCTCGCCACCGCCTCCTCATGCTCCTGCATGTACTTGTAGCTCTTGGTCGAGCCCTCATGGTCGTTGAACGTCACGCACGGCGAGATCACATCCAGCAGCACCGTCCCCTGATGCGCAATCGCCGCCTTCAGCATCGCCGAGAGCTGCTTCTTGTCGCCCGAGAACGACCGCCCCACAAACGTCGCGCCCATCTGGATCGCCAGCGCGCAGATGTCGATCGCCGGCAGATCGTTCACCACGCCCGTCTTCAGCTTCGACCCAATGTCCGCCGTCGCCGAGAACTGCCCCTTGGTCAGCCCGTACACGCCGTTGTCCTCGATGATGTAAATCATCGGCACATTGCGCCGCAGCAGGTGGATAAACTGCCCCATCCCGATCGACGCCGTATCGCCATCGCCGCTGACTGCCGATGCGACCGCATGGTCTTGTTCGCCAGCAGCGCGCCCGTCGCCACCGAAGGCATGCGCCCATGCACCGAGTTGAAGCTGAACGAGCGCGACATAAAGTACGCCGGCGACTTCGACGAGCAGCCGATGCCGCTCATCTTCATCACCCGCTCCGGCTGCACGCCCATGTCGTAGAACGCTTCGAGTAATGCGCTCCGAGATGGCGTTGTGGCCGCATCCCGCGCACAGCGTGGTCTTGCCGCCGCGGTAGTCCAGCACCTGCAGTCCGATGCGGTTGGTCTTGATTGGCTTGTGGGTGTAACTGGCGTGGTCGACATGATTACTTGCGCTGCTCCTTCTTGTGCCGCAATGGCGTCGGTGACAGTGCGCGCGTCGATCGGCAGTCCGTTGAAGTGCAGCACCGAATGCAGCTTCACCACCTGCGTCGGATCCAGATCGACCTTCAGCAGGTTCATCATCTGCGCATCGCGGTTCTGCTCCACCACGTAAACCCGCTCATGCTGCGCCACAAACTCGTGCATCTCCTGCGTAAACGGATACGCCCGCACGCGCAGATAGTCCGTGTCGCAATCTGCACCTCGCGCTCCAGCTGGTCGCGGCTCTCGATCACCGCCAATGGCTGGTGCCGAACGCGATGATTCCAACCTGCTCCCGGCCTGTGCCCTCGACCACCGGCTTCGGCACCAGCGTCTTCGCCGTCTCGAACTTCCGCGCCAGCCGCAGCATATTGTTCTCGTAGTCGTCCGGCCGCTCGGTATACTGCGCCTTCTCGTTGTGCCCGGAGCCGCGCGTAAAGTACGACGCCGCTGGATGGTCCGTGCCGGGCAGCGTGCGATACGGAATCCCGTCGCCGTCCACGTCCTTGTACCGCGCAAACCCGCCCAGCTTCTCCAGCTGCTTCGCGTCCAGCACCTTGCCGCGCTCCATGCGGCTTCTCCGGATACTCAAACGGCTCCGACATCCAGTTGTTCATGCCCAGGTCGAGGTCGGAGAGCACAAACACCGGCGTCTGCATCTGCTCCGCAAGATCGAACGCCTCCATCGCAAACTCGTAGCACTCCTTCACCGTCCCCGGCAGCAGCATCACATGCTTGGTGTCGCCATGCGAGATGCCCGCGACAAACGCCAGGTCCGCCTGCGAGGTCCGCGTCGGCAGTCCCGTCGAAGGCCCCGTCCGCTGAATGTCGAAGATCACGCCGGGAATCTCCGCGTAATATCCCAGCCCGGCAAACTCCGCCATCAGCGAAATTCCCGGCCCCGACGACGCCGTCATCGACCGCGCGCCCGCCCAGCCCGCGCCCAGCACCATGCCGATCGCCGCCAGCTCGTCTTCCGCCTGCACAATCGCGAAGCTCGCCTTGCCATCCTGCTCGACGCGGTACCGCTTCATAGTAGTCGATCAGGTTCTCCACCACCGAAGACGACGGCGTAATCGGATACCACGCCACCACCGTGACCCCGGCAAACATCGCGCCCATCGCCGCCGCCGCATTGCCATCGATGATGATCTTGCCTTGCGTCGCGTTCATCGGCTCCACGACGTACGGGTCCTGCTTGGTCAGCGTGCTCTTCGCGTAATCGAAGCCCACCCGCACCGCCGTCAGGTTCAGCTCCGCCGCCTTCACCTTCTTGGCGAACTGCTTGCGCACCGTCTTCTCCACCCAGCTCCATGTCGATCGAGAGCAGCTGCGCCGCGACCCCCACGTACACCATGTTCTTGACCAGCTTGCGCAGCTTCGCCTCCGCGCCCGTGGCGGCGGCCAGCTGGTCGAAGGGCACCGCATAGTATGTCAGGTCATGAACGCAGATCGCTCAGCTTCAGCGATCTCGTCGTAGATCACCGCGCCGCCCGCAGCCAGCGAGAGCACATCTTCCCGCGCCGTCTCCGCGTTCATCGCGATCAGCACATCGAGGTCTCGTCTTGCGCGCGACCCACCCATCCTTGCAGACGCGGATCGTGTACCAGGTCGGCAGCCCCGCGATGTTCGATGGAAAGAGATTCTTGCCCGAGACCGGCACGCCCATCCGGAAGATGCTGCGCAACAGAACGCTGTTGGCGGACTGCGAACCGGACCCGTTGACTGTTGCAATCTGTATCGAAAAATCGTTGACGATTTGCTTTACCTCGCTCACATGGTCCGGCGCTGTCTGGCTCTGGACCAAGAGCTCACTTGTAGTCATTGTAGGAAAACTTCCCTCCGTATGTAGATACGCATCGCAGGCATAAGTAAGTTGCAGGAATCTCGCCGGAAAGTGGCTTCAACCTCGCCATGCTGCCGTGGCCTGGGGTCCTGCTCGCTACGAAACCTGTCACTGTCCCACCATTCCTCGACCAATCCCCACGCCGCGCCTTCAACCGTTAATTGTATTCCACTCGGCTCTCGCCGAAAACCGGCCTCATCTGGCCGATAATCGGTCAAACCCGGCCAACCAACTCCTCAATCTTACGCGCATTGCGGGGTCCGGCCACGCTGAGTGTAACTACTCAGAGTCTTGATTTCGCTGCCACTTTCGTGCCATCCCCACCAGCGCCCATAGCCGGGTGTCCCATGTCAGACAGCTTCACCGTCTGACGTGGGAAGTCCCCCACCCTGGTGGCCCATCCTTTGTGCAGCAAAGGGTGGGTTATCGTTCGCGATAGCGAACGACCGTCTTTCACTCGCTCGCACCACCCCGTGCCCACCGTCACAACAGCCCTCGCAAAACCTCTGCTAGAGTAGAGCCAATAGCGATGAACAACAGCCAATATCTGCCTATCGTTGTGCTCCTGCTGGCTGCGATCGCCTTTGCCGTAACGCCCCTTCTGCTCGCATGGCTCTGGGCAAAGAAGTTCTCCCCGCACAAATCCGGCCCCAGCAAGAACGCCGTCTACGAGTGCGGCCTCGAAGCCACCGGAGACGCCTGGATCCAGTTCAAGCCCGGCTATTACCTCTACGCCATCGTCTTTCTCGTCTTCGATGTCGAAGCCGTCTTCCTTCTTCCCTTCGCCGTCGCCTTCAACGGCTTTCACCTCGGAGAAGCCATCGCCATGCTCGTCTTCCTGCTCCTCCTGGTCGAAGGCCTCGTCTGGGCCTTCCAGAAAAACGTACTCATCTGGACGTAGCACTCACCAAACTATTTGCTCATGCCACGTACCGATTCGGCACTGACCCGACAAAGGATTCTTGGATTGGACGAGACGCTAAAGAGCGAACTAAGCAAGCAGGGCATCTTCGCCACCACCCTCCAGGAGCTCTACAACTGGGGCCGCAAGAAGCTCCATCTGGCCGCTCAACTTCGGCCTCGCCTGCTGCGCGATCGAGATGATCGCCACCACCATGGCCCGCTACGACCTCGCCCGCTTCGGCGCCGAAGTCTTCCGCCCATCCCCACGCCAGGCCGACCTCATGATCGTCGCCGGCACCGTCACCAAAAAAATGGCGCCCCAGGTCGTCCGCCTCTACAACCAGATGCCCGAGCCCAAATACGTCATCTCCATGGGCGCCTGCGCCATCTCCGGCGGCCCATTCAAGCAGGGCTACAACGTCCTCAAGGGCATCGACCGCTACATCCCCGTCGACGTCTACATCCCCGGCTGCCCGCCCCGCCCCGAAGCCCTCATCGACGCCTTCCTGATGCTCCAGCGCAAGATCGACGAGCAGGCCCTCACCGGCGCAACCCGCCCGCGCCACCTCAACGCCGAAGCCCCCAGCGAGTTCATCGTCCCCCACTTCGGCGCGCACGACCTCGAACCCCCGCAGAACCCGGCGGTCTGGCAAGGCTCCGCTCATCCAAATCTACCCAAGCAGGCACGCGATGAATCTGGAAGCGATTAAATCCGCCATCGAAGGCGCACGTCCCCGGCTGCCGGCTGGAGATCGTCCCCAACCCCAGCCCGTCCGCCCAGCACTCGCTGCTGCTCGACGCCGCCCACGCCCTCGCCGTCGCCACCTTCCTCCGCGACGCACCCGACCTCCGCTTCGACTACTGCTCCAACGTCACCGGCATCGACTGGCCCCCCAAAGAACTCTCCAAAAAAATCAAAGTCAAGAAACTCGTCGACGGCCCCAACGGCCCTGAAGAAAAAGAAGTCGACGAGGTCCGCAAGACCACCATCCCCGGCTTCCTCGAAGTCGTCTACCACCTCTTCTCCGTGGAACTCCGCACCGGCCCCGTCGTCCTCCGCCTGCGCACCGCAGACCGCGAAACCAGCGTCCATCTCCCCTCGCTCACCCCCGTCTGGCGCAGCGCCGAGTTCCAGGAGCGCGAGATCTTCGACCTCTTCGGCGTCATCTTCGACGGCCACCCCGACCTCCGCCGCCTCCTCATGTGGGACGACTTCGTCGACCACCCCATGCGCCGCGACTACGTCGATCCCGACGACTACGAGTACGAGCCCACCGCCCACGACGAAGTCCTCGCCCGCGCCCGCCAGCACGCCGTCGCGGCGCACGAACCGCCGGAGGCCAACCATGACCGCCGCTACCCTGCCTCTCGAATCCCCGCGGTCCCGAAGCCCTCAGCCGGTGCTCAAGACCAGCTCCTCGAGATCTCCATGGGCCCGCAGCACCCCTCCACCCACGGCGTCTTCCGCATGAACGTCGTGCTCGACGGCGAGCGCGTCGTCAAGCTCAAGCCCGTCTTCGGCTACCTCCATCGCAACCACGAAAAAATCGCCGAGAACGAGACCTACCTCGGCTCCATGCCCTACACCGACCGCCTCGACTACTTCTGCTCCCTCACCAACAACTGGGCCTACGCCCTCGCCGTCGAAAAGCTCGCCGGCATCCAGGTCCCCGAGCGCGCCGAGTACCTCCGCGTCATCACCGCCGAGCTCACCCGCCTGCAAAACCACGCCTGCCTCATCGGCTTCCTCCTGCAGGACATGGGCGCCAGCGGCACGCCGCTGATGTACGCCTTCCGCGAGCGCGAAAAGATTCTCGACCTCTTCGAGGCCCTCACCGGCGCGCGCATGATGTGCAACTACATGCGCTTCGGCGGCTGCCGCGTCGACATGCCCGCCGGCTGGCTCGACCAGGCCCGCAAGGTCGTCGCAGGCCTTCCCCAGATTCCTCGACGAGTTCGAGCAGCTCCTCCTCGTCAGCAACGAAATCCTCATGGAGCGCACCCAGGGCGTCGGCGTCCTCTCCAAAGAGCTCGCCATCAACGCCGGCGTCACCGGCCCCATGGCCCGCGCCAGCGGCGTCAACTACGACATCCGCAAGGTCGACAGCTACGGCATCTACGACCGCTTCGCCTTCCGCGTCCCGCTCGGCGAGCACGGCGACGTCTACGACCGCTACATGATCCGCGTCCTCGAGATGCGCGAGTCGGTCAAGATCCTCGAACAGGCCATGCGCGACATCCCCGCCGGCCCCATCGTCGACCCCAAGACCAAGATCCGCGGCTTCCGCCCCAAGCCCGGCGAAGCCTACGGCCGCATCGAAGCCCCCAAAGGCGAGCTCGGCTTCTACCTCATCAGCGACGGCTCGCCCAACCCCTATCGCTATCGCGTCCGCCCGCCCAGCCTCATCAACCTCACCGTCCTCGAAGACATGTGCCTCGGCCGCAACGTCGCCGACATCGTCATCATCCTCGGCAGCATCGACATCGTCCTCGGCGAGGTCGACCGATGACTTCAATACGGACTGTTGAAATATTCACCCCTGAGACAGGCCACGTTTTTGCCTCTAAGATAAGCCACGTCTTTGCCTCTGAGAAGGTCTTTGCCCCTGAGATAGGCCACGTCTTTGCCTCTGAGATAGGCCGGGACTTCAGTCCCGGCATTCCCGCACCGCGCTCTGGATGGGCTTTAGCCCCCGAGACATGCTTTATAGGGAGGCCCATCCATGATCGGTGAAGGCATCCTGAAAGGCCTCGCGGAGACCGCCCGCAACTTCTTCGGCAGCTACGTCGAGAAAGACCGCCTCACTACCGTCCAGTTCCCCGAGGAGCGCCTGCCCCAGATCGAAGCCGCCCGCAACTTCCCCTTCCTCGTCTACGACGGCGCCGACTGGCAGGCCGGCCTGCGCTGCGTCGCCTGCCAGATCTGCGAAAAAGAGTGTCCGCCCAAGTGCATCTTCATCGAAAAGAGCAAGGATAAAAAGCCCGACGCCGTCGGCAAGCCGCAGTTCTACCCCGCCGTCTTCGACATCGACATCTCCGTCTGCATGAGCTGCCAGATCTGCGTCGAGGTCTGCCCCTTCGACGCCATCAAGATGGACACCGACTTCGAACTCTCCACCGCCGACCGCTTCGGCGGCCTGCTCCTGGACAAGCAGCAGCTCGCCAAATCGAACGAGTACTACCACCAGATCCACCCCACCGAGGCCGCCGCCGTCGATGCCGCCCTCGCCGCCGAACGCGCCGCAAGCCGCCGCCAAAGCCAAGGCCGCCGCGGAAGCCAAGGCCCTCGCCGACGCTAAAACCGCAGCAGCAACCCCCGCGCCCACCCCAACCGGCGGTGAGCCGCAATGACAATGGCGACGTCCGTATACTCTAGACCAGATATTCGTCCTCGCCAAGCACGCTCTGCTCGGCTACGTGCCCGCGCGCCGTCCAGCCGCTCGCCTCCGCCATCCTCTCCGTCGTCCCCGTCCTCATCGCCTTCCCGCTCCTCTTCGCCATCACCACCGTCCTCGAGCGCAAAGGCCTCGGCCGCATCCAGAACCGCTACGGCCCCAACCGCGTCGGCCCCTTCGGCTTCTTCCAGCCCATCGCCGACGGCATCAAATCCCTCACCAAGGAAGACATCGTCCCCCGCAGCGCCGACCACGCCGTCCATCTCCTCGCGCCGCTCGCTCCTCGTCGTCGCGGCCTTCCTCGCCTACGCCGTCCTGCCCATCGGCCGCAACATGGTCATCGCCAACCTCAACGCCGGCGTCCTCTTCTTCTTCGCCGTCGGCACCCTCGTCGAACTCGCCGTCTTCATGGCCGGCTGGTCCAGCCACAGCAAATACTCGCTGCTCGGAGCCATGCGCGCCATCGCCCAGATGATCAGCTACGAGGTCCCGCTGGTCCTCGCCTCCGTCGTCGTCATCATGGCCGCCGGCTCGCTCTCCACCGTCACCATCGTCGAAGCAGCAGACCGGCTACACCGGCATCTTCCCCCACTGGTTCGTCTTCACCCCCTGGGGATTCGCCGGCTTCATCCTCTTCATGATCGCCGCCACCGCCGAATCCAACCGCTCGCCCTTCGACCTTCCCGAAGGCGAATCCGAAATCATCGCCGGCTATTACATCGAATACTCCGGCTTCAAATTCGCCCTCTTCTTCCTCGGCGAATACCTCGGCATGTTCGCCACCAGCGGCATGGCCATCACCCTCTTCCTCGGCGGCTGGTCCGCCCCGTTCTCCTTCCTCACCTGGATCCCGTCCTACGCTCTGGTTCTTCCTCAAGCTCCTCGCCATGATCGCCGGATTCATCTGGATTCGCGGCACTCTGCCCCGCCTGCGCATGGACCAGCTCATGACCCTCGCCTGGAAGTTCATGCTCCCCATGGCCCTCCTCAATATCCTCGCCGCCGCCGTCTGGCACTTCATGCCCGTCTCGGCCCACTGCGCTGGCTGGTCTGCACCCTTATTCTTCGTAACTCCCTGCCTCATCCTCACCCGCAGCCTCAAACAAAAAAAGAAACTCCAAATCCGCACCTACCAATTCGCCGAATAAATAATGACACTAGTTACTTCGACGTACTCAGCACCATGTAACTCAACTAATCACTAGCCTCGTAACCACTAGACCCCTAGCCATGACCTTCCTCATCCTCGCCCTCATCACCGTCGCCGGAACCGCCGCCGCCATGGCCCTGCGCAACGCAGTCCACTGCGTCCTCGCCCTCACCGTCGGCTTCGCCGGACTCGCCGGACTCTACCTCCAGCTCGACGCCCAATTCGTCGGCTTCACCCAGATCCTCGTCTACGTCGGCGCAGTCGCCATCCTCGCCGTCTTCGCCATCATGATGACCCAGAGCGCCGCGCACCCAGGCCCACCCCGCCCTCTCATCCACTTGGCTCACCGGCAGCCATCATCGCCGCCGCCGTCTTTGCCGTCCTCGCCTGGGCACATCCGCGCCGGCCTCATCCCCTCCGCCGCACCACCCGCACCCACCGTCACCGTCCAGCAGATCGGCGACGCCCTGATGCATCGCTTCGTCCTCCCGCTCGAAATCATCGGCCTCCTCCTCACCGCCGCCCTCATCGGCGCAGTCGTCCTCGCATTGCCGGAACAACCCGCATCCGAATCTCCGCAACAGGACACCCGCCCATGACTCCGCTCAATCACTACCTCCTCGTCGCCGCGCTGCTCTTCTCCATCGGCCTCGCCGGCGCGCTCACCCGCCGCAACGCCATCCTCGTCCTCATCGGCATCGAGCTCATGCTCAACGCCGCCAACCTCAACTTCATCGCCTTCTGGCGCTTCGGCCCATCCCCGCCGCGCTCACCGGCGTCATGTTCGCCATCTTCTCCATCAGCGTCGCCGCCGCCGAAGCCGCCGTCGGCCTCGCCATCATCCTCGCCGCCTACCGCCACTCACGACCACCGACCTGGACCAGATGAACTCCATGAAAGGCTAGAACTGCAACCGCACGTATTTCGAACTGCACACATAGCCATACCGCCTCATGACCTGGATCGTCCAAAACCTCTGGCTGATCCCCGCGCTGCCCATCTTCGCCGCCGGCATCATCGCTCTCGCGCAAGCAGCGCAGCCGCACCCTCGCCGCCTCGCTCGCCATCGGCTCCATGGCCGCTGTCGTTCCTGCTCTCGCTCGCCGCCTTCGCCCACACCCTCACCCTCGCCCACCGCGACGCTCCCGAGACCTTCAACTTCCGCTGGTTCCAGTTCGGCAACGAATGGCTCTCGCTCGGCTGGATGCTCGACCCGCTCACCGCCGTCATGCTCGTCATGGTCACCTTCGTCGGCCTGCTCATCTTCATCTACAGCATCGGCTACATGGCGCACGACGAGAACTTCACCCGCTTCTTCTGCTTCCTCGCCCTCTTCGCCGGAGCCATGCTCGGCGTCATCATCGCCAACAGCCTGCTGCTCCTCTTCATGTGCTGGGAGATCGTCGGCCTCACCTCCTACCTCCTCATCGGCTTCTGGTACCACAAGCCCCGCGCCGCCGCCGCCGCAAAAAAAGCCTTCATCACCACCCGCATCGGCGACCTCGGCTTCCTCCTCGGCATGGTCTGGCTCTACGCGCAAACCGGCACCCTGCTCTTCTACGACGGCGGCGCCGGCGCGCTCGAACCCTCCGCCCTCGCGCACCTCGTCGCGCACACCACCGTCCTCGGCCTCACCGCCTCCTCCGCCATCGGCATCCTCATCTTCTGCGGAGCGGCCGGCAAATCCGGCCAGGTCCCGCTCCACGTCTGGCTGCCCGACGCCATGGAAGGCCCCACCCCCGTCAGCGCCCTCATCCACGCCGCCACCATGGTCGCCGCCGGCGTCTTCCTCATCGCGCGCATCTATCCGCTGATGAGCGCGCACGCCACGGCCGCTGAGCCTGCCACGCCCACCGTCGCCCTCGCAGGTCGTCACCTGGGTCGGCGCCATCACCGCCCTCTTCGGCGCCACCATCGCCGTCGCCCAGTTCGACATCAAGCGCATCCTCGCCTACTCCACCGTCTCCCAGCTCGGCTACATGATGATGGGCCTCGGCGTCGGCGGCGTCGCCGTCGGCATGTTCCACCTCATCACCCACGCCTTCTTCAAGGCGCTGCTCTTCCTCGGCGCGGGCTCCGTCATCCACGGCTGCTCCGGCGAGCAGGACATCCGCCGCATGGGCGGCCTGCGCAAGTTCATGCCCATCACCTTCGCTGACCTACGCCGTCGGCATGCTCGCGCTCTGCGGCTTCCCCTTCTTCTTCTCCGGCTTCTGGAGCAAGGACGCAATCCTCCACGCCGCGCACGCCTGGACCGTCTCGCAAATCCCCTTCTACCTGGGCGCCTTCGGCGCGCTGCTCACCGCCTTCTACATGACCCGCCAGGTCTACTACGTCTTCGCCGGCAGCCTCCGCCTCGCCGCCACCGAGCCACGACGACCCCGACTGCCGCACGACTACGAAGACCCCGCCCATCACGCCGCGCACCACCCGCACGAGAGCCCCGCGGTCATGACCATCCCCCTCGTCATCCTCGCCGCCTTCGCCGTCCTGCTCGGCTTCCTCGGCACGCCCGCCTGGCCCTGGTTCCAATCCTTCCTCGACGGCACGCCGCACCGCTTCAGCTTCGCCGCCTTCTCCGAGCCCGGGCATGCTTCCACGTCATGCTCTCCTCCTCGCTCATCGTCTTCCTCGGCCTCGGCCTCGGCTGGTTCTTCTACGGCCGCAAGCCCATCCGCACCGCCGACACGCCCGACGCCCTCGACCAGCTCCAGCCCCACATCTTCACCCTCCTCGGCCACGCCTTCTACATCGACGCCCTCTACGCCGCGACCCTCATCCGCCTCAACACCTTCTGCGTCCGCGCCTCCGCGACTGGTTCGATCGCTGGGTCTGGAACGGCGCCGTCCAAGCTCGTCTCCTATCTCGTCCTCGGCCTCGCCTGGCTCGACAACTTCTTCGACACCTGCGTCGTCAACGCCAGCCTTCGACGAAGGCTGCGACACCGTCTCGCGCAGCGGCCAGCTCCTCGCGCTACTCCAGGCCGGCCGCATCCAGAGCTACCTCCGCATCATCGGCTGCGCCCTCGTCGCCCTTGTCATCTTCCTGCTCTGGGGGGCGAAGGCATGACCGCATTCCCCTGCTCACCATCCTCACCGCTCTCCCCGTCGTCGGCGCGCTCATCGTCCTCGCCCTCGGCAGCCGCAGCCCGCTCTCGCCCGCCGCCTCGCGCTCATCTTCAGCCTCGTCGCCCTCGCTCGTCACCCTCATCCTCTGGGCCCACTTCGACCCCACCTCCGGCGCACTCCAGTTCCAGGAGCGCCACCCCTGGATCCCCGCTCTCGGCGTCGACTATCACGTCGGCATCGACGGCCTCGGCCTGCTGATGCTGCTGCTCACCGCCATCGTCGTCCCCATCGGCATCCTCGCCTCCTGGCAGATTCAGGACCGCGTCCCGCTCTACTTCGCGCTCATCCTCCTGCTCCAGGCCTGCCTCTTCGGCACCTTCACCGCGCTCAATTTCTTCCACTGGTTCATCTTCTGGGAGCTCGGCCTCATCCCCGCCTTCTTCCTCATCAAGCTCTGGGGAGGCCCGCGCAGCACCGCCGCCGCCACCCAGTTCCTCGTCTACACCATGGTCGGCAGCGTCGCCATGCTGCTCTCCTTCCTCGCCATCTTCCTCGCCACCCGCACCTTCGACTTCACCGACCTCGCCACCCTCGCGCAGACCGGCCAGCTCATGCCCGCCGTCGTCGCCAAGCTCGCCTGGCATCGCTTCACCCCGCAGCACGTCGCCCTCATCCTCTTCGCCGGCGCCTTCCTCGGCTTCGCCGTCAAAGTCCCGCTCGTCCCCTTCCACACCTGGCTGCCCGCCGCCTACGCCGAAGCGCCCACCGGCACCACCATCCTCCTCACCGGCGCCATGTCGAAGATGGGCGTCTACGGCTTCCTCCGCATCCTGCTCCCCATCTTCGGCCCGCAGATGCAGCTCGTCCTCACCCCGCTGCTCTGGCTCGCCGTCGCCACCATCGTCCTCTCCGCCTACGCCGCCCTCGCGCAGAAAGACCTCAAGCGCATCTTCGCCTACTCCTCCATCAACCACCTCGGCTACTGCCTGCTCGCCATCTTCGCCGTCGCTAAATTCACCGGCGACGACGCCGTCCCTCACCGCAGAAAATACGCCGCCATGAACGGCGTCATCCTCCAGATGTTCAACCACGGCCTCACCGCCGCCACCCTCTTCTGGTTCGTCGCCATGCTCGAAAAGCGCAGCGGCGGCCTGCGCGGCCTCGACGACTTCGGCGGCCTGCGCAAAGTCGTCCCCGTCTTCACCGGCCTCATGGGCATCGCCCTCTTCTCCTCCCTCGGCCTGCCCGGCCTCAACGGCTTCGTCGGCGAGTTCCTCATCTTCAAAGGCTCCTTCCCGCTCGTCACCTGGGCCACATCGCTCTCCGTCCTCGGCCTGCTCGTCACCGCGCATCTTCATCCTCGGCATTCTCCAGCGCGTCTTCTCCGGCCCGCTCAACCAAAGATGGGCCAGCCATCCCCGACCTCACCACCGCCGAGCGCCTCGCCCTCGCGCCCGCAATCGCCCTTATGTTCGCGCTCGGCCTCTACCCGCAACTCATCCTCGGCGTCGTCAACAGCACGGCAATCCAGATGGTGCAACACCTAAGCTTTTGATCCAGCAACTGCTGTATTGAACTATGCTCGCCTGGACCATCTACATCTCGTTTCTCGGCGCCGCCGCCCTGCTCCTGCTGCCCACGCGGCAGCGCCGCCCCCGCGCGCATCCTCGCGCTGCTCACCGCCATCGCCGGCTTCGCCATCGCGCTCATCGCCTTCGCCGCACCACCGCACCGGCGAGACTGCGTCACCATCACCCGCGTCCCCTGGATCCCCTCCCTCGGCATCGAGTATCACCTCGCCGCCGACGGCATCAGCCTCACCCTCCTCCTGCTCACCGGCATCGTCGCCATCACCGGCATCCTCTTCTCCTGGAACATCGAGCACCGCACCAACGAGTTCTTCGCCTTCTACCTCCTGCTCATCGGCGCGGTCTACGGCGTCTTCCTCAGCTACGATCTCTTCCTGCTCTTCGTCTTCTACGAGATCGTCATCATCCCCAAATACTTCCTGATCGCCATCTGGGGCTCCACCCGCCGCGAGTACGGCGCCATGAAGCTCGCGCTCTACTCCTTCATCGGCAGTCGCCATGGTGCTCATCGGCCTCATCGCCGCCTACGTCGCCGCCGGCGCGCACATCCATGGCGCTCGACGACCCTCGCCGGCTATCGCCTTCTCGCTTCACTTCCAGATGTGGCGCCTTCCCTCTGGTCTTCGTCGGCTTCGCCATCCTCGCCGGCCTGTGGCCCTTCCACACCTGGGCGCCCACCGGCCACGTCGCCGCGCCCACCGCCGCCTCCATGCTGCTCGCCGGAGTCGTCATGAAGCTCGGCGCCTACGGCTGCCTGCGCGTCGCCATGACGCTCTTCCCCCTCGGCCTCAGCCCCTGGGGATTTCACATCCTCGGCCTCGGCTCCTGGCGCGATGTCTTCGCCCTGCTCGCCGTCATCGGCATCGTCTACGGCGCGCTCGTCGCCCTCGTGCAGAAGGACTTCAAGTTCGTCATCGGCTACTCCAGCGTCAGCCACATGGGCTTCATCCTGCTCGGCCTCATGACCCTCAACCAGATCGGCCTCTCCGGCGCCGTCCTCCAGATGTTCTCCCACGGCATCCTCGCCGGGCTGCTCTTCGCCGTCGTCGGCCGCATGGTCTACGCCCGCACCCACACCCGCGACCTCGCTCCAGCTCGGCCCGATGAACCTCAACAAAGCCATTCCCTTCGCCGCCGTCACCTTCGTCATCGCCGGCATGGCCAGCATGGGCCTGCCCGGCTTCAGCGGCTTCGTCGCCGAGCTCATGATCCTCATCGGCGTCTGGCGTTCCTACCCCCTGCTCGCCGTCTTCGTCGGCCTCGGCATCGTCATCGGCGTCGTCTACATCTGGCGCGCCATGCAAAAGGCATTCTTCGCGCGAGCCCGGGCATCGCACCACCGCCCCGAGCATCCGCCGCTCCCGCCCATCACCCTCCCCGAACGCCTCGGCGCAATCCTCCTCATCGCCGCCAGCGTCCTCGTCGGCCTCTACCCGCAGCTGCTCCTCAACCTCATCATGCCCGCGCTCAACTCCCCGCTCTTCGACGGCCTGCGCCACGGGAGCTGGCAATGATCCCCACTCACTTACGCCCAGCTCGCTCCGCCTCGCCGCTGCCGCGAGATCATCCTCGTCGTCACCGCGCTCGTCGTGATGGCGTTCGACCTTCTCCTCCGCGCGCGCGCCCTCCGCACCCGCTTCACCGATGGCCGCCACCCTCGGCTCCCTCGGCTGCGCCGCCGCCATCCTCGCATCCTCCTCACGCCCGACACCAAGCCAACCCTCTTCGACGGCATGCTCATCGCCAACCCGCTCACCCACCTCGTCCAGATCGCCCTCCTCGCCCTCGCCATCCTCACCCTGCTCCTCTCCACTCGACTCCACCTTCACCAACCACGTCGGCGAGTTCGTCCTCCTCATCCTCTCGCCACCGCCGGCATGATGTTCCTCGTCGCCACGCAGGACCTGCTGGTCATCTTCCTCTCGCTCGAACTCCTCAGCCTCTCGCTCTACATCCTCACCGCCTTCGACAAGCACAGCCCGCGCTCCGTCGGAAGCCGCGCTCAAATACTTCCTCTTCGGCGGCATGTCCGCCGCCTTCCTGCTCTTCGGCTTCAGCCTGCTCTACGGCCTCTCCAACTCCACCAGCTTCGCCGCGCATCGCCGCCGCCATCGCTTCATCTGCGAACGCCCCCGCGCTCAACCCGCTGCTCGCCATCGCCATCGTCACCACCGCCATCGGCCTCGGCTTCAAGGTCGCCGCCGCGCCCTTCCACTTCTGGGCGCCCGACGTCTACCAGGGCGCGCCCGCGCCCAGCGCGGCCTTCATCGCGTCCGGCTCCAAGGTCGCCAGCTTCTTCATCTTCTTCCAGCTCATGGCGCTCGGCTTCGCCGGCGCAGAAGGCACAGCCGCCCTCCCCAATCTGCTCCGCGGCTGGGTGCCCGCGCTCGCCCTGGTCGCCGCGCTCTCCATGCTGCTCGGCAACCTCGTCGCCATCCGCCAGACGCAGCCTGCGCCGCCTGCTCGCCTACTCCGCCATCGCCCACGCCGGCTACATGCTGCTCGCGCATCGTCGCCCACACCGCAGCAGAGCCTCGCCGCGCTGCTCTACTACGTCGTCACCTACGCCCTCGCCACCCTCGGCGCCTTCGCCGTCATCGCCATCGTCGAACGGAGACCGGCAGCGACCAGCTCTCCAGCTTCGACGGCCTCGGCCGCCGCGCCCCGTGCTCTCCCTCTCGCTCGCCATCTTCATCCTCTCGCTCGCCGGAATCCCACCCCTCGCCGGCTTCTTCGCCAAGTTCTATCTCTTCGTCGCCGTGCTCAACGCCGCCCCCGGCTCAACCCGCACCACGGCCTGCTCTGGCTGGTCGTCCTCGCCATCGCCATGAGCGCAGTCTCGCTCTACTACTACCTCCAAGTCCTCAAACGGGTCTACGTCGCCAGCCCACCCGCCAGCTCCACCCCACTCCACACCCCCATCCTCACCACCCTGGTCATCGCCCTTATCGCCGCCGCCGTCCTCATCCTCGGCTGCGCCCCCCGCCTCCTGCTGGATCCCATCCTCGCCGCAATCCAAGCCTCAGGCCTCTAACCGCCCCTTAGCTGACCGCTGACATCGAAAGACCTTTGCCCCTGCATTTTCTTATAGATAGCCAGCAAACCCCATCGCCCTTGTCTTCGCTCATAGCTGATAGCTCATAGCTCACGGCTGTTCTCGAAAACGCCTTAGCCTTTGTTTTTTTGCCCCCACACACACAACCCCGCCCCGTCGGGAAACCACCCCCAACACCTCAAAAACGCTCAAAATTCCCGTAATTAGCCCTAAATCCGGCTCCGCCGCCCCTGCTGCATCCCGGTCACCGCTCCCACCCCAACCACAATCAGCAGCAACCCCAGCGTATATTGCTGCGGCACCTGCATCAGATGAGCCAGAAACGCAACTCCCGCGACCAGAAACAGGCAACCTACCGAGAAAAATCCAACGGACATACGCCCTCCTTAGCCACTCGACAATTTTAGATGCGTTGCTCTGTTGATCGCGTTGTGGATATCAAGAAAGTAAACCTAGGTTCCCAACTCGGCACCCCTAGATAAACCCCACAACTCCAGGTACGCCACCAGCTGCACCACGTGGAATAAGTCAGATACAATCAAATATATAACCGTCACCCCCACATACCACCACCCCATAAACTCCGGCGTCGCCACGCTCTCAAACGGCAGCGGACACGCCGATAAAACCATCGCCAACACAATCAACGCAATCTTCACAATCCCCATCACCAGGTTGATCTCCACCAGCTTCCCCCGCAGCGGCCCCACCCCAAACGCCGCCCTCAAACTCGCCCACGCCCCCATCCCCCCGCCATCGCCAGCAGCGGAGCCACCGACAGTCCCCAGCTCACCACCGCCCACAACGTAAACATCCCCAGCGTCGCCACAATCGTCATCGCGCTGAACAACACCAGACTCGGCTCCTGCCCCTCTGCAATCGGCCCGTTCACCGCGACCCGCGCCGCCCAGCGCACGCACCCAAACCAGACCGCAAAACTCACCGCCAGCGCCATCACCCGCACCGCCTGTAGCACCATCAACGCCCGCACCCGCTCATGCAGCCGCACCCCGAACAGCTTACCCACCCGCCGCAGCACCACCGTCCTGCCCACCGCGGACGCCACCACCCAAGCCACCAACAGCACCGGCCCCAGCCACTCCGCCACCCGCAGCACCGGTGGCAACAACCGCCGCACCCGCCTCCGCCAGCGTCGCCACAGACCGCCATCGGGTCGAACAGCGACATCCGCTGCAGAGCGCCCACATCCACCGGCGTCTCCCGCAACACCCGCATCGCCTCGTACCCCACCATCGCCAGCGCCGGCACCCCATACACCCAGCGCCACAGCACCTCCAGCGCCGTCAGCGAAGGCCGCCGCCAGCACGCCGCCAGCGTACGCACAAACGACTGCGTCCCCCGCACCGGCACGCTGCTGCTCGCTCCCACCTACTTCACCACGAGATTCACAAGCTTGCCCGGCACCACAATCACCTTCACCACCGTCTTGCCTCCACCCGCGCCGCAACCTTCGCATCCGCCATCGCCGCCGCCTTCACCGTCGCATCGTCGCTCCCCGCCGCAACCGTCACCACGTTCACCAGCTTGCCATTCACCTGCACCGGAATCTCGATCTCGCTCTCCCGCGCCAGCTCCTCGTCCGCCACCGGCCACGCCACGCGAAACACCGCGCCCTCGTGGCCCATCTGCCTCCCACAACTCCGCCGCCAGAAACGGCGCAAACGGCGCCAGCAGCAGCATCAAGTTGCGGAACACCTCCGCCACCGTCGCCGCCGGCACCTCGCCCGCGTCCATCGCCGCCTCATTCGCCACAATCGCATTCACCAGCTCCATGATCGCCGCAATGCATGTGTTGAAGTGCCAGCGCCCGCTGAAGTCCAGCGTGATCTTCGCAATCGTCTGGTGCAGCTTGCGCAGCAGCGCCATGCCCCTCCACGCTCTGCGGCGCAAACTGCGCGCTGCTGTGTTGCACTCCGCGGACCGCCGGCGCATACTTCATCGTCAGCCGGTACACCCGGCTCAGGAACCGGCTCACCCCCGCAACGCCGTCCTCCTGCCACTCCAGGTCGCGGTCCGGCGGCGCCGCAAACAGCGCATACATCCGCGTCGCGTCCGCCCCATAGCGCGCAATCATCTCGTCGGGCGACACCACATTGCCCTTCGACTTCGACATCTTCGCGCCGTCCTTGATCACCATCCCCTGCGTAAACAGACGCGTCCGCCGGCTCGTCGTTCGCAATCAGTCCCAGATCGCGCATCACCTTCGTCCAGAACCGCGAGTAGATCAGGTGCAGGATCGCGTGCTCCACGCCGCCAATGTATTGGTCGATCGGAAACCAGTACTTCGCCTTCGCCGAATCGAACGGCGCCTTCGCATTCTTCGCGTCCGTATACCGGTAGAAGTACCAGCTCGAATCCACGAACGTGTCCATCGTGTCCGTCTCGCGCCGCGCCGGCCCGCCGCACACCGGGCACGTCGTATTCACAAACTCCGCCACCCGCCCCAGCGGCGACCCGCCCTGCTGCGTGATCTCCACCTGCGCCGGCAGCACCACCGGCAGCGCGCTCTCCGGCAGCGGCACCACTCCCCCCGCCTCAATCCCCGCATGTCCCCGCTCGCAGTACACCATCGGGATCGGCGTGCCCCAGTACCTCTGCCGGCTCACGCCCCAATCCTTCAGCCGATATGTAACCGTCGCCTTGCCAAATCCCTTCTCCTCCGCAAACGCCGCCATCTTCCTCTGCGCCTCCACGCAGCGTCTCGCCCGTCCACTCGCCCGAATCCACCAGCACCGCACCCTCTTCCGCCGTATACGGCAGCGCCGGCAGTCATCTGTCACGTCCGTCGGCACAATCACCCGCCTCACCGCCAACCCATACTTCTCCGCAAACTCAAAGTCCCGCTCATCATGCGCAGGCACGCTCATAATCGCGCCCGTCCCGTAGTCCGCCAGAATATAATTTGCCACCCAGATCGGCACACGCTCGCCGTTGAACGGATTCACCGCAAACCTCCCCGTATCCACGCCATGCTTCTCAATCGCGCCCACATCGCCCGCCTCGCGCGCCGCCTTCTGCTGCGCAATCATCTCCTCGATCTGCCCCGCCAGCCGCCCATCCCTCGCCGCAAACCCCTTCGCCACCGCATGCTCCGGCGCCAGCTGCACGCTGGTCGCCCCAAAGATCGTATCCACCCGCGTCGTGAACACCGTAATCTTTTCGCCGACCCCGCCTTGGTTGTCATTCCGCAGCGAAGCGGAGGAATCTGCTTCTCCCTCCTCCACCACCGCAAAATCCACCACCGTCCCTTCGCTCCGCCCAATCCAGTTCCGCTGCATCGTCCGGACCTTCTCCGGCCAGCCCTCCAGCTTGTCCAGCCCGCGCAGCAGCTCATCCGCATACTTCGTGATCCGCAGGAACCACTGCGTCAGATCGCGCTGCTCCACCAGCGTGTCCTCATGCCGCCAGCAGCGCCCGTCAATCACCTGCTCATTCGCCAGCACCGTCTGGCACTCCGGACACCAGTTCACCTTGCTCTTCTTCCGGTACGCCAGCCCCCGCTCGTACATCTTCAGAAAGAACCACTGGTTCCACCGGTAGTACTCCGGCAAACAAGTCGTCACCTCCGTCGCCCAGTCGTAGCTCAGCCCCATGCGCCGCATCTGCCGCCGCATCGCCGCAATATTCGCCAGCGTCCACTCCGCCGGCGGCGTATTGTTCTTCAGCGCGGCATTCTCCGCCGGCAGCCCAAACGCGTCCCACCCCATCGGGTGCAGCACGTTGTACCCGCGCATCCACATAAACCGCGCCAGCGCATCGCCAATCGCATAGTTCCGCACATGCCCCATGTGCAGCTGCCCGCTCGGATACGGCAGCATCTCCAGGCAATAAAACTTCGGCTTGCCGCACTCGTGCGCCTCCGCCGCATACAGCGTCGCATCCGCGTCCCACCGCGCCTGCCACTTCGGCTCAATCTCCGCCGGGCTGTACCGCTGCTGCCCCTCACTCACAATCCGCGCCCCATCCGCCATATCCAACGATTGTAAAGAAGCAGCCACTCACCCCGCCGCCAGCGCCCGCAACACCCCCACATTCCGCGCCTCATCCCCCGGAGCATCCACCGGCGTCTCCGCAATAAACGCGCAGTGCGCGAACCGCTCGTCATGCAGCAGCCGCTGGAACGCCGCCGCCCCAATCGTCCCCTCGCCGATATGCTCATGCCGGTCCAGCTTCGACCCCATCGCCGCCTTCGCATCGTTGCAGTGCCACACCTTCACCGCCTCCAACCCCACCGTCGCCTCCACCAGCTTCATCGTCTCCGTGTACCCATCCTCCGACACGATGTCGTACCCCGCCACATGCACGTGGCACGTATCCAGACACACCCCCACCGGCGCGCACGCCCGCAGCCACTCCACCAGCTCCGCCACCTGCTCCAGCTTCCCGCCCAGCGAGAACTCCGCCCCCGCCGTATTCTCAATCAGAATCCGAAAATCCTTGCCCTGCCACGCCACTCCCTCAATCGCCCGCTCAATCGACTCCGCCGCCAGCCGCAATCCCTCCTCGCGCGTCAACCCCTTCCAACTCCCCGGATGCAGCACCAGATACTCCGCACCCAGCGCCAGCGCCCGCTCCACCTCGCCGCGAAACGCCAGCCATCGAGTTCACCCGCACCGCCTCCGTCTGGCTGCACAGGTTGATCAGATAGCTCGCATGGATCGCCACCGGCCCCACCCCAAACTCCGCCCGCAGCTCGCGCATCTTGCGCGCGTCCTCCGGCTTCACCGCCGAGGCCCGCCACATCCGCGGGCTCGAGGAAAATATCTGGAACGTAGTTCGCGCCCGCCTCCACCGCGCGGTTCACCGCCGTCCAGCTCCCGCCCGCCGTCCCCACATGCACCCCAATCCGCCGCGATTCTTCCCGCCATGCCTTCGAGCCTATCGCACAACAACATTCATGCGCACAATCCGCCCGCCCATGTATCATCGCCATGCCGAGTAGTCGCCCCATCGGCCGCACCCGCAAATCCCCAAAGGAAGAGACCACCGATGCCCGAACCGCAGAACTACAAGAACCACACCCGCTTCGATCCGCCCTGGCACTTCTTCATCGCTGCCCATCCTGCTGCTCAACATCATCTTCGCCATCGCCTCCACCATCCATCACTGGCCGAACCATCGCTATCCTCTTCCTCTGGTGGATCTTGATGTCGGTCGTCGCTGCTGATCGCCGTCGGCCGCGCCCGCCTGCACTCTCACGACCGTCAGGACCGCATCATCCGCCTCGAAGAGCGCCTCCGCTTCGCCGCGCTGCTCCCGCCGAAGATCTCGCCCGCAGCCAGGCCCTCACCGACGGCCCAGCTCATCGGCCTGCGCTTCGCCTCCGACGCCGAACTCCCCGCCCTGGTCAAGCGCACCCTCGACGAGAACCTCACCCAGAAGCAGATCAAGGAGTCCATCACCAGCTGGCGGCCCGACTACTTCCGCGTCTGAGACTAGTAAATATCCCGCTGATACCGCTTCTGCTTCTTCATCGTCGCCAGATACTCCGCCGCCTGCTCCGGCGTGCCTTCGCACCCGCCGCGATCGCATCCAGCAGCGCCAGCTCCACCGACTTCGCCATCCGCGTCGCATCGCCGCACACGTAAAAGTACGCCCCGCACTCCAGCCACGCATACAGCTCCGCCGCGTTCTCCGCGCATGCGGTCCTGCACGTAGATCTTCTGCGCCTGGTCGCGCGAGAACGCCGTATCCAGCCGCGTCAGCGTCCCATCCTTCACCATCGCGGTCAGCTGCTCTTCGTACAGAAAGTCCGACGCCGCGTGCTGGTCGCCGAAGAACAGCCAGTTGTCGCCCGCTCGCCCTTCGCCTGCCGCTCCTCCAGAAACGCGCGAAACGGCGCAATGCCCGTCCCCGGCCCAACCATAATCACCGGCGCCGAAGCGTCCTCCGGCAGCCGGAAGTTCTGGTTCGAGTGCAGAAACACCGGCAGCACCGTGCCCACCGCCGCGCGCTCGCCCAGCTGCCCGCTGCACACTCCCTGCCGGCTGCGCCCGTGCGTGTCGTAACGCACCACGCGCACCGACGTCTCCGCCGTCTCCGGATGCGCAGCCTGGCTCGACGCAATCGAGTACAGCCGCGGCGTCAGCCGCTGCAGCACGTTGAACAGCTCCTGCGGCTTCGTCACCGCGCCGGGAAAGTCCGTGATCAGATCGATAAACTCGCGCCCCCAGCAATACTCCTCCGCGCGCGCCTTGTTCTCCGGCCCGCACAGCGCCTTCAGCTCGTCGTAGCCGCGCCCGCCGCAGTTCACCGCGCCCGCCAGCTTCGCATACTGCCCAACGCTGCCGCGTGCCAGCTTGCCGATCGCCAGCCGCGTGCGCAGCGCCTCTTCAAAGCTGATCTCGACCTTGTAGTGGTCCAGCACCCGCTCGTCGCCGGTGAATCCCAGCGCGGTCAGCACCTCCGCAACGGCCTCCGCGCGGTGCTCCGGGATCACGCCGATCGAATCCCCCGGCGTGTACGTCATCCCCTCTTCCAGCGCGAACGCGATATGCCGCGTCTCCTTCTCCGAGTCCTCGGCCGGTCAGCAGATAGTTCAGCACCACCGTGGAACTGATAGGGGTTGTTGCGTGTATATTTCGTGGACTCAGCGCTACCCGCGGTCGTGTCTTCGGCGGTTGCCGTCGGCTCCTGAACCTCGCTCATAGGTTAATTGTAACCCGCATCCACACAGATTTCCTGCACTCGCCGCACGGCAAGGGGGCCCATCCGCGATCGCAATCCCACATGCGGAAGCAACCCACTCGCGCAACAGGAAGCCCGTACCTACTCCGAGCTCTCCTCGGCCGCACGCTTGTGGCGGTAAATCAGGACACCCAACACCACTACAAAAAGAACGGCAGCTACCATGCGAACAACAATCTCAATCGTCATCAGTCTCTCCAATGTTCCATCTCTCGACGCCGGCCAGCGCAATCCTGTTTTACCGGCACCCTACTTCTATCGGCTCCGCACCCGCACACATTAGGCGTCTGCGTTCACTTGGTCATCGTCGCCATGCCGCGCATGATGGTCAGCACAGCCGGCCCAGCAGCACGATGAACATGCTGGGAAAGATGAAAAGCACCAGCGGAAAAATGATCTTCACCGTCGTCTTCGCGGCCATCTCCTCGGCGAGCTGGCGGCGCTTCAGCCGGATGGTGTCGGCAAAGGTGCTCAGCGCGCGCGCGATCGGCGTCCCGAAGCGCTCCGTCTGCAGCAGCATGTTGGCGAACGCGTCGATGTCGGCGAGTTCGCTGCGCTCCGCCATGTCCGCCCACGCCTGATGCGCGGCTTGCCGGCGCGCTGCTCGCGGTTGATCTGCAGCAGCTCTTCCGTGATCTGCGGATGGCTGATGCCCAGCTCCTGGCCGACGCGCAGCAGCGCCTGGTCGATGCCCAGCCCGCGTCCACGCAGATCACCAGCAGGTCGATCGCGTCCGGGATGCTCCTGCGGATCTTCTCGCGCCGCCGCTTGACCAGCCGCGTCAGCACCATGTTCGGCGCAATAAACGCCGACCGCCGGCAGCGCGATCATCCAGAACAGCGCGGCTCGTAAGGGATCGAAGCTCCGGCCAGCAACCCCAGCAGCGGACAAAGAATGCGCGCCGCGTTGTAGATGTCGGCCGGAAACGTGCCCTTGTATCCGGCGTTGGCCAGGCGCTCGCGGCAGGTCCGCATCTCGGCCAAGCCCAGCCGCGCGCGCACCCAGTGCACATGCCGCGAAGAACCGCCGCCCCGCATCTTTGCGCTCAGCGGGAGCGTCTCGTCGTAAGCGCCTGCCGCGTACGTCACCTCACGAATCCGCTGCATGGTGGCGCGCGAGGTGCGGGTGAAGAAGAACGATCGCGACCAGCGCAATCGCGCAGAAGATGGTGGCAGCCAAGACGCGAGATAGAAAAGATGAGTCATAGATGAGCGGTCAGACCTGGACATCGACAATCTTGCGGATAATAAGGCCACCGATGACGATCAAGGTTCCGCCCGCATACAAGCATCTTCTGCCCGACGGGATCGTGAAACAGCACCGTCGAGTAGCCCGGGCTGACGATTTGATCAGCCCCAGCATGATGACCGGCAGCAGCCCGAGGATCCAGCCGGTGAGCCGCCCCTGCGCGGTGTGGGTGCGCACTTCGCCTTCAATGCGCATGCGCTCGCGGATCACGTGCGACGGCGCGGTCGAGAATCTCCGTCAGGTCGCCGCCCGTCTCCTTCTGCACCAGGATCGCCGTGATCAGAAATTGCAGGTCGCGCGATGGGACGCGCTCGCCCATCTGCAGCAGCGCATCGCGGAACTGCAGCCCCAGCCTCTGCTGCTGATAGACCTGGACGAACTCAACGCCAGCGGCTCGGGCGACTGCTCCGCAATCATCTCAATCGAGGAGCCCATCGCGTGGCCCGCACGCAGCGCGCGGGCCATCAGCTCAATCGCATCCGGCAGCGCTCGTTGAACGCCTTCAGCCGCCGCGTGCGCTTGCACCGCAGCACACACGATAGGGCATAGCCGCGCCCGCCAACAGCGCCACGGCCGCAACCAGCAGCGCATGCAAGTCAGAGATAAGCAGCATCACCCCGCAGCCCAACGCCGCGCCCGCGCTGGCCAGCACCACGCCGCCCACGCTCATGCCGCTGTCTGCATGCACCAGCAGCACCTTCAAGCTTCTTCGCAAACTCATACCGCTGCAGCAACTCGCCCAACGCGCGCCGCATAGTCGCGCCTGCGCCGGCTTCTCCAGCTCCGCTCCCTCGGCACCGGCACGCTGCGCCTGCACCGAACGTCGGATGCTCACCAGCCGCTGCTCTGCCTGCCTTGCTCGTCCCGGCCGGACGCGTCGCCAGCATCAGAATGGTGAAGCTCAGCCCCAGCGCCAGGACAAACGTGATTGACGACGGATTCATGCGATGAATTCCCATCCGTACATCCCTCTATACCTCGACCGAATGGTCGAGCAGGTTGAGGCCCAGCGGAATGCCCGCCGCCTTCAGCCGCTCGCCAAACTTCGGCACGATGCCAGTGGAGTAGAACCGTCCCTTCACGTTGCCGCTCGGGCCCAAGCCCAGCTTCTCGAACAGGTAGATGTCCTGCAGGCTGATCATCTCTCCGCTGGTGCCCGTGATCTCGCTGATGTGCGTCACGCGCCGCGTGCCGTCGCTCATGCGCGAGACCTGCACGATCAGGTCCACCGCCGACGCAATCTGCGCGCGGATCGCCTTCTCCGGCAGCGAGACCGAGCCCATCATCGCCATCGTCTCGATGCGCGCAATCGCATCGCGCGGGTTGTTCGCATGGATCGTGGTGATCGATCCGTCGTGGCCGGTGTTCATCGCCTGCAGCATGTCCAGCGCCTCTTCGCCGCGCACCTCGCCCAGGATGATGCGGTCCGGCCGCATGCGCAGCGCGTTGATCACCAGCTCGCGCTGCCGCACCGCGCCCTTGCCTTCCAGGTTCGGCGGCCGGCACTCCAGCCGCGCCACATGCTCCTGCTTGATCTGCAGCTCCGCGGAATCTTCGATCGTCACGATCCGCTCGGCCGCCGAGATAAATCCCGAGAGCACATTCAGCAGCGTCGTCTTGCCCGAGCCGGTGCCGCCGGAGACCACGATGTTCAGCCGCGCACGCACCGCGCTGCGCAGGATCTCCAGCATCTGCGGCGTCAGCGCGCGATGCCGCAGCAGGTCGTCCGCCGTCAGCGGGGTCGCGCCAAAGCGGCGTATCGAGAGCAGCGGCCCATCCACCGCCAGCGGCGGAATCACGATGTTCACGCGCGATCCGTCCAGCAGCCGCGCATCCACCATCGGCGAAGACTCATCGATGCGCCGGCCCACCGCGGAGACAATCTTGTCGATGATGTGCATCAGGTGCGCCTCATCCTTGAAGACGATGTTGGTCTTCTCGATCACGCCGCGCCGCTCCACATAGACCGTCTTGTAGGTGTTCACCAGGATGTCGCTCACCGTCGGGTCGTGCAGCAGCGGCTCCAGCGGCCCCAGCCCAAAGACCTCGTCCAGAATGTCCTGCGCCAGACGGTCGCGGTCCGGAGCGCTCGAAGCGGAACGCTCTGCTCGCCGATCAGTTGCAGGATCACCGCCAGCAGCCGCTGCCGCCCGCCAACCTCGTCCGCCTGGATCGCCGCCAGCTTCTCCAGATCCATCCGCCGGATCAGTTCGTGGTGCACCGAGGTCTTCAGCGTGTGGCGCGCCGCGTCGCCCAGCGTCGACCCGCACCTCTGCGGCGACCAGCGGCCGCGCCGGGCGGAGTCATGTACATCGATACTTCAGACATCGCTTCACCTCTGTCATCCTGCGAGCAGATATTCGCATGCGCCCGCTCTAGCGCAGAAACGCGAACAGCTTCTTCTTCGCTGCCGGAGCCTCTGGACCGCTGCATGCCATTCACGATCCGGTTTGCCCAGCGGGCCATCGCCTGATTGAACTCCGACCGGCGCTGCGGCGGAATCGGCTCGCCATCGTTGATCGCGCGCAGCAGCTCAAAATAGTTGTTCGGCACCGCGATCGAGATCGGAAACCGCACCGCCTTCTCAATCTGCTCCGGCGTGACCGAGTCCGTCGCTGTCGAGCGGTTCACCACCACCCGCAGCTTGCTCGTCGCAGACTCGCTCAGCGAGAGATTTTCCACCAGCCGCGCCAGGTCGCGCAGCGACGCCACGTCCGGCGTCGAGACGATATACACCTCGTCCGACTGGTCGACGATCGAGGCCTTCGAGTCCTGGATGTCACCGGCGAATCGATCAGCACGTAGTCGTACTCGCGGCGCAGGAAGTCCATCACCCGCTCCAGCTCCTCCGCCTTCGCCTCGTGCGGGCCGCCCGCCATCTCCGGCGACGCAATCACGTCCAGCCCGCTTCGGTGGCGAACAACAAACCCGTTCAGCAGCTCGGAGGCGG
>CAWEEI010000002.1:0-18007 GCA_963808025.1 uncultured Acidobacteriaceae bacterium | reverse complement strand
TGTTATGTCCTGCTCTTCGACTCATCGTATTGCTGCCGGTCCGCATTGCGCAGCAGCTCATCGAAGTGATACTGCGTGTCCTTCAGCCCCAGGTACAGCGCCACGTGCCCAAGCTGCGGCTTGTGGTCGATCAGCAGCGTCTTCTTGCCATGCTGCCGCACCAGATGTGTCGCAAGATGCACGGCCAGCATCGTCGTCCCCACTCCGCCCTTCGCACCAAACAACGCAATCACCCGCCCGATGCCGCTCTGCACATGCGGGTCCACCGCCATCACCGCCTGAAATCGGTTCAGCGATGCCGTAAGGTCGCTCTGCTCGATCGGCTTGGTCAGAAACTCCGTGCAGCCATTGCGCATCGCGCGCAGCAGTATCCCCGCATCCAGTTGCGCGCCGATGCCCACGATGCTGATCCGCTTCAGAAATATCTGCTGCAGTCGCTCCGTCGTCTTCAGCGCCAGCTCAGGATCGCGGTCGAAGTCGATCAGCGCCACGCATCGACGCCGCGTTCTTCAGCGCCGGGGCAAACTGCGGTCGCCGTTCCGCCGTAATGTAGTCGCGAAACTCACCCGCAAATTGCGCGCCAGGGACCTTCAGCGCGGCCGCCGTTGCGGCATTGACTAACCCTCGTCCGCGCACACGCTAAAGATCGCCTGCGTCGTACGCTCCAGAGAACTGCTTCCGTTGGTCATGGGCTCCTGTCCCGTTCCGCGCCGCGGCAGCATCTGTTCGCGCGTCGCCTTGGCCCCCTTCGCCGCTGCATCGAACGTCGCTGCATCCAGGTTGGGCACCACAAACTTCGGCTCATCCAGGCCCGTTCCCGGCACAACACTCAACGGATCGACTACTGTCGCCGTCACAATAATCACCAGCTCCACCACCGAGTGGTTGAAGTTCTTCGAGCGAAACAGCTCGCCAAGAATCGGCACGCTGGAAATCCCCGGCACCTTGCTCATGATCTCCGTCGTGCGGTGGTCCAGCAGGCCCGAGACAACAAAGCTCTGCCCGTCCTGGATCTCCACCTCGGTCTCCGCCCGCCGCGTTGAGAGCGCAGGAATCGTAAAGCCCGAGATCGTGACCGCATTGCTGTAGTCCAGCGTGCTCACCTCCGGCGCCAGTTTCAGCCGGATCGATCCGTCCGCATTCACCGTGGGCGTAAACTCCACCTTCACTCCGTACGGACGGAACTGGATGCTGATCGCCGTGGAATTTCCCACCCCGCCCTGCACCACGGGGAAGGGAAACTCGCCGCCCGAAAGAAACTCGCGCCGGCAGCCCGCTCAACGTCGTCAGAGTGGGCTCCGCAAGCACCTGGAGAATCTGCCGCTGCTCAAGGTCCTGCACCGTCAGCCCCAACATTCAGCTTGGCGCTGTAAAGAAAAATATTCATCGGATCGCTCACCGTGATCGACGACCCGCTGCTGCTCGTGCCGCTGCCAAACTGCTGCGTCGTGGTCCCAACCGAGGTCCGCCCGCCCGCAAATATATTGATGCCCAGCTGCTCCAGCTTCGTCCGGTCGACTTCCACAATGCGCAGCTTCAACTGCACCTGCTTGCCATGCACGGGCGCCACCAGCAGCGAATTCACCACATCCTTCGCATACTCCGCGGCCATCTTCACTGCCGCGTCGGCATCCGCCTGCGAGGTTACCGTTCCGCTCAGCTCAATCTTCCCCTCGCTCGCATCAGCGCGGATTGCGGAGCCCGGAAACGCCTCGCCCAGCGATACCCGCAGCGCCGCCGGATCGACATCCGCCGACACCGAATACAGCCGGTCTCCGCCTGCCTCGTCCCATAGCACCATGCTGCTTACGCCCGCCGTCTTAGCCGTCAGCACGACCTCATTCGATCCGGAAGTATAGGTCTGCAGCACCGCGGGATTGCCCACATAAACCCGCCGCAGCGGAGCAGCCGAAGTCAGCACCACCGACCCGCCGACCGTAATGTGCAGGGTGTCGCTGGCGCTCGCCGATTTGATCGCTGGCGCAACCGCCGCCGCTGCCTGCATCTGTATCTGCGCGAAGCCGTCCGCCGCAACCAGACCAGGCGGCAAGCAGCTAAGCGCGCAAAGTATTGGGGTCATTGCAACGCGCACAGGGGCGCGCAAGAATCTGCTGCGGACCGCAGTAAGGCTATTGATGCTCATTGTGTTCCCTTCCCTGCTGCATTACCGGTCCCACCCGTTGGCCCATCGCCCAGCACCGTCTCAATCTCATGACGCAACGGCGCCGCAATCGCCGGTGCGGGATGCACCGCCGCAGCAGGCACAGTCTGACCCGATAGATCCGTAAGCAAAATCGGCGCGTCCTGCGTGCGTCCTGTGTCGCCGCCATTGCGCAAAACAAAATGAATCGCCCCCTGTGTACTCGCAAGCACCGCGCGCTCTGCCTCCTCCGGCGTCAGCAGTAAAGTCACCACCGTGGCCGCCGAGGGCTTGCCCGTAGGATCGGGCTCAATCTGTTGCCCCGCCGCGATCACCACCACATCCTGCAACACCGTCGCGGTCAGCGGCTCAGGTGAACGGTCCGTGCGCAAAGTCACCAGCACGTCCAGATGCGACCCCGGAACGAGAAATCCTGCGACGCCCACAACCTCGTCCGACCGCAGCGCAACCGCGCGCATGCCATCGGGAATCTTGCTCGCGAGCCCCGTGCCAGAACCCGCCGCCGATAGATCGCGGTCCAGAATCGGCTGGCCCTTGCTCAGCGGATAAAGCACCTCGCGCCCCAACACCTCGCCCGCCCCCGCATGAGCGCCGTCGACTGGGTTCGATCCCGGCCACGCCACCAGCTCGGTATTGTCCGCCTTCAACACCTCGCCCGCCTCCAGCGCCCTTGACGGCGCAACATACGCAACATCCGGTTGTCTGCGCGCGACAATGGGCGCTCTCAGCCGCTTCGAGACCAGCCAGGTGCACAGCCCGGAAACCATCAAGGCCAGAAAAAGTGCCACAAGTATTCGCTTCGGGTTCATGGACGCGCCTCCCACGCCACGCTGCAAAGGGTGATAAGGCATCCCGCCGCAATCGGCAGCGCAAACGGCAGTCGTAACGTTCGCGCGTTATTCAGATTCAACTCGTCATGCGGCTTCAAACCGACCCGCCCGTGGTGCAGCAACAGTTCGCCAACGTTGCGCAGCGTCTCGCGCAATCGTCCGCGCGCAACACTCACCGCAAGCGCAAACACCGCGCCCGCCAGCGCAGTCGAAATCACCACCAGCGGCAAATGGGCAGTCCCGGCGATACATCCCACCGCGGCCATCAGCTTCACATCGCCTGCGCCCATCCCGCCAGCCAGAAAGAACACCAGAAAGATCCCGCCCGCAATCAGCCCCGCAAGCGCGGAATCTCCCAGCCCGTGCCAGCCGCCCATCACCGTATGCAACACCAGCCCCGCGACCAGCGCAGGGCCCGTCACCCGGTTGGGAATTCTGCGATCGCGCACATCATGCACCGAGCCAATCCCCGCGCACAGCACAGAGCCGGCGATAAACATCAGTTGTTGCTGGAAAGCATCCATCTTTGGCACCAGAACCATTCCATGCCTCGCCGCGCACACTTCCGCGACCCATCTCGTTGCCTGCTTATGCGGCCTGCCTCGGCAACCAGGTTTGAATTGCGAGCGGTGAGACGACGTATCGCCGCATCACCGCCCCGAACTCTCATCCCTCATCCGTGGCAGTCCACTGCTGAAAAACTTGTTAGATAGAGTTGGTTAGGCTGTTGCCAACTGCGTTGAAGGCTGTGCCGATCTTGGTGGCAAGGCCCGTCATCGCGACAATCGCTCCCAGACCGATCAAGCCTGCGACCAGCGCATACTCAATCAGGTCCTGGCCCGACTCATCCTTCACGAAGGTGGCAAATACAAGCTTGATGTTCTTCATCTGGTTCTTCTCCTGGGGTGCTGCGTGTAAGTCCTGCCGCCGCGCGATCGTCGTTCGACCGCTCTCCAGCAACAGGTGCTCCGATTCCCTTATCGGATAACCCCCGCAGAACATGAGAAACCCCGCCCCGCGTACACCCGCCGGGTGCCCCATCCATAGCGCATTTGCGATGGGTGGGATGTAACGTGTCAACTCACCCACCCACCTACTCCCGCGTCAATGCCCGAATCATCTCCCCAAACTCCGCCCACCCCGCGCAAAGCTCCGCCCGCAAGCCCGCCTCATAGTCCTCAAACTCGAACCCCGGGCTAACCGTGCATCCCAGCAGCGCCCATTCTCCCCCCGCCACCAGACGCGATCCCTGCCACACACCCCGCGGCACCACCACCTGCGGCCGCTCATTCGCCGCCAGATCGCTCCCAATCCGCACCACGCGCCCGCTCCCGCCCTCCATCAGTTGCAGCATCTCCACCGCATCGCCCGCATAGAAATGAAACACCTCATCCGACCGCAACCTATGCATCTCGCTGAACGTCCCCGGCTCCAGCAGATAATAGATGGCCGTCCCCGTCCACCTCGGCCCGGCATACCGCCCATCCGCAAACGCCTCCGCAGCCACCAGCTCGCCTGACTCATACGTCCGCGCATACCACCCGCCCTCCCGCGGATGCGGCGCCAGCCCCAGCAATTTCTTCACTTGATCTGCCGTCATCCATCCCCCTCGCGCTATGCTGAATGAATCCACCCATTCTATTTCGCACCACGCTTCACCGGGAGCTGACACCCAACCTCATGCTCACTCGCCTCGAACAACACTTCGGCTTCGCCGCCCACAACACCACGTGGCGCACGGAGATCCTCGCCGGCCTCACCACCTTCATCACGATGGCGTACATCATCTTCGTGAACCCAGCCATCCTCTCCCAGACCGGCATGCCTCTCGCCGCCGTCACCACCTCCACCTGCCTCTGCGCCGCCATCGGCTCCATCCTCATGGGCGCGCTGGCCAACTACCCACTCGCCCTCGCCCCCGGCATGGGCCTCAACGCCTACTTCACCTACACCGTCGTCAAGGGCATGGGCGTCCCCTGGCAGACCGCCCTCGGCGCAGTCTTCCTCTCCGGCGTCATCTTTCTTCTGCTCACCTTCGGCGGCATACGCCAGAAACTCCTCGGCGCAATCCCCCACCAGCTCCACTCCGCGGTCGCCGGAGGCATCGGCCTCTTCATCGCCTTCATCGGTCTGCGCAACTCAGGAATCATCGTGCCCAGCCCCGCCACCA
The DNA here is from genome assembly GCA_963808025.1 of uncultured Acidobacteriaceae bacterium. GTDB lineage: Bacteria > Acidobacteriota > Terriglobia > Terriglobales > Acidobacteriaceae > Edaphobacter. Next base: position 12,846 of record CAWEEI010000002.1, on the reverse strand, counting down.
CCGTCACCCTGGGCAACCTGCATGCGCACTCCACCCAGCTCGCCATCTTCGGCATCGTCCTCATCGCCGTCCTCCAGGCCTACCGCGTCAAGGCCTCCATGCTCATCGGCGTCCTCGCCACGCTGCTCGCCGGAATCCTCCTCCACCAGGTCCAGTACGCCCCCTCCACCTTCAACCCCATGGCGATCCGCGCCACCGCCTTCCACCTCGACATCCGCGGCGCACTCCGCATGAACGCCCTCGAGATCATCTTCGTCTTCCTCTTCGTCGATCTCTTCGACAACATCGGGACGCTGGTCGCGGTGACCGAGCGCGCCGGACTGATCGCCGAAGACCACACCATCCCCCGCCTCGACAAAATCTTCTTCGCCGACGCCACCTCCACCGTCATCGGCTCGCTCGCCGGCACCTCCACCGTCACCAGCTACATCGAGTCCTCCGCCGGCGTCGCCGCCGGAGGCCGCACCGGCGTCACCGCAATCACCACCGGCATCCTCTTCTTCCTCGCCATCTTCATCGCCCCCGTCGTCGGCGCCATCCCCGACTTCGCCACCGCGCCCGCCCTCATCCTGGTCGGCGCCCTCATGATGGGCGGCGTCTCCTCCATCGAATGGGACGACCCCCGCGTCGCCATCCCCGCCTTCCTCACCATCGTCACCATCCCGCTCACCTACTCCATCGCCACCGGCCTCTCCTTCGGCATCATCAGCTACGCCGCCCTCGAACTCGCCACCGGCCGCGGCCGCCGCCAGCACTGGATGCTCTACCTCCTCGCCGTGCTGTTCCTGCTCCGCTTCATCTACATCGCCCACTGAGAAATTCCGTATCTCAACCCGCACAAAAAAGAAGGCGTCCACTCAAGCCGGACGCCTCCACTCACAACTCACCACGCCTTACTTCGGGAGCGTCTCCAGCTTCGGCTGCTCCGGCTTCGGCGCCAGCGTCTCCGCCGTCGCGCCCGAATCCACCCCATCCAGCGTCGCCTGATACTGGATGATCTTCTTCAGTGTCTCGTAGGGAATATCGCTCGTCACCGGTAGCAGCCGCCCATTCACCATCAACGTTGGCGTCTGCTCGACGTCGACATCCTGCGCCAGCTTGATGTCCGCCGCCACTACCTCCTTCGTCGCTATCGTCTCAGAGCAAGCCGCAATCGCCCCGCCATCGAGCCCCGCGCGCATCGCCGCACCCCTCAGCACGGTGTCATCCGTCGTTGGCGAAAGCGCCTCCTGCGTGTCAAACACCGCAGCCGCATACTTGAAGAAAGCCTCATCCGACTGCTTCTGCGCGCACACCCCATACGCCGCCGCCTTGAACGCCGACGAGTGGACATCCACCAGCGGGAACATCTGAAACACCACATGCGCCTTGGGAAAGTCCTTCACGATCTGGTCCATCGTGCCCTGCGCCTCCTTGCAGTGCGGGCATTGCAGGTCGGCAAACTCCACCAGCTCGAAGTCCTTGCTCGCCGCCTCCACGGCTCGCCCCATTGGCCCGCTCGCGCAGAATGTTCCGCGCCTCTTCAAACGGCTTTGCGCCGAACGGGACCACCCCAGCCCCCGCGCCAATCGCATGCTTGCCATCCGGAGTGATAAAGAAGTCCATCGACTGCACCTGCGCGTTCGGCGTCTTGTCGGTCACAAAGACGGTCACCTTGCTCACCCCGGGGGCCGGCGTACTCTGGATCGCCATCACCTTCCACATACGGTTGTCGTCATACCCCCACACCTGGTGCAGGAACGCGCCCACAGTCTGCGTCGTCGGCGATGCCGCCGTAAAAAACTTCGGGTTGGTCTGGGGAAATGGATCAACCGGTCCCGTTGGCGCCGGCGAAGGCGCAGACACGTAATCCGGTGGCTGTCCCACCACGGCCGGCTTCGGCCCGGCTGGCGCTTGTGCCAGTGAAACTGCCGCTCCCATGCCCATCGCGATCCCAAGCGCTGCCGCGGCAAAACAACCCTCTGCTGAAATCAAACCTAACCCTTGAATCTTCAAAATTTCCCCTCTTCTGTCCGTGACTTTTCTGTGCGCAACCATTCTAGCGAATGAGTTCGCATTACAGCTCGTTCTTCACCGCAATCGGAAACCGCCGCCCATTGCCGAACGACTTCCGCGTCACCTTCAGCACCGGCGCCGCCTGCTGCCGCTTGTACTCGCTGCGCTCCACCAGCCGCAGCACGCGCCGCACCAGCGCTTCACCTCGACCGCGCTCGCCCGCCGCCGCGCGCTCCGCCAAATCTGCTCCGCCGAAGCAGTATCGCTCCACATACGCCTCCAGAATCGGGTCCAGCACCTCATACGGCGGCAGCGAGTCCGTATCCTTCTGCCCCGGCCGCAGCTCCGCCGAAGGCGGCTTCTCGATCGTCGCCACGCGGAATCACCTCGCCCGCTCCGGTTCGCATACCGGCTCAGCGCATACACCCGCGTCTTGAACACATCGCCGATCACCGCCAGCGCGCCCACCATGTCGCCATACAGCGTGCAGTAGCCCGTCGACATCTCGCTCTTGTTGCCCGTCGTCAGCACCAGCGCGCCAAACTTGTTCGAGATCGCCATCAGCAGCGCGCCGCGTATCCGCGACTGCAGGTTCTCCTCCGCCAGCCCAAACGGCGTGCCCGCGAAACAGCGGCTCCAGCGTCCGCCTGTACTGCTAAACACATCGTGGATCGCCAGCAGCTCAAACCGGATGCCAAGGTTCTCCGCCAGCGCGCGCGCGTCGTCGATCGATCCGCCGACGAGAACTCGCTCGGCATCCCCACGCCCAGCACATTCTCCGCGCCCAGCGCCTCCACCGCAATCGCCGCCACCAGCGCCGAATCGATCCCGCCGGTCAGCCCCACCAGCGCCTTCGAGAACCCGCACTTGCGCACATAGTCCCGCGTGCCCAGCACCAGCGCGTCCCACGTCGCCGCGATGTCGTCCGCGTCTTCGCCCGGTCGCCGCTGCCCATCGCCGACGCGCATCCCAGCCTGCCGCCGTATCGAAGACCACCAGGTCCTCCGCGAAACGACGCCGCCTGCGCCACCACCTCGCCCGTCGGCGCAATCACCAGCGACGAGCCATCGAAGACCAGCGAATCGTTGCCGCCCACCTGGTTCACCATCACCACAAACGCACTGTGCCGCCGCGCAATCGCCGCCAGCATCTCGCGCCGCAGCTGCGCGCTTGCCGCGCCAGAACGGCGACGCCGAGATATTCAGAATGATGCGCGGATGCACCGCGCAGCCGGATCGGGCAGCGTGCCCACTGCCGCATCAGCTCATCCACCGGATCGACCGGATACAGCCGCCGCGGCCAGAAGCCCTTGTCGTTCCACGCATCCTCGCAGATCGTGATCGCCAGCGGCTGGCCACCCAGCATCGTCAGCGTCTGCTGCGCCGCCGGCTCAAAGTAGCGCTGCTCGTCGAAGACGTCGTAGAACGGCAGCAGCATCTTCTGCTGCACAAAGCTCACCTTGCCGCCCGACAGCAGCGCCGCCACATTGCGCACATGCTTGCCGCCGACGTCGCCGTCGGTGGCCAGCGCCGTGCCGCACAGGATCGCCGGGCCGCCGCCCGCTGTCTGCGCCGCAATCTCCTCCAGCGTCTCGCCGCGCGCGGGCCAGAAACGACCGCCTTCTCCAGCAGGTCCGCCGGCGGATAGCCGCAGACCGCAAGTTCGGGAAACACCACCAGGTCCGCGCCCAGCTCCGCGGCCCGCGCCGGCGAAGTCCAGGATCAGCCGGCTGTTTCCGGCAAAGTCCCCAACAGTCGGATTGATCTGCGCCAGCGCAATCTTCATCATGAGTCAGTTGACTCAAGTTGCAGTGACGAGTTGTCAGTTCGCAGTACGAGTAACTCTGCATGACTACAGTCGTTACAGTTGCTCTGAGATCTGCCGCAGTCGATCAAAGCCGCAGCGTCAAGCGATTGCGGCTTTCCCTGACAACTGACGACTCCGAGAACTGCACAACTCGCCTTCTCAACGAACCCGGTGCCCGCGACGAACACCACGCCAACCGTCCGCGCCAGGATCTTCATATCCAGCCACAGGCTCCAGTTCTCCACATACGCCGTGTCCAGCGAGATGTAGCTGTCGAACGACGGGTCCTGCCGCGCCTCCACCTGCCACAGCCCAGTCATTCCCGGCAGCACATCCAGCCGGCGCAGGTGCGCCAGGTCGTACTGCTCCACCTCGGACGCCATCGGCGGCCGCGGGCCCACCAGGCTCATGTCGCCCCGCAGCACGTTGTAGAACTGCGGCAGCTCGTCCAGCGAGTACTTGCGCAGAAACCGGCCCACCCGGGTGACGCGCGGGTCGTTCGCGATCTTGAACAGAATCCCGTCGCGCTCGTTCCTGTGCTTCAGGTCGTCCTTCAGCTTGTCCGCGTCCGCGCACATCGTGCGGAACTTGTAGCAGGTAAAGGTGCGGCCCTTGCGGCCAATGCGCTGCGCGCGATAAAAGACCGGCCCCTTCGAGTCCAGCTTGATCGCCGCCATCAGCAGCAGCATGAACGGCGCAGCCCAGCAGCATCGCCAGCGCCGGCGCCGGTCGTATCCAGCACGCGCTTCAGCAGGAACGCGCCGATCGGCAGGTCGCGCCGGTGCAGCGGAATGGTCGGAAACTGGCCGATATACTCCACCGGCGCATTCCACGCCAGGCCGTCGTACAGGTCCGGCACCACGCGCACGTCGATGCCGACCGCGCGCGCCTCTTCCACCAGCGCGATCACCAGCTTCTTCTCCGCCGGCACCGAGAAGAATATCTCGTCCACAAACAGCGAGCGCGCCAGCGACAGGCAGTTGCGCACATCGCCGATAATGTCCGCATCGCCCGACTCGGCCTCGCGCTCGGTCAGCGCCACAAAGCCCTTGAAGCGGAACCCCAGGTGCCGCAGCGACTCCAGATGGTTGCGCAGCGCGTGCGCCACCCGGCCCGCGCCCACGATCAGCACATTGCGCGTCTCCAGCCCCTCGCGGTACCGGGTGTAGACCACCTTGCGCCAGATTGCCCGCCGCGACGCACAGCAGCACCGTGGTGAAGACCACCAGCAGCACCACCACAATCGCGCGAGACCATCTCCGCGCGCGCTCAGGTACAGCGTGCCGCACAGCAGCAGCCCGGCGGTCAAGCGTCGCCTGCACCGTCATGCGCTGCTCGTGCAAGCCGCTGCGGTTCAGGATCGGCCCATAGAGTCCATACGACCGCGCCAGGATCACCAGCAGCAGCCGTACCAGCCAACATACAGCAGCAACTTCGGGCGACAGAATGCGAACAGGTAGACGCAGCATCGAGGTCGCATGCACCTCGCTCGGCACCTCTTCGCGAAAGCGCAGCGCAATCAGCGTCGCGACCGCTACAGTCAGAAGATCCAGTGTCGCCCAGATCAGACTCGTCACCGAGGGCCGGTGGAATACTCCGAAGCGCGCATCCGGAGCGCCACCGGATGCAGCCCGTCTTCGGCCCGAGATGACTACCTGCTGAGATAATCCGGTGTCGCCATGGCGATCGGTTCTCTCACTCCAACGACGCGCTTAGCACGCATCTAAAGACTCTTAACCCGCAACAGGCGCCGGCATCACAAGCTCAGTGCGAAACCGTCCAGTTTATCTCTCTCGGTCAGCACGGCATCGCAAACAGACGATCGAGTTCGAAATGGATCAACGGAGTGACTCTGCCGGTATGAATCTCTGTTCCGAGAATACTGCAAGACCACTTTAGATGGCAATGCGTTCGCTCTGCCGGCCGGTACCGCTTTTGTGTGACCTCCGACCGAATCGGGCCATTAAACTCAGGTAAAACCGCGCGTCGCCCCCTCGCAAATGCATACGCCAGAACAATCTCTAGACCGGCAGCACCAGCTCATCCAGCGCCAGAAACTCCTGCAGCACCGGATCGTCGCTCCGGTCCATCTCCTCCATCGTGCCAAAAAACCGCGCCTCGCCCTGATGCAGAAAAACCACCCGGTCGGCCAGCTTGCGCGCGAAGCGCATGTCGTGCGTCACCACGATGCTGGTCAGATGCAACTGAGTCTTCAGCCGCTCAATCAGATCGCCCAGCAGATGTCCCATCAGCGGATCGACCATGGTCGTCGGCTCGTCGTACAGCACCGCCTCCGGCTGCGACGCCAGCGCCCGCGCAATCGCCACCGACCGCTTCATCCCAGTCGACAGGTCCGACGGCAGCAAGTCTTCCATCCCCGCCACGCCCACCATCTCCAGCAGCCCCTTCACCACCTGCTGGATCTGGTCCTCCGCCAGATCGCGCCGCTCGCGCAACGGAAACGCCACATTCTCCCCCACCGTGATCGAGTCGAACAGCGCCCCGTTCTGGAAGACCATCGTCACCTTGCGCCGCACCTCCTGCATCTGCTTCTCCGTATATCCGCAGATGTCCTCCCCCGCCACCATGATCCTGCCCTTGTCCGGCTTATAGAACCCCATCAACATCTGCAGCGAGACCGACTTGCCCACCCCCGACCGCCCCAGAATGCACAGCGTCTCCCCCGGCAGCATCGAAAAACTCACATCCTTCAGCACCACAAAATCGCCAAACGACTTGTACACATGGTCGAACGAGATATACGGCCCCGGCTGGTTGCGCCGCTCAGGCACGGCTTCGTTCGCAGCCTCATTCTGCTGCGCCGCCTCCGCCATAAACTCCTGCACCGTCTCATGCACATCTGGCGACACGTCCGCCGTCAGCTCCGCCGCCGCAGCCTCGCCGCCCGCTCCAACTGCCTTCTCCTGTCTCTCGTCCGCTTCCGCCATAGCTATTAGTCCTATGATGCACGATCGAAAACTTCTTCGCTCCGGCCTTTGCTTGGCTCGCAGCTCACACCCCAAAGCTCACAGCTCATCACGAAAACGCCTTTGCTTTCGCTTACCCAGGGTATGTCCTCTTACATCCCCTCTGCCGCCGCCCACTCCTCCGGCGTATTCACATTCGTAAACCACTCCTCCCACTCACCCGCACTCATCACAAAGACCTCTCCACCCAACTCCTCCGCCGCGCCCTCCACCGCCCCCAGCAGCGCATACTCACCCCTCTCAATCGCACTTGAAATAGACACCCCCGCATCCCGATGAATCATCAACGGCATCGCCCGCCGCCTCCCGCCCACCTCAAACATCGCAACCCGCGCCCCGCTCCGCCCCACCACCTCTCGCACCCACTCGCCCAAAAACTCCGCCGGCAATAACGGCATATCCACCGGCACAATCAAATTCCATTCAAACTCCGACTCCGCCAGCGCCGCCTCGATCCCGCCAATCGGCCCACACCCCGGATGCCGATCGAACAACACCGGCCCCCACTCCCCCAACCCGCCACCCCCGCTCGCAGCCCCCGCCAGTATTCTCACCTCCCCACACACCCGCCGCAGCTTCTCCACCGCAATCTCAATGAGCGGCCTTCCCCCCAACTCCAGCAGCGCCTTGTCCCGCCCCATCCGCGTGCTCCGCCCACCCGCCAGCACATACCCGCCAATCTCCATCGGCGTCGGCCCCATCACCCACCCACATTCCCCAGAAACCGCACCACCGACTCCACCCCGCGATGAAAGTTCGCCAGATAAAACTTCTCATTCGGCGCATGCAGATTGTCATCCGGCAGCCCAAACCCCATCACCACCATCGGCACCTTCAGCTCGCGCACAAAGTCCCCCACAATCGGGATCGACCCGCCGCCACGCACAAATACCGTCGCCTTGCCAAACACCTCGCGCATCGCCTCCGTCGCCGCCTGCACGTACGCATTATCCGTCGCCACCACAATCGCATCGCCCGAGTGGATCAGCCGCACCTCCACCGTAACTCCCATCGGACAAATCCGCTCCACATAGGCCTTGTACTGCGCAAACGCCTCCGCCGGCGTCTGCTCCGGCACCAGACGCATCGATATCTTCGCCGTCGCCTTTGCCGGGATCACCGTCTTCGCCCCCGCGCCCGTAAACCCTCCCGGCATCCCATGCACATCCAGCGTCGGCCGCGCCCACGTCCGCTCCAGCACGCTGTACCCAGGCTCGCCCGTCAGCTCCGTCGATCCCACCTCCGTCGCGCGATACTTCTCCTCATCGAACGGCAGCGCCTTCCACGTCTTCAACTCCGCCGCGCTCGGCGCCTCCACCTTGTCGTAGAACCCGGGAATCAAAATCCTCCCATCCTCATCCTTCAGCTTCGCGATGATCTGCGCCAGCGCCACAAACGGGTTCGGCGCCGCGCCGCCATACATCCCCGAGTGCAGATCGGTCCGCGCGCCCCGCGCCTCAATCTCGGTATAAATCATGCCCCGCAGCCCCACGCACAGCGTCGGCAGCTCCGCCGCAAACATCTCCGTGTCGGAGACCAGCGCCACATCCGCCTCCAGCTGCTCCGGATGCTCGCGCACAAACGCCGCAATCCCCTCGCCCCCAACCTCTTCCTCGCCCTCGATGATCACGCGCACATTCACCGGCAGCCGTCCCTCGCCCGCAGCCAGCAGCGACTCCAGCGCCTTCACATGCGTCCACATCTGCCCCTTGTCATCCACCGCTCCGCGCGCATATAGGTTCCCGTCCCGCTCCGTCGGCTCAAACGGCGGCGTCTTCCACTCCTCCAGTGGGTCCGGCGGCTGCACATCGTAGTGCCCATACAACAGCACGGTCTCGACATTCTCCGCGCGCAACTTCTCCGCATACACCAGCGGATGCCCACCCGGCCGCGCCGCCGTCGCCGTCTCCATCAGCCGCACGTTCTCCATCCCAATCCGCCGCAGCTCCGCCGCCACAAACTCCGCCGCCCTGCGCACGTCCTCCACATGCTCCGGCGCCGTCGAGACCGAAGGGATCCGCAGCAGCGCCTTCAGCTCCTCCACAAACCGCGCCCCATTCTCCCGCGCAAACCCCACCGCCGCCTCAACCTGACTCACAGTTCTCCCCCTCACCTACGTCCGAACCGTATTTGCCCTTGCACTCCCTCATAGCTCATAGCCCATAGCTCACAGCTGGAACCGTAAACGCCTTTGCTTTTGCCTTTGCCTTTGCTGACCGCTGGAATCGAAAACGCCTTCGCCTCTGCCTTTGCGTTAGCCGTTGCCCTTGCCTCTAGGTAACCCAAGGCTTCAGCCTTGGGCCTCCAGCGGCCCAATTTATAACTCGGGGCTTCAGCCCCCGCGAATCCCTCCCACCGAGTATAGGCAAATCCTCCACCCCCGCACCCATGGAACAATAAACCCATGGACGAATCCCCCGCCTACACCGGCCAGACCTGGAACGCCGCCAACTACGCCGCCACCGGCCGCTTCGTCGCCGACCTTGCCTCACCGGTCGTCGATCTCCTCGCACCCCAACCCGGCGAAGCCATCCTCGACCTCGGCTGCGGCGACGGCGCACTCACCCAGAAGATCGCCGCCACCGGCGCCATCCTCACCGGCGTCGACGCATCCCCCGCCATGGTCGCCGCCGCCCGCGCCCGCAACCTCAACATCATCGAAGCCAGCGGCGAATCCCTTCCCTTCCACGCCCAGTTCGACGCCGTCTTCTCCAACGCCGCCCTCCATTGGATGCCCAACGCCGAAGCCGTCATCGCCGGCGTGCACCGCGCCCTCAAACCCGGTATCAACGCCCGCTTCGTCGCCGAGATGGGTGGCCACGGCAACATCGCCGCCATCCGCACCGCCCTCCAATCCGTCCTCGCCAACTTCAACATCGACGCCGAAGCCCTCGCCGCCAGCTTCTATCCCTCACCCGTCCACTACCGCCGCCTGCTTGAAGCCGCCGGCTTCTCCGTCCGCTCCATCGAACTCATCCCCCGCCCCACCCCGCTCCCCGTCGGCATGGAGGCCTGGCTCAATACCTTCCGCAACGGCGTCCTCGATCTCCTCCCGCCCCCCGACCGCGCCCATGCCGTCGCCCAGACGGTTGCCCTCCTCAAACCCATGCTCTGCGACGCCGAGGGTAACTGGACCGCCGACTACGTCCGCCTGCGCTTCCAAGCTGTCCGCGACTGACTCGCTCGCTAGAAGACGCCATTGTCGTGGAGGAACTGCATCCAGAGGATCGTGCCTTTCTGATTTTCTGCGGGAGAGAAATTGCCATGGCCCCCGCCCACAACGATGTCCTCTTGGTTGGGAACGTGGGCAGCGTCAAGCGCGGCCTTGAGCTTGTAAGACTGGGTGGGATTGTAGGTGTGGTCCTGGTCGCCGTTGATGATGAAGGTGGGCGGCAGGCCCGAATGGATGTAGGTTAGCGGCGATACCTCGCGGGCACGAGCCAGGACCTCGGCAGTGGGTTCAGGCCAGCGTGGCGCGGGAGGACGTCCGGGAACGAGGTTGCCCTGTGCCGGAGGATCGGGCGGAATGGGAAGATCGAGCCCGATCCACTGGTGGGTAAACCCCATGCTGCCGGGATATGTAAGAGACTCGGCGACATCGCTGGCGCCGTACATGTCGATGACGGCAACCACCTTGGGCTGGTCGGTGCATCCGGGCGGATTGAAGGAGGCAGGCGCATAGCCAGCCATCAGCGCCAGATGCCCACCTGCAGACCCGCCCCACGCGATGACGCTCTCAGCGTCGAAGTTGTACTTCTTGGCGTTCTTCTTGATCCACGCCATCGCACAGCGGACATCCTCTATCGCCGCGGGCGCGGGAGCGTCGATGGCGTTGCGGTACTGGACGGCCACCACGCTCATCCCGGCGGCGAAGAAGGCGCCGAAGCTGCCCGAGCCACTTGGGCGGTCGCCGCGGATCCACCCGCCGCCGTGGATTTGGACGACGACCGGAGTAGGCTTGCGCGATGCCACCTGGTAGACGTCGAGGTGCATGTCCAGAGTGCCCGCAGGGCCGGTGTTGGGCACCGCAGACTGGATGCCATTGGGCGTGCCGGGGTTTGGCGACGCCTCCGCGCTGGGGTTCGTGATGTGCGGAACCGTCGCGTAGACAATGTTGCTCTCGACCACAGCCGGCTTCACGCTCTTCCAGTTCGCCGGGTCTGCCCACGCCGGGCCTGAGGCAGGAGCCGCTGCGGCCGGGGCGGGAGCTACAGGGGCCTGCGCGCACGCAAGGGTGCCGGCAAGGATAAACGTGACGGCCATCAGCGCCGCGGCATGCTGTTTGCGCATAACTTCCTCCTGAGGGATTCCGTTGCGGCGACCATCCTATAGCTCGGCATCAGGGGATTTCAAACCCGAAACAATTTCGCCATGACAACTCCCTGCTGCCGATGCTACCCTTCCGCTCATGAAATCGCACCGCCTCATCACCACCCTGGCCGCCGCTGCTCTCATAGCCTTCGCTGCCGGCGCGCAGCAGCCCACCTCACCCGCCATCGCCCCGCCCGCCCCCGTCACTCCGCCGCAAGTCAATACCCCGCAGGATGCCCCGCTTAACCCCGCGCTCCCCACCCTCTTCATCGTCGGCGACTCCACCGCGCGCAACGGAGCCGACCTCGGCTGGGGCGACCACCTCGCCCACTACTTCGACACCACAAAGATCAACGTCGCCAACCGCTCCCGCGCCGGTCGCAGCAGCCGCTCCTATATGGTCGAAGGCCTCTGGGCCAAGACACTCGCCGAGATCAAACCCGGCGACCTCGTCATGCTCCAGTGGGGACACAATGACGGCGGCGACCTCGGCGGCAACAAACCCCGCGGCGACCTTCCCGGCGACTCAGAGGACACCAAAGACGTCCCCCAGACCACCGGCCCGCTCGCCGGCCAAGACCGAGACCGTCCACACCTACGGCTGGTACAACCGCAAGTATGTCGCCGACATCGAGGCCAAACGAGCCACACCCATGTTCCTCTCCATGACCATCCGCGACATCTGGACACCCGACTCGACCGGCGTCAACCGCATCGAGCGCGAAACCAACTTCAACTCCATCATGCATAAGATCGCCGACGACAATCACCTCTTCTTCATCGATATGGCCACCATCGAAGCCGACCGCCTCGAAGCCACCGGCAAAGACAAGGCCGCGCTCCTCTTCCCCATCGACCACACCCACACCAGCTCTGAAGGCGCCGAGCTCAACGCGCAATCCGTCGTCATCGCCCTCAAGATCGCCAAGTCCCCGCTGGTGCAGTATCTCAATTCAGCAGGCCAGGCACTTCACCCGTAAGGGCCACAGAATGCGGTTGTCTCGTTACTAACAAAGATGCAGCCCGACTCGGACGAATAGCGACGCAAACTTCAGTGGCCCTACGAGCACCTTTCGCGAGGCCACTAAAATTACCCAGTACGCTGGCCCCTACTTCTTAGTCTTCGGCGGATACTTCCCAATCAGCAGTGTCACCGCCTTGTCGATGTTCTGCTCGTTCTTGTCCTCATTGCCGGTCAGCGGCTCCGTCACCACGCCACGCCACAGCAGTTTGTGCGTCTTGCTGTCGTACATATCCAGCACCAGCGTGTTCACCGGGATGTCCTGCACCGTCACTGCGGTGTCCAGAAATCCGCCTGCGCCCCATCCGCGTTGCCATGTATAGTCCCCGAGTCCATCGTAGAACGCGGAGAACTCTTCCTTGTCCTTCGTCACATCCACCGCGGTGATCGTCACATCGCTGTTGCTGTCCACCTCAGTCATGTACCGCTGCGCCAGGTCGCGGTCCGCCGCAATCGTAATGCGGTCTTCGGCCCCCGGAGCAGTGGAATGGATCTTGCCCCACGTATAGGTTTTGAACTTCAGAAAGTTCACGCTGGTGTCATAGTCGATGGTGACGGTCTGCGCCACCACGGGAACCCCCGCCAGGGCAGCGCCAATGATTGCGGTTGCCAGCGTCTTCGCGATCGATCTCATAGTGCCTCCAATGTTGGTGGAATGAAGCCCCGCCCTGCTCCTATGCGGCGGCTCCATTCGGTTCTTGTCGGAGGAAACGTTAGCCATGCCGC
>CAWEEI010000001.1:0-659239 GCA_963808025.1 uncultured Acidobacteriaceae bacterium | reverse complement strand
GCATTTTGCGTTTCTCGCCCTCTTGTCATTCTTCTTCCTAACAGCCGACTACAACATTTGCGCGGGCGTTATTGCGGACCAAGACCCTCAGAACGATTTGAAAAACCTGTCTCACCTTTCGGTTTACCTCGTGGACCTCCCAGTTTTTCTGTCCTTTTTGCTTTTGGGTATATTTTGCGGTATTCATTGGGCTCAGCATTCCTTGTTTCACTTTCTGCATCCCTTTCTCCACGATGCTCCCAGATCGCTTGAGCGAGTCAACCTCTGGACTTCGGAGGAGTATTTCATGAGTGGCGCGATCGCATTCCAATATTTGCTCTCGACTGCCATCTACTTGATTCTGGCACTCGGACTAGTCAAGATTGAAACAACAACGGCGGACAAGAAGACGCAAGAGACACGAATCGAGTTGCCAGTCTAGTTCGTCTAACAGTTGTAATTGTTTCGAATACTCGTGGCATTCGCTACTGCAGCCGGATTCGAAGCTCGGAAGGAACTGAGAGTATGGCCATCTGTGGCTTTAACGAGAAAATTGGCGAAGGCTTGCAACTTCTAGTCGAGGGCATGATTGACGCCCTTGAGAAGAAGGCTCAGACAAGCTCTTCCCATGAAGTCCTCGCCCGGGAACAGATAGAGCTCGACAACATCATCTCCGTCTTGAAAACCGCGCCGGGGGAAGTGCTCCCCGAGATGTTCATCGGACTCAATCTCCTCGCGAAATCATTGTTCACTGCGGTGCAGAATGAACTGCGGGCATCTGGAAGCGATGATCTGGCGGGCGCATGCCGAGAAGTCGGTAACAATTTTGTGGACCTCCTGGCCCAGACTGAAATGAGGAACGAGGAACTCCGTTCTCATCAAGAGGGAAACGAATCAGTTGCGGAATCGGCCAGCAAACTTGCGCGCTGGGCCCTGGAACGGAGCCAACTCTATAAGCTTGAGCCGTGCTCGGCCGGCCAAAACGACCGAAGTTAACAAGGCCTCTATTCAGTGCTCCCCAAGGAATAGACAAAGATCTGTCTTGTGTCTCAACCTATGCGGTTACTCCCGGTTTACGCTCCAGCCATCTTCTCTTCAACAGATCGAAGTCGTGCTTTCAAATATCCTGCAAAGAAAACGGTACTGCTAATCCCAAAGCAAACCAATAAAGGGTACCAAGCATAGGTCGGATTCCAAATCACCGAGTAAATTCCAAGCGCAATTCCTGCACCCGCCCCCAAAAGCATGCTCATCGCAGCCCAACGGGCAGTGGGCCGGATTCGTAGGAACAAGAACCCCGAAAACAAGGGGAAAGAACGAAAGTTGGGCTGAATAAAACGCCAGTAAGAGGTTGACAAAGAGTGATCCTCCGTTCGGAATAGCACGGTCGAACGTGAATAGCATGGCAAGTGTAATCGCAAATGCCAACGCGCCGAACCATCTCCCGCTCTTGATTATGTAGCCTGCGTTAGAATCGATGACTTCGGCGTCCTTGGAGTCCAGAATTCTCTGAGTCGGCCCATATGAATCGTAGGTGAATGTATAGATTACGCCGACCAAGAACGAATCTACGGTCGAAAGCATCACTGAGATTACGCTCAGAATGAAAGTATAGGCAATGATTCTTCCGGTCGCAGTATGCGAATGAAGTAGGTGTCTCGGCAAATCAACTAGCAAACTGTCTGAGCTCACGCCACTGACCGCACAGGTTACAAGCGCCCCAAAGAAAAGTGCGACGAGCCAAGTAAACGGCGATTCAACCGAATAAGTAAGGAGACCACGGCCTATATCTTTACGAAGCTGCCCTATGGTCACAGATGATGGCTTAACGGAAAGAAGTCGTTGCCAATTCGTCAAGTCGACGAATTGAAAACACAGCGGCAAAATCGCTAAAGACAAAAGGCCAGGCAGTCCAAATCCTGTCAAGTCGAAGAAACTCGACGGTCGAGTAGAAATTGTTCCGTGCCGAAGCAAGAGCAAAATGGACACCCAAATCGCGATGAGCATTAGAACAATTAGGGTGTTCAGGAACTCTCCGCCAGCCATGACTGCTCGATTGCCGAACCCAAGTCGAAGGAAGCGTCCTCTTCTCTGGTAAACGACGTAAGGAATGTAAATCGCTCCGATGGCCGAAGAAACAGTGAGTGGAGGATTGATCAGTGAGTGGGATGAAAGAATAACGTATAAGAAATAGAGAATTATTCCGAAAAAGCCAAGATAGGAGATCGCAAGTTGCAACTGATCGGTCCGCATCGAACTCAACTGCCCACCGTATGCAATGTAGACGTAGACTAATGTCGAGACACCAACAATTGAGATATAGACGATTGCATTCCCTGCAGATACAGATAGCAGGACTTGGGAACCAAAGTAGAGCTCGGCCACTGCAAGGCCAAGAAATCCGGTGATTGTGAGGTATGAGGCCAACTTGCGAATGGAGTTGCCATACTGATCGCCAAGCAACCCATGGAGCGTCTGATCCCGGCCCACAAAGCTCTCGTATCTCCGAAATGAAAGTTGGAAAAGTAGAATTCCTACTCCCCAGAAGAGCGTATTCACGATAGGTACGAAGAAGAAATTAGATGCGCCCCAAACCATGAACGGGAATATCGTGCTCATTTGGAACGCATACGCAATCGAGGACGTGGAAAATACCGTCACGTCAACCTTGCGATGCGCGGTGAAGAAATTGTCAGGAAGGCGAACGTCTTCACGACGCACAGAGAGCGCAGCCATCAAGTAGACGGCGATTGGGACCGCAACAAGCAAAGATCCAATCATGATCTGATCTCTCGTTCGAGAACCGCTCAGCGACCGGGCCGAAAACTGAAGTGGCGGTCCATTCGCCTTTCTCAATCCTGGGTTGGTTGCTGTCGGGCCAAGAATATCAGTTCCCGATCAAATCTCCGCACGTCGGAGTGCTTTTCGCCCTGGATTCGACGTGCGGACAAACAGAGTTCGCTTCACTGCGACGGATAGCCATGGACGGACCTCTGCCAAGAAAGTGCCCTCCCCGTCCGGGATTCCGCTTGTTTCCATTAGTGCCTGCTGATGTCTGAACAAAACGCCTTGATGCCTGTCGAGACATCAGTCTTGACGAAAAAGGTCTTGGACGCCTGTGGAATTTTGGGGCACTCTCTGGAAAAGGAGGTCGCTAATGGCACAGGTGGTCGCAAAATTCCCCCCTCGCTCAGTCGACAATCATTCATTCGGCTTATCTGATTTTGAACCTCTCCTCAACAGTCACCAGGCTGCACAGCTCTTAGACATCAATCACAAAACCCTGCAGAAGTTGGCAAGGCGTGGCGAGATTCACGGCTCCCACGTTGGAAAAATGTGGCGTTTCCGCGCCTCCGACCTGAATGCATGGCTGGATCGTCAGGAACGGGCAAGTTGAATAAATAGCCTGGAGGGATTGCGTGAAACTCAATCTGATTGAAGAGCTGGAAGCCCGGAGTGGCGCCATCAAGGTTTCTGATCTTGCGGCCATATTGGGAGTGGACGATAAACACATCTATCGCATGGCCGCGCGGGGTCAACTCCCGAGCTTCCGCGTCGGTGGCGCCGTTCGTTTCGACCCCCACGAGGTCGCAAACTGGTTGCGTCTAAAGTATCGAGACCAATCGCACCCAACCAAGAAAAGTCCACAGCGAGAGTCTGCGAATTTACCGGAGGCATCGAACGCAGCGTAGTTCGGTGAGTCGGTCGGTTTGAAGTCCGAGGCAATCGAGGTCGCCGAAACGCCTTTTTTTCCTGCACATCATAGGTTTTGTGTGACCGCTGCTTGCACGTCCCCAAAGCGCAGGAAGTCTGAAAAAGCCACCGTGCAAAGGTGGCTTTTCCCATCCGAGTTGGGCCTCAGGCGACCAGTGATGCCAATTCCCCGCTGTTGACCTTCATGGCGGCGTCTTTGGAGCGAACACCCTTCAGGTACACCATCGTGGATTGGATGTCACGGTGGCCTAGCCAGGACTGCACGGTGCGGATATCTACGCCGTCGCGCAGATGATTGGTCGCGAAGGTGTGCCGGAACTTATGCAGGAAGAAATTCATGCAGTACGGTCCCTCGGCGCACTTGTTATCATGCTCGGTCACGCACTGTCCGCAGTTCAGGCTTGCACGTTCCGCGACGCGCTTGACGACCATATCCATCTCGCTGTCCGGCCGACCCTTCGTATTGCCGAAGACAAGATCGTGCGGCCTTGCCTGCTTCCGCTCTTTCCTCTTGCGCAGACGTTCCATCAACCCCGCGGGCAGCGGCACGGTGCGCTCCTCCCAGTTCTTCGGCGTAAAGCCCCACTTCGCTTTTGCGGTCACGCGCGCGATATGATGCCGAAAGTCGAGATCCAGATACTGCGAGATAACGAATCTCCTGGTCGCGGAACCCGGAGCCCAGGATAAACTTCAGCATGTCGGCCTCATCTTCGGTTGCTGCCTTGAACATCGCTGTCAGCTCTTCGGCCTCATACATCGGCCGGATGGCATCGACATACTTGGGCCAGTCGCCCTTTTCCATCAAGCCGGTGCGCCCATGCTTCTTGAACAGTTGCAGCACGGTCACGACCTTGTCGTAGACGGTCCGAGCACCCAGCCCAAGCTCATAGCAGTAGGTCAGGTACCCACCACTCGATGAAGTAGGAGCCTTCGATGTGTACTTCGACTCGGCCGTTGACGCGCACCTTGTCCTTGAGCCGTCCGTTGGCTTCGGGAACTACAGGGGCAAAGCGCCACTCTTTGCCGATTTTGATTTTCTTGATGAGGTTAACGCGATCCGCGTATTCGGGAGCGTTGCGATGGGGGTTGCGGGGCTTCAGAGCAGGCATTGGAATCTCCTCCTCGTAAGTCCAATAGCCTATCAGAGTAGACACCAACACAGACACCAAGAAGGTAAAGGTTTTGTTTTCTTAGTGACTGTTAGAAGGCAGCGCTCTAACCAACTGAGCTACGTCCCCAGATTGCGCGATGGGCAATATGGATTGTGAAACCAGGGTGCGCGGAGGCGCGGGCCGCTGAGTTCACTGTCACCTGCGATGGACTCCGCCGGGCTGTTGGGCCTAGGGTCTCCGTCGCAACTACTCAATGAGTCTATCATTCATGGCTTGGGTTTTGATGGGTGGGTGGCGGCATGGGCAGATGCCGAAGTGCAAAGACAAATACGGAGATTCCGGCTGCGCCGGAATGACGGCTTCTGGGTGGAGGCGGTCAGATGGCGTAGTCTTCTCGGGCGGGGGTGAAGATGTCGAGGACTTCGGAGTCTTCGAGGGCGGAGGCCTGGTGCTCGATGTTGCCGGGGACGAGGAAGCTGTCGCCGGGGCCGGCGAGGAAGATGCCGCCGGGGTGTTCGAAGCGGATGCGGCCGCGGAGGATGTAGACCATCTGTTCGTGGGGATGGCTGTGGCGGGCGCCGACCCAGCCGGCGGTCATGGTGTGGCGGACGAGCATGATTGCGGGGCTCGACGACATGACTTGGCGGCGCAGGCCGGGTTCGGGCGTGGTCATGGCGGCGTTGTTGGACGGGGTGACGGGGATTTCGTGCGATGGCATGGGTTCTCCCTGATATGCCTCCGGTGCGAATTCAATGCCCGTTGGAAAGGGCAATATCAGATGATCTCATCCATGGCTTCGGCTGGAGTGGATTCCTCTATGGTGTCTAGCGGAGATTTAGCGCGTGCCTTCAGCCCGCTGGGTTCCTCTCCGGAGCGAACCTGGGGCGTTGCCCCAGGCTAGGATAGCGCGGGCCTTTGGCCCGCGACGACGAATTCTATAGCAATGCGAACTTTGCTCTAATGGCCGTGGCTGTCGGCGTGGGCGGCGACTTTGCCGCGCATCATGCCGTAGCTGAGGGTGAAGTAGCCGATGGCGAGGAGCGTGCCGAACGACCACCAGATGAGGCCGACGTGGGTGGCGTAGGGGCCGGAGAGGGCTTTGGCGATGGTGATGTCGGCGGCGGCATCGGAGGAGGAGGGAAGCAGGGTGGGGTAGAGGCCGGTGGCGGCGCCAACCAGCATGGCGACGAGGTAAAGGCAGGAGGAGAGAAAGGCGCGGAGATCCTGGCGGCGGACGGAGAAGAGGCGGATGCCGGCGAGCGAGAGGACGACCGCGACGCGGGATGGCGAAGGCGATGGGGTGAAGGGTGTAGCGATCGAGCGTGCTGTGGCGGACGAGCATGGTGGCGGGCAGGCTGATGAGGGTGACGGCGCAGAGGGCGATCCAGGCGCGCTGGCTGAAGCGGCGGGCGCGGGCTTCGAGTTCGCCGGGGGCCTTCAGGGCGAGATAGAGGCCGCCGTGGACGGTGAGCGCGACGAGAGCGACGACTCCGCCGATGACGGTGTACCAGTCGAGAATGCCGGGGTTGGGGCCGACACGCCAGTTGGTCCAGAGGGGAAGGAAGAAGTAGCTGTCCGGGCCGATGGGGACGCCGCGGATGACGTTGGCGAGGGCGGCGCCGAGGAAGATGGCGAGCAGGGCGCTGGAGAGAGAGAAGAGGCCGTCGAAGAAGCGGCGCCAGACGTGGTTGTCGACGTGCGCGCGGAGTTCGATGCCGATGCCGCGGCCGATGAGCAGCCAGAGGACGATCATGAGCGGGAGGTAGAAGCCGCTGAAGGCCGAGGCGTAGAGCAGAGGGAAGGCGAAGTAGAGGGTGCCTCCGCCGGCGAGGAGCCAGACTTCGTTGCCGTCCCAGACGGGGCCGATGGTGCGGATCATGACGCTGCGTTCTTGATCGTTACGAGCGAGGAAGAGATAGAGGATGCCGACGCCGATGTCGAAGCCGTCGAGGACGACGTAGGCGGCGAGCATGACGGCGACGATCCAGAACCAGATTGCTCCCATATGGGTCTCCTTTGCGCGCTAGGCGGGGGTTGGCTCGGCGGTTGAGTGCGGGGCGGCGGCTTCGGGGCCGGTCTCGATCATCGCGGTAGACGAGCACGATCCAGAGGACTGAGAGCAGAGCGTACATGCCGAGGAAGCCGAGCAGGGTGAAGAGGCTGTTGCCGGCGGAGACGTGAGTCGAGTAGCCATCGGCGGTGCGCATGAGGCCGTAGACGACCCAGGGTTGGCGGCCGATCTCGGCGGTCATCCAGCCGGCGGTGTTGGCGATGTAGGGCAGGGGAAAGCTGAGCAGCAGAGGCCACAGCACCCAGCGGGTGTGGAAGAGCGCGCCGCGCCAGAGCAGGAAGGCGGCGACGGCCATGAGCGCGACGAAGTACGTTCCGAGGCCCGCCATGATGTGGTAGCTGTAATAGAGCAGCGGCAGCGTGGTGGGCCATTGGTCGCGGGGGAATTGGTCGAGGCCTTTGACTTCGGCGGAGGTGGTGCCGTAGATGAGGAAGCTGAGGACGTCGTTGGCGGCGATGGGGTTGTCGATGCGCTGCTGGTCGAAGTCGGGCTGGCCCATGAGGACGATGGGCGCGCCTTTTTCGGTGTGGAAGAGGCCCTCCATGCCGGCCATGGCGGCGGGCTGGTTCTGGGCGGTGTAGCGGCCCTGCATGTCGCCGGTGGGGAAGATCTGCATCGCGCAGGAGAGGATGCCGGCGATGACGCCGACGCGCAGGAAGATCTCGGCCGAACTGGCGGCTGCGGTTGTCGAGCAGATAGAACGCGCCGACCGCGGCCATGACGAAGGCGGCGGTGACGACGGCGCCGCACATGTTGTGCGCGTACTGCAGCCAGGCCCAGGGATTCATCAGGAGGCCCCAGAAGCTGGTGAGCTCGAAGGTGCCGTTGGGCAGTGAGGCGGTAGGCGACGGGATGCTGCATCCAGGCGTCGGTGACGATGATGAAGAAGCCGGAGATCCAGGAGCCGAGGAAGACCATGAAGGCGGCGCCCCAGTGCGCCCAGCGCGAGAGGCTTTTCTCGCCGAAGAGGAAGAGGCCGAGGAAGGTGGATTCGAGGAAGAAGGAGAAGACGCCTTCCATGGCGAGGGGCTGGCCGATGACTCCGCCGGTGCGGCGGGCGAACTCGGACCAGTTGGTGCCGAACTGAAACTCCATGGGGATGCCGGTGACGACGCCGAGGACGAAGTTGATGGCGAAGATGCGGGCCCAGAAGCGCGCGGCCTGGTCGTAGCGGGCGTCGTTGCGGGTGAGGGCGATGGTCTTGAGGACGACGATGAGCAGCGCCAGCCCCATGGTGAGCTGGGGGAAGAGATAGTGATAGGTGACGGTGAACGCAAAATGGATGCGGTGGAGGAGGAGAACGTTCATCTTGGGCCTCACTATATTCCTTTGCGGGTCTCGGCGGTGTGACGAATGACACAATCTTTGCCGGTAATCGCGCGTGGATTCCAACTGTCACGGGCCGAGTAGAATCGTCTTATGAGTCTTTTCTTTGGGGCGGGGTCGCCGACGACCGAGTTCTCGCCGGCGGAGGTGAAGGCCGCGCTGTTTGGCGCGCTGGACAAGCTGGGCGCGCGGAAGAAGAGTGCTGGCAGTGCCGCCGGATTTTACGCGGATGCACTCGATGGCGGGGCAGCTGACGGAGTATGCGTGGGACTACTACGGCGATGCACTGACCGACGTGCTGCCCGCGCTGGGCACGCACAAGGCGATGACTGACCATGAGATCCAGACGATGTATGGGCCGACGCCGCGTGACCTGTTTCGCGTGCATGACTGGCGCAACGACATTGTGACGCTGGGCGAGGTTCCGGGCGAGTTCGTGCGCGAGGTGAGCGAGGGCAAGCTGGACTATACGTGGCCGGCGCAGGTGAACAAGCTGCTCCGGGATGGTGGGCACGATTTGATTCTGTCGATCGGCCAGGTGGTGCCGCACGAGGTTGTCGGTATGGCGAACTACAACAAGAACATTTTTGTGGGGACGGGTGGGGTGATGGGGATCCATCGCTCGCACTTTCTGGGCGCGGTGTACGGGATGGAGCGGATGATGGGGCGGGCGGACACTCCAGTGCGGCGTGTGCTGAATTATGCGAGCGAGCACTTTGCGCAGGGGCTGCCGATTGTGTATGTGCAGACGGTGGTGAGTAAGAATGCGGCGGGCAAGCTGGTCATCAACGGGCTGTATATCGGCGACGATACGGAGTGCTTCGAGCGGGCGGCGGAGCTGAGCCTGAAGGTGAACTTCGTGATGATGGACCGCGAGATTGCGAAGGCGGTGGTGTATCTCGACCCGCATGAGTTCAAGAGCACGTGGCTGGGGAATAAGAGCGTGTATCGCACGAGGATGGTGCTGGCGGACGATGCGGAACTGATTGTGCTGGCGCCGGGGGTGCATGAGTTTGGCGAAGACCCGACGATCGATAAGCTGATCCGCAAGTATGGGTACTGCGGGACGCCGGCGACGCTGGAGGCGGTGAGGAACGATGCGGCGCTGGCGGGGAACCTGAGCGCGGCGGCGCACCTGATCCATGGGTCGAGCGAGGGGCGGTTTCGGATTCGGTATTGCCCGGGGCACCTGACGCGCGAGGAGATTGAGGGCGCACACTATGAGTACGGCGACTTGACTGAGTACGCGGCGAAGTACGATCCGGAGAAGCTGGCGGATGGTTGGAATGTGGTGGACGGTGAGGAGATTTTTTACATCTCGAACCCGGGGCTTGGGTTGTGGGCGTATGAGGGAAGGTTCAAGAACTAGAGCCGCGGAGATTTTTGCAGAGGTGGCGCAGTTTGCGGGTCAAGTCGGGCGCCAGTATGCTGGTGAGGTTGATGTCAGTTGATGGATGAGTGATTGAGCGGACATCTCGATGGTGTGTAGTGAAGTTTTGTGCCGGGCTTTCAGCCCTTGGACTTTCCATTGGCCGCCAACCTAGGCCTTCGGCCTAGGCTGGTATATAACGGGCCTTCGGCCCTTGACGGCGAACTCTATAACAACGCGAACTCTGCTCGAAGGATGATGAAACGGGGAAAGAAATGACTGTAGTATTGCAAGGACACATGACACTTCCGAAGTTTTCGATTGGGGTCGGCGACCGCTTTGCGCACCAGGCGAAGGCGCAGCTTGCGGCGTGCATGCTGGCGGCGGACGCGGGGGTTGAGGTGGTTCCGGTGTGGAACAAGTCGAACCGCGAGCACACGATCATCGGCTCCGAGCCGGTGCAGACGCGGGCGGCGGCGGATGCGGCGGTGAAGGAGCTGGGCTGGACGAAGCCGTATTTTCTGGACGCCGACCACATCAATCTGAAGACGGTGCAGCGGTTTCTCGATCCGTGCGACTTCTTTACGCTGGATGTGGCGGACCTGATCGGCCAGCCGGCCAAGCCGGAGGATGTGGCGGCGTTTATCGCGGGGCATCATGAGCTGGTGGGCAAGGTGACGATTCCGGGCATTGCCGGAACCGTTCAAGATCGGACAAGGCGTTTGTGAAGGGTGTGGCGGACAAGTTCCTGGCGGCGGTGCAGCATGCCGGGCGAGATCTACCGGCTGCTGCTGGAGAACAAGGGAGCGGGGCGGTTTGTGCCCGAGATATCGATGGATGAGACGGACTATCCGCAGACGCCGGTGGAGCTGCTGATTATTCTGGCGATGATTGCGGACGAGAAGATTCCGATCCAGACGATTGCGCCGAAGTTTACCGGGCGCTTCAACAAGGGCGTGGATTATGTGGGCGACGTGAAGCAGTTTGCCAAGGAGTTTGAAGAGGACCTGGCGGCGATTGCGTTTGCGATCAAGAAGTATGGGCTGCCGGCGAATCTGAAGCTGAGCGTGCATTCGGGCTCGGACAAGTTTTCGATCTATAAGGCGATCCATGATGGGGCGAAGAAGTTCGACGCGGGCGTGCACCTGAAGACGGCGGGAACGAACTGGCTGGAGGAGCTGATTGGGCTGGCGGAGTCGGGCGGGGATGGGCTGGCGATGGCGAAGGAGATTTATGCGGAGGCGCTGAGCCACAAGGACTGAGCTGACCGCGCCGTATGCGACGGTGATCGACATCGACGACGCGAAGCTGCCGACGGCGGCAGAGGTGAATGGCTGGACGAGCAAGCAGTACACTGCGGCGCTGCGGCATGACCAGAAGAACCCGGCGTACAATCCCAGCTTCCGGCAGCTGCTGCATGTGGGATTCAAGATTGCGGCGAAGATG
Organism: uncultured Acidobacteriaceae bacterium; assembly: GCA_963808025.1. GTDB lineage: Bacteria > Acidobacteriota > Terriglobia > Terriglobales > Acidobacteriaceae > Edaphobacter. Next base: position 648,222 of record CAWEEI010000001.1, on the reverse strand, counting down.
GGGCCGCGCTATCTGAAGGCGCTGGAGGCGAATGAGGACGTGATCGCGAAGAATGTGACGGCGAATCTGTAGGAGCGGCATATCAAGCCGGTGTTTATCGGGTACATAGGCGCGCCGCAGCGGCATTTTCAATCCAACCCAAATCGTATTAGAGTAGGCAAGCCCATTGGAGCGCGCCGAGGCGGGCTTTGGCATTCATCCTAAGGAGGCTGTTGTGAGTCTTGGTTTTAAGATCCCTGAGAAGAAGTCGCTCGATCTGCTGTCGCTGGGTGCGTTGGTGCACCGGCTCGATCCGGGCATTATTCCGTTTCGCAAGGCGACGAACTTTGCGGTGCATGTGAGCGGCGGCGAGTTCAATGTTGCGGCGAATCTGGCAGATGCGTTTGGCTTGGACACCGGCATTGCGAGGGCGATGGTGAGTTATCCGGTGGGCGATCTGATTGCGGAGCGGGTGCGCGCGATGGGCGTGAAGCCGTTCTACAAGAAGTTTGCGCACGATGGCGTGCGCGGGCCGAACATGGCGACGGTGTACAGCGACCAGGGGCTGGGAGTGCGGGCGCCGGTGGTCTTCTACAACCGCTGCAATGAGGCGGCGGCGCTGCTGAAGCCGGGCGACTTCGACTGGAAGGCGATCTTTGCCGCGGGCGTGCGCTGGTTCCACTCGGGCGGGATTTTTTCGTCGCTGTCGGAGACGACTTCGGAGCTGGTGATTGAGGCGATGAAGGCGGCGCGCGCGGCGGGAGTGATCACTTCGTTCGACCTGAACTACCGCGAGAAGCTGTGGAAGACGCAGGGCGGGCATGGAGCGCGCGCACAAGGTGCTGGGCGCGATTGTCGAGAATGTCGACGTGCTGATCGGCAATGAAGAGGACCTGCAGAAGGGGCTTGGGTTTGCGGGGCCGGAGGTTTCGGCGAGCGCGAAGGCGGCGAGTTCGAAGCTGGATACGGGCGCGTTCCTGGGCATGATGGAGCAGGTGGTGAAGCGCTTTCCGAAGACGAAGATTGTGGCGACGACGCTGCGCGAGGTCACATACGACCAACCACCATAGCTGGAGCGCGGTGGCGTGGGTGAACGGCAAGGCGGTGTTTGCGCCGACGACGGAGCTGAATGTGCTGGACCGCGTGGGCGGCGGCGATGGATTTGCGTCGGGCTTTATCTATGGGCTGCTGAGCGGCGAGACGCCGGAGCAGGCGATCAAGCTGGGATGGGCGCATGGCGCGCTGATGACGACGTTCCCGGGCGACACGACGATGGCGACGGTGGAGCAGGTGGTCGCGTTTGCCAGCGGAGGGTCGGCGCGGATTCAGCGGTGAGGCGTTAAGGGTGCGGCGAATGATCGTGGTCCTGATGGGCGTGAGCGGCTCGGGCAAGACCACGATCGGCATGCTGCCTCGCCGAGCGCATGGGCTGGACGTTTGCGGATGCGGACGATTATTTTCCGCGGCTGTTGAAGGCAGAAGATGGCGGCGGGGATTCCGCTGACCGATGAGGACCGCGAGCCGTGGCTGAAGTTGCTGAACCGGCTGCTGCGGAGGTGGGACAGGGAGCAGACGAATGGAGTGCTGGCGTGCTCGGCGCTGAAGGAGAGCTATCACGATATGCTGAAGAGCGGGATTGCGACTCGGCTGGAGTTTGTGTTGCTGGATGGGTCGAAGGAGCTGATTGCGCGAGCGGCTGGCGGAGCGCAAGCATGAGTACATGAATCCGAAGCTGCTGGACAGCCAACTGGCGACGCTGGAGATGCCGGATGATGCGTTTCGGATTGTGAACGACCGGCCGCCGGATGAGATCGTGGACCGGATTGTTGCGAAACTTCGATTTGGAGAGTGCGGACAAAATTGCAGAACAAAGAGGAAGCGATCTCGATGGGACATCTCGTTGTTTGATTTGACCGGCAAGACGGCAGTGGTGGTGGGCGGGACTTCGGGCATTGGGCTGGCGATGGCGGTGGGGCTGGCGGAGGCGGGCGCGGATGTGGTGGCGAGCTCGCGGCGGCAGGAGCAGGTGGATGAGGCGGCGGCGCTGATTGAGGGCCGCGGGCGCAAGGCGCTGCGGCTGACGTCGGATGTGGGCGATCGCGCAACGCTGCAGCGGCTGCTGGACGAGACGGTGAAGGCGTGGGGCAAGGTGGACATCCTGATCAACTGCGCGGGGAAGATCAAGCGCGCGCCGACGGTGGATTTTCCCGAGGATGTGTGGGACGACATCATGGACACGAACGTGACTGGGACGCTGCGCGCGTGCCAGATCTTCGGCAAGCACATGCTGGCGAATGGCTATGGGCGGATCATCAATATCGCTTCGCTGAATACGTTTGTGTCGCTGAAGGAAGTGACGGCGTATGCGTGCAGCAAGGCGGCGGTGGGCGCGCTGACCAAGTCGCTGGCGGTGGAGTGGAGTTCGCAGGGCGTGACGGTGAATGCGATTGCGCCGGGGGTTTTCCGCACGGCGTTGAACGCGGAGCTGCTGGACAAGAGCGAGCGCGGCAAAGAGCTGCGCATGCGGACGCCGATGGGACGGTTCGGCAAGACGGAGGAGCTGGTGGGCGCGGCGATCTATCTGGCGAGCGACGCGTCGGCGTTTGTGACCGGGGAGATCCTGGTAGTGGATGGCGGGTTTTTAGCGAGCGGGGTGAACCAGTAGAGCGAGGTCAAGGAATGCGGACGGCTGGAATTACGGAATGCGGACGACGAGGCCGGTGCTGAGCGCGCGGGTGGGGACGGAGGTATTGGAGCATCCGAGGGAGGTGCAGCCGAAGGCTGCCCAGTCGTAGTTGGTGTCACTGAACTCGATGATGCGCCAGTCGATGAGAGTGAGCAGTTTGCGGTCGACACCGACCACGTACTCGTAGTCGCCGTGGGTGGTTGAGTTGGAGGTGGTGGTCTTGTAGCTGCCGATGCCGACGAGGAACTCGAAGTATGGCTTGATGTTGATGACGGGAATATGCACTTCGATCCGCGGGCCAATGACGCCGTTGTAGTGCTGCTCGCCGCCGCCGTTGAGCAGGACGGCGCGGAGGTCGGCGCCTATCTTCACTACGGGGATGGGAAGGTTGGCATAGATGCCGAAGGTTGGGCCGTAGATTCTCGTCGACGTCTGGCCTACGTCGAGGTTGGCACCTGTGAACTGGGCATAGGCGCCGACCTGGGCAGAGGCGGTCTTTGCGCAGAGCAGCGCTGGGGCGATGAGGAGTGCTGCGATAGCCCAGAAGCAGGCCCGGAGTTTATTTGCCATGGCGGGTCTCCTTCCTCATAACATACATTGGAAGTGTGAGGCGACGGAAGGTTGCCTGGGCTGACGTTTGCTGGTGCTAAAGGACAGGGGCTGCACAGGGCGATGCGGCGTATACTTTTCAAAATGCAAGTACATTCTGAAAAGCGCGCGGACGTCCATGCGTCGATCAAGAGGGCAGCATGAGTGAGAATGGGAATGGCCACGGCGCCAAGGACAATGGGCATCTTCAACGGCAGGCACGGCAACGGCTATAAGGTTCCCGCGCCGCGTAAGGAGTGGATCGTGAAGCGCAAGCGAAGAGGCGGCGCGCACCGGCGACAGCAACATGAGCCAGATGCACTTTGCGCGCAAGGGGCTGATCACCGAAGAGATGGCCTATGTGGCGCAGGTGGAGAAGCTGGCGCCGGCGTTTATCCGCGATGAGGTTGCCGTGGGGCGGATGATTATCCCGGCGAACATCAACCATCCGGAGCTGGAGCCGATGGCGATTGGGGTGGGGTCGCTGTGCAAGATCAATGCGAACATCGGCAACTCGGCGATTGTGTCGAATGTGGATGAGGAGCTGCGCAAGCTGCATACGGCGGTGCATTATGGCGCGGACACGGTGATGGACCTCTCGACGGGCGGGGACATTCCGATGATTCGCGAGCAGATTCTGCGGCATAGCCCGGTGCCGATTGGGACGGTGCCGCTGTATGAGGCGCTGAGCCGGGTGAAGAAGCTGGAGGACCTGAACATCGATCTGTATCTCGAAGTGATTGAGGAGCAGGCGCAGCAGGGGGTGGACTACTTTACGATCCACGCGGGCGTGCTGATCCAGTACATGCCGATGGTGGCGAAGCGGATTACGGGGATTGTGAGCCGCGGCGGGGCGATCCTGGCGCAGTGGATGACGTCCCACCACAAGCAGAATTTTCTGTATGAGAACTTCGACCGCATCACGAAGGTGATGGCGAAGTACGACGTGAGCTACTCGCTGGGCGATGGGCTGCGGCCGGGGTGCCTCGCGGACGCGAGCGACGAGGCGCAGTTTGCCGAGCTGAAGACGCTGGGCGAGCTGACGCGGCAGGCGTGGAAGAGCGATGTGCAGGTGATGATCGAAGGGCCGGGGCACATTCCGATGGACCAGATCAAGCTGCAGGTGGATAAGGAGGTTGAGCTGTGCGACGGCGCGCCGTTCTATGTGCTGGGGCCGCTGGTGACGGACATTGCGCCGGGCTACGACCACATTACGTCGGCGATTGGCGCGGCGATGATTGGCTGGCATGGCGCGGCGATGCTGTGCTACGTGACGCCGAAGGAGCACCTGGGACTGCCGAACGAGAAGGACGTGAAGGACGGGATCATCGCGTACAAGATTGCGGCGCACGCGGCGGATGTGGCGCGGCAGAGGCCGGGCGCGCGCGACCGCGACGACGCGATCAGCCATGCGCGGTACACGTTCGACTGGGACAAGCAGTTTGCGCTGTCGCTCGATCCGGAGACGGCGCGGGCGATGCACGACGAGACGCTGCCGGACGACTACTACAAGGAGGCGGCGTTCTGCTCGCATGTGCGGGCCGAAGTTCTGCAGCATGAACTGGTCGAGCAAGGTGGACAAGTTCAACGAGCAGGAGCATGGGCTGAAGAAGCCCGACCTGACGCAGATTGTGACTGAGCAGATGGCGATGCGGGGGTAGGCTTCCGAAGTGATTGGCGGCGAGACAAGAGCAAATACGGAGATCCCGGTTGCGCCGGAATGACGGCATGTTTCGCCGGAACGGCGGCCTTTGGAAGGGGTGGGTGTTCTAAGTCCCGAAGCGGGGTTCCTGTATCTTTGTGCGGGACGCTGCAACCGAGCGGGGCTGAGATTTTGTCCGCGCGGCAGGACGGGGCACTGTTTGGATCGTGATCTCGACTTTGCTGAAATTAAATGCCATGCCGGCGACGCTTTGGGGGATGCGATGGGGCGACGGCAGGCAGCAGAGGTCGCTCGAGGTTCTCGAGGGCCCGGGCACGGATCACAGGGGATCCTTCTCGTCGCGGTCGGGACGCATGGTGATGATGGCGGGCGCGATGATCATGCCGAGAAACACGAGTGCGAGGACCAGATCGTTAACCATTGCGGGATGCTCCTATGCGAACGGCCTAAACCGTTCCTATAGAAATCATCCGCTCAGGGTTGGCGATCGAACATAGCACTTGCGTGGTACGGGGGCGGAGCCCTACGCCACCGGCTGGGTGCAGAATTTGCAGCGCTTGGCGGTGAGAGGGATATCGGAGAGGCACTCGCCGCAGGGTTTTGTGGTGGAGGCAGTCTCGGGTACGGGGCCCTTGGCCTTGGCCAGCAGGTAGTTCAACGGCAGCACGACGAAGAAGTAGATGACGCCGGCGACGATCAGGAAGTTCAGCGTAGCGGTGAGGAACGGCCCGTACTAGATGGGAGTGCCGTTGAGGTTGAAGGCAAGCTTGTCGAAGTCCGGCGTCTTGACGATGGCAGCGACGAACTGCATGATGATGCCTTTGGTGAATGCAGTGACGACTGCGCCGAAGGCGGTGCCGATGATGACGGCGACGGCGAGGTCGACGACGTTGCCGCGAAGAATGAAGTCGCGAAATCCTTTAAGCATGTGCGGTTCTCCTTGGAGGGGTCTGAATTCGGTGAGTGTTCTCGACAGTTGGAAAGTATAGGCTATGACAGCTAAAGCAAATTCCTAAAAGGTGAATAGCGAAAGCAAAGAGCCAATACAGAGATTCTGGCTGCGCCAGAATGACGGCATTTCCAAGTTTGGCGCTGTAGCAAAGGCGTATTCACTCTAAAGGATATAGGGGAAGAACAGGAAGAAGAGGATGAGGCAGACGGCCAGCATATCCATAAAGAGACAGAGGATGACGCCGCCGTGGTAGAAGTCCCAGCGCGGCTGCATGCAGCGGACGGTGTCGAAGGTGCCGAAGAGGGCGAGCACCGCGGGGAATGACGAGCAGGAGCGTGGCGCGGGTGTTGGGAAAGCCGGAGAGCGGGAAGGCGGCGAAGAAGCTGCCGAGGACCAGCAGGTTGCCGCGAACAAGCGAGCGGCGGCGGAGATTGAAGACGGCGAAGGATGAGAGGGGACGGGTCAAGGGATCAGGCATAGCTTGTCCCGATGATTGGTCGCGGTCATTGATCGTTTCGGCGGGGCGTTTGTAGGGGGCTGCCATGCGGGCGCGGGCCTCGTTGATGGCGCCCTGGGTGTTGTCGTTGGTCTGGACGGCGAGGCGGTACTCGTTGACGGCGCGGTCGCGCTGGCCGGTGACGTCGAAGATGTAGCCGAGGTGGATGTGGCTCCAGACCTCGGTCCAGCGGGGATCGTCGTCGCCGCGCAGGGCGTCGCGGAAGCTGTTGGCGGCGGACTGGTAGTTGCGCTGCAGGAAGAAGACCTCGCCGATGCGGTAGGCGGCGAGCGAGCTGGTTTTGTTGGCGTCGAGCGCCTTCTGGTACTCGCCGAGCGCGCCGGTGAGGTCGCCCTGGGCGACGAGCTGCTGGCCGCGCAGGACGGCGACGCGGACGGCGAGGTCGGGCGTGCTCTTGAGCACCCAGTTCTCGGGATCGATCGGGATGCGGCGCGGGCGGCCGAAGGTCTCGACGGTGTAGGTGCGAGTCGGTGCCGGAGACGTCGATGCGGCGGTCTTCCGTCTTGCCGTCGGTCTCGATGCGCAGCTCGACGGGCATGCGGAAGAGGTCGAGGTCCTCGCTGATGGAGCCGACGGTGCGGAAGCCCTTGTTGTTGCCGAGGCGGTAGACGGTGTACTTGTCGGTGAAGGCCGGCGCGCCGGTGCCGTCGAGCCACTGGGCGAAGAAGGCGGTGAGGTCGAGGTGGCGACTGGGCCTCGGCGACGTTCTGGACGTCGTCGCTGCGGATGCCCTTGTCGGTGTATTGCGAGAGCAGGCCGCGGAGGAACTTCTGGAAGGCGTCGTCGCCCATCTCCCAGCGGAGCATGTGGAAGACCATCGCGCCCTTTTCCAGGGTCATGGACTGGAACTGCGGCGAGAAGGGATCGAGTGCGGCCGAGGGTGGTGAGCGGCTCGGTGTCGTAGGCGAGCGCGCCGGCGGAGACGTCGCTGATGGCGGACTGGAAGGCGGTCTTGCCGGCGGAGTCTTCGAGGTACATCAGCTCGCCGTAGCGCGACATGCCGTTGGTGATCCAGGCGTCGTTGAGCGTGGCGGGCGAGACCTCCGAGCCCCACCACTGGTGGGCGAGGGTGTTGGCGAGCAGGCGGTGCGAGGCCTTGGTGTGTCGACGATGCGGTTGCCGGCGATGCAGGCCATCTCCGGGGCCCAGGCGGCGGAGACGGCGTCCTCGGGCAGCTCGACGATGTTGATGCGGCCGGACTCGGGCTGGCCGAAGATGCTGGTCAGGTACTCGAACTCGCGGCCGGCGAGGGCGGCGAAGTCGGCTGCGCCGGCCTTGCGCTTCTCGGTGACGTAGACGTGGATGTTGTTGAGGCCGCCGCTGATGGCGCGGGAGAAACTTGCCGGCGACGATGGTGCCGGGGAAGCCGGGCTTGGTCCAGACGAAGCTGAACTCGGTGCGGCCGTCGGGCGAGGGCTTCTTCGGTGATCGGTGCCGCTGCCGACGGCGGTGTAGTCGGCGGGGACGCGGATGTGCATCTCGGCGGTGAAGCGGTCGGTGAAGAGGCCGGTCATGGGGAACCAGCGGCCGGCGTAGAGCAGGATGCTGATGGGGTCGGCGACGGCGGCGAGCTTGATGCCTTCGACGGGGCTGGTGTCGGAGCCGAGCGAGGGCGCCGGCGTACTCGAAGTGGAAGGTGTTGGAGGAGCCCTTGGCGCAGAGGCGTGGGCAGGGTGATGTGGACGGTGGAGTTGGTGGTGAGGCGCTCGGAGTTGAGGGCTTTGCCGGTGTTGTCGGTGAGCGATTGGTGATGTTGAGGCCGTTGTTCAGCTCGAAGGTGGCGGGGTGAGGTCTTCGAGCGCGGTGAAGGTGACGTCGGCGGTGGCGGTGAGCTTGTTGGTGGCGGGGTCGAGGTCGGCGGTGATGACGTAGCCGGTGATGTTGAGCTGCGGGCGGGCGGGGGCGGCGTGCGCATGCGCGGGCAGCGATGGCAGCGGCGGCGATGAGGAGCGCGTCGCGCGGAGGGTGCGGAGCGCGCGAGCGGGTTTGGTTCGGCTGGGCGGCATGCGATCGTGAACCTCGGACATGCGAGATGCGAATCCTGAATGGTAATGGTAAAGCCGAGCGGGTGATTCGGATGCTGGTGATTGGACGCGGGACATTGGGCCGATATTTTGCTTGCGTCCCAGAGGTTAGACGCGGTTGAGGAGCGTTTGGGCTGTGCCGGACTGGCTGGGCCGAGCAGTTCGAGGGCGGCGTCGCAGACGCGCTGGATGGGGTTGGAGGCTCGGGTCGGGCAGGAGGCGTGGCGCGGGCCTCGGCGAGGTCGGCGATCATCTGGGCGCGGGCGGGGGTGTCGTCGAGCAGCGGGCGGAGGGCGGCGGCGAGGTTGGCGGCGGTGAAGCGGTCGTTGAGGAGTTCGGGGACGATGCGGCGGCCGGCGATGAGGTTGACCATGGCGATGGGGAGGTTGCCGTCGGCGTCGAGCGGGGCGGGAGATCTCGGCGGGGTAGCGGATGAGGCGCTTGGCGAGGGCGAAGGTGAGGGGCGAGACGCGGTAGACGACGACGAAGGGGTTGCCGATGGTGAGGGCCTGGACGGTGGCGGTGCCGCTGGCGACGATGGCGGCGCGGGCGTGGTGGAGGGCGGCGCGGGCGTCGGGGACGAGGTGTGATGACGGGGATGCGGCGCAGCCTGCGTTCGTTCGAGCGGATCCATTGAGCGACGAAGTCGCTTGCAGCCGTTCGTGGTCGAGAGTGCGAGCGACGGGGAGCAGATACTCGTAGTGCTGGCGGACGTCGAGATTGCCGCGCCTTCGAGCATGGTGGGCAGGTTGGCGTCGACCTCCTTCTAGCGGCTGCCGGGGAGCAGGGCGATCCATGGTCGGCTGGCTGGGATCGAGGCCGTGCTCGGCGGCGTAGGCCTCGCGGGAGATGGTGGGCGAGCGGGAGCGCGGCGAGGGGTGGCCGACGAACTCGGCGTCGACGCCGCGGGCGCGGTAGAAGGGCTGCTTCGAAGGGGAAGATGACGAGCATGCTGGAGACGCGCTGCTGCACCCAGCGCAGGCGGCGGCGCTTCCAGGCCCAGAGCTGCGGGCTGACGAACCAGAGGACGGGGATGCCGAGGCGCTTGCAGTGTTTGGCGAGGCGGAAGTTGACGTCGGGGAAGTCGATGAGGATGGCGAGGGCGGGGCGGTCGCGCTGGAGGGCGGCGACGAGCGCGCGGTACTGGCGCGGAAGACGCAGCGGCATGTGGCGGAGGACTTCGGTGATGCCCATGTGGGCGACGTCTTCGGCGCGGACGATGCGGGTCTGGCCGGCGGCTGCCATCTCGGCGCCGCCGAGGCCGGTGAAGGTGGCGGCGGGGATGCGGCGGCGCAGTTCGGCGATGATCTGGGCGCCGTAGTGGTCGCCGGAGGCTTCGCCGGCGGAGAGGAAGATGCGCGGGTTGGAGGGGGCGGCGATGAGGCTAGTTTAGCTGGAGGTCAGAGGTCGCAGGCGGACCTGCGCGGGCTTGGGCTCCTCAAAGTAGTAGGCCTCGACTGCCTCGATAACGTTCGAGCGCAGGGCTTCCCAAGTGTTGGCTTCGGTGACTATGTTCTCGCCGAGGGCTTCGGCGATGAATCCGCCGTCGGCCTCCTGCGTAACCTCAAAGACGAGTTCGCTCATAGGGACACTATACGATAGAGGCGAATGGAGGGGCGGCATGGCGGGGAAGGCGAAGAGGTTTCGGGCGGTGCTGGAGCCGCTGGGCGATGGCGCTGGGGTGGGTGGTGGCGTGGCTGCCGTTCGATCCGGCGACGGCGTGGAAGGAGATGGTGCGGCAGCGGGTGAAGGTGGAGGTGGGTGGGGAGGTGTTTCGGACATCGCTGTTTGGGGGTCGCGGTTGCGGGAGAGTGCGCGGCGGGAGGGGTATTTTCTGCTGGTGAACAAGCAGATGCAGCGGGCGGCGGGTGCGGGAGTTGGGGCGACGGTGGAGTTTGCGGTTGCGCCGGATCTGGAGCCGCGCGAGGCGGAGCTGCCGGATGAGCTGGCGGCGCTGCTGGAGGAGGAGCCGGGGCTGCGGGCGTGGTACGACGGGCTGACGGAGTACATGCGGCGGGAGATCGGCAAGTGGGTGGTGGGGGTGAAGAGCGAGGAGGCGCGGATGCGGCGGGCGCAGCAGATGGCGGAGCGGCTGCTGGCGACGATGGAGGGTGAGCGGGAGCTGCCGCCGGTGATCGCGGCGGCGTTTCGGGCGCGGCCGAAGGCGCGGGCGGGGTGGGCGAAGATGACGCCGGCGCAGCGGCGGGGTGAGCTGATGGCGGTGTTCTACTACCAGACGCCGGAGGCGCGGCAGAGGCGGGTGGAGAAGCTGTGCGATGCGGCGGAGAAGCGCTAGGGCTTGCGGGGCCTTCTGTGCGGGCAGTCTCACCAAGAACGGTGTTGCTTTACTTGATAAGCGGAGCGCTACTGGAAGTTGCTTCTTAGTGAGTCGCAAGCGGCCGACAGACCGAGGTTGCAGCCCTTCTGGTAGTACTCCTTGGCCTTGTCCAGGTCGCGATCGACTCCCTGGCCGGACAGATAGTGATCGCCGAGGTGGTCGCAGCCATTGGAGCTGTTGCCGTTGCAGGCTTCTGGTACTAGTACACCGCCTTCGTCTCATCGACCATTACGCCGGTGCCGGTGTCGTAGCGGTAGCCCAGAGTCATGCAGCTCTCGGCGTAGCCCATGGAGCAGGCCTGGACGAGGAGGGGCATGGCGTCGGTCCAGTCCGAGCGGTCGTCGTCGCCTTCGGCCTGTTGGTAGATGGCTGCGGCGGCCGCGATGGTGGTGGCGCTCTGCGCGGAGTTGCCGCCCATATGGCCGGACGCCAATAAGAGATCAGAAGAACGGCGAGCACAAGAAGCACAATGCCGGAGAGGACGCGGTTGGCATGGAGGCGAATCTCCTGCCAGGCAAGCTTGGGCATCGTCGTGAGTGGGCTGGCCTGGGTGGAAGGAGGCGTGTAGGCCGACTGCGGATGGGGCTGTTCCTGAGCAGCAGGGATGCGCATGGCGTCCTCTCGCTCCTGCGCAGCGGTGAGGTCGCGGAGGCGCTGGGCCTCCACTTCGCGGGCCTGCCACGCGGCCTGGCGCTGGGCGTCGCCTTCGGCGGCCCTTTGCAGCACGGCAGGATCGGGTTGGGCGACGCGGAGGTGTTCGAGCAGGTGGGCTAGGCCGGTGGCATAGTCGGCGCGGAAGTCGATGCGCTGGGAGCGCTGCAGGCGGAGAGGGACGACGCAGTCCTTGTAGAGCACGGGGACGATGATCTTGCCCTGATCGAGGGCGAAGGAGATTTCGTTGCGGACGTTGTCGGACTTTGCGGAGGAGGGCGAGAGGATGATGAGCATCTGGGGCGCGCCGATCAGGGCGTCCTCGATGGCATTGTCCCAGGGGCGGCCGGGGTGAGATGTCGAGCTGGTCGAGCCACACGTTTGCGCCCGCGGCGCGAAGATCCTGAGCGAGGCGGAAGGCGAACTCTGAGTCTTCTCGGCTGTAGCTGATGAATGCCGGTGATGACACGGAGGAGCTCCTGAAGTGGGCGTTTGGGTGACAAGGAGATAGTAACGGATGCGGGGGGATTTGCGGGGATTGGGGGGTGGGTGGCGGAGAAGCGGGCCAAGTCGCCAGGGCCTGGATAATCTCTTACTTCGATTCAGCTTGTTGTTTCACATGTTCGAGCACGCGCAGGTGAATGCGGTGGACGATTGCGTCGGACAATGGGCGCCAATAGGCCTGCGGCCAGAAATAATCCTGATACCAGGTCGTTCCTTCGAGCAGGGTGTGGCGGTCGTCCAGCGCCACGAGGCGGAACTGGCCATGCTGGGAGCGCATGTAATCACGGTCGATATGCGGCGTGGAGATCTTTCCGATGCCAAGCTCACGCAGCGCGGGGGGCTGCGAGGTGACGTCGAAGGCAAGCAGGTGGTTTTCGTCCCATACGGTGATGGGCTCGACGAAGTCGCCGGTCGAGAAGCGGCAGTACCGAACCGCGCCGACTCCTGAGCCGTGAATGACCGCGCCGATGGGATAGGCTATTCCGGCATGAAAGAGCCATTCCTTCGGAGGTGCGAGAGGTGGGAAGGCGATGACGTTCTTCCACACGACCGCAGCTGGCGCATTGATGACGATGCTGGTGACGACAGGTTCGATGGGCGGTTGGATGTTCGCAGCGCGCTCAGCGAGCATGAGGAGAGGGAGGATGGCGACGCAAGCTGTGATGCGTGGAGGGGTGAGCGAACGTTCGCGGTGCTGTAGGCAGGCGTAGGCTACCAATCCTCCGGCGATGGAGAATGGCAGTGCGAGCGGGATGGCCATGGCCAGGCAGACGATGCCCTCCAGCCGGAAGCCGATGAGCAGCAGACCGATGACGATTGGTGTAGCGGCGCAGATGGCAACGGTCTGCCCCCGCGATTGCACGCCGTTGGCGTTGAAGAACCAGGAACTCAAGAAGCCCGTGATGAAGGGCACTCCGAGGAAGAGCCCCCAGGCATATTGAACGAGGAAGTTTGCGCCGAAGATTTCGAGGGCCAGCCCGAGGGCGGCGGCGGCGAGAACTCCGAGTAGTGGTGTGCGTCGCAACATGCCAGCAGTGGAGCGGGGGAATTCTGGATGGTCTGCGTCTTGTTCCGGTACCGAGGAGGCCAGCGAGAGGTATAGGAAGAAGAAAAGATTGACCACCGGAATGAAGAAGAGAAATGCCCAGCCGATGCGCTGCCCAGCATCGCGCAGGCGCCTTACGGTAAGGGAGATTCCGACCCAGAAGAAAGGGATCGCGATGGCCCAGAGGGTGAGGTAGAGTCGCGAGTAAGGCCCTCTCGAACCGAATAGCGTGGGGTGGATGTAGGTCCACGGGAGGAAGTAGTTGGTAACGTTCCAGGGTTGGTTGAAGCGCGAGGCTACATACGAGTCGACGGCATACTTGAGGGCGACAAGAGAGAAGCCCGAGAGGAAGTACAGCGTGCGATTGACGCGGCCCTCGAAGGTCACCAATTGCGTAAAGGAGCTCTGCGGCATGCGGACATCGTATCAGGAGACTTAGGAAATTGAGGGGCGTATTCAGGCGGAGAGGACGGAGACACCAAGTTCCTGGTCTTTGTATTGGAGCTGGTAGAGCTTGTAGTAGAGGCCGCGCTGGGTGAGGAGTTGCTGGTGGGTGCCGCGCTCGCGGAGCTGGCCTTTGTGCATGACGAGGATCGTCGTCCGCCGATTGGACGGTAGAGAGGCGGTGGGCGATGAGGACGGAGGTGCGGCCGGTGATCATGCGGCGAGAGGGCGAGGCGGACGCGGTGTTCGGTCTCGGTGTCGACGGAGCTGGTGGCCTCGTCGAGGATCAGGATGGCGGGCGCATGGGCGAGGGCGCGGGCGAAGCTGATGAGCTGCTTCTGGCCGGTGGAGAGGGTGGCGCCGCGTTCGCGGACGGGCTCCTGGAACTGCTGGGGGAGGGTGCGGATGAAGTCGGCGACGTTGACCTCTTCGGCGGCGCGTTCGAGTTGGGCGTCGGTGATCCACGCGCTGCCGAGGCGGATGTTGTCGGCGATGGTGCCGGTGAAGAGGAATGGGTCCTGCAGGACGACGCCGAAGCGGCGGCGGAGGGCGGTGAGGTCCTGGTCGCGGACGTCGACGCCATCGACGAGGACCTGGCCGTGCTGGACGTCGTAGAAGCGCATCATCAGCGAGGTGATGGTGGTCTTGCCGGCGCCGGTGTGGCCGACGATGGCGGCGGTCTCGCCGGGGGCGATGGTGAAGGAGACGCCGCGGAGGATCCATTCGACTGTCGGATCGAGGGAACCCGACAGTGCGTCAGAGTCGAGATGTCGATGGGCACCCGAGTTTGTGCGATTCGCGTGAGTCGGTCTGGTAGGTGAACCAGACGTTGCGGAATTCGATGGAGCCGGAGGCGTTGCCGGGGATGGGGTGCGCGGGCGAGAGGATGGTGGGTGGGGTGTCGAGGAGTTTGAAGACGCGCTCGCTGGCGGCCATGGCGGCTTGCAGGATGTTGTACTTCTCGCTGAGGTCCTGAATGGGGCGGAAGAAGCGCTGCGCGTACTGGATGAAGGCGATGAGGATGCCGATGTCGACGGCCTTGTGCAGGATGCCGTAGCCGCCGCGCCAGATGACGAGGGCGATGGCGACGGAGCTGAGGAGTTCGACGACGGGGTAGTACCAGGCGTAGGCGAAGATGGCCTCGGTCCAGGCGCTGCTTGTTCTCGGCGTTGACGGCGGAGAAGTCGGCGAAGGCGCGGCGCTCGCGGTTGAAGAGCTGGACGATGGACATGCCGGAGACATACTCCTGGGTGAAGGAGTTGATGCGTGGCGGTTGCGGCGCGCTGGCGGCGGTAGCTCTCGCGCACTTGCTTGCGGAAGATTTTGGTGACGAAGAGGATGGCGGGGATGACGGAGAGGGTGAGCAGGGCGAGCGACCAGTTCATGCGCACCATGATGGCGACGATGAAGAGCAGGACGAAGACGTTGTCGAAGATGGCGAGGACGCCGGAGGTGAACATCTCGTTGAGGGCGTCGACGTCGGAGGTGACGCGGGTGACGAGGCGGCCGACGGGGTTGTGGTCGAAGAAGGCGGGCGACATGAGCTGAAGATGGCGGAAGATCTGGCTGCGCATGTCGAACATGACCTTCTGGCCGGTCCACTGCATGAGGTAGGTCTGGAGGAGTTCGAGGAGGAAGGTGAAGAGGAGCGAGGAGAGGTAGAGGGCGGCGATCTGGGTGATGCCGAGCATAGGTGCGGGGGCTGAGATGGCGAGTGAGCCAGGAGAGGTGGGCCGGCGGCGCGCCGGACATATAGGTGTCGACTGCGACGGCGACGAGGAAGGGCCCGGCGACGTCGGCTCCGGCCTTGATGAGGATGGCGAGCGCGGCGAGGCCGGTCTGGAGTTTGTAGGGGCGCAGGTAGGTGAGCAGGCGGCGCATGAGGCGGCCGTCGTAGGCCTTGCCGACTACGTCGTCGGATGGGTTGGCTTGCTGAGGTGCGGCCTTTTTCGCGGGCTGGTTGGGTTGCGGCGGCTTCTTGTCGGCTGGCATCCGTGTGTACTTATTCTAGATGCGCGGCGGGAGTGGGGGATTCTTGCAGAAAAGGGTCATCGCTGGGCAAGTTCATTCGATTGGGCAGGGATCGCGAGCGTAGCGGCGACACCGAGGATGGCGCCCTCGTCCCGCTGCTGGGCGAACACGACGACTTGGAGGTTGGCGGCAGCATCGCGCGGAATGGCGAGCGCGAAGGGAGCCGCGCCGCGGGCGAGGGCGTCGAGCGATCCAATGCGTTGCAGCGCGCGGACAACGGAGACGTGCTGGAGAGTGCGGCCGCCGTTCTCACCGCGCTGGACGCGAGTGGAGGCGGTGACCTCGACGAGGGCCGCGTAGAGGTCGGCTTTGGAGAGCGGGGAGGATGTGGGTGCGGCGGAGACCTGGCCGGTGGCGTTGCCGTTTTGAACGGTGATGGGCGAGAGGGTGAGGGCGAGTTTGGGAGTGCGGGCTGCCTGGGCGATGGAGCGGAGGGCGCGGCTGGAGTCGCTGCCGACGAACTGGTCTGTGCCGTCGACGACCATCTGCGGGGTATAGGGGCCATCGGTGCGGAAGCGCTGGGCGTAGGCGGATTGGCGCTCGGTGAGCTGGTGCGAGGAGAAGCGGTCGCGCCAGCCGAGGGAGTCCCAGTAGTCGACGTGCTCGCTGAGGACGACGATGTTGGCGGCGGGGATGGGTTGGTCGTGGAGGAGGCGCGCGAGGAGGGCGTCGGCGGGCGGGCAACTGGAGCAGCCCTCGGAGGTGAAGAGCTCGACGAGGACGGGGGCGCGGGAGGGTGAGGGCGGCGTCTGCGCGATGGAAGAGATTGAAGACAGGCAGAGGCCCATGATGGCAACCGATGTTGCGACAGAGAGCGGGCTATGCGGAGCGAGTTTCATTGGGTCGAATACCTTGAGCATTAGACTCGGCGGGCTGCGTGGGGATACGGGAAAGTTCGTGAAAGAATTGGGTGTGAAGGCGAGGGCGGAGTGAGCGGATTGTTGGGCGTATACATCTCGGTGCCGTTCTGCAGGGCGAAGTGCAGCTACTGCAACTTCGCGTCGGGGGTGTTTGGCGCGGAACGGATGGAGCGGTATGTGGAGCGGTTGTGTGCGGAGATTCAGGGCGCGCGGTCGAATGTGGCGCGGTCGGGGGCGGGGGTTGAGCTACCGACAAGTGTCGATACCGTTTTCTTTGGGGGTGGGACGCCCAGTTTGTTGTCGGCAGGGCAGATGCGTCGGATCTTTGCGGCGCTGCGGGGGGAGTTTGCTGTGGATGCGGATGCGGAGATTACGCTGGAGTGCGCGCCGGGGCAGTTGGGCGAGGAAGTGCTGGAGGAGCTGCTGCGCCAGGGGATGAACCGGGTGAGCTTTGGGGTGCAGTCGTTTGTGGATAGCGAGGCGGCTGGGGTGGGGCGGCTGCATACGCGGGAGATGTGTCTGGCGGAGATTGCGCGGATGCCCGCGGCGGGGGTGGAGGAGATCAACGTGGACCTGATCGTGGGGCTGCCCGGGCAGACGGCGGAGAGCTGGCGCGAGTCGGTGGAGGTTGCGATTGAGAGTGGCGTGCCGCATGTGAGTGTGTACATGCTGGAGGTGGATGGGGATTCGCGGTTGGGGCGGGAGATGCTGGCGGAGGGGACGCGGTATGGCGCGGGGGCTGCGCCGAGCGAAGATGAGACGGCGGAGTGGTATGGCGCGGCGTGTGAGTGGTTGGAGGCGGCGGGGATTCGGCAGTACGAGATTTCGAACTTCGCGCAGGAGGGACATGGGTCGCGGCACAATGTGAAGTACTGGCGGCGGGAGCCGTATGTGGGGTTTGGGCTGGATGCGCATTCGATGTTGCGGGCGGGCGAAGTGAATGCGGTTCGGTGGGCGAATGGGGACGATCTGGAGGAGTATCTGGCGGGAGAGGTTCGAGGTTCGAGGTTCGGGGTTCGAGGGTGAGGTCGTCTGCGGGGAGCGGGGGTTTGAGGAGGCGATGTTTTTGGGGCTGCGGATGAATGAGGGCGTTGATCTGAACGTGCTGAGCGGTGAGTTTGGCGAGGGGTTGGTTGGGGATGTACGCGCGGCGCTGGGGGATGTGGAGGAGGCTGGTTTGGTTGAGTGCGATGGCGATTGGGTGCGGCTGACGGCGCGTGGCAGGGTGGCGTCGAATGAGGTCTTCGGGAGGGTGCTGGTGGCGGCGGTTTGAATCGATGGAGTATTCCTACGTCAGACGAGAAGCCGTCTGACCCTTCGGCAGGCTCAGGGCAGGCTATGGGGCACCTAGGTAGTGGGTGGGTTAGGCGTCGCCGGGATTGATGATGGGCTTGTTGGCGAGGAAGACGGTGGCGGTGGTGCCGCAGTTGGGGCCGTCGGCACGGCTTTCGAGGCGGATGGAACCTGAATGCTTTCGGATGATCCCCTGCGTGACCCAGAGGCCGAGGCCTGTGCCGCGATCTTCCTTGGTGGTGAAGAAGGGCTGGAAGAGTTGCGGGCGTATCTCCGGCGGGATGCCTGGGCCATTGTCGGTAATCTCGACGAGCGCGCCCGGCTCGGCCCACTGCCCGGGAAGCATATCAGGGGCTGTCGTTTGGGGAACGATGCGGACCGTTATGCGGCCGCCCTCGCCGGCTGCCTCCGCTGCGTTAGTGATGAGGTTGGTAAAGACCTGGCGAAGCTCGGCGGGGAAGCCCTCGACACATATATCTGCGGGCATGTCGGTGGAGGCGGTGACGCCGAGCGAGTTGAAGCGGCCCTCCATCAGAAGGAGCAGATCTTCAAGCATTACCTTAAGATTGATGGAGACCGGTGCCTTGGACTCGCGATAGAGACTGAGCATGGCGCGGCTGATCTGGGTGACGCGTTGCAACTCCCTCTGTGCGATGTCTAGAAACTGCGTTGATTCTTCATCATTCGGCCGATTCTGAAGGAGATACAAGATGTTTGCGACGGAGTCCAGCGGGTTGTGAATCTCGTGGGCGATGGTGGCGGCGAGACGCCCGGCGACGGCAAGCTTCTCGTTGGCGACCAAGGCGGCGCGGGTGCGGCGTTCCATGGTGACGTCGCGAAAGACCATGACGATGCCGGTGATCTCGCCGGCCTCGTTGCGAATGGGCGCGCCGTTGTCGTCGATGGCCAACTCGGAACCGTCGCGGCGGATGAGACAGGAATGGTTTGCGACGCCGACTACACGGTCGAGGCGCTGGACTTTGGCGACGGGGTTCTCCGCGGGCTCGCGGGTGGTCTCGTTGACGATGTGGAAGACCTCTTCGAGGGGATGCCCGCGGGCCTCCGATTCGAGCCAACCGGTCAGCTCCTGGGCGACGGGGTTCATCGTCTGGATCCTGCCCTTCGGATCGCAGGTGATGACTCCGTCACCGATGGAGGCGAGGGTGGTGCGCAGATGCTGCTCGGAGTCGAATAGCTCCTCTGAGCGGCGGCGCTGCAGGTCGAGCGATCTGCTAAAGGCACCAGAGACATCCTCAAGACGGTCGCGGGTAAAGAGGCCTATCGAAAGCCCTACGGTTATCGCGAGTACGACCAGGACGATGAGCACATTGCGCGTCTGCAGGTGCTGCTGGGCGATCCGATCGATGCGGCGCTGCTCGGCGGTCCTGACGATTGTCTCCAGCTGGGTGCGCATGGAATCCATCCCTGCGCGGCCGTGCAGGTTGACATCGTCGTCGCTTGCGCGGCCGCCAGAGGCGATGATGGAGATGATGGGCTCGGCGAAGCTCTGATGCCAAAGCTGGTGCTCCTGTTGGAACTGCCGGAGATCGGTGAGTGAACCGTGGTTGGGCAACGATTCAAGCGCTGAGATGGCCTGCTGCATTGGAGCGTTCGCGTCGTAGTACGGCTGAAGGAAACGCTTGTCCGCGGTGACCTGATAGCCCCGCAGGCCAGTCTCCTCGTCGACGACGAGTTTCTCAATTTGGGTTGCAAGGGCGATTCGCTGATCCGACTCTTCGATGAGGCCTACGGTCGCGTTCGCCCTGCCGATCTGCCAGATCAATACGCCGGCGAGAACGAGGCAGGCAAGAACCGGCAGGACCAGCACCTGGCGGAGAGTCCGTTGGAATTTCCTTAGCTCCAATGAGTTCCATTCCTCTCCCGGCAAGGATACGACAGCGTTATCCGGCGCGGGAGGCGACGGGTACTGCGAGGAGACTGTCAAGTCTGCTGAGAAGCGCGGGCGCCCCTTCTCCCTTGGTCATATAGACGTCGACCAGAGAGCTTACCTCTTCGGGCAGGTCTACGTAGGCGGAGAGAAGAAGAATGGGGACTTCGGGCTTGGTCTGGCGCATCAGTCGGGCAACTTCGCCGCCGTGCATTCCGGGCATGGAGTAATCCAGGACTACAGCTTCAACCGGCTGATTTGTAAACAGTTCCAAGCCGGAATGGCCATCCGGGGCGGTCAGGACTCTATAGCCGGCGCGTTCGAGGAGTATTTTGCGGACGTGCAAGCCGACCGTCTCGTCATCCACGCACAGAACCAGTTGCGCCTTGTTCTCCATGACTTGAGAGACTCCTCACAGGTTGAGAATGATAGCGGCAGTATACCTCTCAAAAGTGGGATTTTCGAGGTGGGAGGGACCTGACGATTCATCGTACGTTAGCAAAGCGGCGGGTAGGTGTGGGCTAAGCTAGGTGCGGCTGCGATCAACGCGAGAGGATGCGATCATAGTGCAGGCGACGGCAACCAGAGTTTTGGAAGAGGCACCGGAGAAGGAAGGCGCATTGAGTCAGACGGTTTTCGTGCTGGAGGACGACGCCGACATCTCGCGGCTGGTCCAGTATCACCTGGAGGCCGCGGGGTTCACGGTGCGGCCCTATATGGCATTGGGCCAGATTTTGGCGGATGCGGAGCGGCAGCCGCCCGCTGTATTCCTTTTGGACATCATGGTGCCGGGCGGGGATGGGCTGGACTTGTGCAGGCGGCTGAGGAAGAATGCGGCGCTGAGCACGGTGCCGATCATCTTTCTGACCGCGCGGGCCGCGGAGAACGACCGCGTGATGGGTCTCGAGCTGGGCGCGGACGACTATATTACCAAGCCGTTTGGAACGCGCGAGCTGGTGGCCAGGGTGAAGGCGGTGCTGCGGCGGTTCGAACGGCCGACGGCGCCATCGATGGTGAAGTTTGAGAATATCGAGATTGACGCGCACGCCATGCAGTTGAGGGTCGATGGTGAACTGGTAACGACGACGGCGACCGAGTTCCGGCTGCTGGATTATCTGGCGCGGCATCCGGGCCGGGTCTTCAGCCGTGACCACCTGCTGGATGCGGTGTGGGGCGATGCGCGGTTTGTGACTCCGCGTTCGGTGGACGTGTATGTGCGGCGGATCCGGGAGAAGATAGAGGCGGACGCAGAGACTCCGCGGTATCTTAAGACGATGCGCGGCGCAGGCTACCGGTTCGAGATCCCCAAGACGCCGCAGGCGTAGGCAGGCATGACGCGAAGTCTCTTTCTGACAATTTTCCTGCGGGTGATGGCGGCGCTGTCGATCGCGGCGATTGCGTTCTTTACGCTCTATCCGGCTGGGCGCTGGGATGGCGACACCGTGCTTCTGGTCTGTCTCTGCGGCGCGGTGCTGTTGGCGTGCGTGACTGCGCTATTGATGACGCAATCGGTGCGCAAGGCACTCTCGACGTTGCAGGGGTTAGCGGAGAAGATGCCCGACCAGCCGCTGACGCTGGAAGACTACGAGCAACAGAGGTTCAGCGACTTCGACGGGCTGGCGAGGACGATTGCGACCGCCTCAATGAATGCGCAGGGCGCGCTGGCGCGTGCCTCAGCGAGCCGGCATGAACTGGAGGCGCTGCTGGATTCGATGCAGGACGCAGTGGTTGCGGTGGACGCAGGCTGGGCGCATCCAATGGACTAATCAGAGGATGCAGCGGCTGATCCCGGCGGCCACAATTGGGAGCGCGGTGCGGGTGGGCCATGCGCTGGTGCAGACGGTGCGCGACCCCGAGGTGCTGGCGTGCGTGAACGCGGCGCTGGAGCATCGCGAGGTTTGCGAGCGCCGCACGACCACGATGATGCCGGGAAGAATCTTCGAGGTGAACGCGTCGCCGATGCCTGGCGGCGGGGCGGTGGCGGTGCTGCATGACATCACGCGGATTGAGGAGGTGGAGCGCACGCAGCGCGATTTTGTGGCCAACGTCTCGCACGAGCTGCGCACGCCGTTGACCTCGATTGCGGGATACGTGGAGACGCTGCTGGACCACGAGCGCTCGCTGAGTCCGCAGGCGCGCGAGTTTCTCTCCACCATTCTGAAGAATGCGACGCGGATGAACCGGCTAACAGAGGACCTTCTGATTATGGCGCGGGTGGACTCGCGCGAGTCCGAACTGCATCCGGAGCCGGTGCGCGCCGATGTGCTGGTGCGCGATGCGGTGCAGGCGATGAGCGGGCTGGTGCAGGACGCCGAAGCGGTGCTGGAGATCGGCGAGACGACGGATGCGGAGGTTTTTGCGGACACCGATGCTGTGATGCAGGTGCTGGGGAACCTGATCGAAAACGGCGTGAAGTACGGCAGGGCGCGGGATGCAGTGAAGAGCCGGGTGGTAGTGAGCGCGCGGGAGGTTTGGCGGGGAGACAACGAACCGGCGGGTGTGGTGGAGTTCAGCGTGCAGGACTTTGGGCAGGGGATTGCGTCAGAGCATCTGACCCGGATCTTCGAGCGGTTCTACCGGGTGGACAAGGCGAGGTCGCGGGAGTCGGGCGGGACGGGGCTGGGGCTGGCGATCGCGCGGCATATGGTGGAGTCGCAGGGCGGGACGATCCGCGCGGAGAGCGAATTGAACGGGGGGAGCAATTTTCTGGTGACGCTGCCCAAGGTGGATGGGGCGCGATAAACCCCATTGTTATTTGCTCTTTTACTGCGGTGTAACGTTCCCGTAACAATGCAGGGCGACACTGTCACTGAGCGTAAAGCGCCAATTCCAAGAGAGTTTCGATGCTGGGAATCGTCCTGTGCGCGAAAACTGTGCGCAGTAACTTCGAGGGGGAACGAGTGAGATTGAAATTTGTTGCAGCAGGTTTGTTAGCCATGGCCGCGGGCGTTGCATGTGCGCAAAACATCAACGCAGCGGGAGCGACGGCACCTTATCCAATCTATAACCGATGGTTCACAGAGTATGCCGCGCTCCATCCCAGTGTGCATATCAACTATCAGTCGATCGGCTCCGGCGGCGGCATCAAGCAGGTGACCGAGGGTACGGTGGACTTTGGCGCGAGCGATGGGCCGATGTCCGACGAGCAGCTTGCCGCTGCCAAGGTGAAGGTGATGCACATTCCGACCGTCCTCGCAGCAGTGGTGCCGATCTATAACCTGCCGGGCGTCGATCAGAGCATCAATCTCTCCGCCGATGTGCTTGCCGATATTTATCTGGGGAAGATTACAAAGTGGTCGGATGGGCGCATTGCGAAGGACAATCCTGGAGTCAAGTTTCCCGACAAGCCTATCCTTCCCGTCTACCGCTCTGACGGCAGTGGGACCACGTTCATCTTCTCGGACTTTCTGACCAAGGTCAGCCCGGAGTGGGCGTCTGGACCGGGCAAGGGCTCCGCGCTGAAGTGGCCTGCCGGCATCGGACAGAAGGGCAGCGAGGGTGTCTCCGGGATGGTGCGGCAGACCCCTGGTGCAATTGGATATGTCGAGCTGGTGTTTGCGCTACAGAACAAGATCAAGTACGGAGCTGTGCGCAATGCTGCCGGTAAGTTTGTTTTGGGGACGCCGGATGGAGCCACCCAGGCCGCGGCCAGCGTGGCCAAGACCATGCCAGCAGACTTTCGCGTATCCATCACGAATGCTCCGGGCGCCGCTTCCTATCCGATATCGAGCTTTACCTGGCTGCTGATCCCCACCCACTTCGACGATCCGGCGAAGGGCAAGGCAGTCGCAGACTTTCTGCACTGGATGCTGTCGACCGGCGAAGGTGAAGCGGCTGGGATGGGCTACGCTCCGCTGCCCAAGGTGGTAGCCGACAAGGTGGCAGTAGCCATCGGCAAGGTCAAATAGCCGTTTGTTTTGCCGCGCGGCCTGCATGGAGCGGGCCGCGCGGAGTTCTTAATACCCCATCGCAGAACGGCCCGGCGCCAGCAGTAAATTTGAAATTGCTCTAGAATCACCCAAAACTCAGGCACTTTGTGTACGACGCCGGAGACGGGAACAGGAAAGCTTACTTGACCCCATCGCACATGGAGCTTGAGCGAGAACCGAACTCAGCCGCATCGCCTTCGGCGCCCCTGACTGCGCCCGCGGTCACTAACTTTGTCGCTGCGGCGGAGCCGGTTGCTCAGGAGGCGGAGCCGTCCGCAATTCGCCGCCATCTTATGAACCGGGGCAGCGGCGGACTGGCGGACCAGGCCTTCGCCGGCTTGATGCTGGTCTGCGCACTGAGCATCTTTGCCATCGTAGTGTTCATCTTCTCGATCCTTGTGATGCGGTCCAAGTTGAGCCTGGCGGAGTTCGGCTTCAAGTTTTTCACCACCAGCGAGTGGGACCCGGTGAATGGCAACTTCGGTGCGTTGCCCTTTATCTACGGCACCGTGGTCAGCTCGCTGCTTGCGCTTGCGATGGCGGTGCCTCTGGCCCTCGGCGTAGCCATCTTTGTGACCGAGCTGTGCCCGGTGAAGCTGCGAGGACCGATCTCGTTTCTTACCGAGCTGTTGGCTGCGGTGCCCAGCGTGGTCTACGGGCTTTGGGCGGTGTTTGTGCTGGTGCCGCTGATGCGCGACCAGCTTGGACCGTTCCTCTACCAGTACCTTGGGTGGACCGGGTTCTTTGAGGGGTTCAACTTCGGCGTGGGGATGCTGACGGCCAGCATTATTTTGGCGATCATGATCCTGCCGATCATCTCCTCCATCACGCGAGACATCATGCTCTCCGTGCCGAACTCGCAGCGCGAGGCGGTGCTTGCGCTGGGCGCGACGCGCTGGGAGATGATCCGCACCGGCGTTCTGCGCAATGCGCGGATTGGTATTGTGGGCGCGGTGATTCTCGGGCTGGGCCGCGCACTGGGCGAGACCATGGCGGTCACGATGGTGATTGGCAACCATCCCGATATTTCGAAGAGCCTCTTCGCGCCGGCCAACACGCTGGCCAGCGTGATTGCGGGCGAATTCTCCGAGGCCACTGGGGACATGTATCTGAGCGCTCTGATTGAGATCGGCCTGGCGCTGTTTCTGGTGACCATTGTGGTCAATGCAATCGCTCGCCTGCTGGTGTGGGCGGTTACGCGCGGTACTCCATCGAGGGCCCACTAGCATGAGCTCAAATCAAGTCAACTACCCTCTGCCTACGGACGATGAAAACCCGCTGCGGCCGCCGATGGACTTTCAATCGAAACGGATGCGGATAAACAAGGTCCGCCGCTATCTTGTAAATCATCTGGTGACCGGGCTGGCGCTGGTCAGCACATTGCTGGTGCTGGCGCCGCTGGCCGCGATTTTGATCTATCTGATTTATAAGGGTGCAAGCTCACTGAATTGGGCTTTCTTCACAAAGATTCCAGCGCCGGTCGGCGAAGAGGGCGGGGGAATGTCGAACGCCATTGTGGGTTCGGGGATTGTGTTGACGCTGTCGAGCCTGATGGGGATACCGGTGGGCATCGCCGCAGGTGTCTATCTGGCTGAATTTGGCCGGGGCAAGTTGCTGGCGACGACCATCCGGTTTACCGCCGATGTGCTGAACGGCGTTCCTTCGATCGTAATGGGGATCGCGATCTACTCTCTGATTGTTTTACAGCAGAAACATTTTTCGGCGTTTGCGGGCGGCGTTGCGCTGGCCATCATGATGGTGCCAACCATTACCCGAACCACGGAAGAGATGCTGGCCACGGTACCCCACTCCATCCGTGAGGCGGCGCTGGGTCTGGGTGTTCCGAAGTGGAGGACAGTGCTTTCGGTGAGCCTGAAGACAGCATCGCCGGGCATTATTACAGGCTGCATGCTGGCCTTTGCCCGCGTGGCGGGCGAGACGGCGCCACTATTGTTTACCGCGTTCGGCAATCAGTTCTGGAGCTTCAAATTGACAGAGCCGATTGCGGCGCTGCCGCTGCAGATTTATGTCTATGCCATCTCGCCGTACGACGAGTGGCACAGGCTGGCGTGGGCGGGTTCGCTGGTGCTGATGGTCATGATCATGGTCTCGGTAACGCTGGTGCGCATCTATGCGGCGCGCGGCATGATGAAGGGGGCAAGCTAAGTGGGAGTCGGCATTGACGTAGAACACCTGAATGCATGGTACGGTACGACGCATACGCTGCAGGACATCAACCTGAAGCTACCTGCGAACCATGCGACCGCGTTGATTGGGCCCTCGGGATGCGGCAAGAGTACTTTTGTGCGCTGCCTGAACCGGATGCATGAGACCAACCCTATCGCGCGCGCAACCGGCGTGGTCAGGATGGGCGACGTGGACATTTATAAGGATGCGAAGCCGGTGGAGATCCGGCGGCGCGTGGGGATGGTCTTTCAGCGGCCCAACCCGTTTCCGACCATGTCAATCTATGACAATGTGGTCAGCGGGCTAAAGCTGAACGGCTTTCGCAATCGGGCCATTCTGGATGAGACGGTGGAGCGCAGCCTGAAGTCATCCGCGCTATGGGAAGAGGTGAAGGACGACCTGAAGAAGAAGTCGGGCGCGAGCCTTTCCGGCGGGCAGCAGCAGAGGATGTGCATTGCGCGCGCGCTGGCGGTCGACCCCGAAGTATTGTTGATGGATGAGCCGGCGTCTGCGCTCGATCCGGTATCGACCTCGAAGATTGAGGACCTGATCTTCCAGTTGAAGAGCCAGTACACGATTGTGATTGTGACGCACAATATGCAGCAGGCGGCGCGCGTGGCGGAGAACACGGGGTTCTTTCTGAACGGCAAGATGGTGGAGTTCGATTCGACGGACAGGATCTTCACCAACCCAAAGGACAAGCGGACGGAAGATTACATCACGGGAAGGTTCGGCTGATGGCTACGCGTATCAAGTTTCAGCAGAACCTCGACGACCTGAAGGAGCGTCTGCTGATCATGGCGGGGATGGCGGAGCAGGCGATCCAGCGGTCGATTGAGGCGTACCGGTCGCGCGACCTCTCGATCTGCGAGCTGGTGTTTCGGTCGGAGCCGGCGATCAACCGGCTGGAGCGCGAGATCGACCAACTGGCGCTTGACCTGCTCGCAATGGAGCAGCCGATGGCGATCGACCTGCGATTCATTCTCTCGGTGATCCGGATCAATGCGGACCTGGAGCGCGTGGGCGACCAGGCAGTGAACATCGCGGTGCGAGTGCGCGAGATGGGCGCGTTCGCCAACATCGATCTGCCGGTTGATATTCCCAAGCTGGCGTCGCTGGCTGCGGCGATGGTGCGCAAGGCGCTGCAAGCGTTTATCGAGGCGGACGCAGAACTGGCCGAGTCTGTGCTGCAGTTGGACGACCAGGTGGATGAGATGAACGATGCGGCGTTTTACTCGCTGAGTAATTTGATCAAGGAGAAGCCGGAGCTGACGCCGCAGTCGCTGAATGCGCTGATCATCGCAAGGAACCTCGAACGAGTGGGCGACCACGCGACCAACATCGCGGAGGATGTGATCTTCTGGGTGCGCGGGGCGGATGTGCGGCACCACAGCAATGCGGTTTAGTTGCGGGTTGCATGTTGCAGGATGTCAGTTGTTGAACCGCTGGGCTTCCACCAGATGAGGCGCGGGATGGCGGGATAGTAGAGAGCGACGCGGAGTTCGCGTGGCGCGGTGGGGTGTAACGCATTCTGGCTGAGGATGAGGGCGTAGTTCTCAAGCTGTGGGGAGTATGCGGCGCGCTGCGCGGCGAGGAAATCGTCGAGGCCTGAAGGGCCGTGGCTGGCGGTCTTGTAGTCGACGATCCAAAGCACATCGTCGCCGGGTGCGTGCGGTTCGGAGCCGGCGCAGAAGATGCGGTCGACGCGGATCGAAGCAGCGCGAGGGAGTTCGCCTGCGGCGTCGAGCCATGCGGTGAGGCCGAGTTCGTTGGCGGCGCCGGGGTGCGGAGCGAGCAGCCACAGGCCGTGCGGGTCGCGGAGGGATTTTTCCAGGGCGGTGAGGGTGTCGCGCGTGAGGCGGTCTACGGTGCTGGGGGTGAGGCCGTCGGCGCGCAAGGATGGCGGCGATGCGCGATGTCCATGAGGGGATATCAGTCAGGAGCGCGGTTGCAGGGACGCCGGATGCGAGGTGCGTCGCGACGATCTCCAGGAAGGCGTGGACTGCGTTGCCGAAAGAGCGCGCGGCGAACGAGCCCTCGGGACGGGCAAATGCGGCGGGGCTGGGGTCGGCAGCCTCGGCGTCTGTGTAGATAAGCCTTTGCGTGCGGGCTGTGGCGAATCGCGCCTCGGGAACGAAGGTTGGCGGCAGGCGCTGGATGGTCGCGTGGTATTCGGGGGTAGCGGCGGCGAGGTCGAGGATGAGCGGCTCGGGCGGGGGAATGAAGTTCGTGTCGTTCGCCGAGGAGTCGTCTTCGGTCTCGGGGACGAGACCGTTCGGCGCGCCAATCGCGACGTGCGATGTGCGGTTCGGCGGCGGGCCAGGCGGCCTTGAGCAGGCTGTCGCGTCCCTTGTTGATGCTCCGCTTGACGGAGACTTCGGGAGCGGCGAAGAGGTGCAGCTCCTGGCGCGCGCGGGTGCAAGCGACATAGAAGAGGCGCTTGTGCTCGGCGGCCTCGCGGGCGCGATGCAGATCGTAGAGCCAGGTGTTGAGCGCGTGCGACTCTTCGCCCGTGCCGCGGATGGGCGCGAGCATGATGTGTGCGGCGTCCCCGTCGGACTCCTCGGCCGAGCCGATCTCCGACCACGTAAGAAGGCGCGCACCGCTGATCGCGGGCGGCCTCTCCAGCGCGGGCACGAAGACGACATCCCACTCGAGGCCCTTGGCTTTGTGGATGGTGAGGAGATCGATGTAGGGAGTTCCGTCGGGGATCGGTTCAGGCTCGGCGTAGAGTTCTTCAAGGCGATGCTTCAGGATCGCGGTTTCGATGCGGCCGTTCGGCGACTCAGCTTCGAGTGTGTCGAGCAGTTCGAAGAATCGCTGTGCGTTGGTGAGCTGCGCCGGATTGAGCCACGCGTCGCCGCCGAGCGAGCGCCAGGCGCGCTCGACGAGTTGGGCTGTCGTGAGCTGCGCGCGCTGGCCGGCGAGGGATTGCAGGACGCTCCAAACGCGGGTGAGGCGCTGGATGGATTCGTCGGGAAGCAGGTGGGCGCGCTCGGCGATGAGGCGCTCGATCGATTGCTCCGCAAGAGTTGAGTCGTCGACGCCGGTGAGGGTGTGCAGATCGGCTAGGGTGAGGCCGCACCACGGCGCGCGCAGGATGGCGAGAGCGGCGACACGGTCGGCGGGATGGAGCAGCGCGCGGGTGAGCGCGGTGAGGTCGAGGACCTCCTGACGCTCGTTGAGGGTCTCGATGTCGACGGCGCGAAAGGGAATTGGGCTGTCTTCCCTCTTCAGTTCCGTGACGATCTCAGTGAGATGATTGCGGCTGCGCACGAGGACGGCGAGGCGCCAGGGCTCGGTGCTCCGGTGTCGGATCGTCTGCGGACAGCGGGAGCGGCTTGGTGAGCCACTGTTCTGCGATGAGGCGAATCTCGCGGGCGTCGCGACCGGCCTGCTGCTGGCGAATCTGGGCGGATGTTGGGGCGTTCGGCAAGTCACTCTGCGCACGCGCGCCTGGGACTGGGTTGATGTGCCAGATGGGGCCTCCGATACTGGGCGATGGGGGGAGGGCCGCCTGGGCGGGTTCGTAGGGGAGCGCGTTTACTTCGGGGCCGCGGTCCTCTGCGGCGAAGATGAGGGGGAAGTCGATGTTGAACTGGTCGACCAGGTTTTTTTGCGAGCGGAAGTTGGCGGTGAGGTGGAGGGGTGTGAGGGGGAGATCGCCCAGGCGCCTGTGGACCATTGCGCTGACGAAGCGTTCCACGCGCGCCTGGCGGAAGAGGTAGATGGATTGGCGCGGGTCGCCGACGAGGAAGACGGTCTGCGAGTGGCCGTCCCATTGGGCGGTGAGGAGTTCGAGGAGTTGGTACTGGCCGGTCGAGGTGTCCTGCATCTCGTCAACGAGGAGATGCTGCAGGCGTGCACCGAGCGCGGCGGCGAGGTCTTCGGTGCCTGCGTCGTGGCCGAGAGCATTGCGCGCGAGCAGGCTGAGCTCGGTGAAGTCGCACTGGTTGCGCTCAGCGAAGACGAACTGCAGTTCGACGAGGGCGTGGTTGAGAACGCGGAAGAGTGCCTTGGCCACCTTCCACTGCTCGCGAGGGTAGTGGGCGGGAGGGAGCGAGTCAGCCCGGCACAAAAGATCGGACAAACCGGAGACCTCACGGAGCCGCGCAATGATGTTCTTCAGCTGAGCCTCGTGACGTTTCTCGATTTCGAACCTAATGACATTTCTGGTGACGCTCTTACGCCAGCCACGCGGCTCGGATGGTTTGAGGAGCAGATGAATGAGGGCGCGCCAGTGGTCCAGGTGCTCCGCGACGGCAGAGGGAGATTGAGTGCAATCTTTGCAAAGAACAATCGGCGAGAGTTCGCCCTTGTATCCATCGGAGTGTGCCATCTCCGCGGCGAGGTCAGATAGTTCGGCGAGAATATCGGGTGGAAAGGCGCGCTCGACTTCGCTGAGCGTTGCACAGATGGCGTGGTCGAGAGCTTGTTCAAGACGGGGAAGAACATTCTCGTCGAGCCAGGCTTCTTCGAGGTGAGGGCGATTGAGTGGGATGAGGTCGCCCCACTGGTCGCGCAGCTTAAGCATCTCGGCGAGCAGGGTTTCGATCTGCGCGAGATTGCCTGCGCGGTGCAGTAGCAGCGTGCGCAGGGCAGAGTCGAGGCCGGCGTCGCCGCCGCCCAGCAGGAGCAGCGTGCGGCGAGCGGCCTCGCGATGCAACGGGTCGGCGTCTTCGACTGGAGCGAGCCGTCCGCCTCCGCCGGAGAGGACGGGGAGGGCGCGCGCGATCTCAGCGCAGACGGAGTCGATGGTGCGGATGTTGAGGCGCTGCGGGTGTTCGAGCAGCGACCAGCCAAGTTGACGGTCGCGTTCGAGGACGGCGAGGGCGAGCGAGCGAGTATGGGCGAGGAATTCGTGAGAGGGCGGGGTTTGTTCTGCGGCGGCGGCGAGATCGAGAGATATCGCGGGTCGGGTAGTCGAGACAGGCGTTGAGTTGGCGGCTTTGGTCAGGTAGTCCAGCACGCGGTCGCGCAACTCCGCGGTTGCTTTGAGGGTGAAGGTGATGGCGAGGACCTGTTCCGGCGCGGTGACTGACTCGTCGGCGAGCAGCTTGAGGAAGCGCTGGATCAGCAGGCCGGTCTTGCCGGAGCCGGCGGGCGCTTCGACGATGAAGGAGCGTTGAATGTCAAGCGCCTGGGCGCGGGCTGCGGCATCGGGTGGGTGGAGTGTTGTGGTTGCATCGACGCGCAGGTCGCTCAACGAGGAGTCGGCGCTGTCGATCTGGTCTGGTTGATCGAAGAGGGGCAGGAAGGGAAGCAGCTTAGCCAAAATCTGCCTCCGCGCCGGAGGGGTCGAAAGAGGGCGACTGGGTGTCTGCGTTGGGATCTTCCGGTTCGTCCTGAGCGTCTTGATCTGCGAGCGCGTCGGCTTCCAGCGTGGAGAGCTTAAGCCGGCAGAGCAGGCGCTGTTCGCAGTAGCTGCAGGTCTGCGGATAGCGCTTGGGCGAGACAGTTGCCATTCCGTTGTAGAAGTCTTCCGCGAGTGAGGTAAGGACCTCGCGCCATTCGTCCAACTGGTCTGCGAGGCTTTCAACTTTGAGCCTGGTTGATTTCGGCAGGATGCCGGGTCTGGCTTCGTAGCCATTGATCTCCATATCCTTGCCCGGGCGGAGGCTTGCGAAGGCGACGGCGGCCAGCTGCGGCGAGCCTGCGACCACAGCATAGAGGGGGAGCTGGGGCGCGTCGGGACGCGGGCCAAGCCATTGCGCGGGCGCGGCGTGGCCGGTCTTGTAGTCGAAGATGATCTCGGCGGCTGCGCCGTCCTCGGGGTCTGCCTCGGCGACCAGCTGGTCCACACGATCGACGCGGATGTCGAGACGCAGCGGACCGATTGGAACGCCGTCGAGTTTCTCCTCGCGAGACTTGACCACGAAAGGAGCGCGGGTGGCTTCGTAGTCGAGCCACTGACGGAGCAGCTTCAGCAGGCGCTGGCGTTCGGTCTCGATGTAGGCGCGGGGCCAGGCCTGGTCGGCGCCCTGTGGCTTGTGTCGTGCGAGCGCGTCGTCGATGGAGTGGGCGAGAACATCGTCTCGGTCTGCGGTCGTCATGTTCTTGAGCGCGGCTTGCGTCCGCACCTCAGCCCAGAACTTCTCCAGAACGTCGTGGACAAGGCTGCCGCGCTCCATTGGATTGAGGCCGAGGCTGATGGAGTCGACTGAAGAAGAGAATAAACGGCGCTCGGCAAAGGCTTTGAAGCCGCAGGCTGCCTGCGCTTGCAGGATTGCTGCTCCGCCCTTGACGACGTGGTCTTCGGAGGGAGGCGTCGGTACTGCGTCGGGGATGTCGATGAGGCGGACGATCTGCGGCGGAGGCTCGGCGGGAGCGATCGTGGCTGCGTCGCGTTCCGCCAGGCTGAGGCCGGTCAGGGCTGGGGAGATGCGCTGGTGAGCGTCAGAGGTCTCGTGCGCGTAGCTGAAGAGAACGATGGGTGCGCTGGCCGCGATGCGTTGGGTGATGCCTCGGGCGTGTGCGGTATCGAGCGAAGGGCGGGTGCCGGGCATAGCGAGTTCGCGTTGCAGATGCCAAGGCAGGAGCGGGTTCGGCTTGGTGGATGCGGGCCACGAGAGGTCGCCTGCGCACAGGAACCAGACGGCGTCGAAGGTTGAGCCGGCGGACTCGAGCGGGCCCATGATTTGGATGGGAGCGCGGCGCGATTCGGGGGCGAAGAGCGACCGCGTTGCGATGAGTTCGAGCGCGGACAGCGCAGACTTGAAGGAGACAGGCAGCCCATCGAAGTCGAGGGTTGCCAGTTCGTCCAGCGCGCTCTCCCACTTGCGGCGGGTCTGGAACTCGATACTGGTGTCTCGGCTGGCCGGTGCCCAGCCCGCGGCTTCGAGCAGATCGTGGAGGATTGCGGCCCAGTCGGCGTGGCTGCGGTCTCCACTGAGTTGCCCCTTGTTCTGGAACGCACGCAATGCGCGAAGGCGGAGATCAAGCCCGGTGAGTACGCCCTTCCATCTGGAGTCTGAGACGAGGGCGTAGAGGGCGTTGACGGAGAACTCGGGGCGCAGCAGATGCTGGCCGCGTAACAGAAAGGCATCGAACTCTGCGCGGGCGAGACGTTCGTCTTTATCATTCGCATTTTCTACTTTGCCACCGGCATCCGACGCAGCAAAGTGGAGTGAGAGGAGCAGCGCGGTGACGCGATCCAGAGGGAGCGGGCCAAAGACCAGCGCAGGATGTCCAGCGCGGTTGCGACCATAGGTGTGCGGGCGAGTGGGACGCCGAGGGAAAATTCCCAGGGCGCGGAGCGGGCCGGCGCAGCGGCATCGTTGAGCTCAGGGGCCAGGAGCTGGCGGAAGACGCGGTCGATGCTGGACCGTGCGCTCTCGATGGAAGGATGAATGACGGCGACAGAGGCTTGCGGATGCTCGAACAGATAACGACGTAGCCAACGAGCGCAGGCGATCAACTCGCGATGCTCGTCGGATGCGGTGACGAGGGCGGTTCCGGCGGCAGGTTGTTCCGGTGCGATCTCTTCGATGGAGATTCCTGCGTGAGTGGCGGCTTCGAGCAGAGCGGTCTGTGCGGGAGTCTTTCGGTCGAAGCCGACAAGCAGGATTCCTGCCGCTGATGGAGACGCTGCGGGGTCGAATCGTCCCTCGGCAAAGGCGGCGCGCAGCGTCTCAGGGAGCTGGGCCTGGGTAAGGTAACGCGCGCGGGTGCAGCGGCGCTCGAACTCTGTAGCCCATCGTTCGAAGGTGCGGGTGTCGGCGTTGCCGGGGTATCGGCTGAGATGGGGGTGCCCACGATAAGCGTGCAACAGTGACCACGCGTCGGCGGCGGTCTCGGCGAGGGCATCGATTGGGCGGAGGCTGGATGTTGCAGGGTCCGCTGTAATCGTTGCCTGCCAGAGGGTGTGCTCCTGCGTAGAGTTCAGCAGCAGTTCCGAGGCGCGCCCCTCCAAGAGCAAGCGATGCCAGAGGCTGCCGAGCCACGTATCCCAGGCCAGGATTGCGGGCGGCTCCCAGGTTGCATTGCCGAGGGCGCGCTGGTGGAGATCGAAGGCATGGCGCAGAGTGCGCGCGGCGCGCTGGTTGGCGGTGAGGACGGTCCAGCCGCGCGCCAGTGCCTGCTGAATCTGGAGGGGCAGCGCGTGGGCGTCGTCCATACGCTTTTTATACGCCTAAAGTGACTGGAAAAGCCGGGCAGGGAATTGCTGTATCTTGATCGGTTGTGGGCGGGATGGGGCGACAGGGAAAGGTCGCCGGGGCAATTCAGAAGATATGATTTATGCGGAGGGTTCGTCTCTGTGAGATTTTCGGTTCGAGCTGCTTTCTGTTTAATGTTGTTGTCTGTGCTGACGGCCGGCTGTAAGCAGGCGGGCGATACCTCGTCCAGTGCTTCCAACGCGGCAGCTGTGGGTGAGCTCGCGACGTTCCCGATTCGCGGCAAGATCGTCAGCGTCGATTCAGTGAATGGCAACGTCGTGCTGGACCATGAGGCTGTGCCGGGCTTTATGGACGCAATGGTGATGACCTACAAGCTGAAGGACCCGAGCGTGGCGAGTGAGCTGCATCCCGGCGACCGCATCACTGCTACACTGCTGGCGCGGAAGACCGCCGGATGGTTACGACCGATGCGATGCTCGACAAGATTGTGATTACGGCGCAGGCCAGGCCGGACTATAAGCCGCCGGTGAGCTACCACGTTCCGTCGGCCGGCGATGCGGTGCCGGATTTCAAGCTGATCAATCAGGACGGCCGCACGATCCACCTCGGGCAGTTCAAGGGGCGGGTGCTGCTGCTGACGTTCATCTACACGCGCTGCCCGCTGGCGGACTACTGCCCGCGCATGAGCCATAACTTTGCGGAGATCGATAAGGCGCTGCAGGGCGATCCGAGCGCTCTATGCGAAGACGCATCTGCTGAGCATTAGCTTTGACCCGAAGTACGACACGCCGGCGGTGCTGAAGAACTACGGTGAGGCCTACGCGGGAGATCACGCAGGGCAGAGGTTCCAGCACTGGGACTTCGCCGTATCGCCGCAGGGGGAGATGGCAGCGCTGACCGAATATTTCAACGTTGGCGTGACGCCGGGGGATTCAGGGACGCTGACCCACTCGCTCTCGACGGTGCTGATCGGTAAAGACGGCAAAGTGCGTTCGTGGTATCCAACGAATGACTGGGAGCCGGCGGATGTGCTTGCAGCGATGAAGAGCGCGGCTGCGGCATAATGGGTACCGTGGAATATCGGGAGGCGAAGTAAAAATGACAAGGAGACAGGTCCTGTGGCGAAGGTGACGCTAGGCTTTGCATTTGCATTGGTCGTACTGGGAGCGGTGGGATTCGTGACCACTGGGAGCACGCACCTAACGGCGCTGATCCCGTGCGGCTTTGGAACGGTGCTGGGAATCGCGGGCGCGCTCGCCATCACCAACGACGCGAAACGGCGGATGATCTGGATGCATGTTGCGGTGACGGTTGGGTTGTTGGGTTTTCTGGGATCGTTCTCCCGGGCGATCGACGAGTATATGCAGGCGCATGGCCAGCCGTTGGCGCATCCCGTGGCGGTCGAGTACCAGGCTGCGATGGCGGCGGTCTGTCTGGCGTTCGTGGTGTTGTGCGTGCGGTCGTTTATTGCGGCGCGGAAGGCGCGGGAGCTGAATACGTAGTGGCCAGTTGGTTGGCCCATGTCTGCCCAAGATACTGATACAGGTATTTCGCCCGCGCGGGCTCCGGGATATCCGAAATGTCCTTCTGCATTTTTGAGGAGAGCAGCCACCATGCTATGGGCGCCTGCATGACGTCATAGCCCGCATCGTGCATGAGGGCGATGCTGACGCGGTCGCGCTGCTCCCGATGCAGATAGGTCTGAGTGATGGCGTCGATCCCAAGAGGGATTCCTACAAGCTGGTAGACCGCCTCGGCGACTGGCACTGCCACCAAGGCTACCTCTGCCGCATCCACTGCGAAGTCCGCATCGGTTGCGGGAAGGAACACCGGTTGCTTCTCCAGCAGGCAGGCCACCTTGTCGGCCAGAAATGCCGCGAGCTGCGAATCGTTCTGCATCCAGCCGACCAATTGATATGGGACGAGTACGATGCCGCTCGGAAGGGGCATTGCATCGCGCCATTTGGGCGCATCGATGAGATAGAAGCGGACATCGAGCCGTGTCTCCTCTGTGTAGGGAAAGTCGACCTGATACTTTGGCACGAGCTTGGCGCCGATGGCGTCAACCCGGGCTTGCATGGCGGGGTCTTTGTGCGGAGGATATTGCCGGGGATCGTTTCCACGAAATGCCTTGCTCACGCCGGACTGGTGCGCATCGTCAGGGATGGCATTTGGGTCGTACTCCCACTGTTCACGCTGCCTGTCCAGGCTCCTGCTGGTGGTGTTCTTTTCGAAGTCGGCGGTTTCTGCAATGATAGTCCCATCGGGCTGCTGCGTCCCCTCATAGGTGATCCACACGTTGACGTGAATATCCGCGGAGGTCCGGAGAGGCTTCTCAAAGGTGCGCCGTGTCTTGGCCGTAATGAGGATCTGGTAGCCGTCGGCCCGGACCATGTGGTCTGTAGATGGATTTGCGCCCGCAGGGAGGGGGAGGGTGGAATCGATAATTGCGGTGCCTGATACGGAACGGTGCCCTCGCGGCTCGAACTCGATGCGGGTTGCCGTAATGTCGTGGGCTTTGCTGTCGGCCGGGCCACAGGCCTTCAGCTGATCGAACAGATGGAGGTTCAATAACTGATCGGGGGCAGGCGAAGACCCGGCCTTCGAGGAGGGTTGCTTGATCTGCACCGTCTTTTCGCTCGCGCGGACATGTCTGCCATTTAGGTCGAAGTCAGACGGGGAGCCGAGTCGCGTGACGTAACCAGAGACGCATGTGGTGTCCGTGGTCTCGCACAGGCAGGGTGTTACCGCCAGAAATAAGAGGCTCAGAAGAAGTCTGGGGGACATGGCGGGCTTAAGACTATATGCGGTCCGCAGGCTCGTCCAGAGTTTTTTGGCTGCTTGCGGGCCACCAGCCGCGCGTAATCACGCAGGCCTGCGCATGCTAATAAAAATCGCACCCGCAGCGTACACTTGAGGTGTATGCCTCCTTCATTTGGATCATCGAGCATGGGTGGTGGAATGCGGTCGGCGGACGGGCCGAGCCGGGGGACGGGGCGCGCGGTGTCCGCCGATATGACGGCGAAGCGGCCCAAGCCGCCGCTGAAGAAGGTGCTGCCCGAGGTGTGGAAGCTGATGCGGCCGCGAAAGTGGCTGATCGCGGGAGCTTTCTGCCTGATGGTGGTCAACCGGGCTGTGCAGCTTTGTGCTGCCGGTGTCGTCGCAGAGCCGCTGATCAACAAGGTGATGTATCGGGCACCAGATGCATCTGCTGCCGTGGATCGTGGGCAGCGGTGGCGGCGGCGACGTTTGTGCAGGCGATTACGTCGTACTCGCTGACGCAGCTGCTCTCGACCGAGGGGCAGCGGCTGATCTCCGAGCTGCGCATGAAGGTGCAGGCGCACATTGGGCGGCTGCCGGTGGCGTTCTACGACGAGAACCGCACGGGCACGCTGGTGGCGCGCATCATGACGGACGTGGAAGGCGTGCGCAACCTGGTGGGCACCGGGCTGGTGGACTTTGTGGGCGGCGTGCTGACGGCGGTGATCGCGTTCTTCGCTATCTGATGCACATCAACGCGCGGATGACGCTGCTGACGTTCTGCGATTCTGCTGGTGTTTGGGCTGATTCTGCAGAGGGCGTTCAAGACGATCCGGCCGATCTTCCGCGAGCGCGCGAAGATCAACGCGGAGGTGACGGGCCGGCTGACCGAATCGCTGGGCGGCGTGCGCGTGGTGAAGGGCTACCACGCGGAGGAGAGCGAGGCGAAGGTCTTTGCGGGCGGCGTGAAGCGGCTGCTGAACAACGTGATCAGCTCGCTGACGGCGCAGTCGCTGATGACGCTGTCCTCGACCATGGTGCTGGGCGTGGTGGGCGGGCTGATTATGTATCTCGGCGCGCATGAGACGCGGCGCGACCGGCTGAATGCGGGCGGCTATGTGGAGTACACCATGCTGCTGGCGTTTATGATTGCGCCGATCGTGCAGTTGGTGAACATCGGGACGCAGTTGACGGAGGCGCTGGCGGGGCTGGATCGCACGACCGAGATATTGAACGAGCGCGAGGAGGATT
Source organism: uncultured Acidobacteriaceae bacterium (assembly GCA_963808025.1). Classification (GTDB taxonomy): domain Bacteria; phylum Acidobacteriota; class Terriglobia; order Terriglobales; family Acidobacteriaceae; genus Edaphobacter. The sequence continues at coordinate 610,515 of CAWEEI010000001.1, read as the reverse complement.
CGGAGCCGGGGCGCACGCATTGGCGCTGGGCATGATTCGGGGCGATGTGGAGTTTGAGGATGTGGTGTTCGAGTATGAGACGGGCAAGCCGGTGCTGCATGGCATCAGCTTTGAGTCGAAGCCGGGGACGGTGACGGCGCTGGTGGGCTCGTCGGGGTCGGGCAAGTCGACGATCATCTGCCTGATCTGCGGGTTCCACACGGCGACGAGCGGGCAGATTCTGATTGACGGGGTCGACCTGGCGACGATCCGGCTGAGCAGCTATCGCGCAGCAGCTGGGCGTGGTGCTGCAGGAGACGTTTCTGTTCGATGGAACGATCCGCGAGAATGTGCTGTTCTCGCGGCCGGCGGCGACGGAGGAGCAGTTGATGGAGGCGTGCCGGATTGCGCGCGTGGATGAGTTTGCGGAGAAGTTTCCGGAGGCGTACGAGACGATTGTGGGCGAGCGCGGGGTGAAGCTCTCGGGTGGGCAGAGGCAGCGGATTTCGATTGCGCGGGCGATCCTGGCAGACCCGCGGATTTTGATTCTGGATGAGGCGACCAGCTCGCTCGACTCGGAGTCGGAGGCGATGATCCAGAGCGGGCTGAACCACCTGATGAAGGGGCGGACGACGTTCGTGATCGCGCACCGGCTGTCGACGATTCGGCGGGCGGACCAGATTCTGGTGATCGAGGCGGGACTGATTCTGGAGCGCGGGACGCATGAGTCGCTGTACCGGCTGGGCGGGCGGTACTTCGATCTGTACACGCGGCAGCATGGGCTGGAGACGAACCTGTTTCTTGCGCCGGGCGAGGGCGACAAGGTGGAGGAAGAGGCGACGGCGGGGTAGGGTGCGGCCGGTTACGGCGTCTTCTCTACGCCGAGCTGGGTGAGCAGGAAGGCGTAGTCGAAGGCGATCTCCTTGAGGTAGTCGTAGCGGCCGGAGGCGCCGCCGTGGCCGGCGTCCATGTTGATGTGCAGGAGCAGCGGGGTGGCGTTGGTCTTGAGGGTGCGGAGCCTGGCGACGTACTTTGCGGGCTCCCAGTACATGACCTGCGAGTCGTTGAGGCTGGTCTTGACCAGCATGGCGGGGATGGGCGCGCCGGCCGAGCTGATCTCCAGGTTGTCGTAGGGCGAGTAGCTGAGCATGGTGGCGAAGGCTTCGGGCTCGTTGGGGTTGCCCCACTCTTCGTACTCGGCGACGGTGAGGGGCAGGCTGGCGTCGAGCATGGTGTTCATGATGTCGACGAAGGGGACGTGGGAGAGGACGACGCGGAAGAGGTCGGGGCGCATGTTGACGACCGCGCCCATGAGCAGGCCGCCGGCGCTGCCGCCTTCGATGGCGACGCGGTTGGGGTCGCCGTAGCCGCGCGCGGTGAGCTGCTCGGTGGCGGCGATGAAGTCGGTGAAGGTGTTGCGCTTGAGCTGCATCTTGCCGGCGTCGTGCCAGGCGTCGCCGAGCTCGCCGCCGCCGCGGATGTGGGCGTAGACCATGACGACGCCGCGGTCGAGCAGCGAGAGGCGCGAGGGCGAGAAGCCGACGGGCAGCGGGTAGCCGTAGGAGCCGTAGCCGTAGACGTAGAGCGGGTTGGTGGCGTCGCGGCGGAAGCGGTCGCGGCGGTAGACGATCGAGATGGTGGGACCTTCGACATCGTCCGGAGCATCGATCCAGACGCGCTCGGAGGCGTAGAGCGCGGGTCGAAGCCGCCGGGGACCTCCTGCTGCTTGAGCAGCTTTGATTGGCCGATGGGGACGGCGTAGTCGGCGCTGGCGACGTTGTACTCGTAGACCGAGGGCGGCGAGACCAGCGACTGGTAGCTGTAGCGGAAGAGGTCGGTCGCTGAAGATGCGGTTGACGTGCGGCGCGGCGGAGTAGGTGGGCTCGGGGAAGGCGATGGCGACGGGAGGGTCGAGTGCCGGCGCATCCGCAGCCGCATCGGATTGAAGCGGAGGACTGTCGAGGGTGGGCAGGCCGAGCTTGCGGCGGGTGGCGACGGCGAAGGAGCTGGAAGAGGTCGAAGTCTTCGAGCGGGTGGTCGGGGTCGAGGGGGATGAGTTCGGTCCAGTGCTCGCGGCCGGGCGTGGCGACCGGCGCGGTGACGACGCGGAAGTTCTTGCCGGTGTCGTTGGTGCGGATGAAGAAGAGGCCGTCGCGATGAGTCGGGGTAGTACTCCTGGTCGTCGAGGCGCGGGGCGATGAGGCGGAACTCGCCGGTGGGGTCGGCGGCGGCGAGGAAGCGGTACTCGTTGGTGGTGTGGCTGCCGGCTTCGATCATCAGGTACTGGCCGTCGCGGGTCTTGCCGATGCCGAGGTTGAAGCGCTCGTCCGGCTCGTGGAAGACGACGATATCGTCGGCGGCGGGCGCGCCGAGGGTGTGGCGGAAGATGTGGTCCTGGCGCTTGGTGGTCTCGTCCTCGGTGGAGTAGAAGAGGGTGCTGCGAGTCGGCGGCCCAGGCGAGCGAGCCGACGCGCTCGGCGGTGTCGGGCAGGTCGGCGCCGGTGCGCAGGTCGCGGATGTGCAGCGTGTACTGGCGGAAGCCGGTGGAGTCGGTGGAGTAGGCGAGCAGGTTGCCGTCGGGGCTGATGGCCATGCCGCCGACTGCCATGAAGGGCTTGCCCTCGGCGAGCTGATTGACGTCGAGGATGACCTGCTCGGGCTGGGTGGGGTCGAAGGGGGAGTCGAGGTCGGGGTTGGTCGCGCGGCGGCGGCAGTGGATGGCGTACTGGCTGCCCTCGACGGTGCGGGTGGAGTAGAACCAGTCGCCGAGGCGGTAGGGCACGGTCTCGTCGGTCTCCTTGATGTGGGAGAGCATCTCGGCGTAGAGCTTGGCCTGGAGGTCGGCGGTGGGCGCCATGACGGAGGCGGTGTAGGCGTTCTCGGCTTCGAGGTAGGCGAGGACCTCGGGCGAGTCCTTGTCGCGCATCCAGCGGTAGTCGTCCTGCAGGGTGACGCCGTGGAGGGTGGTGGGCGTGGGGTCGCGGCGGGCGATGGGAGGCTGGGCCGGCGGTTGGGTGAGGGAAGGCGATGCGACGGGGGAGGTTGGATCGGACATTCCTGGGTGAGTCTCCTGAGTTGACTGTGGGCTGAATGGACGGGGTTGGCAGCGGATGCAAGCGGGATGTTGCCACTTGTTATCTGGTGGGAATAGGATAACGCTCCAGGTGAAGGCGGTGGTTCACGCGCTTTCTGTCTGGATTTGCCGCCACCGGTGAGTTACAACCGTGTTACATTGGCCCACACGCCGATTCAGCGATCTTCGTGGGGCGGGTATGGGATGGAAGCAGGATTGAGGAGTTTCGCTATGAATATGAGACGCGTGCGTATTGCGGTGTTGGGAGCGGTCGTTGCTGTTGCCTGTGGCCGTCGTTGCCCAGATGGATCCCGACCGCGAATCCCGGGGTCAGCCCCTATCCGCAGTCCCCGCAGGGCATGAATCAGTCCGCCGGACCTGCCGGCTCCAACGCGCCAACCGGCTCGCAGACCATTCAGTCCGGCCAGATGCGCGGCTCGCTGGGCGCTCCGGGCGAGACGGGACAGCAGATGGTGGACAAGCAGTTTGTGCGCACCGCTGTGGAGACCGGGATTGCGGACGTGAAGCTGGCCGAGCTTGCGGCGGAAAAGGGCGGGCCCGACGTAAAGACGCTGGCGCAGCAGATGGTCGACGACCACACTGCGATCAATAAGGACATGAGCGATGTGGCGGACGCGATGGGCGTGATGCTGCCCAAGAAGATGAGCAAGGACGACCAGGCGGAGTACGACAAGCTGAATGGCCTCTCCGGCAAGGACTTCGACACGGAGTATCTGACCTACATCGCTGAAGGCGCACTGGCAGACCCTGCATAGCTTCTATATGGAGGCTTCGGCGGCGGCGGATCGCCGATCTGCAGGCCGAGGTGACGAAGGCGATGGCGACGATGCATCAGCATCTGGGACTGATTACGAAGGCCGCCACGGCAGAGGGAATTACACTGCCGCCGCGTCCGCCGCGTCCTGCCGCGACGACGCACGAAGTAGCGGATTCGAGAGTTGCAGTGAGAGGGCCGTCGGGCCCTCTTTTTTGGACACGAGCTGATGCGGCGCGGAGCGTAGAATGAGGTGCGATGCTTCGCACCCTGCGCTGGCTGATGTTCGTCGTTCTGCTGGTGACCCCTGGGCTTGCGCTGCGTGGGGAGACGGTGGCCGGGCTGCCCGCACCCACCGGCTATGTGAACGACTTTGCGGGTGTGCTGTCGCCGGAGACGCAGCAGAGCGTGGAAGACCTGTGCACCCAGGTGGACCAGAAGGCGCACGCGCAGATCGCCGTGGTCACGGTCAAGACCATCGATCCGGACAAGACGGGCGCGACGCCGTCGATCGAGGAGTTCGCCACCGCGCTCGAAGACAAGTGGAAGGTGGGCGCGAAGGGCACCGACCGCGGCGTCCTGATGATTTTGGTGATGAACCCGCGGCGCGGGCGGATCGAGGTGGGCTACGGGCTTGAAGGAATCCTGAACGACGCCAAGGTGGGGGACATCGGCCGGGAGATGGCTCCCTCTGCGCGCCAGGGCGACTACAACCAGGCGGTGACGCTGGGGGTGCATGAGCTGCGCAAGATATTGCGGCCGATGCGGGGGTAAGCTGGATACAGGTGCGGAAGGGGCTGCGGCGGTTCCCCAGTACCAGGGCACGCCACAGCAACAGAGTCAGTTGAGCCTCTTCGACATCCTTCTTACCATCGGCGTGATTGCTGTTGATTGGCACGCTGATCCGCACCGGGCACATCGGCTGGCTGTTCTTCATTCTGTTCAATCTGATGGGCGGCGGCGGTGGAGGCCGCGGCGGCGGAGAGGGTGGGTTCGGTGGAGGATTTGGCGGAGGAGGGGATGGGGGAGGCTTTGGCGGATTTGGCGGAGGAAGCTCCGGCGGCGGAGGGGCCAGCGGGGATTTCTGATTTGAGGTTTGCACTGAGGTCAAGCAGGGAACTGAGAGCGACAGCTATACGTTAATGGTTAGATGAGCAACGGAAAGGCGAGAGGAAAATGAAGGCATTGTGGGTTGTGTTGGGCGTAGTTGGGTTGATTGTGGTGGTGGCTGCTGATGGTGGGCGGAAGCTATGTGAGCGCGAAGAACCAGATGGTCGCGAAGGACCAGGATGTGCAGGCGGCGTTCTCGCAGCATCGATGTCGACCTGCAGCGGCGGGCGGACCTGATCCCGAATCTGGTGGCGACGGTGAAGGGCTATGCGAACGTAGAAGAGACGGTGCTGACCAACATCGCGAACGCGCGCGCTGGCCTGATGACGGCGCAGACGCCGAACGAGAAGCTGGCGGCAAACGACCGGCTGAATGTGGCGCTGCTGCCGCTGATGCGGATGCAGGAGAACTATCCGGACCTGAAGAGCAACGACCAGTTCATGCGGCTGGAGGATGAGCTGGCGGGCACGGAGAACCGCATCGCGGTGTCGCGCACGCGGTACAACGCGGCGATTCGCGACTACAACGTCTTTATCCAGCAGTTCCCCAACAGCATCTATGCGGGCTTCGCGGGCTATCATCCCAAGACGGAGTACTACACGGCGGACCAGGGCTCGCAGACGGCGCCGAAGGTGGACTTTTCACACTAGGACAGGTTCTCCGAAGTGAATGGCGGGGATGCGGGGTCAATACGGAGATTCTGGCCTTCGGCTTCGCTCAGGCCAGAATGACGACACATAAGAGGTAAGGCGGCTGGAGAGTTCCGGCGGCCACGCTGCTGCTCCGCGTGCTGAATCTGACTCGAAGGCTGGCTTACTTCTTGAATGAGCCGATAGCGGCAGCTTCGTCGTCCTTGATGTCGAAGACGGTGTAGAGCTTGGTGATCTGGAGCAGGTCGTGGACCTTCTTGGTCAGGTTGAGCAGCTTCAGTTCGCCGCCCGCATTCTTGACCGAGGTGAACGCGCTGACCAGCTCGCCGATGCCGGAGCTGTCGATGTAGGTGATGTCGCCGAGGTTCAGCAGGATGTTCTTCGAGCCCTTGGCGAGCAAGTCGCGGACGCTGTCGCGCAGGGTGACACTGCCTTCGCCGAGGGTGATGCGGCCACTGAGGTCGAGGATGGTGACGCCATCCACCTGGCGGGTTGCTACTTTCATGCTCATTGAGGTCTGTCTCCTTATGCTGGTGCGGCCGGTGCCCGGTGCTTGATGAGGGTGAGTTCTGTGCCGGGATGCAACTTGCGAAAGTGTACCTCATCCATGAAGGCGCGGATGAGGAAGATGCCGCGGCCGGAGCCGCGCAGGATGTTTTCCGGCGCAAGCGGGTCGGGGAGGGTCGTCCGGGTCGAGTCCCGGCCCCTGGTCGGCGATGCGCACGATCAGGGCGTCGGCGGTGGTCTCAAACGAGGCGGTAATTTGCTTGGCCGAGTCGTAGGCATTGCCGTGCAGGATGGCGTTTACGGCTGCCTCGCGCACGGCCATCGCGATGTTGGGCACGGTGTCCTCGTCGAACCCGGCTCGTACGGCGAAGTCTTCGGCTGTCCGCTCCACCTTGTCCACGCTGTGAGGGATGAATCCAGGGTCAGGGAGACGCGGCTTGTCGTCGAATCGGGCAATCGCCTCCCCTTTGCGCGCCGGTCGATGCCCTCGGCGAATAGCTGCAATGATGGCAGTTTGCTTGGTGGCCATCCAGAATGTCAAGGTCGGCGAACCAATTGCGTCCCCGCGAGCGGGCAGGTGTCGATGCGGGTGACGCTGAACGCAAATTGTCCGGACAGCTGCGATGGCCGCGCCGGCTGGGGTAGGATGCGGTAAGGGTTGTCCGTGACGAAGAATGCAAACCAATCGACGAGTGTCTCCGCGCTGATGGGCGCGCCCGTGGCCGATGCCAGTGGGCGGACGGTAGGGCACGTGCGCGAGTTTGCGGTGTCGCCGCCGGTGGACGCAAACCATGTGCAGGGACTGGTGCTGCGCCTGGCGGGCGCGGGCCGCTCAAGCCGGCTTTCGATGGTCGCCATAGGCGATCTGGAGCTGACTGTAGCCGGTGGACTGCGGATGCGCGGTGGGGCGACGCCGACGCTGATGCCGGAGGAAGACTCCTTCCTCCTGCTGGAGCGCGACCTGCTCGACCAGCAGATTATCGATGTCTCACGGACATAAGGTGGTGCGCGTCAACGATGTGGACCTGGTGTGGGAGCCGGTGGCCGATCCTGCAGCCGCATCCGGGACGAACGGCACCGAAGAAGCGGCAATGGCGCGACCCGTCACCCTGCGAATCGCCGAGGTGGAGGTGGGGAACCGGGGCGCCATCCGCCGCCTGCTGAAGGGGCTTCCGGCGGCGACAGTGGAGCGGATCTCTGGGCGCTTCCGCACCAGCGTTATTCCGTGGGACTTTGTCGATCTGATCGACCGCGACCCCGCGCGTCGTGTGCGGCTGAAGATCGAGCAGGACAAGCTGGCGAAGATGCACCCGTCGGACCTTGCCGACATCCTGGAGGACCTCGCGCCGGCCGAGCGCCAGGCGATCTTCAGTTCGCTCGATGAGGAGGTCGCCGCCGAGGCGCTGGAGGAGGTTGAGCCGAAGCTGCAGAAGTCGCTGACCGAGTCGCTCGACTCGGAGCAGATTGCCGGCATTGTGGAGGAGATGGACCCGGCGGCAGCGGCCGACTTTCTTGCCGAGCTGCCGGACGACCGGTCGGAGGCCATCCTTGAGGAGATGGACCCCGAGGAGCGCCAGGATGTGGAGGAGCTGCTGGAGTTCTCCGGCAACTCGGCTGCGGGACAGATGACGACCGACTACGTGGCGCCAGAATCTGCAGGCCACCGCGGGGCAGGCGATCGCAGCGCTGCATGACTTCGAGGGCGACCTGGAGACGTTGACCCATGTCTTTCTGGTCGACGATCACGAGGTGTTGCGCGGAGTAGTACCGCTGGTCAAGGTGCTGCTGGCGCCGCCGGAGAGCCGGCTGGACAGCCTCGCCGAGGCGTACCATCTGGTCTCCTGCGACATTCACGCGAGCGGCAAGAAGGTGGCGGAGCTTTTTGACAAATACAACCTGCGGGCGCTTCCGGTGGTCGACGCAAATAAGAAGCTTGCGGGCGTGATCTATGCGGAGCAGGTGATTGCGCAGCTGCGGACGAAGAGCTGAGATGATCGGCGAAGTTTCCCTATTCACGCAGGCCGCGCACGAGCTGAGAATTCTCTACGCGGCGGGGCTGTCACCCAACGACTCCTCGCTCTATCGCATGTGGGCGCTGCAACGGCTTGGCGCACGCGTGCTGCCACTCAATGCGAATGAGTATGCGCCCAGCCAATCGCTGTTGGGCAAGATCAGCTTCCGGCTGGCGGCGGGCCCGTGGGTCGATCGGCTGAACCGCGATCTGTTGAGCCTGGCGGAACGAGAGAAGCCAGACGTGGTTTGGACCGACAAGCTTCTGGGGATGAGGCCGGAGACGCTGAGGAAGTTGCGCGCCATGGGCATTGCGACGGTGAGCTACATGATCGACAACCCGTTTGGCACGCGTCGCGACCCCGGGTGGCGGCTCTACATGAAGGACATCCCGTTCTACGATCTGCATGTGGTCCAGCGCGATGCGAACATAGCAGACTACAGGGCGCGTGGCGCGCGCGACGTGATCAAGGTCCAGACGGCTTACGAACCGACCATTCATTTTCCTCCGCCGCCGGGATGGAGCGACGCCGACCGCGATCGCGAGGTGTCGTTTATTGGAACGCCGTACGACGACCGCGCGCAGGCGCTTGAATGGCTGGCGGCGCAAGGCTTGCCGGTGACGATCTCAGGGAATAGGAGATCGTGGCAGCGAGCGCTTGGGGCTGACGGGTTTGCGCGGTTGTATCGCGAGGGAGAGCTATATCTCCAGCAATATCGAGAGGCGATCTGGAGGTCGAAGATCAATCTGAGCTTTCTTACGTGGGCGAACAAGGATGAGTTTGCGCATAAGAGCTTCGAGATCGCGGGCTGCGGGGGATTTCTGCTGGCGGAACGGTCCGAGGGGCATATGCAGCGCTTCCGCGAGGATGAAGAGGCTGTCTTCTTTACCGACCGCGACGAGCTGGCCGCGAAGATTCGCCGCTATCTGCCGGATGAGGAGGGGCGAGCGCGGATCGCTGCGGCCGGCCATGCACGGGCGGTGCGCGATGGATACCACAACGATCGCCAGGTCGAGCTGATTGTGCAGCGAATGCGCAGCATCCTATCTGATACTCGAACCGCTGCGGGTCACGAGCAGATTGACGTGCCGTCCGCGACCGCTGCGAAGACGGAGGTTGGATGAGCTTCTGGCGGCGGTGGCGCATTCGGATTCTCTTGTTCCTTGCGGTGTTGGGGCCGGGGTTTATCACGGCCAATGTCGACAACGACTCCGGCGGCATCCTCACCTACTCGCAGGCGGGGGCGCAGTTCGGCTACACGCTGCTGTGGACGATGATTCCGATCACGCTGGCGCTGATCGTGGTGCAGGAGATGTGCGCGCGCATGGGGGTGGTGACGGGCAAAGGCCTGAGCGACCTGATCCGCGAGGAGTTTGGGCTGCGCATGACGTTCTTCATGATGATTCTGCTGGTGGTCGTCAACTACGGCAACGTGGTGGCCGAGTTCTCCGGCATCGCAGGCTCGATGCAGCTCTTCCATATCAGCGAAGTATCTGAGCGTGCCGGTCTGCGCGGCGATTGTTTGGCTGCTGGTGGTCAAGGGCGACTATAAGAGCGTCGAGAAGGTCTTTCTCATAGCCAGCGTCTTCTATATCGCCTACATCATCACCGGCGTACTCAGCGGGCCGGACTGGCTCCAGGCCATGAAGGAGACGGTCTCGCTGCCGCCACGCGCGGTGTGGCACGACAAGGTCTACGTCTATATGACCGTCGGCGTGATCGGCACCACGATCACGCCGTGGATGCAGTTCTACCTGCAGTCTTCGATTGTGGAGAAGGGAATTACGGTCAAGAACTACAAGGCATCGCGGCTGGATGTCGATTGTTGGGTCGATCTTTTCCGACATCGTTGCGTGGTTCATCATTGTGGCCTGCGCGGCGACGCTTTATGTGCATGGGATGCGCAATATCGGGGTGCCCTCGGACGCTGCAGGCGCGATGAAGCCGCTGGCCGGCGACTTCGCGTTCATCCTGTTTGCGGCGGGACTGTTCAATGCGTCGCTGTTCGCGGCGTCCATTCTGCCGCTCTCGACCGCATATACGGTTTGCGAGGGCATGGGCTTGGAGAGCGGGGTCGATAAGAGCCTTCAAGGAGGCGCCGTTTTTCTACTGGCTCTACACGCTGCTGATCGCCCTCGGCGCGGGGCTGGTGCTGATCCCCAACTTCCCGCTGGTCAAGGTGGTTATCCTTTCGCAGGTGCTGAACGGCGTGCTGCTGCCGATCATCATGATCTTCATGCTGAAGCTGATCAACAAGCACGAGCTGATGGGGGAGTATACCAACCCGGCGTGGTTCAACTGGATTGCCTGGGCGACGGCGGCGATCGTGATCGGCCTGTCGCTGGTGCTTGTGTGGAACCAGCTCACCGGTGGCTAAGGTTATTTTGTCGGCGTTAGAGCAGCTTGCCTTCGGAGAGGTCGCGGATGAGGCCGAAGTCGGCGGCGAGGAAGTCGAGGCTGGGCAGCGCGCTCAGGGGAGCCCACCGAATCTCATTGAAGATGCGGTTGTCGATCTCGCCGGAGAACTCCTTGACCGAGAAGAACTGCAGGTCGATGGAGCCGCCGTTGCGGTACTTGTGGCGCATCTGCGCGACCCGCGGGCCGATCACCGCCGCGATGCCCAGCTCTTCGTCCAGCTCCCGGGCCAAGGCCTGCTCGGCGTGTCTCGCCGGGCTCGATCTTGCCTCCGGGAAACTCCCACTTCAGGCTCATCGGCTGGTCCGGCCGGCGCTGGCAGACCAGAACCTCGGTGCCGGCGCCACTCGGCCTCGCGCAGAATCAGGGCCGCGACCACCAGCCGAACTGGCCGGCCACTGGCGTTGCCTCGTCCATCCAGTCTGCGAATGCGCTCTTTCACTCGGGCCGTCTAATCTCCAGCGTGCATATTCTCCTTGGAATGCGCGCTTCTCATCTCTACCTTAGACGACTGGCCAGCCCACAATGCTGCGGCTAGGCGGGTGGTTTGGAGGCGACAGAAACCCCCATTCCGTTAAGGCGGCTGCGTGCCAGCCCAGCCTCGGCCGAGTTGGGAAAGCGCTGGATCAACATGCGAAACTCGTGGACCCCGGCTTCAGTCTGCTTGGTCGCAATCAACGCCTGCCCTTTGTGCAGGTGAGCGACCGCCGTCTTCTGGCTGTCGGGGAACCGATCGAGGACGTGGTCGTAGTCCTTGACGGCGGCGGCGAACTTTCCTGCGCGGTAGTCGATCTCGCCCAGGTAGTAGTACGCATTGCCGGCCAGCGGGTCATCGGGATAGGTTCGGATGACGCCATTGAATTCATTCGTGGCCAGCGGATACTTGGCCGCCATGTAGTCGCTCAGGGCCGTCTTGTAGAGATCGCCTGCGGGCGGCTGCGGAGGCGGAGTGCGACTTACGGCGGTGAGCCTTGCGGCGGACCCTGGGTGGCTGCAAAGGGGTTGTCTGCGCTCGGCTTACCGCCTTCTGCGATTGGAGTGGCCGGAGCGGGCTGGGATGCGGGTTGGGCGGGCGCGGATGGGACGACCGCCGGTGCGCCGGATGGCGCGGTCTCCGGTGTGGCAGCGCCAGCGGGAGGCGTCATATTCTGCAGCGCGGCGTTGATCGACTGCTGCTGGTTCTGCACGGACTGCAGCGCCTTCTCCAGATTGTTGAGCCGCGCCTTCACCTCGTCCAGCGAGTCGTTCAGCGACTGCACCTGCCCGGAGACCTGATCCATCTTGCCGCTCGTCGCCTCCTGCTGGCTCTTCATTGCTGCTGCAGCGCATCCGACCGTGACGCGACATCTTGTTCACGGAGTCGGCGCTCTGCTGGACGAGGTCTTTAAGGACGCCCATGCGTTCGTCGTTGGACTGCTGCAGACGCGCCACGGCATCCTGCAACTCCTGGACCTGGGTCTGGAGCTGCACCATGTCCTTGTTGACGGCGAAGGCCGGGTGGCGCAGCCAACGCAAGGAGCGATGGCAGAGCGGCCCACTTCGATCTGAATTGGTTCGTCATAGGCTTACCTTTACGGCCTTCGATGGTGCGAGGTTAGGGTTTGAAGATCAACTGGTCGAGCGAGAACTGGGCGCGGCGGTTCTGCTGCCAGCAGGCCTCGGTCTCCTCGGTGCAGAACTGCTTCTCCTTGCCGAAGCTGACCACGCGGATCGCGGCCCGGGGCCACGCCTGCGTTGACCAGCGCGGTCTTGGCGGCGTTGGCGCGGTTCTCGCCCAGCGCCAGGTTGTACTCCGCCGAGCCGCGGTCGTCGCAGTAGCCGCCGATGACGATGCGGATGTCGGGGTGCGCCACCAGGTAAGCTGCCGCCTTGGCCGCAATCGCCTCGCCCCTCCGGCGCGGAGTTCATAGCTGTCGTAGTCGAAGAAGATGTCGGGGACGTTCTGGTGGAAGGCCTCGTCGGAGCCCATCTCGACGATCGGTGTGGGCGCGCTGGTCTCCGCCGGAGGCGTGGGCGCGACCGGTACCCGCACCGTGACGCGAACGTTCGCCTCGACCGTGCCGCCATCGCCCTTGGCGGTGAGATGGAAGTTGGTGGAGCTGGAGGGCGAGACGGTCTGTGTGCCGTTTACATTCACCGGGCCGATGCCATCGATGGTTACGGAGGTCGCGTCCGTGGTGCGCCAGTTCAGCACGACCGACTGGCCCAGATCGATGGCCAGCGGGTCGGCGGTGAGTGTGGCCGTGGGCATGGTGGGTTGCGTCGTAGCCGTGGGTCCAAGGCTCGCAGGATTGACCGAAGCGGGCTTGTGGCCGCAGCCGCCGATGAAAGCGACTGCCAGCAATAAGGCCACGCGAATGGATTGCGACTTCACGGATTGGGTCGATTGGGGTATGGTCATCAGATTCTCCTGCCTTGCCAAGGCTCTTTCCAGCTTGCTACGAAACAAAACTCAATGGGACCTCAAAGTACCTCAATTGGCTCATGCCGATCACTTCCAACTCCAGTTTGGCATATCCGCGCCCGGTCCCGTGAGCGGATGCTTCTGGGTGCCGTCCGCGAGCATGGTCCAGATCCGCGTATGCTCCGCGCGACCGTCGGCGCTGTTGGCGTAGACGATGTGGCGGCCGTCGGGAGACCAGGAGGGGAAGTCGCAGCGCCCGCCGCTCGAGGTGTTGCTGGACCCAGTGGTATGCTCCATCCGGGCCGGGTGTGACGGGAATGATGTAGATGTCCTGCCCGCCGGGCGCGCCGGGGCCATACTTGCGGTCCCAGGCAAAGGCGATCAACTGACCGTTGGGCGACCAGGAGGGCGACGACGCGTATCCGCCGTCGGTAAGGCGCTGGGCCCCCGAGCCGTCCGTGTTCATGATGTAGAGCTGGGGCAGGCCCGAGGCCGCGCCGATGAAGGCGATCTGCGCGCCGGTGCGCGGATTGTAGACCGGCGAAACATTGCCTCCGCGGAAGCTTGTGATCTTGCGGGCCAGATTGCCGTTGGAGTCCGCGATCCAGATGTTGAACTGGCCGTCGGGCGCGGCTGCGTAGGCGAGCTCGTTGCCGCTGGGCGACCATGCGGGCGACTCGGCGCCTCCCGATCCGCTGGGGAAGTTGACGTAGCGTCCCAGCAGCAGCGAGTACATCTTCAGCTGGAAGCCGTATTTTCCCAGTGTTGCAAAGGCGAGCCGGCTGTTGTCCGGCGAGACCCGCGGCGAGATGGAGATCGCGCCCAGATGAGTGATGGGGTGCTGGTTCGCGCCATCGTAGTCCATCACCCAGATCTCTTTCTCGCCCCCGGCGATTTTGACGAAGTAGATCTTGGTCTCCGCGATGCCGGGCGTTCCCCCGCCGAGGCGAAAGATGATCTCGTCGGCGAAGCGATGCGCGACCTGGCGGGCGGAGTCGTCGTTTGCATCCTCGATGTACTGCTTGGCAAGCACCTGCGGATACTGAGTGTTCTTTGCGTCGAAGAGATAGCCGTTGACCACCAGCTTGCCGCCAACCGCGCCCAGCGACCCGAAGGTGACGAAGGCCGCGTTGGCAGGCGCAGTGGAATAGCTCTGGAGCTGCATCTCAGAGGGCGAGCCGGGGCTGGCCGGCGGCAACAGGCTCTTTGAGACGATGTCGAAGATGCCGGCGTTGGCCAGGTCGGCGTAGAAGGTTGCGTCGAAGGTCTGCTTGAATGCTAAGCTCTGCGCGTCAGCTGCGATCGGCTTGAAGTCGGCGACTGCGATGCGGATGGAGGTTGCGCCGGAGTTTGTGCCGGTAAAGATATTGTCCTGGCCAAGGGCCGAGGAGGCGAACGCAGCAGCCACCGCGGCCAGCGTCGCGATCAGAATCAGAGCGGACAGATTAGGTTGAGATCGGCCGGACTGCTGGCGGAATTTGAGGGACTTGCTGTCCATTCTCTCTATGGTAGACGTTCGCTGGGAGATCTTTGGTTGTCGCGGCGGATCAAGGGTGCGGGGGAGGATCAAAGTAGTACGTGACGTTGATGTGGCTGCCGGTGTAGTCGTCGGGCAGCGGGCCGAAGGTGTCGATGTGCTGGACGGCGCTGAGCGCGGTCTGGTCGAGCGTGGCGTCGCCGCTGGGCTGCGCGATCTGGATGTGGGTCGGAGAGCCGTCGCGCTCGACCTGAAAGGTGATGTAGACGCGGTGTCCGGAGGCGTGGGCATCGAGCATGCCGGTATACCACTGCTGCGCGACCTTCTGCGTGATCTGTCCGACGTAGTAGGCGAAGCGCGAGCCAAAGGCCGCGTCCGCGGTCGCGACGCTGACTGGTACCTGCCTTGGTCTGGACGCTGTTCATCGCGATGCGGAGGCCGGGAGCGTCGCCGGTCTGCGCCTTGTTGGGGTCGACCTTCGCCGGCTGCGGATGGGCTGGTGGAGGAGGTGTGGTGATGTCTGCGAGTTTGACTGGCTTGGCCGTCTTCTTCAGGACGAGGACGTCCTCGGGTTTGGGCGCTTCCACTGTTCGGGGGGCTGGGGTGATCGGCGCGGGATTGGGAGCGTCCGTGGCCAGGACGTTGTCCGCATCGGTCGGCGCGCGTGGCGGGAGGGGAATTGCGTTGACCATCGTGGCCTGAATGGCCCCGGCGGTGGTGGAGGAGTCGCCCCAGCTCTGCCCGGAGTGGAAGAGATACGCCCAGACGAGAAGAATCCCTACGACCGCTCCATGCAGCGCGAACGAGCCGGCGAGACCTCCGCCGATCTGCTCGTTCTGGATGAAGCTGCGGGTTGTGAGCTGGGTCGTCATGGGATGCGGGCCGCCGGATCTGCCGGAGCGTTACTTGCTTGATGTGTCTGCCGACGGGTTGGTCTCCAGCGGCTGGGTCACGATGCTGATATTCGTGATGCCTGCCCGTTTGACGGCGTCCATCACCGAAGCGAAAGCGCCGAACGGCACGCGCTCGTCGGCGCGAACGTAGATGGTGCGCTTGGCTGGGTCGCCCTGGCCGGCACGGCGCAGCTGCGTGGTGAGGGTCGGCGAGGTTGATCTTGGCATCGCTTCCAGCCGGTCTGCAGGAAGACATTCTGGTCCTTGTCGATGGTCACCACGGTGCGCTGTTCGGTGAGTTGATTCACGGAGCGGGTGTGCGGGACCGCGACGCTGATTCCCGACTGCAGCACCGGCGCGGTGAGCATAAAGATGAGCAGCAGCACCAGCACCACATCCACCAGCGGCGTGATGTTGATCTCGGCCAGCGCGGTCTGGGTGCGGACGTGGCCGCCGGAGCGGGTCGAGAAGGCCATGGCTAGAAGGCCCTCCGTCGCGGCTGGGCCGGAGGTTCTTCCGGAGTTGCGGTCGGCGTGAGCAGAGCGGCGTTCTCGATAGCGTTCAGCAGTTCGCGGCCGAAGTCGTCCATGCGCGCGGCAAAGTCGCGCAGCTGCGCGGTGAGCTGGTTGTATCCGATGACGGCCGGGATCGCGACCACAAGCCCGGCGGCGGTGGTGATCAGCGCTTCGGAGATGCCGGGGGCGACGGCTCGGAGCGTTGCGGCGCCGGCGGTCCCGAGGCCGTGGAAGGCGTCGATGATGCCCATGACCGTGCCCAGCAGGCCGATGAATGGCGAGATGGCGGCGATGGTGGCGAGCCACGTCATGCGGCTCTCCATCGCGGTGAGGGCCTCGGAGGAGGCGGTCATGCGCGGCGCGTTCGAGCGCGGTGGGGTTGCGCGGCAGGCCGCGTCCTCCGCTCTGGCGCTGGTACTCGTCGTTGATCTCGGTGAAGACGGAGACCAGCGGGCTGGGGCGAAACTGCTCGGCGACCGCGGCGATCTCGGAGAGCCGGCTCGACTTGCGAAAGGCGCGCAGAAAACCCTGGCTCTGTTTGCGCGCGCGGGCGAAGCGACGCCACTTGGAGAGCATGATTGCCCAGGAGAAGATGCTGGCGATCAGCAGGACGACCAGCACGGCGAAGGCGACCGGGCCGCTATTGCGCACCATCTCGATCAGCGCGCCGCCAGAGTCGCCCGCCGGCAGGGGCGGACTGGCGGAGTCGTCCTGAAGGAGGAACATGGCAGCGGCGAATGGCGAGGTCAGCAGAGACAGGATCATCAAGCCCATTGTAAGGCCGTACAACAGGCTGAAACGTCACTCCGGCAACGCGGCCATTGAAGATGCAGGTACACTTTCCTGCACGGCCGGGACATCCCGGCGCGAGACGGACGAAAGGGAAGTGGCAACGAACGATGGCTCAACTGCAAAGGAACTTCGTTAGGTTTTCGGCACAAAGTACGGCAGTCACGCTGCTACTCGTCGCAGGTTGGAGTGCGGGTGGCCGGGCGCAGATGGCAGGCCTGCAACCGCCCATTGACCGCCACGCGGTGGTGACGCGGCACAACATCGAAGTCCACGAGCTCGACCCCAATGGAGCGATGGCCGTCGGCAACGGCGACTTCGCCTTCAACTTCGATGTCACCGGGTTGCAGAGCTTTCCCGAGTACTACGAGAAGACGATGCCGATCGGCATCCTCAGCGACTGGGGCTGGCACAGCTTTCCCAACCCGAACGGCTACAGCCTCGCGAAGTTCAAGATGGCGACGGTGAAGAAGTACGACCGCGCGATGGTCTACCCGGCATCGAGCACCAGCAACGCGCCGCCCGACGCGGAGTACCTGCGCGAGAATGAGAACCGGCTGGGGCTGGGACGCATCGGGCTGGAGATGACGCATGCGGATGGCTCGCGCGTCGAGATCGGCGACCTGAAGAAGATCGACGAGCGGCTGGACTTGTGGGCGGGTATTGCGACCAGTTCGTTTGAGGTGGATGGCGTAACGGTGCGGGTGGAGACGGCGGTGCATCCCACGCGTGACGAAGTTGCGGTAAGGATTGACTCGCCGCTGATTGCGAGCAGGCCGGCTGAAGGTGCGCATTGCGTTTCCGTACGCCTCGCACTCGTTTGGACCGGAGTATCAGGATTGGACCCAACCGGACGCGCATACGACGGTGATGACGCGGCAGGGAAGTACGGGTGCTGAGTTCGAGCGCACGGTGGATTCGACGCAATACACGGTGCGGGCGAGGTGGTCGCCCGGCGCGGCGCTGGCGGAGACGGGCAAGCATCAGTACCTGCTGAGCGGGAAGGGAAGCCGGATCGAGCTGACGGCGTGGTTTTCGCCAACGAAGGCTGCTGCGGAGCCGGACACCGTTACGGCGGTTGAGGTCGCTGCGCGCGCGCACTGGCAGCGACTACTGGATGACCGGCGGTGCGATCGACCTCTCCGGCAACGACGACCCGCGGGCGATGGAGCTGGAGCGGCGCATTGTGCTCTCGCAGTATGTGATGGCCGTGCATGACGCGGGCATACTGCCGCCGCAGGAGACGGGGCTCGGCGTCAACTCCTGGTATGGCAAGTTCCACATGGAGATGTACTGGTGGCACGCGGCGCACTGGGCGCTGTGGGGGCGGCCGGAGATTCTGGAGAAGAGCCTCAGCCATCTGACGCAGCTGATGCCGCCGGGCGGGCGATGGCGAAGCTCGAAGGGGCGAAGGGCGTGAAGTGGTCGAAGATGACCGACCCCACCGGCATCGAGAGCCCGTCGGGCGTCGGGCCGGTGCTGGTGTGGCAGCAGCCGCACCCGATCTATCTTGCCGAGTTGGTGTATCGCGCGCATAAGGACAAAGACCCGAAGGCGACGCTGGAGCGCTACAAGGACATCGTCTTCGAGACAGCCGACTACATGGCGACGTTTGTCGACTACGACGCGGAGCGCAAGGAATACGTGATCGGCCCGGGGATCAACTCCGCCGACGAGAAGCACACCGATCTTGCGCACAATCTGAATCCGACGATGGAGCTTGCGTACTGGCACTGGGCGCTGGAGACCGCGCAGCAGTGGCGTGTGCGGCTGGGGCTCGCGCCGGACGCGCACTGGCAGGATGTGATCGACCATATCGCCCGGCCCACCGTCCGCAACGGCATCTATCCCGCGATGGAGTTGCCGGTCGAGAACAGCGCGGCAAGCATGACGACCTTCATGTATGGCGTGCTCCCTGGGCGCGGCATCGACAAAGACGCGATGCGAAACACCCTGCATCGTGTCGCCCACCCCGACGCATCTCAGGACAGCATTACCTGGGGCACCGCGATGGAGGCGATGTGCGCCGCGCGGCTGGGCGAGCCGGAGACGGCGATCGGGTTGCTGGTCGGGAAGTACAGTGAGAACCCGTTCCGCGCTTCGGGCTACACCGTCCGCCGGCCGGACCAGACGCCGATGTACATGCCGGCGAACGGCGGCTGGCTCTCAGCCGTGGCAATGATGGCCGCGGGCTGGGACGGCAGCACCGGCCATGCGCCGGGATTCCCGAAGACATGGAAGGTGCGCTCCGAGGGCCTGCAGCCCATGCCTTAGTATCCGGCTTTAGTGGGTCACGGTGAGGCTGTAAGTGGCGGTATGCACAAGGAAGCCGTCCGTGGCAGTTACGGTCACGGTATAAGCCCCCGCCGATGTATATGGAGTGTTCGCCGTCGGCAACTTGCCTGTACAACCGGAGATCGATAGGCCGACCGCGGCCAGCACGACAGTCAGCAGGCCGGAGCGGAGCAGATGGCCCGCACTGCGGCGTCTCTTCCATAGGATGCCACCGCTGGCCAGGGCGATGAGCCACAACCATCCCCGCCCGCCGAACCCGCCATAGCCGACCAAGGGGTATTGCGCGGTGGTGTTGAAGGTGATGGTCTGGCTGAAGGGCACGGTCGGCGTCACGAATGCGGTGGTCAGGCCGCACGAGGTAGCGAGCGCGACCGCCACATTGCAGCTCAGAGTAACGGGCGCGCTGAAGCCCGCAATCGGCGTCAGGGTCAGAGTGTCGCTGACCGAATCACCGGCTGCGACCGAGCCGACGGTGGGATTGAGGCTGACGGCGAAGTCAACTCCGTTGCCGCTGAGGCTTGCCGCCAACCCGCTATACAAGAGGCTCGTCGAGCTGACGCTGAGGGTCCCGATCTGCGGGCCGGTCGCGGTTGGATCGAACGTCACGTTGATCTGACAGCTGGAGAGCACGGCAATCGTGCTGCCGCAGGGGGCCGTGTTGACCTTGTACTCTCCGGTAGTGACGAAGGGCGGCACAGGCAGCGGGCCGGGAGCGATGTTGGTCACAGTGATCATCTGCGTTGCGGAGGCGCCCACATCCAGGTTGCCGTAGGTGAGTGAGGTTGTTGCGATCGAATAGCCCGGCGTGCCTGTCCCCGTAAGCGAGGCGGTCAGCGGATTTTTCCCGGAGACTAGGGTCAGCGTTCCGGTGCGCGCGCCCAAAGCACTTGGCGTGAAGACGACGTTTATCTGGCAACTCGCGCCACCGGCGACGGAGGAGCAATCGCTTGACAGGACGCTGAAGTCTCCGCTGGCGGTTGCCGAGGTGACCTGCGAGGTGAAGCTCGAGTTGTTGGTCCAGGTGAAGGCTATCGGGGCAGTGGTATAACCAATCGCTTCCGAACCGAAGTCCTGGGTGAGCGGAGCGAGCGAAGGCTGCCCGCCCTCGCCGGTCAACTCGAACAGCATGTACTCCAGCAACTGCTCCTGCGGCGTCATGGGCCCGGAGCTGCACTCGCTGGGAAAGGAATAAGCGGGCGAACTTGAGCCAGCCTCCACATGATATTCATTGAATAGGACGCGGCCGCACTGGTTGATGGTCGAGCCAGTGGGCGCAATCGGCGTGTCGAAGACGAACTGCATCACAGGATTGTCAGCGGCGGGGTCGTTGAGCGTCAGCCAGGATTGGGTGGGGGGGACTACCCCATCGGTGTCCTTCCTGAGCGTATTGATCGACATCTGTCCCGGACTCACAGAAGCGCCAACGTCCTGTAGCCAATTGGAGAGGGTTGCTCCCGCCGAAAATGAAGTGTCTACAGTGGCCACGCCGTCAGGCGGGTCGGCCTGACCCACATCCCACTTTGCAACCCCATTGAAGGGCGGGTTCGTGTTCATCCAGACATAGCTAAAATGGCTGGTGTAGATTCGACCGCCAGAGTTGGCAAAGTTGATGAAATTGGCGAGCTCCTGCGTGCCCAAAGTCCCGGAGGCAACATTGTTGTTGGGCGTTCCCTGGCATGGCAGCATCAACAGATCGTAGGAGTCCAGTGTGGACCGACTGCCCATCAGTACCGATTGGCTGGGTGTGGCCCCGTCGATGACCGCTCCCGCTCCGCCGCTTCCTGTAAAGAAGTTGATCCGGCCGGAGCCGCTCGGGTCGGTGAACTCCGAGTCGTTGATGCCAACCTTGCGCAGGACGCACTCCACCTGGTCGACCGCGCCGGTGGCGATGGCGATCTTCGGGATGTCGCCCTGAGACTGGTTCTGCGGCATCGCGGCGAAGGACGCGGGCAGGGGCGTATTGGTGCAGGCCGTGGTGGATGGAATCACCAACTGGCGTCGCCATTTTCCGGACACAATGACCAGCGGAATATTTGTTCCAACCGGCACGTTATCGAGTTCAAAGGTGCCGTCCGTTCCGGTGGTAGTCCCAATTAGAGGTGAACCGGACGGCGCGGCTCCCACCAACGGGCAGGTCACGCCGGCAGGAAAGGGGTCCACGGGAGCGTTCGGAATATAGACCGTCACATTGGGCAGCGGGTCGTTCCCGTTGGGCGCATAGACTGTACCGGTGATTGAGGTCGTCGCGTTACCTGTGCAGGAGACCTGTTGCAGGCAGAGACCGGTGCAGGCGGGAGGGGTGGTCTGCGCAGGACCCTCGATCCCGAGGCCGAGCGTCAAGACGAGAACCAGGATCGGCTTAGCGGAGGGACTGCGCATAGATATGCCTGCCAAGGGTGTGCCAAGCTGTTAGGCGCGCCAGGATTCAGGCTAGCAAAGCGCACGCAGGAATGATTGTAGTCGCAATTTATAGGAAAGCGTCCGTAAAATTCCCGGCCACGGAAGCGGTACAACCGACTCTGTATTACGGTATATTCGGCCATGCGACCGACGCATCCAATCCCGAGTGGAATTGGATAGACCGCCGCCGCAGCCGACCGGTATCCTGACCTGCTGCGTGCCTTTATTTGACCGCAACATAAGAAGGCCCATCAGCCAAATAGGAGTGAGATGAACGACGGGTCGATCCGGCGAGGGATGCAGCCTCATCGCGGTAATGGATTTCGAGAGGAGAGACGCGCCGGAGGCCACGAACTCCGGGCCGGACTGGCTTGGCGGATCGCAGGAGTTGGCCTCCTTCTGGCTGCGTTTGGAGCGGGGCAGGCAGGTGCGCAGATAGGAGCCCACGCGCTGCCCACAGCATCCCGGGCCGGCGACCTGCAGATTGGAGGCGGGGTCGCTCTCGGCAGTTCCAACTACAACTTCATCAGCAGCCGGTTGGTGGGTGGCGTCGCCTATACCACCTTCGACATTCGCCCCCATTTGGGGGCCGAGTTCAGCTTCCGCCAGAACAAATCGACGACCGACTCGACGGTCTACGAGCGAACGTATGAGATTGGTCCGCGAATCTACGTCCTCAAGGGCCGCTTCGAACCCTACGCCAAGGCGCTGTATGGACGCGGCGTTTATAACTTCTCGAACAATGTGGCCAACATTGCCTACAACATCTATACGTTGGGAGGCGGCGCCGACTACAGGGTGACCCGCTCCCTCAACGTGCGCGTGGACTACGAGTATCAGACGTGGCCGGGATTTCCCCTGGCCACGCTGCACCCCAGCGTGATCACGCTGGGAGTCGCGTACCACTTCCACGAGTAGCGCGGCCTGCGAAGGCTGGGGCCGGGAATCTCTCGCGCCCCTCAGAATGCCTTGAATAGCTCGCGCGTCCGGCCCTGGCGCAACCACCTGACGTACCCTCTACATTCCCGGTTTGGAACGGCGATAGACGCAAAACTACTCTGCGACCGAATGATGTTCCGTGGGCGCGTCCATTCACAGATAAGCTGCACTTAGGCTGTGGCCCAGTCTCTGAAAGCGTCACGCATGGTCCCTGCGAAATCCCGGAACGTTTGAGGGTCCATGCGCGACCCGGCTGCGGTTGCGTGACCAAGGAGCTTCACGTGATGCGTTCCCCGATCGCAGCAGCCCTGCTTGTTCCAGTGTTGCTCTGGGGCGGCAGCGTCGCTTCGGCGCAGAACATGGACGACCTCAACCTCCAGATCCACGGCTACGCCACGCAGGGTTTCATCTACAGCACAGACAACAACTGGGACACCGCCGATTCCACCGATGGCAGCGCGGCCTGGACGGAAGCCGTGGTCAACGTTACCGCACGGCCCGAATCGAAGCTTCGGGTGGGGGTGCAGGGAAGGTACTTCCTGCTGGGCAACTACGGCAACGCAATTACTCTCGACTGGGCGGAGGCGGACTACAAATTCAATGAGCACTTTGGCTTCCGCGTGGGCAAGGTGAAGACCCCGACCGGGTTATTGAACGAGATTCAGGACATCAGTCCCGCATATCTCTGGGTGCTTCTGCCGCAATCCATCTATCCGCTGGCCAGCCGGAACACGATTCTGGCGCACTACGGAGGGGTGGTATACGGTTCATGGCCGCTGGGCGAGACGATGGGCAAGTTGGAGTATCGCGGCTACGGAGGGGTAAGAAACGTCGCCTCGGACGACGGTTCGCTGGCCCAGTTCGAGGTGGCGGGGCTGACCATCCCCAATGGCCTCTCGGGCACGGCGTACGGCGGGACGCTGCGCTGGTATCCGCGCATCGCCGGTCTTGTCCTGGGCGCGAGTGAGGGCTCCGAGAGCCAGACCGGCGCGGTGGCCAAAGGCCCGCTCCAGGGACAGATTGTGACGACGCCATTTGCCGTGCCTTATTTCTTCGGTCAGTACGAGCAGAAGAAAATCATGGTGGCCGCCGAGTATAGCCGGGTCGCGCTGCATGGCTCGATAGCGTTCAATGGCTATCCGTCCATGTATATGGCCGAGGACCGGCGCGAGTTCTACGGCATGGCCAGCTACAAGATCGGCACAAAGTTGACCGGCGGCCTGTACTACAGCAGCGCGATCGATCTTAAGGTCCCCACCTCCAGCGCCCGCTTCCAGAAGGACTGGGCAATCTCGGTGCGCTACGACGCCAACGCTTATCTCTACTTCAAAGCCGAGCAGCACTTCATCGATGGCACGGAACTTGGCTACAGCGCTTCAGACAATCCGGGAGGATTGAAACCGAGCATGCGCATGACCCTGCTCAAGGTGGGCGTCAGCTTCTGACGCCCCTTGCATCAGACCGGTTTGGAACAAAGGAATCTTCATGAAGCAAGCTCTAATGATGGCGACGATGCTGGCCCTGCTGAGGTTCCATGGCACAGCCAGCGCCCCGGCTCAAAGCATGGATGACCTCAAAGTTGAGGTCCACGGGTACGCCACCCAGGGCTTTATCTACACCACAAACAACAACTGGAACACCATGGACACGAGCGACGGCAGCGCGGCGTGGACCGAGACCGTCGTCAATATCTCGGCGCGGCCTGAGCCGAAGCTGCGGGTCGGGGTACAGGGCCGATACCTGCTGCTGGGCTACCTTACCAACGCGATCACGCTGGACTGGGCGCAGGCTGACTACAAGCTGAATGAGCGCTTCGGCATTCGCGCGGGCAAGGTGAAGACGCCGATCGGCCTGCTCAACGAGTCGCAGGACATCGATCCGGCGCAGCTCTGGGTGCTGCTGCCGCAGTCGCTTTACGCGCTCGCCAACCGCAACTCCACCCTGGCGCACTTCGGCGGAGTGGTCTACGGCACGGTGCCGCTGGGCGAACGCTTCGGCGAGCTGCAGTATCGTGGCTATGGCGGACAGCGCGTCCTCAGCCCCGACGATGCCGTCTTCCAGACCGTGCGCGACAAGGGCATCTCGCTGCCCAACGGCGCGACTGGGCCGATGTATGGCGGCACCCTGCGCTGGCAGACGCCCCTGCGCGGCATGATGGTTGGGGCCAGCGAGGACTCCGAACACACCTCCGGGGCGGCCACGTTGGGGGCGCTGAGCGGGAGCCTCAAGGCGACCCACTTCTATCAGCCTTATTTCTATGGAATCTATGAGCATCAAGAAGCTGATGGTTGGCGGCGAGTACACACGCCAGGCGCTGCAGAAGACGACGGCGTTCATGGGCGGTCCCACCATCTTTATCCCCAAGGACCAGCGGGCCTGGTACATGATGGCGAGCTACAAGATCATGCAGAAGCTGACCGCGGGAATTTACTACAGCGATTCGCTCGATCGTCAGTTGCCCATCTCCGCCGCGCGTTACCAGAAAGACTGGGCGCTCTCCGCACGCTACGACGTCAACACCTTCCTCTACCTCAAGGCCGAACAACACTGGGTCGATGGCACAGAGCTGGGCTACAGCACGTCGGATAACACCGCGCTTAAGCCCGACACGCGCATGACCATCTTCAAGATTGGCGTGAGCTTCTGATGAAGATGACTGGAGAGACACGGATGACCTTTCGATTCCCGCTGCTGTTGCTCGCAATTGGCCGTCGCTCTGCCTGGTCCGAAGGCACATGCCCAGATACTCGTGATCGCCAATCCCAGCATCGTTGCCGTGGATGTCTCGAAATCCGATCTTCGCGACGTCTTCACCGGGGCGTCCTCCAGCTTCAAAGGCGCGGCGCAGGTGACGCCCGTGCTGCTGAAGCAGGGCCCCGTCAACGAAGACTTTCTCGACCTTTATGTAGGGAAGTCCGACTCAGCGTTTCGCGCCAGTTGGCGCAGTCTCCTCTTCTCCGGCCAAGGGGTGCTTCCCAGGACGCTGGACTCCGACGCCGCGGTGGTCGAGTACGTCCTGCACACCCCGGGAGCCATCGGATACATAGCAAGAACCAGCCCGCATGAGGGCGTCAAGACGCTGGTCGTGAGATAGCGATTCGTGACCGCAAACTACAAGACGAAGCAGAGCATCAGAGTCCGCATCCTGGCCATTGTCGGCGTCCTGGCGACGGGCTATCTGCTGCTGCTCGCGATGGCCAAGTTCACCGCCGGCGCAACCCGCGCACACATGGACGAACTCACCGGCACTGTATTCCCAGCGGCGTTGAGGATACGCCAGGCCCAGATGTCGTTCGATCAGATGACCAAGCACTACAAGGAGGCCATCCTGCTCGAAGATCCGGGCTCAGTGGACGCCGCGGACAAGGATGCCGATGCGGTGGAGAAGTCGCTGACTGAACTGCACGACCTATCCATTGGCTCGCCTGAGATCGAAGACGGCGCAAGCGGCCTTCTGACCCAATTTGCGGCCATACGCGAGCGTTCGCGCGATACCTACGGCGCACTGTTTAAGAGTAAGGACAACGTGACGGCCGGCCTGCAGAGCGAGGTCATCGCACTGGCCACGGATGACCGCAACTTTGTCTCGGCGATGCAGGACGAAGACCATATCGTTGGAGGCCAGTTCCACGGGGAACGCGCCGCAATCGACATGTGGGCTTTTCGCACCGGCGTCGCAGATCTGGCAATGATGACGGTCGCCCTGATCTGCTGCGCCGCGGCCTGGTGGGTCCTCCAGTACAAAGTGCTTCTGCCTCTCGACCGTCTTGCCCGCCGCATGAGGGACATCGCCCAAGGCAATGGCGACCTGACTGGCCGGCTGGAGGTGCGCGGTCACGATGAGCTGGATGAAGTAGGGTACTGGTTCAACGTCTTTATCGAGCGGATCGAGCAGATCGTCCTGGGCGTGACCCAGAATGCCGGCGAGTTGGGTGAGGCCGCGGCAGGACTCTCCAGAATCGCCCACGAGACCGCATCGCAATCGGCCAAGCAGCACGATCAGGCGATGCACATCACTGCCAGCATGGGCGAGATATCGACCGCCGTGCGCCAGATCAGCGAGACAACGCAATCCGCGGCACGCGACGCCCGCAGGGCCGAGGATAACGCCCACGCCGGCGGCGACACGATCCAATCCACCGTGGCCACCATCCAGCAGTTGCTGGTGGCCAACCAGGCGACCGCCACCAAGATTGGGGAGCTCGGACTGGCCAGCGACGCCATTGGCACTATCATCGGCGTGATCGATGACATTGCCAACCAGACCAGCCTGCTTGCCCTGAACGCCAGCATTGAGTCGGCCCGCGCGGGGGAGTACGGCCGGGGGTTCGCCGTGGTGGCGGCCGAGGTCAGGCGGCTCGCAGAGCGCACCAGCCGGGCGACGAAGGAGATCGACCAGACAGTGCGCGCCATCCAGGCCGGCACGGCCGAGGTGGTGGAGGCCATGCGCACCAGCATGGGCCATGTCGAGGGCGGCGTCGGCTCCGCGCGCGCGGCGGGCGACGCGCTGGCCAGGATCATTCAGGGATCGGAGGCGGTTCAGAAGATGGTCACCCAGATTGCCACGGCGTCCACCCAGCAGTCCTATGCCACACAGTCTGTGAACATCAACCTCAATGAGATCTCAAGCATCATCGAGGCCACCACCAACAGTTCCGCGCTTGCGGTCGACGCCTGCGACCGGCTCTCGCACCTCGCGGCCGACCTGAACCAGCTGGTCGGCTCCTTCAAGGTGCGCGATGGACTGGATGAGCCCGAAGAAGGGAAGAGCGCCTCCGGCGACGATGGGGCAGTGCAAAAGCCACCCAGCTCCCTGCGCACTCGGACGCGGAGCCTCGTCGCGACCACAACCCTCAGGACGAATTCCAACTCTGCTTCTCACCCAGCCCGGCGGTAACCGAATAGCCCGCGCAGTCTGACCGGGCGTAGCTCGTCTTTATGTTAGATTCAGACAGTCCGCCCAGCGCGGAGAGATGGCCGAGTGGCTGAAGGCGCACGCTTGGAAAGCGTGTATACCGCAAGGTATCCAGGGTTCGAATCCCTGTCTCTCCGCCATTTCCCTCTCCCTAAATTCAGTATTCGCTCCAAGCGGGCCGCCGCCGTGACTCAGGACACCAACACGATCCCGCAGCGCACACGCTTCCAGGTAGCGATGGGACTTGCGGTCGTCGCGGACGCGCTCCAGTTGATCGCACTGCCGCTATTTGTTGAAGGCGCTGAATCGCCCGCCGACGACATCCTCGACCTCGGGATCGGAGTCGCGATGGTCGCCCTTCTGGGCTGGCACTGGGAGTTTCTGCCGTCGTTCTTCGCCAAGCTCGTGCCGGGGGTCGATCTCGCCCCGCTTTGGACACTGTCGGTAGCAAACGTCTACCGGAAATCGAAGCGGACCCTGGTGACCCCAACAGAAGACGACTTCCCCCACCCGTGAGCCCGTGCGATCTTACGCGAGCCTATGAGACCTCGGAGTTGACCGAATCGATCAGCGCGCGGATGTAGCCGTAGCCGAAGGCGTATGCCTGGAGCTTGCCGGGATCGCCGGGACTGGCGGGCATGTGGTCGGGCAGGAAGGACCCTTCATAGCCCGTGTCGCGGAAGATGCGCATGATCTTGAAGAAGTCGATGACGCCCTCGTCGGGATAGACCTCTTGGAAGTCGTTCAGGCCGCCCTTGATGTTGCGCATGTGGACCTGCTTGATCTTTCCACGCTCGGCCATGTACTGCACCAGCGGGGGCTCCGTCCGGTTGACGTCGGTCGAGCCTTCGCCGATGACGCCGAGGTCCATCTGGAAGCCGTTCCAGGGGCTGTCGACCATCTGCTCATATCGCTTGTACGCGGTGTAGATGGACGGGGAATCGAAGTTTTCCACGCCTTTGTAGCCGTAGGGCAGCCCCGGCGGATCGTAGGGGTGGTTCGCCATGGCGACCTTGTATTCAGCGCAGACCGGAATCACGCGCTTGAGGAACTTCTCAATTCTCTCCCAGTATTCGTTGTAGCTGACGGGTCCAGCGATGCCGACCGGAAGGCTCTTCCAGTCGTTTTCCAGCTTGAAGGTGGTATAAACCGAGTCGCCGCGCCCGGGAGCCGTGCCGTTGCGGGCAATGGGAATCATGGTCCAGTGGTAGCTGATGATCCGCACATCCACCGCCGCCGCCTTGCGCACGTTGTCGCAGATCTGATCGAGCTTCTTGTCCTGATGGGATGGGTCTTTGAGGATGATGTATCCCGAGTCCATGCGAAGGGCTTCGAGCCACATTCCCACCGCGTCGCAGTCGTCCTTCATCTGCTTAAGGACATCGCTGTCGAAGGCCCCGCCCAGCAGCGGGCCCTCGGCAGGGATGAACGCATCGAAATGCCCCGGCTTACCACGGTGCGCCTCCTGGTCGGGATCGGGGCTGATGGACTTGACCCCCAGGCGCAGGTTGTATTCGAGGTTCTCTTTGCTGGTGAGGGTCTTGCCCTCGATCACGTGGTAGTCCGCGCCCACATGCATCTTGGTGTTCCTGCGCGGCGTGAGCTTCTTCTGTGGTTGCCCGAAGGCCGGAGCCGCTTCCTTGAGACCGCCGAGCGCCGCCGCAATCGCGCCGCCGGCAAGCGCTTTCCCGAAATCTCTACGCTGCATCGTTCCATCCCCCCTCGGTGAAAATGTGAGAAGCTGAGCGCTTGTACGCCCGGTCGATTGAAACTGTACAGGAACTCCAATCCACGAGGGTTCGCAAGACGTGCCCATGCCCAAAGGCAGCGCGGGTCTCCTAATGTATCGCAGATCGAACGGCCCCCCTTGAGGTCTTCCTGATCCATCCCGGTGGTCCCTCCTTTGCGAAGAAGGATAGGTGCGCCTGGGCGATCCCAGGGGAATGCGACAAGACCGAAGGGTCATTGGCTGCCGCGAAGCGGGAGTTTTCCGAGGGCCAAGCCAAGTTGCCAAAGTCATTCGATCAAATCGCGCCTTAGTTATATGGTCAGCGCTGCCTGCGCAGGCTCCGCACATTCATTCACCGAGGTGCCGTTTGGTACAACCTATAGGGCATTGGAAAAGCGTCCATTTTCACTTAGCGTCGTATGCACAAGTACCATCACCAATGCGTTGAAGAATTCGATCCTCAGAATGAGGCCTCTTATCTGGGATCTCCACCCCCCCAGACAGTGCAGATCGGACATGGTTCCACTAAGGACAGCATGCTCTCGAACTCTTATGGTAAGTCTGCGGCCTCCGACTCGGAAATTGCCACTCTTAGTTTGAAGCGAGCATTCCCTGTGATTGTTATCTGCCTGCTCTTAGTTTGGTGGCGGGCAAAGCTTCTCTTCACGCCGCTGCCGCCATACGACTTCATGACCTATTGGGCAGGTGGCCGTCTTTTCCTGTCCGGCTCAAATCCCTATTCAGCAAGCGCGATGTATGCTATCGAGCGCTCCCTCGGTTGGTCATACACGCAACCGTTGGTGATGCTGAATCCGCCTTGGGCCCTCCCGTTTGCCGTCTTGCTTGGCGTGCTGCCATTCCAGATAGCCCACTATCTATGGCTGGTAGTCTCCTTGATACTCGAAGCCATCTCCTCCATCGCTTTATGGCGTTACTTTGGCGGACAGAAGAGGAAGCAGTGGATTGCACTTGTTCTCTTAGCCACGTTCCTCCCCGCAGGTTCGGCGGAATATATGGGGCAAGCAACGCCGCTGATGCTGGCCGGGTTGACAGCCTTCCTGTACCTGCTGCGCCACCAGCGTTATCTGCTCGCGGGAGCCTGCCTGCTCACGCTCGGCCTGAAACCTCACCTGCTCTATCTCGTTTTCCTCGCGATCCTGCTTTGGGCTTTACAAACCAGGAAGTGGTCGCTCTTGATGAGCTCGATCTTGGCCTATGCGAGCATGACAATTGCCACAATCATCTATAACCGCAATGTGCTGAGCTATTTTCACGGCGCAGTCCATGCCGCCATGAATACATCCTGCGGGGTGGGCGGAGTGTTGCGTTCTATATTTGGAATGCAGCACGCATGGCTTCAGGTTCTGCCCACTGCGATTGGAACTGCATGGTTCGCACATTACTGGATCAGGAATCGTCGCGGATGGACATGGGAAGAGCGTCTCCCGTTAGTGTTGTTGGTTTCCCTCAGCACGACCCCCTATTTTTGGGCTCATGACTTCGTTCTGGCGATACCTGCGCTTGTCGCTCTCGCCGTTGCGATTTCAGAAACTCGCACCGACTGGCTCGTCGCATCGGCGTTTTATTTTCTGGCGCAGAAAGCCATCTTCTCGGAGGCTGAACTTATGTCCACGGCGTGGATGGCAACAGCCAGCCTTCTCTGGCTGGTCCTCTATCAGGTAGGCACTTCCGGTCTGGCGCGAACCGAGGGAATAACAATCGATCCGCGACAAAGACTCTCGCTCTTCACACATCCTTAGCTAGGTGTTTCGTCCCGGCATTTGATGGTGCCCCAAGAACGCCTGGGTGGCCACCAGCAGTTGCTGGATGGTAGCGACCGTGGTTGCTGGAGGCGATAGATGACACTGGAAGCAGACGATAGGCCTGATCGCCTACGTCCGATAACGGATATTATGTATAGTCAGGCTAGAGCTGAAGACAACGAGCTGAATTGAATCCTCCCCGTGTCCCCGAAGCTTCTACCCCGCTCCCCCGCCGACGAAGTGGACGATCTCAAGGCGGTCCCCCAGCTCCACTCGCGTTCCGGCCCACAGGCCACGCACGGCGATCTCGCCATTGTGCTCCACTGCGATGCGGTCCGCCTTCAGACCCAGCTCCGCGATGACCTGCGCCAGCGATGCCGGCGCAGCTAAACCGTCCAGGCAACGGCTCTCGCCGTTAATGGCAATTGTTAGACCCATGACTGCCTAGCGTATCAGGTCGATGCCGGTCACCCTGCCCAGCCAAAGACGAAGCCAGCCTGGAAGTGGGCCTTCAGGGACGACCTCGGCGCACTCGGCGAATACCGCTCTGTTCAGCCGCATGATGACCTGCTCCGCCTCGCCATCGGCCTGTGAGGACAGGCCCTGGTCGCGGTGCATCCGGGAGTCGACGAGGTACTCAATGGCGTGCCCCAACGTCTCCAATGCCCGCCCCTGGCTGATCGTCGGCCGGCGGTGGATCACTCGGGTGGCTGAGCGTGTGCGGCGAGCTTCAAGCGAGGTGCTGGAGTGGCGCGAAGATGAAATGCCCAGAGTGGTTGAGCTGAAATCGAATGATGATGTCGTGTGCAATGTGGAGACCTCGCCTGACTCGTCTATCGGCGGGTGCGCCTCATGAGATGAGTGTCGCGGGATCGTGTCTTCCTGAAAGCCAACCATTGGCCGCCCAATCCGGGCACCGAACTCCCTCGTCAACCTTAACATTTTGGTTGATGCAAAGGCCATAAGTAATTCATTGCACTATGTCCGGAGCCGCGCTCCTCAGCGGTTTTCATCGCCTCCGCTACATACTGCTTGGCGCCACGTGCAGCCTCAATCGCCGGCTCACCGAGCACCAGCCGGCTCAGAAAAGCGCTTGAGAACGCGCATCCTGTCCCGTGAGTTGCCCTTGTGACGATGCGCTCTCCCGGCAGCCACAGGCTCTCGCCCTCTGGCGTCAGGACGTAGTCGTCGGGCGGATCGAGATGGCCTCCGGTAGCGATTACCCCCAGCGACCGTCCAGATGTCTTTCCTGCGAGCGTCTGTAATCGGTTGCATGCATTGGGGATAACATCTCTTCCTTCTATCTTTACTCCTGAGAGGATGGCCAGTTCGTCGAGATTTGGGGTGACCCAATCAACCAACGGGAGCAGCCGCTCCTGGAGGGCTGCGATCCCCTGCTGGCCGAGCAGTTCCCTGCCCGATGAGGACCGGAGGACGGGATCGAGAACCACCGGCATCCGGGACTCAGATTTATCCTTATCTCTCGCACGATGTTTATCTAAGAACTCACTGATTATAAATATATTGGGTGCGTCAGAAACCATCCCTATCTTGATTCCAGTGGGGGGTAGATCCATGTAAAGACAGTCGAGCGAAGCATCCACCACTTCGGCGTCTACCGGGTGCGTGGAGCGTACCCCAAGGGTCGATTGCACCGTGAGCGAGGTGATACAAGCGGTCCCAAAGAGGGTGTGTGCGGCGAAGACCATCAGGTCCGCGGTGACCCCCGCTCCCGAGGACGGATCGAATCCGGCGATGGTAAGGACGGTTTGCATGGCCTGCGAGGCCGCGAGGCCTTAAAAAGGGAGGAATCTAATTTTTCTGAGGAAATGTGGATTTCCGGGGCTTGTACCCCCTGGAGGGGGCATCTTACCCTCTATGGGTCGAAAAAGCAGCTCTCAGGGGCTGTCCGGGCATCATAAAACCGCAATTCTCTATACCACATTTCGTTCATTTTGGCCAGTGAAAAGTGCCAACTAACTGCTTACGGATGTTTGACTTGGGTGGGTCGAATCCAGACAATAACAGATGGAGTGTGTGAATGAGAAGAACTTTTTTTGAACCAACTCGAAAAAGAGTCATGATGCCGGTCTTCGGACTTGCCTCCGGATTGACGATGATGGCCCTGGCGCTGACCGCCTCGGCCAAGGATGGAACACCCGCTAGCGATACCGCAACTACCCCAATACAGCCAGCACAGACAGTCGCAATCACCCAATCGACCGGGGCGAAGGCTGGCAAGAGCCGGTCCAAGGCCAAGCGCTGGCTTGAGGTTGGTATGGCCTCCTGGTATGGGTTGCAGTTTCAGGGGCGCGAGACCGCTGGCGGCGAGCTATTCGACATGAATACAATGACCTGCGCCCACCCCACCCTTCCGATGGGCACCTGGCTGCGCGTCACCAACCTTAAGAACCGCCGAACTGCCTTTGTCCGCGTGAACGATCGCGGACCCGTGGTGGACGGCCGAATCGTCGACCTGTCTTATGCGGCGGCGCAGGCGGTCGGGCTGTCAGGAGTCGGCAGGGTCAAGCTGGAGTCGGTTGGCGAGGGCGACCCCGACCTGGATCGGGCCCTGGTCGCGCAGCTGCAGATCCCGATCCGCTTCGATGTACTGGTCCCGCTGACCCGCATAGACCGGGCGTAATGGCTGCTTTCTGCCGCGTGATTCAAAGCCTCCAGACGATTCCAAGTTAGACTTGGGCGCATGGAGATTGCCGCCCCACCCCCTGAAGCGTCCGCCGCCGGCCCGGATGTGAAGGGCCGGCGCGATCCTCTGGACTGCCTGATCGTCGCCCTCGACCTTCCCTCCGCCGACGCGGCGATGGATCTGGCGGACCAGCTCCAGGGCACCTGCCGCTGGTTCAAGGTGGGGATGGAGCTCTACTATGCCGGCGGGCAACTCCATCGTCGAGCGGCTGCGCGAGCGCGGCTTCAAGGTCTTCCTCGACCTGAAGCTCCACGACATCCCCAACACGGTTGCCGGCGCGGTGCGCTCGGTTGCCGGCGCCGGCGCTTCCCTGCTGACCATCCACGCCGGCGGCGGCGCAGCGATGATGCGCGCTGCGGCCGAGGCCGCCACCGCGCCCGGCGCGCCCCGGCTGCTGGCCGTGACCGTCCTCACCAGCATGGACGCAGCGCAGCTCGCCGCGGTGGGGGTGCCCGACCCGCCGGCGGCCCAGGTGCTTCGGCTGGCGCGGCTGGCAGCTACCGCAGGCATCGACGGGCTGGTCTGCTCGGCCGAGGAGGTTGGGGCAGTCCGCCAGGCGATGGGGCCGGATGCGCTGCTGGTGGTTCCCGGGATTCGCCCAGCGGGGCCTTCCGCAACGGCGGACGACCAGAGGCGGATCGCCACCCCGGCGGAGGCGATGGCGCGGGGCGCCTCGATGCTGGTGGTGGGGCGGCCGATCACCCAGGCCAACGACCCGGCGGCAGGCGGCCGCGGCGATTCTCGGCAGATGAACCTTGCGAGCTAATAGAAGCTGGGGGTCCGGAATTTCGGATGCTGGGGCATCTGCCAGCGCCGCTGCCGGCCCAGCCGTACCCATTGGTGGTATTGGGATTCCCTGGCTAGGCCGATAAGGTGAGAGTGTGGCAACCCTCATAGTCTCGCCGAGCGCTCCGCCGGAAGAAGCGCCTGCGCGTCCGCCCGAAGCCCGGATCACTCCCCCACAGACCCCGACCGCCGCCAGGTCTGGCCGACCGAGTGGGTCGCCAGGCCGTCCTGCTTGTCATCCTCTTTGCCGCGCCCGCGCTGATGTGCGTCCACGCCGCCTGTGTCAACGATCCCGATATCTGGTGGCATCTGCGCACGGGACAGTGGATCCTGCAACACCACGGCGTTCCCCACGCCGATCCGTTCTCGCGCACGACCGCAAGCCGTGGGCAGCCTACAGCTGGCTCTTTGAGGTCGGTCGTACTCGAGCTCTTTCAGCGGCTCGGCCTTGCCGGCATCGTCGGCTACTCCGCCGGCATGGTGCTGGCGATCACGGTCGCGCTTGCACCATCTCATCAAGCGGCTGCAGGCCGACTTCTCCTTCGCCATCCTGCTCACCTTTGCCGCCTGCTTCAGCCATGACGCACCTCTATACGCCGCGGCCGTGGCTCTTCACCATCCTGTTCTTCGTGCTTGTGCTGGACATCGTGATGCAGGCGCGCCTGACCGGGCGCGCCCGCGAACTGGCCTGGCTGCCGCTGATCTTCGCGCTGTGGGCCAACACGCACATCCAGTTCATCGACGGGATTCGTGCCGCTGGTCTTGGCGCTGGGCGAATCGATCTGCGGCGCGCTGGTGGGATGCTGTGCAGACCCGCGCGCAGACCAATTGGCTGGGTCTGGCGCTGCTTGGAAGCGTGCTGGGCACGCTGCTGAACCCTTATGGATGGCGCATCTACAGCGTGGTCTACGACGTGGCCACCCAGCCCGGCGGGATGGACAAGATCTCCGAGCTGCAGTCGCTTCCCTTCCGCAACCTGAGCGACTATCTGGTGCTCTTCTTTGCGCTTGGCGCCGCGGCGGTGCTGGCCCGGGGCAAGCGGCTTCCGCTCTTTGAGGCCGGCCTGCTGGTCTTTGGCCGTCTACGTCTCGTTCCGCTCGCAGCGCGATCTGTGGGTGATGGCGGTCGT
Organism: uncultured Acidobacteriaceae bacterium; assembly: GCA_963808025.1. GTDB lineage: Bacteria > Acidobacteriota > Terriglobia > Terriglobales > Acidobacteriaceae > Edaphobacter. The sequence continues at coordinate 575,253 of CAWEEI010000001.1, read as the reverse complement.
CGGCGCGGCGATTCTGGCACGTGCAGATCCCGCTCGCGCGAGAAGAACCGCAGCCGTGTGCCGGCATTCGCGACGCCGTTCGCTGGCTGCCGCAGCCGGCGCTGGCCGTGGCCATCGGCTTCCCGTGCGATGCACGATCAACAACTCTCAGCTCAGCGCAAAGCTCGCAGAGACGATGCCCGTGGCGGCCGTAGCCGACGATCCAGGCGCACGCACTACCCCGGGCCGCTCTACAACGACTTCAACTGGGGTGGGTATCTGATCTGGGCGCTGCGCATGCCGGTCAGCATCGATGGCCGCGGCGCGATGTATGGGGATGAGGCGATCGACCGCTCCGTCGCCACATGGAACGCCGAGCCGGACTGGGGCTCCGACCCGCAACTGGCCTCGGCGGGCGTGGTCATCGGGCCGGTGAAGGCGCCGCTGACCCAGGTGCTGCGGCTGGACCCGCAGCTCAAGCTGGCCTACGAAGACAAGCTGGCCGCGGTCTTCGTCGCGCCGCAAATCGCGCCTATGAGCTGACGTACGACTACAGCTTCTCGAAGAACTCGCACGCCGAGCAGGAGATGTAGACGCCGCCGGGGATGCCGCGCTCGCGGTCCTTCACGCGCTTGACGATCCGCGTGGGTTTGGAGCACTTGGGACAGTCCGTGCTCTTGTTGGTGTCCATCACTTTCTTGCGGTCGCCGGTCTTGGCAATCTTCGCCATTGTGTCACTCTCTCCTGTTGCCTGATCTGTTGGTTCCCGCTCGCGCGTGGGATCTGGGCGCGCCATTGAGGGACGCAACCGGAGCAGCCATGACTTCCCGGGGGATGAATCGAGGGAGTAGAACCGCGGCGAGAATCTGCGACCATTTTACACGGATCAAACGAAGCGTGCGTGCCTCCTACGAGTGAACGCCTCTGACTCGACTGCATTTCGAGCAGCAAAGATCGCTCGCCACGACCAGGCAAAGCTATCCTCAGCTTTGCTGTGTAAAATAGCCCTCTAAGCCATAATCCCAAACAGATAGAAGTTCAGGAGACCACCACCACCTATGAAGCTGACCCCCGGAAAACTTGCAGGCCTCAAGTCCGTCTCCGACGCGCGCGGCGTGATCGCCGCCGCAGCCATGGACCAGCGCGGCTCGCTGCAGAAGTCGATTGCCAAGGAGCGCGGCGGCGAGGCCACGCCGCCACGACCTTGAAGAGTTCAAGACGCTGGTCACCGATGTTCTGACCCAGCACGCCTCGGCCATCCTGCTCGACCCCGAGTTCGGCCTGCCCGCGGCGAAGAAGCGTCACGGCAAGGGCCTGCTGCTGGCCTACGAGAAGACCGGCTACGACTCCAACACGCCGGGACGTCTGCCCGACCTGCTCGATGTGTGGTCGGTGCGCCGGCTGAAGGAGGCAGGCGCGGACTGCATCAAGATCCTGCTCTACTACACGCCGTACGAGAAGTCGCACATCAACGACCTGAAGCAGGCGTGGATTGAGCGCATCGGCGACGAGTGCATGTACCACGACATTCCCTTCTTCCTGGAGTTCGTCGGCTACGATGCGGACGGCGGCGACGAGAAGTCGCTGGCCTACGCGAAGAAGAAGCCGGACATCGTCTCCGGCGCGATGGCGGAGTTCGGCAAGGCGCGCTACAGCGTGGATGTGCTGAAGGTTGAGGTGCCGATTGAGATGGAGTTTGTGGAAGGCACCAAGGCATTCAAGGGCGAGAAGGCGTATACGCGCGCCGAGGCGCTGGAGCACTTCCGCGATCGCCGAGTCGATGACGCACAAGCCGTTCATCTATCTGTCCGCAGGCGTGTCGAACCCGGTGTTCATCGAGACGCTGGAGCTGGCGGGCGAGTCGGGCACCAAGTTCAACGGCGTGCTGTGCGGCCGCGCGACGTGGAAGGACGGCATCGCCATCTATGCGAAGCAGGGCTCGGAGGCCTTCCGCAAATGGCTGGAGACGACCGGCGTCGAGAACATCGAGAACGTCAACAAGGGCCTGAAGGCGGCGAGCCCGTGGTATCTGAAGTTCGGCGCGAAGAGCATGGCGGACCTCAGCTAACGTCTGCACATTTTGGAGATAGTTGGCCGCAGCGATTAGCTGCGGCCTTCCTGCGCGTGAGCAGCTCCACTCACAGTTTTCTATTGCGGCATTGGTCTGCCGCTTCTAATATGACAAAAATGAAGCTCCTGAGCGGCGTCGCCTTCATCCTCACCTTTGCAACCATCCCAGTCAGCGCCCAGCTAAAATACACGGCGGGAAAGATTGTCTTCAACCATCCTGGGCCTTACACTCAGGCCCAGCTGGAAGACGCCGTTGGGATGCATCCCGGAGTTTCGTTCACTTCGGACGACCTTGGGGCCTCTGCGCAGCGTCTGGTCGATACGGGGTTCTTTACGGACGTTGAAGCCGCACTCGATGGCAAGGTCAACGCGATCTCAGTCCTCTTCGACGTTGCGCCAATCGACCGCTCCAAGATGCTGCATGTCGGCTTTGAGAACTTTGTATGGCTCAGCAGCAAGGAAATTGAGAGTGTGCTCCTCGCCAAGTCACCTCTTTTCAGCGGCTACCTTCCTGAGACCAGTCCGCTAATAGACACTTTCCTTGCGGCGCTGACTGACGCTCTTGCGACTAAGGGAATTAGCGCCGTGGTGAAGCAGAGCACGGTCGAGCCAACGATGTTGCACCCGGAGCGGATCATTGAGTTTCGCATCGCGACACCTTCCATTCGGGTTGCAAACGTAAAGCTAAATGGAGTCCCAACCGAGCTCGTGCCGCTCATTCAGAAGTCGGTGAATACAGCATCCCGATCTCCCTTCAACGAAGGCCTCGCCGGACAGACAACAGAAGACTTGATCCTTGCCCCTTTGCTCGATGCCGGCTACGTCCAAGCATCTCTCTCTGGCGTGGAGCTCGCACCCGCTATTTCGGGCGACGCAGCATCCGTCGTGCTGAGTGCGACGCTGACTCCCGGTGACGCCTATCGCGTCTCTGGCATCGCATATGCTGGATCGCCGCTACTCTCCGCAGAGGACTTTGCAGCATCGCAGAAACTGCATGCGGGAGACATCGCCTCGCGCGAGCATCTCTTCGAAACCCTGGCCCCGATCGATACTGCGTATCGCCGCCAGGGATATATGGATGTCATCGTGAAGGCCACGCCCGCAGTCGACCTGGCGACCCATCTGGTTGCCTATACCGTATCGGTGACGCCAGGCGAACAGTACCGGATCCATGAGATCACGGCAAACAACCTCGACGATGCCGCGCGTGCCGATTTCGACCGCGGATTCCTGATGAAGGAAGGGAAACTTTACAATCCCGAGTACGTTGCAAGTTTTCTCAAGAACAACACAGCGCTTCTCGCGCTTGAAGGATACAGCGCTTCCTTTAAGGCATTTGCCGATCCCAACACCCACACGGTTGATCTCGTCATCAACTTCGTACGCGGATCACGCTGATGCATGCGCGTGAATCTTCACCCGCGCAGCATATGCATCTTTACGCCGATCTTCAGCTTCAGCCATGCTGCGTCGGTCGTCCATGCAACCGCTCCACGACTCGTCGCAAGCGCCAAGCAGGCGCGATCGCCCAGCGAGAGCCCGAGCCGCTTCGTGGTCCGCGCAAGCTCACCCGCGTACAACGCCTGCTGCGCATCGAAATCCACCACATAAGGCAGCAACGGAGTGGTGTTCATCGAGACGTGCGAGGCTGTGCCTCCCAGCGCGACCAGCTTAGTAGAAACCTCGCATAGGTTCACCGAACTGATGAGCGGAAGGCGGTTCCCATCCTCCAATAACGCGAGAACGGCTTCGGACCCCGGCTCTTCGAGCAAGAACGCAAGAATTGCCGACGCATCTAGAACCACGGGGTCTGTCATCTCTGGCGCTCGCGCTTCGCTTCAAGCCTTCGTTCCGCGATCAACTCTGCCGACAACGAGCGCCCAGGCTCGACGTACTTGCGCAAAACCGCCCGGGCCTGCGCGAACTGCTGCCGCAAAGTCTGAATTCGCACTCCATACTCATCGAGCGAAACCTCCAGCGCATCGCCCGGCTTCAGTCCCATCGCTTCGCGAATTGGCGCTGGGATCACAACTCTGCCATTTTCTCCCATCCGTGTCATTTGCGACGCCATCTGTCACCTCGCCTCTATTATGTCACACTGGCCCTCCTGCCAGCCAGCAAACTACTGCCCCACCGTCTTCGCAGCTTCTGCCGGCAACGGCATATTTGGCATATTGGCCATGGAGAGCAGCAGGCTCACCTGCCACAGTTGGGTCTCCGAGAGCGCCTTGCCATAGGCCGGCATGCCCGTCAGCCGGATGCCGTGCTTCACCTTCCAGTAGGTCTCGCCCACCGGATCGTCGCCTACATTCATCGCGCCGGGCGTGCCTTTGATCCAGAACTGCGGCGCCTGGGGAAACATCGTGCGGCCAATGGCCGAGGGGGAATCGGCGGTCCCGTGGCACTCCTCGCATTTGTCCTCGTAGATGCCAGCGCCTGCGTTCAGGTTGTCGTCGCTTGCGGGGATCGGTGAGGCTGTCGGCATCTCGCGTTTGATGCGCGCCTCCAGCGGAATCTCAACGATCCGCGCCTCCAGCGGAAACGGCTGGTCGGCCGTCGCGACTGGCGGCCTGCCGAAGGCCAGGTAGAGATACAGGACCACCGGCAGCAAAAGTAGACCCAGGAGAAAACCGGTAAGATTAAAGAAATCCGCTTCATATGGTGGAACTGCCATTATAGGAGAAGTGACCTCCATCACAGGGACGCGCCGTTGGGTGTTGGTAGAATCAATCCATGCGCGGAATGCCGCCCACCAGGATTCTTGTTGCCGCAGTGGTCATCCTCGCGACCGTCAGCTGGCTCGCCTACACCGGCGTGCGCGACACCAAGAGCTACTACGTCACCATCAGCGAGCTGAACGCGATGGGCAACAAGGCCTACACGCGCAACCTGCGCGTGGCGGGCAATGTCGCCCCTGGAAGCATCCAGCGCGTGGGCATGGACGTCCGGTTCACCCTGGCCGAGCAGGGCAAGACGCTGCGCGTCAACTATCAGGGCTCCGAGCCGCCGCCCGATACCTTTAAGGATGACGCGCAGGCCCTCGCGGTTGGCACCTACGGTCGCGACGGCGTCTTCCACGCGACCCAGCTCCAGGCCAAATGCGCCTCCAAGTACGCGCCCGCGGCCGATGCCAAGCCGACAAATACGGCGACGGCTGTGCTCCCACCGCAGATTGCAAAGTAGCTCGCCGCGCTCTACTTCCCTCCGGTCAGTCCTCTATTTCCATCCGGTCAGGCGCTTCAGATACAGATAGTCGAACTGCACGCCGGTATAGAACGCCTCCACGCGAATGCGCTCGTCCTTGCCATGTGCGCGATCGTCGTCGTCATCGACGCCCATACCGCTGAAGCCATAGCTGGGAATTCCAGCGGCCATCGTAAGCTTGCTGTCGGACGCACCAGTCTCCATCTCGGGAATGATGGGCGTGTCTGGAAACATCTCTTCTGTCACGTCGTGAAGCGCGTCGAAGACCTCCTTATTCAGTGGTGGCGGCGTGATGGACATGTCGCTCTCCTTGCTGTCGGAGGCCACGCTGGTATCCAGCGTTCACCTCGACCTTGGGGTCGGCGATCAGCTCGCGAAGCTTCGCGCGCACCTCCGCCGGCGTATGCCCCGGCAGGATGCGGCAGTTGACGTTGGCCACGGCGCTCTGCGGCAGCGCGTTGGGAGCGTGGCCTGCAGTCATCTCCGTGGCCACGCAGGTGGTGCGCATGGTTGAGTTGTAATGCGGGTCTTCCGAGAGCCGCGCCTCAGCGGCAACACTGGGCGCGGGCCCTGCGATCGCCCGCATGTCCGCGGCCTGCTGGCCGTCAACCACCTTCGCCATCGCCACAAAATACGCCCGCGTCACGTCATTCAGCTCAAACGGAAAGGTGTATCGCTCGATCCGCCCCAGCGCATCGGCCACATGATAAATCGCGTTGTCCCTGGTTGGGACTGAGCTGTGACCGCCTGGATTGGTTGCGGTCAAGCTGAAAGTCGGCATACAGCTTCTCGGTCGCCTCGACTCCCAGCTCCAGCGGCTTGGCATCGTGGGTGGTCAGCCCGCCGGCGTCGGCGTTGAGCGCGAACTCGCCATCGATCATCGGGCGATGGGTCTGCAACAGCCAGGCGACGCCATTGTCTTCGCCGCCCTCCTCGCCCGCAGTCAGCGCGAGGATGATGTCGCGGTCGGGAACAAAGCCCTCGCGCTTCAGCCGGATAAAACTCACGATGGAGGCCGCGTCCGACTCCTTGATGTCCTGCGTCCCGCGCCCATAGAAGTAGCCGTCCTTCTCGACGAACTGAAACGGGTCGGTGGTCCAGTCCTCGCGCTTCGCCTCCACCACGTCCAGGTGGCAGATGATCAGCATGGGCTTCTTCGTGCTGCCTGCGACGCCGCGATAGCGCGCGACCAGATTGCCGTGCCGGTCGTCCGGCCCCAGCACCACCACATCCTCCGGCGCGAAACCCGCATCCAGCAGGCGCTTGCGCATCGCCTCCGCCGCCACCGTGGTGCTGCCCACGGAGTGCGACGTATTGGTCTCAATCAATTGCTGAAAGACGTCCCGCGCCAGTGTGCGGTCTGCCGGGGGCAGTGCGGTCTGCTGCGCCAAAGCTGCCGGGCCAAAGATCGCACACATATTCAAGACTGCGGCGGCGAAAATGAACTTGGGGAGAGAGAACACAGCGATGCTCCTTAGGTGAGCGGGATGGGTCGAACGGGATGGTTCTATACTCGCATGAGACCGGATGCAGACAGCTGAAAGACAACCCGCCGAGGGTCATAACGCCGCCGCCGCATCGCTCGTCGAAGTCTCCAAGCTCTATGGGAACTTCGCCGCGCTGCGCAAGGTGTCGGTTGAGTTCGCGCCCGGCTCCTGCACCATGATCCTGGGCGACAACGGCGCGGGCAAGTCCACGCTGCTGCGCCTGCTGGCCGGGCTTATCGCGCCCACGCGCGGCAGCGGTTGCAGGTCTTCTCACGACGAGCCGCACAAGCAGCGCCGCCGCATCGCCTACATGAGCCACGAGGCCATGCTCTACGACGAGCTTTCGGCGATGGAGAACCTGCGCTACTTCGCGTCGCTGCAGCTGCAACGCGGCTTTGCTTGCAGCTGCACCGCCTCGCCGGAGATGGCGCTGCGCGCGGTCGGGCTCGATCCCACGCTCACCCGGCCGGTCGGCCAGTACTCGCAGGGCATGCGGCAGCGGGCCTCGCTGGCGCGGGTGCTGCAGACCGACCCTGAGCTGCTTCTGCTCGACGAGCCGTTTTCGAATCTCGACGTCGCCTCCGCCCGTCACATGGTCGAGCTGCTGCTGGACTTCCGCACCTGGCCGGTCGAACGCGCTCGCGTCGCACGCGACAACCCGACGCGAACCCGGGCGCGCGCACCATCATCCTCACCACCCACCAGGCGCACCTCGCCGAGCCGCTCGCCGATACGACGCTGACCATGCGCGCCGGCTCCATCGTCTCCTCCACGGATACGCCGCCAGCGCATTCGGTGGGATTATAGGCCGCGATGAAGATCGCAAAGCCCATCGAAGACCAACGCCGCGCGGCTGCTCGACTCGCTGGGCATCGCGTACGAGATGCGGACGTACGAGGTCGACCCCGACGATCTGAGCGCGATCTCGGTCGCGCGCAAGATCGGCCTGCCCGCGGAGCAGGTCTTCAAGACGCTGCTGACACGAGCCACCCCGGCTTCCGGCGCACGCGACACAACCCACTTCTTCGCGGTCATTCCCGGCGATGCGGAACTCGATCTCAAGAAGCTGGCGCACGCCGCCTTCGTGAAGAAGATTGAACTCGCCTCGCTCAAGGATGTCGAGCCTCTCACCGGCTACGTGCGCGGCGGAGTGACTGTGATGGCCGCGCGCACCGGCTTCCCTGCCTATGCAGACGAGACGATCGAGCTGCATGACATCATCTCCGTCTCTGCCGGCCAGCGCGGATTGCAGCTCCTGCTCACTCCTGCGGATTACCTCCGAGCTACCGGCGCGATCCTCGCCGACCTCACCAAGAACACATCAACCTCGGCGTGTCACGAGGCGCGCGCATGACCTACGCCGGCCATGTACTCAACCATCTGCGCAAAGACCTCCAGATCGAGTGGCGTTCGCGCGATTCGATCAACGGCATGCTCTTCTTCGCGCTGCTGGTGGTGGTCGTCTTCGCCTTTGCGTTCGACCCAACGGCGGCGATGTCGCGCCAGATCGCCGGCGGCATTCTGTGGGTCGCGCTTCTATTCGCCTCGGTCACCGCGCTCAACCAGTCGTGGACGCGCGAGCAGCGCAACCGCGTCCTCGAGGCGCAGCGCATGTCGCCCTCGCCACCCTCCGCGCTCTTCCTCGGCAAGGCGCTGGCCAACTTCCTCTTCGTCGCTGTGGTAGAAGCGGTGCTCGCTCCGCTCTTCATCGTCTTCTACAACCTGCATGCGCTCGGCCAGGGCTGGATGCTCGCCGTCGTGATGCCGCTGGGCACGTGGGCGCTGGTCTGCAACGGCACATTCTTCGCCGCGCTCGGCCTGCGCACGCGCAACCGCGAGCTGCTGCTTCCGCTCATCCTCTTCCCTATCTCCATCCCCGCGCTGCTGGGCATGATGCAGGCCACCACCGGCATCCTCTCCGGCGAGTTCGAGCCCGGCCCGTGGATCCGCCTGCTGATCGCCTACAACATCGCCTTCACCACCGTCTGCCTGCTGCTCTTCGAGACCGCTCTCAGCGCGGAGTAGCGCTCCTGCAAAATAATGAAACCTAACTGAAGCGGATTGTGAGCCAAATCACATCGCGCCCCGCGTTTCGAGCTAAAATCAGGAGCATCGTGACGCGCTCCCGCATCTACGGTCTGGCTGGCGTTCGTCTGGTTTCTCCTGACGCTTGCCGCGATCGTCCACGCCACGCGGCTTGGGCTGCTGGTGGCGCCGACGGAAGCGACGATGGGCAACGTGCAGCGCATCTTCTACTACCACGTCCCCACTTCGATGCTGAGCCTGCTCTTCCCCTACGTCAACTTCGGGGCCTCGCTCTGCTATCTCTACTGGCGCAGCCGCGATCCGCTGAAGGCGCTCACCGCCGACGCCGTAGCCATCGCGTCCGCCGAGGTCACGGTCGTCTACGCCAGCATCTGCCTGCTGACCGGAATGCTCTGGGGCCGCGCAGCGTGGGGCATCTGGTGGACCTGGGACGCGCGCCTCACCAGCATGCTGCTGCTCTGGCTGCTCTACGTCAGTTACCTGATGCTGCGCAAGCTCTCGGCCACCGGGCAGACGCACACGCTCGCGGCCGTCTTTCGGTCTTCGCCGCCATCGACGTGCCCATCGTCTATATGTCGATCCAGTGGTGGCGCACCCAGCATCCCGCGCCGGTCTTTTTCGGCGGGCCGGACTCGCGGCATCGACCCCTCTATGATGCCGGCGTTTGATATGGAACGTGATCGGCTGGGCGATGTGGGGCATCTTTCTGCTGACGTTTCGCTATGCGCTGGAACGCCGCCGCCAGCAAATTGAGCAGGACACCGCGCTACAGGCGATTGAAGCCTCGCTGGAGATTGCGCAATGAAACTGAGCTGGATATTCGGCACGCAGCATGGAGGCCCACCACCTGCTCTACGCCTACGTTGCCGCATGGCTGATCCAGGGAGGATACGCCGCGTGGATTGCGTGGCATTGGTTCAAGACGGGAAAGAATGCGCGCGCCTCTGGGCTGCCGACCGGCCCGCGCGACGACTCGTAGACCGAACAACAATTCGCGAGTTGCATCTCTTCAAAACAAAAAGCAACGAAGCCGTTTTGCCCGCGGCCTCGTTGTCCGAGAAGGGCTGTTCGGTGCTTGGGGGTTCGGCATGACCGAAACCTCGCACATTCAGATAAACCCGCTTGCCTGAAAAAGGTTTCTCTGCGAGTCGCTTGTCCCTCGCTCGATAACCCCCCTCACAGGCGTGCCGAAAGCCGGAGAAATGCAATAGACTCGCGGAAGTGCAATTCTTTTTATCATTTATGCGTGCGGCACGCTCCAAACTACACCGCGACCGATCCTTCGCAAACACAGCGGCTCTCCTCGCACTTGCTTCTGCCTGTGGGCTGCCATCGCAACCGCTTTCCCGACGTACCCGCCGGCTACCGCGAGTTCGCCTACGTCTCCAACGGCGCCGCCAACACCGTCTCCGTGCTCGACCTCGTCTACCTGCGCCAGGACCGCACCCTGCAGGTCGGCACCCAGCCCACCGGCCTCGCCGCCAACCCCATGCGTAACGAGGTCTACGTCGTCAACGCGGGCACCGCGTCGGGCAACGGCTCGGTCTCCGTCATCGACACCAACGCCAACCGCGTCGTCGCCACCATCCCCGTTCACAAGCTGCCCTACTTCATCGACGTCGACGCCGCCGGCCATCGCGCCTACGTGGCCAACAGCGGCTCCAACACCGTCAGCGTGATCGACCTCGACCAGCGCCGCGAGATCGGCGTTGCCGGCACCGGCGAGCAGCCCGGCCTCGCGCGCATCTCCCCCGACATGCGGTCCCTAGTGGTCACCAACCGCGGCAGCGGCAGCGTCTCCATCTTCGCCGTCGTCCCCTACACCGCCCCCGCTGATAGCCCACGGCCTCATCCCAACTTGCCCAAACCCGCACCCAAGTCGCTGCCCGCAACTTGCCGCGTCTCCGCGCTGTCTTCTCCGGCTGCCCTGGCGCGACCGACGCAGTCATTCTGCCACGACTCCTCGAAGGCCTTCATCGCCTGCTCCGGCGGCCATCAGGTGATGGCGGTCTCGCTCGCCGCCGCGCCCGACTCCTGGGCGGCGAAGCAAGACCCTTCGCTGCTCACCGACCACCTGCTCACGCTGCTCGACGTCGGCGACACACCGGTGCAGCTCGCGCTCAAGCCCGACGGCGGCGAGATCTTCTGCTCCAACTTCGGCTCCGGCTCCTTCTCCGAGATCGACACCGGGAACAACGAGGTCGGAGGCACCTATCCCATCGGCAACAAGCCCGCCTTCGGCATCGTCGGCGCAGACAACAGCACGCTGTGGGTCTCCAACTTCGGCGCCGACTCCGTCAATGTCTGGAGCATCGACGACGGCATACAGGGCGGCATCGTTCGCGTTCCCACCGGCCCCGCGCCCGACGCGCTCGCCTTCTCCGCCGACCAGCATCTGCTGCTTGCCGCCGACGCCCACTCCGGCGACGTCTCCGTCATCCGCACGGCGGACAAAAACGGCCCCGCGCTCTTCACCATCCTGCCCGCGGGCGGCTCGCCCAACGCGATCGCGATCAAGGCCATGCCCGCCAAGCCCTGACGGCCCCATGCCAAGGCAGCCCTGCGCCGAGGCAACAGAGTATCCTTATAAACGTGATATTATGCCCGAAACGAACTCCAACTTCGCCACTGTCCCGGAAGCGCTCGAAGAGATACGCGCCGGCCGCATGGTCGTCGTCGTCGACGACGAGGACCGCGAGAACGAGGGCGACCTCACCCTCGCCGCCGAGTTCGTCACGCCCGAGGCCATCAACTTCATGGCGCGCTTCGGCCGCGGCCTCATCTGCCTCACCCTCACCGAGGAGCGCGCCGACTACCTCCGCCTCGGTCCCATGACCGCTGAGAATACCTCGCGCTTCGGCACCGCGTTTACCGAGAGCATCGAGGCTCGCGAAGGCGTCACCACCGGCATCTCCGCGGCCGACCGCGCGCACACCATCCGCGTCGCCATCGATCCCGCTTCCACCGCGCAGGACCTCGCGCGTCCCGGCCATGTCTTTCCTCTGCGCGCGCGCAAAGGCGGCGTGCTTGTGCGCGCCGGACAGACCGAAGCATCGGTCGATCTCGCGCGCATGGCCGGCCTCATCCCTGCCGGCGTCATCTGCGAGATCATGAACGAGGACGGCACCATGGCGCGCGTTCCCGACCTCATCAAGTTCTGCGCCGAGCACAAGCTCAAGATGCTCACCGTCGCCTCGCTGATCCGCTACCGCCTGCAGCACGAGCGCTACATCCACCGCGTCGCCGAGACCACGCTGCCCACCCCCTGCGGCGACTTTCGCATGATCGCCTACGAGAGCGAGGTCGATGGTGCGGAGTCCCACGTCGCACTGGTCTTTGGCGATGTAGGGGGCGACACTAGCGGCGAAGACGCCCAGCCAATTCTCGTGCGCGTCCACACCCACTGCCTGGCCGGCGATGTCTTCGCCACAACCCTGTGCGACTGCCGTGCTATTGTGGACAGCTCACTGCGCATGATCGCGGAGGCGGGACGGGGCGCGCTGATCTATCTGCACAACGGTCATCGCGGCTTCGCGATCGATCGCCCCGCAAACTCCGCGGCTTTGCCACATGGACTTTTGTTGCATCGCGACCCAAGATCGAAGTGGGCGAGCGAAGAGCCGGGCCAGCGGGCACAGAGGACTCTGCGCCAGATTGGGTTGGGCGGCCAGATCCTCTCCGACCTCGGCATCCACCGCATCCGCCTGCTCACCAACACGCCCACCCATGTCCCCGCGCTGCAGGGCTTCGGCATCGAGATCGTCGAACAGGTCCGCATTCCGCTTGCGGCCACCGCTTCTACTGCACGATAAGGTTGAGCGTCACTGTCTGGGTAATCTGTGCGCTGCCATTGGTCGAGCTTCCCGTCACCTGATACTGGTAGGTCCCCGGCGCGACATATCGGAGGCCAGAGTTTGAGCTGCTCGCCCCGCCGCCGCCCCCGCACCCTCCGGCGGAGAGCAATGCGATCGTCAAAATGATCCCCCACGCCACCGGCACGCATCTTCGCCAAGCCCGGCGTGGCGATTTGCGCGTCTTCCACACAAAAAGCATCACTGGAAGCGCCAGACAAATTTCCGCCTCACGTGTGCTGCGAAGCTGCGGACTCTTCGGCGAGATAGTCAACGCGGTGGGAACCGACGTGACTGTGTTAATCGTGGCGGTTGCGCTCTGTGCAGTGCCGGCCAATGTTACGCTCGACGGCAGGATCGAGCACGACGCCCATGTTGCCGCAATCACCGGCGTGCAGTTCAGCACGACAGTCCCACCGAAGCCATTGCCCGGCGTCACCGACAACCCATAGGTTGCAGGAGTTCCGCTGCCGCTCGCGACCGTGACCGAGGCGCTGCTGCCTCCATTCACCGTCAGCGTAAATGTCCCGCCAGCCGCTCCTGTTCCGGTCAGCGGCACCGCAGCAGGCGAACTTATATCCGAACTTATTACGGTCAGCGTTCCCGGTCGCGACCCAATTGTCGACGGAGTAAATGTCACGGTAACCGAGCAGCTTGCCCCGGCCGCAAGCACAACGACTGCACACGGCCCGGTGATCGCATAGTCGCCTGCGCCCGAAGTGATTGACGTGCCGACTTTGGTGATTGCGGTCGCCCCTGTGTTTGCCAGCGTGAACGATTGTGTCAACGAGGCACCGACTGCGATAGACCCGAACCCGAGGCCTGTGGGAGATATCTTCAAGTAGGACTGCACTCCCACACCAGTGAGCGGCACAGTCAGCGGAAGCGAAGTCGCCGAGCTCGTAATCGAAAGCGTGCCGCTGAGCGTGCCTGTCTGCAGCGGCAGAAAGCTAACCTGCACGCTACAGCTTGCCCCTGCGGCAAGCGCGCCTCCTGTAGACGGACAAGAGCTGCTCGCGACGCTGTAGTCACCCGTAGCGCTGATACCGCTGAACGTCACCGCACCCGCGCCCGTGTTGCTGATCTGCTCACCCATCGTCTCGCTCGCGCCCAGCAGCACACTGCCAAAGCTCAACGAAGCAGGACTGAGCAAGAGCGTAGGCGCGCTGGCGACGCCGACCAGCGAGATGAACTCAAGCGACGTACTTGAGTTCGAAGAGATCTCCACGGCCCCGATCCGCATGCCCGCGCCCGTCCCAGCCTGCGACGAATTTTGCGGCGTAAACCCGGCCGTTACTATGCAGCTCGCTCCGGCAACCAGTGTGGAACAGTTGGTTGAGGCCGAAAAGTCAGCCGATGTCTGAAGCCCCAGGATGGTTAGTGTGGCTGTGCCGGTGTTGGTCAGGGTGACGCTCTGCGTCGTGGAGGCATCCCCCACCGTGGTGTTGGGAAATGTAAGCGAACTCTGCGATGGCACAAATGCCGCCAGCGGTGCGGCATCCGACGGCAATGCCACCGAGACCGGAGTGGAGCTGCCGCTCAGGTTAATCAGGTCGGGGCTCGAGGCCGAATCGCTCTCGATCACCAGCGTTCCCGTGTCGGTGGTCGATGGCGGCGATTCCGTGCCGGTCGCCACCTGGTTGAGTGGTGTGTAGGTGAGTGTGATTGTGCAGCTCTGCGTGGGCGCAAGTGTGGCGCCGCAGGTGTTGGTCGCGAGAAAAGGCCAATCGCTGGTAATTCGGCGAATGGTCAGCGGCTGCACAGAGGACGCATTGGTCAGAGTCAGCACCTGCTGCGCCGTCTGGCCCGAGGGCACTTGTCCAAACGCCAGCGATTCGCCGGGTTGCAACGCTCCAGTTACTGAAAGCGCGCCGCTGCCGATTCCGAAGCCCTCAACATATCCCAACCCGTTCAGCGTCGTCGAGCCGTCCAAAGGTGTGCCCTGGACGGAGATCGTGCCTGTAATATCGCCGCCCGCAATCGGCAGGAAGGAGATGGAAAAGTTACAAGCCGCATTGGGCGCCAGCGTCAAGCAGAGCGAGCCGGCGAGCACAAACTGCCGCGGCAGCGAAACGCTCAGGGCCAGAGACTTCGCTGTGAGATTGTTGATAGTAAATTGCAGCGTCTCGCCCACCACGCCGGTCGTCTGCGGCCCGTAGTCCATATCGCCGGGTACAATCTCCAGCCCTGCATTCTCCTCGGTGTAAGCACCGGTCAGCGGCACGCTCAGGGTGGTCAGCACGGCAACCCCGCCCACATTGCTGGTGACGGGAATCGTCAGTACCCCCGCCGCCGGTCCGGTCGCCGGCGTAAATGTAACCGAAATGGTACAGCTGGCTCCCGCAGCCAGCGCGCCACAGGAAGTTGTGGCCGCAAAGCTTGAAGCGCCCCCGCCGCTGGTAGTCGAAGTAACAGTGCCAATCTGCTCCGCGGCCCCGCTGGTGTTGGTGAGCGTGACGCTCTGCTGGGTCGACGTTGCGCCAGGCACATTATTGAAGATCAGCGCCGTTGGATTCAGCGAAGCTCCCGGGTCAGGCGAGCCATAGCCGGTCAGCAGTGCCGTCGCGGAGGCACTCCCCGTTTGTAAGGTGACCGTCCCCGTCTCCGGCCCGGCAGCCGTAGGCGCACAGGCAACCTCGACGAAGCAGGACGCAGTGTAAGCCAGTGTCCCTCCGCAGGCCGCACCGCCGCTTGCAGCGCTTGAAACTCCGAAGTCGCCGGTGAGTAAGGGCGATGCGACACTCACTGCGTTCCCGCCCGAAACCAGATTGGTCAGCGTAAACAGCTCGCTGCCGCTGGTGCTGTGGATTGGGACCGGCCCAAAGTCCTGGCTCGCCGGCGTCAGCAGTAACCCAGTGAGCGGCAGTCCGCTGCCTGCGAGCGCGAGTACATAGGGGTTTCCTCCGATTGTCGACGCAAGCGTGAGCGTCCCGGTGACGCGGCCCGCCGTAGCTGGCGTAAACTGCACACCCAGCCAGCAGTTGAGACATGTCCCCTCCTCAGCCGTTGAAAAATCGCTGCTCGGCAGCTCACCATGTCCGTAGCCTATGTCTTCGACTAGCACCGCGGTAAACGGTGTCCCACTGCTTGACGTCGTCTCAACCGCGAGACTGGTGAACGGCTGCGTGACCTTGTACCACTGCACCAGAGGCTGGCCCACCGCCACTGCCCCGAACTCCAGCGTGCCGTTCCCAACGCTTGCCGGCGAAAGGATACCGGTGCCCATGCCCGTCAACGTTACGTACACCGGCGAAGTTCCCGCGCTCGCGGTAACGGCAAGCAGTCCCTGACGCGTGCCCGGCTGCGATGGAGCAAAGCTGAAGACCACACTGCACGAGACCCCGCCCGCCAGCGTCGCACCGCAGTTGGTCGTGTCGATAAAGTCGCCTGTGAGCGCCAGCGAAAGCACGAAGGATGACGCGCCCGTGTTTTGGATGGTCAACGTCTGCGTGGCGTTCGATACGCCGGTCACCACCACTGCGTTAACGAAGCTGAACGACGTTGCCGAGACACTGAGATTCGGATTGACGCTCGCCCCAGTCAGCGAGGGCTGCGGCAACGACCGCCCCGTCACCAGAGCGGTCAACCCCTGATCGAGCAACAAAGTCACCGCATCGGCGGAAGCTGTTGCCGCAGTTTTGTAAGCAAGTTGCAGCTGGCACACGGTAAGCGGCTCAAGCGTCCCCGGACATCGGTCGGTGACCGTAAAGGGCGCAGTGTTCGGCAGCGCTACTGCGGCGTGCGAGATTGCGGCCGTGGAGTTGTTCGAGAGATAGAGATAGCGTGGCAGCTTCAGCCCGCCCACATACTGCGTGCCGAAGTCGATCTCCCCAGCGGAGAGCGAGAGCGCAGCCGCTTGCCCGTACGCCGTGAGCAAGACGTAGCGTCCGCCCACCATCCAGTTCTGCTGGATTGGGCCGTCATTGGCCGCCGTGTTGGATGCGGTCAGGCCAATCGTGATGTGGCAAGCGGCGCCGGGAGCCAGTGAGTATGTGTTGGCCGCTCCCGCGGGCGCGCAGTCGGTTGCCGTCTGCGCAAGGGTATATGGCAGCGTGGCTTTTGCGCTGATGTTAAGCGCGGAAGTAAACGTCTGGCTCTGCGCGGTGAGATTTGTAACCGTTATAGTCTGAGCGACCGTACCACCGGCCGAACTCACAATCCCAAAGTCAAGCTCCTTGGGCGAGACGACCACCGGCGCTTGCGCCACACCAGCTGCAAGCGCAGGAAGCGCCGCTATCTGTGTCGTCGCGTTGCCGGCTACAACCGTAACGTTGCCCGGCCCGCTACCGGTAAGCCCAATGCTGCACTCGCCGCCCGCACGCAGTGTTGCCCCGCAGTTGCTGGCGAAGCTGAAGCCGCTCACAGAGATTGCCACGCCCGTCGCCTCCGCCGAGCCCAGATTGCGCAGCGTAAGGTTCGGCGAGTCATCCACCGAGAGAGCGAGTGCTGCATTCGCTGCCACCGCACTCCCGGGGACAACGAGCGTCGCCAGATACGCGGCCGAACCCGCGCATAGACTTCCGGCGCAGGCAGACGCTGGAAGCACCGCGCCCCGCACCGTTGAAGGAAACGCCGCCGTCGGAGCATTTTCCAGCGGCAGATCGAAGGTCTGCGTCGCCAGCAGACTCTCACTCGCATAGGGAGCAAAACCGCCGGCCACAATCGCCTCGCCGGCCGGACTCACCGCTACGCTGGTAAGCGCCACCGGGGCCCCTGCATAGCCTGGATTCGACACTGACAAGCCGCCGAAGCGAGCTGTCTGGTCGACCACATTCGCCGCGTTAACATCGGCCGCAAAGCTATTGCCAATCGTAGCCAGCGGCGTCAGAGGTAACAGCGGCAGGCCGAGCGCCCCATCGACCCACGCCGTCCCGGACGCACCCGCCGCAACGAAAGATTGCGAGCCCGCCGCAACCACGGTCGATCCCAGCACCGAGCTGCCATCCATCGTCATGCGCAGCAATACTTGATACGTAGTGGCTGTCAGCGGCGCGGAGATGCTCGCCACGGGAAACTGGCCCAGCGACACCGGACCCGAGAGCAGCAGGTTCCCCGCAGTTGTGTCGATGGCCAGCGAGCTGATCCCCGCGCCAGGAATATACGTTGAGAAGGTGATACCGTTCCCCGCGGGTGTCAGCCTGGTAAGAAAACCTGAGACTGGGCCGAGCGATCCCGAAACCAGCATCGCCGGCACAACAGCCGCGACCGTAGGATAGCCCGCCGAGGTGGTGATGCCCGCGATGTACGCGTCGTCAGATGAATCTGCTGCGATGGACGTGGGCGTCGTGTTGCCGTTGACCCCGCTCAGATAAGTTGCATAGAGCAACGTCGCGCCGGAGGCAGAAAGCTTTTCGACAAAGCCATTCTGCGTGCTGCCAAACGCAGGTGCCTGAATAATTCCAGCGGGCGTCGCCGGCAGCGTCGCCGCAAAGATGCTGCCGGTGATGAATACTGCATCTGCCGTCGCGGCAATCCCGCTCGCGGCCATCTGTCCGCCGCCGGCGAATGTGATGAATGCGGTATTCAGGCTGCCGTCGAACTTGGCGACGAAGGAATTAATGGAACTGCCCGAAGGCGTAAGAAACGCCGCGCCCGCGGTCGCCGTCATCGCTCCCGAGGTTGTCGTGCCTGTGACATAGACATTTCCCGCCGGATCGAGCGCCATCGCCAGCCCGATGTCGCCCTTCGCACCGATCTGCGCCTGCGCGAGCACATTGGCCCCGGCCGCATCCGTCTTCAGCAGCCGCACGCCGTCCTCTTGATCGATCAGCAGGTAGAGATTGCCTGACTTATCCGTCTGCACGGCATTGATCTGGCCTTCGTACGCCACCGCGCGAAGCCCCGCGAACGCCAGCTGTTGCGGTCCGGTCTGCACCGGCTCCTGAGCATCCACTCCGGAGGCAAGCCCAAACAACACGCACAACGCCAGCAACCATCTTGCTCCCGCGCGCGCCCATCGACGACCACCCTCGAAGATCGAAGCCGCCTGCGCGGACCTCACGGTCTGAACGGAACTCATCATGGTCATCTGGCTGCGGCGTTACTCTGAGTGCAGCCTGCCCTTAATACTTCCATGGAATCGAACAGGTTGAGTTGTCGTGGTCTGAAACCCTCGGATCAAGTGAAACTAACTATAGTCCCAAATTGGATTTGAGGTATCGCTACTTCGCCAACGACTCAGCGGCGGGTACCTGTGCGGAGTCTCGGAGGGCTTGCGCATTCTTCGGGTTCATCCCCATTTCGAGTCCCATTTCGAGCAACATCCCAAAGCCGCGCGCACGCATCGTGTCCTCGAACTCCGCATGGCCCGTGTAGTGGATCGCGAGCATCCCTGCCGCCTCCGCGGCTGCGATGTTTTCTTCCTTATCGTCGATGAAGAGAATCCCCGCAGGTGGCGTCTTGAGCGCCTCAGCGGTCGCGACATAAATTGCCGCCTCAGGTTTCGCCATTCGCAACGCATACGACCACGTGCAGTGATCGAACCTCGCAAGCCACGGCAATCTGGCGAGAATCCCATCCGCAATCGCGTCGCCGATGTTCGACAGGATGCCGGTGCGCATCCCCGCACTCTGCAGCCGCGCCGCCCACTCCACCATTGGCAGATTCAGCTGCGTCCACAGATCGACATCCGCATCGAGCAGCGCCGCAACCTGCTCCGCATCGAATGTAACCCCTGCGTGATTCGCGACCGCGTGCCAGTAGGCACGCCCGGTCAGCGTGCCGCGGTCATACTCGTGACGAAACGCCCAGTAGCCTTCATGCAGCGCATCTTCACCTAGTCCGGTCACCGCGCGCATGCGCGCCCAGGCCGCTGGGTCAGGTGGCCCGGAGAGCACCTGGCCGTAGTCGAACAGCACTGCGTCGATGGGCGTTGTATCGTTCTCGCTCAATATATTGTGGTCCCTGTCGATGGATTCTCACCCTCTACGATTGTAGGGGATTTACGCTAGACCCAGCGGCGCCTAACCCGCCGCAGAGGTCCCTGACTCGCAATGCAGCCTGACTCATCCACCACATGGACTCCGGAGCTGCGCCGCTGGCTCGACGAAGCTGCGCGCGAAGCAGGCTTCGACGCGGCGGGCGTCGCCGGCGTGCCGCGAGCCGAGCGAACCGGCCTCCGCGGAGGACGTCGCAGCGCTTCGCCGCCTGGGTCGACGCTGGCCGCGCGGGCGAGATGGATTACCTCAAGCGCCGCGACGAAGCCGGAACGCTGGTCCGCAGCTCGCTCAACGTCCCGATGCCGTGGGCGCGTTCCGTCATCGTCTGCGCGCTCAACTACAACGCCGACGCGCCGCTCTCCATCGATCCCGCGCCGCTCGGCACCGGCTGGATCGCACGCTACGCCTGGAGCGGGCAGGCGCAGAGACGGCGAGAGCGCGCTTGCTCCCCACCGACTATCACGACGAGCTGCTCAGCCGCCTGCGCCGCATCGAAGCGGGCCTGCTGGCGCAAGCCCCCTGCACCACCCGCTGCTACGTCGACACCGGCCCCATCCTCGAACGCAGCTTCGCCGCCCGGGCGGGCGTCGGCTGGATCGGCAAGAACACCTGCGTCATCAACCAGCGGCTTGGCTCATGGCTTCTGCTCGGCGTCATCGTCACCTCGCTGCGCCTCGACATCGAGCCGGCCGAGGAACCAGCACCCAATCAGCCGAATGCGCAGCTAGCTACACTCTCGCGCCCGACCGCTGCGGCACCTGCACCCGCTGCATCGACGCCTGCCCCACCGGCGCGCTGCTCGGCGCAAAGGACCCCGCCGCCCCGCGCGAGATGGACGCCTCCCGCTGCATCGCCTACCTCACCATCGAGAAGAAGGGCGCGATCGACGAAGGCCTGCGCCCCCAGATCGGCCGCCAGGTCTTCGGCTGCGACATCTGCCAGGATGTCTGCCCCTGGAACGGAAGCGAGAGACACGGAAACAACGGGAACCGAAAGCCCCCCATCAGCGTACATCCCGACATGCAGCCCGCCCCGAGCTCATCAACCCCGCGCTCGACTGGCTCGCCTCAATGGACGCGCAAGACTTCAAGCGTCACTTCAAGGGTTCGCCGCTCGAACGCACCGGGCGCAAGCGCCTCCTGCGTAACGTCGCCATCGCCATGGGCAACAGCGGCGAACCGCCGCTTCCTGCCCCAACTCGACAAGTGGGCCGAGCAGACGACAGACGAAGTCCTGCGCGAATCAGCCGTGTGGGCGCGCACGCAAATCCTCGCCGCCTGGCCCCGACTTCGAATGCAGTCTCAGGCCTCTGCTAGCATCGAAGTCACGTTCGGCGAGTACGCCTCGCCGCCGGGAGCACACATCAGCGCGATGTCGAATCGATAGCCCCGCCGAATCGCAAGACACACAAACAGCCGTCCCCATCGCCGAGGTGCGCCCCGTAGTCCGCGCCGACGGGCTCGGCCCGCAGCTGCTCGCGCTGGCCCACTACATGGTCAGGACCGAGGTCCACACCTACGCCTTCTCGGTCGCCGCCAACGTCATCCTCTCGCTCTTCCCGTTCATCGTCATGATGCTCACGATCTCGCGTCAGGTCTTCCACTCCAGCACCATGGAGCAGGTGGTCGGCCAGATGATGACGACCTTCCTGCCCTCGAACCAGGACTTCATCATGCGCAACATGCTGCTGCTGGCGCATCCGCACAAGAGCACGCAGATCTACTCCGTCATCATGCTCCTGATCAGCTCCACCGGCGTCTTTCTGCCGCTGGAAGTCGCGCTCAACTCCGTCTGGGGAGTGCGCGAGAACCGCTCCTACCTGCACAACCAGCTCGTCTCCATCGGCCTTGCCTTCGCGGTCGGCATGCTCGCCATGACCTCGGTCGCGCTGACTGCCGGGCAGGAGTCGCTGCTCGGCTTGATCTTCTTCGGCCATACCGACAACTTCGTCTACAACTTCCTCAACGGCCGCACCTTGCGCCTGCTCGCCGCCTGCGCCGCAATCCTCATCTTCTTCCTCATCTATTGGATTCTGCCCAACCGCAAGATCCCGCCGCGCGCCGTGCTGCCCACCGCCATCGTGATCGGCCTGCTCTGGGAGGCTGCAAAATACCTCTACGTCCTCGTGCTCCCGCGCCTCGACTTCCACGCAGTCTATGGCCCCTTCTATGTCTCGGTCAGTCTGATGATCTGGGCCTTCCTCTCCGGCCTGCTGCTGCTCGCCGGAGCGCACTTCTCCGCGACCCGCTACGCGCTCGCCGTTGCGCGCCAGGAAGATCTCGAGTAATAAACAGGAAGAGCGTGAGCAAGCCGCCCAGCCGAGATGAGCCCCATGCCATTCGATGTTGAATCCGGCAAGCGGCCACAGCGCCGGTGGTGGCAGCGCAAGCCGCCCACCGGCATCGCCGGCGCAGTCTTCTGGCTGGCGCTCTGGTTCGGGCTGCTCTGGCTGCTGGGCCATGTGCCTGCGTTCCACGGCGTGCTGCTTCGCCTGGATGCAGGTGCTGGTCGGCGCGGCCCTGATTGCGCTGGCGGTCCCGCTCGGCTGGCGTCTGGTCCACAAGCATCTGCTCTGGAGCCTGCGCAGCAAACTGATCCTGACCTACCTGTTGATTGGCCTTGCACCCGCAGTCCTCTTCGTCACCCTGGTCGCCGTCTCCGCCTACGTCGCCGCCGGGCAGTTCTCCATCCATCTCGCTGACAGCCGCATGCATCAGGAGCTCGATGAGATGGGCGTGGAGAATGCCTCCCGCATCTCGCGGCTCGCCCGCGATATGCGCGATCGCGCGCAGGCGCCGCCGTCTGGCCAACGCCCTCCCAATCGCCCACCCGGCGGATTTCGCAGACCACGTCCTGCATCCTCCGCTGCGTCCGCCTCCCAGCCCACGGCCGGCGAGTCCACCCAAAGCGCGACCGAAACTTCAGACCAGACGCTGGCCCTCGGCGAGGTCGCGCCCGACCCTCTGCTCGCACGGCTGCACCAGCACACCTCCATCTACGTCAACGGCGCACCCTTGCCTGCGTTCTACGGTCCTCCGCCCGTAGCGCCCACAGAGAACCCGATCACACCGCCGCTGGCCCCGCTCGGCCTCCCGGCCTGGGCCACGGACCTCCACGGCAACCAGTTCCGCGGCCTGGTGCTGGATGGCGATGAGCTCTACCTCGTCGCCGTCGACCAGCGCCACATCGAAGGCGGCGACCGGCTGACCGTGATCGACAGCCTGCACGTCGATAGCGTGCTGATGGACGTCGTTGCGCAGGGCCTGGGCCGTGTGCACCTCTCCGAGCTGATGACCGGCAATCCGCAGCAGCAAGTCGAGACGCGCCGGATGCGGCACACCTCCATCTACGGCGGCGTCGAACCCGATGCCGCCTACTTCTACGACCTCCGCGTCCCGTTTATCTCCACCATGGACATCACCGACTGGGACACCGGCGAGCCCGACAACGTGCCGGATCGAGGTCCACTCGCGACCGTCGCGGCTCTATCGCCAGCTCTTCGGCAGTTCGCTTGGCGGCATCCTCACCGACTTCTATCCGCGACGGCCTCATCGCTCTCTGCATCGTCTTCGCGCTGATCGAGGCCCTGGCACTGGTTATGGCCCTCCGCCTCAGCCGCGACATCACTGGCTCGGTCGCGGCCCTCTACGCCGCCACCCAGCGCGTCGACCGCGGCGACTTCGTGCACCGCATCCCGGTCCCGCGCAACGAGACCCCCGACCAGCTCGGCGAACTCGCACGCTCCTTCAACCGCATGACCGGCTCGCTCGAACGCCTGCTGCTTGAGCAAAAGGAAAAAGAGCGCCTGCAGAGCGAGCTCGCCATCGCGCAGGAGGTCCAGGCCAACCTCTTTCCTCAGCAGCAACACGATCTGCCCACGCTGCAGTTGCACGGCGTCTGCCGCCCTGCGCGCACCGTCTCCGGCGACTACTACGACTTCCTCATCTTCCGCCACCCCGACCAGCCCGACGGCACACCCGGCCCGGAGTCCGGCGTCGGCCATCGCGCTCGGCGACATCAGCGGCAAGGGCATCTCCGCCGCGCTGCTGATGGCCACGCTGCACTCTGCGGTGCGCGCCTACCGGCTGGCCAGCGAGGACCTTGTCTACAGCGACACTACCTTCGCCGGACTTATCGCCAGCCGCGAGGGCCGCGCGGGCGACAGCGGCAAACTCTTCGAATCGCCCGGGCGCATCCTCTCGCTGCTCAACCGCCATCTCTACCGCACCACCCAGGCGGAGAAGTACGCGACCCTCTTCCTCGCGCACTACGACGCGGCGACCGCGCGCCTCACCTACTCGAACGCGGGCCACCTGCCCCCGCTGGTGCTCAGTCGCGACGGCAAGATCCGCCGCCTCGACCATGGCGGCACTGTTATCGGACTGATGGACGGCATGCGCTACGAGGAGGACAGCTTCGCGATGCAGCCGGGCGACATTTTGGTCGCCTACTCCGACGGCGTCACCGAGCCGGAGAACGACTTCGGCGAGTTCGGCGAGGCGCGCCTGATGGAGGTCGTCGCCCGTTACCGCGACCAGCCGCTGGAGGTCATCTCCACCCAGGTGATGCTCGCCCTCGACGCGTGGATCGGCGCGGTCGAACAACCCGACGACATCACCCTGGTACTGGCAAGACAGGTCTGATTTTCTATTGACCTTACATTCGCGCCATCTGTACAGTTAAATTAGGTGAACTGTACAGATATGGCAACTTCAACCACACCCGCAGGCTCGCTCGTCGTCTCCGCCCTGAGCGCACGAACCAACCTGGGCAAGCTGCTCGACCAGATCGACGGCAAACGCGGCTCGCTGATCATAGAGAAGCGTGGCACCCCTCGCGCAGTCCTTCTCAGCATCCGCGACTACGTCAGGCTTGCCGCGCCCGAGCCGGACGTGCTGCGCCTCCTCGGGGAGGAATCGAGGCACAAGGGCACCAACAAACTCACCTCACGCGAGATTGACAGCATCATCCGGGCCACCCGAGCGCAGACGAAGAAGCGCTAGATGCTTTCGCTGCGCCTCGTTCTCGACACCAACATCCTCGTCTCCGCTGCTCTCAAGCCCGATAGCCTTCAGCGCACCACCCTTATCCTCGCGCTCACCCAACCGGCACGCCTCTACGTCTCGCCCGCCATCCTCGCGGAGTATCGCGACGTGCTCTCTCGCAAAGAACTGCGCATTCGCAAGGGAGTCCGTCTGCAGCTCCTACAGCTCATCCGCAATCGCAGCTACCTCATCCATCCCGTACATCGCCTGGACGTCTGCCCGGACCCCGACGACAACCGCTTCCTCGAATCCGCCGACCGCGCCGGTGCCGATTACCTCGTTACCGGCAACCGGCGCCACTTCCCAGCCTTCTGGAAGAAAACCAAGATCATTAGCTCCCGCGACTTCATCACCCTCGCTGCTCCGCACCTCCTTAGCAACGGCTAGTTCTCCGACGGTCGCTCCACATGGTCGATCACCAGCACCTGCACTGGCCCCTTCACCGGCTCCAGCTTCAACCCCAGCTGCTCCTCCAGCGCCGTGTAGAGCGAAGGCTCTGTGGAATCCTGCGGCGGCGGGTCGCTGGCCGAGAAATGCAAAGTGAAGTCGTAGACGCCAGTCAGCCCCGTCTTGTCCTCAACCAGGTGGCCCGTCATCCCCGGAAGGTTAAGCACCAGATTTCCCAACGTCATCCCCTGCGAGGTCACGGTCTCGATGCCCATGCTGTTACTAATGCTGAACACTGAGCCGAAAGGCTTGCCATCACCCCGCTTTAGCCCGTCCGTGTAGGTGTCACCCGGCTTCGCCTCGTGCATCCTTAGGCCGCCCTTCGCCACCACCAGCGCCAGGATTGGCATCTCCCTGGTCTCGTAGTGCGCCTTCAGCTTCAACCGATCCGCCAGCAGCGCTTGCTGCATCCGATGCTGCACAGGTTCTCGTTCCTTCCAACTCAGCTTCAGAAGTTGCTCGGCGGTTGCCCCATCGGGCTTTGCTTCAACGTCGTAACGGTCCGACTCAAGCCACGCCGGGCCGCCCACACACTGAAAGGTCAGCACGCCATACGCATTGCATATAGCGTTTTTCATCGGCTGATTCTTCAAAACGAAACTTCCGTTCGGTTTAGCGCCTGAACTGCCCCCCATCGCATTTGGGTCGCTCGGCTTGAACGTTGCCACATCAAACGCAGCGTCTGGAAGCAAAACCTCCGCAGCCTTCGCACCGTCCGCGTTCACCGCCGGACCGCCTTGCCCAGCCGCGTACGAAACCACAAGTCCCGCCCATACAGCCGCACACATACATCGCATGATCATAGAATTCAGCCCTCTCTCAACCTGTCTTGCCACAAATACGCCGCAATAGCAGAAGCAGTTTCCTGGCCCTCAAAAGCCGATTGCGTTATTGCGCGGAATCCTTGAGTACGATCGTCGCTGTCTGCGTCTCCAGCCGCACCCGGCGTACCACGTGCCTGCGAGTGAAGGTGCCGGGAGAGCCCGGGCAGGTGTGGTAGCTCCCTCCACCAGCGGCCCATAAAAATCCCTGGTTGACATTGACGGGGCTGAAAAGAGGAAATGGTGACGCGAAACCGATACGCTCCAGGTTGGTTCCGATCCGCTTATAGCCCGGAGGCGCCGCGTCGCTCAGCGGATCGGGAACCATCGTCGGTTGGACCCCGCAGTATCCCTCCCGCCCAAAGGTCGCATAGGTGAAGTAATCCCCCCAGGTAAACGTGGTCCGGCAGGCCAGAGCGTTGTCGCCTGCGGAACAATATCCCAACCCGGGAACGGCCTGATACTCCCTGGAGACCGGGATTGTGTAGGGCGGCTGATCTTCGTATTGTGTGACGAGAAACTCCATGCGAAGGGCCACCGGCCCGCCAGCAAGCCGATCATGCACATTCCACGGGATGTCAATAGACTCTTTGGAGCCCTTCGGTGCAAGCGTCGAAAGGTCCATCCTCCAGTTTGAGGTCCAGGTATATCCGTTCGCCGCCGTGAGCGTGTAACGCTCCGCCCAGCGGAAGAAGCTGGTGCCCGGGGCGATATTCGAAAACTGCTCGGGAATTCGATACACAGCTGTCCTTGGGTTCGTGGGATGCTCCAATTTGATCTCATCTCCAGGAACGATCGACGCGACTGTGGGAGGGTCCACAACCGTGGCATAGCCCGCCGATGCCGCCGCGCTGCCCGCCAAAGTCATCGACAGGAAGAACAGCACCGCCGCGGCGCTCCCCAACAGCGCAATAGCCTTGCGCGTCTCGCGCCCCCGATACTGGATCAGCAACGCCACGGCAAGAAAGACAATCCAAATCGCCGTCTCAAGCGGTGCGGCAAACGTGGGGGAATATCGCGGTACACCCAGATATGCGCTGTGCTCGCCAAGAAAGATCATCGCTGTGTAGACGCCTGCAAAGCTTGCCGCAATCCCAAGAAAAACGATCGTAGCCTGCGCGAATGATGTTGTCACCACCGCAATGCCGACCACGGGCAGCACGAAGCTGGAGGTAAACAGAAGCAGATTGTGCACCAAGGTCGCGGCGTCTTGTCCAATCGCGAAGCCACCCCGATGCAGCAGATATATCTGCGAAAGCAGCATTGGCGCGTAAACGAAGAGGAGCACAAAGATCGCCTTCTCACATAGAAGGCTCGTCCACACATACGGCCGCGTGGTCCAGAACTGATTCAGCCCCGCCAGCCGCTCGCCGTGGACGAGGCGCATGATGAGCAACACCCAGGAGGCGAAGAGCAGGAGAGTGAGCATCTGGACCATAATCGCCGGAGGCTGGTCGCCCGGCTGGAAACCCACCCACGACTTCGGGATCAGGAGATCCAGCAAAAGCATAATTGTCCACGAGGCCAGCAGCTCCACCCGCAGATGCCGCAAGTCCTTGCGAAAGATATTCATGATCTGGTTCATGCGCTGACTCCGTTCTCTGTCCTGGTGCGAAGGCCGCGGTGGGTGCGTGCGTTGGCCAGGAAGATCGACCGCAGCGAGAGCGGCGAGAACTCCATATTTGCCGCCGTGGGAAAGAGCGTCCCGATCTGTGCGACCGCTTCTCCCTCCGACGTGAACTGCGAGTGGGTGAAGCGCACCAGCGAGCCGGAGCGCTCGAACTCCATCCACGCCTCGGGCAACCTCGGCGGCGGGCCGCTCGCCGGATCGACCTGGAACTCGACGCGGCGGAAGCGTCCGCTGAGCGCGGTCATCTCTTCGGAGAAGAGCAGCTGGCCCTGCTCCAGGTAACCCACGTGGCTGGCGAAGCTCTCGATCTCGGCGAGGTCGTGCGACGAGAGGAAGAGGGTGGTCTCGCCGATGCGGTCGAGCAGCCCCTCGATCAGCTCGTCGCGCACCAGAGGGTCGAGGCCGGAGAAGGGCTCGTCCAGCACCAGCAGCGCGGGCCGGTAGCTGAGCGCGCTGATGAACGCGGCCTTCATCCGCATTCCGCGCGACATGTGCTTCAGCTTGCGATCGAGCGGCAGGGCGAAGTCGCGCAGCAGCTGCGCCTCCAGCGCCGCATCCCAGCCCGGATAGAACGGCCGCAGAAAATCGAGGAAGCCGCGCACCGTCATCCAGTCCGGCAACTCCTGGCTCTCGGAGATGTAACCGATCCGGCTTAGCGAGGCGCCGCGGATCGTCGTCGAGGGCATTCCCAGCACCTCCGCCGATCCCGACGTGGCGGCTTGCAGGTTCATCAGCAGCTGGATCAGCGTGGTCTTCCCTGCCCCGTTCGGCCCGACCAGCGCATAGACCGAGCCCGGCTCGACCGTGAGGGTCACGTCCTTCAGCGCCACGGTGGAACCGTACATGCGAGTCAGCGCGTGCGTGGCAATTGTTGGTACAGGCATTTCGCTCATCGGCGGCCGTGACCTCGTGTATTCGGGGTGAGTAACTCGTATTGCTTCGCGATTGAGCGCAGCAACTCGTCCTGACCGACGCCAAGCCTGCGCGCCTCGACGACCAGTTCTTCAATCTGCCTGCCGAGCAACCGCGTTCGCTCGCTGGGCGTGGCGTCCGGCGGCGTCGCGACGACTGTGCCGATGCCCGGATGCATCGCCAGCAGGCCCGCGTTGATCAGCTCAGTGACTGCCTTGTGTGCTGTGTTGGGGTTGATGCGCAGTTCCTTCGAGAGAGCGCGCACTGAGGGAAACGCGTCGCCGGAGCCGCATCTGGCCCGCGATAATTGCCCGCTTGGCTGCGTAGACGATCTGGTCTGAGATGGGCAGGCCGGGCTGCAGCGAGATGGGGAACGGTGTCACATGTGTATTACTACGACTAATACACTAGGATTGCAAGCGAAATCTTTTGGCGCTGCAAAAGTATCTTCAGTCCAGCCTCAAAGTCCGTTCCCAACCCGCGACCAAAAGTAAAACGCCGCCCCAGCCGGGACGGCGTCTGATCTTTGAACAAACCTCAACCCTAGAGCGTCGACTCGATCTCGAATCCCCACGCCTCCAGCAGCGCCTCCGGGATGTACTTCGAGTTCTTGTTGCGCCGCGCCCACTCGCGCAGGCGGGTCGACCGGATGTACTGGTCCGGGGTGAGCTTGAACTCCTTCACCACCTGCTCGAAGGAGGTGACGGTCGGCACCACCGGGCCAATCGGCTCCGGCTTGCCCCAGTTTGGATTTCCACGACGCTTTGCCATCGGTAAATGTGTCCTTTGTTTTCTGATTCCCGCATTGTCGTTTAGCCGACTTCGGAGCGATCCGTCGTGCGCTGTAAATAACCCCACGCACAAAACACGCAACTCTCATTCTAGGGCATTTAGGCGCAAAAGGCAAGCCAGTTCGTTACCAAAACAGGCACAAATCCGCCATCTCGCATGCCCCAAGCAGCAGCCTTCAGAACATCTGGAAATTTACCTCGACCTGCAGCACAGTTCCCACCGGCTTCCCATCGAGTTGGGCTGGCCGAAACTGGTACTCCTGAACCGCCTTCGCCGCTGCCTCATCCAGCCCATAACCCAATGGCTTCGCGAGCCATATCTGGTCCACTCGTCCCTGTTCGGTAACGCGGAAAACCACGTATACTTTGCCGCTCACCTTCGCTTGCCTTGCCTCGTTGGTGAAGCTCGGCTCGCCGATCTTCAGAAGGGATGGATTCGAGATTCTCGAGCTGTGGGACTCAATCTTCGTCCAGCCTCCTTCCTGATAAATATGGGTGCATTTACAGGTAGACTGACCCCTGCCGTCGGTCGGATAGGGCACCAGGTCGGCAAACGGATCGGGAATGCCGTCGATCGCCGACTGTGGATCGTCAAAAAACATCATCGATCGCAACTGTGGGAGCACCACCGCCGGATCCGCCCCACCCATATCCACCTCAAGCCTCATCGGCGACTTTCCCATCGCCTTGAGCCCAGTGTTGTCACGGACCCATATCCAACGATTGCCCGAGAGGACAAGCTTGCCTCCCTTTAAATTCACCGAATCGTCGACAAAGGCCACCAGTCCGCGCATCTGCGCCGGGCCCTCCGAGAGCTTGCCATCGACCCATGTGAATCGCACCACGGCATCGGCAGAGTAGCTTCTGAGCACCAACTGCTTGCCTTTCAGCATCGCCTCGAGACCGTTCGCGTCCGTTTGGCCAAACGCGACACCTGCCAGCCCAAGGCAGAGTCCCAGAACGCATACCTCTGTGGTTTGCATAGACAACCTTTATAGCGTACCGGGGAGAAGCAAGGTTGTTTCACTTCGCGGCTGCCTGCGCCGGCGCCAGCTCCAGCCGCACCGCATCGTAGGCAACTCCGTTGGTTATCGGGCCCGCCGGCACGGTCAGGGTCAGGGTATTCGCGCCGGCGTGCATCAGAGATGCGTCAAAGTCCACATCCCTCTCAATCCATGAGCCTTCCACTCCGTCGCGGTAGATGGTCGCGTTGGAGACCAACCCGGTCACGGTTCCGGCGTCCTCTCCGTTCACCTGGACTCCGATGGTTGGCGTGCCGATACCGGAGATTGCCAGGCGCAGCACGCCGCGCTCGCCTGCCTCCGGGGCCTTCGCCAGGGTAAAGTTCACGGTCCATGGCGTCGCGCGTCCTTGTCCCTTGGCCGTCAGATCGTGGGGGTCTTCGTCATGCGGCACCTGATAGATAAACCAGTCCTTGCGGAAGTCGCTCTTGCCGATGGTGAAGTTCACGTCGTTGGGAAAGAGCTTTGCATACTCAACGTACTCGCCCCAGTGCCAGTGGTTGTCGCCGTGCAGGAACTCCGCGGCGGTGCGGTTCGGGACCCCAATCTGCCACAGCTGCTTACCAAACCGCACCGGCTTCCAGACCAGCTTGCCCAGATCGACCTTGTCGCCAGCATGCACGGTGATGTCTGCCTTGGCATACTCGCCCAACACCCCATCTGCGACGGCGTGCAGCTCATACGTCCCAGGCCGGACCTTCGGGATGGTGAACCGGCCATCCGCGGTCCCGCGCGCCCAGAACTGATAGTCTTTGGCGTCGCCCTGCCACGTCGTCAGCGGATCGCCGCTGCCGGGCGCACCGGCTACCGGCGTCTGGTCCGGAGGCGCCAGCCCTACAAGTAGGTTCGGCAGCGTCGCCGCCGGCGCCTGAGGATCGCGCAGCAGCAGTTGCCCGCTCACCGTCGCGCGCTCGGCCGCCTTGGGATAGTCCGCTCCGCCGACCCACGCGTACGGCCACTTGGCCGCCTCCACCTTGGCCTGCCGCTTCGCATCCGCAAACATCGCATCCGGCGTCGCGCCCGAGTTGACATAGATCAGGATGGGCCCCACCACTTTGTTCCAGTCCTCGTTAGCAGCAATCGACATCTGGCTCCCGCCGTAGTGCGCCGCGCGCCAGTAGATAAGCAGGCATGGATCGCCGCCCGCGCCCTCGTCCAGATGCCCCGTCAGCTCAAAGTGGAACGGCCCGTCCGACAGATACTCGACCGTTGGATTGATGAGATAGAGCCCCACATGCTGCTTGGTGCTCGACCAGCCATAAGCCGGCGTGTCGAACATGCCGGCGCTGTAGTCGTACTTGTACTCCACCTGGCCTGCCTTCGCGCCCGTGGTCAGTCGCCGCGCGTCGTTCACATTCAGGGTGACGCCCTTGTCCCAGTCCGCCCCGCTCGCCATCTTGCCATTGCGGGCTGCGTCTATGGAGAGCCAGTCGAACAGGCCCCCATTCAGCTTCATCCCGTAGCGGCTCTCGGCAATCTGAGCCGCCCCATAGGTCGGCTCGTGGGTAAAGATCGCGTAGGTATAGATGCCGTGACCACCGCGCTCCATGGTGTAGCGGAGCTCCACATCCATCGCCAGGCCGCCCGCTCGTCCCCCGCCCGCGCCGCCTCCATTCGCGCTCCTCCCGTCCGACCAGCCCTTCACCGAGACCTCGGCCCGCTCGCCTCCATTGTCCGCCGGGTCGATGGTCAGCTTCGACTCCAGCCGAGACCCGCTGGGGGTCTGCTCCCAGTAGCCGGCATGGTGGCCGGAGACAAATCCCTGCGTCTCCAGCCCATGCACCTTCAGAGAACTCATATCGCCGGTCCTCTTATTGATCGTGGCGGTCAGATAGCCGTTGTCCAGAACCCAGTTCGTGCCGTTGTCCGTCACCGTCACCGGAGCGTCGTGCGCCACTTTTTTCTGCTGCTGTGTCCACCCAACGCCCGGCGCCGCAACCAAGCACAGAAAGACCGCCAGCCCCAAAACTCTGGCCAACCTTACCTTCTTCCGGATCAGATAGGACATGACAACGGAGACAAACGAAACGGGGCGAAGCAGCGAGATATGCATGAAGGGTCCTTTGATTCGGGCGAGCCGCAATTATTCGGATCGTCAGGCTCGGTCGGATTATGGGTTGAAGTGCGTTAGGAGAGACGCACCGCCTTCGCTCGAAGACGCGAGCCGGTAGAAACAATTTACCTATTGGTCTCTGTGCAAGATCAGGGCTGCGGCGGACCATCGAGGGTTGGGCCCTCGATCACCGCGAACTTTCCATCGTCCCGCAGCGCAAGAGTCGGCGCGTACGTGCCGAGATACTGCCGCGTCCACCACACGCCCTGCACGCGCTTCTCCTCCGCCGTGCTGAACCAGTACTGCCAGAGCACAGCGCGCACATACTTCGGCGGCGCACTGGGAAATGGGTTCGCCGCAAACAGCCCCAGCACGTCGGGATCGTTCGCCAGCAGAAGCTCTTCGGTGCGCGGCACCAACGGGTTCTGCAGCCAGGAGCCCAGCGACGCGAACCACAGGTTCCAATCGAACCGCGGCTGATACGGCGCGTAAATCCCCGGCCGCTCGCGCACGTCCTGCGGCTTGTACCGGAAGGGATACGGTGTCCAGCTCTGCCCGTCGTTCGATCCCTGAAACTCGATCTCGTACCGGTGCGGCGTCATCACCGCGAACAGGCCATAGCGGTTGGCGATGCGCAGCGGCTCCAGCGCGGCCACCGGCGCGGTCGGCAGCGGGGCCTCTCGCCAGAGCATCCACACCAGTTGCGCGGTGGTCGCGTAAAAGATCCACGTCAGCGCCACACCAGTGAGGGCGGCGAGCAGCCACACGAAAGGCCGCGCGCGGCTCGAAGCATCCGCAGCAACTGCTTCGTCGCCCTCTGCAACCGCCTCGCCCTCAGCGGGAGCAGGCGCAGCGACCGCAGGCGCTGCAATCGTCAGTCCTCCCGTCCATCGCTCCGGCACAAACCGCCGCAGATATCCGTCGTCCAGCAGCAGCACCGCCAGCACCAGCACCAGGTAGTTCAGGAACGTGTAGTTCGCCGTCGCGATCACGCCGATCTGCCACGCCGTCACGATAAAGAAGCACGCGATCCGCCATCGCCCCGGCAGCAACGCCATCCACACCAGCGCCAGCTCCATGCCCAGCGTCGCGCCCGCCGTCGCGCGATGGAACCACATGCGGCAGATGCTGCGCGTACCAGCCGATCCACGTGGGCAGCGGGCCGTTCTGGTAGTACTCGTACATCGCGGTGAGGTTGCGCCAGGTCGGGTCGCCGCTCGCCAGCTTCACCACGCCCGACTCGAAGTAGATGCGGAACCACTCCCACAGCAGCAGCAGGACCGCCGCCCGCGCTGGCGGCCGCCGCGCTCCCCACCCCGGCAGCAGCCCAGGCGGAGCCAGAAAGAGCGAGAGAAACCCCGCCTCCAGCAGCATCCCATCGGACTGGTAGCCGGAGAAATCCTGCGCCGCGCTGACAAACGAAAGGAAGCACGCGAAGCAGACCACCAGCATCGCGCGCGGCCACACATTCGCGACCAGAAGCACCGACGCAATCAGCCCCACCCAGCACATCGCCATCAGCATGTGGTTGCTGCTCGAAAGCCACAGCAGCGTCGGCGCGTACCAGAAACGCAGCGCCCCCATGCTGCGCGCATCGTCCAGATACTCGCCCGCCGGCAGAATCCCCTGCGGGCCGATCAGTCCCTTGATCTGAAACAGCAGCGAAAAGAACGCCGAAAAGTAGATCAGCCCCAGCGCGCGCAGAAACAGCCAGCGCGAGATCAGGCGGTCCGCCGCGCCGTGTTCCGAATCGAAGAGATAAAGAAGAGCCCGCCGCACCGTTTGCATGATCGGTCCTTCGCCCACGAACTTCTATGCGACCTGACGCTAAAGATAGTACGCCGCAGCCTCAATCAGGAATAACCTTGCAGGGGAGCGTGAATCGAAGGCCATGCCCGCACCAACCCCAATCCGCCGCACTGGCAGGGCCTGCGTCATCGGCGCCGGCCCCAACGGCCTCGCCGCCGCCATCGTGCTCGCGCAGGCCGGCATGGAGGTCGAGGTCTTCGAGGCCGAGCCGCAGCCCGGCGGCGCCGTGCGCACCATGGAGCTCACCCTCCCCGGCTTCCACCACGACTTCGGCTCCGCCGTCCATCCCATGGCCGTCGGCTCGCCCTTCTTCCCCTCCCTGCCGCTCGCGGACTACGGCCTCGAATGGATTCACTCCCCCGCCCCGCTCGCCCATCCGCTCGACGACGGCACCGCCGTCATCCTCGAACGCGACCTCGCCACCGCCGAAGCCGCGCTCGGCCCAGACGGCCCCGCCTGGCGCAGCCTCATGCAGCCCTTCGCCACCCGCTGGCCCGACCTCACCGACGACATCCTCAGCCCATCCTCCACTCCCCAGGCACCCGCTCCTGCTCGCCCGCTTCGGCCTCAGCGCGCATGCAACCCGCCAGCTCCGCTCGCCCGCCGCAACTTCCGCACGCGACCCAAGCGCGCGCCCTCTTCGCCGGCCTCGCCGCGCACTCCTTCCTCGCGCTCGACCAACCCCTCAGCGCCTCCTTCGGCCATGGTCCTCGGCGTCGCCGCCCACGCCGTCGGCTGGCCCATCCCGCGCGGCGGCGCGCAATCG
This sequence comes from uncultured Acidobacteriaceae bacterium, assembly GCA_963808025.1. GTDB lineage: Bacteria > Acidobacteriota > Terriglobia > Terriglobales > Acidobacteriaceae > Edaphobacter. Next base: position 540,382 of record CAWEEI010000001.1, on the reverse strand, counting down.
CTCGCCAACGCCCTCGCCGCGCACCTCGCCCATCTCGGCGGCCGCATCACCACTCAACACCCGCATCGCAAGCCTCGCCGACCTCCCCGCCTGCGACCTCATCCTCTGCGACATCACCCCGCGCCAGTTCCTCGCGCTTACCGCGCACCCCAGCCAGCCGCGCTCACCGCCGCCTACCGCCGCAAGCTCGCCGCTACAAATACGGCCCCGCCGCCTTCAAGGTCGACTACGCGCTCTCCGCGCCCATCCCCTGGAACGCGCCCGCCTGCCTGCGCGCCGCCACCGTCCACCTCGGCGGCACGCCTCGAAGAGATCGCCGCCTCCGAATCCGCAATGGCCGCCGGCCAGCACCGCAGCGCGCCCCTTCGTCCTGCTCTCCCAGCCCACCCTCTTCGATCCCACCCGCGCGCCCGCAGGCAAACACATCGCCTGGGCCTACTGCCACGTCCCCAACGCCTCCACCGAACCGAAGCCATGCTCGACCGCCTCGAATCCCAGATCGAGCGCTTCGCCTCCGGCTTCCGCGCCACCATCCTCGCCCGCCACATCTCCACGCCCGCCGACGCTCGAAGCCATGGACGCCAATCTCATCGGCGGCGACATCTCCGGCGGCGTCAGTCAACCTCGCGCCAGCTCCTCTTCCGCCCCACCCGCCGCCAGTACCGCACCTCCGCCCCGGACCTCTACCTCTGCTCCTCCTCCACCCCACCCGGCGGCGGCGTCCACGGCATGTGCGGCTTAGCCAACGCCGCGCCGCATGGCCGCTATCGCGCAGACCACTCCGCATTAGTGAGGAAGGGAAAAAAGGGCCGCCGCAATCCTCTGCGGCGACCCCAAGCATTCCGTCCAGCTTCGTGCCTTCCTTACATCCCGCTCTGGTCCGCCGTCCGTCGGGTGCAGCACGCGATAGCTGTCGTTGCCCTTCGACCACACCAGCAGCAGGATGTCCTTGCCCGCCGGAGTCGCATGCACCGCGCTGACGAACTGCTCCGCCGAAGTCACCGGCTTGCGGTTCACCTCGACCACCACGTCGCCCGGCTGCAACCCGGCATCATCCGCCGGCTGAACCCGGACGAACATTCGCAACCGCCGCGCCCTTCACCTCGCTCGGCACGTTCAACTGCTGCCGCGCATCCTGGTTCAGGTCGTCGACCGCGAGCCCGAGCTTGCCGGTATTCGCCCCCGCCGCTGCGCCGCCTTCGTTCTCGGCCACCTGCGTACCCGGCTTCTGGTACTCGCCGACCTTCACGCTCAATCTGTCATCGGCTGCCCGTTGCGGATGATGCCAAGCTGGATCGTCTGCCCCGGCTGGTCCTGGCTCACCGCAACCTGCAGCGCGCTGCCGTCGATGATCTTGTGGCCGTTCAGCTGGTCGATCACGTCGCCATTCTTCAGCCCCGCGCGCGCCGCCGGCGAATCCGGCGTCACCTGCGCCACAATCGCGCCGCGTCGCCTCCTTCAGGTTGAAGAAGCTCGCATTCGCCGGAGTCACATCGTTCATGCTGATGCCGAGATAGCCATGGTGCACCGTGCCATGCGCGATCAGCTGCTCCGCCGTCGCCTTCGCGCAATCTGCGAAGGAATCGCAAACCCCGCGCCCGCAAACGATCCGCTGTCCGAGATGATGAACGTGTTGATGCCCACCAGCTCGCCATGCGCATTCACCAGCGCGCCGCCCGAGTTGCCCGGATTGATCGCCGCGTCCGTCTGGATAAATCCGCCCGGCTTGCGCGCATCGTCGCTAGTACGGATTCTGCCGGTTCACCGCGCTCACAATGCCGCGCGTCACCGAGTTCTGGAAGTAGCCGAACGGGCTGCCGAACGCCAGCACCGTCTGCCCGGCTTCAGCGTCGAGGAGTCGCCCCACTGCAGGCTGGGCAGGTCGTGGCCATCGATCTTGATCACCGCCAGGTCGGTCAGCTTGTCCGTGCCGATCACCTTCGCGTCCATCACGCGGCGGTCGTTCAGCGTCACCTTCACCTCACCGCGCCATCCACCACGTGGTTGTTGGTCACGATGTAGCCATCCGGCGAGATGATGATGCCGCTGCCGATGCCATGCTCCAGCGGCTGCTGCTGTTGCTGGAAGCGCCGTCCCTGGCCCTGCTGGCCCTGGCCCGGCTGACAGCATGCCGCCAAACGGCCCGTTCGGCCCAAAGAACTGCGCGAAGCCGGGAGGCAGCTGCTGCTCCTGGCCGTCCTGCTGCTCTGCGAAGTCTCTTCCTCGGATCCCTTCGACGTCACCTGCACATTCACCACCGCCGGCTCCACATGCGCCGCCACCGCCTCCACCGCGCGGTCGAGCGCCGTCAGCGCGGCCACGCTGTTGTCGTCCAGCGGCGGAGCGTATCCGCCGCCCGCCTCGGGCTCTCGTGGAAGAGCACGCTCACCGCCAGCGCAGTCGTCAGCAACAGCGCCCGCCGAGAGGCTCAGCGGCTTTCTGCCCAGCCGCCTTCACCTTATCTACTAATTGATTAGTTGCTTCAGACATAACACACCTCGTACATGGGTTGAACTGCAAACTTACAAGTTGAAAGACGAGCCAGCCGCCCCGCACAGGCACAGCTGCATACGGATGAACTTGCTGCGGCGCGTCCTGAGACTGACCCGTTGCTTCCGGCTCACTCATGGGGTCACTCGGCTGATCGCCCTCAGAGACGCGCGGCGCGGTCTGCGGGACATTCGGCAAGGTCATAGTGGTCATCACCACGCGCGACCCATCCATCCCGCTCCACGAAGTCACCACAACCCACTGCCGGCCCTCTGCGCGCCATCCGCGACCGGCGACCGTTCGAGATCTGAGACTCGTCTGCACGACTCGTAACGCGGTTGCCTTCGCACGGCCAGCCATCCTGGGTGCCCCATTCATCGCGGCACTATCGCGATGAGTGGGGTTGCGGCCGCATCTGCTGTCCGCGTGCCTGATCCGGCCGAAACACCACAGCCTGATAGCCAAACCCATTCGTCGTCTCGCGCCGGAGCGACTATCCAGCCTGCAACCTGCGATCCGCCCGTGAGCGGAGCCGAAAATCCAACCACCTGCGGGCACCGCTCCAACTCCGTCGCGCCGCCCAGCAGCCCAAGCATCGCGCCGCCCATCACCAGCCGCGCCTGCGCCGGCCGCATCCAGCTCGCCGAAGCGCAGAATCCGTCCCACCCGCCGGCCCAGCTCCGACTCGCGCCCCAGCGCACCCAGCGCAAGCGCCATTGCCTCGCGCCGCGTCATCCGATGCTCCGCCAGCGTCGCCAGGCAAGCCGCATAAGCCTTCGGCGCGCCCGTCTGTCCGCAGCACGCGCTCGTCGCAGGCCAGCTCGCGCTCGAAGCACAGCCTCCGCTCCACCCACGCCAGCGCCGGGTTCAGCGGAAACACCACCAGCGCGATCTTCTGCAGCAGATTCAGCCAGTCGTCCGCGCGGCCCAGGTGGCCCGCCTCGTGCAGCACAATCTGCTCCAGCTCCGCCGGCGTCAAGCTTCTCCACCAGCCAGCGCGGGATCAAAATCTTCGGCGCAAAGAAGCCAATCACGCTCGGCCGGTCCACCTCATCCGAGACGCAAAGCTGCGCCTCCGTCCGTGACTCGCATCCGCGGCAACTTGTCATCTCCACCGGTGTCGCGCGCTTCCACAAGGCCGCGTACCCGGAACCCCGCAACCACCAAAGTCACCGCGCGCAGCAGCGAAGCGACAACCCAGACCGCGGCAATCGCCACACTCCATCGCGCATCGAGCATCAGCCATGCCCCGTTGCCATTGGTCTGCGCGGCGCTTGCCGCATGCGGCCACAAAGCAACCACCGGCAGCACCGCCACCACCGCAAACACCGCAAACCAGATCGCAAACCGCACCGCCGCGGGCGTCTTCGGCAGCAGCCGCAAGCCCAATCCCGCCGACGGCCGCCAGCAAAGCCCCCTGCCAAACCGCAGCCACCAACCCGCCCGCAGCCGCCCGCGAGATCGAAGGCAACCCACTCAACGTGGCAAGGCCCATGTTCATCATGCCTCACCTCTCCCGACGCGCTTATCCTTCGTGCCGTAGCTGTCCTTTGCGAGCCCGACCTTGGCACTTCGCACCCGCTCATCGTCCGGCGCCTGCTGCGATCGCCTCTTTCAGACGCCGCAGCTCGTCCGGATCGATCTCCTCATCGCCCAGCAGCGACAGCAGCAGCCGCTCGCGCGAGTTGCCGAAGAAGCGCTGCATCATGTGGCGGATCTCCGAGCGGCCCGCCTCACGCTCCTCGACGCACGGGCTGTAGAGAAACGCGCGGCCCTCCTGCCGGTGGCGCACATAGCCCTTCTGCTCCAGAATCCGCACCGTCGTCAGCACCGAGTTGTACGCCAGCGTCTCGCCCTCCGGCATCGCCGCCACCAGATCGCCCACCGCCGACTCGCCGCGCACCCACAGCAGCTTCATCAGCCTCAGCTCGGCCTCGGTCAGCGTGATGGACTTCCTCGGTGGCATCCTGCGCGTTCGTCTCCTTAAAATTCGGCTCGCACGGCCCAAAGTGCGCCCTACAAACCGGTAGACGAGCAACTAATCGATTAGTTAGCAAGAAAATCAGCCATTCTTTGTGCATCCCCAACCCAGCCCGGGCTTCCCAGTCCCCGCCACGCCGCGCGCTATACTTCGTCATGCGCCCGTAGAAACGCTAGATAAGGCCACCCTAAGCCATCAGACCCCAGATTTTGACCGCTCTCCGCTCACAGACGTCCGCATTGCTTCGCTCCGCCAGCGACCTCCTCGAACGCAATCCGTCGATCGTCCTCACGGTCCTTATCGTCCTGTACCTGTGCGGTTGCCTCGACTCATCGCGCGCCAAACCGCTCTGGTATGACGAACTATTCACCTATTACATCGCCCAGGCTCCTACGTTCGGTCAGATGTGGGACCAGATCAGGACCATCGAGCCGAATCCTCCCCTCGTCTATTGCCTCACCCGCATCTCATTTCACCTCTTCGGAGTAAGCACTCTGGCGGCCCGCCTTCCGGAGATCGTCGGCTTTCTGGTCGGGCTACTCTGCCTCTTCCACTTCGTGCGCGTCAGGATGGGCGTGCTGTATGCTGCGTTTGCCGTCTCCCTTGTGCAGGCCAGCGATGTCCTTTCACTCGCGGTGGATGCGCGACCCTATGGCATCGTTCTGGGCGCCCTCGGCGTGGCCATGGTCGCATGGCAGACTACCGCTTCCTTGCCGGATCAGCCGGCTACGGATCTACTGCCTGATATTCCGTCGCTGCGCAAGAGGCGCATGGCCATTGCAGTTCTTTTCCTGGCAGTCCTGGCCATGCTGCTCGGCCATATTTTGGCTGTGCTTCCGCTGGCTGCGCTCATCGCGGCCCAGTTGTGGCGGACTCACGGTCACAGATTCGACCTGCCGGTCACTGCTGCGCTGATACTGCCATTGGCGGTCACGGTCCTATACATTCCTGCGCTAAAGTACCATAGCTCTTCCATCTATCCATCTTATTTTCAGGTTGATGAAAGTACATTCTTCGAGTTTTACATTGGTTCTATCTACGTGCAGGTAGGCGCGCTTCTGCTCACCGCGCTCGCCGTCCTCGTGCTGCTTGGCCCTTCGCACCTTCGGGGTGGCCCACAGAAGTCTCCGCCCCAATCGCTCTTTGCCGCTCCGGAGTGGGTGCTCATCGTGGGGCTGTTGCTCTGCCCTCTTGTATTGATGGTTAGATTCATGGCCACGCACGCCGCGTTCTTCGATCGCTACGGAGCGGTGGAGAGCTTTGGCGTGGCTATCCTTTTCGCCACGCTTCTCTGCCGCTGGACGATGGACCATGGAGTGCGCGACAGCCGTGCCGCGCTCTTTGGCACCATCATCGCTCTTGGCCTCTCCGGCCTTGGGAGCACCATCCCAAAGCAACTGCGTGAGGGCGACCTGATCCCTACCTTCGCCAACTCCGAACCGCACCCCAAGCCCTGCGGCGCATGTCTCCTCAGCGCCGCCATCGATCCCACGCTCCCGCTCGTGGATGCCAGCGGCCTTAGCTTCCTGGAGATGAACCATAACGAACCCGCCACCACACTTGACCGGCTCTTCTATCTCACCGACACTCAAGCCAGCACCCAAATTGCCCACACCAACATCTTTGAGTTCATGCCCGACCTAGTCCGCGCCTTCCATCTCACCGGCCATGCCGTGCCCTACCATGACTTCATCCATGCCCACACCCACTTCTTTGTCCTCGGCCAGCACGACTACCCTGAAGACTGGCTGCTGCGCAAACTCGAGGCCGATGGGGCCGATGTGCACATCGTCGGCAACACGAGCGATTCCTACCACGACACCGAACTCTACGAGGTGAAGATTGCTCCCGGAGTCCAGTAACGTGCCGCCCGCGCACCGCCGACCGCCAGGCCAGACCCTGCTCTTCGACGCCGACGACACGCTGTGGGAGAACAACATCTACTTCGAGCGCGCCATCTCCGCGTTCATCTCCTACCTCGACCACCGCGTCCACACGCCCGAGGAAGTGCGCGAGCACCTCAACACTGTGGAACACGCGACCATCAAAGCCCACGGTTACGGCCTCAAGAGCTTCCGCAAGTCTCTCGTCGACTGCTTCGAGCAGCTGACCTCCCAGCCGGTGACGGCGGAGAAGCATGCGCGCATCGTCAGCTTCGCGCAGTCGATCGCCGACCAGGAGATCGAGCTGCTGCCCGGCGTCGCCCCCACCATCGCCGAGCTGGCCACGCGCCATCGCTGCATCCTCGTCACCAAGGGCGACGACCTGGAGCAGCGCGACAAGCTCAACCGCTCCGGCCTGGAGGCCCACTTCGCCGCCGTCGAGGTGCTGCACGAGAAGAACCCCGCGGCGTATCGCGCACTTGTCGAACACCACATCTGCGACGCGCCCACCACCTGGATGATCGGCAACAGCCCACGCTCGGACATCAACCCCGCGCTCGCCGCGGGCCTGCACGCCGTCTTCATCCCGCACGACTTCACCTGGGTGCTGGAGCATGAGGTCGTCAACCAGCCGCCCGCCGGTCAGACGCTGCTCGAACTCGCCTCCTTCGCCGGCCTCACGGACCACTTCTAGGCCGCGCCTTCTATAGAATAGGCGCGATGATGCAACCACTCTCCGTGGCGATCGTGGCCATGAACGAAGCGGAAAACCTTGCGCGAACGCTGGCCAGCGTATTGTGGGCCAACGAGATCGTTCTGGTTGACTCCGGCTCGACCGACCGCACCGTTGAGATCGCCAGGAGCCACGGCGCGAAGGTCTACATCGAAAGCTGGAAGGGATATGGCGGACAGGTCAACTCCGCACTGGATAAGTGCTCGGGGCCGTGGATACTGAATATCGACGCCGATGAGGTAGTGACTCCGCAACTCGCCGCGGAGATTCAATCACTGCTTCAAGGCCAGCCGGCCTTCAATGCGTACACCGTGCCGCGGCTCAACAATATCTTCGGCAGATGGATGCGCCACGGCGGACTTTACCCTGACCGCAAGCTGCGAATATTTCGCAAAGGCGCCGCCCGGCTGCGCGAGGACACCGAGCCCCATGCGACCCCCAAGACCTTCGAGCAGACCGGCAGGCTCAGCGGTGACCTGCTCCACTACCAATACCCAACCCTTGAGATTTATATCCAACACATGCGGACGTATAGCAGCGCAACGATCCCACTGCTAACGCGCCGCGGCAAAACCAGCGCATCGCTTCCGCAGTTCCTCTCCAACACGCTGCTCAACCCGTTGCTCACGTTCGTCTACAACTACATCCTGCGCGGCGGCTTCCTGGACGGGCGCGAAGGCCTGCTCTTCCATCTCTACCACTCAGCCTACGTGAGCTGGAAATACGCGAAGGCGTGGGAGTCAGAGGAGTGCAGCCCCCGCAACGAGGGCGGCGGCAACACGCGACCCACCTGAAGGCCGAGCCACGACCACGCGCGTCTCGCGCCAATCGCGAATGTTATACTAACCCTCGGATTCGTCGCTCCTGTCGCACTCGCCGCGTGTGTCAGGCTCCATGCGGAGGTGGCGAAATTGGCAGACGCACTAGCTTGAGGTGCTAGCGCCGCAAGGCATAGGGGTTCAAGTCCCCTCCTCCGCACCAATCTTGATGGGTCGCCCGTGAACGCTTCAGCCGTGAAGATCACAGATTTGTTCGATCCGTGTGGTCGAATGTCGTTGGGTGAAGCCGCCTCGTGAGCCGGATGATAGGGGGCGGAGGTGTCGCAGGCTTGCGTTTCGATGATCGCGCCGAAAACTTATCTTGGGCGCACGGTTCCTATCTATTTTTGCCCCGGCCTCGCGACCGAGAACTCCAATCGCGACGGGTACTGCGCCGACCCATAGATCGTCATCGTCTCCGCCTTGTAGGCGCTCTTCGGCGCCGTCATGATGTTCGGCACAAACGTCTGCGGGTTGCGGTCGTACAGCGGAAACCAGCTCGACTGCACCTCCACCATAATCCGGTGCCCCTTCAGAAAGGTATGATCCACCCCATGCAGACTCCACCGGAACTCATTGACTGCATTGGGCGCTAGCGCCTCCGGCTGCTCGAAGCTCTTCAGATAGCGCCCGCGGAAGATCTCCTCCGCGACCATCAGCTGATACCCCGCATCCGGCGCCGCCGCATCGCTCGGATACTCGTCGATCAGCTTCACCACCCAGTCCGCATCGCTTCCGGTCGTTGCGGCAAACAGGTCCGCCATCACCTCGCCCGTCACCGTCACATCGTGGTCGAGCGCCGGCATCGTAAACGTGGCCACATCCTTCCGCCCCGTCACAAAGCTCTGGTCCTCCGCCAGCCACGTATACCACTGCGACCCCTTCCCATACGTCGACTGGATCGGCCGATGCCGGTACGGCACCGGGTCCGCCGGGTCCGCCACATAACTCGCCGCCACATCACCCGAGCCAGCCGCGCCCGCCGCCGGTGCCGCAAAACTCAACCTCTTCCCCGGCTCCAGATACAGCCTCTCCGCTTCAAACCCCTCCTTCGGCGGCCACATCGCATACCGCTCCCACGCATTCGCCCCCGTCCGAAAGCTCGCCGTATTCACCAGATCGAACCCAGCCCTGTCCTTCAGATACCGCTCAAAGAACGGCGCCTCCATCGTCTTGCGAAACTCCGTCCCCGTCGCCTGCCCCAGCTCAATCGTCCCGTAGCCCGTGCCCAGCTTGCGAGCCGCGCCATCCCACCCACCGTGATTCCACGGCCCCAGCACCAGAAACACCTGATGCTTCGCGTCGTGCCCCTTCAGCGCCGCATACTCCGCCTGCGTCCCCCACATGTCCTCCTGGTCCCAGTAGCCGCCCACCTCCAGCATCGGCACCTCAACTCCCGCCAGGTCGCGCTCCACCGCCATATCCTGCCAGAACTTCGTATACGCCGGCTGCGTCAGAAACGCCTTCGCCGTCGGCAGCCCGCTCATCTCCGCATCCTTCGCCGCGCCCTGCGAAGTTCACGTGCCGCAGGAAAATAATCGAACGCATCGCCCTTCATGTCCACTGGCACATCGATCTTGTGCGCCTCCATCTGCTGCACATAGTCGAAGCCATAGCTCTCGCGGAACGCGCCGTTATGGAAGAAATCGTCGCCCATCCATACGTCAGTCATCGGCGCCTGCGGGCGAGATCGCCTTCACCGCCGGGTGCGCATCGATCCCCGCCATCATCGCCAGAAAGCCGTCGTACGAGACGCCATACACACCCACCCGCCCATTGTTTCCGGGCACATTCTTCAACAGCCAGTCGATGGTGTCGTGCGCATCCGTCGTCTCGTCCACATCGTTCTTGCCCCTGTGCGGGACGACAGGCCGGTTCATCACAAACTTCCCCTCCGACTCGTACCGCCCGCGAATGTCCTCGAACACGAAGATGTACCCGCTCGCCGCAAGCTCCGGCTTGCTCTGGTTGACGCCTCCGAATCCATATCGTCGACGCCGTACGGCGTGCGGTCGATCAGGAACGGCAGCGTCTCGCCCGCCTCCACCTCCGCCGGCCGCAGAATCACCGCATGCAGCTGCACTCCGTCGCGCATCGGCAGCATCGCCTCCTGCCGCGTGTACTCGCGGAAGTGGTTCAGCCGTCACGCCCATCGTGCTGACGCGCCGCTCCTCCAGCAGCGTCCTGCCATCGCGATCCAGCACAAACCGCAGCCCCGAGACAGCTGCCCAGCCGCGTCGCGCAGAAACACCACATGCGCCGCCGTAATCTCCAGCCGAAAGCGGTCGCCATCTGTCCCGGCACGGGGTCCGGAATCAACCTCTGCCGCGGCCTGCGCTCGCTCTCTTCGTAGAGAACGCCGCCATCCAGATAGACCGAGTTCAGCTGGTCGGGATCGGCGATGCCGCGATACTGCCCCACATACTGGCCAAGATACTGGTCAGGAGGCTCGCTTTCCGCCGCGCCAGACACAGCCTGCGACGAGGCCATCCCACGCTCCTGCGCGCTCGCACCTACGCACAGCATGACCGCAGCGGCCAATAAGATGCTGAACGTCCGGCGTGACCCCATCTGCATCTCTGGAGTCTAGACCTAGGTCAGATGGCGCTGGGCTGGCCATGCACTGGAAGCCGATCTTGTTGTGCGATCCATCGCAGAAAGGGCGCTTCTCGCTCGCGCCGCAGCGGCACAGCGAGACCGCAGGCTTGCCGGTCAGGTCCCACTCCCTGCCTTCGGCATCGCTCAACACAATCGGCCCCTCGACCCGCAGCGGGCCGTTGGGCCGAACGGTAATCTTCACAGGCTCAGACATGATTCCCTCACACTCACCCGGTTGGATACCGGCAAGCCCAGCATAGCAGCAGACGCCAACTCGCCAACCGGCGCGTGGAAGATGAAATCTCCGCAGGAACCTCTCACCTCTGCTTCTGTCGCAGCCGGACTTCAATCCTCCATCGAATCGCCCCCCTCCGCCAGGCCGTACTCCTTCAGCTTGCGGTAGAGCGTCGTCTTGCCGATGCCCAGCAGCCGCGCCGCCATCAGCTTGTCCCCCTGCAACTGGCGGATGGTCCCCAGGATCGCCTGCTTCTCCATGTCCGCGATGGAGACGATGCTGCCTCCCGGCGATGCACGGCCATTGCCCGCGCCTTCGCCCGCTCCAGCCGCCGACAGGTCAGCCGCCTGCTTGTGCATGCGGAAGTCCTGCAGCTGGGTCGGCAGGTCGACCATATGGATGATTGGCCCCGACGATAACGCGCAGGCGCGCTCGATCGCGTGCTGCAGCTCGCGCACATTTCCCGGCCAGTCATACTCAGTCATCAACCGCATCGCTTCGCTCGGAAAGTTCGTGCGCCACGCCCGTCTCGCGATGCATCTGCTCGAGAAAGTAGGCGGCAAGTACCGCGATGTCGTTGCGGCGCTCGCGCAGCGGCGGAATCTTCAGGTTCACCACATTCAATCGGAAGTAGAGGTCCTTGCGGAACAGTCCCTGCGCCACCATCGCTGCCAGATCGCGGTTGGTCGCCGCCAGCACCCGCGCCGAGATCGGCACCGCCTGCGTCGCCCCCACCGGCCGCACCTCCTTCTCCTGCAGCGCGCGCAGCAGCTTGGCCTGCAGATCCAGAGGCAGCTCGCCGATCTCGTCGAGAAAGACCGTCCCACCCTCCGCCGCGGCGAGCAGGCCCTCCCGCGAACGGCTCGCGCCTGTAAAGGCCCCCTTCACATACCCGAAGAGTTCGCTCTCAATCAACGTCGGCACCAGCGACCCGCAGTCCACCGGGACGAACGGCCTGGCGGCATTGGGCCCATTGCTGTGGATCGATCGCGCCACCAGCTCCTTGCCCGTGCCGCTCTCGCCCAGGATCAGCACCGGATGCGTCGAAAAGGCCACCTTCGACAGAATGCGGTAGACCTTCTCCATCTCCGGCGAGTTCCCGATCAGGTTGCCCATCCCCTTCTGCGTGCGCAGCCGCTCGCGCAGCCTGCGGCTCTGCATGTCGAAGTGCAGCCGCCGGCTGGAGCGGTCCAGTACGGTGGTCAGCTCCTCCAGCGCAAAGGGCTTGGTCAGGTAGTCGCCCGCGCCGATGCGCATCGCCTCGACCGCCGACGAGACCGTCGCAAACGCAGTCATCACCACCACTCCGGTCTCGGGATAGAGCGCTCTTCACCTCGCTCAGCAGCTTCAGACCGCCGCCCCCGGGCAACTTCAGATCAAGCAGCAGCATGTCGACCTGCTGTTCCTTCATCGCCTCGCGGGCCTCGGGCACGCTGCCCGCGGAGAGTACCTGAAATCCCAGCCCCGCGACAATCTCGCAGCACGCCTTGCGCACCGGGCCGTCGTCGTCGACCACCAAGATGCGTAGCGCAGGCAGGCCCTCGGCCAGCGCATCGAAGTGGGCCCGTCTGTCCAGTTCGGAGACGCCCACCAGCACACCCGAAGGCTCGGCCGGCGCAATCTCGGGATACGCCAACTCGCGGTGCCCCAGAATGCGGGAGCCGCCCGCGCCGTCGAGCGGCGCCGCGGGACGTTGCCCACCGACGCCCGTCCTGGCAGCAGGTCCGCGCGTATCGTTGGACTGATTGGTCTTGGACGAAGAAGGAAAAGGATAGGACTCCGGCGTCAGCATGAGACCCGCCTTCCCGCGTCCGATCCAGCGCCTGATTCAACCTTCGTGAGCATGCTGGCGGCGCTCAGCCTCGATCGTCCGCGAATTGGCCCCTGCCCACTCCCCGGCGGGTGGAGCGAACTACGCGGCGGCGTTTGCGTTCCCGCTTGCGTCCGGCCAGCCTCAACCCCCTCCCACGAGGCCATGGCAACCGCTGGCCATTCGATCTGCATCCGCGTGCCAACTCCCGGCGCGCTCATCGCCCTCAGTTGACCGCCGGACAGGGCCACCAACTCGCGCACGACGCGCAGCCCGATCCCGCGGCCGCCAAGCAACGGCTCACCCCCGGCAAGAAGCACCCGCTCCAGGTGCTCCTGAGCCATCCCGCAGCCCGAGTCCTCGACCGTGAGCCGAACCCTCCGAAACGGCCACGGCCGGGGATCGCCCACGCGATTGACCAACTGCCCCACGCCGATGCGGATCGCCCCCGGCGTCTCGTCGTCCGTTCCATCCGAACTCTCCCGCAACGTCACAGAGTCGGTCGCGACCCGGCCCGCAACCGGCAGACCCTCACCATTGCCGCAGCGGAGGGCGTCGCGCTCCTCCAACGCCGCGGCTGCGTTGCGAACCAGATTGACCAGAATTCGCTCGACCGTCTCCTCAGACACCAGCACCGGCATCGACGCCGCAGCCCCGTAGCTCACCTCGATCACTCTGCCGCCGGCCAACTGGCCAAGCACGCCCGAGCAGCGCGTCACGATCGTCCGCAGAGTCACCGGCCTCGCCCGGCTCAGCGCCGCCACAACGCAGAGAGGGCGTGCCAGTTTGCCTTCGCCGGCGGCGCCCCTCGTCGGCAAATCCGCCGCCGGCGAGCGATGCATCAGACGCGCCACCAGCGCGCTGCTGCGCGTCCCGACGATGCGCAGCTCCTCCGCATAATGACGATGCTCCGGCTTGAGCACACCCGGGGCCGACAGCAGATCGCAGTAGAGACTTACCGCACCCAGCAGGTTCTGCGCGTCATGGGACAGACCCTTGTCCCCGACCGGATCGGCAACATCGCCGCACGAAGATCGATCAGCCTCCTGCTGGCGCGGTGGCGTCCCGCATATCCCGCCGCCGGAGACAGGTTCAATCGCGAGGAGGGCAAGAGCGCCCGCGCGCAGTGCTGCGCTGCGCCGGATACTCCGCTCACTCCGGTCCCTTGCACCGGCAAGAACCGACGGCGGGACGTCTTGTGTAAATTTTCCGGTACGGCTATACATCCCCGAGGCAGTAGCTGCTCTGCTTTGCCCGCATGGTGGCTACCCCCGATTTCTGGCCCTGCCCTCTTTCTTCCGGTTTCAGGAGAGGTCGGCACCCGCACTACTATCAGGTCGAGTGCCAAACTGGTACAGTCTTCATAAGTCACTGATAATACGTGAGCTAATGCGATCACCGCTCATCTCCTCTTTGGAACACAAATTTCCCGATTCGGAACGCTTTCAAGCCCGCCCGCGCATAAGCCCAGCAAGCACACCAGCGTCTCGAATTCCCGTATCGGAACCAATTCCCATTTTGGGACTATTCCCCGCACCCTAGGCATAACAACCTCAGCCCCGGGAATCTGTACAAAATTGACCGCCATACTCACCCCAGACAATAGCCCGAACAGCACGCCACTATAATCGCCTGATGTCCGCAGCCGTCCTCCGCTCAACCCGCAACCAATCCATCGCATACACCCCAGCTCTTCCGCCCCGACGCGCCGCCCCGCCGATGCGCTTCGCCCCACCCGCTTCACCACCGGCTACGTCGCCACCGCCGAGGGCTCCGTCCTCATCGAGACCGGCAACACCCGCGTCCTCTGCAACGCCACCATCGAGACCGGCGTCCCCGGCTGGATGCGCAACTCCGGCCGCGGCTGGGTCACCGCCGAGTACGGCATGCTGCCCCGCGCCACCCTCACCCGCACCCCGCGCGAGAGCGAGCGCGGCAAGGTCGGCGGCCGCACCCACGAGATCCAGCGCCTCATCGGCCGGTCGCTGCGCGCGGTCGTCGACATGAAGGCCCTCGGCGAGCGCACCGTCATCCTCGACTGCGATGTCCTCCAGGCCGACGGAGGCACGCGCACCGCCGCCATCACCGGCGCCTCGGTCGCCCTCGCCATCGCGCTGGGCAAGCTCGTCGCCGCCGGGACCCTCAAGGAATCGCCCCTGCGCCAGATGCTCGCCGCCACCTCGGTCGGCATCGTCGACGGCAACATCCTGCTCGACCTCGTCTATGAAGAAGACTCCCGCGCCGATGTCGACATGAACGTCGTGATGCTGGCCGATGGCGGTCTGGTCGAGACCCAGGCCACCGCCGAGCGCATCCCCTACACCCGCGCCCAGCTCACCGCCATGCTCGACCTCGCCGAAAAAGGCATCCGCGAACTACTCGCCGCGCAGCAGGCCGCACTCGCCGCCGCCGTCTAGAACGGACTCCCCTTTGCTCTAGAGCCAATACTCTCAGAAGATTATCCCCTCGACTCAAACAGCCACCAGCGCGAGAATGGGGCATGGCCGACACTCCGAGCATCCCGCCACTCCCGCGAGAGCGATACACCCTTAGCGATAAACTCGCCATCGCCCTTACTTGTCTGGCGGCACTCCTGGCGCTAGTTCTTTTCTGGATAGATAAGACGCCGCTGTCAGCGGGGATAACTATGGCACTCATGGCTGCGCTGATAGCTTATCCAGTTTTTCACTTCATAACATCCAGACGAATTGCAGTTGTCGTGTTGTGTATAGCGTGGGCTGGGATCGGATTGTTTGGGTGGAAGGTCTGGCCACATCCATTGACCGTGACTGTCGCCGCCCCGCAGACGCCTCTGCCCAACACAATCAATCAGACCGCTACTGACAGCACCTGTTCAAATTTTGCAGCGGGGTCTAATGCACAAATCAAATGCATTGCCGAGGAAAGGGCGCGTCATGCGAACGACCAGCCTCATCATTGAAGCCGTCCTATTGTTTGGTGTCATTGTGACAGCCAGTGGGCAAGCCACGCCTAACGTGAAACAGACGGCAACGCGTACTAGCTGTTCTAACATCGTTGCGCTATCCGGGGCGAAGGTAGATTGTACGCACTTGACGCAAGCACAGAGTAACGCGCTCGCAAATATCCCGGCTATCCTAAAGATGGCAATTGAGAACCAGAATTATCTCGATGCCATCATGAAGCAACTTCAGGAAATGTCAGTCCCGCAACCCGTGACTAACAATATCGCACCCGGAGGATTCGCTACGAGCGGCGGTATATTGATAGATCCTACAGTAATCAGCCTTGGAGAGTCTCCTCCGCATGTCGAGGGTTTGCAGGTTACTGGGGTTGACGGCAAAGGACATGAACTTCCCAAGGAGGCACAGGGTCACGCACTAACGCACGTCAAATTTTATACGGACACTGCATGGGATGATCCTAAATTCAGGGTCGATTGCGACCGCCCATGCATTGCATACGACGCAAAGTTGTTCGAGCCATCAACTACGATTTATCCCACTATGGAATCTGCCAGTTCCTCAACTTATCCCGATTCCACCATTTTCGTTTTGTTGTCGTTGAGGCCGTTTATCCCAGATATGTATTACGTTTTCACGGTTGCCTCAATGAATTCTGAACCCGTGAAAGTGCTGAGCGTCAGCCCGTTTGTGGGAAGGGTCAACCCGCAGCAGTGAGTTTCTTGTATTCCAGAACTGGGGCCTCAATTAGTTTCTTCATTTGTGTCGCGGAACAGGTAAGGGTTGTCTCGATTGTCGAAGCGGAAAGTCATCTCATCGAGGTAGGCCGACTAATGCTTCGCCGAGCTTTTATGCCACGATCCAACGATGCCTCGCCCGTATCCACTTTTCCCTTGCCCTCGCCACGACATCCCCGCATACTTAACTCAAGCGGCAACCTAGGAGCGCGGCTGCCCCGCCTGGCCCTGAAAACCGCCAAGAAGATTGCGATCGAGGGGTGAACCCGTCGCAAACCAAATAGAATCAGGATTTTTACCAGTAAGCCACTTGGAATCAAGATTTTGCCGAGGGCAAATGCGATAAACCAAACCGTTTCTTATATTTACCAAAACTGACCCCCCAGGGGGGGGTGGGGCCGGACAACAAGGAGGAAGGCGCGAACTTACCAGAAGTGCCCCTAAGGCGTCGACGCCTGCTGCGGCTGCGCAGCCACCGGAGGCACCGTTGTGACCGGCGTGGGAACACCGCCCGCCTTGTCCGGCGGAGGCGTGGAGCTCGTCACCGGATACTGCACCCGCTGCGAAGCGCCCGGCGCCGTCTCGCCCGGTTTCAGGATCGTCGGGGGCGCAGCACCCGACTCTCCCTCGCGACCGCCCGGCTTGCCGTCACCCATGGCGATCTCATGCGTGTCTTCGGGATCGAGATACCCCTGCATCTCATCCTGATCGTGGACGGCGATCGGCTGGCCCATCGCGGCGATGCGCACCTGCGTCACCCGGTCGCCCTCGAAGCGCACAAAGCGGACCGTCTGCGGCATCTGCCCGTAGATCCACTCTTCATAGTGCCGGTCCGTGCTGCCGGCAACCAGCTCGCGGATCTTGCTCTGCGGCGCGCCCATCGCCGCCAGCACCATCTTCCGGTCCATGCCCACCAGCACATCGTGCTGGGCAATGGCGTCCTTGAGAAAAGCCGGCAGAGTGTCCGCATACGCCTCGCCCGAGCTCTTCACCCCGAAGTCGATCACCGGATCGAGCAGCGCCTTCACCTCCGGCGCGCTGATCTCCGGGATCCCGCCTTCAAACAACAGCGTCAGCCGGAAGCCCGTCACCTTGGCGCCATCGTCCGCAACAATCGGAGTGTCGTCCAGCTCGATATGGCGGAGGATGCGGTGCTTCAGGTATGGCCCGCCATTGATGTCGAAGACGATGCGGTCGGCCTTCACCGTGACCGTCGTTATGGCAACGCGGTCCCCCGCCGCCGCCGACTGCCCCTTCTTGTACAGCATCTCTTTGTAAGCGTCGCCGCCGGGCGTCAGGTTGCCGTTGGCCACCAGCGTGATCTCCTCACCCAGCGGCAGGGCGCGATGCGCAAAGCCCTGCTCGGCCTCCAGATCGCGCACCAGCTCCCGTCGCCCGCGCTCGTCGATCGGCGTCGAAGACAGCTCGACCCGCGTTGGATGGAAGTCGGTCGAGACATCCGCCATCGCCGTCTTCTCCCCCACCACAAACACCTGCGCGCACGCCACCGGCACAGCAGCCAGAGCAGCGCCCATGCACAGTGAGCAGGCTGTCAGAGAGTGAGTTATCGGACGAAAGGCCATGGCAGGCACCTCGTGTAACCAAATCTTCCGCCTTCTCCCGGAGATTTACAAGCGAAGGTTTGCGCTGCGTACTCGCGCTGGATACTGAGATGCCAAACAGGGAAAGAACCGCACGCGCCTACTCCGGCATTCCCGGCCTTGTCGGAGCTGGCGGCGCTGCGGGCAGTATCTGCACCAGAGACGCTGGCTGCACCGCCTGCGCCTGCTCCATCGCCACATGTGCTGCAGGCGGCGGAATGGTCACGTCATATCCGGCGGGAATAATCGGCGGGTGAGTGTAGTTCCACGCATAGTCGCTGCTGGCCCGCACCAGAACCGCAATAGCCGCCAGGAGGAACACAATCGACAGCATCGCCCCCGACGGCCCATAGTTCCCGCCGGTCAGCCACATCGGCCCGATAGCCCGCGTGTCCACAATCGATGAGAATGAAGTATCGCCCCCCAGCGGCAAGCCGAACAGCACGCCCGTCGATGCCGCCCACGCGAAGTGCAGCCCCCACAGCAGCCAAACCGCCTGCGTGCGCAGCCAGCACAGCGACAGCAGAATGCTCGACAACACACTGACCACGATTGCCGCCGGCGTTGCAGCCGGATTCATCCCCGTATAAACCGCCGCGAAGATGGCCATCAGGATCGTCGCGCGCACCGGCCCGATGGCGTCAATCAGTCGCTGAAAGGCATAGCCGTGGACTCCCACATCCTTCGCCAGCGTCGCCACAGCCAGCGTCGCAAGACTGGTCCCGAAGAGCAGATAAGCCCGCGGCGAACTCCAGAGTTGGACGTTCAGCGCGCCAGTCACCGCCATCGGAAGAATCGACGCCACCGCCAATCCCCAGCCAATGGCCGCACCCGTCGCCCACTCCTCGCGCGAAGTCCTTCGCCGCGGAAGGCCCAGCGCCAAACGCAACGGCGCGCGCCGCCGCTCGATGCCACGCAGGATCGCCAGCCCCACCACGACCAGCGAGAGCAGCAGTACCGTCTCAATCAACGGCTGAAAATCTCCGAGATCGAACCGATACCCCAGCCCATCCACCACACTCGTCGCCAGCGCTCGCGCGCAAAAATACCACGAACTGGCCGCAATGAATAACGCAATCAGTAACGACCGGGACCGCCGACGCGGGCGCGCATGTCCCGGCGGCGGCGGAGGAGGAGCTACAGCGGTAGTCGGGGTGTCGGACGCCTGCAAGTTCGGCTGCCTTCTGCTCACATCTGCGAGCATCAGTGTTGTCTGGGCCGCTACTGGGCGGTGGTGTAGAACTGGGCGATGTTGCGGAACTTCCGGTAGCGCTCCTCGACCAACTGGTCGATTGGCTTGGCGTCAAGTTGCGCCAGGTGGTAACGCAGCTTCTCATCGACCATCGCCATCGCGCAGGCCGGGTCGTTGTGCGTGCCGCCCTCCGGCTCACTCAGCACGTCATCGACGCAGCCCAGCGCCTGCACGCTGAACGCCGTATACTTCAGCGCGTCGGCGGCCAGCTGCTTCTTGCCGGCGTCCTTCCACATAATGGCGCGCAGCACTCAGGCGAGATCACGGAATACATCGCGTTCTCCAGCATCAGGACCCGATCGGCCACGGCCAGCGCCAGCGCGCCTCCCGATCCGCCCTCGCCCGTAATGGTCGCAATCGTCGGGACGCGCAGCCGAGACATCTCCAGCAAGTTGCGCGCGATTGCCTCGCCCTGGCCGCGCTCCTCTGCGGACATGCCCGGGTTAGCCCCCGTGAGGTCGATAAAGGTAAAGACGGGCCGCCCAAACTTCTCCGCAATCTTCATCACGCGCAGCGCCTTGCGGTAGCCTTCGGGGTCCGGCGATGCCGAACTTGCGCGCCATGCGCTCTTTAGTTGTTCGGCCCTTCAGGTTGGCGATCACCATCACCGGACGCGCCATGGAAGCGCGCCATCCCAGCGGTCATGGCCGCATCGTCGCCGAAGGCGCGGTCGCCGTGGATCTCGCTGAAGTCGGTGAAGAGAGCTTCGATAAAGTCCATGGGATAGGGGCGGTCGGGATGCCGCGCCAGCTCTGTCCTGCGCCAGGCTTCGGGTATGGGCGCTTCTGCCGCCTGCACCTGCTCGAGCTTGCCTGCCTCTTGTTCTGCCATCCGGATTATTGTATCGGAGTACTGCTGTTGGTAGAGGCATTGACATCCAATGGAGTTGCTTGGCAAAGGGTTGCCTTTGCGTTTCGCACTTCCAGAAAAGTACCATCGCGCTGGGAATCTTGCGCCGCTATCGAATCTGGCCCATGAAACCGGGGTTGAATCCTAAAGGAGATGTGCCGATGCGATTCAAAGGGACGGTTCTAGTGGCCGGCATGGCCTTGCTTGGAGCATTCGTCGCCACGAGCCTATCGAATGCGCAACAGAACTCGGCTACCACTGACTCCGGCACGACCACTCTCCAGGTCTACTCCCGCCTCACCATCGTCGATGTCACCGCAACCGACGCCACCGGCCAGGCCGTCCATGGACTAACCCAATCCGACTTCACCATCCTCGAAGACGGCAAGCCCCAGCCCATTCGCAACTTTGAGGAGGTAGGCGAGCGCCTAATCATGCCCACGCGGCAGTTGCCTCCCAACGTCTACACCAACCTGCAACCGCCGCCGCCCAGCAGCGCAGTCAACATCATCCTTCTCGACTTCGCCAACGAGGCGCCAATGGACAGCACAAAGCTGCCTCAGGTCGCGCGGTCGCTGCAGCTGCAGAATGAGGTCAAGAAGCAGGCAATCGCCGCCCTCGACCAAATGCCGGCAGGCACGAGGGTCGCGGTCATCTCCATGACCAACACCCTGCACATCATGCAGGGCTTCACCTCCGACCCGGCGATCCTCAAGGCAGCCATCAACGCCGCGCCGCTCGACCTGGACGGCAACGGCAACCGGCAGGGCGTAGAGGCAGACATGCGCAATCGCATGGTGCTCGAGGCCTTCAACCAGATCGCCGCTGACACCGCCTCGCTCAAGGGCCGCAAGAACCTCATCTGGTTCTCCATGGGAAATCCAGCCCTCACCGATCCGAACCACGGCGGCTTGCTGCCCGACTACTCCAAACCACTGAGCCTGGCTTACGACGCGCTGACCGCTTCTCAGGTCTCCATCTACCCCATAGCCGCACAGGGCATAGGCCGCCTGGGAGCGGCACAACTCTCGCTGGAGCAATTTGCTCAGGCCACCGGTGGCGTCGCCTACTCCGAGACCAACGACATGGCAACCTCTGTGCTCAAGGCCATCGACAACGGCGCCAACTACTACTCCATCGCCTACATTCCCCCCGATCCGAAGTACGACGGCGTGTTTCACAAGATCGATGTAAGAGTGGACCAGCCCGGCGTCCGGCTCGACTTCCGCACCGGCTACTACGCCGACGACCTCTCCAAGAACAAGATGCCTATCGGGCTTACGCTCTCCACGACTGCGCCCAGCGCCATCGGCGGCAACATGAAGGCCCCCATGAGCCGCAGTATGCCGACTTCCACCCAGATACTCTTCGACGTTGGCGTCGACCCCAGCAACGCGCAACCCAAGCCCGCGGACACCCAGATTCTTGGATTGCTTGCTCCGAACCTTAAGGGCAAGCGCCTCACCCGCTACACCTTCCAGTACGTCATTCCCTCACAGCAGATCGTCTTTGCCGACGGGCCCAATAAGACCCACAGGGCCTCAGTCGACTTCGACATCGCCGTCTATGACCCCAACGACAAACTGCTCACCGCCCTCAGCCAGACCATCAAAACTAACCTCAGCGACACCACCTACCGCGCGCAGCTAGAGAACCACTCACCCATCCACTTCCAGCAACAGATCGACCTGCCCCCCGGCCAGCTCTTCATCCGCGTCGGCGTCCTCGACCACGCCAACAACCAAACCGGCACGCTCGAACTTCCGCTCAAAGTGGGCAAGAAGTAGCCTTTGCGCGTCGAGCCAGTCCCCTGCACCCGCTCTTAGGAGTTGCCAGCCAGTTGCCGCTCCGAAGACGGTCCCTGTGGCTGAACTTCCCGGCGCTTCCGCGCCCGGCCACGAGATCCTTCACCGGTGCGATTAGCGCGCGAGACAGCGATCATCTCCTTAGCGACATCAGATCGATGATCAAACCACCACTGAGCTTCTTCAGCCTCTGTAGCGAATTGTGGAATCTTCTTAGTCGCCATGGCTCACTTGCCTCTATCGTACTCCTCCACCAGTTCCATCGGTGCGTCATATGCAGTCACAACGCGCAAGCGCGGCCCACGCCAAGTGGTCACCACCAGGAGATATCTACCCTGCGCCGTCACTCCCACCTCAGCGAATCTCTCTTCATCGAACCAATCCTGGAAGTCGACATCCAAGGTGACTCCATTCAGGACGAACTCGGCCTCCTCCACGGTGATGTCATGCTTCGCAATATGTTGGATATTCGCGCGGTCCCAATCGAACTCTATCAACCAAGCCTCCGAAGAATCTCTGCTGACGCTCTAGTCGATCACCCGCACCCCACCCCGTCCCACCAGTTCCTCCACGCGATCGATAAACAGCCGGTCCGCATTCACACCCACATCCTGCGGCTCCAGCACCGCGCAGAACTCGCCCGGCTCCTCCAGATCGAGCAGCAGCCTGCCCTTGCCCGGCGCCGCGACAAAGACCGCATGCAGCTTCTCCAGCAGCGCCGCGTCGGGATTGTGCAGCGGCACCTTGATGCGCAGCGCATCCGGCAACTTCAGCTTCACATCCTCCAGCGCCTGAATGTTCGAGACCGAGAGCTTCGGCGCCGACTCCTCTTCGCCGCGCAGCACACCGCGTACCAGCACCGGCACATCGATCTTCAGCTTCTCCGCCAGCTTCGCGTAGGCCTGCGCAAAGGCAATCAGCTCGATCTTCCCCACCGTATCTTCCAGCGTCGCCTGCGCGTACATCTCGCCCGAGCGCTTCGACTTCGCCACCTTCAACCCCGTGATCACCCCCGCAATCTGTATCTCATTCGGTTGCTCATTCGCGCCCCGCCGGAAAACCTGCGGCTCCGGCTTCATCTCAATCGCCGTCGCCGTGTCCACAACCTTCAAATTCCGCAGCTTCTCGCGATACTTGTCCAGCGGATGTCCCGAGACGAAGAAGCCCAGTACCTCCTTCTCATTCTGCAGCCGCGTGTGCTCATCCCAGTCCGGCGCCGACGGCAGTGCCTCGCTCTCGGGCCGCGCTGCGGGCAGATCGTCCCCGTCAAATATCCCGCCGAATAATCCATGCTGCCCCGCCGCCGCGTCCTTCTGCGACTTCTGCGCGCGCTCAATCGCCTTGTCCAGCGCAGCCATCACCTGCCCGCGCCGCCCGAACCCATCCATCGCACCCGCCTTGATCAGCGACTCCAGCACCCGCTTGTTCAGCAGCCGCAAATCAACCTTTTCGCAGAACTCCCACAGGCTCGCAAACCCCGGCTTGCCCGCCGCCTGCAACGCCGCGCGTGCCTCCATGATCGAGACAATCGCGTTGTGTCCGACGTTCTTGATCGCCGCCAACCCGAATCCAATCGCCTCGCCCGCGTCCGTATACGGACCGGCGTAAAGTTCGCGTCCGACCGTTGCACATCCGGAGGCACCACCGGAATATTCATCTCGCGGCACTCGGAGATGTACTTCACCACATTCTCCGGCTTCGAGGTCTCGCTGGTCAGCAGCGCCGCCATAAACTCCACCGGATAATGCGTCTTCAGCCACGCCGTGTGGTACGCCAGCAGCGCATACGCCGCCGAGTGCGACTTGTTGAAGCCGTATCCGGCAAACTTCTCCATCAGGTCGAAGAGGTCGCCCGCCTTGTCCTTGGTTATCTTGTTGGCCGCGGCGCCGGACATAAACCGCTCGCGCTGCTTCGCCATCTCGGCGGGGTCCTTCTTGCCCATCGCGCGCCGCAGCAGGTCGGCCTCGCCAAGCGAGTAGCCCGCAACAGTCGCCGCGATCTGCATCACCTGTTCCTGATACACAATCACGCCCAGCGTCTCGCGCAGCAGCGGCTCCAACTCAGGCAGCATGTACTCCACCGCGCGCCGTCCCCACTTGCGCTCGATGAAGTCGTTGATCATTCCACCCTCTATCGGCCCCGGCCGGTAGAGCGCATTCAACGCCGTCAGGTCCTCCACGCTGGTCGGCTTATACCGCCGCAGCACATCGCGCATCCCGCTCGACTCAAACTGAAAGACGCCCGAGGTCAGCGCGCGATGGAAGACCTGCTCAAACGTCTTCGCATCGTCCAGCGCGATCATCGCAAGGTCGAGATCAATCCCCTTCGTAGTCCGGATCAGCTTCAGCGTATCGTCGATCACCGTCAGCGTCGTCAGCCCGAGGAAGTCCATCTTCAGCAGGCCCATCTTCTCGATGGAGGTCATGTCGTACGAGGTCACAATCGCCTCGTCCTTCGTCCGCGTCACCGGCACCAGCTCGGTCAGCGGCTTCGGCGCAATCACCACCCCCGCCGCGTGAACGCCCGCGCCGCGCACCAGCCCCTCCAGCCGCATCGCCGTGTCGATCAGCTCGCGAATCTTTGGGATCGTCGTACGCCGCGGCCAGCGGAGGCGAGTCCTTCAGCGCCCGCTCAATCGTGATCCCGATGGTCGCCGGAATCAGCTTCGCGATCCGGTCGACCTCGCCGTAGGGCATGTCCAGCGCGCGGCCCACATCCTTGATCGCCGCCTTCGCCGCCATCGTGTTGAACGTGATGATCTGCGCGACCTGGTCCTCACCGTACTTCTGCTGCACGTACTTGATCACCTCGCCGCGCCGGTTCATGCAGAAGTCGATATCGATATCCGGCATCGAGACGCGCTCCGGATTCAGGAACCGCTCAAACAGCAGCTCGTTCTGCAGCGGATCGATGTCCGTGATCTCCATGCAGTACGCGACCAGCGATCCCGCCGCCGATCCGCGCCCCGGCCCCACCGGGAATACTCTGCTCGCGCGCATAGCGGATAAAGTCCCAGACAATCATGAAGTAGCCGGGAAACTTCATCTGCTGGATGCATTCGATCTCGCGCTCCAGCCGTGCCTGATACTCCGGGATCGTCTTCTTCAGCAGCCCGCTCGCCCGCAGATGCTCCACCGACGTCGCCAGCCGCTTCTGTAACCCCTCGCGGCACACGCGCTCAAAGTAGCTGTCCAGCGTCTCGCCTTCCGGCACCGGAAACGCCGGAAACGGATTGTCGACCTTCGTCAGCTTCAGGTTGCAGCGCTCCGGAAACTGCATCGTCCCGCTCACCACATGCGGCGCATGCGCGAACAGCCGCGCCATCTCCTCGGCCGACTTGATGTAGAACTCATTGGTATCGAACTTGAACCGCTTCGGGTCGTTCATCGATCCCGCCGTCTGCACGCACAGCAGAATCTCGTGCGCGCGGCTGTCGTCGCTCGCGATGTAGTGCGAGTCGTTGGTCGCAATCAGCGGGATGTCGAGGTCCTTCTCCATCCGGAACATCGCCTCGCACACCTGCTTGTCCGGCCCAAGGTGGTGGTCCTGGATCTCCAGAAAATAATTCCCGCGCCCAAAGATCTCCTGATACTGTCCGGCAGTCGCCTTCGCCTTCTCGTAGCTGCCCTCCATCACATGCTGCGCAACCTCGCCCGCCAGGCACCCTGAGAAGCCAATCAGCCCCGCCGCATGCTTCGCCAGAAACGCCTTGCTCACCCGCGGCTTGCGGTAGAACCCGTGCAGCGCAGCCTCGCTGGTTAGCCGCACCAGATTGCGATAGCCCTCCTCGTTCTCCGCCAGCACCAGCAGATGGTTGTACTTCAGGTCTGGGTCAGGCTTGGCGCGATGGTCGTCCTCCTTGCAGATATACAGCTCGCACCCCAGGATCGGCTTGATCCCCTGCTCCTTCGCTGCATTGAAAAAATGTACCGCCCCATAGATGTTGCCGTGGTCGGTCATCGCGACCGCCGTCTGCCCCAGCGAGTGGACACGCTTCACCAGCTTGTCCACATCGCAAGCGCCATCCAGAAGCGAGTAGTCGGTATGCAGATGTAGATGGGTAAACTCAGCCGTCATACCTCCAGTTTAGTTCCGCCGGCCACGTTGGAAAACGAGGCAGAAACCCCCACCCCGCCCCATTCACGCGAACGATAGAATGAACCTCTACACCCCAAGGACTCCGCCGGATGGCCTCAGCTTCACTCTTTTCGATCCTCCCAAACAATCCGGACAATCCGCAGCGCGCCCGCCTCCATCCCCACGAGAGCTTCTCCGCCACACGCCAGCTCGAGGCCCGCCTCAAAGCCACCATCCGCGGCGAAGTCCGCTTCGACGACGCCTCTCGCGCGCTCTACGCCACCGACGCCTCAAACTACCGCCAGGTCCCCATCGGCCTTGTCCTGCCCCTCGACACCGCCGACGTCATTGCCACCATCGCCGCATGCCGCGAGTTCGGCGCGCCCGTCCTCTCGCGTGGCGGCGGCACCAGCCTCGCCGGCCAGTGCTGCAACGTCGCCGTCGTCATCGATTTCTCCCGCTACATGCACTCGATCCTCGACCTTGATCCCGCCGCGCGCCTCGCCCGCGTCCAGCCTGGCCTCGTCCTCGACGCCCTCCGCCACGAATCCGAGAAGCACGAGCTCACCTTCGCCCCCGACCCTGCAACCCACAGCCGCTGCACCCTCGGCGGCATGATCGGCAACAACTCCTGCGGCGTCCACGGCCTGCTCGGCGGCAAGACGGTCGACAACATCGAGTCGCTCGACATCCTCCTCTACGACGGCACGCGCATGACCGTCGGCCGCACATCGGAAGAAGAACTCGCCTCCATCATCGCCGCAGGCGGCCGTCGCGGCGAAATCTACGCCGGCCTGCGCCGCCTGCGCGACACTTGCGCCGGCCTCATCCGCGAGCGATTCCCCGACATCCCGCGCCGCGTCTCCGGCTACAACCTCGACCAGCTCCTGCCGGAGAACGGCTTCCACGTCGCGCGCGCGCTGGTGGGCACCGAGGGCACCTGCGTCACCATCCTCGAAGCCACCTGCGAACTGCGCCAGAGCCCGCAGCACCGCCGCCTCATCGCCCTCGGCTTCGACGACCCCTTCATCGCTGCCGACCACGTCCCCGCCGTCCTCGCCTTCAAGCCTATCGGCCTCGAAGGCTTCGACGGACTGCTCGTCGACTTTATGCTGCGCAAGAACCTCGCCGTCGACGACGTCAAGCTGCTCCCCGCCGGCCGCGGCTTCCTGCTCTGTGAGTTCGGTGCCGACTCGCCCGCCGACGCCGACCGCATGGCCGCCGCCCTCGTCGAAGCCGCGCCCCACTTCGATCGCCCTCCCTCCGTCGCCTCCTACTCCGCGGAGCAGGCCGCTCGCGTCTGGCAGGTCCGCGAGTCCGCTCTCGGCGCCACCGTCTTCGTCCCCGGCGAGCAGAGCGGCTGGGAGGGATGGGAGGACTCAGCCGTCCCACCGCATCTGCTCGGCAAATACCTGCGCGATCTCTTTCAGCTCATCAAGAGCTACGGCTACCGCTCACCGATGTACGGCCACTTCGGCCAGGGCTGCGTGCACGGCCGCATCACCTTCGACTTCAAGACCGCCGAGGGCCTCGCCAAGTACCGCCGCTTCCTCGATGAGGCCGCCGACCTCGTCCTCAAGTACGGCGGCTCGTTCTCCGGCGAACACGGCGACGGCCAGGCCCGCGCCGCACTGCTTGCCCAAGATGTTCGGCCCCGAACTGATGCAGGCCTTCGCCGAGTTCAAGGCGCTCTGGGACCCGACCAATCGCATGAACCCCGGCAAGCTCATCGACCCCATCGCAGTCTACGACCCCACCGAGAACCTGCGCATCGGCGTCGGCTACCAATCCGCGCAGGTGAAGACATGGTTCCAATATGCCGCGGACGATGGCTCCTTCAGCGAAGCCACCACGCGCTGCGTCGGCGTCGGCGCCTGCCGCAAGGAGGACCACGGCACCATGTGCCCCAGCTACATGGCCACGCGCGAGGAGAAGCACTCGACCCGTGGCCGCGCCCATCTGCTGTGGGAGATGCTGCAGGGCAACGTCCTGCGCGGCGGCTGGCAGAACCTCGAAGTCAAAGAAGCCCTCGACCTCTGCCTCTCCTGCAAGGCCTGCAAGACCGAGTGTCCCGTCAACGTCGATATGGCCACATGGAAGGCCGAGTTCCTCGCCCACCACTACGAGGGCCGCCGCCATCCGCTGCACCACTACGCCTTCGGCTTTATGGACCGCTGGGCGCACTTCGCGTCCTTCGCTCCATCTCTGGCCAACCTTCCCATGCAGATGCCGGGCGTCTCTTCTCTGCTCAAGTCCGCGCTCGGCATCGCGCCGCAGCGCACCCTCCCGCGATTCGCCGCGAAGAACTTCCGCGCGCAGTTCAACCCCATGCGGCCGTCACCCACCGCGCAGCCCGTCCTCCTTTGGCCCGACACCTGGAACAACTACTTCCACCCGCAGGCGCTCTCCGCCGCGGCAAATCTCCTCACCGCCGCCGGCTCCAGCGTGCAAATCCGTCGCAAGCACATCTGCTGCGGTCGCCCGCTCTACGACTTCGGCTTCCTCGATCAAGCCCGCAGCTACCTCCTTCGCATCCTCGACGAACTCGCCCCGCAGATCGACGCCGGCATCCCCGTCGTCATGCTCGAACCCAGTTGCGCCAGCGTATTCACGGACGAGCTCCTCAACTTCTTCCCCCGCGACCCTCGCGCCCTTCGCCTCAGCCAACAGACCTTCCTGCTCAGCGCACACCTCGCGCGCAGCCAGGGCAATTGGCAGCCACCCCAGCTCCCCGGCCGCCGCATCCTCGTCCACGGCCACTGCCACCAGAAGGCCCTGATGACCATGAACGACGACCTCGCCCTCCTCCGCGCCACGGGTGCCCACGTCGAGCTGCTCGACTCCGGCTGCTGCGGCATGGCCGGCCCCTTCGGCTTCGAGAAGGACAAGTTCGCCGTCTCGCAGACCCTCGCCGAGCGCGTTCTCCTACCCGCCGTCCGCGCCGCCGCCCCGGACGACCTCCTCGTCAGCAATGGCTTCAGTTGCCGCGAGCAGATCAGCCAGAACACCCCACGCCACGCCGTCCACCTCGCCGAAGTCCTCGCCGGCGACTGCTGAAATCCTGCGTGTGAATTAGCATATCCATGGCGCACAGTCCGCTTTCGCGGTACGCCGAATTTGAAGCTTGCGAACAAGGGGACCTGTGAACAAGATCGATCTGAACCACCGTCACGCCGTCATTACCGGAGGGGCCCAGGGCATCGGCTACTCCATCGCCTCGCGCCTGCTCGCCTCCGGCGCCTCCGTCGCCCTCTGGGACCGCGACGCCGACACGTTGGCAACCGCGCAGAAGGACCTCAGCGGCAAAGGCACCGTCACCACCGAGGTCGTCGACGTCTCCGACTCCGACAGCGTCGATGCGGCCACCGAAGCTTCCGCCGAAAAGCACGGAGCGATCGACATCCTGGTGACCAGCGCGGGCATCGCCGGCCCCAACCACAAGTCGTGGGAGTACCCCATCGACGCGTGGAGGCAGATCATCGACATCAACCTCACCGGCATCTTTCTCTGCTGCCGCTCCATCGTCCCCTACATGCTGCGCCAGGACTACGGCCGCATCGTCAACATCGCCTCCATCGCCGGCAAAGAGGGCAACCCCAACGCCTCCGCCTACTCCGCCTCCAAGGCCGGCGTCATCGGCTTCACCAAGTCCCTCGGCAAGGAGACCGCCAACAAAAATATCGCGGTCAACTGCATCACGCCCGCCGCCGCGCGCACCCGCATCTTCGACCAGATGGCCCAGGAGCACATCGACTTCATGCTCTCGCGTATCCCGCGCGGCCGCTTCCTGGAGGTCGCCGAGGTCGCCTCCATGGTTGCTTGGCTCGTCTCGGAGGAGAACTCCTTCACCACCGGCGCCGTCTTCGACATCAGCGGCGGCCGCGCAACATACTAGGCAGCTAGTCTCAACTTCGTTCAACAGAACATCAAAGGCCCCATGGACACTCACCTTCTCTTTGCGGACCCCGGCGCAGTCTCGACACCCATGCTCGCCGTCTTCGCGGTCGACCTCGCCACCGGCAAACATGCCGCACCTCAACCCGCGTTGCTCACAGCATCGCCCGCAATCGTCGCCGCTGCCGCTCCCATGCTCGCCTCGGGCGAGTTCAAGGCCGCCCTCGGCGAGACCCTACTGTTGCACGCCCCCGCCGGCCTCGACGCCCAACGCCTTCTCCTCGTCGGCCTCGGCAAGGCGACCGATCTTACTCCGGACAAGCTGCGCAAAGGCGCAGGCGCCGCCGTCCGCGCCGCCAAGCCGCGCGCGATTCGCGAGATGGCCATCGCCTTTCCGGAGGCCGCTGCCCTGCTCTGCCAGCGAGCTCGCCGCCCGCGCCATCGTCGAGGGCGCCGAGCTCGGCGATATGGACTACGACACCTACCGCAGCGACCGCAAGGACCTCGCCGTCAACTCTCTCACCCTCATCGCCAGCCAGCCCGACGCTGCCGCGCAGCAGCTGCTGCGCACCGGCTTCGACGAGGGCCTCATCGTCGCCGCCGCGCAGAACTTCGCCCGCTCCCTGGTCAACGAGCCCGGCAACGTCCTCACCCCCACCGTACTCGGCGCGCGCGCCAAAGCCATGTGCGACGAGGCTGGCCTGAAGTGCGAGGTCTTCTCCTCGGAGAAGATTCAGGAGCTCAAGATGGACGCCTTCTGGGCCGTCGCCAAGGGCTCCGCCGAACCGCCCGCGCTCATCGTCATGACCTACGAGCCCACTACCCCACCAGCAGCCAACTCACCCGTACTCGGCCTCGTCGGCAAAGGCATCACCTTCGACACCGGCGGCATCTCCATCAAGCCCGCCGAGGGCATGGAGAAGATGAAGTACGACATGGCCGGCGCCGCCGCGATGATCGGCGCCATGCACGCCATCGCCCGCCTCAAGCCCGCCGTCAAGGTCATCGCCATCCTCTGCTCCGCCGAGAACATGCCCGACGGCAAGGCATTCAAGCCCGGCGATGTTGTCACCGCAATGTCCGGCACAACGATCGAGATCGTCAACACCGACGCCGAGGGCCGCCTCGTCCTCGCCGACGGCCTGCACTACGCCAAGACCCTCGGCTGCACCCATCTCATCGACGCCGCAACCCTCACCGGCGCCTGCGTCGTCGCCCTCGGTACCCTCAACTTCGGCGTCTTCTCCAACGACGAGCCCGCCTGCGAGGCCTTCATGGCCGGCCTCGCCATCTCCGGCGAGAAGGGCTGGCGGCTTCCCTGCACCGACGACTATCGCGACCACATCAAGAGCGAGATCGCCGACATCATGAACACCGGCAAGAACCGCTACGGCGGCGCCATCTCCGCCGCCATGTTCCTCAAGGAGTTCGCCGGCGACACGCCCTGGGTCCACCTCGACATCGCCGGCACCGCGTGGAACGAGGAGAAGAAGCCCTGGATCGCCTACGGCCCCTCCGGCGTCGCCGTCCGTTCCATTTTGGAATGGGTGCGGAGTTATTCACGCTGATTGAACGGCGCAATCTCCCGTCACTCTCTACACTACCTAAGCGACCTGTGCCACTCCGGGGAGCCACGGTCGTCGCAATGCTTCAATCAGTGGGATTGCCGCAAGGCTTCTGCTTTCTCTGGAACACGCAGTTAGTGTGGCTGCACATCCTCTCCGATTCATCGATCGCTCTCGCCTGTTTTCTTGCCCCCATCGCATTGGTCCGCATCGGCATCGGACGGAAGGACTTCCTCTTTAATGGAATATTTTTCTGCACTGCCGCCTTCTTTGTGGCCTGCGGCCTGATCCACGCAATGGATGTGGTGACCCTGTGGCGTCCCATCTACTGGGCGAGCGGAGCGCTGAAGGCGGCAACAGCCGCCATCTCGATTGGCACGCTCGCAATCCTGTGGCGCATGGAGCCGCTGACCGTCGCGGTCCCCGGCAAGGGCAAACGTCGCATGATGGCGCGAGCCAACCGGCGGATGGCCTCGGTACTGGAGAGTACCACCATCTGCGTGATGGCGATGGACAGCCAGTGGAAGGTGATCTATGTAAACGGCAACGCAAGAAAGCTGCTCAACGTGCAGGGAGACATGCTGGGAATGACCTTATGGGAGGCACTTCCGGTCGACGAGCCGGCCACCCGCGACGTGCTCCTGAAGGTGATGGAGACCCGACAACCCGCCGCGTATGAGAAGTACTATGAGCCGCTAAACCTCTCGGTAACCGTGCAGGCGCATCCCTGGGACGAGGGTGGTGTGGCCATTTTCTTCAGCGACACCAGCCGTCAGAAGAGGATCGAGTTGGAACTGGACCTGGAACGGGCGCAACGCGACCAAAGGACTGAGGTGCTGGCGCGGCTCTCTAGTGGGCTGGCGCACGAGATCAAGAACCCGCTGGCCATTATTCACGCACGCGCCAGCGACCTGGCAGATCTGATCGCCGATGGCGAGATCCCATCCTCCACTCAAGTCGCAAAGACCTGCGCCAGCATCGTACAAACCTCGGACCGCGCAATCCGCATCCTGCGCGGGGTAGCTGCCATGGCGCGCGTGGCAACCCACGACCCAATGTTGCCCGCCGACGTGAACGCCATCATCGAGCAGGCAGTCGACCTGGTGCGGGGGCGATACAAGACCCATGGCGTCGTCCTTGAGACCAACGTACCGTCTGGTCTGCCGATGGTGGACTGTCGCGAGGTGCAGATCAGCCAGATACTCGTCAATCTGCTGAATAATGCCTTCGACGCGGTGGATGGGGACAAGCGCAGCGAGCGGTGGGTACGGGTAAATGCCTCGACCCAATCAGGCGCACAGCAAGAAAGCCATGCTGGACGGCTGCTGATTGATGTGATCGACGGCGGTCCCGGAGTGGCGCCCGAACACCGCGACCGGCTGATGCAAAGCTTCTTCACTACCAAGTCGATGGGTGCAGGGACCGGCATTGGCCTCAGCGTCTCGCGCTCCATCGCGGAGGAGCATGGCGGTCAGTTGGAGCTACGCGAGTCCGACGGCCACACCTGCTTCCGGCTGACACTGCCCGCGCACGCCCAGCAAATTGGAGGTATTGCCGCATGAAACTGAACCACGCAACCGTTCTGCTCGTGGACGACGAACTCGAACTGCTGGAGATCTTCTCGGCGTGGCTCGGCCGCAGCGGCTGTCGCGTCCGGACTGCGCCCAACGGCGCAGAGGCGCTCAAGATATTGCTTTCAGAAAAAATCGATGTGCTGCTCTCCGACATCCGCATGCCGGTGATGGATGGGGTGACGCTCGTCCGCCGCATCGACGAGCTGGGGCTGTCGATCCCGAGCATCATGTTTGTCTCCGGATATGGGGACGTGATGCCGCGTGAGATGTACGCGCTCGGCGTGGAGCGCCTGATGGAGAAGCCCCTCAGCCGCAAGGACCTACTGCGCGCCATGGACGAAAGCCTGATGGATCGCGAAGATCTCTGGCTTACACCCTCGGACCAGCCGATGGACCAAAGTCTTGTCTTGGAGCTGGACAGTCTGGCGGGCGCCATGGAGACATGTACGTTCCAGCTTGGCCGTGGAGGATGCTGTCTCTCAATCGATCGCGTGCTGGAAGAGAGGTCCATCGATCTCTCCATCCGCTTTGCACAGGATGGGCTGTGCCTCAAGGCCCAGGGTAAAGTCCGGTGGTACGACAAAGAGACGTCGCACGTCGGGGTTTCGTTCAGCTATCTGGAGCCGGAATGCCGCGCCTGGACGATCGCTGCAATGAATGAGAAGCTGAGTCACCGATTCATCCCGCAGTGCCGCTTGTATGTCGCCTCTGCACCGGCCCCAAACGACGCGGCGGGCAAAACCCCTCTGCCGAAACCTATTCCCCCGAAGTCATCACATGAAGGCCGGCGCCTCGATACCAAGGTAGCCTAGCGCGCGCACCATCTGCCTGCGCGCCATAGCCGCGGTCGCCAGCAGCAGTCCGCGCCGGTTGGCGTCCGTCTCATTCAGCACGTGGTGGCGATGGTAGAAGTTGTTGAACTGCTGCGCCAGATGGAAGGCATACCGCGCCAGATGCGCTGGCTCCGCGGTTGCGATAGCCTGCTCTATCACCACCGTCAGCCGCGCAGCCAGCAGCCACGTCTCCCACAGGCTCGTGCCCTCTTCGGTGGATAAGCCGCTCAGATCGAGCGAGGCGACCGCGGCAAGCGCATCCTCTTCGCTGGTCCCCGCCTTGCGAAAGATGTTCGATGCGCGCACGATAGCGTACTGCACATACGGCCCGGTCTCGCCCTCGAAGCTAAGCGCGTCCTTGAAGTCGAAGGCGATCACCGTATTGCGCGTGAATCGCAGCATAAAGTACCGCAGCGCGCCCACCGCAATCTGATTCGCGATTTGAGCCCGCTCGGCTACAGCCAGCTCCGGGTTGCGGCTGTCCACCTGCGCCTGCGCGGCTTCAATCAGTTTGTCGATCAGGTCGTCGGCCTTCACGCCGTGGCCCTTGCGCCCGCTCACCTCGATAAACGGACGCGCCAGCTCTTCAGCCGGCAAATTGTAACCAAGTTCGATCGTGCAGCGCGGCGTCATCGCCACCATCTCATAGGAGAAGTGCGTGTAGTGGTCCGCCGCCTCGGTAAACCCCATTCCGCGCAGTGCCGCGACCACATTGTTCTGCGGGTCGTTTTGCCGCGAGTCGATCACATTGTAGATCGCGTCCGCGCGCCCAAACGTCGGTGCAGCCGGGTCGCTGGCGCCAGCCGTTGAGATCCAGCACGTGTGCGTCGGATACTCGAAGAACCTCGTGTAGCCGAAGTCCTTGCCCGGCAGCAGCCCAAACTTCCACAGGTGGTAGGCGATGTCCTTGCCCACATACGTCACCGTTCCATTGGACCGCACGATCACCTTGGCATCTTCATCCGGCCCAGCCTCGTTCTCAAGGCCGCGGGCGTCGGGAAGTCCCTCACTTCGCTGCTCAGCTTCGAGCTCATTCGCTGCTTCGCTTCCCGCCCGTCGCATCACATAGCAGCCCTTGTTCTTGCCCTCTGTCTCCAGATACAGCACCCCCCGGTCGAGCATCAGCGTCCGAGCAGCGTCCCAGAAGTGGAGACTGATGATCTCGCTCTCGCGCGGCAGAAAGTCGTACTCGATCTCTAGCCGCTGCATCGTCTCCAGATGCCGCCGCAGCACCGCAGTCGAGATCAGGTCGGCGATCCGCGCCGTCTCATTTCCGCCCGCCTCCAGCGCATGCAGCGTGTCCAGCCGAATCTGCTTGCGCCGTGCGAGTTCCTCCGGCGCGGGGAGCGTCGTATCATCCGACCCTGTCCCCACATACCACTGGCTCACCCGCGCATACAGGTCCCAGCAATAGAAGTCGATGCGCTCGCCCCTCGCGCTCAGCTCAGCCAGCAGCTCGCGCACCGATGCCTCCGTCTTGCCCTCAAGATGCACCAGCCCCACCACCACATCCGCTACCTGTACGCCCGTGTTGTCGATGTAGTTCTGCACCCCTACCTGGTAACCGGATTTATAAGCATCCGGCCGCAGTAGCCGCTGAAACGTGTCGCCCAGAATCGCATTGCGCAGATGTCCGATGTGCGCTGCCTTGTTTGGATTGATGCTGGTGTGCTCCACCAGCCGAAAGCCGGGCCCACCAATGTCCGCGTGTTCGTCCGCAGCAATGCGCCGTACGGCCGCCGCGCGGTCCAGCCGGATATTCAGGTAGCCCGCGCCCGCAACCTCAATCGAGGCAATCCCGTCCGGCAACTC
Organism: uncultured Acidobacteriaceae bacterium; assembly: GCA_963808025.1. Lineage (GTDB taxonomy): Bacteria > Acidobacteriota > Terriglobia > Terriglobales > Acidobacteriaceae > Edaphobacter. The sequence continues at coordinate 504,893 of CAWEEI010000001.1, read as the reverse complement.
GGCATTCAACTCCCCCGCCAGCTCCGTCGCAATCGCCCGCGGCGCCTTGCGCAGTCTCTTCGCAAGCTCGAACGCCACAGGCAGCGCCAGTTCACCGAGCGCTATGTTCGGCGGTTGCTCGACTCCAAGTTGCGGCAGTTCAATCTCGTACTTCGCGGCGAGAATCTCCCGAATGCGCGCCTGAAGCGAAAGCTGGATTGTTCGAACCATGCGTGCGATGTCACCGCGAAAGGAGGGCTATTGCTACATCCTCAGTCTACTAGAACGGTTGTGCGCCCCTAAATCGGAAAACTGGCGTATTAGGCGAGGCCCAGAAAGACCGCGACCGCACGTTCAACGGCTTGCAGCGTCTCCTTGTCGATATGACCGATGACATTGCCGAAGCGGGATCTAGTGGAAGTCTGCATCATGTCCACCATAATCTCCGAAGACTCGCGCAGCCCATTCCGGGGAGTAGGCTCTATTTCGATGCGGACGAGAGGAACCCGTTCCAGATTGGTTGTTATCGGAAGATAGGTGATGGTAGCCGCTGGGAGCGCCAAGTCCGCCTGAACAATCAGCGCCGGACGCGGCTTTCCGAACTCTCCCGGTGGCGCTACGGTAATGATGTCGCCGCGCCTCAAACCCAGCCATCGGTGCAGCGCACCTGGTCCATCCACTCCCAGAACTCTGACCCTTCGGACTCCGAGCGGGCGGACAGCTTGGCAATTTGGGCCCGATACTTTTTGATGAACTTAGGATCGCGAGTGTCAGGGACCCAACGCGTGACCGGCCGAAGGCCGCTTGCGCGCAAAGATTCGCGGTGCTTCCGCACCCGTTCCTTGCCCGAGCCAATGACGGACTTGCTCGTCGCGGTGGCCATGCTTTGGATGTTACAGGTAACGCAACCCGCCGTCTATGCCACAAGGCTAGCAGCCAGCTCCACATACAGCTCCACGCAAGCCAGCAGCTCCTGCTTGCTGATCCTCTCATCCGGCGTGTGCGCAACATGGATCGATCCCGGCCCCAGCAGAAACGGCTCGCCCCATGCCGTCAGCGACGGAATGTCCGTCGCAAACTTCGCGATCATCGTCGGCAGCTTGCCAACCCGTCGCATCCGCACGCACGCCAGGTCGAGCGAGAAGGCAACCTCCGCCCTCCCCGCAACCACGCGCACAATCGCCTCCTTCACCTCCTCCGACGGCCCGACCGTGCGGATCAGCAGGTGCGCCTCCGCCTTGTCAGCAATCACGTTGGGCGCGTAGCCGCCATTGATCAGGCCAATGTTCAGCGTCGTCGGCCCAATCTCCGGCTCGATCGGCAGCGGCATCGCAAGCACGTCGTGCAGCGCCTCTACCAGCTTGTGGATGGCGGAATCGCCCAGCTCCGGATACGCCGAGTGCGCCATGCGCCCCTTCGCGCGCAGCTCCACGCGCAATGCGCCCTTGGTGGCCAGCGCCAGCCGGTTGTCCGTAGGCTCGCCGTTGATCAGAAACCTCGAACCACGCGGGTTGCGGTTGGCCACTTTGGCACCGGCGGAGTCGCGCTCCTCGCCCACCACGAAGAGCAGCCCAGCCTTCACGCCTCCGTCGCGCAAACGCTCGGCTGCGGAAACCTGCGCGGCGATAATTCCCTTGGCGTCGCAGCTCCCGCGTCCATAGAGGAACGCATCGTCTTCCGTACAAGGGAAGAACGGCGGCACCGTGTCCATGTGCGTTGAGAGCACCACATCCGGCGTGATGCCGGGCGGCGCGGCATAGACGTTGAAGCGCTCGTCTTTTCCTGCTCCCGGCGTCACCGCAAGGTCCGGCTGCGCCACCTCCATGCGTTCGACAGCGAAGCGTTGCTCGGCAAGGAACTCCGCGAGGAAGATGCCCACGTGGCCCTCATGGTAGGTGGTGGACTCGATGTTGACGAGCCTGCGCGTCAGGTCGATGGGGTCGATAGGCATGAGGTTACAGAATAGCGCAGAGAGCGACGCTGCTATTGCGAGGAGCAGTCGTGCGCAGGCGACTTCTCGCTGGCCGCGACAAACGCGTTCAACTCGCTCAAAACGTCGTCTTCCGTCTTGCCGCCGTCGACGACGGCCTTCTCGGCAGCACACTGGTCGTCCATTCTCCCGCGAAGCCCGCGCGTGGTGATGAGATCGTTCGTCAGCAACGCCGAAAGCTGATCGAGCTGGTCGACGGACATCAGGGAGAGATCGGGCTTGAGGGGCGCCAGCGTAACCGGCCCGAACCTGGCCAGGAAGAAGGTCTCCTCGCGAATCTGGTCTGACCGGGTCGTCTGCGTATCGCCGTAGAGCTTGAGCTCGTAGTAGACGCGGTCGTACATCTTGGCCTCATCGCGCGGCAGCAGATCCACCAGAGCGCTGGCCTGCGCTGTGGTCCACGCGGTGGAGGAGGGCATCGTCATGATGGTCTGCCCGAGGTCGGGTTTGGGAGGATAGGGCAGCTTGGTTTTGCCGCCACTGGCGTGCATGGCGTTAACGATATCGCGCATCGTCGATGCCCATGCCATGTAGGTGTCCAGATTGCGATAGTTGCGGTCCAGGATGAGGATATTTTTCGCGGCCTCGGCGCGCAGATCCTCCTCCAGTTGGTGGCGCTGGTGCAGGTGGTGCAACCCTTCGACCGACTGCTCCAGGCTGATGGCGATCAGCAGCCCAATCGTGATGGTGCCGAGGTGGATCCAGAAGTCCTTCCACGTGTGCAGTGGTTGGTGCGGTGCATGAACGTCCATAGGGCGTGCCTCAGCTTGATTCACTTGTGCGGATCGGACTTAGGATAGCAAAGCGGCACCCGCTAGACTGGGTGCATGGCGGAGATATGGGTCTCGCAGATACGGCCGGTCGAGGACCTGCGTGGGCCGGCTGGCCGGCTTGAAGCGCTGCTGAACACCGGCCGCGACGATGCCGCCTATGCCGCGATGGTCTGCCATCCACACCCTTTGGGCGGCGGAACGATGCATACCAAAGCGGTCTACCATGCGATGAAAGCGTTTTCTTCCCTCGGCCTGCCGGTGTTGCGCTTCAACTTCCGCGGCGTTGGGCTAAGCGAGGGCGAACACGATCACGGGAGCGGCGAACAGAATGACGTGCGCGCCGCACTCGACTGGCTCGAACACACCTTCCACAACTGCCCCATTCTCTTCGCCGGCTTCTCCTTCGGTTCTTACGTCGGCCTGCGCGCCTGCTGCGGAGACCCACGCGTAAAGGGACTCGTCGGGCTGGGACTGCCAGTGCGCGCGGCCGGGCGTGAGTACAGCTATGGGTTCCTCCCACGTTGCACCGCCCCAAAGCTCTTCATCAGCGGCGATCACGACGAGTTCGCCCCGCGCGACGAGCTGGCCGCCGTGTGGGCGAGAGCGCCTGAGCCCAAACGGCTGGTCTCTGATCGAAGGCGCGGACCACTTCTTTCAGGGAACGAACTCGCCCGCGCCAAAGCTCTTGCAGATGCAGACGGCTATGCGCGCATGGATCGCGGAAACGTTTGGGCTGGCGGAGATCGCAGTTGAGAGCTAGATCGCGGCGGAGGTTCTTGGCCCGCGCTGGGACGCTGGCGGGTCGCTTGCCGCGGGGCAGACGGCTGGCGGAGTTGAGCTCTACGCCGCTTGCGAGCGGGCCGTTGGCGAGGTCGCGGCGCATCCAATCAAGCATGATGCGGTCGGACTCCTCGGGCAACTCCTCGCAGACAATGTGACCACCCCCGCGCACGATGCGCAGTTCTGAGTTCCACAGCACCCGCTGTAGTTGCATGGCGGAGGCCGGATCTACGGTGCGATCGCGATCGCCCCATACCAGAAGGGTGGGGACCGAAGCGACTCGCGGCAGAACGGACTTGAGAGCGGCCATATCGGCGAACCAGTCGCGTACGATGGCCAGAATGTGGCGGATGGTCCCCGGCACGCGCATGCCCTCGGTATAACCGCTGAGGCAATCCTTCGGAATCCGGCTCGGGTCGCCGTACATGCGACCGAGTGTGAGCAGCTGTAGACGCACGGGAACATAGGGTGAGGCGAACGCGACTAGCTTGCCAAGCGGGGTGGTGTAGATACGCAACAGCAACCGTCTGAAGTGACTGAAGGGGTTGGCCGGCGCCAGGAGGATCAGGCTGCGCACGCGCTCGGGATGTCGCGCCGCTAGCATCAGGGAGACAGCGCCTCCGTGGGAGTGGCCGACGAGGTCTGCTCGCTCGATGCCGACAGAGTCCATGAATGCGACGACGCGGTCGGCGGTGGCTTCGAGGGTCGCATCCAGATCAGGGATGCGCTGCGACTTGCCCATGTTCAGAAGGTCGATGGCATACACGCTGGCCTCCTGGGCCAGTGCGGCGATATTGCGGCGCCAGATCAAGGACGAGCCAACCAGGCCATGGATCAAGACCATGGGCCTGCCCGATCCAGCATGAAGATAGTGCATGCGTGCGCCGAGCACATCGGCGTCGGCTTCGGTATAGCTCTGTATAGCGAACTCACTCTGCAAGGCAGCCAATCTCCTCGGGTCACTTCAGGGCGCGGAAACAGCACCCTACGCACACGACCCCGCGAGATTAGATGTTACAGGACAATGAATCGGATGGCGAGAATTACTCCGAAGGTGCGTCTGGGGGTACCGTGGTTACCGGTCGCGGGGGAGCGGCGGCAGGCGTCACTTGAGTTGCGGGCTGCCGTTGGCTCGTCCGGGGCGTGCTACGCGGCTGCGGATACTGCTGTGTGCCGGTGTCTGGTACCGCGCCAGCGGAGGCACTCGGACGCGTGGCGGGCCGGCTGACCTGGGAACTGGAGGCCTGGGTCTTATAGAGAGCGTCCTCGGCTGTGGCAGTGCTCCCAGTCGCTGCGGGAACGGACGCTGCGGAGGTCGAGCGGCGGCGGGCCTGTGTGGCCTCTGTAGAGCTCACGCTAGGATGGGGCGTTCTGGCGTCTGGCTGCACAGCAATGACATGAGGCGCGGGAACGGAGGCTGTCGTAGAGTTGGGCGGTGAGGTAGAGACAGGCTTGGCCGGTGCCACATAAGGGACGTATGAGCCATAGATTTCGGTGGAGTTGCCGGATGTTTGCGCCTGAACCCCGGGCGCGGGGACTGCCGGTGCTGCGGTTGGGGGTGCGGACGTTCCGGTTGTATTCGCGGCCTGGGCAGGTTGGCCGTGCGAACTCAGATCGAGGTAAGACTGCGGCGGCACATAGTCTTTGTGTCCGCCGTTGCCCGCGTCAGGTCCGGCGGGGTTGCTGACCTTCGGCGGCACAGGTTGCGGCGTAGGAGTTGGCCCTAGGCTCGGCAGATAGGGCTGGTTCGGCGGGCCTGCGCTGGCCGCATCGGGAGCAAGCACAACAGAGAGGTCATGCTCCTTACCAGAACTGGGGCTGGGTACTCCTTCGGACACCGCCGAAGCTGCGTTGCTGCTGGTCTGCGGCGGCATAGCCCTCTGCGAGGCGCTCGAGTCCTCGCTGGCACGGGAGCCATTGCCACGCGCCTCTTCGACCTTCGAGGCGAGCATCAGCACCTGTGGGTCTCTGGGATACATCGCTTGGGCCTGGGCAACCCATTGCCGCGCGTCCTTTTTATCGTTAGCGGCAAGCGCGCCTTCTACCGCAACCTGAAAGTCGGCAACGTTGGCGGGCGCGACGCCGGGCGACTTGTAGATGGCGACCGCTTGCCGCGGCTGACCTGCCCGAACATATCCGTCAGCGAGCGCCCTTAGCACCGCGGGGTTGCCGGGGAAGGACTTCGCGGCTGAATTGAGGACCGCCATTGCGTGCGTCGAGTCTCCCGCCGCGGCGTACTGGTTGGCATCGCGCGCAGCCCAGCTTGCCCAGATGGTCTGCACAGTGCGCCGTTGTTCCTCGGTGAGGTCTGACCGGCCGCCGAGCGCCATCAGCTCGCGATAGAGCGCCGCATCGTCGAGACCATCGCAGAGCAGCCACGCCTGCTGGATCGCGACATCGGCCGGCGGCAGGCGGCCCTGATCGGCGAAGACCTGCTCCGCGCGGCCAAGGTAGGTCGCTGCCCTGCGCGGCTCCCCAAGCGCAGCGTAGACCGACGCCATCGTCCGCAGGTAGCCAATATTGTTCTGCAACTGGGCGGTCACCGGTGCGGGGACGGACGCCGCAGCTGCGTCCTCATCGCGACCGAGGAGATGCAGAGAGGCCACCAGACCTGCCCACGCATCGGCTTGGTTTGGACTGTCGTTGGCCGCTCGCCGATAGATGGGAAACGCAAGCTGCGGGGAACCCTGGTCCATAAAGACCCCTGCAAGCTCGATCTCGATGGCGACCGATGGGTTTTGGCCCGTGGCGGTCTGCTGCGCGATCGCCTTTTGCAACAAGTCCTGGGCCACGTCGAGCTTCTTCAGCCCGCGGTTGACGGAGGCGACGTCCGAAAGAAAGACCGGGTCGCGCATGGCAATGGCGTTGGTTGCCGGGGGCATATCTTGCAGCGTCTGCACCGCCTCGGCATCGTGGCCCAGGCCGTGCTCAGCCTCGATCAGCCCTTGCCACGCGGCGACATCCGAGGGGTCCTGCGCGAGCACCTGACGATAGAGGCCAGAGGCCTGGTCGAAGTGGCCGGTGGCAAGCAGTATCCCGGCATACTGGAATTGGGTGTCCAGCTTCGCTCCCTTGGCGTCCGCGGGGAACGGAAGTTTGAGTGCGCTGGCCAGCACCGTCTGCGCGTCGTCGTCGCGACCCACTGCGGAGTAGGCCGAGGCCAAGGAGCGCAGGAACAGAGGATCGCTCATCAGCTGAGTGTGTGCCGTCGCCGGAATGCGCCGGTCGACCGCGAGAGCCAGCGCCGGCTGGCCGGACTGGAGCTGCGCGAGAAAGAGGTTGCGCCAGGCGTCGGCGGCGTTGGGAACAGACTGCACCGCGCTCTCTAAGACAGGGATGGCCGCGCCCGGTTGCTGCTCTTTTAGCAGCGTCTCGCCCAACCCACTGAGGGCCTCCAGGCTACCCGGACGCAGGGCCACGGCGGCGCGATAGCGCTTCTCCGCGGTGGCTAGGTCATTCTGCCCGAAGGCGAGTTTGCCTTCGTTGATCGTGAACCAGAAGCGTGCCGTATCGAGCGCGGCGGCGAGGGCAGCGTCGGTCGGGTCGTCGCGATGGGCCTGGTCGAGGTAGCTCACCGCGCCGGAGAAGTTGCCTTGCTGCATGCGAACGTACCCCATTCCGGCGACCGCGCGGGAGTTCTTGGGATCTGAGGCGAGAATGGCTTGGAAGAGCGACTCCGCCTCACCAAGGTGGTCCGTGTTCAGCGCATCGTAGGCGGCCAACTCCTCTGCCGCGCGCGCGTGTTGCGATGACGGGGCTGCCCTGGGTTTCGACGCTGGAGTTGCAGCAGGAGTGGTTGCGACCGCCGTGTGCGCGCTGGGCGGAGCAATTGCAGCAGCAGGAGGCGGCGCAGGCTTGCTCACTGGGCGAATCTGCGTCGCCTTCTTCGGCGGAGTGCTCACGCCGCTTATCTTGCCGATGTTGGGGTCGTCGGGATTGATCGTGCGCAGGCGGTCGAGGTAACCGTTGGAGAGCGCGGTGTCGCCACTATCTTTTGCCGCGCTCGCCAAGCCTGCCAGCGCCTCCGTGTTGTTAGGATCGGCGAGAAGCACCTGCTGCCATGTCTGCACCGCCATGTCGACGCGCCCGCGCTGCTCGAACGCCCGCGCCTTGTCCAGAAGCGAGCGTGTCACGGACGGGGAGGCAGCCGCCTTCGTGGGCGCGGTCTGCGAGGACGACGCGGCAGGCTGCGCGACTGCGGAGGAAGCGGGCTGAGTAGCCTGGCTGCTGGCCCAAAGGGGCACCGGTATCAGGGCCATCCGGCCAAGGAGGATCACAGGGGCCCAGAGCCGTGTTGCGGAGGTCTTGCTCATCATCGTTTGCGTGCGCTGCACGGCGCCGTCAGAACTCAGCAGCCGGCGATGCAGCGATGATCTGAAGATATAGGTTTTCGTTTCAGTTGTGTTGTCAATCAACGTAGGGGCCCGCAATCTACTGAGGATATCGTGCATATTATTCTTGCTTACCCCTGCTTATCACTTACTGCGGACCTGGTTCCACGGACCTGGACCGGGCCGATACAGCCTAGCAATCGTCCTGAAGACGCAGCTGCGCCCGGCGTCGCAGGATGGAGCCGAGCACGGTCGCCAGCAGGAAGCAGTAGAGCACGGTCACAACGGCAATCAGCCACGGCCTGTCCTGAAGGGTGAGAGTGACCTGCATCAGCGGAGATATCTCTCCGACCCGGTAGAGGTGGTCTCCAATCCGGTAGGAGGAGAACCTCTCGCCACGCAGCACACTCACCGACTGCGCAACGGCGGAGCCTTGCGACGCGGCGAGGAAGGCGCTGAGGAAGCTTGAGCTTGCCGCGGGATCGCGCAGCACTATGGCTACAACCGAACGGTTGGTGCGGCTTGGCCACTCCCCGCCTTCAATGATTGCGTCTGGCAGACCTTCAGACGTGTCCAGCGTCTCCTGGGGGACTGGGCCCTCGCCGCGCATACTCAGCCACGCTCTTTCGATGCGGCCGTTGAGGCTGATGGAGTCGTGTGGGTGCATGCCGCCTGCGTCAACGCCTACTGGCAACGAGCCTTTGACGCTCTTGAGTGCAGGCTGGTCATTCACACTCCGCAGCACGAGGTAGTCCTTATTGCCGTCGGCAACCATGCCGTCCGAGTTCGTAACGCTGACGCCAAGTGCGGGGTATCCCGTCTGCGCGCCAAAGTGCCCCATCAACCCAAGAAAGACCTGTAGCTCGCCGGGCGTAGGCTGGTTCGGAAGGACCACGCCAGTGTCGGCGAGGTCTGCCAAGCGGGTGAAGGGATAGCCCGCGTTGGCGAAGAGCTCAAGGTTCGGTAGCTCGGTGTAGTGGAGGACATGCGCGATGTCGAGATAGGAGTCCTTGAGGATGGCGCCCATCAGGCTGGGTGGCGCGGCATCGACGCAATGCTCCGGGTGGTTGGGCTGAAAGACGAACTTGAAGGTCAGAGTATTGGAGAAGGGCCGCAGGCCGGCCACAGGAATTGGGACCACCGTCTGCTGCGTGGTGAAAGCGTTGCCGGTGGCGGGCAGCGCCGTCGAACTGACATACGCGCCATTGAGGTAGACCTGCAGCGTGCTACCGTCGCTAAGGGGAACGCCGCTATAGCGATAGTTGAGATGGAGCGCGATATTCTGCGTCTCGCCAAAGTTAAGGTCGGGCGGCAGGCGGAGGTAGACGGAGATTGGCGAAGAGCCATCAGTCTGCATATCTTCTGGCCGGGCGCCGCTCTGCACTCCGGGCTGAGCTATATCTCCAAAGGCGACTCTGCTCTCCGTGCTGAGCCAGCGCGGAGCGTCGGTGGGCTTGCGTGTATCCGGCAGCGTCACGCTGCTCACGGAGACTTGTTCGCCTTGCCATTTGTCCTGATGGATGGTCACTGCCAACGCCGCCTGCAGTAGTTCGCTAGCATTGCCTCCGGCAAGGATCAGTATCTTCGCGCCAGGATCGGAGGGATTGGCGCGCATGGCAATGGTGGGCCCGTTGATGGCATGGATGCCGAGCGCTGCGGGAATCTCCTGAGGATTTTCCGCGATCACAACTGCGTTGCCCGCGGGAATGGCCCCGATGGTCACGGGAAACTGTATGGGCCGGTTGGCAGCCTGCACCCCAAACCACGACGCGAGAATTCCCGCCGCCTGGATCGCCTTCATCGACGGCGGCGAGAGAAACACGATCGGCAGCACCGGATGCGGGTTGACCGCCGGATCGTAGAACGGCATCGGTAGGTTGCTGAGGTCGTCCGCGAGCGGCAGCACAGAACCCGTCAGCTCAATTGCGGTGTCTGGGTCAATTTGACTCCATAGGGTGGAGTTGATGGGGTCTTCGCAGTGGGCGGCGTAGTGGCCGATAAACTCAAAGGTGAGCTGGTTCTCGCGGACCAGAAGCTCTGCCGGCAGTGCGAGCGTAGCTTCAAGAGTTGCCGGTTGTTGGGCGCGATCGGGGGCTGTGGGACCGTCCGGGGGTACTGGATCGACTGGGATCGCAGCGATGTCCGTTCCATTCAAACTCACCTTGATCTGGCTGACCGTTGGCAGCAATCCCGGCGAAAGGCGATAGCGCAGCCGCATCGCCGCGGTCTTTACGATCTGATTGCGTGGAAGCGAAAAGACGACTGTGTGGGTCGCATCGGCGCCGCGCAGAGTAATAGCATCGGGCACGCCCGCGTCGGCCAGTGTGAAGGTGTCGTCGAAGGTTGCTGGCTGCTCTTGGCTCGTTGCGACGGGCGGCGCTGCGTGGGCGCGCAACGGCGCCGTGACCGCGATCGCGCCAAGCAGCAACGGCGCAATGCTGGTCGCCAGCCTTGTCTTTCCCGGCCTCCGCGAGTTGTCCGCTGGGCCAAGCACCAGATGCGCGAGGCCGTGCAGCGCCAGCCGGACAACACGCGTGAGACTTCGGACTGGCCGGTCGGCCTCATGCGCCTCGCCCCAACCCAACCAGGTGTCGGCGCGCGAGTAGAGGATTATGGTCAGCGCCTGTTCCTGATCGAGGGTCAGGGGATCAAACTGCGCGCGCAAAGACTTCCCATCGACGCCGATGACGGTAGCGGGCAGCATTGCGCTGCCGTCAAGCACGGGAAAGACAAAGCTGATGGGGTCGCCAAGGTCCGCCTGCACGGCGAAATCCAGCGTGGCGCGCACGCCGCCGCTGGAGAGGTCGGAGGTGATGCCCTGAATCATCGCGCCATCGGCGAAGATGATGTCCGAGGGCACGGCAGTCGCCATGCGCACTGTCTGCCGCCGTTGCTGACTCTCCCACGCGACCGCGGTTGCAATGGCCAGCAGGGTGACATTGAACAGGGCCCAGAATACATTCACCCAAACCGTCCCCGCGTGGACGGCGTCGAAGAGGCTGGCCGGCCAATTGACGAAATTAAAGGTTGCCGGCACAAAGAAGCTTGGAAACTGGTGGAGGCGCGGCACCGCGCAGAGCAGCCCAAAGACGTTCACGGCAAGCAACACCAGGAAAGGCCACGCGATGCGCGTGTCGAAGTACTCGCGCTCCACCACGCCGCCCTTTGCCGTGACATTGAAGCGTCCGAACCTGGGGTGGATCAGCGCAAATAGCGTGGGCAGCAGAATGTAGGGCGCAAGCGCCGTCTCGTAGATCTCATTCCAGAAGGAGTGGCGATGGCGGCCGTGGACACGCGAACCAGCCAGGTTCCCGAGCAGAAGATGCGGCGCCGCATAGGCCACAATGGCGGCCCAGTAGCCGGGAATGTTGGTGTGGCCGAAGATGAGATAGATGAGCGGAGCAACAAGGAATATAAGCCGCGGCAGCGCGTACAGGAAGTGCGACATCGCGTTGAAGTAGCAAAGGCGCTGCGCCACAGTGAGCCCGCGAGCAAACAGCGGGTTCTCAATGCGCAAGATCTGCACCATGCCGCGCGCCCAGCGAATGCGCTGGCGCACGTGCGCGCTAAGGCTGCCGGTGGCAAGTCCCGCGGCCTGCGGAATGTTGATATACGCGGTGTTCCACCCCTCCTTCTGCATGCGAAGCGAGGTGTGTGCGTCCTCGGTCACCGTCTCGACGGCAATTCCGCCAACCGCATCCAGCGCGCTACGGCGGAGCACCGCGCAGGAGCCGCAGAACAAGGTCGAGTTCCAGAAGTCGTTGCCGTCCTGAATCACGCCGTAGAAGAGATCGCCCTCGTTGGGAATGGCGCGGAACTGCTTGAGGTTCCGCTCAAACGGATCGGGCGAGTAGAAGCGGTGCGGAGTCTGCAGCATGCCCAGCTTGGGGTCGCGATCAAACCAGCCCATCGCAACCTGCAGGAAACTGCGCGTTGGTACATGGTCGCAATCGAAGATGGCGACAAAGGGTGAGTCCAGCCGGGCCAGCGCGCGGTTCAGGTTGCCCGCTTTGGCGTGAAGGTTGTCGTCACGGGTCATGTAGCCGATACCGGCCTCTTGCGCGAAAGCCAGGAGCTCGCCGCGCCGCCCGTCATCGAGGATGTACACGTTGAGCTTGTCCGCCGGCCAGTCGATGTTCATCGCCGCGAGCGCGGTGAAGCGGACAATGCTGAGGGGTTCGTTCAGCGTGGGGATCAGCAGGTCGACCGCCGGCCATTCTTCCGGGTCGTCGGGCAGCGGCGCGGGTTTGCGGCGCAGCGGCCTCAGCATCTGTAGATAGCCCAGCATCAGGACTGTGAAGGCATAGCACTCGGCGAGCAGCAGCAGGCAGACGAAGAATGCGTCCAGCGCGCTCCAGTGGCTGCCGGGATCGCGGAACCAGACAACAACGCTGGAGAGCCGCCAGAACCCGTAGCGCACGGTCGAGTAGACCGACAACGGGATGAGGGTGAGGGTCACGAAATAGGACTTTGAGAAACGGTTAAGACAGAGCGCGACGAAAAGCGTCAGTGACGCCAGAATCAGCTGCTTTTGCCAGGGCAGATACAGCACAGCGGTGAGGCATAGGAAGAGCAGGCTGGCCGCGAGGACTATGAAGCGCAGCGTGCGCAAAGCAATCCCTTCGGAAGGTACAGCCTCCTGGCCCAGAGGCGACCGTTTCACGGGGCGCTCCCACTCGCTGTCAGGGTCTCCTCAGCTGGGGGAGGCGAGACGCTTCTCAGCCATGCGGCGACCTCGAAGTAGTCGTGCGCAACCGGGGCATCGGGGGCGTAATCGAGGACTGTCATTCCCTCGGCCAACGCCTCGTTGATCGCCGGCGACCGGCGAATGGAGAACGGCAGAAGCCGCTCCCGAAGCCAGCGCCGAAGCGATTCGCGGACCTCGAGGTGCAGCGCGTTGGAAACATCGAACTGGTTCAGCAGGTAGCAAGGCTGCAGCGGTTGGCCATCGGAGTCCACAATGCCATTGAAGAGCCTCTCGATGGCCTGCATCGTGATGATCGAGTTTGCATCGAGCGCAATGGGCACCAGGACCACCGGATGCAGGTCTGCAATGCGGCGCAGCAGCCAGTGCGAACCCGAAGAGATGTCCAGCACCACGCGGTCGTTGGCATCGCAGTTGCGCAGAATCTCCTCGACCAGTTCATCGCGCTGTTGCTGGCCTTCGCTGTCCTCATAAATGTCGTAACTGACCAGCGAAAGCGGCTTGACGCCGCCGGAAGCCGCCGGGAAGGTGCGCACAAGCCCTGGCTCAAGTTCGCGAGCCCCGAAATAGAACGGAAGTAGGCCGTGCGAGGTTGTGTCCGCAAGGACGACTCGCTCTCCATGCACGCCCAGCGCTCGGCTTAGCGTCGCGACCACCCCTGACTTGCTCACACCTCCCGCGAAGGAAAAGATTGCGAGAAGCGGGCTGCGCACTTCACGCAGCGGCGACAAAGGATGAGTCGCACGCGCCCGGGGTGCAAGGACGGGGGTTACGTTGGAAGGATAAAGCCACGCTGGACCATGCTGCTCGATCGCCACTCCGGTCTCAGCGGAAGCGGCAACCGCAGGCGCCTCGCCGGCGTCGACTACACGGGGACTGCGCAAGCCAGCCGCGTTGCGCGAGAGATCAAGAGCGAAGAAGGACTCCGCGCTGGAGACTTCGCTCGCGCTGACAGTTGTGCCGTAGGCCTTGAAATTGAAGCCGGGGAGAAGGCTGGCTGCTCCGGCTCCGGACTGCTTCGCGGGAAGATCAATGGGCCGTGGTCCGTCGCTCTGGACCTGGCGCGGGCCCGACGCCGCATAGTTTTGTGCCTGACGTTCCGCGGAGGCGCGTGCATCGACGATCTCCCGCTCCTCGCGCAGAATGGCGACCGCAACCTGCGCCGCCGTCTCCGCATGGCGCGCTGCCTCGGCGCGATGGGCGGCAGCCCTCCTGGCGGCCGCGATCGCGATGTGCCGCGACTGGTCCCGAAGCTCCTGGCCGCCGAGGAACTCAGGCGTCTCACTGATCTCTTGAATGTCCTTTTCCGCGGCGAGCGATTCGCGGTCCGCCTCCGCTGCGGCTGCCTCGGCAGCGGCCTGCGCCTGCAGCTCACGTTCGCGAAGCTCTACTGCCGCGCGATGCCTAACCTGCGCGCGATGTTCGCGGCGGGAGCCGGAGAAGTCACGGTACCTCGCGCCCTGCATATTGGCCCATTGGTAGAGGGCGGCCACATCCTCCGGCGTGCCTGTTACCTGCTCCTGCTCGCCTGTCTCTATAACGTATGAGCCCATGGGTGTCCCGAGTCCTTCTGTCGCAACGCGACCTCCGCCGAATGGCGGCGTACAACTTCAGTGTGGCAATGATTCAAAGCTCACTACGCGCTTGATCCCACTCAATAGCTCTGAGCGTAATGTGGGGTGGGGGGTAAGTCAATTGGTGCGGGATGCGACTTAAGTGGTACTGCATAGCCACGTTACGAAGCTGAATCCGAGAGCGGGACTCGCTGAACCGGCAGCTCGCGATGGCCCATCCGGACGCCCTCAAGCGCTCTTACTATGCTAACTTTGGAATGTGGTTCGAGAGCGTAGCTCAGTTGGTAGAGCATCGCCCTTTTAAGGCGTTGGTCCTGGGTTCGAGCCCCAGCGCTCTCACCAACAAATCCCCCCAAGGCTTCATATGCAAATTATGCGATCCCATCGTATATTTAGCATTCGGCGCGCCGCGCAATACCGGCTCGCTACTTCCCCGCCCCCCGCGCCAGCAGCTGCGTCGTCGAGAACCCCTCGACAACCGGCACAATCTTCACCTGCCCACCCCACGACTCCACCTCGCTGGCGCCCACGATGGTCTCATGCGAATAGTCGCCGCCCTTAACCAGAACGTCCGGCCGAGTCGCAACAATCAACTCCAGCGGCGTCGCCTCGCCGAAGACAACAACCGAATCGACCGCGGCCAGCGCGGCCAGCACCCGCGCACGCTCTATCTCGCCCACAATCGGCCGGCTCGGCCCTTTCAGCCCGCTTACCGACGCATCGCTGTTGATGGCCACGATCAGGCGGTCGCCAAAGCCGCGTGCCTGTTCCAGCAGCGTAATGTGGCCGATGTGTAGCAGATCGAAGCAGCCGTTGGTGAAGGCCACGCGCTCGCCGTTGGCCTTCCACAGCGCTACCCGCTGCACCAGCTCCTCACGCGAGACCACCTTGTCCTCGGCGTGCAGTGCGATCTGCGGGGCCAGCGCGGCCAGCAGCTCATGCTTCTCCACCGGCACCGTCCCCACCTTGCCCACCACAATGCCTGCCGCGATGTTGGCGAGCCCCACCGCCGTCTCCGGCTTCAGCCCCGACGCCAGGCACAGTGCCAGCACCGCGATCACCGTATCCCCCGCGCCCGAAACATCGAAGACCTGACGCGCAACAGCAGGCGCAACGAACCGATTGCCGGGTCGCAACAGCGCAATTCCCTTCTCGCCCAGCGTCGCAATAAGGAACTCAAGATCGAGCTGCGCGACCAGCGACTCCGCCGCTTCGAGCAAAGCCTTCAGGTCGCGGGTCTCGCGATGCACAGCCGCGGAGAGCTCGCTAAGGTTGGGGCAGACCGTCGTTGCCCCACGATAGCGCGCAAGGTCGGCGCTCTTGGGATCGACGAGCACCGGAATATCCAATCGTCGCGCAGCCTGGATGACCGCTTGGCACACATCCGGTGTCAGCGCGCCCTTGGCGTAGTCGGAGAGCACGACCGCGTGGCACCCGGGGAGCTGCGCAAGGACATTGGCAGTGAGCTGCTCGTAGTTGGCCTGTGCTCGCGCGCCCAGCCGCTCATTGTCGAGGCGAAGCATCTGCTGGCGTCC
The DNA here is from genome assembly GCA_963808025.1 of uncultured Acidobacteriaceae bacterium. Taxonomy (GTDB): domain Bacteria; phylum Acidobacteriota; class Terriglobia; order Terriglobales; family Acidobacteriaceae; genus Edaphobacter. The sequence goes on along the minus strand of CAWEEI010000001.1, from coordinate 489,226 downwards.
ACCAAGAATGCGCTGCTTCGTGATCGTGGGGAACCCCTCGCTCACCACAAAGCCCGCTGCAATCCCGTTCGCCCGCAACCCCGCGGTCAGCAGCCGCTCGTCGTCATCGCCGCCGGTAAAGCCGATCACCTCGACCTGCGCGCCCAGCTTCGCGATATTCATCGCAACATTGGCCGCGCCGCCCGGCTGCTGGCTCTGGTGGGTCGCACGGACCACAGGCACCGGCGCCTCGGGCGAGATGCGGCCCACATCGCCCCAGATGTACTTGTCGAGCATCACGTCGCCCACAACCAGCAGACGCCTGCCAGCCCAGTTCTGCTCAATCAGCTGGATGACCTCGTGCAGTTGCTCGATCACCGCGCCCCCTTGGCCAGCGCCGCTGCTGGCGCGTCGTGTGCAACCTCTCGCTGCGCGACCTCTCTCTGCGAGGGCAGCTCATCGAGCAGGTCCAGCTCAATCCAGTCGCAGAGCATGTGTCCGGCGAGGATGTGCGCCTCCTGCACCCGCGCCGTATCTTTGGAAGCTACCGCGAAGAGATGGTTGGCAAGTGATGCCATCTTGCCGCCGCCTGCGCCGGTGAAAGCGACCGTCACCAGCTTCTGCGCGCGCGCCGTGTGCAGCGCAGCAATAACGTTAGGGCTGTTGCCCGAGGTGGAGATTGCGACCAGCATGTCGCCGGCCACTCCAAGCGCCTCCACCTGACGCGAGAAGACAGCCTCATATCCGTGGTCGTTGGCAATGGCCGTGAGAGCAGATGAGTCGGTGGTCAGAGCGATGGAGGCCAGTCCCCGCCGGTCGCGTCGGTATCGCCCCACCAGCTCCGCGGCCAGGTGCTGCGAGTCACCCGCGCTGCCGCCATTTCCGCACCAGAGAATCTTGCCTCCTGCCCGCAGCGTCGCCGTCATCGTGTGGGCGATCGCCTCCAGTTGAGGCTGCTGCGCCTGCATCTCGCGGACGACTTCAAGGTGCTCCGCGATGGCCTCGCCGAAGACGCTCGCGGAGTCGGAACTGCTGGGCATGGTTCCCTCATCTGCCTCGCGGCCTCGGCGCATACGTGTGCGCAGCGCTCAACCGCAAAGCTGTTGCTATCATATCCGTGTGCCCCACATTCAAGACAGCATTCTGCCCCGCGCCCTGCGGACGGTCTTCCTCGACCGCGACGGCGTGCTGAACCGCAAGCTTCCGGAGGGCCGCTACGTCAGCTCGCCGAACTTGTTTCAGCCTCTGCCCGGAGTGCCCGCCGCGATCGCTCGGCTCAACCGCGCGGGCATCCGCGTGCTCGTCGTCACCAATCAGCGCGGCATCGCTCTGGGGCACTACACCGTCGCCGATGTGAAGGCGATCCATGCGACGTTCGAAAAGGCGCTCGCAGCACACGGCGCGCATGTGGACGCCTTCTACTTCTGCCCTCACGACAAAGAGCAGTGCAACTGCCGCAAGCCGCTTCCCGGCCTCTACCAGCACGCGGTTAAGGACTTCCCGGATGTCTCCGGCCAATCGAGCGCGATGGTCGGCGACTCGTGGTCGGACATTGAGTTTGGCCGGCGGCTGGGCATGACGACTGTGTTCGTCCAAGGCAACCCCGAGCTGGAGAAACCGGGCGCCGATAAAGCCCGCGAGTTGGCCAACCTGCGTGCAGCTTCGCTATCGGAGGCGGTTGAAGCGCTGCTGGCCGCGGCTGCTTCGACCGATGACGCAAAATCCGCGACAGCGTAAATCGCTACCCCGTGACAGGCCGGGTAAGCACGCGCGCGACCGCCCGCTCCATCTCATCCACCGTCACCGAGCGGATGCACTTCTTCTGCATCGCAATGCAGGTCTCCAACCCGCAGCCGAAGCACTCTGGCTGGTGGTAGACGATCTGGTTGCGCTCGCCGGGTGGGAACCAGACGCCAGGCAGGTCGCGCGCGCCGAAGACGCAGACGCACGGAACTCCCATGCACGCGGCGAGGTGTTTGGGCCCTGAGTCCGGCCCCAGGAAGACAGCGGCGCGGGCAAAGACAGCCGCTGACTCGCGTGGAGTGAGCTTGCCCGCAAGATTCAGCTTCGCGCCGAGCCACTCCTGCGACGCGTACTCGCAGATCGCAGCATCCTCCTGCGCACCGGCGACCACCAGCCCATGACCCGCATAGCTGTGGTAGAGCCGCCCCAGCAGCGCGCGCCAGTTCTCCTTCTCCCAGTCATTCGCCTGCATCTTGCATCCCGGCGCGCAGACGATCACAGGCCTGCCCGCTAGTGGCGCGAGGGCCTGCTGCGCCGTCTCCGTCTCAGCCGCGCTCAGATGCAGGTCCCAGTGGGCGAGGTCTTTCGGGTGGGCATCGCCCAACTTCGCGATTCCTCGCGCCAGCCGCGTTGCCTCGGACTCGTAGAGGCCGGTGGCGGGATCGAGTCGACGGGTCATCTCCTCCCGGCTCGGCAGGCCCACAATGTGCCGCACTCCGGCGAGCCGGAAGAAGATGCGGTCGCGGCGGACGTTGCTCCACGCGCGCAGCGGCATCAGGTAGACAAGCAGATCGGGAGAGAATCGGCGGATGAGCCACACAAGCCGCAGCAACTCGTCGGCCCGGCGCGTGCCGACCGTATAACGCATGTAGCCGTGCACCAGCCCGGTGCCGCCCAGTACGGCCGCGGCAGCAGGTGCCTTGGAGTTCACCGGGAAGTTGGTCAGCAGAACCCTCTGCGCCTTGGGATATGTGCGCGCGATTAAATGCAGGCACGGAAGCGCAACGACGGTATCGCCCAAGCTGCCCAGGCGATAGATCAATACGTTGCGAATCGCGGTATCAGTTTGCAAGAGGCTTTCCCCGGCGGACATCGCGAGCAGGAGGGCGACCCAACGATCATAATGTACGCATGAGCACGGGGGGGCTGATACAGTTTGGGTGGGCCGGTGTGGTTTTCTGCCGCTCTCATGCGCAATGCTCGACGCTCTCCAGATAACCCGGCTGCACGATGACACTACGCTACGCTGGCATCGAGAGGGGCCGTCTACAGAGGAGGGGCGTCTCTTCTCAGCGAATGCGGCAGACCACACCCATCCGCCTGCCGAGCTGATGGAGCTTGTACTCGCGCTCCACCGTGCCAACTACGACCTGTGGCACGAGGAGGACAAGGCGCGCGACCCCGATGCGACCGACGCCGACATCGCGAGCTTCAAGCGCGCCATCGACGCAATGAACCAGACCCGAAACGACCTGATGGAGTCCCTCGACAAGGTGCTCCTCGCTGCCGCCGGGCAACAGAACGAAGCGGCGCCGTTGCACTCCGAATCGCCCGGGCTGATTCTTGACCGGCTCTCAATCCTTGCACTCAAGCTCTACCACACGGCAGAGGAGAGCCGCAGGGCAAGCGCCTCGGACGCGCATCGTCAGCGAAACCTCGAACGTCTGCACCTGCTGGAAGAACAGCGGGAGGAACTGGCAGCTTGTCTCAACTTGCTCTGGGCCGACGTGCTCGCCGGCAGGCGCCGGTTCAAGCTCTATCGCCAACTGAAGATGTATAACGATCCGGAACTCAACCCGGCGGTCTATTCGCACAAAGTAGACCCGCAGTCGCACAAAGCGGAGCCGCGTGCCGGCAAGCCGAGTTGACCTTCTCGTCCAGTGTGGGTATAAAACCGGAACATGCCTCAGCCGATAGAGTGCGGGTGTGTAAATGAGCATCCAACAGGCAGGACTGGGCAGCACGGCTGCCATTTGGCATCCTAATTTCAACCGGCGAAACCGCCCGTCCAACTGACGAAGCAGACAGGGACAGTAGAAACCTCAATGAAGACGGCCTCCTCCTCCACCGGCAAACGTCCGCGCACCCTCGCAGGAACCGCATCCAAATCCGTCGACGCCGCCCGCAAACAAACACTGGCGCAGTACGAGTCGGCCCTCCGCCTGATGCAGGAGGGCAAGTACGAGAAGGCCCATGCAGCCTTCAACCAGATGCTGGCCGCCAGCCCCGCCGACCTCGCCGAGCGCATCCGCATGTACATCAACGCGTGCCTGCAGCAGATATCCAAAGGCAAGAAGACCTTCGCCACCGATGAGGAGCGCTACGACTACGCCGTCTCGCTGCTCAACGAGGGCCACTACGAGGATGCGAAGACGCACTTCAAGCGGATCATCGCCGAGAACGAAAACGCCGACTACGCCTTCTACGGGCTGGCCGTGCTGGCCAGCATGACCGGCGACGCGCAACACTGCCTCGAACACCTCACCGAGGCCATCCGCCTCAACGCCAAGAACCGCATCCAGGCACGCGCCGACTCCGACTTCCAGGACATGGCCGACGACCCGCGCTTCACCGAGCTGCTCTACCCGGAGATATAGCCAGACAGGGTTCGCGCACGGGTAGGCACTGAGAATCTCCGTTTACACTGACACTAGCCGTGTCTTCCTCCCCTCAATCCGCCCCACAAGCGACCAGGTCTCTGCGTGTCGTCGCCATCGGCGGAGGCACCGGCCTATCCACTCTGCTGCGCGGCCTCAAGCGGTATGTTCCCGCGCCTGCTGCCTCGCGCCGCGCCACCGACTCCGGGCATTCGCACTCGCGCAGGGCGGGCGATGCTGCGGCATCTTCGCAAGCCGGAGACTCTCTCGCACGGCCCCGGAATGCCGCTCCGCTTCCCTGCCTCATCAGCGACCTCGCCGCCATCGTTACCGTCACCGACGATGGCGGCTCCTCCGGCCGTCTGCGCGAAGACCTCAAGATGCTCCCGCCGGGCGACGTGCGCAACTGCATGGTGGCGCTCTCGGAGGACGAGCATCTGCTCGCCAAGTTGTTTCAGTATCGCTTCGAACAAGGTGATCTCGAAGGACATAGCTTCGGCAATCTCTTCCTCGCCGCGCTCTCCAATATCACCGGCGACTTCGCCCAGGCCGTGCAGATGTCCTCGCAGATTCTCGCCACCCGCGGCCGCATCTATCCCGCCACCAATGTCGATGTGACCCTGGCCGCCCATATGGACGACGGCTCCGTCGTGCGCGGAGAGACCTCCATCACCGCCAGCCCGCACCGCATCCTGGAGCTGCGTCTGGAACCCGCGGACGCTCCGCCGCTCCCCGGCACGCTGGACGCCATCGCCAACGCCGACCTCATCACCCTCGGCCCCGGCTCGCTCTACACCTCGCTCATCACCAACCTGCTGGTGCGCGGCATTCCCGAAGCCATCGCCGCATCCAAGGCCACCCGCGTCTACGTCGGCAACCTCATGACCCAGGCCAACGAGTCGCTCGGCCTCACCGCGTCGCAGCACATCGAAAAGATCATGCAGCACTGCCGTATTCAGAATTGTCATTCTGACCCTGAGCGAGCGCAGCGAGTCGCAGGAGAAGAGTCCCCGCATTTGTCTTACCCGAAGCTCTTCGACTACGCGCTCATCAACACCGCCCCCATCTCACCCTCACTGCTGGAACGCTACGCCCGCGAGGGCCAGCTCCCCATCGAACCCGACCTCGACCGCATCCGCTCCCTCGGCGTCGAACCCATCGCCGGCAACTTTGTCCATGAAGGTGACCTCCTGCGCCACGACCCCGACCGCGTAACCGCCGAACTGCTGCGGCTCGGACTAGCCGGACTCGCAGTCGCGTGATGAACTCAGCCCGTGCCGGCATCGCTTAGAGTTGGCTCCCAGCGGCCCGATTGGCTTATACTGGGGTCGATTCCTCTCACCGAAAAATGACAACTCCTGTGTTTGGACCGGCGATGGTCGACTGCCGCCGATCTGGTCGTCCCTACCCTCGGAACGCCGCGGATCGACTCTCCTCTCGGAGAGCAGTTGAACCAGCGCCTGAAGTCCTTCCATTACGCGGAGGAGTCCGACCGGGTGCTGCTCGACGACACGCTCTCCGCACTGATCGCGCGCGACCGCGCTCCGGCCGACCTGCCCGGCTTCGAGCCCGCCGGCCCGCGCCGCAAGATCTACTTCGACCCCTACAAATCCCGCGCCGGCATCGTCACCTGCGGCGGCCTCTGTCCAGGCCTCAACGATGTCATCCGCGGCCTCACCCTCGAGCTCCGCCAACGCTATGGCGTGCAGCATGTCTACGGCTTCTGCAACGGCTTCCAGGGCTTCATCGCAAAGTTCCGCCGCTCCGTCCATCGACCTCACCGCCGCAGAGCGTCTCCAACATCAACGAGCTCGGCGGCACCATCCTCGGCTCCTCGCGCGGCGAGCAGGACCCGGCCGCGGTGGTCGACTGCCTGGAACACATGGGCATCAACCTCCTCTTCGTCATCGGCGGCGACGGCACCATCCGCGGCGCCATGGCGCATCGTCAAGGAGATCACCGCGCGCGGCGACAAGATCGCCGTCGTCGGCATCCCCAAGACCATCGACAACGACATCATGTTCATCGACCAGAGCTTCGGCTTCCAGACCGCCTTCTCCGAGGCCACCAAATCCCTCCGCGCCGCGCACGTCGAATCCACCGGCGCGCCCAACGGCATCGGCCTGGTGAAGCTCATGGGCCGCCACTCCGGCTTCATCGCCTGCTACGCCTCCCTCGCCATGAGCGACGTGAACTTCGTCCTCATCCCCGAAGTCCCCTTCCAGCTCGAAGGCGACTGCGGCCTGCTCGAACGTCCTGCGCCGACCGCCTAGACCGCCGCGGCCACGCCGTCGTCGCCGTCGCCGAAGGCGCCGGCCAGGACCTGATGGAAGCCGAGATGAGCGAGATGCCCGGCGGCGCCACCGACGCCTCCGGCAACAAGCGCCTCACCGACGTCGGCCCCTGGCTGCGCTCCCGCATCACCAGCTACTTCCGCTCCATCAATATGGAGCTCAACCTCAAATACATCGACCCCAGCTACGCCATCCGCAGCGTCCCGCCAACCCGCACGACAGCGTCTACTGCGTCCGCCTCGCCCACTATGCCGTCCACGCCGCCATGTCCGGCCGCACCGAAGCCCTCATCGGCCGCTCCCGTGGCCGCTTCGTCCACGTCCCCATGGCCCTCGCCATCCGCCAGCGCAACAAGGTCGACCCCCACGGCGACCTCTGGGAGAGCGTCCTCGAAGCCACCGGCCAACCCCGCAGCTTCGGGTGAGTGCATCCGTCAAAGCTTTGTGGATTTGAAATTGTCATCCTGACCCTGAGCGAAGCCGAAGGGGAAGGACCTGCTTCTTCTCTTGTATCACCTCACCCTTTGTACGACAATGTATGAATCTGTCATACTATCTGCATGACCATCCGCCGCAATTCCCGCGTCTTCACCATCAGCTTCCCCGAGCCCCTCGCCCGGCAGGTCGAGCAGACCGCCCGCGAGGAGAGTCGCAACATCAGCGAACTCTTCCGCGAGGCCTGGCGCCTGTACAAGCTCCACTCCATCGAGAGACATGTCGAAGCTGCCAGGCGCCGCGCCCTCAACAATCCCTCGCCCGGTCAAGAGGATGAGATCGAAGCGTACGTGGATGAGGTGAGACGCGAGAGATCCGCCGGTCCCAGAGCTTAGGATGGCGGTCGTCTTTGACTCGGGAGTATGGATCTCCGCGTTGAAGTACGGAGGCGTGCCCTTCCAGGCGCTGCGCTCGGCGTTCGCTTTGGATCAAATTGCCTGCTGCGCTGAGATCAGGGCCGAGGTTGAACGAGTGATGGGCGCGAAGTTTGGATGGTACCGGGAAGACACCGTCATCGCAATGGAGCGCTTCGTCGATGGCCGCTCCAATACTCGCATCAGCGGAGTCGTAAAGGGAGTCTGCCGCGACCCGAACGACGACATGGTGCTTGAGTGTGCATTGGTCGCAGGAGCGACCCATATCGTCTCCGGCGACAGCGACCTCTTGATCCTGACCTCATTCTCTGGTATCTCAATCGTCTCCGCGCGAAAATACCTCGATACTTTCGGACAAGTCCCAACCTCAATCTGAAACTGTGGCCCGATCAGCGAATCTCAACCAGCTCCGGATATACCGCATCTACCGTCCGCTTCAACTGCCCACACGCTGCGTAGATGTCCCTGCCCCTTGGCCGCCGTGTGAACGTCGGAATCCCACCATCGATCAGCATGCGATGGAAGACGGCCACATCCTCCGGCGCCGGCTGGTGAAAATCAATACCCGGCCCCGGGTTCCACACGATCAGGTTCACCTTGGCCTTCATCCCAGCCAGCAGCGCCAGTACCTCGCGCGCATGTTCAGGTTGATCGTTCACACCGCCCAGCAGCACATACTCAAACGTCACATACTCCCGCTTGCCCAGCGGGATCTGCCGCACCGCGGCCAAGCAGCTGCCGCGATATTCCATTTCCGGGTGACCGGCATAATCTCCTCCCGCACCGCATCGTTCGACGCGTTCAGGCTCAACGCCAGCTTAGGCCGCACCGGCTCCTGTGCAAACTGCAAGATCCCAGGCAAAATTCCCGAGGTCGACACCGTCATCCGCGACTCCGGAATCCCCATCACCCGCAGCAGGTGTACCGCGCGCATAAACGCGTCGTAGTTCAGGAACGGCTCACCCATGCCCATAAACACCAGATTGATCCGCGCCGGCGTCGAGACGCCCTTCCCGCTGCCCAGCCGCACCTCATGCCGGTTCAGCACCGCCGCCACCTGCCCAGCAATCTCGCCCGCCGTCAAATTCCGCCGGATGCCCAGCTTCGCCGTCAGGCAGAACTGGCAGTTCACCGCACACCCGACCTGGCTCGAAACACAGATCGTCGCCCGCTTGTAGGAATCTTGTTTGTCACCTATTCGTTTGTCATTCCCGAAGGGAATCTGCTTCTCGTTTTTGGGTGCCACATGTCTCGAACTTGAGACATGGGTTCCGGCCACGTCCTCCGCCTCTTCTTCCGCCGCCGCCTCTGACCCATCCCCCCGCTCGCCGCCATCCCCATCCGGCATCCACACCGTCTCCACCGTCTCGCCGTCGGCCATGCGCATCAGATACCGCTCCGTCCCGTCCACCGACTTCGCCGTCTGCACCATCTCCGGCAGCCCCACCGCATACCCCTGCGCCGCCAGCGCCTCGCGCAGCGCCCCAGGGAGGGTCGTAATCTCCTCCAGCGTCCCCGCCCGCTGCCTGTAGAGCGCATCGCCCAACTGCGTCGCGCGATACCGCGGCTGGCCCAGCGACTCCATCAGCTGGGCCAACTCCTCCGACGTCTTCCGAACAGCGCGACCGTCACCATCCCTCCAGTTTACCGCCCCTATAATCGGCCCATGCCGCCACATGAATTCTTTACCCACACCGACTCCGATCTCCTACCCATGCTCGATGAACTCCACCGCTACGAGCCGATCTTCCACACCCAGGAGTTCGGCCTCACCGCAGCCGTGCACGACCACCGCATGGCCCCCGACTACTGGGAAGTTGGCGCCTCAGGACGCCGCTACAGCCGCGAATCTATCCTGCATCACCTCACGCAAAACCCGCCCATCGATGCACAGCTCGCCGGCTGGAAGACCTCTGACCACGCGCTGCGCAAGCTCGGCCCAGACACATACCTCCTCACCTACACGCTGCTTCAGGCCGACCGCCTCACCCGTCGCGCAACCGTCTGGTGCAGCACGCCGCAGGGCTGGACGATCCTCTTCCATCAGGGCACCATAGTCTCCGCTGCGCAGGACGATACCGCCCCGCCGAACTCATGAAAGAATGGAAACAATGCCTGTCTCCGTCCCCGTCGCCGAGAACTCCGCCCCTAGCGCCTCCGCAGTCCGCAACATCCGCCGCACCACCCTGCCCAACGGCCTGCTCGTCCTCACCGAATCCATCCCCCACGTCCGCTCCGTCTCCATGGGCGTCTGGATCGACTCCGGCTCGCGCGACGAGCCCCAGCGCGCTCAACGGCATCTCCCACTTCGTCGAGCACATGGTCTTCAAAGGCACCACCTCGCGCTCCGCCCAGCAGTTCGCCCGCGAGGTCGACTCCATCGGCGGCAATCTCGACGCCTTCACCGGCAAGGAGACCATCTGCTTCAACATCAAAGTCCTGGACGAGAACCTTGCCCCTGCGCTTGATCTCCTCACCGACCTCGTCCTGCACCCCACCTTCACCCCCGAGGACATCGCCCGCGAACAGGGCGTCATCCTCGAAGAGATCAAGATGGACGAGGACAACCCCGACTACCTCGTCCACGAGACCTTCACCCAGAACTTCTGGAAGGGCGACGCGCTCGGCCGCCCCATCCTCGGCACCGTCAAGACCGTCTCCAGCTTCACCCAGCAGATCGTCTTCGACTTCTACGCCGGCCGCTTCACCCCGCGCAACATGGTCTTCTCCGCCGCCGGCCACCTCGACCACGACCGCTTCGTCGCCCAGGTCGCCGAGCACTTCAGCGGCCTCGCCGCCTCCAGCGAAAGTCCGCTCGCCAAGCATGCCCCGCCCGGCCACCCACCCGCACATCACCCTCAAGCGCAAGAAGTCCCTCGAGCAGGTCCAGCTCTGCCTCGGCGTCCCCGCCCCGCCGGTCGACTCGCCCCAGCGCTACGCCGTCTACCTGCTCAACACCATGCTCGGCGGCGGCATGAGCTCCCGCCTCTTCCAGACCATCCGCGAAGACCGAGGGCCTCGCCTACTCCATCTACTCCGAGACCAACCCCTTCCGCGACACCGGCTGCCTCGCCATCTACGCCGGCACCTCCGCCGAGAAAGCCCTCGAGGTCCTCAAGCTCACCCTCGCCGAACTCCGCCGTCTCAAAGAGGACACCGTCCCGGAGGCAGAGTTGAAGCGAGCCAAGGACCAGCTCAAGTAGCAACATCGTGCTCGGCCTCGAAAGCTCGTCCAGCCGCATGTCCAACCTCGCCCGCCAGGAGATGTACTTCGGCCGCTTCTTCTCCGTCGACGAGATCGTCGCCGCAGGTCGAAGCCATCGACCCGGCCGACGTCCAGGCCTCGCCCAGCGAGCTCTTCCGCCCCGAGGCCATCGCCCTCACCATGCTCGGCAACCTCGGCAACCTCACCGTCGACCGCGCCGCGCTCGCTTGTTGAATCTGCCTGTTGACGCTGATACAGTTCCGTATCGTAGCCTAGAGCTAATCTCCGCACCAGAGGACCGACCATGAAGACACTGCCACCGCACCCCGCACCTTGCACCCCGCACCTCGAACCCCGAATCCGGCTTCACCCTCATCGAGCTCCTCATCGTCATGTCCATCATGCTCATCCTGATGGCGCTCGCCGTCCCGCAGATGCTCAAGCTCAAGAAGAACGCCAACGAGACCTCCGCCGTCCAGACCATGCGCACCATCGGCGCGCCGAGGTCAGCTACAACGCCGCCTACCCCGCCACCGGCTTCGCCTGCCCGCTCTCCGCCCTCGGCGGCGACCCCAAGTCCGGCGCGCCCTCGGCGCAGGCCGCGCAGCTGCATCGATCCCGTCGCTCGCCGCCGCCGGACAGAAGTCCGGCTACACCTTCACCGTCACCTGCGGCAGCAAGGTCACCGTCAACAACCAGGACATCTACACCTCCTACGAGGTCACCGGCGTCCCCCAGACCGTCGGCAAGACCGGCGACCGCGGCTACTGCTCCGACGAGAACAACATCATCAAGTTCGACCCCGCCGGCGGCACCAACTGCACCCTAGCCCATCCAGTAAATGCAGCGGCGTCTCCTAGCTTTGTCATTCCGCTGCATTTCTGTTTGTCATTCCGCAGCGCAGCGAAGAATTCTCAGTGATTGTCATCCTGAGCGCAGCGAAGGACCTGCTTCTGTAATGAACCCAATTCGGATCGCAGCTCTCTGCCTCACCCCCGCACTCCTCGCACCCGCCGTCGCCCACGCCCAATCCGACCCCACCCTCCTCCGCCGCGTCGACGACCACTACAACCACCTCCACACCCTCCGCGCCCACTACACCGAGCACTACACCGGCATGGGCCTCGACCGCACCGAATCCGGCACCCTCACCCTCAAAAAGCCCGGCCGCATGCGCTGGAGCTACGACTCGCCCCCCGGCAAGGTCTTCGTCCTCGACGGCAAGTACGCCTGGTTCTACACCCCCGGCGACGCCCAGGTCACCCGCACCCCCGCCAAACAGCTCGACGACCTCCGCTCCCCCCTGCGCTTCCTGCTCGGCCACACCCAGCTCGCCAAAGAGCTCGACCAGCTCACCACCGCACCCGATCCCGCGCCGAACGACCCCAACTTCCGCATCACCGGCGTCCCCAAAGGCATGGCCCAGCGCGTTCGCCTGCTCACCCTCATCGTCACCCCCACCGGCGTCATCCAAAGCATGAAGATCGAAGAGATCGACGGCGCACTCACCGAGTTCACCTTCACCGGCATCGAGGAGAACATCCCCGTCAAACCCTCCGACTTCACCTTTATCCCACCCGCCGGGGTTGTCGTCGTGGATGCTCAACCACCCATCTAGCCAACCCGCTATCCCAAATCTAACCAGCGCACATAAAGCTTTATTTCAGCAATTTATGCAGAATTATGAATGTCTAAGACTAGCTTTCTAGAAACTTTGTATATTACCCGGATTCATAGCGGATCGCAGATATTCATCTGTGGAAATCTACCGAATGGCAGCTCGAATGCTTTCCTTGAACTCCCCCGCCGGCCCGATCAGGCTCACCACCACCAGCTGCCCCTCCGCCATCCCGTAGAACTCGCCCGGATGCACCACCACCCCTCGCTCCCACACCAACCGCTCCGCACACTCCCGCTCCCCCACGCACCCCGCCAGCGACAGCACCGCACTCCATCCCGCCTCCGTCCGCAGCACCTCGAACCCGCCGCCGCACTCAGCAGCCAGCGTCTCCAGTGTCGCCATATTTCCCCGCGCCCGCGCCAGTATCTCCGCCTGCACCCCTCCCCGCCCCGCAATCCAAGCAGGCATCGCCAGCTGCACCGGTGCATTCATCGAAAGAAACGTATCGGCAACGATCTCCAGCCTCGCCAGCGCCTCAGCCCGCACGCCCTCCGGCCCCAGCGCCGCGATCCACGCCGCCTTCATCTGCGGCAGCCCGCAGACCTTGCTCAGCCCGCTCAGCACAAACGTCAACACCGGGTGCGGCCCCTTGGCGAAAGAGCGCGGTAACGATCCGGCCGCATCCAGCGGATAGTCCAGAAACACCTCATCCACAATCAGCGCCAGCCCATGCCGCGCGCACAGAGCCTCCAGCCGCTCCCTCTCACTGAGCCCCGTCCAATGCCCCGTCGGATTGTTTGGATGCACCACCAGAATCGCCCGCGTGCGCGGCCCAATCGCCGCCTCCAGCCGGTCAAAGTCAATCCACCACCCATGGTCGTAGAAGAGCGGGTAGGGCCGTAGCCGCACATCATCCAGCGTCGCCAGAAAATCGAACAGCGGGTAGCTGGGTTGCGGAACCAGCACCTCGTCGCCCGCATCGCACAGCAGCCGAAAGAGAAAACTGTAGCCCTCGCTGGTGCTCGTCGTCAGAATCAAATCCTCCGGAGAAACCGCCGCCCGATGCCCCGCATAGTACCCCGCAACCGCCTCGCGCGCGCCCCGCATCCCTCGCGGATCCGGATCGTACACCAGCGCCCGCGCATCGCCCAGCGGCCGCAGCAGCGCCTCAGCATCGTAGGAAAATCCGCACCGCGTCGGGTTCGATACCGTCAGGTCATAGATCCGCCGACCACTCGCCCGCGCTGCCCGCACAGCCGCCGCATAGCTGCTCTCGGCAACATCCCACCCTGTCCGTGCGGAGAATCGGCTCACCCTTCCATCCTAGGCCACGCCGCACCCACGCTCCCGCACTGCTCCCGCAGCGCCTACTCCGTATGCCCCACCCCATTCGCCTTATACGCCTGTTCCAGCACCGAGAACGCCTCCTTCTTCTGCCCCTGGTCGGAGACCAGCCCCTTGCGGTTGTACCCATCCTGCATCCCCGGCATGTTGCGAAGGGGCGAGCGGAAGTCCACCAGTACCCACGCGCTCGATCCGCGCAGGTTTGGAATCTTGTGCAGCATGGGGATATTGTGGCGATAGATCTCCGCCTGAAACTCCTCGCTCCAGCGCGTGTCGACGGCGCCGTGCAGGCCTGCCTTGGCTTCGCCGCCGAACTCGCTTACGATCAACGGCTTGTCGTACGCAATCTTCCACTCCATCGTGTCGGCCGTTGCGGGCGTGCCTTCATACCAGCCGACGTACTCGTTGAAGCCAATGACGTCGAGAGCTTTGCCCAGCGGGTCATCGATGTACTTGCTGTGCGTGTCGCCCCGCACCAGCAGCGCCGCCGTCACCAGCCGCGTCGGGTCTTCCTTGTGCACATACTCCGCCGAGCGCGTCAGGAACGCCGTGCGCGCCGGATTGTTCGGCGTCTCATTCGCAATCGACCACAGGACAATCGACGCCTTGTCCCGGTCCCGCCGAATCTCCTCATGCAACTGCTGCTCTGACTTCGCGTACGCCGCCGGGTTGTCGAACTGCACCGCCCAGTACACCGGCACCTCCGACCAGAGGAGGATGCCCATCTTGTCCGCCATGCGCGTCATGTGCTCATCGTGCGGATAGTGCGCCAGCCGCGCAAAATTGCCGCCCAGATCGTGGATCCAGCCCAGCAACGTCGCTGCCTGCTTATCGTCGTACACGCGCCCTGCGGTATAGGGCGCCTCGCCGTGAATGCATGCGCCATTCAGCACAATTGGCTTGCCGTTCAGCAGTATCTGCGAACCCAAAACCTCCACCGTCCGGAAGCCCATCTCATCCGTCAGCGTGTCCGGCCCGGCCGTAAGAACGACGTGATACAGCTTCGGACTCTCCGGCGACCACAGCGAAAGCCCTGCCGCGGCCATGCTGATCGCGACCCGCCCATCCGCATCCGTCACCCCCTCCGCATGAATCTTCGCCTCCGGCACAGACACCGACACCGCCGTCCCCGCCTGCGCGCCCTCCACATGCACCCAACCCTCAATCGTGCCCCGCGTCGCGCGGTCCAGATGCAGATCGAAGTCGTCGATGAACGCACTCGGCACCGTCACAATCGACACATCGCGCGTCAGCCCGCCGTAGTTCACCCAATCCGTCTTCAGCGTCGGCACACCGTCCGCCAGCCGAGTGCTGTCCACAAAGATCACCACGCTGTTCGTGCCCGCCTTCACCGCCTTGGTAATCTCGCAATCGAACTCCGTGAAGCCGCCCTCATGCGTGCATACCGGCTGTCCATTCATCCACGCCCGCGCCCGATAGTTCGCTGCGCCAATATGCAGAAACGACCGATGGTCCGCCGCCGGCTGGAACTCAAAGTGCCGCTCGTACCAGAAGCCGCCCTCATAGTTCGACAGCTCGGCCTTCTGCGTGTTCCAGTCCCCCGGCACCCGGATGGTCGGGCTCTTGGCGAAGCTGTACTCCTGCAGCTTGTTACTGCCCGCAGGCACCTCCTCATCCGTGTAGTACCCATTTCGCCCGCTGCCCAGCCCGTTGTCATACGGATCGACGATATAGTGCCAGTCCCCATTCAGGCTCAGCGCCTGCCGCTGATCGATCGCCGCAAGCACCGTCGGAGCCGGCACCGGCAGCACAGGCGCCGCGGCCATCGGCTGCGCAACAGCCACACCTAACCCAATCCCAGCGACCCCTCCACACAAGAACAAAGCCGCCACACCGGCGGCAATCCAAAGACTAAATCTATCCCTTGACATGACAACACCCCAAATTCACCAACTTCTATAGCGCAGCCATCTTCTCACACCGGTCGCGCTATAGCTTATACGCCTTCCGCACCAGATTCACCGTCAGGTCCTTCACCACCTCAAACGCCTCCGCCTCATCCAGCCGATGCTCCGCCACCAGCCGCGCCAGGAACGCGCAGTCCACCCGCCGCGCCACATCGTGCCGCGCCGGGATCGACAGAAACGCCCGCGTATCGTCGTTGAACCCGACCGTGTTGTAGAAGCCTGCCGTCTCCGTCGCCGTCTCGCGGAAGCGCATCATCCCCTCCGGCGAATCGATGGAACCACCACGGCGGCCCCAGCTTCACCGACGGAAAGTGCCCCGCCAGCGGCGCCAGCTCGCGCGAGAACGTCGTCTCATCCAGCGTGAACAGGATCAGCGTAAAGTTCGGCTCATTGCCGTACTTCGAGAGCAGCGGCCGCAGCGCGCGCACATACTCCGTCGGCGACGGAATGTCCGCGCCCTTGTCCCGCCCGAACTTCTCGTACACCACCTGGTTGTAGTTGCGCACCGACCCCGGATGCAGCTGCATCGTCAGCCCATCCTCCACGCTCATGCCCGCCATCTCCGTCAGCATCTGCGCCTGGAACAGCTCCACATCGCCCGGCATGCATCTTGCCCGTATAGATGCGCTCGTACAGCCGCTCCGCCTCCTGCAGCGACAGGTCCGCCGTCAGCGCCGTCAGGTGCCCGTGGTCGGTCGCCGTCGCGCCGTTCGCCTTGAAGAACGCCCGCCGCGTTGCGCAGCGCATCCAGATAGCCCTTCCAGTTCGAGACATCCTCGCCCGACACCTCGCCCAGCTTCTTCAGGTTCTCCTGAAAGCCCGAGAACTCCGCATCCACCACCGCATCCGGCCGAAACGTCGGCAGCACGCGCCCCTTCCATCCCGACGCGCTTGATCGCCTGGTGAAACTCCAGCGAATCGAACGCAGCATCCGTCGTCGCCAGCACCTCGATGTTGAAGCGGTCGAACAGCGCGCGCGGCAGAAACTCCGGCGTCTCCAGCTTCTTCGCGATCACCTCGTAATACTCGTCCGCATTCTCCGGCGAGAGCCGCTCCGTCAGCCCAAACAGCTGTCCGCAAACGCATAGTCCAGCCACAGCCGCGTCGGCGTTCCGCGAAACAGATAGTAGTGCCGCGCAAAGATCCGCCACACCTCGCGCGGATCGGCGCTCTGCTTGCCATCCACCTGCGGCACGCCCAGCGACTCCAGCGACACCCCCTGCGAGTACAGCATGCGGAAGATGTAGTGGTCCGGCTGAATGAACAGCGCGGCGGGATCGGGAAACGGCTTGTTCTCCGCAAACCAGCGCGGGTCGGTATGCCCGTGCGGCGAGATGATGGGCAGGTCGCGAACAGTCTCATACAGCTTCACGGCGACCGCGCGGGCGGTTGCCTCGGCGGGAAATAGCCGGTTTCGATCCAGCATCGGGCCTCTACTCCTTCAAAATTCAGCAAATCATCTTTGGCGCGTGCTCGGTGGGGACGCCTGAGTCTAACGATTCGCTTAATCATAGGTCAATCCACGCGCTCAGGCGGTGGTCCGCATCGAGCCGACCGAAGCATCTCGGTCCCTCTTGCGTCGCGCCCGGTCGAGCACGCCATAGCGCACATAGGTAAACGTAAGCATGTATGCCAGCCACGCGGCCAGCGCAAGATCGACGCCGACGGCATGACCCTTGGCTGCAAAGCTGAGCGTCACTCCCAGCACCAATACCGCCGATAGAATTGCTCGGATCACCCTCCCCCGCCTTTTCCGGTGCCTCCGCCACGGCATGGTCAACGCCAGCAGCGAAGCAGGAAACGCCAGCAGCACGCCGATGCCGATAGAAGCCAGAAATATCTGTTGATCGTCCAGCACAGCAAACCGATACCAGGACTGCCCCGCCAACTTCGGCAGCAGCACAAGGCTCGCATAAAAGCCCACCGCCCCCGCCGCCGGAATGGCCACCACTGCATACAGGATCCGCGCGAAAAGACTGCTAGCGCTCATGCGCTAAGCATAGTCCGGACCGCATCGGTGCGTATAGCCGCATAAACTCGCGCACGGAATGACATTGCTACGCCTTAATCACAATTTTCATCGAGCTAGCCTGCGGGTGCGAAGCCAGCTCGATCGCCGCCGGCGCGTCTTCCAACGGAAAGCGGTGCGAGATCAGCCGCGTCAGGTCGAAGCTGCCGTCGCGATAACCTGCGAAGACCAGCTGCGCCACCTCGTCGTTCAGCGCCACCGAAGAAGAGTACGACCCCATCAACGTCTTCTCATCCATGCACACTGCCGCCGGATCAAACCCCGCCTCGCCATGCTGGGTTGCGGCAAAGAGCATCACACGCCCGCCCGGCCGGATGGCCTCCATCGCCGTTCGGATCAGCGCGTCCGCGCTGACAGCGACCATCGCCACATCCGCGCCGCGGCCCTCGGTAGCCGCATGCGTCGCTGCGGGTATATCGCCGCGCGCGTCGAGCGGATGATGCAGGCCAAAGTTCGCCGCAATGGCGTGCCGCTCGGGATACAGATCGCTGGTCAGCACGCTCGCGCCCGTGCGCCTGGCCAACGCCGCCAACAGAATCCCAATCGGCCCCTGGCCGATCACCAGCACAGTCTCGTCCGGCTTGAGCCCCAGCAGCCGGACCGCCTTGTAGCATGTGTTCACCGGCTCAATAAAAGCGGCCTGCTCGAACGGAATGTCGTCCGGAAGCTTCACCAGCCCCGACGGCTTCCCCTCCCTCCCGACGATCCAGTCCATCACGCGGATGTACTCGGCGAAGCCACCGCCGGAGGGCGCGAAGCCCGCGGTGCAGCCGACTCTCTTGTAGGCCTCGCACTGCGAGTAGGTCCCCTTGCGGCAGTAGTAGCACGCCCCGCACGGAACGTGGTGGTACGCCATCACGCGGTCGCCGACCGCAACCTTCGTAACACCGTCGCCCACCATCGCAATAGTCCCAGCCATCTCATGCCCAAAGATGCGCGGCGCTGGGTGAGAACCCGAATGGATCTTCTTCAGGTCCGTCCCGCAGACGCCGCACGTATCGATGCGCACCAGCACCTCGCCGGGGCTAAGGGTCCCGTCTGCATTCAGTGGCACCGGCACTGTCTCAACCCTCACATCGTCGATCCCGCGATAGACCGCGGCACGCATATTCTGCGGAATCGTCGGGAACTTGATGATCGGCTTCGCGCTGATCCTCGCAGCGCTGATCGGGTCTACAGTAATCTTAGGCGCAGCAATTGTGGGCGTGCTGATCCCCGCAGTGCTTAGTCGTCCAGTGGCGATGCTGCCTGTGCTCAACGCCGATGTGCGGATGCTATCCACGCAATCCAGTCTCCGTGCGACCCAGTCGGTCGGTCTTCTGCTGTTCTATGAATTCTAGAACGAGATCGCGAATTGCTTGCGCTGCCTTCGACGAATTTCGCCCAAGCTCCGCAACGGACCGCCAATACCTCGGTCGCAGAACAAGGTACGCCAGAAAGGGCACCGTGCGCAGTTGACCTCGTGCAGAGAGGAAGCGGTTGAGGTCAGGCAGGTCCGCAAAGAGGCCGTCAGAAACACCCTTGATGCAGGCAGCGGGGATGCCGCGCATCTGCGCCATGCGCGCGGCCGTGGCTCCCTCCATATCCACCATTACGGCCCCGGTGTAAGCTGCCCGGAGCCCAGCCTTCTCTGTTGCATTGGCCACACGCCCCGTCGTCACCAGCGTCAACCCCGCCTCACCCGCAGTGAGTTGGAACTGCTCACCGGTCTGCGCGTCAATCACAACTGACAAAACGCGTGCATCGCCCGGGCGCGGCTCGGGCACAAGCGCCCCCGCCCATCCAACCGACAGCACAAGGTCGAGCGGGCCATCCGCCTCGGCCGCGGCAACCGCTCGCCGCACGGCATCCGCGCCCATCCCGGCGCATACAGCAATCAATGTGTCGGCCCCCGCGTTGCGGATCCACCTGCGCACGCCGTCCTTCGCCGCGCCTCCACGCCAGCCACGTACCAGCGGCTTCAGCTCTCCTGGCAAGGCAGCGATAATGCCAGCCTTCATCGCGTCGCACTCACAGACAACGGAGGCGCATACTCGTGCCCGACAAACCACTCAATCGCCGCGCGCATCGCGTTATAAATCGGCAGCACACGAAATCCCAGCTCCCGTTCTGCCTTCGCCGACGACGCAAACATAAACTTCCGCCCCATCCGCACCGCCTCCACCGTAGCCCGCGGCTCCCTGCCGCGCACCTTGCCCGTGATTGTCTCATCGAAGAACGCAAACGCCAACGCCACCGCATGCGGCACCTTCATCGTCGGCGAAGGCAGCCCGGTAATCGCAGACATGCGGTCGAGAATCTGCTTCAGCGTAAGATTCTCGCCGCCCAGAATATACCGCTCGCCCGGCGTGCCGCGCTCGAGCGCGACAACATGCATCCGCGCAACCTCCGTCACATCGACCAGGTTCAGTCCCGTATCCACATACGCGGGAAACTTGCGATTGAGGAAGTCAACGATGATCCGGCCCGTCGGCGTAGGCTT
The DNA here is from genome assembly GCA_963808025.1 of uncultured Acidobacteriaceae bacterium. Classification (GTDB taxonomy): domain Bacteria; phylum Acidobacteriota; class Terriglobia; order Terriglobales; family Acidobacteriaceae; genus Edaphobacter. The sequence goes on along the minus strand of CAWEEI010000001.1, from coordinate 469,136 downwards.
CGCATCGCCCGGCCCAATCGGCGTCGTCGGGTTCAGCACCATCACATGCTGCCCCGCCCGCGCCGCCGCAATCGCCTCCTGCTCGGCAAGAAACTTCGACCGCTTGTAATGTCCGATCATCTCGTCAAGCGAGACCGGCGTCAGCTCATCGACGATGGTGCCATCCGCCTTGAAGCCCATCGTCGCCACGCTCGACGTATACACCACCTTGGCCACGCGCTCCTCGCGCGCAATACGCAGCAGTTCGCGCGTGCCATCGACATTCGCCGCATACATCTCTTTCGGATCGCGCACCCACAGCCGATAGTCCGCCGCCACATGCACCAGCGCATCGCACCCACGCAGCGCCGTCCGCAACGACTCCGGCTCGCGCAAATCGCCGACCACCACCTCCGCCGCCAGCCCTTCAATCGCCGCCAGCTTGCTCGTCGCCCGCGTCAGCAGCCGCAGCTCCGCACCCTCCGCCGCATACGCACGCGCCACATGGCTGCCAACAAATCCCGTGGCCCCAGTGAGAAATACTTTCATGATGGAGATTTGCCGCGAAGCTCACAGTAATCTGAGTGGGACTAGTCCAGCTTCTCCGGCTCAATCTGAATGTTCTTTTCGCCGGCCGCCTTCTTCTCCCAGTACTTCTTCACCCATGCATCGAAGCGTCTTGCCCGCCGCGGTATCGCGTCCCGTGAACGCCAGCGCCGCAATCTCCGAGTAGGCGATGCTCAGCCGCCCAGACTCGCCCGTCGGAATAATCCGCACATACGATCGACGCCAGCGTTGGCCCGTTGCGCCGGTCGAAGAGATAACCCTGCACCTGGCCGCCATCCTTGCGCGTGATCGTGATGTCGCCGCGATAGTCGAACGCCTTCTCCAGCGCCTCGCGTACCTCGGCCTCGCTCGCCAGCGCAGGCACCCAGCCCTCAAGCTGCTCGCGCTCGCGCCCCGCCGCAACCTCGATCTCGTCCGGGGCCTCATGCGACAAGCTGCTCGCAGCTTCGCCGCTTCCTGCGTCTCTGTCGCCATCGCTCAGTCTCCCGACATCTCTTGCAGCGCGCGGCTCGTTCTGCACCTCACAGACGTCGGCCGCAATCTGCACCAGCGGAGCCGCATGCGCGGGCTTCCACTCATTCAGCAGCTTCATCGCGCCATCGTCCGCGTAGCTGTCGAAGAAGATCGCCCGCGCCGTCTCCAGCAGGCCCTTGATCGACCCGAACGTATAGTTCACGCCGCTCGCCTCATAGCCCGAGTGCACCATGCAGTTCGCGCACCGCGGATTGCCCGACTCCGTGCCGTAGTTCTGCCACTCCACCGTCTCCATCAGCTCCTGGAAGGTGTCGGCATAGCCATCCTGCAGCAGATAGCACGGCTTCTGCCAGCCGAAGATCGAGAACGTCGGCATCCCCCACGGCGTGCAGGTCAGGTGCTTCTTGCCCATCAGAAATTCCATGAACATGGGCGACGCATTGAACCGCCACGTCTTCTTGCGGTTCGACAGGATCGACCGGAACAGCTTCTTCGACCGCGCCCGCCCCAGAAAGTGCTTCTGGTCCGGCGCCTTGTCGTAGGTGTAGCCGGGCGAGACCATCATGCTCTCCACGCCCACCTCCATCAGCTCGTCGAAGTGCGCGCGCACGCTGTTCGGGTCGGCGCCGTCGAAGAGCGTCGTGTTGGTCGTCACGCGGAAGCCCGCGGCCACCGCGGCATGCACGCCCTCCATCGCAATGTCGTACCCACCCTCGCGGCAGACGGAGAAGTCGTGATGCTCGCGCTGCCCATCCACGTGGACCGAGAACGAAAGGTACTTGCTCGGCGTAAACAGATGCAGCTTCTCCTTCAGCAGCAGCGCGTTGGTGCACATGTAGACGTACTTCTTGCGCGCGACCAGGCCGGCGACAATCTCCGGCATCCGCGGATGCAGCAGCGGCTCGCCGCCGGGGATCGCGACCATCGGCGTCCCGCACTCCTCCGCCGCCTTGAAGCACTCCTCCGGCGTCAGCTCTGCCTTCAGAATATGCGCGGGATACTGGATCTTGCCGCATCCGGCGCACGCCAGGTTGCAGCGAAACAGCGGCTCCAGCATCAGCACCAGCGGATACTTCTTCCGCCCCTCGAGCTTCTGCTTCAGCACGTAGGTTGCAACCGTCCATGCCTGCGATACAGGTACTGCCATTCAATCTTCTCCTTAGTGACGCTTGCTTCGCAATCCACAGCCGCGCAACCTGCAACATCGTCAAACTACCGCCGACTTCGCGCTCCATCATCCGCTTGTACGTCGTCAACGCCAGCAGCGGAAAATAATCCCGGTACAGGTGGTACGCCAGATAAAACACCCGCGGAAATCCCGTGCCGGTATAGACCGCCTCGCCATTGCGTCCCTCGGCCGACTCATCCCACGTGCCGCTCGTCGTCTGCTTCGAGACCAGCCAGCGAATCCCCTTGGCCACCGAGTCCGACCGCGTATCGCCCGCCGGCCAGCAGCCCCAGCACCGCCCACGCCGTCTGCGAGGGCGTGCTCGGCCCGATGCCGCGCTGCGTCGGGATCGTCGTAGCTGCCGCAGGTCTCGCCCCAGCCGCCGTCCGCGTTCTGCACCATGCGAATCCACTCCGCCGCCTGCACGATCGCCGGCTCGTGGCTCCATACGCCCATCGCCTCCAGCCCGCGCAGCACCAGGAACGTCCCGTACAGATAGTTCACGCCCCAGCGCCCGAACCAGCTTCCGTCCGGCTCCTGCTCCTTCAGCACAAACTGCACGGCCCGCTCCACGCGCTTGTCGCGCCGCGTGTAGCCGTAGTCTCGCCAGCATCTCCAGGATGCGCCCCGTAATGTCCACCGTCGGCGGATCGAGCATCGCGTTGTGGTCGGCGAACGGGATGTACTGGAAGATCATCTTGGTGTTGTCGCGGTCGAAGCTGGCCCATCCGCCGTTCTTGCACTGCATCGCGAAGATCCAGTCCAGCGCGCGCTGCGAGACCTCGTGCTGGTACCGCTCGCGCGGATTGCGCACGCAGTTCAGCGCCAGCAGAACCTGCGCGGAATCATCCACATCCGGGTAAAACTCGTTGTTGAACTCGAAGTACCAGCCGCCCGGCGCCACGTCCTTCACGCTCTCCGCCCAGTCGCCCTTGTGGCGGACTTCCTTGGAGAGCAGCCAGTCGGCGGCCTTCAGCAGCCGCGGATCGTCCTTCGCGCACTCCCGCCTCGCCCAGCACATACACCGCCTGCGCCGTGTCCCACACCGGCGAGACGCACGGCTGCATGCGGAAGGTCGGCGTCGGGTAGTCCGGCTCGCCCTTGGGGTTGTCGATGCCCAGCCGCTCAAACTCGTCCATCGCGCGGATAAACTGCGGGTCGTCGACCGAGTAGCCCAGGCAGCGCAGCGCGATGATCGCATTCAGCATCGCCGGATAGATCGCGCCCAGCCCGTCCGACATCTCGAAGCGCTCCAGCAGCCACTTCTCCGCCTTCTTCAGCGCCATCTTGCGCAGCGGCCGGATGTGGATGCGCTCAAACCAATGCGTCATGCGGTCCATCAGCAGAAAGAAATTGCGCCAGCCGATCGGGCGCTTGCGGTCCCACTTCAGATGCAGGTCGGCATTCTTGCGCCCGCCCACAAACAGCTCGTCGATCCCCTGCTCCGGCGGAATCTTCTTGAACGGCTTCTTCGCATACGCAATGGAGAGCGGCACCAGGATCGCCCGCGACCACGCCGAAATCTCATAGATATTGAAGTAGAACCAGTTCGGAAAGAGCACAATCTCCGGCGGCACCGCAGGCACCGCGTCGTACTCATACTGCCCCAGGAAGCAGAGATAGATCTTGGTGAAGGTATTGCACTCCGTCACGCCGCCATTGGCCAGGATCCACGTCGCGCGCCTTCACCAGCACCGGATGCTCCGGCGACCAGCCCATCAGCTTCAGCGCAAAGTACGCCTTCACCCCCAGCGAAATATTCGACGGCCCATTGGGGTAGATGCTCCAGCCGCCGTCCGCATTCTGGTGGCGCAGAATCTCGTTCACCGCGCGCTCCATCTTGCCGCGGTCGCCCGTGCCCAGCAGCGTATGCATAAAGATGTAGTCGGACTCCAGCATGGAGTCGGCTTCCAGCTCGCCGCACCAGTAGCCATCAGGATGCTGCTGGCCCAGCAGCCAGTCGGCGGCGCGGCGAATACCTGCGGACACCTGATCCAGGCCGATATCCATCCGGCCATAGCGCGGCTGCGCGGGCACTCTGGGCGCCGCCTTCGGATTCCGTGGAAATGTGCTCATCTATTTCAAACTCTCTGGGCCCAACGCTGTGGCCTAACTGTTTAGACGGTCGGGATGCCTGCAAGCTCATCCTTCAATTAGCAGACGACCTGCCCTCGGACAAAGTTCCAAACCTGCGCACACGGCCCCACTACTGCGCCGCACGCGCCGGGGCCGACGCAATTGCCTGCACGATCTCCGGCGGAAGCCCGAAGCGCACATTCTCCGGCATCACTTCAACCTCGTCGACCGATCCATACCCCATGCCCTGCAGATAATTCACCACATCCTGCACCAGCACCTCGGGCGCCGATGCGCCCGCCGTCACGGCAACCGTATTCACGCCCTCCAGCCACTCCGGCTGGATCGACTCCGCCGAGTCGATCAGATAAGAGTTCGTGTCCAGATTCTTCGAGACCTCCACCAGCCGGTTCGAGTTCGAGCTGTTCTTCGATCCCACCACCAGCACCAGGTCCGCGCCGTGCGCCACATTCTTCACCGCAACCTGGCGGTTCTCCGTCGCATAGCAGATGTCCTGCGCCGCCGGGCCCGGCGATGTTGGGGAACTTCTTCTTCAGCGCGTCGATCATGTACCGCGCCTCGTCCAGCGACAGCGTCGTCTGCGTCAGATACGCGACCTTGTTCGGGTCCGGCACCACCAGCGCCGCAACCTCCTCCACCGTCGAGACCACCTGGGTCACGTCCGGCGCCTCGCCCTGCGTGCCCTCCACCTCTTCGTGGTCGCGATGCCCCACCAGCACCAGCGAATAGCCCTGCTTGGAGAACTTCACCGCCTCCAGATGCACCTTGGTCACCAGCGGGCAGGTCGCGTCGATCACCTTCAGCCCGCGCTCCTTGGCGCGCTGCCGCACCGCCGGCGAAACCCCATGCGCCGAGTAGATCACCCGCGCGCCCTCCGGCACCTCGTCCAGCTCATTGACGAAGATCGCCCCCTTCTTCGCCAGGTCCGTCACAACATAGCTGTTATGCACGATCTCCTTGCGCACGTAGATCGGCGCGCCGAAGGTCTCCAGCGCAATCTGCACAATATCGATGGCGCGCACCACCCCCGCACAGAAGCCCCGCGGCTTCAACAGGAGGACGCGTTTAGTGGGCGTCGCAGTATCGTTTGGGCCGATACCGGCGTAATCCAGAGTGGTTGTCGTCACGCCTCTTAGTATACCGCTTCCCACCCCTAACCCGCACCTGAAACAAGCGCGCCCATTAACCCTCTGGTACACCCCTGAGGCCACCTGCCCAACGTACACAGAATTAGCTGGAAGCTAGAGTGAATTCCTCTTTGCTGTAGAGCCATATCTCAAATGCCGTCATTCTGGCGCAGCCAGAATCTCTGTATTGGTCCTTCGCGTTCTCTATATATCTTCGAGGATTTTGCTCCAAGAGCTAACAGCCGGCATTCACCGGCTCGACTCCAGCATCTGCCGCGCATGCTCCAGACTGGTCTCCGTCAACTTCGCGCCGGAGAGCATCCGCGCCACCTCGGTCTCCCGCTCGGCCTCCTCCATGCGCCGGATGCTGGTGCGGGTCCGGCCATCCTTCTCCGTCTTCTCAATCAGAAAATGCTGGTCGGCAAACGCCGCAATCTGCGGCAGATGCGTAATGCACACCACCTGCTGCCGCTTGGAGAGCGTCTTCAGCTTGCGCCCCACCGCCTCCGCCGCCCGACCGCCAATACCAATATCGATCTCGTCGAACACCAGCATGCGCGGCGTCGGCAGCGCGGCCGGCGACGACTTGCGCGGCCGCCGCGCGCGCCCGCTCCCGCAGCGTAGCTCTCCTCCACCGTCACCTTCAGCGCCAGCATCACCCGCGACATCTCCCCGCCCGAAGCAATCTGGTCCAGCGGCTTCATCGGCTCGCCCGCGTTGGTCGCAATCAGATACTCGATCCGGTCCCAGCCGTGCGCGCTCCAACCGCCCGGATCCGCCTCCGCAGTCACCTCCACCTTGAACCGCACATACATCGCCAGGTCGTTGATCTGCGCCGTCGCCAGCTTCTCCAGCCACCCGGCCGCCGCCGTGCGCGCAGCCGTCAGCTCCCCCGCAGCCGCCCGGTACGCCGCCGCATCCTGCTCCTTCTGCAACCAGAGTTCCGCCAGCAGCGCATCGCGATTCTCCACCTCCGCCAGCCTGCCGCGCCGCCTCCTCGCCAAAGCGAATCACCTCGCCCAGCGTCTGGCCGTACTTGCGCTTCAGCCGGTCCAGCGCCGCCAGCCGGTCTTCAATCTCCGCCAGCCGCTCCGGCGACGCCTGCACCTTCGCCGCAAAGTCGCGCACGCTCGCGCTCACATCCTCCACCGCCGCCTTCGCCGCCGCAAGCTGCGCCACCGGCTCCGCAAACTTCGGATCGTACCGCGCCAGCTCCTCCACATGCTTCAGCGCCGCCGCTCAGCGTCGTCTCGCGCCGCGCCCTCCGATTCATACAGCAGCTCGTGCGCGCTCATCGCCGCCGTATACAGCTTCTCCGCATTCGCCAGCACGCGCTTCTCCGCCTCCAGCTGCGCGTCCTCGTCCTCCGCCGCCAGCTGCGCCTGCGCAATCTCCTTCGCCTGGAAGCGCCACAGGTCCGCCATCCGCAGCCTGTCCTGCTCCGCCGACTGCAGCTCCTCCAGCCGCTTCGTCGTCCGCTGCCACGCCGCATACGCCTCGCCCACCGCCTCCGTCGAAATCCCGCCAAACCGGTCCAGCAGCATCCGCTGCTGCGCCTGGTCGAACGACCCCAGCGTCTCGCCCTGCGCATGGATCAGCCCCAGCTCCGGCGCCAGCTCGCGCAGCACCGCCACCGTCGCCGGCTGGTTGTTGATGAACACCCGCCCCTTGCCGCCCGCCGCAATCTCGCGCCGCAGCAGTATGTCGTCCGAGAACGCCACCCGCATCGATCCCGTTCGCATCCAGAATCGCCGCCGCCCCCGGCGTCGACTCGAAGACGCACCCCAGCACCGCCTTCTCCGCGCCATGCCGCACCACATCGCTCGACGCCTTGCCGCCCAGCAGCAGCGCCAGCGCGTCGATCAGGATCGACTTGCCCGCGCCCGTCTCGCCCGTCAGCAGGTTCAACCCCGGCCCAAAGCTGGCCACCGCCTGGTCGATCACCGCATAGTTCTCCGCCCGCAACTCCAGCAGCATTCCGCTCGCGCCTCACACGCTGCTCAGCGAAAGCCTAGCACGTCAGCCCCCTCACGCTAATACCACTCATGTAGCAGTCGGTCCCGCCTACCGCACCGCACCTACTGCGCCCGCACCACCTTCACCAGCCCCGCCTCATCCCGCCCCGGCACCCCGTCAGCCTCTGCGCCGCATCCGACCACTGCAGATGCGTAATCTGCATCTCGCCCCGCTCATACGCATACGTCGTCCCATCGTCGCTGTACAGGTCGAAGCTCCGCATCCGCCCCCGGATACACCCGCACCTCGCTCAGCGCCTGCTTCTCATTCGTGCTCTCCACCGGCACGCCCATCGGCAGGATCGACCCCGCCCGCACAAACAGCGGCAGCGTATCGATCGGCGCCGCCACCGTCATCGTCTGCCCGCCGTGCAGCCGCTCATTCGTCCAGAAGTTGTACCAGTCCGTCCCCGCCGGCAGATACACCTCGCGGCTCGTCATCCCCTGCTCCACGACAGGCGCCACCAGCAGCGCCGGCCCGAACATATACTCGTCGCCAATGTTCGCGACCTTCGGGTCGTCGCCGAAGTCCATAAACAGCCCACGCATAAACGGCGCGCCCGTCTCATGCGTCCGGTAGCCCAGCGAGTAGATGTACGGCATCAGCGTGTAGCGCAGCCGCAGATACTTCTCCAGAATCGGCTCCGCCTGCTTGCCATACGACCACACCTCATTCTCCGGCCGGCTCCCATGCGCGCGGAAGTTCGGCTGGAACGCCCCATACTCAAACCACCGCACATACAGCTCCGGATAATCGTCGTACCCGCCGCACCTCAGCGCGCGCGTCCGACGGATCGATCAGCACCGGCCGCTCCGGCGTATGCGTCGCCGGCAGATACTGCCATCCGCCAATGTCCGTGCTCCAGTACGGCATCCCGCTCGCCACAAAATTAATCCCCGTCGGCACCTGCCGCTTCAGCGTGTCCCAAGTGGGGTAGATGTCCGACGACCAGAAGATCGCGCCATTGTGCTGCGCCCCAAGATACGCATCGCGCGACAGAATCAGCGCCCGTCGCTTCAGGTCGCTCCGGAACCCGTCATAGATCGCCGCCGTATGAAACAGCGGATACACGTTGAAGAACTCCGTCCCCGGCCCCACATGGAAGTAGCTGCCCGTCGGCGGCAGGTCCGGCTCCGTCTCATCCGCCCAGAACGCATCGAACCCCTTCGCCACATAGTTGTCGCGAATCACGCCCCAGTACCACTTCGCCGCCTCCGGGTTCGTCGTATCGATGTCGCTGCCCGCCTTGTCGTACGGCAGCCCATTGATCGGCGTCCCATCCGCCTGATGCAGGAACCACCCGTGGTCCAGCACCGTCTTGTAGTAACGGTCCTCCGGCACAAACCGCGGCCACACGCTGATCATCGTATGGAACCCCATCGCGTGCAGCTCGCGGTTCATCCCCGCCGGGTCCGGCCACTTCGCCGGGTCCATATCCATCTCGCCCATCTTCGTGTAGTGGAACCAGTCGATCACCAGCACGTCCGCGGGCAGCTTCCGGTCGCGATATCCCTTCGCCACCGCCATCAACTCCGCCTGCGTCGTATACCGCTGCTTGCACTGGATATATCCATACGCCGCCTTCGGCAGCATCGGCACATCGCCCGTCAGCAATTTGTAACCTTCATAGATCTCGTCGTACGTCTTGCCCTGCAATCACAAAAAACGACACCCGCTGCCCCACATCCGAGGTCCACTTCGTCACCTCGTTGAACCCGAACTGCGCTGTCGTCTTGCCCGGGTTGTCCCACATCAAGCCCGTATCCTTTATTTGTAACCACAAACGGCACACACACGCTCGGCCCCGCGGGCGCGTTGTAATCGTGCGCGCAGCGCACCGCATGGCCGCGCCGGTCCAGATACCCCTCATGGTTCTGCCCCAGCCCGTAGTAATGCTCGTCGCTTGGCGACACAAACGTCGCCCCCACCTGATAAAACGGCGGATCGGTCGGTCTGCGGTCGTACAGGATGTCCGCGTTGCCCTCCTTGTGGTTCGGCACCGACATCTCCCAGCTCTTCATCTCCAGCAGCGACTTCCCGTCCGCACCCTTGATCGAAATTCCCAACCGCGGCACAGACGCGCTGAAGAACTTCGCAATGTCCCCCTGCGTCCCCGTCGCCGCATACTTCTGCCCGCCATCCGGCCCCACCGTCACGCTCATCCGCCCCGACCGCAGCACATCCCCACCCGCACCCGCTTCCTGCGTCCATCCGCTCCGCCGCCGGCTTCGCCGTAATCCCGTACCCCGCCGCAGCCGTCGCATCGTCCTTACAGGATAGAAATGCTCACCCGCACAATATTCTCCGCATACGGCTCGACCACCACAGTCGTCGCCCCACGCGTCACCGTCATCGTCTGCGCACGCGCACCCGCCGCGCACACCAACACCACTGCAACTAACGCCCAACCCCAACGGCCAGCCCGCATCATTCCCCCACCTTTAATCTGCTTGCTTCAGCGCAATCGCATCCGAAGACCCGCCCACCCGAATCTCCGCCGTATCGCTCTCCACCGTCATCGCGTCCCGTCCCAATACGCCAGCGAGCTCGCCTTCAGCGGAATCGCCACCGTCCGCGTCTCGCCCGCCTTCACCATCACGCGCTTGAAGCCCTTCAGCTCCTGCTGCGGCCGCGTCCACCTTCGAGTCCACATGCGCCACATACAGCTCCACCACCTCATCGCCGTCGCGCTTGCCCGTGTTCTTCACATCCACGCTCACCGTCACCGAGCCGTCCTTCGCCAGCCGCGGCGCGCTCACCCGCAGGTTCGAGTACGCAAACTTCGTATAGCTCAGCCCATACCCAAACGCATACAGCGGCTTGTCCTTCAGGTACATGTAAGTCCGCCCGTGGCGGATGTCGTAGTCCATCATCGGCGGCAGTTGGTCCATCGACGCCACCCACGTCTGGCTCACCCGCCCCGCCGGGTTGTAGTCGCCGAACAGCACATCGGCCAGCCCATCGCCCTGCTCCTCGCTGTCGTGCGTCATCAGCAGCACCGCCGGCACATGCTCCTGCGTCCACGTCGTGGTAAACGGAAAGCTCGCCTGCAGCACCACCACCGTCTTCGGGTTCGCCGCCAGCACCGCCTTCGCGAGGTCCTCCTGCGCCAGCGTCAGCGTCTTGCGATCGATCGCCTCCTTGCCGTCGCTCGGCAGCGGACACTTCGCCCATCCCGCATCGCACGTCGGATGGTTGCCGATAATCACCACCGCCACATCCGCCCCGCGCGCCAGCTCCGCCGCGGCCGCCGCATCCGAGCCGTCAGAATATGTAACCTCCGCAGTTCTTCCCGCCCGCGCGCGAATCCCCGCCAGCGGCGTCACCGTAAACGGCGGCGTGCCCGCATACCAGTCCAGCGCCACCTTGTCCGCCAGCGGCCCGATCACCGCAATCTTCTTGGCACTCGCGGCTCAGCGGCAGCAGCCCGCCCTCGTTCTTCAGCAGGACTATCGATTCATCCGTGACCTTGCGCGCCAGCGCCTTGTTCTTCTCCCACCACCACGGGTCGTCCACGCCCTTCGCCTGCGCGTCCCATCCGATCTGCGCATACGTGATCGCTCCCCAGCCGGCTCCAGCATCCCCAGCCGGATCATCACGCGAAACACCCCGCGCAGATTCGCATCCAGGTCCGCCTCGGTAATCAGATTCTGCGCCAGCGCGTCTTGCACCGGCTTGGTCGCATTCTCCAGAAACTGGTTGATCCCCGCGTGGATCGCCGCCGCCGCGGCCTCCGCATTGGTCGCATATGTATGCGACGCGCGCACCATATTGCCCAGCGCGCCCGCGTCCGTGCAGATGATCCCGTCAAACCCCCAGTCCTTCATCACCACCTTATGCAGAATCGGGTTCGCGCCCATCGGCACCTTGTTCCACGAGTTGTAGCTGGTCATCATGGCATTCGCGTGGCCATCCTCAATCGCCATGCGGAACGGCACCGAGTAGTACTCATAGAAACAGCCGGTCGTCGAAGTTCGAACTCGACCCATCGCGCCCATCTTCATTGCTGTTCGCCAAAAAATGCTTCAGCAGCGACGACGTCATCCACAGCTTCGGATCGTTCCCCTGCAACCCCTCCGTATACGCCGTCGCCAGCGTGCCCACCAGGAACGGGTCCTCGCCGTAGCTCTCCTCCGTCCGCCCCCAGCGCGGATCGCGGCTCAGGTCGGCGTTCGGCGCGCGCACCACCAGGCCGCCCTTGTGGTATTTGTTGTAGGCCCAACGCGTCTCGTACGCCTCCTCCGCCGCGGCCTGGCGCAGCAGCTCCGGGTCCCACGTCTGCCCCAGGCCATGCGACTGCGGAAACTGCGTCGTCGGCGTCACCAGCCCGCGCCCGCCCCATCCACCCGGCCCGCCCAGCGCGAGCCCATGCAACCCCTCCACATGGTTCGTGCCCACAATCCCCAGCCGCGGAATCGTCGGATCGGTCCCCAGCATCGCCAGCTTCTCGTCCAGCGTCATCCGCCCAATCAGGTCGGTGATCCGCTCCTCCACCGGCAGCTTCGCATCCTGATACGGCAACAGCTTCGCCACCTCGCTGTTCGCCGCGCTCTTACTCGGCGCACCCGTACTGGGCGCGCTCGTCTGCGCACACGCCACACCACACAGCACCACCAACGCCGCTGTCACTCTTGCAAACAATCTCATGGAAAGGGGTCCTTTTAATCCGAGGCCAATATACACAAACCGACCGACCATTTGCGCAGAATACTGGCTGCTCAAAAACGTCAAATCCCCTAAACCTCAGCGTTGCCCTTAAGAGCGCTTACCGCCCTCTCAAATAGGCCTTCATCCATGTTGCGTCTGCTGATCCAGGGGCGGCGACTCTTCAGGACGGGTACGCATTCAAAACGCCGGTCAACTTCCGGCCAATGGCCTCCTTTGCGCATTCGAATGATCACAACGTCGTCTTTCCCCAAGAAGTTCTTTGCGAGCTCGAAAGAATATCTCTGTGACTCGCAAACGGGGACCGTGGGCAGTCCTGATATCTCAGAATGGTACGGGAACCACTCAATCACAAGTAACCCTCTGGCTATCGCCGCATCGTCTAATCCAGGCTCTTGTCTTAATTCGCGAAGGTGCTTGCTCCACCAACGCTCAACCCCAGTTCCCTTGAATGCTGGACTAAGTGGGTAGAAGGGGTAATCGTGCTGGCTCTGACGAAGGTTGTTCAACATCACACTCCAAATATGCTCGTTGGAGTGAGTCTGTCTGTCAGTTTCATCATGGCCGGGATTCAGGTTCAGTAGCACAACCTTCGCAGAGACAGAGCTGCCAATGAAGGGTTCGGGGATCGACTCAAGCACAACCCTAGCCCTCGGGTCACGAACGCGGCTGTTGTACCGATCAATATCCGCGCGATCTCTGTCGAGAACATAGGAGCCATCGGGGCGAGGCAGCTCTTCTACCCAGGGGTTTTCTTTCATAGTCGCGTCAGCCTTGGGGCCGGGTTCCTTCAGGCCCCCGCGGCCCACCCGGCCCCATCCGCGCCGGCGCAGGCGGAGCAGCCTTCCCCTGCGCCAACGGCGTCGGCTGGTCATCCGCCCGCTTCACCCACTTGTAGATCTTCGACGAGTTCTGCCAGAAATACTTCTCCTGCTGCGCGCGCGGCTTCGTCGAGAAGAACTGCTGCATCAGGCCGACCTCCTCGGAGATGGTGGCCACGCCATAGCTGTTGGGATAGTCCGTGCCGAACATGCACGCGGTCCTCGCCGAAGGCGTCGAACAGATACTCCAGCCGCGCGCGCAGGAACTCATAGTTCTTCACGATGATGCCGCCGTCTCCGGGCTTGGGATGGTAGACCTCGGTGAGCTTGACGAAGATGTTGGGCCGCGCCGCCATCTCCTTGATCACCTCCTCGTAAGCCGCCTGGCCGTCCGGCGTGGGATCGAAGCTGGGCAGGTGGTCCATGATGATGCGCAGGTCGGGAACCGCGTCCGCCAGCAGCACGTTGGCGTTCATCAGGTCCATGCTCGGGTTGGCGGTGTCCAGCGCCAGGTCGGCCTGCGCCAGCAGCTTCAGATTCGCGACCTGCGTGGGGTTCAGCGCCACCTTGCCGCTCGCGTCCCTGCTGTAAAACCGGCTCGACCGGATGGCGCGAAACAGCGGGTCGCGGTGAAAATGGTTCAGATATTTGGCGAATTCAGCCGACCCCGGATCGATGTTCCCCGAGACCCCGACCATAATCGGATTGTCGCGCGAGATCTCCAGATAGTAGAGGTTGTCGTCGATGTACTGCGCGGCCGACTCGACCACAATCGCGCCGACGATCCCCGTGGGCCGCGCCAGCGCAGCATACGCCGCCGGCGTCGATGGCTTGTTCACCTGCCGGTAGAACAGCCCGCCCGTGTAGCCGCTGAAGACCGGACGGGTCTGGTCGAACAGATGAATGTGCGCGTCGATGATCGGGATCGCGCCCGGGCCCCAGCGGCCGTGCCTGCGGCGCATCCGGCGCAGCCGGAGCCGGCCCGTTCTTCTCATCCCAATCCGCCGCGGACTTGAGCGCCTGCGCGCCTGCAAACGAATTGCCCATCCCCGTAAGCGCGGCCCCAGCCATCGCAGCCGTACCCATAAATTCGCGGCGTGAAAGCTTCCCCATCCCAGTCGTCCTCGATTTCCAAAAGTCTCGGCCCGCCGCATCCAACCGCAGGCCGTCAACGGCAACCAAGAATAACAGAACCCCACAACCCCAATCCCATGCCTACTTCGGCAGCTCCGCCGTCCCCACCACCGTAAACTTCGCCGTCACCGTCGGCCTTCCCTGCTCCGGCTGCGAGCCGCCCAGCGACACCGTATACTCGCCCGGCAGTATCCTGCGGTTCCCCGCCTCATCCACCTGCCCCAGACTCCGCGGATCGATCGTGAATGTAATTCGCGCGCCCTCACGCGGCACCAGATGCACCCTCTGAAATCCCGCCAGCTCGCGCAGTGGAGTCTCAAACCCCTTCGGCTGCGTCAGGTAAAGCTCCACCACCTCGTCGCCCGCAACCGCACCCGTGTTCCTCACGTCCACCGTCACCACGACAGGCTTGCCCGCCTCAACGCTCGCCGCCTGCGTCTTCAGGTTGCCATATGCAAATGTCGTATAGCTCAGCCCATAGCCAAACTCATACAGCGGCTTGCCCGAAAGATAACGGTATGTCCTTCCCTGCATCGAGTAGTCCTCAAACGCCGGCACCTGGTCGAGCGACGCATAAAACGTCAAGGGCAGCCGTCCCCCAGGGTCGTTGTCGCCCGCCAACGTCTCGGCAATCGCCGTGCCGCCCTCCTCGCCCGGATACCACGCCTCCAGGATCGCATTCGCATTTTGCTGCTCCCAATTCACCGCCAGCGCGCTCCCGTTCTGCAGCACAACAATCAGCGGCTTGCCCGTCCCCTCCACCGTCCGGATCAGGTCCTCCTGCGCCGCCGGAAGATCGATCGCCGTGCGGTCGCCGCCGCTAAACCCGTCGAGCTTCATCGGCATCTCCTCACCTTCGAGCGACGGCGACAGCCCCACAAACGCTACCGTGACATCCGCCTGCATCGCCGCATCGAACGCCTCTTTGCGCAACTCATCCGCAGGCGCCTGCCACGTCAGATCGATCCCCGCCGTGCCGCTGCCGTGGAAGTACTCCAACCGAATCGCATGCGGCTGCGTGTCGCTGAAGTGCACCGACGCCTCGAGCAGCGCACGCCGCTCCGCGCTCGCACTCTCAATCAGCAACTGCCCATCCAGATACAGCTTAAACCCCTCCGCATTCTGACACGAGTAGCAATAGTTCATGCGCACGCCCAGCTTGTAATCTCCCGCCGCCGGCGGCACAAAGCTGCCGCTCCACCGCACCGCAAAGTTGTCCCGCTGCAACCCAGGCACCGGGACAACCTTGTCCCAGTTGAAATTAATCACCCGATCCACCCGCGTCAGCACCGGTGCGCCGGACATGTCCTTCGAACTGAAGTACTCCGCCGTCAGCCCATCGCCGCCTCCGCTCACCGGTCGCAGCGCAGTATGCTCAATCGGCATCGCAAAACCGTCCACCAAACTCGACCCCTGCGCATACACAATCGTCGCCGGCGCAAACCGCTTCTCGATTCCCTCCAGCGGGAGCACTGGCTCCGGCGGCGGCCCGTTGTAGTTGCCGTAAAGGTCCTGCACCAGCTCAGCCGTCGGCCCCACTACCGCAATCTTCTTCAACCCGGGTTTCAGCGGCAGCGCACCACCTTCATTCTTCAGCAGCACCATCGACTCGCGCGCTGCCTGCAAAGAAAGTCTTCGATGCTCCGCCGAGTTGTCCTCGCTGAATGGGATCCGCCCATACGCATAGCTCTCCGGCGGGTCGAACATCCCCAGCCGAAAGCGCGCGCGGAAGAGCCGGTGCAGCGAGGTGTCCAGTTCAGCCTCCGTAATCAGCCCCTGATGCACCGCGTCCACCAACGCCTTGTACGCAGAGCCGCACTCCAGGTCCGTTCCCGCCTTCACCGCAGCCGCCGCCGCGTGCGCCATGTCCGCCGCATAGTGGTGTCCGGTGTTCACATCGCTCACCGCGCCACAGTCGCTCACCACATACCCGCTAAACTGCCACGCATCGCGCAGATGCTCCTTCAGCAACATCTCATTCGCGCACGCTGGCGGTCCATCCACTGCGTTGTACGCGCACATCACCGACTGCGCATGTCCCTCAGTCAGCGTCGCGCGAAACGCCGGCAGGTACGTGTCCTCCAGATCGTGCAGAGACACATCCACATTGAACTTGTGACGCAACGGCTCCGGCCCGCTGTGTACTGCAAAGTGCTTCGGCGTCGAGACCACCTTCAGATAACTTGGGTCGTCGCCCTGCATCCCCTTCACAAACGCCACGCCCAGCCGGCTCGTTAGGTACGGGTCTTCTCCGTAGGTCTCCTGGCCGCGTCCCCATCGTGGGTCGCGAAAGATGTTGACATTCGGCGCCCAGAACGTCAGCCCAAAGAACCTCTCCCGGTCATCCTGCCGTATCGCATCGTTGTACTTCGCACGCGCCTCGGTCGAGACGGTCTCGCCCATGCGGTGCACCAGCTCCGTGTCCCAGGTCGCGGCCATCCCAATCACCTGCGGAAAATTCGTCGCTGTCCCCGAAAACGCGACCCCATGCAGTCCCTCATTCCACCAGTCGTACCTTGGCACGCCAAGTCGCGGGATCGCCGGCGCGCTGTTCTGCATCTGCGTGACCTTCTCCTCCAGCGTCATCCTCCCAATCAGGTCGTCCACCCGCCGGTCCACCGGCAGCGTTGAGTCCATAAACGGAAGCACGCTCGACCCCTGCTGCTGGGACCACAGATGCAGCGGAAGGACTAACAGCGTAATAAGAAGTCCGTAGGCGGTCTTCGCGTCGAGACGCAGCATCGCGTGGCTCACTCCTGAGTCAGTCATTCTACCGGCAACCCCCGCCCGAAGCACAGAAGTGCCCTCGACGTGCCGCCCGCGGCAGCGCCTCTGATTTCCTCGCCGATCACATCTTAAATTCACTCATTTGCTCGCGGCTGACGCCGCCACCACACAGCTCAGGTTAAAGGTGCCATTGCTGAAGCTCTGCCCGAACGAGCACAACATCGTCACACCGCCCAGCGTCACGTTCATCTGCACTCCTGAGAGCAATGTCCCAATCAGCTCGGAGGCCGGCACGGTGGTGTAAGTCCCGAAGATCAACGAATCGACCGAGCCGGGAATAATGGTCATGCCGGAGAAAGTCATGATGTAGGCGCTGCCCGGTGCGGTGGAGAGCGTGCTTGGTGGCGCAGTCCCCGGAATCGAAAGCGTCGTCGTCGTCGCCGGCGTTGTGGACGAATCGCTCATCAGGACAACCTGCGATGCCGCGCCCTCCATGACGTCCAGCTCCTTCGCTAAGCCGGGCGCTGGATCGCCAAAGGGGAACTCCCCCGAGGGGAAAAATAAAGGATTGAAGGTTGTAGCGTGCGCCACAACGGTGCTGGCGCTCCACAATGTTCCGCTACCTAAACGGTAGGTCGCCCCCGCTGGCAATGTAACTGAAATTGTCGTGCTCTCGACCGCAATCTTTATCCAGACCTGTGCGTGGGCCAGCGGGCCAGCCATGAGAGAGGCGAACAAAAGATACCTGTGCAGCTTCATAAGCGCCCGCCTCAATGGACTGTGTGAGGATCGCGATCGAATGTGCGCAGCCCAGACCGCCATCGCGCTCGCATAAACAGAGCACGGATGATCCTGATTGATTATGCGGATTGGTGGTGCAGATTCATCCCACGTATCAGAAAAACATCGTGGCGCAGTCCCAATTTGGGAATGGGGCGCGAACCAAGTCGGGCAACCATACGTCCACGATCTGCATCGTCAGCGAAGAGGTTGCTCTTCTTAGAGGGGCCGGGCAGTCAGACACTCCTGCGACGATAGATCGCCGCCGCGCAACCCAACATGCCGGTGGCAAGCAACGATAGGCTGTTCGGCTCAGGCACGGCGGAAAGCAGAGCGCTGAAGTCCAGGCCCGTTGGATCGCCCGTTCCACCCACCGGCCCCAAGCCCGCCTGCTGCACAACAAAGGTGAAGGTGTTCGCATCGACCCCGCTGAGCAGCGCGAGGTTGCTAAGAAAGATGGTGTCAACAGTCAGGCAGTCCGGAACAACATCCGCGCAATGGTAATCGCTGCCCAGAGGCGCGAACGGCGCAACCACTACACCATTCAAAAAGACCTCCGCAGTATCGTCCGCCATAATGCTCAACGAACCGGAGTAGAGGCTGGACGATCCCTTGGTAAAGCTGGTGCTAAACGTGTAATACCCCAGTGCGGGATTCGAGGTGCCCACCGGCCCGGCAGCCGGCGCGAAGCCCACCCAGGTCGAACCCGTCACCGCCGTGGCCCACAAAAGCCCCGGAGCAAGCGCGTAACTCGTCCCAACTCCCGCTGAGGGAGTCATCGATGTCGCGCTGTATCCCGCATAATCGATCGCCGTGTTGCCATTCCCAAGCGACGCGTCTCCCGTACCATAGCTTCCCAACTGAATGGTATCGGCGGATGCAATGCCGGCAGACACAACAGCGAAAGCCGCCAACGCGCAACGCTTCAGGAACAATCTCATCAGGGGTCTCCTAAAGATAATTAGTTGCGGTGAAGATAAACAGCGTTGCACGCAGGCTGCGAAATGCGTTGTTGAAATCGCCCGGCCCACCCATCTGACTCCTAGACCGATACAAGAACCCCCTTGCTACTCCATGGTTTTAGCATGGTCAGCAGGGCAGGACC
This sequence comes from uncultured Acidobacteriaceae bacterium, assembly GCA_963808025.1. Lineage (GTDB taxonomy): Bacteria > Acidobacteriota > Terriglobia > Terriglobales > Acidobacteriaceae > Edaphobacter. Next base: position 450,476 of record CAWEEI010000001.1, on the reverse strand, counting down.
GCAAAGATCCATCGCTCTTTGTTAAATCATTCCCACAACGGAACCAGCGCCCCGCCACACCCCTAAGCGCTAGCCCTTGATCTTAAAATCCCACTCCTTGCGATACGCCATATCCACATAGCCATTCGCCACATCGTCATTCGTGATCCGCCCCGCCCCCGCATCCCACTGCAGCACCTTCGAACTCCGCCAATACCGCGGCGCATACACCGCGCCCTGCGGCAGCGGCGGCGGCACCGCATTCGGCGCATGCACATGCCCATCACTCGACGCCGCAATCGACACCACAGCCGAGTCCGACCGGCTGTTCTGCCCCCACCCAGCGCCCGTCCTCACCCCCGGCGTCGAGTAGCGCCGCTCCGCCAGCGTTCCCAGCAGCGCAAACTCCGTCCACCTGCACGCCTGCTCAATCGGCAACACCGACTTCCGCCCCGCCTTGCATGCCAGAATCCAATCCGCATAGTGGTCCACTCGCTCGCACCGCGCCAGCGTCGGCGCCGGCTGCTTAAAGTCCCTGAACTTGCGCTCCGGCAGCAACTGACCGCCCGGCAACCCCCGCAGCTCCTGCCCCGGCTTCGCCACCGTGTGGTCCGGCAGCCACGGACTCCCGCCATAAAACGCCGTCACCAGCACGCCCTCCTCGCCCACAAACATCACGCCCCGCCCCGGCATTCCCATGTCCGTCGGCATGGCTAGCGGCCGCGGCGGCTGTAACCCGCCATCGTAAAAATACGCCATCATCTCCGGCTTCCCGCCCCGCGCCGGAAAGTGCCACTGTATATAGTTGGTCACACTCGAGCACTCCGAGTTCTCCACCACCCCCGTCGCCGAGAACGACTGGCTCGCATCCGCCGCCACCCAATCCGGTGCCTCCATCTCCAGCACATCGAAAAAAGTATGCAGCGCGTGGCATGCCACATCGCCCACATTCCCCGTGCCAAAGTCCCACCACGGCCGCCACCCGCCATAGTGATAGATCCGGTTATATGGCCGCCCCGGTGATGGCCCGCACCACGCGTCCCAGTCCATCCCCGCCGGCGGCGTCTCCGCCATATTCGGCCGCGCCAGCCCGCTCGGGCTATGTGTCCCCGTCCAGAAGTGGACCTCCTTCACCGCGCCAATCGCGCCCGACATCAGCAGCTCCGTGGTCGCCCGCGCCGGTGACGTGCACGAGTCCTGAATGCTCGCCTTGGTCGTCACGCTCGACGCCAGGCACGCTGCCTTCACCCGCCGCGCCTCCGCAATCGTCCGCGTCATCGGCTTCGCGCAGTAGATGTGCTTGCCCATCGCAATCCCCGCCAGCACCAGGTGCGAGTGCCAGTGATCCGGAGTCGCCACAATCAGCGCGTCAAAATTCTTCGCTTCCTTATCGAACATCTCCCGGAAATCCCGATAAATCCGCGCCTGCGGATACAGCGCAAACGCCGGCGCCGCGAACGTGAAGTCCAGATCGCACAGCGCCACAATCTCCTCGCTTGCGCACCCCGCCACATAGTCCTGCCCCACCCCACCTACACCGATGCACGCAATCCGCAGCTTCTGGCTCTTCACATCCTCCGCAGCCGTGACCTGCCCCTCAGCCCTCAGCGCCGGCGCAACCAACGCAGCCACTCCCCCCGCAATCGCCGCCCGCCGCGTCACCCCGCCCTCAATCAACTGATCCATCTTCATTGGAAGCTCTCTTCTCTCTCTCGAAGTCGCTCCAACAAATTACCACGCTTACTGTTCCCTCTTATTCGGCTCGCCCTTCCCCGTCTCAATCAGCCCCAGCAAGCTCAAATTTATATAAAAGCCCCACGCATTCGAGCACTTATCGAAGCACTCATCCTCCGCCGCCAGCCCCGCATGGGTAAATCGCACCTCCGTCTTGCCGCCCTTGCGCGCTATCTCGAACACCACCCGCGTCCCATTCCACTCCGTCTTGTCGTCCACGAACGAGAGATAGCTGTCCATCACCTGCCACACCACCCGCCTGCCCGGAACCAGCTCCGTGATCCTCTGCTTGCTGTAGTGGATGTCCTTATACCGGTACGTCCACTCCCTGCCCAGCTTGTCCGTCTCGCCCTCAATCTCCCCCGACCACCATCCCCGAACATCGTTGATGGCCGCGAATACCTCGTCCGGCGTCTGCTCCACCGTAAAGCTGTACGTCAGGTCCTGAGCCTGCGAAACTTCCTTCGCCTCTACATCCGCAACTTCCATCGTGCTTGTCATCACCATCCTCCTCACTCCCGTTCGTAAAGCGTCCCTGTCAACGGCGCCCGCAGCGCCGAGCCTCATGCCACTACTACTTCCCCTCAGCCTGCCGCCGCACTCGCTCGTGCATCGCGCTCCATCCCTTATTCATCCCCACCTTCTGCTCCTCCGGCACAAACCCCAGCGCCGTGTGCTTGAACTTGATCAGCGTCCCGCCATCCACCTCGCTCAGCCGGTACTGCACGTTCGAGACCATGGGGAACGACGCGAACAACGGCCCGGCAAACTCCAGCAGCGTCGGCCGCTTGATCGCCTGCACGTTGGCCCAGAAGTGCCCATTGCCGTCGCCCAGGTCGCGATACCACCGCCCGCCCGGCCACGCCTCAATCTTCATGTTCATGCTCTTGCCGTCCGGCGTCTCATTGCCCGGCCCAAGCTGCTCCAGCAGCGCCGCAAACGTCACATCCAACGGCGCCTGCACATGGATCTCCTGGTTGATCGTCAACGTCAAGTCTTCGAGTGTCTGCTCAGTGGGCATCATCATTTCTTCTCCTCGTTAGGTTTGGTTTTTTGACTTACAAAACTCACATCTGCCGCGCCTTTGCGGACCGTCGCCTCCGCCAATTCCTTCACGCGGTTCAACTGGTGCTGCCAGTAGCGTTCAAACGTCCCCGCCCACTCATGCAGTGGTCGGATCGCCTCCGCATTCGTCCGGTAGAGCTTCTGCCGGCCCTGGCAGCGCATCCGCACCAGCCCCACATCGCGCAGCACACGCAGGTGCTTCGAGACCGACGGCTGCTCCATCCCCAGCGCCGCCACAATCTCCCCCACCGGCCGCTCCGCCCCGGCCAGATACCCCAGGATCTCCCGCCGCCGCGGCTCCGCCACCGCATTGAACGCGTCCGAAGTTGTGCTCGCCCGTGCCATGAGCAGAACAATATATGCCGATATAGGAATATGTCAAGCATTATCCCGCGTCGCCGCAACTCCCCGCGATAGCCCGCAGTCGCAACCTATGACATCTATCACCGCAATTCGCCCTGCCGTCTCGGCATTGCGCCACCCGTGGCTGTCCCTAAGCAATGGTAAAAAAACCTGCGAGACTATTGGCAACCGGCGGAGATATGTCCGTAAGCATTTGCATGGCCCTCGATTGAAATCGCTCATTCGGCCCGTCCTGATGCTGAGCAATCTATTGCCATTTCCTGCGCATAGTTTTGCACTTCGTGTCTTAGCGAGCGGAAGCTGGATCGCAATGATTGGGGTTACAAACCATGCATTGGCATTCCACGTGCTCTGAGTCCCCCTTAACCACTAGTGTCTCTATGCGCCGATGTGGGGTTTCGGCGTCATATCTTCTCTGTCCTTGCCCGCCAAGACGGCGTGGAGTTTGTATCGACTTGCAAGCGACTTGTACTGACTTAGCTGCCTTGAATTAAGGAGACACGACAAATGACAACCCCAACCCAGGCCATTTCGAGATTCGGGCACACCCACAAGCCCGCTCAATCCGTCCGGAACGTAGTCGCTCTGTTAGCGCTGCTCGCCGTCATCGCCTGCTTCTCCATACGCCTACAGGCCCAGGGAGTCGCCCCCAACCCCGGCGGCGCATCGGTTGTCACGAACTCAACCACCGCGACGATAAGCTATGCGGATACATTGGTGACGGACAACGTGGACGATTACTCCACCACACTGCTGGCGCTGGTTAACGGGAGCCAGGTCTCCTCCGTCACATTACTCGCGCCCTACAGCGATCCGACGGTGGCCGCAGCCATCGCCACAGCCGATGGCATCCTCACCGGCGACGGCGCAACCTTCGGCAGCCCATCGCTGCTCTCCAGCACCTCCGTCCTGCAAAGCAGCATCGTCACTCCGCCCTCCGAGAGCTACACCTGCGAAACCGTTCCGGGCACGGATTTCACTGTAGGTACCGTCACCACTGCGACAATCTTCGGCCCCGCCACAATCACGGTCGGCGACTGTAATCAGGACACCTTCAATGTGCTGGCAGGGCAGACGGACATCAACGTAAACACCAATCTCCAGTACACCGTCCCGGTCGAGACCATCACCACGGACACCTATCTCGACTCGGCAACCTATGAGATCGCCGGGACCAAGGCCCTCGCTCCCGGCGTTACGCCGGAACCTGCGTCCGTAGAGCTCCTTCTGTCCGGCCTCGGCGCAATCGCGTGGCGGCTGCGCAAGAGAGCACGGCACACACATAAGGAGGACCACTCATGATTGATTTGATGCAGGGCAATTCGAGTTTCACGCGCGGCGCCGTCGCTCTGCTCGCGCTCCTCACCGTCACCGCCTGCCTTTCCACGCCCGCGAAGGCCGACACCGCCCCCAACCCCGGCGGCTCAGTGGTGATCACGAACTCCACCACCGCAACCATTACTTACGCGGACACCGCCGTGACCGATACCGTGGACGACTACTCCACCACGCTGCTCGCGCTGGTCAACGGGAGCCAGGTCTCCTCCGTCACATTGCTGGCGCCCTACAGCGACCCGACGGTGGCCGCGGCCATCGCCACAGCCGACGGCATCCTCACCGGGGACGGCGCCACCTTCGGCAGCCCATCGCTGCTCTCCAGCACCTCCGTGCTTCAAAGCAGCATTGTCACCCCGCCCTCCGAGCCGTCGTATTCCTGTCTCGCGGCGGAAGCCGCCGAGAGCAGCTTTCCCCCGGGGACCACTGCCAGCGCTACCGTCACCACAACCACAACCTTCGGCCCCGCAACGATCGCGGTTGGCGACTGCGGTAGCGAACCCTTCACCGTGCTCGCAGGGCAAGAGGACATCAACGTAAACACCAACAACGCGTTCACGATTCCCGTCCAGACCGTCACCACCAACACCTATCTCGACTCGGCAACCTATGAGATCGCCGGGACCAAAACCGTCACCCCCGGGGTCACGCCAGAGCCAGCGTCCGTGGAGCTGGTCCTCTCCGGCCTGGGCGCGATGGCCTGGTGTCGCCGGCGCGTAAGATCCTCTCAGAGATGATTGCCACCAAGCCGAAACCCGTTGCCGGCAGGACGCGCGCCACAGCCTCGGGACACGCCCGTGCCCATTCGGCCCATACGCGGCCGATGCGTGCGTGGCCGGCGGCGGTGCTTGCGGTCCTGCTTCTACTGCTGGTGGCGGCGCGCTTTGCCGAGCCCATTCAGGACGGCGACATCTTCTGGCACATGGTCTACGGCGCGCAGATGATGGCCCACGGCTCTCTGCGCGTCGACCACTCGCAGTTCTCCTGGATGCCGGCCTCGAACGACCTGGTCTACTGCGCATGGACCGGCGAGCTGTTGTTCGCGGCGGCATGGAAGGTCTTCGGCATCGCGGGGCTCTTCGCACTGCGCTATGCGGCTGTGCTGGCGATGCTGGGTTTGATGGCCTTCTATGCCCACCGGCGAAGCCTGCTCACGCGGCCCGAGACATGGCTGGTGCTGCTGGTCGCCACGCTCGCCAGCGTGGTGGCCACGCTGCCCAAACCGGAGATGCTCTCGCTGGTGCTGTGGAACGCGCTGGTCTTCTGCTGGTTCGAGCTGCTGGAGGCGAAGGAGCGCGGGGCCAATCTCCTGCCGTGGATCTACGCCTCGCCGTGCATCGTTCTGCTGTGGGTGAACACGCACGGCGACTTTGTTCTCGCCGCGCCCTTCATCCTGATCACCACCGTGGCCGCATTTTTTCTTCTGCCGCGCCGCGCGGCCTGGCACGCTACAGCGGCAGCGGTGTTGTGCGCGCTGGCCACGGCAGTCAACCCCTACGGCCTGCGCTACCCGCTGCAACTGCTCGATGCCGCCACAGGAAGGACGACGCGACCCGACATCGCGTGGAACAACGCCTTCCAGCCCACGCTGGGGTCTGCCGGCCAATTTCTCCATCTGCCGGAGCTTCTTGTCTGGATGACGCTGGCCATCGTGGCCGCGTGTATCTTCGCAGCGCGCACCCAGCCGCGGCGCGCATGGATTGTGTTGGCGGCGCTGTTTGCGGCCTACGCAGTCTTGTATCTGCTCTACGTCCGCTCCACATTTCTGCTGCCTGCGATCTTCGGCTACGGAGTTCTTTCTCTCGTTCGTTCAGCCCACTGGCCTCGCTGGTCACCCGCGCTGGCCTGCGTCCTGTTCCTTTTCCTCGCGGGACGGTCGTTTCTCCAGGCGCTCGAACGGCCGGAGACGGGCGCCTGGATGGGCTTCGGCATCGGCTACTCCCAGCCGGTGGACGAGGCGGAGTTTTTGGGGCGCGGAAACTTTGGCCCCCGCATCTACAACACCTACAACGCAGGTGGATACCTGATCTGGAGGCTGTTCCCGCGCTACAAGGTGATGGTGGACGCCCGCAGCTTTCCATACCTGGCGTGGTACGACGAGCTGCAGCAGTTCACCCGCACCCAGAATGAGAACGAGTTCCAGGCCTTCCTCACCCGACATCCCGGAGACGTCGCGCTGGTCGACTTCCAGGAGGAGCTGGTCTGGCGTTCTTTTCTCAAGTCGCCCGGTTGGCGTCCCGCGTACTACGGGCCGGACGCGGCGGTCTTCGTGCATGCGGACCAATCCACCGGCCATGTGCAGGCCGCGGACAGTCTGCAAACCCTGCGCAACGGAGGCGACGGCGTAAGGATATTCGACTTTGCCACCGCGGTTGGCGACTATCCGACCGCCTGGAGTTTGCTGGACCAGATGCAGGGGCGTCTTCACCAACAGGTGCGCGCGGACGACCTGCAGCGAATGCTGCAGTATCGCGCCGGTCAGGACGCATTGCGCGCCGCCAACTATCCACTGGCATGGGAAGACTTTGAATCGTCGTTTCGCCATCACCCATTCGCGGGGCAGGACGCCACGATCCTTCTTCTGTTGCGCTCGCTGCTGAAGGTCGGAAACGACGATCCGCGCGCGCCACTCCTTCGCGCGGGATTGGCGCGGCTGGCGGCGGGGAGCTGATGCGATGGCAAAGATCCCTTACAACCGTCCGCACCTGACCGGCAACGAGCTGCAATACATCGCGCAAGCGGTTGCCAACCTGCATCTCTCCGCGAACGGCGAGTTTACCAGGCGATGCCAGAGCTGGCTGGAGCAGCGCCTGGGCGCGGCGCGCGTCTTCCTCACCCACTCCTGCACCGCCGCCCTTGAGATGGCTGCCTTGCTGGTGGGAGTGGAAGCTGGCGATGAGGTCATCATGCCGTCGTTCACCTTCGTCAGCACAGCAAACGCGGTGGTGTTGCGCGGAGGCGTGCCCGTGTTCGTGGATGTTCGCCCGGACACGCTGAATCTCGATGAATCGCTGATCGAGGCCGCGATTACGCCACGCACGCGGGCCATCTGCCCGGTGCACTATGGGGGGGTCGCTGCCAATCTCGACGCCATCTGCGCGATTGCGGCCCGGCACAATCTGCTGGTCATCGAAGACGCGGCGCAGGGACTGTTCGCCTCGTGGCAGGGACGCCCGCTCGGGACCATCGGCGCGCTGGGGGCCATCAGCTTTCACGAGACCAAGAATGTGATCTCCGGGGAGGGCGGCGCGCTCATCGTCAACGATCCCTCGCTCGTTTCCAAAGCGGAGACGATCTGGGAGAAAGGCACCGACCGCGCGCAATTTCGCAACGGCGAGGTCGATCGCTACACCTGGCAGTCCATTGGCTCGTCGTTTCCGCCCAGCGAGATCACAGCCGCCTTCCTTTGGGCCCAGCTGCAACATGGCGAGGCGATCACCGCGCAGCGACTCGCCCAGTGGGAACGCTACCACACCGCGTTCGCCGATCTGGAAGACGACGGCATGTTACGGCGGCCGAAGGTTCCCCGCGCATGTCAACACAACGGGCACCTCTATCGTCTGCTGCTGCCCTCGGCGGAGGCACGGCAGGAGATGATCGCGGACCTCGATCGCGCCGGCATCCAGGCCGTCTTTCACTACGTCCCGCTGCACAGTTCGCCGGCCGGCCTGCGCTACGGTCGCACCTCCGGCAGTCTGCGCGTTACCGAGGACGCCGCCGCCCGGCTCGTCCGCCTTCCGCTGCACCCCTCCCTGACTGAGGCGGAGCAGACCCACATCATTGAGGCAGTCTACAGCGCCTGTCGCAAGCCGGCGGTGTGCCTATGAAGTCCATTGCGATTCTGCAATCGAACTACATTCCGTGGCAGGGATACTTTGACCTCATCCGTTCGGTGGATGAGTTTGTCATTCTCGATTCGGTGCAGTTCACCAAGAACGACTGGCGCAATCGAAATCGAATCCAGACCCCAGCGGGCCCTGCATGGCTCACCATTCCCATTCGCACCGCGGGCCGCTTCTCGCAGCGCATCTGCGAGGCGGAGGTGGCCGAAGGTCAATGGGCGCAGCGCCACTGGCGGACCCTCACCCAGCACTACGCGCACGCGCCGCAGTTTCGCCGCTATGCACACGAACTAGAGAATACCTACGAGCAGGCCGCCGGAGAATCCAGTCTGAGCAGGATCAATCGCATCTTTCTCGAACTGATCTGCAAATGGCTTGGCATCCGGACTGTCATCCGCTCCTCGGATGTCTATCCCGATCATCCCGATCGAGTGCAGCGTCTGGTGGCCATCTGCCAGGCTGCGGGCGCGCGCCGCTATGTCTCCGGTCCCGCCGCAAAGGCCTATCTCGATCCAGCCCCATTCAAAGCAGCCGGCATCGATCTCTGCTTCTTCGAGTACGGCGAGAGTTCGTCGCCGCGGTTGAGCGTGATCGATGGGGTGCTCAACTCATGAGCGCCGCGTATCTACCGCTGCCCCGCGCGCTCAGTTCATCGCGGGCCTACTCCTACGCGATGACTGCGCTCGGCGCGGACTCGGGCATGCGCCGCTTCGTCCGGGAGCACCTGCGCGTCCGCCCCGGAAACAAGGTCCTCGACCTCGGCTGTGGTCCGGGCCGCCTCTACCCGCATCTGCCGCCAACGGATTACTGCGGACTCGACATGGATGCAGAACACCTCGCTCGCGCTCGCGCCCTCTATCCCGATGCACGCTTCGAACAACACGATCTCTCCGCCAATTGTCCAGACTTTGAATCGCGCGGCTTCGACCTGATCGTGGCTTCGGGACTCCTTCATCATCTCCCCGACGCGGTGGCGCAGCGCACCTTGCAGCTTTGTCACCACCGTCTACGAAGAGGCGGACGCCTGGTCACGCTCGACTGCGCATTCGAGGAGCGCCAGAACCCACTCGCTCGTCTTCTCATCACCCATGATCGCGGCCACTTCGTCCGGAGCAGTCAGGAGTATCTCGACCTCGTCCGCGCAGTCTTCCCCGATGCCGTCATGACTATTCGCCGCGATCTGCTGCGCGTTCCCTATACCCACGCGATCATCGAGTGTGAGCATCGATGACCCCATCCATCAGCTACGAAGTGGACTACCTTCGGGTCCTGGCGGATATGGAAGAGCGGCATTTCTGGTTTCGCTCCCGCCGTCGCATCATCGTGGACGCGTTACGACGCTGGTTTCCCGAGGCGCAAAACTACCTCGAAATCGGAAGCGGAACGGGATACATAGCCCGCGCCATCGCAGAGGCATTTCCGAATTGGCGCGTAGTCGCCTCCGACGCACTCGCGGAAAGGGATGGCTGCCTGCGCATCGATGCGCGAAGCATTCCGTTCACCTCCGAGTTCGACGTGTTGGGCGCATACGATGTCCTCGAACATATCGAGGATGACCGCGCCGCGCTCAACCAGTTTCGCGCCGCATGCCGGCCGGGTGGCGGCATTCTGATCACAGTTCCCCAGCACGCCTGGCTGTGGAGTCCCGCCGACACCTACGCCCGCCATTATCGGCGCTACCGCAGAGAAGAACTGCTCTCCAAACTGCGCGAGTGTGAATTTGAGGTCCTCGGATGCACCTCATTCCATACCCTGAACCTTCCGCTGTTCTTCCTGCGCAGCCGCTTCCTGCGCGCTACCGGACGCGATCCCCAGGCTTCCATCCCGCCAGTTCCAGTAAACTGGCTGCTTGAACAAAGCATGGAGCTGGACCGGATGTTGATTCGTGCCGGAGCACGGCTCCCGTTCGGAGTGTCATTGATGGTCGCAGCACGGCGCAAGGATTGATAGCGATGCTCTCCGTCGTAACCTCCGTCTATCGAACGGCGCAGTTCCTGGAAGCTTTCGCCACTCGCGTGGACAGCGCCGCCCGAACCTGCGGGCTGCTCGACTACGAGATGATCTTCGTCGTGGACGGATCGCCGGACGACGCGATCGCGGTCCTGCAGCGCCTGAAATTGCGTTACCCCGCAATTCGTGTCATCGAGCTGTCGCGCAACTTCGGCCATCATCCGGCGCTCTGGTGCGGCCTCGAACAAGCCAGCGGCGACCTCATCTTCCTCGCCGACTCCGACCTCGAGACCCCTCCAGAGGTCCTGATCGATCTGCACGCCGCCCTGGCCAACAGCGACTCAGACGTTGCTTTCGCATGGCAGCGCGAGCACGTCGGAAGTTGGCCGGCCCGTATCGCCTCGCAAACATTTTGGTGGGTGTTCAGTGTCCTCGCCGAGGTTCGCATGCATCCCGGCGTCATGACGGAACGTCTGATGCGCCGCAACTACCTGGACGCACTGCTCCGGATGGACGAGCGCACCCTGTTTCTGGCGGGGATGATGCAGTGGGTCGGCTTTCGCCAGACACCCGTCCCCGCAAAGCGGACTCCACGCAATGGCCCACCGTCGTATTCGTGGCTGCAGCGGGCGACGCTCGCCTTCGACGCGATTACCTCGTTCTCTGTGGTGCCCATGAAGGCGCTTTTTCTTGCGGGTGCTGCCCTGGCAGCGATTGCGATGCTCGGTGCCCTTTCTCTGGTGACCCTGAAGCTCGCCCATCCGGGCCTTGTCCTTCCGGGATTCACCGCCCTCGCCGTGCTGCTGCTGTTCATGCTCGGTTCCATTCTGGCCGCCATCGGGATCGTCGGCTTATACCTTGGCAAAGTATTTCTACAAACCAAGCACCGGCCTTTCTACGTAATTCGAAGGGAGTTCTGAAGTTCGATGCATCCACTCGAGCAACAATGGCTCCCATCCATGCGCAGGTATGATCTTGGAGATCAACGCATGAACCGTTTCCGTCTGCGTCCTGTCCTCCCGTCCGAGCAGGCGCTGGTTTTTGGCTGGCGCAACGATCCCGCCGTGCGGCGCGTGATGCCGAACACCAACCCTTGGGATCCGGAACTCCACAAGAACTGGTGGCCGACCGCCCTGGCAGACCCTGACCGCCGCATGATGATGCTGGACGATACCCAGGTTCCCGTCTCTCTCATTGTGTTCTTCGATCTTAAGCCGGGTCAATCGGCCAACTGGGGATTCTATGGGGACACCAGTCGGACGCGCGCGTATCGATTGGCAATGTTGGTCACGATCGAGCTCGCCGCACTCGGCTATGCGTTCGACCATCTTCACCTCGAACACCTCTTCTGCGAGGCACTGGAGACTCACCGTGTGGTCCTGCTGCTGCACGATCGCGCCGGATTCGTCAACGACGGACAAGGTCAACCGGGATTTATTCGCAAGTGCCTCACCCGGGCCCGCTACGAATCTCTCCGCAAAAGTCCGGACTTCGCTCCCCTGGCCGATATCCACTTTGAGGACGATCCACGTGACCTCAATAAACGGGAATGAGCAAATGTTGGATAGCAAAACGCAATCTGGTTTTGCAAAGAGTAAGTCGGGACGACTGTAAAGTCCAGCCAGGAACTGATGCGCCACTCCACACCCGTTATGACCCTGGGGACTTACACGCAAGCCGTGACCAGTGACAAGCGGGAAGCTCAGGATCGGATCGCCGCTATTTCACTAACCGGTGGCAGGGGATGCTGGTAGCCTGGTGTTCCCTTCCGTTCCCGTGGTTTCCTTGTTGTTCCTTTGTTTGGCTCGTAAGTCTTTGATTTAATTGGTGGGCACAGCAGGATTCGAACCTACGACTTCCACCGTGTGAAGGTGGCACTCTACCGCTGAGTTATGCGCCCGGCACCGCGCCGGAGCCGTCGGCATCCGCAATGCCCCATCCAGCATACACGGCCGAGCGCCGCTGCGCCAGCCCAAGCATATCACCGCACTCGTCGCTCAGCCGCACCAGCAGTGTCCGCCTCGGCCATGCCCTACGGCGCCCATCTCGCCTACCCCGCCCCGTACAATAGCCATGCCAGATGCCCGCCCGCCCCAGAATACGCACCGACCCCTCGGCCCCGCCGCAGACCGCCTTCCGAGCACGCCCGGCCGAGGACCGACGACTTCCTCGCGCCGAAGAGCCCGGAAGACGATGAAAATCACGCGGATTTCGCCGATTCCGCGCAACCTCACGGAGGAAGATGGGGTTATGGAAGATATGGCAACGCTGGCCGTCAATCCGGGCTTCCTGGATGGAGTCGCAGACGGGGAGCGCAAGGTCAGGTCCCGCAGGGCTCCGGCGCACTTCGCCGCGATGGAAGACTCCGCCATCATGCTGGAGCTGCGCGCCGGCAATATGTCCGGCTTCGACTTCCTGATCCAGAAGTATCGCAAGCCGATCGTCAACTTCATGTACCGCATGGTGCATAACCAGGCCGTCGCCGAAGAGCTCGCGCAGGAGGTCTTTCTCCGCGTCTACCGCTCGCGCGAGACCTACCGCGCGGAGGCCCGCTTCAGCACCTGGCTCTACCGCATCGCCACCAACCTCGGCGTGAACTATGCGCGCGACAACCGCCACGAGCGCAACGCCTCCACCGATCTACCTCGACGAGGCGGACGCCGAGACCGGCACCACGCCCGACGTCGCCGACAGCACGCCGGGAGCCGAGGCCACCATGCTGCGCCGCGAGCGGATGAACGCCATCCGCCAGCATGTGATGGCGCTGCCCGAACGCCAGCGCATGGCCGTGCTGATGCACAAGTACGAAGACATGGACTACCGCCAGATCGGCGATGTGCTGAAGCTCAGCGAGTCCGCCACCAAATCATTGCTCTTTCGCGCCTACCAGACGCTGCGCGAGAAATTGAAGGAGTTCGTTTAGATGAGTTAGGTGAAACAGATGAGACTTTGTTCCAGGCTTCACGTCCATCAGTAGGAGGGCCCGGATTTCGAGAGATCAGCACCGCACGAGACGCGCAAACAAACCGACACGACGCGCCGGCGAAGGAAAGGAAGGAACACATTATGAACTGCAAACTCTGCCAAGCCGCTCTACCCGATCTGCTCTTCAGCGCACCCGCGCCTGCCAGTAGCGCCGCAGCCGTCAAGCTCGCCGCGGCCCGCGCCCACATCGCCACCTGCAGCGCCTGCGCAAAGGAGCTCGCCGCCCTGGAGGCCACGCTGTCCCTGCTCGACACCTGGCAGGCCCCCGCGGTCTCGCCCTACTTCGACCAGAAGCTGGCGGTCCGCCTGCGCGAGGAGCAGGCCGCGCCGGCCGCCGGCTGGTTCGAACAGCTGCGCGCACGCCTGCTCTTCAATACCGGCCGCCAGTTCCGCCCCATGCTTGCAGGCGCCATGGCCCTGGTGCTGGTGGTCGGCGGCGGAGGCATCGGTGTCGTCAACTTCAACCACCCGCGCACACCGGCGCAGATCTCGGCAACCGTAAACGACCTCCAGCTGCTGGATAAGAACGTCCAGGCCGAGCAGCAGGTGGACCAGATCCTCGAGGACAGCGCGACCGGCCAGAACAATGGGGCCACGCCGCCGCAGAGCTAGCGATGATTTCCCGTCAACATTCCGGTCCTGCTCAACCCAATCCCGGAGGTTACGAAAGATATTCGCAGTTCCAGTTCCTCGCAGTAGACTTCAGCTATCGCCAGAGTCAGCAACGCGGTCCTGCTGAGAACACCGCACACATCATGAATCGCCATATTCCATCCCGGCTCTCTCTCGCCGCGGCACTCTGTGTGCTGCTCGTGAGCGGGACTGCGTTCGCGCGCGGATTTGGACAGAGGGCCCTACAGGCTGCCGCCAACCGTCAACAGCGCGCCGCCCAGCGCGCCCAGGCCCGCTCCGCTCAGAACAGTGCCGCCAGACCGGCCCCATATTCAAACCCCAACCCAGAGGCAAGGCCCGCCGCGCACCCGGGAAATCTCGCCCAGTGGATGCAGGACCACAAGAACCTCTCCCTCCCCGAGCAGCAGCGCGCGCTCGAAAGCGAGCCCGGCTTCCGCGATCTTCCGCCTGAGACGCAGCAGCGCTACCGTGACCGGCTCGCCCAGCTCAACAACATGAACCCGCAGCAGCGCCAGCGCATCCTCGACCGCAACGAGGCCCTCGAACGCCTCACCCCGCAGCAGCGTGAACAGTATGGCAACGCCTCGAACGCCCTCAAGTCCGCCCCACCCGAACGCCAGCGCCCCATGGCCCGCGCCATCCTCGACCTGACCGAGATGCCCCCCGGCCAGCGCGAACAAGTCATCGACTCGCCCGCCTTCCGCTCCCAGTTCTCCGACAGCGAGCGCTCCACCATCCGCACCCTGCTCATGGGCGAACCCTACTACGGCGAGCACTGACACACCCTAACCATGCGCGCAGTCAACGCACACAATCACTCTTGCTTCTGGTATAGTCCGAAGCTTCAATGAGTGGCAAGAGCCCTGCTAGTCACGAGACATATACTCCGCAACAGATAACTGTGCCTATCCATGCGCTTGCGGGCTTGTGCTTACCTTCACCTGGCTCACCGGAGGAGTCACCATCCCGCTCGTGTCCTTCAGCGCCGCGATGTCCTCATCGTACCGCCCGGCCAGCGAGTTCGTCCGGATCACCGCCATCTCTTCCAGCATCTTCATGCCGTCCTTCAGATAGCTCATCCGGCTGCGCTCGTCGTGGCCCCAGGTCACCGGCACCTCGCGAATGTCAAGTACCCCAGCTTGCGCGCGATAAACAGTATCTCCGGGTCGAAGCCCCAGCGCTCGATCCGCTGCAGCCGGAAGATCACCTGCGCCGCGGAGCGTCGAAACGCCTTGAAGCCGCACTGCGTGTCCTTGAACGGCAGCCCCATCACCATCCGCGTCACCCAGTTGAAGCAGCGCCCGAAGAACCGCCGGTACATCGGCTGGTGCATCGTCTGCCGCGTCTTGTCCATCCAGCGCGAGCCGATCGCGACGTCCGCGCCCTCCGCAATCGCCGCCATCAGCAGATTCGCCTCCTGCATCGGCGCCGAGAGGTCCGCGTCCGTGAACATCACAATCTCGCCCGCCGCCTGCAGCAGCCCGTTGCGCACCGAGTAGCCCTTGCCCCGGTTGCCGTTGTTCTTGATCAGCTTCACCCGCGGGTAGCGCTCCATCCAGCACTCCACAATCTGCGCAGTCGCGTCCTGCGAGCCGTCATCGACCACCAGAATCTCTGCGTCCCAGCCCTTCTCCTTGACGCACCGCGTCACACGCTCCAGCGTCCGCTCGATGCGCGCGCTCTCGTTGTACGCCGGGATCACAATGCTAAGAAAAGGATGTGCCATCATCTCCCGAGGGTCGTTCCTTCACGCCGCAACCAGTCCCAAGGCCCACGCAGTCCCAAATATCCACTCCCTATTGGAGGAGAACCGTAGCAATCCTCTACACGTGCGGCGTTGCAAAGGACGCGATTCATCATACTGCAATCATTGGACGTTCGTACATACGTCTTTCGCCAAATTTAGTCTCCCCCTTAGAAACTTCCAAGGCTCTATAGGCGTTGCTGGCTTGACCCGTCTGAGGCGAAGCGGGTTTCAGTTGGCTGAACGCGCCGACAACCAAATGTGACTTTTGGCACCTGCTAAAGTACCACTATGCATAAAGCAAAGGCGGCGTTGATTGTTATTCTACTTCCGTGCATCTTGCCTAGAATACGTCACCCGTTTCCCACTGGCGGCCTGGTTGACTTCGGGCCTTACTATACGGCGGCCGTCTTGGCTCGGACTCATCAGGGAGCCGCAATCTACTACGGAGCGGATGCAGGAGGCGATCCTCAGCACGTGTTTGCTGTGGAGCAGTGCGACGCGTTATCTGAGTGCTCTCCTCAAGGGAGCTTGTTCGCACGGACCGCACAAAGCCAAGGCATACCGCCGCCACTCCTATATCTCTATCCACCGACCCTCGCCGATTTGCTGATACCACTAACATTCTTTCAATTCTCCGTCGCGAGCAAACTCTGGACTGCCATCAATTACGCTACCCTGCCGATAACATCCCTGCTGATTGCTAGGATCCTAAGATTGAAATTGCTGGGCCTCGGGTTCATTGCTGTGCTCGTCTCAATCTTTTCGTTTTCGCCGGTCCTTCAAGGGATCGCAACCGGCCAGGTCGTGGTTCTTCTCCTCCTCCTTTGGACTTGCGGGGCTTTTTTCTATGTGAAGAACTGGCATATTGCCGCGGGCTTTGTCCTTGCTCTGGCTACGTCCATCAAGCTGACGCCTCTCATCGTCGTCATTCCGCTATTGCTGTGGAAAGAATTCAAATTATTGGCGGCGTTTGTGCTCACTCTACTTTTGCTTTGTGTGGCGATTTGTTTCGTCAACTCGCCGGACTGCTTGCTCGATTTTTTCACTCATGTATTGCCGGCTATGTCGGCTGGCATCCTGACCAGAACGAACGCTTCCTTCTCCGTGTCCATCGAGAGAGTATTCGCCATGGCCCACCACCAGCATCTTGCTGTAGGCCTCGTGAACCAGGTCTCTATGCCAGTTTTGTTGCTGGGTAAGGTATGCTCAGCCGCTGTATTGCTGGCCGCTTCCGTCCTTGTATACTCTGGCTCTCCAGAAAGAGAATCCGCGAGCCGCGTAAAGACGATCACCCTGTTTGCAATTCTTTCGGTTTGCATCTCCCCGGTTTCGTGGGGACATGGCTATTGCCAGTGCTTTCTGGCTCTCTGCCTTCTGTGGGAACAAGCGTTGCGCCAACAAATTTCCGGTCGTCGCTTGGCCATCCTATTTTTGTGCACTCTGGGCCTGACCACGTATCTGACGAGGTATATTCTTGCCGCCTCATGGATAGGTAGCCATCCGCTGACTGCCAGCCTCGGTTTGTTACTATTGCCACTCAGCGGAGTGGTTTTGCTCCTTACTGAACTCTGGGCAATGCGGTATTCTGGGTTCTCCATCGGAACACAGCGCCGATCTCCTGTCCACACACCTCAAGTCGCTGAGACTATATCCTGATGAGAGTTCGAAAGATCAGCAAATCTAGTACCGGCGAATCGGCGCTTCTAGCGGTTTTTCTGTCTTTCCAAAATCTGAAATTCGCAACCATCGAGTGAACTCCATGCCGGAAGACCTACCGATCCCACCACCACCACCGCCCGCCTCCCCTCAGACGCCGCCCTACCCCTACGGCAACCCCTACGCCTCACCCTCGCCCTATCCCGCCTACGGCCGGCCCCCGCGCCCGCGCCGCTCTGCCTGGTTCTGGGTCGCCGTCATCGGAGGCTCCTTCGCCGTCATCGTACTGCTCATCACCGCCATGGTCTGGTCCACCATCAAAAGCATCACTGGCGACGACTCCGCCACCATCGACGGCCTCGGCGGCTCCAAAATCGGCGTCATCGACATCGACGGCGTCATCCTCGACGCCGACACCGTCAACACCCAGATCCGCAAGTTCGGCGACGACTCCTCCGTCAAAGCCATCATCCTCCACATCAACTCCCCCGGCGGCGGCGCCGCTGCCTCGCAGGAGATCTACAACGAGGTCGTCCGCGTCCGCCAGGAGAAGCACAAGAAGATCGTCGCCTCCGTCGAGTCCGTCGGCGCATCCGGCGCCTACTACATCGCCAGCGGCTGCGACAAGATCTACGCCAACCAGGCCTCCGTCGTCGGCTCCATCGGCGTCATCATGGAGTGGACCAACTACGGCGACCTCATGAAGTGGGCCAAGCTCAAGAACGTCGTCATCCACGCCGGCACGCTCAAGGACGCCGGCGACCCCACCCGCGACATGACCCCCGAAGAACAGGCCTACTTCCAGTCCCTCGTCGACAACATGTACGGCCAGTTCGTCCACGACGTCGCCACCGGCCGCCACACCTCCGACGACGCGCATCCGCCCGCTCGCCACCGGCCAGGTCTGGACCGGCCAGCAGGCCATCCCGCTCGGCCTCATCGACAAGATCGGCGGCTTCCGCGTCGCCCTCATCGACACCGCCCGCGACGCCGGCATCAGCGGCGAACCCACCATCGCCCGCCCCGCCGCGCAAGAAAGGCCTCCTCGCCGCCCTCACCGACGACTCCGACTCCCTCTTCCCCAACCCCAGCAAACTCCTCGACCAGGCCCCCGGCTTCTACTTCATGTGGAGATAGAGATCGTTTGCGCCGCCACAAATCGGGTGCACCATGTCAGGGAGCTTCACGCCTGACGTGGGAATGCCGCCCCCACCGCTCGTGTGCCCCATCCATCGCGTCTTTTGCGATGGGTGGGACGTAATATCAACCCCTATGCCATCCCGAACAATACTCGCGCTCATCTTCGCAATCCTTCTCACTCCCTCCCTCCCCGCCCAAACCACCCCCACCCGCCCCCACATCACCGGCATCTCCCACGTCGCCTACTACGTCACCGACATGCCGCAAGCCCTCCTCTTCTGGCACGACCTCCTCGGCTTCGACCTCTCCTACGACCGCAAAAAGCCCAACTCCACCGACACCTCCGTCGCCTTCCTCAAAGTCAACGACCACCAATACGTCGAACTCCTCAGCGACCCACCGCCCAACACCAGAAACTTCCTCAGCCACATCTGCTTCCTCACCGACGACCTCGAGGCCATGCGCCTCTACCTCGCCTCAAAAAATATCGAAGTCCCGGCCCACTCCAGCCGCACCCGCACCGGCGACCTCGTCTTCACCATCCACGACCCCGACGGCACCGCGCTCGAATTCTCCCAGCCCCAACCCGCCAGCGTCGAGGCCCAGGGCGCCGGCCAATACCTCCCCGCCACGCGCATCTCGCAGCACATCATGCACGCCGGCTTCGTCGTCCTCGACACCCAGCGCGCCCTCGACTTCTACTCGCAACTCCTCGGCTTCCACGAGACCTGGCGCGGCGGCGGCCCACCCATGCTCAGTTGGATCAACATGCAGCTCCCCGACGGCCCCGACTACGTCGAGTTCATGCTGCACAGCCAGCAACCCGCCAGCCTCGGCAGCGACAACCACGTCGCCCTCGAAGTCCCCTCGCTCGCCGCCGCCGTCACCGCCCTCCAGTCCCGCCCCGCCTTCAAGGCCTACACCAAACCCCTCACCCCGCACGTCGGCAAGAACGGCAAACGCCAGCTCAACCTCTTCGACCCCGACGGCACCCGCGTCGAACTCATGGAACCCAGCACCGCCGATGGCAAACCCGTCCCCTCCTCCACCGCCCCACCCCCACCCGCCGCTCACGAATAATCGCGCTAGTCTGCAGAGGGTATCTCCGCGTGGTCGATCACAAGCACTTTGACGGGAGCCTTAGTCGACTCCAACTTAAGGCCGAGCTGTTCCTGGATCGCGGTAAAGATGGACGGGCCTGCATCGGCGGGTGTCTGTGCGTCATCGGACGCAGCGGCAGAGGCACCATTATCCGGCGTCCATTTGAGCGTCAGGTCGTAGCGGCCGGCGATGCCGGTCTTGTCAATGACATCTCGACCCAGCTCTCTTGAGAGTACTTGAGTGAGGGTCTGGGCCAGGTCCTGCATCGATACCTGCTTCGCTGTGAGCGTGCCGTTGCCCCAGTCGGCGTCGATCCCCTTGTCGGGGTGCTTCGTCGCGGTGAGGCGCGGGCCGCTTTTCGCTACCACCAAGGCATAGACAGGGAACTCCCTCGTTTCCCAGTGGACGGCGAGTTTGAAGCGGTCGGCGAGCAGACGCTGCACTATCTCATGCTTCTCGAGTCGCGCCTGGACGCGGTCGAGCGCATTCAGATGTTCCAAAGTTGGACCGTCGATCTTTGCATCGATATCGAACATCTCAGAGTTCAGCCAGGATGGACCGCCGACGATCCTCGATGCGGGAACGTCGTAGGCGGTGTATTGAATGAGTGATCCCAGAGAGAGGTTGGTTGCGAGGAAACGATCATTGCTGAAGCCGGAGTGGGAGCCTGTGCTGCCGGACTTATTTGGCTTGACGGAGGAGACTTCAAAAGCCGGCGGAGCGTTCGAGGAGGGCAACGCATCCGCTACCGGTTTCGGGGATTCACCCGCCTGGCCCGGCACAGTGGTGGGGGATGTCGCGATCGGAATAAGGAGCACCGCGACAATACAAATCTTCCGGCTGGACGGTTTGCTCATGGGCTATCCTCGTTGGGGGAGTCCGTTATATAGACCGGGAGAGCGGGCGTGTCGAAGCGCCATACTCTTCTCAGTCATTTCTACAGACGGTCGAAGATCAGTTTCGCTCGGCAAAATTTGGGCGGCTGGATGCTTAAAGAGGCGGTCTCATCGGCGTTCACTCCGCCACCGTCCGATTCCGCAACTCCCCAATCCTCTCCATCGTCACCACCATCTCCTCCCCCGGCCGCAACCACCGCTGCGGCGTCCGTCCCATCCCCACCCCCGGCGGCGTCCCCGTCGAAATAATGTCGCCCACCTCCAGCGGCACAATCCCCGAGACATGCGCAATCAGCGCCGGAATATTGAAGATCAGCAAACTCGTATTCGAGTCCTGCAACACCTCCCCACTCACCGTAATCCCAATATCCAGCGTGTGCGGATCGCCCACCTCATCCTTCGACACGATCCACGGCCCCACCGGACAAAACGTCGGAAAGCTCTTGCCCATCGACCACTGCGACGTCGCCAGCTGCACGTCGCGCGCGCTCACATCGTTCAAAATCGTATAGCCGAAGACGTGCTCCTCCCACTTCTCCGCCGGAATCTGATATCCCGGCTTGCCGATCACCACCGCCAGCTCCGCCTCATAGTCCGGCTGCGTGCTCGCCTTCGGCAGCACCACCTCCGCGCCCGGCCCCACCACCGCCGACGCCAGCTTGAAGAACACCGTCGGCACCGCCTGCACCTTCATCTTCGACTCCGCCGCGTGCTCCAGATAGTTCAGCCCAATGCAAAAAATCCGCGGCGGCCGCAGGATCGGCGCCAGCAGCTTCGCATCCGCCAGCGCAATCGTCGGCTTCTTCCCCGCCACACTCGCCTGCACCGAATGCGGCGCCGCGATAAACGCCACCGCATCCGCAAACCCCTCCGCGCCCAGATCGACAATCCCGCCATCCACAACCAACCCCGGCCGCGGCTCTTTCCCGCCCGCAACATACGTAACCAACTTCATGCCAAATCCCTCCATGCCTCGCCGCCCGGAAACGTATACCGCTCCAGCGACTCCGGCTTCATCTCAATGCTATATCCCGGCCGCGTCGGCAGCTGGTACCGCCCACGCACAATCCGCACCGGATCCAGAAAATGTTCGTGCAGATGGTCGACATACTCGATCACCCGGTCCTCCATCGCGCACGAGACGCGCAGATAATCGAAGAACGAAAGATGCTGCACATACTCGCACAGCCCCACCCCGCCCGCGTGCGGACACACCGGCACGCCAAACTTCGCCGCCATCAGCAGGATCGCCAGGTTCTCATTCACCCCCGCCACCCGGCAGCTATCGATCTGGCACACATCGATCGCCTCCGCCTGAAACAGCTGCTTGAACATCACGCGGTTGTGGCAGTGCTCGCCCGTCGCAATCCGCACCGGCCGCACCTCGCGCCGAATCCGCGCATGGCCCAGCACATCGTCCGGATTCGTCGGCTCCTCCATCCAATACGGCTTCGCCTCCGCCAGCCCACGCGTCCGCGCAATCGCCTCGTCGACGCCCCACTTCTGGTTCGCGTCCACCATCAACTTGTTCTCCCAGCCAATCTCCTCGCGCATCAGCAGCGCGCGCCGCAGGTCGTCCTCCGGCTCGCCGCCCACCTTCAGCTTGAAGTGCGTCCACCCCTCCGCCAGCCCCTCCCGGCACAGCCGCCGCACCTTCTCATCGCTGAACCCGAACCACCCCGCCGAGGTCGTATACGCCGGATACCCCTCCGCCTCCAGCCGCGCCAGCCGCTCCTGCCATCCCGCTCTGGCTGCGCGTCAAAATCTCCAGCGCCTCCGCCGCGCGTCAATCGCATCGTCGATATAGCGGAAGTCCACCGCGCGCACAATCTGCTCCGCCGGCATCTCCGCCAGCAGCCGCCACACCGGCTTGCCCTCCACCTTCGCGTACAGGTCCCACACCGCATTGACCAGCGCGCCCGCCGCCACATGGATCACGCCCTTCTCCGGCCCCAGCCAGCGAAACTGGCTATCGTCCGTCAGCAGCCGCGAGAACGCGCACAGGTCCTCCGTAATCGAGCGCAAACTCCGCCCCACCGCCTGCTTCGCCAGATACTCCATCGCCGCCACGCACAGCTCATTCCCCCGCCCCAGCGTGAACGTCAGCCCATGCCCCTCCACCCCCGCATCCGTCTCCAGCACGCAGTACGCCGCCGAATAGTCGGGGTCCTTGTTCACCGCATCCGACCCAATGCTCCCCACCGACGTCGGGAACCGCACATCCACCACCCGCACCCGCGTAATCCGAATCTCACTCACTCGCCCGTCCCTCGCCTTTACTGACAACTTGCAACTCACAACCTGCAACTGTCTTCAAGCCATCGTCCATCCACCATCGATCGGCAGCACCGCGCCCTGAATAAACTCCGCCTCCTTGCTGCACAGATACCGCACCATCCCCGCAATGTCCTCCGGCGTCCCCATCCGCCCCACCGGCTGCCGCGCGCGCAGCTCCTCGCGCACCTTGTCCTTCTCGTTCGCGTGATACTTCTCCAGATACCCCTCCACAAACGGCGTCTGCACCGTCCCCGGCGCAATGCAGTTGCAGCGAATCTCCTTCGCATAGTCCACCGCAATCTGCCGCGTCATCGCCAGCACCGCGCCCTTGCTCGCGCAGTACGCAAACCGCTGCTTCACCCCCACCATACCCCGCCACCGACCCGATATTCACAATCGACCCATGCGCCTTCAGCAGCAGCGGCAGCATCGCCCGCGTCACCAGATAAATCGAGTGCACATTCACCCGCATCACCCGCTCAAAGTCCTCCTCGCTGGTCGACGCCAGATCGCCCACCAGCCCAATCCCCGCATTGTTCACCAGAATGTCCAGCCGCGCTGTCCGGTCGATCCGGTCCAGCACCGCGGCAATCGAAGCCGCGCTGGTCACATCCATCTGGATCGCCCGCGCGTCCGTCAGCTCACCCGCCAGCGCCTGCGCCGCCGGCAGATTCAGGTCCGCAATCCACACCGACGCCCCCGCCCGCGTCAGCTCCCGCGCCGTCGCCGCGCCAATCCCGCTCGCGCCCCCCGTCACCAGCGCAACCTTCCCATCCAGCCGATACGGCCGGTCCACATCATCACTCATCGCAATCCAACCCATCGCCCCGCCCACACCATCACTCATCGCAACCCACCAATGCTCTCAATTCATCACCAACCAACCGCCCTCATCGCAAGACACACGTCGCACGGTACCTTTGCTAAGCCCGTGAACCGTCCGCCGCCCTCAGCGCCAAGGGCGCGCCACATACCAGCCTAGGCCGAAGGCCTAGGTAGCGATTCGCAATTGCCACCAGAGGGCTGAAAGCCCGACACATTCGGCATACCCAGCCATCCTAACCGCGCGGCACATGCCTCGTCGAGCAGGAGCGCGCTATGCTTGGCAGAGGAATTTAGGATTAGTATGTCGGATAAGCGGGTTGGTAAGGATAAGCGGGTTGGTAAGAGGCTATGTTCCGAAAGTTCGGTGTCCAAGTTGCGCTTATTCTGATGTCTACCCTTGGGCCTGCCACTTCGGGTCTCTCTCAGTGCAATAACCGAATCACTCTGGTGCCACTCACCGCTCAAAAGGCAGCCAGTAAGGCTCGTGACTTCGTTCGTTTTAGCTTCACGCTGTCCGCTTCCGACTCACTCCTCATACAGTCGCACACCGAGACTTCTATCGGACCGTATGATACGGGTTTCATGATTACGCGGAACGGCAAGGTAGTACGACGTGTTTCTCCGAAGAGGTTAGCGGGAGATTTTAATGCACTCGCCGTGACCCGTGCCTGCGGGCCCGAAGCGCCCGATCTACTTCATCACGATGCAATATAACGGTGACGAGACCAGCCCTGCCCTCCTCTTCGTATTGGTCCCGTCCGCAGATGGGTACGCAGTCTCCACTCTCCCGACGATCTCCGGTGGCGTTTTCGAGGTTTCAAGAGACGACCCACATCACCTCAGGACTTGGGACAACTTACACGAGGGCAGTTGCAACGCATGCGAAACCCACTACCAGATTACGGAATACGAGATTCAAGATGACAAGCCTGTCCGGACAAGTCGGTATCGCACGCGGCACCTATACACTTCTGGAAACTCCATCTTCGATGATCGGCGACGCATCCGATTCATCCCATAACCCCTACTACCCCTTCCCCAACCGCCGATAATACTTCGCCGCCTTCGCTACGGCGTCAGCGCAAAACTCATCACCCCACCCTGCCCCGCCAGCACCACATACTGCCTCCCGCCCACCATATACGTCATCGGCGAAGCCCGCCACGGCTGCCCGCTCTCAAAGTGCCACACCGGCACCCCCGTCTTCGAGTTCAGCGCCGTAAACGTCCCCCCATTCTCACCCACAAACACCAGCCCTCCCGCCGTCGCCAGCGTGCCCGAATCCCCACCATCCACCAGCGGATACTCCCACGCCTTCGCCCCTGTATCCAGCCGCACCGCGCGGATGAAGCTCTGCGAGCCGCCCCGTCCGTCCTGCCCGCCTCCAAAAAACCTGCGCCCCATCTCCGGCGGCGTCGGGTCCTTCCGAATCGTGGTGCACCCCTCCGACACCCGCGCCATAAACAACTTCGACGCCGGATCGAACGACGACGACAGCCACTTCGACGCGCTCGCCGTGCACGTCAGCGTCCCCTCCAGCGACGACTCAAAGTGGTCGGTCAGCACCGGCCGCCCGTCCTTGCCATATCCGCTCGTCCAGTTCTGCTTGCCCAGCGGCGAAGCCAGCAGCATCTTCCCATCCGTACGGTCCAGCACAAAGAAGAACCCATTGTTGTCCGCGTGGACCAGCAGCTTGCGCACGCGCCCCTCCCACGGCTCATCCACCAGCACCAGCGGCCCGTTCGCGTCCCAGTCGTGCGTATCGTGCGGCGTGAACTGGTAGTACCACTTCAGCTCGCCAGTCTTCACATCCAGCGCCACCACGCTATTCGTATATAGATTGTCGCCCTTGCGCTCGTCCCCGTTGAAGTCCGGGCACGGATTGCCCGTGGCCCAGTACACCAGCCCCAGCGCCGCATCGAACGATCCCGTAACCCACGTCGCGCCGCACCCATGCTGCAGCGCGCTGCCCACCCAGCTCTCCGATCCCTTCTCACCCGGCAGCGGAATCGTCCAGAACCGCCACGCCCGCTCCCCCGTATCCACACGGTACGCATCGAGAAATCCGCGCGCCCCCTCGTCCCCTCCCGCAATCCCCGAGATCACCAGGTCGCCAATCACCATCGGCGCCGCGCTCGCGCTGTAGCCATCCTTCGTGTCCGCCATCGTTACGTCCCACAGCTTCCTGCCCGTCAGCCGGTCCAGCGCCAGCAGGTGCGCATTGTCCGTGATCATGAACACCCGGTTGCCCCCGAGCGCGACACCGCGGTTCGCCCCACCGCCCGCCTCGCTCAGCAACCCCGTCGTCCTCGGCGTCCGGAACGACCAGATCTGCCGCCCGCTCGCCGCATCCAGCGCAAACGCCTGGTTCGGCCCGGTAATGTACATCACCCCATCCACCACCACCGGAGTCACCTCCAGCCGCGGCGCCTCCGGCACCGGAAACATCCACGCCGGCGCCAGCCGCTTCACATTCGTCAGATTGATCTGGTCCAGCGTGCTGTATCGATTCCCCGTATCGCCGCCGTCGTAGCTCGGCCAGTCGCGCTTCGGCTCAATCGGCCGCTCGCTGTACGTCTCCCCGCTGCGCGTCAGCAGATGGAACTTGCCGTCCGCCGTCAATAGCGTCGCCGTAAACGCACTCGAACTCATCAGCGTGCCATCCAGCGCGCGCCCATCCTCCATCTTCAACGTCGCCGGATGCGGCTGGAACATCGGCATCCCCCTTCTGCCGCCGCCCCGCCCAAGCCTTCCCGCATCACCGCCCCCGCCGGACGTCAGCCCATGCAGGTAACCGATCAGCGTTGTCATCTCCGCATCGCTCAGCGCGAAGTTCGGCATCCCCTTCCCGGGCCGGCCGTTCTTCACTACATCCGCGATCTCCTGGTCCGAATGAGAGATAAGAAAGGGAAGAATAGTCGGCCCGCGCGTTGTGCCGTTCGCATCCCCGCCATGGCACAGAGTACAGAAAGTCGTGAACGCCGGCGGCGCGCCGCAGGCTCCGGCGCCTGAGCCACCAACAACGGTGTCAGAAGAAGGAAACAAAAGCCCATCTTTCGCATGGGCAATCTTAACCGGTCTCGCCTTCGATCACTCCAGTCATTTACCATAAATTGACCGGCCCCGTCCCTACTGCCCCTTCCCCAGCCGCCGATAGTACTCCGCCACCGCATCCTCATATCCCGGCGGGACCTTCGCCGCCGCCTTCGTCCGCACCTGCCCCAGCTGCGCGTCATCCGGAGAGCGCCGCAGCTGCAGCTCCAGCTTGTCCACATCGTTCAGCACCCGCGTGTGCAGCTCCTCCACCATCGCCGGATTCCCCGGAAACCGCGACGGATCGAGCTTCTGCATCTCCTTCTCCAGCTCCTCAATCTGCTTCAGCGCCGCCGGATCGTTCTTCGCAATCTGCCGCAGCTGGTTCAGCTCATTCGTCCCCTGCTCAATCGTCCGCTGCGTGTCCGCCGGGTTCGGCCCCACCTGCGGAGCCGCAGCCGACCGCGTCGAGCTATACGTCTGCCCACCCGTATCCACATTGTCGATCGCCGTGCCCTGCCCACCCCCGCCACTCTGCTGCACCCGCCCCGCAACAATCTCCCCACCCTGCCGCCCATTGCGCGCACCGCCGCCGCCGGCCTGCTGCTGCCCATTCGCCCCAGCCCGACCGCCCTGCCCCTGCTGATTCCCCTGCCCACCCCGCGCAAGCTGCCCTTGCCCCTGCCCTTGCTTGCCCCTGCCCTTGCTGCCCTTGCTGTCCTTGCCCCTGTTGACCCTGGCCCTGTCCCTGCTGCCCTTGCTGCCCCTGCTGTCCACGCCCTGCTGCCCCTGCTGTCCCTGCCCCTGCTGCCCCTGTCCCTGCTGTCCTTGTCTGCCCACGCCCCTGCTGCTGACCCGCCTGCCCCGCTGCCCACTCTGCCCCCGCTGCAATCCCTGCCTTCCACTCGGCCCCAACCCCTCAATCGCACTCCGCAGCCGATCCACATGGTCCAGCGCCGCCGTCTGCGTCCCCAAATCCTGCCCCGGCCCGCGCCCATTCTGCCCCGACTCCCCGCCGCCTGCTGCGCCTGATGCACCTGATCGTCCAGCTTCTTCAGCCCGCTCGCAATCGTCGTCTCCGTCCCATTCGAGTTCGGATTCACCCCCTCGCGCAGCCAGTCCGCCGTCCGCTGCACCAGATTCGTCAGGTCGGTCTGGTCCATCCCGCTCAGCGCATCGCGCAGCTTGCCCGAAGCCCCCGGCTGCGTCCCCGCCAGCTCGCGCGCCGAATCGCGCATCCCCTTCTCCAACTGCCCCAGCTCATCCGACATCTCCTGCCGCGTCGTCCGCCAGGCTCTCGCGCTCCTTCTCCGCCGCCTGCATCTCCGCCTCGCGTCGGCGCGCCGCCCGCACCGCCCTGTGCGCGCTTCTGTAGCTGCCTCGCCCTCCGCCGCCAGCTTCCTCACTCGCTCCGCCTCGGCGTTCTCCTCCTTCGTCAGCCGGTCCGCCTGCTGCCCCAGCTGGTCCAGCTTGCTCGAAGCCTGCTGCTTCTGCGCGCCGCCCAGCAGGTCCGTCGCCTCGCGCAGCCGCTGCGCCGCGCTCTTCGCCGCCTCCGCACTCTGCTGCGCGCTCTGCTGGGCACCCGCCCGGCTCATCGCCTCATTCGCCGCCCGCAGCCGCTCCAGCGCCTGCGTCACCCGCGGGTCGGCATTGCCATCCGGATTCCCGCGCGAAGCCGTCTGCGACTGCCCCGCCTGACCCGACCTCGACTGCCCGCTTGCCCTGCCTGCCCAACTGCCTGCCCTGCGCCTGCTGCCCTTGTTGTCCCTGCTGCCGCTTGCTGCTGCCCCTGCTGTCCGCTTTGCTGCCCATCCGCACTCTGCTGCCCCTGCTGCCCCTGCATCTGCTCCATCTCGCGCTGCAGCTGCTCCGCCTCGCGCCGCAGCATCTCCTGCTGCCACCGCTGCTGGAAGGTCTGCTGCCTGGTTGCCCTGCTGCTGCGCCAGCTCCTCCTGCCGCTTCGCCAGCGCGTCCAGCTTCGCCAGCGCATCGTCCACCTTCTTCGCCTGCTCCTCCGCGGGAGAACCCGTCTGCGCCGTCTCGTACTGGTTCTTCTGCGTGTCCATCTCCAGGTCGAAGAGGCTCGCCAGATCGCGTCCCGCGCCGCCGCCACCACCCCCACCGCCGCCGCCGCCGCGCTGCCCAAACGCCACCTGGATCTGCCGGAACGTCGCCTCCGCCCGCAGCAGCGCCTGCAGCACCTTCTGCTCCATCGGCATCGCGTCCTGCCACTGCATCGCCTTCAGCTTGTCCGCCGCGGGCTGCATCCCCGCCGCCGCCTCTCCATATCCTTGTCGAAGCTGTTGAACTCCTCGTTCGCCTGACGAAAGGTCGCGGCTCTGCATCCGCGCGCTCAACGCCAGCGCCTGCTCCTTCAGCGTCATCTGCGCCTCGCACAGCAGCTTGCCCGTCGCCGCCGCCTGCTCCGGCGTCGCCCCCTTCGCGTTCACCTGCTTCCACGTCGCCGCAATCAGCTCCTTCTCGCGCCGCGAAATATCCGTCTGGTTCTGCGCCTGCTTCCCGCCACCGCCGCCACCACCACCCCCGCCGCCCTGCTGCGACTGCGAAAACTCCCGCTCAAACGGATCCACCTGGATAAAGCTGATGTCCGTCTTCGTCTCCGCGTGGTTGTCCTTCGCCGTCGCATACAGGCTCACCACATCGCCCGGCTGCACCTTGAAGTCCTCCAGGCTCAGCGTCGCGCTCCCGCTCGCATCCTTCGCGCCCGGCTGCTTCAGGATGTTCACCGTCTGGTCCGGCCCGCCGTTCACCGAGTAGTGCAGGCTCACATGCGTCAGCCCAAAGTCCGCGCCCGCCTTCACCCCAACCGTCACCTCTTCAATCGGACTCGCGCGATAATCCCCCGCCGGCCGGTCGATCGCGATGCTCGGCGGATTCGCCTTGCTCGGTCGAAATAAAGTAGTCCTCCGACAGCCGCACCGGCTGCCCCTCATCCACCGCCGCCACATGGTACGCGCCATCCTTCTCCATGTGGATCGTCCCGCGATACACATTCGGCGCCTCCGCCACCGCCGCCAGCTTCACCGGCTGCCCGCCATCCAGCGCCAGCATCCCGTCCTTCAGCGGAGCCGTCATCGTCACCGTCAGCTCCGCATCCGTCCCCTCCAGCGCGCGCAGATCGCCCGCATGCTCCTCCGAGACCGTCTGCATCCCCGTCCACTTCGGATAGTGGTACGTCACCTGCATCGCCTTCACCGACGGCAGGTCCACCACGCGGAACTTGAAGTGCTTCGACGTCGCCGGCGCCCGCCTGCACGTAGTACTCCACATTCTCCGGCAGCCCCGCAAACAGAAACTGGATACCCCGACCCATCCATCTGCGGCTGCATCGCCACCGGCTCCCACTTCGACGCGCTCGCATACCTCGCAAACAGGTTGACCTTCGTTCGTCTCCAGCCCAATCACCTGCGCCGTCACCATCTCATCGCTGTTGCGCCGCACCGCCGCATCCCCCGGCGTCACGCGAATCTCATAGATCGGCGGCACATCCTTGTGCGGCCCCGTCCACAGCAGCGACGCCCCATACCCCATAAACCCCGGCCGCGCCGCAATCATCCACACCAGCACGCCCGCGCACACCACCGCCGCACCCAGCAGCGCCAGCAGCCGGTTCCGCGGCGCCAACCCCTCCGGCCTCGCCGCGTCCGACTCCGCAACCTTCAGCGTGTCCGCCGCCAGCAGCTCCAGAAACAACCTCGCTCTGCCCTGCCATCCGTCGTCCGCACTTCTCTTTCTCGGAGAACGTCACCAGCCGCTGCTGAAACTCCGGAAACTGCGCCTCCGCCCGCCCCACCGACCGCCGCCGACGTCAGCCGCCACAACGGCCACGCCAGCCCAAAGCACACCGCCGCCACCACCACCGCCAGCAGCGCCAGCCGCGCCGGCGTCAAGCCCGCCCTCGGGAAACGCATACGCATTCAAGATCAGCGTCAGAACAACCGTCGCAGCCAGCGCAGCGCACGCAACCACCGCCGCCCCGCGCAGCCCCGCATCCAGCCGCAGCCGCTGCTGCACCTGCCGGATGTAGAGGTTGAGCTGCTCGCGTTGGCTCATGGCTGGTCGCCTCCGCTCATGCTTCCTCCCGCTGCGTGCCCAGATACCGGCTGGCCACAATCGACTCAGCCACCGCGACAATCGTTAGTACGAGCATAAACCACCACCATATCCCCGACACATTCTCCCGCTCCTCCGCCGCCCGCGTCCGACTCAGCCTGCGCAACAGCGTCCGCACTCCCGCTCCCACTCCACAGCTTCAACACATCGTCCGGAATCGCCTCCAGGTCCGACTCTCGCCGATCCGGATTCACCGCAATCAACGCGTCCCGCCCATTCGCAAACTGTATCTGGTAGAACCCCGCATGGCTCAGTTGAAACGACTCCGCCGCAGCCGCCTCCTTCAACGACAGCGGCCGCTTCCCATCCGGCCCGATCACATCCACCGTTGCTGCATTGTTGGACGCGCTCCCCGCCCCCGCAGTCTGATTCACCGGATTCCGCAGTTGCACAAACGAGTCCACCACCCGCGCCCCGCTCACCCGCTCCTCGCCCGAAAGATACCGCGCCGTCTGGTCCACAAACGCCACAAACGCCGGGCTCAAGCGGCAGATCGTTGGTCAGATTGTCGAACCCCGACGCAAACAGCAGCACATGCCCCTCGCCCATCTGCTTGTCCATCAGCAGCGGCGTCCCATCCGCCAGCCGCGCCACCACCCGCGCACTCCCCAGGATCGACCGCCGCCGCATAAAAAAACTTCGCCCCCTCCCACCCCTTCGCGTCCTTCATCGCCGGATGCGCCGCATCCACCGTCGCCCACCGTCGCGAAGCCCTCATCCGCCGCCGACCCACGCGCATAAAAGTGCCCGTCCGCCACGTCCCCGCCATACACCGGGATATGCTCGCGATGCGACTCCGCCGTCCCCGCCGCCACCAGCACGCTCCCGCCGTCCTCCACATTGCGCATCAGCGTATGCTCCAGAATCGACGGCACCGACGGCACATCCGACAGCACCACAAACGCATACTTCGTCGGATCGATGTCCGACGCCTGCTCCGGCGTAATCGGCTGCAGCACAAACGACGCCTGCGCCGCCGCCGCCAGCGCCGCGCCAAAGTACAGCGGCGACCGCGTGTCCGTCGCCTGATGCACAAACAGCACCCGCTCCGGGTCCGCCCGCTTCACCGCAAAGTTGCTCGCATCGTCGTTGGGAAACCCATCCGCCGCATCGATCTTCACCGCGCACCGGCTCTCGCCAAACGGCACATCCAGCCAGTCGAACACCACCGTCGCCCGCCCATTCGCCGGCACATCCACCTTCTTCGTCGCCGTCACCACTCCCATTCACCACCAGCGAAACCGTCCGCGTCGCCGCCGGCGTATCATGCCCCGCAATCACCGCAATCACCCGCGCCTTCTTCGTATCCACCAACTGCCCCGGCGCCTCCACGCTCTCCACCGTCCAGTTCGGCGCCGCCGCCGTCCCCACCGGATGCAGCACCAGCGCCACATTCCCCGGCATCACCATGTCGGCAAAGTTCCCCGGCATGTTCGACTGCTGCATATCGCTGAACAGGTGCAGCTCCATCGGCGTATGCACCGTCTCCGCCATCGCGCGCATCCCGCGCCCCAGCTCGCCGAACGTCGCCATGCCCATCGCCCGGCCCAATCCCCTCCACCGCCGCGCGCAGCTCGCCCGCATCCTCCACCGGCTGCGTCAGCACCTCGCATCTGCCCGCCCAGCGCAATCACCTGCGCCTTCTGCGCCCCCGACCTTCCCCGCCAGCACCGCCAGCGCCTCGCGCTTCGCCTCATCCAGCTTCGTGCCCGCCCGCGCCAGCCGGCCGCATTCATGCTGAACGAATCGTCCACCACCACCAGCAGCAGCTTGTCGCTCGCCAGCACCGTCTTGTGCCGGAAGAACGGCCGCGCAAACGCCAGCGCCAGCAGCAGCACCAGCAGCGCCCGCAGCGCAAACAGCAGCAGATACCGCAGCCTCCGATGCCGCACCGAGCTCTGCGTCCCCTGCTCAAAGAACATCAGCGAACTCACCGGCCGCGGCACCGTCGTCTGCTTGCGCAGCAGATGCACAAACACCGGCAGCCCCACCGCCAGCAATCCCCGCCAGAAACCACGGCGCCAGAAATCCCATCACACGCCCCCTGCAATAGAAATTGTCATCCTGACCCTGAGCATAGCGAAGGACCTGCTTCTCGCTGGCGGCAGTAAGATCGCAGCCCATCACACGCCCCCTCGCGCCGCCCGCCCGGCCGCACCGCTCGCCCCACTCGCCTGCCGCAGCGTCAGATACTCCGTCAGCGCCCGGTCCAGCGGCTTGTCCGTCGTCAGCAGCTGATACCCCATCCCCGCCGCCTGCGTCCGCTCCCGCATCTGCGCCAGGTGGCCGTCCATCTTCGCGCGGTACTGGTGCTTCACGTAATCCGGAATCACCTCCAGCCGCTGGTCCGTCTCCAGGTCCACCAGGATCGCCGGCCCCCGCATCTCCGGATAAATCTCCTTCGGGTCCAGCATATGAAACAGCACCACCTCGCTGCCATGGAAGCGCAGCGGCTCAATCGCCTTCACAATCGTCTCCGGCTGCTCATAAAAATCCGAGATCACCAGCACAATCCCGCGCCGCCTCAGAAACTGCTGAAAGTGCTTCAGCGGCTTGCCAAAGTCCGTCCGCGCCGCCGGCTCCGCCTGCTCCAGCCCCGCCATCAGCCGGTACAACTGCCCCTGCCGCGTCGAAGGCCGAATATAATTCCGCACCTCGTCGTCGAACACAATCAGTCCCGCCGGATCATGCTGGTTATGGATCGACAGATAGAACAGCGACGCCGCCATATACCGCGCATAATCCATCTTCGTCACCGCGCCCGACGCGTACTTCATCGAGTTGCTCGCATCCAGCAGCACCGTCAGCTGCGTGTTCGTCTCGCCGCGATACCGCTTCAGATAGCACCGCTCCGTCCGCGCAAACAGGTTCCAGTCCACATGCCGCAGATCGTCCCCCGGCGTATACGCGCGATACTCCGCAAACTCCAGGCTGAACCCGAAGTCCGGCGACCGGTGCAGCCCCGACACGAAGCCGTCCACCACCGTCTTCGCCACCAGGTCCAGGCTGGAGATCCCGTGCAACACCGCCGGATCCAGAAACCGCTGCAACATCCCGTTACCCTCACTTCACCCACTTACCATCATCCCGCATCTCCTACTCACTCAGCAACTCTCGCTGCCCTACTCCTTCGGCGGCGGCACATGCGCAATCAGCCGCCTCAAAATCTCATCCGAATCGATCCGCTCCGACTCCGCATGGAAGTTCAGCAGAATCCTGTGCCGCAGCACCGGAATCGCCAGCGCCGTGATGTCCTCATACGTCACGTGGTATCGCTTCCGGCTCAGCGCCCGCGCCTTCGCCGCCAGCACAATAAACTGCGCCGCGCGAATGCTCCCGCCATAGTTCACATACTTCTTCACAAAGTCCGGCGCATTCTCGCTCTTATGCCGCGTCGCCCGCACCAGGCTCACCACATACTTCGCCAGCGACTCCCCAATCGGCACCATCCGCACCAGTTGCTGAAACTCCAGCAGCTCCTCCGCATTCGTCACCGCCGTCACCTTCGGGTTCTTCGTCGCCGTCGTCAGGTCCACCACCTTCAGCTCATCCGCTCGCGCTCAGATAATCCAGCACCGCGTTGAACAAAAACCGGTCCAGCTGCGCCTCCGGCAGCGGATACGTCCCCTCCAGCTCAATCGGGTTCTGCGTCGCCAGCACAAAGAACGGCGCCGGCAGCTTATACACATGCCCGCGCACCGTGCACGACCGCTCCTGCATCGCCTCCAGCATCGCCGCCTGCGTCTTCGGCGGAGTCCGGTTGATCTCGTCCGCCAGCACCACATTGCCGAAGATCGGCCCCTCCACAAACGTCCACTTCCGATGCCCCGTCGTGATGTCCTCTTCGATAATGTCCGTGCCCGTAATGTCCGACGGCATCAGGTCCGGCGTGAACTGGATGCGCTTGAACGTCAGCCCCAGCGTCTGCGCAATCGTCCGCACCATCAGCGTCTTCGCCGTCCCCGGCATCCCCGTAATCAGGCAATGCCCGCCCACAAACAGCGCAATCAATATCTGGTCGAGCACCTCGTCCTGCCCCACGATCACCTGCCGCACCTGCGCCAGAATCCCGTCGCGCACCGCCTGGAAGCGCTCAATGCGCTGCTGCAACTCCGCCGCATCCGTATTCAATCCCGCCATCGTCGTCATCGCTCGCTTCCCTCTCTCACTTCGTCTTTGTCACTGCTCATAGCTCATAGCTCACAGCTCAATAAGAATCGCCTTCAGCAGTAGCTATCAGCTTAAGCTAGTACCTCGTCACTTACTTCCCCTCAATCTCCAGCAACATCTTCTGCGCCGGCTTGATACCCCGGCGCAACCTCCAGCGAAGCCAGCACGCTCTCCTCCGCCTTCGCCTTGTCTCCCGCCGCCAGATACGCCTTCGCCACATCGAACTCCGCCGACGCCATATCCAGCGGCTTCATCGCCAGCACCGCCGCAAACTCCCGCACCGCGCCCGCATCATTCCCCTGCGCCAGCCACAACTCGCCCAGCTTGCGGATGCAGCTCCTCATCCTCGGGATAGATAAAGTTCAGCCGATCCAGCGTCGCCGCCGCATCCTTCGGATCGCCCCAGCTCCTCCTCCAGCGACGCCAGCTTCTTCAACGTCTCCGGGTCCTCGCCGCCCTCCTTCTCGTACGCCGTCAGCGCATCCGCCGCCGCCTGCTTGTTGCCCTTTAGTCAACTGCGCGTTCGCCAGAATACTCATACGCGTTCGCATCCTCCACATACTCCGGATACAGCTTGATCACCGCCGGCGCCGCCGCAATCACCCGCATCGTCGTCCTTCGTCTTCGACATCCCCACCAGCGCCTTCAACTGCTCGCGCCACGTATCGAAGTTCGCCACCGTCGCGCCCACCCGCTTATCCAGCCACGCCGCATAGTCCTTGTCGAACTGCTCCGGCGTCTCATGCAGGTTCGCCTGGATCGCCTCCGGCGTCGTCTTCAACGCCGCGAACGAATGCACCATCCCCAGCATCGCATCGTTCGCCCCACCGCTCCGCAATGTAGTCGCAGATCGTCCCCGCCTGGTAGTAACTCACCAGCACCTGCTCGGGATACTCCGGGAATATAAATCCCTGGTCCATCTCCGCCACCGGCAGCAGCTTCTTCTCCTTGATCGCCGCCACCACCTCCGGCGTCAGCCGGTTCGCCCACTCCGGATTCGCCTGCCCCTCCTCATGCACCGCCAGCCCCTCGGTAAACCAGCGCGGCACGCGATAGTTGGTCGCCGTCAAAATAAACACGTGGCTCATCTCATGCCACAGCGTCGCGCCCCAGTTGAAGTCCCCCGGCACCCGCCCCGATGGCGAATCCATCGCCACCACCTGGCCAAACGTCACGCCCAGCGCGCCCAGCCCCGGCATCCCCATCGTGCGCACCGCAAAGTCCTCATGGTCCGGATACACCTCCAACTGCACCGGCCCATTCAGCTTCATCTTGTACTTCGCCGAGTAAGTCGCAATCGCCTTATGTAACTGCTCCTCGAAATAAGGCCGCAATAAATCCGCCTCCTTCTTATTCAGCCGCAGAATTGTAGTGTCGTCCTTGTAAGTCACGAAATTCTTGTAACTATCCAGCAGCTTCAAACTATTGCTGTCGCCAGATC
This sequence comes from uncultured Acidobacteriaceae bacterium, assembly GCA_963808025.1. Lineage (GTDB taxonomy): Bacteria > Acidobacteriota > Terriglobia > Terriglobales > Acidobacteriaceae > Edaphobacter. The sequence continues at coordinate 414,170 of CAWEEI010000001.1, read as the reverse complement.
CGTCTGCCCGTTGTTGTAAGCCATCTCCAACTGCTGCCGCGGCTCATCTTCCTGCCCCAGCCGCATCAGGTTGATCCCCAGCTCCGACTGCGCCGCCCAATCCTTCGGGTCCGCCGCAATCGCCTTGCGGTAGTACGCCACCCCCTCCGGATACCGCCGGTTCAGCACCAGATGCCGCGCCACAATCGCATACCCTTCGCCATACCCCGGATTCACCGCCTTGATCTTCGCCAGCCACGCATCCGCCTCCGCATTCTTGTCCGCCAGCAGATCCACCGCCGCGCGGATCGCCATCGCATCCAGCGCGTCCGGATCGCCCAGCCCGCATACGGCGACAACGCAATCGCCGTGTCCGCCTCCTTCACCGCCTCATCCGGTCTTCACATCCTCCAGCAGCAGGTTCGCCAGAAACTCATGCGCCTCCACCAGCTTCGGGTCCAGCGCAATCGCCTTCGCCGCATACTCCGTCGCCTTCTCGTCAAACCCCTCCGCGCTCAACATCGCCAGCCCCAGATACGCCTGCGCATTCTTCGGATCCATCGCCAGCGCCTCGTTGAACAACTTCGCCGCCTCCTCATTGTTGAACCGCTCGTGGAACAGCATCCCGTAGCGCACATGCCACAGCGCCGGACTCTTCGGCATCCCCACCGCAACCTCAAACTCCTCTTCGCCTTCTCGTAATCCCCCAGCCCCCAATACCCCTCCGCCATCAAGTACGCATCGCCGCTCCGCGCCAGCGCCTCAAAACAATCCGTCGCCTCCGCATCCTTCCCATGCAGCCGCAGCTTCCTGCACCCCTCCGGCGTCGCCGTCGCAGCCGCAGCCCACCCGCGCCTGCACACGCCAGCACCGCCGCCGCTAGCTCCGCATCTCAACCAACGCCCTCACTTATCCAGCTCCTCCTGCACCTGCGCCAACTCCACCAGCGCCGCCGTCAACTCCTTCTTGTACTCGCCCGGCTCCATCGCCGCCTTCTGATACTTCAGCGCATCGATCTTCTGCTCCAGCTCTTCCTTCTTCGCCATCAGCTCGCGCTTCGCCGGATCGTTCATCGCCGCCTGCGCCGCGCCGATCCGCACCACCGTAAACGTCGCCATCAGCGCGCCCTCGCGGCTGTCCGCGCCGTCGCCGCCCGCACCGCCTCGCCCTTCCCCGTGTCCTCAAACTCCGCATGCTCCGTCGCCAGCCGCTTCTGCGTCGTATAGAAATCCGCCGTCTTCCGGTCCGCATACGCAAACGCCTCCATCGCGCTGATCGAGTCGCTCTTGTCCGTATCCGCCGTCGGGTCCTGCAACGCCTCCACCCAGTACCGCGCAAACACCGTCGCATTCTTCTCCGTGCCCGACTTCGTCGCCACAATCACCGCGCGCCCCGGCCGCTCCAGCGCCGCCACCGCCCCGCCGCTCGCGCTCGTCGTATCCACAATCAACTGCCGCTTCGCCGCCACCTTGTCGCACAGCGCCGCCAGGTCGCTCGCCGTAATATCCGGCCCCACCAGGTTGAACTTGTACTCCGCCCCATCGAAGCTGCCATGCCCAATCAGCGTCAGCACAAAGTCGTCCTCCGGCTTCGCCTCGCGCGCCGCCTGCTCAATCGCCTCCGTCAACTTCGCCTTCGTCGCATCCTTCCCCGTCAGCGTCACCACATGCGCCCCCGCCGCGCTCTTGAAGATCTTGTCCAGGTCCATCGCATTCGCCGTAAACCGCTGCTCATAATCCGGCTCCCCACCCAACCCCGCCACCGTCACGTAATACGTCGCCGCCCGCGCACGCACCGCGCAGCCAGCAGCCATCAGCCAGCAACCAACTGACAACTGACAACTGACAACTGACAACTGGCCCCTCATACCACCCCCCACTTCCGCCGCAGCAGCCAGTCCGCCGACATCAACCCCAGCAGCACCAGAAACACCACCGGCATGTCCCACAGCTCCTTCGTGTCCCGCACCGAGATCCCCGCCTCCGAATACGAGATCTCCTTCGGCAGCCGCTCCAGCTCATCCTGCCCCCAATACCGCCCGCCCGTCTCCTCCGACAGCTTCTCCAGCAACTCCCGATTCTGTTCCGTATGGAAGTTCTCCGCAACCCCATCCTCGCGCCGGAACGCAATCGACATCCTTGCCCAATTCCTCGCCGCCCTTCACTCCCGCCTCCGCCGTCACCTCCGCCACATAGCTCCCCGCCTTCTCCGCCGTCCACTCCACCTCAAACGTCCCCGGAGTATTCGGCACCGGCGTCATGTCCACCATCGCCTCCGACGCCCTCCGGCCCAATCACATGCGCCGACACATGCGCATCCGCCGCCGGCGTAAACTCCTTGTCCCGCACCGTCGCCGTCAGCTTCACCTGCCCCTCGTCCATCAGCGTCTGCTGCCGGCATCGTCACCACCACCTGCCCCGGCGAATCCGCCGCCAGCCACCGCAGCAGTTGCTGCCAGAACAAATCATGCGACGGATCCCCCAGCGGCGAACTCATCTGCCAGCGCCACGTCCCCGAGGTCGCCAGCACCGCCGTCCGCCCGCGCCCATAGTTCTGCGTCACCAGCAGCGGCATCGTCCGCCCCGCCATCATCTGCGCCAGCACCGTCGCTCCCGGCTTCGGCGCGCCCGGGATCCTGATAGTCGTTCAGATACGGCAGCTTCCGCCAGCGCTCCACATTCGCCGCGCGATCGTCCAGCAGCCGCGTAATCGGCGACTCCGCGCCCGCCGCCGTCAGCTGCACCGTCGCCGACTCGCGATGGAACGTCCCCTTCGCATTCGGCAGAAACGTCGGAAACAGGTCCGCCGCACCCGACGAAGCCCACCCTCCCTCGCTCAGCGAAAACCGCCCGCCCAGAAACAGCACCCCGCCCCCGCGCTTGTCCACAAACTCCCGCAGCAGCTCCTGCTGCGACGGCGTAAAGTACCCCGCCTCCACGCTCCCAATAATGATCGCCTGATACTTGAACAGGTCCTCCGCCTTCGTCGGAAACCCATCCGCCAGCTCGCTCGGGTCGCCAATCCCCTGCCGGTAAATCTTGTTCTCCGTCGTGCGCAGCATCGACACCACCTGCACCCCGTGGTCCGGCTCCTCCGCCCGCCGGATAAACTTGTACTCCCACCGCGGCTCGCCCTCCACATACAGGATCCGCCGCTCATCCCCGCTCACATCCACCAGCCGCGTCACCGCATTGTTCGCCGTGTTCTCCTCGCCCGGCATCAGGCTCCAGCGAGAACCCGATACTCTTCACCCCCGCATCGCCCGCGTTGAAGAAGATCGTCTCGCTCTGCCACCTCGCCATCCTTGCCCAGCGTCACCTCCTGCGCATCCAGCAGCTTGTCGCCATCCTTCACATCCAGCGTCGCCTTCTGCCCCGCATACCCACGCTGATGGAAGCTCACCGTCGCCGTCATCCGCGAGTTCGCCATCGCCTTCGCCGCCACCGCCACATCGTCGATCTCCACATCGTGCGCCGCCTTCTCCTTGCCGAACCCGATCGTATGCACCGGCAGCCTGCGGTTGTGCAGCGCGCTGATCGTCTCCAGATCGATCCCGCCCTCGCTCCCCGCCCCGCCCGTCGCAGTTCTCCGCCCCATCGCTCAGCAGCACCACCGCGCCCACCGGCAGGTCGCTGGTCTCCGCCACCAACTGCCGCAGCCCCGCATTGATGTGCGTCGCCGCCTCGATCCGGCCTGCACCAGCCATCCAGCTTCGCCTTGTCCCCATCCGGCACCCGCGTCAGCCCCGCATCCAGCCGGTACACCCGCGTCTGGAACCTCTTCTCCAGCCCCGCCAGCACGCCCGTCCTCAAGCGCTCTTCACCGCCGCCGTCTCCCGCGCCGTCTTCCCATCGCTGCCCGCATCCGCAATCCCCATGCTGCGCGAGTCGTCCACCAGCACCGCAATAATGTTCTGCTGCGACTTCAGCTCCGCCACCGTAATCGCCGGCTCCCACAGCAGCAGCAACAGCAGCGCCACCATCGCCGCCTCCAGCCCCCACACCAGCCACGCCCGCCAGTTCCGAATCCGCGGCGCCGCCTCCGGAAGCCGCCGCCACACCAGCCACGCCAGCCCACCCGCCGCCGCCACAACCAGCAGCGCAAGCACCCATCCCGGCCACGCGCCAAGCAGGAGGAACTTGCCCTTGGTAAACACCGGAATCGGATACTTGAAGAAAAATTCAAACATGCGTGGAAGGTTCGAGGTTCAAGATACAAGGTTCGAGGCTCAAGCTGCGAGGCGTACTACAAATATTGCGGCGAGAAATCCATTGTCATCCCGAAGCGCGGCCAAGACATATCTACTCTCGACCCTCCTCCTCGGCGTCCCACCCCCTCGAACCTTGAACCTCGTACCTTGCACCTGCCTCAATGCGTCATGCTGTACATCACATAATTCAGCCCCACCCGAAACGCCATCGACGCAAACTGCTCCGGATACTCCGGATCGTCCGCCCACTCCCACGCATCGCCCAGGTGCATGTTGTGGCAGATCGCCACCATCACCCGCCCATTGTCGTCGCGGATGCCGCGCCACTTCGCCACATATCCATCCTTCTCATACGTCCGCCCGCGTACGCACATACTGCTCGCCCGGCACCTGAAACCGGTCGTCCATGTCGTACAGCACGTGGAATATCTCGTCCTTGTCCGTCAGGTCCACCACCGGCCAGCGCTGCGCGTCAGGAAAGACCTGCCGCATCCCCTCCATAAAGCTCTCCCAGTCGTCCGTACCATGGAAGTCGTCCACCATCAGGAATCCGCCCTTCAGCAGATACTCCCGCATCCGCTTCGCCTCATCGTCGGTAAACGTCCACGTCTGCACCTGCACCGCATACATAAACGGATAGTTGAAGATATCGTCCGAATCGATCGACACCACCTGCTCCGTCGACCGCCCCTCGATCCGCGTCAGCCGGTTCAGCGCAATCAGAAACTGCCGGTCAGCCTTCGGATAGTCCCGCTGCCACGTCCCATACCGCCCATAGCCGCCGCCAAAGCCCCCGCCAAACCCGCCGTACCCGCCGCCACCCATCGCCTCGCTATAGCTGCAGCCGCGACCACGAGAACTCCGCCTTCTGGTTCCCGCCCACCCCATATCCGTCGCCCCAGTCCGCCACCCGCTGCGCTACCACCAGCCCCGCCGCCAGCACCAGCATCGTCACCACCGCCGACTGCAACAGGAGCTTCATCGCGTGACCCCTCCATACGCTACTCAGAGGCCGTCATCCTGAGCGAAGTGACTCACACCGTGAGTCACGCAGTCGAAGGACCCCCGTATTTCGTCTTTGTCCCTTGCTCTCTAGTTATAGACGATCCCCCGCCCCACTAGTTGCAAACCACCAGCGGGGGAACGGAACTGGGTGCCCCATCCTCGCGGCGAAGCCGCAGGGTGGGGTATCGTTCGCGGGAGCGAACGACCGGCCTTCGCTGGTGGGGTGAGATGAATCTTTTGAAATTGTCATCCTGAGCGCAGCGAAGGACCTGCTTCTTTAGACTTGGCATCCTTTTTATCGCGATGGGTGGATGTAATCCGCTCAATCAGGATGTAGGAGCCTCACCCCATCGTCTAAAGTAAGTACACCCTCCGATGAACCGCCGCGACCTCCTCAAACTCGGCCCCCTCGCCCTCACCTCCGCAGCCGCACGCCGCCGGCAGATGGTCATGCTCCCCGGCCCCCAAACCCCCAACCCCACCCCCCACTCCCACCGCCGAAAACCCCGCCGACATCACCCTCCGCATCGCCCCCGTCACCGTCGAGCTCGCCCCCGACCGCATCCTCTCCACCATCGGCTACAACGGCACCTCCCCCGGCCCCATCCTGCGCATGAAGGAAGGCAAGCCCATCACCGTCGACGTCATCAACGACACCGACACCCCCGAGCTCGTCCACTGGCACGGCTTCCTCATCCCCTCCGAGGTCGACGGCGCCGAAGAAGAAGGCACGCCCTTCGTCCCGCCCCACGGCAGCCGCCGCTACAGCTTCACCCCCGCGCCCTCCGGCTCGCGCTGGTACCACTCCCACGCCATGTCCATGGCCGACCTGCACAAGGGCACCTACACCGGCCAGTTCGGCTTCGTCTACATCGACCCCGCCTCCAACCCCGGCGCCTACGACCAGGAGCTCTTCCTCGCCCTCCGCGACTGGGAGCCCTTCTTCACCACCCAGCCATGGTCGACATCGACGACGACGGACGACCCCAACGCCCCCCAGCCCGAGCACCCCGCCGTCCTCAACACCGCGCCCAACGGCCTCGAAGTCACCTCCACCACCTTCTCCATCAACGACAAGGCCCTCGGCGCCGGCGAACCCATCCGCGTCACCGCCGGCCAGCGCGTCCTCTTCCACTTCCTCAACGCCTCCGCCATCGAGAACCGCCGCATCGCCCTCGGCGGCCACAAATTCCAGGTCATCGCCCTCGACGGCAACCCCGTCCCCACCCCCGCCCTGGTCGAGACCCTCTTCCTCGGCGCCGGCGAGCGCATCTGCGCCATCGTCGAGATGAACAACCCCGGCAACTGGATCCTCGGCGCACCCGAAGACCCCATCCGCAACGCCGGCCTCGGCGTCCTCGTCGAGTACGCCAACCAGCACCAGCAGCCCGCAGTGGATCAAGCCCGCATCCCTCGCCTACGACCTCACCCTCTTCGGCAACCCCGCAGCCTCACCCACCGCACCCAGCCCGGCCGTCCAGAATATCGACATGATCTTCGAGAAAGTCCCCGGCGGCGGCGCAGGCAAGTTCAACACCTTCCTCGTCAACGGCAAGCCCTACCCGCACGACAACGAGTTCGTCCTGCACCAAGGCCAGCGCTACCGCCTCACCTTCCGCAACCGCACCGACGACGCCCACCCCCTCCACCTGCACCGCCACCGCTGGGAGATCGTCGACCTCAACGGCAAACCCACCTCCGGCGTCATCAAGGACACCGTCATCGTCCCCTTCTACGGCCGCGCCACCGTCGAGTTCACCGCCGACCAGCCCGGCCTCACCCTCTTCCACTGCCACATCCAGTCCCACATGGACTACGGCTTCAAAGCCCTCTTCCGCTACGCCTGAGCGGATTCCCCTTTTGCTATAGAGCCAATACCCAGAAATGCCGTCATTCTGGCGCAGCCAGAATCTCTGTATTGGCTCTTTGCATTCGCTATTTATCTTCGAGGAATTTGCTCTAATCCTGCCGCCCTTACCGCCCCTTCGACCCCATCATCTTCGCCGCCACATCCGCCGACCGCACCCGGTACGTCCCCGCCGCAATCTCCTCGCGCAGCCTCTCCACCAGCTCAGCCCGCACATCGCTGTCCCCCGCCGACCGCGCAATCAGGCTCTCCGCAAGCCGCGCCCTCTCCACGTCTTCGGCCCGGGTCCGCGCCAACGAAAGCCTATCCACCTTCCGATCGCTTTTATGAGAAACGCTCATGCCCGCCATCGTATCCAGACGCCTCGGATCTCTCCGTTCGATGGCCGCCTCGTCCCTATTTCGCATGAATCCGGCCTCCCTGAAGATTAGCGCCACCTTATACATCGGCAGGCCCGCCCCGAACATCAGCGCAATCTAATCTTTTTTATTGGCCGCACCTAATCCATTCATTCCCCAGCCTTCGCCCCCGCCGGGGCCTTCACAATCGTCGTCTCCTGCACCTCAATCATCCCCGTCCCCGCCAGCTCCATCAGCTTCGGCATCAGCTCATCCACCTTCGCCGGCATCTCCACAAACTCCACCTTCACCGGCAGCCGGTCCGACAACTCCACCAGCGACGCCGAGTGCAGATGATGCTCCGCCCCAAACCCCGCCACCCCCTTCAGCACCAACGCGCCCGCAACCCCATGAAAGAAGAGGTAGTCTAAAATCGCCGCATCGCTCGCCACCCCATGGTGCCGCGACCCCTCATGCAAATAAATCGACACCTTCAACGCCTTACCCGCTTGCAACATTTAACCCTCCAATCAAACCCACCCCTTCCGCGCCGTCATCCTGACCCTCGACGCCGTCATCCTGAGCGCAGCGAAGGATCCCTGTATCTGTACTTGCACTTGAATTCCTTCCCCCTCACGGCACCACCTTCCCCAACATCGCCCCCACCCCAACCGCCACCAGCCCAAACACCAGACTGCTCGCCACATACAAAATCGCAATCCAAAACGCTCCGCTGTTCAAGTTCGTAAAGATCTCCCACTCAAACGTCGAAAACGTCGAGTACGCCCCCACAAACCCAATCGGCACCAGATACCGAATCGCCGGATTCATCTCCGTATGCCGGTTCAGCACCGTCAGCGAAAAGCCGATAATCACGCACGCCGTCAGGTTGATCACCAGCGTCCCGAACGGAAACCGCGCGCCCAGCCGGTCGCTGACGCTCGTCCCCACCCAGTACCGCGCCATCGACCCCAGCGCTCCGCCAATCGCTATCCACAAATACCTCTGCAATCCCTCACTCCCCCATCCTGGGTGCCCCATCCTCGCGGCGAAGCCGCAGGGTGGGGTATCGTTCGCGGTGGCGAACGACCTCAACCGCCCGGCACAACCAACTCACACCGGCTCATAATACCGCGTCTCCGGAAACGCACACCCCATACACAGCACCGCCCCATCCACCACCACCTCGCGGTCGTAGTTAATCCCCTCCCCGCACCCCGCGCACACCACCCGCCCCGACTTATACCCCGGCATCTCCCGCGCATGGAGCTCCACCCGCACCCACTCCGTCCGAAACAGCTCCTCCTCCGGCAGCTCGCGATACGCCGCCATCTGCTGCGCATTCTTCCCCTCAATATGCGGATACATCTCTCGCGCCCGCTCCTTCGACGACTCCAGCGCCGACACCCGCACCGCCCTCCCCCCCGCAACCGCCTCCACCCCATCCGACGCCGGCCGCCCCAGGTCCACAAAGCTCGCCGCCATCTTCCCCCAGTCGCGAAACTTCAGCGCCCGCTTGCCCAGCCTGCATCCCGTCACCACCCCAATCGCGTCCGTCGCGCACCTGTCGATCTCCACAAACGTCACCAGCCGCTTCCGATCCACCCCCGCCCGCGGCTCATCGATCCCCAGCATCCGGCACCCGAGCATCGCCATCCGCACCCCCAGCACCTGCCCCGCACACAGATGCCCATGCGCCACCTCCGCCTCCCGCAGCAACTCCTCCAGCGACCTCATGCCCTCATTGTAGGCGGCGTCTCAGCTTGAAGTCCGGACCAATCGAAGTCACCACAAACTCCGCAGATGATTACGCCCTTAGCTCAGGAACGCAGCAGTACCGCTTGGCAAGGGCCGAAGGCCCGTTCCATACCAGCCTGGGCCGCAGGCCAGGTCATGGGCCGCCACAAACTCAAGGGCTGAAGCCCGATACATAGCACTTATTGCGCGCAAACACTTCCTACAGGGCGAACTCGATAATCCGTGCCGGAGCTAAGCCATATTCATCACTCCGTTTTTCAGAAATTCCCCAACCGCTAATTCGCCGTGGGCTGCTCGACATGCTCGATATGAATTACCTCCACCAGGGCCCTGGTCCCTTGTAGCTTCAGCCCAAGTTGTTGCTGAACGGCGTCGTAGATGTCCGGCTCAGGTGCAGAGGGGTCGTAAGAAAAGGTAAGCCTAAAATCGTACCTGTCCTTTAGCCCCGTCCGATCTACAACCTGTCGCTCCGGGATGATATGCATCAAGTGCAGGACGAGTTCCGGCATCGATGTGTTTGAGAAAGTGACGACCAAGCTTCCATCCTCTTTTGACCTCATAATTACGCGCATCGTTCCATTAGGATCGCCACTGCTCTTTGTAAGCTTTGGCCCATTTGGCCACGGCACCAGAGCGTAGACAGGAAATTCCTTTGTAGTGCGGCGGAAGGTCAGCTTGAAACGATCTGTCAGCAGCCTTTGGTACATCTCCAAGACCTGATACCCGCTCGGCTGACCTGGTGTATCTGGTACGCCAGTGATGTCGAAATGGGCCGAGTTGGCCCAGTCCGGTGCGCCGAGTATCTGTCTTGGCTGTAGCTGATAGGCATTTTCGATGAGCCCTAAGAGGTCGATGTTACTCGCCGTGAAATAACGGCCCTGCATTCCGAGAGTGTTGAGGGAGTGGCTCTCCTCGCCAGGGGCGGCGGGCTTAATTGTGGCGACCTCAAAAGAGGGATGCGCATCCCTTGCCATTGGGGACAATCCGCCGCCGACCGTCGGAAATGCCCATAATGTGCTTGGAGTCGCGCGCGTGAACGTTAGCGCGACGGGGTGGCTGTCTTCTTCCTGCTTCCAGGACCCCACGATGTTATTACCATCAGCACTCATCTTTCCTATGTAATTTCCGCTGTGTCCCGCCAATGGAAATTTGAGGGTCAAACCATCGAAAGTGGCATCCAATAGCGGTTGCCTCAGTGCTCCGTGATCGAGGTCATAGGCGTCTACCTTCAGAGTCTTGTCTTCGGAGATTGATATCTTCAAGACCAAGCGGGTGAATTCGGAATTCGGTATCGTGCCTTGCCAAGTGCCGACTATATCCTGCGCATGAGCAGGCAATTCGCCAATGGCCATCGACACAAGCGTGAGGAGGACGACCAGGTGCTTTGTTCGTTGATTCAGCGAGCGGCGCACGCGTGGATTCCTTTCAGACGGATGATTGTGATTCAGGGGTTCCGTCTGTAAGACGCATCCGAGCCGCATTCGCTTAACTCTGGAACCTCCTTTTTCGCCCCGCGATCAACTCCCGCCATCCTCCCCTTCCGCATCCCCCTCCTCCACCAGCGCCGCCGCGCCCACCACCGCAAACGTCATCGCCTCCCCGCCCGTCGCCTGCATCGTCACCCGCATCGGCTCGCGCTGCCACACCGCCGCCTTGCACACCGGCTCAGCCGGCTGGGTCTGAGGCCACTTGCCAAGCTGCTTCTGGACGACCGCCCGCCTCACCCCAAGCTGCGCCACAATCGCAAACAACCCACCCTTCGCCGTCTCCGCCGTCCCGCAGTACGCCGCGTAGTCCCTGAACCACACCGCCTCCGACACCTCCTCATCGAAGTCCGGCAGATGCAGCGCCGTAATGTGCCCCGTCACCCGGTCCACCAGCAGCCACGGCCCCGGCTGCCAGCTCCACCGCGCCGCCGCATCGCTGGGCAGCGCATCGTTCAACCGCATCGCCCGCCGGATCGTAAAGCTCCGGTCCGTCACGTCGTGCACCTCCCCGATGGTCCACTCCTTCTGCCGCCCATCCACCAGCAGCGCGCGCACCTTCAGCATCAGCGCGTCGCTACCCGGGCCCGCACTCCCCGGCCCAGCCTCCGCAGGCAGATACGGCACCTTCTTCACCGCGCCCAAACTCACCACATGCACTTTAGCGGGAGCCCCCGCCGCAACCGCCCGCAACGGCCACCCAGCCGCCACCCCAACCATCATTAACCCAAGCACCATCATCCGCAGTGGCACTGAAGCCGAGCACAAGGTCTGCATGGCCGCAAGCCTACCGCGTCCCCGCCGCAGATGCAAATCGCGCCCAGCCTCCCTCCGTGTTAACCTTCCGGCTGCCAACACCGAAATTCACACCGGAAATTTGCAGACCCGCCCGCTTTCCGCCGCCCCGCGCGGAGTAGTATCGTGAGTTAAGGGGCGCATCCGCTGACCCGCCAAACTTTGCGGCTCACACTCGCACCGACGCCGCAGGCAGCACAGGCCAACCCGAACCGCATCGAACCTTCAGGCACTCAGGAAAGGAAACAACGCGAACCATGTGGAAACCGAACCAGCCCGGCCCCATCTCACCCTCTACCCCTGAGCCCGCGCGTCCGGCAGCCCCCTCGCCCACGCCCATCACCCTCGACGCCACCAGCCCCCGAACCTCCGCCGCAGCTCCCGCCCCCGCCGTTCCCACCGGCGAGCAGGCCACCATCGGCAAGTCCCTCATCGTCAAAGGCGAGGTCTCCGGCTCCGAGTCCCTCTACATCGACGGCAAGGTCGAAGGCGCCATCAACCTCCCCGGCAACCGCGTCACCGTCGGCCGCAACGGCCAGGTCGCCGCCAACATCACCGCCCGCGAGGTCGTAGTGCTCGGCAAGGTCCGCGGCAACATCCACGCCAGCGATCGCGTCGACATCCGCAGCGAAGGCTCCCTCACCGGAGACGTCGCCGCCGCCCGCATCTCCATCGAAGACGGCGCCTACTTCAAAGGCGGCATCGACATTCGCAAGCCCGGCGAAGTCAAGAACGGCTCCGCCCCACTTCTCGAACCCGCCGCCGTCGAAGCCTGACCCACACCTCGCAACCCAATACAGAAGATGGCCCCGGCATCCCCGGGGCCATCTTCTGTATTGGAAAGCGCTCAGCTGATAGCTAACAGCTCATAGCTGTACAAAAAACGCAACCTCCAGTCCCCACGAGCAACTAAGTGCTCGACCTCGAACCTTGAGCCTCGAACCCGCCTAATAATGCGTATGGTTCGCAATCACCTTCCTGCACTCCGCATCGCACGCCTTGGGATGCGCCACCACCCCCGCATACCCATAGACCCGCAACACCTGCCCGCCCGCGCTCGGCGTATCCAGCGTAATCACCTGGTCCGCGCCCGTGTGCTCAAAGTCGAACATGTGGTACGCCTCGCCCTTGAAGTACAGCGTCGCATTCCCATCCGGCTCCAGCTTGAACCGATACCAGAAGTAGGTCCGCTTTCCCGTCCCGAACCAGTCCCCGCGCACAAAATTCGGGTTCCCGCCCAGCGGATGCTCCGGCCACTTCTCCAGCAGCCGTCCCATATTGTCGAACCAATAAAGCTGCGCGCTCAGCCCATTGGTATACGTCCGCCCGTTCGTCACCACCTGCGGCGTCTTCGAGTCGCCCAGAATATACCCCGCCGTCACCTGCTGCGAGTGGTCCGACACGTTCTGCCACAGCATCGCGCCCGTCTGCGCGTTGTACTCCAGCGTCCCCACATCCGACTGCCCAACCAGCAGCTCCGGCTTCCCGTCCCCATTCATGTCGAAGAACTCCATCGCATCCATGTGGTCGTTGTTCTTCTCAAAATACTTCGCGTTGTTCCAAACCTCCTTGCCGTTCGCATCCAGGCACAGATGGCTGATCACCACCTCATCCACCCCATCGCCATTCACGTCGTACGGATAGATGTAGTGCCCGAAATAATCCTTGTCGCGATGCTCCGCATGTTGCCACAGCAGGTTCAAGTCCTTGTCATACGCCGTCAGCGCGATATACCCGCCCGTGTCCACAAACACCAGCAGCGTGTCCGGCCCATCCGAATCCTTGTGGAACTTCGCCACCGCCATCCGGTAGTTGTTGTCCACATGCGGCAGCGCGGGCGCAGGCCACGGCACCTGCTTGATCACCTTGCCCGTCCGCCCATCGCACAGCACCAGCCACTCCTTGCCGTCGATCTCCCGCCAGTGCGCCAGCTCATCCCGCCCCGTGTGATGAAAGTCCCACAGCACGCCCGCCGCCTCATTCCCCCGCGGATCGTCCTTCGAAGTCGGCGGCGCCGTCCATCGCCACAGCTCCTTGCCATCGTTCCCATACACAATCGTCGAGTAGTCGTTCAAAATATCCACAATCGCGTACCTCCCCGACCCATCCACATCGCCGAACTTCACAATATTCGACGGCGCAATCGTGTAGTCATGCAGCAGCTTCACCTCCGGCGGCAGCTCCAGCGCCTTCAGGTCGTCATCGCTCAACGTCGCATTCTTGGTCAGTACCAGCACGTTGAACACTGCTCGTGGCTGCACCGCCGTCAGCTTCACTTCCATCGTCCCCGGCTTCAGCGTAAACTCACCGCCCTCAACCGTCTGCATAGCTCCAGCCCCAAACGCCGTCGGATCCTGCTTCCCATTGATCGCCACATGGAACGAACTCCCCGCCACCCCACTCCCGCGCACCCACAGGTGATACGTCCCAGCCTCCTTCACCGGAATCTTCGCCACTGCATCTCCCGCAACCCCCAGCGTCAGCGACGACTCATTGAACTGCCACGGCTGCGGCCCCGCATTGCGCCCGCCGCCACCGCCGCCGCTCGTGTCCCCCTCCGGAAAATCCAGAAAGAAATCCGACGCCGGCACCACAATCGTCTCCGCCGACTCATGCGCAGCCGCATGATAGCCCAGCCTCAACTTCTGCGGTGCCGCCTGCGGAGGTCCCGGCAACTGCCCACTCGCCGCCATCCCAGCCAACCCAACCGCAACACTCACCGCACTCGCAAACAATCTCCTCACGGCCGCACCCCCCGCTCCAACTCAAACTCCGGCGTGATGTCCACCGGAATATCCTTCGCCGCATCCAACGCCTGCGTCAGCTCCCGCGGCATCACATCGTACTTCGCAAACCACGCCTCGCCCCCCGCGCGGTCGCCCTCCGCCTCCAGCGTCAGCAACTTCGTATCCAGCCCCGCAATCGCATCCGGCATCGCTGCAAAGTCGATCGCATATTTGCCGTCGTCGCCCCTCTTCAACGCGCCCTTCTCCAGCAGGTAATTGAACTCCATCATCTCCGCGCGCCCATGCGCCTCGCCCGTCCCAAACCGCAGCGTCCGGAAGATCCCCGCCACATACGACGCATACACCACATTCAGCTCGCTCGCCGGCAGCAGCTTCTGGTCCACCAGCCACTTCGCCAGATAGATCCCCGTCACATCCGCCTTCGCCTCTTCCAATCCCGCTATACGACGCCCCAATCGCCTCATTGATCGTTACCTGCTTCCCATCCACATGCGCATACGCCGGCCCCAGCCCATGCGACACCTCATGCAGAATCGACAGCCGTCAGATACCCCTCCCCGCTCACCAGCTTCGCGTCCTCCGCCGTCATCACCTTCTCCGCCACCGGCAGAATCACGTAATTCACCCGCGTGTCCATAAAGTTCTTGAAGAAGATCTTCTTCGACCCCTTCTCCGCATGGATCTTCGCGATCGTTCGGCAGATTGTCCGCCACCGCCTGGTATCCATAGCGCAGATCGCCCGCCCGCAGCGGCGCATCCGCAACCTCCATCGGCGTCGCGAACCCCGCCTTCGAAGGCTTGTCCGCAGCATCGATCGGCAGCGCCTGCTGCATCGCCGCCTCATGCTCCTGATACATCGCCAGCTTCTTGCTCTCCGCCTCATTGCGGATCAGAATCGACCCGCCATACGACGTCTTCACCCCCAGCACCCCGTCGATGTACGTTCTCATACGGCGCGAAGATCAGATCGATCTTCGGATCCTTCAAATCGAGCCACGCAATGTCGCTCGCGTAGTAGTCGTCCGTAAGCAGCGCATCCGCCCGCAGATTCAAGTAATGCGCAAACGCCGCATCCGGCGAGAGCTTCGCCGCCGCCCGCAAATCAGCCGCCATCGGCTTCACCCACTCCGCATACGCCTCGTGGTACGGCATATGTGTACAGCTTCTCCGCCACGCTCGATCACCGGCTGGCTCAGCGCCGGATTCAGATCCAGCGGCGCCGACCGCACCACCGTCCACGGACTGTAGATCGCGTCCTTCTGCTCCGGATGCGCCGCCACATACTTCTCAATCGTCGCCGGCGTCATCCCAAACGGATACAGCTCATGCCCAGGCACCAGCGGCTCCTCGCCGATAAACTCCGAGTTCCGATCCACCAGGTCCCACCGGCTGCCATTGATCGAGAACAGCCGGTACAGGTCCGGATTCTGCGTCGTGTGATACATCCAGTACCCGCCCAGATCGCTCTGCCGCAGATACAGCTCATCCGCCAGATGCAACGCATCCGCCAGCTTCGCAATCATCTGCTGCTCGCGCCGCCGTCAGCCCCGCGCGCGAGTAAGGCATCGCCACCACCTTCCACCGCGCCGCCCGCTCCGCCTCATTGTGGATCGGCCTTCCCCCGGCATTCCTCCCCGGCACCGGCCCCGCAGGCACCGCCGGCCGCACTCGCGTCGGCCCCATCACCGGATTGTCGCTCGGCGCCTGCGCCCCAGCCACCACCGCCAACATTATCAACCCAATCCAACCCCAACGCACCACGCACACCCCTCATCTCTCGCCGCAAAACAATATCTCATATCCCAATTGAAATTGTTCCGGCGCACCCCCCCCCGCCGCTCGCACTCACCGCAAAGCAAAAGGACCCGGCCATCTGGCCAGGTCCCTTCTTCCCTGCACTCATTCCGAGAAACTACTTGTGGCGCCTGTGATGCCCACGGTGATGCCGGACACCGGCAGCGTTCGCCGGAACAACAGACCCAGCCAACACCGTAATTGCGATACATGCGAGCAACAGATTGCGAATCATCTTCATGATAAGGTACCCCTTCACTGACCCGGCCGCGCTATCCTCCGCGCAGTCCGGGATTCATGCAACTTATTACTCTTGACGCACTTCAAAATAAAAAGTTGCGACTCCATCCAACAACCTAAGAGCTAAGACCTGGAAGCTAACAGCTAGAATCACTCCATAAACCCAAATGCCCTCGCCCAAGCCCCACGCCGCCCGCAAATCAACGCACAAACCAACCCACCGCCTTCACTCGAAGCCCGTCGAGGTCGTCCACCCCCTCTGGCTTGCCAAAGCCCTCGCCCTCAGCCTGCTCGCCGCTCTCCTCTGCGCCTGGCTCACCCTCTGCCTGCTCTTCTATCAGGGCGACTGGCAGCTCATCCTCCACCCCTCCCCCACCGTCGTCGCAGACCCCCGCCGCGCTCAACCTCCCCTTCGACACCATCCGCTTCGACGCCGCCGAGACCGGCCAGCCCCGCCTCACCGCCTGGGACGATTCCCCGCAGCGCCCATCGCCCGCCGCGACCACCGCACCCTACGCCGCCCTCACCATCCTCTATCTCCACGACGGCTCCGGCTCCCTCGCCGACACCCTCCCCACCCTCGCCCTCCTCCACGCCGCCGGCCTCAACGTCTTCGCCATCGACTACCGCGGCTTCGGCCTCAGCGACGCCTCCGCCCACCCCACCGCCACCACCATGGCCGAGGACGCCGCCGCCGCCCTCACCTACCTCACCGCCACCCGCCACATCCCCGCCACTCGCATCATCCCCTACGGCGCCGGCCTCGGCGCATCCCTCGCCGTCACCCTCGCCCACGCACCATCCCGAACTCCCCGCCATCATCCTCGCACAACCCCGACCCCGACCCCACCGCAACCGCCCTCGCCGCCCGCTCCTCCAACCTCATCCCCGTCCGCCTCCTCTTCCACCAACACTTCGACATCGCCACCCCCCTCGCCACCCTCACCACCCCCAAACTCCTCATCGCCGGCGGCCCTCAATCGACGCCCCATACCCGCCTACCCCAGCCAGCCCGCCACTCCAAATCCCTCTTCCAACAAGCCGCCAGCCCCAGCTTCTCCGTCACCCTCCCCCCCACCAACTACGACGCCCGCCTACCAATCCACCCTCACCCGCTTCCTCGACCAATACCTCCCAACAGTAGCCGCCCCCAAGCCGACGGTGCCCCCTCCATCGTGACCCTATCTGATGGGTCGGGTGTCATTGGCCCGCATGCCGCGCTTAAGGAGTGAAGGCCCCCGGTACTTCTGGGGGCCTTACTAATAGGTGGGGAGGGGTAGTGCAGATAGGGGAAACCGGAACCGTGGGAACTGCTGGCCCGGCATGTTATGTGCTACATCCAATAAGACGCACTCTGCGGGAAAAAGTTGTCTTATAATCCCGCAAAATGTATCTGGCGAAACGAATCTATCCCGAAAACGGAATAGAAGGCAAGCCCGCCTGTGGAGAAAGTAGCACTAATTCCGCTGATTCTGCGGCAGTTGCCCAAAGTGGTAACTAAGCTATCGTAATCTAAATGAAATTCAGGAACGTCCCCGGCCGCACCTGCGCCCCCGGAAACACCGTCTCCAGATCCCGCGACCCCAGCGTCTTGTACGCCGCCTCGCCCAGCACATTGCGGAAGTCCGTCGTCACCGCCAGGTCCCGCCCCTCGTTCAGCTGCTCGTTCGCGATCCCCGGCCACTTCCCGTAGACCTTGCCGCCCTTCACCGCCGCCGCCCAGCACAAACATCACATTCGCGTGGCCATGGTCGGTCCCGCCGGTGCCGTTCTGCCGCGCCGTCCGCCCAAACTCAGACATCGTCACCAGCGTCACATTCTCCGCGTCCGTCCCCATGTCCCGCCAGAACGCCGCAATCGACTTCGAGAACTCCGTCAGCCGGTTCGCCAGCTGCCCGGTCGCCGCGCCCTGGTTCTGGTGCGTGTCCCATCCGCCGATGTCGGAGAACGCCGCCTCCACTCCAAGGTTCGCTTTCATAAGCTGCGCGATCTGCTTCAAACTATTGCCAAACGGCGTATTCGGATACACCACCCCCGCCGCCGGCTGATACTTCGCCGGGTCCGCCGCCTTCAGCATCTTCACCGCCTCAAACGTCTCCTGCCCCGTCCCCTGCAGCACCGCATCCGTGCTCTCGTCGTACATCGCCTGGAACGCATTCGAGATCGGCGACGTCTGCGGCCCCTTGCCGCCCACGGAAAAGTCCGCCAGATTGTTCAGCGCAATCGCCGGAACCTTCCCCTGCAGCGTCCGCGGAACCTGCGTCCCCAGCGCCACCGCGCGAAACGCCGACGGCTTCCCTTCCACCGGCTCCGCCGCAGCGCCCGATTCAGCCAGCCATCCTCCGTCACCTTCACGCCCGGCGTCCCGCTCTCCATATAATCCTGCGCGTCGAAGTGCGACCGCGAAGGATCGGGCGACCCCGCCGCATGGACGATCGCCAGATGCCCCTGGTCGTACAGCGGCTTGAACGCCGCCATCTGCGGATGCAGCCCAAAGTACCCGTCCAGGTCGATCACCTCGTTCTGCTTGATCGCAATCGTCGGCCGCATCGCGTAGTAGTTCTTCTCCGTGATACGGCACCACCACGTTCAGCCCATCCACCGCGCCGCGCTGGAACAGCACCACCAGCTTCTTCTTGTTCGCCGCCGCCGTCGTCATCTCCGCCAGCACGCTGCGCGAAAGAAACGCCGGAATCGCTCGAGGTCCCAATCAGCGCCAGCGCGCCGCCCTTCATAAATCCGCGCCGCGTGACCCCACGCTTCGCCGCATCCCGCCCGCAGATGTCGCATCCCCAGTCGCTCGCGTCCGCCGTATTCCATCCCCTGCTCGCCATGTCGATCTCCTTGTCGCCGAACTCACCGTTCAAGCCGCAGATCTAGCCTCGGCGCAACCGCCTGCTACTTCAAACTCCACACCACCCGCAAAGTTGCCGCAATCCCCACGATGTGATGCCCCGATAGCCTGCACCTGTTGCCTATCCGAATGTGTCCTCGACTTCTCGAGTTCATCCGCGCAATCGCAGCCAGCTATTCTCCTGGACCCTACCTCCTCTGAAACTCCGGCGACCCCAGCATCAACCCCGCCATAATCGCCGCCTGCCGGTCGTCCGGAACCACATTCTTCTGGTCCGCATTCGGCCCAAACGCGCCCGCGCATATAGATCGCCGCCGGCGTCGCCCTTGCCGCACTCCGCCGCCGCCCTGAAACTCCTTCGCCGCCTGGATCGCCGCCGTCGAGTCGTCCGACTGCCCAATCACCGCCGCCCGCGTCTTCTCGCTCAGCGGCTGCCCCAGCAGCATCATCTCCAGCCTCCGCTCCTTCGCCGCAACCTCCGGATCGACCTCGCCCGCAGCCGAGTCCGCCGCTCCAGCGCCCGTGCCACCGTCGCTCATCGCCACGCTCCTGCCGCCGCCGCCTTCCCGCCGGCCCCAGCAGCTTCGTCCAGTCCGTCCGCACCCCCGGCAGCTTGTCCCCCGCCATCACCAGCGCAAAGTTCATCCGGCTCACCAGCGCGCCCGTGCTCACCCACGGCTCGCTCATCCACGAGTAGCCATTCGGCGTCTGCATCCCGTACAGCGGCATCCCCAGCCGGTCCAGCGCCAGCACCAGCGCCATGCGCATTGTTCACCGTCGCTCCGCTCGCCCGCACCGCCGACACCACAAACTCCAGCGGCGTCTTCACCTTCGCCCGCTCCGCCTGCCGGCGCCCAGAACTCCGGCGACTCGAACATCGTCCGCAGCACCGTCTTGATGTCCCCATCGCTCGCCAGAAACGCCTGCGCCATCCGGTCCACCAGCGCCGGCGGAGGATCGTCGCTCACAAACCGCACCGCCAGCTTGGTCGAGATAAACTTCGCCGTCGCCGGGCTGGTCGCCAGCATGTGCAGCACCTCCAGCCCCTCGTTCATCCCGTTCTCTTTGATCTTCTGCCCCAGCACCGTCTTCGTCCCCGGCTCATGCTTCCGCTCGTCGAACTGGAACTCGCCGCCCCGCGCCGGCTGGTCGATCGTCCATCCCGTAAACACCTTCGCCACCTGGGTCACATCCGCCTGCGTGTAGCCGCCGTTCACGCCCAGCGTGTGCAGCTCCATCAGCTCGCGCCCGTAGTTCTCATTCAGCCCGCGGTCCTTCAGCGCCGCCTTCACCTGCGGGTTGCTGCGCAAACCGCGCCATCGCCGGCCCCTGCCTCGCCGCCTGCGAATCCGGCCCGATGCTCTGCCAGTTGTCCAGATACATCAGCATCGCCGGGCTCTTCGCCGTCGCCACCAGCAGGTCCTCAAACTTGCCCAGCGCATTCGGCCGGATCACCTCCCGCTCATACGCCGGAATCAGGTACGGCTCATTCTGGTTCTTGCGCACATACACGTTGAAGTGGTTCAGCCAGAAGTCGGTCATCACCGCCTCCAGCTGCCGCTCGCTGTAGATGTCCCGCAGCAGCCGCACCTGCATCTCCTCCGCGCCCACCATCCGCGTCGAGTTCTGCATCGCCGCAAAGATCTCCCTCTGCTGCGGCGTCAGCCCCTCGCCAAACTGCGCCAGCTCCGCCGCGCTCAGGCTCTGCCGGAACGCCACAAAGTCATCCGGCGCCATCGCCAGCACCTTGCGCATCCGCTCCTCCGGAGGCAGGCTGATGAATCTTCACCGCCGCCAGATCCGCGAACAGCTTCTCCACATGCTTGTCCGGAGCAGGCGTCGTGTCCGCAATCTCCTCCTTCGCCAGCGGAGCCGCCGTGAGTCTCGGTGCCATTCCCGCCAGCGCCCATTCGCACATCGCCGCCATAGCATCCGGAACGCTCCGCCGCCATGTCGCCGCCAGCCCCGCCCGCTATCGCGGAATCCTGCGCCGCGTTGCCTCTCTTCTCGCAGCGCTGGAGCCGCCCGCCGCCCAGCCGCGTCCCCACTCATCGAATCGCCCGCAGTCGCGCCTTCGCCGCCGCAGCCGCATCATTCGCAGCCTTGTTCGCCTGCTGCACCTTGTAGAACGCCATCTCGTCCGCGTAGATCGCATGCTCCACCGGGTCCGCCGGCAGCCCACGCATTCCTCTGCGCCATCTGCCGGATCACCTGCTGGCTCGGATACCGCGCCATCAGCTCCTGCTGCGGCATCTGCATCGCCGGAAACATCGCCAGCCGCGCCTCCAGCGCCGAATCGTCAATCTTCGCCGGGTTCAGCTGCATCTCAAACCACGTGTTCAGCCCCATCGCCTCCACCGCCGCCACATCTCCCGGCCTCGGCCCAAAGGTCAGCCGGTTCAGCGCATGCAGCACCCGCCCCTCGCCCTTCACCGGAGGCACGCCCGCCGTCGGTCCACGCTTCACGATCGTCGCCGCCGCCACCAACGGCTGCCCCACCATCAACACGCACAACGCGCCCGCAACCAATCCCTGCAACGACGCCAAACTGACCCGTCCCAAATTATCCCGACCCGCACTTCGCATTGCCCTGCCTCCAACCCAATAGCTTAGTCCGCCACCGGCACACTTCGCCAGTAGAATTGCGCGCCACCTTTGCAAACACATGAATCGGTTCCCAGTTGCGCAACAGCGCAACTGAACCCCTCCCCAACCGCATCCAACCATTACCAACGCCAGGCCACAGTCATCCTGCCCACTCAAGGAGAAACCCCATGAAGTTCTTTCACGCGAACCTCAAAGACCTGCGCGAGCTCTACAACGCCACCCTCCAGAAGACCCTCGACATGGAACAACAAATCGCCGGCGCACTGCCCGCCATGGTCGACTACGCGACAGACACGCACCTCAAGCAGGCCTTCCAGGCCCACTTCTACGAGACCCAGATTCACGTCAACCGCATCGCGCAGATCGTTACCTGCGTCTACGGTCGCTCCAGGTCCGTCAGGTGCAAGGTCACCTCTGCGCTCATCGCCTCGGCCGAAGACCTGGTCCGGGACGCCTCTGACACCTCCGTCCGCGATGCCGCGCTCATCGCCGTGGCCCAGCAGATCGCGCACCACCAGATTGCCCTCTACAGGACCCTCCGCACCTGGGCCGACAGCCTCGGCAGCACTAGCAACGCCGACACATTCGACCACATCCTCAACCAGGAGAAACACGCCGACTTTCTCTTCACCGGTATCGCAACCCGCATCGGCCAGGAGGCCGAAACCAGATCCTCCCAGGCCGCCTGACCCCGGCTGCCCGCAGTGAGCCTTTGCCCCGACCTCGCCCTCTGCGATAGCCTGTTCTCTGTGCCCGCCTCGAAATCGCATTGCCGCATAAGCCCGCCACACATCGCCATCTTCCTCGCCTTGCTCCCGCCGGCTTTTACCGCCCGTGCCCAAACCCCCGCCGACCTTCCCGACGCCCCCTCCGCCGCCAACGCCCCCAAACCCGAACCCATCCCCACCAACCCCACCATCGTCATCGACACCACCATGGGCCGCCTCACCTGCAAGACCTTCCCCCAGTTCGCCCCCAACGCCGTCGCCAACTTCGTCGGCCTCGCCGAGGGCACCAAGGACTGGACCGTCAACGCCACCAGTCAAGAAAGCACGGCAAGCGCTTCTACGACGGCCTCACCTTCCACCGCGTCATCCCCGGCTTCATGGTCCAGGCCGGCGACCCCGCCGGCGACGGCACCGGCGACGCCGGCTACTACTTCCCCGACGAGGTCGCCCCCGCCCTCACCTTCTCCGTCCCCGGCCGCCTCGCCATGGCCAACTCCGGCCCCAACACCAACGGCTCCCAGTTCTTCATCACCGAAGCCCCCCAGCCCGACCTCGACGGCCACTACACCATCTTCGGCCAGTGCGACGCCGCACTCCGTCCTCATCGCCGCCTCCATCGCCCGCGTCCCCCGCAACGCCAACGACAAACCCCTCACCCCCGTCCACATCACCCACGTCACCATCGTCCGCGACGGCCAACCCATGCCGCCCGATCCATCCGCGCCGCCGCCTCCCTCGACGGCAATCCCGCCCTCATCAACTCCACCGGTACCCCAATGATGCTCCACTCCTTCACCGCGCCGCACTTGCATCTAGGTACGCCAAGCCTTCAGGCTTGGCCCTCCACGGACCTCGAATAAGATAGGGCTTTAGCCCCTGGAGTATGCCTTCGCAGTTGCCTTTGCCTCCACTCACAACTCACAACTACCAACTCACAACTGGAGCCTCCAATGCCAACCAAGCCCGGAACCTACGCCACCTTCACCACCTCCCTCGGCCCCATCGTCGTCGAGCTCTTCGAGAAAGACGCGCCCCTCACCGTCGCCAACTTCATCGGCCTCGCCGAAGGCACCAAGGAGTGGAACTCCCGCTCCAAGAAGGGCGCCAAGCTCTACGACGGCACCATCTTCCACCGCGTCATCCCCAACTTCATGATCCAGGGCGGCGACCCCGAGGGCACCGGCATGGGCGGCCCCGGCTACAAGTTCGCCGACGAGACCAAGGGCTCGCCCCACGGCTTCCAGAAGCCCGGCAAGCTCGCCATGGCCAACGCCGGCCCCAACACCAACGGCAGCCAGTTCTTCATCACCACCGCCGACACCAGCTGGCTCACCGGCAAACACACCATCTTCGGCGAAGTCGTCGAAGGCTACGACATCGTCGAAAAAATCTCCAAAGTCCCCACCGCCGCCCAGGACAAACCCCGCACCCCCGTCATCCTCGAATCCGTCACCATCTCCCGCATCGCGTAAGCTCTGTCGCTCATGTAAAAGGCCCGCTCACCCGAGCGGGCCTTGTTGTTTTTATCCGCGTTCCTCCGCGCAAATCCGCGGTCGCTCTTCGCACTTATCGGTTCAATCGGTGTCCATCGGTGTTAAGCCTCTAGCTCAAGCCACCCCAATCACCGTACACAACTCCTTCACCGAATCCGCACTCTTCTGCAGCGCCGCCTGCTCCTCCGCGGTCAGCTTGATCTCGATAATCTGCTCCAACCCCTTCGCCCCCAGCTTGCACGGCACCCCGACATACAGCCCCGAGATCCCATACTCCCCCTGCAAATAAGCCGCGCACGGCAGAATCTTCTTCTTGTCCTTCAGGATCGCCTCAACCATCTCCACCACCGCCGCGCTCGGCGCATAGTAAGCCGACCCCGTCTTCAGATACTTCACAATCTCCGCGCCGCCATTGGCCGTCCGCGTCTCCAGCTCCTTCAGCCGCTCCGGCGCAATCAGCTCGGTAATCGGTATCCCCGCCACAGTCGAGTAGCGCGACAGCGGCACCATCGTGTCCCCATGCCCGCCCAGAACAAAAGCAGTTACATTCTCCACCGACACATTCAGCTCCATCGCAATAAACGTCCGGAACCGCGCCGAATCCAGCACCCCCGCCATCCCAATCACCCGCTCGCGCGGCAACCCCGCCTGCTTGAACGCCGCCTGCGCCATCGCATCCAGCGGGTTCGACACAATAATCAAAATGCAATTGGGCGATGCCTCAACCGCCTTCTTCACCACATCGCTCATGATCTTGAAGTTCGTATTCAGCAGGTCGTCGCGGCTCATCCCCGGCTTGCGCGCAATCCCCGCCGTAATCACCACCACATCCGACCCCGCCGTGTCCGCATAATCGTTCGTCCCGACGATCGACACGTCCCGCTTCTCGATCGGCATCGCCTCCGCGAGGTCCAGCCCCTTGCCCTGCGGCACGCCCTCGATCACATCGATCAGCACCACATCCGCCAGCTCCTTCGCCGCAATCCAATGCGCCGCCGTAGCCCCAACATTCCCCGCCCCAACAATCGTTACCTTCTTCCGCATTCCTTCTACTCTCCCGTCAAAATCAGTTACATATTTCAACTTTTGTAACAATCGTCGTTGCTTGTTTCACAATCCATGCCCTGTTTTGCCCTTAATCCGCGTTCATCCGCGCCAATCCGCGGTCGCTCTTGCATTAAATCGTCCTTCGCTCTTGATCGGTTCAATCGGTGTTCATCGGTGTTAAGCCTTTGCCTTGCTTTTGCGCCGAGGCGCCTCCGCCCGACGCGGCGAGCGTTACATATTCTCAATCATGCGGCTGTCGCGAACTCGCTCGTCTTCGCCTTGGTCGCCCCCTGCATCCCCCGCTCGAAGTCATACGTCACAAACTTCTGCGCAATCGTCTTCTCCATCGACGTCTCAATCAGCCGCGCCGCCTCCGGCCATCCAATAAAGTCGAACAGCATCACCCCCGACAGCATCACGCTCCCCGGATTGATCACGTCCTTGTCCGCATACTTCGGCGCCGTTCCATGCGTCGCCTCAAACACCGCAAACCCATCGCCCAACATTGCCGCCCGGAGCAATGCCCAGCCCGCCCACCTGCGCCGCCGCCGCATCCGAAATATAGTCGCCATTCAGGTTCGTCGTCGCCAGCACGCTATAGTCCTCCGGCCGCAGAATGATCTGCTGAAAGATCGAGTCGGCAATCCGGTCGTTCACCAGCACCTTCGACTTCCACTTCCCTGCGCCATGCGACGCCCCAATCGCCGCCAGCACCGCCTTCACCTCCGCCACCACGCCCTCGCCAAACTCCTTCGCCGCAAACTCAATCCCCGGCTCAATCAGCGCCGCATTCTCCTCCGCCGTCAGCTTCGGGTTCGCCTCCACGTTGCCCAGGATCCAGCTCTCCCGCTCCGTCACCGTCTGCTCGCGGAACTCCTGCGACGCAA
Organism: uncultured Acidobacteriaceae bacterium; assembly: GCA_963808025.1. GTDB lineage: Bacteria > Acidobacteriota > Terriglobia > Terriglobales > Acidobacteriaceae > Edaphobacter. The sequence continues at coordinate 388,337 of CAWEEI010000001.1, read as the reverse complement.
CCTCATACCCCCACTCGCGGAACGCGCCCTCGGTAAACTTCTGGATGTTGCCCTTGTGCACCAGCGTCACCGTCTTGCGCCCCGTGTCCAGCGCATACTGGATCGCCGCCCGCACCAGCCGCTTCGACCCCGTAATCGAGATCGGCTTCACCCCAACGCCCGAGTCCAGCCGCACGCTCTTCTTCGTGCCCTTCAGCATCTCGTCGTTCACAAACGCAATAAACTTCTTCGCCTCCGGAGTCCCCTCGCGGAACTCGATCCCCGCATAGATGTCCTCCGTGTTCTCGCGGAAGATCACCACATTCAGCTTCTCCGGATGCTTCACCGGGCTGGGCACGCCCGCGTAGTACTTCACCGGCCGGATGCACTGGTACAGGTCCATCAGCTGCCGCAGCGCCACATTCAGGCTGCGAATCCCGCCGCCCACCGGCGTCGTCAGCGGCCCTTTGATCGACACCCGGAAGTCCACCGTCGCCTTCACCGTATCGTCGGGCAGCCAGTTCTCCGTCTGCCGGTACGCCTTCTCCCCGGCCAGCACCTCGTACCACTCCACCTTCCGCTTGCCGCCGTACGCCTTCTCCACCGCCGCATCGAACACCCGCTGCGACGCCTTCCAGATGTCCCGCCCCGTCCCATCGCCCTCAATAAACGGAATAATCGGCCGCTCCGGCACCGTGTACTTGCCGTTCGCATACGTAATGGCCGTGCCGCTCGCGGGGACAGGAATTCCGTTATAGCTGGTCTGCATGAAGGTGTTGTCTCCAGAGATTTTTTAGATTAACTCAACCTCTCGAAGGCTAGAGCATCACCCCTACACGTGTAAAGCAACGCCCAGCAGCCGTGAACCTACCACACGAGTGTGGAGCGCACCTCTTGTTGCTGAAAAACGTGAACACCCTTAGCGGGGACCGGAAAGAATGGCCGAATCGGCGGCCGCAGTTATCCGCTTCCGCTGTTCGACTTGGCGCAGAGTAGAAGGAAACCCTAATTGGATCTGGTACAGCACTCGACCATCCTTCCACCAGATGTTCGCTGGGGCGCAAGATCCCCCGCAACTAACTGGTCTGAAATAGCCGACCACGCCATGAGACAGTTCCACCTTGCGGACGTTTGGAAGCTCGTGCGGATCATAATCTGGATCACGTTGGGCCTGAAAAGACGCCGCGTAACCAGCGTCGCCCACGCCCAACTCGTAATACAAAGAGATAGCGTACTCGTTATCCGATGCACTCTCAACGACCGCATGTTTCGCTCCTCTAATCGGCCGGGGGAGTTCGCTGGGCAAGAACACTGGCACACGCGATTTCCCCTTAACTTCCGGCAGGACAGAGGCGAATTGATCCGGAAATGACGCGAATTGATCCGGAAATGACTTAGCTGCTTGAGCAGGACAGCTCATCGACAACGCCGTGAAGAAGACCGTCAGAACAGCGACCTTCGGCAATGACAGCACGCGAGACACTCCCCCTTGCGACAATCCACCGGGACAACAATCCCCCTAATCCTCCAAATAATAATTGATCGTCGAAACCACCCTTACCTTCTTCATCGAGAACACCCCCTGCTCCGTATCCCGGATCGCTCCCCTACGAGCCCGAGTCCGCCTCGAACCAGTTCCTCCCTCGCCACCACCTATTAACACACGCCCCAGCCCTGCTGTGATAACTTTGACAAGTTCTATCGCGGAGCCGGGCCCCACAGCACGATCCTCCGCTTCATCCCGCAACTCCCCCGGAGGGTCTTCGAATTGGGCAAGAACATGGTCCCCACGCGCCTCTTCTTCACCAAAGGCGTAGGCAAGCATAAAGAGCGTCTCACCTCATTCGAGCTGGCTCTGCGCGACGCGGGCATCGCCGCCCAGAACCTCGTCCGCGTCTCCTCCATCTTCCCGCCCCAGTGCAAGATGATCACCCGCAAAGAGGGCCTCAAGTTCCTCCACCCCGGCGAGGTCGTCTTCGCCGTCATCGCCGAAAACTCCACCCGCGAGGCCCATCGCCTGGTCGTCAGCTCCATCGGCGTCGCCATCCCCACCGACCGCAACACCTACGGCTACCTCTCCGAGCACCACTGCTTCGGCGAGACCGAAGACCAGGCCGGCGACTACGCCGAAGAGCTCGCCGCCGAGATGCTCGCCACCACCCTCGACGTCGACTTCGACCCCGACAAGAGCTGGGACGAGAAGAAGGAGATCTACCGCATCTCCAACAAGATCGTCCGCACCGCCAACGTCACCCAGTCCGCCGTCGGCGACAAGAACGGCCGCTGGACCACCACCATCGCCGGCGCCATCCTCCTCTTCGACGACAAATAACCGGAACCTGAGAAGATGAAGAGGCGCCGGCACATCGCCGGCGCCTCTTCTCTTGCTCTGACGGAGTCATTGCAATGTCCGAGCCCAACCCGCGTCGCCCTCATCCAGATGGCCTGCGCCCCCTCCACCGCGGCCGAACCTCGACCACGCCGCCGACCTCGTCCGCGAGGCCGCCCGCGACGGCGCCCAGCTCATCTGCCTGCCCGAGCTCTTCCGCGCCCAGTACTTCTGCCAGCGCGAGGACCACGCCCTCTTCGCCCTCGCCGAACCCATCCCCGGCCCATCCACCGCGCGCCTCGCCGCCATCGTCCGCGAAGAGAAGATCACCCTCATCGCCAGCCTCTTCGAGCGCCGCGCCCCCGGCCTCTACCACAACACCGCCGCCATTCTCGATCACGCCAGCAACCGCACCCGACAACATCGCCGGCATCTACCGCAAGATGCACATCCCCGACGACCCCCTCTACTACGAGAAGTTCTACTTCACCCCCGGCGACCTCGGCTTCCGCAGCCATCCCCACCAGCCACGGCCCCGTCGGCACCCTCATCTGCTGGGACCAGTGGTACCCCGAGGCCGCCCGCCTCACCGCCCTCGCCGGCGCGGAGACCCTCTTCTACCCCACCGCCATCGGCTGGCACCCCAGCGAAAAGTCCGAGTTCGGCGAGCCCAGTACTCCGCCTGGCAGACCATCCAGCGCGCCCACGCCATCGCCAACGGCGTCTTCGTCTGCGCCGTCAACCGCGTCGGCCACGAGCACGGCGACGTCATCCTCGACGGAGAAGGAACGCCGAGCCCATCACCCTCCCCGGCCCCGGCGACCACACCCCCGCCTCCGGCCTCGAGTTCTGGGGCGGCAGCTTCATCGCCGACCCCTTCGGCCGCATCCTCGCCCAGGCCTCCCACGACAAGGAAGAGATCCTCACCGCCACCCTCGACCCCGCCCTCGTCGAAACCACCCGCCAGCACTGGCCCTTCCTCCGCGACCGCCGCATCGACGCCTACGCCCCCATCACCCGCCGCTTCTCCGATTAGAATCCGGCGCCTTCTTCGCCCTACAAAAACCCAGCAGACTAAAATATCCCTGTGCCCCCCACCCCCACTCTCGCCGGCATCCGCGCCAAAGTCGCCTCCGCCGCCCGCATCACGCCAGACGAAGCCCTCCTCCTCTGGCGCGAAGCCTCCGACGCCGACCTCCGCGACCTCGCCTCCCAGGTCCGCGCCCGCTACCACGCCCCCGACGCCTGCACCTACATGGTCATGCGCATCGTCAACTACACCAACGTCTGCGTCGCCCAGTGCGACTACTGCGCCTTCTACCGCCTCCCCGGCCAGCCCGGCGGCTACGTCCTCACGCAGCCCCAGGTCTTCGCCAAACTCGACGAGCTGCTCGCCCTCGGCGGCGACCTCGCCGCCTTCAACGGCGGCTTCAACCCCCACCTCCCCCTCGACTACTACTGCGACCTCTTCCGCGCCATCCGCACCCGCTACGGCGACACCCTCGAGTTCTACGCCCTCACCATCGCCGAGTTCATGTACCTCGCCGACCACGCCCGCCTCGACTACCCTGCCGCCGCGCAGAGCTTCAAAGAAGCCGGCGTCCGCTGGATCACCGGCGGCGGCTCCGAGATCCTCACCGAAGACTTCCGCCACCGCCACAGCAAGTTCAAATACACCGTCGCCCAGTACTTCGAGGCCCAGGCCGCCCTCGTCGCCGCTGGCCTGCGCACCACCGCCACCATGGTCATCGGCTTTGACGAGACCATCGAAGAGCGCATCGAACACCTCGAACGCACCCGCGCATTTCAAGATCGAAACGAATGGCCTCGCCAGCTTCCTCTGCTGGACCTTCAAGCCCTACTTCACCCAAATCGGCGGCATTGAAATATCCACCAGCGAATACCTCCGCCACCTCGCCCTCAGCCGCATCTATCTGGACAACGTGCCCCGCATCCGCACCTCCGTCCTCACCCAGAACGAGCGCGCCCTCGAAGGCCTCCTCTACGGCGCCGACGACTTCGACCTGCCCATCGAAGACGAGGTCACGCAAAAAGCCGGCGCCACCATCAGCCTCAACTTCGAAAAAATCCTGGAAGTCGCCCGCGACCTCGGCTTCACTCCCACCTACCGCCATGTCGCCGCCACCGCCCTCGCGCACACATAGTGCTTCCCCGCAAGAGGACCCGTCTACTTATCCGGAAACGCGTACACAATCTCACCCGGCCGCGTGTAGCGCAACTGCTCGCGCGCTTGTTGCTCAATCGCATTCTGGTCGCTCTGCAACCTGGCGACGTGCCCCGTCAGCCGGTCGTTCTCCGTCTGCAACTGCTGCATCTCCTGGCCTAGCCTCTGCGTCTGCTGCCGGTTCCGCTCATACACCGTCAGCCCATTCGCGCCAAAGATCACGTGATACCCAACGCCCAGCGCCAGCAACGCCGCCGCGATCGTCGCAGCCCTGCGGCGCTCCAGAGACTCCGGCCCAAACCTCGCCAGCAGGTCCCCAAGCCCGCCTCGCCCCGCCGAAACTCCCGCATCCTCAGTCATGCCTTTCAGTTGAGAGTCCCCGCCACCGCGAGTCAAGCTCAACCCCGCATCCAATATAGGGCAGGTATCGAGTTCGTACTGGGCCCCAAGCCCTGCAAAACTTTCGCGCAGCTCAACCAAATAAATAAAGGAAGCACAAATCCCCGCGGCTTGGTATCCTTGAATCCACCAACCCAGAACTGAACGGCCAGAAGTTTTCCACCGCAATAGGAAGAGGACACGCCTATGCAATCCGTCATCTCCATCCAACTCGAAGCCGCTCAAGAAATCCGCCGCCTTCCCCGCACCCTCGCCGGTAAGGCCGTCCTGGCCATCTCCGCCACTGCCTTCGTCGCCCTCTGCGCGCACGTCTCCATGCCGCTCTACTTCACGCCGGTGCCGCTTACCCTGCAGACCCTGGCCGTCCTTCTCATCGGCCTCGCTCTTCGGCCCAACGCTCGGCGCCTCCACCCTCCTGCTCTATCTCGCCGAGGGCGCAGCAGGCCTGCCCGTCTTCAGTCCGCATGGCCCTGGCGGAATCGCCCAGACTCCTTGGCCCTACCGGCGGCTTCCTCCTCTCCTATCCTCTCGCCGCCGCGGCTGCCGGCAGTATAGTTCGCGCAGTCCGCATCTATCGACCCGCAGTTCCACGCCGCGGTCCTCGCGGCCTTCGCCGCCGACCTCGTCATCTTCGCCATCGGCGCATTCTGGCTCGCCATCTTGCTTCATCTCACCCCAGCCGCCGCATGGAACCTGGCCGTCGCACCCTTCCTGCCCGGCGAGATCCTCAAAATCACCGCCACTGCCGGCGCATACACTGCGCTGCTCCGCTGGCGTCGCATCTGACCATCACTCGCATCCAACAAGTCACGCAACCCTTTGTTTCCCGATGCAGCCCTGCAAGCATCCCAACCCATTCTCTCCATCGACCGAAAAACGCCCTCCCAAGGAACAAGGAACCGCATCCCCATGACCGCCGCCACCGCCGCCATCCAGGAAATCAGCATCGCCCACAGCCCCGACTCCGACGACGCCTTCATGTTCTACGGCCTCGCCACCAACAAGGTGCGCGTCCCCGGCTTCAAGTTCACCCACACCCTCACCGACATCGAGACCCTCAACCACCGCGCCATCGACGAGGCCTTCTACGACGTCACCGCCATCTCCTTCCACGCCTACCCCTACCTGCAGGAGAACTACACCCTCATGGCCTGCGGCGGCTCCGTCGGCGAGGGCTACGGCCCCATGGTCGTCGCCCCGCGCAAGCTCACCCTCGCCGAGCATCAAGAAGACCCGCATCGCCGTCCCCGGCACCCTCACCACCGCCTACCTCACCCTCAAGCTCTTCGCCCCCGAGGTCGAGACCGTCACCGTCCCCTTCGACAAGATCATCCCCGCCGTCGTCTCCGGCGAGTTCGACGCCGGCCTCATCATCCACGAGGGCCAGCTCACCTACGCCAACGACGGCCTGGTCAAAGCCCTCGACCTCGGCGCGTGGTGGCGCGAGCAGACCGGCCTTCCCGCTGCCCCTCGGCGGCAACGCCATCCGCCGGTCCTTGGGCCGCGAAGTGATGTTGACGACCACCAACGCCCTGCGCGACAGCATCCAGCATGCCCTCGACCACCGCGAGGAAGCGCTCTCCTACGCCATGCAGTTCGCCCGCGATCTCGACCCCGCGCTCGCCAACCAGTTCGTCGGCATGTACGTCAACGAGCGCACCCTGAACTACGGCGAAGATGGCCGCGAAGCCATCCGCAAGCTCCTCGCCATGGGCTTCGACCGCGGCATCATCCCCCACAAAGCCGAAGTCGACTTCGTCTGCTGAACCACCCGCTCCACACCTCAGCGGTCTGAAGGCTCGCACTAAAATGCTCCCACCTCATTCGCAGCGTCTTGCTTAAGGGCACGGCTTCAGCCGTGCCGAAAAGGCGCCCTTCGCAACCCGGCTTTAGCCGCTGAGGTACGCCTTTCATCTATCGAACTAGCCGTCTCCGCACCCGCTTATCCACCTCCATTCCTGTGCTATTCTCTTCAAGGTGATCGCGCACGCAGGCCTCGCAACACCAGGCCGCAACCCCGATCTCCCCTCACCCAAACGAGGCCGCAACACAGCGGACGCGTAGCTCAGCTGGTAGAGCATTCGACTCTTAATCGACTGGTCGCAGGTTCGATCCCTGCCGCGTCCACCATTTCTCACTCAATCCCCATCGCAGCAATATGTACCTGACGGAATATCATCTTGAGTGAGGTTTGACGATGGCGAACGCGACGCAAGCTAGGAAGGTCAACAGGTGGCGGGATGTCCGGGGAACTCTATCGCCCGAGCGTGAGGCCAGGATCAAGGCCAGAGTGTCGGCAGAGTTGGCAAAGTTGCCGCTGGCAGGATCGATCCTGAGTCATTAATTCGTTGATCGAACCAGGGCCGAAGGCCCGGCATATACCAGCCTGGGGCGCAGCCCCAGTAGCGTTCAGGCTTAGAGCCGCAAGGGCTGTAAGCCCGGCACAAAACCTCGCTACACACCATCGAGGAATCCGCTGTCTCGAACCCTTGACACGCCATCTATAATTGAACCTAGGAACACAGAGTAGCGCGGCTGGGTGGCCGGGCTCTTGCATTTTCAAATCGTTTCGATTACTGGCGGAGCAAGTACCTTTCAAGTCAGCTTCGAAGCCCCGTCCTGACTGGACTTTAGCCACGAACAGTACAATAGGGGTGGGCAGAAGTACCTTTCAAGTCAGCTTCGAAGCCCTGCCCTGACTGGACTTTAGCCACGGACAGTACAACATGGGTGGGGGTGGGGGCCATGCATAACACCAAAGGAACAGCACGCGGGGAGGCCCCGAACGCCTGTAACATTGCCGTAATCTCCCCCAAGTATCGTCACCCCACAGCGTAGTGTGGCCGCAAGTCAGGAGACAGCAAACGTGGGAATCCAAACCGAAGAACTCGCCCCCGGAATCACCAAGGTGGTCCTCGACGGCAGTCTGGACATCGCCGGAGCAGCGGCGATCGATCTCAAAATGAACCTGATCGGCGGAGCGGCCAAGGCCGTCTTGATCGACCTGCAGAACGTGTCATTTATCGGCTCCATGGGTCTGCGCTCCCTGGTCGCTCCCGCGCGCGCCATCCTCAGCCGCAAGGGCAAGATGGTCATCTTTGGCCCCAATGAGTTGGTCGAGAAGGTGCTTAAAACCAGCGGAATCGATACCATGATTCCAATTCACCATGACTACCAGGCTGCCGTGGCTGCGTTGCAGTAAGCTGCGCCAAACTGGCGGAGGGAACCCCGGGAGATGACGGCCAACGACATGGATGTGGCCCAGAACCAGCTCAAGCATCTGGACCAGCTCGTCCTCGGCAGCCAGTTGTCCGAGATGGAACGTCTCCCCGCCTGGATCGAGTCGCTCGCCGCCGCCTACGGCATCGATGAGACCGTCAAGTTCGCCATCAACCTCTGTCTGGAAGAGGTTGTATCCAATGTGATTCGCCACGGATACTCGGACACAGCAGGCCAGTTGCTTACCGTGGATTGCAGCTCGCCCCGGCCCGGCTACTTCGTCTTCACCGTCGAGGACGACGCGGCCCCATTCAATCCCCTGGAGATCGCCGCGCTGCCAGCCGATCCACCAGCAGGATCGACGGGCCAGATCGGCGGCCAGGGCATCCGCCTCCTCCGCGGCTTCTCCGACATGCTGGAGTACGAGGCCAAGTCCTCCGGCAACCGCCTGCGCATCGGCTTCTCCAACGCCACCGCCTCCCGCCAACTAGCCGCCCGACTACAACTGAAACTGCATCAGCGAGAAGTCGTCGTCGAACTCCGGCCGCTCCTGCCACTGCCGCGCCGCATCCACCGCCTGGTCGAGCGCCCTGGGGTCGGGCGCAGACGACGCAAGGATGCGCGCGAACTGCTCCAGCGACATCATGTCCTGCTTGCGCGTTGAACACCTCATAGCAGCCGTCCGAAAAGACGAACAGCTTTGTCCCCGGCGCCAGCGTCGCCCTGCAATCGACGTAGTTGGCAAACGGCAGCGCGCCGATAATCATCCCCGACGCCGCCAGTTGGGTGACCGCCCCATCCGGCGCAATGCTGATCGCCGGCGGATGGCCGCCCGAGGCATACACAATCTCGCGCGTCTCCGTATCGTAGATCGCGTAAAAGATGGTGAAGTACTTGCCGCTGTGCTCCTCCATGGGAAACGCGCGGTTCAGCCCCTTCAGCACCTGCGATGGCACAGCGAAATCTGTCTCCGGCAACGTGCGGTTGCGAATGGTATTGATGGCCGAGACCGACAGCAACGCCGCGCCTACGCCGTGGCCGCACACATCCAGCAGGTAGATCGCAAGCTGGTGCGGCGAGATCCAGTGGTACCCAAACGAGTCGCCGCCCAGCGAGGACGACGTAATGAAGCGCCAGTCCGCCGGCACCGGACTGCCCGGTGGCATCGTCGCGGGCAGCAGCGATTGCACGTAGCTGGCCGCCTCCGCCAACTCCCGCTCAATCACCTTCTGCTGCGCCTCAAGCGCTGAGAACGCCTCGTCACGCTCCAGCCGGCTGATGTACGCCGCCGAGTGGTAGCGGATCCGCGCCACCACCTCCAGCTTGTCCGGCAGCTTCACCAGGTAGTCGTTGGCGCCGGCCGCGAACGCCTCCGCCTTGGTGGTCGGCTCTTCCTTGGACGACAGCACAATCAGCGGCGTGTTCGCCGTGGCGGGATTCGTGCGAAACGCGCGCACCATCTCGATCCCATCGACGCCCGGCATGATCAGGTCCTGCAGGATGACGGTCGGCTCGAAGGCCTGCGCCTCGGCCAGCGCAATAGTCGGGTCGGCGCAGAAGCGGTACTCCAGCCCCGGGATGTCCAGCAGCATACGCCGGATCGACTCGCCGACGATCCGCTGATCGTCAACCAGCAGCACCTTGATGTTGTGTTCCTTCAGTGCAATGGGCGTGGTCTTCATAGGAACTCCTTGTCATTCTGTATCGCACGTCCAATCTCGGCGTCGCCTTGCCTAACCCGGACGAGCAGCCAATGCAGTCTTGGAAAGCACGCTGCTCAGGACAGCCTCCACAATCCGCGGTCCAATGGCCACGATCGGCAGCACCTCGGCTGCGGCCTTCAGCTCAACCGCGGCCTTGGGCATCCCATAGACCACGCAGGTCGCGGCATCCTGCGCAATGGTCAGCGCGCCGGCGTTGCGCATGGCCAGCAGACCCTCCGCGCCATCGCGTCCCATGCCGGTCAGCAGCACCCCGACGCGCAGGCCGCGATGTGGCCCCGCCAGAGAACCAAACAGCGCGTCGGCAGAGGGACGGTACGGTGTCTCGCGCGGATGCTGCGTATAGCGCAACAGGCCGTCCGGGTCGTAGACAAGATGGTCGGAAGAGCCCGCCAGCCAGATGCCGCGCGCCGCCACGACATCTTTGTCGCGTGCAATGCGCACCGGCAGCGCGCTGTGATGCTGCAGCCAGTCGGCCAGCGCCGGGGCAAATTGATGGTCCACATGCTGCGCGATCAGCACCGCGCCGGGAAAGTCCGCCGGCAGATGCGAGATCACCTGCGCCAGCGCCTGCGGCCCTCCCGTCGACGCGCCAATGGCAACGATCGGCAGCCGCGAGCTATCCTGGCTCTGTCGCGCGCCGGCGCGTGTCGGCGTTTGCGCGCGCGTTGTCTTGCCCGCAGCCGGCTCCACCAGACGCGCAACAGTACGCAGCTTCTGCAGCAACGGCTCCGCTCCTGCCATGTCGCCGCTGGCACTGAGCGTGGGCGTATTTACGGCATCCAGAGCGCCATAACCCATTGCTTCGAACACCAGGCTGCGATTCCCCACCGTAGTCGCGGTCACCACAACAATCACGCACGGCGCCTTCTCCATTAGCTCCCGCGTCGTCTCGGCCCCATCCATTCCCGGCATGATCAGGTCCATCAGAACGATGTCCGGTCGCTCCGCAATGCGCCAGGCGCACCGCCTCGTCACCGGAGTAGGCTGTCCAGATCACGTCGAAGTCGGGCTGCTCGGCCAGGATGCGGCGCAACACCTCGGCCGCTGCCCTGGAATCGTTGACGATGGCGACTTTCATGCTCGTTCGTTTATACAGAATCGGATCGCCGCCTGCCGGGCGAACTGCTCTGCCGCGGTCTACTCTGTGGAATCCGCCGTGCCGATCAGATCGACCACGGCCTGGCGAAAATTCTCATTCTGGAAGTCGCCCTTGGTCAGGTAGAAGTCGGCGCCGGCATCCAGCCCGCGCCGGCGGTCCTCATCGCGGCCCTTGTAGGAGAGAATGATCACCGGCATCCGCGCCAGACGCGCATTCGCGCGCACCTTGGTCACCAGCTCGATGCCGTTCATCTGCGGCATATCGATGTCGCTCATCAGCAGATCGTAGTCGTTCAACCGCAGCAGGTTCCACGCCTCCTGTCCGTTCTGCGCCGTGGTCACCTGATAGCCCGCGCGCACCAGCAGACGCCGCTCCATCTCACGCACGGTGTGCGAGTCGTCGACCACTAGAATATGTGGCGCTGTGGAATCGCTCCCAGCCTCGCCTCCGGTCGACGAGGGGTGTCCCAGCGCCGTCTGGATCAGGTCCTCCACATCAAGAATCAGCAGCGGCAGCCCATTCTCATCGAGCGATGCGGCGCTCACCCCAGGAATCTTACCCAGGCGCGGATCGAGCCGCCGCACCGGAAGCTCCACCTCATCGACCAGCTGATCGACCGCAAACGCCAGGCCTCCGCAGAGCAGCACTGGAATCGCTCCCGAAGGCCAGTGGCCTGCTCGACAGCCCCAGCAGCGGCCCCAGCGGGACCACCGGAACGCTCGCGCCGTTGAACTCGACCGTTGGCGCAGTTGCACTATCGCCAGCTGCAACCAGCTCAAGATGAGCGACCCGGTCGATGCGCACCAGAGGCACCGCGTATAGCTCGCCCTCCACCTGAATGCGGATGACACGCACCACGGAGCGCGTCACCGGAAGCGTAAGACGGAAGCTTGTGCCCGCCCCCGGCTCGCTCTGCACCACCACCGAGCCGCCCGCCTCCTGCACCATCGACTGCACCACGTTCAGACCGACGCCGCGCCCCGAGACTGCGTTGACCGACTCTCGCGTGCTGAAGCCGGGAAGGAAGAGGAACTCCAGCAACTCGGCGTCGGAGAGCCCGGCAGCGGTCTCCCGCGAGACCAGCCCGCGCGTGACGACCCGTTCGCGAAGCTCCTCGGAACTCGACGCCGCGTCCGTCGTCCTGCACCGAGATCACCAGCCGCCCGTTCTCATGGCGCGCATGGACGCGCAGTCGCGCCTCGGCAGCCTTGCCCTGCGCCACTCGCTCAGCCGGCGTCTCAATGCCGTGGTCGATGGCGTTGGTGATCAGGTGAGAGATAGGCGCTTCCAGCCGCTCCAGAATGTCGCGATCGACGCGCGTACTCTCGCCCAGCACCTCAAGCCTCACCTGCTTGCCCAGCTCGCGCGCGGTATCACGCACCAGCCGCGCCGCAGCCCGGATGCCCTCGGAGAACGGCCGCAGACGCCCGGCCAGAACGCTGCGGTAAAGGTCCTCGGCGGTGCGCTCGTGGGCGCGCGCGATCTGGTCGAACTCCGCGATGTCCACAGCCAGGGCCAGAGTCTGGCGATCGATCTCCCGCAACGCCGACGTTCTCGCTGCGGTCGTAGACTGCGGGTCCTCAAGAATCTGCAGTGCGCGTGCGATGGCATGACGCCGGCGCTCGAACTCCACACCATAACTTGCCAGCGTCCGCGAGGCCACCAGGGTCTCGGAGGCCATTGACATGATCTTGTCGAACCGGTCGGCGGCGATGCGGATGTGGCGCTGAGGTCCCCGGTGCTCTCCCGGCGCGTGCTGCGCGAAGATGTCGTCTTCCGGCTCCTGCGCCTCCGGGTTCGCGGCTGCAGGCGTCATGTCGCGCTCAACCGCTGGCGCAACGGGTTGGGTCGGCCGGCGATGCTGAGGTCTGCGGCGCTTCCGGCGCGGAAACCTCACCGGCCTGCTGCGCTGTCTCCTGCGGCGAAGGTCGCGGTAAACGCCTCGATGGCAGGCGCATTAGCCTCAAACCACGCCGCTGTCTCGCTCTCTGGGACCGCCTGCAGGCGGGCCAGCCAATCGGTCGCGGTCAACATGCGGTCGACCTCAGCCGCATCGAGCGCCTGGCCCTGCTGCGCGGCGACAAACCGGTCCTCCACCACGTGAGTCAGATTGACGATCGCATCCAGCCCAACGATGCGCGCCGCGCCCTTCAGCGAGTGCGCCGCGCGCATCAGCGCCTCCAGCGTGGCCGCCGTCGCGGCGCCCGGACTCAAGCTCGATCAGGCCGTTCTGCAACACGCGCACCTGCTCCTCCGCCTCCATGCGGAAGAGGTCGAAGAGCGAGAAGTCTTCGAGTCCGTTGCTCATCGGGCCTCACTGCGCGGATTGGAAGCGCGCATATTCATAGCCTCATGCCGTGGCCAGCGTGATCTGGCGGAAGAGCACCTCGTGGTCCAGCAGATGGAAGGCGCCGCACCTCATCCGCTACGCTGCCCGCGATCCATTGTGCGGCTATCGCCGCGGCCGGCGAATCGGTGGGCCGCGCATACTCGACCGCGCCCGACCGAACGCCCAGCACGCCGTCGATGGGCACCGCCCAGCGCCGTCCGGCGGACTCCTCCAGAATCAGCGTCCGCCCTGCCGTTGCGGTCTGCTCGGTCGCTGCATGGCAGGTCGAGGATGCGCGAGAGCGAGCAGCAGGGCAAAATCTCTCCGCGGAACGCAGCCACTCCCAGCAGACACTGTCCCGCTGCGATGCGGAATGCGGGCGATGTGCAGCACCGGCGCGACGGCAGAGGCGACGCGCGTCGGCAATGCCAGCCTCAACCCGCCAAGTTGAAAGAGCAGGATGGAGCCCGTGCGCAGAGCCGCCCCAGCCGCGGACTCCGCCTCCAGCGCCCGCAGTTCGTCGCGGTAGCCCGGCGGCATCGGACGGTCGAAGAGGCTGGCCGCTGGCTTTGGCATCGCAGCTTCGCTCATGCGTTCTCCTTCAGGACCGCCGCCTCTGCAACAGCCGGCCGCGGCAGCCGATGGCGCAGCACACGGTCGCGCAGCGCACGGCGCAGCCGCAGGTTCGGATGTTCACTCCACAGAATCTGCAGCAGCTCCAGCGCAGGCAGCAGGTTTGGCGCAAGGTAAAGCGCCTGACGGCAGCGGCGCTCCGCCTTCACCAGCTCTCCGCGCTGACGATGTTCCAGCGCCCGCTTGAACAGCTCATCGGCAGCCTCCAGTCCATTCGCATCCACCTCGACCTGCGCCGCCGGCACATCCTTGGCAGCCAGGCTGGCCGCTGGCTTTTGCACTGCGAGTGACCTGTAGCGCAACGCGCACCGGCGCAGCCACGCGTGGCCGTAGACCCACCGCAATCCCCGGCGCCCGATGCACGAACGCGAACGATGCCGCCGGACGCACCGGCGCAAACAGCGCGCTAAGCTCCTTGACCCGGTCCGCGGTGCCGAGAAACAGCCGCCCGCCGGGCAGCAGCACGAGTGGAGAGTGACTGCGCAAGCGTCGCGCGCGCTGCCGGCGCAAGATAGATGAACAAGTTCCGGCACAGAATCAGGTGATACTGCGCCGCCTCGCCAAGCGCCCCGGCCTGCGCAAGATTGCGCCGCGCAAAGTTTACTCGCGCGCGCAATTCTTCGTGGATACTTGCGGTGGTTGCCCTGCCGCTGCGCACACGCCTGTTGCAACTCCGCCGGCACGTGGCTGAAGGCCCGCTCCGGGTATACCCCGCGACGCGCAATCTCCAGCGCCAAAGGCGAGATGTCGAATGCGTCGATCGAGAACCGCGCCGGAGGCACTCCCATAAGCTGTAGCAATCGCGGCCAGCGAGTATGCCTCTTCCCCGGTCCCGCACGGGGCCGAGAGAATGCGCAGCGGGCCAGGTTCTGCGGTTGCCAGCTGCGCAATCGTCTGGCGGATATGGTCGAAGACCACCAGGTCGCGAAAAAAGCGCGTCTCGCGCACCACCACTTCGTCGATCAGCGCGTCGATCTCGCCAGGCGTCTCCTCCAGGTATGCCCCGTAGGCAGATGCGTCCGGCAGATTGAGATGGCGGCAACGCGACCCGATGATCCATTGCAGTCGCTTGGCATCCAGTCCGCGCGGGTCCACACCAATGGCCGCGTTCAGGCGATCGGCGACGGTCTGCACAAGGATGGGGCTGGTTTTCATGCGTTGGACGATGGCTCCGCTGGAGCTGGAATCAGAGTGTAGAGCATTGGCAGGTAGCTGTCGAGATCGAAGGGTCTCAACCGGCGTCGCATCCGGCGAAATGGTGTCCGTGACCCCGGCCGCCAATAGCCCGATATACGGCGTCGGCGACTCTGCCGCAGCCTTCAGCACCATGATACGGCTGCCGAAGTGCTCCGGCGTGGGCTGGTCGCAGACAACCAGATTCAGGTCGAACACCGGCACCTGCTTCGCCGCGCATCGTAAGCCAGCCTAGAAAATAATCCTCCGGCTCGCCCGTGAGGGTCGCGTATCCCGCGAGGTGGTGCAGGCGATGCAGCGGCACCGACCACGTGCCGGAGGAGAGCGCAAACCGCAGCGCAACGCCGGAGCGGACCGCGTCCGGTGGGATGCTCGGGCTGTGGGCTTGCGCCTCGGTCGTCAATGAGTTCCTCCGTTTGACTCTTGTGTGCGGGTGCAGAGAGGCGTCAGGAGACCGGATGCTTGAGGGCGCTGGCGCGGTCCGGATACACGTCGAGACGTTCGGGAAACCCCGATATCTCGAGGACGTCCATGATCTGCGCCGGCACGCTGAAAAGCCCCACCCTGCCGCCATTATCGGTTGTGTGCTTCACCAGATGCAGTATCGACCGCAACCCCGCGCTGCTGATGTAATTGACCCCCGACATATCGAGCAGGATACGCTTATGCGGTTGGGCAAGCACGGGCGCGACTCTCTCATCGAACCGCGGCGCTGAAACCGTGTCCAGACGGCCCGATACAGCGATCAGAAGTTGACTGCCAACCTGTTCAAAGGAAGCTTCCATACAATCCCCGCAACCAATCCGAACTCGATAGAAATTCTAAAAGTCACTACTGCAACGGGGACTCCGCATTCTGAGAGTGGATAATCCGCTCCTTCAGAATGCGCACTGCCTCGTGCAACTGCTGGCTCACGTCGTTCAGGTCGTTGACCGACTCTGAGGTCTGCCGTCCCATCTCGGTCAACTGCCACATCGCCTCGGATATCTGCTGTGCGCCCTCGCTCTGGTTCTGCATCCCCTCGTGCACCGCCTCATATCGCGGCACCATGGTCTCGACGCGCTGGATAATATCGCCGAACTGTCCGCTGATACTCTCCGACGCGTGGATGCCTCGGTCCATTGCCTCGGCAAGCTCGCGGGTCTGCGCCACGCCGCTGGATACCGCCTCCTGCATCGCCTCGACCATCTGCTCAATCTCCATCGTGGCCACGGCGCTCTGGTCCGCCAGCCGGCGAATCTCGCGCGCCACCACGGCGAATCCCGCGCCACCCTCACCCGCCTTCTCCGCCTCGATCGCCGCATTCAGCGAAAGCAGATTGGTCTGGTCGGCGACTTTAGTGATTGCGGTAACAACGGAGTTGATCTTGTTCGCCTTGTCGCGAATTGTAGTCAGCTTATCCGTGATCGTATGGGTTGCACTGGAGAGCGACTCCATCGACGAGCTCAGCCCCTTCAGCCCGCGACTGCCCTCATTGGCCACAGTGCTCGTCTTCTCTGCGTCCTCAGCGAGCTGTTCCATCGCCCGCAAAAGCTCCTTCGAGGTCGCAGAAATCTCATTCACCGCTGTGGCAACCTCATTGCCCGATGTATTGATGTTGGCAACATTCGACGCCTGCTGCCGCGCGCTCGACGCAATCGAAGTCGCACTCGACGTCAGACGGATCGTGAGGTCCGCCATCGGGTCGATCAGCCGCTTGCTCAGCCGCAACGCGAAAAACATTGTCAGGGCCACTGCCACCAGGCCGACCAGGAACGTCTGCCAGAGCAGCGCGTGGAAGCCCGTGCTGACGCTGTTGCTCGCCTTCTGCAGGTCGCGCGTGTCGGCGATGATGGCGATCGCCCAGTCGAGGCGCTCGAAGTAAGTGAAGCGGATGACGACATCGGTGTTGCTGGATTGGTCGTGGGCGATCGTGCCGTCGACGGCCTGGTCTTTGAGGTTCGCGCTCTTGTCGAGGATGACGGGGAACCAGTCCGACATGGTGGCTTTGGCGATGCCAGTGGGCTCGGCGATCACCTTGCCGCGGTCCTTGCCATGCACGTAGAAGATCGCGACCGAGCCGTTGGCGCCGACGTAGTTGGACTGGAGTTCGTCCTTGAGCGATTGCAGATCGTTGTTGCTGATGCCGATGCAGAGCATCCCGAAAACATTCCCTGACTCGCTGACAGGTTCGCAGGCGAGCGAATGCCAGCTGGTGAACTCGTATGAGCGCCCGCGCCAGACCGATCCCGACAGGACCGTCTGCGTCATCGGGTTGGGCTCGCCGCTGGCGAGTTTTGCCGGAATATAGCTCCCGATGCTGCTGCGGACGGAGATATCGGGAGTCGATTCGGCGACGCGCATCATGTCGCCGACGGAGTCGATGCGCTGGAACAGGATGACCGCGCGTCCGGTGGTGTCGCTGAGCTCGCGAATGGGGCCGGGAGCGCCATTCTGCGCAGCCTGCCAGTTGCCGATGCGGATGGCGGGGACAGTGACGGGAACGGTCTCGTGCGTGACGTCGTTGACCGCCTGCCAGGACTGGCTGGAGCCCGGATTGCGCCGGATTCCGCCCTGTTTCTCAAGCAGGAGATGCACGGTCTGGAGGTTGGCCGCGAGCGCATCCATCACCTCGCCGAGGGCCACGACCGAGGTGTGATAGCCGTGGATGCAGCCGTTCGAGGTGCGCTCGATCATGAAGTTGGTCAGCTCGGCGCCGACCAGCTTGGCGGTGCTGATCGAGGTCGCCCAGATCAGCAGACCAAAGATAATGGAGCAGACCAGCGCGGGAATGATCGCCAGTCCGGTGATCTTGCTGCGCAGGGAGACCCAGTTCGACGGAATCGAAATCATAGCGGCCAACTCACAGAAATTTCAGATGGGATTCATAGTACATCGTTGCGAGCCAGGCCCCTGGCAAATCCGCCCCATAATTCAACTTACAGTTCATCCAATATTCAGCACCGCACCCGATTTTTCATCGAAAATTAACGGACTCTTTCGTTAGAAGGAGGGCGCGGTTGGCGGTTGGGAGACAGGCAGGCATGAAGGCCTCAGCTATGAAGAAGCACGGCGGCCTTTCCCTCGTGCTCCGGCGGGGACTTCGCCCCAAGGAACAGCAGGGCGGAGGCGATCAGCATCGTCACCAGCGTAAGCCCCAGCCCGGTGGCAAGTGTGGAGTGGTCGCTGACCATGCCGATCAGACTCGGCGAAGGGGTGTCGCCCAGCGCGTGGATCAGGAACAGCTCCATTGCGATGGCCGTGGCGCGCACCGCTGCGGGGACGGCATTGACGATCGCCGCATTCAGCGGGCCAGTCCCCAGAAAGATGCAGAACATGGCGATGCCCAGCGAAGGCAGCATCGTCACGCGCGGACCGAAGAAGCAGACCACGCCAAACGGCACCGTAAGCAGAGCAGACCACGCGGAGACGAGGTAGAGCGCGTGTCGATTGGTGCGCAGCCAGCGTTGGGCAAGCCATCCGCCGACTGCCGTGCCGCCCAAGCCAGCTCCAGCGGTGAGGCCGCCTAGCGTGATGCCGACCGTGTCGGGAGAGAATCCCGACCGCTGCAGGAAGCTCGGCATCCAGGCCGAGATGCCACCCAGTGAGAACGTCACCATCGCCATGCCCAGCGTAGCGTAAAGGTAGGGCGCGTTAGTCGCCAACGAAAGAGCGAGCGCCCATGTGGGCCACGCTCGCCTCTCCACCCGCTGCACATCCAACGCGCCGCGGCTCGGCTCTCGCATCAGCAAGAAGATAAGGGCTGCGATCGTAAAGCCGGGCACAGCAGAGACATAGAACGGCATCCGCCAGCCAAACCGCGCGCCCACGAGCTCGCCGATCAGATAGCCCAGCGCGGCGCCCACCGGAATCGCCGTATAGAAGATGGTGAGCACGCGGTTGCGGTCCTTCTCGGGGTAGAAGTCGGCGAGCAGCGAGGGCGCGTAGATACCGAAGCTCGCCTCCCCGATGCCCAGCACTGCGTGGCGCAGCAGCAGCGAATCGAAATCGTGGACCAGGCCGGTCAGCACATTGATAGCGGAGATCAGCAAAGCGCAGATCACGATCAGCGGCTTGCGCGGGAAGTGGTCGCCCAGCCAGCCGGTCAACGGCGCTGAGCACATATACGTCAGGAAGAACCAGAATGTCAGCGATCCGAGCGCGGCGTCCGAGACGTGGAACTCGGCCTTCACCTGCTCCTGCACGCCGGGCAGAATGTACCGGTCGATGTAGTTGACGAAGTTCAGCGCGGTCAACAGCACCAGCGCGGTAGTCGCTCCAGCGACCGAGGGTGCGCCGCGTCTGGGTTCGGTTGCGGAAGGCATCTATGGGGAGAATAGCAGGGCGAGCTCTGCCCGACGACGGGCGCGCGATCCATGTGTCCGCGGTCACAGAATCAAATTCGAGTTCGCGGGAAACTTCCGAAAGAAGGAGATTTCCATGAAGAGCTTTCACGAGTACTGGACTTTTCTGGCGATCCGCGGCGCAGTCACGATCGTTGCGGCGATGATCATTGTCGCGATGCCCTTTGGTGCGGCATGGATCATCACTATCCCAGTGGCGCTGGCACTGACCGCGGATTGCCTGGCGGTGTACAGCATCTTCGATGGCGCGGTGGCGATTCTGCTTAACCGTCTGTTGCCCGCCGAGGCGAAACGGCGCAACGCGCTGCTTGCGCAGACATCGATCGGAGTGGTCGTAGGCACGCTGCTCTTCTTCGTCGTCTATGACATGCTCAGCCTACAGGCGCTTGTGTGGATCATCGCCGCGCAGTTCGCGGCCGCCGCGGTAGTGGAGTCGTTCGTCGCACGCGATACCCATCGCCAGTACGGCTGCCTCTCGTGCTACTCCATCGCGATGGTGCTGGGCTTCTGTGCGACTGTCCTGCCGCTCGCAGGCAGCCTCGATGCGGCGCGCATTACATTGACGGTGGCAGGCTGCGTCGCGCTCTATGGCGCGAGCCAGTTCGTCATGGGCGCGAGGATGTTGTTCGTGGAATATCGAACTGGGCATCCCGCGCCGGAGATGTCTCAGGCATGGCGCGAGGCGCTGACCGAGAGAGTGGACACAAGCACGTCGATCTCAGCTCATGCATCGGTTACCGCGGCGGCCCATGCTTGATATTGACGCGAGACGTCGGGTTTCGGCCGGCTAAAATCGTTAGCTGGCGGGGCCTTTTGAATTCTCAGGACGCGGATAGGTCGCTTCGACAACCGTTGAGATGCCGCCGCGCGGGCGAAAGTCGCCCACCACCTTGGCCCACACCGGATCGCATGCGCGCACTACATCGTCCAGTACCTGGTTGACGATGTTCTCCTGAAAGATGCCGAGGTTGCGGTAGGTGAAGAGATACTCCTTCAGGCTCTTCAGCTCCAGGCATAGCTCGCGTGGCATGTAGCGAATGGTGATGCGGCCGAAGTCGGGCAGGCCGGTCTTGGGGCAGACCGAGGTGAACTCGGGGTCGTCGACCAGAATCTCATAGGCGCGGAACTGGTTGGCCCAGGTATCGATCGAGGGGAATTTCGTGTCCAGGCCGGAGGCGGCGTGGGTGTCGGTATAGCCGGTGGTCTGCGTGGGCATGGGGCTATTCTAATCGCTCTAGGCGTTTAGTCCCGGCGGCCCAGCGTGGGGCGGTCGTCGCCGGTGGAGCTGGTTCCGCTGGTGGAGTTGGGGTCGTTGTTGGTGCCGCCGACGCGGCGCAGGGTGGGCGCATTGCCGTTGCTCTTGTCGTTCAGCTTGCGCTTGTTCTCAATGCGCGCCAGGCGGTCCTTGATGTCGTCGAACTCGCTGGTGGTGACCACGTAGTCGGGCTTCGCCGGCATGATGGTCGCAATCTCCTCCTCGGAGTGCGCGATGCGGTCCGGGGTCTGCGGATGGTCGGCGAAGACCTTGGCCAGAGTGCCGGGCTTGTGCTTCTCCAGCGCGTCGATCTTCTCAAAGAACTGGATGAAGGCCTGCGGGTCGTAGCCTGCCTTGTACATATACTGCAGGCCCAGCCAGTCTGCCTCGGCCTCAAACTCGCGGGAGAACTCCAGGAACGATACCGGGATGGCCAGCTGCGACGCCTCGTAGATGCCATAGCCGGTCCACGAACCCTGGGTGAAGATGATGAGCGGGATCGAGCCGATCTCCGCGTAGTTCATGCGGGTCAGCTCACGCGCGGCATGGTGGGCGCAGACGTGGGCGGTCTCGTGCGCCATTACGCCGGCCAGTTCAGCCTCCTCGTCGGCCGCCAGAATCAGGCCGGAGTTGACGTAGAAGAAGCCGCCGGGCAGCGCCATGGCGTTGATCTCGTCGGAGTCGATGACCTTGATGGTGAAGGGCACCTTGCAGTCGGAGTTCTTGACGATGTTCTGGCCGATGCGGTTCACGTACTCGACGACGACGGGGTCGGTGACCAGATGGGCCGACTTCTCGATCTCCATCGAGTACTGCTTGCCCATGCCGATCTCTCCGTTGACGGAGTACCAGTTGCCCAGGCCGCGTCCGCCGATGTTGCGGGTGCCGATGGCGTCCACGTCGTCCTCGCTGCCCTTCTTGATGTGCGGGTCGAGGGCCTCGCCGGGCGATGGCAGAACCTCGGTCTTGGCGGAATCGGTCTTAGACGCAGGGGGCTTGTTCGCGTCAGTCTTGGTCTCGTCAGTTTTGGTCGCATCGGACGCAGTAGCGTCCGGCTTGGCTGCATCCGGCGTGGCTGTGGTGGTCGCGGCAGGAGGGGCCGAGGCGGGCGCCGGAGACGAAGGAGCCTGCTGGGCATAGGCCACAGAGGCTATTGCAAACAGGGCCGCGAGGTAAGGGACAGGACGCATAGGAATTCTCCCGAGTGGCCGCGCACCCTGCGGACGGACGCAGCCCCACATGTTGTTAGACGTAGTATGCACCCTTTTGTGCGAGTGCGTAGGCCTCGCCCAGGACCGGCTTTGCCTGAACCCCGTCCTTCCCTCTGGTTTGGAGGGCCCCCTCCCCCCCGAAAAGTGCTAAAATCTTGAAAACACGGGGAAAAGTACGGCACTAATTGACTTGCCTAACCCACTGCTTCAGGTAAGTTATTGATTTAAATTAAATTGCCAGTTTTCCACTTACCAATTTGCTATCCTTTACCCGTTGGCAGAGCTTGACGATTTCCCGGTGAGAACCGGGTTCAGTTTAGAGCCTCCAACGTGGAGATCGACTCGCTTCATAGGTCGCCCTATGTTCAGCAGGAAGCCTCCACAAGCCGCGCGCTTCGAAGTCTGTTGCGCAGCGAGGCTGATACCCTCTAACCGGCAGTGCCCGGTAACACCCCTGAGTTACCTGTAGATGATGATGCTGATGCTGCTTTGCAAGCCCGCACCTTAGTGTGCCGCGCAGTGCTGCGCATTAAGTACCTTGGCCCCTCGATGTTCTGAGAGGCCAATGAACCGTTATTTTAACCGCCTGCTATCACCCCAACCCCGCAAAGGTTGTGAAAGCAGCAGAGAGGAGCTGTGTGCTATGCCCCGATTCTTGAACGGTCTGGCCGTATCCCTTGACAATGGGATGCGGTCAAGGCCGTTTAAGCAAGTATACATGCTCCTGTGGAGTCTTGGGTGGTAGAGTTGAGGCAATGAAGATCAAGCCTTCATCTTCGAGCAAAGAGAACCGGCTGTTCAAGACTGCGCTTGCGAAGGTCTTGTCTGTTTCCCGCGCCGACGCGCAGCCCGCAATCGAGGCGGCGAAATCAGAGAAGACTTCAAAGCATAAGAAATGGAAGTACGTCCCCGAAGAGGGCCACGTAAACCCTTAGCATGACCCCACGGCCTTGCCTGTGAGTTCGTTCCATGTGAGCCGCTTTCCAGCGACCTGGGATAGAGCTTTGGTGAACCGTGCCGAGTCGTCCATGTTATTGCGGTTGTTATAGCGGAAGCATTGTTCGTCGAGGTAGCGGTCCAAATGGAACGGCTCGACCGCAACGTAGGTACCCGACAAAGACCGCTTCAATAGCGACCAAAAGTTTTCGATCCCCTGAGTGTGGACGTTGCCACGAACGTACTCTTTCATGTGATTCACCGTCTCGTGAATGAAGCGTGTCTTCTCCAGACCCTCGTATCCAGTGTGCTGATCGGTGTAAATGCGCGTTCCCCACGGTTCGATGTTCTTTAATATTTCGGCCTGTAGCGTATCGCGCCGTACATTGGGAATCACCTTTGCGCGAACCTCGCGCGTGTCGCGAGTGAGCATCCCCATCACGGCTGTCTTGTTATCGGACTGTTCATTGTCTACGTTCAGAGCGATGCGACGCTTCGCGTGCATGTTCTTGAATTTGCCTCCCACAAAGGTTTCGTCGATCTCCACCGCGTTTTTGATACCGCGTCCCATGAGTGGCGGGTTCTCAGTCTTCAGCACCAATCGCAACCGCTGAAGGACGAACCATGCCGACTTCTGGGTGATGCCGAGGTCGCGGGCGATTTCATAACTGGAGACGCCGTTCTTGCAGTTGCACAGCATCCACAGGGCCACCATCCATTTGTCGAGTCCGATGGCGGAGTCCTCAAAGATCGTGCCGACCTTGACGCTGAATTGCTTGCGGCAACCGTAGCACTTCCACCGCTTTTGAGACTGGAGCCAGTAGTGGTTGCGCTTGCCATCTTGGGCCTTCGCGCAATATGGGCAGACCGGGCTTCCATCTTCCCAGCGCATGAGGGCGACGGCGTTTATGCAGGTCTGCGGATCGGAAAAGTACCGGATGGCTTGGACTAGGGTTTTGGGCATTCCGTTCATGGCGTCACCTTGACTAACCCAACTCTACCGGAACGCGGTGGGTTAGTCAAGTAATTTTTCACCAAAAGTACCCCGACCGGATTTGCAAGATACTCAAAAAACGGCTTAAGTATCAAAGTATTCAAAACAAAAGCGATATGGGGCCACCCAGCCCGGATTTCTATGGAAAGCCACGACAGATCCTGGCGCGATCTCGCCTTGCTAGACCCTTCCTAGTTTCCTCTTTTAATTGTATAGGGCTTGTCAAGGTCGAATGCAAAGAGCCAATACAGGGGTCCTTCACTTCGTTCAGGATGACGGCGTACGAGGTATGGGAATGACCGCATACGAGGGGATGACTCTATAGCAAGGGGGATTCCGCACTAGCTTCTCCGATGTGTTTGTCCTGCCATGGTCAATGCCGGGGTCTGGGCCAGGTGAAGTAGGCAGCGAACAGAACGGTCACTGCCAGCGGCACGCCGTACGATGCGGCCAAAGCCCATCGGCTCTCTTTTGCCCCGACCGGATGAGCTGGCGCTTCTGTCCCCACCTTTGCCCGATTTGGATTCCTGACCGCGATCCTTGGGGCGACAAACATCAGGGCAAACAGCAGGAGGATGCGGGCTATCGTGACGGGCAATTGTACTCCGTAAAATTCTGGAAGATGTAGAGAGGCGTCACCAACTGCTGTAGATCGTCCCGTCGATGGCGAGGGCCTGGGAGCTGGTGTGGACGTCGTCGATGCCGGACTCGGTCTGGTCGATGGTGGACATCATGTCGGATTGCGAGGTGGTCCAGGTGTCGGTGCGGCGGGTGATAGGGTCCATGGGGATGGCCTTGAGGTATCCCGCGGTGACCAGATCGTCCAGCGACTGTGGCGCCTTCTGCTTGTCCACCGTGTAGGAGCCGATGGCCGTGCGCATCACCTGCAGGTCCTCGCGGAGGACAGCCTCGCGCGCCGCCTGCACGTTGCGCGTATAAGCGGGGATGGCCATGGCGGCAAGGGTCGCGATGATGACCATGACGATCAGGAGTTCGAGCAGGGTGAAGCCGGAGTCGGAGGAGTCAGGGGTAGAATTCCCAGGTCTCAGATGCGAGACCTGGGGCACCCAGCTGCGCGCAGGTCTTACATCCCACCCATCGCTTTGCGATGGATGAGGCACCCTGTCATTCGGGGCCATATCAGCGCGGGATGGGACGCGGTTCACCATGTGCTGTATTTCGTCCCGTCGAGGGCGGTGCCGTCGCTCTTGGTGTAGACGTCGAAGACGTTCTGGCCGCCCCACGAGGTGGAGTCGGCGTCGTCCTGGTTGGAGCGCATGCCCCAGTCGGTCGACTTGGTCATGGGATCGATCGGGATGGCGCGCAGGAACCTGACCTTCTTGTCCTGCACGTCGACCCCATCGACCAGGGTCTGGAGGTCCGGCGGATAGCCCAGGCTGTCGACCTTGATCTGCATGCCTCCGCGGTCGGCGGCGTCCTTGTAGCGGTCGATGGCGTCGCGCATCTCCCACAGGTCGCGGCGGAGTTCGCGCTCCTTCTCGCGCTTGACCTGTGAAGCGCGCCAGCGGCAGGGCGGCCGAGGCGAGGATGCCGACGATGGCGACGGTGATGATGAGTTCGATGAGGGTGAGGCCGGCGTCGGGCGCAAGGTTCGAGGTTCGAGGTTCGAGGTTCGGGGCAGGGCGCGTGAACCTCGAACCTTGAACCTTGAACCTGCACCTTTGCACCCACTCTCTCATACGCCGCCCCTCACTTCACATGGACCACGGCCGGCGAGCCGACAGCGGGCAGGCTAAGCATGGAGCTGTTCCTGGCGCCGACCTTGACCAGGGTGATGTTGGAGTCGCCCGCGGCGATGCGCCTTGAAGGTGAGGATGCAGACCTCGCCCTGGCCATCGACGCCGGCGACGCCCGGCGGGCGCGACGCGGAGATGGTCACCAGGCCGTTGCCCTCGTCGCGATGCACCAGGGCGACCGGCTGGCCGTCGCCGCCGAGCAGTCCGCCTGCGTCGACGTTGACCAGTTGCAGCACCTTGGGATCGAACTGGATCTGCAGCGGCACGGAGTAGACGTCATGCGCGCCAGCCAGCCGCGATGCTGGCGCGGAAGGTGCTGCCAACGGCCTGCGTGGAGACGGACGGAAGCACGGCGAACTGGATGGGCGGGCCTGCCGGCGACCGCGGGCTGTGCCGCCGCCTGTGTGCCGGCGCCGGGACGCGTGGGCGGCATGGCCTGCTGCTTCATCTGCTGCACCATGGCGGTGGCGGCGTTGGCGGCGCTGGTGGTCGAGCCCGCAGCGGGGGTGGCCTGCGCGGAGTTGTCGGACTGGAGCTCGTCGACGGCGTTGGGGTCGCGGCGCAGCTCGATATTGTCCGACGGTGCCGGTGTCGATGGCGCGGGTGTTCAGCCGGGTCAGCACGGACTCGCGCACAATGTGCGGGATCAGGATGAAGACCACCTCGTCCTGGTCGTTCTCTTTATAGACCGATCCGAAGAAGTACTTGAGCAGACGGAATGCTCGGAGAGGCCGGGCGTGCCGCTGTTGGTAGTGTTGTCCTGTTTGGTGAGGATGCCGGCCAGCAGGCACGGCTCGCCATCGCGTAGCTGGATGGTGCGTCTTGTCCGAGCGCGTGCCGATGATGGGCTCGGTGACGCCGGAGATGGTGACGGAGCCGCTCTGCGTGGAGTTCTCCACGTCGAGCTTGAGGGTGACCTCGCGATCCAGATGGATGGTCGGGGTCATGTCGATGTTGACGCCGACGTCGATGTAGCTGAACTGGGTCTGCACGCCGATGCCGGCGGTGATGCCGGTGGCCGCGCCGGCCGAGTAGGAGCCCGTGGCGATGGGAATCCGCGAGCCGATCTTGAGCGTGGCCTGCTGCCCGTCGGTGGCGCGCATGCTGGGGTTCTGCAGCACGCGCGTGTCGGCGTCGGAGAGCAGCGCATTCACCGTGCCGCCCGAGATGGTGACCGCAAAGTTGGTGGCGTTGAGTGTTGGCCAGCGTGTTCAGGGTGAAGCCGGAGGAGCTGGTGGTGGTGGTCCCGGTGGTGCGTGGTGGTGGTGCTGGTGTTGGTGGTGACTGTTGGCTCGCCTGCGGGGTGATGCCGAACGACTGCGGCAGCGTGATGCCCAGGTTGCGGATCTTGTCGCGGTTGACCTCGAGGATGGCAACATCGACCACCACCTCGGCCTTGGTGCGATCGAGGTCGTTGATCATCTTCTCCGCCAGCAGCAGGTCGTCCTGCGTGCCGCGCACCACGATGGCGTTCTGCGAGGGGATGAGGAAGGCCTTGGTGTCCTGCGGCAGCAGCTGGCGCAACGCCGTGTAGATCTCGTTGGCGTCGCTGGGCTGGCTGGAGTTGGTGAGATAGAAGGTCTGGACGGCGAGATCGTCGAGGTCGCGTGTGCTTCTGGGTGTGTTCCTGGGCGACGAAGATGGTGTCCGGGGTGACCGGCTTTGTAGAACGTGCCCGCAATGTTCGCCGACGATGCGCAGGGCGTCCTCAAGGCTGACGTTGGTGAGGTCGACCGGAATGCGCCGCGAGGTGTAGTCGGGATCGAAGAGCACGTTGAGCCCAGCGGCTTTGCCGATCGCGGTATAGATGTTCTTGGTGTCCTCGACCATGTGCAGGGTGATGGGGTCGTCGGACAGCGGCTTGAGGATAAGCGGCGCGGCGACGCTGGCGATGTCGCGGATCACCGCGTTCGATTCAGCGGTGCCCGGCGGCGCGGTCATGGCCGCAGGCGCCGGGGACCTGTCCGCGGCCTGGGTCATCGTGGATCTCCTGCGCCGCGGCCTCGTTGCCGGGATCGATCTGTAGCGCACGAGTGAACTGGTTCAGCGCGCCGGCGATGTCTCCGCTCTGGCGCAGGACGCGGCCGCGATCGACATGCACGGCGGCTGCCTGGAAGCGCATCCGGTCCAGGCGCGCCTGATAGCGCATGTCGCCAGGCTTCTTCTGGTGCGCGTGGAGATAGGCTTCGTAGGCGGCGTCGTAGTCCTCGCGCAGTTCGGCCTGTTGGCCGCGCTTGTTCCAGGTGCCCGCGGTCTGGGCATGCGCGGGAGTGGAGGCGAATGCGAAGGCGGCGAGCAGAAGAAGCGGCGACGCCGGCCACGCTGATGCACGCCCGGAGCGGGCTGAAATCAAACGTCGGCGATCAAATTTACGGCTTGTCTGGCAATCGGGGGACACGGGCGATTGTAGCATTCGGGTCACGTACAGCCTCTCGAAGGTGATACTTACAAGGGTTCGTCCACGGGCAGTTGGCATCTGCCTCGCGGCTTGGTTCACAAATCTATTTGCTGGCCGAAAACTACACCGGCAAAGGTTAGACGGCGACACCTCGAACTGGTGAGGCCTCTGTATCAACATGTTAAACTGAGATGTTCCGGCATGGGCCTCGAAGTGCCTTGCTGGCATGGCCACGAGACCCAGCCAGACCGCCGGATTTACCTCCGCAAAAGTCATAAGATGCCACGCTCGCTCTCCAACCCGACCGTCGCCGCGCAACCCAAGCCGGCGGTGAAGCAGAAGGACCGCGACCCGGTGGCCGCGGGTATGCGCGACGCCGCATTCAACCGCGCAGCCAGCCACAACTACGCCCTCTCCGACCGCTTCGAGGCGGGAGTCGCGCTGCGCGGCACCGAGGTGAAGTCCATCCGCGAGGGCAAGGCCAACCTCAAAGATGCCTACGGCCTGTTGAAGGACGGCGAATGCTTTCTGCTGAACGCGCACATCGGCCCGTTCTCCCACGGCAACGCGATGAACCACGAGTCGCTGCGCACGCGCAAGCTGCTGCTGCACAGCGCCGAAATCCGCAAGCTCGAGGGCCTGACGAAGCAGAAGGGGTTTACGCTGATCCCCACGCGCCTCTACTTCCGCAAGGGCCGCGTGAAGTGCGAGCTGGCGCTCGCCAAGGGCAAGCAGGAGTGGGATAAGCGCGCCACCGAACGTAAGCGCGAGGCCGACAACGAGGCGAAGGCGGCGGTTGCGCGGAGCCAGCGGAGGTAAATCGCAGCTTGCTCACTAGGTCGTATCGACACGAGCAAACAGCAGGTCCTTCGCTACGCTCGGGATGACAATTTCAATATTAATCATTTTTTACGCTTCGCCCATATATCGATACAACCTAGGGTGAGGTGGGCGCGTTCGCAGCTGGTGGCAACTGCGTACGCGTTAGCGGAGGAGTTTGCTGAGACACAGATGGAACGACGGGCAAGGAATCGCTGCCAGCTGCTAACGGCTCAGCAGTCGAAGTACGTACCGGCGGTGCCTGCCCGGGATCCAGCTCCTCGTCATCCACATTGAAGACCATGGCGTCCTTCGGCAGCTTCATCCGGCCCTCGGCCAGATAGGCCACCACCACCCCGCCGGTCAACTCCGGACTGCAGCACCGCCAGCGGCAGCAGATACTTCTTGCTCTTCACCAGCGACTCCGCCACGCCGTCCACGGGATGGCTGCGCGGCACGCTCCCCGGCACCTGCGGGATGACGAATGCCGACATCTCCACCTCGGGATGGTCCTTGCCATACTTCACCAGCGACCGCGCCACCTGCTTGGGCGTGGTCAGTCCCACGTCCGCGATGAAGTTGCGATGGATCGCATGGGGCAGATAGATATCCAGCACGGCGCGCGAGAAGTCCGCGCAGTTGTGAAAGAAGAGGTTGAAGTGGCGCATCGTTGCTGCGATCGTTGAAGATGGCGATGAAGCGCTGGTCCTGCTCAGCGGTCGAGTCCACCTGGAAGCCATGGATCGTCCGGTCATAGGACGACCCCGACCAGCTGGATCCACTCGCCGCCCGGCGCTCTTCGCATGCCGCCGGTCCGGCGCCAGAGCCTCAAGATGCGCGCGGCGGTAGGCATCGCGCAGCGCGAACTCCTGCTGCTTGTTCACTGAGAGCGGTATCTCGCTGACATCGTCGACGGCGTAGAGGTAGGGGATGATGGGGATGGCGATCCAGTCGTATCCGTCGATCTTGTGGTATCGGCTGATGACCACGCCATACTCGCCGGGCTGGCAGGCCCGCAGCTCGGTGGGCGAGGCAGCGCAGATGTGATTGAGATAGACTGACGCGTGGCCGGTCGGGTTGAAGGCGCCAAACTCGCCAAAGGGCTCTTCCATGAGGAGAGCGACCGACGCGTAGGCGCGCATGCCGATTGCCAGGCACAGGACTGCTAATACCAGCGCCTGCCGGGAGCGTAATCGGCGCAGAAAGCGATTGGGATACTGGCTCATTTACTGTCTCCTCTCGGTCTCACTTGTTTGGATGCATCTGGCGCGCCCCTCGCCGTCCATCCGCATACCATTGACGTCACTAAAGTTTCTTGTCTGCGATGATTCAAGCCTCAAGCCCATAGAGCAAATCGCTCAGTGGCGAATAGGGGGCAAAGGGCCAATACAGAGATTCTGGCTGCGCCAGAATGACGGCACTTTCGGGTTTGGCTCTATTCTCCGCCGATGGCAGGAGACTGGGGATTGGCGGGCTGTTGCTGCTGTTGCTGAAGCTGCTGCAGCTGTTGGTAGAGCTGAGCGGGCGTCTTCACTCCATTCGGCGATTGGGGAACGTCGCCGGTCGGTTGCGAGTTTGCGCCGGAGGCCGCGGGGGCCGCGTCTGCTCCTGAGGCCATCGGCAGTTGACCGGAAGAGGCTGCCGCAGGATTGGATGAGGAGCCGGGGCCAGGCGGCGTAGCTCCTGGCGTCACCCATTGCGGAGTGGCAGCCGGTTGATCGGGCTGGTCATCGTCGTATCCCGGCGCGTTGGGGTTGGGAGGCGTGGGGCCGCCCTCGCGCGGAGTGAGGATCAGCTCGTCGGGTGCGTCGGTGGAACTCTCGCGCAGCAGCATGTTGCTGCCCGTGCCGTCGAGCAGGCTCGCCAATATCTCTCCCGGCGGGCCCGGGCCATAGGTGCCGAAGACGCGCTCGTCGCCGATCCCGCCAGTGATCTTCATTCCTGTCTTGCGGGAGATCTCGCGCAGCACCTGATTGAGGCTCGAATTGTCCGCGGCCACTTCGAGCCGGCCGTCCGCGTAGGTCACCTTGGCGGGATGCGCTGGATTTGTTTTTGCAACCGGCGCGGGTGTTGGCGTGGATATGGACGCAGGCGCTGCAACAGGAAGCTGGGTGGGCTGCGTCGCGGGCAGGCCTGAGGATTGCGCGAGACAGACGCTGCCTCCGAAGCAACAGACAAGCAGAATGGCGGCTGCTCCAGCGATGAGGCGGCAGACACTGCGAGTTGGGAGGGAAGAGAGCACTTGCCTATAGGGTATAGGACGTTGGCGGGCGCGCAACGTCCTACCTGTGTACTAGACTGAACTTCGGTGGAGAGTATGCGCATCACTTCAGGGCGGGAGATTGCGGCAACTGTGCTGATCGGGGCACTCTTTGCTGCCGGCGGCCGCGTCGTGCGCGCCGAGACATGCACCACCCAGTCAGGACTCTCCGATGCCGAACGCAACGGGTTGGCAGACGCGGCACGCGACCTCGCGCTTAAGATCCAAGCCAATGATGCGGCCAGTCTGCGCGCGCTTACCGTGGCCGAGGTGGTGAAGAACTTTGGCGGACTGCAGTATCTCGTCGCCGTGACCGCTCCGAAACTGGCCGGCGGCGTGGCGACTGTCGATCAGGTGTACGTGCTGGATGCAAGCACACTGCAACGCAATCCGGACGGCAGTGCGACTGACGCGCAGTTCTACTGCTCGCTGAACCGCTCGACCATGGAGGCGGACTTTCTGGTGCCTGCGCTCCCGCTGGGGAAGTATGGCTTCGCGATCGTGAACATTACGCCCGCGGCGGGCGCAGCGGCTCCAGCTCCGTGGCGGCTCTCGTTGCTGATGCGGCAGGAGCAAGGCAAGTGGCTGCTCGCCGGTTTTTATCCCAAGGCGACCACCGCCGCCAGCCACGACGGACTCTGGTACTGGACACAGGCGCGGCAGATGGCAACAGCCAAGCAGCCGTGGAATGCGTGGCTCTACTACCAGGCCGCGGAGAAGCTGCTGCAGCCCGCCGACTTCGTGGTCAGCACGCATCTGGAAAAGCTGCGAACCGAGGCCGCCGCTGCCGCCCCGCCCGCGCTCTCCGACGGCGTCAGTGTCGACGCGCCGCTGGTGGTGAAGGGCGGAGATGGAGCGGAGTATCACTTCACCAGCCTGGGCGTCGACGATTCGCCCGACCCGTCCAGCCTCGACATCGTTGCGCGCCTGCACGTCGATCCCGCTACCGCAGGCGCACCCGCCGATCCCGCTGCGGCACGCACGCGAAATGATGCCGCGGCCAGTGCATTGGCCGCGGCCTATCCGGAGATGCGCAAGCCCTTTCATGGGATTCGCGTGATCGCCGAGACCGCCGGTCAGCCTCCCTTCGCCAGCGAGCAGGCGATGGCGGAGATCAAATAGTATCCATTCCCGTTACAGAACTTGAGAGCAGTCGGGCGTAAGGAGCCGCGAATCGCCGCTAAAGAAAGTCGTTCTGCGCGCCCGATGAGCAGTCTTGACCACTCGCAATCGACATCGCGAGAGGTTGGCGCCGACGTGCGCCACTTTTGCGATGCAACTAAATAACGTGGATCTTTCTCCAATCCGATTGCTGATCTGAGTCGTTCTTGAGAAGAACGAGGAAGCCCAGACGCTGGAACCAGGAGAGGTAATCGACGTGGATAAACTGAGTGAGCTTTATAACAAAGGGGTCAACCGGCGTAAGTTTCTCGCAGGCGTGGGCGCGGCAGGAGCTGCCACTGTCTTTGCAGGGTGCAGCAGCACCAGCAGCGCCGGAACAACCACAACCTACACCGATACGGACATTCTGAACTTCGCACTTAACCTGGAATACCTGGAGGCGGAGTTCTATCTTCATGCCGCAACCGGCTCTGGGCTCTCGTCCGCTGACGCCGGATCGAGTGCCGGGACGGTCACCGGCGGCTCACAGGTCACCGGCCTCAGCAGCGCGCAGCAGAACATCCTCAATGAAATTGCCTACGACGAGCAACAGCACGTGCGCTTTCTGCGCTCGGCCCTCGGCTCCGCGGCGGTCGCGCGTCCGGCGATCGACATCGTCAACTCCTTCAACGCTCTCGCCTCAGCCGCCGGCATTGCGTCCACCTTCAATCCCTATGCCAGCTTCGATGCCTTTGTAGTCGGCGCGTTCATCTTTGAGGATGTGGGCGTCACCGCCTACGCAGGCGCCGCGCCGCTCATCAGCACCGCGGGCATTGCTGCGGGATACCTCTCCGCCGCTGCCGGCATCATGGCGGTCGAGGCCTACCACGCTGCCTACGTCCGCACGTACCTTACCGCGCAGAACATTGCCAACTCGGGCTATCTCTATCTGGGCTACGCCAACAAGGTCTCCACGCTGCGCGCGACTCTGGGCGGCGGCAATGAGACCACGCTGACCGTCCCCACCGGCACCGTGCCGCTCACGGCCACAACGATCGCCACGCCCAGCTCTATCGTCGCCGCTACCAGCGCCAATGCCATCGCCTATGCGCGCAACACCGACCAGGTGCTGCATATCGTCTACGGCACGGCGGCGAAGCGGCGCGGGCGTCAAGTCGGGCGGCTTCTTCCCCAGCGGCCTCAACGGAAACATCAGCGTAACCCAGAGCTAAGTCGGCTGTAACCCAGCCCAAGGACACACTCACATGGCATCCCAGGAAACTCAGATTCTCGATAACGTCATCGCCAACCGCCGCGCGCTGCTGGTGGGCGGCGGGGCGGCCCTCGCCGCTCTCGCCATGCCCGGAATCGCAAAGGCGGCCAACACGGTCACCGCCTTCGGCGACACCGACATCCTCAACTTCGCGCTCAACCTCGAGTACCTTGAGGCGAACTTCTACTACCTCGCCGCCTTCGGCACCAACATCAGCACGGCCAACTCGCTCTATCCCACGGGCGCGATGGTGCAGGGCATCACCGGCACGGGCACGCAGGGTACGGTCACGGTGAAGGCAACGCCCAAGGTGCCCTTCGCCAACCTCGCGGTCGCCTCCTACGCGGTGAGACGGCGGTCGAAGAAGGCAAGCACGTCGCCTTCCTTCGCTCCGCTCTGGGCTCGCTTGCCGTGGCGCAACCGCAGATCGACCTGATGACCTCCTTCAACACACTGGCGGCGGCCGCGCTGATCGGGCCAACCTTCGATCCTTTTGCCGAACGACGCCAACTTCCTGATTGGCGCGTACATCTTCGAGGATGTCGGCGTCACGGCCTACCACGGAGCAGCTCCGCTGTTCACCACGGGCACCACGGGCAAGACCTATCTGGCCGCGGCTACGGGCATCCTGGCGGTGGAGGCGTACCACGCCGGCCTCGTTCGCACCACCATCAACGCGCTCGACCCCATCAACTCACTCGGATACCAGACACTGACCCAAAAGATATCCACGCTGCGCGCGGCCCTCTCCCTCGCCGCGCTCTCCTCTGCCCCCAACCCGGACGACTTCGGCCTGACACCCGGCACGGTCACCGTCTCTCTCGCCGGCGGCGCCAACATTACGCGCAGTCAGATCGTCGACGCCGACAACACCAATGTGATCGCCTTCTCGCGCAATACCTCGCAGGTGTTGAACATCGTCACCGGCGGGGGTGCCACTACCATTGGTGCCAAGGCTACGGGCGTTTTCTTTCCCAACGGCCTCAACGGACTGCTCTCCTGATTTAATAAAAGTTCCCATTGATTTTGGCTGGTTTCACTCCGGCCCTGATTGAGTACACGCTCAGTCAGGGCCTCTTTCATTCCCTGTCCAAGTCTCCCGATCCAGTCGATACAACACATGGGGGCGCAGCGGATGTCCCTCGGGCAGCTTTGGATGGTCAAAGTCTCCATGCGCATCGCGCGCCAAGCCCAGCCGTTCCATCACGCGGCGCGAACGAAGATTGCCAGGAACGGTGAGGGAGACGACTTCAGCCAGCCCGAGATCACTGAAGGCATGGCGCAGCACCTCTCGCGCACCTTCGGTCGCCAGACCCTGTCCCCAGTGGTCCTGCGCCAACCGCCAGCCAATTTCGACACAGGGTGTGAACGGAGCGGTGAATTCGGGAACGGCAAGCCCGACGAAACCGGCCAAGAGTCCGCTCTCTCTGATCTCAGCCGCGAAGAGCCCAAAGCCATGATGCTCAAAGTGGCCTTCCATGCGCTCCACCATTCGGTCGGACTCTGCGGACGTCATCAGCCCGGGCATGAACTCCATTACGCGCGGGTCGGCATTTATGCTGCGAAACGGCTCGCAGTCAGAGTCCTTCCAACGGCGCAGAGTCAGCCGTTTTGTTGTGAGGGCTTGCCGCAACACATTCCAAAGGCTACCACCGGCGACAACGGCATTCCTGGGATGGAGTTCTCACGATGCGCATTAGAGCAATTGGGTGCTATCTTTGAAATCGTTTGAGATTTGCCGCGAATTGCGGGGTGGCCTCTTTTTGGGCCGACATTGTGGAGTTTCAAGCATAGGGTCTGCGACGTTTCGAGCTATCCGCATCCAATAGAGCTTGTGGACCGTCGATAGGCAGGGGTGGGTGAACAGAAGCCTTAGCCCTGACCTCTTGAAGTAGCCGACGAATAGAAAAGAGCATGATGGCGAAGACCGCGAAGCATGAAAAGAGCTTGAGCCAGGCGATCCGCGAGCGGCGCGCCACGCCCAGCTTCGACGGCACCCCCATCCCGCCCGAAGACCTGCGCAAGATCCTCGAAGCCGGCCTGAGCGCGCCCAGCGGATACAACATGCAGCCGTGGCGCTTCATCGTGGTGCAGGGCGAGGAGCAGAAGAAGCGCCTGCGCGCCGCCTCCTACAACCAGGCCAAGGTGGAGGAGGCCTCCGCGGTCATCGTGGCCTGCGGCGACGCCGACGGCTGGCGCAAGGACCTCGACCTGATGCTCTACCAGGGACTCGAGGGCGGCATGCCCGAGGGCTACGCCGACCAGGCGCGCAACTGCGTGCCCAACTACCTCTCCACTTCTCCAGCGACGAGATGCACGGCTGGCTGAACAAGATGGTGATGATCGCCTTCACCCACATGATGCTGATGGCCGAGGTGATGGGCTACGACACCGCGCCCATGGAGGGCTTCGAGCAGGAGAAGGTGCATGAGGTGCTCCGCCTGCCCATGAGCTACTGGGTGGTCGCGCTGCTCGGCGTCGGACACCTGCAAGGGCCCGGACAAGTTCAACGGCGGCCGCTTCGAGATGGGCCACACCGTATTCGGCGAAGAGTTCGGCAAGCCGCTGAAATAAAACGCAGCCGCTAGTCGCCCTTCCACTCAAACGCGCCCGGCTGCGGCAGCCCAATGTGCGCCAGCACGCGGTCCACAAACTGCCGCGCCATCTCGGTGGTGCTCTGCGGCTGGTTGTAGAGCGTCGGCATCACCGGGAAAGATGGTCGCGCCTGCATCCGACGCGAGCTGCATGTTGCGCAGATGGATGCGGTTGAACGGCGTCTCGCGCACGCACAAGATCAGCGGGCGGCGCTCCTTCAGACAAACATCGGCCGCGCGCTCGATCAGATTCGACGCCATGCCATTGGCGATCCCAGCCAGCGTGCCCATGCGTGCACGGCAGCACGATCATCCCATCCGAGCGATAGCTCCCGCTGGCGACGTTGGCGCCGATGTCCGCCTCCGTATGCTGCTCGATCTTGCTCTGCGAGCTGCCCGCGCCCAGCAGTTTCTCCACCAGCCCATTGCGCCCGCTCAACTGCATCTCTTCCGCAAAGACGCGCAGCGCAGCCTCCGACGGAATGAAGTCAACCTTCGACACGCGCGCATCGGCGTCCAGCGCGCGCAGCATCTCCGCGGCAAAGACAGAGCCGCTGGCGCCGGTAACAGCAAGCGTAAGTTTCAGACTGGACACGACTGTGATTATCGCCCAAAGAGCAGGATTGCGACGGGCTGGAATTGAGGACGGCGGCTTGAGTCTAGCCCTCGACGATTTGCGCCGGCTCTGCGACCCGCGCCTTGGACTGCGTCGTCACCTGCGCGGGCATGCATGCGGAAGATGCCGAACATCGCCACGCAGAGACCATAGGCCACCAGCACCCCAGAGGCCAACGACGCCAGCACCGCACACACCAACACAACCGAATCGCTCAACGGACGAATATCCTCTACTTTCACTTGCTGTGGCTGACTGCGCGGATTAGATAAAAAAGTTGAAGCAAAGCCAAAGTTATTGTTGCAGGAATTCAATCTGTGAGTAAGTGACAAAAGATACAACTTTCGTTGCTTACTAAGATACGCGGCCTCGATCCTGGGTTGGCTGTCGGGCCGGCGCAGCATCTTTGCGGCCTCGTCCAGCGTTTCCATCCGAGGGTCAGAATGCCGTATTCTATAGGCTTGGCCCATTGACTCCGGAGCAGCCTGTGGGGTGTATATGGCCAACAGAATCGCATGGCCATTACCCACATCACGGTGCGCGGCGCAAGGCAGCACAACCTGCGCAACGTCTCCGTCTCCATCCCGCGCAATACGCTCACCGTGGTCACCGGACTCTCCGGCTCGGGCAAGTCTTCGCTGGCGTTCGACACCATCTACGCGGAGGGCCAGCGTCGCTATGTAGAGACCTTATCGGCCTACGCGCGCCAATTCTTAGACCAGATGGAGCGGCCCGACGTGGACGCCATCGACGGCCTCTCGCCCGCCATCTCCATCGAGCAGAAGACCACCTCGCGCAGCCCGCGCTCCACTGTCGGCACCATCACAGAGATCTACGACTACCTTCGCCTGCTCTACGCCTCGGTCGGCCAGCCGCACTGCCCCAACTGCGGCCTGCCCATCACCCGCCAGACCGCCGACCAGATCGTCGAGCGCATCGTCGCGCAGGCGCCCGGCGAGCGCATCACCGTCTTCGCGCCGCTGGTGCGCGGGCGCAAGGGCGAGTTCCGCGAGGAGCTGGAGGCGCTGGACCAGCAGGGCTTCCGCGCGCGCATCGACGGCGAGATGACGGAGCTGACCGAGGGCATGCGCCTCGACAAGCGCAAGAACCACACGGTGGAGGCCATCGTCGACCGCATCATCCTCAAGCCTGTCCCGCGGCGAGACGGCGGCGAACGGCAGCCACAAAGTTCGATACGCGCCGCCTGGAAACCTCCGTCCTCAAGGCGCTGCAGATGACCAACGGCCTCGTGCTCATCGGCATCCAGGGCGCGAACCGCGCGCAGGTGGAGACACTCTACTCCTCCTCGATGGCCTGTCCGGACTGCGGCATCGACGTGCCGCGCCTGGAGCCGCGCAGCTTCTCCTTCAACTCCACCTACGGCGCCTGCCCCGAGTGCCACGGCCTGGGCAGCATCTACGACTTCGACCCGGCGAAGACCATCGCCGACTGGTCGAAGCCGCTGCTGGACGGCGCGATGGGCCCGGGTTCCGGCTCGACCTACCTGCTGCGCCTCATCAAGCTCGCCGCGGAGAAGTACAAGATCAACCTGAAGCTCCCGTTCGGCGAACTGCCCAAGCCGCAGCAGGACTTGCTGCTTTACGGCCCGCCGAAGAACGAGGCCGGCCGCACCGGCTTCCACGGCATCTTCGCGTACCTGCGATCGAACCTCGACGACACCAAGTCCGAGGGCTACCGCGAGTACATGATGCAGTACATGTCCGCGACGACATGCCCGCGCTGCAAGGGCAAGCGGCTGCGGCCGGAGTCGCTGGCGGTGACGGTGCCGATCGCGGGAGAGGCGCGGTCGATTGCGGATTTCACGGCACTGTCTCTGGAGCGTGCCCTGGCCAGTGCGCGCGCCATGCACTTCACCGGGCGCGACCGCATCGTCGCCGACCGGCTGCAGCGCGAGATCGTGGAGCGACTTGAGTTCCTCAACGCGGTCGGCCTCGACTATCTGTCGCTGGATCGCTCCGCCGCGACGCTCTCCGGCGGCGAGGGCCAGCGCATCCGGCTCGCGACGCAGATCGGCTCGCGCCTGCGCGGCGTGCTCTATGTGCTGGATGAGCCCTCCATCGGCCTGCACCAGCGCGACAATCAGCGGCTCATCTCCGCGCTGGAAGACCTGCGCGATCTGGGCAACACCGTCCTTGTGGTTGAGCACGACGAAGACACCATCCGCAAGGCAGACTACGTGCTCGATCTCGGCCCCGGCGCGGGAAGAACGGCGGCCATCTCATCGCCGCGGGCACACCGCAGGACATCATGGACAATCCAGCCTCGCTCACTGGGCAATATCTTGCTGGAAAGATCGAGATCGTCGCGCGCAGTGAGCCGCGCCCGCTCACCGGCAAGTGGCTGACGGTGGAGAACGCGAACGCGCACAACCTGCAATCCGTCACCGCGCACTTCCCTCTCGGCGTGATGACGGTCGTCACGGGCGTCGTCGGGCTCGGGAAAATCAACTCTGGTTACAGATATCCTTTATCGCGCGCTGGCCCGCGAGCTGTATGGCTCGCGCGAGGACCCCGGCCAGCATGGGCGGGTCATCGGCATCGACCAGCTCGACAAGGTGATCGAGATTGACCAGTCGCCGATTGGGCGCACGCCGCGGTCGAATCCGGCGACGTATACGGGCGTGTTTACGGCCATGCGCGATCTCTTCGCCATGCTGCCGGAGTCGCGCGAGCGCGGATACAAGCCCGGACGGTTCTCCTTCAACGTGGTGGGCGGACGCTGCGAGGCGTGCCAAGGCGAGGGCCAGCGCCGCATCGAGATGAACTTCCTGCCCGACGTCTACGTCCTCTGCGAGATTTGTAACGGACGACGTTACAATCAGGAGACGCTCGCGGTGAAGTTCAACGGCTACTCCATCGCCGACCTGCTCGACCTGCCCATCGCGACGCACTGCCCATCCTCAGAGACATACCAACCGCAGCAGCCAAGCTACAAACCCTGGTCGACGTCGGCCTGGGCTACATCCACCTCGGCCAGTCCGCCACCACGCTCTCCGGCGGCGAGGCGCAGCGCATGAAGCTGGCGCGCGAGCTCTCCAAACGCCAGACCGGCCGCACCCTCTACCTGCTCGACGAACCCACTACCGGGCTGCACTTCGACGATGTGCGCCGCCTGCTCGAAGTGCTGCACCGGCTCACCGACCTCGGCAACACCGTCATCATCATCGAGCACAATCTCGATATCGTGCGCAACGCCGACTATGTGCTGGACATGGGACCGGAGGGCGGCGAGCGCGGCGGACGCATTGTCGCGCACGGCACGCCGGAGCAGATCGCGACCGTGCCCACGTCGTACACCGGTAGCTTCCTCGCGCGCCATTACAAAGCGAACGGCGCAGCTGCATCCCTCACCTCATCCAACGGCAGCGGCCCCTCCAGCCACGCCGGTGCCCAGCCGCTCGACATCGCCGCCACACCGGATCGCATCAAGACGCCACGCGGGAAGTTCGTCGCGCCGGAGAAGAAAACTGGCATGCCCACCGCGCGCCCCTCCGCGACGCCGAAGAAGGTCGCGAGGAGATCGACGAAGAAGAACGGGGCATCACCCCAGAAGCGATCCGCATGAGCACCCTCCCCGACGAAATCCGGGATGAACTCGCGGCCCGCCAGGACGGCCCCGCACCGATCCTTGCGCCCCGCCGCATTCCCAATCTCGGCCACGCGCTGCTCTTCGTCAGCTTCACAGGGATGGTCCTGCTTCTGCTGGAACTCGCCGCTCTGCTCCTCGGCAAATCTCCCGCCGCTGCCCAGGCTGGCGCCATCGATGTTCTTCACCCCAAACTCCAGATCGCCATCGAAGCTTCCACCTACGCCGTTACTCTGCTCGCCGCAGGCCTCTTCTACCCCATCGTCTGGCGCCGGGGGTTCCTCGACGGCCTCAGCTGGAACTGGCCCGCAGCGCGCGCCCAGGCAGGCAAACTCGCGGGTCTCGGCCTTCTCCTCGGCGCGATGATGCAGATTGTCACCAACTTCATCACGCCGCCGAAGACGATGCCCATCGACGAGTTCTTTGCCACAACCTCCGATGCGTGGCTCGTCACCTTCTTCGGCGTCGTCGTTGCGCCCATCTTCGAGGAGATATGCTTCCGCGGTTTCCTCCTGCCCGCCTTCGCTATCGCCTATGACTGGCTCAACCTGCCGCGCGCCGACGAAGCCCGCCTCCGCTGGCGCACAAGTAACAGCCTCACCACTGGCGGCTACGCTTTCTCCGCCGTCTTTAGCAGCGTCCTCTTCGCCCTGATCCACGCGCAGCAGGTCTCGCACCTCTGGGCCGCGCTGCTGGTGCTGTTCTCGGTCTCTCTGCTGTTGACCTATGTGCGCGTGAAGACACGGTCCGTCGCCGCATCCGCTGTGGTACATAGCGCCTACAACGCGTTCGTGTTCCTCACCGTCCTTCTCGCCACCGGCGGCTACCGTCACCTAGACCGCATAATGAAGTGAGCGGCAGCCAGCATGCACATGGTATGCACATGTGCTACGATTTCGACATGGCAGCTTCGACCAAACCCGCACCAGCCCGCACCGTGGTTCTGTTGCGCCCAAACGAGAAGAAGCGCCTTGAAAAGCTGGCGAACAGGGACAGCGTCTCGTCGGGAGAAATTCTTCGTCGCGGCATTCACGCCTACGAAGAGCATACCTCCGCCTCCGAGCAGAAGACCTTGGCAACATTGTTGCGCGAGATGAACGAGGCGCTTGATGGAGCTCTCGCCTCCATTCGCTCCGCCCGCTCAGAGATTCGCGATAACCTGGATAAGATTCAAGAGATGCGGAAGTCCGTAGCATGAGCCTGCTCGCCGACGCCTTCGCCACAACAAAGAAGATTCTTCTCGTGAGCGAAGAACTCAATCGCCTGTCGGAGGACTCAAGAGCGCTCGCTCGCACCGTCGCCGATCACGAGCATCGCCTCATCCGTCTGGAGACAACGGTCGACTTGGCCCTCCGCGGTTCGCGTCGACGCGGCCTGCCGGGAAACTAAGCAACCTCCGCTACAATCGCCTCAGTCATGCCCACCGACAACCGCACCGCCCTCCTCAACCTCATCGCCACGCTCTCCTTCAAGCTTGGCGACTTCACACTCGCCAGCGGCCAGCGCTCGGACTACTACATCGACTGCCGGACGACAACGCTGCATGCGGAAGGCGGCCGGCTTGCCGGCCTCGTGCTCTACGACCTCATCCGCGAACGCATGTCCGCAGCCGTCGCCGTCGGCGGCCTCACCATGGGCGCCGACCCGCTGGTCTCGAACACCGCCAGCGCCAGCGCCTGGGCGCTGGCCGACTACACGGAGATCGCCGAACTCTCCTCCACCCTCGAACTCGACGAACCAGACACAGGCCCTACGCCCACGCTGATCCACGGCTTCCTGGTTCGCAAGGCGGAGAAGACGCACGGCACGGCGCGGCGCATCGAGGGATTCCTTGAACCCGGTGCGGCGGTCGTCATCGTCGACGATGTATGCACCACCGGCGGCTCCACCATCACCGCCATCGAGGCCGCGCGCGATGCCGGTATGGCCGTCGTGGGCGTCCTCTGCCTGGTCGACCGGGAGCAAGGTGGACGCCTCAACATCGAACGCGCGCTTGCCGAGATCCCCTCCGACGAGGACATCCCCTTCCTCAGCGTCTTCACCGCGAGCGATGTGCGCAGAGCACATATCGAGCTGAAATCAGCCTCGAGCAAGTAAAATAGAGGTACATGATTCCGACTCTCGAATGGCTGCCGGAAGGCGTCAACTTTCTCGACCAGACCAAGCTCCCGCTGGAGGAGACCTACGTCCTCGCCACCGACTATAAGCAGGTCGCCACCGTTATCAAAGACATGATCGTGCGCGGCGCGATGGCCATTGGCGTTTCGGCCGCCATGGGCGTGGCGCTCGGGATCGAGCGAAGCTCCGCAGCCTCGCTGCCCCGAACTAACAGCCGAGGTCGACCTCATCTGCAAGACCCTCGCTGAGACCCGCCCCACCGCCGTCAACCTGTTCTGGGGTATCGCGCAGGTGCGCGACCTCTACACCTCGCTTGCCGCGCGCAACACGCCTATCCCGGAGATCAAGCGGCAGGTCGTGGCCCTCGCGCTGCGCCTCTACGACGAGGACATCGCCAACCTGCGCAGGCTTGGCGCATTTGGCGCGGAGCTTTTGCCACAGGAGGGCACCGTCCTCACCCACTGCAACGCGGGCGCGCTGGCGGCTTGCGGCTACGGCTCGGCGCTGGGCGTCATCCGCGCGGCCATCGAGCAAGGCAAGAAGATCGATG
Organism: uncultured Acidobacteriaceae bacterium; assembly: GCA_963808025.1. Classification (GTDB taxonomy): domain Bacteria; phylum Acidobacteriota; class Terriglobia; order Terriglobales; family Acidobacteriaceae; genus Edaphobacter. The sequence goes on along the minus strand of CAWEEI010000001.1, from coordinate 345,416 downwards.
TCTTCGCCGATGAGACACGGCCCTTTAATCAGGGTGCGCGCCTTACCGCGTGGGAGCTGATGAAGGACGGGATCCCCACCACTCTCATCTGCGACAACATGGCCGGCCACTTCATGTCCAAGGGCCGCATCCACGCCGTCATCGTCGGAGCCGACCGCATCGCCGCCAATGGCGACACCGCCAACAAGATCGGCACCTACTCCGTCGCGATCCTGGCGCGCGAGCACGGTATCCCGTTCTATGTTGCTGCGCCCTTCAACACCATCGACCCCGAAACCGCCTCCGGCGACCTGATCCCCATCGAGCAGCGCAGCGCGCGCGAGGTCACCCACGTCCACGGCCGCCAAGTCACCCCACACGGCGTGGCCATCGAAAATCCCGCATTCGACGTGACCCCAGCCAAATACATCACCGCGATCGTCACGGAGCGTGGCGTCCTGCGCGCGCCCTACAAAGAGTCGATCCGTGCCGCGGCGACCGCCGACCAAACTGAGCTCACCACCGCCTGAGCCTAACCCCACCCCAACCACCGCTGCGCGTTGTGAGCCACATCACATCCTTCCCGGTTAGACTGGTCGAGTCTTAGCGAGGGAGCTTTGTATGAACCGGTATGAGAACTTTTGGATCGTAACCATCTTTCGCGGCGTGCTGGCGATTCTTCTCGGCAGCGCGATTCTCGTGGTGCCGGACATGGCGCGCACCCTATTGCTGCTTCCTTTCGCCGTCGCGTTCGCGGTGCTCTCGCTCGCGGCCTATGGAGTAGTCGACAGCATCCTGGTATTCGTCACCAGCTTCTTCGCCTCGCTGCGGCCGGCTCGGGTGGGATTGCGCCTGCAAAGTGCTGTCGGTGTCATCCTGGGCGTGCTTTTCTTCAACATCCTTTTCGACAAGATTCAGCTCCATTGGTTCCTCTATCTCATCGCATTGCAGGCGTTCGCCTCGGCCTACTCCGAGTTCCTGGTCGCTCGCCATACCTCGCGCCGCCACGGCTCGCGTTGGAGCTACGCCGCGGCGGGCGCTGCTCTGCTCTGCGCCCTTGTCTATGCCATCGTGGCTGCATTTGCGCCGGAAAACCTCACCGAGCGCCAGACCGCCTTCTTCGTCTACGCCTACCTCGGCGTCTACGGAGTCGCCCAGGTCCTGATGGCCGTCCGGATGCTCCGCATTGAGCGGCAGGCCGATGTGCTCGCTCACGCCGCCCATCCGGGAGGATTGTGACGTGCGTCACTGAAAGCTGCCACCTGTCGCTCCTTTAATAGCAGGAATGAGCAAGATTGGATGGAAGGCGAGCCGAGTCCACCTGCTAGTATCTGTCATGTGGCAGACCTTGTCCCGGCGCACGCGGCAAGGAGTGCAGGCACGCTCCGCAGATTCTGCCGGAGGTAGCCGCGTCACAATGCTCCCGTTGCAAAGTCACACATCCGCCAGTTGTGTCTGGGAGACTCCCTGATATGCCCTTCTCTTCTCTCATCCGCCAGCCCCGCCAATGCGGCAGTTGTGAGCTGCGCCCGCTGCGCATGTTCTGTAGCCTGGGACCTGAAGCGCTGGCGGACTTTGAGACGCTTGGCACCCACACGATGCTTCCTCGCGGCGCAACCCTCTTCCAGGAAAATGCACCCAGCCAGGGCGTCTTCGTCATCTGCACGGGCCAGGTCAAGCTCTCCTGCACGTCGCGCGAGGGCCGCACCCTGATCCTGAAGCTCGCCGTGCCCGGGGATGTCCTCGGCCTCGGGGCAGTCATCTCAGAATCGAAGTACGAGGTCACGGCCGAGACCGCGCAGCCGACCGAGGTCAAGAGCATCCGGCGCGAGGAATTTCTGCAGTTCCTAAAAAAACATGGCGAGGCCAGCATGCATGTCGCCAAGGCACTCTCCGAGGAGTACAAGTCCGCCTTCTTCGATGCGCGGAGGCTGGCGCTCTCCGGTTCCACCGCAGGCCGGCTGGCCGGTGTGCTGCTGGAGTGGGGCCGCGCGGAATCCTGCGGCAAACCGGAGATGCGCTTGACCATGGCGCTGACCCATGAGGAACTAGCTAATCTGGTCGGCTGCTCGCGCGAGACCATGACCCGCATGCTGGGCCGCTTCAAGCGCGAGAAGCTCATCCGAATGAACGGCGTCTCCATCCACATCCCCTCACCGGAGAGGCTGGAAGCTCTCTCCGCATAGCGGATTTTTGTTGTCGTTCCTGCGCGGTTGTAAGCGCCAATCTGCCTCACTCAAGTGATCCTGATCACATCATTTCCCCTATGGCCCTCCTAAGATTCGTCATAGGGGAGGTGCTTTCCGTGGTCGATTGCTGCGCAAATCCCGGATGCGATGCGGACTTCAGACTGTTCCACAGCGGCGACTTATATGCGCTGGAGCGCCACACCGCAGACACTGAATTCTTCTGGCTCTGCTCTGAGTGCGCTCCTCAGTACGATCTATTGCTCAGCGCCGAGGGCCGCGTCTCCTTCCATCCGCGAAGCGAAGGACGGCGGGGACGTCCTGCCAACCCCGATAGCACTCTCCGCCTGGTCTCCAGCGACACGCACGGCTTTCCGTGGGGCAATTCGACCCCGGTGGACGGGCCCAGGGCGTTGCGGAAGCTCGGCGAGCGGAGAGAGCTTGCAAACTGAACTCCAGCCCGTTACCGCTCACCGCAAGGCTTCATCGTCCTGCGCGGATTGTGTCCCTGAGCCGAACAGGACCGGGGATACTCCCATGCAAACCTCCGATCGACACTCCCCTCCGCCCTTCGAGCGACTGCTGATCGCCACGGACTTTTCGCCTGCGTCTCATGCCGCATTTCGCACAGCCCTGGCGACCTGCCTTGAGTTGCAATCCAGCCTGCTCATCCTCCATGTCTTCGAGTGCGCCAACATCGCCCCGCCGGAGACCGGAGGCCGGATGATAGAGCTACAGGCCCTGAACGACCAATGCCGCAACTCGCTCGAGAGCCTGCGCCAACAGGCCGTGGACGCAGGGGTAGCCTGCGAGACAGTTCTCCAGGGCGGCATCGCAGAATCCACCATTCTCGATGCGATTGTTGCGAAACAGATTGATCTCGCTATCCTCGGTACCAGCGCCCTTCACGGCTTCGAGCGGCTGGTCTTCGGCTCAACAGCAGAGTCTGTCCTGCGCAAAGCGCCCTGCCCCGTGCTGACCGTTGGTCCGCAGGTGGCACACCCGGTGGGTGCGTTCGCGACGCCGCAGGGGCCGATCGTATTCGCCACGGACTTTCACACTTCCACTATCGGCGCCATCCGCTACGCCGCGCAGATCTCCCATCTCACCTCGTCGCAGCTTCACTGCCTCCACGTGCTGCCACGCACCCTGGAGGCAAGCGGTGAGAGCCAGATTGTTCAAGGCATCATGTCGGAGGCGTTGCAACAGATTGCCCGCGAGAGCGACGGTACCCTCGACACGCCAATCTGCGCCACCACTTATGGCAGCGAGGTCTCCTATGCCGTGGTCGACTACGCCAAACAACAGAAGGCCCGGCTGATTGTGCTCGGCGTGCGGCAGGCGTCGCTGCTGGCCTCGCGCCTGCCCGAGCACATCGCCTACCGCATCATCACCGAGGCCCCGTGCCCTGTGCTGACCATGGCCTTTGGATCGGGGGCGGACAACATAGGGGCGCACAACAAAGCCCCTGCCTCCATGACATCGAACGAATCCGGTTGCCGCTCCTGCGGAGCGACTGCAAACCAAGACCAGCCGGCCATGCATTGCGAGACCCACTAAGGAGACACATGCGATCTGCGAACGCCACCAAAGCCGCCGCCTCCTGCGCGGCAAACAACCGAAACTGCAATGGAGTCTGCTCCGGCTACCGCACCCAGCCTGAATGCCCTCCGTTGATCGTGCTCGCAATCCTGGCGAGGCCGGCAAACGACGGAGAGATTGATCGCACTCAGGCCACGACAAAGTAGCATTTTGCATTCGCACCGTCCCAAACATCCAGAGTAAGATTCACCAGACGGATGCTTTGTGCCCTCCTGCCGCATCCAACATCAAGCCCATATGAGCTCGAACCCACCGACGCCCAGCTCTGCCGCGCCCCCCCGCCGGATCGGCATCACCTGCTACCCCACGTACGGCGGCTCCGGCGTGGTCGCCACCGAGCTTGGCATCGAGCTCGCCGCGCGCGGCCACGATGTCCACTTCATCACCTCGTCCCCGCCTTTCCGCCTCAACGGCCGCGAGGCCAACATCCGCTTCCATGAGGTCGCGGTCTACAACTACCCGCTCTTCGAGCACCCGCCCTACGACCTCGCCCTCGCCACGCGCATGGCCGAGGTCGCGGAGTTCTACTCGCTCGACCTCCTCCACGTCCATTACGCCATCCCCCACTCCATCTCCGGCATCCTCGCCCGCCAGATGCTCGAGACCCAGCAGGAGGCCGCGCGCCGCCGCTACCTGCCGATCATCACCACGCTGCACGGCACCGACATTACGCTGGTCGGCCTCGACCGCTCCTATCTGCCCATCACGCGATTCGGCATCGAGCAGTCCGACGGCGTCACCGCCATCTCCTCGCACCTGCGCGAGCGCACCCGCGAGGCCTTCAACATCCAGGGCGAGATCGAGGTCATCCGCAACTTCGTCAACTGCGATGTCTATGTGCGCGTCCCGGACCAAGGTCGCCGCCATGCGCCCGCGCTTCGCCAAGCCCGGACGAAAAGCTGCTCGTCCATCTCTCCAACTTCCGTCCCGGTCAAGCGCGTGCTCGATGTCGTCGAGGTCTTCGCCAAGGTCGCCGCGGCGCTGCCCGCGCGACTCATGCTCATCGGCGACGGCCCAGACCGCTCCTCTGCCGAATACCTCGCGCTGAAACTCGGCGTCGCCGACCGCTTCCACTTCCTCGGCAAGCAGGACAACGTCAACGAGCTGCTCCCGCTCGCCGACCTCATGCTGATGCCCTCGGAGATGGAGTCCTTCGGGCTCGCCGCGCTCGAAGCCATGGCCTGCTCCGTGCCCACGATTGCGACGCGCGTCGGCGGCGTTCCCGAGCTGATCGACGACGGCAGCAATGGCCTGCTCTTCCCCGTCGGCGACACTGACGCCATGGCTGTAGCGGCCATCGCGCTGTTCAACGATCTCCCGCGTCTCGAAACCATGGCCGCCGCCGCCCGTCGCACCGCACGGGACCGCTTCTGCGCCACCCGCATCATCCCGCTCTATGAGGCCTACTACGAGCGCGTCCTCGCCCGCAGCCAAAGCGAGCAACGCCGCTAGAAGAGCTTGAAGTTCACCTCGACGTTCAATGTCACCGGCACAGGAGTTCCGTCCACCATCGCCGGTTTGAATTTATATTGCTTCACCGCCTCGACGGCCTTCTCATCCAGCCCGTCGCCCAGTCCGCGCAGGATATGCACGTTCTGCGGCCGGCCCTGTTCGTCCACGACGAGGTTAACCAGAACGACTCCAGAGACCTTGGCCTCTCTTGCTTGCTGCGTGTACTCCGGCTGAACCACATACAGCGGAACAGGAATACTCTTTGGGCTCTCGCTCCCACCGGTCAAGGAGGAGACCCCCGGCTGACCCTGATCTGGCGAAAATGAGTAGTTCACTGTGATCGTCGTCTCCACTTCGGTCGGTTCGCCGTTCAAGATGTATGGCTTGTACTTCCACTGCTGCACTGCCTCGATGGCACTGACCACAAGCATCGGGGCCCCGCTGATCAGCGTCAGGTTCTTGACCGTCCCATCCTTCGCGATCACCGCCTGCAGCACGACAGCACCCTGCACATGCGCCTTTTTCGCGATATCCGGATATACGGGATCGACCTTATAGATCAGATTCCCCTCCACTACACCGGCCGAGACGCGCTGCGGCCTGGCTAAGTTCGACGCGGGGGCTTCCACGACAATTGTGGGCAGCTGGCCCGGTGAAACTCCCGCCGGCGCGCCCGTCACCGAGATCGAGGTGCTCTCCGCATTCACGGTCAGCTTAATATCCAGCTCGACCTGCTGCTTCGCCGCGACGTGAACGTTCTCTTGCAACAACCTCTTAAACCCCTTCGCCACCACCTCCACGTTGTACGGCCCCGGCGGCAATCCAGAAAAAAGATACCTGCCGGTATTGTCAGTCACCGCCATTATTGTCACACCCGTGTCTATATTCGTCGCTGTCACCTGCGCGCGCGGGACCAGTGCCCCCGTCGGATCGACAATCACCCCGGCAATCGAGCCGTTTCCCTGCGCCACACCCGCCGCCTCCTGAGCGGCAGCGGCAGCCACATTTGACTGAGCAAGAAGCTGATACGGCTGCACCTTGAGCAGGGCCATATTCGCGTCTTCGACCGCCTTCATCGAAGCGTAGATCTCTTTCTGCAGCTCCGGGGTGTTCACTCTCGCCGCGGCAGCTCCCGCGTCCGCCATACTCTTCTGAAACTCCTTCGTGTAAATCTTCGAAACCATCTCCCGGACTTTGGCATCGTTGATGTCCCCTGCCGCCCTCTGCGCCTCCTCATACTGCTTCCTGAACTCAGGCGAATTCACTTTGGCCACCGAGGCCATCGCATCCGCCATCTGCTTCTTGAACTCGGGACTGTTCAGCCTCGCGGTCACCTCCTGTGCGCGCCGTGCTGTTTCGTCCGCGCGGGCCTGCATTACGGCGCTCATCGCATCCAGCCGCGCAACCCGCTCGCGCACGTGCTGCTGCTCCTCGGGTGTGAGGTCGCGAAATTCGGGCTCGCTCTCCAATGCCTTTGGCCGCTCGGCCTGCGTAGCTTCGTGTTGAGGCGCACCGGCAGCCGCGGACGGCGCGACAACAGCAGGACTCGCCGGTGTCTGGGCGGCACTCTGGGCGGCGCTTGGTTGGGCCTGGTTGCTCTGCGCCCGCGCAACTGCACCGGCATACCAGACGGCCCCCGCAACCACGCCTGCAAGCAGCGTCATCGCGACGCCGCGCGATACGACCGGACTCTCTCCATATCCCAACAGCCGTTTGATCCGCATCGTCAACACGCCTCCATTTGCGCCGAGCACAAGCTCGGGCGCCGCTGCTCGATGTTCTTCGAGCCACGAGAGGGCGCGGGCGTAGGCAATACGGTCGCCGCTCAACTTCACCGCAACGTCGTCGCAACAACTCTCGCGCTCGCGCCGCATCTGCTTCGACACCCACCACACCGCCGGGTGATAGAACAGCAGCGCCTCCACCACCGACTGGATCACGCTGACCAGATAGTCGTGCCGCCGGATGTGCGCCAGCTCATGGGCCAGGATCGCCTCCACCTGCGCCGCGGAAAGCCCCGTCAGACATCCCACCGGGATCAGCACCACCGGACGCAGCCAGCCAATCACCGTCGGCGCCTGCACCATCGCCGACTGCATCAACCGCACCGCGCGCCTCACGCCCATGCGCTCGCTCAGCCGAGCCAGCATCTCGCGCAGCCCGTCCTGCGCCGGCTCGGTCACCGCCGACCTCATCCTCCGGGCAACGATCAATCCAAGGTTCAATCGCGCGAGAAAGACCACCACCCCGGCCAGCCATGCCGCCGGGCACCCACGGCGCCGACGCATCCAGTACCCGTGCAATTTGCACGCGCAATGGTTCGGGTGGGGCGTACTCCCCCGCTTCGACCACAATCGCCGGGGTCATCACGATAGGCAGCGCACACAGCTCGCGGCTCGCGCGAACCTCCGCGCCGGCCAGACGCACAAACGTTCCCAGCGGCAGCGCCACCATCAGCGCAAGCGCCAGGCTCGCTGCCGCATAGCGCGCCTGCGGCATCCGCACGGGCAGCAGCGCCAACACGCACCACAGCAGCACCGCAACTGCCGCGCCCTGCCAGCAGAAGTGCAGAAGCGTCCACCCCAGCGCGTGAACCAGCGCAGGAACCTCGGCCTGCGCCGCCATCCCTTCCAGCAAATGCATCAGAGTCGTCATCGCGCCCCCTTCTCAAACCGGTCCAGCATCTCGCGAATCTCCGCCAGCTCTTGCGCCGATACCTTCTGCGACGCGAGCGCGCCCAGCACAAGGTTCTTCGCCGACCCGCCGAACGCGCGGTGCAGTAGGTCGCCCGCAAGCTGCCGCTGCGTCTTCTCCTGCGCAATGCGCGCCGTATAGACATGCGAGCGGAATCGCTCGCTGCGCGCCAGCAGCCCTTTCTCCGCCATCACCTGCATCTGTTTAAGCACTGTGGTGTAGCCGGTGCCCTTGCTACTTAGTGCGTCATGCACCTCGCGCACCGTCGCCGGCCCCGTCGCCCACAGAACGTTCAGTATCTCAAGCTCAGCCTCGGTTGGAAGCTGAACCGCCTTTTCCGTTCTCTCTCGCCGCTTCATGCCAACCACCATAGTACGATTCTTGTCGTATGTCAACGGGTATTTTCGTACGCTGCAAACAGCCTCGCTCCCACCCAGGAATTCTGGAGCAAATTCCTCGAAGAGGATAGCGAATGCAAAAGTGCAAATACAGAGATTCTGGCTACGCCAGAATGACGGCGTCTTTAAGGTCAGTATCCAAAGCTATGGGGAACCCGTTCTAGCCGCGAGTGACCACCTTCGCCACATTGGCCCACGCCTCTTCCAGCGCCTCGCCAAACTGCGCCCACGGCGCGGCGCCCGCCTCCAGCACCGGCATCACCAGCGTCACCTTGGTGCCGCGTCCCGGCCGGCTAACCATCTCCACCTCAGCTGCGCTGCCATACAGCACCTCCATGCGCTCGCGCACATTGCGCATCCCGATCCCGCCCTCTCCGCTCCCATCCGCCCTTGCCGCACCGCTGCCGCCAACCTGCTCCTGCTCCACCAACATCCCCACGCCATCGTCCTCCACCTCCAGCAGCAGCCGCCCATCCGAGAGTATCCGGCTGCGCAGCGTCACCGTCCCACCGCCGATGCGCGGCTCCAGCCCATGCTTGATCGAGTTCTCAATCAGCGGCTGCAGCAGCATGCTCGGCACCACTACCGGCAGCGTCTCCTCGGCAATCTCCTTCACCACGCGCAGCTTTTCGCCAAACCGCACCACCTCGATGTCCAGATAGTCGTCGGTGAATGCCAGCTCCTCGGAGAATGGCACAAACGCCTCGCGGTTCTTCAGCAGCACGCGCAGAATGTTTGCCAGCTTCACGATCATCTCCCGCGCCAGCTCCGGCTGCGAACGCACCAGCGACGTGATCGAGTTCAGCGTATTGAATAGAAAATGTGGATTGATCTGCCGCTGCAGCGCGTCCAGACGCGCCTCCATCAGCAGCCGTCCCTGCTCCTCCAGCTTGCGCTCGATGCGGATCGCATTCCATATCTTCAGCGGAATCCCCACCACCACCGGCGCGCACGCGCAGATCGCCAGCTCCACCAGCCAGTAGGGCGAATGCAGCTCAAAGAACTGCCGCGGGATACGCCCGCGACAACATGCTGGTCGCAAACTGCATCGCCGTAATCAGCACCAGCAGCAAAATCTGCCGGTCGAACTGCGGCTTGCGCAGGTTGCGCGTCACCCATTGGTACAGGCTCAGGTCGATCATCGGCGAGAACGACCAGACCTCCTCGCGCTCCGTAAAGCGCCCATACGCGCCTGCGATCGCCGCCACTGCAAGGTTCACCGGCAGCGCCCAGTACTCGCCGTGCCACACTGCCGGCAGCGACAGCGCCGCGCCGCCCAGCATTGCCGCGGCCGGCCCCAGCAGCAGTCCCATCAGGATGGTCGCCTCAAACGAAATGTCCGCCGCTAGAAAGTTCGGCACGCGCACCCGGATCCACACGCCCAGCGTCAGCGGCACGCAGATCATCGCCACCAACCCCAGCGTCTGCGCGCGGCTGCGATTTGAATTCAGCAGCAGGTTCTTGAACGTGGTCGAGCGCGCCAGTGAGCTCGACACCGCAGCCGCCACGCCCAGCTCCACCAGCAGCGTGATCAGGATCAGGCTGTCCGTCACCTGCACAATCGGGTGTGTCATTCCATGCGCCACACCCCTACTCTAATCGCTGCGCTCGGACTCCGCCTCGTGGTCGTTTGTCTAAGATGAAGGGAATCCCATGAGGCCAGACGAACGCCAACTCGTCCTAGACCAGCTCGTCTCCAGCGAATCCCGGTTGCTCGCGCTGATCGGTGGACTCACCCCGGCGCAGTGGAGCTTCCGCGAGGCCCCCGAGCGCTGGTCCATCGCCGAGAATGTCGAGCACCTCGCGGTCTTCGAGGACTTCATCCGGCAGGCGATCGCCAGCGCACTCGCCACCACGCCCGGAGAAACCCCGGGCCCAGCCCGCCTGGCTGCGATCGCCGCGAAGGACACTCTCGTCCTCAGCGTTGCGGACGCCCGTGACGCAACCTTCATCGCGCGCGACGCAACGCGTCCCGTCGGCCGCTGGCCGGATCCCGCAGATATCGTCGTCCACCTGCGCGCGGCACGTGCCAGCACCATCGCCTTCGTGGCCGAGAGCGACGCCGACCTCCGCAATCGCTTCTTCGCCCATATCGCCTTTGGCGACCTCGACTGCTACCAATGGCTGCTTCTGCTCGGCCGCCACACGCTCCGCCATGCCCGGCAGATCGAGCGGGTGATGGCCCACCCCGCGTATCCCGCCCATCCAAATCGCTCAACCGTATAATCGAAGCGATGCCCTTTGAATCCGTACGCCAGCTCGCCGATGCCGACTTCCCCACGCGCTGGGGACACTTCCGCATCCTCGGCTTCGAAGGCGTCGTCGCCCACCCCGAGCCCTGCAACGACGCCATCCCCGCGCCCGCGCGCCGCATTGAGTCCGCCATCGCGCTCGTCATGGGCGACATTCTTTCCCCTAAGGCGGGCGATCCCCCGCCCATCGTGCGCATCCACTCCCAGTGCCTCACCGGCGACGTCTTCCACTCGCTGCGCTGCGACTGCCGCCAGCAGCTTGAGCTCGCCCTCGCCACCATCGCCGACGCCGGCACCGGCATCCTGATCTACGAGAATCAAGAGGGCCGCGGCATCGGCCTGATGGCCAAGCTCCAGGCCTACGAGCTGCAGGACCAGGGCCTCGACACCATCGAGGCCAACCTCGAACTCGGCTACAAGGCCGACTGCCGCGAGTTCGAGTTGCCCGCCGAGATCCTCAAGCTGCTCGGCGTCCGCGCCGTCCGCCTGATCACCAACAACCCCGCCAAGGTCGAGGCGCTCGAAGCCGTCGGCATCGCCGTCACCGAGCGCATCTCCGCCGAGGTCCCCGCCGAACCCACCTCCGCCCGCTACCTGCAAACCAAACGCGAAAAGATGGGCCACCTGGTCAGCTAGCTTCGCCGCCGGGAAACTCGCAGCCGACCCACGGCTCGACGCACTCCTTCCATCCGTCAGGCAGGTTCGTCGGCTTGTAAGTCGGGTCGACCTCCAGCTTCCGCACGACGCTCTCGTGGATGATCGAGCCCTGCGGGATCGTCCGGCGAGATCCCAGCGGCACCGTCCACCGTTTCTTCTTCGTCGTCCAGTCGTAGACGCGGCGCGGAATGAACTCGAGCGGCCACCAGTACCACTTCAGCGAATTATGAATCCGCTGCGCCGGGTTGGGGGCCACCGGTGGCGGCGGCGGAAACCGCCCCAGCACCATCTGCGCGCGCTGCGGATCGACCAACAGGCCCAGCTTGACCGCCCCGCACAACATCCACTCCAGCGTGATCTGTGAGAGGCCCGCCTCCGCGCTGGGATACGACCCGCCAACGTCGGAGTGCACGCCCGCGAACCATACCTGATGGATCGTCTGCTGCTCTGCATTCGGCTTCTTCGGCAGCGGTGCGCCCCAAAGATTATTGCGGAAGAAGCAGCGCCGCTCATCGATGGAGAGCGCATGGAGTCCATGTACCATGCTCGGGTTCTGCGCGGTGTAGGAGAGCTTCAGCGGGTCCCAGATCATGCCCACCGAACTCACCGTGTCCCATACGCCCACCAGATGCAGCATGGGGCTGCGGCTATAGGTCCGCTTGAAGCCGTCCGCCACCTTCAACGTGGGCAGTATGCCGGCCGCCTCACGTGTCTTACGCGCATACATCCTCACGATGTACGGGATCAGACCCTCGTTGCCCGCATGCAGCAGCCCGTACATATGCACCATGCCGGCAAGCGCGCGCACCGTATACGCCCCTCGGCTGAAGCCGAAGAGAAATATCTGGTCGCCCTCTTCATACGCATTCATCAGGAAGCGATACGCGTCGCCTACATAGCGCAGAATTCCTGCCCCAAACGCCAGTCCCGCCACCACGGAGAAGAACGCTTCCACCTTGTTGCGCGAGGTCGGCGAGCCCTCCGTCCCCACCCCGGGATGGTAGTACGCTACCTGCCGCTCGTCGTTCAGAACAAGCGCACGGTACAGGTTTACGACATTGGAGTTGCAATCGCCATACTCGTTGCCCGTTCCATCGCAGCAGATCACGATATTCTTCGGCACCGCAGCCTCCACTGAAAAAGAATGAGCCTAGCGTAGCGCAACCGGCTCCTACGGCCAAACGAATTCTCGCTATCCTGCCTGCCGCTCACGCCACAGCCGATACACCCCCCACGCCGCCGCCGAGCAGTTATCCACCACGCGCCCATCCAGCAGCATCGCCTCAAACCCCGCTACCGTCACACGATGCACCTCCAGATCACTCTCCTCCACATCGTGTTCCGGCTCGCCCTGCGTCAGCCCCTCGGCGAGAAAGACGTGGTGCTTCTGGTTCATCACCCCATATCCGATCTGCAACGTCGCCAGCAGCGTCATCCGCTGCGCGCGCAATCCGGTCTCCTCGCGCAGCTCACCGCGCGCCATCTCTTCGGGGTCCGCGTCGGCACGCTCCCAACCGCCTTGCGGCAGCTCCATAAACCGCCCGCCCACTGTGTAGCGATACTGCTCCACGAGATAGATAAACTCGCCCTCGGGCGTCCGCTCCAAAGCAATAATGATGCACGCCGGGTCCTTGTCCACCACGCCATAGATGCCGCGCACCCCGTTCGCGCGCTCGATCACGTCCTCGCGCACGCGTGTCCATGCGTTGCGATAGACCTCGCGGCTGCTGATCGTTTTAATCTTCGTTTCTGACACAGGCCCCCTCGAAGTCGCTGGAACTTACACCCAAATCCTACGCGGGCGGCTCCGGCAATTTTTGCGAAAATGCGCCTGCTTCCGTTATTTTTAGAACACGCCTTCCAAGGAGAACCAGTGGCCGGTCTCCCTCTCTCCGTCTCCCGCTCCCACAGGATTCTCACCTTCATCCTATTCGCATCGCTTTTTATTGAGCAGGCCGGCGCGCGCAACCCCAACCCTTCCAGATATCCTCTACGCGTCCATGTTTTAGCGTCGGACGAGACCCACAAGACGCCCCGCATGACCGCCTCGGAATCCGTTGCCTGCGACACCATCGAGGACATGGTCTCCTCCATCGACCCCAACCCCGACGGTCCCATCTCGCTCACCGGCCTCTCCGGCGATCCATGCTCGCTCCATCCAGAGATCGTCGCCGGCGGCCTGCTCGACCTTCAGGGCGAGGACCCCGAATTCTCCGGCCTGGGCCGCGGCGACCTCGTCTCCCCGCCCTCCACAACGCAGGCCCTCACCTTCCGCTACGACAACTGCACACGGCTGCGCGTGCGTCCCGGCTTCCAGTCACTGCCCGCGCGCTGGAAGAAGCCCGGCAAGAAGCTCGAAGTCCTTATCCCCTCCGACGACATCCCTTCGAGCGGCCGCCCTCTGCCGCCGATCAAGTGCTCCCTCAACGTCAGCCTCCACGACTTCGTCTATCTCCTGCTGCGCAACGGCAAGCTCATCGAAGTCTCGCAGGAGGACTACTGGAAGAAGCCCGCGCTGCGCGCCTTCCTCAGCGGCGGCGCGCCGACCGTCCAGCAGCGATTGCAGGAATTCACCGTCCCTGCGCATCCTACGCAGTAGAACAGCATCTCTTCCCTCTGCGTTTCGCGCGGTGCATAAGAAAGAGCCCCCGCTGCGGAGGCCCTTCCGTTTGCTCGCAATAACCAACCTTAGCTGGTGCGAATGAAGAGAAGCACGAAGGTGAAGAGCGTCAGCGACTCGATGAACGCGAGGCCGAGGATGAGGAACAGCTGTATTCCCGGACGCGCGCCGGGGTTGCGTGCGAGCGCCTCAGCCGCCGAAGCTGTGGCGCGACCCTGGCCGAGTCCGCACAGCCACCGGCGGCGATACCCATGCCGATGCCGACTGCGATTGCGAAGTAGCCGGGTGCGGTAGCGCCGCCGCTCTGGGCAAACGCGGGCATCGCGAGGAACATCGCGGCCAGCGTCATGAAGAAGTACTTGGAGAACTGAAAGAAGCGAACCATCGTTTTTGACTCCTTGCCCCCGTCAGAGTGTTCGCCGCCAGTGGGTGGTTGATGCTCACCGTGCTGGCACCCTCACGCTATGCGGCGAGTGGTGCAACCGGCCGAGAGGGGGCGCCCCGCGGCCGGCAAACCTTATTGGACGCTAATGGTCATGCGCCACCGCGAGCGAGAGGTACACCGTCGCGAGGATCATGAAGACGTACGCCTGAATGATCGCAACAACAAAATGAAGCGTAAGAAAGACCAACGGCACGCCAATCGGGATCAGCGAAAAGAAAGCGAGCGTAACCATATCGCCGGCAAACATGTTCGCGTACAGACGTACCGTGAGCGACAGCACCCGCGCAAAGTGCGAGATGATCTCAATCGGCAGCATCAGCGGGTAAAGCCACCAGACCGGACCGAGGAACTGCTTGAAGTAGCGGAACCCGTTGGCGCGGATGCCGTGATAGTGGTAATAGACGAAGGTGACCAGCGCAAATCCAAGCGGCACCACTGCGCTGGCCGTGGGCGATTCGAGCCCCGGAACCAGCCCCATCAGATTGCCCAGCAGGATGAAGAGCACCAGCACGGTGAGGTAGGTGGTGAAGCGCTCATAGCCGTGGCCGATGATGCTCTCGCTCTGCGTCGGAGACGAACTCGTGGGTAAACTCCGCGACGTGCTGCACTGGGCCAGGCCTCTCCACCGACAGCGTCACCCGCACCACAACAAAGTAGGCGAGCATCGCAAAGAAGACCAGCAGCTCCATGGCAAAGGCGTTGGTGATCGGGCGCTTGCGGATGCGCTGGATGAATGTGCAGCGCACCCAGCAGCCCATCGACCTGCGCGGCAAAGTGGCTGATTCAGAAACCTGGTAAAGAGAAGCTGTGTCGGCATAATGGATCGAAAAAATACTGCACCGAAACTAAACAATCTAGCGTTTGAGCAGCCGGAGGGCCTCGACCGTGAGCGACAAAAGACCTAGCCCGAGCCCCACCGCAAGCGCAAACACAGTGCCGTGCAGATACTTAAGACTACCATAGAGCACGGCCAGCGTAAGCCCGAGCCGGGCGAAGAAGCCGAACAGAATCATGCCCATGGGCCGCGGGTTTCGGCCCGCATCCATGCGCTGGTTGATCGCGGCGATCAGGCGCATCCACTCCCATAGCGACGTCGCCGATATGCCGCGCTCCAACGGCCAGCAGCAGCGCACTCTGCCAGCCCAGCCTCCACCAGAACAGCGCGGCGCCAACCGCCGTGAGCACCAAGCAGGAGCCGCATGGAGGCGAGCATCGCATTGCGCACGTCCGCATCCGTCAGCCCGGTGGAGGTCGCAGAATTTCCTAACTGCGCATCGCCCGGCCGCTCGCTCATTGGTCTCCGCCTTTGGTCGAGCGCGCGAGGTAGTTGAATATCTGAATAAATCCGCCCGCAGCTCCCAACAACATTCCCGCCACCACGATCCACCTCGTATGAAAGTGGCGATCCAGCAGATACCCGATGCCGAGACCAACGAAGCATCCCGCAGGCACCGCAAGCGCCAGCTGCACCATCGAATCCGCCTTCACCAGGTCGCGCAGCGGCCCGGACTTCTTGGGCGGGCTGCCCTTTTCACCGTTCGGGATGCTGGGATCGTCTGCCATCGGGTCCTTCATCGCTCCCATTGCTCCGACCCATTACACCACGCGGCCAGCCGAACGCGCACTCCGCCGATATACTGGATCGTCAGAGCAAACCACCGGAGCACACGTGTACGAATCGCAATTTGAGCAGGAGCTGTACGAGCTGCGCCGCGAGAAGCTGCGCCAGATCGGTGAGCTGGGAGCGAAGGCTGGGCTGAGCTACGCCGAGGCCACCTATCCCAACAGCTACGCCGCCACCATCACGATTCCCGAGCTGCGCGCGCAGTATGACAGCATGACCGCCGAGCAGTTCGAGGCGGAGCTGGCTGCGGGAAAAAAGATTGAGGTTGCGATCGCCGGCCGCATCATGGCCATCCGCGTCCAGGGCAAGGCCGGCTTCGCGCAGTTGCAGCAGTCCGGCCAGCGCATGCAGCTCTACGTCCGCACGGGACGACGTCGGCGAGGATGGCTTCGCGCTATATAAGCTGCTCGACCTCGGCGACCACATCGGCGCGCGCGGCTACCTCTTCCGCACCCGCACCGGCGAGCTGACGGTGCATGTGACTTCATTGACCTTCCTCGCCAAGGCCATGCTCGCCTTACCCGACAAGTTCCACGGCCTCGAAGACACCGAGCTGCGCTACCGCCAGCGGTACGTCGACCTGTTTGCGAATCCCGATGTGCGCGAGGTTTTTGTGAAGCGGGCCGCGGTGCTGCGCGCGATGCGCAAGTTCTTCGATGCGCGCGGCTACCTCGAAGTCGAGACGCCGATGATGCACACGATTGCGGGTGGGGCGGCGGCACGGCCATTTACGACGCACCACAACGCGCTGGATATCGACCTCAAGCTGCGCATCGCGCCGGAGCTTTATCTGAAGCGCCTGGTCGTCGGCGGCCTCGACCGCGTCTACGAGATCAACCGCAACTTCCGCAACGAGGGTATCTCCACCCAGCACAACCCCGAGTTCACCATGCTCGAGTTCTACCAGGCCTATAGCAACTACCATGACCTGATGGACCTGACCCAGGAACTTGTAACCTTCGTCGCTACAGAAGTAAACGGGACTCCACTGACGACATTCAATGATGTCGAGATCGATCTAAGCAAGTGGACCAAGCTCTCCATGCGCGAAGCGATCCTGACGTGGTGGATTCCCGAAGTCGGGCCGCCGCCCACCGCCGAAGTTTTCGAGGATCAGAGCAGATTTGAAAGCTGGCTAGAAAGCGTTGTCGCGGCGAAACCGCAAACAGAGACGTTCCAAGAAGCCTTGAA
This sequence comes from uncultured Acidobacteriaceae bacterium, assembly GCA_963808025.1. Classification (GTDB taxonomy): domain Bacteria; phylum Acidobacteriota; class Terriglobia; order Terriglobales; family Acidobacteriaceae; genus Edaphobacter. Next base: position 328,316 of record CAWEEI010000001.1, on the reverse strand, counting down.
GAGCGGCATCCAGCCAACAGTTCCGCAAGACTTTTACTATCGCTACCGGGGCGCCCTGGAGTGGATCCTTCGGGAGCTTAGGGGAGGAGGAGCTCTCGGCAAAGCAATCTCAGACACTTTTGAGGCAATCGCACAACCGCTGGAGTCGACCACCGAACACCACCTCATCCAGCCCACCATCATCTACGACTTCCCCTTAGCCGTCTCGCCACTCTCCAAACAAAAACCCGACGAGCCCGACTGGGTCGAGCGCTTCGAGTTCTACATCGGCGGCTTCGAGGTCGGCAACGCCTTCTCCGAGCTGAACGATCCCGACGACCAGCGCGCGCGCTTCGAGGCCCAACTCGAAGACCGCAAGCGCGGCGACGACGAAGCCATGGCCGAAGTCGACGAGGACTACATCCGCGCCCTAGGCTATGGACTTACCCCCGACCGCAGGCGAGGGCATCGGCATCGACCGCCTCACCATGATCCTCACCGGAGCCAAGTCCATCCGCGACGTGATTCTGTTTCCGCTTCTGCGCCCGCACACCAAGCCCGCCACGCCCGAGCCGTAACCCTCAGTCCGCCGGCTTCACCACAATCACATGGAACGTTCCCGGCAGCGAGGTCGGGTGCCCCGTCGGCTTCGGGTCCTCCGGAGTGGGCACAGGCGGCGGACCCAGTTGCGCGCTCGAGATATATGCCGCGTGGGTCTTCTCATCCAGCGCCATTGTGCGCGCGCCACGCTCGGTCTCGACGTTCTGGATTACCTCGTACTTGTCGCCGCCGCGGTCCGCTATGATCGTCAGCGTCCCATCGTCGTTCGAGGAGAAGGCAAGCCTGCGCGCATCATCGTACGCCGTCGCATCGGGCCTGCCGCCAATCGGCGCCGTCGCCACCACCTTGCCCGAATCGGCATCCACCACCGCCATCATGCGATTGCCGCACGGCGCAAACAGCCTGCGTGTGGCCGCCGAGTACGCCAGCCCCACCGGCCCGCGGCACGGCGCCATCGGCCACGCGCTCACCACCTGCATCGTCTTCGCGTCGACGCGCACCAGCTCATTGCGGTCGTCCAGCACCACGTAGATGCTGCCCTTGCCGTCGGCGGCCTGGTAGCGCGGCGTCCCATCCAGCGGTATGCTGCCCTCGACCTTCATCGTCGCGGCCGAAATTACCGCCAGCGACTTCGCCGGCCTCTCGCCGACAAACAGCCGCTCGCTCCCGGCGTCGTACGCCAGCGAGTTCGGCTCGGACTCGGTCGCAATCTTCTGCCGGATTTTGAGCGTCTTCGGATCGAAGACCGCAACCTCATCTTTCAAACCGTCGGAGATGAAGCCAAGCGTCGGCCGCACCACCACAATCCCGTGCACATACCCAAACCCCGACATCGTCCCCACCGGCTTGCCCGAGTCGAGGTCGACCACATTGACATCGCCGGTATGCGAGACATACAACCGCCGTCCCTCTGAGTCCGCCGCGAGATAGTCCCACGCACCGCTCCCACCCAACGCAATCGTCCCCGAAACCGCATATTGCTGCGCAAACGCCGGCACAAAAGACAACGCAGGCGCTGCCAAAGGCAACGCCGCGCAGAGAAGCAGATTCCTCGCAATCATGGATACTCCAATCCGCCGAAGTATACGGCTACTGGAAGTTAAGGGACTCGATGCCGAGGAACTCAGCGGACTGGCCGAGCTCTTCTTCGATGCGGAGGAGCTGGTTGTATTTGCAGATGCGGTCGGTGCGGCTGGCGGAGCCAGTCTTGATCTGTCCCGCGCCCGTGCCGACGGCAAGATCCGCGATAAAGGTATCTTCTGTCTCGCCCGACCGGTGGCTGATGATCGACGTGTAGCCGTAGCGGCGGCCGAGTTCGATCGCCTCCAGGGTCTCGGAGACGGTACCGATCTGGTTCACCTTAATCAGAATCGAATTGGCGACCTTCTGCTCGATGCCCTGCTGTAGCCGTTCGGTGTTCGTCACAAAAAGATCGTCGCCGACGAGCTGGATGTGGCCGATCAACTCGGTCAGGTGCTTCCAGCCCTCCCAGTCGTCCTCGGCCAGCCCGTCTTCGAGCGAGACGATGGGGTACTGGTTTACCCACGACTGCCAGAACGCAGCCATCTCCTCGGACGTCTTCTCCGACTTGTCCGACTTCTTGAAGACGTACTTGCCGGTCTCCTTGTTGTAGAACTCGCTGGACGCGGGATCGAGCGCGATGGCGATCTGTTCGCCCGGAGTATAGCCGGCCTTCTCAATCGCATCCAGAATCAATTCAATGGCTTCCGCGTTGGACTTCAAGCTGGGCGCAAAGCCGCCCTCGTCGCCCACCGCGGTGTTGTAGCCCTTCTTCTTCAGCACGCCCTTGAGCGTGTGGAAGACCTCCGCGCCCCAGCGCAGCGCATCGGAAAATGTCTCCGCGCCCACCGGCATCACCATGAACTCCTGGAAGTCCACGTTCGAATCCGCATGGCTGCCGCCGTTCAGAATATTCATCATCGGCGTGGGCAGAATGCAGGCATTCACGCCGCCGAGATAGCGGTAGAGGGGCAGCTTTAGCGCAGCGGCCGACGCGCGCGCGCACGCCATCGAGACCGCAAGGATCGCATTCGCGCCCAGCTTCGACTTGTTCTCCGTGCCGTCGATCGCAATCATCGTCTGCGTCGATCAGCCGCTGGTTCGAGGCATCCATTCCGGTCAGCTCCGGCGCGAGGATCGACTCGACATTCTCCACCGCGCCCAGCACGCCCTTGCCCATGTAGTGCGCGTTGTCGCCGTCGCGCAGCTCGACCGCCTCATGCTCGCCGGTGGACGCGCCCGAGGGCACCGCGGCCCGGCCCATCGCTCCGCCGGAGAGGGTTACGTCGGCTTCGACGGTAGGGTTTCCGCGCGAATCCAGAATCTCGCGTGCACTGATCGAAACGATCTCAGTCATAGTTGCTCCTGTCGAAATAGCATGGCCGCGGCTATCGACGGCGTTCGGTTGTGCGACCACGCGGTGGCGCAGGCGATCGTTCAGTTTGGCGCGGCGGTCGACCGCGACGGCCGGGCCTTCGGGGGTCCCGATTGTGGTAATCAGTTCAACTGCGGGGGGCTTCACCTACGGATTCTAGCAAACGATAGTTTGCCCTGCACGGAACGCCATAGTGACTGGTCCATGGTGACCGATACCTACAAAGTTTTTTCACCAACGCATGCATCATCTTGCACACGCCTCGCCCATTTTGGAACCAACCCTATAAGAATAAGCGGCTTCCAGCGCCCCTCGCCGGTTGCAATATGTTTCAGTACAGATTAGGTGGGGGAACCACTTCTCTCTCCCCGGGAGTTTTTCATGCCATCCAGGCGCAGCCTTTCTTTCCTACTTGCGGCACTTGCATTTCTCGGCTCTGCCATTCGCGCCAAGGCCGACATTATTGCAGTCTCTCTCGACGAGACCAGGGACCCCACCAACTTTACCGCCGACCTCGGCGTAGGCCAGGCTGTCTAGAGCACAATGAAGTCGCGCAACACGGCCCCAAAACCTCCACGCCCTGAGCCTTATTAGCTGTCTCGATTCCCTGCCCGCGATTCCTCCGCACCGTGTGCGCGAAAACTCTACCCTCTTAGCTAAGAGGCGCACTCCACACGCGCCCCAAATCGCATCCCAGCCCGTCCAATCTACAGCGGGCGGATGCGCCGCTCCATTGAAGGGGAGACACACCATGAGAATCGCCAACCGAGTCGCATTCAAACCAGCGGGATTGCTCGCCGGAACCGCCAGCGTGGCATCCTTGGCCTTTGCGTGGATGCTCACCGCGAGCATACTTGCCGCGCCTGCCGTTAGCCAGAGCGGGCGCACCGGCGTCTCCATCCCCGACAACAGCGTCCTCACCACGGATTCCGATACGCCTGCCACGCCCGCGAAGCCTTCCGCCGCGGCTACCCCCGCGACCAAGCCCTCCGCCTACGGCCCCTATGTTCCCTACACAGGCCCCAAGGTCGCCGGCACCGGCGCAGCCTCGTCAAGCAACACCGCCGCCTTCGATCCCGACGCCAACATTGTCACCGAAGCCACCGCGGGCAGCGCCCAGCGGCGTCCGCTCAACGACACCTCCAGCAACCCCGACGCCGGCATCGTCACCTACGTGCCGTCCGTCGCCGGCGAGGTCCCTGACGGAACACTGGTCAAGGCCAGCCTGCGCGAAGAGCTCTCCACCCTGACCACCAAGCCGGGCACCCGGTTCACCGCGGAGATCAGCGAGCCCGTCATGCGCGATGGCCGCGTCGTCGTCCCCGTGGGCGCAGTGCTGGAAGGACGCGTCACCTGGGTGCATGGAGGCAAGCGCATCGGCGGATCGGCCGCCATCCACATCGAGCCCTACACCGTCACCCTGCCCGACGGCTCCGAGTATCTACTCCGCGCGCGCGTCATCGACACCAATAGCTGGGACAACACCAAGGTCGACGACGAAGGCACCATCATGCGCAGCGAAAACAAGGGACGCAACGCCGCCGTGATGGGCCTCACCACCGGCAGCGGCATGGCTGCGGGCGCGATGATCGGCGGCGTTCCGGGCGCGCTCATCGGCGCAGGCGTTGGCGCAGGCGTTAGCACAGTCGTCTGGCTGCAGCAGGACCGCCAGGCCGTCCTGCCCGAGGGGCTTGGCCTCGTCTTCTCGCTCACCGAGCCTATGCGCGTCACGCCTGCAAGCGCAGAGGCCACGCCTTCCTCGCCCACCACACATGGCGGAGCATAGCTTTCAAAACGAAACGGCGGCAATAAGTGGAGCGGCTTCAATAGGGCCTCGACGGGCTGTACTGCCGCTTCCAGTGATACTGATCGCGTTGTTCGAATTTGCCAGGGCAGCACTGATCCTGCTCGTTGTTCTTAGCCCATGGGTGGGGAACGCGACTGATCGAGTGCCGAAGTCTACAGTTCAGGTGGTAACTCTAAGCGCATTTTCCTTTTTTGTCCCAAGGAACGAACTTGTAGCCCCTACACTTCCCAAACTCGACCCTTCAGAAGAGCCACTTGACAATATAATGAGGCTCCTCATGTGTGCTCCGGTCGCCGGCCTCTTCGCGTACATCGGATTTGGACTGATCAGGCGGAAAAAGTCAGGGCGGGCAATGGCAATTGTTTGGTCCGGGTTGACCGTGCTTTACTGGGCAAGGGGATTGCTCGTTTCATGGGGCTACGGAAATATCGAGCGAATCTATTTCAACTCTCCTCGGACAAAGCACAATATCATTCTGGCGCTCTTTCTCAATGGATTCATCGCTCTCTATCTTCTGTATGGCGATGGCGTGGCACAAGCATTTGGGGAGAAGGAGTAGCCGCCTTTAAGGCCTAATCCCGCACCTGCGCCAGCAGCCGCTTCCAGTTCTTCTGGTTCCTCCGGTACGACTTCTTCAGGTCCTCCAGAATTCGCTCAAAATCCCCATGCCCCGAGAGCTTCTTCCACGCCGGGTTCTTGGAGAACCACGGATAATTCTCATTCCCCAGATAGATCGCGCGCCGCAGCCAGTGCAGCGCCTCCGACTCGTCTCCATCCACCGCGAAGTACGTCGCCAGCCGGTACGCCATCTCGCTGTCAGCCTCCGCTGCCGCCAGCGTCTCCTCCAGAATGAAGCTCGCGGCCTTCGCGCGATCTCCCAACTGCACGTAGCAAAGCGCAATCGTGGGAAACACAATCCGCAGCGAGGCCTCGTCCGACACCACGCCTTCCAGCGTCTCCACCGCCTTCGCCAGATCGCCCATGCGCATCTGCTGATACCCCAGCGAAATCCGCAGCAGCGGCTGCCGCGGCTCCAGCGTCAAGCCCTTCTCAATCTCGTCGCCCGCCAGCTCCAGCTGGTTCTGGTACTGATACACTCGCGCGCGATGGTTGTAGATGATCGCCGCATTCGCCGGGTTCAACCGCAGCGAGGTGTTGAACTGGTCCAACGCCTCCTCATACAACCCATCGATGCGCAGCGTCAGCCCGGCAACCAGATGCACGTTCCAGTCGTTCGCCGCCGACTGCAGCAGATGCTCGATGCCGTGCCGCGCCGACTCCTTCTCGCCGCGCGAGAGCAGCATATACACGCGGTACAAATTCGCCTCCACCGAACCAGAATCGAGCTGCAGCGCCTTGTCGAACGCCCGTCGCGCCTCCAGCACGTGCATCTGTCCGCCCAGCCCATGCCGCGCATACTGCAGATGCGTAATCCCCAGCCCGGACCACCCCGGCGCATATTCCGCATCCTGCGCCACCACACTTTCAAACAATCCCCGCGCACGATTCAGATCATCCAGCGACCCTGTCCGCGACATGAACGACGACAGCACGGCCCGCGCCTGCAAGTACTCCTCTGAAAGGTCCTGGCTCAGCGAAGGCGCCTCGTCCCGCGCACCCTCCGCCGTCGCGGCTGTGTTCTCCAGATCGCCGAAGCCCTGCAGCGTGGAGAACACCTCGTTGCAAATCTCCGTCTGCACGCTGATCAGATCGAACGACTCCACATTGATCGACCCGCCCGCCTTCACCGACTGCGTCGGAATATCCAGCAGTTGCCAGTTCAGGTCGAAGCCCGCCTCCGACCGCATAAAATTTCCCGCCAGCACAAACCGCACCAGCAGCTTCTTGCCGATCGCCAGCGGGTCGAGCTGCTGCGCCGGAATCGCCATTAGCGAGCTCGACGGCCGCACCACCAGCGACGTCATCCGCGCCAGCCGCGCCGCAATCGCATCCGCCAGCGCATAACCATAGAGCGGTGCCGGCGCAGTCTCCGGCTCCGCCGCCGAGGTCGCGCCAAAGTTGATGAACGGCAGCACCACAATCGAGTTCTGCTTCGACGCCGCCGTCGAGCCCGACTCGCGAAACCGCTCCGCCAGCATCGAGAGGATGCCCGTCGCGCGCTTCTCCTCCTCCGGCGTCTCCAGTTCGAGCCGTCCCTGCGCTGGCACCTGCGAGATCGAGTCTCCCGGCATACCCACCGAGTCCAGTTGCAGCGCCTTCATCACCGTGCGCAGGCCCTCGCGCACATCCGCGGCCGACGAGAAGCGCGCCGAAGGCTGCTTCTCCAGGCAGCGCAGAATCACGCTCTCCAGCTCCACAGGCAGGTCCGGCACAATCTCGCGCAGCTCCGGCGGATCGGCAAACTGCAGCGCGCGGATGGTCTGAAACTCCGCCGCGTCCGGTCGATGGAACGGATGCCGCCCACTCACCAGCTCGTAAAGAATCAGTCCGAGGGCGAAGACATCCGACTGAACCGACGATCGCCCTGTGACAAACTGCTCCGGCGCCATGTACGCAATCGTCCCGCCGCGCGCCGTATAGGTCGCTTCGGGGTTCGGCGGCACGCGCCGGCCCGGACTCGCCGGATCGAAGTCCGCCTCGTCCAGATTCAACTTCCTCGCCAGACCAAAGTCCAGAATCTTGATCAACCCGCCGTCGGTCAGCATTACGTTCGCCGGCTTCAGGTCGCGATGAAAGATGCCCAGCTGGTGCGCCGCCGAGAGTCCATCCGCGATCTGAATGCCTGCCGAGAGCACCAACTGCAAACTCGCCGGCCCCTCCGCAATCACCTTGTCCAGCGACTTGCCGGGGATGTACTGCATCACGATGTAGGCCTCGTCCTCCGCCTGGCTGGCCCCAGCCTCCGGCGGCGCCTCGCCCACATCGTAGATCGCGCACACATTCGGATGGTCGATCGCCGAGGCCAGCCGCGCCTCGCGCAGTTGCGTCGTGCGCACCTGCTCCAGCGAGAGCGACCCCCGCTTCAGCAGCTTCAATACTACGGGCCGCTGCAGCAGCGTGTCGGTGGCCAGGTACACCACCCCCGACCCACCCGCGCCGATCCTGCGCAGAAACTCATAGTGCCCAATCGTCCGGCGCTTCATGCATCCATTATCGCAACTTCGCGCCAGTGGAAGGTGTGGGCAAGCAACCTAATGCGCAGCAGTCTCCGGATACATCCTCGCAATCCTCCGGCTATGCTCCAGCAGCCGGACCCCACTCACTGGCCCTAGATCGTTCGGCGCATCCCACGAGCGCAGCGCCCACACCACTCGCTTGTCCGGCGTCACCTCCAGCTCCTGCACCGTCTGTGGCCAGTCCTGCGCCGGAATATGTGACGACCAGTTCGCGATCAGCGTGTTCCCGTTCGGCAGCCGCATCGCCTCATCCAGTTGGAAGATGCCGATCGCCGTGTCCTTCTGGCTGAACTCCCACACAATCTCCTTCTGCTTATTCACCTCGTGTACGTAACTGCCGTCCGGCCCATCCCCGCCGATCAGCGTGTTGCCATTCGCCAGCCGCCGCACAAACCACGGCTTGCTCGACTCCACGCTCCAAATCTCCTTCCCCGTCATGTCGTACTCCGACACCTTTCCCTCATCCAGGTGCCCCGCCAGAATCGTGCCCGCGGGCGTCAGCTGCACCCGGCGAAAGTGCAGATGCACCGGCGCCTTCGCGCACGGCAACTCGACCGTCTTCTCCACCGCATTTGTCTTTGTATTCACGATCAGCACCTTCGACATCGGGCTCTCATTGATCACCAGCATCACGCGGTCCTTGCCTGCCGGCTCAATCGCATGGATCTCCGCATTCTTCGGGAAGTAGGAGGTCGGCGTTGCATCTGCCGGCGCATCGTAGTTCCACACAATCTTCTTCTGCGGCGTCACAATTGACGCCCCATGCTGCCGCGCAAACAGGATGTTCCCATTCGCCAGCATGTACGCATCGCCAATCTCCTGGCCCTGCCCATGGTCCATGCGCGGAATCGAGTACGTCCACACCACCCCCCCACCGCGCACCACCGAGATCGTCTGCTCCATCCGGTGCGTATCGTTCTCGCCGAAGACCAGCAGATCGTACTGCGCCAACCCCTTGCCCGGCAGCACCGCCGGCGAGTAAGGGTCGTGCGGCCCCAGCCCCCGCCGTGGATTCACATCGCGCGCAGGCGTTGCAGCAGAAGACGCGTCAGCCACGGGAGGCACAGCAGCCAACTGCGCCCCCGCACTCCCTGCAACAAATATCGTGAAGCATAATCCCGCAGTAACGTGCAGTGACAATCGCATAACTCAATATTTCCTTGAACCAGAAATCCACGACGAATGTTTGCGACACATGCTGAAGCCACTTAGTGCAGGAGCTTCGCCTTCCCCTCACGTTCCCACGGCCGCGGCGTCACCGGATCGTCCTCCCACTTCTTTCGCTTACCTACATAGAACATGATCGCGCCGAACATAAACATGATCCCGCCCCACGTCAGGTTCAGGTCCACGCCCAGCGACTTCTCATACAGTGTCGCGTCTCCATGCGTCACCAACCCAAACACACCCATAATTCCGCCGATAATCAGGAAGATCATCCCAAGCGGCACGCGAATATCCAGTCCCATAAGGCTCCTAATCCTAGCAAGTCGCACTTACTTACCACTTGCCACTTACCACTGTCTCTAAGCAAATACCAAATTCAGCACCACCAGCATCGCCAGCACCGCAATCGCCAGCGTCGCCGGCTTCTCGTACCACTCCAGGTGGCTCTCCACCGGCTTCGGCGTCAGCGAGTAGACGAGGCCGACCAACTCCGGCTCGGGCCGCGGCCCGTGTCACCATCGACACCGCAACCGTCACCACAAAGTTAATCGTGAACGCGAAGATCGCCGTCCAGAAGTTCTGCGCCATGTCGCTCGGATAGCGGTGCACCACCGCGATCCAGCCGCCGTGGATCCCAGCGGCATCGCCCGCCGGCAGCGTCAGCCCATGGTGCACCAGCGCTCCCACCGTCCCCGCGACCAGCCCGGTAAACGCGCCATGCCCGGTCGTCCGCTTCCAGAACATCCCCAGCAGAAAGGTCGCAAACAGCGGCGCATTCACAATCGCGAACACCAGCTGCAGCGCATCCATGATGTTGTTGAAGCTGGTCACGGCGTAGGCCGCGCCGATCGACAGCACAATCCCGCCAATCGTCGCCATCCGGCCCATCCACAGATAGTGCGCGTCAGTCGCCTTCTTGTTGATGTAGGCCTGATAGATGTCGTACGTCCACACCGTATTGAACGCCGTCACGTTGCCCGCCATGCCCGACATGAAGCTGGCCAGCAGCGCCGTCAGTCCCAAGCCCCAGAATCCCTGTCGGGAAGAAGTGCAGCAGCATCGCCGGGATCGCCATGTTGTAGTCGTAGACCGGCTACGCCGTTCGCATCCACCACCGGCTTGCCTGTAATCGCATCCGTCTTCAGCGGCACGATTCCATGCGGATGCGCCTCATCGAGCGGCAGCGGCTGACCCGTCGCGCTCACCGTCGCATAGGTAGACCGCTCCAGTTCCCGGCCCCACCACCTTCGCGCCCACCGACACCGCAATCAGCCCCGGCAGAATCACCAGGAACGGGAAGAACATCTTCGGCACCGCTGCGATCAATGGCACGCTCCGCGCAGACTCCTCCGAATCCGCCGCCATCGCCCGCTGCACCACCAGAAAGTCCGTGCACCAGTAGCCAAAGCTCGAGCACGAATCCCAGCCCCATCACCAGCCCGAACCACTCCACCCCCAGCGAGTTCGTCTGCGGATGCGCCATGCCGCGCCACGAGTGCGTCATGCTGGCCGGCAGCGTCTGCTTGATGCCCTGCCATCCGCCCACATTCCGCAGTCCGATCCACACCAGAGGCAGAAATCCCGCGACGATCAGGAAGAACTGCAGCACCTCGTTGTAGATCGCGCTGGTCAGCCCGCCGAGGAAGATATACCCCAGCACGATCACCGCCGAGACACAGGATCGACACATGGAAGATATACGCGTCCGGCAGGATCCCGCGAAACAGCCCCAGGTTCTGGATCAGCAGCGCCATCGCATACATCGAGATGCCCGACGAGAACACCGTCATGAACGCGAAGGAGAACGCATTCACCGCGCGCGTCTTCTCATCGAAGCGCATGCGCAGATACTCCGGCACCGACCGCGCCTTCGACCCGTAGTAGAACGGCATCATGAAGATGCCGACGAAGCACATCGCCGGGATCGCGCCGATCCAGTAAAAGTGGCTGGTGACGATGCCGTACTTGGCGCCCGAAGCGCCCATCCCGATCACCTCCTGCGCGCCCAGGTTGGCCGAGATAAACGCCAGCCCGCACACCCAGGCCGGGATCGACCGCCCCGCCAGAAAGAAGTCGTTCGAGGTGCGCATGTAGCGCTTCAGCGCGAACCCGATGCCCAGAACGAAGACGAAATAGACCAGCATGATCAGCCAGTCGATATAGGTAAGGTTCACTTTGTTTATCCTTGGCCGCGCAGTCCAGCTCTCAATGACACCGGATTCTGCGGGCAACTCTACATGTTTGCGCCCGGCCGAGTCCAGCGGGCAGTACAGCGGTCAGCTCCAGGACCACTCTGTATCTCAGGTGCGACCAGAAAAATCTTGTAACCTCCAGTTGACACTATCAACATAATCCGCATCCAATTGGATCGTGCGTGAATCGACAACGCGATCAGCGTGGCAAGCCACTCGTACTCACCGAGCAGAGCGAAGGAACATCGCGAAGACGACAGGCGGACCGGTGTCACTAATGATCGAACCGAATGAATCTATCAACTGAACCAACGCACGTCCGCCGTGCTGCTGATCGACGACAACGCCATCCAGGCCGCCACGCGCCAGACCATCCTCAAGCCGCGCCGGCTACTCCGTCATCGCTGCGCTCAACCCCGCCGCGCGCGCTCGAACAGTTCAACGACGACGCACTTCCCCGCCGAAATCAGCGCCGTCATCACCGACCACATCATGCCCGGCATGAACGGCGCCGAGTTCGTCCGCGAGCTGCGCAAGATTCAACCGCAATCTCCCCGTCATGGTCATCAGCGGCCTCGAAGAGGCTGAGCCAGGAGTACGCCGGTCTCAATGTCCACTTCCTCCTCAAGCCCCTCTGCCCGACCTTCTGCTCTCTAACCTGCACTACCTGATCGCCCAGCAGGACAGCAAGGCGCCGCCTGAGCAACTCCCGTGCCAGTCTCCGGCGCCGATTACCGCCCGTCCCTGTGACATCACATCACAACCCAGTCTCGACCCCATATCTGCGAGAATGGGTCTGCGATGCAACTCTCACCCCATGCCGGAGTTCGGCAGCTTCTGCCTGCTCCTCGCGCTCATCCTCACCGTCTACACCTTCCTCGTCGGCTCGCTCTCGCTCTGGGGCGCATCCGCCACCGGCCAGCGCCTCACCCGCATCCCCGACGCCGCCTGGAACCGCCTCGGCGAGACCGCCCGCCGCGCCGGCATCGCCAGCTTCATCGTCCTCTGCTGCGCCGCCTTCGCGCTGGTCTGGGCCGCCTTCACCAACGACTTCTCCGTCGCCTACATCCTCGCACCACACCAACCGCGCCCTCAACCCCGCCTACAAGTTCGCCGCGCTCTGGTCCGGCCAGGAAGGCTCGCTGCTGCTCTGGGCGTGGCTGCTCTCCGCCTACGGCTTCGTCCTGCGCCTGCGCCACCGCGTCGATCGTCCGCCTCACCGCCTTCGCCTCCACCATCCTCGCCGCCATCCAGGTCTTCTTCCTTCTGCTGCTGACCTTCGCCGCGCCGCCGTTCTCCATCCAGCCCGGCCCGCTCGCCGCCGACGGCTTCGGCCTCAATCCCCTGCTGCAATATCCCGAGATGGTGATCCATCCGCCGATGCTCTACCTCGGCTACGTCGGCTTCTCCGTACCCTTCGCCTTCGCGCTCGGCGCGCTGATGATGCGCTACCCCGGCGAGAAGTGGATCCACATCACCCGCCGCTGGACCATGGTCACCTGGCTCTTCCTCACCTGCGGCATCTTCCTCGGCGCGCACTGGGCCTACTCCGTGCTCGGCTGGGGCGGCTACTGGGGCTGGGACCCGGTCGAAAACGCCTCGCCTGATGCCCTGGCTCACCGGCACCGCCTTCCTGCACTCCGTCATGATGCAGGAGAAGCGCGGCATGATGAAGAGCTGGAACGTCTGGCTCATCTTCTCCACCTTCATGCTGACGATCCTGGGCACGCTGCTCACCCGCTCCGGCGTCGTCAGCTCCGTGCACGCCTTCGCGCAGTCCGCCATCGGCGACTGGTTCTACGGCTTCATCCTCATCGTCTTCGCCGTCTGCCTCTTCACCTTCTTCAAGCAGCGCGACCACCTCAAGACCGAGAACAAGCTCGAGTCCCTGGTCAGCCGCGAGTCCAGCTTCCTCTTCAACAACCTCATCCTGCTCGTCGCCTGCTTCACCGTCCTCTGGGGCACGCTCTTCCCCGTGCTCAGCGAGTACGTCCAGGGCTCCAAGGTCACCGTCGGCGCGCCCTTCTATAACCGCGTCAACATCCCCATCGGGCTGTTCCTGCTCTTCCTCACCGGCATCGGCCCGCTGCTCGCCTGGCGCTCCACCTCGCTGCGCTCCATCCGCCGCAACTTCATCCTGCCCGCCATCGCCATGGCCGTCGACCGCCATCGGCCTGATGGTCGCCGGCGTCCGTCCCTGGAACGACGGCGACGACATGCACGTCGACCATCTTCTCGCTGGTGGCCTTCTCCCTCGCCGCCGGCGTCATCACCGCCATCGCCGCGGAGTTCCTCCGCGGCGCCAGCCGTCGTCCGCACCCAGACCGGCAAGAATCTCGCCGCCTCCACCCTCCTGCTCATCCGCCGCAACACCCGCCGCTACGGCGGCTACATCATCCACTTCGGCATCGTGGTGATGTTCATCGGCATCGCCGGCGGCGCATTCAACCAGTCCCGCGAGGCGGAGATGGGCGACGGCGACTCGCTCGCCGTCGGCCCCTACACCCTCATCTGCCGCACCATCACCCAGGACTCGAACGCCAACTACGACACCGACTACGCCCTGCTCGACGTCTACCGCAACGGCCAATTCGTCACCCAGCTCGCGCCGGAGAAGCGCTTCTACCTCGCCAGCCAGACCTCCGCCACCATGGTCGCGCTGCACTCCACCGCTCGCAGGCCGACCTCTACGTCGTCTTCGAGGGCCACAACCCCGACACCGGCCGGCCCGATCATCAAGGTCTTCCTCAACCCGCTGATCGCCTGGATCTGGATCGGCGTCGCCATCGTCGTCTTCGGCACCTTCATCGCGCTCGCGCCCAACCTGACCCGCACCGCCGCCACGCGCGCCAGGATCGAAGCTCGCTGCCGCCGCATCGCCGCGCCGCCCACCGCCGCCGGTCCTCACCACCGCGAAGGCGCCGCCATGTTTAGGCGCGCCGGCTCCTCATCTGCTGGGCGCGCAGCATGCAGTGGCTCTGCTCTGCGTCGTCACCGTCGCCATGCTCGGCGCGAACGACGAGTCGCGCTTCGACCGCATCGGCCACGAGCTGATGTGCTCCTGCGGCTGCGGCCAGATTCTGCTCGAGTGCAACCACGTCAGCTGCCCCGACTCGCCGGTCATGATCGCCGAGCTGCACGCAGCAGCTCGCCACCGGCGCCACCGACGTGGCCATCGTAAACTGGTTCGTCGCCAAGTACGGCGCCGACCATCCTCGCCGCGCCCATCCGCGGCGGCTTCGACAACGTCGCCTGGATCATGCCCATCGCCGTCTTCCTGCTCGCCACCATCGGCACCGCCGCATGGTCTGGGTCTGGAAGCGCGCGCAGCGGCGTGCCCGTCCTACGCAGCTGCCGTCGCAGGCAGCCGCCGCGACCACCCCAGACAGACCCAGCCCTGCGCGAGCGCATCCGCCGCGAGACGGAGTACTGATGAGCCTCCTCGCCGATAGCCGTCCTCACCCTCGCGCTGCTTCGCCTTCATCTTCTGGCCGGAGCGCAACCCCTTCGTCCAGGCCGACAAGACCCGCGTCGACTACCTGCGCGAGCGCAAGGACGCCATCTACGAGAACCTCCGCGACCTCAACTTCGAGTACCTCGCCGGCAAGTACCCCGAGGCCGACTACAACGACCAGCGCCGCGCCCTCGAAGACGAGGCCGCCCACACCATCGCCGAGATGGAAGCCCTCACCGCCCGCGGCATGAAGAGCGGTCGCGCGAAGGCCTAGCCCAACGACAACACGGAGGCTGCTCCTAAATTGAACCCGTCCCATAAGCTCGCACTTCTCTCTACCGCGCTGCTCCTCTCGACCGCAGCCCTCGCCGCCAACCTCACCGGCATCGTCACCGACCGCACCACCGGCAAACCCTCCGCGGGCGATACCATCGCCGTCATCAACACCGCGCAGGGCATGGACGAGATCGCCCACGCCACCACTACCTCCACCGGCAGCTTCAGCGTCGCCGTGCCCGACGGCGGCCAGATCCTCCTCCACATCACCCACACCGGCGCCGAGTACTTCAAAAGCGTCCCGCCCGGCTCCGCCTCCGTCGATATTGACGTCTACGACTCCGCCGCCAAAATCACCGGCATCACAGGCGAAGCCCTCGTCCTCCGTGCAGAGACCGACCCCGCCGGCCACACTCTCAACGTCACCGAAAACTTCTTCCTGCAGAACGCCTCCGCCCCGCCGCGCACCCAGTACGGCGGCAACACCTTCGACTTCTATCTGCCCAAAGGCGCCGCCATCGTCGAGTCGCTCGCAAACGCCCCCGACGGCCTGCCGACCAACGTCAAGGTTGTCCCCGTCGATGAAGCCGCCGGCCACTATGCCTTCACCTTTCCCATCCGCCCCGGCGAGACGCGCCTGCAAATCGCCTATAGCCTGCCCTACTCCGGCCGCCAGCCCTTCTCCATCAAGCTCTCCGTGCCGACAGGCGATGTCGCCGTCATGTTGCCGAAGACGATGCAGTTCCAGCCCACCACCCCCTTCCAGCCCATCAGCCCCGACCCCAACTCGCAGGCGTTCGACGCCCACTCGCCTCCCTTCGCCCAGCCCGTCCAGTTCTTCCTCTCCGGCACTGGCCAGCTCCCGCAGGAGTCAGGTACCGCGGAAGGTCCATCCCAGCCCGGGGCCGGTCCAGACCAATCCACTACAGCCGCTTCGCAATCCACCTCCGCCTCCGACACGCGCCCCGGCGGCGGCCTCGGCACACCCATCGATCCCGAAGACGCCAACGATCCATGGTCCAAGTACAAGTGGTGGATCCTCGGACTTCTCGGCCTAGCCCTCGCCGCAGGTGCAGGCTTCATGCTCAAATCTGGCCAGCCCACCCCCGCCGTCGCAACCGCTGTCCCGGCCGCCGCCGACCAAACCGCGCCCATATCCGACGCGCCCTATGCTCCCGCACCGGCGCAGTCCCCGGCTGCCGTCCCCAGCGCATCCAATCAGCCCGCACTCCTCCAGGCCCTCAAGGACGAACTCTTCGCCATCGAGACCGACCGACTCTCCGGCCGACTCTCCGAAGCCGAGTACGCCCAACACAAAGCCGCCCTCGACCTGATCCTGCGCCGCGCCCTCAACTCCGCGCAGCCGTAGCACTTCGCGCCCGAGCCTCAAACTCCGCATCGAAGCTGCTCCGCCCACGTCTAATATAGGAGTTAGTACGTCGGGCGATGCCCCGCAGAGAGGCCGCCCAGATAGGCGCGATCGACCCCATGAACACCTTCAAATCCACCCTGCTCCTCGTCACCCTCACCCTCATCCTCGTCCTCGCCGGCGACTGGATCGGCGGCCAGAACGGCATGGTCTTCGCCTTCCTCCTCTCCGCCGCCATGAACTTCGTCGCCTACTTCTACTCCGACAAGATCGCCCTCGGCATCTACCGCGCCCAGCCCGTCACCCGCGAGCAGCTCCCCCGCGCCTACCAGGCCGTCGAGCGCCTCGCCGCCAAAGACGGCATCCCCATGCCCAAGATTTACGTGATTCCCACCGACTCGCCCAACGCCTTCGCCACCGGTCGCAACCCCCAGCACGCTTCCGTCGCCGTCACCCACGGCATCCTCGCCCTGCTCAACGACGAGGAGCTCGAAGGCGTCCTCGCCCACGAGCTTGGCCACGTCAAGAACCGCGACATCCTCACCAGCTCGATCGCCGCCACCCTCGCCGGCGCCATCACCCTCATCGCCCGCATGGGCTACTACGCCTCGCTCTTCGGCGGCGGCCGTGGCAGCCGCGACCGCAACGGCGGCCTTAGTGCGCTGCTCATGCTCATCGTCGCGCCCATCGCCGCCACACTCATCCAGCTCGCCATCTCTCGCTCCCGCGAGTACGAAGCGGACGCCACCGGCGCCCACACCACCGGCAACCCCTACGCCCTCGCCTCCGCGCTGCAGAAGCTCGAAGACTACTCCAAGCGCCTCCCGCTCCAGGCCACGCCCTCCACCGCGCATCTCTTCATCATCGCGCCGCTCATTGGCGGTGGCATCGGCAACCTCTTCTCCACGCACCCGCCAACCAGCGAGCGCATCCGCCGCCTCATCGGCCGCGACCTGGCCTGACCAACTCGTCTAGCATGGCTACATGCCAATCACTCTCCGCGCCATCCGACTGGTCACCATCGTCATCTGGGTCGGTGGCCTCATCTTCTTCGCCTTCGTGCTCGCCCCGGTCGCCTTCTCTGTCCTTGCCTCCAGTCACGAGGCAGGCCTCGTCGTCCGCGGGACCCTCACCGCACTCAACACCATGGGCCAGATCTGTGGCCTTCTCTTCGCCCTCTCCACCCTGGTCCTCTGCTCCCGCGCAGGGACCGGCGGTCGCAAGTTCCTCCTCGCCCAGGCACTGGTCGTCTTCCTCATGATGGCCGCCACCGCCGTCGTGCAGCTCAAGATCATCCCCGCCATGGAACGCGACCGCATCGCCGCCGGCGGCGAGATCGACGCCGCCCCATCTAACAACCCCAACCGCGCCGACTTCGACCGCCTCCACACGATCTCCGAAGAAGTCGAGGGCGCAGTTCTACTTCTCGGCGTGGCCACCTTAGTCCTCATGGCCGCGGAAGGCTCATAGCCGCAGGCTAGCCAATCGAGACTTTGCTGTCGCCGCGTCTACTGCTCGGAATCAATGCCGCGAGCCCCATAAGGATCGCTGCCGCCCAGAAGAAAACGTCAATCTTAGCTGGCGCCAGATCGCTCCAGCTTAAATGAAGGTGTCCAAAGCGAAGCGGTAGGAGAAGATCGAACGCAAGCAGCAGCCATAAGCCCCATGCCGCAATGCGAAACGAACGGAATGCACATGCTTGCACTGGTAATACCATGAGCATGGGAATGGAATCCGTCAATCCACCAAAGTCAGTCCCTATCCATCCCATGAAGGAGATGAAAGCGCAAAGCGGAAGTGCAAGGACAAAGAGCGTCCATCTAAGAACGAGACCTACAGTCTCTGCACGCTCACGCTCTGCAAGCATCATAATTTCTCCTCACACATTGAACTTGAAGAAAAGTATGTCCCCATCCTTCACCACATACTCCTTGCCCTCCGACCGCAGCAGCCCCCGCTCCTTTACAGCCTGCTCGCTGCCGTACTTGAACAGGTCCTCGCAGTGGTAGCAGTCCGCCTTGATGAACCCCTTCTCAAAGTCGGAATGGATCACCCCCGCCGCGCCCGGAGCCTTCGTGCCCTTGCACAATCGTCCACGCCCGCACCTCCTGCTCGCCCGCGGTGAAGTACGTAATCAGATTCAGCAGCCGCATACGCCGAGTGAATCAGCCGGTTCAGCCCCGGCTCGTCCAGTCCCATCTCCTTCAGAAACTCCGCGCGCTCGCCCGCCTCAAGCTGCGCAATCTCCGCCTCCATCGCGCCGCAGATGCGCACCACCTGGCTCTTCTCCTCCGCCGCGCGCTTTTCCACCGCATCCACCCACTCGTTGTGCCCCGCCAGCCCGCCCTCATCCACATTCGCCACATACAACTGCGGCTTCGCCGTGATCAGATGCAGGTCGCGCGTATAGGGCCGCTCCTCGTCCGTCAGCTCCACCGTGCGCGCCGGCCTGCCCGCCTCCAGCGCCTCCTTCAACCTGCTCAGCACCGCGAACTCCGCCTTCATCTTGTGCTCCGCGTTCGCCGGCTTGTTCAGCTTCTCCACCTTCGCGTAACGCTTCTCCACCACATCGAGGTCGGCCAGCAGCAGCTCCGTATTGATGATGTCGATGTCGTGCAGCGGGTTCACCCCGCCGGCCACATGCACCACCTCGGGATCGGCAAAGCACCGGACCACATGCAGAATCGCGTCGGTCGAGCGGATGTGCCCGAGAAACTGATTGCCCAGCCCTTCACCCTTCGACGCGCCCTCCACCAGCCCCGCAATGTCGATGAACTCCATCGTCGTCGGCACCAGAGACTTCGGCTTCACCAGTTTCGCAATCTTGTCCAGCCGCACATCCGGCACCGTCACCACGCCCGTGTTCGGGTCGATCGTGCAGAACGGATAGTTCGCGGCCTGCGCCTTGGCCGAGGTCAATGCATTGAAGATCGTGCTCTTCCCCACGTTGGGAAGCCCAACAATTCCGCAGTTCAAAGCCATGCTGTCGTGTGTCCTTCACGCGCGTTCCCGCGCCCCGCAAAATCTCAATCCAAATCGCAGACGAGTCTCTAACAGGATATCCGCTTCCCCACCCATCCGCCGTTATCGGTTCAATCGATGTCCATCGGTGTTAAGCCTTTGGTCCAGGCAAATCTCCCACCCCGCTAGAATCAATCAGACACCCACATCCCCGAATGACACCCGCCCGCTTCTGTCTCTCCCTCGCCCTCGGCCTCTTCGCCGGCCTCGCCGACTACCTCGGCGGCTTCCTCCTCGTCCGCCGCTCGCCCTCCGCCCGCGCCCTGCGCTACTTCGTCGCCCTCGGCGCCGGCTTCATGCTCGCCGCCGCGCTGCTGGAGATGCTGCCCGAGGCCTTCGCCGTCAACGCCCACTGGGCCGCGCCGCTCATCCTCGCCGGCTACTGCGGCGTCCATCTGCTGGAACACACCCTCGTCCCCCACTTCCACTTCGGCGAAGAGACCCACGCGCACGAGTTCCTCTCCAAGCGCAGCAGCTACTCCGTCCTGCTCGGCCTCGCTACCCACACCTTCTTCGATGGCATTGCCATCGGCTCCGGCTTCGTCCTCTCCACATGGCTCGGCTGGGTGCTCTTCATCGCCATCTTCCTGCACAAGATTCCCGAAGGCTTCACCGTCGCCTCCGTCATGCTCGCCGGCGGACAGGGCCGCCGCGCCGCGCTCAACTCCGCGCTCTTCCTCGGCGCCACCACCGTCCTCGGCGTCCTCGCCATCAACCTCGAACCCACCTGGGTCCGCGCCGGCCTTCCCCTCTCCGCCGGCGTCACCATCTACGTTGCCGCCACCGACCTCGTCCCCGAGGTCAACCGCGAGCCCGGCATCCGCATGGCCCTCGTCTTCTTCCTCGGCGTCATCCTCTTCTTCCTCCTCCGCCTCCTCGCCCCCGCGTAACTCTTCCGCTCGGAACGACTGCTCACCAATCAATCAATGCGTGCGCCGTCAAATGAGGGCTGCGCTGAGCCACATCATTCTTGCAGGTCACCTAAGGCCTCGGTGGTAGCCCAGATGCAGGCCAAAGTGAGCCGCAATTACCCCCAATAGGAGCAATGCACACATCAGCAAGACCCTGCCGACCGGAGAGAGCTCCCCGACCCACTCGCTAAAACGCAGCAGCGCTACTTGAACGCGATCCAGCACCGGCTGATCATACTCCCGCTGCCACCCACCCGGGCCATCTCCGAAGGCCCCTTTGGTCAATTCGGGCTGGGCCGCGCCACGTTGACGACTTTGATGAAGTGCAGCTTCTGCCTGTCTTCCACCAGCTTCAGGCCGAGTTCCTTTTCCACTGCTTCGCGAAAGGGCTCGACGTACGAAAACCGCTGGCCTGGCCCGGTGTAGGTATCGTCCACCTCCATCTCGGTCCAGACCAGCATGTGGTAACGACCGGTCAACCCTGTCTTGTCGATAACGGGGTGTCCGAGTTGCATCGCAATGCCGGGCCGGTTGAAAGCCTGCACCAGGTCAGCCATCGTGCAGCCGTTGTAGCCGCTGGAAGAGTTGGGCGGTGCGCCCGCCGCTTTCATGTCGTCGCCCGAGATGCCGCGCGGGCACTTCTCGTCGTCCGCGCGCGGCTTCAACTTTGGCCCTCCGGGTGCAGCCACGATCGCCCATACCGCCTGCTCTTTTTCGCTCTCCTCCACCTGCAATTGGAAGCGCTCGGCCAGCAGCCGCCGCAGCATCAGTAGCATCTGATCCGGCGGTGTCGGCGCATCCGTGATCGCGCTGATGGTGAAAAACTCGTGGTCCGCCCAGTCGGGCAGCCCGGTGAGCTGAAAATCGTCAAGGCCGTAGGCGGTCAGGATGATGTAGCGAAGCGGCGCACCCGGCATCCGGAAATGCAGCGGATCCATGGCCGGCTTGCCCCAGGCCCAGCCGCCTGCGGGGGGAACAAAGGGTCTCACGCTGGCGGCATCGAAGGCCGGCAAAGTCTTCGCAACCTCCTGCCCCCACGCCCCGCCTGCCAACAGGCAGACGACCGAAGCCAATCCCAGAAATCTGCCAGCGCGCATAGGCACCTTCGCTGCAGCTATAGGCGGAATCATCTCTTGACCCTCTCCGACGCCGCCAGTATACCCCCAGCTACTTCGACGTGGGTGAGCGTCACACTGAGACACAGTACTGCCCAAATTTTGCCGCCCCCGCACGCGCAATGGTAGCCTTGCTCTCGCCACAATAACCAGCCAAACCGGAGCTACTCATGCCACGCTACTGCCTCACCCTCGACCTGCAGGACGACCCCAAAAAGATCGCCGAATACAAACGCCACCACGAAAAGATCTGGCCCGAGATCCGCGACAGCCTCTACGACGCAGGCGTCACCGCGATGGAGATCTACCTCACCGGCACCCGCATGTTCATGATCATGGACGTCAACGACACCTTCTCCCTCGAAAAAAAGGCCGCCATGGACCGCGCCAACCCCAAAGTCGCGGAGTGGGAGGCCCTCATGGCCAACTTCCAGGCCGTCCCCCCCGGCGCCGACCCCGTCCGCCGCTGGGCCCCCATGGAAAAAGTCTTCGACCTCGCCGCGCAATAGCCCAACTTTTTGTCATTCCGCACCCTGAGCGAAGCCGAAGGGGAAGGAATCTGCTTCTAATCTTTGCGCGAAGCGTCTCGGCACAAAGTGCCGTCCAAGACGGTACGAAGTACCTACTTCGCTACGCCGTAGCTGCACGTATCAATATCCTTCGCCACCATCGTAATCACTAGCTTGTGCTTGGCCAGCATCGACGACTCCACCTTCACCGGCACATTCGCTGGGCACAGCCCCTCCACCCGCGCCACCACGCGGTAGAGCCCTTTATCGACCTTGAAGCGAAACTTTCCGTCTTTGTCGGTCACTACCATCCCAACCAGCCCGTGACCGTCCTCCGCAAACAACGACACCGTCGCCATCGGCAGTGCATCCCCGCCCAACCCGCGCACGCTCCCCTCCAGCCCATCCAGCTTCAGCGACTGCAGGCGGCCGAGGATTCTCATCCACATAAACCGCAGCATCCGCTGGAGCCGCAGACTGCCCCCACGCCATCTGCCCCAAAGCCAGCAACCCGCAAACTCCCAACCGCACCCATCGCATCGTCGTCATCATCGCTCACCATCCCAGCCGAGTCTAGCGCACCCGCGCCCATCCGCCCCACCCAAATCGCCCGCGCGTACCCACTCATGCTCTAGGATGAAACATCACCCCCTCCGGAGGCCCCGTGGTCCTGACGTCGCTCGACTGGCTGGTCATCGCCGCCTACTTCGCGGTCAACCTCGCCATCGGCTTCTTCTACATGCGCCGCGCCTCGGGCAACATCGGCGAGTTCTTCCTCTCCGGCCGCAACGTCAGCTGGTGGCTCGCCGGCACCTCCATGGTCGCCACCACCTTCGGCGCCGACACCCCACTCGTCGTCACCGGCCTCATCTACGCGCAGGGCATCGCCGGCAACTGGCTCTGGTGGTCGTTCCTGCTCTCCGGGATGCTCACCGTCTTCTTCTTCGCCCCGCTCTGGCGCCGCGCCAAGCGTCCTCACGGATATGGAGTTCGCCGAGCTCCGCTACTCCGGCCCGCCCGCCACCTTCCTCCGCGGCTTCCGCGCCGTCTACCTCGCGCTGCCGGTCAACACCATCATCATGGGCTGGGTCAACCTCGCGATGGCCAAGATCCTCGCCCTCACCCTCGGCCTCGACACCACCAAGAAGCAGCTCACCGGAGTCTTCTGCTGCCTCGCCCTCACCCTCGCCTACAACGCCATCTCCGGCCTCTGGGCCGTCCTCTGGACCGACCTCCTCCAGTTCATCCTCAAGATGTCCATGGTCATCCTGCTCGCCTACTTCGCCGTCCACGCCGTCGGCGGCATGGGCGCGCTCGCCACGCAGGTCCGCGCCTTCGACGCCACCCACCTCATCGCCGGCCAGCCCCGCGACACCCTCGCCTTCATCCCCTCCACCGCGTCGCCCTTCTTCCTCAGCTTCCTCGTCCTGCTCTCGCTCAACTGGTGGGCCAGCTGGTACCCCGGCGCCGAACCCGGCGGCGGCGGCTACATCGCCCAGCGCATCTTCTCCGCCAAGAATGAGAAGCACTCCCTCGGCGCGACCCTCTGGTTCAACATCGCCCACTACGCCCTGCGCCCCTGGCCCTGGATCCTCACCGCCCTCGTCGCCCTCGTCCTGCTGCCCAACCCCACCGCCGCGCAGGGCGGCATGGAGGGCGCCTACGTCTGGGTGATGGTCCACTACCTGCCGCCCAGCCTGCGCGGCCTCATGCTCGCCGGCTTCGCCGCGGCCTACATGTCCACCATCGGCACCCACCTCAACCTCGGCGCGTCGTACATGATCAACGACCTCTACAAGCGCTTCTTCGCCCCGCACGAGACCGAACACCACTACGTCGCCGCATCCCGCCTCGCCACCATCCTCGTCGCGCTGCTCGTCCGCCTCCGCCACCGGCTACATGCTCGACCACGGCGCCTCCATCGCCACCGCCTGGAAGTTCCTCCTCGCCCTCGGCGCCGGCGCCGGCCTGGTCTTCATCCTGCGCTGGTACTGGTGGCGCATCAACGCCTGGTCCGAGATCGCCGCCATGACCGCCGCCGCCACCATCTCCCTCACCCTCGAAAGCCCCCTCGGCATGCCCGCCGTCCGCCTACTCCACCGCATCGACCCCGCCCTCGCCCTCGCGCCCCTCAACCAGGACGACCCCCACGCCTTCGCCTGGCTCATGCTCACCACCACCGCCCTCACCACCGCCACCTGGCTCGCCGTCACCCTCCTCACCCAACCCGAGTCCGAAGCCACCCTCCAAGCCTTCTACAACCGCGTCCGCCCCGCCGCCCTCGGCTGGCGCCGCTTCGCCCTCGCCGCCTACGCGCAGGTGCTAAATGAAAGCCGTCATCCTGAGCGCAGCGAAGGACCCCTGCATTCAAGTGGCGCCACTACCCCCACCCCAGCCGCGACCACGCCACTTCAAGACCCCCAACACGACCCCACCCTCCGCTACAACTTCCTCCACTGGGTCCTCGGCTTCACCCTCGTCTACGCGATGCTCTTCGGCGTCGGCGACCTCCTCTTCTCCCGCACCGCCACCGGCCTCGCCCTGCTCACCCTCAGCGCCGCCTGCCTCGCCGCCCTCTTCTACTCCCTCAACCGCCGCGGCTGGTCCGTCTGGCGCTAGTGACACGCTGATGAGCATACCGACCGCGTGTCTGTGCGCTCTGGGATCGAGGGAGACGCGTCTGCTATACTCCGGCCACCGTCTCTCTGGGGCTTTCTTATGATGCTGTTGCGTGACCGTCGATCCGGACGAAGCGGACGGCGGTATGCCGTGGGAATTGCGGCATGTCTTTGCCTGGTATATCGCCCGTCTATCGGCTGTGGGCAGATCGGCAATGCGAGTGGACCGATCGGTGCGACCGCGCCCGCAGCCGCCCAAAAGGCCGACGCAGATAGGCCCTATATCGTGGTTTGGCTAACCGGCGAATCAGGCCACGCACGCGCAGGCGTCGTCGTTCCGCGAAAATATAAAGCGCTCGGCGACATCGTAGTTAAGGACGGCACGACTGTGGCCACACCGGACGGCCACGCATGGGACCTGAGTACTCTAGCTGGTTTTCTTGGCCTGAACAGCACTAAGTTCCCCATAGTTTCGCCTACCGGAAGTGTGGACGACGCCACGGTCGGATCTGCGCTGAGCGGGTACCTCCCAATATCGACAAAGATCGATACTCGTCAGAATCTCGTGGCCGGTGGTTCTAAGGTCGGTACAGTAACAGCCAAAGGTACGGTGACCGGCTTTCTGGCGTTCGCTGCGGACGGGTCCGGCGGCTCCAAAGGGGTACTGGTTCCCATAGAGAACTGCTATCGTGCAGCCGGTACGATAGTCACGTCCGATACAGGTGCAGGTAAGCATGAAGAGGTGGATCAAATCACGGGTGCAATTTTAGGTCTGGTGAACGGGCAGTTGGCCTTGGGTCTGTCGGCTTCTACCCCAGCCGGACAACATGTCACCTATGTGATCCCTAATTTTGTGAATGCGGCGTTCGGGCGCGATGTCTACCAAGGTCCGATTTACCGAGATGACAGTTTTGGCTTTGCAAAATCTGCCGCCCGCGCAGATGTGCATAGCATCACAGAGCCGAAAGCAACAACCAACGTTCAAAGCCCGGGCGCACCCTAAAGCGCCGCCTGCCTCGCCGCTCTCTTCTACTCCCTCAACCGCCGCGGCTAGTCCGTCTGGCGCTAGTCGTTCTTCCTCACCACCCAAGTCGTCATCGCCCTCTGGTCCTGCACCACCGTCGTCTTGATCGGGTCCGCCAGCACCCCGCCCAGCCGCTCCGTCTCCGCCACCAGCAGCGCCTCGTCCACCAGATACCGCACCGACCCATCCGGCGACCGGTACCGCCGCCCATCCGGCCCCTCCACCCGCTCCACCCGCGTCTCCATCCCCACCGTCGACCCCAGCCGGCAAAACAGAATCCCGCCCGGCCGCAGCACCCGCCACAACCCATCCACCATCGCGCGAAAGTGCGCATCGTCCCGCGCAAAGTGCAGCACCGTATTGCACACCACCACATCCGCGCAGCCCGCGTCGAAGCTCATCGCCTCCACCGCCTCCACGCGAAAGTTCCCGTCCGGCAGCCGCGCGCCCAGCGCCCGCGCCATCGCGCGCACCGCCGCCACCTCCTCCGCATTCACATCCGCCGCAAACACCTCATACCCCTCGCGCAGCAGATACACCAGGTTCCGCCCACCCCCGCACCCCGCATCGAGCACCCGCATCCCCGGCGCAATCCGCCCCTTCAACAGCTGGTCGAACACATAGATATCGATCTCGCCAAATTGTTCCTGCAAGGTAGGAGCGGGCATCCCCACAGGTATAGCACGGTTACTCGGACCAGCCGCATCACGACATAATTAAGTATTGGTGCAGGTTGAAATCAACCTGCACCAATACTCACATTTGCCGTCATCGATGGAACCGCTTACCGCTTCATCACTTCCCCGCAGGCTCCAGCGTCACCGCTGCCTCCTGCGACAGCCCATCCACCACCTCGACCGGCTTCGACGTCCACGTCACCGTCGCCGGCTTCAACCCCTCCCGCGTCGCCGTCACCTTGATCGTCCCCGGCAGCCATCGTCGACCGCACCGCAACCCGGTTGATCCCGTCCTCCGTATTCAGATACATATTGTTCGTCGTGTTGGTCTTGCCGGAGTTGTACCCTCCGCGCCAGATCGCCGGCAGCCCCGCGCCGTTCGCGCCCACTGCGTCCATGCTGAAGTCCACGCGCGCATCGTCCGTCGGGCAGCGCTCGCCCTTGGCGTCCACCACCTCAAAGTCGATCAGCGCCATATCGTCGCCGTCCGCCCGCATCCCGCCCGGAGCCGTATGCAGCGTCAGCTTGATCGCCGCCGGCGGCCCCGCCGTCTTCAGCTCATACGTCGTCACCACCTTGTTGCCCTTGTAACCTACCGCCTTGATCGTCCCCGGCACAAACTCGATATTCGGGTACGCATACAGATACCCGCTCTCCGGCGTCGTCATCTTGCCCTTGGAGACGCCGTTCACAAACAGCTCCACCGCGTCCACATTGTTCGCGACCACATTCATCGTCTTCACCGTCTTCGACCCATCCGGCTGGGTCAGCGGATAGCTCCAGTGCCCGATGATGTGGATCGTCCGGCTTCTCGTCCTGCATCACCTGCTCGACGTAGTAGATCTCCTTGGGCAGACGCACTCGCGTCCACCTTGCCGCTCACCCGCGCCACCTCGCTCGTGTCCTGACGCCCATCCGCATTCTCATCGGTGAAGTAGATCGAGGAGTACGCCGCGTACTTCGAGTGATCGGGATCGGTGTTCGAGATGCGATTGGAATAAAAATTCCAGTAGCGCTTGATCTGCGCCAGCGCAAACGTCTCCGAGTTGTAGTTCCACGTGTCCGTCGGCCCCTTCTTGAACCCGTAGTACGGCGGCGAGTAGTTGTCCCAGAACCGCCGCGCGCCCTCATCGCGGAAGTCCTCGGTCTCGATCAGCGGCTCGCGGTCGCGCACATTGGCGCTATACGGCCCGCCCAGCATCGTCCCCCACCACTCCGTCGCCGCCGTCGCGCGCGGATCTCTCTCCGAGATCGACCGGCATCCCATCACGCGTCCGCCGTTGGGGTCGTACTCCTTGCGCAGCGCCACCATCTGCTCCATCTGCGGCCCGGTCACGCCCGTGTTGCCCGCCTCCCAGAAGAGAATGCTCGGGCTGTTGCGCAGGTAGATGATCGAGTCGCGCATCACCTCCGCGCGCTGGTCCCACTGCCGGCCCATGCCGTCCTCTTCCTTGTCCGCTGCCGGCGCGACCTCCACAATCCCCATGCGGTCGTACGACTCCACGTCCACCTTCTGCGGAGTCACATGCATCCAGCGCATGTAGTTCGCGTGGTCGTCGCGGATCATCTGCGCCGTGAAGTCGTGCATCCACTCCGGATAGCCCACGCCAACGCCGGCCCACTCGTCCGCCGAGCGCTCGGAGAATCCCTTCAGGTAAACAAACTTGTCGTTGATGTAAACCCCGCCCGTGCCCACGCCGCCCTTGAACTCCGTCTTGCGGAAGCCCGTCGTCGTCTTCACCACATCGACGATCTTCCCATCCACCGTCAGCGTGGTGTACACGTCGTATAAGTTCGGCTCGTCCGGACTCCAGAACTTGGCGCCGGTCAGCGGAGCCGTCGCCGTCAGCACCGGCTTCGTGCCCTGCCCCACGTCGGTGTTCGCGCTCTGCATGCTCGCGCGCACCACTCCCTCCTTGTCCACCACCACCGCCGACAGCGCCACCTTCGTAATCGGCGTCCTGCGATCGGTGATCGCGTTGTGCACCTGCGACTCCACCGTCACATCGCAGCTCTTGCCCGCAATGTTGTAGTTCGTGCAATAGATGTACGTCCCCGTCGTCTCCAGCCCGTCGTAGATCGGCAGCGTCTGGTAGACCTTGCCCGTTACATACAGCCACACCCTGCGATTGATGCCGCCAAAGTCCGGATTGAAGTCGTTCGCATTCCACCGGAACGGAATGTCCGTCGCGCGCTCGTGGTACGTCGTCGTATTGTCGACGCGTACCGCGATCACATTGTCCTTATCGCCGAAGTTCACTCCCGAGGTCAGGTCCACCCCATACGCTGTCACCCCGTTCTCATACAACCCATACGGCCGGCCATTCAGATAGATCTCGCCAGCCTGGCGCATCCCTTCAAACTCGATAAACACCTTCGACCCCGCCGCGTCCGCCGGCAGCTTGAAGTGCTTGCGGTACCAGCTGATCCCCTTGTACGTCCCGCGGTCGCCGCCGCTGTGGTCGATGATCACGCGGAATGAGTCGTCCTCATTCATGGTGTGCGGAGTGCTCACGCGCTCCCACTTCGAGTCGTCGAAGCCAACCGCCTGCGCATCCTCAATGTCGCCCTTCATAAACTTCCAGTTCGCATTGAAGTCGTACTTCGTCCGCTGCGACGTAGGCAGCTCAAACTTCGTTCCAACTGCCGGAGGCGGGGGTGGCGGAATCACCGGCGCGGGAGGCTGCGGCGGTGGCGGCGGCCGCCGCACGCGAGGAGTCTGGCCGGGCGTCTGTGCGGAAGGCTGGCCGGGCGTCTGCGCCGCGGGCTGGTCGGGCGTCTGGGCTGGTGGTTGGGCAACAGTGGACGCGGCAAAGGCGAGTGCGAGCAGGGGGAAAAAAGCTGTGATCTTCATGGCGGGCCAGTCTATCCGATGAGAGAAATGCGTGGCAAACTTATTAGCTCAGCTGGGCCACGATTTTGGGGAGACGAATGAGCCGGGCCGGAAGTTTCCCGGCCAAGCCGTTATTGCGCCTAACGAACGCATTGCGGCAGCCAATGAAGCGGCTGCGGCGCGGCGTGCGGGAGCAAGCAGAATCCCTCAGCGGTCGATGCGGGTCGTCAGCTTGTCGACAACCGCCATGTTGATCGGGTAGCCCATGCCGGGGGCGGTGGGCGCCTGGACGTAGCCGTCGGCATCGACGCGGAACTGGTGGTCGACGTAGGGACGGTCGGCGTACTCCCACGGCCAGACCATCTCGAACCAGTAGCAGTTGGGCAGCGCGAGTTCCACCTGGAAGGCGGCGGCCATATCGAAGAAGGTGCCCCAGTTGTGCGGCGTACACGGCATCCCAAACGTGTCCGCCAGTTGCCCGACGCGGAAGGAGCCGGTGATGCCGCCGACGTTGTCGGTGATGAGGCGGACGATGCCCATGGCGTCGCGCTTGATGTACTCGCCGTAGTCGTAGATGTCGGTGAGGAACTCACCGACCTCGGTGGGGACGTCGAGGTGTTGGCGCAGCTCGATGAGGCCTTCGAGGTCCGTCGTCTGCATGGGGTCCTCGAAGGAGTCGTAGCCGTACTCGTCGAGGGCGCGGCCGACGCGGAGGGCCTCGTAGTAGTTGTACTGCTGGACGGCGTCGAAGAGGAGGGTGAAGTCATCGCCGACGGCGGCGCGGACGGTCTTGATCTCGTCGATGTGGCCGAGGTAGGAGGGGATGGGGCTGCCGCCCTTGTGCTGGCCACCGCCGGGATGGATCTTGTAAGCCTTGAGTCCGGCGGCCTTGGCTTTCAGGATGTCGGGAACGTAGTCCTCGACCGTGGCGAGGTGCTGGGAGCTGGCGTAGGCGAGAATCTTGTCCTTGGTGCCGCCGAGGATCTTGTAGATGGGGCGGTTGACGGCCTTGCCGAGGATGTCCCAGAGGATGAAGTCGCAGGCGGCGGCGTGGACGTTGGCGCCGGGGGTCCCGGTGCCGTGGGGACGGCTGTTGAAGCCGGGGTTGAAGCCGCCGACAAACTGCCGGCCACCCATTCTTTGCGGGGCGGGTGCTCCGGCTGGGCGAGCTGCACCGGCGGCTCCCGGTGCGGCGGCGCCTCCTCCGCCTCCGCCGGGACGGTTCTGGAGGGGGATGTAGGAGACGGTGGGGAGAATGTCGAAGAGGTTCTTGCCGACGCAGTGCTCCTTGGCGAAGTCGACCCAGCCCGGTCCGGGCGGGGTGCCGCGGTTGCCGAGGGTGAAATTGCCCTCGATGCCGCTGGCGGTCACCAGAGAAGCGATCTCGTTTCCGCCGCTAAGACCGGCGCCGCTGTTGCGCCAACTACTGCCGTCAAGGACATAGATCTTGGCTTCCTTGATGGTGAGGTCGGGCAGGTCGGCGGGTTTGACCCCGACTGCCTGGGCGGCCATGTTGACCGGGTGGGCGATGACCGCAGCTCCCGCTGCCGCCGATGCGCCCAAAAAACTGCGCCGTGATACTTCGCGTCCTGACATATCTCACCTCTGGCCGAGGTTCCCTGGCCTGCGATTCTTAGGTTGGCCTTGCGGCGCGGATCAGCGTATCACATCGTTGCGGTGGTCTGCCCGGTCTTTTTGCGGGCTATCCGAACGGACACGGTTTGAGTAAATTGGCATAAAGCTCAATGCCGGCCTCAAGTATGAAGGTAGAGCATGTGTCGAAATATCAAGATGCTTTTCAACTTCGATCCGCCCGTCACCCCGGAGGAGATTCGGGCAGCATCCCTTCAGTTCGTCAGAAAGATCAGCGGCTTCAATAAGCCTTCGAAGGCAAATGAAGTCGCGTTCCTGGCCGCAATCGATGCAGTCGCTGCTATCTCGACTCAGCTTCTCTGTTCGCTGGAGACAAATGCGCCGCCGCGAAATCGAGAAGAGGAGGCAGCCAAGGCCAAGGCCCGCGCTGCTGAGCGATTTGGGGTCTGAACCTCAGCCTGCTGCCCCGGTCCCTGAAACTCACCCAGCTTCACCCACAGTAGACTGCAAATCCAGCATCCCCGTTTGCACCCGTGATACCATTCCCGCAAAGTGAATTCCCCGCCGTCCGGCCCAGTTTAGGAGCGTCCCCATGAGCCAGTTCTCCCGCCGCGAATTCGTCAAAACCTCCATCGCCGTTGGCGCGGTCAGCAGCGTCGCCACGCTGCCGCTGCAAGGCGCCACCACCCGCACGGCCACCGACACCGTCACCCTCGGCAAATCCGGCGTGCAGGTCACGCGACTCGCCTTCGGCACCGGTAGCGGCAACGGCCGCGTTCAGTCCTCGCTGGGACAGGAGGAGTTTACGCGCTTGGTGCACCATGCCTACGACCGCGGCATCCGTTTCTTCGAGACCTCCGAGTCCTACACCACACCTGCCATGCTCGGCGAGGCGCTCAAGCCCTTCCCGCGCGACAGCTACAAGCTGATGAGCAAAGTCACCACCGACCAGGGCGTCGATCCCAAGCAGCGCTTCGACGAGATGCTGAAGACCTCGCAGACCGACTACTTCGACATCCTGCTGCTCCACTGGCAGCACTCCCCCGACTGGGTCGTCCAGACCGCACAGTGGCAGGACGGCATCCTCGAAGCGCAGTCGAAAAAGCTGGTTCACGCGCGCGGCGCATCGGTCCACGGCCTGCCCTCGCTGCGCCTGATGCCCGGCAACCAATGGCTGCAGATCGCCATGATCCGCATGAACCACAAGGGCACGCGCATGGATGGCCCCACCGGGGCCGACAATGACAATCCCGACCATGTCGCAGAGGTCGTCGATCACGTCAAGCAGGTCAAGAAGGAGGGCATGGGCGTCATCAGCATGAAGCTGGTCGGCGATAGCAAATTCACCGACCGCGCCGACCGCCAGGCCGCGATGAAATTTGCCTTCAACAATGCAGGCGTCGACGCCGTCACCGTCGGGTTCAAGAGCACGCAGGAGATCGACGAAGCGATCGAGAACCTTAACCTCGCGCTCGCCTAGGGCTGGGAACGAAGATCACGCCCGCCGCGCCGCAGCCCGTGCAATCAGCACCGCTGTATATGCCGCGCCAAATCCGTTATCTATATTAACCACGGTCACGTTCGGGCTGCACGAGTTCAGCATCCCCAGCAGCGCGGTGGTCCCTGCAAACGACGCACCATAACCCACCGATGTTGGCACTGCAATCACCGGCACACCCACCAGCCCACCCACCACCGAGGGCAGCGCACCCTCCATCCCCGCGCACACGATCACCGCATTCGCCTCCGTCAGCTCACCGCGCACCGCAAGCAGCCGATGGATCCCCGCCACACCGACGTCGTACAACCGCGTCACCCGCGCGTGAAACGTCTCCGCCGTCACCGCAGCCTCCTCCGCGACCGGCAAATCGCTACTGCCAGCGCACACCACTGCGATGTGCCCCTGCAACTCCGTGGTTTCGCTTCCCTGCTTTAGCGCAACGGTCCGCGCCGTCGGGTGATAGCTCGCACCCGGATGCTGCGCTAGCACCGCCTCCGCGGTCGCTTCATTCACGCGCGTCGCCAGCACATCCACCCCGCTCGCAACCAGACTGGAGAAGATTGCCACCACCTGCTCCGCCGTCTTTCCCGCCGCGTAGATCACCTCCGGAAGTCCCATCCGCAGGCTGCGATGATGGTCCACGCGCGTGTGCCCCAGGTCCTCGTACGGCAAGGTCTTCAGCCGCTCCGCCGCACCCTCCGGCGTCAACACGCCGCGTTCAACTTCAGCAAGAATCGCGAGCAGGGAGGATGGCTTCATAGGATTCTTCGGCCTACCGACGATAGGCCGCAATCGCCGCCTGCTGCACCTGCTTCACAGGCACGTTGTGCGCCAGCGCCGCGCGTTTGCAGTCTTCAAACTCCGGCGCCGCATTGAACTCCTCGCCCAGGCGCGAGCCCGTCTTGATGCGGATCGCCCCGTACTCCGTCTGCACCGTCGTGTGCCCCCGGTCGAGACACACACGCTGGTCCTGCCGGATGCGCACCCCCAGCGTGCTCGTCTCGCTCAGGATCAAATGCTCCAGCGCCTGCCTGTCGCGCTCGTTGCACAGCACGGTCAACAGCGTCCCCGGCCTTCCCTTCTTCATAATCACCGGCGTCAACATCACGTCCAGCGCGCCCTTCGCCAACGCCGCCTCGGTCACATGCGCCAGCACCTGCGGCGAGAGATCGTCCAGCGCCGTCTCGATCACCGTCACCGTCTGCGCGGCACTCGGCCCATCCGCCGCCTCTCCAATGCTCAACCGCAGCACATTGGGAAAGCCATCGAAGCTGTGCGCTCCAGCCCCGTAGCCGATCTGCTCCACCTTCATCGCCGGCTGCGGCCCGAACGTAGGCTCCAGCGTGCGCAGCAGCGCCGCGCCCGTCGGCGTCGCCAGCTCCTTCTGCACATGCGCCGAGTAGGTCGGCACACCGCGCAATAAATCCGCCGTCGCAGGCGCCGGCACCGGAAACGTTCCATGCGCGCACTGCACCATCCCACCGCCCACATTCACCGGCGAGCAGTACCACGCGCCAATCCGCAGATGGTGGATCCCCGCGCTGGCCACAACAATATCCACAATCGCGTCCACCGCGCCCACCTCGTGGAAGTGAATCTCCTCCACCGGCACGTTGTGAATCCGTGCTTCCGCGTCGCCCAGCAACTCGAATGCCCGTATCGCCCTCTCCTTAACCGGCTCCGCCAGCTTCGCCGCGTGGATCAGTGTGCGGATCGCGCTTAGCGACCGTCCATGCGCATGCGACTCTTTGTGCGTATGTGTCTCGTGTATGGGTTCCTCATGCGTGTGCGCATGTCCCCCCTTATGCAGATGCCGCGTCTTCGGCTCCTGCGTATACGCGAGTTCCTTGTGCGTCTGTTGCTGCAACACCGGCTCGTGGCTGTGCGCATCTTCCGCCAGCGAGGCGCCTTCAAACACATTCACCTTCGTGCATGAAATCCCGCTGCGGTCCACCGTCTCCACTTTCAAACTCGCGCCCAGATCCAGCGCAGCAACCGCCTCTCGCAGCACCTCCACCGGCACACCCGCACCAATCAGCGCGCCCAGAAACATGTCGCCGGAGATGCCCGCAAAGCAATCGAGATATGCCACACGCATAGGAGACCCTATCTCACCGCACCCGCTGCGGATACCTTAGACACCGGCAGCACATCGTTCATCGATCCCGAACGATACCCCTGAGTATCCAGCGTGACGTAGGTGAACCCCACCCCGCGCAGCGCCGCAGTAATCCGGTCCAGCATCGCAATCGTCAGCGCCCACGGCAGGTCCTCACGCGCAATCTCCACCCGCGCAAGCTCTCCGTGGTGACGCACCCGCACCTGCGCAAATCCCAGCGCGTGCAGCGCATCCTCCGCCCGCTCCACCTGGCTCAAATTCTCGACCGTCACCGGCCGTCCATACTCGATGCGCGAAGAAAGACACGCACTCGCCGGCTTGTCCGCCAGCGAGAGCCTAGCCTCGCGCGCCAGCACACGAATCTCCGCCTTGGTCAGCTGCGCCGCGGCCAGTGGGGCCACAGCGTTGTGCAGCGCAGCCGCCCGCTGCCCGGGGCGAAACTCGCCGCGGTCATCCAGATTCATCCCATACGCCAGATGCGCAAATCCCAGCCGGACCCGCGCCGCCTCCATCTGGGTAAACAGCTCGTCCTTGCAGTGGAAGCAGCGCTGCGCATCGTTGCGCGCATACTCCGGCCGCTCCAGCTCCCCCGTCTGTAGGATGTGTGTGGGTATCCCATGCTGCGCCGTAAACGCCAGCGCGTCCGCCAGCTCCTTGCGCGGCAGCGACGCCGAGTCCGCAATCACCGCCAGCATCCGCTCGCCCAGCACCCGGTGCGCCGTGTACGCCAAAAAAGCTGAATCCGTCCCGCCGGAGTACGCCACCAGCAGCGACCCCAGCGACGCGATCGTCTCCTCCAGCACCACGTATTTTGCCGCCAACTCCATCCCCGTCATTCTAAGACACCCGGCCTCATCTATGGCCGCCGACGGGATCATTTGAGGTAGTATCGCCAGTCGAAGACGACCCGCACACCGGTCGTCACGATCGTGTGCGCATCGGGGACCGGCGCGCCTGTCGGTGAGTTAACGGAAACCGCAGTCGGTATGTCGAAGCCCACGTAGGGCTGTAGCATCAGGCCGGAACTCTGGTTCACGGAGAAATCGCGGAACAGGCGGTATTCAAAAACGGGAAACTCGACCTGTAGCGAGTTGAGGCTTACGAGCGTACTGCCGCTCGGAGCCACGCCCGGAGTGGGCAGCAGAAACGGGTGATCGCCGCCACTGCGAAAGACACTCACGCCCACCTCACGCCCCAGAACAAACTGAAAACGGCCAGCGCGAGTTGCGATCCCAGCCTGCCACGGGATGAGTCCTCCGTTGGCCGCTTCTATTGCCATTTTCTGCATGGCCGCCGGCGATATGAAGGCAAGCACGGGTGCAGCGAGAGCGACGTCGCCGGGGATCAGCCAGAAAGGCATCCGGAGCCGCGCGCTCATTGCGCCGCGTCCGGGAATCGTGGCGGCGCCGGTCGCATGCGTGTCATCGCGCACGCCGAATTCCACGAAGATCAATCCATCGCTTGATTCGTTGAGAATCCCATCCAGCCCCAACCCTACCCGGGCCGATAACTCAACGCCGGAGTTGACGCTCGTACCCGCCTGTTCGGGTCCAAAGCCATGGGTCAGTAATGCACCGCGAAACCCTGTCGATAAGCCGACAAAGGCCCCAAGCTCGGTGCGGAAGCGAGGTAGCTCGCCTGAACCTACGCCCAAGGCAGGAACTGGTGTCTGCATCAGAATGGGCCTCAGCTTGGTGATGTCTGCGCGCGTGCCGGCGGCTGTCGGGAACGTCGCTTCTTTACAGACATTGAAAGATTCCGCCTGACCGTAGTTTGGATCGTCGGAGTCGGTCAGGTCGACCTTGCCGTCGAAGGAATCGATCAGTTGTGCCAGGCTGTCGCGCACCGCATTGGCTGCGCGGTCAGCGTCCGCCGCCTTCATAAAGGCGTCGCCCTGGCCGACAAAGTGCTCGCCGTTCCACGTCGTTAACGCAAGGCCACGCTCACTATAAAAGTCGTGCGTCCCCTTACGCATGGTGGTGCTTCCCCAGTTGCCTGCGATGTGGCCTGCCGCGAAGCTGTCCTCGAGGAAGTGCAAAGCGAACGCCTCATCGGCCAGCGCCGCCCGCACTGCGCTCGCATGCGCCGCAGCCGGGACCAACCCGCGGGAGATGCTGCGCGCTCTGTCCAGCGCTCGCAGGTGGTACCAAACGTACGTCGCCAATGCATTCACTTCGGCCTTTGGGCCAAGTGCGAGACGCGCATACGTCTCGGGATCCATGTTGACGTCCGGCCGCGCCAGCAGGAAGTGCGCGTTGTTGGAGCTCGCGCGCGTGACATACTCCGGGTCGGTGCGCTCCAGTGCCAGATCGGAGTTGCGCACTGCATTGGTCCGGTCGCTGCGTCGTGTAGCCGCCGCGAGCTGCGCCTTCAGCCGGGCGCTCACCTTCTCTACGCCTAAGATCCACGGAGCAGTGAGGACCGTTCCCAGCATCTCCTGCGCCGAGCAGGAGTGGTCCCCCGAGACCGCAGCCCATGCCGCGAAGTCGACACAACCTGTCTGCGCTGGATCGGAGTCCTGCGCACACAGGCGCGGTTCGTGCCCCGTGCGGGCCTCCGACCACAGTGCCTGTAGACGGGCTTGTCTGTCCGCGTCAAGCTTCTGCAGTGCAAGGGCGGCAATGTCGCGGTGTTCAGGAAATACCCACGCAGACGCAGGGAAGACTTGAAGCGAGACAAGGAGAAGGACCAGTGCGGATCTCAGAAAGTCTACCTGAATAACTTGTCGAGCGCATGACTCAATCAGCCTGCGGGTCGCAGGCATCGGCAGACTGTAGCCGCGTTTTTTTGCACTCGCCAATCTCATCGCGTGGGATATTCCAAGCCAACAACAGGTGTAGTTTATGGCGACAGGAGATGGGGCGCAAGCACTGGCCCCACAATCAAGAGCGGGCATACAAGAGCGGGCATAGAAGGAAGAGTTTCAGTTCTCGATAAAGCGCGCCATTCGCGCTATTGCCTCTCAGCTTGGCATTGTCCTGCGCATCTACCTCTGCTAGAGTTGACCGACTTGCACGTAAGCGAGCAAGAGCTGCATCAGTCGCGCAGTGTCGCATGGGCCCGGTGGTTAAGATTACATTCGAGATTCTTGAAGGAGAAGGCTATGTCGACCCAAGGAAAAACCCAACTCACTATAGTCTTTACCGCTCCCCCCGATCTCGTGGCGGAAGGCGATCGGATTTTTGCGAGCCACGCCAAGCGGATTGCTGATGCCCTGATTCGGACCAGCTCCGTATCCGTCAAGCGAGACGGTAAAGCCTGCAACTCGCACGCGTGTCATTTTCACGCTTCCTTTCGATTAAGGCCTATCAATTAAATGTGCGGTCATGATTCTAATTATCCTTATTTCCTATAAATCCAAGCGCCCGTCAGGACGCCGGGCAAGATAGAAACCAAGCCCAAAATTGATTGGCCAGTCAATAACTGCCAAGGGAAAACACCTAATGCAAACATGTCAAAAGCTACGCAAAGGCGACCCGTAGTCCAGACCGAAAGCCCGGCGAGCAACGCGGTCTTGGGGCCAACGCCAAGGCGAGGTCGCATACCTGCATAAATCCAGACGCCGACCATGCCATCAATCAAGCACATGAGCACCCAGAAACACATTTGTACGGGCTGAACGGGAGGATGTAAATGGTTTCCCATTCCAGTAGCCCAGTTCTTGAAATCACCGTTAAGAATGCAGGCATTTGCGATGCCGGTGATCATGGTGAGAACAACCCCGGCAACACCTCCGCTCAATAGCAGACGCAGAAGATTTATCCTGCCGGCGGTCGCTGTAGCAATCTGTGTTCGCAGTTTCATCTTGTCCGCTTGAGCGTAGCTGTTAGTGTCTCGTGATTGACCGGTGCCGATGTGTGTTGGTGGATTACCTTCCATATGCCGTCCACTTGCTTAAGAGCTAATGTCATTCGGTTGTTCATGGCACGCAATTCCATACCGTCAGCAGATAGCCCTTTATAAGTAACAAAGGCGTGGATAAAAGCTAAGCCGGAGGTTTCTACCATCTGAACATCGTCAAAACCAACCACAACCCGGTCAGTTCCAAGTGAGCTGAACCAATCGACCGCCATATCACGCCAGGCGTCAATGCCAGCATGTGACCATGCGCACCACATATCGAAAACATGAACGTTGCGATCATACAAGGCCAGAAATGCGTCAACATCTTTCGCGAACACACTCGCCTTGTAAGCGTCTAAAATCCCCAGAACAGGGTTAACAATTGTGTTCATGGCAAGAGAGCGCTTTCTCCGCATTAAAGACAGTTAGTGTTTCGATGATGTGGCTCTCAGACCTGGATACCCTCCAACATTCAACTGCAATACTCGCATTCCTCATACTGAAACCCTCCCTCACCGCTTCAGTCCACCAATGTAGGCGACTAGGTTGTCGAGGGTCTGGGACGTACCTGCATCGACGCCCATTTGCAGGAATTGGTCCAGATGCGCCGCCGACGCGCATGCGATCGACACCGTCATCAGAGTCGTGCCGTCGAGGTCTTCGAGGATGACTTTACCAATTGCACCCATGGCCTCGAAGACGAGTTCTCCGGGTGGTGCAATCTTGCGATAGATACCCGCGAAATGCGGAATTTCCGGTCGGCCCTGGTGAACAAACCTGAAAGCTCCACCGGGACGCAAGTCGATCTCGCATTTGTTTAGGCGGATCCCGGACGAGTCCCACCAGCAGGCAACATGCTCTGGCTGCGTCCAAGCCCCGAATACAAGTTCTCGGGAAGCAGAAAATTCACGGGTCAGGATAATCGTGTTATTTGTGCGGTCGACGATCACCTCGGTGTTGGCCGGGGTATGGCTTCTAGGGGGCATGTTATTTCTCCTTTTTCTTCATTGAAGAGAGATGGGAATCCAGATTGTCGAACCGGCTCTCCCATTGGCGCCTAAACGGCTCAATCCAATCGGCAGCATCTTTAAGAGCGGCTGCCACAAGGTTGCGTGGTCGCCGTTGGGCATCCCTGCCGCGCGTAACCAGGCCTGCTCGTTCAAGAACAGTCAGGTGCTTGGAGATCGTAGGCTGGGTCAGATTGAACGGCTTCATTAGCTCTGACACGTCTGCGTCTCCCAACGCAAGGCGAGCGAGAATCGCGCGGCGCGTCGGGTCGGCAAGTGCACCGAAGAGCAGGTTAAGAGGTTCAGCTCTATCTATCTCCATATGGCTATATTGCCATATGGGGATATACAAGTCAACACTCATTGCCTTGTCATCATGCGCAATTTGGGCACAAAGAAAAATGCGGCCTGTAAGCCGCACATTCTAAATCTATATAGTTGGTGCCGGGAGGGGGGGTCGAACCCCCACGAGGTTGCCCTCGGCGGATTTTGAGTCCGCTGCGTCTGCCAGTTCCGCCATCCCGGCGCACCTCGATTCTAGCAGCGGCTAAGGCGCCTATTCCGCAACCGAAGCTCGCGCGAGCGAAGCCGCACTCGCCAAGCTAAACCCTTGGCGAACCCGTCCTATGCGACCGCCGCCTGCGTCCCCAACCGTACGCCAGCCGCGCCAGTACGCCAGACACCAGATACCCCAGCGCGATCACCATCAACATATATCTCGGAGTTCCACGCGATCAGCGCGCCCACCAGCGCGATCAGCGCAAACAACTGGAACGGATGCCGCTGCTCGCCAACTGTAATCTCTTTGCCGCTCCAGAACCGCCAGCTGCTCACCATCAGGAAA
This sequence comes from uncultured Acidobacteriaceae bacterium, assembly GCA_963808025.1. GTDB lineage: Bacteria > Acidobacteriota > Terriglobia > Terriglobales > Acidobacteriaceae > Edaphobacter. The sequence goes on along the minus strand of CAWEEI010000001.1, from coordinate 288,364 downwards.
CCCGTAAACAGGATCAGCCCCAGCCACACCAGCGCTGTCCACGGATCGTAGATCGGCGACCCATCGAAGCAATGCACCACCGCCGCAATCACGCCTGCGCCTGCCGGAATCGGCATCCCCACAAAATATTTGTGCCCGGGCCGTCCCGGGTTGCGCGGCTGCGGATTGATGCTGATGTTGAACCGCGCCAGCCGGCTTGCCCCGCAGATCAGAAACAGAAAGCAGACAAACACCCCCGCATGGAGCACGTTCTCCCGCAGCTGCGGATGCACCGCTCATCGGCAGCATGCGGAATCCCCAGATGTACGCCAGCAAGCTCGGCGCGACGCCAAACGTAATCACATCCGCCAGCGAGTCCAGCTCCTTGCCGAAGTCGCTCGTCGTGTTCGTCATCCGCGCAATCCGCCCATCCACCCCGTCGAACAGCACCGCAAACCCGATCGCCAGCGCCGCGTGGTCGAAGTACCACGGCTCCGCCACCGACCCCTGGACGCTCTGCGTGATCGCGTAGTAGCCCGCCGCAATATTGCCCGCCGTAAACAGCGACGGCAGCACATACATCCCCCGGCTCGGATGCCGCCGTGGCCGGAACTCCTCCCCGTTGTGGTCGCGCAGCCCCAGCTGTTCCGCCATCAGGCCACCACCGCCGCCTCAACCATCACCGCCTCCTCCACTTGCTGCGGCAGCACCGCCAGAATCGTCGAGCCGCCCGTCACGCGCGCGCCCCGCTTCACCTTCAGCACCGCATCCGCCGGCATCAGCACATCCGTCCGCGACCCGAACTTGATCATCCCCACTCGCTGCCCGCGCTCCACCCGGTCGCCCGACCTTCACCGCGCACACAATCCGCCGCGCCAGCAGCCCCGCAATCTGCTTGTAGCTCATCTCGTAGCCTCCCGCGTCAATCACCACCAGCGTCTGCTCATTCGTCATCACGGACTCCGGCTTCATCGCATTCAGAAATCCGCCCTCGCGATACTCCACCGCCTTCACCGTCCCGCGCCACCGGCGCGCGATTCACATGCACGTCGAAGACATTCAGAAAGATGCTCAGCCGCAGCCGGCTCCCCGCCGAGGTCTCAATCCACTCCGCCTCCGTCACCACGCCGTCCGCCGGCGACACAATCTCGCCCGGCCCGGTCGGAACCACCCGCTCCGGATCGCGAAAGAACCACAAAAAAAACACCGCCAGCAACACCGGCAGCGCGGTCAGCCCACCGATGCGTCAGCAGCCATACCAGCGTGGCGACAACCCCCAGCCCCAACGCATAAAAGAATCCGTCACGCACCATATCCTTCTTATTATAAAGCCGCGCCCACCGCCGACCCACACGCCAACGCATTGCATCTCCCTGTGCAACCCGGATAACCTTGACCTTGCATCGACCCCTCAATGAATATCCCCGCCAATTCACAACACACGCGCCTCACCCTCATCGCAACCCTCTGCCTCTCCTCCCTCACGCTCGCTACCACCGCAACGCCACCAGACTCCAACCCCTCCCCCCACCCCTGTCACCCAGCAGATCACCGTCACCGCAACCCGCTCCTCGCTCGATCTCCCCGCAACCGCCAACACCCTCTACTCCCTCACCACCGCAGCAACTCAACGACTATCCCGCCACCGCGCTCGACGACAAGCTCCGCCAGCAGGCCGGCTTCGAACTCTTCCGCCGCTCCAGCTCCCGCGTGCAGAACCCCACCAGCCAGGGCATCTCGCTGCGCGGCCTCGGCTCCACCGCCGCCAGCCGCACCCTCGTCCTCTCAGACAACGTCCCCATGAACGACCCCTTCGGCGGCTGGATCCACTGGGACGAGATCCCCGCCCTCGCCATCGACGCCGTCACCATCGCCACCGGCGGCGGCTCCGACCTCTACGGCTCCTCCGCCCTCGGCGGCGTCATCGACGTCGTCCCCGCCCACCCCACCGCCACCGCGCCTCGACGCTCAATGCCCTCGGCGGCGGCCAGTCCACCTCCTCCTACGGCCTGCGCGCCGACGCAACGCCACAACCGCTGGGCCCAGCTCCTCGCCGCCGACTCCTACCGCACCGCCGGCTACATCCCCACCGCACCCTCCATCGCCGGCCCGGTCGACACCCCCGCCAACGTCCACTCCAATCCGCCCGCTCCGAAACCGACCGCATCTTCAATATGGTAGCCCAACTTCCAACCGCGCCTTCCTCATCGGCAACCTGCTCAACGAAGCCCGCGGCAACGGCACGCCCTCACCAACAACGGCACCCGCCTCTGGCGCTACATCGCCGGCGACGACTGGTCCGCCACGCCCAACATCACCGGCCGCGCCCGCCTCTTCGGCAGCGACGAGGCCTACCGCCAGACCTTCTCCTCCATCAACGCCGCCGCGCACCGTCGAGACCCTCACCCGCCTCCAGCACGTCCGCACCCAGGAGCTCGGCGCCTCCACCGACGCCTCCCTCGCCACTCTCCCCCATCGCCATCGTCATCGGCGCCGACGTCCGCGACATCCGCGCCACCGACAACGAAACCCCCATCTCCGCCAACACTCCCAGCGGCATCGCAGACACCTCCGCCCGCCAGCGCTTCATCGGCGGCTTCGCCGAAGCTCCTCGCCAACGCCCACCGCGGCCTCCTCCGCAACACCTCCGCCGCGCTCTCCCTCCGCCTCGACTCCGCCTCCAACCTCGACACCCGCACCCTCAGCCAAACCTTCCCCGCCGCCGCCACAACCACCCACCACGCCGAACCGCAGCGAGTTCATCCCCTCCCCGCGCCTCGGCATCGTCCGCCAGATCGGCGCGACCGCCACCATCCACGCCTCCGTCTTCCGCGCCTTCCGCACCCCCACCATGAACGAGCTCTACCGCACCGGCCAGGTCGGCGCGCAGATCACCCAGGCCAACTCCGCAGCTCCAGTCCGAGCGCGCCACCGGCTGGGAGATCGGCTCAACCTACACCTCACCTTCCAAGCGCCATCTCCCTCTCCGGCACATACTTCTGGACCGAGATCAACCGCCCCGTCTCCGCCGTCCTCCTCTCCACCAACAACTACAAACGCGAGAACCTCGGCCAGATCCATCGCCAGGGCACCGAACTCCACCTCGACATCGAACCCCGCCGCGCCATCTCCGCCACCCTCGGCTACCAGTACGCCCACGCCGTCGTCACCCGCTACAACCCTCCGCCCGTCACGGTCGGCACGCAACAATACCTCGTCGGCAACTGGATCCCCGAGGTCCCCCGCCAGAGCTTCACCGCCCAGCTCCGCGCCACGCAGCCTCGCCTCGGCACCCTCACCCTCGCCGCCCGCGCCAGCGGCCAGGCCTGGGACGACTCCGCCAACACCTTCCTCCTCAACCCCTTCTTCCAGCTCGACCTCTCCGCCCAGCACAACTTCGGCGCCCACCTCACCGCCAACGTCATCCTCACCAACCTCCTCAACCAGCGCCCCGACGTAGCCCGCACCCCCACCCTCACCCTCGGCTCCCCCTTCCTCGCCCAGGCCTCACTCACCTTCCTCTGGCCCACCACCACCCACTGAAAGAGACCAAGTATCCTTCCGTCTTGGGGTTTAGCTGGCCGTCGCACCCTTTAATTAAGCAGAGGTCCTCGTGAAGCAGACTTTCGCTGCAATTATCCTTGGTGGTACCGGTCAAGTCGGCGGTGCAGCCGTCGCGGAACTGCTGGCAACTTCGGAATGCCGCGAAGTGGTGATGGTCACCCGAAAGCCTATTTCGCCGCCATCGCGGGTGCGCAACGTCGTTCTCGATACCAGCTCTGCGGACTTTGCCGAGCGCACTGCAGCCCTTGCCCGTGGAGTCCTAAGCCAAGGTCCCGCCAGCGCCGTGAGCTGTGTGGGTGTCGGTTCCGGATCGGCGCGCTGGAGCGAAGAAGAATTGCAACAACTTGAGGTCGGCGTCGTCGGTGCCTTTGCGCGTGGCTGCCACGATGCCGGGATCGCCCAGTTTTGTCTGCTCTCTGCGGCGGGAAGCTCAGCTCGCAGCCGGCTTCGCTATGCGCGAGTCATGGGCATGAAGGAAGACACCGTGCACAATATCGGTTTTGCCCGCCTCGCCATATTTCGCCCCGGCATCATTGTCGGCAACGCTCATACCCCAGCCTGGCTTGCTTGGCTGGGAAGCCTCGTGCCTGGGTCGTTTGGCAATATCGATCAGCAAATCCTCGGTCGCTCAATCGCCGCAGAGATAGCTTTGCACAGTCGAGAGACTGGTGAAGTTAGCCGCGAAAATGCAGCGATGAAAAAGCTCGCCGCCGAGCTAAATAGCGTGCCGTAGGTTTCTCTTGCATCGAGCGTATCGGCCTGTCATCGCCAATCGAAATCGCGAGCGGACAGCATTTCTCTCTTAGCTTCGCGCTTATGCTGTACGCCACTCCCCGCACCCAATGCGGTATCGTGGAATCAAATCCATCCAGCATGAAATCCCTCTCCCACACCGCCCGCACCCTCCTCGCGCTCTTCCTAGCCATCGCCATCCCCGCGAACCCGCAGCAATCCGCGACGCAACAACTCCCCCCGCAATTAGACGACCCCGCCAACCTCACCGGCGAGCGCGTCTCCCCGCAGGACCCCGCCGACACCCTCCCCATCAACCACGGCGCGCTCGCCCTCCAGCAGCTCCTGCGCAAGCTCCGCACCCGCGCCTCCTTCATGCTCATCGTCGCCCACCCCGACGACGAAGACGGCGGCATGCTCACCTACCTCTCCCGCGGCCAGGGCGCGCGCGTCGCCATGCTCACCCTCAACCGCGGCGAAGGCGGCCAGAACCTCATGTCCGCCGACTTCGACGACGCCCTCGGCCTCATCCGCACCCAGGAGCTCCTCGCCGCCGACCGCTACATGGCCGTCGACCAGTTCTTCGGCACCGAGGTCGACTTCGGCTTCTCCAAAACCAAAGAAGAAGCCTTCGCCAAGTGGACCCACGAGCGCGTCCTCTACGACGCCGTCCGCGCCGTCCGCCTCTATCGCCCGCTCGTCATCGCCAGCGTCTTCATCGGCGAGCCCATCCGACGGCCACGGCCAGCACCAGGTCTCCGGCGAGATCGCGCAGGAGGTCTTCAACGCCGCCGGCGACCCCAACGTCTTCCCCGACCAGATCGCCGCCGGCCTCCAGCCCTGGCAGCCGCTCAAGGTCTACGCCCGCGTCCCCTTCGCCCGCATCGACGCCCAGGGCATGTTCGACTACGCCACCGGCCAGTACACCCCCGCGCGCTTCACCAATTACGTAACCGGAAAAGTTACCAACCACCATCCCCACCGCCAACGTCGTCATCCCCGAAGGCAACACCGACCCGCTCCTCGGCGGCTTAAGCTACGTCCAGTTCGCCCGCGAAGGCCTCGCCCTGCAAAAAACCCAGATCGGCAACAACACCCGCCTCGCCGGCCCCGGCCCGCACGACGTCGCCTACCACCGCTACGGCTCCCACGTCCTCGGCGCCGACAGCAGACCGCAACCCGATGGCGACACCGACGGCATCGACCCCAGCGTCTTCACCGGCATCGACACCAGCATCGAAGGCATCGCCACCCTCATCCCCAACGCGCCCGCCCCGCTGCGCGCCAGCCTTCGCGTCATCGACGAAAGCATCGCCAACGCAGAGCACGCATTCGATCCCGCCCACCCCGAAGCCTGCGCACCCTCCCTGCGCGAAGCCCTCGTCGTCCTCGATCTCCTGATCAAAGACTCCGCATCCATCAACGCATCCGCCGCCCAGAAGGCCAGCCTCCTCCACGAACTCCGCATCAAGCGCGTGCAACTCAACAAAGCCCTCATCCTCGCCCTCGGCATCACAATCCAGGCAACACTCGATCAGCCCGAGTCGGGTCAGCATGTAGTCACAACCCAGAAGAACGTCTTTTGGAAGACTAAAGTCTTGAACGATGGCGAGGAGACTCTCGAACTCCCCAAAAGTAGATACACGATCACGTCAGGAGGTACGATTCCCCCGATTGCGCCTCATGGCAGACAGGTCTCTATCGCAGAGCTTGAGCCGGCTCCCCCATTGCCACCAACTCGCCCCTATTTCTCGCGCCCCAATATCGAGCAGCCGGTCTACGACCTGTCGGACTCGACTCTCAGAAACGCCGCCGCAACGCCGTTCCCCTTTGTTGATTCGGAGACCTTGGTTGATCAGGGCGTTTCGATCGATCTCAAGGCCGTCGTCACCTATAGCAGCGGCTCCCAGGAGAACAATGCGGTTGTTGTCGTACCACCAGTTTCGATTTCCATGCTGCCATCGGTGTCAGTGGACACGCCGCTCACTGAATCCATCTCGATCAAGGCGATCACCCGTGTTCAACCAGACGACTCTGCTTGGACGATCCATCACTACCCTACGGAACCGACCCCGCCAAAATCGCTCAGTGGAACTCTGCAACTGACTGCCCCGGACGGGTGGCAAGCAAAGCCCAGCGTGACTAGGTGGAGCGGCCCAGCCGGACCGAACACATTCACAGATACCTTCAAAGTCGCTCCCCGAAATTCCGGCGCCAAGAGCACCGGGGGCATTTCCGCGACAGCATCCTACGACGGCCACGACTACTCCGAAGGCTACCGCCCCGTCGGCTATCCCGGCCTCACCTACACCAACTACTACACCCCCGCCACCACCCGCATCGTCCCCGTCGACGTCCACACCGCCCCCTCCCTCAACATCGCCTACCTCCCCGGCACCGGCGACGACCTCCCCGCCGCCCTCGAAGACCTCGGCATCCACGCCCGCACCCTCACCCTCGCCGATCTGAACCCGGCCACGCTCAATCAATACGACGCCGTCATCCTCGGCGTCCGCGCCTACGCCGCCCACCCCGAACTCGCCGGCCCCGGCTCCCGCGACCTGCTCGACTACGCCTCCAACGGCGGCGTCGTCCTCATCCAGTACATGACCGCCCGCTTCGGCGACGCCGAGGCCCCCTACCCCATCTCCGTCTCCGCGCGACCCCGCGCACAACGTCGTCGACGAGGCCCAGCCCGTCACCCTCCTCGCGCCCGACTCGCCGCTGCTCACCTGGCCCAACCGCATCACCTCCGCCGACTTCGACCACTGGATCGAAGAGCGCGGCCACGGCTTCGCCGCATCTGGGCGCCGCAATTCACCCCACTGCTCGAAGTCCACGACCCCGGCCAGCCCCCGCAGCAGGGCGGCCTGCTCGTCGCCCACACCGGCAAGGGCCTCTACATCTACTGCGCCCTCGCCCTCTACCGCCAGCTCCCCGAAGGCGTCCCCGGCGCCTACCGCCTGCTTCGCCAACCTCATCTCCGCCGCCAAAAACCCCGCGCTGCAATCCGCACCCGCACGATAGCGCTACACAGACCGCTGAGAATCCCTCTGACTGAGCTGATGCAGCCGAATCGGATTGCAGACGTGCGTCGCCTCATGCCGCGCCAGCAGCCCTTCGCTCATTACGGATGCCACCGTCGCCATGCATGTGGTGCAGATGGAGTCGTGACTGCCATCCTCATTATGTCGATAGGAAAAATTTGGCCCCTCATCTGAGTACATCGCGCACCTCCACATTCGGGTTTTCCTTGCCCCGAGTGTCGAGTCTACCCGCGCCTCCGAAAGGCGTCTGTTCCATTCTGCTCGCGCCCGCGCTTCACCTCCCACACGCGCACACGCCTCTACTCCCGCCCCCGCTTCTTGATCTCCACACTCAGCCGCTTGATCTTCTGGTTCAGCGTGCTCAGCGGAATCTTGAAGTACTCCGCCGCCTCCGTCTGGTTCCAGTGGCAGCGCTCCAGCCGGTCCGCGATGATCCGCCGCTCGATCTCCTCCATCAGGTCGAACAGGCTCGCATCCGGCTTGTGGTCCAGCAGGCTCGCCGAGTACGTGTTCCCCGTCAGCGACGCCGGCAGCAGGTCCGGCGTAATCGTCCGCGTCGTCGCCAGCACCACGCCGCGCTCCATCGCGTTCTCCAGCTCGCGCACATTCCCCGGCCACTCGTAGTCCATCAGGATGCGCATCGCCTCCGCCGACAGCGTCGGCACCGGCACATCGTTCTCGTCCGCGTAGAACTTCAGAAAGTGCGCCGCCAGCAGCGGAATGTCCTGCGCGCCGCGCGCGCAGCGGCGGCAGCTCCAGGCAGATCACATTCAGCCGGTAGAACAGGTCCTCGCGGAACCTGCCCTCGCGCACCGCCTGCTGCAGGTCCACATTGGTCGCCGCAATGATCCGCACATCCACCTGGATCTCCTGCGTCCCGCCCAGATGCATAAACCGCCGGTCCTGCAGCACGCGCAGGATCTTCGCCTGCATATCCATCCCCATCGTGCCAATCTCGTCGAGAAACAGCGTGCCGCCGTTCGCCACCTCGAACAGCCCCTTCTTCGCCGCAATCGCCGAAGTGAACGCGCCCTTCACGTGCCCGAACAGCGTCGACTCCAGCAGGTCCGAAGGCACCGCGCCCGTATTCACCGGCACAAACGGCTTGTCGCGCCGCGGCGAGTTCGCATGCAGCGCCTTCGCGATCAGCTCCTTGCCCGTGCCGCTCTCACCCTGCACCAGCACCGTCGACCGGCTCGGCGCAACCTGCGCCACCAGGTCGAACAGCCGCAGCATCGGCTCGCTCTTGCCCACAATGTTCTCGAAGTTGTAGCGCTGCTTCAGCGCGCGCTTCAGCTGCACCACTTCTTCTTCAGCGCGCCGCCGTGCCAATCGCCGCGCGAATGTCCGCCAGCAGCTTCTCGTTGTCCCACGGCTTCTGGACGAAGTTCTCCGCGCCCGCGCGGATCGCGTCCACCACGTTCGACACCGTGCCGTACGCCGTAATCATGATCACCGGCAGCCCCGGCTGCATCTCCAGAATCCGCGGCAGCAGATCGATCCCGCTCTCGCCCGGCAGCGCCAGGTCCAGCAGCAGCAGGTCGAACTCGCCGTGCGCCAGCTGCTCCAGCCCAGCCGCGCCATCCGCCGCCATCGTCACATGGAAGCCTTCCATGCTCAGCAGCGCCTCCAGCGAATCGCGGATCGCCGCCTCATCGTCGATGATCAGCACTCGCGCCGGCCCCACCACGCGCGCCTCCGGCCCGGTGCGCAACGGCGCGTCCGCCTCCGTCTTCATCGCGAGTGTCGCTTCAGACATCGCCATGCTTCATCCGCAAATCTCACCCGCACCTCAACCCAAGCTCTAGACATGCACTTCGCTCCGCGGCCCGCGCGGCGTCGCACTCTCGCCCGCCGCCGCCTTCGCCGCCACCGCCGGAAACTCCAGCCGGAACGTCGTGCCCACGCCAACTTCGCTCTCCACCTGCATCTTGCCGCCATGCTCCTGCATGATCCCGTAGCTCACCGCCAGCCCCAGCCCCGTGCCCTTGTGCTCGCCGTTGCGCGGCTTGGTCTTGGTCGTAAAGAACGGGTCGAAGATGCGATGCAGATGCTCCGGCTCGATCCCGCCGCCGAAGTCCTGCACCACCACACACACCCGCCCCCCCGCCTGCTCCGTCGCAATCCGTATCCGCGCATCGCGCGTCCCATGCATCGCGTCACGCGCATTCAGCAGCAGGTTCAGCACCACCTGCTGCAGCTTGCCCTCGTTGCCATGGATCCGCGGCAGCTCCGCATCGAGCTCCGTCTCCACCCGGATCCCCGCCGTCTTGAACTGGTGCTCCAGCAGCGTCAGCGTATCGTGCAGCAGCCGGTTCAGATCCACCGACGCAAACTCCGTCCCGCCCGTGCGCGAAAAATTCAGCAGCCCATTCACAATCTCCGACGCGCGGAACGTCTGCTGCGTGATCTTCTCCAGCACCGGCCCCAGCCGCGCGTCCTGCTCCATCATCGGCCGCATCTGCTTGGCCAGCATCTGCGTGTAGCTTGAGATCACCGCCAGCGGCGTATTCACCTCATGCGCCACGCCCGCCGCCAGCAGCCCAATCGACGACAGCTTCTCCGCCTGCGTCAGCTGCGCCTCCAGCTCCATCCGGTCCGTAATGTCGTCCACCAGCACAATCCGCCCGACCACAGCAAAATCCCGCGTCAGCAGCGGCGCAATCGCCATGTTCGCCACCCGCGTCTCGCCCGTCGGCAGCGCCAGCCGGAACTTGTAGAAGCGTATGCGTCCCCTGCTCCCCGCGCACGCTGTCGAAGCGCGCCATAAACTCCGCCGGGAAGATCGACGCCAGCGGCTGGCGCAGCGCCTCCGCCCGCGGCTTCGCGTACATCACCTCCATCTGCGCGTTCCAGCTCTCGATCCTGTCCTCCAGATCGACCGCGAAGATGCCAATGTGGATCGACTCCACAATGTTCTCGTGGAACTCCTTCAGCCGCTCGAACTCCGTGATCTTCTGCTCCAGCCGCCGGTACAGCTGCGCATTCTGGATCGCGATCCCGATGTATCCCGCCAGCGACCCCAGCACCTCCATGTCCTCGCTCGAAAGGAAGTCGCCGTCGTCCGTGCGTCCCAGCCCGATGATCGCCACCGTGCGCGTCCCGCCGCCCTCGCGGTTCGCCACCCGGCAGGGCAGGTAGTAGTTCAGATCCAGCAGGCCCGCGCTGCTCTGCTGCGCATTCGGCAGCCGCAGCACCTGCTGCGGATTCTCGAGAAAGATGTGGTCGTTCGCGTCCTTGCTGTCGAAGTCCAGGAAGCGCACATCCAGCGCGCGCAGGTCCGCCGCCTGCCAGGTTCGTCAGCCCATGCGAAGCCGCCAGCTCGAAGTGCCGCGCCGCGATCCGCACTGCAACACTCTCGGTTACAAATCCATCGCCGCATCGCCTCCGCCGCCAGAAACACCGCGACCCGCGTCACCAGCAGCGTCTGCGGCAGCCGCTCCACAATCGCGTCCACCAGCGCGCGCAGGTCGGTCTGCGAGTTCAAACTGCGCCCAAAGTCGATCAGCGTCTCGCGATAGTCGAAGCTCTTCTGGTCGAAGACCCGGTCCACCCGCGCCTGGATCATCCGCTTCAGCGGATCGAACGAGAGCCCCACCACCATGATCGCGACAATCGGCCCCCAGACGCCGAAGCCCCGGGAACCGCGCATGCACCATCTCCGACGTCACGCCGACCACGCAGGAAGTACAACCCCGCCAGCGCCGCCGTCGCCAGCGTGTAGGTCACGCCGCGCTTGAAGATCAGGTCCACATCCATCAGCCGGTAGCGCACAATCGCCCAGCTGAAGGTCAGCGGCAGCAGCACCAGCGACAGCAGCACGACCTACCGGAAGCAGCCCCGGCACCGGCGCATCGCTCAGGAACGGCACCGCGTACAGCAGCGTGAACGGCCCCACCGCCAGCAGCGTCCCGCGCGTCAGCCACTTCAACTGCTGCCGCTCCAGCGGCGACTCCGCCCACGATAGCGCGCATAGAACACCACGCGCCGCAATCACGTAGTAGAGCGCCACGTACCCAACGCAAAGCTGGTCCAGCCGGTGGCTCAGCAGCTCCGTCGCCGACCACCGCTCGATCGCCCACACCTGCAGCCCCAGCAGCATCGCGCCCGGCACATACAGCAGCAGCGCAGCCAGCCGCTGCGCCGCTCGCGAGCCGCATGCCCTCGCCGCCACTCCGCGATCCGCAAAGCTCACCGCGAAGTGCAGGAACAGCGCCGGCTGCAGCATATTCGCCAGCAGATTGCCCCAGTAGATCACCCGGTCGAACACCCCCGGCTCGCCCGTCGACCGGAACGCATACAGCACAAACGACACCAGGCAGAAGACATAAAAGTGGGTCGACTTCGGCGCCGTCCAGCGCCGCAACAGCACATACAGCCCGATGAACAGATACACCAGCGCAATCAGCCGCGAGCCCTGGTCGATGCTCCGGTCCTCCGGCTCCAGATACACCTGCACCGGAAACGTCGCGCCCGCCTCAGTCCCGCCGTGCCCGGCCATCGGCCGCAGGATCGTGTAGCTCGCCGCATGCTCCCAGAGCCCGTTGGCGTACATCGCCCGCACCTGCGCCGCCAGCCGCGGCGTCGGCTCGCCGTTGATCGCCTCAGCATATCGCCCGTGCGAATCCCCGCCTTGCTAGCCCGGCGAATCCACCGGCACCCGGTCCGCCCGCAGCCCGCCCTGCGCCTCCACCCACGTCACCCCGTCCGTGGGAAACTCCGTGTTCAGCTCCTGCGAAAGATTGAACCCGGCAAGGACACACACTCCCAGCGTCGCAACGGCAAGCGCGACGGCGAGAATGCGCGTCTGGAATGCGTCTCTCATGGTGCGCACAACCAAGCGTTACAAAAACGGGACGAATCGCCGGATCGTTGCCCCAGCTTAATCCAGCGGTACGTAACCTAAATCAAAGCAAATCAATCGCCAAACGCGAAACCTCGCAAGGCCAGAATGCCAAAGATGCCCCGCAATCGCCTCGGCAGACCTACCGATAATCATAAACTCTTCCATTAATTGGGGAATTAACCCACCCCGGAAAGTATACGCACAGTACCCGCACCCCGGTTCGCGTGCCAATTTGCTCGAAATCCGACCGCATCCCTACCGCGTATCATCGTGCGTAGACGCCCCCACTCAACGAATCGTGACCCAGGCCCCAGGAATCAAATCAACATGCCCACCCTGCCCGCCGACTTCAACGAGTTCCTCGGCAACACCCCCGCCGTCGAGATCCCTCCGCACCGCCATCGCCGCCGGCCGCCTGCCCCACGCCATCATCCTCTCCGGCCCCGCCGGCGCCGGCAAATACACCCTCGCCCTCATGCTCACCATGGCCATCGAGTGCGAGCGCCAGCCCCGCGACCTCTGGTCCAACGGCCAGACCCTCGCCGGCTTCTGCGGCCACTGCGCCAACTGCACCCGCATCGCCTCCGCCGCCAACCTCGAAGACCAGGTCGCCGCCGCCGTCCTCGCCCGCGAAGACCTCCGCGAGACCGACAAGAAAGAGACCCGCGTCCTCATCCAGCCCCACCCCGACGTCCTCATCCTCCCGCCCGACCCGCCCCAGCTCCTCATCAAGCTCGGCCAGGTCCGCACCCTCATCCAGCGCGCCCACTACCTCCCCGCCGAGGCCCCGCGCCGCATCTTCATCCTCACCTCCGCCAACATGATGAAGGAGGCCGCCAACTCCCTGCTCAAAATCCTCGAAGAGCCGCCCGCCACCGTCCACATCTTCCTCCTCGCGGAAAACCCCGGCGAACTCCTGCCCACCATCCGCTCCCGCTGCGCCAACGTCCGCCTCGGCGCGCTGCCCCGTCGAAGAGATCGAGATGCTCCTGGTCGACCGCCGCCCCGAGATTCCCCCCAAACAGCGCGCCCTCATCGCCCGCCTCGCGCAAGGCGCAGCCGGCCGCGCCCTCACCTTCGACCTCGAAGCCTACACCGCCGCCCGCGCCGACGCCCTCATCTTCCTCAACAACGCCGCCGCCGCCAGCTACGCATCCGCAAAGGCCGAACCCGACCACACCGCCCTCTTCAAGATGACCGAGACCTACCGCGCCGGAGCCGACGGCCAGCAAAAAACCACCGCCCTCCTCCGCGCCCTCTCGCTCCTGCTCGAAGACCTCCTGCTGCTCAACGCCGGCACCCCCGAACTCCTGCGCAACATCGACCTCCGCCCCGAGCTCGACCGCCTCGCCGCCGCCCTCCCCTTCGAGTGGATCGAGCGCGCCAGCCACGCCCTCGACCAGGTCCACTCCGGCCTCCGCCGCAACCTCCTCCGCTCCCTCTCCCTCGACGCCCTCGCCGCCCAACTCACCGAACCCACCCGCTAACCCGGCACTCCGGCGTATGCTCTACCCATGAAGCGAACCGCGCCTAGCCCCGCCCTCGCCGCACTCGCCTGCTGTCTCTTCGCTGGCTGTGCAACCTATAAGCCGGATCCAAACGACATCAAGCAGCATCTCGCTGCTACAGTACCGCTCCACTCAACCCCGGCCCAGGTGCTCGACTACCTGGACCACCAGAAGATCGCGCACTCCCCCTACCGCCGCGACCCCAGCAGCGGCAACAAGATCGAAGCCGAACTCGACATCAAAACCAGACACGCCCTCATCGACCCCAGCTACAACCTCGAATTTGCCTTCGACGACCAGGACCGACTCATCAAGTCCGACGTGCAGTTCCTCGGCTACGTCGGCTTATAGCGCCCTCGCCGCCTTCTCCAGCCGGTCCCGTATCGCCTCCCCCAACCCACCCATCTCCGGCACCGGACACACAATCACCTTCACTCCCGCATCGTCCAACTCCCGCAGTCCCGCAAACAACCGCCGCGCCAACCCCTCCGCGTCCCCCCACGTCCCCCACCGAGTACACCGCCGATGCGCCGAAGCATCCCACCCCTCCGGCAACATTACCCCGACGCTCCCATCGCCCTCAAACGCCGCATCAATCGCGCCAACCAGCGAACTCTCCAGTCTGCCGCCGCGACGCGACAATGCTCCCTCCACGATATCCTCAACCAGCACCACCCGCGCCCGCGGCGCATAATGCCGCATTCCCAACCCCAGGCGATGGCAAGCTCTCCTGCGCCTCTCGCATACCACAGTGACACATAATGCCGCACCTCATCCCATGCTGTTCTCGTTGAACGAATCATCGCCGCCGTCGATCGCGACCCGGCCGATAGATCACCACCCGTCCTTCACCACCTCCACCACCGTCGACTCCACCCCCACCTCCGTCGCCCCGCCATCCAGCACCGCATCGATCCGCCCATCCAAATCCGCCAGCACATGCGCCGCCGTCGTCGGGCTGGTGTGCCCAAAACGTTCGCGCTCGGCGCCGCCACCGGCACCCCCGCCAGCCGAATCAACTCCCGCGCCACCGGATGCCGCGGCATCCGCACCCCCACCAACGCGCCGCCCCGCCGTCACCGCGTCCGGGCACCGCAGCCGTGCGCGGCAGCAGCAGCGTCAGCGGCCCCGGCCAGAACGCCTCCATCAACGCGGCTACCCTTCTGCCAACCTCGTCATCCCCCACACGAGCCACCTGCGACACATCTCCCGCCCCTCCACATGCACAATCAGCGGGTCCCACCCCGGCCGCTCCTTCGCCGCAAATATCTTCGCCACCGCGTCCGCATCCAGCGCATTCGCCCCCAGCCCGTACACCGTCTCCGTCGGAAACGCCACCGTCCCACCCGCGCGCAGCAACTCCGCCGCCCGCGCCACATCCTGCCGCAACCTCCGCCCGCAGTCTTCTCCGTCACTCACTCACGCCCATAAGAGGAATCTTCCACAGCACCCCCACCCCATCCTACCTTCGCCGCCGTTATACTCTTCGCATGCAGAACGCCGAGATCGAACTCAAGTTCCCCATCGACGACCTCGACCTGCCTCCAGTCCCGTCTCCCCAGCCTCGGCTTCCAGCTCGAGACACCCCGCACCTTCGAGCAGAACACCCTCTACGACACGCCCGACCGCAGCCTCCGCGAGCTCAAACAAATCCTCCGCATCCGCCAGTACGGCCCGTCTGGACCGTCACCCACAAGCGCCGTCCCACCCCGCCGCCGACACACGCTTCGATCCCGCCCCGCGCTACAAGGTCCGCATCGAGACCGAGACCCAGGTCGACGATGGCCCCGCCCTCGGCCTCCCTCTTCGAGCAGCTCGGCTACATCCCGGTCTTCCGCTACGAAAAATTCCGCACCGAGTGGTCGCACACCCCGTCGCCCATCGAGCGCGCCATCGTCGCCGCCGCGTCGCCGCCCTCCGACGTCGCCCCTGAACCCCACCTTCCACCTCGTCCTCGACGAGACCCCCATCGGCAACTACGCCGAGCTCGAAGGCCCGCCCGCCTGGATCGACGCCACCGTCTCCGCACTCGGCATCGATCCCGCCACCTGCCTCACCGACAGCTACGGCCGCCTCTTCCTCTCCTGGAAGCAGCGCACCGGCAGCCCCGCCGAACACCTCACCTTCGACCTGATTCGCGCACCCGAGCTCCTCCAGCCCGCCCTGCGCTAACCGCATGCCTCTATCCCGCCGATAACCTCCTCTGATGCCCCACGCACCCGGGCCCCTATGACGCAGAGGACTCCATGAAGCTCGAATCAAAGCTCGGCATCAGCACCGGCGTCCTCATCCTCGCCATGTTCGCCAGCGCCTTCACCGCGAACCTGCGCATCAACCAGGCCAACCAGCTCTCCTCCAACGTCGCCAACGGACGCATCCCCATCATCTGCCGCGCCCGCGAGGTCCGCTCCGCCATGATGATCAGCGTCCGCTCGCTGCAGTCCTACATGCTCTTCGGCACGGACCCCGCTTCCTCGCAGTCCCTTCGCACCGAGCGCGCCGACGAACTCGCCGCCGCAGACAAACCCCTCGCCCAGCTCGTCCAGCTCACCGCCCACTTCGACCTCGGCCCCGACGCCCCGAGTATTCAGGAGATGCAGACCGGCCTGGTCCAGCTTCGCACCCTCGAAGACGAGGCCGAACGCCTCAACGAACTCCACACCCCCGACGGCAACGCGCAGGCCATGAGCATCCTTCGCGAACGCATCCTGCCCCTCGATCCCACCCTCTTCGCGTCCATGCGCGCCCTCATCGCCAATCAAGAACAGCAGTGCGACGCCGATATGGCCCGCCTAGCCCTCGCCCACCGTGTCGTACTCGTCACCCTCTGGAGCACCACCCTCCTCGGCGCGATCCTTGGCGGCCTGCTCTCCACACTCCTCGGCCGACGCATCGTCCGCGGCATCGGCCTGGTCGCCGCCCGCGCCAATGCCATCGCCTCCGGCGACCTCACCGGCGCGCCCCTGGACATCGATCCCAGCGATCAGGTCGGCACGCTCGCCCTCGCCATGCAGCAGATGCAGACCGGGCTCGCCGCCATTATCGGCGCCGTCGCCCATACCGCCGGCTCCCTCACCGCCAGCGCCGCCTCCATGAGCTCCGCCACCGATCAGATCCACCGCCGCGTCGATCAGCAGACCCAGAAGACCCAGCAGGCCGCCACCGCCATGCAGGAGATGTCCGCCTCTATCGCCGAGGTCTCGCGCCACACCCAGTCCGCCGCCGAGACCGCGCGTTCCGCCGCCGGCACTGCCCACGAGGGTGGCACCATCGTCAAGCAGATGCTCGTCTCCATGGAGTCCATTGCCGCCGCCGTCAGCGAGACATCCTCCACCGTCGGCCTGCTCGGCGAAGACTCCCGTCGCATCTCCCAGATCGTCACCGTCATCGACGAGATCGCCCGCAAGACCAATCTGCTCGCACTCAACGCCGCCATCGAGGCCGCGCGCGCAGGCGAGCAGGGCCGCGGCTTCGCCGTAGTCGCGGGCGAGGTCCGCCACTTCGCCGAAAGCACCGCGCAGGCCACCGGCGAAATCTCCGCCATGATCAAAGGCGTGCAGGACCGCACGAAGTCCGCCATCGCCTCAATGGCCTCCGGCACCGCCACCGTCGAGCAGGGCGTCGTCACCACGAATCAGGCCGGCGAGGCGCTAGAGCGCATCATCGGTCTCGCCGAACGCGTCGACCGCATGATCACCCAGATCGCCATCGCGGCCTCCCAGCAGGCCGCCGCCGCCGATCAGTCAAGCGCCTCGCTCGACTCCATCCACACCCTAAGCCACGACAACCTCTCCGAGATGTCCACCACCACCGCCGGTATCGAAGGCCTGCGCGCCACCGCCGCCGCCCTCGAGTCGCAGGTCGAACGCTTCCGCCTCACCGCTCCAAGAGCCCCCGCCACTTCGCGCCGCGCACCGACGCGTACGCCCTATCCATCCTCCCAGCCCGCACTGGGCAGAACATAAACGGGCCGGCTATCGTTGTTCGCTTCTGGATTTTTTCCTTCAACGCGATGCATGGCCACCCCCACCCCTACCCTGTTGTACCGTCCGTAGCTAAAGTCTAGTGAGGACAGGGCTTCGAAGCTGACTTGAAAGGTACTTGCTGCGCCAGGATCGAAGCGATTTGAATGCAAGAGCCCGGCCACCCAGCCGCGCTACTGTATGTTTCCTAAATTCAATTATAGATGGCGTGTCAAGGGTTCTCCAGAGTGGATTCCTCGATGGTGTTAGCGAGGCTTTGTGCCGGGCTTAAGCCCCGGTCTCTTGCTTCTGCCCACCCTCAGAATATCTGGAAGTTCACCTCGACATTCACCTCAACCGCCACCGGCTTCCCGTTCTCCATCGCCGGCTTGAACCGATACTGCTTCACCGCCTCCACTGCCTTCTCGTCCAACCCCATCCCCACCCCGCGCAACACATGGACGTTCTGCGGATGTCCGTTCTGGTCCACGATCAGATTCGACAATCACATTGCCCGCCGCCTTCGCCTTGCGCGCCTCTTCGCTGAACTCCGGCTCCGGCGTAGTAAATCAGCACCGGCGCGCTCACTCCGCCGCCAACCTTCCGCAGCCCGCCGCCGAAACCTCCACCCGAGCCATTGCCCAGCCCCGAGCCGTTGCCGCCGCCAAGCCCCGTCCCGCTGCCGTTGCCCATCGACATCCCCACCAGCGGCGAGTTCGGCATGCCCATGGTTCGGCATATTGTTGTTCGCCATCTTCAGATTGGGCTGCACCTCGATCGTCGGGTCCGGCATCCGGATCTTCGGCTGCTCCATAGGCGGAGCCTTGGGCGGCGTGATCTGCGTCTCAGCAAACTTCGGCATCTGCCCCTTGGTCACCGGGGTCGGCCCGCGCTGTCCGCCGCCGCCGCCCATCACGTCCTTCGCGGGGGCCATCGGCGGAGGCGTAAGGTTGCGTCACCAGATCCGGCTTCGGCGGGGCCGCGAAGTGTACATGCTGCTTCACCAACCACCAGAACAGCACTACCAGCAGAGCATAGATCACAAAGGACGCCGCCGTCGCGCGTGGGTCCTGCTTTGTCGCCATGCGGTCCACCACCGCAATCGGCTTCGACTCCAGCACCAGCGGCGGCAGCTTTACCGGGAAGAACACATCGCGCAGGCTCGTCCACAAGGATGCAAGCGTGCCCTCTTCGTGCAGCTGCATCGCGTCTTCGGTAAGCGAAGACTCCACACCAGCCCGAAGCGATAGGGGCCTGCTTTCGGTTCTACTGTCGGTACGACTCCCAATTCGGACAACTCGCTTGCCTCAAAGACAGATCCGGCCGCAGCCTCTCTGCCTTCCCTCTCGGAATCTCGCGCGCCATCTGCCTTAACCTATTTACCGGTCTTGCGCCGGTTTGGTTCCCTCGCTTCGTTCGCGGCTGCGCGCGGTTCTGACCCCACATGTCATTCTACAAAAATCTGGCCTCGATCACTGCTCCCTGAACTCTTTGACGCACACTACCCCCCGGAAGTCTCCCTCAAATCCGTGACCGGCATCAGTTTCCATTCCTTTTTATCGCTCTCAAACCGCATCCCTTCAAGGGCCTACACCGTCCATCCGCGTTCATTCGCGAAGTTCCGCGGTTTCCTTCAATCGGGCCCATCGGTGCTGAGTCTTCGCACCCGCTACAATAGACATTCGGCCTGCAACACCGCAGCACTGAGGAAAGAATGCCCGAAGCACCCCAAAAAGATTCCGCGACGCCAGCAACAGCTACGCCCGAACAGCCCCAAGCCCCTCAAGTCCACCCTGAACCTCCCCCAGACCGCCTTCCCCATGAAGGCCAACCTGCCCGTCAACGAGCCCCTCCGCCTCAAGCACTGGGAAGCACACCGACCTCTACGCCCAAATCCGCGCGCGCCCGCGCCGGCGCCCCCCGCTACATCCTCCACGACGGCCCGCCCTACGCCAACGGCGCCATCCACCTCGGCCACGCGCTCAACAAGACCCTCAAAGACTTCGTCGTCAAAACCAAAACCATGGCCGGCTTCGACGCCCCCTACGTCCCCGGCTGGGACTGCCACGGCCTTCCCATCGAGATCAAAGTCGACGAGCAGCTCGGCCGCCGCAAGCTCGAGATGGACCCCGTCGCCGTCCGCCGCGCCTGCCGCGAGTACGCGCAGAAATACCTCGACCTCCAGCGCTCCCAGTTCCTCCGCATGGGCGTCTTCGGTCGCTGGGCCACGCCCTACTCCACCATGGACCCCGAGTACGAGGCCCGCATCGCCGAGACCTTCTTCCACTTCTTCGAGAACGGCTTCGTCTACAAAGGCCTCAAGCCCGTCAGCTGGTGCATCCACGACCGCACCGCCCTCGCCGAAGCCGAAGTCGAATACGCCAACCACACCAGCCCCTCCGTCTACGTCCGCTACCAACTCACCTGCGACCCGGCGCTGATCGCCCCAGAACTGGGTGCCCCATCTCAGGCAGCTTCATCGCCTGAGGTGGGAAGTTCACAACAAGACATCTACACCATCATCTGGACCACCACCCCCTGGACCCTCCCCGCATCCCTCGCCGTCGCCTTCAACCCCACCCTCGAATACGTCGCTCTTGGGTGCCCCATGTCAGACAGCTCTTCGTCTGACGTGGGAAGTCCCTCGCAACCAGCCATCTACATCGTCGCTGCCGACCTCGCCCCTCAAGTCATCCAGGCCTGCAATATCGGCAACGCAACGGAAATCGCCCGCTTCCCCGGCACCGCCCTCGAAGGCACAACCTTCCACCACCCCTTCCTCCATCGCCAGATCCTCGGCGTCACAGCCGACTACGTCACCGCCGACCAGGGCACCGGCGCCGTCCACACCGCCCCCGCGCATGGCGTGGACGACTTCGCCACCGGCAAGCGCTACAACCTGCCCGAAGTCCAGTATGTCGACGACGCCGGCCGCCAGATGCATACCGGCCTGCACGGCGGCCACGACCACCCCCAACCCTACGAAGGCCTCACCGTCTTCAAATCCAACCCCATCGTTATCGAATTACTAAGAGAAAAAGGCGCACTCCTCGCCGCCTCCCACTTCGACCACTCCTACCCCCACTGCTGGCGCTGCCACAACCCCGTCATCACCCGCGCCACCGAGCAGTGGTTCATCGCCATGGAGACGCCTATCGGCGCAACCACCTTCCGTGAACGAGCGTTAGAAGAAATCAAAACCGTCCACTGGGACCCGGCCTGGGGCGAAGAACGCATCACCAACATGGTCGCCACCCGCCCCGACTGGTGCATCTCCCGCCAGCGCATCTGGGGAGTGCCCATCGCCGTCTTCCTCTGCCGCAAATGCTCCACGCCCCTCAACAACCCCGCCATCAACCGCCTCGTCGTCCAACTCTTCATGCGCGAGTCCGCCGACGCCTGGTACACCCACTCCGCCGAAGAGATACTCCCTGTAGGCACCGCCTGCGCCG
This sequence comes from uncultured Acidobacteriaceae bacterium, assembly GCA_963808025.1. Classification (GTDB taxonomy): domain Bacteria; phylum Acidobacteriota; class Terriglobia; order Terriglobales; family Acidobacteriaceae; genus Edaphobacter. Next base: position 267,274 of record CAWEEI010000001.1, on the reverse strand, counting down.
CCTGTGGCAACACCGAATTCCGCAAAGAAATGGACATCCTCGACGTCTGGTTCGAGTCCGGGGCCAGCTCCCACGCCGTCCTCGACTTTGACCCCGATACGCAGCAGGCCCCACACACAGACCCCCGCGCCGACCTCTACGCCGAAGGCGGCGACCAGCACCGCGGCTGGTTCATGTCCTCCCTCCTCTGCTCCATCGGGATGCACAACCGCGCGCCCTTTAAAACCGTCGCAACATATGGTTGGACTTTAGATGAGCAAGGACGTGCGCTCAGCAAATCCCTCGGCAACTTCATCGACCCCGTCCAGATCATGGACACCCTCGGCGGCGACATCGTCCGCCTCTGGGTCGCCTCCGTCGACTTCCGCGAAGATGTCGTCGCCAGCCTCCCCCTCCTCAAGCGCCTCGCAGAAGAGATCTACCGCAAGCTCCGCAACACCTTCCGCTTTCTCCTCGGCTCGCTCTCCGAAACCAACCCCACCACCGGCCTCACCCACGCCTTCGACCCACGCCCCCTCGCCGAAGGCGGCGACGCCGTCCCATTCTCCGCAATGCAACCCATCGACCAATACATGCTCGCCCGCACCGCCGAGCTAACAAAGAAGATCACCGCCGCCTATGCCGCCTTCGAATTCCACCGCGTCTACCACTTATTAAATGAATTTTGTAACTCCGAACTATCCGCCTTATACCTCGACGTACTAAAAGACCGCCTCTACACTTACCCCATCACTTACAAACCCGGTCGCGATTACCAGCGCGAGTTATATACCGCCCGCCGCTCCGCCCAGACCGCCCTCTACAAGATCACTGACGCCCTCGCCCGCCTCACCGCTCCCATCCTCTCCTTCACCGCCGAAGAAGTCTGGCAATCCCTCCCCCACGCCCACGGCAGCGTCCACCTTCAGCAATTCCCCACCCCCGAATCCCTCGCAGACCTGTCATCTGACTCCGTCAAAGCCCTGCTCACGGAATGGCAAGCGCTTCTGGTCGCGCGAAGCGCCGTACTTGGGCAACTTGAAGGCATGCGCTCGAACAAGGTAATCGGCAAAAGCCTCGAAGCGGAACTCAACGCTCGATTCGATCCTACAAAAGCGAATGCCGCAACTCTCGCTTTTGTGAAGTATCAAGCAGATCTCGCAGAAGTGTTTGGCATATCGGCGGCGACTGTGACGCCCGTTGATATCCCTTACGAAAGCTTTGCTCAATTCGCCGAAGGCCATCCCGAAAAATCTGACCACCCCAAATGCGACCGCTGCTGGCGCCACGTCCCCGACGTTGGCCAAGAAGAAAAGTACCCAACCGTCTGCCTCCGCTGCGTAGAAGCCCTCGACGCCATCGACTTCCCACCCTACCCCGCCAACAGCTAGAAGCTAAGAACTAGCAGCTAGAAGCTGCCTTTCCGGAGACGCAACGCACCTCATGCCCACCACAAACAACCGCCGCCCCTACCTCTTCCTCATCTCGGCCCTCGTCATCCTCTTCGACCGCCTGACCAAAAACTGGATCATCCATCGCATCCGCCCCGGCTACGACATCCCCGTCATCCCCGGCTTCTTCCGACTCACCCACGTGCTCAACACCGGCGCCGCCTTCTCGCTGCTGGAAAACGCGCCCCCCAACGCCGTCCGCCTCGGCCTCATCGCCTTCTCCATTGCCGCAGCGCTCATCGTCATCGTCCTTCTCTGGCGCACCGGCCGCACGCTGTCGCTCACCTCGGTCGCCCTCGCCCTCATCCTCGGCGGAGCCCTCGGCAACCTCTACGACCGCATCCGCTTCCACCACGTCGTCGACTTCCTCGCCGTAAAGATCTATCACTACAACTACCCCGACTTCAACGTCGCCGACTCCTGCATCGTCATCGGCGCCAGTCTCCTGCTCCTCGAAATCTTCCTCCCCCAACCCACCGAATCCTGATTGCAAATCGCCTTACCGAAGCGCATCCTTATATGAAGGAGCGTCAAACGTGGCAAGCACCCAGCATCGACAGCAAGTGACAGAGTGCGAGACGGACATCGATCAGGATGAGGCAGCCATCGCAGCTCTCCTGGCATCCGGTGATACCAAAGGCGCGAGATCGGAGTTTGAACGGCTCTGCCTCGAATCTCTCGACTCGGGGGAGCCCGTCGTCATGACCCCGGAGAAATGGGAGCAGTTTCGCCTTGAACTCCACCGCGAGGCGAAGCTCACATCCTGACGCCAGCGAACCCCTTCTCCCTAGGAGCGCTGCGAGATCGACCGGCGCTGGAGACGCCTTCAGCGCGACGCAAGCGCATCGGTGGCGGATCAATTTCTGCAATCGGTCTTCGAGACTACGACCATGTTGCAGTCGTTTCCCCAAGCAGGAACACTCTGCGGTGCCCATGCACCAAAGCTGAAGACATTGAGACGCTTTCCACTCAACCTGCCCTTCGGTAACTGGCTCATCATCTATCTCGTCTACCCCGACCGAATCCTTATCCTGCGAGTTCTGCACGGAGCGCAGGACTGGAAGCGCCTTTTCACCTGATCCAAACCAAATTCGCATTCCCCGCCCACTTATCCGACAATGGAGGGTGGCCATGTCTGCGCAAATCCTTGAAGTGAACCCGGAAGTAAACTCGCCCCCGCAATCCGGCGAAGAATCCGCACGCCCCACCCTCCCCACCCCCACCCCGAACGACCACATCACCATCCGCGGCGCCCGCACCCACAACCTCAAATCCATCGACGTCGACATCCCCCACAACGCCCTCACCGTCGTCTCCGGCGTCTCCGGCTCCGGCAAATCCTCCCTCGCCTTCGACACCGTCTACGCCGAAGGCCAGCGCCGCTACGTCGAATCCCTCTCGGCGTATGCGCGTCAGTTTTTGGAGCGCATCGAAAAGCCCGACGTCGACCACATGGACGGCCTCGCCCCCGCCATCGCCATCAAGCAAAAAAATCAGACCCGCAACCCCCGCTCCACCGTCGCCACCGCCACCGAGATCTACGACTACCTCCGCCTCCTCTACGCCCGCTGCGGCACCGTCACCTGCCTGCACTGCGGCGGCATCGTCCGCCACGACACCGTCGACGAGATCGTCGCCGCCCTCCTCGCGCTCCCCGCCGGCACCCGCGCCTACGCCCTCTTCCCCATCACCCGCACCGAGATCAACCTCCAACCCCTCCAACCCGCCACCACCGCCGTCCCCGAGGAAGCCCCGCCAGCCAAACCCCTCAAGAAATCCCCCACAAAAAAATCCGCGAAATCCGCGGTCGCTTTTCCCTCCCTCACCGACACCCTCAAAGACCGCCTCACCGAACTCCGCCGCCGCGGCTACAACCGCCTCTATCAACCCTCCTCGACCCCACGCAACCCGGCAGCATCGTCGAATTCTCCACCCCCGAGTCCCTGCTCGAACTCGACTTCGCCCATCCCATCTTCGTCCTCATCGACCGCCTGCCATCAGCCCCGACATCCGCTCCCGCATCGTAGACGCCATCGAGACCGGCTACCGCGAGTCCGGCGAAGTCCAGTTCCACACTCTCCCCCCCACAAATGCCGTCATCTCGACCGGAGCGCAGCGCAGTGGAGAGACCCCGCATCTGTCTTTGCCGCGCCCCAAACCCTCCGCTTCTCCGCCGCCTTCGAGTGCTCCACCTGCCACCGCGCCTACCGCGAGCCCGAACCCCGCCTCTTCTCCTTCAACAACCCCTACGGCGCCTGCCCCCGCTGCCAGGGCTTCGGCAACACCATCGACTTCGACCCCGACCTCATCATCCCCGACCGCACCAAAACATTAGCGCAAGGCGCCATCGCCCCCTGGACCACCAACAAATACCGCCCCTACCACGGCGAGATGATCCGCTTCGCCAAATCCGCCGCCATCCCCACCGACGTCCCCTGGTACGACCTCGACCCCCCCCAGCAGGACCTCCTCTGGAAGGGCCGCGGCAGCTACCCCGGCATCCGCGGCTTCTTCGCCGCGCTCGACCGCAAGAAATACAAGCTCCACGTCCGCGTCTTCCTCTCCAAATACCGCGGCTACGCCCTCTGCCCCGACTGCCGCGGCCAGCGCCTCCGCCCCGAAGCCCGCGCCGTCCTCATACAATAACCAGAACATCTGCGAGGTCTCCGCCCTCACCATCACCGCCGCCCAGGCCTTCTTCGACAATTTGCAACTCTCGCCGTCACAAACCGAAATCGCCGGCAAGATCCTCGAAGAGGTCCGCCAGCGCATCCACTTCCTCATCGAGGTCGGCCTCGACTACCTCACCCTCGACCGCCTCAGCTCCACCCTCTCCGGCGGCGAATCGCAACGCATCCAGCTCGCAACCTCGCTCGGCTCGCGCCTCGTCGGCGCCCTCTACGTCCTCGACGAGCCCTCCATCGGCCTCCACACCCGCGACACCGCCAAGCTCATCCGCATCCTCCACTCCCTCCGCGACCTCGGCAACACCATCCTCGTCGTCGAGCACGACCCCGACGTCATCCGCTCCGCCGACCACCTGCTCGACCTCGGCCCCGGCGCCGGCGAACTCGGCGGCCAACTCCTCGCCTCCGGCACCGTCGCCGAAGTCACCGCCAACCCGCAATCCATCACCGGCAAATACCTCTCCGGCCGCATCACCATCCCCGTCCCCAAACACCGCCGCGAGCCCGGCCGCGAGTCCCTCCGCCTCACCGGCGCGCGCATCCACAACCTCCGCGGCGTCGACGTCGAAATCCCCCTCAACCTCCTCTGCTGCGTCACCGGCGTCTCCGGCTCCGGCAAATCCACGCTCATCCACCAGGTCCTCTACCGCGCGCTCATGCAGTCCCTCAACCGCGAACCCTCCGCCCCGCAGCCCGAACCCACCCACCTCTACCGCACCCTCTCCGGCACCCAGTACCTCAACGACGTCGTCCTCGTCGACCAGTCCCCCATCGGCCGCACCCCGCGATCCAATCCGGTTACATATATAAAGGCCTTCGACGACATCCGCGCCCTCTTCGCCGCCCAGCCCGACTCCAAGCGCAAGGGCTTCGCCGCCGGCAGCTTCTCCTTCAACGTCCCCGGCGGCCGCTGCGACGTCTGCGAGGGCGACGGCACCGTCACCGTCGAAATGCAGTTCCTCGCCGACATCGAGCTCCCCTGCGAAGAATGCAACGCAACCCGTTACAAATCCTCCATCCTCGACATCAAGTACAAGGGCAAGAACATCCACGACGTCCTCAACATGACCGTCAAGGAGGCCCTCACCTACTTCGCCGGGCACCCGCGCATCGTCGACAAGCTCTACGTCCTCGACGAGGTCGGCCTCGGCTACGTCCGCCTCGGCCAGTCCGCCACCACGCTCTCCGGCGGCGAGGCCCAGCGCGTCAAGCTCGCCTCCCACCTCGCCGCCGCCCGCTCCATCTCCAACCGCACCGCATCCGACTCAGCCAGCCAGCCCACCGCAACCCAGCTCGCCGCCCGCGCCGCGCTCGCCGCACCCTCTACATCCTCGACGAGCCCACCACCGGCCTCCACTTCGACGACGTCCAGAAACTCCTCTCCGCCTTCCGCAAACTCATCGAAGGCGGCGGCTCCCTCCTCGTCATCGAACACAACCTCGACGTCATCAAGTCCGCCGACTGGGTCATCGACATGGGCCCCGAAGGCGGCAACGCCGGCGGCCAAATCATCGCCACCGGCCCCCCCGAAACCATCGCCCCCACCCCCACCTCCCACACCGGCCACCACCTCCGCCCCCTCCTCGGCCTCACACAGTCAGTCAGCGGCTGACCCACTGTCACCGAGAAGATCTCGCCATGTATTTCCTTTGACTCGGTTGCACTTTGTGCATAGCGCTCTTCCATTCTCAACAATCGTCTTTCCTCCATGCGAGTAGGGTTTGCTGTGGTCCGCATGAAAGTTCGTACCAGTAATTACCATTCCGCAGTCTTGACATTTACCTTTGGACCGCGCAAATATATCTGCCCTTTGCTTGGCGGTGAAGAATCGCTTCGGATCGAGCGGCTCCGCAGATGAGTCTGCGATCATGTGCTCAATCATCTGCTCCAGGCAGGCTTTGACTTCTTGGGTGTCTAGGCGACCAGTCCTTCCACTATTGGCATAAGCGCGCCATTCGTCCGTGTCTTCGGTCTCTACACACTTGTAATAATCCAGGAGCCCGCTAGCCAGCAAATGCTCCCTCCCAGCGATGCCGTAGTTATCGGACAGAATAGACAGGGAGACATAAAGCCACTTGACTAGTCGAGCCGTATACGCGTATCGAGAAAAGTTCGAATCAGCCTGCAAGGCTTCGGTTATCACCTTTAACTCAAGGTTGAGTATCTTCTTCACTCGCTCCACCGCAGCCTTGGCCGCTGCGTCCATTGCGTCTTTGGCCGCCGCGCTGTCCGCAGGCTTTGTCTTCAAGAAATCCTCTAGATTCTTAAACTCTTGCCTTCCGAAGAGGTCTTTCTTGAACGCAGCTTTCATGAATGCAGCGGCGAGAGCCCAGTGCGCATCGCGTACGGACAATCGCTCATTTATTTTGAGAAGCTTGTGATTGGTTAATTCAGAGACAAACTGATGCATCGGATAAAACGTCAACGCCTTTAGCTTTTCTCCCATCTTGAGCGGACGCCCTGTCTGCAACCTACTGAAACACTCAGACACCTCCTCTGGTTCGAAGTCCTTCATCTTGGCTACTGGTATCTTGTACTGCTGGAACTTGTCCTGCTTGCCTCCGGATAGCAACTTGAATGGCTTGAATTCCTTGACGTTCTCGGCACGTGACCAATCCTCGGCTCCGTCCAAATACTCGAAAAGGGTGGTCATCCGCTGCTGACCGTCAACCACTTCATATCGCTCAAGCTTCTCGCCATCCTCGTCCAGGTGGGGAATTACATTCAGCATCACCAAGCCGATTGGGAAATCTTCCTTGATCGAGTCAATGAGGCCATAGCGCAATTCATCCGTCCACACCTTAGACCGCTGGTATGGAGGTTGCAGATCGATGCGGCCCTTCTTGTAAAGCTCATATAGGAAATGGATCGAGTCCTTATCTACGTCAAAACGTTCCATGCTGCCTCCAAAAGCTCGAATACGAACTAGGGTAGCAGGGGCAACTGATAAGGCGTCCATCCAAAAGGCTCCTAAAAGCGACGGCCATAAACTCTCCATCTTGACGCCGTTGCACCAGGTGCTACACTAGACTCATGGCAGACCAGGCCGCTCCAGCCGAGCGGTTCTTTAAGACGGCATGGTTCTCCAAAGCGGCGAAGAAAGCTCACATCTCCGACGACGAGCTGTGCGCCGCCATCCGTCAGGTAGTGCTCGGCCACGCCGACGATCTCGGCGGCGGAGTCTTCAAAAAACGCCTGAGCAAGAATCTGTACCGCTCCATCATCCTCGCCAGAGGCGGCGACTATTGGGTCTATGAATATCTCTTCGCCAAGCAGGACCGCGGAGATATCGAAGATGACCAATTGGACAACTTCCGGAAACTCGCGAAAGCCTACGCGACCCTCACGAAGCAGCAGGTCGACGAACTGACGCAGCACAAAGATTGGATTGAGATTTGCAACTGAAGGGAGCCGGCAATGACAACCAAGCATAAGTACAAGAGCGACGCATTCGAGGCGATCCATTCCTCAGCCTCTGCGATGTTCGGGTCGGCGCCATCGACAAGGCCACCATGCGCAGCTTCGACGCCTCCTGCCTCGCCGTCCCCGCGCCCATCAAGCCGCGCGAGATCAAGAAACTCCGCGAGCGCCAGGGCGTCAGCCAGCCCGTCTTCGCCCGCTACCTCAACACCAGCGAGTCCACCATCGAGAAGTGGGAGACCGGCGCCAAGCGCCCCAGCGGCATGGCCCTCAAGCTCCTCGCCCTCGTGCAAAAGCACGGCCTCAAGCTCCTCGCCGACTGACCTCAGCCCCCCGGCCCCACCCACCGACCGCCTCCCACCACCCGCGCCCTAATCGGACCCGCCCCTCCTCACGGCCGCAAGAACAGCATTGCAAGCGTTAACTCTGCGTGCTACTGTTTTGCCACCGTCGCCCGCTGCCCTCTTCCTTGGGCAACGGCGGATGATACATTGCATCAAACGAGCAGGGCCGTCGACCTCTACATAAGGTTCCTCGCGGAGGCCGTCGGCAGTCTTCCCGATCAGGAGTCGCAGGCGCGCGAACGGCTCGCCGCACTCACCCACAGGAAGTAGTTCAAGACTCACCAAGAGGTGACTCATGAGCTCTCTCCTTCGCTGTAGTTGTCGACCCCAACTGACCCCCCGCGCAATCCTGCTTCTTGCCTGCCTCTCGCTCGCCTCCACCGTCGCCCTCAGCCTTCCTGCCCACGCATCCGCGGCCGATAAAGACTCCAATCCCACACCGCAGGCCCTCGCCGACCTGGAGCAGCGCGCCAACCAGGCCAAGCCCCGCGAGCAGGCCTTCCTCTACACCGAACTCGTCCACGAGATGACCGAGCAGGCCGGCCGCAGATCTCCGAGCGGCGAGACCGAGCAGGCCGCCATCACCCTTAAGCAGGTCAACCGCTACGCCCACCTGATCCACCTCAACCTCGCCCGCGATACCAAGCAGCTGAAAAACGCCGAGATGCTGATGCACAGCACCACCTACCGCCTCGGCCAGTTCCTCCACCTCGTCAACGGCGACGACCAGAAGACGGTCCAGGACACCCTCGCCCAGCTCGACCAGGTCAACGAAGAACTCCTCACCCAGGTCTTCCAGCACTGAGCGCGCCGTGCGGTCTTATGATTGAAGCATCGTCATCTCGACCGGAGCGCAGCGCAGTGGAGAGCCCCCCGCATCCCGCCTTTCGCACCATGATTCTCTTCGCGCTCGCGCTCCTCACCACCTCCCTCCACGCCCAGCCCAACACCATCCCCACCCTCTCCGACGCCGAAGTCGAGCAGATTCGCGAGGCGCGCTACTACCCCGACCAGTGCATCCTTCTCTTCATCAAGTTCCTCGACCTTCGCGTCCAGGAGATCGCAGGACCTCTACGCCCATCCCCGCCGCCCCGGCCGCGAGCAGGACACCCACGACCTCATCGAGCAGTTCACCGCCATCGCCGACGAGCTCTCCGACAACCTCGACGACTACGCCCCCCGCCACGCCGACCTGCGCAAGGCCCTCCCCAAAGTCCTCGACGCCGCCGACCGCTGGGCCTCCGCCCTGCAAGTCACTCGCCCGACAACGACGCCTACAACGTCTCCCGCAAGATCGCCCTCGAATCCATCGCGCGACCTCCGCGAGTCCACCAACGAACTCGTCCCACAGCAGGACGCCTGGTTCAAAGCCCACCCCCCATCCAAAGAACCCACCCAGCAAGAACCCGAACCCCTCACCCTTCCCCGCTAGATCGTACTTCGCTTTGGGACTTTCTCGCCTCTCTAAGCTCGCCATCACAAAGCTCAACCGTCCAACTCTAGTCCCACCCCAAGGTACCCAACTTTGAGAAGCCTCCTTCTGCCCGCGGTCGCCTGCCTCCTCATTGCCGTCCCCACCCGCGCCCAGGTCGTCGAGCTGTACCACCCCGCCGCCCCGCTCGCCGCCTACGAAGTCGCCAGCATCAAGCCTGCCGACCCTAACGCCGCACCCTCACCCGTCCCAATGCCCAGCGGCGCCATGATGATGAGGCGGCTTGGCCCGGGTAACGGCCAGACCATCAAGAGCTACATCCTCAGCGCCTACGGTGCACTCCCGTCCCAGATCGTAGGCGGCCCGGCGTGGCTCGCCTCCGACGCCTACGTCATCAACGGCAAAGTCCCAGACGACCTTCGCGCGGCCATGGACAAGATGACCCTCGAAGATCGCCTCAACCAGACCCGCCAGATGCAGCAGTCCCTCCTCGCCGACCGCTTCCACCTCAAAGCCCATTTCGAGACCCGCATCATGCCCCTCTACGAACTCGCCCCAGTCAAATCCGGCCTCAAGCTTAAGCCCGTCCCCGCGCCCGGGCCCTTCGTCCCCGGAACTCCGTTGCCGCCGTTCGCACCCGGCGCCAAGCCCCGCCCAGGCATGACGATGATGAGTATGAATGGGACCACCCGCACCATCAACGCCGGCGCCTCCACCATGCCCGGTCTCATCAGCCTGCTCCGCAATCAGTCCGAGATCGGCGGCAAACCGATCCTCGACAAGACCGGCTTCACCGAACACTTCGACATCGCCAACCTGCAATGGGCGCCCCTCACCGCTGCCGTAGCCCCAGCCGACAACGGCGCCCCCGACGCCCCCTCCCTCTTCACCGCCCTCGAAGAGACCCTCGGCCTCAAACTCACACCCACCAGAGGCCCCGTCGAAGTCCTCGTCATCGACAGCATCGACCGCCCCTCAGACAACTAGCACCATTCCCTTTTCCAGTCACCGAGAATTCACCAACCCTTCAACCTCCGCTCAAACTCTCCCCCGCGCCTGCGTGTTCTCTTCAGGGAAGCACAAACACACCTGAAAAGGGGAGACATCCATGGTTCCAGAGCAGAAACCTTCCATCTCTTATTTCAAAGGCGCATCGCTTTCATTGCGCTTTCTCGCGCTTGCCGCCATCGTTAGCTTCGCGGTCTCCGCCCACGCAACCAACATCGTCGCCGATCCCGGCTTCGAGTCCGCAGGCGGTGGCAACATCTACTTCGCCGGCCAAAGCATCGACGGTGGCTCCTGGAACGTCACTGCGGGAAGCGTCTACATCGACACCGGCGATCCCTACGTCTTCGCCGGTAACAGCGCACTCAATCTCACCGGCCCGAATCCTTACGTACCGGACTCTGTCACCCAGACCCTCACCACCACCGTCGGCAAGATCTACGACTACAGCTTCTGGGCCGATGCCGACTCGGCAAACGTCTTCTCCCTCACTGAGAACGGCGTCACCATCGCTGGAGCGCCCACCAGCATCGTGGACAACGGCTTCGCCAATCCCACCTCCAACAGCTCTCTCTTCGTCGATTACCTCGGCATCTTCACCGCAACCTCCACCACCACCGTCCTCAAGTTCACCGACACCGCAGACCCGCCGATCGGCTCGGCCCTCGGCTCGGTGATTATCGACAACGTCAGCGTTCAGCCCACACCCGAACCCAGTTCCATCGCACTGATGCTTACCGGGCTGCTCGGCCTCGGATTCGTGCTCGCACGGAAGCGCCTGGCCGGTTCATTCTCGGCACTCTGAACGTCGGCCCATTGGCCGGACTCACCGCCCGTAAACCCAACCGCCCAGCGCGGCCGCAGAACCACGCAACAAAACCATGCCTCACAAGGAGCACTTGCATGAACAGCATCCCATCCCCGCACAGCGCAGCCCGGCTCATCCGCACCTCCGCGCTCATCGTCCTCGGCACATTTGCCATGCTCAACGCCTCCGCACAGACCTTCACACCCGGGAACATCGTCGTCAGCCGCTCGCTCTATAGCGCCACGCCCAGCTCCGTCGTTGTCGGCCAGGACCTTCCTCCCGGTTGCGTCCCCAGCACCCCCAATAAAGTCACCTGCGGGGTCGCGGCGGTCGACGGGACCTTCCCCACCGTCTTCAATAACGACACTCCCGACGGCAGCTTCGGCATCACCTCGCCAATCTATCTCGACGAGATGACCCCCAGCGGCACCACGCTCTTCTCCCTTCAGGTCCCCAACAGCTCCACCACCTCAGGCGACCAGCTCGTCACCAGCTTCTCCTCCAAATCCGAGGAAGCCCTCCACCTCTCCACCGACGGCACCTACCTCACCTTCATGGACTACGTCGCCCCTCTTAACACCATCGACGTCTCCAACGCCAATACCCCCGCCGTCATCGACCCCACCAACCCCGTACCGGGCTCTTACTATCGCGCCGTCGCCACCGTCAACTCCGCCGGCGTCTTCTCCTTCACCGAGACCAACGCCTACAGCGGCAACAACGGGCGCGCCGCGCTTTACGTCAACACCGGCGGCAACAACTTCTTCTACACGGTCGGCAACGCCGGCAACGGCGGCAACCCTGAGCCCCAGCAGGTCGTCGAGGGCGCCGGCGTCCAGATCATCACTCCGGCCAGCGCGCCCGAGGCCTCGCAGACCCCCGGCCTGCCCACCCCGGTCGCCAGCTTCAACGTCACCCAGCTCGGCGACGCAGCCGGACAAGGTCGGCAAGGACGACAACTTCCGCGGCATGACCCTTTACAACAACGTCCTCTACGTCACCAAGGGCAGCGGCGGCAACGGCGTCAACACCGTCTACTTCGTCGACACCACCGGCACCGCATGCCCCTCCACTCCGCAACTCCTGGCGTCGGCCTGCCCGTCGCCGGAGCACCCCTGCCCACCGCCAGCATTGCCGCCACCTATAACTCCACCACCGGCCTCGCCAACAACATGTGCGTCCTCGCCGGCTTCCCCACCGTCTCCAACAAGGTCTCCAACCCGGTCGCCTATCCCTTCGGCCTCTGGTTCGCCAACGCAACCACGCTCTACGTGGCCGATGAAGGCGACGGCGCCAACACCTACAGCTCCACCAGCAACACCTACACCGACGCGGCCGGTCCCAGCCAACACCGGCGGCCTGCAGAAGTGGATCTTCAACGCCACCACCCAGACATGGCAGCTCGCCTACACCCTTAACACCGGCCTCAATCTCGGCATCCCCTACTACGTCGCCGGCTATCCCACCGGCCTCAACAACGGCACCGACGGCACCGGGCTGCCCTGGGCTCCGGCCACCGACGGCCTACGCAACATCATCGGCACCGTCCAGGGCAATCGCTTCACAGGGCTACCACGCCGTCATCTGGGCCACATCCTCTACCGTCAGCGGCAACGGCGACCAGGGCGCCGACCCCAACAAGCTCTACCTCATCACCGATCTCATCTGACCAACACCTCGCCCACAGTCGCCGCCGCAGGAGACCTTCACCGACCTCCGCGACGCGACACCGGCGAGGTCCTGCGCGGAGTCTCGTTCACCCCCGGGACCCCGGTCACCTCCTACTAATCGCCAAAGCAGCACCTTCTCCACGGCAGGCCCATCCCTCGGGCCTGCCCTGTTTTTTGTTTCGTCTACACAATCGCCCTTGTGCCCGATCCATCGCGCAGCGAAGGGACGCCGTAAATGGCCATCTTCACTGTGATTGTGGCGCAAGCGCCAGAGGAAACACCACCTGCCCCGGCGGCAGCATCGGGTACGGCGCAAGGTAAACGTCACCCCAGCCGTTTTTGAACATCTCCACACGGTCGTCCGTCTCCGCCACATTCAGAAAATGCGAGTAGAACGTCGAAGGATAATTGGCATCCACATAATTCGCGACTTGTGGCGTCAGCTTGGCCATATACAGGCAGCGGTAGAGCCACCCTGCCATATAGTCGAACGCTCCCAGCGGCGCGAACTTCCCCTTCCCCGCCCCCGAATTCGCCCCGTACTCGCTGGTATGCACATTACTCGCCTGCACGCCATACGCTGCCGCCTCCAAAATTATCTGTGTGATCGCCGGCAGCTGGTTTATCGGTGTCGACTGCAACGCCCCCCCCAGCTCCTCATCGCGTGCTGTGGTCATCGATGCCGGCTCCAGCGCCTGCGTCTTCCAGTACGGCACATACTGGCTCAGACGCATTAATCGTCTTGTCCAGCGTGGCGATGTTCGGCCCCGCGGGCGGCTGCGTCCCACCCCCGGTCGGCTTGGGGGGAGTACGCGTGATCCCCTTCGACCCAGACGGCTGCGTGGGCGTTCCTGGTGTCTGGGGTGTTCCCGGACCTCCTCCGCCGGTCGTACCGGGCGTGCCGTTCGATCCGGTGCTTACCCCTCCCTGGATGGGCGCGCCCGAGCCGCCGCTAGAATCACTTCCGGGGCTGGTCCCTTCCGTCGCTGGGTTTCCGTTTGAGCCATTCAAGGCGTCGGTCAGGTCGCACTGCGCGAACTCTGTGCGGGCCGTGCCATAAAGTTGCTGCGCGGATTGCTGCGCCGCCGCGTTGCCTGTCTGCGAGATCTGTATCCGGTAGCCACGCTCCGCGGAATCGATCGCGGTGCCCAAATGCGCGGCGCAGGGAACCAGCCCATTGCGCTGCTGCTGCGTGAGAGCGTCGCCGTTTAACCCTATGCTGTTATCCCATTGCTGCCAGGCCGCGTCGGCTTGCAGCCAATGGCCGGATTTTGCGTCGTAGCCGGAACTGGGATCGTTGGTGATCGTCGCCGCGATCTTGTAAAGGTTCAGCACCGCTTGCGTCGGGGATTCCGCGCCTGACCCACTCTCATACACATCACCAACGACGGGTTGCTGCGCGTAGGCGAAGCACGCAAAACTAAGCAACGATCCCAGAACCACTCTGCGCATGAGTTCCCTCCTGACACAGCGGCAAGCGCGATACGCGCAAAGTTTTTAAAGCAGATAAGGCACGATAATACCCTCATAAAGGAGTTGAGGGCAAAAGATTCTAGACCAAACCTCCGCCCCGCAAAATTTCACTTCCCCATCCCCTCGCTCCGTGCGTATACTGGCCCCCTCCCCAGAGCCATACAAGCACTAAGCAATTTGCTTTCATCCGTTTGCATAAGGAAATGATAAGGAGAACCTTATGGGAAAAATTAACGTAGGACGTGTCATCCTAGGCGGCATCGTCGCCGGCATCGTCTCAGATATCCTCGGCTACCTCGTCGACGGCGTCCTCCTCGCGCCGCGCTGGACATACGATATGTGGAAGCTTGGGCACGGAGGCCTGTCGCCCAACCAGTGGATCTGGTTCAACCTGCTCGGCATCGTCGGCGGCATCTTCCTCATCTGGATCTACGCCGCCATCCGCCCACGCTTTGGCGCCGGCGCCCTGACCGCCATCTACGCCGGGGTCGTCTTCTGGATCGTCGCCATCCTTATCCCCAACACCAGCTTTATGGTCGTTGGCGGCCTCTTCGGCAAGCACCTCGCCCTCTACACCACCGCCGGTGGACTGGTAGAGACCCTGGCCGGCGCGCTCGCCGGGGCAGCCCTCTACAAAGAGGAACCCACCGCCTAGCCATACGCGCGTGAGCTACCCGGCTTCCCAGGTCTCGTCTCTGAGACCTGGGAAGCCACCCTTAATTGATGGGATGCCCAAAAACTACGGAATCAGCAACACCTTCCCCGTCGTCTTCCGCGCCTCCAGATCGCGATGCGCCTGCGCCGCCTCCGCCAGCGGATACGTATGCTCAATCCGCAGCTTCAGGCTGCCGTCCGCCACCCACCCCAGCACCTCGCCCGCGCGCCGCTCCAGCTCCGCCCGCCCGTGGATGTAGTCCTTCAGCATCGGCCGCGTCACATACAGCGACCCCTTCGCCGAAAGTTGGATCAGATCGAACGGCGGCACCGCCCCGCTCGACCCGCCATACAGCGCCATCAACCCGCGCGGCCGCAGGCACGCCAGGCTGCCGTCGAACGTCGTCTTGCCCACCGAGTCGTACACCACCGGCACGCCCGCGCCGCCGGTCAGCTCCCGCGTCCGCGCCGCAAAATCCTCGCTGCGTATACAGGATCGCCTCGTCCGCGCCCGCCGCGCGCGCCAGCTCCGCCTTGGCGTCCGTCGAGACCGTCGTCAGCACCCGCGCCCCCAGCCGCTTCGCCATCTGGATCAGCAGCAGCCCCACCCCGCCCGCCCCCGCATGGATCAGCACCGCATCGCCCGCCTTGATCGCATACGTCGAGTGCGACAGATAGTGCGCCGTCATCCCCTGCAGCATCGACGCCGCCGCCTGCTGCACCGTCACGCCCTCGGGAATCGCGATCAGCATCGCCACCGGCACCGCCGCATACTCCGCATACGCCCCCAGGACATGGCACCACGCCACCCGGTCGCCCACCTTGAAGCCCGTCACCTCCGGCCCCAGCGCGGCAATCACCCCCGCCGCCTCCTGCCCCGGCACAAACGGCAGCGGCACCTTATACCGCCCCTCGCGCTGGTACACATCGATAAAGTTCACGCCGCTCGCCTCGATCTTCACCAGCGCCTGCCCCGGCCCCGGCTGTCGGCGTCGTCATCTCGCGCAACCCCAGCACCTCGGGTCCGCCCGTCTCAGTCATCTGGATCGCGTTCATCGTCCCTCGATGCTACTCCGCCCAGTCGCAATCCACTCAAACCGCGCGCCTCGTGCGCCCAAACCCGCTTTCTGAGACAATAGCTCTTCGATGCAACAACCCGATAACCTCATCTCGCTCAAAGACGACATGGTGGCCTTCATCGCCGGCCACGGCATGCGCCGCTTCAACGGATACATCACCGAAGAAGTCCCCACCGTCATCTTCGAGGACGAAGACGCCGACTCCTGGAAGGACTTCGTCGAGCACGCCAAGGCCGCCGGCGCCACCTTCGTCACCATGAGCGAGGTCACCCTCGAAAAATCCGACATCGCCATCCTCCTCGAGCAGCTCCGCGACCAGACCTTCCCCGACTCCGAAGCCCCCGAGATCGACGACGCCGAGTACCTCGTCAACCACGTCGGCAAGCTCGGCTACCTCCAGCTCGGCTTCGCCCACCAGGGCGTCATGTTCCTCTTCGAAACCTCCACCGAGTGGTACGAGCGCTTCCAGGAACTCATCGAGACCGTCACCGACCTCGGCGGCCTCGTCGTCGACGACCGCGAAGACGACTGACGCTCGCGTCGAAACCCCGTTTGCACATGGCATCTCAAACCCGCCGACGCTGACGCCGTCGCATCTCCTCGCCGCGCATCTGCGCTGCCCACCCGCAATCGCCCACCTCCTCGCCTCCCGCAACATCGCCACCCCCGCCGCCGCCGACGCCTTCCTCAACCCCAGCATCGACCAACTCCACTCGACCCCTCCAACTCCTCGGCATGCCCGCCGCCGTCGACCGCATCCTCGCCGCCCTCCACGCCGCCGAACCCATCCTCATCTACGGCGACTACGACGTCGACGGCACCACCGCCACCGTCCTCCTCAAGACCACCCTCGAACGCATCGCCCTCGCCATCGATCCCGCCAAGCCCGCCGCCGTCACCTACCACGTCCCCCACCGCATCCGCGAGGGCTACGGCATGCAGAACGCCATCCTCGCCGAAGCCGCCGCCGCCGGCATCCGCCTCGTCATCTCCGTCGACACCGGCATCCGCGCCATCGCCGAGGCCGCCGAAGCCCGCACCCTGGGCCTCGACCTCATCGTCACCGACCACCACCTGCCCGACGAGCTTCGGCGATCCCCGACTGCCCTCGCCGTCATCAACCCCAACCAACCCGACTGCCCCTACCCCAACAAAAACCTCTGCGGCGCCGCCGTCGCCTTCAAGCTCGCCCACGCCCTCCTGCTCGCCGCCGCGCCACTCACCCCCGACCCCGCCGCCTTCACCAGCCCGCACCGACCGCATCCTCCTCCCCTCCTTCCTCAAGCTCGTCGCCATCGCCACCATCGCCGACTCCGTCCCGCTCACCGGCGAGAACCGGGCAATCGCCGCCTTCGGTCTCGCCGCGCTCGCCAACCCCGTCCAGCCCGGCCTGCGCGCCCTCATGCACCTCGCCAAACTCCCGCTCGACCGCGCCCCAACCGCCACCGAAGTGGGCTTCCGACTGGCCCCGCGCATCAACGCCGCCGGCCGCATGGACATCGCCTCCGACGTAGTCGAGCTCTTCCTCACCCGCGACCCCACCCGCGCGCAAGTGCTCGCCGAAAAGCTCGACACCCTCAACACCGCCCGCCGCGACTCCGAAGCCCGCGCCCTCGACGCCATCGACCGCCATCTCACCACCCTCCTCGACGCCGACGGCGCCTACCCCGCCGACTGCCTCATCCTCGACCACCCCGACTGGCATCGCGGCGTCCTCGGCATCCTCGCCTCGCGCGTCGTCGACCGCACCGGCCGCCCCGCCCTCGTCATCACCCACGCCGACGGCGACGCCCACGGCTCCGGCCGCTCCATCCCAGGCTTCCACCTGCTCGACGCCCTCACCGCCGCCAACGCAACCGACCAGACCACTCCGCTCTTCCACCGCTTCGGAGGCCACGCCCACGCCGTCGGCTTCTCCCTCCCCTCCTCGCGCCTGCCCGACCTCCGCGCCCGCATCTCACGCCTACGCCGCCACCCATCTCAACCCCACCCTCCTCATCCCGCAACTCGACTACGACGCCGAACTCTCCCTCCTCGACCTCACCGCCAACCTCGCCTCCTGGCTCGTACGCGTTGCCCCCTTCGGCATCGGCAATCCCGAACCCATCTTCCTCACCCGCAACGCGACTCTCGCCGCCCCTGTCCGCCTCATCCAGGAAAAGCACCTCTGCCTGCAACTCACCGCCTCTCCCAGCCCAATCCAACGCACCTGCCATCTCCGCCCTCGGCTGGAGCCGCCCCTCCACCAACTGGCCCGAAAGGCCTCCGCCCTCGCCCTCACGCAGGGCTCCACCATCGACATCCTCTACCGCCTCCGCCAGCGCACCGGCACCTACGCCAACCCTCACTTCGGCGGCCTCGAACTCGAGCTCTGCGACCTGCGGCCCGGCGCGCAGCCAGCGATAACAACTCCGTCACCATCATCTTTTTGGGTCGCCGGGTAACCCTAGGGCGTCTTATATACTGACGCTTGATCCCATGGCCTCCGACCCCAAATCAAATCGCACGGCAACGTACGTCATCTGGGGATCAGCCCTTGTTGTCCTCGTCCTTGCGGTGTTTTCCATCCGCTCCCTCACCCGCGAGCACGTCACCGTCTACGTCGCCCAGGTAGCCTACGGAGATCTCGTCAAGACCTCCTCCACCAACGGCAACGTCGAGCCGATCGACGACTTCCAGGCCCACGCCAAGGTCGCTGGACAGGTCCAGGAGATCTACGTCGATGTCGGCCAGAAGGTAAGGGCCCACCAGCTCCTTCTCAAGATGGACGACGCAGATGCGCTGGCACGTCTCGCCTCCGCCAACTCCGCCCTGCAGGCCGCCGAACTCGCCGAAAGCGACATCGAGCACGGTGGCACGCAGGACGAACGCAACACCTCTGCCGGCGACCTGAACCGCGCAACACTGCAGCTGCAGAAGGACCAGGCCTCGCTCGCCTCGCTCAAGAAGCTACAGCAGCAGGGCGCCGCCTCGCCCGCTGAGGTCGCCGCCGCAGCAGCAGCAGATCGCAGCTCGACCAGAGCAACCTCCACACGCATCGAGCAGCACAGCAACCAGCGCTACGACCAGGCCGACCGTGCCCGCGCCCAGGCGCAACTCGCCGATGCCCGCGCCGCTGTGGCCGCGGCGCAGAGCAGCTACGACAACGCCGACATCCGCACTCCCGATCGCCGGCACCGTCTACTACCTCCCCGTCTCCCAGTACGACTACGTGAAGCAGGGCGAGGACCTCGTCTTCGTCGCCGACCTCACCCGCCTCCGCGTCACCGCCTACTTCGACGAGCCCGAAATCGGCAATCTCGCCGACGGCCAGCCGGTCAAGATCGCCTGGGAGGCCAAGCCCAATATGGCCTGGCATGGACACATCAGCCTCGCTCCAACCACCGTCATCAATTACAACCTGACGCGCAACGTCGGCGAGTGCATCATCACCGTCGACGACGACGACGGCATCCTCCAGCCCAATGCCACCGTTACCGTCACCGTCACCACGGCCGAGCATAAGCATGTGCTCAGCGTTCCGCGCGAGGCGCTTCACACCGAGAATTCGCAGCCGTACGTATTTCGTGTCATCAATGACAAGCTGGTCCGCACTCCTGTGCAGATAAGCGCCAGCAGCATCGTCAATAACAACTTCGCGGAGATCAGCAGCGGCCTTGCCGAAGGCGACACGGTCGCGCTGAACGCAACCACCAACCGCGACCTCACTGACGGTCTTGAGGTTCACCCAACCTACAAATGACCATGTGCCCGGAATCCTCCCCGATCTCTTCGCGCAAGCCATCCCCACTCCGGAATGGCGTCACGGGTGCGGTCTTATCTTCAGTCCTCATCCCGAGCCTCATCATCGTGGGCCTCTCTGCCGCGCCGCTCCCAGCTCAGAAGACCTTCGCGGACATCGCCTCCGCCGATCGCGCGCTGGCCGATGACGCGCCCGCATACCGCGCCCTGCAGGAGGGCCGCGTGGAGGACGCGGCAACCCTCCTGAGTGCGACTCTTGCCGCCCATCCCTCCGACGCAACTGCCCATCAGCTTCTCTGCCGCGTCGCCTACGCCCAGAACCAGGCAGACGCCGCCGTCACCCAATGCGAGCTGGCCGTCGCCGATGACCCCTCCAACAGCGACCACCAACTCTGGCTGGGCCGCGCCTACGGCATGAAGGCCCGCCGCGCGGGTCCCATCGCCGGCTTCAGGCTCGCGCGCAAGGTCCAGGCGAGCTTCGCCCGCGCAGTCGACCTCAATCCCAACAACGTCGCCGCGCTGAATGATCTCGGCGAGTACTACGTCGCCGCTCCTTCCATCGTCGGTGGGGGCAATGACAAAGCGCGCGCTCTCGCCGCGCGCATAATGCCACACTTTCCCGCGGCGGCCCACCGCCTGCTCGCGCGCTCCGCGGAAGCACAGAATGACCTCGCCACTGCAGAATCCCAGTTCAAACAGGCCGTCGCAGTACAGCAAGCCTCCGACGCATGGATCGACCTCGCCCAGTTCTATGAGAACCACGGGCGTGGCGACGAGGCGCTCGCAGCCGTAAAGTCCGGCATCGCTGCCGACCGTGCCCACGACGCCGCACTCGTCGACGCCGCCAGCATTCTCACCGCCGCCCATCGCGCTCCTGACCTAGCAGAACGCTGCCTGCGCGACTACCTCGCCTCCCGAGCAACATCCGACGCAGCCCCGGTCTTCAAAGTCCATCTGCAATTGAGCAGGCTGCTCACAGCGCGCGGTGATACAGCCGGCGCACACAAGGAGATCGACACAGCTACCGCACTCGCGCCAGCATTCACTCGCAGCGCAAGATCGGTCCGGGGATCGTGATGCCGCCTCCGCCAGGCCGTCCAGCCCCGCGCCGGCTTTGTTCAGGGCGCGCTCGCATCGGCATTCGTCGTGCTTGCGCCTTGCTCGCATTCGCGGTCATTGCAATGGCCGCGCCCGCGCAGATCTCCCTGAACACCGCGGTCGATCTCGCGCTGCGCAGCAATCCTCGAGTCAAGGGGGCGCAGGACGATGTGAGGAAGGCGAACGACCAACTCGCTCAGACCCACGACGTCTACATCCCATCCCTGAGCGCCGGAGCCGATATCGGCCAGGCCTACGGATACAGCGAATATCCACCCACCCTGTTCAGCATGACCAGCGGTTCCATGATCTACAACGCTTCGCAGAACTCCTACGTTCGCTCCGCCCGGGCGGGTCTCAAGGCAGCCCAGCTTTCGCTCGAGGACACAAGCGAGCAAGTTGCCGAGGACACCGCCATCGCCTACATCGCGCTGGCCCACGATCAGCAGCGCGAGCAGGTAATCGACCAACAATCCGAATACGCCAACAATCTTGTCGCTATCGTGCAGCAACGCGCAGACGCCGGCCAGGAAACGGAGATCGACCTCACTCAGGCAAAGATCACAGCCGCACAGGTTCGCCTTGCCAGGCTTCGCGCCGAGGACGACACCGCATACGACCGCGAGCACCTCGCCCGCCTGATTGACCTGCCTCCGTCATCGCTCAGCGCCGGCGATGGCTTTCCCGCGACCCCCGTGGGCCTCGACTCCAGCGCGAGCGCGCCGACCAGCGGTGACGCCAACTCCGCGGTCGCTTCAGCCTTCGCCAACGCCGACGCGCGGCTGCAACAGGCCAAGGGAGACTCCAAATTCCGCTACCGTCCGGTTATCAATCTGTTCGCTATCTACAATCGCTACGCCACATTCTCCGACTCGTTCAAGTCCCTCGATAAGCTCTATGGCAACAATCTAACCGCCAATGAGGCGGCCTTCGGCGTCCAGATCTCGCTGCCTCTGTTCGACCGGGCGCGGCAGGCCAGGGCCCGTGAGTCCTCCGATGTGGCCGCGCGCGCGCAGCACGACGCGCAGCAGGCTCAGATCGACGCCTTCGACGCCCAGTCCCGCCTTAGTCATGGCGTCGTCGAACTCGAGGCGCAGGCGGAGGTCGCGACCTACCAGCAGCAATATGCACAACAGCAACTCGACATCATTCACCTGCAGCAGCAGTCCGGCAACCCCAACGGCCCGCAGATGACCCCAAAGGACGAGCAGAACGCGCGCATCGCCGAGCGCGACAAGTATCTCGCCGTGGTCGATGCCGGCTTTCAGCTCCGTCAGGCAGAGATTCAGCTTCTTCGCCAGCAAGGGAAGCTTCTCGCCTGGCTCGCATCGGCAGCGTCTTCCTCCCCCAGCACTCTTCCGGTCACACCCAGCCCCCAACCGTAGCCCTATTTCGACAGCAAGTAGACGCCCGCGCAGACGAACAACGCCGCCAGCCAACGTCGTTGGTCCACATTCTCCTTCAGAAAAAACTTCGCCGCAACCGCATTGCCGACGTAAGTAAGCGATGCCGTCGCCGGCGCTGCAAGCGACAGTTCGACCACGCTGAGCGTGTAGAGCATGGCAAAGAAGTTGAACGCCATGCAGAACGCCCCCACCAGAAACATCGGACTCGTCAGCACCGCACGAATCGCTCCAGCCAGCCCGCTGCGCTCGCGAATCACGTCAAGATCGCCCAGCCCACGCATGGCGGCGGCAATCAGGCATTCGCCGGAGATCGCCAGCGCAGCCACTCCCGCAATGCAGGTCCACGCAACCGGCAGCGAGGTTGCTGAGCCAACCATCAACGTCCCACTCCCGAATCCATCACGTCGAGCTCGTGATGACTGCGCTCATGCTCGGTCCGCGATGGGCCGTTCGCCACAAACCCAACCGCGCACACAATCAACACAATCCCCGCGCAACGCGGGAACGAGAGATGCTCCTGCAGCCAGAAGCGGCTGAGCAGCGCCACTACCACATATCCGAACGCCGTCGCCGGCATCACAAACGTCAGATCGGCCCAGCTCAGCGCGGTCATGTAGCTGGCAAAGAACCCGATCAGCAGCACAATTCCCGCGATCACCCACCCATTCGTCAGCGCGCGCAAGAGTAAACCGAGGTGCTGCAGATTAACCTGACCCACCTGGCTCATCCCGTGCGAGAGAAAGGTATCTCCCACGCTCGCCGTCAGCGTAATGCAGAGCAGGATGAGATACTGCTGCGTCGAAAGGGTGTGTTTCATCTCCCTCAATTCTAGAGGAGTCGCCTACGCCAATGAAAAACGGCCAGCCGAAGCTGACCGCTTTACCCTATGAATTGTGCACCCTCAGGCGTTCATGCTCACTGACTCCTGCGCCTTGATCGCATTGGCTTCCTTCGCTGCCCTGCTGGCTTTGTTCCGCTGGCTGCGCAGCTTCATAAAAGAGACAGCTTCGGTGTACAGGCGCGGCACATCGCGATTCACGATTGCCTGCCAGATCACGCGCATCGCCGCCTTGGGCCGGAAGTAATACTCGTCGTAAAACTTGTGCACCATCTCCATCACATACTCAACCGGCAGTCCGGGATACTCGATATGCGCCATCTGGTGGCCGCCCTCGTCAGACATCGCTTCGTTGGTGATGAAGCCATTCTGCTTGGCGTAGTCGAAGAACTCAGTCCCCGGGAACGCGTGCGCAATCGACACCTGGATCGTCTCGCAGTCGAGCTGCTTGGCAAACTCGATGGTGTTGCGGATCGACTCGCGTGTCTCACCCGGCAGCCCCAGAATAAAGTCGCCGTGGATCACCAGCCCAAGCTTGTGGCAGTCGCGGGTGAAATCAAGTGCGCGCTGCACAGTCGCGCCCTTTTTGATGTTCTTCAGAATTTGCGGATCGCCCGACTCATAGCCCACAATCAGCAGCCGGCAGCCCGCCTCCTTCATCGCCTTCAACGTGTCGAAGTCCGTCGTCACGCGCGATGTGCACGACCACGTCAACCCCAGCGGCTTCAGCTTCTCGCATAGCTCAATCGTCCGCCCCTTCTGGATGTTGAACGTGTCGTCGTCGAAGAAGAACTCCTTCACATGGGGGAAGAGCTTCTTCGCATTCGCCATCTCCGCCGCCACATCGTCCGTGCTGCGCTTGCGCCACGCATGACCCGATAGCGTCTGCGGCCACAGGCAGAACGTGCACTGCGCCGGGCATCCCCGCGTCGAGTAGAGCGACACAAAAGGATGCAGCAGAAACGGCACGTTGTACTTGGTCACGTCCAGGTCGCGCGAGTAGATCTCCGTCGCCCAAGGCATCTCGTCCAGCTGCTCCGGCGTCACCTGCGGGCGGTCGGGGTTGTGCTGGATCACCCCGCTCGCATCCTTGTAGCTGACCCCCAGAATCTCATTCAGCGGCTTGCCCTGCGCAAACTCCACCACCGAAAAATCGAACTCGCGGCGGCAGATGAAGTCGATCGCCGCGCACTCATTCAGCGCCTTGTCCGGAGAAGTCGTCACCGGCGGCCCCACAAACGCAATCTTGATCGAGGGATAGGTCTGCTTGATGACCTCCGCCATCTTCTGGTCGCCCTCCCACCCCATGGTGCTGGTGAAGAGAACCAGAAACTCGTAGTCCTTCAGAATCTCGACCACATCCGGCCATTTCAGGTGGTGCGGCGGGGCATCCACCAGACGCGAACCCTCCAGCATCCCGGCAGGATAAGTCAGCCATACGGGGTACCAGTAGGACTCGATCTCGCGGGTCGCGGGCCATCGGCTGCTGGCACCACCATCGAACTTTTCAAAGGAAGGCGGGTTCAGGAAGAGTGTCTTAAGTGGCTTCATCGTTACCCTCAAGTCTAACATTTCCGGGGAGGAAACGCGGTCCTATCTGGGGTAAGCCGGGGTATACCCCCCGCACCGAATATCCTTTACCAGGCTACTTAGTGGGAATCGGATTGAACGCCCGGGCCGGGCAGCGAACCAGGCGCGGAAGCCGTCGCCGGAGCAGACCCAGCAGGCGCGTGGTGGTGCTTTCCCCTCTGCATCAGTCGCGAGATATCCGGGCCAAACTCCAGTAGCTGCCCGCCCAGCGCGCCAAACAGAGTGACCGACGTGCCGTTCTCAAACGTCAAAGCCATCCCTCGCTCATTCGCCGGATAATACGCATTGGAGATGGCTCCCGAGACGTAGTTACCCAGCACGTTGGAAATGTTGGGCTGCCACTTCCCATTGTCCCCATGGCAGATGAACGTGGAGGCCGCGGCGTACAGGAACCGGCTCTTGATCGAACCCGTCCCCTTGCGGAAGTATCGAGGGTCCTGATGCAGCAGCTGCGGCAGTAGCGCATTCCCAATCAGCGCACCATTCACATTGTCCGCGTAGGTGGAGCCCACCCGCTTGAAGTATCCCGCCGGCCCCCAGCCATACCCAGTGTGCGAGTCCACCAGCTCCCCATAGCCGCCGCCGATCACGAAGGCCCAGCCAATATAAAACGGGTCGATCGCGCTGTGCAGGGCCAGCCGCCACTTCTCCCCGCCGGTAAGCGGCACCGCCTTGCCGCCCATCACCACCTGGAACTGCGGCATCACCCCCAGCAGGCGCTGCTTCTCTTCCACCTTCAGCTCGCGCTCAGCCTCTTCACGGGTCTGCTCCTTGGCGTCAGCCGCCGGGGGACACGCATTAGTCGGCGAAGCAGGCGTCGCGTTGTCTGCGGCTGGCTGCGAAGCAGTGCATGGCTGGGCTGGCGGTACCGGCGTCGCAGCCTGCAAGGCCGCTTGCGGGATCGGGGCCTCGGGGAGAACCAGCGACGCGGCCTCAGACGGCGAAAATAGCCTCTCCTGCTGCTGCGAGGGCGGCATCTGCGCGGCGAGCGATGTGGAAAAATCTAGGGCGATAAGCGCAAGGATGGCTGCAAAGAGCCTAAAGGGGGGAAGTTCCTTCACGTGACAAGTCTATCCTACCGGCTCTTCGGCAACGCCTCTTGCCTGCCGACGGACAGCACCGCATTCAACGCCCCCTATGCGAGATACTCCTTGATCCACGGGTCAGTCGAATGCACCAACTCCTCGGTCGTCCCATGAAACGCAACGCTTCCCTCATTCAGGATCAGAAACTTTGTGCTGTCGTCGATCCCGTGGTTCGGGCCATCCTTGGGCAGCGGCTTCATGCCGCCGGTGGCTGCGTCGAAGCAGTGGGTCGCCAGCGCAAACGCGTCCTGTAGGCGATGGGTCACCAGCAGCGAGGTCGTGTGCGACACATCGCGCTGCTTCATCACCAGCTCAATGATCGTAGTCGAGGTGATGGGGTCGAGGCCCGCGGTCGGCGAGTCGTACAGGATCAGGTCTGGGTTGCTGATAATCGCGCGCGCAATCGAAACCCGGCGCCGCATCCCGCCCGAGAGCTCCGACGGCAGTTTCGCGATCGCCCCCTCCAGTTCGACAAACTTCAGCGCCTCCACAACGCGCTTATGAACCTCGTCCTCCGGCACGCGCTCTTCATGCAGCCGGTAGGCGACGTTGTCCTCCACCGTAAGCGAGTCGAAGAGCGCCGACTCCTGGAAGACCATGCCGATATGCGAGCGCAGCTTATATATCTCCCTCTCAGGCATAGTCGTAATCTCCTCGCCGAAGATACGGATCGAGCCCGAGTCCGGAGCCAGCAGACCGTTCGCCAGCTTCAGCAGAACCGACTTCCCAGTGCCCGCCGGCCCAAGGATGATCAAGGTCTGGCCGTGCTCCACCGAGAAGCTGATCTTCTGCAGCACCACCTTCTCGTCGAACGCAATGGATACGTCCTCAAACGAAACCACCGGCCCAGGACGGCTGGTGATCGCGTCGCCGGATTGGTCAGTGAGAGTGGCCGTTGGCATAGGTTCGCTCTAGCTGCCGAAGATACCGATCATGGCGCGGGTCACCAGCAGGTCGACAATGATGATGAAGACCGACGAGACCACCACCGCCTGCGTCGTGGCGCGGCCCACCCCCTGCGTGCCTCCGGTGGTCTTCATCCCGAAGTAGCAACCCACGGTGGCGATGATAAAGCCGGAAAAGAGCGGCTTCATCAGACCCTGCACGACATCTCCATGCACCAGACCGCGGTAGGAGGTGTGCAGATAGGCGTTTGCATTCAGTCCGAGAATCGTGACCGACACCAGCGCGCCGCCCGCGATCCCGAAAGCATCCGCGATGATGGTAAGAAAGAAAAGCATAAAGACGGTGGCCACGATTCGCGGAGTCACCAGCTTGCGGATCGGGTCGGTACCCAGGGCGCGCATCGCATCGATCTGCTCCGTCACCTTCATCGACCCCAGCTCGGACGCAATGCCCGAGGCGTTGCGGCCCGAGACCATCAGGCCGGTCAGCACCGGCCCCAGCTCCTTGACCATCGAGAGCGAGACCAGCGAACCGGTCATCGAGACCGCGCCGAAGCTCTGTAGCGCGGTCGCCGACTGCAGCGCAAGCACGCATCCCGTGAAGAAACCCGTAAGGATGATGATCGGCATGGAGCCGACCCCGATCGAATCCATCTGGGTGAAGATGTCGGCCCAGTAGCGCGGGCTGGAGAAGAGCGCCGCGATGGCGGTACCGGAGAGGATCGAGTACTCCTGCACCGCCAGTATCTTCTGCTTCAGGTAGGCGTCTGGGGATCGCAAGGGCATGGCTTCTGTGGCTCAGACTATCAGATGCAGGAACTGCCCAGTTGAGCGCATACTGCCTCAAGGCCCCAAAGTCCAGCCTGCAAGACCGGATGGCCGACCGCCAGTTGGAAGTGAGAAGATAGAGGGATGATTGCGCAGGGCCCGGCGGAGTCGATGTTGGCGGCTGTCCTCTATGGCAGCGAGGACCTGCGCATGGAACGTGTGCCCGTTCCGCGAGCTGCCAGGGGCGAGCTCGTGCTTCGCGTCGGCGCCGCCCTCACCTGCGGCACCGACCTCAAAGTCTATCGCCGCGGCTACCACGCCATGATGCTCAAGCCGCCAATCCCCTTTGGCCACGAGCTCGCCGGAGAGGTCGTCGAAACGGGCCCCGGCGTGACCAGCTTCCACATCGGAGACCGCGTGGTGCCGCTGAACTCCGCCCCCTGCGACCTCTGCTTCTGGTGCAGGCAGGGCCAGCAAAATCTGTGCGAGGACCTGATCTTCAACAACGGCGCGTATGCCGAGTACATGCGCATCCCCGCGCGCATCGTCGAGAAGAACACCCTGCTCGTGCCCGACAGAGTTCCACTCGAGCACGCCGCGCTCACTGAGCCGCTGGCCTGCGTTGTCCGCGGTCTGGAAGAGTCCGGCGCTCGCCCCGGAGATACGATGGTAGTCATTGGCGCGGGCCCCATCGGTCTCATGTTCATGCACGTCGCTGAGCTCAATGGAGTCCATGTCATCGCCGTAATCAAGCACGAGGATCAGAGGCCTCTGGCCCTGGCTTTTGGCGCGCGCAAGATCGTATGCCTGGACGAACTCAGAGGACGTAATCGCCGATGTGCGCAACTTGACGCCCGACGCCCGTGGCGCCGACGTGGTCATCGAGGCCGTCGCCACTCCGAAGACATGGGAGTGGGCCGTCGCCATGGCACGCCGCGGCGGCGTGGTCAACTTCTTCGGTGGCCCGCCCAGCGGGACTGTAGTATCGCTCGACACCAACCGCATCCACTACGGCGAGATCACGCTGAAGGCCAGCTTCCACCACACACCAGCCACCGCGCGCACCGCCTTGGACCTCGTCGCCAGCCGCCGCTTCAAGTGCAGCGAGTACATCACCGGCACCGCACGACTCGAAGACCTGCCGAAGGTCTTCGCGCGTATGGTGAAACGAGGCTCGGTCGGATCCAACGGCTCACATTCTGGCCTGCAATGTAGACATCAAAACGGCAGTCTTTCCCACCGGGAGCCCGCAATGAACGGCGAGATGTTCGCGACCGTTACCAATACCGGGGCTGCCCATGCACTCGCCAGCGAAGCTCGCAATGCAGACGCCCTCATCGGCGCGCCCGCCGAGTATCTGCACCCCCGACGAGCGCCCGACTCTGGAAGAGGCGCGCGCCTGGTGCCACGCCCTCGCAACCTCGCACTACGAGAACTTCCACGTCGCCACCTTCTTCCTTCCCAAACGCGTCCGCCCCCACTTTGAGAGCGTCTACGCCTTCTGCCGCGTCTCCGACGACCTCGGCGACGAGGTCGGCAGACACCGCCACTGGCCCTCCAGCTTCTCAGAACCTGGGGTGCGATGCTAGACGAGTGCTACGACGCGCCCGAGCGCTCCCGCCATCCCGTCTTCGTCGCCCTGCGCGAGACCATCGTCGCCTGCGACCTGCCGCGCACCCTCTTCCACGATCTGCTCCGCGCCTTCCGCCAGGACCAGATCAAGACCCACTACGACACCTGGGACGAGGCCGTCGAGTACTCCCGCTACTCCGCCAACCCCGTCGGCCGTCTCGTCCTGATGGTCTGCGGCTATCGCGACGAGCAGCGCGCGCTGCTCTCCGACAAAATCTGCACCGGCCTGCAGCTCGCCAACTTCTGGCAGGACATCGTCCGCGACTCCGAGATCCCCCGCCGCTACCTCCCCGCCGAATACATGGCAGCGCTTCGGCGTAGCCGAGGGCCAGATCGAAGGCCGCGTCTTCACCCCCGAGTTCGGCGCCATGATGCAGTGCGCTCGTCGACCGCACCCGCGGCCATGCTGCGCGAAGGCAGCGCCATCAGCGCCACCGTCGACCCCGAGCTGCGCGTCACCCTCGACCTCTTCCGCAAAGGCGGCGAAGCCATCCTCGACGGCATCGCCGCGCAGGATTACGACGTGCTCCGCGGCCGGCCCATGGTCACCAAGCGCAAGAAGACTGCTCCTGCTGCTCGGCGCGCTCCTCGGCAAGCTGCGCGCGCGCACTCCGGCCGGAGCCCACGCGGCGTGAGCCACTGCCGAGACCAGTAAGCCGCGGCACTCAGGCTGTGAGTACGGCTGAGGCATACCAGTTCTGCCGCGACATCGCCCGCCGCGAAGCCAAGAACTTCTACTGGGCCTTCCGCGTCCTCCCCCGCCACAAAAGCGACGCCATGTGCGCCGTCTACGCCTTCATGCGCCGCGCCGACGACATCGCCGACGACGAATCGAAGTCCCTCGAAGCACGCCGCGCCGAGATGTCCTCATGGCTGCAATCCTGGCGCGCCTCGCGCACCGCATCCTCGCACAGAACACGCGAGCGCAGCCAACCCCGTCTTCCTCGCCCTCGCCGACACCCAGCAACGCTTCTCCATCCCCGACGCGCTGCTGGAAGAGCTGGTCGCCGGCACCACCATGGACCTCGAACCCCGCCCCAATCCCTCCGACAGCCCCAAACCTACGCCACCTTCGACGATCTCTATCGCTACTGCTACCTCGTCGCCTCGGTCGTCGGCCTCGTCTGCATCCGCATCTTCGGCTACACCGACCCCCGCGCCGAAGCTCTCGCCGAAGAGACCGGCGTCGCCTTCCAGCTCACCAACATCCTGCGCGACGTCAAGGAAGACGCCGAACGCAACCGCATCTACATCCCCCTCGACCTCATGGACGAGTTCGGCGAATCCATCCCCGAGCTGCGCGAGCTCGCCGCCGGCCGCACCCATGACCGAACGCGAGCGCGCCATGCTCGCAACCCTCGCCATCCGTGCCGAAAAATACTACGTCGCCGCCGGCAAACTTATCCCACTCCTCGACCGCGACAGCCGCGCCGCCATGCGCGTTCTCGTCACCATCTACCACCGCCTCCTCGCCCAGATCGCCGCGCACAAAATGGACGTCTTCACCCAGCGCGCCTCCGTCTCCACCCCCACCAAACTCGCCATCCTCACTCGCGGCGCGCTCATGGCCGCATGGAACAGGGTGCTCAGTTGACCGCCGCCGGACGCAGCGTAGTCGTCGTCGGCGCGGGCGTCGCAGGTCTGAACGCAGCAGCGGCACTCGCAAGCGCCGGCGCCACCGTCACCGTACTGGAGCGCCGTCCCTACGTCGGCGGCCGCGCCTACTCCTACCTGCATCCCGCGCTCGATGAGGTAGTCGACTCGCAGCACGTCCTCGTCGGCTGCTGCTCCAATCTCATCGACTTCTGCAGCACTGCCGGCCTCGCGGATCAAATCCGCTGGTACGACCGACAGACCTATCTCGAACCCGCCACGCGGACCCGCTCCACTCGCGCAAGCGCCATAGCCCCCTCCGCTCTCCCCGCGCCCCTCCACTACGCCGCCAGCTTCCTCAACCTCTCGATGCTCGGCCTCGCGGACAAGCTCGCCGTCGCGCGCGGCCTGTTGAGCTTCGCCGCGCGGCGCTCACGGGCGGCGACGACGAGTCCGTCGCCCAGTGGTACCGCCGCACCCGCCAGACCCAGCGCGCCATCCGACACCTGTGGGAGCCGCTGCTCCTTGCCACGCTCAACGACTGCGCCGCAAACTGCTCCATGAAGTATGCCGGCAAGGTCT
The DNA here is from genome assembly GCA_963808025.1 of uncultured Acidobacteriaceae bacterium. Classification (GTDB taxonomy): domain Bacteria; phylum Acidobacteriota; class Terriglobia; order Terriglobales; family Acidobacteriaceae; genus Edaphobacter. The sequence goes on along the minus strand of CAWEEI010000001.1, from coordinate 236,034 downwards.
TCTACGAGCTCTTCCTCAAGAATGACACCGGCGGCCGCCTCGGCATCCCCACCGTCCCGCTCAGCGAGTTTTACGCCGCCGGCGCCGATCTTATCCGCGCCAACGGCGGCCGCGTCGACCTGCGCTCCAGCGTCGAACAACTAACCCAGCAACCCGACGGCCGCTGGCTTCTCCGCTCCGGCGAACAAAGCCTCGTCGCCGACGACGTCATCCTCGCGCTGCCCTTCGAGCAGACGCAAAAGCTCATCGCCACAATGCAATTTTGCACTTCGAATGAAGAGCAGACGCCCGCGCAGAACTCCTCGCGAAGATGGCCCGCTTCACCCACTCCCCCTTCATCTCCATCCTGCTCTGGTACGACCGCCAGATCACCGACCTCGACCACGCGTGGCTACTCGACTCCACCATCCAGTGGTTCTTTCACAAGTCGCGCATTCGCGGCTACCCACCCGAGCGCGGCAGCTACGTCGAACTCGTCATCGCCGGCTCACAAACTGAACTCTCCCTGTCCCGCGAGCAAATCCTCGCACCCGCGCTCGCCGAACTCGCCCGCTTCTTCCCCGAGGTCCGCAGCGCCCGCCTGATCAAGAGCGGCATCCTCAAAGAGGCGCGCGCCACCTTCTCCGTCACGCCCGGCCTCGACGCCTCCCGCCCATCGCAGCGCACCGCCTGGCCCGGCCTCTACCTCGCCGGCGACTGGACCGCCACCGAGCTGGCCCTCCACCATGGAAGGCGCCGCGCGCAGCGGCCGCCTCGCCGCCGGCGAACTCCTCGGCAACCGCACCGAATTCCTGACGCCCGATCTGCCACCCACCGGCCTCAGCCGCTGGCTCAATTCACCCTGATGCTGTCATTCTGGCGCAGCCAGAATCTCAGTATCTGCTTTCTGCCTTAAGTACTGCGCCCCTCAGCGCTCGCCAGCTTCTCCTCCGCCTGCCGGATCACCGCGTTCGCCCGCTCGTACTTGTCGCATTCGTCGCCGGCCTCGTGCCACATCTTCTCGCCCTCTTCCATCTCCTGCTGCGCCTCGGCCTTGTCGATCTCCTCCGGATGCAGCGCCGTCTCCGCCAGAATCGTCACCCGCTCCGGCAGCACCTCGACAAATCCCCACGCCACAAAAAACTTCTGGTCGCCCGAGGTCCCGCCATGCAGCCGCACCTCGCCCGCGCCCAGCTCCGAGAGCAGCGGCGCCGCCCCGTACAGCGCCTCCAGATAGCCCGTCGACGACGGCAGCTCCACCGCCTCCGCCGTGCAGTCCAGCAGCAGCCGGTCCGGACGTCACCAGCCGCACCGTCAACAACCCCGAACTATTTCCCACCCTCAGCCATCTCGCCTTCTAACCAGCAACTAACAACCGGCAACCTGCAACTGCCCTACGCCGTTGCCTGCATCTTCTCCGCCGCCGCCAGCACGTCCTCGATGCCGCCCTTCAGATAAAACGCCTGCTCCGGGATCGCATCGTGCTTGCCCTCGATGATCTCCTTGAAGCTGCGCACCGTGTCCTCGACCTTCACATACGCGCCCGGAATGCCGGTAAAGATCTCCGCCACATGGAACGGCTGCGAGAGGAACCGCTGGACTTTTCTCGCACGCGCGACTGTCGTCTTGTCCTCTTCCGAGAGCTCGTCGATGCCCAGGATCGCAATGATGTCCTGCAGGTCCTTGTACCGCTGCAGAATCTTCTTCACGCCCTGCGCCACGTCGTAGTGCTCCTGCCCCACGATGCGCGGCGAAAGAATGCGCGAGGTCGAAGCCAGCGGGTCGACCGCCGGATAAATTCCCAGCTCCGACAGCGGCCGCGAGAGCACCGTCGTCGCATCCAGATGCGCAAACGTCGTCGCCGGCGCCGGATCGGTCAAGATCGTCCGCCGGCACATACACCGCCTGCACCGAAGTCACCGAGCCCTTCTTCGTCGACGTGATCCGCTCCTGCAGCTCGCCCATCTCGGTCGCCAGGTTCGGCTGGTATCCCACCGCCGAAGGCATGCGCCCCAGCAGCGTCGAAACCTCCGAACCCGCCTGCGTAAACCGGAAGATGTTGTCGATAAACAGCAGCGTGTCCGCGCCCTCAACATCGCGGAAGTGCTCCGCCACCGTCAGCCCGGTCAGCGCCACGCGCAGACGCGCCCCCGGAGGCTCGGTCATCTGCCCATAGATCAGCGTCGCCTTCGACTTCGAAAAATCCTTCAGATCGATAACGCCCGACTCCTGGAACTCGACCCACAGGTCGTTGCCCTCGCGCGTCCGCTCGCCCACGCCCGCGAAACACCGAGAAGCCGCCGTGCTTGGTCGCAACGTTGTTGATCAGCTCCTGAATGACCACCGTCTTGCCGACGCCCGCCCCGCCGAACAGCCCGATCTTTCCGCCCTTCAAGAAACGGCTGGATCAGGTCGATCACCTTGATCCCGGTCTCGAACATCTCCTCGCTCGTCGCCTGCTCGTCGAACGCCGGCGCCTGGCGATGGATCGGCATATGGAACTCCGAGGTCACCGGCCCGAGCTCATCGACAGGCTCGCCCGAGCACATTGAGCACGCGGCCAAGCGTCGCCGCGGCCCACCGGCACCGTAATGCCCGCGCCGGTGTCGATCGCCTTCATCCCGCGCACCATGCCCTCGGTCGCCACCATCGCGATGCAGCGCACGCGGCCCTCGCCCAGGTGCTGCTGCACCTCGACGATCACCGACATCGGCTTCGGCACATCGAAGCCGTCGCTAGACGATCCGCAGCGCCTGGTAGATCGGCGGCATCGCCTTCTCTTCAAACTGAATATCAACGGCCGGTCCGCTGATCGAAATTACCTTGCCAATATTTTCTGCCATAGTCTCTCTGTCTCGCTGGCACGCGCTTACAGCGCCGCGGCCCCGCTCACAATCTCAATAATCTCCTTGGTAATCGCCGCCTGGCGCACACGGTTCATCGTCAGGCTCAAACTGTCGATCAGGTCGCCCGCATTCTTGGTCGCCGCATCGGTCGCCGTCATGCGCGCCGCATGTTCCGCCGCCGCCGACTCCAGCAGCGCATGGAATATCTGCGTCGTCACATAGCGCGGCATCAGATGGCGAAACAGCCGCTCCGGCGGCTGGTCGTAGATGTAGTCCACCTCGGCCGTGCCGAACTTCTTCGCCTCCTCCTCCGCAACCTCTTCGTCCTCCGGCGCATGAATCGAAACCCCAGAGGTCGCGGCCGCGCGCGCCGCCGCCTCGCGCTGCTCCTCGGTCATCTCCTCGGCCGCCGTAATCTCATGCGTGCCCAGCTTGCGGATGGGCAGCAGCTTCTCCACCACCACGCGCTGCGAGATCACGCTCTTGAACTCGTTGTAGACGATGTACACCGAATCGATCTCCGCCTGCTCATAGCGCTCGACAATCGACCGCGCCATCTCCGACACATCGTCGATATCCACCCGCAGCAGCAACCCCGGATGCTCCGCCACCACTTCGATCGGCTGCGCGCGATGCCGCACCGTCTCGTAGTGCGTGGAGAGATCGTTGTCGTAATGCTTCTCAGTCTTCTCGTAGTTCGCCGCGGGATATTCTTCTTGTAGAGCGCGATCGCCTTCTTGCCCACCGGCTCCAGGTCGATCGTCTGCCCCATCCCGCGCCGCTCGTCGACAAACCGCTGCGCCGCCTTGCCGATGTTCGAGTTGAACGCGCCCGCAAAGCCCTTGTCGCCCGCGATCACCACCACCAGCACGTTCTTCTCTTCGCGCTCCACCAGCAGCGGATGCATGATCTCGCCCGTCTGCTCGTTGTACAGGTCGGTCCGCCGCACCAGCGACACCAGCACGCTCGTCAGCATCCGCGCATACGGCCGCGCCTTCATCGCCCGGTCCTGCGCCCGGCGCAGCTTCGCCGCCGAGACCATCTTCATGGCCTTCGTGATCTGCCGCGTGTTCTTCACACTGCGGATGCGCCGCCGAAGATCGAGTACATTCGCCATCGTCTACTTGGCCGCCGCCGTCTCCTGCTGGCTCGCGTCCTTCTTCTCCTTCAGGTCCGCCAGAAACGACGCCTTGAACTCCTTCACCGCTTCGGTCAGCCGCTTCTTGAGGTCGTCGTCCAGCGCCTTCTTGGTCGCAATGTCGGTCAGGATCGCCGGCGCCGCGCTCTCCAGATACGGATAGAACCCATCCTCAAACGCGCGCAGGTCCGAGACCTCAACATCGTCCAGCAGGCCGTTGACGCCCGCGAACAGAATCACCACCTGCTTCTCCACCGGCAGCGGCTGGAACTGCGGCTGCTTCAGCAGCTCGGTCAGCCGCACGCCGCGGTTCAATTGCTGCAGCGTCACCTTGTCCAGGTCCGACCCGAACTGCGAGAACGCCGCCAGCTCGCGATACTGCGCAAGATCGAGCTTCAGCGTGGAGCCCACCTGCTTGGTCGCCTTGATCGCCGCCGCAAACCCCACGCGCGAGACCGACAGCCCCACATTCACCGCCGGCCGCACGCCGGAGTTGAACAGGTCAGTCTCCAGAAAAATCTGCCCATCCGTAATCGAGATCACATTGGTCGGAATGTACGCCGACACATCGCCCGCCTGCGTCTCGATGATCGGCAGCGCGGTCAGACGACCCGCCGCCCAGCTTGTCGCTCACCTTCGAGCTCCGCTCCAGCAGCCGCGAATGCAGATAAAACACATCGCCCGGATATGCCTCGCGTCCCGGAGGCCGCCGCAGCAGCAGCGATATCTCGCGATAGCTCACCGCGTGCTTCGAAAGATCGTCGTAGATCACCAGCGCGTGCCGCCCCGAGTCGCGGAAGTACTCGCCCATTGCGGTCGCCGCAAAGGGCGCCAGATACTGCATCGGCGCCGGCTCGCTGACGCAGTCGCCGCCACCACGATCGTGTACTTCATCGCGCCGTACTCTTCCAGCGTCTTCACGATCTGCGCCACGCTCGACCGCTTCTGCCCAATCGCGCAGTAGATGCAGATCAAATTGTTCTTCGCCGAGTTGATGATCGTGTCCAGCGCAATCGCCGTCTTGCCGGTCTGCCGGTCGCCGATCAGCAGCTCGCGCTGCCCGCGGCCAATCGGGATCATGGTGTCGATCGCCTTGATCCCCGTCGCCATCGGCTCGCGCACCGCCTGGCGATCAACCACGCCCGGTGCCAACCGCTCCACCGGCAGCCGCTCCTTGGTGTCGATCGGCCCCTTGTCGTCGATCGGCGCGCCCAGCGCATTCACCACGCGCCCGATCATCGCATCGCCCACCGGCACAGACATGATCGTGCCCGTGCGCTTGACCTCGTCGCCCTCGCGAATCTCGGTGAAGTCGCCCAGCAGCACCGCGCCTACGTCGGACTCGTCCAGGTTCATCGCCAGGCCGGCCACGCCATGGGGAAACTCAATCAGCTCGCCCGCCATCACCTTGTCCAGCCCATGCACTCGCGCAATGCCGTCGCCCAGCGAGATGACCGTGCCAACCTCATCCACCTGGATGCGCTGCTCGTAGTTCTCAATCTGCTGGCGGAGCAGCGTGGTTATCTCGTCCGCATTAATCTTTGCCATGTCTTTCTTCTACCCCAATCGAATCTCAATCCGGTTAAATCTCTACGCATTCACCAATCTCTGTTTCAGCTGCTGCAACTGCGCGCGCACTGACCCGTCATACACCTTCGACCCAATCTGCACCACGGCCCCGCCCAGCAAGCTCGCATCCTCCGCATAGCTCGCATGCACCTTCGCCCCGGCCAGCTTCGCCACCTGCTCCTCCAGCCGCACGCGGTCCTCCGCATTCAGCGGCCGCGCCGTCGTGATAGTCGCTTCGGCAGTGCCCGAATCTTCATCCACCAGCTCCGCATAGTCCGCCAGAATCTCGTTCAACTCACCCAGCCGGTCGTGCTCCAGAATCACCGCAAGAAAGTTGCGCGCCTGCGTCGCCATCTTCACCCGCGCCGCAATCGCATCCACCACCTTCAGCTTCTGCGCCATCTCAATCGATGGGTTCATCAGTAACTTCGCGCAGTTCGCTGCTTCCCGCCAGCATCTCCGCAAAATCGCGCAACTGCTGCTGCGCAACGGCAGCATCCAGTCCAGACGCCTCCGCCACCTGGGCAAAGGCATGGGCATATCGAGGAGCAGCGCTGGCCATTAATTCTGTCCCTTTTTCGACTCGTCGCCCGTCAGCCGCGTGCGCGAAGGACTGCACCAGCAGCCGGTCCGTCTCGGCCGAAACCACCAGCTTGCGCGCCGCCTGCTCAATCGCCAGCTCCGCCGCAAATTGCTGCAACGCCTTCTGCGCATGGCTTGTCGCAGCGGCAATCTCCTGCTCCGCCGCGGCCAGGATGCTCTGCTTCTCACCCTCAACCGAGGCCCGAATGCGCTGCTCTTCCCTGCTCCAATCCTGCTCCGCCTGCGACCGCATCGCGGCGATCTCACCATCCAGCTTCGCCAGCCGCTCTTCAATGCTGCTCCAACCGCGCGCGCGCCGCTTCCGTAGCTGTCCGCGCGTCCACCAGTTCCTTTTGGATCGTGGAATTCCTGTCGCGAAACCACTTCGGCAACATCTTCACCAGCACCCAGCCAACTCCGGCGGCAAGTATCAGGAAGTTGATTACCTGGAACGCCGTCGCCGACTGGTCAGCGTTCATCCCCACCATCCCACCCATCTTCTGCACCATCGTCGAATGGCGATAGGCGTCATTCTCGTCCTTCTCCTGCTGGTCATCCTGAATCGTCTTGGAATCCGTCGCGCCGGCCTGCGTCTGCGCCCGCACCTCAACAACACATGGGACGCACAACGCCAAGCACCACAGCCAGCGTCAGCCCAGCCAGCACACTCCTCGTCAGAATCTTCTTCACTGGGTCGCCCCCGGTTGGATCCCGGCCGGCATCACCGCCCGCAGAATCTGCGCGCTCAACTCCGCGCTCATTCCCTCAATCTGCTGGCGCGCCACCAGAACGCCCTGCTCGATCTCGGCCTTCGCCGCGTTCACCTTCTCGCCGGTGGCGCCGCGCGCCTGCGCCAGAGCCTCTTCACGCTCGGCGTTCCACTGCTTCACGCGCTGCTCGCGCGCCGCAAATATCTCCGCCTTCGCCTTGCGCAGCCTCTCTTCATACTCCGCGGTCTTCGCCTCCACCGCGGAGATCGCAGCGCGCGCCTTCTCCAGCGCGCCACCGGTCCGCGCCTGTCGCTCCGCCAGCATCGCCGTCAGCGGACGGCGCACCAGCACTCCATAAGCCACCACCAACAGCAGGAACAAGACCATCGTCGGCACGGAGCCGAGCACAAGTCCGCCGAGTTGTTTCAGTATGGAACCATGGTTGGAAGCAGGCTAGGAGATGGGAATCCTAAGACACGCAGGGGTACGGATACCGGCCTTGCGCACATGCTGGGTACACCTAGTTCTAGCAAAGGGCTTGCGAAGGTGTCAAACCTCTACCTTCGATATTCGATCTCTAAGTCCGTTATTCGCACACTTCAAAGCCCGCATGTTTACCACCTGTGAAAACCCCCCTTTGACAAACCACTGCGAAGGAATAAACTTTAAACACCACCAAGACCCTATGTCCTGGGTCGCACAGGTCGCGTGGTCTGGGGACACCACCTCCGCTCCCCGACAGGCGGCCTGTTCTGTTTAATACCGAAATAGAAATCGGAGAGTTTTATAGCAATCCGCATCTCTCGCCTTTACTCACAACTACCAACTTACAACTGTCTCTCCCGAAATCGCCCGTAGCGCGCCAGCAGCGACGCCGGCCCGCGCGCCGTCAGATGCACCAGATTCCCCTCAAACCTCTTCTCGCGGACCACCGCTCCCGCCTCCAGCGCGGCCAGCGCCGCGCCCTCCGACTGCGGCACACGCAGTCTCGACTCAACCAGCGGATCAGCCACCAGCGCCTCGTCGATCGCCTCCAGCAACTGCCCCAGCCCGTACTTCGTCAGTCCTGAGACCGCCACCGTAACCGCCCCTCCGCTGCCCTGCGCTCTGCATCCGCGCTCCAGTCGCGCACGCTCCTCCTGCGGCAGCAGATCAATCTTGTTCAGCACCTCAATCACCGGCTTGCCCTGCACATCCAACTCGCCGAGCACCACCTCAACCTGCCTCTTCTGCTCCTCCATCATCGGGCTCGAAGCGTCACGCACATGCAGCAGCACCTCGGCTCGCTCTACCTCCTCCAGCGTCGCGCGAAAGCTCGTCACCAGCGTATGCGGCAGATTGCGAATGAACCCCACCGTGTCCGACAGCAGTATCTTGCGCCGGCTCGGCAACTGCAACTGCTTCAGCTTCGGATCAAGCGTCGCAAACATCCGCGCCGACTCCAGCACACCTGCTTCTGTCAGCGCGTTGAACAGCGTGCTCTTCCCCGCATTCGTATAGCCCACCAGCGCCACCACCGGCACCGGCACAGCCTCGCGCCTCTGCCTCTGCTGCCGCCGAATCCGCCGCACCGACTCCAGCTGCTCCTTCACGTGGTCAATGCGCAGATTGATCTTGCGCCGGTCCGTCTCCAGCTGCGTCTCGCCCGGCCCGCGCGTCCCAATCCCGCCGCCCAGTTGCGACATCGCCTTGCCTCGTCCCGCCAGCCGCGGCAGCTGATACTCCAGCTGCGCCAGCTCCACCTGCAGCTGGCCCTCGCGCGTCCGTGCATGGCGCGCAAAGATATCCAGGATCAGCTGCGTCCGGTCAATCACCCGGCAGGGCAGCTTCGCCTCCAGATTGCGCAGTTGCGACGGCGACAGATCGTGGTCGAACAGCACCACGTCCGCATGTGTCGATGCCGCCACGCCCGCAATCTCCTCCAGCTTGCCCTGTCCCACCAGCGTCGCTGCATCCGGCCTCGCGCGCCGCTGCACCAGCGTCGCCGCCACCTCCGCACCCGCGCTGCGCGCCAGCTCCTCAAACTCCGCCAGCGACGCCGTCAAAGTCGAGATCGCCATCACCTGCGCCTGCAGCATCGACACCCTCATCTCTCAGACACCGCAACAATCGCAGCCGCATCCCGCGCCAGCTTCGCCGCCGCAGTCAGCCCCCGCCTGCGCCCGGTAAACTCGACCGCCACCAGCACGGCCTGTTCCCGCGGAGCCGCGCGACGCTTCGCCCTCGTCGCGCGCGAAGCGGCCTCCTGGGCCTCTACAAGAGCTCACTTCTGCCCTCATCGGGTTGTGCGGAACCGCTCAGTCGCCCGCGACACCCGCGGCCTCCGGCACAGTCGCGGACGACGCCGGCATGTCCTGCCGTCACGCCCTGCGGCCTGCTCTCAACCTTCGCGTCCGTATGCGGCCCCACACGGCCGCTCACCACGGTCGAGATCGCATGCTTGAAGATCAGCTGCTCCTGCGCAGTTGTTCTCCAGCAGCACCGAGTACTTGTCGAACGACCGGATCTTGCCCGTCAACTTCACCCCGCTCACCAGATAAATCGTCACCGGCGTCTTGTCCTTGCGGACCGTGTTGAGAAATGTATCCTGAATATTCTGTGCCGGCTTTGATTCCATGATGCCGATCTCCTTCGCTTTGGCTCGTTGCCTGGAAAAAAGTAAATCCCGACTCCATCGGGTCCTCGGATAAGTCCCGACGACAGAGGTCAACTCGGTAGCAGCACTTAGTCCGTTTATTAGAGGTCTGTTCACAATACGAGCATCGAATCGGTTTTTCAACTCGGAACTCGCCGCATCGCGCCTTACGCTCCGGGCGCGCATTCCAGCTCCACTCTGTCCATCGTCGGGCACATCTAACATTATTAGACGCTTCATCCGCGCCAAAGGTCTCAGCCGTCTGCGTTGTACCATTGCTCCGTGTCGCCAAGTCCCCCCGCAGCCCGTCCCCATGCTCGATCTCTCCCGCCAGTTTGCCCCCCTCCGGCAGGAGATTCTTGAGGCCATCGCCCAGGTCTGCGATTCGCAACACTTCATCCTCGGCCCGTCATGTCGCCGACGTTCGAGGCCGCCGCCGCCGCAGCCTGCGCGCGCCGCTCACGCCATCGGCTGCGCCAGCGGCACCGACGCCCTCTGGCTCGCCCTCGCCGCCGCCGGCATCGGCGACAGCGCCCCGAGCTCGATTCGCAGACCCAGCAGCCAGCCACGACGCCGTCATCACCACCCCCTTCAGCTTCTTCGCCTCCGCCTCCGCCATCCTGCGCGCCGGCGCCCGCCCGCTCTTCGCCGACATCGACCCCCGCACCTTCAACCTCTCACCCGCCTCCGTCGCCGAACTCCTCAGCAGCCCCGCCGCCGCCAACACGCAAAGCCATCCTCCCCGTCCATCTCTTCGGCCAGTGCGCCGACTGGGACGCCTTCACCGCGCTCACGCAATCCCACCCCGGCCTCCTCCTCATCGAAGACGCCGCCCAGGCCTTCGGCGCTGCATGGAACGGCAACACCCGCCGGCTCCCTCGGCCTCGCCGCCGCCTTCAGCTTCTACCCCACCAAAAACCTCTCCGCCTTCGGCGACGCCGGCCTCGTCACCACCTCCAGCCCCGCCATCGCGGCCCGCGCCCGCTCCCTCGCGCAACCACGGCATGACCCAGCCGCTACTATCACGACGAGGTCGGCGCAAACTCCCGCCTCGACGCCATCCAGGCCGCCGTCCTCTCCGTCAAACTCCGCTATCTCCCCGCGTGGAACCAGCAGCGCCGCGACCGCGCCGCCCGCTACGACGCACTCTTCCGCGCCGCCAACCTCGCCGCCCCACCCACCTCCACATCAACGCAGGACGGCATCGTCCTGCCCTACACCGACCCGCGCGCCACACCCATCTTCCACCAGTACGTCATCCGCGCCCCGCGCCGCGACGCCCTCCGCGCCCACCTCACCGCCCGCCACATCGGCAGCGAGATCTACTACCCCGTCCCCCTCCACCTGCAACCCGCCCTCAAAGACCTCGGCTACAAACCCGGCGACTTCCCCCACGCCGAACGCGCCGCCGCCGAAGTCCTCGCCCTCCCCATCTACCCCGAACTCCGCGACGACGAACAACAAACCGTCGTCGACGCCATCCGCACCTTCTACGCCTGATACGCCCAGACTACTTTTGTCTGTCATTCTTCGCGCAGCGAAGAATCCCCGCATTTGCACCTAATCAACCCCGTACCCAGCTCATCACCGCTTCTTTCCCTTCCCGCACTCTTCCCCTTCCTTCTTCTCCTCCGCCACCGGATGCGCCTCCGCCTCATCCTTACTCCCCGGCGGCAGCCACCCGCCGCACCAGATTCCCCTCCAGCCGATACGTCTTCTCGATCGTCCTGCCCCGGCGTCACCATCCCGGTCACCGGATTCGGGACGACCGGCCCCGCATCCGCCGCCAGCACCTTATAAGTAAACGTCGGCTCCGGCGTCTGCGCCACCGCCGACTTCCCATACGGATCCGTCGCCGTCCGGATCGTCACCGGCAGATACCCCTCTATATTCTTCTCGCGAAATGCCGTCTCATACCGGTGCATCTTCATGTTCCACGTAAACACCCGCACCTGGTCGAAGTCGTACGGCAGCCCCGCCGTATACGGCCCCATCACCGTCAGATAGATCGGAATGTTCCCATCCTTCGGCGGCCCCGCTATCCGGCGTCCGCATCCGGATCGTTCACCGTCGTCAGCACATACGCCCCAACAATCTTCTGCCCCTCCGCATACCGCGTCAGCGAGTCCGGCGCATCCACATCCAGATACCGCGAGAGCAGCCATCCCGTCCGCCCCTGCGCATCGCGCGCCAGCCACCAATCCTCCATCGCAATCGGCGGCGGCGCTTCAGCCCCATCAGCATCCTTCCGCCTTCGCGCCCTTTCCCATCGAAGCCAGCACAGACTTCGGGGCCGTAATCGGAGCAGCGCCCGGCACCACCGGCTTGGGCAGCGTCGCCCGCGCCAGCAGCTGCAGCTTGTCGCCCTCCGCCAGCTGGTAGAACCGCTCCGTCTCCCGCCCCGGCTTCAGGTGCAGGTTCGCCTCGTCGCGCACCACCGCCGACGCCACCGCCGGATCGCTCTGGTGCGCCTCCCGGAGCGCCTGGAACGCGTCGTAAACCTGCTGCGTCGCCACGGCCTTCTCGTCGATCCAACCCTCGGCGTTCTCCGGCGACCGCACCCGGAAGAACCGCCGCCCGTGCTCCAGCACCTCCAGCCGCTCGCCGTTCTGCACCGTACCGGTTCGGTTCGATACCGCCGCCACGCGGTCGCGCAGAAATGTCTGCTGCGCCGTCACATAGACATATTCTGCCGTCTGCCTGCGGGCCGCAGATGCGAACATCCGCCCAGCATCGCAAGCCCCAACCCCAACGCGAGGGCCCTGGCCCAAACCCCAGCCCAGCCCTCCGCTCCAGACGCGCGGAGCTTCCATCCAGAGCGACAAAATCCCCGAAAGATCGCCATCCGGGAAATAGCATAAAGCAGAAAACTGTCACGTTTGTCCAGCACATTTTCCAGCATACAGGGCCGCGGAAACCCCTAAGGTGCCGGGTTGCATCCCCGGCCCTTAATTACAGTCTTGCGCGAAGTGCCATCTTGCGCTTACAGTTGCGTACGGAAACAAACTCAACACAGGAAACAGTTCTAATCGATGCACCGCAATCAAGCTACGCCCGACGCGCAATCTGTTCGTTCATATCGCAGGTAAATTGGTAAGGAGGCCCACATAATGGCCAGCAATGAAATTGAAGTCCTCGACCCCGCGGCAACGGTCGAGAAGCTTAAGAAAATCGCGGCAGGTCGCGCACTGAATCGCAGACACTTCATGGCTGCCCTCGGTATGACCGGCGCCGCGGCTGGCGCGGGCTTGTTGTCGGGTTGCTCAGCTCAACACCACACTCCAGCGTCACCTCTTCCGGCACCGGCACAGAGCGATTACCTCAACTTCGCCCTGAACCTCGAGTATCTGGAAGCCACCTTCTACTCCTACATCACCCAGGGCACCGACCTGCCCAGCGAGCCTCACCGTCGGCAGCGGCGCCATCACCGGCGCCCCCAGCGCCAAGCTCACCTTCGCCGGAGCCAATGCCGCGGCAGATCACCGATATGCTCAACGAGATCTACTTCGACGAGCTCAACCATGTGACCGAGCTGCGCAGCCTGCTCGGCATCCTCGCCGTGCCCAGGCCCGCGATCAACCTCGCCGCACTTGGCGCCATCACCGCAACCAACGCGCTCTCCATCGCGAGGCTCTTTGAAGATGTCGGAGTCACCGCCTACGCCGGCGCGCTCGCCGCGCTGAGCGGACAGCAACCTCACCTTCGCCTCCCAGATCCTCGGCGTAGAAAGCTTTCACTCCGGCGCCCTCCGCCTGGCCATCATCCTCCAGAACGCCGCAACTCCGGGCACTGACGTATACCTGCAACGCCGGAGACGGGCTCGACGTGGCCCCCTTCGACGAAGGCACCGCAGCCGTTGCCGCGAAAGGCCCGATCACCGCCAGTGGCGGCTTCTTCACCACCGCCGCCGCGACTGCCACCTCGGCAGTCACGACTACCGTAACCACTCCCGCTGGAGCTGTCGTAAGCACTCCCTCTGGCTTCGCCTTCACCCGCACCACATCGCAGGTGCTCTCCATCGTCTATGCGGCCGGCGGTGTCGCAGGGACTGCCAAGGGCGGCTTCTTCCCCAGCGGCGTAAATGGCCTCATCAACACCGTCTAACCCTTTTTCGCCCGCTGCCGAAGTCCGATCTTCGACACGGGTCAATGCAAATACACGCAGTCCGAATTTCATATACGCAAGCAAGTTTGATAAGGAGGCCCACACCATGGCCAGTAATGAATTGGAAGTCCTCGATCCCGCGGCAACGGTCGAGAAGCACGATGACAACACCGCAGGCCGCGCGCTGAATCGCAGGAACCTCATGGCTGGTCTTGGGATCGCGGGCGCCGCCATCGGCGCTGGTTTGATGTCGCGCCGCTCGGTCAAGAGACCCAGCGTGGTGGAGGCCGCGAGCTACGCCCACGGGCTTCGGCCAGACCGACTATCTCAACTTCCTGCTCAACATCAAATATCTCCAGGCGACCCTCTACTCCTACCTCACCCAGGGCGCCGATCTCCCCGGTCAATACACGGTCAACGGCACGGTTTACTATCCAACCTTCGGCACCTTCCCGGCCAACAACTATCCAACGGCATCCGGGAGCTGCAGGCGCTCTTCCAGTCGCGGTCAACTTCACCACCCTGCCCGTAAATGGCGCAGCAGATCACCGATATGCTCAACGAGATCTATTACGATGAGCTGAATCAGCTGGTCAACCTGCAGAACCTCATCGGCACATTGGGCACTATTGCCATAACCGCGGCCGTCGCTCGACCTGTTGGGCACAGGGAGCGCGTCGCATCCACCTCTCTTCCTCACGCGACCACTTTTACAGCGAAAACTACCAGCGGTAGCCCCATCATTACCCCGACGAGCCTTTCGGGCCTATTCGCAGGTCAGAACATCACAGGGCCGGGCATCCCCAATGGCACCACATTCGTGACGGTTGGATCGAGCACGGTTACCCTGTCGGCCAATGCGACTGCCACTAGCGCGGCCGCCAGCCTGAGTTGGTACTAGTGCTACTGGCCTCTCCATCAGTACAACCACCGCCTTTACCCCGAAGCTGGCTCTCAGCATACTTCGTGTTCTCGAAGATGTGGCCGTCACCGCTTTCGCTGGAGTCTCGGTGTATCTTGACTGGAAGCAATCCTCACCGCGGCGGCCCAGATATTCGCCGTGGACGGCCTACACGCAGGCGCACTCGTCTTGCCATCATCCTGGAGAACAGAGCAACGCCGGGCACCGTCCCGGATCTTCTCGCAGACTCCAGATATCGATCCGAGAATGGAGACTTCTACAACAGTCCAACCCGACGACGTTGCCCCAGTCGATCCGCTGAGCGCAGCTACCTCCGCGTTAGGCCCGCAGGTGACCACGAGCCCCAGTGCTTACGGGGCTCAAGTCAGCAGGTGGTGGCCTCAGGATGCACTGCGCCTTTCCGACCGCTGTTGGCAGCACTACCAGTTGCACACCGACCCAGTATCAGGGCTTCTTCGCGACCAGCGGCGCGGGGACTGCCCCCAGCAGCTCGCCACCGGCGCCCGGCTTTGCGTTCGCACGCACACCGGCGCAGGTGCTCTCCGTCCTGTACGGTAAGCTCGCCGCGACGAACGGCACTGCTACCATCATCCCTTCTGCTGCACCCGGCCTGCCATCGAGTGGCGTCCCGCCACTCAGCAGCGGCGTCTCGACTGGCGGATTCTTCGGACAGGGATTCGCGGGCCAGATCAACGTGATCTCCTAAGTCGTTCACCGATCGCCCACTCAGGCATCACCGGAAATCCAGACAACAAAGGCCCGCACTCGAACCTGAGATGCGGGCCTTTTTACCATCGGCAGGCTACCCAGCGCCTCAATGAGTCGTCGCGAGCGCAACCGCGCCTGCCGGTTCGAGGATGCCTGCCCCTGTGAGGGCAGTCGCCGAAGGATCCAACCGGCCGGCAAACTGCGAATCGAAGCTGAACAGCTCCAGGTCAGGCGTCCCGCCAAGAGCCGCTGCCAACAGATAATCCCCCGTACGATCCACTGCCAGTGCGCCCACCCCCAATCCAGCCGTATAAGGCGAGCCGCTCAGCGCATTCAGCGCACCGTTGCTCCCCACGCTGAAGCCGGAGATCGTGCTGTCCGACTGGTTCGCCACATAGACATATTCATTCGTGCCGACAGTATTGACTGCCACTGCAGTTGGCTGAACACCAGTCGCGTAAAACGAGTAGCTCGCGCCAAATGAGCCGCCCGAAACGCTGTAAACGGCAACCTCCCCATTCGACGTGCTATTGCTTCGCGCAATGTATAGGGTCGAACTGTCCGCGCTCCACCCCAGCCCGTTGTCGCTCATCGGCGTTGCAGGGGCGGATATCGTCTGCGGATTGGTCAGCGAACCGGTCAGTGCACCCGACGACGACTCTGAAGTGAACGTGTACATCAGATCGCCCGCTGTCCCCAGCGCAGCACACAGCAACTCCCCATTCGGCGAAAATTTGATCGCCCTGGGTAGAATCGCATTTGTGCTTACGTTGTAGGTCGTTCGCCCATTCGCCGTCAATACGCTCGCGTTCGAAGTGATCTGGAACTCGTCGATGGACACCACACCCGCGGTCGACCCCGTGCCATCCAGCGCAATCAGCCAGTTCCCGTCCGGGGAGATGTCCATCGAGATCACATCCGGGCTCCCCGTCGCAACACTGCTGTTGAGCACACTCAGCCCCCCACCCGACAAGATGGAGAATGCGGAGATGGTGCCGTTGCCGGCCACAAAGAGGATCGTGTCCGCCGGATTCACCGCCACTGCCGTAGGAATAAACGGCAGACTGTACGCTGGGGCGGTCACCTCCGTCAGCGCCCCTGCACTCACCGAGAAGCCGGTCAGCGTCTGCGAATTTGCGGTCTGCGAACCCGCACTCGCCACGTAGACATAATCCCCCGAAGCGCTGGAACTGCCGTTATTGGTCGAACCCGGATATACGAAGAACCCTTTGCACCCTGTCGTCATGGTAAGTGCCAACCCCGTTACAGCTCCCGCAACCCGGCCAACCCGTCGCCTCATTATCCCGATCCTTAACCATCTATATTCTCAGCAAACGATCGCCGTTGCATACGCTATATAATTCCCGCCATGCCCACTTCAGCAAGAGTCCTCCGTCACGCAATCGCCAGCGCACCTCAGGTCGCTGCCGCACTGCCTCGCGCCTTCACTCCTGCCCTGTAGTCCGTTACTCTCCCGAGTCAAACCTTTTCATTCGACTCCCGCCCCAGCCAAAGGGCACCCTCGCCTAGTAGCGAGGGCGGAGCGTATGCGTCTTTGTCGGCCTTGGTAACCTTTTGACCCACGCCTGCCATCAAAAGAGGTATCCGGGCCAAGAGAACCATCGCCATTGTTGTATATCGTTGCCGCTTGTCCTTCCGCCGCTCTGCGAGCCGGCGTTTGGAAGGTCACCACGGCGCCTGTTACTTCAGTCCGCCTTTAGTTACCTCGCATCGAATGAGTTACTTAGGGTCAAAGACATGTTACTTCAAATCAGGCGGATCGCTGGCGTTAGCGACGTACACTTCGCAACATGATGACGACCCTCCCCAACCCCTTGAACGCCCGTAAACTGTCGCTCGCCACCTTCGTGGCAGCTTGCCTCCTCACCACCGGCTGCGCTGCCTCCTTCCAGATTCAAGACGCCGCAGTCGCCAACGCGGCCAACCCGGCCAAGTTCGCCTACGTGGCCAACGTCTCCGACAGCACCATCTCCATGTACACCGTCTCTTCCGCCGGACTGTGGACTGCCCACCTCGCCCGCAACCATCGCCGCCGGCCCACAGCCCGAAGCCATCACCGTCGATTCGCAGGGCAAGTTCGCCTACGTATGCAATCTCGGCAACTCGCACCATCGGCATGTTCGCCATCAACCAGTCCACCGGTGTACTGACCCCGCTGTCTCCCGCCACCGTCGCCGCCGGCATCCTTGCCCCAGGACTTCACCCTCCACCCATCCGGCAACTTCGCTTACTCCGCCAACACCAGCGACGGCACCATCTCGGTCTTCTCCGTCAACAAGACTACCGGCATGCTCACGCCCGAGGCCACAGTTCAGGTCCCTGGATACAACGTCGCCAATCCAGTCGCCGTCACCGTCTCGCCGTCCGGCAACTTCCTCTACGTCGTCGCGCAGTACGTCGAGATCTACAGCATCAACCAGACCACCGGCAGCCTCACCATGCTGCCAGAGGCCTACATTTCCCCGGCCTTCCGCCCCTTCAAGCTCACCTTCGATCCCACCGGCCAGTTCGCCTTTATCCCGGACAACGGCTCCAACAACCTCTACGAGTTCGCGGCCAACAGCACCACCGGGGCCCTCACCGCATTAGCCAACAGCCCGGTGGCTGCTGGCAACCAGCCCTCTGGTGTCGCCCTCAACCCCGCAGGCAATTTTGCCTACGTCAGCGACCGACTTGGCAATACCGTCTCCAGCTTCAATGTCACAAGCGACACTGGCCAGCTGACGCCGCTCTCGCAAACGCCGCCACCGGCATCAACGGCCCATGGCCCATCCTCTTCGATCCCACCGGGAAGATCGTCTATGTCCTGAACGAAGCCGGCTTCGTCACCAGCTACACCGCAAATTCTGATGGCTCACTGACCTATCTCTCCAGTGTCGCAACCGGAAAGATTCCCGCCTCCTTCGCCATCGCGTCCGTTCAGTAGGAACAGAGAGGCGGCCCATCCCAGGGCCGCCTCTGCTGCATCAGCAGTCCAACTCAGTTCAGCCGTTCCTTCTCCGTCTTCCCCACCCGCCCATCCAGCGGCTTGCGCCCCGCAAAACCCTCTTCCGTCGAGTGCCAGAAGCCGATCTCCTTCTCCCCCAGCTTCCAGCACAGCAGCACCGTCCTCCCGTCCATCAGCGCACGGAAAATCCAGCAGCCCCTTTCCAGATCCTTCACCAGCACCCCGATCTCCTCGATCTCCGCCAGCGCCGTCCTTCGCCTCCTCGACCGCCTTGTCGCGCTCCGCCCGCCGCCGCGCCGCCTGGCCACATCCACTTGCATCCCGCCCGCAAGAAAGATCCGCTGGCTCAGCTCCTGCATCTCCCGCCTCCAGCTCGCCCGCCCGCGCGCCCGCCGCCTGCGCCTTGCGCAGCAGCGACTCCAGCACCGGCAGCAGCGTCTGCGCCTCGCTCAATGTAAACGTCTTGCTCACGCGCCGTATCTCCAGCATGCGGTCCAGCGCCACCCGCGCCCAGTGCTTCACATCGTCCTCCACGCGGATGCGATTCACCACGCGCCCCTCCACCAAATTCTCCAGCGTCCACGCCAGATGCTGCGGCGAGATCCGGTACATCGTCGTGCACAGGCATCCCGACTCATCCAGCGTAATCACCCGCTTGCCCAGCGGCGCAAACCGCTTCGCCAGCCGGTTCACCAGATGAATCTCCGTGCCCACCGCAAAGCTCGAACCCTCCGGCGCGCGCTCGATCATCTCAATGATCCGCTCCGTCGACCCCAGCGCGTCCGCCTTCTGGCACACCTCCCAGCGGCACTCCGGATGCACCACCACCTGCATCCCCGGCTCCTCGCGCCGCACCCGGTCCACATGCTCCGGCAGAAACCGCTGATGCACGCTGCAGTGCCCCTTCCACAACATCACCTTCGCCGCGCGCAGCCGCTCCGGCGCAACTCCGCCGTTGATCTGGTACGGGTCCCACACCACCATCTCGCTCAGCGGAATCCCCATCGCGAACGCCGTATTCCGCCCCAGGTGCTGGTCCGGCAGAAACAGAATCTTCTCCGCCCGCGCAAACGCCCACTCAAACGCCGCGCGCGCATTCGACGACGTGCACACCAGCCCGCCGCGCTCGCCGCAGAACGCCTTGATGTTCGCCGCCGAGTTCATATACGTCAGCGGAACAATCCCATCGCCCGCCGTCACGCCCTGCCGCTCCAGCGCCTCCCAGCAGTCCTCCACCTGGCCGATCTCCGCCATGTCCGCCATCGAGCAGCCCGCGTTCAGGTCCGGCAGCACCACCTGCTGCCATCGGCTGCGCCAGTATGTCCGCCGTCTCCGCCATAAAATGCACGCCGCAGAAGACCATGTACTTCGCGTCCGTCTCCGCCGCGGCCTTGCGACAGCTTGTAGCTGTCGCCGGTAAAGTCCGCGAACCGGATCACCTCGTCGCGCTGATAGTGGTGCCCCAGGATGATCGCGTCCGCGCCCAGCTTCTCCCGCGCCGCCGCAATCCGCGCATCCATCGTCTCGTCCGGCATCACCAGATAGTGGTCCAGCGAGCACGCTCGCGCGCACGCAGTATCCGCAGTCGGTGCTTCTTCCATCAATAGTCCGTTCACAATACTGCCGCCTTCAGTCTCGGCCACGCGCCCGCCTCTGCTCATCGCAGAAAAGAATCGCATCCGAAACGGGGATGTTGAAAGCATCTACGTACCAGGGCTGCAGCGAACTCACTGTGCCGGCCGAACCTCAAAGCCGTCACCCAATCCGCGGGGATGTTGCAGCCCAGTCTACTAACCGCGCAAGCCTTAGACGCCGCCTGCATTGAATATTAGACGAAAGCCGCCTCACGCACGACTCAGACCATGCCCCGCCACGCTTCGCACAACCCATTTGTTTCCCTCTCCCACCCAAGCCGTATCATAGGCACATCTATGCCCAGCTTCCTGGACAGCGCAGTCATCATCGTGCTCGCGCTCCTGCTCTTCGGCCCGAAGAAGCTGCCCGTCCTCGCGCGCCAGCTCGGCAAGCTCATGGCCGACTTCCGCCGCGCCTCCAACGAGTTCCGCACCCAGATGGAAGAAGAGCTGCGCATCTCCGAGCAGGCCGACCGCCAGAAGCAACTCGCCGCCATCGAAGCCGCCGCACCAGCCACTCCCGCCATCGCCGCCGCAGCACGAGCCGCCCCAGCACCCCGAACACCCGCTCCCCGCAGCCGACGCCGAACCCGAGCCTGCGACCCGATACGATCCCGTCGAACCCGCTACGATCCCGAGCCCTCCGATCCGAGCTACCGCCAAGCCGAGCCGCCACTCCGACGCCGAATCCGCCACCCCGCTCCCCATCGCCACCACCGGCGACCTCAGCCTCCATGCCCCCATCCACCGGCCTGCCCATCCCCAACGCGCCGATCCCCGAAGCCACGGCACCCAGAAGCCGAGCTCGAAACCGAGACCCTGCATGGCTGATCTCGACCCGCTCGACCGCGCCCGCAAAGCCGTCACCGACCGCGCCGAACTCCCCGGCATGAGCCTGATGGAGCACCTCGAAGAGCTGCGCAAGCGCATCCTCCACTCCCTCGCCTTCCTCGCCATCGGCCTCTGCGTCGCCTATGGCTTCCACGACCAGCTCTACAGCGTCATGCAGAAGCCGCTCACGGACATGCACATCCCGCTCAACTACACCCACCCCACCGACCCCATCAACCTCGCCCTCAAGACCTCGCTCTTCGGCGGCGCCATCCTCGCCAGCCCCTTCATCCTCTACCAGGTCTGGCTCTTCATCTCGCCCGGCATGTACGCCAACGAGAAGCAGTACGTCTGGCCCTTCATGGGCGCCACCGTCACTCTCTTCCTCGCCGGCGCCTGGTTCGGCTACCGCTGGGTCCTGCCCGGCGCGCTCAAGGTCCTCATCCTCGACTTCGGCAAAAACTTCCACCCCATGATCACCATCGACGACTACACCCGTTCTTCCTGTCCATCATCCTCGGCCTCGGCATCTGCTTCGAGCTGCCCATCCTCATCTTCTTCCTCGCGCTCTTCGGCATCGTCGACGCCAAATTCCTGCTCAAGCACTTCCGCTACGCCATCCTCGCCATCTTCATCGTCGCCGCCATCATCTGCCCCATGCAGGACCCCTTCAGCATGTGCCTCTTCGCCAGCCCCATGCTCGTCCTCTACTTCCTCGGCGTCGCCGTCGCCTGGTTCGTCCATCCCGCCCGCCGCAAACCCAAGGAGATCGCCGCATGACCCCGCAAGCGCACACCGTCATCTGTCATCATCGCGCAGTGAAGGACCTCGTCCATTCTAGAACTGTCATTCTGCGCGTAGCGAAGAATCTCCCGTATTTCGCCTCTTGCTCCTGCTCGCTCTCGCTCTGCCATCCCCGCCCCCGCCCAACGCCCCCGCCATCTCCGGCCAAGCCATCTACTCCCTCACCCCGCAGCTCCTCGCCGCCGCCCCCAAGCGCTACAACGGCTCCCCCGGCCACCTCGCCGCCGAAAACTTCATCAAGTCCCACTTCAAACCCGAAGCCGCCAAAGGCAACCTCATCACCGACGAGTTCACCGCCAACACCCCCGTCGGCCCGCAGACCATGCGCAACTACATCGTCCGCTACCCCGGCAAAAGCGACGGCATCATCGTCCTCGCCTCGCACTACGAGACCAACTACCCCCTCCGCGACATCAACTTCGTCGGCGCCAACGACGGCGCCTGCACCACCGCCCTGCTCATCGAGCTCGGCGCCTACCTCCGCACCCACCCACCTCAGGGCTACTCCGTCTGGCTCGTCTTCGACGACGGCGAAGAGGCCGTCGCCAACCCGCCCTACGACCCAATCAGTGGTCCGATTCCAACTCCCTCTACGGCACCCGCCACCTCGCCGCCAAGTGGTACGCCGACGGCACCCTCACAGCGATCAAGGCCTTCCTCCTCGCCGACATGATCGGCGACAAGGACCTCAACATCCTCGAAGAGGAGCAATCCACCCCCTGGCTCGCGCGCCCTCCTCGCCAGGCCGCCGCCAACACCCACCACTCCGCCTACGTCTTCAAGACCCAGGGCACCGAAGAGGACGACCACCTCCCCTTCCTCCAGCGCGGCGTCCCCTCGCTCGACGTCATCGACGTCGACTACGGCCCGCACACCGCCGCCACGCCCGACGGCTACCACCACACCGCGCAGGACACCCTCGACAAGATCAGCCCCAAATCGCTACAAATCTCCGCCGACCTCTTCCTCGAACTCATCCGCCTCATCAACCAGCGCTGACCCTCCGTCGTATCATAGAAACCGTCATGCCCTTCCCCATCAAAACCTGCGTTGTCTGCTCCGAGGACTTCGAGCTCAAGCCCGGCAAACCGGGATTCGCCAACCGTTGCCCCTCCTGCAGCGAACCCGAAGCCGACTCCTCCACCCCCGTCGCCGACACCCTCAAAACCTCCCGCGAAGCCAACGCCGCCCGCCGCGAAGCCATGCGGAACCTCCTCTACCGCAAAGACAGCTAACAAAAGATTGTCGTCCTACCCCCTACGATCTGTCATTCTTCGCGCAGCGAAGAATCCCGGCATTTCGCCTTTGCCCGCACCCCACTCGCGATAGCATCTACCCAGTGCCCGCCACCCCCCTCAGCTATGTGCCCGCGACCCTAAGCGATGGATCGGCTTCCACCTCGCGCTCCTCGCCCTGCTCGCCGCCGAGCTCGTCTACGCGCGCCGCCCCGCCAACCAGCCCCCGCTGCGCACTCGAGCCTCCGCCAAACGCACCGCCATCGCCGCCACCAGCCGTCTGGATCGCCGCCGCCCTCGCCTTCGCGCTGTTCCTCCACCACACCTTCGGCAGCCACCGCCGCCATCCAGTACCTCGCCGGCTACGCCCTCGAGCAGTCCCTCTCCGTCGACAACCTCTTCGTCTTCCTGCTGCTCTTCCGCCTCTTCCGCATCGACGCCGCCCACCAGCCCAAAGTCCTCTTCTGGGGAGTCGCCGGCGCCATCCTCATGCGCGGCCTCTTCATCGCCGGCGGCCTCACCCTGCTCGCCCGCTTCACCGCCGTCACCTACGTCTTCGCCGCCATCCTGCTCATCGCCGCCATCCGCCTCCTCATCCCCTCCAAGCCCGACCAGCCCGACACACCGCCCCGCTGGATCGCCTGGCTCACCCGCCTGCATCCCGTCAGCCCCAGTCAGGACACTTTTGTCGTCGTCCGCCGCGGCCGCCCCATCGCCACCATGCTCCTGCTCGCCCTCATCGCCATCGAGCTCACCGACGTCGTCTTCGCCCTCGACTCCATCCCCGCCGTCCTCTCCATCACCCGCAATCCCTTCCTCGCCTACACCTCCAACATCATGGCCGTCATGGGCCTGCGCTCCCTCTACTTCCTCCTGATCGGCGCGCTCACCCGCCTGCGCTTCCTGCACTACGGCCTCGCCGCCATCCTCGCCTTCGCCGCGCTCAAGATGCTCGCCTCCCACTGGATCGACATCCCGCCCCTCACCTCGCTCGCCGTCATCCTCACCGTCCTCGCGCTCACCGTCACATCCTCCTTGTGGGCACAGAAGCGCGAAAATTAGCCGCGGATTAAGAGAAGTCCTCAACCCAGTCATGTGGGAAAACATTTTCCCAAAGGGCGCTGCGCTCAGGCAGCCGTACGCCCGACCCTCCATCTCCGCAAGCCATCAAAAGCCATGTAAATGCAGCTACTTGCCCTGAGCCATGCAATACCTTGCACTTTGGCCCTTGTCTTGCAGTAAGTCCAGGCAAGATACCACCAACGTTGTCTCGATACCTCAAGGACAACGACCAGAATTGGGGTTTTACCATGGGCCTTTTGTTTGTCGCACCCGCATTGTCGCTCGCTGCCATCTTCGCCATCGCTCTTCGCAACCAGTTCGCGGAACAGACGGATCTCTAGTAATTCCCCTCTTCACCAGGCAGCAGGGATGTTGTGGACGACGCCCCACAACATCCCCACCGCCTACTCCCCAAATCGCAACTCCTCACCCCGCACAACCGAATGCCGAGCCAACCCCGCCGTCTGCGGAAAATCCCTCCGCGCGTGCGCCCCTCGACTCTCCTCCCGCCCCAGCGCCGCCCGCACAATCACCTTCGCCACCGTATGCAGATTGCGCGCCTCAATCTCCCGCCGCGTCATCCCCATCGGTTGAGTCTCCCCCAACCTCTCCAAATCTGCCGCTGCCCTCCGCAACCCCACCCCATCCCGCAACAACCCCGCATCCCTCCACATCACCTCCCGCACCTCCGCAATCCATCCCTCTGCATCACCCTCTCTTCTCTTTGCCGTTGCCTCTGCCATTGTCGTTGCCTTTACTGACCACTGACCACTAACCACTGACCACTGCTTCATCGCCTCCGCCGCCAGCGCACCAAACACCAAGCCCTCCAGCAGCGAGTTGCTCGCCAGCCGGTTCGCTCCATGCACCCCCGTGCACGCCGCCTCGCCCGCCGCATACAACCCCGCCACCGAACTCCGCCCATGCACATCCGTCCTGATCCCGCCCATCAGGTAGTGCGCCGCCGGCGCCACCGGAATCAGGTCCCTCGCCAGCTCCAACCCATACCCCGCCAGAAACGCAGAGATCCCCGGAAACCGCGCCTTCAAATCCATCCCTTCACCCACCGCCCGCATGTCCAGATACACCGGCCCATCCATCATCTCCTGCGCAATCGCCCGCGCCACCACATCGCGCGGCGCCAGCTCCAGCCCTGCATGATACCGCCCCATAAACCGCTCGCCTCGCGCATTCACCAGCCACGCGCCCTCGCCGCGCAGCGCCTCGCTCATCAGAAACCGCGGCGCGCCCTCCATCGCAAACGCCGTCGGATGGAACTGATAGAACTCCATGTCCATCAGCTCCGCGCCCGCCCGGTATGCCATCGCAATCCCATCCCCTGTCGCCACCGCCGGGTTCGTCGTCTCGCGATACACCTGCCCCGCCCCGCCGCTCGCCAGCAACACCGCCCGCGCCCGCACCTCGCTGCAACCCACCCGCCGCATCCAGAAGCACCGCGCCCACCACCCGCCCCTCGTCAACTACCAGATCAACCGTTGTCGCCCACTCCAGCAACTCGACATTCCCCAACCCGCGCACATGCCGCAGCAGCGACACCGCAATCTCCCGCCCGGTCGCATCCCCATGCGCATGCAGGATCCGCGAGCACGCTATGCGCCCCCTCGCGCGTCCGCATCAACTCGCACCGCGCATACCGATCGAACCCCGTCCCCCACGCCAGCAGCTCCTCCACCCGCCTCGGCCCCTGCTCCACCAGCACCGCCGCCGCCGCCGCGTTCACCAGCCCATCGCCCGCCGCAACCGTGTCCGCCAGATGCAGCGCCACGTCCTCCTCGCCGCCCATCGCCACCGCAATCCCGCCCTGCGCATATGCAGTGTTCGATTCCCCCAGCCCTTCCTTCGTCACCACCAGCACCGATCCCGCATCCGCCAGCCCCGCCGCCGCGCGCAGCCCTGCAATCCCGCCCCCCACCACCAGAAAGTCCACCGCGCGCATCCCTAAAGGCTCACGCACCGCCCCAGCCAGTGTAGCCCGTTTGGCCTTCACGCGAGCGTCGACAACCGCACCAACGTGCCCTGCGATACCATAACCACCGTGCCCTCCATCCCCGTCACCACCCCGCAAGCCGCCTACGACGTCACCATCGCCCCCGGCCTTCTCCGCACCCTCTACCCCCGCCTCCGCAAACTCACCGCCGACAAACCCCCCAAACTCTTCGTCATCACCTCGCCCAACATCTGGGCCCTCTGGCACAAACCCTTCCTCGCCTCCTTCCCAACAGACCAGCAACCCACCACCCTCTTCCTCCCCGCCGGCGAGCGCCACAAGCGCCTCGCCCAGGTCGAATCCCTCGCCCAGCAGCTCGCCCTCGCCGGCGCCGACCGCGACTCCATCCTCCTCGCCTTCGGCGGCGGCGTCATCGGCGACGTCACCGGCTTCCTCGCCGCCATCTACATGCGCGGCATCCGCTACGTCGGCCTGCCCACCACCCTCCTCGCCCAGGTCGACTCGTCCCTCGGCGGCAAGACCGGCGTCAACCTCCCCGCCGGCAAGAACCTCATCGGCACCTTCCACCACCCCCTCGCCGTCCTCTCCGACATCGACCTCCTCGCCACCCTCCCCCCCGCCGAACTCCGCTCCGGCCTGCAGGAAGCCATCAAAGCCGGCATCATCCGCTCGCCCTCCCTATTCCGCTACCTCGAAGCAAACGCCGCCGCCATCCTCGGCCGAGGGGGTGCCCCACATCTCGCCTCTGAGATGTGGGATCCTACCGCCCTCCAGCACGTCGTCACCGCCAGCGTCCGCGTCAAAGCCGAAGTCGTCTCCAAGGACGAAAAAGAATCCGGCCTGCGCATGATCCTCAACTTCGGCCACACCATCGGCCACGCCATCGAGGCCGCCACCCACTACCGCAAGCTCCTCCACGGCGAAGCCATCGCCTGGGGCTCCATCGCCGCCCTCCACGTCTCGCTCGCCCGCGGCCGCATCACCCACGACGACTTCGCCCGCATGGCCAACCTCATCCTCCGCTACGGCCCCATCCCGCCCTTCAAGATCGCCGCCTCGCCCCAGGCCGCCGCCGCCAAACTCGTCGCCCTCACCTCCGGCGACAAAAAAGCCGCAGCGGCCGCCGCGCCTTCGTCCTCACCACCGGCATCGGCTCGACCGACATCGCCTACGACGTCACCGACGCCGAACTCCTCACCGCCACCAACGCCATGCTCACATGGATGCGAACTGGGAAATCGCGGTGACAAGCAATCTCACTCCGCCCGACCCCATCCCCCCCGCTGTACCCGGAGCCCGCCCCACCGGCGCCCTCACCGAGGCCGACGCCGCCCTCAACATCCAGCAGATGTTCGACACCATCGCGCCCACCTACGACCGCGCCAACCACCTCCTCTCCCTCTCCCTCGACCGCCTCTGGTGGACCCGCGCCGCCCGTACCCTCCGCCCCATCCTCGCCCGCCCCGAAGCCGTCATCCTCGACCTCTGCTGCGGCACCGGCGACATGACCCTCGCCCTCCACAAACACCGCCCCACGCCCCCACCCGCCGTCTCCCCGCTCTTAGCGCTCGACTTCTCCCACAACATGCTCGCCCTCGCCCTCCCCAAGTTCGCCGGCAAGAACATCCTCCCCATCGAAGCCGACGCACTAAACCTCCCGCTCCCGGATAACTCCGTCGACCTCGTCACCGCCGCCTTCGGCTTCCGCAACCTCTCCAACTACCCCGCCGGCCTCGCCGAACTCCACCGCGTCCTCCGCCCCGGCGGCCAGATCGCCATCCTCGAATTCAACCAGCCCACCGGCCTCAAGGGCGCGCTCTACTCGCTCTACTTCAAACACATCCTCCCCCGCGCCGGCGGCCTCATCTCGCGCGATCCCGCAGCCTACGCCTACCTCCCCGACTCCGTCGCCCGCTTCCCCGCACCCCCGCGCATGATCGAACTCATCGCCGCCGCCGGCTTCACCTCACCCACCTGGACCCCCTACACCCTCGGCGTCGCCGGCCTCTACCGCGCCACCAAACTCTGAGCCGCCTCAGCCGCCCGATGGTATCTTCCAATCATCCCGCCGCTCTGAGGTCATCTCATGACGGAACCCGCAACGCCCGCGAGTCCTCCAGACCCCATCGCCGCCTCGGCTCTGCGCAAGGCCTCCTGGCGCTTGATCCCCCTCATCGCACTCGGCTACGGCACGGCCTACATGGACCGCTCAACCTCAGCTTCGCCGCGCTGCAGATGAACCGCGACCTGCACTTCTCCGCCACCGTCTACGGCTTCGGCGCTGGCCTCTTCTTCCTTCCCTACGCCGTCTGCGAGATCCCCTCCAACCTTCTCCTCTGCCGCTTCGGCGCGCGCCGCTGGCTCGCCCGCATCATGATCACCTGGGGCCTCGTCGCCATGGCCATGATCTTCGTCCGCACCCCGCTTGAGTTCTACGCCGCCCGCTTCTTCCTCGGCATGGCCGAGGCCGGCTTCTTCCCCGGAGTCCTCTTCTACCTCATGCAGTGGTTCCCGCCGCACCTGCGCGCCCGCACCGTCACCCGCTTCTACGTCGCGTATCCGCTCAGCCACCGTCTTTATGGGCTCCATCGCCGGCGCCCTGCTCAACCTTCAGGGACGCCTGCACCTCGCCGGCTGGCAATGGCTCTTCCTCGTCGAAGCCCTCCCCGCCATCCTCCTCGGCCTGCTCTTCCTCCGCCTTCTGCCCGACTCCCCAGCCGACGCCCACTGGCTCACCGAACCCGAGCGCCAGTCCATCCTCGCCGGCGCTGACCACAACGCCGTCCCCACCCACAATGCCTCCATCCTCCCCGTCCTGCGCGACCCCCGCGTCCTGGCTGCTCGGCATCTTGGCTTCTCCGTGCTCGCCTGCAGCTACGCCCTCAGCTTCTCCGCCCCAGCCATCGTCCAGAAGGCCACCGGCCTCGGCGTCACCCGCGTCGGCTTCATCCTCGCTCTCCTTGGCCTTCTGTCCGCCGGTACGATGATGCTGGGCGGCGCGCACTCCGACCGCACCGGCGAGCGACATTGGAACATCATCCCCTACTTCCTGCTCATCGCCGCCGGCTTCCTCGTCTGCGGACTCTCCAGCCACGCCCGCCGCCATGATCGCCGGCATCGCCACCATCATGCTCTCTTCCACCACCTTGCAGGGCCCGTTCCTCTCCATCCTCTCCACCTTCTTCTCGGGAAAACATCTCGCCGCCGGCATCGCCGCATGAACACCATCGGCATCCTCGGCGGCTTCGTCGGCCCTTACTGGATGGGCATCGCCAAAGACCTCACCGGCAACTACCAGCGCGGCCTCCTCACCATGGCCTTCCCCATGCTCCTCGCCGCCGGCATCATTCTCTACCTCCGCCACCTGGCCCACGCGCCCGCGCCTGCAATCCTCCCCATCGCCAGTGCGCTCGACTCCCCAAACCTGTAGCATCTCTCCCATGAGCCCAGCGGCCATGCCTCAGAGTCTCCCCACCGCAGCCGCCTTCAACCCCCACGCCGCCAAGCGCTCCGCCGCCATCTTCTCCGTCCTCGCCGCCGCCCTCGTCACCGCTGCTCAAGCTCCTCACCGGCCTCCTCACCGGCTCGCTCGGCATGTTCAGCGAAGCCGCCCACTCCGGCATCGACCTCATCGCCTCCGCCATCACCCTCTTCTCCGTCCAGGTCTCCGACCGCCCCGCCGACGAGGACCACAACTACGGCCACGGCAAGGTCGAGTCCCTCTCCGCATTCGTCGAGACCGTCATCATGCTCGCCTCCTGCATCTGGCTGGTCACCGACGCCATCCAGCCGCATCGTCTTCCACCACCATCTCGCGCTCAAGCCCGTCGCTCTGGCCGTTCGCCGTCCTGCTCCTCTCCATCGCCGTCGACTTCACCCGCTCCCGCACCCTCGGCCGCATCGCCCGCGAGCATCGCTCCGACGCCCTCGCCGCCGACTCCATCCACTTCGCCACCGACATGTGGGCCTCGCTCGCCGTCATGCTCGGCCTCGCCGCCACCTACGCCGGCGAGCGCTTCGCCCTCCCCTGGCTCGAGTACGCCGACCCCATCGCCGCCATCGCCGTCTCCGGCGTCATCCTGCGCGTCAGTTGGCGGCTCGCCCGCCAGACCATCGACGCCCTGCTCGACGCCACCCCCACCACCGACCCCACCAGCGACCAGCCGCAGTCCAAGGACCAGCTCCGCCAGAACCTCATCCACGACCTCACCGCCATCCCCGGCGTCCTCTCCGTCGATCGCCTGCGCACCCGCCGCTCCGGCTCCAACTACTTCGCCGACATCACGCTCGGCATGCCCCGCAACCTCACCTTCCAGCGCTCCGAGCAGCTCACCATGGCCGCCACCGAGGCCGTGCAGCGCCATCTCCCCGGCGCCGACGTCGTCGTCCACACCGTCCCCACCGCCTCCATCGCCGAGAGCGTCCACGACCGCATCCGCGCCGTCGCCGCCCGCCGCAACCTCACCATCCACGAGATCAGCGTCCAGCAGTTCGACAACGGCCTGCACATCGAGCAGCACCTCGAAGTCGACGAGACCATGCCGCTGCGCGAAGCCCACGAGCTCGTCACCGCACTCGAAGCCGAGATGCGCCAGCGAGGTCCCCGCCATCGCCTCCATCCTCACCCACATCGAGAGCGAGCCCGCCACCATCGAGCGCCCCGCCTCCCTCGAACGCGACCGCGACCTCGAACTCCGCCTCCGCCGCGTCGCCGCCGCCTTCCCCGAGATCCTCGACATCCACGAGGTCTTCGTCACCCGCCGCGGCCCGCGCCCCCTGCAGCTTGGCCGCACCGTCTCCCTCCACGCCTCCGCCGAGTCGCAACCGAATCCGACCACATCCAGGTCACCTGCCACTGCACCCTGCCCGACGATCTCCCCATGGCCCGCGTCCACGCCGTCATCACCGCGCTCGAAGGCGCGTTCAAGCTCGACGCCCCCGAGGTCGACCGCCTTCTCATCCACCCCGAACCCGCCACCGACAACCGCCGCTAGTCTACCCGGATGCCCTGCCGGATGCCCCATGTCAGGCGCGGCTTTATCGCGACTGACATGGGGCCATTGCCTTGCAGTTGCTGTCCGCTCCTGCAGTCGTTTGTACTTGCCTTTGCAGCTATTTGTATTTGCTGTCATCCTGGGCGCAGCGAAAGAAGCTACCAAGAACACTTCAACCGGAAGGACACACATCATTCGACAGAAGACCCGCCGCTACCACGCATGGAAGAACCCATCCCGCTCCTCCACCCCCACCCGCACCCCGAACAGCTCGCTCAGCACCTCCGCCCGCAGCAGCTCCGCCTTCGCCCCATCCGCCACAATCCGCCCCTCCCGCATCAGGATCACCCGCCCAATCTCCGGCAGAATATCCGCGATATGGTGCGTGATCAGCAGGATCCCCGTCCCCTGCTCCGCCAGCCGCCGCAGCATCCCCCGCAACCCCTGCTGCGCCGCCAGGTCCAGCATGTTCGACGGCTCATCCAGCAGCAGCATCTCCGCCCCACTCCCCACCAGCGCCCGCCCAATCATCACCCGCCGCTGCTGCCCCGCCGACATCTCCCCCACCAGCTGCTCCGCAAACCCCGCCGCGCCCACCAGCTCCAGCACCTCCTCCGCCCGCTCCCGCATCGCGTCTGTGACCACAAGATTCGGCCACAGCGTCGAGCTCGAAAAGAACCCCGTCAGCACCGCATCCCGCCCCGTCGTCCGCAGCGTCGCCTTCCCCGGCAGCTCCGCCGCGACCACCCCCAGCCGCCTCTTCAGCTCCGTCAGGTCCCACCGCTCCCGCCCGAAGATGCTCACCCGCGTCCCCTCCAGCGCCAGCGGATAGCACTCGCACGTCATCGTCTTGATCAGCGTCGACTTGCCGCACCCATTCGGCCCCAGGATCGCGATATGCTCCCCCGCCTCCACCCGCAGATTGATATCGTGCAGCACGGTCGTCTCGCCCCGCGCAACGTTCACATGCTCCAGTTCAAGAAAGGGCCGCATCGTCCTCCAGCATAACCGCTCCGCCACCGCACTATAATCAGCGAACCACACAAACCCCATGCTTCGAGTTCCCTACCCCGACCTCTACGCCGCCCTCCTCCGCGCCACCCAGCACCTCGGCCTTCGCGGCGAGCGCGCCGCCCTCTGCGCCCGCCTCTTCGCCGAGACCACCCGCGACGGCGTCTACACCCACGGCCTCAACCGCTTCCCCCGCTTCGCCGAGATGGTCGCCAACGGCTGCATCGACGTCACCGCCGAGCCCACCCAGCGTCGCCAGCCCCGCTGCGGCCCCTCTAGCGATAGAACGCTGGGACGGCAACCTCGGCCCCGGCAACCTCAACGCCCACGCCACCATGGACCGCGCCATCGCCCTCGCCCGCCAGCACGGCCTCGGCTGCGTCGCCCTCGCCAACACCAACCACTGGATGCGCGGCGGCAGCTACGGCTGGCAGGCCGCCGAGGCCGGCCTCTTCGCCATCTGCTGGACCAACACCCTCGCCAACCTGCCCGCCTGGGGAGCGGCCTCGCCCACGCTCGGCAACAACCCGCTCGTCATCGCCGTCCCCGGCGCCGGCGGCCGCCACATCGTCCTCGACATGGCGATGTCGCAGTTCTCCTTCGGCGCGCTCTCCGCCTACGCCGCCCGCGGCGCGCAACTCCCCGTCCCCGGCGGCTACGACACCAACGGCAACCTCACCACCGACCCCGCCGCCATCGAAGCCTCCGGCCGCGCCCTCTCCATCGGCTACTGGAAGGGCTCCGGCCTCTCGCTCGTCCTCGACATGCTCGCCGCCATGCTCTCCGGCGGCCACGCCGCCCACCAGATCCCGCGCGAGTCCACCCGCGAGTCCGGCGTCAGCCAGGTCTTCCTCGCCATCGACCCCTCCAGCTTCGCCGCCCGCCCCGACCTCGACCGCATCGCCGCCGGCATCCTCGCAATCCCTCCGCGACGCCACCCCATCGACCCCACGCGTCCCATCCGCTACCCCGGCGAACAGACCCTCCACCTGCGCGAAGAAAACCTCCGCCTCGGCGTCCCCGTCAGCCTCGACGTGTGGGAGAAGCTGCAATCCCTCTCGTTCTAAGAACCTGTTTAAAAGCTCTGCACGGAGCACGTTCGTTGCCGTAGTTCTTACGTGGCGCAGTGCCGTTGCCATTGCGTCTGCGTGGCGTACGTTCGTTGCCGTTGTTCTTTCATGACGTACTACCGTTGCCCTTGTTCTTGCTTCTGAGATAGGTCCGGGCTTCAGCCCGGACATCAACCCACGAAGAGATTGGCGGGCTTTAGCCCCCAGGACATGCCCCAGCGCGCAGCTTACTTGATCAGCATGCTCACAATGCTCGCCGACATCAGATTCGCCATCGTCCCCGCCAGCATCGCCCGCAGCCCCAGCTTCGCAAGATCGTCCCGCCGGTTCGGCACCAGCGCGCCAATCCCGCCAATCTGCATCCCAATCGAGCCGATGTTGGCAAATCCGCACAGCGCAAACGTCGCAATCGAGAAAGTCCGCGGCGCAAGCACCGCCTTCAGCTTGCCCAGCTCATTGAACGCCAAAAACTCGTTGATGATCGTGCGCGTCCCCAGCAGGTTCCCAATGGTCCGGCACTCATGCCATGGAATGCCGATCAGCCATGCCACCGGCGCGCCCACCACCCCCAGCACATTGTTCAGCGAGTGCGGAAACGGAATATGCCCGTGCGCCCAAAGCGTATTCGAGATCCCCAGCATGATCGCATTGAACAGCCCCACCAGCGCCACAAAGCTGATCAGCATGATCGCCACATTGAACGCCAGCTGACCGCCGTCGATCGTGCCCCGCGCAATCGCCGCAATAAAGTTCTCGTTCTTGTGCTCCTCGTTCGGCGGCATGTGCACCGTGCCCGCCGTAGCCGGCACCTCCGTCTCCGGCACCAGCATCTTCGCCACCAGGATCGTCCCCGGCGCCGTCATAATCACCGCCGACAGCAGGTCCTTGGCATTGATCCCGAACAGAATATATGCCGCCATGATCCCGCCCGAGACATGCGCCATCCCCGACGTCATAATCGTCATCAGCTCACGACGTCGTCGCGCCCGACAGAAACGGCCGAATGGTCAGCGGCGCCTCCGTCTGCCCCATAAAGATGCTCGCCGCCACGTTGGTCTACTCCGCCCCGCTCGTGCCCATCGTCCGCTGCATGATCCACGCGACCACCTTGATGATCTGCTGCATCACGCCAATGTGATACAGAATCGCGAAGAACGCGCTCACGAAGATGATCGTCGGCAGCACCGCAAACGCGAACACCGACAGCGCGGACTTGGGATCGCCCAGCGGCCCAAACACCAGCGACGACCCATCCGCCGAGTGCCCCAGCAGTCCCGTAATCACGCCAGACACAGTTCGCGAGAATCGTCTGCCCATAGCTCCACTTGATCACCAGAAACGCGAAGACGATCTGCAGTCCCAGGCCCCACACAACCGTGCGCCACTTGATCGCACGCCGGTCGGTACGAGAGCGCATACGCCAGGCAGAGAAACGTCATGAGGCCGAGAAGTCCGGTGAATCGTGCCAAGGCTACGCTCCATCCCGCCAAACTTTATTGGTGTAAACCGAGTGTAACGGATGGGCCGCGCAAGACGCCGAGTTTGTTTTCGCTATCCAAAGCCCGCGATGATCTCGCGGATCAGCGGTACCTGTCTCGTTCGCTCCTCGGAAATTTGAAGCGTCCCCATTACCATCTCTTCCGACTCCTCCAGCAGCCTCTCCTCATCCGCAAAAAGCGTCACCACCGCCTGCCCCGCTGCGATTCGGTCCCCCAGCTTCACATGCATCTCAATCCCCGCGTGCGCGCTCACTACATCGCCCGGCCTCGCCCGCCCCGCACCTAGCCGCTGCACCGCCCACCCCACCTGCGCGCAGTCCATCCCCGCCAGATATCCCGCCCGCTCCGCCCGCACCACCCGCGTCGCTCTCGCACTATGAAACGCCCCCGGCTCCGCCAGCGCCGCCATCGCCCCCGCAACATCCTCAGACTGCATCCCCACCATCATTAAAAACCGCTCATACGCCGACCCATCCCGCAGCGTCTGCATCGCAACCTCCGCCCCCTCCTGCGGCGTCACCGCCCTCCCGCCGAGATGAATCATCCACCCCGCCAGCGCGCACGTCAGCTCGATCAAATCTGAAGACAGCCTCAGATGTTCCGGCGTCAGAGAGAAATCGCACCCCGGCGAAAAGTGCTGAAAGACCTCCACGCACTCCATCACCTCCACCCAGTTCCCCGCAAACCGCCCCAGCGGCTGCTCCATCGAGGTCAGCAGCGCCACCGTCCGCGTCCCCGCAAGCTCGCCCGTCTCCACCATCAGCCGCGCCAACAGCCGCGCATCCTCCTCCCGCGACATAAACGCGCCCGAGCCCGTCTTCACATCCAGCACCAGCCCATTCAACCCCGCCGCCAATTTTTTGCTCATGATGCTTGCCGTAATCAGATACGGCGATTCCACCGTCCCCGTATGGTCCCTCAGCGCATACAGAATCCGGTCCGCCGGCACCAGCGACGGCGTCTGCCCCGCCATCGCAAACCCGCACTCCCGCACAATCGCCAGCAACTCATCCATCCCCAGCTGCGTGCGAAACCCCGGAATCGTCTCCAGCTTGTCTAAAGTTCCACCGGTGTGCCCAAGCGAGCGCCCCGAAATCATCGGGTCGAACAGCCTCACCCAGCCCTCCATCGCACCCGCCGCCGCCACTATCGGCGCAATCAGCAGCGAAGTCTTGTCCCCCACCCCGCCCGTCGAGTGCTTGTCCACCGCAAACCCACCCAGCAACGACGTATCCAGCGTCTCGCCCGAAAACCGCATCGCCTGCGTCAGCGCCGCCAGCTCCCGCGCATCCAACCCACGCAGAAAGATCGCCATCAGCAGCGCCGCAATCTGCGCGTCTGAGGGAGAGTCGCTCGTCGGCGCGTCGCCCGGCCCCTCGCGCTCCACCATCGCCCGCACAAACCCCTGAATCTCCGCGTCCGACAGCGCAAGCCCATCCCGCTTGTGCTGGATCACGTCAATAGGATGAACGCTCACACTTCCATTCTATGGGGATGCGCGGCGTCCGCCTAATCACGCTTCAGCTGGAAACCCGCCGGAAGCAGCTCCCCAATCGTCGTCGCCACCACCCCGCCATCGCCCCGACGGATAAAACACCGCCGCCTCCGGCCCCGCAAACTCCAGTATCGTCTGCCGGCACGCCCCGCAAGGCATGCACGCCGCTCCATTCAGATTCACCACCGCAACCGCCCGTATCCGAATCCCCGGCCCATACTGCGCGACCGCCGCCGTAATCGCCGCCTGCTCTGCGCACGACGTCAACCGGTACGACGCATTCTCCACGTTGGTCCCGGCCACAATCTCGCGCTCCCCCGCGTCCGCATACATCAGCACCGCCGCACCCACCCGAAACTGGCTGTAAGGCGAGTACGAGTTGCGCGCAACCTCCGTCGCACGCTGATGCAACGCCGCAACTTCGGCCGCGCTGACCACTGCACCCTCCGGCCTCGGACCTTCACTCATAGTCCAGTGAGATTAATAGCTGCCGCAGAGGATAGCAAGCGCAGCAGCCCCTTCCCGGCTTCCCATCCCTGAACTCCCCGAAAATTCAGCCGCTTCGCCTCACGTTGCCGCCCTCCTGACCCGATAAGGGAAAGGTGGATGACCTGACGAAGGAGTTTATCGCAGAGAGCCAGGAAGGACTGGAGCGCATGGAGCTCTGCCTCACCGAGCTCGAAAAGCGGCCCGGCGATCGCGAACTCGTCGCCGACATCTTCCGCGCCGTCCATACCATCAAGGGCACCACCGGCTTTCTCGGCTTCGGCCGGCTGGAAAAGCTCGCCCACGCCGGGGAGAACCTGCTAGGAGCGCTGCGCGACGGCAAGGTCGCCGTGACCGCGGACCTAATCAACGGTCTGCTGGAGCTGATGGACGGGCTGCGCGCCATCCTGCGCCTGATTGAAGCGACCGGCTCCGAAGGCGTGCGCGCCCGGGATGAAGACACCGGCTTGATCGCAATGCTGACCGAGTTGAAAGCCGGTGGTGGCACGGGCCCGGCAATCGTCGTAGCCTCTTCGACCCAATCGGCTGACGCCTCACAATCTTCAAAACCGCCGACCAGTTCTCCGGACACGCTAGCACCATCGACCAAGGCAAGTGAAGCCATCCCTCACGTGCCAACTTCACCGGCGAACGCCGGCGCTCCTGCCGCCGCAACTTCGGCGACACCTTCTGCCGCTGCACCATTGATGCCCGACAAATCCCTGCGCATCGATGTTGAAGTCCTGAACCGGATGATGAACCTGGTAGGCGAACTGGTCTTGACCCGCAACCAAATCCTCCAATCCACCCCCAACTCGCAGAACTTCCCCGACCTCTCTCGCCGCCTCGACAGCGTCACCGCGGAGCTTCGCGAGTCCGTGATGGAGGCGCGCATGCAACCCGTCGGCCACCTCTTCAGCAAGTTCCCGCGCATGGTCCGCGACCTCGGCCGGACCTGCGGTCGCCAGGTGCCGCATCGAGTTCGAAGGCCAGGAGACCGGCCTCGACAAGAGCCTCCTCGAAGCCATCCGCGACCCGCTTACCCACGCGGTGCGCAACTCGGTCGACCACGGAATCGAGTCTCCTGAAGACCGCATCCTTGCCGGCAAGCCAGCCGAAGGCGTCCTCCGCCTCCGCGCCTTTCACCAGAGCGGCTGGGTCGTGATCGAAGTAATCGACGACGGCGCCGGCATCTCCACTGAGCGCGTCCTCGCCAAGGCGATCGAGCGCGGCCTCGTCGACACCCGAAAAAGCATCATCTCTCAGCGAGCGCGAGATCCTGCAGTTTCTCTTCGTCGCCGGATTCTCCACCGCAAATCAGGTCACCAACGTCTCCGGCCGCGGCGTAGGCATGGATGTGGTCCGCGCAAATGTCGAAAAAGTCGGCGGCAGCGTTGATCTGGAGTCGCGGCTCGGCTTCGGCACAACCCTCCGCCTGCGCGTGCCGCTCACCCTGGCCATTGTGCCCGCGCTGGTGGTCCGCAGCGGAGGCGCAAGCTTCGCACTGCCGCAGAACGCATTGGTGGAGCTGATATATGTGCCCCAACGCGACGCGCAGTCCGCAATCGAAAAAATCGGCGCCGCGGAGCTCTACCGCCTGCGCGAGCGCCTGCTCCCGCTGGTCTGGCTGGATCGCCTAATGGAGCTAAAACCCCAGACAGACGCGATGCAGCAAGGCTTCTACATCGCGGTGGTGGAGTCCGAGGGCCGCCGCTTCGGCCTCGTCGTCGACGACCTGATGGCCCCCGAAGAGATCGTGGTCAAGCCGCTCTCCGCCGCTCTGCGGCAGATTGGCATGTTCTCCGGGGCGACCGTCCTCGGCAATGGATTGCTCGCGCTGATTCTCGATGTCGCCGCAGCTGGCGCGCGCGCCGGAGTGCGGCCAATGGCCGAAGCCGCGAACTCCAGTGCCACGAACGCACAAGCCGCTCAAGCGCTGGTCCAGCAGGCGCAAATTCAGCCCTCCCGGATTCAGCAGACACAAATCGAGATAGATCGATCGATGGTGATCTTCGAACTCCGCGCCGGCCAGCCCATGGCGATACCCCTCAGCTTGGTGGAACGAATCGAATCGGTACCCATCAGTCAGGTGGAGTTTGCCGGCGGAAAAGCCGTGCTTCAGTATCGCAGCGAAGTCCTCCCCCTCGAGGACGACGGCGAACTCCTTCGGCCGCTTGCTACCCGCTCCCTCGACACCACCGAATCACAGGAAGTCGTCACCATACTGATCTGCCTGCGCCCCGGCACACATGGAATCCGGCGCACCGGAATGGTCGTCCGCCAGGTCCTCGACATCACCGCCGGCACATTGCTGGCCGAGTACACAGCAGGCTTCGACAGCCGTCTCGCAATGGTCAAAGACCGCGTAACCACTGTTCATCGCGACTTCGCCAAAAATCTCCCCGCCCACCCGACAACCGCGCTACAGGAGGTCGCATGAACGACGCGCGCAAGCGGTTCGAAGAGTCTCACTCAGGCCTCGACATCGAGTTGGCCGACAGCGTCTCATTGTGTTCCTTCCGCGCGGGGCCGGGACTTTTTGGCGTCGACACCCGCAAGATTCGCGAGGTGCTCGCAGCCACCACGCCGCAACCAGTCCCGCTGGCTCCGCCGTACATCTCCGGAGTAGTTCCCTATCGCGGCGAGATACTCACCACCGTATGTCTCCGCGTGCTGCTCGGGTTGGAGCAGTTGCTCGGGGCGCACTGCGTGCTGGTGCTCGACGACGAAGACGCCGACGAGCACTTCGGCCTTCTCGCGGACAGCGTGGGTGGGGTGGTCACCATGGGTCCCAATACGCTTGAGGCAAACCCCACCGCCCTCGACCCCCGCAGCATGGATCTGTTCGATGGGACCTACCGGATGGCGGCCGAGTTGATGGTGCGCCTGGACCCGCAGCGACTGCGCCCGTCCAGGCTCGCGGAGAGTGGATTGTTTGCAGCTCCCAAAACGGAGTTCAAAGGAGAAAAAAGATGAGAGTACTGATCGTCGACGATTCAAGATTTATCCGGCAGCATCTGCGTCAGCTGCTGCAAGGTATGGGCATGAACTGCGAAGAGGCAGAGGACGGCCGCGAGGCGATCGACCTGCTCCGCACCGCTGGCATCTTCGACTTCATGCTGGTTGACGTCAACATGCCGGTCATGAATGGCCTCGAGTGCGTCAGGCAGCTGCGAGAAGCAGGACTGCACCCGCGCATGAAGGTGATGATGGTGACCACTGAAGCCGACAACTCCTTCATCTGTCAGGCACTTGAATCCGGGGCGGACGAGTTCCTGATGAAGCCGTTCACGCCCGAAAGCCTGCGCGAAAAGCTCATGATGCTTGGCCTCGCAGCCTGACTCGCAATCGCACGCAACAGAAAGGTCCCTGGCAATATGAGCATCGCGGTTAACAAGCCGATACGTGTCCTGGCCGCCGACGACTCCGCCGTCATGCGCGGCGTCCTGCGCTCGCTCTTTTCCACCCAGCGGCAAAAACATCACGGCAGCACGCCCACAGTCGAGCTGTGCGGAGTCGTGCATGACGGCCTCGAATGTCTCTCCGCCGTCCTTCAACTGCGCCCCGACGTACTGGTGCTCGACCTCGAGATGCCGCGCATGCATGGCCTCGAGGTCCTCGAGCGTCTCCGCATCGAAGAGCCCGGGCTGCCCGTCATCATGTGCAGCGCCTATACCGAAAGCGGGGCCCGCTCCACGCTCGAAGCCCTTGCGCTCGGCGCCGCGGACTATCTCACCAAACCCAGCGAGCAAAGCGACTTCGCCTCTGCCCTGGAGACTCTGGCCGCCCAGTTGATGCCAAAGATCATCGCCCTCGCTGGACGCGGAACGGCTGCCGGAAGGCAGGGGCCGGCATCGCGACTCGGTGCCCTTCAAGTCGCGCTGACACAATCGCAACACCTCACCGAAAACCTCGCTGCCTCCGTCTGCGATTGGGCCCCCGTGGAGATTGTTGTGATCGGCGTCTCGACCGGCGGTCCGGCCGCGCTCGAAGCAGTCCTGCCCAAACTCGCCGCGGACTTCCCCGTACCCGTTATGATCGTGCAGCACATGCCCAGGCTCTTTACCGGAGCGCTCGCCCAGCGTCTTGACCGCATCTGCGCCCTACGTGTGCGCGAGGCATACGATGGCGCCGAGCTTGCCCCGGGAGTCATCTGGCTCGCCCCCGGTGACGCCCACATGGAGGTCCGCGAACCGGAAGGCTGGACTGCTCACGCCACGCGCAGGCCCGGCGCACCGAGGCCTTCCGTCAAGCTCCATCAGCAGCCCTCGCTCAATCACTGCAAGCCCTCAGCTGACTACCTCTTCACTTCTGCAGCAAAGGTCTACGGCGCAGGCACCCTGGCCCTCGTAATGACCGGCATGGGTTCGGATGGCCTCACCGGCGCGCGCTGCGTGCATCGTGTCTGCGGCACCGTGCTCACACAGGACGCCGCAACCTCGGCAGTGTGGGGAATGCCCGGACGCGTCTTTGAGGCAGGCATCTCGCGCGAGCCGCTGCCCCTCGCCGCGCTGCCCGGTGAGCTCTCGCGCAGGGTTAGCGCCCGTCGCGGCGAACGCAGCGAACGAGTTCCCCGCACCCACATCGCGACACCCCCAAAAAACACGCTGCGAGAGGACGCCCCCGTCGCCATGCCCCAACTTGAGGTGATCTATTGAACAGCTCTGACTCCGACTACGCCTATCTCCGCCAACTGGTGCTCACCCAATCGGCCAACCTCATCGACCCCTCGCGCAACGCACTCTTCGAGACCCGCCTGCAACCCATCGCCCAGCGCGCCGGAGCGTCCACCCTCAAAGACTTTGTCAGCATACTGCGCGTCGACCGCACGCCCCAGCTGCATCGCGCCGTCGCCGAAGCGATGACCATCAACGAGACCAGCTTCTTCCGTGACGTAAAACCCTTCGACCTGCTGCGCGAAAAGATACTGCCCGAACTCATCGCCAGGAACTCAGCCACGCGCAGGCTGCGCATCTGGAGCGCCGCCAACTCCACCGGCCAGGAGGCCTACAGCATCGCCATGCTCATCGCCGAATCCTTCCCCCAGCTCGCCGCATGGGACGTGAAAATCGTCGGCACCGACATCTCCGCGCAGGTCATCGAGTACGCCCGCCGCGGCCGCTATCGCCGCATGGAGGTCAACCGCGGCCTGCCCGCCCGCATGTTGGTTAAGTACCTGGTCCGCCACGACGACGAGTGGGAGATCGCACCCGCGCTCCGCTCCATGTGCGACTTCCGCTACGCCAACCTCTGCGCGCCGCTGCCCGAGCTGCCCGTCTTCGACCTCGTGCTCCTGCGCAATGTCCTCCTCTACTTCCCCCAGCAGGACCGCAGCTGTGTCTTCATCGATGTCCATCGCCAGATGGCGCCCGGCGGCTATCTCCTCCTCGGCTCAGCCGAGCAGGCCGAAGACTCAACCAACCTCTTCCAGGTCCAGTTCGCCAACGACTGCTACTTCTACCGCCCATCGCCCGCGGTATAGGTGTGAACAGTTTGAGCAGAGATCCATTGTCACAAGGCTTTTCAAGCGCCGAAGGCGCGCCAACATGCCAGCCTAGGCCGAAGGCCTTAGGTCGGCGGGCAAGAGGACGGGAGGGCTGAAAGCCCGACACAATGCCTGGCAACAAATTATCGAGGAATCCCCCCCAAACACACCCCCGCCCACAGCGGTAAACTATACCCATATGCTGGATGACTTGGAGTACCGATACTCCCCGGTGCGCGATCGTGTTCGCGAGCTGCGGGAGTATCTTTGACGCACCCCGCCTGAATCGCGAACTCGCCGCCATCGAAGAAAAGATCGCCGACCCCGCCATCTGGGCCGACTCCGCGCGCGTCCAGCCGCTAATGCGCGACCGCAAGCGCCTAGAAACCCTCCTCGCCGACGATGCCGAGCTCGCCCGCCGCACCAACGACATCGAGGCCTACTTCGAACTCGCCCGCGAGGGTGAACCCACCGAGCCCGATCTCGAGCGCGAGATCCCCGCGCTCATTGCATTCTCAGAAAAGCTCGAATCCAAAACCATGCTCTCCAGTGAGACCGACCCGCTCAACGCCATCGTCACCGTCCATCCCGGCGCCGGCGGCACCGAATCGCAGGACTGGGCCGAGATGCTCATGCGCATGTACCTGCGTTGGGCCGAGCGCCAGGGCTTCCGCACCGAGATCAACGAGATCCAGGATGGCGATGAGGCCGGCATCAAGTCCGCCACCTTCACCATCACCGGCGACTTCGCCTACGGCCTCCTCAGCGGCGAAACCGGCGTGCATCGCCTCGTGCGCATCTCGCCCTTCGACTCCGCCAAGCGCCGCCACACCAGCTTCGCCAGCGTCTTCGTCAGCCCGGAG
Organism: uncultured Acidobacteriaceae bacterium; assembly: GCA_963808025.1. Taxonomy (GTDB): domain Bacteria; phylum Acidobacteriota; class Terriglobia; order Terriglobales; family Acidobacteriaceae; genus Edaphobacter. The sequence goes on along the minus strand of CAWEEI010000001.1, from coordinate 193,435 downwards.
ATCGACGACACCATCGTCATCGACATCAAGACCGAAGACCTGCGCATCGACACCTATAGAAGCGGCGGCAAAGGCGGCCAGCACGTCAACACCACCGACTCCGCCGTGCGCATCACTCATATTCCAACTGGATTGGTCACCGGCTGCCAGAACGAGCGCTCCCAGCATAAAAACAAAGAGCGCGCGATGAAGATGATGCGCTCCAAACTCTACGAGTACGAGCTCGACAAGAAGAAGGCAGCCACACGCAAGATCGAAGACTCAAAGCTGGAGATCGGCTTCGGCTCGCAGATCCGCAGCTACGTCCTGCAGCCCTACCGCATGGCCAAGGACCTCCGCACCCGCGTCGAAGTCGGCGATGTCGACCGCGTCCTCGATGGCGACCTCGAACCCTTCATCCGCGGCTACCTCCGCATGCGCCGCGAAGGCAACCTCCCCGCCGCTCCCACCGACGAAGACGATCTGTAGTCACAGAATTGGGTGCCCCATCTTAGGCGCGTACTTTGCGCCTAAGATGGGCATTCGCGAAGCGAACCGCCCTCTTCGCGCATCTGAACTCAGCAGAGCGCTCCCACATGACCAAACCCTCTATCGCCGAATCGGAATCGCAAGCCCTCCGCACCCAGCCCATCTCCCTCCTCGACGGCGGCCACGCCCACGCGACCTTCGACGACGCCGTCAAGAACTTCCCCGCCGCCCTCCGCGGAGTCGTCCCCGACGGCCTTCCCTACTCCGCCTGGCAGCTCCTCGAACACATCCGCATCGCCCAGCATGACATCCTCAACTTCTCCGCGCCGCCCACCGGCGGCTACCACGCGATGAAGTGGCCCGAAGACTACTGGCCGAAGGAAAAAGAGCCGCCATCCGCCGATGCATGGGACCGCTCCATCGAAGCCATCCACGCCGACCGCGAAAAGTTCAAAGCCCTCATCCTGCGCCCCGGCGCCGACCTCACCAAACCCTTCCTCTGGGGCACCGGCCAGAACCTCCTCCGCGAAGCCCTCCTCATCGCCGACCACGCCGCCTACCACATCGGCGAACTCATCCTCCTCCGCCGCCTCCTCGGCGCGTGGCACAAATAGACCGCAAGCCGGGCGCTGATCTCGTTCCCCAAATCAGCTGAAGCTGTTATGAATAGGTATCGTGTCCCAAGTTCACACAACAAAGGTCAGCATGGCTCTTTTGAAATACTGCCGTTTCGGTCAAGCCAGACGTCTGCTTGCGAATGGAGTGTCTTTTTGCCTCTGCCTTCTCATGCTTGTTCCATTCGCCTCCGCGAAGCCTGAGAGCGTGGACAAGCTGATCAAGCAATTGAAGGACAAGAACGCATACGTCCGATCCTCGGCGGCCGAGATGTTGGGCAAGAGCAACGATCCCAGCGCGGTCGAACCCCTGATCGCCGCTCTTCAGGACCCCGCCGCAAGTGTCCGGGTACATGTGGCCCATGCATTGGGCGGTATCAATGACCCACGCTCCCTCGAAGCACTATGCGCAACCCTGAAGGACACAGACGCCAAAGTCAGAATCAGCGCCGCCGACGCTCTGCAAAGTATCAAAGATCCCCATTCAATCGCGCCTCTGATCGCTGCCCTGAGGGACACAGATTCAGAGGCCAGAGATCATGTCGGTCAGGCGCTGGCCGCTATCGGTACGCCCGCCGTCGAACCCCTGATCGTGGCGCAGAGTGACCCGGACGCGAACGTCAGGGCCTATGCAGTCTGGGTACTCGGCCTTATCAAAGATCCGCGGGCGGGCGAACCCATCGTCGGCGCTTTAAAGGACCCAGACGCCAACGTCAGAATAAATGCGGCCGACGCTTTGGGCGTCTTCAAACAGCCCAGCGCGGTTGGACCCCTGATCGGTGCGCTCAAAGACAAAAATCTCGATGTCGTAAGGCATGCTGCGAGAGCTCTGGTCAGTATCGGCACGCCTGCGGTCGAGCCTCTGCTCGTGGCGCTGAGCGATCCGGACGCTAACGTCAGAGTCTATGCGGCCGATACGGTGAGTGTTATCAAGGACGACCGTTCTGTCGAGCCGCTGATCGCTTTACTCAACGATCCGGACGCCAATGTCAGGGCGCATGCAGCTTTCGCATTGGGGATAATCGATGACTCCCGCACGGTCGAGCCGCTAAAATCGGCGCTCAAGGACGCAAATGTCTCTGTCCGGCTTACGGCTGCTTCAGCGTTGGGCAAGAAGGGGATCCTTGCGGAGAGTGCCAGAGATGGCCGTTTTGTCGCCTACAACAATGGGACCGTCCTTGATACGAAGACGAACCTGATGTGGGCGTCCAAAGACAACGGAGAAGAAATCGGCTGGGACCAGGCCGGACCCTATTGTGACCGCTATCGCGCAGGCGGGTACACCGACTGGAGGCTGCCTTATCAAGATGAGTTGGCGGGTCTCTACGACGCGAGCAAAGCCAGCAAAGCGCCCGGGCCTTCGGGCAGCGGTCAAATGGACATCCACATCGCAACGGAGTTGATAGAACTTACCGGCACCTCCATATTGGCATCGGTCAGGCCCAGGCCGGGACTGATCGGTGTGGTAGGCATCCCGGTGTTCCTCTTCCAGACCGGCGAAGCAACCTCAGTTATGATGTGTGGCACGTCTTGCGGCAGAGTGCTCCCGGTGCGGTCCGCCGACCCTGGGCTCAAGAAAGATGCGCAGCCTAACTAGCCAATCGTCTTCGGCCAGTTCTGACTTAGTACGGACAGCATCAAGTTTCTGCCGAAAAGCGGACGATGGTCGCCCTCCGATACCATCTCCCTATGAACGAACCCGCCCTCATCCGCACGATGCTCCACGACAGCAAGACCATCGCCGTCATCGGCCTCTCCGCCGACCCCGCCAAGCCCAGCCACTACGTCTCCGAGTACATGCAGCAGCACGGCTACAAAATCTTCCCCGTTAACTCATCCCTCGCAGGCGCCGCAGTCCTCGGCGAACCCAGCTACGCCTCCCTCTCAGCCCTCCCCATCAAGCCTGACCTCGTCAACGTCTTTCGCCCGCCCGCCGCAATCCCCGCCATCGTCGATGAGATGCTCGCACTCGGCCTTCCCAATCTCTGGATTCAACTCGGCATCGTCAACCTCGAAGCCGCTCAGCGCGCCGAGCAGGGCGGCATCCACGTCGTCATGGACCGCTGCATCATGGTCGAGCACAGAAGACAGTTGTGAGTTTGTAGTTGTGAGTCGTGAGGATGCAAGTGCGGTCGCGGCTACAATCGATATTGTGAAGACGGCGCTAAGAATATGCTGGCTTGTGTTGGCGCTGAGCGCATTCTCGTCCGCGGCCCTCACCCAGCTCCCCACCCTCGGCGACGGCGGCCCCGGCCCCGTCAAAGCCCCGCACCTCACCGCAGAGCTCATCACCCTCGGCCCCGCCATCGCTCCCGGCGGCGCGCAGATGGTCGGCCTCGTCCTCACCATGGAAGAACACTGGCACGTCTACTGGATCAACCCCGGCGACTCCGGCGAGCCGCCGCACATCGCGTGGACCCTCCCCCCCGGACTCACCGCCGCCCCGATGCAATTTCCCATCCCCGAGCGCCTCTCCCTCGGCCCACTGATGGACTACGGCTACGAGGACGAAGTCGCCTTCCCCGTCCGCATCGCCGCCGCGCCAACCGTCAAGCCCGGCCCAGCCCACCTCGACGCCCAGATCACCTGGCTCGTCTGTGCGCAGGTCTGCATCCCTGGCAAGGCCCACCTCGGCCTCGACCTAACAGTCCAGCCCGGCGCGCCGCAACCCGAGCAGGAACCCAAACTCGGCGCACTCGGCGAGGCGATGACCCTTATCCCCGGCCCACTGCCCCCCGGCGCAAAGTTCAGCGTCACCGGCGGGACCCAGGGATTCAACCTCACCCTGATCGACGGCACGCGCGAGACCGACGCAGAGTTCTATCCGTACATCGACACCGGCCCCTCCGGCAAAGATGCCACCGACGTCATCGCCAACTCAGACGACCAGATGATCGAGTCGCAACGCGACGGAGTGCAGTTGTTCGTCCAGCGTTCCCCCGACCTCGCCGCGCTCCCCGCCACCCTGCGCGGCGTCTTCAAGCTATCTGAAACCGTCGCCTACGAAGTCTCCGCGCCCGTCACCGGCAACCCCGCAACTACCGACGGACGCGATCCCGGCAGCGCCGCATCAACCGCAGACGCACCGACCATCGCTGCCACCGCGGGCCAGATCGGCCTCGCCTTCCTCGGCGGCATCCTCCTCAACCTGATGCCCTGCGTCTTCCCCGTCCTCTTCCTCAAAGGCCTCTCGCTCCTCCAAAGCTCCGCCCAGCAGCGCGCCACTCTGCGCCGCCACGGCCTCGTCTACGCCGCCGGAATCCTCGCATCCTTCTGGGCAATCGTCGCGCTGCTGCTCATCCTCCGCGCCACCGGCAGCCAGATCGGCTGGGGCTTCCACCTGCAATCCCCCATCTTCGTCGCCATCCTCGCCTCCTTCATGTTCTTCTTCGCCCTCTCCCTCGCCGGCCAGTTCGACATCGGCCTCTCCCTCACCTCGCTCGGCACCTCGCTGGTCGAAGGCCCCGCCGCCAAACAGCACGGCTACGCCGGCAGCTTCTTCACCGGCGTCCTCGCCACCGTCGTCGCCACTCCCTGCACCGCCCCGCTCATGGGCGCCGCCGTCGGCTTCGCCCTCGCCCAACCAGCGGCCATCACCTTCGCCATCTTCACCTCCATCGCGCTCGGCCTCGCCGCTCCCTACGTCCTCCTCAGCTGGCACCCCGCCTGGGTGAGCGTCCTCCCCAAGCCCGGCGCGTGGATGGACGTCGTCAAGCAAGTCACAGCCGTCCCGCTCTTCGCCACAGCCATCTGGCTCGCCTGGGTCTACGGTCAGCATTTCGCGGGCGACGGCGTCGACCAGCTCGCTCTGCTTCTCGCCGCCTTCCTCATCCTCGCCATCGCCGGATGGGTCCTCGGCCGTTGGCCCGCCCAGTGGCCCAGCCGCATCGCCGCGGCCGCTCTCATCGTCCTTGCCCTCGCCATCCCCCTCTCACAGACCCACTCGTCAAGCGGCCAACGGACAACCTCCACCGCGCAACCATCCTCCACCCAACCTGCAACCGGCAACCGGCAACCGGCAACTGCCTGGGCCCCCTACTCCCCCCAGGCCCTCGATGCAGCCCGCGCCGCCGGCCATCCCGTCTTCATCGACTTCACCGCCGCCTGGTGTCTCAGTTGCCAGTTCAACGAGCGCGCCGTCCTCAAGTCCGCCGAAGTCGAAACCGCCCTGCTCAAAGGCAACGTCGTCACGCTCAAAGCCGACTGGACCAACCAGGACCCCGAGATCACCCGCAAGCTGGCCTCCTTCGGCCGCGCCGGCGTCCCCACCTACGTCCTCTACCCCGCCGCGCCCGCCGCGCCCGCCGACGTCCTCCCCGAACTCCTCACCAAAGACCTCGTCCTCAAAGCCATCGTCCGCGACGCGCAATAGGTCTCAAAATCCTATTCACGCCAATCATGCCGCCTTGCGCCTCATATTCTGAAACGGGAACTAAAGGTTGTTAAATCTGGCTATTGCCTGTTGACGAGTTAGCTACCCGCCTGAAAAAATGGTGTTTAGCTAGTAAACAACGAAGCGCCGACCGAGAAGGGTAGCGGCACATCAGGCTTAGCCGGCGCCTCGGTCAGCTGTTCCTCTTGTGTCTACCTTCCGACGCGGCGCCGGTGTTTGGCATCTCACCCATTAGCCCCCGCCCTAAGGGCCTGATATCCGGAGAGATAGCCACAGATTCACCGTAAGAGCCGAGCAGAAGTCAGTCGAAGGGGGCCCGATGAGCAGATCGCGTACACGAATCCAGACCGCTGTGCTGAGCTTCGTCCTGCTCCCAGCGGCAGTCGGCGTGCTCGCGGTCCACGCCTCCCAGACCTGCGAGCGCTACGTGCGCACCTACGTCAGCAAACCCGTGCGCAACAAGGTCAAGCAGGCGACGGTCGTCGCCTGGGCCAAATGGCGCGCAGAGCACCCCAACTGGAAGCCCAACCCCAAAGTCCAGCGCCCCAAATACGTCATGACCCAGGAGGAGGCGGTCAACAAACTGGAGTTCGCCTGCGCCATTCCCACCGACCCCTCCAACTTCGATCTGCTCTTCACTCCAGCCGACTTCGAAGCGCCGCCCGAGTTCGTCTACATCCCCCCGTCGGAAGGGACCAAAATCGACTTCCCCGACGAGGTCCCCCCCGAGGTCGCCGAGATCCCGCCCGGACAAACCGAGCCGCCGTTCTCTCCCTACGCCCCTCCCATCCTCGGCAGCACACCCCCGCCCGGCGGCGTTCCCAACCTTCCCATAATTCCGCCGCCCCCACCCCCCGTCGGCGCAGTCCCCGAGCCGCCCAGCCTCCTGCTGGCCGCCCTAGGTATGGCGCTAGCCGGGATCATCGTCCGCATAAAGAATCGCCCCGCAACTACCTTCCAGACGATCAGCTAGATTTTCTCCAGCTGGCCCGGGGGACCCTTCCTTGCATCCCGCCGCCAAGCCGCTGCGAATGCTTGACCCTCACGAAAGCAAGACGCGATACAATCTGGCGCATCGGATTCAGAGGCCGGCGATGCCATCTTCCTGCTCACACATGCTGAAATTCCTGCTCGCTTCGTTCGTGGCATTAGGCGCCGCGTCCATCGGCCTGCATGCCCCGGCCCAGGACGCAGTCTCAACGCAGGACGGCCCCTACGCACAGCCGCCCGCACAGGAACCGGCGCCGATTGTGCGGGAAGCGCCGGAACCGCAGCCCGGGCAGACCGCGCAGACTACCACTACACCGCCGCCGTCAAACTACGACCCAGCGCTCTTTCAGGGTCGTATCCCGAAGGACCAACTCACGTTCCTCAATCAGTTTGCCGGTGCGACCTCTGACGACTTGTACCGCGACAAGCAGTTCCACAAACTGATGCGCGCCTTTGTCCCCGACTGCACCTTTCACTACGGGTCGGACAAATCGATGAATGACGCTCTCGATGAAGTGATCAAGGGCTCGAACGAACCGGTTCAGATTCGCGATGGACGCTATCTATTGCTCTCCGGCCACATGGGGCCGTTACTCGTTGGCAAGGGCTTTCTTTGGATCGATCTGCAGGATGGGATCGGGCTGGGCGGGTTCTTCTTCCATCCCACAAACGGCGAGCCCACGCCAACCGTCAATGTCTTTTCGCGGCAGGTGGTGAAGGAGATGTTGCTCGACGCAAGCGAGCTTCCTCCCGCATTCGCCGCCGACCTCGCCGCGTGGTCGCAGGCGGAGAGCATTCCCCCGCTGACCACGCGCTACTTCATCACCGGCTCTAACAAGAAGATACTGCTTGAGCACGACGAGGACTACTGCGCTCCCGCCAACGGACAGGAGTACAACGACTGCGACCAGATGAACGCCGACGCCTCCGACATCGACATGAACGCAGCCTCCTACCTGGAGCAGACCCACAATGTTACCAATGCGACCGCCTGGATGATCACCGATCCAGACCAGATCGCCTGGATCAGCGTACGCGACACGAGATGCGGCTCCGTGCTCGACCCCCTCGCCTGCCATATCCGGATGACGCGCGAGCGCACCCGTGTGATCCTGCACGCGCCTCCACCGCGTCCCGTCCGTCGGTAGGTCACATCCCGCGTTTGCTCTCGCGGATTCGGCGGATCTCCTCCATCCGCTGCGCCAGCGCCTTTTCGCGGCCCTCCTGCGTGGGCTGGTAGTAACGCCGTCCCGCCAACGACGGTGGAAGGCACTCCATATCCGCGACGCGTCCCTCCACATCGTGCGCATACTGGTAGCCCTTGCCGTAGTCCAGCGACTTCATCAGCCTCGTCGGCGCATTGCGCAGGTGCAGCGGCACCGGCTCCGCTGCCGTGGCCTCAATGTCGCTGCAACACCGCGCCATACGCCGTGTAGACCGCGTTCGACTTGGGCGCCAGCGCCAGATACGACCACCGCCTGCGCCAGCGCGAGCTCGCCCTCCGGCGAACCCAGAAAGTGCATCGCATCCCGCGCCGACAGGCACAGATTCAGCGCCTCCGGCGCGGCCAGCCCAATGTCCTCCACCGCCATCCGCACCACGCGCCGCGCCACATACATCGGGTCTTCGCCCGCCTGCAGCATCCGCCCCAGCCAGTAAAGCGCCGCATCCGCATCCGAGTTGCGCACGCTCTTGTGCAGCGCGGAGATGATGTCGTAGTGCTGCTCGCCCTGCTTGTCGTAGAGCAGCACCCGCCGCTGCAGCGCCTCCGCGGCAATCTCCTTCGTGATGCGACGGTCCGGCTGCTCCGCCGCAAGGTTCGCCGCCACATCCAGCGCGTTCAGCGCATTGCGCGCATCGCCGCTGGCATACGACGCAATCGTGGCCAGCGCGTCCTCGTCCGCGCTGGTCTGCGTCTCGCCCAGCCCGCGCACGCTATCAGCTGAGCGCCCGCTGCAGCAGCGCAACGATCTGCGCCTCGCTCAGCGGCTCCAGCGTATAGACGCGGCAGCGCGACAGCAGCGCCGCGTTCAGCTCGAACGACGGGTTCTCCGTCGTCGCCCCAATCAGCCGGATCGCCCCGCGCTCCACATACGGCAGAAACGCATCCTGCTGCGCCTTGTTGAACCGATGGATCTCATCGACAAACAGGATCGTCCGGCTGCCCATACTTCGCCGCCTTCTCCGCATCGGCCATCACCGCCTTGATCTCCTTGATGCCCGACATCACCGCGCGAGAACTCAATGAACGTGGCCTGCGTCATCGCCGCAATAATCTTCGCCAGCGTCGTCTTGCCCGTGCCCGGAGGCCCCCAGAAGATCATCGATGTCGGATCGTCATGCTCAATCGCCAGCCGCAGCGGCTTGCCCGGCCCCAGCAGATGCTGCTGCCCCACAAACTCATCCAGCGTGCGCGGCCGCATGCGCTCCGCCAGCGGCGCCTGACGAAGCCCGGCCGACGGCCCGGCCATCGGCGATGTATCGAACAAACTCATAGCGCGCTCTCGCTGTTGTGCGGCACCAGCTGCGCCCTCTGCCGGTACGCCTCAAACAGCAGCAACGATCCCGCCACCGCAGCGTTCAAACTCTCCACGCGTCCCGGCATAGGGATGGTAATGCACTCATCGGCCAGCGCCAGCCACTCCGGCCCCAGCCCTGCGCCCTCGTTGCCGATCATCAGCGCGCACGCCGAGGCATACGCAGCCTGAATCGCCGACACTGAAGCGCCGCCGCCCGCTCCCGCGACCGCCGCATAGAACCGCACCCCCTGCGCCTTCATCGCCGCGATCTCACCCTCCGTCACCTCCACCACCGGCACGCGAAACACCGAACCCGCCGACGCCCGCATCGCCTTCTGGTTCCACGCACTCACCGTCCCTGGCGTCGTCAGCACCGCAGTCGCTCCGAACGCCTCCGCCGACCGAATCAACGTCCCCAGATTTCCAGGGTCCTGCAAACCCACCGCGACGAGCATCAGCGGATTCGACGTCCGAATCGCCTCCAGCGTCCACTCCCGCGTCTCAACTAGAGCCGCGATACCCTGAGGATGCTGCGTGTCGACCGCACTCGCAAACACCTCCGCAACAACCACCAGCACCTCGACGCCCTCTGGCAGCCACGCCGGAGCCTCAATCCCTTCGCTGATAAACACCGCCCGCAGCGGAAGCCCGCTGCGCAATGCCTCGCGCAGCATCGTCTCGCCTTCAAGCGCCACCATGCCGCCGGCCAGCCGCGCATTGCCGGCCAAGGCCGCACGCAGCTGCTTCACCCGCGCATTTGCCCGGCTTGTGATCGGCGTATGAGTCAAAGGAGCCATCACCAAAAATCTTACGCCGCAAACGCACCGCAGCCGAGTGACCATCAGATTGTTGCCGAATGTGTAGGCTAGATACCAAGCCGCCCGCATCCCATAGACTGCATAGACACAGCAACGGAGCCTCGCAATGCCCAGCGTCACCGCCAACCAACCCGGCACCTTCCCCACGCCCGACACCCTAGTCAACATCCCGCGCCTCATCACCCTCTTCTACTCGCTGCACCCCGATCCCGCCAACTCCGCTCAACGTGTCGCCTTCGGCACCTCCGGCCATCGCGGCAGCGCGCTCAGCGGCAGCTTCAACGATGACCACATCGCCGCCATCAGCCAGGCCATCGTCGACTATCGCCGCACCCAGTCCTTCACCGGCCCGCTCTTCCTCGCCAAGGACACCCACGCCCTCTCCGAGCCCGCCTTCGCCACCGCCCTCGAGGTCCTGGCAGCTAACAATATCGAGGTAATGGTGGACGACCAGCTCGCCTATACCCCCACGCCAGTCCTCTCCCATGCCATCCTCACCTACAACGCGAAGCTCAACGGCGGCAAGACTCCGTCTCAGGAAGATCTTGCGCGCGACGCTCGCGATGGCTCCATGCAATGGAGTGACGGCATCGTCATCACCCCCTCCCACAACCCTCCCGAAGATGGCGGCTTCAAGTACAACCCGCCCCACGGCGGCCCCGCGGACACCACCGCCACCAAGTGGATCGAGAACCGCGCCAACGACCTGATCGCTAAGAAGCTGGCAGGCGTCAACCGCATCCCCTACACCCAGGCACTCAACGCCGCAACCACACACCATCACGACTACATCACCGCCTACGTCAACGACCTCGGCAACGTCATCGACTTCACCCCACTCGCCGGCACCACCCTCAAGCTCGCCGTCGATCCCCTGGGCGGCGCCGGCGTCCACTACTGGCCGCGCATCGCGGAAAAGTATCGCCTTCCGTTACAAATCCTCAACCCCTACGTCGACCCCACCTTCCGCTTCATGACCCTCGACTGGGACGGCCGCATCCGCATGGACTGCTCCAGCCCCTACGCCATGGCCAGCATGATCGCCAATAAAGATAAATTCGACGTGGCCTGGGCCTGCGACACCGACCACGACCGCCACGGCATCGTCACCCGCACCGCCGGCCTGCTCAACCCCAACCACTACCTCGCCGTCTCCATCCAGTACCTCTTCACCCACCGCCCGGAGTGGGCCGCGCACGTCGGCATCGGCAAGACCCTCGTCTCCTCCTCCATCATCGACCGCGTCGCCAAAGGCCTCGGCCGCCCCATGCTCGAAGTCCCCGTCGGCTTCAAGTGGTTTGTCGACGGCTTGATCGACGGCTCCCTTGGCTTCGTCGGCGAAGAGTCCGCCGGCGCCAGCTTCCTCCGCCGCAACGGCACGGTTTGGACCACCGACAAAGACGGCCTCATCATGGGGCTCCTCGCCGCCGAGATGACCGCCGTCACCGGCAAAGACCCCGGCCAGCTCTACCTCGATCTCACCGCAAAGTACGGCTCGCCCGTCTACCAGCGCATCGACGCCGCCGCCACCAAGGAGCAGAAGGCCAAGCTCGCCAAACTCTCTGCCTCGCAGGTCACCGCCACCACGCTCGCCGGCGAGCCCATCACCGCCATCCTCACCGAAGCCCCCGGCAACCACGCGCCCATCGGCGGCCTCAAGGTCACCACCGAAAATGGCTGGTTCGCCGCCCGCCCCTCCGGCACCGAAGACGTCTACAAGATCTACGCCGAATCCTTCAACGGCGAAGCCCACCTCAAACAAATCCAAACCGAAGCCCAATCCCTCGTCACCGCCGCCATCGCCTAGGGGACACATTGCCGATAGCTCTATGGCATAATGTCCCTATGCCTTCGCTCGCCAAATCGACCCAAACCAAGCCCTTCCTCACCACCCTTCGCCTCGACCTCTCCCGCATAGAGTCCGGCGTCCCCACGGCGACCATGTCCGACTTCGTCGCCGCCTCCGGTCTCGCACTCAAAGACCTCTACGATGTCGTCATCCCAGCGCGCACTCTCAAGCACCGCCGCGCCCGCCGCGAGCCCCTCTCCCGCGACGAGTCCGACAAGCTCGCCCGCCTCGTCCGCATCTTTGACCAAGCAGTCCGCGTCTTCGGCAACTTCGACCGCGCGCGCGCCTGGCTCAACAAGCCCAAGCGCCGCTTCGAAGGCCGCACCCCGCTTGAGATGCTCCGCACCGATGTCGGCGGCCGCGCGGTCGAAGAGATGCTCGGCCAGATTGAACACGGTATGTTCGCCTAGAGGCTCTTCAGTGATCGCAGCCAAGGTCCAGTATTCAACAGGCCATAGGGTGTATGATTTCGGTCGAAATCGAAAGCGGCCAGTCCCTGCTGGTTGCTGAGGAGATAACATCATGCCTCAACAACAAACAGGAATGTATCTCTGGCGTCTCACCGAATACCCATCCCTTGACGGCGAGGGCGGGCGCCTCTACTCTGCGCGCTGGAACACGGCAGGGCTGCCGGTTGTCTATCTTGCGGCATCGCCACCCGGCGCTCTCATCGAAGTCCTGGTTCATCTCGAACTCGAAGACGACGAACTCCCACCCGCGTTCAAGTTGCTGCGCGTCAGCGTTCCCGGCAAGCTAGACACCCCGCTCCTTCGCGTCCCCGAAGGAGACGCGTGGAAGACCGACCTCATCCTCACCCGCTCTCTCGGCGACACTTGGCTCAAGTCGAAGCGCTCCGTACTCGCCCGTGTCCCCTCAGCGATCCTTCCCGATACCTTCAACTATCTGCTGAACCCGCTCCATCCGGATGCCGCCCGCATCTCAATCTCAGAGACCCAAAGCGCCGTACTCGACCAGCGACTTCTGCGTTAGAGATTCCCGCCTCTCAATGCGCGGGCATCCTCAGAAAATCCCCAACCCCAAGCGCGCGCCGCGTAAAGCGCGCCTCGTAGATTGCCCCCTTGAAGTAGTTCACCAGATTGATCCGCACCCCCACCGAAGCGTGCCCCGCACCCTGCGGCGCCAGCTTCACCGCCGCTTCACCCTGCAGCTCATCGCCGACATAGTTCCGCAAGGTAGCCCCGTCGTAGACCGCCGTCACCCGAGCCCACTGCCCCAGCGGATGCAGCTTCTCGCAGTTCAGCAGCGTCGCCCCCTGCCCCGCCGAGGTGGCAAAGCTGTCCAGGCACCACTGCCCCTTCACAATCCGAATCTCGAACAGCATCCGGTCCGCAATGTCCGCGCCCGTCGCCGGGTCCCTCACCTGCAAGTGAAACACCCGCTGCGCCGCCGCGCCATCCGCATCCGGCCGGAAGATCATCTCCCACGTCCACGTCGCCGCCCCCGCCAGCGGATGCACATCCACCATCAGCGCATCGTCCACGCCATTGAACGCGACCGCCTTGCCCAGCTCCGTCTCAATCACCTGCGGATGCCCCAGCACCTTCACCGCATGCCCACCCAGCGACGCCGTCTGGTCGAACCGCCAAACCTCCTGCGCCCCAGCCGCACCCACGCAAACACTCGCCAGCACAACCGCCAGCCAAACCGCGCGCACCCTCCGCAAAGCAGTCACCCGCAAACCCAACTTCAAGCCGCCGTAACCGCCCGCGTCTGCCGCGCCCGCTCCACCCCATCCAGCGTCGCCCACAGCATCCGCGCCGCATCCTCGCCCGCGCGCAGCGCAGCCTCACGCTCCTCCGGATGCGCCGCCAGCTCCGCCGTCAGCGCATCCCGCCACACCTGCGCGTGAAACACATCCGCCGTCGTATGCACCGTAAAGTAGCGCCGCGTCCGCGGCGTCCGTCGCGTAGTGCTTCTCCAGACCCTCCGCCTTGGTCTTCGCAATCGCCGGCACGCGCGACTCGTATGCATACAGCGCCGCCAGCGCAGCCGCAGGCGACCCCTGCATCGCAGCGCGGAAGTGCTCCAGCAGCGCACGCGTCTCCGGCGCAAGCTCACGCTCCCGCACCTCAGCTCCTCCGCGCCCATCCCGGCAGCGAAGTCCATCCACATATCGCTGTGCGCGACGTCCCCATGCGCCAGCCCCTCTTCGTCCGCCAGGTTCTCCGCCACCATCCGCCGCAGCTTGCCATCCGGCAGCCGCGAGTGCAGCGCGCTCAGATACGCCGGGAACGCCGACACATGGTGCCAGTACTCCGCCGCATACTCGCGCAGATCCTCGCGCGTCAGCTCGCCCTTCGACCACGCCTGGTAGTAAGGGATGCTGGAGCAAGTCGTAGCGCTCAAGGCGTGCAGTCAAGAGCAGAAAGGAATGCGGCGGATGCATCGGACATGGCAAAGTCTCCGTTCTAATTGTGTGTCGTACTCCGCACCAATTGTAGCGAAGGACGGAGATCCTCGCGCATCCGCTCAGCCTTACGGCTGTGGATCGCCGCGACACTAGACCCTGGGCGAGAAATCCGTCAGCTTCAAATACGTCGATTCCGTCAACTCCACCAGCTTGCCATTGGCCTCGCTCGCCGCGCTTACCTTCTGCCATTCCGGGTCCGCGCGGAACGCCGCCCAGTTCGCCGTCGCCGCCTCGCGGCTGGGATGGCGCAGGATGTAGAACAGCGTCTTCCCTTTCAGCGGATCCTCAGTCGGCGTCCAGTAGGCGACGCTCTCCATCCCGTGCCGCTTGAAGATCGTGATCGTGTGGTCGCGGAAGCGCGCCAAAAGGTCGTCCAGCTTCCCCTCATATGTGTGGTAGACCCGCAACTCATACACCACCGCACTGCCTGTACCCGTCTCCGTCGCGGCCTGTGCGAGCGCCTCAATCCCACCCATCGCGGCCCCGCCCATCGCGGAAACGATCGCTCCCGCACCCATCCCCTTCAGCACCGACCGTCTCTTCACCGACTGTCTCGTCATAGACAGTGATTCTATAGGTTGCCTGGCAACTTTCGGCCAACTCCCGTAAGCTGGCTACCGTACCCATCGCCCGTCCCACGCCGCTCACGGAGTTCTGCATGAAGATCGTTGTCCGCATCCTGGTGTTCCTTGTGCTGGTGGTCGTCTTCGCCGGCGGGATCGCCTATCTCGACGGCGCCACCCTGCCGGTCAACCACTCCATCTCGGTCACCGGAGTTGTTCAGGCGCCGCCGGACAAGGTCTTCGCCATCATCACCGATGTCGCCAACGGCGCCTCCTGGCGCCCTGCCGTCAAATCCGTCACCATGCTGTCGCCCGAGGATGGCCCCGACGGAAAAGAGGACCACTGGACCGAAGACCTCGGCCACGGGCAAAAGATGACCTTCCTTGCAATCCACACTGCCGCGCCCCTTCGCCGTGATGTCCTCCTCGATGACCCCAACGCCACCTACGGCGGCACCTGGATCTATGAGCTCTCGCCCGGCCCATCACCCGGCACCACCACCCTCCACATCACCGAGGCAGGCTTCATCCACCCGCCGATCTATCGCTTCGTCATGGCCCACATCTTCGGACCCACCCACAATCTGGATGTGTACATGACCAACATCAAGGCCGCCGCGACCAGGTCCTAAGTCACGCGCCCGCGCCGCGTCCCATTCCAATAGATCGCCACACCCACCAGGTTCAATGCAAGCGCCGCGCCCGCGACCTTGGCCGCGAACTCCCACTTGCTGGTCACGTCCACAATCGGCACCACATTGAACCCCATCGACAGCGCGGTCACCGCAAACCCACTCGCCGCCGCCAGCTTCAACCAGAATCCCGCGCGCGTCCCAAACCTTCCCCCCACCACCAGCGGAATCGCAAACATCATCATGTAATAGATCCCATAGAAGACGTTCCCCGCAGAATTGATCACCTGAAACGCCTCCTGCGCCCCTGTCCCGTAGGTCGCCAGTAATCCCATCGCAATCGCCGCCAGCACAATCACCGCAATCGATCGCGTCGGCGTCTTCCAACGCGGATCGAGCCGCGTAAACCACGCCGGGATCATCCCATCCCAACCCGCCACCATCGGCAGCCGGCTCGTCTCCGCGACGATCACCGCATACTGCGCCACCAGCGCCACCGCCAGCACCAGGATCGTCGCGCGGCCCAGCATCAATCCCCAATCGATCCCGATGCGCCCGCCTGTCCGCCGCCAAACGCCGCCGAAAGAATCTGCGGAATCGGCCCCGTCAGATCAACCTTCGCCGCTGGCGTATACGCCAGCATCGAGCCCGTCATCAGGATATAAATCACCGCGATGATCGGCGCCGCGATCCACGCCGACCGCATGATCGCGCGCCCCGGATTCGCGCGTCTCCCCCGCAAACACCGCCACCTGCTCCAGCCCGCTCAACGCATTCATCGCCATCTTGGTAAAGATGTTCACGCTCAGCAGCGTCATCGCCGGCACCGCAAAGCTGAACGGCGCCTGCGGATTCACATGCGGATGCGCCGCACTCGCATGCGGATGGTAGAACAGCAGCCCCATCAGCAGCACCGTCACCAGCACCGTCACCGCCGTGCCGAAGTGCGCCACCCACCGGCCGATCCCAAACCCCGGCAGGTTCACCACCAGCATCACCGCAAACAGCCCAATCGTGAACGCCGCAATCAGCGTGTGGCTCTCCTGCATCCATGCCGCGCGCGGCCCCAGCCCATAGCTCAGGCTGGTCGCCGTCAAAATCCCAACGTTCGACACCGCCAGCAGCGCCCACAAGCCAAAGTTCCACGCGCTCATAAATCCCGCAAACGGCCCCAGCGCATACTTCGTCCACTGGTACACCCCGCCCTCAAGCGGCCACACCTTCGCGCACCACCCCGTCACCGCGGCCAGCGGCACAAACATCGTCACAATCGCCGCCAGCCAGAACCAGACGTGCGTCCCGCCCTGCTTCGCCGCGATCCCCGCCCAGGTAATCCCCACCACCAGCAGGATCTGCATCGGCACCAGGTCCCACAGCCCCAGCTCCCGCTTCAGCGCAGTGGCTCGCGCCGCGCCTGCCGTCCGCCTCCGTCTCCGCCGCCAGTTCCTGCGCACTGTTGTTCAAGTCATGGCTCCGCTCACGGCACCCGCGCCAGACTGAACCCAAATGTAGCATCCGTCACCCGCGGCCTCCCGATTGACGCGCCCGCAACCCCTCTGCGAGACTTCCGCCTATGCCCTACCGCGGCAAGCTGGAGTACGCCCAGGCCCGCACAATGCGCGAGCGCAACACCCGCCTCTACCGCCTCGCCCACTGGCCCCTCTGGATCTGGGTCTTCTTCCTCGCGCCCGGCCCGCTCACCTTCTCGCTCTTCGCGCACGGCTTCGGCCGCGGCAATCTCGCCTGGCTCGCGCTCGTCCTCCTCGGCACCGGCATCGCCGCCTCCGCGGCTCGCTCCCCGGCTGCCGAACCCCGCCCCTACATCCTTCGCTTCGACGAGGACAAGCCCAACCCCCTCTACCGCCGCGTCTGCTACACCTTCGCCTGGAACGCCGTCCTCAGCTTCGCCCTGCTCAACCTCGCCGGCCTCATCATCGCCGCCGCCACCGGCGTCTGGTACATGAAGCAGATCTACACCTACGCCTACGCGCCGCTCTGCGCCATCATCCTGCTGCTCGGCGCCACCGGCCTCCTCCCGCGCGTCCGCCCTCCACCAAAGGCGAAGGCACCGAGCGCCGCTACTTCTACGGCTCGCGTCTGGGCCGTCGTCGTCGCGCAGGCCGTCCTCATGCTCGCCTGGAAGACCCTCCCCGCCACCCACACCGCAGCCATCGTCAAGCTCATCGTCTTCGTCGCCACGCTTACCCTCATGGCCTTCGCCGCCCGCCGCGGCGCCTTCCCCCGCACCCGCCCCATCGTCCCCGGCGAACTCATGGTCGCCGATTGACGAACCTCGGGCCCGCTGCCTTTGCCTTTACTACCAACTCACAACTGTCTCAAACGTGCCAACCCACACCCAGCGCCGCCCGCATCTCTTTCTTCCTCGCCGTCTCGCTGCCCCGCATCTCGCGCCGCCGCCCCGCATCCTCAAACCGCCGCTTCTCATGCTCAGTCTCCGGAATCACCTGCGGCACCGAGATCGCCCGCCCATCGCGGTCCACCGCAACATACGTCAGGTACGCCGAAGAGACATGCCTCAGCCGCCCCTCGCGCACATCCTCCACCATCGCCTTCACCCCAACCTCCATCGAGGTCCGGAAGGCCCGGTTCACGCTCGCCTTCAGAATCAGAAAATCCCCCACATGCACCGGCGCCACAAAATCCAGGTGGTCCATCGACACCGTCACCGTAATCGCCCTCGCATGGCGCGACGCCGCCACCGCACCCACCAGGTCGATAAACTGCATCAGCCGTCCGCCAAACAGGTTCCCCAGCGCGTTTGTGTCGCCCGGAAACACAATCTCGCTGCGCTCCGACTGCGACTCCGCCACCCTCCGCGAGCCACGCCCCTCATCGCCCATCCCACCATTCTAAATCCCACCGCAAACACGGATCAGAGCAATTCATTTTCTTGTTCTTAATCCGTGTTCATCCGCGCAAATCCGCGGTCGGCCTTTATCCCGTGAGCCACTAGAATCAACCCATGGACAAGCTCGCCGCTCTCACCGAAATTCTCGAACTCGACCCCACCAACGCCTTCGCCCGTTACGGCCTTGCCATGGAACACGCCATCCGCGGCAACCCCGAGGCCGCGCTCGCCGAGTTCTCCACCCTCATCGCCCACGCGCCCGACTACGTCCCCGCCTACCAGATGTCCGCGCAGACCCTCGCCAAGCTCGGCCGCACCGAAGCCGCCCTCGAACGCCTCCATGCCGGCATCGCCGCCGCCAACCGCACCGGCAACCAGCACGCCCTCGCCGAGATGGAAGCCATGCGCGAAGAACTCATCCACTGAACCCGCATTTGAAATTCTGACCCAGCCTGAACGCCCGGGTGCCCCATCCATCGCATCGCGATGGGTGCGATGTAATCCGCCCGCACCTTCACTCTTGTCATTCCGCAGCGCAGCGGAGGAATCTGCTTCTACCTTGCCCTCAATCCCACCCGGCCCTACTGAATCCCCAAATCCGCCAACTGCTTCGGATTCACCTCATCCACCGCCACCAGATTGTGGCACGCCGCGCAGTCGTTCGTAATGCTCTTCCCATCCTTCGTGTTGTGGCTCCCATCGTGGCAACGGAAGCACCCCGGGTATGCAGTATGCCCAATATTGTTCGGGTGCGTCCCCCACGTCACCTTCATATACGGAAACACATTCTCCCCATAGATCGTCGTCAGCGTCTTCGCCGCCTGCTCGATCTGTCCCCGCTGCCCGCTCCATACCGCCGGATACTGCGTCTGATAGAAAGCCTCCAGCCCCGCGGCAATCTTCGCGCTCGCATCCTCCGGCGACACATAATCCGCCTTCAGCAGCGCCAGCCCCTGCTTGTGCACAAACGGCAGCGCCGCGCTCGGCGTGCCCTGCGCCATCTTCTTGTTCAGCGCCTCCTCGGGCGTTGTGAAGGAGTGCGCCGCCCGGTTGTGGCAGTCGATGCAGTCCATGGTGCGCCGCACGCCCGTCATCGCCGCCTTCGCATCGCCCGACACATACTCCGTCACCGACCCATCGCCGTTCGTCTTCCCTACCCAGTTGATCGTCTGGTGCGTTGTGTCCGTCGCGATGTACTCAATGTGCCCCAGATGCGCGCCGTGGATCCCGCTCAACTGCGAGATACGAGTCGCGCCCGCCCACATGCATCACCACCACCGTGCTCGTCTTCGAGTTCTTCTCATCGTCACCATACGCTGTCTCCACCAGCAGCTTGTCGCCGATGTACTGGTCCGCGGTATGGCAGTTCAAGCAGGTCGTCCACGCCGGCGGCACCTTGTCATCCGCCATGATCGGCGTCGGATATTTGTTGCGTCATCACCATCAACATCTGCTTCGTGCCATTCACCTTCGCATGCACAAAACCCTGCACTCCAGGAACAATGTGGCACTCCGTACACGCCACGCCCGAGTGGTTCGAGACGTGGTAAGCCGCGTACTCCGGCCCCATCACATGGCACGCCTGCCCGCAGAACGATGGCGTGTCCATATAAGCAACTCCGCGATAGCTCGCCGTCCCCACGATCACAAAGTTGATAAACGTCGCCGCCACGACAAAGTCGACCCCGTGCCGAAAAACGGGATCATTGAGATTGATCTCCGGATAGATAGATGGTATCTGCCCAGCAACCTTTAGCCGCCGCTGCCGCAGAAACATGCCCACCGGGATCAGCAGCAGCCCAAACACAAACAGCCCCGGCAAGATCAGGTCGAAGATAATGCCGATGTAGGGGTTGTTCGGACCGCCGCGCCCAAACAGAGTGACGACCCAGAAGCCAACCAGGATCAGCGCGGAGGCGCTGGTAAGCGCCCCGCCAATCAGGCTGATCCGGTTATTTCCATAGAACAGAAATGGCCGGACCCAGTTCTTCTTCAGGCCTTCAGATCGGTCCATCGCCGCCCTCTACTTCTGTAACGTCCGAATGTACGCCACCACATCCTTGATCTGCGGGTCGGTCAACTTGCCTGCGTAGGCCGGCATCTTGCCCTTACCGTTCTTGGTCGCGGCGATCAGGTCCGCATCCGACGCCTTTACCACGTCGGGCGAGTTGAAGGGCGGAATCTTGTACATCTTACCCATCGCGTTCGCCGCCAATCCGTCCGCCCCGTGGCACATCGCACACTTCGCCTTATAGGTGTCCGCGCCCGATCCCTGCGCAAACGCCGCCGTGGTTGAAGCCGCCATCACCGCGGCAAGAGTAATTCCAGTCATAAGTCTTCACTAGCAATCTCCTGGTTCCTGAAGAAATTAACTTCCTGTGTCATCTGGATCTCAAAACTCATAGTGCATCGCAAGCGTTACATTGTTCGCGTGAAAGTTTCGCGGCGCGGTCAACCCCGAGGGCGATTCGGTCAGACCCGTTGGCCCCGTCAGCGTGGGCGAGTTGCAAGGCACAACCGTAGCCGTCGCCGAGGTGGAAGTGCTACAGAATGGCGCGCCGGAGGCCCCGCCCTCGCCATAGCCGTAGTAGTTGTATTCCGCCCTCCAAATCAACCCAGGATGCACCGTCCACGCAAAATTCACAAAGGGAGACTGATATGCGGACTGCAGCGACCCATTGACCTCCTGCGCATCGGCGAAGAACTGGTTGCCGCTCACCGCGCTGATGCGATACCCCGCGCTCGTGCGGACCGCCTTGACCGGCGAATAGGTCAGGCGCCAATGGAGGCATATTGCGTCGGCGCATCCATAAAGTCCTTCGATCGGCCCCCAGTCCGTCAGCACCGTGCTCGGCCCGCGACGAGACTCCTGGGCATATGTTCGCCGCGCCCGTGCTTGTAGTCGATGCAGTGCCCGGTATCGTCGCCGAGGCGCCGCTCAGATAGCAGATGTTGGTCGACGTATACACATCCGAGTACGCGTAGTTGAGGTCGAATCCATAATGCTCATTCGGCGACAGGTCACAGCGCCATGCTTCACATTCCGGCTGTGGTCCACATGGCCCAGCGGCCCATCGATCGGGGCCGTGCCCGTGTTGTTGGTGTTGTTATGCCGTTCCAGATCGTTGTAGGCGCCGGACATCGTCGCCCAGGGCCTCGGTCTGTACGTGGTGTGGACCCGGTAATGCTTGGTCTGCCGCGCACCCACCGGCGTCAAGCGCATTGTCGGCGTAAAGAATCTCGACCGAGCCATTCATGTTCCAGTGTCGGTCGGCCGCAACGCCGCATTCAAGATTCCGCCATTCTCGTCAATGCCGATCAGGTTGCTGGACGGCCCGGTCCCGCTGGTCTGAATCACGGTGTGCGCCTGGTAGCGATAGGTCAGCGAGAGCGTGGCTCGCGTCGACGCGTCCCAGCTCACGGTCGCGTTGTTGGTCAGGAACTTCTGGCCGAAGTAAGCGTAGAGCGGCACGAGGCCGGTGGGGTTGCCGGAAACCGTGTAATTGGCCCCCGAGGCCAGCGTCCCCGAGTAGTTGATGGTCTCGTTGCCGCGGTTGGCCGGCGTATTTTGCGTGATTCCGGGAGTGATATTCGCATTGCCCGGCTGGTGAAGATTGGAGAAGGTGACCTGATCGGACAGGCTGATCGTCTTGGTTGCATCCCACGTCAGTCCATAGTCGAAGCTCACCATCCGCCGCTGCGCGGTCGTCGCGCCGGTAAACGTCGCCGAGCGGATCGACCCATCCAGACCCTGGAAGTTCTCATAGTAGTTGGGCATGTTGCTTGTGGATACGGAGTAGCGGAAGTCGCCGTTGGTTGCGATGTTCTTGATGCTGGAGCTCTGGAACCGCACCATCTCCGTTGGAAACAGGGTTCGCGTCGGCTGAGAGCGCAGGTAGCTTGTGATCACGTCGCAAGCTGGATTGACGATGGGCAGGCCACCGGGTGTCGGGGGGCAGAGAAGATGGTGTAGGTCGCAGCGCTGGTATAGGCTGTGCCCATGCTTGCCGTGTTGCAGGAAGCGATGGTGTAGGGCGTCGCCGGTGTGACAACACCGTCCCAGTTGCCCAGCGAGACCGGTGTGCCATCGGCCTCTTGCGCGTTAAAGCGCGCTCAGGCGCAACCGTAAAACGCGAATCGGCCTTGTAGTGATCGACCTGCTCCTCGTAGGTGATCCTGGTGTGCTCCCACGGCTTCCAATCGATTGCGCCCGTGAAGTCGTCTGTGCTGTTGCGCTGGTACTCCTGCGAGCAACAACGTGTTCTTGCCGATATCGTATCCTCCCGGGCTCAGGCTCGGCCCCTGGAAGATGTTCTGCGAGTAGCCGACCCGGAACGTCACCTTCGAGAGCGGCAGGATCGTCAGGTTGGTGTCCGTCATGCGGCGCACCGTATTGAACATCACCGGCGATTGGTTCAGCTGCGACCACCGGAAGGACCCAGCGGTTGGTACACCGGCGACCATCCCGTAAGGGACAGTTGTCGCCGGAATCGACGGATTGCCCAGCAGGTCGTAGTCGAAGTACTGCCGGTCGCGCCGGAAGATCCCGTTGAACTCGTACGTCTTCCCCTTGGAAACATCCAGCTTGGCGAAGTTGTTCGGGTCGCCGCCGAACCCGCTGCTGATCGCGCTCAGGGAATCGAAGAGGGGATGCTTCGTGCCCGCCACTGCATGCATCGCGAACGTCTCGCCCAGCACCCTTGGCCCGGACTGAATATTCACCAGCGTGTCGTACATCTCCCCGCTGCCGGACTTGCTCACGATATGCCCGCCCAGGTCCGCCGACTGCTTGATCTCATAGCCGTTCTGCGTGACCGGCGCATCCGGTGCCGCGGCGTGTGCCGGCGCGGCCGGCGCTGCCTGCCCCATGGCAAATCCTGTCATCAACAGCAGAACGGCAACTCCGAGGCTTGCGGTCACTGGATCGTCGGCGATGCGAGCGGGCTGCTCATCGTGCTGTCGAGAAATCCAATCGCTCTTCGTCATCGCAAGCCTCATTCAAGAAATCCTTACCGGCTACCCTGGCCCTACTTCACCTGAGAAACGCGGGATTGACGTTCGACCCGTGAACCATGGTGTGGCAGCTAATGCACGGCGTAACGTCCGCGGACCCCGCGTTAATTCCATGCACCGTGTTGCCGGAGACCGGGCTATGGCACTGGTTGCACAACTGATTGATGTAGGGCACATTCAGCAGCCGCGCGTTCTGCGAGCCATGCGGCGTATGGCAGCCCACGCAACCCTCCGCCTTCACCGCGGCATGTTCAAACACAAACGGTCCGCGCGTCTCCGTATGGCACTTCGTGCAGATCGCGTTCTGGTCGGCCGTCGTCTTCAGGTTGTTGTTCTGGAATGTCCCGTGCGGATCGTGGCAGTCGCTGCACTTCAGCAGCCCCTCATTCACCTTGTGATGGAAGGGCATATCGAACGCGGGCTTGGTGTCCGCGTGGCAGGTAAAGCAAAGCTTCGGCTGGTCCACCTTCAGCAGCGCCGTCTCGGGCGCAGCGTCATGCACGCTGTGGCACCCGAGGCAGCTCACACCCGCCTTCGCATGGGGCGATCGCTCAAAGTCCGGGTGCGCCCCCGCATGGCACGTCAGGCAGGTTGCATCGATCTGCTTCGACGTCATCTTGCTTGGCTGCAGAATCTTGGTGACATCGCCGCCGCCTTCTACATGCGCCCTTCCCGGGCCGTGGCAGCTCTCGCAAGTCGCCCCCGTGCCTCCATGGGTCAGTGCCAGCTTGGAATGTGGATTGTCGGCAAACTTCTTTACCTGGTCCGCATGGCAGGTCGCACAAATATCCGACCCGATGTAATCGCTTGGATTGGCAGCGCCCGCCTTCGCCGTTGCAATGGCTTGTTTGTTCCCGCTCGCCGCATACAACAATCCGGATCTCGATACTCCCGGCAGCACTGCGAGCAAAGCTAATAGCCAGAAGTATCGCTTCATTCAGCCCCTCCGCAGAGCCATTCCCCACCCGGCGATGGGCTCGGGAAGCCAGAACTCGGCTCACCAATCCCTTCATCGAGTGGCCCCAGTCCAGTGGCTCTAGATTAGAGAGGCACGCAACGCATTCGCTGTGATAGAGATCACACCGCTTTGAGGAGATTCTTTATGAAATAAGAACAGCGGCGCGCGTGCCAACGTCGACCAAGTGCAAGGGAACAGTGCCGATCCTAGTCACCGCTCACCATTTGCGCTGGTCAATTGGATACACCCGAAGGAATCTACTTCTTCCGTGCGCTCAACTCCCCCAACACCCGCTTCAACTCATCCAGCTTCTGCCCAGCCTCACCCAACTTCCCCGCCGCCGTCAGCCGCTGATAGTCGTCGAAGTCCCTGCCCGCCTCCGCAATCAGCGAATTCAAATCCTCCGCCGCAGGCTTCTGCGCACCCGCCGCAACCGGCCCCGCAGCCGGCCCAGCCGAAGACCCCTCCGCCGCGGTAGTGGTGCAACTTGACGTGAAGAACTAAAGTTTTCGAAAACCCGACCTCACAGGCAGTTCGGGAAGGCAGCTATGAGAAACATGCGATCGTCAGGAATAGCAGTAACAGTTTGGCCGCCATGATTTCGATCACTGCGGCCCTAAAAGACTGGTTGATACACTCTGGTTGTGCGAAATCTGAACCTTTCCCAGAGAATTCGTGAAGCTGCCGAGCGCGGGGATAGCTTTGCTCAATTTCAACTTGCCATAGACCTCGAATATGGTAATAGCGGAGAGCAAGACTTCCAGCGTGCGTCTGAGTGGTATGCCAAAGCCGCAAATCGTGGGCATCAAGTTGCCGAAGGTAACTTTCTTCTACAGCAGGTTCTCGGTCAGACTAAGGTCAGCGAACCGGGCGAGGTTTTCGCTCGTGTCAAGGCACGGGCGGCCTCAGGAGATCTGGGAGCGGCGAACGACCTTGGCCTTTGCTACCAATTTGGCTATGGAACGCCGGTTAGCTATGAGGACGCTGAGGTGTGCTTTCGCCGTGCTGCGACGGGGGGACTTTCAACGGCTCAGTTCAATCTAGGTGGATTTTACTTCGACGGAAAGGGCGTGGAGAAAAACCTGAGTCTCGCAGCAGAATGGTATACACGCGCCGCGGAGCAGAGGGATGAACTTGCGTTGGTGAAACTAGCCAGCATGTACCAAAAGGGCATAGGGGTTGATTTGGACCCAGGTCATGCCGCGGTATTGTACTTGCTCGCCTATAGATTGGGATCGGTAAGAGCTGCCTGCCATCTTGGTTTCATGTTCAAGAAGGGCTTGGGGGTTGAACGTGACGACTCGTTGGCGTATGCACTCTACCTCGAATCAGTGAGCGGCCCCGATACGCCAGACATTCGCGAGGAGATCTCGTATCGTGGAACTGCATTTTATTGGCTTGGGTACATGGCGGAACACGGTGAAGGAGTGCGACGGGATTTAAGGACTGCCAAGCGATGGTACCGTCGCGGTGCGGCGTGTGGCCAATCCAATTGCATCGAAGCTGTTGCTCGTCTTCGGCCCGGTGCCGCAAGAGAGTGCCGCCTTAGCGAGCGGACTTAGGCGTAGTCCCACTCTGGAGGATGTGATAGATGACCTACTTCTTCCGCGCCTCCAACTCCCCCAGCACCCGCTTCAACTCCTCCAGCTTCGCGCCCGCCTCGCCCAGCTTGCCCTCCGCCGTCAGCCGCTGATACTCGTCGAAGTCCCGGCCCGCCTCATCAATCAGCGCATTCAAATCCTCCGCCGCGGGCTTCTGCGCCCCCGCCGCAACCGGCCCCGCAGCCAGCGGGAGCCCCCTCCGCCGCGCTCAACCCCGAAGCCTCACCCCCAAACAGCGACGCCAGCGCCGCCTCAAACGTCGGCCCATACGCCAGCTTGTCCTGCAGCGCCAGCACCACCAGCCGCAGCTCCGGCATCGGACTCTGCTGCGCCTGCAGGTAAATCGGCTCCGCATACAGCAGCGCCTTGCCCGACGGAATCACCAGCAGACTCCCGCGCCGCACATGCGACCCCTGCTGGTTCCACAGCGTCAACTGCCCGGAGAGCTGCGCGTTCTGGTCGATGCGCGCCTCAATCTGCTGCGGCCCATCCACCAGCCGCGTCTTGGGAAAGTCGTACACCACCGCCGTCCCGTAGTTCTCTCCATCGCAGCGCCCCGCAATCCAGCCGATCAGGTTGTTCCGGTTCGCCGGCGTAAACGGCAGTATCTCCACAAACTCCACGCCCGCTCCCGCCCGGCAGCTTCATCAGCACAAAGTTCGGCTGCATCGCCACGCTCGCCTGCTCGCCCTCGCTCGTCCGTGCCCGTCTCCGTCGCCACCGTCCACAGGTCCTCGCGGTTGAAGAACACCTCCGGATCCGTCATGTGGTACAGCCCATACACCTCCGCCTGCAGCTTGAACAGCATCTCCGGATAGCGCACATGCTTGCGCAGCCCCGCCGGCATCGCCGACGCATCCTTGAACAGGCTCGGGAAAGATCTTCCGGTAAGCCGCCAGCACCGGGTCCGCATCGTCGAAGACGTAGAAGTCCGTCGTCCCGTTATAAGCGTCAACCACCACCTTCACGCTGTTCCGCATGTAATTGACGTCGAGTTGTCGCCCAGCTGATAGTGGCTGGAGTACGGATAGCTGTCCGAAGTCGTAAACGCATCCATCATCCAGGACAGCCGCCCATCCTCGCCCAGCACAATGTACGGGTCCTGGTCGAACGTCAGGAACGGCGCCAGCGTCGCCACGCGGTCGCTGAATGTTCCGCCGCATCAGCAGCCGGCTCTCCGCCGTCACATCGTCGCTGAAGGGCAGCTTGCCCAGGTCGTCGCGCTCCAACGCCAGCAACATCCGCCGCAGCATCCCGCCCAATCGCAATCCCGCCCGTCCCCTGGTACGACGTCAGGCTGTTGCTCTGCGCCCTGCGGATAGTCGAACTCCTGCTGCTTCGTCTTCACATACACATCGGTGTCCGTCACCTCGCCGAAGTAAATCTCCGGCCGCGTCACGTTCAGCCCCGGCACCGTGCTCTGCACCGGCATGTTGCTCAGCATCAGCGTCGGCAGGCCCTCCGGCGTAAACCCGTTCACCGGATTCATCGTGATCCCGTACCCATGCGTGTACACCAGCTTCTCGTTGATCCAGTTGCGGCTGCTCTCCGGCAGCTTGTCCACATTCAGCTCGCGCGTCGCCAGCATCACCTCGCGCAGCGTCCCGCCAATCTCATAGCGGTCGATATCGATGTCCGGAAAGTCGTAGTACGTGCGAATCTCCTGCACCTGCCTCAGCGTGTCCTGCAGCGCATGCCAGTCCCACAGCCGGATGTTCTGCAACGTCGCCTGATTGTTCGCCGGGTCCGCCGCGTCCACCGTCGTCTCCGCGGGAAACTCCCGCTGCGTAAACTTGTCCAGCCCAAACGCCTGCCGCGTCACTCGATGTTGTTCGCGATGTACGGCTCCTCGCGCACCAGCTCATTCGGCTTCACGATAAAGTTCCCGACGTACCATCCCACCAACGTCAGCACCGCATAGCACACCGCCGCCGGCAGCACCGCGCCCACGATCCCGGCACGCGTCGCACCGCGGAAGCGCATTCACTGCGGCAATCCCCGCGCCCAGCACCAGCGCCAGCGCACACCAGCAGCAGCCCGCCCAGCATCACATGCGCGTCCGTATAGTTCACCCCGGCAAACACCGTGTGCGGCTCCAGCAGGCTCTCAAACCGGTCCACATACACATCCGCCGCCAGCACCAGCAGCAGAAACGCCCCCGTCGCCGACAGCCCGCCCCACGGCGATGGCCCATACCCCACGCGTCCCTGGTCCTTCGCGCTCAGCGCCCGTGACCCCGCCGTAATCAGCAGATAGAACCCCGCCGCCGCGCACGCGATCCAACCGATCGTCAGCAGCCATCCCAGCAGCACCTGCCACGCCGGCAGCGTAAACAGATAGAAATCCAGCGGCCGGCCAAAGATCGGATCGACTGCTCCGCCCTTCGGCGCATACCACCACAGCGCCAGCGTCGGCCACTCATCCATCATCGCCGCGCCGGTCACCCCGGCAATCCCCAGCGCCAGCACTAAACCAACCCAGCGCAACACCGGCTCAACCGCCAGCGTTATCGGCTGCCCGCCCACGATAATCTGCCGCTCGCTCGGCAGGTCTCCGCGATGCACCCGCCCCAGCGCATAAAACACCCCATACAGAATCGCAAACGTCGCCACCGCAAACGCCGCGCACACCAGCCACTGCAACCGCAGCGTCGTCCAGAAAACCTCGCCATACCCCAGCGACCCGTACCACAGCAGATCGACCCAGTACGACAGCGCCCCCCGCGCCACCAGAAACAGCCCAACTACCGCCGCCACCAACACCACCAGCAGCGTCCGCCGCCCCGGCCGCCGCGACCCTCCCGGCAAATCAATCAATCTCGCCAATCCCTCACCCCGCTAAAACCACGCATCTGTAGCCAGAGAATTGTACAGGCGCGACAGCAGCCAGCTCGCGCAGCTCCGCAACACGCGGAGGCGATGTGCGCTGCAAGCAGTTCGGACAATAATGCTTGCGCGACCCGCCTGCAAGCATTATTATCAAAACCGAGGTGCAAGCATGGAAGCTGAAACGAACGGAAAATCCAAGGGCGGCTTTGCCAGAGCGGAGATTCTCAGCCCGGAGCAACGAAGTGATATCGCACGCAAAGGCGCGCTGGCGCGCTGGGGCAACGGCGAGATTCCGAGAGCCGAGTACACCGGTGAGCTAAAGATTGGAGACATGGTGTTTCCCTGCTCTGTGCTATCGGACGGTACCCGCATCCTCACCCAGAGCGACTTCATGAAGGGGATGGGCATGTATTACAGCGGATGGGTGGCTAAGAACCGAGCTTCTGATGAGGGCTCCGCCGAAATCCCACACTTTCTCTCTTTCAAGAGCCTAAGGCCATTCGTAGAGAAGCATCTAGGCAATCTGCAGTCGATCATCCTTAAGTATCGAACGGCAACGGGAGGAACCGCCCACGGCATCAAGGCCGAGATCATTCCAAAGATTTGCGAGATATGGCTCGACGCCGAAGAGGCAGGCAATATTGGAGCACGTCAGAAGCAGATTGCAGCCAAGGCGAAGCTACTAATGCGCAGCCTGGCGCATGTCGGAATTATCGCCCTTGTAGACGAGGCGACCGGCTATCAGGCTGTGCGTCCGAAGGATGCACTACAAGCTTATTTGGAAAAACTAGTAGCCAAAGACCTCGCAGCGTGGGCAAAGAAATTCCCCGACGAGTTCTACGAAAATATCTATCGCCTGAAGAACTGGCCGTGGGCAGGGATGTCGAAGAACCGCTATAGCGTGGTCGCGCATTACACTAACGACTTGGTTTACGAGCGACTAGCGCCCGGCCTGAGGGCAGCATTAGAAGAGAAGAATCCCAAGAACGAAAAGGGATGGCGACCCGCCAAGAACCACCAGTGGCTGACCGCCGACATTGGCGACCCGATGCTTGCGCAGCATTTGTACTCCTTAATTATGTTCCAGAGACTTGCAATCGCTAACGGGCACGGCTGGAAGCGGTTTGTAAAGATGGTCGACAGCGTACATCCCAAGAAGGGGACAACGCTGGACATTCCCTTCCCTATGATCGACGAGGAAAGCTAGGCAAACTGAAACCAACCGCGACCCTCACCCGTCCCTTGCAAAGGCCCCCTCCCAGTCGCATAATCTCAGGGTAAAGACAACCCGTCCCTCCAACCAAGCGAGGAAGCCCCATGTCCCTCAAGCTCACCGTCAACAAACAAGTCCGCAACGTCGATGTGGCGCCCGACACGCCCCTGCTCTGGGTCCTACGCGATGTCCTCGACATCAAAGGCCCCAAGTATGGCTGCGGCCTTGGCCTCTGCGGAGCATGCACCGTGCTCATCGCCGGCCAGGCCGTCCGCTCCTGCCTGACGCAGGTCGGGACTGTCACCGAAGCCGTGACCACCATCGAAGGCCTCTCCCCCGACGGCACCCACCCCGTGCAGGTCGCATGGGAGACGGTCGACGTTCCCCAGTGCGGCTACTGCCAGGCCGGCCAGATCCTCGCCGCCTCCGCCCTGCTCGCCGAGAAGCCCCACCCCACCGACGCCGAGATCGACGACGCCATGTCCGGCAACCTCTGCCGCTGCGGCACCTATCCGCGCATCCGCCAGGCCATCCACCTCGCCGCGCAGTCCGGCCACGCCGCCGCCCCCGCGCACAAGTCGTAAGGAGATCAAGCCATGCAACTCGATCGAACGGTCCTTCCTCAAGATCACCATCCATCACCGGCGGAGGCTTCGCCCTCGGCCTCTACGCTCCCGTCCTCACCCCCAAAGCCGAAGCCCAGTTCGGCGCCGCACGCCCCGACCTCTCCCCCTGGGCCTTCATCAAGATCGCCCCCACCGGCGTCATCACCATCATGGCCAAGTCGCCCGAGATCGGCCAGGGCATGAAGACCACCCTGCCCATGCTCATCGCCGAGGAGATGGACGCCGACTGGAACTCCGTCCGCGTCGAGCAGGCCGACGTCAACGACATGATCTACGGCTCGCAGTCCGCCGGCGGCAGCATGTCCACCCCCACCAACTGGGAGCCCGCTCCGCCGCGTCGGCGCAGCCTGCCGCCAGATGCTCGTCACCGCCGCCGCCGCGCGCTGGGGCGTCGATGCCGCAGACCTGCACCACCGCCCCCTGCTCCGTCCTCCACTCCGCCACCGGCCAGACCTGCGGCTACGGCGACCTCGCCGCCGATGTCGCCAAGCTCACCCCGCCGCCCCTCGCCTCCGTCACGCTCAAAGACCCCAAGGACTACCGCATCATCGGCACCTCCCGCCCCGGCGTCGACAACCACGCCATCGTCACCGGCAAGCCCCTCTTCGGCATCGACGCCTCCGTCCCCGGCATGTTGTACGCCGAGCATCGAGAAGGCCCCCGTCTTCAACGGCAAAGTAAAGTCCGCCAACCTCGACGACATCAAGAAGCTCCCCGGCGTCCGCCACGCCTTCATCATCGACGGCAACATCCCCACCTCCACCACCTACGGCTCCGACGGCCTCGAGCCCGGCATCGCCATCGTCGCCGACACCTGGTGGCAGGCGCAGACCGCCCGCAAGTCCCTCAAGGTCGAGTGGGACCTCGGCCCCGGTGCAGCCATCAGCTCGGACGACCTCGCCAAGCAGTTCGCCGACCTCCTCAGCAAGCCGCCCGTCAACACCCTCCACGCCTACGGCGATGTCGACGCCGCCCTCGCCAACGCCCACAAGGTCGTCGAAGCCGACCTACACCTACCCCACCA
The DNA here is from genome assembly GCA_963808025.1 of uncultured Acidobacteriaceae bacterium. Lineage (GTDB taxonomy): Bacteria > Acidobacteriota > Terriglobia > Terriglobales > Acidobacteriaceae > Edaphobacter. The sequence continues at coordinate 162,026 of CAWEEI010000001.1, read as the reverse complement.
TCGCCCACATGACCGCTCGAACCCATGGGCTCAACCGCCGTATATCAAGGACGGCAAGCTCGAAGTCTGGAGCCAGAGCCAGCACCCGGCGGCGGCAAGGGCGCCATCGCCCGCACCGTCGGCGTCCCGCAGGATTCCATCACCATCCACATCATGCGCACCGGCGGCGCCTTCGGCCGTCGCCTCGCCAACGACTACATGGTCGAGGCCGCCTACATCGCCAAGCAGGTCAACGGCGCGCCCGTCAAACTCCTCTGGGCCCGCGAGGACGACATCAGCCACGATCCCTACCGCGCCGGCGGCTCCCACGGCCTCAAGGCCGGCATCGACGCGCAAGGCAAAGTCACCGCCTGGCGTCAGCACGCGCGTCACCTATGGCGATGGCGCGCACGCTACCTCCTCCGCCGGCGTCGGCGGCGACGAGTTCCCCTCCGGCCGCGTCCCCAACTACGGCATCTACTCCTCCTTCACGCCGCTGCTCACCCGCACCGGCCCCCTGCGCGCCCCCGGCGCCAACGCCTTCTGCTGGGTCGGCCAGTGCTTCCTCGATGAGGTCGCCGAAGCCGCCGGCCGCGACCCCCTCGAACTCCAGTTCGAAATCCTCTCCGCCACGCCCATCACCGAAGCCCCCGCCGGCAACGGCCGCCCACGGACCGGCCCCAACGTCCTCAACCCCGAACGCCTCAAAGGTGTCCTGCAACTCGTCGCCGAAAAATCCAACTGGGCCGCGCGCAAGAAGACCCCCGGCAAGGGCATGGGCATCGGCGCCTACTTCTGCCATCTCGGCTACTGCGCCCAGGTCGCCGAGGTCACCGTCGACGCCTCCAACGCCATCACCGTCAACCAAGTCTGGGTCGCCTGTGACATCGGCAGCCAGGTCATCAACCCACGCGCCGCCGAGAACATGGTCTTCGGCTCCGTCATCGAGGGCATGAGCCACATGGGCCAGGAGATCACGCTCACCAAAGGCGTCGTCGACCAGACCAACTTCCACGCCCACCCCATCATGCGCTTCCGCCAGCAGCCCGCCATCGAAGCCTACTGGATCAAGAGCGCCTTCTCCCCCACCGGCCTCGGCGAACCCGCGCTCCCGCCCACCCTCCCCGCCGTCGCCAACGCCGTCTTCGCCGCCACCGGCAAGCGCATCCGCACCCTCCCCCTCGCCCGCAGCGGCTTCAGCTTCGCCTAGCTCCGCGCGCCGCGCAGAATCAGCCCGCATCGCAACCGCACAAAGGGCCGAAGGCCCGCTACATACCAACCTAGCCGAAGGCCTAGGTTGGTGGGCGTTTGGGAACGCTAGGGCTGTAAGCCCGGCACAAAGCTTCGCTACACACAATCGAGGAATCCGCTCTAAACCGCCGCGCCCTGCACTCGCAGGTATTAGCATGGTGCGGTCAAAATAAATCCAAGCCACGGAGCCCTGAAGAATGACCCGCAACCTCACCCGCCGCCGCTTCACCAGCCTCACCGCTGCCGCTGCTGCCGCCGGCCTCGCTCACCCCGTCGCGCTCCTCGCCCAGAACCCCATCGCCCAAACCCCAGCGGGTGAAGTAGAAAATCCCACCGTTGCTGCGCCCGAAGGCGTCGCCTCAAAAGCCCCCGCATCCAACGACCCCGCCGCCCAATGGTCCGGCCATGATTCCCCCGAACTGGTCGCCGCCGCGCTCGAAGGCCAGCTCCCCACGCCTCCCGGCCCCTTCGGCCCCTCCTGGGACTCCATCCAGCAGCACTACACCGACCCCGTCTGGTTCCGCGACGCCAAGTTCGGCATCATGATGCACTGGGGCATCTACTCCGTCCCCGCCCACGCCAGCGAGTGGTACGTGCGCTACATGTATGGCGGCAACGCAGGCGTCATGCAGTGGCACACCGAGCACTACGGCCCGCCTACAAAGTTCGGCTACAAAGACTTCCTCCCCATGTACACCGCCGCCAAGTGGGACCCCGACGCCTGGGCCTCCCTCTTCAAGAAAGCCGGCGCAAAATACGTCCTCGCCCCCGGCGAGCACCACGACGGCTTCTCCAACTGGGACAGCAAAATCAACCCATACAACGCCGTCAACTACGGCCCCCACCGCGACCTCGACGGCGACCTCATCAAAGCCATCCGCAAGGCCGGCCTCAAGACCGGCATCTCCGACCACTCCTTCTTCCACTTCGTCTTCATCCCCGCGCTCCCCGGCAGCGACCAGTACGACCCCAAGTGGGCCGCCTTCTACAACGTCGCCGACAAGAGCAACGCCGCCCGCATCAAGTTCATGCACGACTGGGTCGCCAAGCGCATCGAGACGATCGACAAGTACCAGCCGGACCTCCTCTGGTTCGACATGAACACCGACCACGCCACCGACGCGCTCAAGATCAAAGTCTCCGACTACTACTTCAATCGCGCCCTCCAGTGGGGCAAGCAGGTCGGCATCAGCGCCAAGCAGGCCGCCTGGGTCGCAGGCCAGATCATGGACTACGAGCGCGAGGGCCGCGCGCCGATGGAGTTGGTGAACTGGATCTGGAGCCCCGACGACCCCATCACCGACAAGTTCGGCTACGTCTCCGACCAGCACCCCTACAAGCCCGACCAGTTCGTCTGGAAGATCGTCGAAAACTCCAGCAAGAACGGCAACCTCCTGCTCAACATCTCTCCCATGGCCGACGGCACCATCCCGCAGGAGCAGCAGGACGTGCTGCTGGCCATCGGCGCATGGCTCGACGTAAACGGCGAGGCCATCTACTCCACCCGCCCCTGGGTCAAGTACGGGGAAGGCCCCGTCGCCGACGCCGCTGCAGCCTCCATGGTCGCCACACGCGCCAAGGGCAACTACGCAGGTCGCCTCAACAACCAGAACATGGTAGGCACCGGCGTCGGCGGCGGCGGCATCTCGCGCAACGGCTATACTGCCACGGACATCCGCTTCAACACCCACGGCGACACCCTCTACGCCATAGTCATGAACTGGCCTGATCCGGCGGCCGCTCAACCCGTCACCATCACCTCGTTGGCCACAGGCCAGCCAGGCTTCCACGGTAAGGTCAAGCGCGTCGAACTCCTCGGCCATCTCAAGCCCTTAAAGTTCACCCATGACGCCGCAGGCCTGAAGGTAATCTTCCCACCGGAAAAACCCTGCGACTTCGTCTACTCGCTGAAGATCACTGGCCTCAAATTGCCCCCGCCCGCACCCGTCGTCACCAGCTAGCGCGCGGCGTCACCATGGGCGAGCTCCACACCCGCCCCGCCTCAATCCAGCTTCTTGATCCACACATTCCGCACCGAGACCTTCGCCGGCGTCGACTCCAGCTCGATCCCAATCTTCCCCGGCTGATTGTTCGTCGACGCCGGATCGTCATCGATCAGCACCGCCATCACCTGCCCATTCAGAATGTGAATCATTGTCCCGCCCCGCGCGATGATCTCGTACTGGTTCCAGTCGTTCACCTTCACATATCCGCCCAGCTCCGTCCGGTCGCCGATCGTTCCCACCAGCGTCGGCGGCTGCCCCGGCCCCATATGCACCACCTCGCCCCGCCACGCCACAATTCCCAGCGGCGAGTTCTCCGAGTAAAACTGCCCCGTATACGACGCATGAAGCGGATTCACCGGATACCAGAAGTCCGCCTGCGGCCCCGTCATCATCCAGTCCAGATTGCGCTTCTCCCCATTGCGCGGAGCATGGCCCCACGGCAGCCCCGTCTGGCTCCTGTACTGGATCCCGCTCCCGCCCGCAATCTCGCACTTTATCTCCAGCTTCAAATCAAAATCCTTCGCGATTAAGTCCTTCCGCCAGATGTACGCGTTCGAAACGTAATTGTCCTTGCTCGACTCCCCCACGATCGCGCCATTCTCCACCCGCCACACCGCCGGGTCGCCCGCCCAATCGTTCAAACTCACCCCATCGAAGATCTGCGTAAACCCCATATGGTCGTTGAAGTCCAGCGCCGCCGGCTCATGGAACTGCGACCGCGTTGGAGCCGGTCCCGGCTGCGGCGCCGCAGGCGCTGCCGCCTGCGCCAACCCCATCGCACACCCCGCAACCCACACCGCTGCGAACGCGCCCCCTTGGCGTAGCCTCCGCACAAATTGATGACGACGAACTGAACTGGAGATGCTATCGACTGGAATCATGGGACCCTCGCTGCATGGATTGGTGAAGCCAGAGAATTATAACCACCGCCGCAAAAGGAGAGCACTGAGGCGCGGATTAGACTGTCAGCAGGGGACCATGCATTTGCGCCGAATAGCCTTCGCTCTCGCCTTCATCCTTATCTCTCCCTGTTGTGTGCGCGCGGAGGAGTTTCATCTGGAGGTCATCGCCTTCAACGATCTCCACGGAAATCTTGAGTCGCCCGGCAACTACGCAGCCAACGCCCAATCCCCAGCCGTCCCCGTCGGCGGCGTGGACTACCTCGCCGGTTACATCGCCTGGCTCAAGAGCAAGAATCCAAACAACGTCGTCGTCTCCGCCGGCGACCTTACCGGCGCGAGCCCGCTCCTCTCTGCCCTCTTTCACGACGAGCCCACGATCGAGATTGCGAACCGGCTCGGCCTCGAGATCAACGGCGTAGGCAACCACGAATTCGACAAGGGCAAGCAGGAGCTTCTCCGCCTCCAGAGCGGCGGCTGCTCTACGTCCGACCAAAACACATGCAAGGGCACTGTTGTCGGCACACCCGTCCCCTTCGAAGGCGCAAAATTCCAATACCTCGCCGCCAACGTCTACGACACCTCCACCGGCAGGACCATCTTTCCCGCCTATGTCATCAAGACCTACCACGGCGTACCGGTCGCCTTCATCGGCCTCACCCTGAAAGAGACGCCGGACAACGCTACCCCCGCGGCCGTAGCCGGACTCCGTTTCGCCGATGAAGCCACCACCATCAACGCCGCCGTCCGCAAACTTCGCACGCAGGGAGTCCATAGCTTCGTCGTCCTCCTTCATCAGGGCGGTCTGCAGACCACCAAAGGCCCGCTCGACATCAACGCCTGCGCGGGTGACATGAACGGATCGTCCCTGCGTTCCATCGTCGCCAACCTCGACGACGCCATTGACCTGGTCATCTCCGCCCATACCCACGAGGCCTACATCTGCCAGCTTCCCAACAGCACGGGGCGCAAGATCCCCGTCACCAGTGCATCCGCCTACGGCCGCGTCCTTACCGACGTCGATCTCGCAATCGACACCGACACAAGAAAGGTCGTCGCCATTACCGCTCGCAATCTCCTGGTCGACCGCACCAACCCGCAGGTCAAACCCAACGCAACCGTCCAATCTATCGTCGCTCGCTATAACACCCTCGCCGCACCCATCGAAAACCGTGTAGTCGGTTCAACGACCGCCGAAATCCCCAAGTCCAGCATCCCTTCCGGCGAAAGTCCCATGGGCGAACTCATCGCCGATGCCGAGCTCGAGGCTACCAGCGCTCCCAGCTCCGGCAGCGCCGTCGCCGCCATCGTGAACTACGATGGAGTCCGCACCGGCCTGCCTTTCGCCTCCGGCGCGCCCGGCGTCCAACCCGGCCAGATCACGCATGGCGAACTCTTCGCCGCGCAGCCCTTCGGCAACATCCTCGTTACCCTCACCCTCACCGGCGCACAGATCAGGACCCTGCTCGAAGAGCAGTTCAAAGGCTGCGCCCTCGATGCTCCGCCCGGCAGCGATCCTCCAACCACCGACCGTCGTCTTGGGGTCTCCGCAGGCCTCACCTTCGCCTTTAGCCAGTCTGCCCAGCCCTGCCATAAGATCGACTCCGCCAGAATCAAGCTCCACGGTGTCACCCTCACGCCCACTGCCAGCTACCGAATCACGGTTAACAACTTCCTCGCCGATGGCGGCAGCGACTTCTTCGTCCTCAAAGAAGGCACCGACCGCCTCATTGGCCCGGCCGACCTCGACGCGACCGTCGCCTACTTCGCGAAACGCCCATCCGTCGCCCCCGCGCCACCCAACCGCATCACCATGCTCCCCTAGACATGCTCCCCTAGACGATCTCTTTGGGAAGCTACCGGCTCAATCGCAACCCAAACTGCACCACCCGCGGGTCGGTCGTCGTCGCCGTAATCGACCCGAACGCTGCCGACCCAAAGCTCCCATTCGGCTGCGCAAATGCCGGCGTATTCGTCACGTCGAACACCTCCGCGCGAAACTCCACATCCCCCAGCTCCGCCACCTGCGTATGCTTCACCAGCGCCAGGTCGAGGTCCCGATAGGCCGGCCCGCGCACCGGATTACGCGAAGCGTTCCCAATCGCAAACTGCGGGGCCGTCGCAAACGCCGCCGTGTTGAAGTAGTGCGCCGGCGTGCGCAGCCTGGGCGCGAGCGACGGGCTCGCAACCAGGTTCGGACGCTGCAACGCAAATCCAGCAAACGCATTATTGTTGGTCGCCTGCGTCACCGTCACCGGCATCCCCGATTGCATCTGGAAGATCGTATTCAACGCCCACCCGCCCAGCGCAATATTCTCAATCCCGCTCGACGAAAAGCGGTGCCCATGCCCCGCCGGAAGGTCGTAAATCCCGCTGAGCGACAGCACATTCGGCATATCGCCACTCGACGAATCCCGCTCCAGATAAGGGCGGAACGTGTCTGCCGCAATCAGCGAGCTCGTATTCGGCGACGACAGCACCGTAGACGAGAACACCGAACTCGCATCGTCGATCAGCTTCGAATGCGTATACGCAACCAGTAGATACATCCCGCGCGTCATCCGCTGCTCCACCTTCGCCTCAAACGCGTTGTAGTTCGTTGTCCCCGAGTTGTTGCGATACGTCGCCACGTTCAGAAACCGCGGATAAGGCTTCATCAGCTGTGCATTCGTAATCGTCTTGCCGCCGATCGAACTCGACGCCGGAAGCAGGCCGAAGTACGGGTTCGCCGTCGTCGCCAGCAGCGACGGCCCCTGCGCCAGTTGCGCCGCCGTCAGTTGGTTCAAATTCGAATCCGGAATCCCCACATGCACAATGTGCGAACCCACATATCCCAGATCGATCGAGAGATTGTTCGTAATCGCCCGCTGCACCACCAGGTTCCATTGCTGCGAATATCCTGACCCCGCCGCGCGATTCACCGTATACACGCTCTGCCCCAGACCAGCCGCCGGGGTCAGCGGAATCGGCGCAACGCTCGGCCCGCTCGACAGCGTAAACGCCGCATTCACCGAGTCCAGCGTCTTCTGCGTGACGCTCTGGATAAACGGAAACTGCGGATCGGTAAACGGCGTCGTAATCCCCGACTGGTCGATGAACACAATCCCGAAGCCCGACCGCACCACCGTCTTCGGCGTCACCAGATACGTAAATCCAACCCGCGGCGCAACGTTGTCCCAGTGCAGCTCGCGCGCATGGGTCGGATAGCCATTCACGCCCAGATAATCCAACTGCTGCGTCGCGAGATTGAAGACCGCACCCTGGTTGTTCTTCTCCGTCGATGGAAAGTGCAGCGTCCACCGCGCGCCAAGGTTCAACGTCAACCGATCCGTAGCTCGCCAATCGTCCTCCGCGAAGTACTCCTGAATATGGTCGCGCGGGCGGATCTTCGCCGTCTGCAAGTCGATCTGGAACGTATCCACCTGCCCCAGCAGAAAGCTCGCAATCGCGTTGCCGCTCCCCGTCACGCCCTGCTGGTCGGTGCCCGTCGTCGTAAACGCGAACGACCCCGTTGGGTTCGGCGGCGACACCGTATTCAGCTGGTACCAGCGAAAATCGACGCCTGCCTTGAACGCATGACGGCCCCACGTGTACGAGGTCGAATCCACCATCTGCCACACCGCCGTCTGATACGCAGCAAACGTACTCGCCGACGGCCCCAGCTGCTGAAACCCGGTAAACGTAAACAGCGGCAACGCATTGTTGAAGGCCGCATTCGTCGGAATCCCCGGAATGCCCAGCGCCGCAGACGCCGTACTGCCCAGCGTCGGCCCGGCGATGCCGTTACCCCGTCGCGTATACCCCAGACGAAAGTCGTTCAGCAGATGGCCGGTAAACGTATGGGTCTCATTGGCCACCGCCTGCTGGCCGAGAACATTGGATAGCCCGGCGACTCCATTGGTTCCCAGAATGCCGGTCACCGGAGGCCCGCTGCCATCGGGGAAAAAAGTAATGGGCTGCTCTACCTCGTTGTAGTAGGAATAGCGGCCAAAGGCGCGGTCCCGCCCGCCAATCACTCCATCGACGCGAACATCGAACTGGTTCTGGTGGTCCGCATCGTTCGCGGTGCGGCTGTAGTTGTTGGCTGCTCCGCTGGTCAAAGGCATGGGAAACCGCGCGAGCAGCCCCACAGCGGCCGGATCGAATGGAGTAGTGATGACATCCCCAGGAAACTCTGTGCGCACATTAACCCCACCGACAACCGTAGTCGTTGCTGGATTGTAGATATGCGAGACCCCGGTGAAGATCCCAGCCCGCTCATTGAGCGTAGGCACCGTGGAGATGACCGTCTTGCCGATCAGTTGCTTCACTCCCTGATAGTCGCCAAAGAAGAAGAGCCGGTTGTGCAGGATCGGCGCGCCCAGCGTCGCCCCGTAGAGGTTGCGCCGGTACTCCGGCTTGCGCGCCGGCGCGGCGGCAGCAAAGTAATTTCGCGCGTTCAAATCCTCATTGCGCAGGAACTCAAACACACTCCCATGTATAGCGTTCGAGCCCGACCGCGTCGCCACGTTCACCGCGCCGCCGTTGAAGCGCCCAAACTCCGCCGGCACATTGTCCGCCTCCACCGTGAACTCCTCAATGTCATCGAGGATAGGGAAAAACGCCACCTGCCCCGGCTCTGGCTGCAGCGCGGAGATTCCGTCGTACAGATACTCATTCGTGCGCGGCCGTCCGCCGTTGATACGCGGCAGAACCGTGCCCGGAGGCAGTTCCACCCCGGGTGCCAGAGTTGACAGCTGAATGAAGTTGCGCGTGTTCAGCGGCATCGCCATCACCGTCCTGCCCGGTATGTTGGTCTGCACGTCGCTGGTCGCCGACTGCAGCAACTCCGCATCCGCATCCACCGTCACCGTCTGCTGATCTCCACCCACCATCATCGCCAGGTCAACGCTCACCGTCTGCCCCAGCACCACCGTCACCCCCGTACGCCGCAGATGCTGAAAACCAACCGCAGCCACATCGATGGCATACGCCCCAGGATTGAGGTTAGTGAATAAGAAGCCTCCCGATGCCAACGCAACCGTCTTCTGCTCGATGCCGGTTGCGCTGGCTGTGAGCTCAACCTGTGCGCCGACAATCGCCGCCCCCGAGGCGTCCACTACGCGCCCGCGTAGTTCGGCCGCAATCTGGCCGATGGCCGTTGTGCAGAACGCGAAGAGGAGACAAGCAAGCATGAGGACGCGGCGACTCCCCGCGCGTCCGGAAGCACATAGGTAAATAGGCATTTAACGAATTTATTCGATTGAATTCGTACAGGTCAAACTGCACAGCCCGTAGCCAAACCCGCCTTCTCTAATCCAGCCGCTCAATCATCACGTCCGTGGACTTGATCAGCGCCGCCGCAGCATCGCCCTTCTTCAACTGCAATTCCTTCACCGCGGCCGCCGTAATGATCGCAGTCACCTGCGCATCGCCCACCGCCAGCACCACCTCGGCCAGCAGCCCCTCCACCCTTACGCTCACCACCTTGCCCGCCAGCTGGTTCCGCCCGCTCACCTTGCGGAACCGCTCCCTCGACTGCGCCGCCGGCTTGGCCTTATCCTTCACCAGAAACGGTTTCAAAGTCGACTGCGCCACCCGATGGTGCCCGCCCGGCGTCTGCACCGTCTTCAGCTTCCCACTCAGAATCCACTGCTTGATCGAGGGATAACTCACCCCAATCAGCCGCGCCGCCTCCCGCGGAGTCAGCATCTGGTTCGCAGTCGCCATATCCTATGCCTCACCTACCGCAACGCGTCAAGAATAAATCGGCTCCAGCTTCTTCACCACATACGCCCCGCATCGCTCATAGTCCGCCATCGGCCCCAGCCGCGCCGTATCCAGATCGACGCAGATCCATCCCTTGTACTTCATACTCTTCAACACCCGGTGGCACCCGGGAAAATCAACCTCCCCATCCCCCAGGTCATAGATGTTCTGGATGAACCCCGCACCCCGCGCTGGCGCCGCACCCGCAACCGGAGCCGCCCCGCTCGCAGCACTCGCCCCACTCGCCGGAGCAGGCGCAGCAACCGCCGCCACCGGCGCAGGCCGCTTCGCATCCTTATAGTCCAGAAAATGTATCCGGTCCTTATACTTCTCCAGCGTCCCCACCACATCGCATCCCGCCAGGTCCAAATGCGCCGTATCCGGCGACAACCCAAACAGCTTCGGGTCAACCTGCGACATAAACCGGTCGATCTCCTCCTGCGTCTGCACCATCTGCCCCAGATGGTTGTGCAGCCCCGCCGTAAATCCCATCTCGCCCGCGATCTCCCCAATCTGGTTGCACCGCGCGCACAGCTCGTCGAACGCTCCCGGCGCGTCCGACCCGCCGCGCCCCCGGCTCGGCGAAAACACCACCAGATGGTTCGCCCCAAACTCCGCCAGAAACTTCATCCCCGCCCGCGCACTATCGAGCGCCACCTGCCGCTGTGCGGGATCGGCCAGCGGCCCATTCCATGAGAGCGTCACCACATTCAGCTTGCGCTTCGTCATCTCCGCAAGCAATCCATCCACCGTCAGCCCATACTTCGTCAGGCACCCGGGAAAGCCCGTCATCCGAATCCCCGGAAACCCTGTCGCCGCCATCACGTCAAGGATGTCGGTAAACTTCGTCCCCGGAAAATAGCCCCAGAGATTCAATGACACCGCCCACTTCACATTCCTGTTCGCCGGCACCGCCTCCGCCGCCCGCGCCGCCAACTCCATCGCCGCCGGCAGCAACCCCGCCGCAGCCATAAAACTCCGTCTGTTCATCATCGCAACCGCCCTCCCGGCTGCCAAACAACATACGCCCCAGCCCGCGCCCCTGTCACTGGGCAGCCGCCATCGGCACCCTTCTCGCGATATCGAAAAGTAATTAGCTCACCGCACTCCGCAGCAACCGGTAAGCCTCATTGATCTCCGCCATCTGCTCCGTCGCCGCCTGCCGCACCGCCTCCGCCCGTCCTGCCACACGGTCCGGATGCCATTCGCCGGCCATTCTCCTGTACGCCGCCCGAACCTGCTCCCGCGTGCTCGCCGCCGTCAACCCCAGCAGCCGCATGGCCCGCCCCAGAGTCATCCCTTCATCTGCATCAGCACGCGCTTCGTCCGCAACCGATTCACTCGCCCGCCATCCGCCAAACGGCTCCTCCGCGCACCGCTGCAACCAAGCCGCCCGGCGCTGCGCCGCGTCTTTCTCATCAACCAACTGCCGTTCAGCAATCTCCGCACCAGCCGCAGCACTCCCCGACCGCCGCATCGCCGCATACCACTCGCTCGCCTGTGCAAACGCCCGCGCCCCAACGCTGTCCATCTCACGAAAAGCCTGGCCCCGCCCTTCCCGATCCAGCCGTTCGCGCTCTGCTCCGCCCTGCCGCCGCGCCCGCCAACTCTCCGCAGCAGCCGCCACCCCCAGCGTCCAGCTCTCCTCCATAAACTGTGCGTCCGGCTCAAACTCCTCGCCCATCCGCTGCCTCATCTCCTCCGCGAACCCCCACCCATCCCCCGCCTCACCGCGCCCAAACCCCGCCGCCTCATACCCCGCCTGCGCCGTGCTCGCCGATTGAAAATACCCGCCCATCTCCAGCCTCCGCACGCACGTCCGCGACCCCATCCAAAGGACAGGTCCGCCCCGATCCGGCAATCTCGCCGTGTGTGCTTTAGAACATCGGCCACTCGCCGCTCAGTTTCTATGGGGTCCATCGCACGATTTGGATTGCAGGGGATTCATTCTGAGCGAGGCTCCCGCGGCCCTTCCGCAGCCAGCCCAGTCGATGGATGGAAATGCAATAGACTTGAGCGATGCGACTGACCCCGGTCTTCCTGCTCTCCGCGACCGATGTCGCCCACTTCCCCACCGAGGCGAAGACCTTCGGCGCGCCGGAGGTCGCCTTCCTCGGCCGCTCCAACGTGGGCAAGTCGTCGCTGATCAATGCGCTGCTCGGGTCCAAACAGGCGCACACCTCGTCGACGCCCGGCCGCACCCGGGCCATCAACTTCTTCGCCCTGCACGAGGGCGTTGGCGAGAAGAAGAAGCAGCGGCCCACGCTCATCTTCGCCGACCTGCCCGGCTACGGATACGCCAAGATCTCCAAGTCCATCTCCGCCGAGTGGCCCAGCTTCATCGAGCCCTACCTCGCCGAGCGCGAGACCCTCGCCCTCGCCATCTGCCTGGTTGACACCAACATCCCGCCACAGCCCAGCGACAAGCAGCTGATCGACTTCTTCAAACGGACGCAGCGGCCCTATCTGGTGGTCGGCACCAAGTCCGACCGCCTCTCCAACAACGCCCTCGCCAAGTCCCTCGCGGCGCTGCGCAAAGAACACGAGGTCGACGAGGTCCTCGCCGTTTCCACGAAATCAGAGGCAGGCGTGAAGGCGCTGTGGGCGCGCCTCACGGCCGTCGCAGAGTAGCCCGCTCCTCCGCCGTCAGATACACCACCCGCCGGTGAGGCCGCTCGCGGTGGAAGAACCTCGGTGCAGCCACGCACCACTTGTACCGCACATCCTCCGGCGAGATCACCTCAAGCAATCGCGCATCAAACGCCCGCAGCTCTTCGCCATTGACGAAGGAAAACGATTCGAGCTGCAGGCCACGCCACACAGTCGTAGATTTGAGGGCCGCTGAGGCGTCCATCACCGCCGCCGCACTTGCAAGCGATCCGTCGAAGTCGCCAACCATCGTTCCGAGCGGCGCGAACAATTGCAGTGCGCGATCACGGATTGCGGGTTCGAGCGCGGGTGCATCCGATCGCAGTTCTGTAAACAGCTCGGGCAACACGCCGCGGTCGAGCAACTCGCCCACCGCCGCATCCGGCGCTGCTTCGAGCGCAACACTCACCGGGCGGCGCTGGCGGATTTGGTTCTTCAGAATCCGCAGCGCCTCGTCGACCGTGTTGACAACAAAATCGCAGGCGCCGGAGAGCAGCGCGGCGCGGCAAGCCTCCGGCCGCGCATCAATCGCCAGACACGCCGCTCCCGCAATATTCCCCGCCGTCGACACCGCCGAGCCACGCGCTCCAAGCCCGCAGACCAGCACAAGCCCACCACCCCAATCTGACCGCAGAGACGCAAGCACGGTGAACGCTCGCAGCGCCTCCGCCTGAGCGTCCCACGCGACGTCGGCCATCGCTAGCCTTCGTAGTATTCCAGGCCGAGGTGGGTGATGAGGTCCTCGCCCATGATGTGGCGCAGCGTGTTCTTCATCTTCATCGACTGGATGAAGAGGTCGTGCTCCGGATAGACGCCCTTCGCGCTGTCGGGCGCCTTGAAGTAGAAGCTGAGCCACTCCTGGATTCCCAGTCCGCGCAGCGTTGAAGTGCGCGCCGCCAGATCCATGAAGAGGCAGAGGTCGAGCGCCAGCGGTGCGGCCAGAATCGAGTCGCGGCACAGAAAATCGACCTTCAGCTGCATCGGATAGCCAAGCCATCCGAAGATGTCGATGTTGTCCCAACCCTCTTTATTATCACCGCGTGGCGGGTAATAGTTGATGCGCACCTTGTGGTAAAGGTCCTTGTAGAGATCGGGGTAAAGCTCGGGCTGGAGGATCATCTCCAGCAGGCCCAGCTTCGACTCCTCCTTGGTCTTGAACGACTCGGGATCGTCCAGCACCTCGCCGTCGCGGTTGCCAAGAATGTTCGTCGAGTACCAGCCGCTGACGCCCAGCATGCGGGTCTTGAAGGCCGGCGCAAGCACGCTCTTGATCAGCGTCTGGCCGGTCTTGAAGTCCTTGCCGCAGATCGGCGCATTCATCTTGCGCGAGAGCTCGTTCATCGCCGGGATATCGACCGTCAGGTTCGGGCGCTCCATTGATGAACGGAATGCCCTCCTTCAGCGCGGCCCACGCATACAGCTGGGAGGGCGCGATGCCGGGATCGTCGTCGACCAGGCCCTTCTCGAACGCGGCGAGCGATTGATGCACGGCGGTCGGCTCCAGAAAGATCTCCGTCGAGCCGGTCCAGATCATCACCTGGCGATCGGTCTTCGACTTGAACTCGGCGATGTCGTTGCGGATCTGGTTGGCAAGATCGCATTTGTTCTTGCCCGTCTTCTGCTTCTTCGCCGTCAGGCGCTTCACATAATGCTGGTTGAAGGCCGCGGGCATCGGCTCGATCGATTCCAGGAACGGCCGAATCTGTTCCAGTTGGTCGCGCTCCAGCACCTGCGCCGTCTTCGCCGCGTCGTACAGGTTGCCGCCGAAGATGTCCCAGCCGGTGAAGACGAGGTCGTCGAGCTTGGCCAGCGGGACGAAGTCGCGGATCAGCGGCGAGTTGGCGTCGGTGCGCTTGCCCAGCCGGATCGTCCCCATCTGCGAGATGGAGCCGATTGGCTTGGCGAGGCCGCGGCGGACCGCTTCGACTCCGGCGATGAGCGTGGTGGCGACGGCCCCCATGCCGGGGATCATGATGCCGAGTTTTCCTGTTGCGGGCGCGATGCTGGCCGCCGCCTGCGCGTGGGGGGCAGGCGTTGCGGCTCCGGGTGTTGACATGCGTGGTGGGTACCCTTCTGTGTTGCGTGATGGCTGCTTCAGTTCCGACCGGCGGAATATACAGTATCACCCAACGCGAAGGGCGCGGGCAATGGGGCAGCCATTGCTTCAGAGATTTCAGCGGGGAGTGGCAACGGCGAGGCGGCCTGGGGTGGGCTTGGGGACGGTGATCTGCAACTCCAGGGTGCCGACCTTGCTGGAGGTGGAATCCAGAATGCCGACGCGGAGGGTCGTTGGGCCCGGCGGTAGGTCGAGCTGCTGCGAGAACTGGAAGGGCGTCTTGATGAACTCAACGTACTCGTCCGCAGTAAGGGGCATGTGCAGTGTCTGGCTGAGGCTGTTGATGGACTGCCCGCCGGGGTCGTAGGCGCCAATGTCGAACTCGAGTGAGCCGGTGCGCGTGCCGTCAGGGTTGACAGTGAACGCGATCTGGCTCTGCGGAATGGAGTAGAGAAACGTGTAGCGGGTCACCTCCCTGCCGGGCATGGAGAGGGCGTGGCGGCCGGGTTGATTCACCAGGGCGGAGGACAGTGCAGCGGATGGGTCAGGAGCCGGAGGCTGGCTTGCGTCGGCGGCTTGGGCAGCGGCTTGATCTGCGGCCGCTGCGGGGCCAGCAAAGCTGTTGGCGAAGGCGAAGGGATCGTCCGAGGCGAGCGGGTCCGGGATGGTGGATTGGAGTGGCGCTGCGCCGGGGATGGGCGAGATGCGCAGGTCGAAGAGGAGCTGGGTGGAGGGAGGGGCCTCGCCCTGCATCGCGGCCTGGATGAGCTTGGGGCCGACCGGCGTCGCGGGCTGCGGGGGCGGCTCGTCGTTGTAGCCGGTGCGGTAGACGAGGTGCAGACCGGGGCGGTTCGCGGTGATTTTGATCTTGTGGTAGTGGCCGGCGGTGAGGTGGTGCGGCGTGAGGTAGGAGAGCGTGTAGTAGTGCGAGCCGTCGTCGATGGCCTTGCCAAGTTCAGCGCTGAGGTCGTTGCTCTCGGCGTAGACGGTACCGCCGGTGTCCTCAGCAACGGTTTCCATGCGCAGGGCAGCCATCCCGAGCTTGACGACGCCGCGCGTGTCCACCGGCGAGACCGCGACCTGCTCGGCGGTGAAGAGCTCGTAGGTATCCATCAGGCGATGGACGATGGCCATGTCGCTGGCGCCCCAGCCGTAGCCTCCATCGCGCGTCAGCATCACCGGCACGCCGGGCGCAAACCAGAGCAGGTTCTTGCGGCCCTTAATGGTCGCAACGTACGCCCCAATCTCGTCAAGCGCGTCGATGGTGGCCCATGGCCGGTTGATCGAATCCCCGTTCACGTCGTTGCCCAGCGTCAGAAAGTTGGTGTTCATGGCGAGCAGCAGAAGGTTGCGGTCCGAGGTGAAGCCCTGGAGGACCCGCAGGCCATGGAAGGAGAGCGAAAAGATGGCGACCTGGTTGCCCTCGGGCATGGTCTTGAGGTAGCTGACGATCTGCTGCTGCGCAATGACGTCGAGTTGCGGATTGGGAGAGTTGAGCGAGTCGATGAGGATGATGTTGACCGGGCCGGTCGCGGGCGCGGCGTGGTCGTTGGTGTACATGCCAGCAGGAAGCTTTGGCTGCTCGCGTGTAGTGGTGAGGCCGAGGCCGGACTCCTTGAAGCTGCGGATAGTCTGGGGGTCGCCGTCCTCTTCGACGGAGAAGTCGGACTGCTTGAGGCCGCGGACGTGACGGCCGCGCTCGTCGGTGACGACAATGTCGACGATGGTCTCGCGCGAGTAAACTTGGAGGGTCTCTGTTTTTCCTGGAGGGGTTTGGTTTGGGGCAGCAGGGGTGGTCTGCGCTTGCATTGGGCGCGGTGCGAGTAGAGCAAGTATCGCGGTGAGTCCGATAGCGGCGAAGCTCGTCATATTGAGACGCATTCGGTGGATCTCCGTGGCAACAGGCTGTCTGGCATCAGGCTATCAAGGATGGGCGGCGGGGATGGATTTTTCCGCATCGGCCGCGGGCGGCCTTGCAAGCGAAATGGACGACGTGGGGACCTCGATGGATCCCACGCGGTCGCTGGTAAGGTCGTGGACGGCGATGCGCAGGAAGTAGTCGCCGGTGGCGGGGACGTCGATCTCCTGGTGCGCGTTGGCGCCGCCGCGCAGCATGGAGCGGTAGACCGCGGGCGGCAGGATGGGTTTGACGATCTTGCTGACGGCGTTTAATATCTCATCGCCGTCGGCGTTGTAGACGCGCGCGCCCAGCTCGAAGTCGCCACGGTAGTTGCCGTCGATGCCAACAGCGAAGTCGATGCCGTTGACATCGATCGCGTACGCGAGGGAGTAGCGGCGGTAGGGCGGATGCATCTGCTTCGCGTCGGGCTGATTGCTGACGGGCAGGACGCTGTTCGGTGCCGGGGGATTGGGTGACCTTCACCTTGAAGAGGATCTGGGTGGCGTCTAGCCCGCCGCGCATCAGGGCGGCCTGCATGGGGGTGAGCTGGTCTGCCTTGGCGCCGCTAAGGGTTGTGCCCGGATCGATGGCGTAGTAGCCGTTGCGGTAAGCGAGCTTGAGGCCGGGCTGGTCGACCTGGACCTTGATAGTGCGGAAGCGGCTGTCGAGCGTCTGGTTCAGCGGAGTGTAGGTGAGGGCGTAGAAGTTGGAGCCGGTGTCGACTGCGTCCTCAGCGGCGCCGGCGAGGTCGTTGGAGTTGTAGGTGGACTTCCCGCCGGTGGGTTCGGCAAGCGCATCCATGGTGAGGTGTTCGGCGGCCTGCTTTATGGCCACGGTTTGATTCCCCTGGGCCAGCGCATCCATCGCGCGGGGATCGACGGGATAGATCGCGACGTGGGCGCGGGCGAGAGCGTCAGTGGCCGAATGAATGTCGGCGGTGAGATCGTAGGCGTCGCCATCCGGGCAGGGTCCATCCTGTAGCGGAAACGAGCCGGCAAACCAGATGAGGTTCTTGCGCCCCGGCACGCCGGAGAGATAGCGCGCGATCTGCTTCATCGCGGTGATGGCGTACTGGCCGCGGGATGCCTCGTGTTCGAGCACCGTATCGCACGGAATTGTGATGGAGCCCGGAGCGTCGTTCGTGGCGTCCTGGCCCTGGTCCTCGAGGGGCGGCGCGAGCGCAATATTTTTCTTATCGTTGATCGCAGCCTTCAGCAGCTCGTGATCACTGGTGAATCCCTGAAGCACAGAGAGGTGAAAATTGAAGCCGAAGACGGCGACCCGTGCCCCGGGCTGCAGCTTGTTTACGAAGGAGAGCAGCTCCGTCCGCACGATCTGCTGTGTCGAGGTGGGCGTATTGAGGTTGTCGATCAGCAGAATATTAATGGGGCTTGATTTTGGCTGGGTGGGGGTGACGTTGGTGAAGGTGTCAGGGGAAAGGTCCAGCTGGATCGGAGTTGTGGGGGTGGCTTCGTCGGAGCGATGCTCCTCGAAGCTGTTGGGCGTCATCTCCTTGCCGTCTTCGAGGATGGTGAAGTCGGACTGCTTGAGGCCGTGGACGGGATGGCCCTTGGAATCGGTGACGACGACGTCGAGAATCGTGAGGGGGACGCGCGCGCGCAGGGTGTACTGCGGCTGATTGGGCGGTTGCGCGCGGGAAGGCGCGGCGGTGAGAGCGAAGAGCGCAAGCAGGGCCGTCAGATGCCTGCAACAGACGCAAGTGGCTCGGGCAGGCATAGAGGTGGAGAAAGTGTATCGCCGCGCGGAGAGAACAATCCAGTGGGCAGAGGCAGGGTCCGGGGGCTAAATCCCCCTCTCATCCGTCTCAATGATGACCGGACATCGGCGGTAAAGGATGGGCTTATGGATCGACGTGAGTTTGTGAGGGGTGCGGCGTTGACGGGGGCAGCATTTGCGAGCGGCAAGGCCACATTGGCGCAGGCGGGTGGGCAGGACGCGGCTGCCGTCGCCGCTCCGTACGGCGCCCACAAGACGTTTGTCGGGATACAGCTGGATATTGGGCGGATTCTGGAGCAGGGTGTGGACCGTGTGCTCGATGACCTGCAACGGTTGGCGCATGTGAATGCGCTCTTCCTTTACACGGTGACGTATATGGAGGGGCGTGTGCATGCGCAGACGACCGGGAATTTTCGCGGAGGGAACTATGCCACGGTGCATCCGCAGTACTACAAAGACACGATTCTGAAGCCGGAGGACACGCGCGCGCCGGAGTTTCCCACCTTCGATGTGCTGGCGACGGTGGTGCCCGCGGCACGCAAGCGGGGGATGAAGACCTTCTGCTGGATCATCGAGGACAACGCGCTGCCGAAGGTGCCGAACATGGACAAGCTGTGGGAGGTCGATCTGCATGGGCGGCCCGTCACGCGGCATCCGGGCGGCCCATGCTTCAACAATCCGAACTACACCAACTATCTGCTGGGGCTGGTGGAGGACTACTGCCGGTCGTACGAGGTGGATGGGATCATGTTCGGGTCGGAGCGGATGGGGCCGCTGGGCTCGGCGCTGGGCGCATATCACAATGGCTCGCGGGCCGACCCGGGGATGGCGTGCTGCTTCTGCTCGTTCTGCGAGGCGAAGGCGCGGCAGACTGGGATTGACTTTGCGCGAGTGAAACTGGGATATCTTGCGCTGGAGACATATGTGCGCGCGGGGCGGGCGGGAAAGCGGCCGGTGGATGGATACTTTGTCGCGTATCAGCGCATCCTGGAACAATATCCCGAGGTCATGGTGTGGGAGCGCTTCTGGACCTCAGCGCCAGCACGACACCTACGCCGCGCTGCACGCCAGGGTGAAGTCGATCCAACCCAAATTTACTGGCAGGATGGCACATCTGGCAGAACTCGTCGTGGAACCCGGCGTACCGCGCGGAGCAGGACTTTGCCGCGATGGCGCCGTACACGGACTATGTAAAGCCGGTGCTCTACAACAACTGTGCGGGCGAGCGCATGATCAGCTATATGGCAAGCGTGCTGCAAAATATTCACGGCGACATGACCCGCGCTGAACTGCTGGAGTACGAGTACAAGGTGCTGAACTACAACGAGGCGCCGCTGGAGAAGCTGGCCGCCGTCGGATTCTCGGCGGACTATGTGTATCGCGAGACGAAGCGGACGGTGGACAGCCTGGCAGGCACGCAGACGCTGGTGTGGCCGGGGATCGACATCGATGTGCCAACCGCTGGCGGCAGCAGCAAGTGCACGCCGGAGGGCGTTCGCGACGCGGTGCTCGGCGCCTACAAGGGTGGCGCGCAGGGCGTGGTGCTCTCGCGCAGCTACTCGGAGATGAAGGCGGAGAACCTGCGCGGCGCGGGAGTTGCGCTGGAGCAGCTGGGGCTGGCGTAGCGTATCGGTTAGAAAGCCTGTGCGGAGCGGATGTCGACGACGCCCCAGAGCATCGCGCGGTCGCGCGCGGCGTGGTTGACTGCCAGGCCGGCGGGCGGCTCGGCGAAGCTGCGCATCACGACGACGGCGCCGGGCGCAGCAGCGCGACGAACGGCGTGCGCGAGACGCAATCGGTAGGAGGGCGCAGCGCCGTCGAGAATGTTGGAGAGGGTGAAGGCGTCGAAGGAGCTGGGCGCGCAGGATTCGAGGCAACTGGCAGCGTCGTCGAGGATGAATTCAATTGGCTTTGAGATTGGGGTCGCTATGCTGTGTTCAACGTTGAGCTGTTCGCCAAGCAAGAGTGCGCGGGCGTAGGGGTTAGTGACGTTGGGATGAGTGGCAAAGCCGCGGGCGAGGCGCGCGCGAAGGACTTCACCAAAATGCTGCGGCAGGGAGAGCAGCAACTGCGGCGAGTAGACCATGCGCAGGACAGTGGAGGACATGATGGCGCCAAGGCCGATGCGGAAGCGGCGGGTGTCGAGATAGGCATGCCAGAAAGCGGTCTGATGGGCCGGATCGGAGAGAGCGAGAAACTCACGTAGGGTCCGGCGATACCATCCGGCCAGAGGCATGAGCTTACGTGCGAGGCGCATCGCCCGCTCCGCATCGCCCGCGAAGAACTGGCCACCCTGCAAGCGCTGCCTCGCGTAAGCGAGCTGGACCGGGTTGATCTCGCATGCTACGACCTGATGGCCTTCGTTCGCGAGCACCTGTGCCGTGTCGCCGGCAGAGGCGATCGCAAAGACACGGGCCTTTCCCGCAAAGGCTACTCGTTCGATCTCAGAGTCCTCATGCATCTGGCCGAAGAGCAGGCGGTGCGGGCCTTTGCTCGAGCGTAGCGAACCGGCAGCCCATGCGGTCTGCTGGGCTGTCGTGAGTGGGGGTGCAATCGCGGTAGCAGTCATGGATATCCCGCGGGCAGCGTGCCGCCAATCCACACGAGAACAAGAAACGCTGCGTTCTTGACGATCATGCCGATGGGCTCATGGATGATGTGGCGCGCCCAGAGCAGTCCGTTGATATTGAGCAGAACGAGGGTTGCGGTCTGCGAGATGGCGCATGTACCAGGCGCGACGCCGGAGACGACCCATGCGGCAAGCGCCACTTCAATAATGCCCAGCGCTTTGATGAAGGGAGCCGCAAACGAGCCAAATCGTGGAACTCCAGAAACAACCTCAACCTGCGAGGGCGTACGGCCGAGGAGTTTGCACCACAGACCTTCGTAGAGCCAGACCGCCGCAATGGCAACGCGTATGACAACTACGGATGGAAACGGGATGGCGATGTTATGCAGGTGGCTCTCCTCAATGCGCGCTAGACACGATCTGCGACTTCCTGAGGACTGGCATGGCAGATCTCGGCGGCTGAATCGCGCTGTTGCATGGCAGCGCGCATTCCGTCGAGGACGTGCCTGTGCAGCTGATGGGCTACCAGCTTCTCCAGGGGACGCCAGAGCCAGCGTGGATGCAGGAATGCGTGGTAGCGGGTGGTGAGAACGATGTCGCTCCCGTCGCCGCTGTGGTAGATCTCATAGGATCCACCCTTTGCGATGGCACAGCCTTCGATACCGAGATGCTGTTCGACCACCTCGAATCGAAGCAGGCAGGGAGAGTCGAGCACGGTAATTCGCTTGACGAGGTCGCCGCTCTGGTAGATGCATCGCACCTTTGCGCCGACGGTGGACTTCGCCCCGACCGTGCGCACGGGAGCGGGCATGAACCAGCGCAGCGGCAACGGCGCATGGCCGGGCACCTCTTCATAGAAGATGATCTCGTTCCAAATCGCCTCGGGGCGGCTGGCGAAGTGGACGCGTGTGGAGACCTTCTCCGACACTGGATTTCTAGCGAAGGTATGACTGAGCAGCACGGGAAGCGCGTGCGCCGTGCGCGGTTCGCCGATCACGGGATTCGCCATGTCTCAAGACTAGCGAGGCGCCGGGGAGACGGCTGTGATGGGGGTCACATTCTGCGGAAGTTTGCTCCAAATGATTATTTCTTCGCGGCAGGCGGCTTATACTTCAGGCTCCCGGCCTTCTTCATCGCGGCCATGCTCTCGTCTGCGTTGAGCAGCGGGGTGGTCTTGAAGGCCTTGAAGGCGCCGCTGGCGGAGACGACCATGGAGCAGGCCGCTGCGTCCACTGTGCTCGGCCCGTCGATGATGACGACGGCGTCGTAGTCGCCGAGCGAGAGCCAGGCGCCCACCAGCTTGCCTCCTATCTGCGCGGCGAGTTTGCTGATGGCCGCTTTGCGGTCGGTTGGGTGCTTGATGAAGCCGGCCAGCGTCGCGGGCGTATAGGACAACTGAAGCAGGTAACTCGGCATGGGATGCCACCTTTCAGGTTTGGGATTAAGGCGCGCGGGGAGCGCAAGCCAGCATACACCGATTGCAGCAGCCGCGGTCCGCGAAACGCTGACCGCGAAGGCCTACGCTGCCGCCTCCGTGCGGATGCGGTTCTTCCAGTGGGAGACGACGAACCAGACAAAACCGGCGAGCAGCACAGCTTCAACGCCAAGATGGAATCGGTGGAAGACGGCCTTGAAGCGCGGATCGCTGTTCCATGACGCGCCGAGCCTCATGCCGACGTACGCGAGCACGTAGCACCAGGGCCACGATCCGAGGAAGGTATAGATGTGGAAGCGGGCCTCGTTCATCTTCGCTACGCCCGCGGGGAAGGCGATGAAGGTGCGCACGATGGGCAACATGCGGCCGGCAAGCACAGCGATGGAGCCGAAGCGCACGAAGAAGCGGTCGACCAAATCGAGGTCGCGACGGCTGAGCAGGAGCCAGCTTCCGTAGCGCTCCACCATGGGCCTGCCGCCACGCGCGCCGACCCAGTAGGCTGGGATGGAGCCGAGGTTCGAGGCCAGCGAGGCCACGGTCGCCAGCAGAATCAGCTGCCCCTGCGAGTGCGCCAACGCGTAGCCGGCCAGCGGCATGATGACTTCGGACGGGATCGGAATGCAGGCCGACTGGATGGCCATCAGCACGATGACGCTGAGGTAGCCGCCGCTCGCGATGAGGCTGACAAGAATTGCGAAGATTTTTTCAGACATTCAGCAGTCAGTATACTGGTGCAGCTTTTTGGGGCGGTTGCCGGCGGAGCAATGCGGCGCGCCTATTTGGCAGCGCGATCCAACTCTTCATCTTCGGCGGTTAGGCGGGCCTGGACGCGGTCCTGCGTGGCCTGCTCAATCTCGAATCGGCGTATGCGGCGCTCGATGGAGTCAACCTCCTGTGGGGTGCGAGCGAGGCGCTTGGAGGCCGTGAGGATGCCGGCTGCTTCGCTGAACCGGCGTTGCTCGGCGAGGACATCGGCAGCGTCGATGCGATAACCGAGGCTCTCCGGCGCGAGCTCAACTGCGCGCAGATTGAGGATGTGCGCCCGGTCCAGATTGCGGCGGCGCGTTGCCAAGAACATGGCGAGCGCGTCATAGGAGGGCGCGAATTGCGGGTTGAGCGCGATAGAGGTCTCAAGGCTGGACTCGACCGCTTCGTCATGCGTGTTGTCACCGCCGTGCAGCGTCATCACCGCGTAGTAGTAGTGGGCGAGAAAGCTATGCGAGTTGAGCGCGATCGCCTGGCTGTACCAACTCTTCGCGCCGTCGTAGTCGCCCTGCTGGAAGCGCAGATAGCCGGCAGCCTCGTGGGCCAGCTCATTGTTGGGATCGTCGCGCAGAACCGTGTCGAGCATCGACTGCGCATCGTGAATGCGGCCAGTTTGGAGGAGAATGTTGGCGCGAACGGCGTCGATCTCGGTCTGCGGCACCTGTCGCACGAAGAACGTCGAGTCCTTCGGCGAAAGCTCGGCCTTCATTGTGAAACAGGAAAAGCTGGGCTGGCGGACATAGACGCTCAGTTGCGTTTGGAGTTCGTCAAGGTCGCCGAAGGCATGGCTCGCGGCCATGACTGGGTCCTCGCCATGGACGAGTAGCTCGGCGTAGTCGTGGATGCGATGAGTGCCCTGGGTGCGATCGCCGATCACGAGAAAGTGGGTGAGCGCCCAGGATTCGGCATAGAAGATGGTGCCCTTCTGCTCCTCGTGATAGTAGGGCGAATGGGCATCGACAGCGAACAGCGTGGCGAGCGGGAGCAATGGAGTGACCCCAAGGTATTGCAGCGCCCATGCGTTCGGCTCTCCCAGCTGCACGTTGCTGTCGTGGATGTCGGTGTTCTCGTAGAACTGGGCGAGCCCCTCATTGAGCCACAGCGGCAGCCAGCCATCCGCCTTGCGCAGCATGGAGTGGGTGTACTCGTGGTATATGGCGGCGTAGGCGTGCTCCTCTTGGCTGTCGAGACGCACAAGAATGTAGTTGGTGTCCGGCGCGCGCAGGAAGAACCCGGTGAGGTCGAGCCTGTCGTTGCCCAGATACTCCTCGGGCTCGAGCGCACGCATGTCGTTGCGGTCTTTGACCGCGAGCACTGTGATGGGCGGGTCAGTGTCGTCGCTTCCCGTGGGAAGCAGAAGGTGGAAGACTTCGTGCATGCGCTCAAACTGGACAGCGGTGCGCTGTGCTTGCTTCTCACCGGCGTCCGTGAGGACGGTAAAGTGGGGAGTCCGCACCTCGACCCATCGTTGCGGAGACGCGCCCGCTCCAGCAGAGGCCAGGACTGCCAACACGATCGGAGTCAGGCGGACGAGCGAACGGCGCATACCAGCCGACGGTAGGCGACGCACAAAGGAGAGTAAATGGAATTGCCGGGGGATGAATCGAGGAAGTCAATGTACTTTTTGGCAACGCTTGCGGTGGCAACTGAGTGCACTGCGATGGCTTCCTACTCCAGGTTCTGCACCTGCTCACGCGCGCGTTCGATCTCTGTCTTCATCTCCAGGCCCAGCGTGGTAAGGCGCAGCCCAATACCGG
This sequence comes from uncultured Acidobacteriaceae bacterium, assembly GCA_963808025.1. Classification (GTDB taxonomy): domain Bacteria; phylum Acidobacteriota; class Terriglobia; order Terriglobales; family Acidobacteriaceae; genus Edaphobacter. The sequence continues at coordinate 137,275 of CAWEEI010000001.1, read as the reverse complement.
GATCGCCGCCGGTGGTCTTCGAGAGCACCGTATTGGCCTCGCGGTTCAGCTCCTGCAGCAGAAAGTCCAGCCGCTTGCCCAGCTCGCCGCCAGCGTCCAGCATCTCGACGAAGCTCTCGATGTGCGCGCGCAGCCGCACCAACTCCTCCTCGATGTCCGACCGCTCCACCAGCAGCGCGGCCTCGGCCAGCAGACGCTGGTCGCTTGCGGTTGCGCTTCCCAGCGCAGCCGTGTCGGCAGCTCCCCGCATCCGGCGCGCAGCAGCTCTGCGATCCGCGTGCGCAGGCGCTCGAAGTGGGCCTCGCGCGCGCCACTGCGCAGCTGCGCACACTCCTCCGCCAGAATGCGCAGGCGCAGCATGGCGGCGCGCAGCTCCGCCGCAAGCGCCGCGCCCTCCACCGCGCGCACCTGGTTCAGCTGCTCCAGCAGCGACGGCGCCAGCGCCATCACCGCGGCCTCAAGCGCGGCAACGCGCGCCGGGTCCAGCAACGCCGCGCCAGCCTCGGTCGAGAGCACGCCCGGCATGCGCAGCAGTTCGTTCAGGTCCGGCTCGACATTGAAGTGGTGCAGTTTCGCCGCCTCCTGAAACGCGTGCAAGTGTGCGGCCAGCAGCTCGCGATTGAGCTGCACCGTCTGCGCCGGACTCGCGCGCCGCGCCGGTCCACGTGCAGAGTCAACGTCCACGTGGCCGCGCCGCACGCGCTCCTTCACCATCCTGCGCAGCCCCACCTCCAGCGCATCGCAGTCGCTGGGCAGGCGCAGATTCAGATCGAGAAAGCGATGGTTGACGCTCTTCATCGCCAGGGTAAAGGCAAGACCGTCCCCGGTCGCCGACTGCGCGCTCGCATAGCCGGTCATCGAATAGGCCGGGCGAACTGCAGCTGGCCGCGCGGCATCGGCGCGGAGACCCGCGTTCGACTCCGCGACAACAGAAACCTCCGGCAGTGTTTGCAGATCGCTCACTTGATTCCTTCCAGCACGACTCCCTCCAGCCCTTCGGCATCCGCCAATCCAGTTGCTCGATCTTCAGCCCGCTCGGGATCGAACTGCAACTCGTACAGCCGGCGATAGGTCCCCGACTGCAGCAGCAGCTCCTCATGGGTGCCGGTCTGGGTGATGCGTCCATCTTCTATGACCACAATACGGGTCGCGCGGCGCACGGTGGACATGCGATGCGCGATCACAAGCACGGTGCGCCCCTGCATCAGGTTGGCCAGCGCAGCCTGCACAAACGCCTCGCTCTCGGTGTCGAGCGCCGAGGTCGCCTCATCCAGAATCAGGATCGGCGCGTTCTTCAGGATCGCCCGTGCGATCGCCAGCCGCTGCCTCTCGCCGCCGGAAAGACGCACGCCCTTCTCGCCGATCATGGTGTCGTAGCCCTCGGGCATGCGCAGGATAAAGTCGTGCGCCAACGCCATGCGCGCCGCCTCCTCCACCTTGCTCAGCGGCACGTCGGGCTGGCCGTAGGCGATGTTGTTGCGCACCGTATCGTTGAAGAGGATCGTCTCCTGGGTCACCTTGCCGATCTGCCGGCGCAGCGATGCGATGCGTGATATCGCGCAGGTCGTGGCCGTCGATCAGAATGCGCCCGCCGGTCACATCGAAGAAGCGCGGAATCAAATTCACCAGCGACGACTTCCCTGCCCCGCTCGGCCCGACAAGCGCGATCACCTCGCCGCGACTGACGTCCAGGTCGATGCCATGCAGCACCTGTCTTCACCTCGCCGTCGCTATGGTAGGCGAAGTCCACGTGCTCGAACCGGATCGACTCCTTGAACTCCTTCAGCACGTAGGCGCGCTTCTTCTCCACCACATCGTCCTGCGCATCCATAAAGCGGAAGATCTCTTCACTCGCGCCCAGCGCCTGCTGAAAGCTGTTGTAGAACATAGCAAACTTGCGCACCGGATCGTAGAGGCTGAACACCGCGACGATGAACACCAAAAAGTCCGACAGCGTCATCGCCCCGCGCTGGATCTCCTGCCGCCCAATCAGCAGAAGCAGCGCAATCCCCACCGACCCGATCGCATCCATCAGCGGCGAGCTGATCGCCTGTACGCTCACCGAGCGCAGGTTCGCGCGAAACAGCCGCCGCGCCGCCCGGCGGAATCGATCCATCTCCCACAGCTCCATCCCAAAGGCCTTCACGATGCCGTTGCCAGTGATGGTCTCATGCAGGATCGTCTGGATCTCGGCAAGCTTGTCCTGCCCCTTGCGCGTGGTCACACGGACTCCGCGGCCAATCCGTCGCGCAGACGAGATCACCACCGGCACAAACAGCAGCAGCACCCAGGACAGCTTGCCCGCCAAAGCTGATCGCCAATGCTGTCGTCGCCAGGAGCGTAAAGAACTGCTGCAGAAAATCCGCCATGATCGTGGACATGGCGAACTGCACCTTCTCAATGTCGTTGATGATGGTCGAGAGCAGCATCCCGGTCGAGTGCTTCTGAAAGAACGCGACCGAGCGCCGCAGCACCGCGTCGTACAGATCGTTGCGCAGGTCGGTAATCATCCCGAACCCCGCGTAGTTCACCAGGTAGGTCCCTGTGTAGTCGCATATCGACTTCAGCAGCGCCGATGCCACCAGGGCATACGCCACCACCGACCACGCATTATGAAAGTGGTGCGGCACCAAGAAGTGCAGGTCCACCTGACGATTGATCCACGGAACAGGAAACGACAGGAAGTCCGCCTTCTGCTCCTCGGGCCGCAGCACCTTGTCGAAGATCGGTCTGATCAGAAAGATACGTAGTCCCGCCATCGCGCCCACCAAAGCCATCAGCACCACGGACGCCAGCGAGTAGAGCGCATATGGCCGCGCATAGTGCAGCAGTCGCCAGACGCGCCTCATACTGCCAATCCCCGCGTGACTGTTGCCGTCAGCAGCATCCCGTTATTCTATTGAATTTTGCGGGCGGTGTTGGAACAAAGCGGCGTGGCGTGCGTCATCGCGGCATGTCGCGGTGGGTCGTCTTGACGCGATGGCCCTCGGCCGCAAGCCGCTTTTTGATCTCCTCCGCGATGAAGACCGACCGGTGCTGGCCGCCGGTACACCCGAACGCGACCGTCAGATAGCTCTTGCCCTCCTCGACATAATGCGGCAGCAGAAACTTCAGCATCTCGGTCGTCTTGTCGAGGAACTCCCTGGTCTGAGGAAATTTGCGGATGTACTTGGCCACTTTGGGATGCCGCCCTGTGAGCTTGCGGAACTCCGGAACGAAGTGCGGATTGGGCAGAAAGCGCACGTCGAAGACCAGGTCCGCGTCAGCGGGCACACCGTTCTTAAATCCAAAACTATTGGACGAGATGGTAAGGTTGCGGTCGCTGGCGTCGCGCTCAAACTGCGCGATGATGTGCGCGCGCAGCTCATGCACATTGAACTTTGTGGTGTCGAGCACGATGTCGGCTACGTTGCGGATCGGATCCAGCCGCTTGCGCTCTGCGCGAATGCCGCTGACCACTGTCTTGCCACGGCCCATCGGGTGCGGTCGGCGCGTCTCGGAGAAGCGCCGCACCAGCGCCTCTTCGCTCGCCTCCAGGAAGACCACGCGGGTGGAGAGCGTCTTGCGAATCTTCTTCAGGATCGCCGGGAAGCGGTCGAGTCGCATGCCCTCGCGCACGTCGACCACCAGCGCCGCTCGCTCAATCTCCACCGACTGGCGCACCAGATCAGCGAAGCGAGGCACCAGCTCCAGCGGCAGGTTATCGACGGAGTAGTAGCCGAGGTCCTCAAAGGCCTTCAGCGCGGAGAGTTTGCCCGAGCCGGAGATGCCGGTAAGAATCACAAGCTCTGCCTGTCCACCGGGCTCGGTCCCGGCCTCAGAGTCAGCCTTCCGGGTCGGACGCTTTGCCTTCTTTGCAACGCTCTTCGGGGACATGGTGGAATCGTAGCACCATGCAATCGCCGGATCTGTAGACGGAAGCCCGAATCAGGCAACTTCGATTGCAATTGCTTTGGACGGCAAACTCTCCGCCGGGAATGCGGCGAGGCCGTGCACAGCGAAGAACTCGTGGCACGTGTTGCCGTTGGCTTGGGCGGTATACATGGCGTGTTCCGCCCGCTGCATCAGGTCGTCGGCGCTGCTGAAGCCATCGGCGCTGAGCGCAATGCCCATGCTGGCCGAGACCAGCACCTCCGCCTCGCCAAGATCGACCGGCCTCTGGATCGCGCTTTGGACTCGTTCTATCACTCCGGAAATGTCCGCCGCTGAGCCCACTTCGTCGAGAAGAAGCGCAAACTCATCTCCGCCGAAGCGGGCGATCGTGTCCTGGGGCCTCAGGCATGAGCGCAGCCGGTCGGTCACCGCGAGCAGAAGCGCATCGCCGGCTGCGTGGCCGTAAGTGTCGTTGACCTGCTTAAAGAGGTCTAAATCGAGAAAGACCACGGCGAAGTTGCGGTCCGGTCTGCGCTCAAGCCGCGCCATGGTGAGGGTCAGCCGATCGAGGAAGAGCGCGCGGTTCGCCAGCCCGGTCAGCGGGTCGTGCAGCGCGGCGTGCTGTAGCCGCACCTCGGCCCGCTTCTTCGGACGGATATCGCGATACGCAACCAGCGCGCCCGTCGTGTCAGGTCCAAGCACAACCTGCGTCACCACTACGGACACATTCAGGTCTTCGCCGCCTCGCGTGCGGCGTACCGTCTCCAGCGACGCACGGCCCTCGCTGGCAACCGTAGCCAGCAGCATCTCGCTTTCGTGGCGGCGCTCGTCCGGAACGATGAGGTCAAATATATTCGCGCCGATGCACTCGTCGAGCGAGTAGCCGAAGAGGCGGATGAACTCGCGGTTGGCCTGCAGGATCAGGTCTCCCTGCATCACAACGGTAGGCTCCGGCGCTGAGTCGAAGAGGTCCTGAAAGAATTGCGCCCTGCCCTCGCAGTCTCGCTTCTGGCCGCCGTCAGGGTCTTGAATCGGCTCCAGCACGAGAACCAGACGTGCGTCCGGGCCGGCTGCGGGAAACGGCTGCACGGCACCCGAGACCATCTTGCGGCGGCCGCTGGCACCGAGCAAAAGACAGTCGAATCGTTGCCGCGAGTCGGAAGAATCAGTAGGAAATGCACCGAGGAAGAGCTGATTCGCCTTGCGGCTCGCGGCGGACCCAACAAAATCGCGCGCCATGGCGTTGGCCGCCGAGATCTCCTCGCCGCGCTGAAGGAAGGCCATGCAGGGTAGCGCCTCGAGCCACGCCAGCGAATTGGCTTTCTCACCCGCCGCGGCAAGCGTCTCAGGCGAACCACTCTGGTGCGCACCGGTCAGGGTCGAGAGCGGCAACGGACAGTAAGACCGGACGATGCAATCCATCCTGGCGAGGCCGGACGATCGGCGAGCAGTGCTCATTGCGGTTTCCCCGGCAGCTTCCATCGGCACAATGGCCCAGCTCGTCCAGTCCGAGGCCCAAATACCCGGAATGCGACGCTTGGCTCTTCCGGACCCGCGCTCTTCTAGAATGGAGCGATGGTCCCCCGGCTCCTCGTCTTCGATCTGGACGGCACCCTGATCGACTCTCGCATCGACCTCTCAAACTCGATCAACTCCATGCTGGCCCACCTGGGCAAGCCGCAACTGCCCGACGCGGTAATCGCCAGCTACATCGGCGACGGCGTCACCATGCTCGTCCGCCGCGCCTTGGGCGATCCCGAGGGCGATGTGCATGACCAGGAGTTTGTCGACGCCGCGCTGACCTTCTTCCTCGACTACTACCGCATCCACAAGCTGGACTTCACCTACGTCTACGCTGGCGTCTTCGAGGCGCTCGAAGCAATCCGCGACGCCCATCCCGGCCTTCCCATGGCGGTGCTCACCAACAAGCCGGTGCGCCCCTCGCGCGATATCTGCGCGCACTTCGGCCTCGACCGCTTCTTCTTCCAGAACTACGGCGGCAACAGCTTCCACACCAAGAAGCCCGACCCCGCCGGCCTGCTCGCTCTGATCGCCGAAGCCTCGGGGCTGACCGAGCGTCCGGCCCGATTCTCCCGGCCGAGACAGTCATGATCGGCGACTCCGACGTGGACATCCTCACCGCGCGCAACTGCGGTGCGCGCTCCATCGGATGCACCTTCGGGCTGCGCCCCAGCACTCGCTCGCCGCCGCGCAGCCCGACGCGCTCTCGCACTCGCCCGCGGACTGGCCGGAGGTCATACGCCAGATCGCGGGCGGATCGAATTTCTTGCTGGATGAGGATTACGAGTCAGCCGCGCGCGCCTCTGCCGGCTTCACCGAGTTGAGGCCGCGCATGTTCTTCGGCGCCGCGCGCAGGCCCAGAATCTGGAAGTCCTTGAGCTTGCTCTTGAGCACATAGATCAGCCAGTTGTTGCCCTCGGGATCGATGGGCGACATGTAGAAGCCGGGATGGATCACGTAGTTCTGGTTGTTGCCGATCAGCCCTTCGATCACCTCGCCGTCGTGGAACGTCGCGCGCACCCACAGGCACTCCGGCGGCGGCAGATGGTCGTGGAAGCGAAGATCGTCGTGCGACTTCCCCTCGAACGACTTCACGAAGAAGATCGCCTTCACGCCATCCAGCGGGATCTGCTCCATCGTCTTCGAGCCCAGCGGCCAGAACGCAGGCGCCGCAGTCGTGTGGATCGAGGTCCTCGGCCAGCGGCCACTGGCTCCTGTCGGCATAGCCCTTGACGGTGCGGTCTCCGAACTGGATGACCAGCATGTCCAGTTCGGCGGCGTCCCGGAGTCCGTGGCTGGCCTTCACCGGACGCTCATGCCGACCTGGGCGTCAGATCGTACTGCTTGATCTTGTACAGCAGGGCCTTGTAGCTGATCTGCAGGTCGTTTGCGGCGGCCTTTCGGTTCCATCCCGTCTCCTCCAGTACGCCGGCGATCACCGAGGACTCAGCCTCACCCTTCAGGCCCCGCACCAGCTTCTTCAGGCCGCCGGCCTCCACGTGGTCCTGCGACCTTGTCGGCCGGAGGCGGGCGCGCTGCTTCGCCTGGTCCAGCTCGGCGATCACCGCCTTCTCGTCCTGCAGAATCAGGAAGCGGTTGATGACATTCTCCAGCTCGCGCAGATTTCCCGGCCAGTGGTACTGGCCCAGCGCCTCCAGCAGCGCAGGCGAGATCGGCAGCGGCTGCAGCTCGTACTTCTTCGCGCCCTTGCGCATGAAGTACGCGGCCATCGCGGGAATCTCGTCCAGCCGGTCGCGCAGCGGCGGAAGCACCAGCGAGAGCCCGTTGAGCCGGTAGTAGAGGTCCTCGCGGAAGGTCTTGCGCGCCATCGCGTCCTTCATGTTGATGTTGGTGGCCGCGATGACGCGCACATCGGTCCGGGTGGGCCCGCGGCTGCCCAGACGGGAGAACGTGCCGTCCTGCAGCACGTGCAGCAGCTTGGCCTGCAGCGGCGGGCGGCATCTCGCCAATCTCGTCCAGGAAGATCGTGCCGCCGTCGCAGGTCTCGAACTTGCCCGGCTTGCTCTTGGTGGCGCCGGTAAACGCGCCCTGCTCGTATCCGAAGAGCTCGCTCTCCAGCAGGTCGGCGGGCATGGCCGCGCAGTTGACCTTCAGGAACATCTTGCCGCTGCGGCGCGACATCTGGTGGGTAAACATCGCGACGATCTCTTTGCCGGTGCCGCTCTCGCCCAGGATCAGCACGGGGATATCGGAGCGCGCCACCAGCATGGCCTGCGCCTCGACCTCGCGCATCCGCTTGCTGGAGCGCACAAAGGAGTGGCCGCCCTCCAGCCGGATCTCCTTCGGCTCGCCCGCCTCTTCCTTGTGCACCAGCAGGTGCTTGGCGATGGCGACCTCCAGCGAGTCGTCGACGAATGGCTTCAGCACCACGCCGCTGGCGCCCAGCCGGGCGAAGACCTCGTAGTCGGCCATCTCGGCGGTGGTCGCCAGGATCAGCACCGGGACCTCGGGCGGCTGTTGCGCACACTCGGAGAACAGCGGCATGGAGTGCGCAATCCCGTCCCAGGCCAGCAGCACCAGGCTGGGCCGCTGCATGGCCTCCAGGTCGCGCAGAAAGGCCTTTTCCTCGGAGAAGAGCCGCAGATCGTACAGCGACGAAAAGGTCCGCTTCAGGTAGTTCAGGACCCGGACGTTCGACTCGAACACGAACAGGCAGGGCCGGGAGCCGGAGACTTGCCTTTCGCGGGAGAGGAGGAACTGGCCGCCATCATTTGACTCCATTGCGTCGACTACGCACGGTCTATGCCGGCATCTGATCAGATGTGCTGGAATCCGAGGCTATCCAATGCAAAATGCCTGGCGGATCCTGATCCACAGACTGCAGGACTGCAAATATGCCGGTTCTACCCGTGCAAATGCTCGAAACCTGCGCAAACGTCAAGACAGTTTGCCGTAAAAGTGGTAATAAACTTCCTACCATTGTGCAGAAAGTTTACATCAGGTTGGGAAAAAAGTACATGAATTCGTGAATAAGTTTTCTCTGAGCGGATTTGCAGAGGCTCGGAATACCACCAAAGTGGCGTCCTTTGGTACCCAACGTGCTTAACCTTTAGTACCCAAGAGCGTTTCCGCGCCCTTTGCCGGCGCGATTGGACTGCCACGTGCGACGAGAGTCGATCGCATACGCAGACCAATCGACAGGAAATTATGACCACCGTACGCTTCTCGGAGCATGAAACCCAGTTCGATCTGCCTCCGGTGATGTCATCTTCGGCCGAACGCCGGAGATGCAGGTGATCCGGCGAAAGCTGGAGATGGTCGCCAAGACCAATGTCGCCGTCCTGGTGCAGGGCGAGAGCGGCACCGGCAAGGAGCTTTGCGCGCGCCTGATCCATGGCACCTCGGAACGCAGCTATCGGCGAGCTGGTCAAGGTCAGCTGCCCGGCGATTCCCGCAGGGCCTCATCGAGACCGAGCTGTTCGGATACGAGAAGGGCGCATTTACCGGCGCGCACTCCACCAAGCGCGGCCGGCTGGAGCAGGCCCACGGCGGCACGCTGTTGCTCGATGAGGTGGGCAGCCTCGACATCAATGTCCAGTCAAAGCTTCTCCAGGTGCTGCAGGACGGCTCGTTCATGCGAGTGGGCGGCCACGAGACCCGGACCATCCAGACCCGGGTCGTCTCGGTGGCCAACCGCGACCTCCGCGAGCAGGTGGCCGACGGCACGTTCCGCCTCGACTTCCTCTATCGCATCAACGCGGTGACCATCAACCTGCCTCCCTTGCGGCGGCGCGCCGAAGACCTGCCGCAGCTCGTCGACTATCTGATCGGCCATCATGCGCAAGTGTTCCAGGCCAATCCTGCGCCGCTCTCGCGCAATGCGCTGCGCCTGATGCAGAAGCACGAGCTGGCCCGGCAACATCCGCCAGCTGGACAACCTCATCCGCAGCTATGTGCTGATGGGCAGCGAAGAGGCGCTGATCGGCGGAGCTGATGGAGGAGGAGAAGCCAGACGCCAAGGCCGACTGCGGACGTCGATGTCAGCCAGCCCATCTCGCTGAAGGTGGTGACCAGCAAGGCCACCCACGAGCTGGAGCGGCAGATCATCCTGAAGGTGCTGAAGGCCAACAACTGGAACCGCCAGAAGACCGCGAAGTGGCTGAAGATCAGCTACCGCTCCCTGCTCTACAAGCTGAATGAGGTGGAAGCGGCGGGTGCGGGTGATTTGAACGGCGGCCCGGTCCGCGCCAAGGCCCAGCTCCAGGACCGTCTCCGGCATGTCGTCCGCGACTGAACGCACCAACCTGATCCAGTAAGCCCTTCTGCTACTGCGCCCCGCGCCGGCGCAGGATCGTCTTGATCGTCTCGAACATGATCAGCAGATCCAGCCCAAGCGACATGTGCTTGATGTAGTAGAGGTCGTATTCCAGCTTCTCCTTGGTCTCCGCCAGCGTAGCGCCATATCCATAGCGCACCTGCGCCCATCCGGTCAGGCCGGGACGGATCAGCGTCCGCAGGTAATAGAACGGCAGCTCCTCGGCAAGCCACTTGATGAACTCCGGCCGCTCCGGCCGCGGACCGACGAAGCCCATGTCCCCGCGCAGTACGTTCCACAGCTGCGGGATCTCGTCGATGCGCGTCTTGCGCATGAAATCCCCCCACCCTGGTCACCCGCGGATCGTTCTTGGTGGCCCACTTCGCGCCTGCCGGATTCGGCATCGGTGAACATGGTGCGGAACTTGACCACCTCAAAGATGCGCCCGCCCATCCCCACCCGCTTCTGGCGAAAGAACAACGGCCCTTTGGACGAGAGCTTCACCGCCAGCGGCGACGAACGGGAAGAAGGGCAGAAAGAGCAGAAGCCCCACCGCCGCCGCGCACAGCGAGACCACCTGCCGCGTGAACTGCTGCGAGGCGCGGATGCGGAACCCTTCGCTGTAGAGAAAGTTGGAGGGACGAAGCCCGTCAAGCTGGATCTTGCCATAGAGCCGCTCGCGCAGGGTGCCGTCCTCCTCGACCGTGATGCCCTGGAAGCGCAGCATCAGCAGTTCCTGCACGGGAAGCTCGCCGCGCCGCGCCTCCATGGCAACGATGATGCGATGCACCGGCGGGTTGGCCTTGGCGAGGCGATTCAGCGCCGCGATCCAGACCTTCTTGCGCTGCGACGATTCCAGCTGCACGTCCTCCCAGTCCACCACCTCCATGCCGATGTCGGGGCGGGAGCGGATGGTCTCGACGATGGAGCGCGCATAGTCTCCCGCGCCCAGCACGTAGACCCGCTCGCGGAAGAGCTCGCGCCCGCCCACCCACTCGTACGCCTCTGCGCAGCAGGATGAGCGCCGGCGCCAGCAGGGCGAAGCCAACCACATAGACGTAGGGGCCGATGGCAACATCGGGATCGAAGAAGAGGAATGCGGAGAGCAGGAAGCAGTCGAACCCCAGCACCAGCAGGATGCGGAAGTAGATCTGCATCCGGACCGAGACGATGCTCGGCTCGTAGAGGTCGAAGTAGTAAGAGAGCATCAGGCTGACGATCGTGATGACCGCGATCTTCAGTCCGCCATGCTCATACTGCAAGGGCGATATAGGCGTCCGGCGGCCGCATCATCAGGTAGGTCGCGGCGAGGAAGCAGCCGCTGACGATACCCGCCTCGCAGAGCAGGAGAACGACCGTCCGCGTAGGGTAGTAAACGTTCAGAAACCGGATCATCGCGTGAAGCGTGCCCCTGGTTATTGCGTGACCTTGTCGTATCCGTCGTAGCCATAGTAGCCCCCGGCGACGGTCGGGTTGTGCACCGCGTTCAGCACAAAGCCAAGGATCTTCGCGGCCTTCAGCTCAGCGAGCGCACGCTGCGCAGCTTCGTACTTGGTGACGCCCCCGCGCGCGACCAGCAGGACGCCATCGCACGCGCGCGCCAGATTGACTCCGTCGGAGACCAGGTTCACCGGAGAAGAATCGACCACGATCCAGTCGAAGTATGGGGCCGCATCAGCGATCAGCCGGTCGAAGCGGTGATTGCCGGAGAGGTCCGCCGCCTTGTCGTGCTCGTTGCCACCGGGGATGAAGGTGAGCGACAGCGAGACCGTGCGGCAGCGGATGGCCCGGCTCGCCCGGCCTGGGCGCGCTGCATGATCTCATCCAGCGTGGCCCTGCCGGCAAGATACTCGGTCAGGCCCGGCCCAATGCTGGCGCCCAGCATCTTGTGCAGCGTCGCGCGGCGCATGTCTCCGTCGATCAACAGCACCCGCGCCGGCCTTGTGGCGCGCCAAGGAGATCGCCAGATTCGCGGCGACGAAGCTCTTGCCCTTCCTGCGGCAGGCCGCTCGAGACCAGGATCGACTTGAGCGTGTTCAGGTCGCGGAACTCCTGCATGCGCGAGCGCAGGCTGCGGAACTGCTCCACCGCGCTGCCCCGCTCCTCAAGCGCGGGAAGCTGATGCAGCGATGGAGTCCAGTTGCACTCCTGGACGTTGCCCAGATCGAGCCCGGGCAACGATCGGCAACCGGCTCGTTGGCAGGCGCGCTGTCGGCGGGCCGCGACGCACTGGTCGCGCCGCGATCGATCGCGTCGGCGACGCGTCACGCGGACCCGCGGAGGGTCGAGCACCGCTGGCAGCGAGGGCGCCGCGCGCGCCGGTTTCTGATCTGCGCTGTTGGGGCTGTTGGCGCGGTCCAGCTCCGCCTGGCGCAACGCTTCGTAGATTTTGCTCATCTCTCTTCCCTTCCTTCCCTCCTGGGTGCTTCTCCGATGGAAGCGTGGAGTTTGCGGAAAACCGCTGTGCGTCGCCGAGACCATAAATGGCTGCGGATCGAGATCGAGATCGCGCGCGACCGCATGGATCATCGCCGCGGGAATCTGGTGGAGTCTGCTCCACGTACGCCAGAATCAGCGCGTGCTCGCAGATCAGATTGATGATGCGAGGGATGCCTCGGCTGGCGCGGTGGATCGCGGCGATCGGCCTCGTCGGCGAAGATGCGTTCCGACGTGCCGGCGATCAGCAGGCGCTGCGCGATGTAATCGGCGGTCTGCTCCGCAGTGATGGCATGGGTGCGCGCCCACAGCGCAATCCGCTGGCGCAGCTGACGCACATCGGGCGCGCGCAGCTTCTCTTCCAGCTCCGGCTGGCCGGAGAGCACAATCTGCACCAGCTTCTCCGACGAGGTCTCCAGGTTGGTCAGCAGGCGAATCTCTTCCAGCAGCTCCCACTCCAGGTTCTGCGCCTCGTCCACCACGATCACGCAGGTCTCTTCCCGCCGGAACCGCTCGATCAGCCAGCGGTTGAGCTGGATCAGCATCCCCGACTTGGTGCGGTTCTGCGGCGTGATGCCGAAGTCCGAGAGGATGAACTCGAGAAAGTCGAGCACATCCAGCCGGGGATTGAAGATGAAGGAGCTGAAGACCCGGCTCTGGTCGAGCGAGGCCAGCGCGCGGCGCAGCAGCGTGGTCTTGCCCGTGCCCACCTCGCCGGTCAGCACGATGAACCCCTTGCGCGCGGAGATGCCATACTCCAGCGTGGCCAGCGCCTCGCGCGTGTGCGGCATCATGTACAGAAACCGCGGGTCCGGGCTGCCGGCGAACGGATTGCTCTGCAGATTGAAGAAGCTCTTATACATGTCTATCCTGGGCCATCCGCGAGCAGTTCCTTAGGCGGTTTGCGGCTGAACAGCCCCTTCAGCGCCTCGGCTTCTCCGGGCTACCCGCGGCCACCATCGCCAGACCACGCGATGACCGCAAGGGTGGGCAGTTGGGTGAAGGCCCAGACGTCGCGCTCCGTGCGCAGCGCGGTGTCCCTGTACTCCAGCAGGGCGACGACGAACACTCCAATCGCGAGACCGACGAACAGGCCCCCGATGGCAAAGACGCTGACCTTGGGATAGGTGGGATCGGTGGGAAGGCTCGGCGCGTCCAGCACTGTGAAGGTCTCACCCTCCTGGCGCTTTTCAAGGTCGCTCGTCATTTGCGATTCGTTCATCTTGGTCAGCAGGCTCTGATAGAGCGCCTGCGAGTTCTGGTAGTCGCGGGTCAGCTCTTTGAACTGCTCGTCGACCAGCGGGCTGGATTGGATGCGCCCCTGGTAGGAGCGGATCTGCTGGGTCAGGCCTGCCTGTTCAGTGCGCTTGGCCTGGATCGCCACATCGAGCGCGCGGATCTTCGCACGCAGGTCCTGCACGGCCGCCGAGTCGCTTCTGCTGGGCGCAGCGGCGGGTGCCGAAGCCGGGGTGGGAGCGGACTGCTCCTGCGCGATCTTCTTGCGCAGGTCGGCAATCTTGCGGTTGATCGAGATCACATCGGGGTTCGCCGCGGTGTATCGCGAGGTCAGGTCGGCCTGCTGGGCCAGCAGGTCCTGAAGCTCCGTCTCTTCGGTCTGCGGGGCCACCGAAGAGCTGCCGCCTTCCGCAACTGCGCTGGGCTGGGTCTGCTGCGCCAGCAGCGCCTCCAGGTAGGACTTGTTCTGGTCCATAGTCGAGAGCGCCTGCGTGGAGGCCTCCAGCTGGGTGTTCAACGTTCCCAAAATATTGACGTTATTGGATTCATCCTCCGGCAGCATGCCGATGTGCTGGCTCTGGAAGGCGGCCAGCTTGGCGTCCTGGTCATCCAGACTGTGCTTGGCCGCGTCCAACTGCTCGCTGAGGAAGTCGGTCGTGCCCTGCGCCTGATCGGCCTTCGCGCGGAGGTCCGCGCCGGTGAACAGTGAGGTGATGTCCGCGCACACCGACCGCGCCGTCTGCGGATCGTTGGCGGTAAACAGGATTTTGAAGCCCGGAAGCCCATTGGAGCGCGCGATCTGCGATTCGATCGGCTGGATGTCCAGGTCCTTGTGCGCGACGAGATCGATGCGCGCATCCATGGAGAGCTTCTGGTTGCCGTACAGGTTGTACTTCTCGATGATCGGCTGAATGCTCGACCGGCTCAGGATCTGCTCCGTCCATATAGGCCAGTCGGCTGTCCAGCGCCTCGGACCCCACCGCCTTGACGAACTCGGTCGGCACCTTCTGCTGGTCGATCAGAACCAGCGTGGTCGAGACATACTCGGCGGGAACAAAGTAGGTGGCCACCACCCCAAGGATCGGGAAGAGGACGACGGGGACGGCGATGATCCACCAGCGGCGCTTCAGCATGGTGAGATAGTCTTCAGCGTTCAGTGTGCGGTGGCCGAGCATGGATCATCCTCCTTAAGGGTGTCCCAGGTGGATCGTAGTGGGAGAGTAGGTGATGCCAAAGGCGACCACCTGCGCGAATCCGTCAAATACATTGCCGATGCTCTGCGCGTTCTGATGGGACTGGTCCTCCACCGTATAGCTTGCGTACGCGGAGAGGCTGCGGTAGATCGCGCGAGTGACCTGGACGCCGCCGACCTTGGTGTGGAACGAATAGGGGGTAATATTGGCCCCGGGCAGGCTCGCGGTCTGGGTATAGGCCATGGTGACCGCGCCGAACCAAACCCGATTGAACGTCTTCCTTGCGGTGGCGACAACGCTGTCCGAGAGCGACCCCACGGTCACACCGTAGCCGCTATTGCTGCCGCGCGTGTAGAAGACTGCCGCGCTGGAGAACTCTCCGGTATAGGTAGCCGAAACGTCGACGAACGCGGTGAGCGTCTGGGTGCCGGTGCTGGAGGCGACCTCAGTCCACTGCGGACCGGCGGAGGCGCTGACTCCGACCTTGCGCGTGAACTGATGGGTATAAAGGCCAGTGGCAGTCTGGCTGGTGAAACCCGGGAAGCCGCCGCTGTAGGTAAATTTGGAGTAGGAGTAGTTCGCGCCCCATGTATTGCGCAGGCTGGTGCGATGGGTCAGCCCGGCGCTGCCGGCCTTCTGATCGCTGTCCAGGCCGATTCCCATCGGATCGTCGACAAACCGCAGGATGGTATAGGTCGCGGAGCCATTAATGGAAGTCTTTGCCGTAATATCACGCGACAGGCCGGCGGTGCTGCTGTTGTCCACGCGGGTGGAGTAGTCCGTCAGCACGCCCTGTCCGGTGTCCACTCCGATCTGCACCGGCGCCACCCCGAGATCGCCCGCGCCGGGGATGCCCGAGAGGCCGGTCGCCGGCGTCTCCGGAAGATAATTCACCGAGTCGGCAACAACAAGGCTCCACCTCCCCGCATCGATCACCTGAGACAGCGCCAGATTCATAAAGGTGTACGCGGGCTCGACGGAAGTGGTCCAGCTGTGTCCGCCGGAGAAGACCAGGCTGAAGGTGTCCTTCTTCGCGCCCGAGAGATAGGCCAGGTCCCCAGTCAATAAGGTTCCCGAAGCGACCCCGGAGTTGCCGTAGTAGCCCCAGCTCAGGCTCTCCGCCGCGCTGACCGCATACTGTAGCGATCCCGCGGCGCGCGGCAGCGCAAAGCCGGTCGAGATCGGCGTGACCTCGGCGGCCGGCAGGGCCTGCGCGAGTGCCGCCGTTGCCATGATCACCGACGGCATGAGCAGAAGCAGGCCCGCCGTCCTAAGGCCGGCCCGCCGGGCCACGTTCTGGAATCGATCTGTCATGGGGCCACAATCGTGTCGTCCGGTACCAGCGAAACACCTTGCATGTCCCCCTTCTTCAGCGCCTTGCTGTAATCGAAGGGGATCTTCCGGGTGCCACGCAGAATGTACATGTGCTTCTTACTCGCATACGGAGTCAGTCCGCCGCCCGCGGCGATCGCTTGCAGGACCGTCATGCCGGGGGTGATCGCCAGCGGCCCGGTGTGCAGGACCTCGCCGATCAGGAAGACGCGCTTGCTGTTGACCCCAAGCACGCTGACATTCACCACCGGGTCGGTGACGAACTGCTTCAAGCGCACCGTGATGTCGGCGGCGAGCTGCATGGGGGTGAATCCCGCCGCCGGAATATCGCCCACCAGTGGCAGCGAGATATTTCCATCCGGCCGCACCGGAAGGGTCGCGGAGAGATTTGGCTCCTTCCACACAGTCACCTGAATCGAGTCGTCCGCGCCGATCACGTAGTTGGCGGACGCAGAGGGCAACGGTGCGG
The DNA here is from genome assembly GCA_963808025.1 of uncultured Acidobacteriaceae bacterium. Taxonomy (GTDB): domain Bacteria; phylum Acidobacteriota; class Terriglobia; order Terriglobales; family Acidobacteriaceae; genus Edaphobacter. The sequence goes on along the minus strand of CAWEEI010000001.1, from coordinate 120,939 downwards.
CTGGAGGATCAACAGGAACAGTAGAAGCGGCGACGCCTGTATCGGCGCTGAGCGCCGGCCTGCTCGCACTCTGTTGGGCGAAACCCAGGCTAAAGGCCGGCAGCAGCAGAAGCGTCAAGAGCGACCGAAGATAATGTCTCATAGTGTTTCCAATTCGTTCCTGTCGCCTGATGCGTCTCTGTCGAGTAGGCCACGCGCTGCGGTGCAGTGTGCATGAGGCAACGTTCCCTCGGCAAAATGACCCTGCATATGCTGTTATGTTCTTTGGATGCAAGACCGCCGACCCAGGCATACTTCGCCGACTGTCAAAAGGCGCTGCGTCCACGGACATTGCGGACGTTCATGGGAGATTTTACACCTGGAGCCGGCGGCAAATCGTGACTGGCCGTCCCACTGAAACTCTGCTCTGCAAAGTTGGGAATGAAGAGATTCTTGACTCATCTTCAAGCAAGCTTATTCCACGTATCGCCATGCGCTTATGACACTTAAGTGTGCCGGATAGCCCACTTTTGTGCGTCGCCCAACAGGCTCCGGCCCGTCCCTTACATGCGATAATCCGTTAGGTTGTGAATTGACCTCTGAAGTTCACGAAGCCGAATCTCATGCATGAGACTGCAGCGGCCCCGGTGGTCCCCTCCAACGCCGAATCCGTGAAGCCCTTGTACGCGCCCGTTGCACAGCCCCTGGATCGGCGAAGCCATCCCCGGCCCAGTGGGGTTGGCGACGGTGCGGACAGCGCCCAGTGGTCGACCGCCTGGGGACCGTTCATCGTCCTGGGCCTGCTGCTCGTCCTCCTTTATGACCACATCGCCGTCAAGCTGGTGACCGACTGGTACACCCTGCCCGACTTCTCGCATGGCTTCCTGATCCCTTTTTTTGCCTTATTCCTGTTATGGGACAAGCGGCAGGAGCTACGCAGCACACCCATCGTTCCCACATGGGCCGGGATCTGGGTGGTCGCGCTCGGTCTCTTCGAACTCCTGCTCGGCGTCTTCGGCGCGGACCTCTTCGTTCAGCGGACCTCTTTCGTTCTGCTGACCGCCGGCCTCATCTGGACGCTGCTGGGCAAGGCCATGCTGGGACGGCTGAAGTTCGTGTTGTTTGTGCTTCTGCTCGCGATTCCCCTCCCCACCATCCTCTTCAACCAGATCACCTTCCCACTCCAGATATTGGCCTCGACCTGCGCCAGCTACCTGCTTCCGCTCGTAGGCGTGCCTGTACTGCAGGAGGGCAACATCATCCAGCTGCCGGCGATGCCGCTGGAGGTCGCCGAGGCGTGCAGCGGTATCCGGTCTCTGATGAGCCTCTTCACTGTGGCTGTCATCTTCGGATATTTCCTCGAACGCACCACCTGGCGGCGCGTAGTGCTTGCGCTCTCCAGCATCCCCATCGCGGTCACGGCCAACGTCGCCCGCATCTTTGGCACTGGCCTGTGCGTGCAGTACTGGGACCCCGACAAGGCGTTGGGGTTCTTCCATGAGTTCTCCGGCTGGCTGATGTTTGTGGTCTCGCTGTCATGCCTTTATCTGGTGCACGTCGCGATGCGCGTACTGGCGCCGGATCGCGGGAGGCCAGCATGAGATCGCCAAAGCTCTGGTGCATCGTTCTGATGATGTTCTCCACCGCCTTCGTCCTGCATCTGCGCGGGGACGTCGACCGAGTCCCCCCCAGCGCGCCGCTGGCGCAACTTCCATCGACCATCGACGGTCGCACCGCGGTCGACATCCCGCTCGACCAGGAGGTCCTGGACATTCTGGGCAAGGGATTCTTCCTCAACCGGCTCTACGAGGTCTCACCCAGTGCTCCTCCGGCAAACCCCGGAGACCGCGCGGCGATCGGCCTCTTCATCGGCTACTTCCCCACCCAGCGCACCGGCCAGTCTATCCACTCGCCGCAGAACTGCCTGCCCGGCGCGGGGTGGACCTTCGAATCTTCCGGGGTCACCGATCTGAGAGACGCCACGGGCAACACCTCCAGCGTGGGCGAGTATCTCATCACCAATGGCAGCGCGACCGAGGAGGTCCTCTACTGGTACCAGATGCATGGGCGCAGGATCGCCAGCGACTATAAGGCCAAGCTCTACACGCTGGCCGATTCAATCCGTTACGGCCGTACCGATGCTGCGCTGGTGAGGGTCATTACTCCGCTCGCTCCGGGGGAGGACAGGCTGCAGGCGCACAATCGAGTGGTAACCTTCGCCGAGCAACTCTCCCCTCTGTTGCCGGCGTATATACCGAATTGAGCTGTACCGAATTGAGCCAAAGGCCCCAGTTTGCGACCCTGCCGATGAGCAAGGGCGCTGAAAGAAGAATCTGTAATAGATGAGGACCACCGCCATGTTCGAACGAAGCAAAGTGCAGGTCACCCGGAGCGCAGTCATCGCGCTCTCGCTGTCGCTCGCCTTCACCGCGGGCTGCAGCCGGGACCCCAACGTGCGCAAGCAGAAGTATCTGGAGAGCGCCAAGCGCTATGAGGCCAACGGCAAGTACAAAGAGGCCTCGATCCAGCTCAACAACGCGATCAAGGTCGACAAAAACTTTGCCGACGCGCACTTCGAGCTGGCCAAGGTCGATATCAAACTCGGCACCCTCATCCCCGCCTACTACGAGCTGATGCGGACGGTGGACCTCGCGCCCACCAACGTAGAGGCCCACGTCGCTCTCGGAGACATGCTGCTGGCGGGCGGCGGCTTCTCCCGCGCGACCGTGCAGGCCAACGAGGCGCTCGCAGTCAACCCCAACTACGCAGACGCATATGTCCTGCTGATGGGCATCGCGCAGAAGCAGGGCGACAATGCCGAGGCGCTGAAGGACATCCAGCATGCGCTGGCCATCGACCCCAACCGCTCGTCATTCCATACCGCGCTTGCCCTGCTCGAGGTACAGACTCCGGGCAATGAGCCAGAGGCGGAGCAGGAGCTGAATAAGGCAGCCTCGCTCGATCCCAAGAGCCCCACTCCCCATCTCATGCTCGCCGAGCTGATGCAGAGAAAGGGCGATATGCAGGACGCCGTTCAGCAGTTCAACGTCGCAATCGGAGTCGCTCCTAAGGACCTGCAACCGCGCAGCGCGCTGGCCGGGCTGTACCTGCGCACAGGCGACAAGGCCCGTGCCGAGCAGACTCTGCTGGAGGCAATCGAGGCCGTTCCGGACAACGAGCCAGCCTCCGCGCTGCTTGCTGAGTTCTACGTCAAGACCGGGCAGACTGACCGCGAAGAGCCGGTATTCTCGAACCTCGTCTCCCGGTTCCCCAAGAGCTTCGCCATCAAGATCACCTACGCGCAGATCTTGTTCGACGAGAAGAACTACACCAAGTCGAGCGCGATTGCCGGCGAACTGACCAAGAGCAACGCCCACGATCCCCAGCTGCAGACCCTGAACGCGCTGCTGCTGTTGAACACCGGCAAGATCGACGACGCGCTCACCCTGCTGCAGAAGGCGACCAAGGACGATCCCAACAACTTCCAGACACAGTTGCTGCTGGCGCGTGTCCAGGACGCCAAGGGAGATACCGCGGGGGCCGAGGCCACCTACCAGTCCGCTCTCAAACTGGTCCCCGGGAACACCGAGGCCGAATCCGGCCTGGTGAATATTGCGATCCGCATCAACGACGCAGACCTGCTGGGCAACGAGGCCGACAAGACAATCCAGCTGCATCCCGACTTTGCCCCTGCGTACCTCTGGCGAGGCATCGTCGAGGCAGCGCGCAAAGAGTTCGACAAGGCTGAGGCCGACTTCCAGACAGTCCTGACCAAGAGCCCTGACAACCCGAACGCCTATTTCGAGCTGGCCGAGCTTCGCTTTGCCACAAAGCGCATTCCCGAAGGGAAGGCGTTTCTGGAGAAGGCGCTCGATAAGGACCCTAACCAGATACGCGCGCTGGCTATGCTGGACGCCATGGACCTCCAGGCCAAGCAGCCAGCCAAGGCCATCGCGCGGACCCAGTCTGAAATTGCCCGGTCTCCTAACAATGGAGAGCTCTATGACCAGCTCGCCCGGATTCAACTGGCGACCAACGACCCCAAGGACGCGCTGGACAACGCGCAGAAGGCAATGAACCTCAGTCCCTCAAGCTCTCAGGCCGTCAAGACCTACTCCCGCGCCCAGGTCGCTTTGGGGAATATCGATCCCGCGATCTCATCCTGGACGAATTGGGTAGCCGCTCATCCCAACGATGCCGCCGCAACCGAAGTCCTCGGTTCGCTGGAGGAGGCCAAAGGCGACGAGTCAAAGGCAATCGAGGAGTACAAGAAAGCCCTGGCCATCGACCCCAACAACGGGGAGGCAGCCAACAACCTCGCCTATCTGATGATGCAGGACGGAGACAACGTGGATGTGGCCCTCTCCCTGGCGCAGACCGCGCGCCGCGTTCTGCCCGACTCGCCGCAGACCGCCGACACGCTTGCATACGTCTACCTGCTCAAGGGCAACTACATCTCATCTCGCGACCTGCTGGAGGAGGCCCTGAAGGCCGACCCCGGCGACGCCTCCATGCATCTGCATCTCGGCATGACCTACGAGAAGCTGAATGACAAGGCCGACGCGCAGCTGCACCTGAAGAAGGCCGCATCGCTTGCCCCCAACAGCAGAGTTGGCCAGCAAGCCAACTCGGAGCTTGCCAAGCTGGGGTAGCGACGCCGCCTCTGCGGCGCCTCACCCGTTCCTGCTAGACTGCTCCCGCCCATGACACTCTGCTGGAACCGCCTCATCCGCCCGGCGCGAAGCCTGCTCGCGAAGACTCTGCCTTGCGCACTACTCGCGATTGGCATCGCCGTCCCCGCGCTCGCCCAATCCGCCTTCACCACTCGCCTCGACGACCCCAAAGCCGTCTACCTCACCGCGCCCGAATTCCCCGTCCACGCCGACGGCGTTGCCGACGACTCCGCTGCGCTCCAATCCGCATTCGACAAGGCTGTCAGCGCCGCGCAGGAAGGCATCCTCTTCATCCCCTCCGGCCGCTACCGCATCACCCGCACCCTTTTCCTCTGGCCTGGGCTGCGCGTCATCGGTTACGGCCCCACACGCCCCGTCTTCGTCCTGGCGCCCAACACCCCCGGCTTCCAGACCGGCCTCGCCGACATGCTCATGTTCACTGGCGGCCGTCCCCGCACCGGTGGCCGCCCGCTTCCCTTCCCACCTCCCGGCCCTGTCCCGCCCGCCGCCGTTCCCGACGCCGGCTCGGGCACGTTCTACTCCGCCATCAGCAACATCGACTTCGAGATCGGCGACGGCAACCCCGCCGCCATCGCCGTCCGCGAGCACGCCGCCCAGCACGCCTTCCTCACCCACATGGACTTCCACATCGGCAGCGGCCTCGCCGCACTCACCGAGGTCGGCAACGAGGCCGAGGACCTCCACTTCTTCGGCGGCCGCTACGCCATCCTCACCGACAAGACCTCGCCCGCATGGCAGTTCACCCTCCTGGATTCCACCTTCGAGAGCCAGCGCGAGTCCGCCATCCGCGAGCACGAGGCCGCCCTCACCCTCATCCGCGACACCTTCTCCAACCTCCCCACCGCCATCGACATCGACCCCTACTACTCCGACGAACTCTGGGTCAAGGACTGCCGCTTCGCCAACCTCACCGGCCCCGCCGTCATCATCAGCAACGAACAAAGCCCCCTCACTGAAGTCGGCTTCGAGAACGCCACCCTCTCCAACGTCCCCACCTTCGCCCGTCTACGGGAGAGCGGCCGCACCCTCCCCGGCAAAGGCCCCATCTATCAAGTCGTCGCCTTCAACTACGGCCTCATCGTCCCCGGCGAAGGCCGCACCGGCAGCATCGGCCAAATCTACAAAGCCGCCCCGCTCCTCACCCTCCCCGCGCCGCTCCCGCCCGCCATCCCTCCACTCCCACCCACCTCCGACTGGGTCAACGTCCACACCCTCGGCGTCAGCGGCGACGGCACAACCAACGACACTGCCGCGCTGCAACACGCGATTGAAACCCATCGGGTGCTCTATCTTCCCAGCGGCCACTACCTCGTCACTGACACCCTCACCCTCCGCCCCGACACCGTTCTCATCGGCCTGCACCCCACGCTCACCCAGCTCGATCTGCCTGACTCGACCCCCGCCTTCGCAGGCGTCGGCCCACCCCACCCCGTCGTCCTCGCGCCACCCGGCGGCGCCAACATTATCCGCGGCTTCGGCGTCTTCACCGGCGGCATCAACTCCCGCGCGGTCGGCGTCCTCTGGCGCTCCGGCCCCGCGTCTCTCGTCGACGACGTTCGCCTCCTCGGCGGCCACGGCAGCGGCACCAATCCCTACAACAACAACGCCACCGCCGACCCCGACCTGCGCAAACGCTGGGACGGCCAGTACCCCAGCCTCTGGGTCGCCGACGGCGGCGGCGGCAGCTTCGCCAACATCTGGACCCCCGACACCTTCGCCCAGGCCGGCTTCTACGTCTCCAACACCACCACCCCCGGCCACGTCTACGAGCTCTCCGTCGAGCACCACGTCCGCAACGAGATCAAGTTCGACCACGTCGCCAACTGGGACATCAACGCGCCCCAAACCGAAGAGGAGGCCGGCGAGAGCCCCGAGTCCCTCTCCCTCGAGTTCGACTCCTCGCACAACATCACCGTCGCCAACTACCACGGCTACCGCGTCACCCGCTCCCGCGCGCCCGCCCCCGCCGCCGTCCGCCTCTACCATTCGTCGGACATCCGTTTCCGCAACGTCCTCGTCAACGCCGAGAGCGGCTACGCCACCTGCGACGCCAACGGCTGCGCCACCTTCCTCCGCGCCAGCAAATTCCCCTACGAAGATGCGATTGAGGACATCACCCACCACCTCGCCGTCCGCGAGCGCCAGTTCGCCGTACTCGACATCCCCGCTAAGCCGCCCACCCCCACGCCCGCCAACGCCTCCGCCGTCCTCGCCCCGGGCGCCAAAGTCCAAGAACTCGAAGACGGCTTCTCCTCCATCTCCGGCGCCGCCGTCGACGCCCACGGCAAGCTCTACTTCGTCGACCACCACCAGCAGCGCATTTTTTCCTGGTCATCGAATGACGGGCTGAATATCGAGCGCGATAGCCCCCTCGACCCCGTCAACCTCGCCTTCGACCGCTCCGGCAATCTCCTCGTCCTTTCTTCCGCCGGCCCCGAAGGCACCGTCTACACCTTCCGCCCCGGCTCCCCCACCACCGACATCACCCTCATCCCGCCCACCCCCACCACGCCCCATCCCAACGCCACCGCGCTCCTCCCCGCCAACTACTGGAACAACGGCGAGTTCGCCAACCAGCTCGAGCTCACCACCTTCACCTACACCACCCTCGCCCAGATGTTCGCGCGCGACGTCGGGACCCCCAAACCCATGCAGTACGTCTCACCCGACGCCTCCGTCTTCCTGCCCGCCACCCGCGTCTTCAACCAGGGCCCACCCGACTCCACCGGCTGGCGCTTCTCCGACGCGCTCGACACCTACAGCCTCATCCCCGCCACCCCCGGCCAACGCACCTACGTCTCCAGCGAGTCCGAAGACATCACCTACAGCGCCCTCGTCAATCCCGACGGCACCCTCACCGACCTCAAACCCTTCGCCCAGCGCGGCGGCGAGAGCGTCGCCGTCGACGCCCAGGGCAACGTCTACATCGCCAACGGCCAGGTCTTTGTATTCAACCCCGCCGGCAAGCAGATTGGTGAGATCGACGTCCCCGAGCGCCCCATCGACCTCATCTTCGGCGGCCCCACCCACCGCACCCTCTTCATCCTCACCCACCACGCGCTGTTTGCCGCCACCATTCGCGGCGCGAAGTAATCTCACTCAGCAGTGGGCGGTGGCGCATTTCCGCCACGCCCTCCACCATTGCTCACCGGCGCAGTCGTCGGCAGCGCATCCGCACAAAACTCCAGCACCGCAATCGCCGTCAGCCCACTCTGCGACGACCCATTTGTGTCCGTCCCATCCTCCATCGCCGCCAGCGCATTCGGCGGCTCAACCCTCCCTCCGCGCGGACGCCCCGCGCGCAGCCCAGCCAGCGCACCCTGCGCCATCGCCGGGTCCTTCGTCACCGAGTACGCATACGCCATCAGCTTGCCGCCGCTGATCCCCTGCCCCGAGTTCTCACAGAAATCCAGCCACAGCTTCTGCCACGCCGCATCGTCGATGCTCATGTTCATCTCGAACATCACCTCCGCGCCGCCCATGATCGTCGCCAGGCTGTAACTCCCCAGCGTGCTGTCGCGCGCCGTCAGCACGCCCGTCGCCGGATCGAACCCCATCAGCATGTTCTTCCCCGTGCGGAACCCATGCGGCATCGCCTCCATCGACCGCATCCCCGCCAGAATCTTGTCGCGCCACTTCGTATCGCCCGTGCGCTCCCACTCCGTCATCCAGTTGCCCGCAATCGCCAGCCAGTCCGGCCCCGACCGCACACGCGTCACAAACTTCTCGTCGCCCGCGCGCGGCGGGTCGGCCTCGCGCATCGGGTCGTACGCAATGATCGAATGCTCCGCCTGTAGCGCCTCGCGCATCACATCGCCCGTCCGCTCGTCCGCCGTCAGGTAGTAGTAGAACCGCCGGAACCCCGCCTGCCCGATGCGCGCCTCCTTCGCGCCGTCGCCCCAATGCGACACGCCGTGCCGCGTCCCCAGCCCCGCCATCGGCCCAAAGTGGTAGCTGTCCACCTCGCCCGTGTGCCGCGTCATCGCCTCCGCCATGCGAAACATGTCCGCCCGCCCGCTGCGCAGAAACGAGTACCACAGCCAGCTGTCGGTCCCCAGCTCCGAGTTGTCCCACGCCATCCCGCCCAAGTCGTATCGCCACACATGCCGCTCGTTGTCGTACGAGTGCATCACGTCGCCGTAGTTCCAGAACCCATACCAGTTGCGCTCCTCGATCTGCCCGAGATACAAACTCAGCGTCGCGTCCAGCCCGTTCTCGATCGCCGCCTTGAACGGCGTCGACGCGTCCTTCACACTCCAGAACCCAAACGCCCGCGCATCGTGCAAATACTGTGGGCTCGCCACCAGCAACGGCGTCGCCGTCCCCGCCTTCGCCATCGCCGCGGTCTTTGAATTCTCCGGCACCGCACCGGTAGGCCACAGCATCAGCTCACTCGTCCGCGCAATCCCGTATGGCGTGCTGTTGCCCTGCTGCACGTCTTCGTACGAAGCCTCCAACCCATGCGCGCGCGTGTCATAGTGCCGCAGGTCCATCGCCGCCGCCTCCGGCGACCACAGCCACGCCGTCAGCTCCGCCGCATCGCTCGCAGCATGTTGCACCTCCAGCTCCGCCGGATACGACTGCCAGAAGTTCTTCACGCTCACGCCCAGCCCGCCGCTCACATCGCCCACAAACGCCAGCCCCGAAGCGCGCTTCCCCGCCGCCGAGAACAACCATGTGCTCTGCGCATTCGTCCGCTTCTGCACCGTGAACCCATCCGGATTCATCTGCACCAGCTTGAAGTCGTCCCACACCGCCCACTTGCCCACCATGTTGCGCCCCTGCTGCGTCATCTCCGCGCGGTTGGGCACACGCTGCCCCGCCAGCTGCGCCGGATAAACATCCTCGCCCGCCGCATTCATCACCGTCCGCTGCCGCCCGCCGCGCCCAATCAGCGGCTGGATCGGCTCCGACCACACCCCCTCGCCCTCGCCCGAGAACCGCACATGCCGGTTCTGCACCTCCTCGCGCATCGGCACCGCAAACGTCACCCCCAGCCCGCGAATGAAGTCCTTCTCCTGGTCGCCATCGAAGAAGATCGTGTGCACCATCCGCACCTGCGTCTCCCCCGTATGGAAATACAGCCGCACATGGAACGGCAGCCACTCGCGACCCGACTTCGCCCCTTTGTGCACGCCCTCCAGCTTCACCACCGCGCGCACCGGCCCGGTCTGCTCCACCGTCACTTTCTTTACCATCCCCACAAACTTCTCGCGCGGACGCACCTCCTCCGCCTCGCCCTCCGGCCCACTCTGCAACACGCACACCAACTGCCCCGCGCCCACCACCCCGCGCCCCTCCACTGTCATCGACTCGAACAGATTCGCCCCACCCGCCGCCGCAATCGAACACTGCACGGCACCCGTATCGATCGCCACCGTCTTCCCATCCTGCACCACCCTCACCGCACCACCCACCGTCGCCGGCGCCACCGCACCTGTCACCGTCAGCGTCACCTCACCCGCCAGCCCCGCCGGCGCCACCGTCGCAAACCCGCTCCACTTCACTGACCCATCCGGCCAGTACGCCAGCGGCCAGCTCTGCACCGGCATCGGCCTCGCCTGCCCATCCGCGCCCCGCGCGCTCAGGCCAAAGTTCATGCCCCGGACCACCGTGTCCTTCGGCCACGGAACTCCCCAGCTCACCCCCGCATTCAGCTGCGGCGCCTCCTCTCCCAGCCACTTCAGCGCCACCGTCCTCGGCGCAGCCGCAACCGCCGTTGGAGCCCCACCAGCCCGGCGCGTCTGCGCCAGCAACCCATCCTCACCCAAACCACCCGCTGAAATCGCAGCCCCAGTCAGTGCCGCATCCCGCAAAAACTCCCGCCGTGTTGTTTCACTCACCGTCAATCTCCTTGCCAATCATCGATACCAATTCCCGCTCGAATGGATGCCCATTATCAGCCTGCCAAGGCAGAGTTGTGAAGCGCCGCATGGAAGAGCCGCTCCCACTTTGGCCCACGGAGGCACTGGGAGTTATATTGCCCATAGCAGGAAAAATCCCTAATCCCGAACGGCAGCCAAAGAATGGCCCACAAAGTATTCATCTGCCACTCGTCGATCGACAAGCCCATCGCCGATGCCGCATGTGCCGCGCTGGAGGCGCAGCGTATCCCCTGCTGGATCGCGCCCCGCGACATCCTCGCCGGAGAAGAGTACGGTAAGTCCATCATCGAGGCCCTGGGCAACTGCCAGATCGTCCTGCTGATCTTCTCCCGCCACGCCAACGAGTCGCCCCAGGTGCGGCGCGAGATCGAGCGCGCGGTCAGCAAGGAGAAGATCCTCGTCCCATTCCGCATCGAAGACGTGCTGCCCTCCGACGCCATGGAGTTCGCGCTCAGCAACACCCACTGGCTGGATGCAATCTCGCCCCCCATGGAGGGCCGACTGCTTGAACTCTGCAATACAATCGCAAATCTGCTGCAGAGGCACACCGTCGCCGAACCGCTCTGGCAGCAGCCCGAGAAGCCCGCGGAAGCGCCAAAATTAGTGCCGCAAGCACCGCCAGCAGCCATACCCTATCAACCGCCCCCGCCATCGCCGCCGAAACCGTCCTGGTGGAAGACGCCCTGGGCCATCACTGGTCTCGCCATCGTCGTGATCCTAGTACTTTTGTCGCAGCTCTCCAAACGCAACGGTCCCGGGCCCGCTGCGCCGCCGCCCGGCCCCGACCCGATCATTGGCTGCTATCAGTGGTACAACGGTGCGCCGGTCGCAATTCATTCGGACCACACCCTCACCGGCGGCCCGTTCACAGCGCAGTGGCAGGTGGTGAACGCAGCGCAGCGCACCTATACCTTCACCTGGCCGCAACCGGCGATCACCCTCGTCGCCGTCTCCTACAACCAGCGCGGGCTGAGCGGAGAGAACCAGTACGGCTTCACCCTGACCGGCGCGCGCATCGCAGGCCGCAGCGGCCTGGTGGGAGTCTGGAACGTCTTCAGCGGCGTCCCCATGACCATCACGGTCAATGGGAACGGCAGCTATTCGTCTACGACGGCCACCGGAACGTTCCTCGGCAACTGGCAGCCAAAGGTTGGGTCGCCCGGCGTCTACGTGATGACCGGCGCGGACCTGCCCCGAGACTCCGTCACCCTCTCGGCCGACGGCTCACGCATCTCCGGAGCAGACCAGTTCGGCCTGGCCACCTCTGGAGTGCGCACCACGCCGTGCACCATCAATTAGAACTGCCGCGCCTGCACCGACGAAGCTTCACTTCTTGATGAGGCGGATCAGCCAGATAAGAATCACTGCGCCGAGGGTCGCGACAAGAATCGTGTAGATTGTGCCACCCTCGCCAGCAAACCCGACCAGGCGCATCAGGAAGCCACCGACAAACGCGCCGACGATGCCGAGCACGATGTCCATGAGCGTGCCATAGCCACTGCCCTTCATAATTTTGCCGGCAAGAAAGCCCGCGATAAGGCCAACGATAAGCCACCAGAGGAAAACCATCTGCACTTCTCCTTTTTCTCTTACTGAATTGGACCAGCCGATATTATCGGAACCTGCTGAGTTGAGCCTCAGCCTGAGCCGCTGTAGCGAACGCGGGGGAGAAAGGCAACGCGTTCCCAGTCCGTCTGCGAAGCCGCCCCATTCTACTCACAACCGGCGCAAATGATCCACTGGGCTGCTCGGAGCCTGGCACCCTGAGATATGCAGATGAATTTTGGTGGAGCTGAGCGGGATCGAACCGCTGACCTCCTCGTTGCGAACGAGGCGCTCTCCCAGCTGAGCTACAGCCCCCACCGGACGCGCATCCAGCCCAGCCCTAAAGTCTCTCAAACAGACCCTCAAGCCGCGCGACGCGCCGTCCAAACAACCTCTACGAGTGTATCAGGCCGCGCCCCAGCCGCACACATTGGGTGCCCCATAGCCTGCCCTGAGCCTACCGAAGGGTCAGGCAAAGCCTGACGTGGGCGGTCCCCTGAAACATTACTCCTCAAACCCCCCGGTTCCACCGCTCCACCGCCCGGGTCACCCGCCCCAGCACGCTCGTAATTCCAGCTCATCCCAATCGCTTAACCGTCAGCGCCGTAATATCGTCGTCCTGTCCAAACGCCTGCGCCGCCTCCACGATCGCCTCAGCCGGCCCGGAGCTGATCCTCTCCGTCCGCTCAAAGCCAAACAAATCCCCCTTCCTGTCCCGCGCCTCCGCCACCCCATCCGTCATCAGGGTCAACGTCGCCCCCGCGTCCAACGTCAACGCCGTCTCCTCGTAAACACAGTCCGCAACCAGCCCCAGCGGGAATCCATTCTGCAACACAACCTCCCGGCCTTCAAGATAGGGCGAAAGATGGCCAGCATTCGCAAACGTCACCCGTCCGCTTCGCTCCGCGCAAAAAAGAAGGCACGTAGTAAATCCTCCACCGCTGCGTCCCATCACGCGCCGGTTCAGCCCTGCAAGCAGCTCTCCCGGCCGGTGCGTGATCTCCGCCAGCGTGTGCAGCGCCCCCACCACCAGCGACACGATCATCGCCGCCGAAGTCCCTTTGCCGCTCACATCCCCAATCGCCACCAGTACGCTTCCGTCCGCCTGCGGCAATATCTGGAAGAAGTCTCCGCCCAGCTCGCCAAACGGCCTGTACGCCGCGTCGATATCAAACCCCGGCGTGCTCGGGATCGACTCCGGAATCAGCACCTGCTGCACCGCCCGCGCCGCCGCCAGCTCCCCCAACATCCGCTGCCGTTCGCTCCGGTCCGCCACCAGCGCACGCACAAACACCACCAGTGTCAGCAGCCCCAGCAGCGTCTGCGAGATGCTCGCGTAAGCCCAATTCCACTCGCCGCTGCTGAAGTAAGGTTTGATCCCCAGCGTCCGTTGCACCACCGACATCGCCGTCAGTCGCACAAACCAGTGGATCGTGAACGCGCCAGCAATCAATTGGTCGCGCCTGCTGCCATGAAGGAAGCCCTGCACAATCAGGATCGCTAGCACCGCCGCCGAGCTGGGCAGAGGCCATTGTTGCACAAACGCAAACCGCGGAAACCAACCCAGGATCAGCGCAACCGCATAGACCGGCGCCAGCACCAGCGTCCAGCGGTGATGCTGTATCTCCATCGCCTCCGCCGCCATCTCCACCAGCAGGTAAATGGCGAGTGTCCGAGGCACCCAGTCCGAGCCCTCGCCCCCGTGGTATATCCATAGCTGCTCGACTGCAAGCAAAAGGTAGTAGGCGCCCGTCTTGCGAAACACCCGGAAGTCCGGAGCCGCACGTGAAAACGCCAAGAACGCCGACGCCAGGCAAAAATCCAGCACCCCCCAGATCAACGCAGGCGTGTGTTGAAACTGCTCCACCATCGACAACGGGCGGAAGAGGTCATGCAGCACGAGCTCTAATCCGGGCATGACTGCTCCTCAAACCCGCGGTTCCAGCGCTCAATAACCCGCGTCTCCCGCTCCCACCCCAGCACGCTCACGCTGCCCGTGCCCAGCGCGAACAGCTCCCCGCCCCGCGCCTCCAGCCCAATCCATCGCGCCGCCAGTATCCGCAGAATATGCGCGTGCGCGAACAGCGCGCACCTTCGCCCCATCCGCATCGCCTGCCGCGGCCAGCGCCCGTGCAATCACACCATCCGCGCGCGCGCCCACCTGCGCCACCGTCTCGCCCCCGATAATCGGGTCCTTCCACACCGACCACCCCGGAATCTCCGCCTGGATCTCCTTGGTCGTCCGCCCCTCATACACGCCGTAGTCCCACTCCTTCAGCCCATCGTCCACCACGGCCACATCGCCGAACCCCGCAATCTCGCACGTCTCCTTCGCGCGCAGCATCGGGCTCCGCAGCACGGCCGCAAACTTCGTCCCCGTCAGATACTCCCCCAGCTCCTTCGCCCGCAGCCGCCCATGCGCGGTCAGCGGAATGTCCGTGCGGCTGGTGTGCCGCCCATCCGCGCTCCACTCCGTCTCCCCATGCCGCACCAGCCACAACTCAACCGCACCGCTCATCCGCACCCCCGCTCCCTCATTTCAACACACCCTCACGTTGGCGCACCTCCAACTAACTCTGCTACCCTCCACCCCATGCAAACCACCGTCTGCATCATCGGCGGAGGCCCCGCCGGCATCATGCTCGGCTACCTGCTCGCCCGCTCCGGCGTCCCCGTCACCGTCCTCGAAAAGCACACCGACTTCTTCCGCGACTTCCGCGGCGACACCATCCACCCCTCCACCCTCCAGCTCCTCCACGAGCTCGGCCTCCTCGACCGCTTCCTCCAGCTCCCCCACTCCAAAGTCCGCCAAATCTCCGTCACCATCGGCGGCCGCCAGTTCCTCATGGCCGACTTCTCCCACCTCCCCACCGTCGCCAAATACATCGCCCTCATGCCGCAGTGGGACTTCCTCAACTTCCTCTCCGCCGAAGCCGCCAAATTCCCCACCTTCGACCTCCGCATGGGCTGGGAAGCCACCGGCCTCCTGCACGACGACCAAAACCAGATCACCGGCGTCCTCGCCCAAACCCCCAACGGCCCCGCCGAAATCCGCGCCACCCTCACCGTCGGCTGCGACGGCCGCCACGCCATCTCCCGCGACGCCGCCCACCTCAACGTCATCGAGCAGGGCGTCCCCATCGACGTCCTCTGGATGCGCATCCCGCGCCAGCCCTCCGACCCCGAGAACGCCCTCGGCTACATCAACTTCGGCCGCGCCCTCATCCTCATCAACCGCAACGACTACTTCCAGTGCGCCTTCATCATCGCCAAAGGCGCCTTCCCTGCCATCCAGCAGGCCGGCCTCGCCGCCTTCCAGGCCTCCATCTCCCAGCTCGCCCCCTTCCTCGCCGATCGCACCGCCGAACTCGACTCCTGGGACAAAATAAAACTCCTCACCGTCCAGATCAACCACCTCGAACGCTGGGCCACCCCCGGCCTGCTCTGCATCGGCGACGCCGCCCACGCCATGTCCCCCGTCGGCGGCATCGGCATCAACATCGCCTTGCAGGATTCCGTCGCCGCCGCCAACATCCTCGCCGAACCCCTCCTCACCCACTCCCTCACCGCCGCACCACCTCCAGTGGATCCAGACCCACCGCGCCGCCGCCGTCCGCCGCACCCAGCAGTTCCAGGCCTTCGCCCACCGCATCCTCAACCGCGCCCTCCGCGACCCCGGCCCAATCACCCCACCCCTCGCGCTCCGCATCCTCACCGCCATCCCCGGCTTCCAACACCTCACCGGCCGCTTCATCGGCCTCGGCCTCCAGCCTGAACACATCCAAACCTCCGCGCACCCGCCGCAAACCAGTTAGCATGGAAGGTTATGGACTTCCAGCTCGCCACCACCTACAAACCCCAGGGCGACCAGCCCCGCGCCATCGCCGAGCTCGTCGCCGGCCTCAGCGCCGGCGAGAAAGACCAGGTCCTGCTCGGCGTCACCGGCTCCGGCAAGACCTTCACCATGGCCAAGATCATCGAGCAGGTCCAGCGCCCCGCCCTCATCCTCGCGCACAACAAGACCCTCGCCGCCCAGCTCTACCACGAGTTCAAACAATTCTTCCCCACCAACGCCGTCGAATACTTCGTCTCCTACTACGACTACTACCAGCCCGAAGCCTATATTCCCGCCGGCGATTTATTCATCGAAAAAGAAGCCACAATAAACGAGGAGTTAGACAAGCTCCGCCTCTCCGCCACCCGCTCCCTCTTCGAGCGCCGCGACGCCATCATCGTCTCCTCCGTCTCCTGCATCTACGGCCTCGGCTCGCCCGAGGCCTACTACGGCATGTTGCTGCTCCTCGAACGCGGCCAGAAGATCAAGCGCGAAGACATCACCCGCCGCCTCGTCGAAATCCTCTACGACCGCAACGACGTCGACTTCCGCCGCGGCACCTTCCGCGTCCGCGGCGACATCATCGAGGTCTACCCCACCTACGACGAAAACGCCTACCGCATCGAGCTCTTCGGCGACGAGATCGACTCCCTCGCCCAAATCGACCCGCTCTTCGGCACCGTCAAGCAGAAGTACTCGCGCCTCCCCATCTATCCCAAGTCCCATTACGTCGTCCAGCCCGAGCGCAAACGCACCGCCACCGAATCCATCCTCACCGAGCTCGAGTGGTGGGAGAAGGAACTCGAGCAGCAAGGCCGCCTCGTCGAATCGCAGCGCATCCACCAGCGCACCCGCTTCGACCTCGAGATGATCAAGTCCGTCGGCTACTGCCACGGCATCGAAAACTACTCGCGCCACTTCTCCGGCCGCCTGCCCGGCGAACCCCCGCCCACCCTGCTCGACTACTTCCCCCGCGACTACCTCCTCTTCATCGACGAGTCGCACGTCACCGTCCCCCAGCTCCACGGCATGTGGCACGGCGACCGCTCGCGCAAACAAAACCTCGTCGACTATGGATTCAGGCTTCCGTCGGCGATGGACAACCGCCCGCTCAAATTCGACGAGTTCGAGGGCCGCACCGGCCAGATCATCTACGTCTCCGCCACACCGGGCCCCTACGAACTTACTAAGTCCGCCGGCGTCGTTGTAGAACAGATCATCCGTCCCACCGGATTAATCGACCCAGTAGTAGAAATTCGCCCCGTCAAAGGACAAATTGACGATTTATTGGCGGAAATTCGCGACCGCGCCGCAATCAATCAACGCGTCTTAGTAACTACCCTTACAAAGCGCATGTCCGAGGACCTGGCCAACTACTACACCGAAGTAGGCGTCCGCTGCCGCTACATGCACTCCGAGATCGAGACCCTCGAACGCATTAAGCTCCTCCGCGACCTGCGCAAGGGCGAGTACGACGTCCTCATCGGCATCAACCTCCTCCGCGAAGGCCTCGATCTTCCGGAGGTGTCGCTTGTAGCAATATTGGATGCCGACAAGGAAGGCTTCCTCCGCTCCCAGGGCTCCCTCATCCAGACCATCGGCCGCGCCGCCCGCCACATCGAAGGCCGGGCAATTTTATACGCCGACAAGATGACCGACTCCATGCAGCGCGCCATCGACGAGACCGACCGCCGCCGCGAAAAACAAGTCGCCTACAACGACGAAAACGGCATCACCCCGATGTCCATCATCCGCCCGCTCGAGATGGGCCTCGCCGGCATCCTCCGCGCCGACTACGCCGACCTTACCGACGAGGCCGAAGGCATCCCCGACTTCACCACCCAGGCCGAACTCGACCTCTACATCACCAAACTCGAATCCGACATGCGCGAGGCCGCCAAGAAATTCGAGTTCGAAAAAGCCGTCAAACTCCGCGACACAGTAAAAGAACTCCGCACCAAAGAATTCTTGTTTAGCTAGGGCATCTTGCCCCTCGCCCGGTAAAAATATGAGCAGACCTCGGCAACAGCATTACGTTACACGGGCCTACCTCGAAGGCTTTGTCTCGCCAAATGAGAAGCACCTACACGTCTATACACGCGGCAACGCGGGGAGCTTCAAGGCTCTCCCGGAGAACGTCGCGAAAATTCACAACTATTACTCCGCCAAGAAGGAGGACGGAACATACGAAGACAGACTCGAACATCTGCTCCAGACCCACATAGAAGACCCCGGACTCGCTGTCATCAAAAGACTAATTGCAGGACACTACAACATATCGAGAGATGCAAGACTACGACTGTCAGTCCTGCTCGCCATTCAAGAGTACCGAGTGCCATGGATGCGAGAGCAGATGGGGATACTTATGCAGGGGATGATGGAACGTCACATGGGAGCGGCCGTAAAGGCCCCGGGTGTGCTTGAAAGTTTGCTAAAGGAGCATGCACTCGCGGACGAGGACGACGTGGGCCGCATGGCCGCCGAAATGCGGCGCGGACTCCAGGAGGGAGAAATCAAGCTGTCAGCGACACCGACCGCTAGCCTTCATGCAATGGCATATGCATTGGATATTCTACCCAACATCTATTTCTCGATGGGATGGGAGGTGCTAGAAACACGCTCTATTCCCTTCATTACAAGCGACTGCCCCGTCTACAGATACTATGTCCCAGTCAGAAGAGACCTGCCCCATTGCGGCCTAATGGACAAGCGAGTTCAGATTCGGTTTCCGCTCTGCCAAACCAAGCTGCTTGTAGTTCGACATGATCGCAAACGCCTAGAAATGATCGATGCACTACGGGCCCGCAGAGGCGAGCGCGCCGCTCCGAAGGCGGCAAACAGGGCCTCAGAAATTCGACACGTCCGTATCTCCGCTACAGACGTAGCAATCATCAACGCGGACACTGCGTCGATGGCTTCCAAATTCGTATTCTCCCCGGTTGCCCTCACGAACGCAGCCGAATTGCTCAAAGGCGAGTGTCAGAACGTCCGACAAGAACTTATCGACCATCCAGATGGGTCCACAGAATTCAGAACAGTCTATCCGCAATTAAACCGCATGCGCTAAACTCTCCTACAAGTGGACACCGACCGCATCCTCGCGATTCTCCGCAGCCACGCCCCGGAGCTCCAGGCGGCTGGCCTCGCGCATCTGCGCCTCTTCGGCTCCGTAGCCCGCGGCGAGGCCACGCCCCACTCCGACATCGACCTGCTCGCCGACTTCGATCCCAGCGCGCGCATCTCCCTGCTCACCCTCAGCGGCCTTCAGATTCGTCTCAGCGACCTGCTCGGCGCAGAGGTCGATCTTTCCTCTTCCGTCTCGCTGAAAGGACCGGTGCGCGCCCGCGCCGATCAGGAGGCAGTCCGTGTCTTTTAGGGGCCCGGAGATGCCATGCCTACGATCGCCTCAATAATGAAGCCGTCTGGCTCACCGTCAAGGACGACCTTCCCGCACTAAAACAAGCGGTCGGCAAGGCCCTCGCGACCCACTTCCCCACAGCCAACTCCTGATTCACACGCCATTTCCCGCACTGCGCCGTTTTCAACAACTTCTGCCGCAGATTCGCGTCTACACTAAGGCGCAAAGACGCGCGGAAGGATAATGTAAGCATGAAACTATCCAATAACAAGACTCTCCCTGCACTGCTCCTTTGCTCACTCGCCCCGCTGGCCATCGCGCAGGCGCCCATCGTTCGCCAGGCTCCCTCGGCCCCACCGCCCGGATACGACCAGCAGGCGCCGCAGTCCGACCAACAGGCGCCGCAGCAGCCACCGGACCAGCAGGCGTATCCGCAGGCGCAGCCCTATCCGCAGCAGGCTGAGCCGATGGGCCAGGCCCAGCCGGTGCTGCTGCCACCCGACCAGCTCGACGCACTGGTCAACCGCATCGCGCTCTATCCCGACCCGCTGCTCGCGCAGACCCTCACCGCCGCCACCTACTCGGATGAGATCCCCGACGCGGCCGCCTGGGCCGACCAGCACAGCTACCTCCACGGCGACGCGCTCTCAGCCGCCATCCAGGCCGACAACCTGCCCTGGGACCCCAGCGTGCTCGCGCTGCTGCCCTTCCCCTCCGTGCTCGACATGATGGCGCGCGACCCCGACTGGACCGGCCAGCTCGGCAACGCCGTCCTCGCCCAGCGCGAAGATGTGATGGACGCTGTGCAGCGCCTGCGCCGCGAGTCCTACGGCTACGGCTATCTCCAGTCCAACTCCGACGTCGACGTCATCGACCAGGGCGGCTACGTCGAGATCGAGCCCTTCAATCCCTACCTCTACTACGTCCCGGTCTACGATCCGCTGATCGTCTTCGGCCCGCCGCGTCCCGGCTTCTTCGTCGGCGGCGCCATCCGCTTCGGCCCCGCGGTCACCCTCGGCGTCACCTTCGGACGCTTCGGCTGGTTCGGCTCGGGCTTCGGCTGGGGCTCGCACGCCATCCTCATCGACCACCGCCCCTGGGTGCGCACCTACGCGAACCGCGGCGGCTACGTCCATCCCTACGCGCGCCCCTACGTCCGCCCAGCCGCGCCCCGCGTGGAAGAGCACCACACAGCGCCTCCTCCGCGCACAGCAGAGCATCGCGACGATGGCCATCGCCGTTAGCCCACCTTCACTCGCAATACAAAAAACGCCCCACATCGGCAAAACGATGCGGGGCGTCTCAACTCTCTGGGGATTTTCGGCAGAGAGAAACCGGCTTACGCCGCCTTCCCCTCCACCTGCTTGGCCTGCGCAGCAGTCGCAGCGCCGACGCCAATCTCCACCTTCACCTGCTTCGGCTTCGCGGCCTCCTTCTTCGCCAGGCTGATGGTCAGCACGCCGGCGTCGTAGCTCGCCTTCGCCGCGCCTGTGTCCACCGTCTCCGGCAGGGTGAAGCTGCGCACAAAGCTGCCATAGCGCCGCTCGATGCGGTGGAAGTTCTCCTGCTTCTCGTCCGCCTCGAACTTGCGCTCGCCCTTCACGGTCAGCGTCTGGTTCTCCAGCCGCACATCCAGGTCCTCCTGCTTGATGCCCGGGACCTCCAGCTTCAGCACCAGCTGCTGCGCGTCCTCATACACATCCACCGGCGGGATAAAGCTGCCCATCGCCAGCGACTCCTCGCCCTCCGGGCCGGGCAAAGTCGTTGAAGATCGAGTTCAAACGGTTCTGCAGCACAGCCACATCCGCCAGCGGCGAACGGAACGGAACAAATCGAGCCAGGGTAGTCATCTCAAATTCCTCCTTACGCTATGAATTCATTAGGGTTGCGAGCAGCCACAATGCGCCGCCCACATCCCTTTAGACGAAATATAGCATAAAGGTTGCAGAAAATGTGATGAAAATACACTCATATGTGATTCGTCCAGCGAAGATCCTGCCCACACTAATACTACTTCCCACCCTCCGTATCCCTGAATAAATGCAGCCACATCCGCGTGGAACTGCTTCAGCACGCCCTCGTTCACATACACCATGTGCCCGCTCGGATAGTAGTGGTAGCTGATGTTCGCCTGCAGCTTGTCCGGAATCTGCAGGTGGTGCATCTCGTACATCCCCTCAAAGAACGGCGTCGCCAGATCGTAGTACCCGCCCGCCAGCATCACCTTCATCTTCGGGTTCGACTTCATCGTGTACGCCAGGTCCGGCATCACGTTCGTGCCCGCCACCTGCTGGTCCGCCGTCTGCTGGTTGCCCGGCACCTGGTGGCGGAAGTCCCACGTAAACGCCGGGCTCGCTGATACGCCCCCGGCTTGTACGTCTGCTGGTCGCCGTACTTCAGGTCCTTGCGCAGATAGGTGTTGATCGCCGCCGTATACGCCGACGAGATCGCATTGCTCTGCGGATCGTACTCCGCCTCCTCGCTGAACGGATCGAGGTCCGGCCCCTTGTACCGCGTGTCCAGCCGCCCGGTCGTCGTGTCCTCGTCCAGCTGCAGGTCCTTCTCAAACATCCCGCCGTCGATGCGCAGGTTCGCCTTCAGCCAGCAGCGCCACCGGCAGCCCGGTATAGTCGTGCAGCTTCTCCGCCACCGCCTGCTTCTGCGCCGCCGGCAGTTCGCTGCCCTGCAGCAGCGCGTGCATGTAGTCGCCCATCGCATACTGCTCCACCTCGGCCAGAAACGGCTCCAGCGCCGCCGGCTGGGTTCGGCAGCTTCTTGTGGTAGAAGGCCGTCGCCGCATAGGTCGGCAGCGCCAGCGCGTACGCCTGGTCGACGCCCGGATTCAGCTTCGGCCCATCCACGCTGTTATCGAAGCTCAAAATCTGCGACAGCAGAATGATCCCGTTCAGGTCCACATTCTGCAGGATCGCGCTCAGCACCGCCGAGCGCGGCGTCCCATAGCTCTCCCCAAACAAATACTTCGGCGAGTTCCACCGGTCGTACTTGGTCAGAAACCGCCGGATGAACCGCTCGAACGCATGCGCATCCTGGTCCACGCCCCAGAACGCCTTCTCCTTGTCCTTGCCGAAGATCCGGCTGAACCCCGTCCCCGGCGCATCGATAAACACCAGGTCGCTCACATCCAGCAGGCTGTAGTCGTTGTTCACGATCTGGTAGGGCGCGCCCTCCTGGTGCTCCGCGTCCGGCGTCACCACGCGCCGCGGCCCAAACGAGCCCATGTGCAGCCACATCGTCGCCGACCCCGGCCCGCCGTTGTACAGAAACGTCACCGGCCGCTGCTCCGCCGCCGCGTCCTTCTTGAAGTACGCCACGTAAAACATCCGCGCCGTCGCCGTCGCCTCCTCCGGCTTGTCCTTGTCCGGCGGCTTCTCGCCCGAATCCGGCAGCAGCTTGCCCTCGAAGTCCAGCGTCGCGTCCTGCGCATCGGTCGACCCCACCGTCATCGTCCCCGCCACCGCCTTATACGCGATCGCCTGCCCACCCACCGTCACCGTACCGTCGGTCGTCGAGTCCGCCGCGGGCGCAGGCGTCGGCGTCTCCGGCGTCCCCGCCACCACCACCTTCTCGTCCTTCTTCGCCGCCGCCTTGTCCGGCGTCTTTGCCTGCGCTCGTCCCATCGGCGCGATGCAAAGCACGCCAGCACCAACCGCAGCCACACCCGTCCAACCCGTACTTCGCCTCATTCCAACGCACCTCCGCAGTTCGATCGATATGTTGAAGTATAGCGCCCAAGCCAAATCCGCGCGCACAGCTCTCAGCTGCTGCAACCTGCAACTCTGCAACTACAACCGATAGACTCCCGCCACCGCAACCCGCTACCATAGCCACAAGGAGATCCATGCCCTCACCCGAAAGCTACCAGCTCCTGCTCGCCGCCGCAGCAGCCTGCGAAGACAAGAAGGCCGAAGACATCCGCATCCTCGCCCTCGACCCCTCCGAGAGCGGCCTCACCGACTACTTCCTCATCTGCAACGGCACCAACGACCGCCAGAACGTCGCCATCACCGACGAGATCGAACTCCGCCTCAAGCGCGACTTCGGCGTCTATCCCAACTCCGTCGAAGGCCGCCGCCAGGCCGAGTGGATCCTCATGGACTACGTCGACTTCATCGTCCACGTCTTCTCCGCCGAGAAGCGCGCCTTCTACGGCCTCGAACGCCTGCGCAAATCCGCCACCACCATCTCCGTCGCCGACCTCAACGCCGAACTCAAAGTCCGCCATCGCCGCCACCCGCGCAAAGACATTGAAGAAGAAGTCCGTGCCTGCAAAGGCGCCCACACATAAGCCGGTCACGAAAAAGCCGGTGAAGAAAAAGATTGTCCTCAACAGAGCTAAGCAGACCTTGGCGAAGAAATCCGCCCCTGCCGCGAAAAAGAAGGCCCAAGCAAAGCGCGCGGTCCGCAAGCCCGCGCGCTAACCGGCCTCACCATCTCACCAGTGCAAGAGGGGCCCGCCGTTGCCAGCGCAGCCCCCTGTTCATCTTGCCGTTATTGCTAGAAGTTGAACTTGATCCATCCCCGGAAGTTCTGGTAAGTCCCCTCGCGCGCGTTCGACTTATTCAGGAACGGGGGCGTCCCCACATCCAGCAGATTGGTATCGAGCACACTGACATTATTGTGGTTGCCAACGTTCTGGCACTCCACCCGAAGCACGAACTGACCACGCTCAATGCGTGGGATGTGCGCCGGAATGTCCTTCTCCAGCGCCAAGTTCCAGAACGACTGGCCTGGGTTTTCGTAGCTGTTTCGCCCAACCTCCTGGGTCGTGTACTGCACCCCGTAAGGAATCAGATAGCGCACCTGGCTGGGGGACACGACATTCGCCGCGCCGACGCTGTTGAGGGCCGCCAGATCGTAATACGTCCCCGGAGTTGCGCCAAAATAAATGCCGTCGATGCCGATCGAGTTGATGGAGGCCGTTGGGTTGCCGACCAGAGGACGGTCGTTCACGGGGTTCTCATCGTTGTTGGTGTCGATGCCGACGATCTGCACATCGGTGTAAGGCCCCGACGAAATCTGCGTCGTTCCCGATAGAACGAAGTGCCGCGTGAACGCTTCGAACAGCCCGTCCACCAGTTCATTGGAGGAATGGAAGCCCGGCGGCGCATAGTCGTATTCAAACGAAGCCACATGCTTGCGGTCCCATGCTGAATTCCCCCACTCCTGCGCAATCCGCTGCAGGTTGGCCTGATATCCCGTGCTCGGATTGCTGAAGATGTCGAACACCTCCGAGCCGTCGTCCAGGTCCTTGGAATAGGTGTAGGACATGCGGAAGAAAAATCCGCGCGTAAACCTGCGCGAGACCTCGACCTGCGCTCCGTTGTAATCCGAATCGGCCCCGTTATTGCGAATGTTGATCGCGCCCCTCGCCGGATCGAGCCGGCTAAGGTTGTAGTACGGGTTCAGCTGCACGTTGGCAAACAGCTTCTCGCCGCGCGTTCCCACATAGTTGACGGTGAGCTTGATGTCGCCGGGGACCTCCCGTTCAAAGCCCAGGTTGTATTGATAGACGATCGGATTGAGAAAGTTGTTCGCAACACTCAACACCGAAGACTGAGGAGTCAGTGTTGCGGTGGCCGCCGCAAGTTGGGCGGCTGGGTTGGTCACGGGCGCTGAAGTGGTGCTGGTGACCATCGTGGTCGGCGCATTGGGCGACGACTGTGCCGAGTTGATGAGAAGGTTCGTGAAGTCCAGATCGTAAAAGACGCCCAGCCCCCCGTGGAATACCGTCTTCCCGTCGGCAAATATCCCTCCATGCGGGTTGAACGCAAATCCAATCCGCGGTCCCAGGTTGTTCTTGTCCGCCTGCACCGGGACGACCGTGTTGATTGGAGCGTAAGGATTGCTGGGGTTCACCCCGGGATAGGCCAGGGAGTTCTCAGGGTCGGTATCGTAGTCGTAGCGAAGTCCAAGGTTCAGCGTAAACTCAGGCGTCAGCTTGATGTCGTCCTGCGCAAAGCCGGCGAGCTTCCATAGGTGCGGATCGACGCGCGTAGGCCCAAATGTCTTGGTCAGGTAGCCGCTGTTGCCCAGTTTGTTGCTAACAAAATTATCCAGGGATGCGGCAATTCCCCCGGCGAAAGCAAGCAATCCAAGCGACTCCTGGGGAACCAGGTCGGTCTCCAGATCGCGACCCACATCCGCGCCCATGCGCAGCGAATGGCGGCCCTTCGTCCATCCAACCGTGTCCTGAAACTGGTACAGCTCCTGAATGCGTCCCTGCGGGATGTTCTGGGAGATGCCCAGCGTGGGAAGATTGCTGCCCACAAGATAGACGCTATAAGTCTTCGAGAGCGGGTTTGCCAGGGTCTGCGGAGTAGGCACAAACTGCGAGCTCAACCGCACCTCGGACGCACGAAACTCGTTGATCAGGTTTGGGGTAAACACATGGGTCCACGTACCCTGGGCCAACTCACTCGGCCCGCTCTCCTGCGCGTCAAAGCCCGGCAGTCCGGACGTGTTCAAGGGTAAGTCCGGAGTAACAGTCACACGGTTGTGCAGATAGCGGTAGGTAAAGGTGTCGCTCGACGTCGGGAGATAGTCGATGCGATACATCCACTGCGTGTCCGGCAGCAGCTGCGCCACTGGAGGACGCTGGAATTGCCCCACGGTCACGGTGCAAGCCGTGCCGCCCGGGCAGTTGGCCGCGCTTACCTTCAGCGCCGAGCCTGAGCCAACCTTCTGGTATGCAGTTAAGTACGAACCGCTATCGAGCAGCCCTTGAAATAAGGCAACCTGCGAGGCCGCGGTCGCCGATGTGCCCGCAATCGCCGTCAACTCCGCGTATCCCGCGGCGTCCGGAAGGTAGATTGAACCCGAAGTCGACTTGCCGTAAAAGCGAGTGAACTGCGTCCCGCCAAAGGCAAATAGCTTGTTCTTCCACAGCGGCCCGCCCGCGGTGAACCCAAACTGGTGCTGGTCGAAGCGCGCCTTGGGATTCACTCCCGGAGGAAATGGCTTTCCTTTGCGCGTGACCCCATCCAAAGCATCCAGGCCCGACCCCGAGTAGAGCTCGAACGCGCTGCCGTGAAACTGGTTCGTTCCGCTCTTGGTAATCAGGTTGACCACGGCGCCGCCCGATCTGCCGTACTCCGCCGAAGAAGAGTTCAGCAAGGTCGTCACCGACTGGTACATGTCCGGTATCTGGGGGTTGAACGATTGCCCGCCTATGCCGACGTCGTTGATGTCCTGGCCGTCCAGCATGTAGTTATTGCTGCGCGGCCGCGCTCCGTTCACAATCAGCTGCTCAAAGTTGCCCGCGTCCGACAGCTCGTTGAACTGCGATAGCAACCACGAGTTGACCAACTGGACCCCCGGCAGCGTGGCCACCAATTCGAAAGGGCTTAGCGATGGGATCGGCACATCCGCAAGTTCCCTCGCATCCACCACTCCGGAAAGATGTCCGTCGTCGGTATTGATCTCGTTGGTGTTCGCCTCGACCGTCACCATCGGCCCTGCCACAGCCGCCACCCCAAGCACTGCGTCGTAGGTCGTCACTACCGATGGATTGACCCGCACATCCTTTACATCCACGGAGGTGAAACCCAACATCTCCACCTGAATCTCGTAGAGCCCGGGGTTGATGGCCTCCACCCGGTAGCCGCCCAAGGGGGTCGTCGATAGCGTTCGCGTCTCGCCGGTGTCTTCGCCGGTGACAGTAACGCTGGCCTTCGAGATGACCGCGCCGGTCGTATCGCGCACTGTTCCCGCGAGGATTCCCTTGCTGGTCTGCGCGTTCAAGGAAGTGCCGGCCAGGACAGCAGCGCCCACCGCTGCCATCCCCAGAAAAAGAGCGGCCAAACTGAAATGCCGGGTCACCCGGCTCGCAAAAGCAGGGCGGCTAAAACTTATGGAAGACTGCCTGATCATCCTTGGTCTCCTAAAACAGGTGGTTGTCGATCGCCAGAACATCTCTGCGGACTCCAAAGTCGATCATCCTGGAAGAGAGATGCAGCAATTGAAACAAGTCCTGCCCAGCGAGCAACCCTGTGTCGACCAGAGCGTTAGCTTGAGAGTAGTGCATTTCAGCAGCCATGTATCCACGAGGTATACAGGCGTATACGATGGGTAAATTCCTTGTAGAACGCTAACGACGCCGCAAACCCCTTGCCATCCCACAAAAGTGGCGAAATCCTACAGCTATGAGGAACCGGAGAATCCTCGCGGAACCCATAGTGGTCAGCCGCTCGTCGGCGGGCCAGTGAGCAGTTGAGTACACCATGAAGATCACCCTTGCAGCCATCGCGCCAACCCGTTCGCGCGCCAAATCCTCCCCCGCCGAGACCCTCGCCGCCGACTACCTCGCCCGCGCCGCCCACTTCGCGCCCACCGCCGCCGAAAACTTCCCCACCGAAGCCGCACTGCTCGCCTCACTCGACCGCGCCGCCGCCCGCACCGCGCCGCACCTCATCCTGCTCGACTCCCGCGGCAAGCAGCTCTCCTCCGAGGCGTTCGCCGCCCACATCGGCCGCCAACGCGACAACGGCACGCAGTCCCTCATCCTCGCCATCGGCCCCGCCGACGGATGGTCGGACGCCGCCCGCGCCCGCGCCGGCCTTATCCTCTCCTTCGGCCCCATCACCCTGCCCCACGCCCTCGCCCGCGCCGTCCTCGCCGAGCAGCTCTACCGCGCCCTCACCATCCTCGCCGGCCACCCCTACCACTCCGGCCACTAAACTACTCCCATGCCACCCACCGAACACACGCCCGAAACCACCCGCCGCGGCCTCATCCTCATCAACACCGGCCCCGGCAAGGGCAAGACCACCGCCGCCCTCGGCACCGCCCTGCGCGCCGCCGGCAACGGCATGTCCGTCCTCTTCCTGCAGTTCCTCAAAGGCTCATGGCACTACGGCGAACTCGACGCCGCAAAGCTCCTCAACACCACCGCCGCCCCCTTCGTCATCAAGCAGCTTGGCCGCGGCTTCGTCAAAGTCGGCGGCGCCGAAACCGACCCCGAAGACATCCGCCTCGTCCAAGCCGCATGGGACGAGGCCGCCGCCGCCATCCTCTCCGGCGACTGGGACCTCGTCGTCCTCGACGAGATCAACTACGCCATCGGCTACCACATGCTCGCCCCTGAAGCCGTCGCCGAAACCCTCCGCCGCAAGCACGAGATGACCCACGTCATCCTCACCGGCCGCAACGCCCACCCCCTCCTCATCGAACTCGCCGACACCGTCACCGAAATGCGCGAGATCAAACACGCCTACGCCAAAGGCATCCTCGCCCAACGCGGCATCGAGTTCTGAACGAGCCAATCAACTAGACTGGGGCCGATGCTCTTAACTATTTCGACCACCTACCAGCCAGCCACCGATCTGGGCTATCTACTTCACAAGAATCCAACGCGTCTCCAGACAGAGGATTTGTCCTTCGGCACGGGCTATGTGTTTTACCCTGAAGCTACAGCACAACGCTGCACGGCAGCCCTGTTGGTAGAGATTGATCCAGTCGCTCTCGTTCGAGGCCGTGGTCCCGCAGGCGAAGGTGGACAGCTTGAGCAGTATGTCAATGATCGGCCCTATGCCGCGAACTCTTTTCTGAGCGTCGCCATGGGCCGAATCTTCGCGACCGCGATGGGCGGACGTAGCAAGGAGCGCCAGGAACTGGCGGACACAGCTATTCCTCTAGCTGCCCACCTGCCCGTAATCGCAGCCCGAGGCGGCCAGGATTTAGTCAGGCGATTATTTGAGCCGCTTGGCTACGTGGTCGAGTTGCGAGGATCGCTGCTTGATGAGAAGTTCCCCGAATGGGGCGAATCCCCTTACGTTTCGCTCACGCTCTCCGCGACGCTACGTCTTCGGGATTTGCTGACGCATCTTTATGTGTTGATCCCTGTCCTCGACAATGAAAAGCATTATTGGGTTGCCAACGATGAGATTGAGAAGCTGCTGAAGAAAGGCGAAGGCTGGCTCGGCGGCCATCCAGAGAAGGACTTGATCGTCTCACGTTATCTCAAGCGCCAGCGAAGCCTGACCCGCGAGGCGCTGGGCCGTCTCTTGGCAGACGATACGCCGAGCGAAGAAGTCGACAGCGTCCCAATTGAACAAGAGAGTGCGGAAGCGGCACCTTCCCTCCATACTCAGCGCCTCCAGACGGTCTTCTCCACAATCAAAGAAACCGGAGCAAAGCGAGTCCTTGACCTCGGTTGCGGCGAAGGCAAGCTTCTAAGGCTTCTCCTGGCAGATAAGCAATTCGAGTCGATCCTGGGTATGGATGTCTCCTGGCGATCTCTTGAGATCGCTAAGGAACGCCTACGGCTTGATGAGCTGCCCGAACGGCAGCGCAGTCGTATCGAGCTGATTCAGGGTTCGCTGACATATCGCGATCAACACCTCAACGGATTTGAAGCCGCAGCCATCATCGAGGTCATTGAGCACCTCGATGCCGCCCGGCTTGCCACGTTTGAACGCATCGTCTTCGAATTCGCGCGACCGAAACATGTGGTTCTCACCACTCCGAACTCCGAATACAACGCTGTCTTTGAGACACTCCCAGCCGGCGAGTTCCGGCATCGTGACCACCGCTTCGAGTGGAAGCGGGCCGAATTCGAAGGCTGGGCGAACGGAGTCTCCGAGCGATTTGGATACGCAGTCCGCTTCGAACCTGTGGGACCACTGGACGACGAGCGAGGCGCCTCAACGCAGATGGCGATCTTCGCGCAAAAAGAGGTTGCGGTATGAAGATCAGCATCCCTGAGCTATCGCTCGTCCTCCTCGTCGGTCCGTCAGGTTGTGGCAAGTCGTCATTTGCCCGAAGGCACTTTCTGCCGACAGAAGTCATCTCCTCGGACTTCTGTCGTGCGCTTGTCTCGGACAACGAGAACGACCAGTCCGCCACCGGAGACGCATTCGACCTCCTCCACGAGATTATTCGGAAGCGGCTGACACGTGGACGCCTTACGGTGGTGGATGCCACCAACGTCCAGCCGGAAGCTCGCAAATCGCTAATTGCCCTGGCAAAGGAGTACCACCTATTTGCCGAAGCCATCGTCTTCGATCTTCCCGAGCGCCTTTGCCAGGATCGTAATGCTCTACGTCCGGATCGGCAGTTCGGACCGCACGTCATCCGCAACCAGTCCCAGCAACTCCGGCGCTCGCTGCGCGGTCTGGAACGCGAGGGGATCCGGCACGTCTTCAAACTCTCGAGCGTAGAAGAGGTCGATTCCGTCATAATCGAGCGGCAACCGCTCTGGAACAACAAGGAGGCCGAGCATGGGCCGCTCGACATCATTGGCGACGTTCATGGCTGCTTCGATGAACTGGTCGAACTGCTAGGGCAGCTCGGCTACTCGGTTAATCGTGATCGCGATACATTTTCTGTTTCGTCAACCCATGGCCGCAAACTCGTCTTCGTCGGCGACCTGGTTGATCGAGGTCCAGGTACGGTGCAGACCCTTCGTCTCGTCGCGGACCTGGTTCAGTCCCAACAGGCTTTTTGCGTTCCAGGGAACCACGACATGAAGCTTGTGCGGGCACTCCGCGGGCGCGATGTGAAACGGACGCACGGGCTCGCCGAAACAATGGAGCAGCTCAGTCACGAGTCGGAAGCTTTCCGTATCGAAGTGGCCAAATTTCTGGACGGCCTCGTCAGTCACCTTGTCTTCGACGACGGAAAACTGGTCGTCGCTCACGCTGGTCTGAAGGAGTCGATGCACGGTCGTGGCTCCAGCTCCGTCCGCGAGTTCGCCCTCTATGGTGAAACCACCGGCGAGACTGACGAGTTCGGCTTACCTGTTCGCTACAATTGGGCCGCGGATTATCGCGGCAAAGCACATGTAGTTTATGGACACACTCCCGTCCCCGAGCCACTGTTCCTCAATAACACAGTAAACATCGATACCGGGTGCGTATTCGGCGGACACCTTACAGCATTGCGCTATCCTGAGCGTGAGATCGTCTCTGTCAAAGCGCATCGGACGTACTACGAACCTGCCAGACCCTTCCTTCCAGCAGGAAGTGAGCCTCAACGCCCACTGCAACACGCGCATGATGACGTACTCGATTTGGCAGACGTTGTTGGCAAACGCCTGATCGACACCAGGCTGAAGCCAAAGATCACAATCCGGGAAGAGAATGCGATCGCGGCTCTTGAAGTCATGAGCCGCTTCGCGATCGATCCCAAGTGGCTCATCTATCTGCCGCCAACCATGTCGCCGACCGAGACGAGCAAGCACGAAGGCCTGCTGGAACACCCCGACGAAGCCTTTGCCTTCTACCGCAAGGAAGGTATCTCAAAAGTCATCTGCGAACAGAAGCACATGGGCTCGCGCGCTGTTGTCGTGCTGTGCAAAGACGAGACGGTTTCGCAGAAACGTTTCGGCGTGGTGCGAGCATCTCTCGGCGTCATCTATACCCGCACAGGCCGCCGCTTTTTCACTTATGACGAGTTAGAGAGCCAGTTCCTGATCCGCCTTCAGATGGCCGTCAATGCGTCAGGCCTATGGGAGCAACTGGGAACGGACTGGCTCTGTCTCGATTGTGAGCTCATGCCTTGGTCGGCAAAGGCGCAGGAACTGCTACAGAAGCAATACGCGCCGGTGGGCAACGCTGGTATTCGCGCTCTGAAAGCTGAAAGCGAAGTAATTATGGAGGCGATGTCGCGGGTGCCCGGCTTGGAAGCCCTGTCGAGCCATACTTCTGCGCGGCTCTATGCCGTCGAGCAATACACTCGCGCCTATGGGCAGTATTGCTGGCCCGTAAACTCACTAGACGATCTCAAGCTGGCTCCATTCCACATCCTGGCGAGCGAAGGCGCAGTTCACACGGACAAGCCCCATACATGGCATATCGAAATGATCGAGAGGCTCTGTGCGTCGGATACGGAAATCTTGCTAGCCACGCCAATTCAACTCGTCAATCTTGAGAACGAGGTAGACTCCGCGAAAGCTGTCGCCTGGTGGACAGAAATGACCTCTCGTGGAGGCGAGGGAATGGTGGTCAAGCCACTCAACTTCATCGCGGAAGGTCGCCGAGGAGTGACTCAGCCAGCCATTAAGTGCCGCGGCCCGGAGTACCTCCGCATCATCTATGGACCCGAGTATCTGCTGCCCGCAAATCTTGAACGCCTGCGCTCGCGGAATGTCGGCGCGAAACGGTCGCTGGCAAGCCGAGAGTTCGCGTTGGGAATTGAGGCGCTTGAGCGCTTCATAAGGAAGGAGCCCCTACGCCTCACGCACGAGTGTGTCTTCGGAATACTCGCCCTGGAAAGCGAGCCCATCGACCCCAGACTCTAAACGCGCTCTCACTAACAACTCACAACTCATCACTCACCACTGCCTCCACAATCGCCTTCGCGCCCGCACGCATGTCGTAGCGGGTCTGGAAGCAGGCGAGGGCGCGCGCGGCCATTGCCTCGCGCTCGGCCGCCGGCAGAGCGATCCACCGCTCCAGCAGCCGGACGGTTCCCTCCAACGTATCCGGCTCGATCAGCCCCGCGCCATCCGCCACAATCTCCGCCGCGATGTTCACCTTGTCCGAGAGCAGCACCGGACGCCCGCAGGCCAGCGCCTCGGCCACGGCAATCCCGAAGTTCTCCTGGTGCGATGGCAGCACAAACGCCTCCGCCGCGCGGAAAGCCCCCCACTTGGCATCGCCGCGCAGCATCCCCGGCCAGTGCACCTGCTCGGCGACGCCCGCCGCCTGCGCCGCCTGCTCCAGCCGCTCCTGCCAGCCCTGCGCATCCGGCCCCGCCATCACCAGATCGAGCTGAGGATCGCGCGACCGATGCGCGCGCAAACGCCTCCACCAGCAGATCGCATCCCTTCTTCGCATCGATCCGCCCCAGGAACAGCAAAAACCGCCGCCCACGCGCTGCCGGACACGCCGCAAAGAACGCCTCGCGCTGCGCCTCCGCATCGCCCTCCGGGCGCGATCGTCCCAAACGGCGCCACCCACGCGCGCCAGCGATGCAGCCAGAAGCTCTGCTCCGCCAGCACGCGCTCCGCCTCGCAGGTAAACGCCACGCGCTGCGCGCCGCGCAGCACCCAATACTCGGCGGCCACCCAGTACGCCCACTTCTTCCAATGCTTGCCCGGGAACGCGCGCTTGAAGTACGGGTCGAGCATTCCATGCGCAAAGACGATATACGGCACCTGCCCGCCCAGCGCGCGCCACACCGCAACGCCGCAGTACTGCCACATCCCATGCACCACGACGCCGTCGAACCGCTCGCGGTTCGCGCGCAACCACGGCATCAGCTTCGGCGTGTAGCTATAGGGCGAACGCCGCGGCCCCAGCGCATGGACCGGAAATTCTATGTCGCGCAGAAACGCGGCCTCCGGGTCGTCGATCGCCACGACCTCGGACTCGCATCCCTCCGGCGCATGTTCCAGCATCATGCGCACCGACTCCGCGGTCCCGCCAAACTCCGGATCGAGCGACGTAACGACGTGAAGGATTCGCATAGATTTCCAGCGAACCTCAGCCTAGCAGAGTCGCCACTGACCCCAGCTCAGGAAGCACTCCCAGCGCAGTTACTACTTCGCCCCCGCGAACTCCTCGTTCATCCACGCGTCGAACGCTGCATAACTCTGCGGCCGCCCCAGAAAATTCTTCACCAGCTCATTCGCCGACACCGACCCGCCCGGCTCCAGCACCGTCTTCCGGTAGCGCATCGCCGCCGGCCCATCCAGCAGGTTCGTCTTGTCGAACTGGTTGAAGAAGTCCAGCGCAATCACCTTGCTCAGCGAATACGTGTAGTAGTTCGACGAGTAGCCCATCAGGTGTGTGAACGTCGCGAACCCGCGGTTGCCATCCACCCACTGCCATGGTCAGCCATCGATCGCCGCCTGCTTCCACATCGCCTCGATATCCACCTGCTCCGGCGCGCGGTCGTGCAGCTCCAGCGAGTAGTTCGCCAGCGCAATCTGCCGCTCATACCCAATCCCGCGCCCAAACGCATCCGCGCGCAGCATCTTCGCGAACAGCTCGTCCGGCAGCACCTCGCCCGTCTTATAGTTCTTCGCAAAGCCATCCACGATCGTCTTGTCGCGGAAGAACTCCTCCAGCATCTGCGAGGGCGCCTCGACAAAATCCCACTCCACGTTGAACGAGGACGTCCCCACCCACTCCTGGTGCGAGCCCAGCACCGCATGCATCATGTGCCCAAACTCATGGAAGAACGTCACCACATCGGAGTACTGCATCAGACCCGGGTCCCCATCCGCCCCGCCGGCAAAGTTCCCATTCAGCCGCGCCTCCGGCAGCTGCCTGTCCGCCACGCCGGAGACCATCGTCCCCGCGTTGAACCACTTGTTCTTCCCTTCGCGCGGATGCATGTCCAGATAAATCCGCCCCAGCTTCTTGCCCTCATCGCCCTGCGCGCGGTCCATCACGTCGAACACCGTCACCGACGGGTCCCACAGCTCCAGCCCCTTCACCTCCACAAACTGCACATGGAAGAGCCGCGCCGCCGTATCCAGCACGCCCTGCTGCACCTCTGGGAACGGAAAGTACGCCCGCACCGCCTGCGAATCGAACCCATACACCGCGCGCTGATACTGCTCCATCCAGTACGCCGCGCTGTATGCCGGAATCACCTTCAGCCCCGGCTCGCGCTCCTGCGCAAACTTCAGAATCTCCGCATACTCCTTGGTCGCCACCGGCTTCGCAGCCTTGTCCAGTTCCGCCAGCAGCGCGCGCACATTCGCCGGGTTCTGGATCAGCTTGTCCTTCGTCGCCAGCTCCGCCCAGCTCGCGAATCCAAGCTCGTGCGCCAGCGCCGCGCGCGTCTTCAGCACCTGCTCCAGCAGCTCCTCGTTCGCCGGATAAGCCCGCCCGTTGTACGCCAGATACATCTCGCTTGCGCAGCTCCGCGCTCTTCGCATAGGTCAGCACCGGCCGATAGTCCGGCTCATCGGTCGTCAGCGTAATCGAGCCATCAGCCGCAGGCGCATGCCGCGCAATGTAAGTCCGCCGGCAGCCCATCCAGCTCCGCCTTGTCCTTCACCACCACCTTGCCCTGGCTCTCCGCGATGTTGCGCTGGAAGTGCAGCGTCTCCGCCGTCAGCTGGTCGAACAGCTTGCGCACCCGCTCGCGCGTCGCCGCATCCTTGTCGATACCGCTCAACCGGTACTCCAGCAGCGTGTGCTCGCAGGTAATACTTGCGTCGCTGTATCCGCCGCCGCAGCATCCACCGCCTGCAGCGCGTGATACACCTCCGGATTCAACCCCAGCGCCGTCGCCTGCGCCGACACCTTCTGCGAGACCTCGTCGCCCACATCGCGCAGCTCCTTGTTCGGCGAAGCATTCGTCAGCAGGCTCGCGCCGCTGCCCGCCAGGTCCAGTTCGCGCTGCGCCTCGTCGAACGGCCGCAGCGTGTTCTCCACCGTCCGCTCGCCCTTCACCGCCAGCAGCGCGTCAATCTGCGCCTGCGCCGCCGCCAGATGCGCGTCCGCCCATGCCCGCGCCTGCGCTGCATCCGGATTCCCAACCCATATATGCAGAGGGTCACTCACCGCGCCCTGCGCCACAGCCATCGTCGTCGCCAATCCCAACACTCCTGCTCCCATCGTCCGCATCCACCTCCGCATTGGTTGCCCACCTCCAGAGACCGATCCCCAACCCTTGTCACAGGCAAGATAGAAGCAAAAGCAGATTCCTGCGCTTCGCTGCGCAATGACAAGGAAGGGGGCTGCCGAATGACAAACATGAGGGCTGGGGAATAACGAGCAAGCGGGATACGACGGCCTTCAATCCATCAAATGCAGCTCTTTGCCCGGCTTGAACCGCACCGCCTTGCCCGGCGCGATGCTCACCTCGGCGCCGGTCCGCGGGTTGCGCCCAATCCCGGTCTTGCGCGGCTTTACCGTGAACACGCCAAACCCGCGCAGCTCGATCCGGTCGCCCGCGATCAGCGTCTTCTTCATGCTGTCGAAGATCGCGTCCACCGCATCCTCCGCCTTGGTCCTCGGCAGTCCGGTCCGCTCGACGACCCGCTGGATAAGGTCCTGTTTGATCAACTTGGGCCGCCTCTCTCCACGCAATTCGCTCGCAGCCTGAACAATACCCGCTGCCCGCTGTCGTGATGTTAGGAACTCCGCCCTTCGATTGTCAACGCGCGCATGCTGCCGTAAGATTTTGCTTGTCCGCTCCCATGCGGACAATCCCTCGCCTCACACACCCGCAAGGCGGCGCAATCCGCGCATCGCGCCGCCAGGAGAGAAGAACCGCACACGCATGGCCATCAAGAGCGACCGCTGGATCCGCCAGCAGGCAATCGAACACAAGATGATCCACCCTTCAGCGAGAAGCAGGTCCGCGAAGGCGTCATCTCCTACGGACTCTCCTCCTACGGCTACGACCTCCGCGTCTCCGACGAGTTCAAGATCTTCACCAACGTCAACTCCGCCATCATCGATCCCAAGGCCTTCGACGAGCGCTCCTTTGTCACCGTCAGGCCCCCAGCGTCATCGTCCCGCCCAACTCCTTCGCGCTGGCCCGCTCCATCGAGTACTTCAAGATCCCGCGCGACGTCCTCACCATCTGCGTCGGCAAGTCCACCTACGCGCGTTGCGGCATCATCGTCAACGTCACCCCCTTCGAGCCCGAGTGGGAGGGCTTCGTCACCCTCGAAATCTCCAACACCACACCCCTGCCCGCGCGCATCTACGCCAACGAAGGCCTCTGCCAGATCCTCTTCTTCCAGTCCGACGAAGTCTGCGAGGTCAGCTACGCCGACCGCAAAGGTAAGTATCAGAACCAGCAAGGCATCGTCCTTCCCAAACTTTAGGGATGAAGTGCCGTCCTCTCTGCGATAGATTGATACTCGATTCTTGTTCCCAGTCGCAAACCATCCGGCCACGCTGAGAAATGAGGCTGCAAGTCGATGGCGGAAGTTCATCTCCGAGGGTCGCCGAACGCGTAGGCGTCGTCGCCACAGACCCTCTGCGCGTCCTTGGCCTCAAGGCCATCTTCAGCGAAGCCATGCAGCTGGAGATCGTCCACCTCTCCGTCCCCGGCGCGCTCGACGACGCCAATCTCTCCCTCGTCCTGATCGACGCCGAATGCACCGACCATCTCTTCGAACTGATCGCCACCTTTCGCCAGGTGCGCCCGCAGCTGAAGCTCATCGTCCTCGGCAGCGACACCTGCCAGGAATACATCCAGCGCGTCATCGGCGCGGGCGCCAAGGGCTATCTTCCCCTCACCGCAAAGGAGTCCGAGATCCGCATGGCCATCGACATGGTGCGCGACGGCTCCGTCTGGGCCCCGCGCAAAGTCCTCTCCCGCCTGCTCGACGCGCCAGCCGGCAGCCACAAGTCCGCCCGCGACGCCGCCCGCCTTCACCCCCGCGAACGTCAGGTCCTCAACCTGCTCCGCGCAGGCCAGCCCAACCGCGAGATCGCCCTCGCCCTCGGCATCGACGAAGGCACCGTCAAGGCCCACATCGGCCGCCTCATGCACAAGGTAGGCGTCAACAACCGCATCGCCCTCACCGTCCACCCCGCCACCCGTTTTGACTGATAAGCCAGTACCTTACACGTCATCCGTCCAGGTTACTGTATTAACTAAGTTAGTAAACACAGTGGGTACGAAGGTCTCTAGACCTTCGTACCGTTGTCCACCCCACACCAAAAGCCCATTATGAACTCGCAACACAGACCTGGGAGAGGGGCTACAAGGTCGTACAGCGCAAGCTGCATGGCTCTTGCAGCCCCCATTTTTTGCCCAGCGCCTGCGGCCCTCACCGCTCGACTATCGCCGCCGACCGTGCAACTCCCGGTACCTCCATCCCATCGTACAGAGCGGATGCACGAGATTGCTCGTGGCACATCTAATCGAGTGCGCTTTCAGGTTTTGCCTCACAACCAGCGCAACCAGAAACACTACGAAATGAAAGGTTCGAAATCAATGAAACAGCTATCAGGAATTCTTTGCGGCATGGTCCTTGCGACCACCACACTCTGCAGGCTTTGCCCAGGACGACAAGGCAAAGCTCGACGAGCGGCTCGACCGCCGCCCAGGCCGTGATGAACGAGATCATGGCCACGCCCGACAAGGGCATTCCCGAGCGGCATCCTCGCGCGGCGCATCCTGCGTCACCGTCATCCCCGCCTACAAGAAGGGCGCATTCGTGGTCGGCGCGCAGTACGGCCAGGGCGTCGCCACCTGCCGCACCCCCAACGGATGGAGCGCCCGGTCTTCGTCAAGCTTGAGGGCGGCAGCTTCGGCTGGCAGATCGGCGGCCAGTCCACTGACCTCGTCCTCATCGCCATGAACCAGAACGGCCTCCAGGACATGCTCAAGAACAAGGTCAAGCTTGGCGCAGATGCCGCAGCCTCAGCCGGCCCGGTCGGCCGCAACGCGCAGGCCGGCACCGACTGGAAGCTCAACGCTGAGTTCCTCACCTACTCCCGCTCCAAGGGCCTCTTCGCCGGCCTCGACCTCGACGGCACCGTCCTCTCGCAGAACCAGGACGACACCCGCGCCGAGTACGGCGCCGACATCCCCTTCGACACCGTCCTCAAGGGCAACCAGCCCGTCCCGGAGAACGCCAAGCCCTTCGTCCGCACCGTGCGCGACTACTTCGTCAGCTCGAAGGACAGACCACTAGACTGCGGCAAATCTCATCCGCACAACTGCCGCCGGCGGTAACCATCCGCTGGCGGCTTTTGTTCATCCGCACCAGCTGCGTCCGCTTCGCGAATACACTGGCATTCATCTGAGCCCGCCCGCACGACCCGATACACTGGAATCTTGACGCACGCAGCCCAATCAGCCCCGAGCCGCCTCCATCCCACCCTCCGCCACCGGCTTGAATTCGCCGTCGTCTGGCTCTTCATCCACACCCTCCGCGTCCTTCCCCGCCGCGCTCGCCCGCGCCGCTCGGCGCACGCATCGGCACCATCGCCCACGACGCCCTCGGCCGCCTCCGCCGCGTCGGCCTGCGCAACCTCGCCCTCGCCTTCCCCGAGCTGCCCGAGTCCGAGCGCGCCCTCATCCTCCGCCTCGAATACCGCAACCTCGGCTGGCTGCTCGCCGAGTTCTGCCAGATGTCCACCTACACCCTCCGCCTTCGCCAACACGCTTCATCCGCTACGAAGGCCTCGACCACTACCTCGCCGCCCGCGCCCGCGGCAAAGGCGTCCTCGTCCTCACCGGCCACCTCGGCGCATGGGAGCTCTCCAGCTTCTACCACTCCCTCGCCGGCTATCCCATGGGCATGGTCATCCGCCGCCTCGACAATCCCCTCGTCGACGCCCTCGTCAACCGCATCCGCTGCCAGCACGGCAACCGCGTCCTGCACAAGGACGACTTCGCCCGCGGCCTGCTCGCCGCCATGCGCGCCGGCGAAACCGTCGGCATCCTGATGGACACCAACATGACGCCGCCCGCAGGGCCTCTTCGTCCCCTTCTTCGGCATCCCCGCCTGCACCGCCTCCGGCCTCGCCCGCGTCGCGCTCAAGACCGGCGCCGCCGTCCTCCCCGGCTTCCTGCTCTGGGAGGAGTCCGAGCGCCAGTACGTCCTCCACTTCTACCCCGAGCTCGCCCTCGCCTCCACCGGCGACGCCGAAGCCGACACCGCTCGACAATACCGCCCGCTTCACCGCCGTCCTCGAAGACGCCATCCGCCAATACCCCTCCCAATGGCTCTGGATGCACCGCCGCTGGAAGACCCGCCCCCCCGGCGAGCCGCCGCTCTACT
Source organism: uncultured Acidobacteriaceae bacterium (assembly GCA_963808025.1). Lineage (GTDB taxonomy): Bacteria > Acidobacteriota > Terriglobia > Terriglobales > Acidobacteriaceae > Edaphobacter. The sequence goes on along the minus strand of CAWEEI010000001.1, from coordinate 80,972 downwards.
GAAGCGGAAGCCGCATCAGCACGGCGTCCTCCTCCGGGTCGCTGTAGTACCGCGGTCGTCGCCCAGATCGAACAAAACCAAGTCCTTCGTACAACGCAATCGCCCCCGCGCTTCCCTCGCGTACCTCAAGAGCAGACTCAGTCGCCCCCTGCGCCCGGCACCATGCAATCACCACTCCGCACAGCGCCCGCCCAATCCCCGCACGCCTCGCTGTAGCTGCAACTACCACACTCTCTAACTCCGCCACTCCGTCCGGTCCCGTCATCCCAACTGCAAACCCGACTACCCCATCCTCGCGCTCGGCTACAAACAAACACCGCGGCGCGCCTTGCCCCGCAACAATCTCCGCATACACCCCCACCCCCCAGTGCGGCGCCGTCGCTGCTGCCCGCTCCAATGCCACCACCGCATCAAGGTCAGCCCCTCGTGCGCCGCGCACCCGCACTGCCACGACACTCATCGCGCCGTCGCAGCCGGCTTCGCGAAGATCTCCGCATCGGTCCGCCTAACATAGTTCGCATCCACGGTCGCCAGATCGTCGAACTCCCCTCGCTCAATTCGACACAGCGCCAACGCCAGTGCATCTCCGGCCAACGGCTCCGCTACGACCCTCGGCCTTAGCTCCGCAACCGCCTCCGCCACTCCCGCCTCGCACACCACCACCGCTGCACCCTCTCCTCCAACCAGTGCCCGTAACTCATCCCGCGTCAGCAACGCCTCGCGCACACACTCTCCATCCAAGTACTCCCCGCAATAAAACTCGCCCCTTCCCGCATCCAGTAGCGCCACCACGCTGCCATCACTCACCGGAGTTAACCCCGTCAACACTGCTAGCCGCGACACTGCCACAATCGGCACCCCCAACGCATCGCACAATCCCTTCGCCGCGCTCACCCCCACCCGCACCCCGGTAAACGACCCCGGTCCACTCACCACCACCACCGCGCCCAGCTCCCGCAATTCCACTCCGCTCCGCTCCGCTAGCCCGCGTACCACCCCTATCAATCTCTCCGAGGCCGTACGTCCCGCCATCTCCACACTCGCTACCACCGCACGAGTCCCCGTATCCGCCAGCACCACACTGCCCACTGCTCCGCAGGTATCGATCAGCAAAATTTTCATCGGGCCACACCCTCACCGACAACCTCCACCAACACACCACCCGCGCTTGCCGGATGCACAAAAAAATACCTGTGCCCGCCCGCACCCACGCTCACACCCTCACTCACCAGCCGCACGCCGTCAGCCCGCATCCGCACAAACGTAGCATCCACATCGCCCACCCGCACCGCAATGTGATGCAGCCCCTCCCCGCGCCTCGCCACAAACCGCCCAATCGTCGAGTCCTCCGCTGTCGCCTCCAGCAGCTCCAGCTGGATCTCCCCCAGCGGGACCATCGCCGCCCGCACTGCCTCATCCTCCACCGTCTCCTCGCGCCCGACCGTCAGCCCCAGCGCTTCATAGAACCCCCGCGCCGCCTGAATGCTGCGCACTGCAATACCAACGTGATCCAGCGCCAACTCATCCCCCACCCGCAGCTGCTCCATCACCTCAGCAATCGAGGCGTCCTCAACCGCATCGTGCAATCGCTCCCACCCCACATCGCTCACGTCAGCGATGATACCGCCCTAATGGGTTCGACATTAAGCCCACTCATATGTCACACTCTAAGTGGGAGGAAGCAATGGGCGCAGCCAGGGCACATATCGTATTTCCCAAAGAACTCATGGCCGAGATCGATGCACAGGTCGGCCCCCGGGGTCGCAGCGCGTTCCTCGCCGAACTTGCCAAGAAGGAAATAAACCGCAGAAAACTCCTCGCCTTCCTGGAGCGCGGCGAAGTCATCTGGAAGGACGAAGATCATCCCGAACTCGCTGAAGGCTCCTACAAGTGGGTCCGCTCCCTGCGCGACGACTGGGACAAGCGAGTCGACGAGAAGTTTGCGCAAAGTGACGGCGAATGACTCTGCTGCTCGACACGACTGTGCTCATCGACGCTCTGCGCCGACGGAACAATGCCTTGACGCTTCTTGCAGAAGCCGTCGCCCTCGGTCACCAGTTCAGTACCTCCTCGATCAGCATCGCCGAGGTCTTCTCGGGCTCCCGCCTGGCAGAAGAGCCCACGACCCAGGCATTCCTTGAGAACATCCTCTGCTTCCCCTTGACCTACACCGTAGCCGAGCGCGGAGGCAGGCTTCGCAACGAATGGGCCCGTAAGGGCAGAACCCTGGGCTTGGCCGACATGGTCGTCGCCGCCACCGCCCTCGAACACAACCTCGCCCTCGTCACCGCCAATCGCAAAGACTTCCCCATGCCCGAACTCTCCTTCTATCCCCTGCCCTGACCCCCGCCGGCCGAACCGCTCGCGCTCGTGAATCCGCTGATCCACGCGCTTGCAGATATCTCCGTCCGGCGCTGCTGGAGTGCAGACTTTCTGGTTGCCACCCCTCAAGCGTGACGTTAGGATGGCATCTGATTAGTGTCTTATGCGACATCAATTCTTACTTCATTTGACCGGCGGAATACTGCTCTCCACCGCGCTATGCCATGCGCAATCTCCGTTGTCCACCGTTACGTGCAACGAGGGTCAGAACTGCGTCCGACGCTACGTAGACGGCCAGTTGTTCAAGATCATTACAGGCCCCGATGGAACCTCTATCGCCGTGTCTCTGATTGAGAGTGCCAACAACCAGTATTTCCGCCTCAGCATAGGTGTCCTCAACGACACGTCAGGCACATATGACGTAATACCGGACGGCTTCACAGTCAAGGCCACAGGATATAAACCGAAGACCCTTTCTCTGGTCACGGCTGAGTCCATCGCCAAAACGATAGAGCGGGAAAGGGCATCGGCGGATGAATTGGAGTGGGTCGGAGCTGTCTTTGCACGGAGCACGACAAAAACCACGATTCGCACTAATGTCGGAACGATCCACGCGACAACCACCGGCCCCGACTACGATGCGAGGGATAGGGCTTCCTATGATGTTCAGGCCCGCAATGCGGCCTCAGGAGGCGAGGAAACGCAACTCCTGAGTACGTCCCTGCGCCGCAATACGCTTTCGCCGGGGGAAAAGGTGGGCGGGTTCATCTATTTCAAGTCAGCAAAGGCCGATATATTGCATGTCCACATGCCGATTGGCGGCACCGATTACGTGTTCGATTTCTAGATGGCACTACCGCATGGTAAAGAGCACCCGCGCCTTTCAGCCGCGATGCGCGCGTGACGTTTGCCCATCCTCCAATTATCTTAGAGACTGCGGCACCTGCACGACTCAAGCTGCGCGGATTCGATTCCAACCCCGATTCGACGAGAGAGCCCACCCCAATGACGACCAAGGCCGAAGCCTCCGCAAAGACCGACTTCTCCGCCGAGATGGCCGAGTGGATCGAAGCCTTCGACGATGTCGTCGCCGAAGACTGGCAGCACGCCGCCGAGCTGCTCACCACGCTGCGCGCGCGCGCTCGCGAGGCCGGCGTCACCACCACAAGCGAACTCACCACGCCCTATCGCAACACCATCCCCAAGCATGAAGAGGTCCCCTACCCGGGCGACCGCCCCCTCGAACGAAAGATCGAAGCCCTCATCCGCTGGAATGCCATGGCGATGGTCCACGGCCAGAACAAGAAGGACCCCGGCATCGGCGGCCACATCTCCACCTACTCCTCGCTCGCCACGCTGCTCGAAGTCGGCTTCAACCACTTCTTCCACGCCAAGTATCAGGATGCCGAAGGTCGCGACCAACCCGGCGACTTCATCTACTTCCAGGGCCACGCCTCCCCCGGCATCTACGCGCGCAGCTATCTGCTCGGCCGACTCAACGACGACCACCTCAAAAACTTCCGCCACGAGCTGCGCGACACACCCGGGCTCTCCAGCTACCCTCACCCCTGGCTCATGCCGGAGTTCTGGAACTTCCCCACCGTCTCCATGGGCATCGGCCCGCTCAACGCCATCTATCAGGCCCGCTTCATGCGCTACCTCGAACACCGCGGCCTCATCCCCGCGACCCCGCGCAAGATCTGGGCCTTCCTCGGCGACGGCGAGACCGACGAGGTCGACACCCTCGGCGCCATCTCCCTCGGCGCGCGCGAGAAACTCGACAACCTCATCTTCGTCGTCAACTGCAACCTGCAACGTCTCGACGGCCCCGTCCGCGGCAACAAGCGCATCATCGACGAGCTCGAAGGCGTCTTCCTCGGCGCCGGCTGGAACGTCATCAAAGTCATCTGGGGCAGCGACTGGGACGAGCTCTTCGCCCGCGACCACACCGGCCTGCTCCTCCGCCGTATGGAAGAGTGCGTCGACGGCGACTTCCAGACCTTCAAAGCGAAAGACGGCGCATTCCTGCGCAGCCATTTCTTCGGCAAGTACCCCGAGTTGCTCGAACTCGTCAAGGACTACTCCGACGAGCAGCTCATACGCCTCCACCGCGGCGGCCACGATCGCGCCAAGGTCTTCAACGCCTACAAGCGCGCCGTCGAGCACAAGGGCGGCCCCACCGTCATCCTCGCCAAGACCGTCAAGGGCTACGGTATGGGCGCAGCGCAGGCGCGTAACGCCACCCACTCCGAGAAGAAGCTCACCGACGAGGCGCTGATGGCCTTCGTCAAGCAGTTCGACATTCCCATCCCGCTCGAATCCGCCAAGCACGGCACGCCCTACCGCCCGCCGCAGGACTCGCCCGAGATCGTCTACATGCAGCAGCGCCGCGCCGAGCTTGGCGGCTACATGCCCGCCCGCAACGCCCCCAAACTCGACTTCAAAGCCCCCGCACTCGACTACTACAAGGAGTGGCTCGCCGGCTCCAAGGGCCGCGCCGTCTCCACCACCATGGGCTTCGTCAACATCCTCAAGCATCTGCTCAAAGACCCCGCCATCGGCAAGTTCGTCGTTCCCATCGTCCCCGACGAAGGCCGGACGTTTGGCCTGGAATCGGTGATCCGGCAAGTCGGCATCTACGCACCCGAGGGCCAGCGCTACACCCCGCACGACGCCGACATGCTCCTCTTCTACCGCGAAGAGCAGGACGGCCAGATGCTCGAAGAAGGCATCACTGAGGCCGGCTCCATGGCCTCCTTCACCGCCGCCGGCCAGTCCTACTCCACTTACAAAGTCCCCATGATTCCCTTCTACATGTACTACTCTATGTTCGGATTCCAGCGCATCGGGGACATGGTCTGGGCCTTCGCCGACGCGCGCGGCAAAGGCTTCCTCATGGGCGGGACGGCGGGCCGCACCACCATGCTCGGCGAAGGCCTACAGCACCAGGATGGCCACTCCCACATCCTCGCCAGCACCGTCCCCACCTGCGTCAGCTACGATCCCGCCTACGTCTTCGAGCTCGCCGTCATCCTGCAGGACGGCATCTGCCGCATGTACGAGCGCAACGAAGACTGCTTCTACTACATCACCATGTACAACGAAGACTATGCCATGCCCGCCATGCCCGAAGGTGCGAGCGTCGCCGATGGCATCCTCCGCGGCATCTATAAATTCCGCGCCGCAACCAACGGCCCAGCTACCGTCCAGCTCTTCGGCTCCGGCCCCATCCTCAACGAAGTCCTCCGCGCGCAGGAGATCCTCGCCGAGAAATTCCAGATCGCCGCCGACGTCTGGAGCGTCACCAGCTACCCCGAGCTTCGCCGCGAGGCCCTCGCCACCGAGCGCTGGAACCGCCTCCATCCCGCAGAGCCCGAGCGCGAGCCCTACATCGTCACCGCGCTCGAAGGCGCCCAAGGCCCCATCATCGCCGCCAGCGACTACATGAAGTCCCTCCCCGATGTCCTCGCCCCCTGGCTCCTCCTCGACGGCAAGTGCCGCCTCACCACCCTCGGCACCGACGGCTTCGGTCGCAGCGACAACCGCGAGCACCTCCGCCGCCACTTCGAGGTCAACGCCGAATCCATCGCCGGCGCCACGCTCTCCCGCCTCGCGCGCGACGGCAAGATCAAGCCCAAGAAAGCCCAGGCCGCCCTCGCCGAGCTCGGCCTCAACGTCGAAGCTAAGGACCCAGCCCGCGCGTGATGCCTCCTGAGCCTGACGCGCCCACCGCGTTCGAAAATCCGCTCATCCCCAACGCCCGCCTCCGCCGGCTCTACTCCGCAATCCTCCACGCGCGCCTCCTCGGCGACTCCCTCCCGACATCCCAGCGCCTCCAAACCCACGGCCTCGAAGCCGCTCTCGTCAGCACCTCTGCCGATCTCTCCGCCCACGACCTCGTCAGCGACGCCCTCACCACGCCCGTCCTCAACCACCTCCGCACCACCAGCTTCGCTGCATCCCCACCCTCCCACGACGCCCCACCCCTCAAACCCAAAGCCCGCTCCGCCCTCACCGCCTGGGCAACCCCCGCGACCCTCCCGCCTGCGAGCTCTATCGCGGAGCGCATCCAGCGAGCCCTCGGCGCAGCCTCCGCCCTCAGGGCCGCCCACGCAAAGTCGCGCACCTACACCAACGCCAAAGGTGGCACACCCCGCCAGCAAGGCGTAGTCGTTCTCTACACACTTGCAGGCGAAGCCTCCCCATCCCTCTGGCAGAAGACCCTCGCCTTCGCCGCGCAACACGAACTTCCCATCCTCTTCGTCGTCCTCCCACCCCCACGCATCAAACGCAGTAAACTGCGCTCCGCGCAAACTCAGCCCGATCATCGCGACCGCGCTGCGCAACTCCATCCCCGGAATCATCGTCGACGCCAACGACACCATCGCCCTCTACCGCGTCGCGCAGGAGTCCATCGCCCGCGCGCGCTATGGCGGCGGCCCAGCGCTGATTGAGTGCGTCCCCTTCGTCGCGCATGGCTCCCGCATGCCGCCCGAAGACGCTCTCGCGGCCCTCGAACGATACCTACTACAGCGCGGCGTCGCCTCCCGCGCTTGGTTGGATAGGATTGCCCGCGAGGCCACGCGCATTCATCCGCCGGCTCGCATCGAAGAAGAGATCGCCCCGCCGTTTACACTAGAACGGCGGATGGACCAGAGTCTCGAGGTGCGAGTGCGGACAGGAACCCTTCTCTTTGCGGGCATCGCGATCCTCGCCCTCTCGTCGGCTATCTCAGCAAGCGCAGAAGCCGCACAGCCGCCGCAATCCACAACTCCGCCAGCAACCGTTCCCGCCCCAACCCCCGCAACCACGCCACCGGCAACCGCAGGCACACCCACACCCGAAAGCCCGGAACCAGATCGAGTCGCAGCCCGGCTATCTCCAGTCCCCGTCCCAAACTCCCCAGCCGCGCAAACCAATCCGTACCCGCACCCCAATCCGCCCCACCGCCCGTCGTCACCAACGCCAATCCCACCCCGCAGACCCCCTACACCGCTGTGCCCGCCTACGGCACGCCGGACGATCACTCCTCTCGCCGACCACAACGGCAGCGCGTACATCCCGGTCGATAGCTGGGTCTACCCCGCCATGCTGCGCCTCTACTCCATGGGCTACCTCGACTACGATGTACCTCTCCATGCGCCCCTATACCCGGCGCAGCGCGCTGCACATCCTGCAAGCCTCCGAAGACGCCATCCTCTCCAGCGACGACATCCAGGCGCAGGACATCCTCTCCGCCCTGCTCGCCGAACTCACCGACGAAGGCATCACCGGCACCTCCGTCGCTGGCCCCGCCCGCGGCACCGTCTACGGCGTGCAGTCCCTCTACACCCGCATAACCGGCAGTCTCCGGCAACATCCTCGTCGACAGCTTCCATCTCGGCCAGACCTTCTTCAACGACTATGGCCGCCCCCACGAGTCCGGCTTCAACAACATCACCGGCTTCTCTACCCTCAACGAGCGCGGCCCTTTCTCGCTCTACGTCCGCGCCGAGTACCAGCACGCGCCCTCCGCCTCTGGCTACTCGCAGGCGCTCGCCACCCAGCTCTCCGCACTCGATGAGATCACCCTTCGCCCCGCCCAACGATCCCCAGGCCACCATCCCCTCCGGCCCCATCGCCGCGCAGAATCCCTTCCGCATCGTCGAAGCCACCCTCTCCTACCACCTCCTCGGCCATGAGATCTCCGGCGGAAAGTCCGACGCATGGCTCGGCCCCGGCCTCGGCAGCTCCATGGCGTGGTCGAACAACGCGGAGAACATCTACTCCTTCCGCATCAACCGCGTCGAACCCCTCCACATCAAGTACCTCTCCCGCCTGCTCGGCCCCGTGCGCTACGACTTCTTCTACGGCAGCCTCAAAGGCCACACCGCGCCCAACGACGACTGGGTCCACTCCGAGATGTTCTCCTTCGCAGCCCACAAACAACTTCCAGTTCGGCTTCCAGCGCACCGTCATCTTCGGCGGCGAGGGCCACGAGCCGGTCACGCTGCACACCTTCCTCAAGGGATTCTTCGACACCAACGACACCAGCGAGGCGGAGAAGTTCTCCCGCGACGATCCCGGCGCGCGCTTCTCCGCCTTCACCTTCTCCTACCGCCTGCCCTTCGTGCGCAACTACCTCACCCTCTACGCCGACTCCGAGTCCCACGACGACCTCACTCCCGTCTCCGCCCCGCGCCGCGCCGCCTATCGCCCCGGCCTCTATCTCTCGCGCATTCCCGGCATCCCGCGCCTCGACCTCCGCGTCGAGGGAGTCTCCACCAACTGCTCCACGCTGGTCTGCATCAACGGCAGCCACGAGTACATCGAGGACGCCGTCCAGAGGCAGGCCTACACCAACAAGGGCAACATCCTCGGCGACTGGATCGGCCGCGAGGCCATCGGCGGCCAGGCCTGGCTCACCTGGCACCTCTCCGGCAACGAGTGGGTCGACGTGCAGTGGATGCACAAACAAAACGCCAAAAGACTTCATCCCCGGCGGCACCACGCAAAGCCAGTTCCGCATCGACGTCGTCAAGCGAATCCGCCCTGACGTCGAACTCAACGCCTGGTTCCAGCACGAGCGCTGGGTCGCCCCCATCTACCTCCCCGGAGTGCAGACCGACAACGTCACCACTTTCCAGATCAGCTGGTTCCCTAAACTAAAGGCCAACGCACCGTAAAGCGGTAGGATCAAGGAAAGAGCGTAATCAAGAGGCCGCATGGCGCTGACCCGAGATTTCCGAGATACGATTCGCGAACGCATTCAAAGAGAACCCGATTTCCGCCAAGGCCTCCTGCGCGAGGCGCTTCGTCTCATGTGCAATGGCGATTTCGCAACAGGTGGCGCTATTCTGCGTAACTACATCCTCGGATCGAGCGTCCGGTCGCACTAACTCGCCTCACCCGCAACGCATCCCCGAAAATACTCCAGCGACCGCTCCAGCCCCTCGCGCAACTCCACCTTCGGCTCCCACCCCAGCAGCGTCCGCGCCTTCGTAATATCCGGCCGCCGCCGCGCGGGATCGTCCACCGGCAACGGCAGCAAAGCTGATCTCCGACTTCGACCCCGTCACCGCCAGCACCTCCCGCGCGCACTCCAGCATCGTGAACTCGGTCGGGTTCCCGATATTCACCGGCAGGTGCTCGCTCGGACTTCCCCAGCCGCACAATCCCGTCGATCAGGTCCGACACATAGCAGAAGCTCCGCGTCTGCATCCCATCCCCATAGATCGTCAGCGGCTCCCCGCGCAGCGCCTGCATCATGAAGTTCGAGATCACGCGCCCGTCGTTCGCCTGCAGCCGCGGCCCATACGTGTTGAAGATGCGCACCATATGCGTATCCACGCCATAGTACCGGTGCCACGCCATCACGGCCGCCTCGCTGAAGCGCTTCGCCTCGTCGTACACGCTGCGCGGCCCGATCGGATTCACCCGTCCCCAGTAGGTCTCCACCTGCGGATGCACCTCGGGATCGCCGTAGCACTCCGAGGTCGACGCGTGCAGATATCCGGCGCCATACCTCCGCGCCAGCTCCAGCGTGTTCACCGTCCCCGCCGAGCCCACCAGCAGCGTCTCCGGCCCCAGCCTCGCGTAGTCCACCGGGCTCGCCGGCGACGCAAAGTTGAAGATAAAATCCACCGGCCCACATGTCAAACGGCGCACTGATGTCCTGCTCCACAAACTCGAATGCCGCCTCCCCGGCAAGGTGCGCGAGGTTCGCCATGCTGCCCGTCGACAGATTGTCCACGCCCACGACCGAGTGGCCCTCTGCGAGCAGCGCGTCGGTCAGGTGCGAGCCGAGAAAGCCCGCGGCGCCGGTGACCATGATCTTCTTTGGCTTCATTCCGTCGCTATTCGCCTCGGTCACCGCTCACGCGCTGGCAGAGGCCGCGAGTGCAATTTCGCGAGCGGGATACACCGCCGGACGACCGATGCTGATGTAGGTGAATCCGTGGTCCTGCATCGCCTGAGGATCGAAGAGATTGCGCCCGTCCACCACGATCGGATAGCGCATCGTGCTATGGATGCGCTTCAAGATCGACCAGGCCGAACTCAGCCCAATCGGTCAGCACCAGCAGAGCATCCGCATCGCTCGCCGCATCGTAGGCATCGTCCGCGTAGCGAAGCTGCGGCCCCGCCGGAAGCCTCTCCTGGGTGCGCTTCATCGCCGCCGGATCGTAGGCCACAATCGAGCAGCCCTCACCCAGAAGCATCTCGATCAGCTCGATCGCCGGTGACTCGCGGATATCGTCCGTCTCGCCCTTGAACGCCAGCCCCAGCACGCCAAGCCGCTTCCCGCGCAGCGTCCACAGCGCCGAGCGCACCTTGGAGAGGAAGCGCTTCTTCTGCTGCGTGTTGATCTTCTCCACCTCGGTCAGCAGGTTGAAGTCGATGCCCAGCTGGTCCGCAACCGAGCGGAACGCCGCAACGTCCTTCGGAAAACATGAACCCCCATAGCCGATCCCCGGGCGAAAAAACTTGGGGCCGATCCGCGAGTCCAGCCCAATGCCCCGCGCCACCTGCTCGATGTTCGCGTCCGTCGCCTCGCACAAATTGGAGATCGCATTGATGAACGATATCTTCAGCGCCAGAAACGCGTTCGAGGCATGTTTGATGATCTCCGCCGACTTGGTCGAGGTGTCCAGCAGCGGCGGCGGATGGGCCGCTGAGCGCGGTCCCGCAATCGCCTGCTTCTGCGTGTAATAGGCGCCGCTGGTAAGCGGCCCATAGATCGCCGCCAGCAACGTGGCCGCGCGCTCCGAGTCCGCGCCCACCACGATCCGGTCAGGATGCAGAAAATCGGCCACCGCAGTGCCCTCGCGCAGAAACTCAGGGTTCGACACCACGTCGAACAGCCCCCGCGCCACCCCATTGCGCTCCATCGACCGCCGGATCCATTCATTCGTATACACCGGGACCGTGCTCTTCTCCACAATCACCTTATAGCTCGTGATCGACCGCGCAATCTCGCACGCCACCGCCTCAACATAGGAGAGGTCCGCGTCGCCTGTCTCCGACTGGGGCGTCCCCACCGCGATAAAAATCGCCTCGCACTCCCGCGTCGCCTCATGCAGGTCAGTGGTGAATCGGATCTTGGTATTGCGGTGACGCTCCAAAAGCTCGGGCAGATAGTTCTCGTGGATCAGCGTGTCGCCGGAGCGCAGCGCGGCAACCTTACGCTCGTCGTTGTCCACGCAGACCACGTTGTGGCCAATCTCCGCAAAGCACACCGCCGCCACCAGCCCCACGTATCCCGAGCCAACCACCCCGATCTGTACGGCGTTTCCCATGGTCTCTTACACTCACAATCGACTGCGACGCAATGTGTGAAGTCTAGTGGATTTCCCGCGCAAGCGAAACTGCCTTTGCCGGTTCCCCGCCCGGGCAGGTTAAATTGGGCGCCCCCCTCGCGACAAACAAACCGGCGGCGTGTGCCTTTGCCGGTACCTCCATTTCCACCGTGCAACGCAGCCCGTCGGGTAGACTATCGGGAATGGGTTCGCAAAAGCCGCAGTCTCCCCCCGCGATGGGCACTCCCGACCCGCAGCAGGTCGTCACTGGGTCGGAGGTACGCGACACATCGTTGTCCGAGGCGGTAGCGACCCTGCGCAAGCGCCAGTGGGTGTTGATCGTCGCTGCCGCCCTGGGAATCGTCTTCGGCATCTATAAGGCCTTCACCCAGCCAAGGCTCTTTCGAGTCCTCCGGCATCATCCAGGTGCATAACGGGTCATCCAACGAGTACAAGCTCGACGCCGCCTCCGACTACAGCGGCGACTCGCAGACCAAGATGAACACCGAAGTGTTGATCCTGGAGAGCGACACGCTACTGACCACCGTGGCCCGCGAGATGAACCTGGCCAACAATCCCGACTTCCTCGGCGAGAACGGCCCTTTGCCCACCCAATCGCTCGACGATCCGAAGGTGCATCAGACAGTCATCGATACCCTCAAGGCAGGCTGGTGGTCGCGCTCGTACCACGCACCGAGCTGATTCGCATCAGCTACTCCAGCCTCAGCCCGACGCTCTCTGCGGCCATCGTCAACCAGCTCGTCACCGACTACATCCAGCGCAGCTACGAGACGCCCGCCAACCAGACCAAGAATGTCTCCGACTGGCTCTCCGCGAATCTGGACAAGCTCAAGGCCCAGGTCGAGGACTCGCAGGAGCAGATGATGCAGCTGGAGCGCAAGCTGGGCGTTCTGGGCTACGATTCGACCCACAACCAGCTGCAGATCTTCGCTCGAAGAGCTGCTGACCGCCGAAGGCGCCGCAAAGGTCGCCCGCATCGCCGCCGAATCGCGCTACCGCATGATCGCCGGCATGGACCCCAACACCATCGATGAGTCGATCGAGACCACCCCCGGCACCTCTCCCAGTCGAGTTGAATCTGCTGCGCGGTCAACTCGCCACGGCCAGGGCAGACTACTCCCAGCTCACCGCGCCCGGAGGCCTCGGCCCCAACCATCCGCGGGCAAAGGAGCTGCAGGCCCAGATCGACCAGCTCACCAAAGAGATCACGACGGAGCAGAGCCGCCTCGAGTTGCAGGCCAAGGAGAACTACCTGGCCGCCAAGGCCACCGAGGACAAGACCGAGCAGGAGCTGGACGCGAGGAAGAAAGATGCGTACGACCAGGGCGACGATCTGGTCCGCTACACCCTGCTGCAGCGCGAGTATGAGCAGAACCGAACTCTCTACGAGGCCTGCAGCAGCGCCTGGAGACCGCCAAGCTGGAGTCCGGCCTGGACGCCCTGGAAGTAGACCAGGTGGACAAGGCGCTCCCTCCGGCGGACCCGACCCTAAAGCCGAAGACCACAATCATCCTCACGACCACCCTCTTCTTCCTGCTCGGCGGCATCGTCATCGCCTTCATTCTGGAGAGCCTCGATACCGGGCTGCAGAACATCCAGGAGATCGAAGAGGTGATGATGATGCCTTCGCTGGCGATCGTTCCCCGGGCCAAGCGCGCCTCCGCGGAGCAGGCAGCGACGCATGTCCACCGCGCAGCGCAACATCAATGTCCTCACCCAGCCCAAGTCGCAGTTCACGGAGGCCTTCCGTTCGCTGCGCACCTCGCTTCTGCTCTCCAGCGCCGGCCATCCTCCCAAGTTCATCCTCTTCACCAGCGCCACGCCGTCGGAGGGCAAAACCACCACGGCCAGCAACCTCGCCTGCATCCTCGCTCAGGGCGCCGCGCGCGTCCTTCTCATCGACGCCGACCTGCGCCGGCCCAACGTGCATCACCGTTTCGGACTCACCGGCAAGCTCGGCCTCACGACCGTCCTGGCCGGCACCTCCACCCTGAAGAGGCGCTGCAGCGCGTCCCCGAGATCCCAAATCTCGACATCCTTCCCAGCGGCCCCGTGCCTCCTTTCCCCAGCGAGATGCTGAGCTCGGAGGCGATGCGCGCTCTGCTGGAGAAGCTGGGAGAGCAATACACCCACATCGTCATCGATTCCCCGCCCATCCTCTCGGTCACCGACGGCGTCATCCTGGGGCGCGTGGTCGACGCAGTGGTGCTGGTGATCCGTCATGGCAAGTCGAACAAGAACGTGATGCGCCGCGCGCGCGATCTGCTGGTCCGCTCCGGCGCTCCGGTGGCCGGCATCGTGCTCAATGCGGTCGACCTCAACTCGCCGGAGTATTACGGCTACTACGGATACTCGGGCTACTCCTACGGTAACGTCGACGCCGACAGCTGGCAGACCCAGTCCGGTCCCGCATCCAAGGTGGGCGCGAAGGGAGGGCAGAAGCGATGAAGCGTAATCTGACGCTGTCTCTCCTGCTCGTCTCCTGCATGGCCGCCATCTCCGGCGCTGCGCTCGCCCAGTCCGATGCCACAATGGGCGGATCTACCGGCCTGGCACCGGTCCAATCCCAGACCGCACCCACCTCCCACGACGCCCCTGGCCAACCAGTCGATGCTCTATCCCGGCGACGACTTCCTGCTCGGCCCTGGCGACCTCATCGCCGTCCGCGTCTTCCTCCAGCCCGACTACGAGGCCACCGTCCGCCTCGGACCGGAGGGCATCGTCCAGCTCCCATTCATCGGCAACGTCACGCTTAAGGGCCTCACCGTCCGTGAGGCCCAGACCCTCATCGCCCAGCGCCTGCGCGACGGCGGATTTTTCCGGGACCCTGTAGTCATCCTCCAGGTCCTCGAGTCCATCAACGGCTCCGTCATCATCACCGGCGAAGTCAAGTATGTCGTTCCCGTCACCGGCCCCCGCCGCCTGATCGACGTCATCTCGACCGCCGGCGGCCTGCCCGCCAACGCCAGCCACACCCTCAGGATCATTCGCGCCGGGCCCGACGGCCAGGAGAAGACCATCGTCGTCAACCTCGGCGCGGACCTCACCGCCAGCAACGACGCAGGCATGCTCGTCTACCCGCGCGACATCATCCAGGTCGCCCGCGCCGGCCTCGTCTATGTGCTCGGCGCCTTCAAGAACCAGACCGCCGTCCCGCTCGACCAGGCCACCCCGCTGACCCTGCTGCAACTCGCCGCGCTCAGCGGCGGCATCGGCTTTGAAGGACGCTACGACGATCTCCGCCTCATCCGCACGGAAGGAGACAAGCGCGTCGTCGTCAAGGTCGACATCAAAAAAATTCGGGACGGCAAGGAGCCCGACCCCGTCCTCCAGGCCAACGACATCGTCTTCCTGCCCACCGATGACGATGAAGGCCATGCTCAAGAATCTCGGCGTCGGTGGCCTGCTCGGCATCGTCTCCCTCCTCTACACCATCCACAACTACTAGATGATGCCCGCCGACCACGTTCCCCCGATCCGCCACGCAAACCGGCGCATTCGGCTGGCCTACCTCGTCAGCCATCCCATCCAGTACCAGGCGCCTCTGCTCCGCCGCATCGCGCAGGAGCCGGACATCGACCTCACCGTCCTCTTCGGCTCCGACTTCTCCGTCCGCGGCTACACCGACGCCGGCTTCGGCGTCGGCGTCAAGTGGGACATCCCCCTGCTCGATGGCTACAAGTACGAGCTCCTCCCCTGCCTGCGCGACACCGGCAACGCCAGCTTCGCCAGCCCCATCAACCGCGGCATCGTCAGCCGCCTGCGCGGCGGCCCATTCGACGCCCTCTGGGTGCACGGCTACGCCAGCGTCAACGCCATGCACGGCATTCTCGCCGCCCACGCCCTCGGCATCCCGGTCCTCCTGCGCGCCGAATCGTGGCTCGGCGACCGCACCGCGCAGCCCCGCCAAGCTCGCCCTCAAGCACGCCCTCTTGCAACTGCTCAAGCACCTGATCGCAGCCGTGCTCCCCATCGGCACCCTCAACGCCCAGTACTGGCGCCACTACTTCGGCGACGACGTACCGCAGTTCCCCATGCCCTATGCCGTCGACAACGCCTGGTTCGTCCAACGCGCCCGTGAAGCCCACGCAAATCGTGCCGCCCTGCAAACCGAACTCAACCTCGACCCCACCCGCCCCGTCATTCTCTTCGCCTCCAAGCTTCAGCCGCGCAAGCACTGCGACCACCTCATCGCCGCGTACGCAAGACTCACGCTCGCAAACTCCGCTGAGCCCCACCCTTACCTCGTCATCGTCGGCGACGGCGAAGAACGCGCCGCGCTCGAACAACAAGCCGCCGCCACCGGCCTCGACTCCATCCGCTTCTGCGGCTTCCGCAACCAGTCCGAGCTGCCCTGCTTCTTCGACCTCGCCACCGTCTTCGTCCTGCCCTCGCGCCACGAGCCCTGGGGCCTCATCGTCAACGAGGTCATGAACGCCGCCCGCCCCGCCATCGTTTCGAGCGACGCCGGCTGCGCCCCCGACCTCATCGCCGACGGCATCAATGGCTTCATCTACCCCGCCGGCGATATCGACGCCCTCGCCGCCGCGCTCCGCCGCACCCTCGCGCCCGGCGTCGCCGAAGCCATGGGCCAGCGCGCCTTCGAACGCATCCAGACCTGGTCCTTCGAACAGGACATCGCAGGCCTCCGCCGCGCCCTCGCCCACATCGCGCCGGAATTCATCGCGTAAAGATATAAGCTAAGAGCCGCACACCAACGCACGCGCCCATGCCCAAGCCCGCCCACTACAACGCCGCAGACCACATCCCCCCGGCAACTGCCGCCGACCCCTACCTGCGCCCCGCCTTCCCCTCCACCCACCGCGCCCGCCGCCTCCTCTGGAACCTCACCCGCGCGCTGCTCTATCGCCCGTCGCCGCGCCCATTCCACGCCTGGCGCGCCGCACTGCTTCGCATCTTCGGCGCGACCCTCGGCCCCAACTGCCATTTCTATCCCGCCTCCAAGGTATGGGCGCCCTGGAACCTCATCTGCGCCGACACCGTCACCGCCGCCGACGGCGCCGACATCTACAACCCCGCGCCCATGCGCCTCGGCTCCCACGTCATCCTGTCGCAAGAGGCCTTCCTCTGCGGCGCAACCCACGACTACGACGACCCCCGCTTCCCTCTCCTCGCCTACACCACCGAAATCGGCGCCTATGCCTGGGTCTGCGCCCGCGCCTCCGTCTGCCCCGGCGTCAATCTGGGCGAAGGCGCCGTCCTCGCCCTCGGCTCCGTCGCCACCCGCGACCTCGAACCCTGGTCCGTCTACGCCGGCGTCCCCGCCAAGAAAATCCGCCCGCGCAAGCAAACTCCCAGCCCCTAGCCGTCTCGCGACGCGTACGCCTGAGTCACTCGCCTGTTGCGCCGGCTCTACTTCTCTCCTATGCTCGAATCCATGGAACTACTCACTCAGGACGAACTTGTGCGGCTCACCCCGCTCGAGCGCCTAGCACTCATCTCGCAGCTTTGGGACAGCCTGGAAGACAACCAGCTCCCGCTCAACGTCGCGCAGCGGGCCGAGCTTGACCACCGCCTTGCCTCACTCGACCAGGACCGTCGCGAAGGCATCACCTGGACGACGTTGAAGGCTGAGCTTGAGCAGCGTTGCCCGTAGTGCATCCGGTTGTCTTCACGCTGCCCGCCCGCGCCGAGCTGATCGATGCTCAGGACTGGTATGAGAACGAGGCTCCAGGCTTGGGCAAGCGTTTCCGCGCCGCAGTCGACGCCGTTATCGAGCGAATCAGCGCCAACCCGCTGCAATTTCCGGTCGTCCACAAAAGCATCCGCCGCGCACGGCTCCATCGCTTTCCATACGCCATAATGTTCGTCATGGATACTGGAGGAACACTGACCGTGATCGCCTGTTTCCACGGCAGCCGCAATCCTTCGCACTGGCAACAGCGCGCCTGAACCAGTGGCACACCCCGAACCTAGCCTCCCAGCTTCGCGAGCGAGTCAGTCCGATGCTCTACGCGAAGCCTCCACCTCCGCAGGCACCGGCGCCCCCTGAAGACTGACAAATCGCTGCGGCTCGCAGCACGCCTTGCCCAGCCGCGCCAGGTCCGACTGCATCTCCCGGTCGGACTTCAAGGACAGCAACGTCGCATCCAGCACCGCGTTTGCCCGCTTATCTCCGGGCCGCTCGATGCTGTAATGCATCCACTTCCCCTCGCGCCGCGCTCTCACAATCCCCGCCTTGCGCAGATAGGCAAGATGCCGCGAAATCTTCGGCTGGCCCTGCTTCAGAATCTCAACGAAGTAGCAGACGCACACCTCGCGCCCATCCATCAGGTTCAGCAGCCGCAGCCGTGTGCGGTCCGCCAGCGCCGCGAATAACCGCACCATGTCGAACGCCTTCTCGGACCGGCTCATTCCTTTAATATACGCCTTGACAGATATGTTACGCATCCGTATATTCGCCTTAACGAATACATAGGAGGCCCACGCCATGCCCAACCAATCCGCCGCCCGACGCAAACCTGACTCCACCACGCGAACCAATCCACAGACCAGCGCATCGACTTGTTGCGACCCATCCCTCTGCTGCTGCTGTGAATCTAGGACTCGATCCACAAAAACCGCCGCGGCATGTTGCCCGCCCGGTTGCTGCGCTCCGCCGCCTAAGACCCCGAAGGCATAGCCAATGCCCTCCCACTACAACGTCCTCTTCCTCTGCACTGGCAACTCAGCCCGCTCCCTCATGGCCGAGGCAAGCCTCAACCATAAGGGCGCGGGCCGCTTCACCGCCTACAGCGCGGGCAGCCACCCCTCGGGAACACCACGGCCTGAAGCGATAGCGCAACTTGAATCCGCTGGAACCCCCACCACCGGCCTGCGCAGCAAATCCTGGGACGAATTTGCCACGCCCAACGCCCCATCCATGGACTTCGTCTTCACCGTCTGCGATAACGCCGCCAACGAAGTGTGCCCTCTCTGGCCGGGCCAACCCATGACCGCCCACTGGGGCATCCCCGATCCCGCCGCCGCAACCGGCGCACCCGAACAGATCGCCCGCGCCTTCCGCGACGCCTTCACCATCCTTGACCGCCGCATCAGCCTCTTCCTCGCCCTTCCGCTCTCCACCCTGCACTCGCTCGCCATCCAGAAAAAGATCGAAGAGATCGGTCGCGCGTGAGGCCCAACTTGCCGCGCCGCATCGTCGCCGAGTTCGTCGGCACACTGCTTCTCGTCGCCGCAGTAGTCGGCTCCGGCATCATGGGCGAGCGCCTCGCCGTAGGCAACGTCGCCATCACCCTGCTCGCTAACACGGTCGCCACCGGGGCAGCCCTCATCGCCATCATCCTCGCCTTCGGCCCCATCTCCGGTGCTCACCTCAACCCCGCAGTCACCCTTGCTGATGCATTGGCCGGCGGAATCCGCTGGCGCGAGACGCCCGCCTACATCCTCGCCCAACTCGCCGGCGCCTTTGCCGGAGTCGCCGCCGCCCACCTCATGTTCGGGCTGTCTCTCTTCGCCGCCTCCACCCGCGCCCGCAGCGGCCCCGCGCAGGTCTTCAGCGAGTTCGTCGCCACCTTCGGCCTGCTCGCAGTTATCTGGGGATGCCACCGCACCCGACCCGGCGCCGTCCCATTTGCCGTCGGAGCGTACATCACCGCCGCCTACTGGTTCACCGCGTCCACGTCATTTGCCAATCCCGCCGTCACCCTCGCGCGCGCCGCGACCAATACCTTCGCAGGCATTCGCCCCACGGATGTCCCTGCCTTCATCGCAGCGCAATTGGCCGGAGCGTTCGCCGCAACGCTCCTATTCCAGTGGCTCACGGGGTCTCTCGCCGGGAACTCAGCAGCAGCCCATCCGCCCGGCTCACAAAAATCCGAACCTCGAACCTAGCCCCGCAGCTTCGCCAGCAAGTCCGTCGGATGCACCGGCTTCGCCAGTATCTCGAACTCGTGCCCGTCCGCACGCGCCTTCTCCAGCAGGTCCGCCGTCGCTGCCTGCCCGGAGAACAGCAGTACCTTGCAGTTCGGCATCTTCTTGCGCACTGCAATCGCCGCTTCGATCCCCGTCATCCCGGTCATGATCACGTCCGAGATCAGCATGCTCGGCTGAAAACTCTCCAGCGCCTCGATCACCTTCTCGCCGCTGTACACCGCGCGCGCCTCAAAGCCTGCCTGGTTCAAGATGATGGCCAGCGTGTTTGCGATTACCTGCTCATCGTCCGCCACCAGGACCCTGGGCTTGGTTGATGTTGCGGCAGTTGCTTCAGACATGCGTCGTAGTCCCCAAGATGAAGGTTATGTAAAAGTCTGCGGATGAACGAGCGCAACCGCCCCTAAAAGCAACTCTTCCCGTACTTAACAATGATACGCTGGGCGGAGGAAAGGATGCCGGGCAGCGACATTATTTCCTGCCCCACCCGCCCCAAAACAAGCTAAGAAAACTACCAGCCCTATGCCGCAAACGATCATCCGCGCCCAACAAGTCGAGAAATACTACGCCCAGCCCAGCGCCAACCGCATCCAGGTCATCGCGCCGACCGACCTCTCCGTCTGCGAGGGCGAGATCCTCGCCCTGCTCGGCCCCTCCGGCTCCGGAAAATCCACCCTCCTGCGCATGCTGACCGGCCTCTCCGCCCCTTCCGCCGGCGAGGTCTTCTGGCACGACAAGCCCATCGCCACCACCGAGCCCAACGTCTCCATCGTCTTCCAGAGCTTCGCCCTCTTCCCCTGGCTCACCGTACTCGAAAACGTCGAAGCGCCACTCAAGGCACGCGGCATGGACTCCGCTGAGCAGCGCCGCCTCAGCCTAAAAATCCTCGACACCGTCGGCCTCGACGGCTTCCAGGCCGCCTACCCCAAGGAGCTCTCCGGAGGCATGCGCCAGCGCGTCGGCTTCGCCCGCGCCCTCGTCGTCGAGCCCGAGGTCCTCTTCATGGACGAGCCCTTCTCCGCGCTCGACGTCCTCACCGCAGAGAACCTGCGGTCCGAACTACTGGAGCTCTGGCAGAAGAAGACCATCCCCACCAAAGCCATCTTCCTCGTCACCCACAACATCGAGGAGGCCGTCCTGCTTGCCGACCGCATCATCGTCCTCGGCCGCAACCCCGGCGTCGTGCGCACCGACTTCAAGGTCACCCTGCCCCACCCGCGCGACCGCAAGAGCGAGGCCTTCACCCAGCTCGTCGACTACATCTACAAAGTCCTCACCCAGCCCGGCGCGCAGCCGCCCGCCCTGCCCGACCGCGCCCACCGGCGCAACCGTCAAGACAGAACCCCGCACACCGCACTATCAGGAACTCCCCCACGCCCGCCCCGGCGGCATCGCCGGCCTGCTCGAACTCCTCCTCGACCACCACGGCAAGGACGACATCTACCGCCTCGCCGACGACCTCGCCTTCGAGATCGACGACCTCCTGCCCATCGTCGACGCCGCCCGACTGCTCGGCTTCCTCACCGTCAACGAGGGCGACGCCGCCATCACCGCCACCGGCGCCGACTTCGCCAACTCCGAGATCCTCCATCAGAAAGAGCTCTTCCGCAAAGCCGCCGTCGACAACGTCCTGCTCCTGCGCCAGATCGTCCGCGCCATCGAGGCCAAGAGCGACCGCAGCGTCTCCGAGGACTTCTTCCACGACCTGCTCGATGAGCAGTTCAGCGAAGAGGAGACGCAGCGCCAGCTCGAAACCGCCATCAGCTGGGGCCGCTACGCCGAGCTCTTCGACTTCGACGCCGCGCGCCGCCGCTTCATCCAGCCCGAAAAACTCCCCGCCGAATCCGACGCCACCTCCACCGCCGAGATCGACGCATAAGCCTGACGAAAACCCAAGCTGCACGAGGCAAGCCGCGTGATCCATCTCCCCGAGAGCTTCACCACAACCCGCACCCGCGACACCCTCGCGCGCGCCCAGGTGCTGCAGCGCACGTGGCCCTTTCTGCTCGACCTCCTCGTCGCCGGCCTGCTGCTTGCATGCTTCTACGCCGTCGTCGTCCTCGGCCGTTACTGGTTCGGCCATCGTGCAGCCCGAGGTCATCATTCGCAGAGCCCGCGCGCTCTCCCCCGATACGCCTTCTACTCCATCGTCCGCATCGGTCCTCGCCTACCTGCTCAGCCTGGTCTTCGCCGTCAGCTACGGCTACATCGCCGCCAACACGAAGCGCGTTGAAGCGCTCATGATCGCCATGCTCGACATCCTGCAGTCCATCCCCGTCCTCAGCTTCCTTCCGCCCGTCATGCTCGCCATGGTCGCGCTCTTCCCCACCCGCCAGCTCGGCGTCGAGATGGGCGCCATCGTCCTCATCTTCACCGGCCAGGTCTGGAACATGGCCTTCAGCTTCTACTCCTCCATCAAATCCATCCCCCGCGAGCTGCGCGAGGCCGCCGACATCTCCCGCTTCTCCCGCCTCCAGCGCCTCCTCCAGCTCGAACTCCCCTTCGCCGCCATCGGCCTCATCTGGAACTCCATCATGTCCGTCGCCGGCGGATGGTTCTTCCTGATGGCCTGCGAGATGTTCGACCTCGGCCCGCGCGACTTCCGCCTTCCCGGCCTCGGCTCCTACCTGCAAACCGCCGCCGGCAACGGCGATGGCATCGCCATCGCCTGGGGCCTCGCCACCATGGTCGCCATCATCGTCGCCACCGACCAGCTCATCTGGCGTCCGCTCATCGCCTGGAGCGACAAGTTCAAGTTCGAGCAGGTGGAGAGCGCCGCCCACGTCCACTCTCCCCTGCTCCACGTTCTCACGCAATCCAATGCCGTGCGCTCATTGCGCCGCCACGCTGATACACACATCACCGACAACCTCTACGCCAAGCTCGCCCAACGCCGTCGCGCACGCGTCGCCGCCGAAGCCGCAAACCCCGCCGCCGCCGAAGCCGCACACCATCGCTCCTCCACCGGGCTCGCCATCCTTGCCATCGCCCTCATCACGGCCGCAGCTCTCTACGCCGCCACGCACGCACTGCTTCTGCTCCGACAAGTCACCGCCGTCCGAGTTCGTCCATCTCCTCAAAGGCGCAGCCGCCACCTTACCTCCGCGTCAACTTCTCGCTCGCCCTCGCCGCGCTCTGGACCATCCCCGTCGGCGTCGCCATCGGCCTGCACCCAAAGCTCGCCCGCATCGCCCAGCCCCTCGCGCAGATCGCCGCCTCCGTCCCTGCCACCGCGCTCTTTCCCGTCCTGCTGCTCGCGCTGATCAAGTTCGGCGGCGGCATGGGCATCGGCTCCATCGCCTGATGCTCCTCGGCACCCAGTGGTACATCCTCTTCAACGTCATCGCCGGCGCCATGGCCATCCCCTCCGACCTGCGCGAGGTCGCCACCCTCTTCCGCTTCGGCGCAATCCAGCGCTGGAAGACCGTCATCCTTCCCGGCATCTTCCCCTACCTCATCACCGGCCTGGTCACCGCCTCCGGCGGCGCGTGGAACGCCAGCATCATCGCTGAGTACTTCCACCTCGAAGAACCAGACCCTGCACACCCTCGGCCTCGGCGCGCAGATCAACGCCGCCAGCGACCACGGCCAGTTCCAGATCCTCCTGCTCGCCACCATCCTCATGGCCCTCATGGTCGTCACCATGAACCGCCTCGTCTGGCGTCGCCTCTACCGCCTCGCCGAGACCCGTTACCGCCTCGACGCATAGCGTCCCGCTCGGCGTGTCCAACCCAGATCGATGCATGCCGCATCCCAGCACAAATGGCAGTCATGATGCAGGCTTTCTACTGGGACGCACCCGAAGCACGAGAAAAAGGAGCACGAGTGGTGGAACTTCGTCGCCGAGCAGGTCGAAGACCTGGGCCGCGCCGGCTTCAACGCCCTCTGGCTGCCGCCGGTCAACAAGGCGTCGAGCAACACCTCCATGGGCTACGACCCATACGACTACTTCGACCTCGGCGACTTCGACCAAAAGGGCGGCGTCAAGACCTGGTACGGCAACCGCGCCGAGCTGGAGGCGCTGATCGCCAAGGCGCACAAGAACGGCGTCGGCCTCTACGCCGACATGGTCATCAACCACAACTCCGGTGCCGACGAAGAAGAGGTAAACCCTCTCGACGGCCAGAAGCGCTGGACCAAATTCAACCCCAAAAGCGGCATCTTCCCCCGCGACTACAACCACTTCCACCCCAGCCGCTACGAGCGCGCGATCGTCGAAGGCGAGAACTACGCAGGCTTCCCGCACCTCTGCCATCGCAACCCGGAGGTCTACGCCGCGATGTATCGCTACGCGCGCATGCTGATCGAAGAGCTCGGCTTCGATGGCTTCCGCTTCGACTACGTCAAAGGCTTCGGCGCGTGGATGATCGGCCTGCTCGCCAAGTACCAGTACGTGAAGAACGGCAAGGAGTTCCAGCCCTACGTCGTCGGCGAGTACTGGTCCGGCGCCGACGACATCGAAGGCTGGCTCGAGCGCGTCGACCGAGTTTACCGACAACCAGATCGCCGCCTTCGACTTCCCCCTGCGCTACAAGCTGAAGGACGTCTGCGACACCCTCAACTACGACCTGCGCAACCTCACCGACGGCGGCTCCGTCGTGATGAAGCGTCCGCGCCACGCCGCCACCTTCGTCGACAACCACGACATGGGCGACAACACCATCGTCAACGACAAGCTGATGGCCTACTCCTTCATCATGGTGCACGAGGGCTACCCCTGCGTCTTCTGGTACGACTACTACAACAATCGGCTCGCCCGCCCGCTCACGCCCAACGGCATCGACGCCCTCATCCAGGCCCACCACAAGTACGCCGGCGGCGACTCGCAGATACTGCACGCCGACCCCGACCTCTACATCATGCAGCGCGTCGGCTGGAAGGACGACGACGACCGACCAGCCGGGCCTGATCTATGTGCTCAACAACCTGGGCGACCAATGGTCGGGCACCTCGGTGAAGACCAAGTGGGCCAACCAGAAGTTCGTGCCCATCGCCTGGGACGGCCACGACAGCGCGTGGCCCGACGCGCGCACCACCGACGGCGACGGCAACGCCGAGTTCCCCGCCCCGCCCCGCGGCTATGCCATCTACGTGCCGGCGTAGTGCCTGCGCAAGCCCGACCTGACCCTCTCGCCGCAACCATGCTGTATCCTTCTCAGTGAATCGCGGAGGCGCATCCGGAAGCACTCCGCATCCCGAGGGGTCTCTGTTTGCGCAAGGCTGCAATCGTCACCATCTTCGCCGGGTTCGCATCCCTCTGCTGCTCCTCCCTCCACAGCCAGGAACCCTTCAGACTCGACGCCATCCACAGCTTCGGCTTCTCCACCACTTTCAGCCCCGACTCCAGCCATATCCTCATCGGAGACGCCGAGCAGCGCCGCATCTGGACCCTTGGCGTCGAGTACTCCCACCTCCTTCACCAGGGCCGCCGCTTCCGCTTCGACTACGAAGGTTCCATCATGCCTCTCTACGAGGAGACCGACCCCATTCGTCAGCGGCACCACCTTCGTCCTCAACGGCGCGCCCGTCATCTTCGCGCAGCCGCCGATGCGCGTCATCTATGTGGCCCACGAACCTGTGGGCACCTTCCTCACGCCCGGCGGCACCAGCGTCCCCATCTACGATCTCGCAGGGCGCGAGGACACCTACGCCGCCGCCTTTTCCCCACTCGGCGTCCGCGTCAGCGCCTTCCCGCGCAGGCGTATCCAGCCCAGCCTTCTCGCTCGATCTCGGCTTCGTCGTCTCCGCGCGCGACCTCCCTATCGAAGATTCCAGCTGGTTCAACTTCCTGTTCTCCTTCGGCCCCGGCCTGCAGTTCTTCACCAGCCCCAACGTCTCGCTGCGCGTGGAGTACCTCTACCGCCACGCCTCCAACGCCGGCCTCGGCGACCAGAACCCCGGCGTCGACCAGGGCGTCACCCGCCTCACCCTCAGCCGCCGCTGGTAGGCCGGGTGTGCACCATCCTCGACGCGCATCGCGCGGCAGGGTGGGGTATCGTTCGCGTAGCGAACGACCTGCTTTCTTCCCACCTCATAAAATTGTCATCATGACCCTTTTTCTAGCATTGTCATCCTGAGCGCAGCGAAGGACCTGCTTCTGCTTGAAAAAAATCCACCCTCTGCTACTCTATCCCCATGAAGTTCGGCGTCCTCGTCTTCCCCGGCTCCAACTGCGACCACGACACCCACCACGTCCTCGGCGCCGTCCTCGGCCAGCCCGTCACCTACCTCTGGCACGAGTCGCACGCCCTCGAAGGCTGCGACGCCATCCTCGTCCCCGGCGGCTTCGCCTACGGCGACTACCTGCGCACCGGCGCCATCGCCCGCTTCGCCCCCATCATGCAGTCCGTCACCCGCTTCGCCGCGTCCGGCGGCCTCGTCATGGGCATCTGCAACGGCTTCCAGATCCTCTGCGAGGCCGGCCTGCTCCCCGGCGCGCTCATGCGCAACGCCAGCCAGCGCTACATCTGCCGCCACCTCCACCTCCGCGCCGAAACCCCCAACTCCCCCTTCACCCACGGCCTCACCCGCGGCCAGATCCTTGCGCATGCCCATCGGCCACATGGAGGGCAACTACTTCTGCGACGCCGCCACCCTCGCCACGCTCGAGCGCGACGACCGCATCGCCTTCCGCTACGCCACCCCCGACGGCGACATCACCCCCGAGGCCAACCCCAACGGCTCGCTCGCCAACATCGCCGGCATCCTCAGCGAAGGCCGCAACGTCCTCGGCATGATGCCCCACCCCGACCGCTCCAGCGAGACCCTGCTCGGCTCCGCCGACGGTCTCCTCCTCTTCCAGTCCCTCGCCCACTCCCTCGCCGCCGCGTAGGCGGTGTTACCCTTGCGGGTGCAATGGTTGACATTCACCATCATCTTCTCCCCGGCCTCGACGATGGCTCCAACTCCATCGAAACCTCGGTCGCGATGGCCGCGCTCGCCGTCGCCGAGGGCATCACCCACGTCGTCTGCACCCCCCACGCCAACGGCGACTACGCCTTCGACCCGAGATCAACGCCGCGAAGACCGACGAGCTTCGCACCCGTCTCGCCAAGCGAACGCATCCCCCTCACCCTCGGCCGCGGCTGCGACTTCCATCTCTCCTTCGAC
Organism: uncultured Acidobacteriaceae bacterium; assembly: GCA_963808025.1. Classification (GTDB taxonomy): domain Bacteria; phylum Acidobacteriota; class Terriglobia; order Terriglobales; family Acidobacteriaceae; genus Edaphobacter. The sequence continues at coordinate 54,351 of CAWEEI010000001.1, read as the reverse complement.
AATGTGAAGCAGGCCCAGACCGACCCCGCGCGCTTCAGCATCAACGGCCTCGGCTACCTGCTCGTCGAGGTCCCCGACTACGGCCTTCCCCCCGGCCTCACCGAGACCTTCTACGACCTCCAGCTCGCCGGCCTCACGCCGATCCTCACCCACCCCGAGCGCAACCCCACCCTGCAGCACGATCCCGCGCGCCTCAAGGACTGGCTGCGCGGCGGCGTGCTCATCCAGGTCACCGCCGACTCCATCACCGGCCACAAAGGCAAGCGCCGCCGAGCGCATGGCCCATCAGCTCCTCGCCGACCGCTGGGTCCACTTCCTCGCCACCGACGCGCACAACCTCACCTCGCGCCCGCCCCGCATCAAGCAGGCCCACGATCTCGTCGCGGAAAAATACGGCGTCAGCCTACGCGCACAGCCTCTGCGTCACCAACCCCCTCGCCGTCTTCCTCGGCAAACAGTTCGAAGTCGAGGAAGAACCCCGCAACCTCTTCGACGAACCCAAATCCCCCAACTGGCTCCAGCGCGTCACCTCCGCCCTCACCAGAAAATAACTCCCTCGATGCTCCGTCAATGTTGAACGCACCCCTCCAGACGCCGTCATCCTGACCCTGAGCGAAGCCGAAGGGGAAGGACCCCTGTATTTGTACTTGTCGTGGTCTGTTACGCGATCATCGGGGAACCTTCAACCTACAACCCCAACCCGCCATCCACCAGCATCAGCTGCCCCGTAATAAAACCCGGCGCCGTCGCAAAGAACATCACCGCCGCCGCCACGTCCTCCGCCGTCCCATTCCGCCGCATCGGCGTGCGCTCGGCGAACTCGGCATACGCCTCGTCCACCTCGCCCTGCACAATCATCCCCGGCGCCACGCAGTTCACGCTGATCTCCGGCGCCCACGCCTTCGCCATCGTCTGCGACAGCATATGCAGCGCCGCCTTCGACGTGCAGTAGTGCCCGTGCGTCGCCCACGGATGCGTCCCGCCCAGCGACCCGATGTTCACAATCCGTCCCCCCGCCGCCTTCAGGTGCGGATAAGCCGCCTGCGCCACCAGAAACGGCGCGCGCGTATTGGTCGCGAACATCTCGTCCCATTGCTCGACCTGGATGCTCTCCAGCGCCGCCGACGCAAACATCCCCGCGTTGTTCACAACGATGTCGAGCCGGCCAAACTCCTCCACCACTGCGGCCACACTCTCGCGGATACTCACGGCATCCACCAGATCGGCGCGCACCGCCAGCCCCTCCACGCCGAGCGCACCCAGCGCGCGCACCGTCTCCTCCGCCTCAACCTGCGACCCGCGATATGTGATCGCCACATCCGCGCCCGCCCGCGCCAGCGCCAGCGCAATCGCCCGCCCAATCCGCTTCGCCCCACCCGTCACCAGCGCAGCCTTACCCTTCAGCGCCCCCGCCGCGCTGTGCGATTCTGTGCTTGAAGTGTCAGTCATTGCCGCCGTTACTGCTTCGGCTTCGTGCCGGATGTGGAAGAACCGGACGTTGTAGTAGAAGAATTCGCCGCCGGCGCGACAATCGGGTTGCCCTTCGCATCCAGCTTGGGCCGCACCGGCTCCTGCACTCCCGGCTTCAGGTCCGCCGGCTTGCCCTCGTTGTCGACATACGTCGAGATCTGCGCCTGCGGCCGCGCCATCGAGATCACAATCTCCCGGTCCGCCTCGTTGATCGCATAGTCGTCGGCAAACGTCGCAAATCCGTCCGCCAGCACCTGGATCCGCACCGCGCTCCCCGTGGGAATCACATCGATCGTCGCCTTCCCGTCCTCGTGCGTCTTTACCTCGAGGTTGCCCTCGTCCACCCCGTCCTTCACCGGATGAAAGATGACGTGCGCGCCATCGATCGGCTTCTTGTTGAACCCCTTCAGCACCGTCACCTCAATATGCGAGGTCTCCGGCGGGGCCTTGTACTTGCGCCCATGCTTCTCCGGCACAATCGGCGCCGTCGTCGGATCGTCCTCCTGCGCCCACGCGCGCACCGGCGTCACCGCCGTCAGCGCAAGCAACGCTGCACAACAAAATCCAAATCCCCAACCCAACTTATCGCGCGAAGCCATCCCCCCATTTTACGCCATCCCGCCGGGTGCCCCATGTCAGACAGTTTCACGTCTGACGTGGGGTTGTTCCTCGCCCCCGGGCCCAATCTCCCTCGTACCCCCAGCCCTGTGCCCCATCCATCGCACAGCGATGGGTGAGATGTAACCCGCTGCCGCCTCCCCCACCTTCGTTCAGTCCGAACCGCAGACAATCACCAGTAGGCTAAACCGCCCGCCATGTGCTAGCGTTTGGTTCGATTGCAAACACCACGGGAGGACGGAGCCAAATGTCCCTGACCAGAAGGTCATTTGTTGGAGGAGCAGCGAGCGCAATCGGACTGGCTGCAACCGCACGCACGTGCTGGACTCAAGCAGCTTCCCCGAATCTGTTAATCCCCCCTACCGCCGCTGGCAAGGCATTTGCAAAAGCCATCGGAGAGAAGATATGGAGCGATCTGCCGCCGCGCCTCGTTGCGACCAATGCGGACATTCGAAAGAATGGCCTGCGTACCATCCCCGGGGTCGACGCCACGCTGCTCACCGGCTACCCCTACAACGAGTTCTACGACTGGGACCTCTACTTCGAGAACCTCTACCTCTCCTACTACGGCGTCTGGCAGTACTGCTTCACCAACCTGCGTGAGTTTCTCAACCGCCAGCAGCCCGACGGCTATATCAACCGCAGCCTCATCAAGGAGCGCAATCTCGAACACTTCAAACCGTTCCTGGCGCAACTGGTAGTGCTCGGCGCCAAGCAGAACAAGAACGACTACGAATGGGTGCGGGGAAACTACTACCAGCGCCTGGATAAGTACATCGCCAAGTGGTTCTCCTATGACAGCGATAACAACGGCCTGCCCACCTGGAAGTCGGCCGGCGCCGCCGGCACAGACAATCAGTGGAGCCGCGCCGGCGGCGGGCCAACCGCATTCACCGTCGAGGGCGTGGACCTGGCCTCGTATCTGGTGCGCGACCTGCGCGCGATGGCAGTGATCGCCCAGCATCTCGGCCTCGTCGGCGACGTCACCCGCTACAACACCCGCGCCGACGACCTCATCCATAAAATGAACGCCACCTTCTGGGACGAGGCCGACGGAATGTACTACGACCGCAGCGAGAAGACCGGCGCGCTCGTGCGCACCAAATCGGCGACCTGCTTCACCCCGTTGTTCGCCGGCGCCGCCCCTCCCGAGCGCGCCACACGGATCGTCAAAGAGCACCTGCTTAACGAGAAGGAGTTCTGGCTGGCCTACCCCGTCGCCACCTACGCCAAGACCGAGCCGGACTACTACCAGGGCACGCACAATGAATGCAACTGGCGCGGCCCAACCTGGGCCCCCACAAATTACATGATCTTCCAGGGTCTGATGCGATACGGCTTCACTGAAGAAGCGAAGGTGCTCTCCGACCGCTTCCTCGAGATGGCCGTCGAGAAGAACTCAGCGTTGCGCGAATACTATAACGCCGAGACCGGCCTCGGCCTTGGGCAGACGAGCTTCTGGGGATTCACCGCAACGTATTACGGAATGCGCCTCGAGTGGCAACTGCGCTACGACGCCTCCAGCCTCGACCAACCCTTCGAACCCATCATCCCGCAGGAGCTGGGCGTGCCATTCGGCGCATAGCACGCCACCTGCGCCGGGTGCCCCATCCTCGACGCGGTTTTATCGCGGCAGGGTGGGGTATCGTTCGCGGTAGCGAACGACCGTCGTTCGACCGCTCGCCCACGCTACCCCCAACCCGTCATTCTGCGCGACGCGCAGAATCTCCGTAGTCGCCTTTCATGCAGCCACAAATCCCAAGGTTTGCGGTCAATTTTGCTCAACCTTGAGCCACTTTCACTCATATTTCACATATTCACAGTTGACAACTCCCCCACCCATCCCCTATCGTTAGCAATCGAAGGGCTTGAGTGCTAAACCCAGCCGTTCCGAGGTCGGAAGCACGCGCCCGGCGCAGCGCCGAGGCCCACAACCCCGAAACCCAATTGGCAGTCAACTACTTGCATCAAGGAGAGTTACTCGAATGGCATCAACTAAATTTACCCCCCTGCACGACCGCATCCTGGTCCGTCGCGTCGAAGAGGGCGAGAGCATCCGCGGCGGCATCATCATCCCCGATTCAGCCAAAGAGAAGCCCCAGGAGGGCGAGGTCATCGCCGTCGGCAAGGGCAAATCCAACGACGAGGGCAAGGTCTTCCCGCTCGACGTCAAGGCCGGCGACACCATCCTCTTCGGCAAGTACTCCGGCACCGAGATCAAGCTCGATGGCGAAGAGTTCCTCATCATGCGCGAAGAAGAAGTCCTCGGCATCGTCAAGAAGTAAGTGCTTCACACCGTTCTCGACGTCTCGCGTGAAGACATGTCAGCGCACGCACACTTTGATCCAGCAACCACTAAACTTACGACCGGCAATGAGCCGGTAACTAGGAGCAGCACAATGGCAAAGCAAATTCTGCACGGAGAAGACTCACGCCAGGCAATCCTGCGCGGAGTCAACATTCTGGCCGACGCGGTGAAGGTCACCCTCGGCCCCAAGGGTCGCAACGTCGTCATCGAGAAGAAATTCGGCTCCCCCACCATCACCAAGGACGGCGTCACCGTCGCCAAGGAGATCGAACTCTCCAACGCGCTCGAGAACATGGGCGCGCAGATGGTCCGCGAGGTCGCTTCGAAGACCTCGGACGTCGCCGGCGACGGCACCACCACTGCGACCGTTCTCGCCCAGGCGATCTACCGCGAGGGCGTCAAGACCGTCGCTGCCGGCGCCAACCCAATGGCCCTCAAGCGCGGCATCGACAAGGCCGTCGAGGCCATCATCGGCAAGCGCGATGAGCACGGCGTCGTCCAGGGCGGCGCGCTCAACAAGCTCTCCAAGCCCGTCTCCGGAGACATGATCGCCCAGGTCGGCACCATCAGCGCCAACTCCGACTCGCAGATCGGCACCATCATCGCCGAGGCCATGAAGAAGGTCGGCAAGGATGGCGTCATCACCGTCGAAGAGTCGCGCACCATGGAGACCCAGCTCGATGTCGTCGAGGGCATGCAGTTCGACCGCGGCTACCTCTCGCCCTACTTCGTCACCGACGCGGAGCGCATGGAAGCAGCCCTCGAAAACCCCTACATCCTCATCTACGAGAAGAAGATCTCCTCGATGAAGGACCTCCTCCCGCTGCTCGAGTCCATCGCGCGCACCGCGAAGCCGCTCGTCATCATCGCCGAAGATGTCGATGGTGAGGCCCTCGCAACCCTCGTCGTCAACAAGCTGCGTGGCACGCTCAACGTCGCCGCCGTCAAGGCGCCCGGCTTCGGCGATCGCCGCAAAGCCATGCTTCAGGACATCGCCATCCTCACCGGCGGCAAGGCCATCACCGAAGACCTCGGCATCAAGCTCGAGGGCGTCAAGATCGAGGACCTCGGCACCGCCAAGCGCGTCACCATCGATAAGGACAACACCACCATCATCGACGGCGGCGGCAAGCCCGGCGAGGTCGAGTCCCGCGTCAAGGAGATCCGCGCGCAGGTCGACAAGACCACCTCGGACTACGACAAGGAGAAGCTGCAGGAGCGTCTCGCCAAGCTGGTCGGCGGAGTCGCCGTCATCAAGGTCGGAGCCGCAACCGAGACCGAGATGAAGGAGAAGAAGGCCCGCGTCGAGGATGCGATGCACGCAACCCGCGCGGCCGTCGAGGAAGGCATCGTCCCCGGTGGCGGAGTCGCGCTCGTGCGCTGCGCTGCTGCCGTCGATGAGGTCACCAAGACCCTCGAAGGCGACGAGAAGATCGGTGCATCGATCATCCGCCGCGCCATCGAGGAGCCGCTCCGCCTCATCGTCTCCAACGCCGGCGAAGAGGGCGCGGTCGTCATCGGCAAGATCCGCGACTCCAAGGAAAACAACTACGGCTACAACGCCGGCACCGACAAGTACGAAGACCTCGTCAAGGCCGGCGTCATCGATCCCACCAAGGTCACGCGCACAGCGCTGCAGAACGCAGCCTCGATCGCCGGCCTCATGCTCACCACCGAAGCCATGATCTCCGAAATCCCCGAGAAGAAGGAGCCCGCCGGCCACGGCGGTGGCGGCGGCGGCATGGAAGGCATGTACTAAACTCCACGCACCTCAGCAACCAGAAAAGCCCCGGAGCAATCCGGGGCTTCGAATTTAAAGGTGCGACGTTAGACCGACCACACGGTCGTCACACCCATCGCCTACTTGATATGACACCCATCGCCTACTTGATATGAAAATCAGCCTGAAACTGCTGGATCAGTCCATGCACTACCGCTGGCCACTCCATGTCCTGTTGCCCGGAGTAAGTCTCCGCCCACAGCAGATGACCCCACCCACCGTCGGCGGCCACCGTGTAGATGCGCAGCGTCCCCAGGTCGGAGTTGCCCGGGCTGTTCACCACGCCCTCCGCCTCCGTTGGGATCAGCAAAAACACCAGGTCAGCCGGGGCCCCTTCCTCCGTCACAACCTTCTTGCCCAGCTTCTTCGCCAGCAGCGACTTCAACGCTCCCTGCGCCGGCCCATCCACATCGTGGGTCTCGATCCTCACTGTCGTCGCGTCGGCCAGCGCCTTTTGCAGTGCAGCACCATCGCAGTGGTAGACATGATTTTTGAGGGTGCAGCCGCCGGAGGGCGCCGTGCCCGCATCGCCCTGCGCGCCTGCGCAAACACCGACGCCGGCGCTCGCAAGAAATCCCAGCGCCAGAATCGCAAACGAAAATCTCTTCAGACTCCGCGGCAGCGAAGCAATAGAACGAACATGTCGATTGTGCATGACCAGAATTCTACCCCGCCTCTTTCCTTTCGGCTCGAAAAATCCGCGCCACGCCCTATCGCCGCGCGCTTGTCTCCAGCGCCAGGATCGAGTACGCCGTCGCTGCATCCGTCATAAACCGCCCCACATCCGACGCCGGGTCGCGCTGCTTATTCAGCGAGTAGCCCGCCCACGAACCCGCCGCCGAGTCCTGATTTTTTCCCAGCCACGCCAGCGCATCCTCCATCCTCTTGTCGCCCTGCGCGACTCCCGCCGCATTCATCGCAACCACCGCCAGCCCCGTCGCCACGCCATCACTCCTGGTCACCAGCGCCGTCGAATCGCGCCGCTTCCAGCTGCCAAACTCGGTCAGGCTCCATCCACCATCTGCCTGCTGCACCGCAAAGATATCGTTCGCCAGCGCCTTCTGCTCCGCTGCCGTCAACACTCCCGGCAGCTTCGCCGAGGCCCACAGAACTACCAGCTTATTCATCGTCGACTGGCTCGCGTACTTCCTCCGCAGATACCCGCGCAGCAGATTCACCTGCGGCTGGATCGCCGCCTCATTCTCGTATCCATCCGGTGCCATCCCCACCGCCAGCGCCGCAAACGCCGCGCCCTGGTACGCCGAACCCTCACCCTCCCACGGCGTATTCACCAGGTTGAGCCACGCCCACCCGCCCGCGTCGTCGCCGGTCTTCACCTGCAAACCCCACATGTTGTCGAACGCCTTCCGCGCCGCCACGCTCAGGTGCTCCTGTTGCGAATCATAGCTCGTCAGGATCACCGCATTCAGCACTGCCTCCGTGCCTCGCGCATCGCCCGCCAACGGCGGATCGGGTCCCTTGTACGGCGGCCTCTTCCATCGCGCTGGATCGACCTTATCGGCCGCCCGCATCAGCGCAAAGTACGCCGCCTCCCTGGCCTCATATGTGCGACTCTCAGGGTCGTCCTGATAGAACGGCTCAATCCGGTCCCACATCTCAACTCGTTTCGTCACATCCGCCAGCATCTTTTGCTCCGGCGCGGAGAGCCCCTGCTCCTTCATCGCGCCGCGCAGCAACGGACGCGCCAGCGCATACGGCAGTTGCGTGTGGCAGGAGACGCAATGCGTCCCCTGGTCGCGCTCCGCCGCATCCCAGCTCTCCCACCACACCTCTCTTTGGTCCAGATACGCAGCAGAGGCCTTCGGATTCCATCCCACCGTCTTCTTCGCAACATCGCGCGTGGCCGCCATCCCCACCACAATCGACAGCGCCGCACACCCAAGCAGAAGCGATCTTGTCCCCAAAAAACGCTTACATAAAATCCTTGAGAACGATCTCACGTGCGATCCCTCACGCAGCAAAGACCCGCTGGAGATTCCAGCCTAGCATGTTGGGATATCTCCCCAGCCGCGCCATTGGCCCGGTCCGCGCCAACTACTCCACGTTCCCCGCCATCACCTCTTGCGGCGCGCGCAGCTTCGCCTTGTCCCCGGAGAACTTCAACCGCACCAGGTCCCGCGCAGGGTTCGCTCCCGCCGGCGCGTCAAACGTCGCAACATAAGTCTCAACGATCGCCTCCTGAAACATCTTCAGGTACGGCGCCGTCGAGACCGGGTTCCCGATGCCTTGGTAGTAGTTCACCCCACCCGTCGCCTGGGTGATCTGGGCCAGATAGGCCTGCCCGCTGAAGTCCACTGAGCCGCCAGTCATGCCCGCGTCCCCAAAGTAAATCGAATAGACCGCCACTCCGGCCCGCTGCGCGTCTCTCACCGCCGCATCCACATAGGGGCTGCCCTGGTTGGTCACGCTGGTGCTGCCGTTGTACGGATCGACCCCGTTCGTCAGCATCATAATGAAGCGCGCCTTGTGCGCTGCCCCGCCGGTCGCAGCCGTACTCGCCGAACTCGGCCACTTGTTCACGAAGTCGGAGATACACAGGTAGGGACTCGCGCTCATGCCGGCCAGGCCCTGCGGCAGATGCAGCGTGGAGGCCGCCAGTGTGTGGTCCGTGGTAAATGGCTGGTCGGTCACGATGTGGCCATACTCCATATACCCCACCAGCACCTCAACGCCCGGCGGCAGGTTGCCCACAAAGTTGCGCAGATTGCTCAGCTCCCGCCCCACGCTCTCGCGCAGTCCATCGTCGATCAGCAGCGCCACCTGCGCATGCGCCGGCAACACCGGCGTCCACGCCGTCAGCGGCTCCTTCTTGCCATCCACCGCCACCGTCAGCTCGCTCGCGCTGGCCGGCGGCGTGGACTTCGGATCGACATTGACCAGCGCCTGGGTCGGCACCGGCCCCTCCGGCTGCGCCCTGGCAGAAGCGCCAGGCCCCAACCCAAGTACCGAAGCAACAATTGCGGTCGTAAGAAATCTCGTCATAGCATTAAGTTAGACGCGCCCATGGCTCCAGCGTTGCTTACAAACACTTTTATGAAATTGTCATCCTGACCCTGAGCGAAGTGAAGGGGAAGGACCTGCTTTTTCCCCACCCCCTCAATCCCCCCACAGCCTCACCTTCAACCCAGCCCGCACCGTAAACGGCAGCGCCGGATACCCGATCGGCCCGATATGCTGCTGCCCCAGCAGATTGTCCAGCTCGCGTGAATACCGTCACCCGCTTCTTCACCGCATAGGTAAAATTCGCATCCAGCTTCGCATACCCAAAGTCCAGGTCGCGGTTCGGCAGCACCAACGAGTTGCCAAAGCTCATATCGAACCCATCCAGAAACGTTGAATCGTCCGACCGGCTCGCCAGCGCGCCCTTCATCGCCGCCGCAAACTTCCCCCCCGTATACTCCACCGCAAAGAACCCCGTATGCGGCGGCCGGCGGAACGGCCTCGCCCCAATCAGCGGCCCCTCCGCACCAATCGCAATCCCCGGCAGGTTCGGATTGTTGTTGTAGTCGCCGTTGTTGTACGCATCGCTCGGAGAACGACTGCGTCACCACCGCATCCAGATACGTGTACCCGCCGCGCACCACGAACCGCACCGTCGGCTGCCACTGTGTCTCAAACTCCAGCCCCTGCGCACGAAACGCCAGCGAGTTCAGATACGGACCGAACACCTCCTGCGCCACAGCCGGCGAATAATGAAACACCTGCTCCAGCGCCCCCGTATCCACCCCCTCCAACTGATGGTTGAACGTGCTGCGGAAGTACCCCAGCTTCATCATCAGCTTCTCGCCGCGCACATTCTGGTCCACCCCAATGTCATATGTCCGCGAGTCCTGCGGCCCCGGGGGCGTCACATGGTACTTCGCAATGTCCGCCGTGTCGCCGTTCTGTAACAATTGTTGATACAAACTCGCAAACTCAATCCCCAGCGTCGGCTCCTGCACTCCTGTCGCCACGTTCGCCCGCACCCGCGTCCCATGCATCCATCGCTCACTCGGAAACACCGGCTGATAGGCCAACCCAATCCGGGGCGCTCCCGTGATCCCGTACAGATGGTTCTTCTCCACGCTCCCGCCCGCCGAATAAAACACCCGGCTCTTTACCTCGCCCTGCAGCTGCAGCGTGTACTCGAAGTTGGTCCGCTGCGTCTTCTCGTCCTCGAACGCACTCGTATAACTCCCGCGCTCGTTCTCATACCGGAACCCGAACAGCGCCGTCAGGTAGCGGCCCAAGCTGTAGTCCGACTGGTAGTAAAGCTCATCGCGGTTCGAATCCATATCGTCCGTCGGCACAAAGAACGAAGCCTGCCCCGTCGCCGTGTACCCATTCGCCCCGCGGATCGTCACCATGTTGCCGAAATATTCCGTAAAGCAATCCGCCGTCGAACTCCCGCACGGCCCCGTGCCAAAGTTGAACGTCACTGGCATCCCCACATTGCCAAGCTGCTTCTCCTGCTCCCGCTTCCGCGCAATCCCGTACCGCACCAGGTTGTGCCAGCCATTGTCCAGCCGGTTCTCCAGCGTCAGCCCCGAGTAGATATCCTGGTCGCTCTCCTTCCCGCTCGCCGATATCCCGTAAAAATCATGCGCCCCCGGCAGCCCCGCCGCCGAATCCGCATTGCGGATCGTAAACCGCGCCTGCGTATTTGCCGCAATCGCATACCCCAGGTTCGCCACCGAAGTCGCCGAGTGGTACTCATCCATCGGCAGCGCGTTCGACGTATCGAACCGCGAGAACGCCGCGTAGTAGTCCGCCTTCTGCCGCGTTCCGCTCACCGCCAGCTCATCGCGCTAGGTATGGAAGTTCCCCGCATCGCCCGAGTAGTTCACCACCGGCTTGAATCGACGTCCCGCGCGGCGTCTCCAGACTCACCACCGACGCCCCCGCATCCGTCCCGTACAGCGCAGAGTTCGGCCCGCGATACACCTCCAGCCCCGCCAGCCCTGTCGACGCGACCGTCCCAAAGTCAAACGTCCCGCCCACGTCGTCCGCCGGAATCCCATCGATCATCACCTCGTTCGCCGTCGAATTCCCCCCACGCACAAACAGCGATGTGACCCCGCCCGCCTGCCCCGTCTGCACCACATCCACCCCCGGCGACTGCCGCAGCGCATCCACCACCCCCACCGTCGTCGCCAGCTCGCTCTCCGGAATCAGCGTCACCGCCGCGCTCGTCTGCGGCACCGGCGTCGGCAGCCCCGTCGCTGTCACCGTCACCTCCTCATGCACCGAGCCCGTCTCCAGCACCACATCCTGCGTCACCTCATCCGTCGCCCCGCCGTAGAACTCCTTGCCCGATCCCCGGATAGAACCCCGCCGCCGACGTCAGCAGCACAAACCGCCCGCTCTCCGTCGACCGGATCTCATACGTCCCATCCACCCCCGCAATCCCAATCGCCACCGGCTTCGGCCCCTGGATCAGCTGCACCCGCGCGCCCACCACCGGACGACCCAGCGCATCCGTCACCGTCCCGCGCACCACCACCGCGCGCGCCTGCCCCGCGAACGCGATCAACAACACAACCAGGTTGAAAAACGTGAAGGCGGCGCGCGTCGAAAACCCAAACGCACGCAGAAGAGATCCGGCCGCCGAACGGCCGTTCACAGAAAACATGGCGGAACTCCTACGCTCCCCCTCGGAGCGTGGTTAGGACACGCAAAGAACCGGTCTCCTGACTTACGCGTCGCATGTCAGCCAATCCTTCTGACCCTCCCTTCCCGTCGCCTGGCGGCTTCAGTGGGATGGTCTGGCTGCATTCACGCCGGCCCTCATCTCATCATGAGAAGAAGAACCAGCGTGCGCGTTCACAGTTGCGGGGCAGTGGCGGAATCTCACCGCGCTTCCCGAACATTCCGTTGCGGGCAATCGTTATCGACACGCAGCCGCCACAAACCAGCCGACCGCACCACCAGCAGAACTAACGCCGAGCTTCAAGATATAACCAATCCTGTTGACGATGTCAAAAATGTCAACGATGAGGGAGTTAGTGCCCCTTCTTCTTATCGTCGGCGGTGTTGCCTAATCTCATCTTCTTGAATTGCTTATCGAGCGCGCCTCCAAAGGCTTTTTCCGAGTCGTTGACAAACTTATCGGCATTAACCAGCCTCACAAAGGCAAGTATCTCCCCAGTCTTGGCGTCGGCCATCGTGAGAATGAGAGTTGCCATTGAGTCCTTCGGCCCTCCAATCAGAATGCCAAAGGCCTGTTTACCGCCTGTCAGAACCTGGCCTTGACCTTCCACGAACACCAGAACGTCTGCCTTCGCAGTGCAGGGCAGTAGCGCAACATCGTCGCCTAGCGTGAAACGCGACTTCCCAATGTCCTTCGGCTTCTTGTCGATCGTCGAGGAAATCCCATCGTACTTTCCTTGCACCTGCAACAGAACTTGGTTGAGTTCGTCCGCGGACGCACCGCCGTCGGCGGAGCCTGGTGCATCAAGAAGCGCAACACCGGCCAGCTTCAGATGAGACGAAACTATATTCTGCAAGTCGGTGCTCCACGCGTCTGACTCTTTGGACATACCCTCCTTGCCCTTCATGCCCAATTTCGATAGTTTTCCCTCAGCCGGCATCATGCATGCGGTCCGAATGGGAGCTTCGCCGGAGTAAATCTTGGGATTCTCATAAGACCACGAAGGGGTGTTAGCAAGAGCACTGACGGATAGCAGCAAGGTCGCCATAGCGACTGTGCAGGCGTAATAAACAATCTTCAACAGAATTACCTCCCAAAAGCTCTCTTCGACGGGCCGAAAGCGGTTGTCACCGCGACTGCAGTGGTTGTGGGGACGCTAACTTCTCAACCGAAGCAAGCCGCCGCTCGATTCGGATACGGTCGATACTGGTACCGGCAACTATGCCGAGGTATTTGTGGTACTCTTCGGCCGCTTCGGAATATTTGGCTTGTTGCTCATAAAGAAAGCCAAGGCCGCGGTAGGCATCTGCATAGGATGGGTTGCGTTGAATGACTCCTGAATAGAGCGTCTCCGCCTTCCCCAGATTCTCCTGGAGCGTCGCCTCACCTTGGGGACTCTGCAGCAGGCGCCTTTGCTCTTCCTGTTCCGTCATCCCGAAGTACTCCTTGCGATGTTCGGCCTGACCATGACGGTTGAGCTCATCCTCAGATGGCACTACAGTCTTTGCGCCGAGTGAGCGATAGGCATCGGCGAGCAAGACTTGATACTTTGGCTCATCCGGCATGACTGTAGTGAGCCTCGTAGCCCGCGCCACTGCTGTACGCGCACGGCGACTATTTATATCCGCCTCAATGTTGTAGCAGATGGCCGGGGAGACCTTTTCGAGGTACTCCTTTTCGGAACCGAGCTGCAGGTTGCTAATATTCTGCGATGAGGCAAAGTCGAGGGCGGCTGCGCGACGTTCGGCGAGCTTGGGATGATCGTTGTAAAAGCCCTCAATCGGTTCGAATTCAAGCTTCTCATCCAATAGCTCGAAGGTACGCGCCATTGCGTGAGGGTCGTAAGATGCTGCGGTCATCAGGCTAAGACCGTCTTGGTCGGCCTGTCGTTCCATTTCACGCGAATAGCCGGAGATGGTTGCCGCTGTCACAGCGGCGCTTACCTCGGCACCCAGCGCAATGGCCGCGCCGAAGGCTGAGCCGACTGGAACACTGGAAGTAACGCCCTGCAATATGTCAATCGCTACCGCTTTCTTGCGCTCACTGCGGTTCTCAAGATATGTGTGGCGGTCCAGAACATGCGATGTCTCGTGGCCTAATACCGAAGCCAACTCCGCCTCGTTCTCCAACCGGGACAACAGTCCTGTCGTTACATAGACTGAGCCGTTGGGCAGCGCAAAGGCGTTCACCATCGGATCGCGCAATACCCGGAATCGAAACTCAACTTGCTCGGGGACCGGGCGTGTGCCGATCAGCCGCTTGCCGATCGAGTCTAAGTAGGAATTCAGTGCTGGATCCTCAAGCACCAATCCCTTCTTGACCAACTGGCGGTCAAACTCGCCGACGTCAGCTAATACCTGGGTGTCAACCGATGTGAACTTGAACCCTGGTGCAGCAGCATCTTGACCTCGCACGCTTGGGGTCAGGCAAATGCCTAAAAGCAGGACCACCCAGGGCCGGCCTTTACCATATAGATTGGGGATATTGCCGGTCCTGATCACTGAAGCGCCTCCTGGGTGTAGCTCGTCACGAACCGCCGGGCACTGTATCGCACGGGGCGGGGGAGGGGAAAACAATTCGCTTGCGCGCCTCTCTCGCATTGACCTTCATTGCACACTTAGCGAGTGGGCGGAATGCAGAAGCTTGATCTTCCCAAGTAACAGATGCATGGACTGCTGTATTTGAATTTCGGTCAGCCTATCACTGCTCATTATGAAAAGTCCAGGTGAATTGATGCAATGGTGATTGCTGGTGGCTGTGGGGCTCCGACTCCAGGTTGAGGTGTTGCGCTTGACGATGTAGTCATATATGACTACACTCTAAAAAGTGGCCCTAAAGAGCAAGTGACCAGAGACACCCGGCCAATCTCGTGGATCAAAGCTGCCCGCAAGGAGTTCGAGAAGTTCCCTCTTGCGGCGCAATCGATCTGCCTCGCCGCTCTCACCATCGCCGCCGAGGGTGGAAAAGCCGACATCGTCAAACCGCTGCACGGTCTTGGCTCAGCCATCTTCGAGATTGCCCTGCCGCACCGAGGCAATCCATTTCGCGTCATCTACGCAGTTCAGCTTGGAGAGGACATCTGGGTCATTCACGCATTCCAAAAGAAGTCGACCCAGGGAATCAAAACGCCGAAGCACGAAATCGACCTGATCCACGACCGGCTGAAGAGACTGAAAGAGGCACTCCAATGAAGCCCGAACCCCTCCAACTCATCCGCGGCACCGGCAACGTCTTCCACGACTTCAACCACCCCAGCCCCGACGTCTCCCAGCTCAAAGCCATCCTCGCCGCCGAGATCGTCAAGATGCTCGACTGCCAATCCCTCTCCGTCCGCGCCGCCCACGCCCGCACCGGCATCGCCGCCGCAGACTTCTCCCGCATCCGCAACGCCGACCTCGGCCGCTTCACCCTCGACCGCCTCATCTCCATCGTCAACCGCCTCGGCTCGCGCGTCGAAGTCCGCATCAAACTCCGCAGCCTCCACGCCGAATCCGCCCTCGCCTAGCCCTACTTCTTCCCCTCCCACCGGATACCCCTGCCACACATACTCCAGCGCCTCCGGCAATATCTGCGCCCGCACCGCGCGGTCCGTATGCCCCGCATTCCGCGCAAAGGTCAGCTGGTAGTGGTATCCCTTCGCCGCCAGCACCTTCGCCATATTCTCATTCGCCGCAACCCAGTCATGCATGTTCGGCCCCTCCGCCGGCGGCGGCCCCCAGTTGTCCCGGTCGCCCACCTCCATATAGATCCGCAGCGGCTTCGCCGCACTCTCCGGGATCAGGTGCTCATGCAGCTCCCACCCGCCATGCGGCATCGCGTCGTTGTGCGGCCACTGCTGGTTCACAAACGTCCCCGACCGCGTCAGCACCCGGTGGTACCACTCCGGATGAAACCACGCCATCGCCATCGCCGCCGCACCGCCCGAGCTCGACCCCATCGTCGCCCGCCCATCCGGATCGTCCGTCAGCTTCACATGCGCCGTCGCCTCCGCCAGCGGCAGCACCTCCGTCTGCACATACTCCGCATACTTGCCCGACATCGTGTCGTACTCCAAGCCCCGCTCGCTCCCCGGCCCATCCCCGCCCCCGCTGCCAATCGCAATCGCCACAATCGCCGGGATGCGCTTCTGCGCAATCAGAATATCCAGCGTCGAAAAGCACTTCTCCCCATCTGCGCTCACCAGAAACGGCGCCGCCGTCCCCGCCACATACTGCTTCGGCACGTACACCGACACATGCCTTGTATACGGCGCCGGCCTGCTCGCCGAAACCGGCCCGTTCGCGCCCGGAGGCCCCACCGGAGCCGCCGCAGTGTCCCGCTCCACGCCCGGATAAAACTTGCTGTCCTTCGACTCCATCGTGAACTCGTACACATCGCCCTTCGGCACCGTCGGATCGACCGCCATCTCCGGTGCCGGCGTGTGCGTCGGCCCGATGATAAAGTTCCCATCCTTCGCCGCCGGCGGCACCTGCCCATCCGGCAACTCCGTGGCCTTCACCATCCCCGGCGCCAGCGGGTCACGCACCGGAGCCGGCGGCCGCGGTGGCCGCGGCTGCGCATTTGAAGTCCCAGCCTGCGCAGCCGTCGGCGTCGCCGCGCCGGCCGCAGCCGGATTCGCCGCACCCTGCACCGCCCCACTCTGCGCCCACGCCAACCCCGCACACAGGATTAGCGCTGCCCCAACCACCAACTCAACCCTCAGTCCACGAACCATCGCCTCACGCCTCCCGGGATTTCAGTCTCGAACCCGGGAGAAATGTATCACCCCAGCCCCACCAGACAACAGCCTCGACAAGGGCCCCTACAACCGCTTCAGATAAGCCTTCGCCGCATCCAAGCTCCGGAAACAGCCGCTCCTCCGCCTGGAACGCCTTCGAGTGGACGCACCGCCGCCCCGCCTTCACCCGCACCGGATGCTTCAGATGCAGCATCTCGTGGTACAGCAGATACTCCACCGCGCATCGCGGAGTGTCCGCCCGGTCGAACACCCGGCTCACCATGATCGTGTTGTGCGCCGCATCGTAGTGCCCCAGCATCCGCCGCGCGTGGTGCGCGCTCCACGTCAGCGTCGGCCGCCCCAGCAGCCCGAAGAAGAACCGCGCATTCAGGCTCTCGAACACCTCGTCGAGATCGTAGTACCGCCCCTGCGCGGTCAGGATCGTCTTGCGCCCGCGCGTCTGGCGAATCTGTTCCGCCTGCCGCGCCACCGCCTCCGAAGACACATGCCGCCGATACCGGTCCGCGTGGCTGCGCGCAATCGGCTTCTTGTAGAGCTTCGCCATCAGGATATGCGCGATCGCATGATGCACCGGCTCCGGCGCATGCTCCAGCAGGTCCGAGAGCCGCACATGCAACTTCCCCTCGCGCAGCCGGATCGTCGTGTTCAGCGAGGTAAATCGCCGAAACCGGATATCGAGCGGAGGAATCGGCGCGCGCGGCCGAAGCTCGCGGTACTCATGCTCAAAGATTTCAGTCAGCGGGGAGGACACCTTGGCTGCAAGTTTAACACGCGCCACTGCAAGGCTACTTCGGCGCAGCCACTGTTTCCGCCGGCGCTTCACTCGGCGTAGCTGGAACCGCAGCAGGCGCAGCAGGAGCTGCAGCCGGCGCTGCCGCGCCCGCACTAGCACCTGGCGCCGGAGCATTCGCGGCTAGCAGTGGCTTCAGCGGCTCCAGCTTCGCCACCGCCGACACCGGCACCTCGACCGCACCCACCCGGTCCGAATTCAAGTCATGGATGGCAGTGCGCAGGGAGTACTGGCCCTTCACCGGCACGCTGATCTCCTGGTGAAACGCCATGCCCGTGCCCGAGTTCTGCAACCTCGCATAGTCGGCGGCAGAGAGCGCCTGGCTCACCGCATTGTGCGCCGTGATCAGCATTTGTCCGTCGCGGTTGTAGACATAAGTCAACACCTCCAGCGCGCAGCGATGAGTGCCAGCCGGCGTCAAGCGGGCAGCTGACCGCGTGCGCGTCCGGCACCAGGTCCACTCCATACTCCTTGAACGGCCCCTCGACCTTCACCTTCGGGTCGGGATTGGTCTGGTTGTTCGCCAGCGGGGTCTCTTCCGGCGGCGCGGCTGCCGGGCGGATCCGCACCTTGAACAGTATCTCCGCCGGATCGGGACCGCCATGCATCATCGCCGTCACCATCGTATTGGCCGGCCCGGAGGCCATCGCCGTCTCCCCCGCAACCACCTTGCTCCGGTCGTTGGGATCGTCCGCGAAGTATCCATTGCGATAGCTCAGCTTCAGCCCCGGCTGCTCCTCCACCTTCACCTTGATCGCGCGGAACCGCCCATCCCATTGCGGATTCGTCGGAGAATACGTCAGCGTGTAGTAGTTCGAGCCGTCTTCCACCGCCTTCGTCACCGCCTGCGTCAGATTGTTGGTGTTGACGAATGCCTCGCCGCCCGTGTCCTCCGCCATGGCAAACATCGACTCATGCTCCTGCGAAGTCTGCTGTCATGAATTCCAACTGCTCCTCGGCATCAGCGGCTCCGGTGTTTACCGTAATCGAAGCCATTGAGGTCGTCGCGTCCTTCGCCGGGTCGGTGAACACCCCTCGCGCATCCACCGGATACACCGCGACCTGCGCCCGGGTCAGCAGGTTGTCCGTCTTGCGGACCTCATCGTCGTTGCGCACCACCGAGTCGTTCGGATCGGCTCAGTTGGGATTGGGGTCGACATTCAGCGGGAAGCCCGCGGAGAACCAGATCACGTTCTTCCGCCCGGGAATCCCCACCAGATAACGGGCCAGCAGCTGGAACCCGGCCAACGTGTACTTGGCCCGCAGGTCCTCCGTGAATGCGGTCTGGATCGCCTGAAATCGATAGATATCGTCGATCATGTCCTGGGTCCAGAAGCCTCCGTCGGCCACTGTCTGTCCACCCAACAGGCTGTCGGACAGGGAGGTATCGTTCATCGTCCCGCCATTGGTCGCATCCAACAGAAGGTCCGACGCTTGCGGCGCGCCGCTCTTCGCCGTCAACGCACCCTTCAACACCGCGGGATCAGTCGTAAATCCCTGCAGCATATCCAGCTTCTCGGTCAGGCCGAAGATCGCGATGCGCGTCCCCTTTGGCGCCTTGTCCAAAAACTCGAGCAGCTGTTTGCGTGCGTAAGGCTGTATAGCCAGCGGCGTATTCAGGTAGTCCAGCAGCAGCACGTTCACCGGCCCGGCCGCCGGTGCGGGAGCCTTGTTCGTGAAGAGTCCCGGCGGCAACTTGGGTCCCGGAGTAAACGTCTCCGCGTCCAGCGATGCTGAGTGCTCTTCAAAATTTCTGATCTGCTGCGGCTTGTTGTTCTCCAGCAACGTAAAGTCCGACGCCTTCAGACCGTGCACCGGGTTATGCTTCGAATCCGTCACCACCACATCCACTACCACCAGATTGGTATGGGCGTGCAGCACCGTGATCCCTTTATCTGAGTCCGAAGCCTCGCTCGAGGCCTGCTGTGTCGGCGCAGCTGTCGCCGTAGCCGAAGGGGGCGCGACCGGCGTCTGGGCCTGAGCACGCTGCCCGACGAGGCACACAGCCAGAATCATGGCAATGGCCCCCAATGAGCGCGAATGGAATAGACGAGACAATGGATCCTCCCTGCTCTACATCGAAAGTTTACACGTTCGTTAGACGCTCAAGACAAACCTTTGGTCTCCGCTCGCCCGGAGCGCAACCCACAGCAAAATAGACCCAATATTCTTAACTCGGTCTTTAGATTTAGGACTTTCCCGTCTGCGTCTCGACCGGATGCGCGATATGCCCGAGCTGTAGCTTCACCAGCTCCGGCTGCGCAATCCGCGTCGGCCCCAGCACCGCCATCTTCGGCAGCGGCCCACGCACCATCGCCACCTCGTCGCACGCATACAGCCGCGGACATGCCTGGCAGTCCTTGTAAATCTTGTCGGGCAGCGTGGTGCGGTCCGCGATCCGAAAGCCAAAGTGGAAGAAAAAATCCGGGATGCGCGTAAACAGACACACCGACGCGACCCCCTGCTCGTCCGCCTCTTCCAGCAACGCGCGGATCAGTCGTCCGCCCGCGCCCTGCCCTTTGCCCTCCGGCTTCACCACGATCGACCGCACCTCCGCCAGATGCGGCCCATACAAATGCAGCGCACCGCAGCCCAGAAAAATTCCTGCCTCCGACTCCGCCACCGCGAAGTCGCGCACGTTCTCGCATATCTCCGAGTAGCTCCGCCGCAGCAGCGTACCATCGCCCGAGAGCGAGTTCACCAGCTCAAAGATATTCACCGCATCCTGCAACCGTGCCTGGCGCACCACCGCACCCCCCGCACGGCTGCGCGTCGAGGCGGTGGATTCACTTGCGGTCATTAAAGTCGTACTCGACAAGGCCCAAAACTCCTCTCTCTATCTTCTCAGACTTGTGCCAACACGGATCACATTTGACGGCCTGAGGTACTACGACGAACTGGTTACGGAACGGATGCTGGAGATGCCGCCGTTGATGCAACCAGCCGCTCCCGCGCGTCCTTCAGCGCCGCCCGCACCCGCGCCCGGTTCGTCCCGCCCACCACATCATGGCAATCCAGCGTCTCCTCCAACGTAACGGCAGCGAAAAAATCCTCGCCAAACTCCTCGCCGAACTGCCGCAGCTCCTCCAGCGTCAACTCATTCAACTCGCGCCCACTCTCCAGCGCAAACCGCACCGCGTTGCCCACCTTCTCGTGCGCCTTGCGAAACGCGCACGCCCTTACCCGTCAGATAAGTCGCCGCCGCCATCGCATTCAGATACCCCGTCGTCGCCGCCGCCCGCATCCGCTCAAAATTGAACTTCAGCGCCCGCGTAAACCCCGGCAGAATCCCCAGCACTCCGCTCGCCGTATCCGCCGCATCGAACACCGGCTCCTGCCCCTCCTGCAGGTCCTTGTTGTAAGCCAGCGGCAATCCCTTCATCAGCATCGCAAGCGTCGTCGCCGCGCCCACCAGCCGCGCGCACTTGCCGCGCAGCAGCTCCGTAAAGTCCGGGTTCTTCTTCTGCGGCATCGCGCTCGACCCCGTCGAAAACGCCTCCGGCAGCTCCACAAACCCAAACTCCGCCGTCGCGTACAACGTAATCTCCTCCGCAAACCGCGAAAGATGCACGCCCATCCCCGCCAGGCACTGCGTAAACTCCAGCAGAAAATCCCGGTCGCTCGTCGCATCCATCGAGTTCGTCGTCGGCCCATCGAACCCCAGCTCGCGCGCCGCAATCTCGCGGTCCAGCGCCAGCGTCGCACCCGCAACCGCACCCGATCCCAGCGGACAGATAGTTCATCCGCGCCCGCGCATCCCTCAACCGCGAGATGTCCCGCTCCGCCATCGCACACATACGCCAGCAGCCAATGCGCCACCAGCACCGGCTCCGCCCGCTGCAAATGCGTATACGATGGCATCACCGCCTCGCCCGCGCGCTCCGCAAGCTCAATCAGCGCCCAGCCCACGCCCGCAGCCCCGCAACCGTCGCATCGATCGCCTCCCGCACAAACAACCGCATGTCCGTCGCAATCTGCTCGTTCCTGCTGCGCCCCGTATGCAGCTTCAACGCCAACTCACCAATCTCCTTCGTCAGCTGCAAGCTCCACAAAGTGATGAATGTCCTCCGCGCCCGGCGCCGAAGCCACAATCGTCGGACCATCCGTCGCTGCATTCGCGAGCACGCGCTCCAGTCCCGCCAGCATCGCCGCCAGCTCCGCCCCACTCAACACCCCCGCAGCCGCAATCGCCCGCGCATGCGCCTTCGACGCCGCAACCTCCTGCGCCAACAGCCGCCAATCAAACGGAAACGACCGCTGCCACTGCTCAAACAACGGATTGAGCGGCTCGCGGAAGCGCCCGGACCACATCTTGGCGGGTTGTTTATTCATACTCTCGTCTCTTCTTCAAGCGGTTGGCATTCGCAACTGATCAATTGGTCGTGGCAGCGGGGACATTCTTCCCAATCGCATCCGACGTGATGGAAATGACCTGGTAAAGCGCAGCAGTCGTGGCACCTTGGTGGATCTCCGATGAGAACTCCGTGATGACGCTGTCCCGGATGGGGAGGTTCGTCGCGTTGCTCGCTGCCGTAGGGGATGGGATCGATGTCACCGTCGATTGTCCTGACCGCAATTTTCTTGCATCCGTCGGCATCGTGCATCTCTTGCTCGCAATACTTACAGACGGCCATGGCATCCACATCCTCAGCGAGTAAAACTTACTTGTCCCACAGCAGAAGCGGCGTGTTTATTCCTTCCCGCTCCCGCCACTCAGCTGCGGCATCTCCGCGCCGCCGCCGACCCGAATCAACCCGCTCTCCGCATACGTCAGCAGCTTCTCCCGTGTGTCGGCAATGTCCAGATTGCGCATCGTCAGCTGCCCAATCCGGTCGCGCGGCGAGAACGCCGACTCCGTCTTCTCCATGCTCAGCCGCTCCGGCTTGAACGTCAGGTTCGCCGACTCCGTATTCAGAATCGAATAGTCGTTTCCCCGCCGCAGCTCCAGCGTCACCTCGCCCGTCACCGGCCTCGCAACCCATCGCGCAGCATCGCGCAGCATGATCGCCTGCGGATCGAACCACCGCCCCTGATACAGCAGCCGTCCCAGCTTCCGCCCGCTCTCCCGGTACTGCTCGATCGTGTCCTCGTTGTGGATTCCCGTAATCAGCCGCTCATACGCGGCAAACAGCAGCGCCATCCCTGGCGCCTCATAAATCCCCCGGCTCTTCGCCTCAATAATGCGGTTCTCAATCTGGTCGCTCATCCCCAGCCCATGCCGCCCGCCAATCCGGTTGGCCTCGAGCATCAGTTCCACCGGATCGGCAAACTCGCTGCCGTTCAGCGCAACCGGCACGCCCTCCTCGAACCGCACCGTCACCTCCTCACGCGCGATGCTCACATCGTCCCGCCAGAACGCAGTGCCCATAATCGGCTCGACGATCTTCATGCTGCTCGACAGAAGCTCCAGGTCCTTGGCCTCATGCGTCGCGCCCAGAATATTGGAGTCCGTCGAATACGCCTTCTCTGCTGACATCTTGTACGCAAACCCAGCCCGCTGCATAAACGCGGACATCTCCGCGCGGCCGCCCAGTTCCTCAATAAACGCCGCATCCAGCCACGGCTTATAGACCTTCAGCTCCGGATTCACCAGCAGGCCGTAGCGATAGAACCGCTCAATATCGTTGCCCTTAAACGTCGACCCATCGCCCCAGATGTTGACGTCGTCCTCCCGCATCGCCGTCACCAGCATGGTGCCGGTCACGGCGCGGCCAATGGGCGTCGTATTGAAGTACGTCACGCCCGCCGTCGAGATGTGAAACGCACCGGACTGCAGCGCCGCAATCCCCTCGCGCACCAACGCCCCGCGACAATCAATCAGCCGCGCCTTTTCCGCGCCGTACTCCAGCGCCTTGCGTGGGATCGCGTCGTAATCGCTCTCGTCCGGCTGGCCAAGGTTCGCGGTGTAGGCGTACGGCTGCGCGCCCTTCTGCTTCATCCAGTGCAGCGCGGCGCTGGTGTCCAGGCCGCCGGAGAAAGCGATCCCGACCTTCTGGCCGACGGGCAAATTTTCAAGAATGACAGACATGGTTCCTTCTTGAATATCTGTTAGCTAGTAGCTGCTTTTACGAGCGTTTGCGCGCCTGAATGCCGCGGTCGCGCGAGTTCGAGATTCGCTTCGCCCCGCCCAGCAGCATCAGCAGCAGCGCCTTCTGCGCATGCATCCGGTTCTCCGCCTGGTCGAAGACGATCGACTGCGGCCCATCCAGCACCGCGTCCGTCACCTCCGCATTCCTGTGCGCGGGAAGGCAATGCATAAACACCGCATCCTGCTGCGCGTGCGCCATCAGCGCCTCGTTCACCTGATACGGCTTGAAGATCGGCGCCCGCCGCGCGGCCTCATGCTCGAAGCCCATGCTGGTGCACACATCGGTGTAGATCGCATCCGCGCCAGTCACTGCCTTCACCGGATCATGCATCAGCGTAATGCTGCCGCCCGTCTGCTCCGAGATCTCAATCGCCTTATGAATAATGTCCAGCTTCGGCGCAAATCCCTTCGGCGTCGCCACGCTGCAATGCACGCCCAGCTGCGCCGCCGTCAGCATCAGCGAGTGGCATACATTGTTGCCGTCGCCCACATACGCAAAGTGCAGCCCTTCCACCGGCCCGAAGCGCTCCTCCAGCGTGAAGAAATCCGCAATCGCCTGGCACGGATGCTCCAGGTCCGAGAGCGCGTTGATCACCGGCACGCGCGAGCACGCAGCCATCTCCGTAATCGTGTCGTGCGAGTAGGTGCGCAGCACGATCACGCTCATCCATCGCTCGACATTGTGCGCCATGTCCGGCAGCGACTCGCGCTCGCCCAGCGGCGACTGCGTCTGGTCCACGAAGATCGCATTGCCGCCCAGCGTATTGATCGCCGCCTCGAACGTCAGCCGCGTGCGCAGCGACGCCTTCTCGAAGAACATCACCAGCTGGCGCGCATCCAGCGCATGGCGAAAGTCCTCCGGATTGCTCTTCACCGCGTGCGCCAGCTCCATCACCGCGGCCATCTCCTCCACGGTAAAGTCGGCGACGGAGCAAAAATCGCGCCCGCACAGCCGCTTCGCCGCCTCGGAGAACGCAGTGTCGGACTGGATGCCCAGCATCACAGTGTGCTTGGCCGAGCCCACCGGCTCCGGCGCCTCGGCCTTCGGATTCATCATGACAGTTTTACTGCCCATGGGCGTGTTCTCCTGCCAGCGCTGCGCTGGCCGTATTCAGTTGCGTAAGTATTCCGTCCAGCGCCGCAATCGCCGTATCCACATGCGCGCGCTCCAGAACAAAAGGAGGAAGAAACCGCAGCACCGTCTCGCTGGTGCGGTTGATAATAATCCGCTGCCCCATCATCTCCGCGGCCGCGCGCGTCGCCAGCTCGGCCGAGTCCAACTCCAGCCCCAGCATCAGCCCTTCACCGCGCACCTCGGTCACGCAGTCGTGCCGCTTGCGCAGCCACTCCAGCCGCTGCTTGAAGTAGCCGCCAACCTCGCGCACATGCGCCAGCAGCCCCGTCTGCTTCATCGTGTCGATCACCGCAATCGCCACCGCGCACACCAACGGCCCGCCGCCGAACGTCGTCCCATGCATCCCCGGCGTCATCGCGCGCGCCGCCTCGTCGGTGCACAGCATCGCGCCCATCGGCAGGCCGTTCGCAATCGGCTTCGCCAGCGTCGTAATGTCCGGCTGGATCCCATAAAGCTGATACGCAAACCACTCGCCTGTGCGCCCCATACCCGACTGGATCTCATCGGCCAGCAGCAGCGCGCCCGTCGAATCGCACAGCGCCCGCGCCTCCGCAAAGAACTCCTGCGAGATCGCGTGGATCCCGCCCTCGCCCTGAATCGCCTCAATGCAAACCCCACACACCTCGTCGGAAAACTTCGCGCGCAGGTCCGCCACATCGTTGAAGCGCACAAACTCCACGTCCGGCATCACCGGCGCAAACGGCTCGCGATACTTCTCCTTGTGCGTCGTCGCCACCGAGCCCATCGTCCGCCCGTGGAAGCTATGCTCCAGCGCAAGAAACCGCGTGCCTATTTTCTTGCCTTCCGCTCGCAGCACGCCTGCGTGCGCCCGCGCCAGCTTCAGCGCCGCCTCCCACGCCTCGGTGCCCGAGTTGCAGAAAAACACGCGGTCCAGCCCGCTCATCTCCGTCAGCCGCAGCGCCAGCTCCGCCGTGTGCTCGTGGAAGAACAGATTCGACGTATGCAGCAGCCGCTTGGTCTGCGCCACAATCGCCGCCTCCACCGCAGGATGCCCGTACCCCAGCGCCGATACGCCAATCCCGCTCAGTAGATCGAGGTATTCGTCGCCATCCGCATCGCGCAGATGCACGCCCTTGCCCCCGGTAAACAGCACCGGGTTCCGCTCATATGTATTAAGGAGCAGCTTCTTCTCCGCTGCCTGGATCGATTCAAGTTTCATGCGACCATAACCTCCGTTCCATCGTTCACCTTTGTCGAGCAAAGGTCCGGCAATAAATGCGCCGCCTCAGCGGGCAGAATCCTCACTCGTTTCACTCCATGCGTCAGCGCCTCGCGGCACGCCGCCAGCTTGGGCAGCATTCCGCCCGAGACCACCATCTGCCGCTCCAGCTCCGGAATCTGCTTCAACGAGAGCCAGCGCATCACCTGCCCATCCGCACCCTTCACGCCGGGCACGTCGGTCAGAAACACCAGCGCGTCCGCCTTGGTGCAGATCGCGCACGCCGCCGCCATCTCGTCCGCGTTGATGTTGTAGTACTCGCCGTCAAACCCCAGCGCGATCGACGAGATCACCGGCACCGCATCCATCTTCCAGATCGCCTCCAGCCACAGCGGATCGGTCGCGGCAATCTCGCCCACAAATCCGAGGTCCGGCACCGTCTTCTTCTTGCGCGCGCGAAACACATTGCCATCGCCGCCCGCCAGCCCCATCGCCGACTGCCCATGCGTGCGCAGCGCCGCCACCAGCGACTTGTTCACTCGCCCGGCGAGCACCATCAGCGCCGCATCGCGCGTCTCCGCATCCGTAATGCGCAGCCCGGAGACAAACTCGCTCTTCTTGCCCATCAGCTCCAGCGTTGCCGTCAACTGCTTGCCGCCGCCATGCACCACCGCAACCTGGTTGCCGTCGCGCACCAGCTCGTAGATCGCCTTGCCGCACTCGTGCAGCAGCTTCTTGTCCTCGATCGTCGCGCCTCCCAGCTTCACCACGTACTTCACTTCAGGCCCTCCGATTCGTCCCAGCCGCACATCACATTCATGTTCTGCACCGCCTGTCCCGATGCGCCCTTCAGCAGATTGTCCAGGCACGAGACAATCACCAGCCGCTTGCCGTCCTTGTTCAGCTCAAACCCTATGTCGCAATAATTCGTCCGCACCACATGCTGAATCTGTGGCAGGTTCGGCGTCGCATGGATCCGCGCCATCGGGCTGGTTGCATAGAACTCGCGCAGGCACGACTCCACCTGCTCGGGCTCGGCGCGCTCCGCCAGCCGCACATAGATCGTCGACAGAATCCCGCGCGGAATCGGCAGCAGATGCGGCGTGAACTGAATCTGTGCCGCGCTCAGGCCAAGCTGCTCCAGCATCTCGCCCGTGTGCCGATGCCCAAACACCGAGTACGCCGAAAGATTGTCCGCCGCATACATAAAGTGCGTCTTCGCCGTCGCGGCCTTCCCTGCCCCGCTCACGCCCGACTTCGCATCGCACACGATCCCGTGGTCGAGATCGACCTCGACCCCCGACCCCTTCCCCGCACGCAGCAACGGCGCCAGCGCCAGAATGATCGAGGTCGCATAACACCCCGGGTTCGCCACCAGCCGCGTCTTCGCATCTGCAATCTCCGCGCGATGCAGCTCCGGACAGCCGTACACAGCCTCGGACTGCAAGGCTCGCGCCAACCGCCGCATCCGCATCGTGCAGCTTATACACCGCGCGATTCGCATCGTCATGCAGCCGCCACGCGCCGCTCAGGTCGATCACCCGAACGCCATGCTCCAGCCACTCCGGCGCCCACTCGCGCGAGTTCTCATGCGGCAGCGCGAGAAACACAATCTCCACGCCCGCATCGCGAATCGTCTTCCAGTTGAATGCCAAAATCTCCGGGCAGCGGCTCGCCCGCGCCCAGCGCCAGCTGCGGCTGGATCTGCTCCAGCGGCACCCGCCCGCTCGGCGACTCATCCGCCACCCGGCCCAGAAACACCGGCCGCGTCGCGCCCAGCCGAGGATGCGCCAGCAGCAGCCGCGCCAGCTCGCCGCCGGCGTAACCGCCCACACCGGCGACCGCCGTGCGCACAGTCTTCTTGCGCTGCTGCGATGCCGCTTCGAGTTCACTGCTCAACGATTGCATGTCAACCAATACATTTTCCGTGAGCGAATACGTCCTCACTATCCATTAACTCAGCCAAAAAATTCAGCCAATAAACTCTTCGATCCTTATCTTCAACGTCCTCGCCTGCCGCTCATCCGGACAGATAATCAAAACCGTGTCGTCGCCCGCGATCGTGCCCACAACCTCCGGCCAGTCCTCGTAGTCGATCCCCGCTGCCACCGGCTGCGCGCTGCCCGTCGTGGTGATCAGAACCAGCTGGTTCATCGCCTGACGCACCTCCAGGCCAAAGCTGCCCAGCACCTCGCGAATCCCCGGCAGGCTGTCCTCATCCTCATCCGCCCCGTTTCCCGGCATCGCATAGCCTGCCGGCCCCTTTGAAAGCCGCAGCTCGTGGATGTCCCGCGAGAGCGTCGCCTGCGTCACATGGAACCCGCGCCGCGCCAGCTTGCGGCGCAACTCATCCTGGCTCGGCACCATCGACTGGTGCAGCACCTCGCGAATCGCGCTATGACGCTGCTGCTTCATGGGACCTGGGTCTCTCTCCCTGCTCGATTTAGTGTTTGCAACTGAAGCCGGAGCAAACTAATATAAAAATTCTCTCAGCATTCACACTGCCTTCTTCACCAGAACCAGCAAAGCCGGCCCAGCTGCATAAACATACATTTCTATGTATAATTATACATAGAGCGGGGCGTCAAGCCCTGGCGATCATAAAAATTTTCCGGTGAAAGGCTTCGGAGCGCCAATCTCCTCGCATCGCCCCGCAGTATAGTGATCTATGGATCGCACCTCCGCATCTTCAGGGATTCGCCCCAATCCAAGCCGCCCCGGCACCTCGCGCCGAGGCGCCTCGCTCCTTCCTTCCCTTTTGGATGAGCGGTTCGACCACGACTCCTGCGGCGTGGGATTTGTCGCGTCGGTCAATGCGGTCTCCTCGCATACCATTCTCCAGCAGGCCCTTACCGCTCTCGAACGCCTCGCCCACCGTGGCGCGGTCGCCGCCGACGGCAAGAGCAGCGACGGCGTCGGCCTCATGACCGCCGTTCCCCGTAGCCCTCCTGCTCGAAGCCACCGGCCTCAAGCTGGAGAAGAGCCAGGCCCTCGGCGTCGGCATGCTCTTTCTGCCCGCCGACGAGACCCGCGCCGAAGCCGCCCTCGAAGTCTGCCTCGAAGCTCAGGGACTCAAAGTCCTCACCTGGCGCGACGTCCCCACCCGCGTCGAGTGCCTCGGCGAGATCGCCCTCAGCACCATGCCCAAGATCCGCCAGGTCCTCATCCAGGATGTCTCCGACAAGACCCTCGGCACCATGGAGCGCCGCCTCTACCTCGCCCGCAAGCACTTCGAGCGCATGTTCGAGCAGTGGGAGACCACCGGCTACATCTGTTCGCTCTCCAGCAAGACCATCGTCTACAAGTCGATGTGCGCGGGCCGGCTCCTCTCCGAGTTCTACCCCGACCTCGCCTCGCCCAAATACGTCACTCCCTTCGCCATCTTCCACCAGCGCTACGCCACCAACACCCTGCCCGCGTGGCACCGCGCGCAGCCCGGCCGCACCCTCGCGCACAACGGCGAGATCAACACCGTCTGGGGCAACCG
This sequence comes from uncultured Acidobacteriaceae bacterium, assembly GCA_963808025.1. Lineage (GTDB taxonomy): Bacteria > Acidobacteriota > Terriglobia > Terriglobales > Acidobacteriaceae > Edaphobacter. Next base: position 25,107 of record CAWEEI010000001.1, on the reverse strand, counting down.
CGCCCGCCTCGCCGCGCGCGCCTCCACCCTGCCCGCGGACTGCAAGCCCTTCCTCAGCATCGGCGGCACCGACTCCACCTCGCTCGATGAGGTCGTCGAACTCATCTCGCGCAACGGCCGCAGCATCGCCGAGGCCATGCGCATGTTGCTCCCGCCCGCGGTCGAAGGCCATCAGGGCTCCGAGTTCCTCCGCTACCACGCCGACTGCGTCGAGCCCTGGGACGGCCCCGCCGCCATCGCCTTCTCCGACGGCCGCGTCGTCGGCGTCGCCCTCGATCGCAACGGCCTCCGCCCCTGCCGCTTCGCCGTCACCAGCAGCGGCCTGGTCGTCGCCGGCTCCGAGATCGGCCTGGTCGATCTCGATCCCGCCGAGGTCGTCCACAGCGGACGCCTCGGCCCCGGTCAGATGCTCGCCGTCGATCTCGTCGAGCACTGGCTCTACGAAGATGAGGCGCTGCTTGAACTCTTCGACGCCGGCGCCACCTATGCCAAGCTGGTCGAAGAGGCCACGCTCGCTCCCGTGCCTCTGCGCGCACATGCCCGACGCCGCCACTCTCGCCGCCACCCAGCGCGGCTTCGGCTACACCCGCGAAGACGTTCGGATGATCCTCCAGCCCATGGCGCTCGAGGGCAAGGACGCCGTCTACTCCATGGGCGACGACACCCCGCTCGCCTTCCTCGCGCGCGCCCCGCGGCCCATCTACGCCTACTTCCGCCAGCGCTTCGCCCAGGTCACCAACCCGGCCATCGACCCCCTGCGCGAGGCCTGCGTCGTCTCCCTGCACACCCGGCTCGGCCCCTGGCCGCACATGCTGGACAAGAACGCCCCGCTCGCCGGCCTCTCGCTCTCCTCGCCCTTCCTCTCGCTCGGCCAGGTCGAGGCGCTGCGCAAGCGGCGAGTATCCCCACCTCGACGAACTCCCCATGCAGGAGCTGCCCTGCGTCTTCGAGCCCGCAGAGCACCCTCGCCGAGGGCGCTCGACGCACATCTGCGAGAAGGCCGTCGCCCTGCTCCGCGAGGGCGCCAAGATACTGCTGCTCACCGACCGCCCCGCAAATGCCGCATCTGCTCCCCATCCCCATGGCGATGGCCGTCGGCGCGGTGCATGAGGCGCTGGTCGCCGCCGGACTGCGCACCCACGCCGGACTCATCGCCGAAGCCGGCGACTGCCGCGACATTCATCACGCCGCCATCCTGATCGGCTACGGCGCCGGAGCAGTCTGTCCCTGGCTCGCCCTCGAGACCGGAATGAGCCTCGCGCCCGCAGGCACCGATCCCGCAGCCGCCGAGAAGAAGATGCTCAAGTCGCTCGACGCCGGCCTCGCCAAAATCATGTCCAAGATGGGCATCTCCGTGGTCGACAGCTATCGCAGCGCCCATCTCTTCGACATCCTCGGCCTGCACGAGACCGTGGTCGAGCGCTGCTTCGTCGACACCCCCGCTCCGCTCTCCGGCATCGGCTTCGCCGAGATCGAGAACCAAATCCGCCAGACCTGGCTGCATCGCCGCGGAGCCGACCGCCGAACTCCCCGACTACGGCTGGGTGCGCTTCCGCAAGGCCGAACTCGCCGAGCCTCATCGCTGGCAGCCGCCCACCATCAAGTCCCTCCAGTCCGTCGTCGGCAGCGCGCGCGGTGTGCCTCCGCCCGCCGACCCCGCGGCCGCCTTCACCATCTACACCCGCGATGCCGCCGCCCGCGAGGCCGCCGTCCTGCGCGACCTCCTTGAGATCCGTCCCGCCGGCCCTGAACTCTCGCTCGATATCGTCGAAAGCCCGAAGACCATCGTCAAGCGCTTCGTCGCCAGCGCCATGTCGCTCGGCTCGCTCAGCCCCGAGGCCCACTCCACCATCACCATCGCCATGAACATGCTCGGCGGCCGCTCCAACACCGGCGAGGGCGGCGAAGACCGCGACGTCTATCGCAAGGCCCCCACCCACGCAGGCCACAACAGAGGCCCCGAGGGCACCGAACTGCACGCCCAGTCCGGCGGCGGCACCGCAGTCGCCGAAGCCGTCATCGAGGCCCCGGCAGTCCACACCAACCTGAACAACAAGATCAAGCAGGTCGCCTCCGGCCGCTTCGGCGTCACCGCCGAGTACCTCGCGCACGCCGAGGAGATCGAGATCAAGGTCGCCCAGGGCGCCAAGCCCGGCGAGGGCGGCCAGCTCCCCGGCCACAAGGTCAGCGGGCTCATCGCGCGCCTGCGCCACGCCCAGCCCGGCGTGCCCCTCATCTCGCCGCCGCCCCACCACGACATCTACTCCATTGAGGACCTCGCCCAGCTCATCTACGACCTCAAGCGCGTCAACCCGCGCGCCGCGGTCGGCGTCAAGCTGGTCTCGGGATGCGGCGTCGGCACCGTCGCCGCGGGCGTCGCCAAGGCCTACGCCGACTACATCGTCATCGCCGGCAACACCGGAGGCACCGGCGCCGCCGCGCTCTCCAGCATCAAGTACGCCGGCAATCCCTGGGAGCTCGGCCTCGCCGAGGCCCAGCAGGTGCTCATGGAGAGCGGCATGCGCGGCCGCGTCCGCCTGCGCACCGACGGCGGTCTCGCCACCGCGCGCGATGTGCTCGTCGCCGCCCTGCTCGGCGCGGACGAGTACGCCTTTGGCACCGCGGTCCTCGTCGTCCTCGGCTGCGACATGGCGCGCCAGTGCCACCTCAACACCTGCCCCACCGGCATCGCAACCCAGAAGCCGGAGCTGCGCGCCAAGTTCCGCGGCAAGCCGGAGCATCTCGTCCAGTTCTTCGAGCAGCTCTCCGCCGACCTACAGCGCCTGCTCGCCCGCTACGGCCTGCCCTCCATCGAAGCCGCCATCGGCCGCGCCGATCTGCTCGAGCAGGTGCGCTTCGACGGCGGCCTCGACCTCGAACCCATGCTCGCCGCGCGTCGCCGACGGCCCGCTCAGCTGGGCCGGCATCCGCAACGACCGCCCGGACCTCGAGCCGCCGCTCGACGAGGCCTGGGTCGAGCCCGCGCTCGCCGCCATCGAACGCCGCGAGCCCTTCGTCGTCGAGGCCGCCATCGCCAATCGCGACCGCGCTGTCGGCGCCCGCCTCGCCGGCGAGATCGCCCTGCTGCGCGTCAATGCCGAAGCCCCCGCCGACATCACCATCAACCTCACCGGCACCGCCGGCCAGAGCTTCGGCGCATTCACCGTCGACGGCATGAAGCTCGTGCTCGACGGGCAGGCCAACGACTTCGTCGGCAAGGGCCTCTCCGGCGGAGAGATCGACATCCGCGCCTGCGGCCTCGCCGCCCGCGACAGCGGCCAGCACGTCATCCTCGGCAACGTCGCACTCTACGGCGCAACCTCAGGCTCGCTCTTCGCCGCGGGCCGCGCGGGCGAGCGCTTCGCCGTCCGCAACTCCGGCGCCACCGCCGTGGTCGAGGGCGTCGGCGACCACGGATGCGAGTACATGACCGGCGGACTCGTCGTCGTGCTCGGCCGCGCCGGCATGAACTTCGGCGCAGGTATGACCGGTGGCCTCGCCTGGGTCTACGACGCCGACGGCTCCTTCATCCGCAACCGCCGCTATCACTCCGAGTTCCTTGAGCCCGAGCCCTTCGCCACCCTCGAGCCGGAGGCGCAGGACGCCCTCCGCAAGCTGCTCGAAGTCCACGCCCGCCGCTCCGCCAGCTGCCTCGCCAAGCGCATGCTCGCCGACTGGGAGAGCCAGGCCCAGGCCTTCGTCCGACTCACGCCAAAACCCCAGGCCTAGCCGGGACAGCCGCCTCCGCTCACTCCACCGGTTGGGGCGCGACCACCGCAGCGCCGAACATCTCCTCCACCAGCTTCATCAGATCGCGCTCGAAACGCTCCAGCACCTGTGTCTTTCCCATGTGCTCCACCGCATACTCCCGCGCCGCGCGGCCCAGCCTCAGCCGCAGCGCTTCATCGTCCACCAGACGCAGCACCGCCGCATACAGTGCCGCCGGATCTTCGGCGGGCACCGCCAGCCCGCAACCCTCCACCACCTGCGCCAGCTGCGTCCCCGGGCACGCCGTCGCCACCACCGGCCGCCCGCTCGCCAGCATTCCCGTCAGCCGCGAAGGCATCACCAGGTCCGCCGCGCCCGCGCGCTGCGGCAGCAGATGAATGTCCGCCGCATTCAGCAGATCGTTCAGCCGCTCCAGCGGCTGCAGCGGAAGCAGCGTCACATTCGGCCGCCCGCCCACCAGAACCTCCAGCTGCGGCCGGAACGCGCCATCCCCGCAGAAGATAAAGTGGACGCGGCTGTCATTCGCAAACGCCTCCGCCAGCGGCGCCAGCAGCTCCAGCCCCTGCTTCGCTCCCATGTTGCCCGAATACAGCAGCACGATCTTGCTCCTCAATCCCCGGCACCTGCGCCGCCAGCTCCCGCCGGATGCATGTTCCCTCGGTTGGCCGCGGGGTCGATCGGATAGATCGCATCCACGTCCACCCAGTTCGGAAAAAGCACTGCCTGCTCCGGCGGAATCCCCTTCGCCAGCGCGCGCTCCACCATGCGCGCCGAGATGCCCGACACCCGGTCGAACGCATAGACCAAAAACTTCTCCATCCGCATCGCGAAATCATGGATCGGCCCCTCCGCCGGCAGCAACCCCAGTTCGAAAGCCGCGTCCACCTCAAAGTCCTGCACATGCAGCCAGCACGCCGCGCCCGCTCCCTTGGCAACAAACAGAGTCAGAGGCACACCGAAGAAAGTCGGCTCCACCGTAAACACCACCTCCGGCTGCCAGAACATCTCCCGCACCATCACCGGCAGGCTGCCCAGCATAAACGAAACCAGATGCGCCACCCGCTTGATCCCGGTCGGCCGCTTCGGAACATACAACGGAGTCCGCCAGACCAGCGGCATTCCCGGCGCGTGCTCCGTGCGATACGATCGTACCGCGATAGTCCTCGCGGATGCGCCACGCAGGATAGTACGGCGGCGCAGTCACCACCCGGACCTCATGTCCGCGTTGCGCCAGCCACGCCGCCATCTCGCCGGTGTACTTCCCGATGCCCGTCAGTTCAGGGGTGTAATTGAGACCGTAAACCAGAATTCGCAAACGTGCCTTCCATCCGGCCGCAGCGCCGTCCGTCGTCTCATATGATAATCAGGGACGAATAAAGATGGCATCGCAACCTTCACCGCATCGCATCGCCTTGGTAAACCACGCTGCCCGCCAGCCACTGGCCGCGCTGGGCATTCTGCTGCTCGCCATCTTCCTTCTCTGCGCCCTCTTCGCGCCCTGGCTCGCCCCGCAGGATCCCGCCCAGCTCGACCTCGCCGGCCGCCTGCTCGCACCCAGCCACACCCACTGGTTCGGCACTGACGAGCTCGGCCGCGACATCCTCTCCCGCACTCTCTACGGCGCGCGCATCTCGCTCACCGTCGCCGTCTCCGTCGTCTCGATCTCGCTCTCCATCGGCCTCATCGCCGGCCTCGCCTCCGGCTTCTATGGCGGCTGGACCGACACCGTCCTCAACATCTACGTCACCAACGCCTTCCTCGCGCTGCCCGGAATCCTGCTCGCCATCGCCTTCGTCGCCTTCCTCGGCCCCGGCCTCTTCAACCTCATCCTCGCCCTCTCCATCTCCGGATGGGTCGGCTACGCGCGCCTCGTCCGCGCCCAGGTCATGGCCGTCAAAGAGCGCGAGTTCGTCGAAGCCGCCCGCGCCCTCGGCGCCTCCAACCTCCGCCTCGTCTTCCGCCACATCCTGCCCAACATCGTTCAGCCGCTCATCGTGCAGGCCGCCATCGGCATGGCCGGCGCCGTCCTCGCCGAAGCCACCCTCAGCTTCCTCGGCCTCGGCATCCCACCCCCCGCGCCAAGCTGGGGCACCATGCTCAACGACGCCCGCGCCCACCTCTTCGACTCGCCCCACCTCGTCCTCTTCCCCGCCATCGCCGTCATGCTCGCCGTCCTCTCCTTCAACTTCATCGGCGACGCCCTCCGCGACCTCCTCGACCCGCGCACCCGCCTCACCACCAGCCTCTAGGTCTTTTAAAATTGTCATCCTGAGCGTAGCGAAGGACCTGCTGTTTGCTTAAGGATCGGTGATACTAAGACCGCGCGCCCACCCCCATCGCCATGACCACACCCACCCCCTTCACCATCGGCATCATCTCCGACACCCACGGCCTCCTCCGCCCGGAAGCCCTCGCCGCGCTCGCCGGCTCCGACCACATCCTCCACGCCGGCGACGTCGGCGACCCCACCATCCTTGACCGCCTCCGCGCCCTCGCCCCGCTCACCGCCATCCGCGGCAACATCGACACCTCCGGCCCCTGCGCCGCCCTCCCACCCACCGAAGCAGTCGAACTCGCCGGCCGCCTCTTCTACCTCGTCCACTCCATCCACGACCTCGACCTCAACCCCAAAGCGGCGCACATAGACGTCGTCGTCAGCGGCCACTCCCACATCGCCGCCATCGAAACCCGCGACGGCGTGCTCTACCTCAACCCCGGCAGCGCCGGCCCCCGCCGCTTCAACCGCCCGATCACCCTCGCCACCATCACCATCACCGACGGCACAATCGACACGCGCATCCTCACCCTCTGAAACTCGCGCTCAATAAGCTGTCCAACAAGGCACCACCGCGCCATTCGTCTTTGACCCACCCCCCGCCCTTTGGTATAAACAAAGAGTTGTGCGGCGAAGCCACAAGACGCGGCACAGCATCATTCCTGAGTAGCTCAATGGCAGAGCATTCGGCTGTTAACCGAAGGGTTGTAGGTTCGAGTCCTACCTCAGGAGCCACAAACTTTATTAAGAGTCACCAGATTCCTTCGCTGCTGAGCGCAGAATCACGCGCCATTCTTAGCGCGCGCTTCCCTCGGCGCCTGGTGCACCTGCGAGGATGCAGGAGACGCGGTCTCCCAAATTGCAACTTTGTTGAAAGTAACGCCTGGCAATCGCCATATCTTGAGCAACTCCATCGCCAGTGGCATAGAGATCGCCGAGAGAGGTGCATCCGTCGGAATTGCCGCCGTCGCACGCGTTATGGAAGAGGGAGATCGCCTTCGTCAAGTCCTGCTTCAGGCCGTCGTCACCGTTCTGGTAAATGACGCCGAGGGCATAGCACGACTTGGCCTTTCCGCCATCGCACTCCTTCTCAGAGCATCGCCAATCGGTCTTGCTGCAAGCGCTCTCAGCTGGTTCGGACAAACCTGCAACCGCAGCGGAGACATTTGTCGTCGACGCCGGGGGCGTGGGGGGCAGCGAAGATGGCGGCGGTGTGGGCGGGGTCTGCGGTGTCAGGGCGGTATAAACCCTGATATTAAGATCCGTAACGCTAATACAGGTCCCAAGCAGAGACCGTGCTGAGGACTGGGGTCGTCTCGGTGGCGTCGAGATGCCGGGCCATAGTCGCGCCATAATCGTTGCGGTGGATTGCCTGCTGGAACTCCTCGATGCTCCATTGGATATCCACGCCAATGGATTGCGTGTTCTTCAGCTGATAGTCCCAATGGGAGACCCGGCCGGCCTTGCCGCGCCCGGGTTCGTCATAGCTACAGACCGCACGCGCCTGGATTCCGGGTTCGGTTGTGGGTTCCCACGGGCCCCAATCCGCATCCTGAATCGGCTTCGCCTGGGCAATCGCGCCCCGGGCAATGAGTGTTGCCGTTATTGCGACCATCCTGACAATAGATCTTCTGCTGATTACCATGAGCCCTGGAATCGGTGGGATCAATCATCTCTGCGATAAGCCGGTTTAAACATAGCAGAGCCAAGCGCGCGGTGGAAAGTTGCCGGGCCTGTTAACCTTCTTGGGCCTTAGCACCCTAGTTGTATGGGTTCCCCACCCGTAGGCAGGTCTAATCAGGCCATCGCGAACGCGGCTTAAGCGTATATGTTTGAAGCTCGTTAGAGATCGGGACCGCATCACACGAGGGATATGGTCCCCTCTCCCTTCAGACGTTCGTCGATGGTGTGTCGTTGGCAGAGACTGCGACTCACTTTTGCTGAGTTGCCGTTTTGCTGGAGTTTTGCGTGGCCTCGTATCAAACCGTGCGGAACCTGATTCGTTGGTCAGGCATGCATCTCGGGGGTTCCAAATAGGTGCTTAGGTCTGTCGTCGCCTCTCTTGTCCGCTCTTGAGTTGCCGCCATCCCTTCGCAAGGGTCGCTCAGGCCTCGTCGCCTGGGCCACTCCGAGGTTGCCCGGAAAGGCCCCATGAAGTCTCCCCGTTTTATCGTCTCTCTTCCCTTTCCCGGTAACAGGGCTGATCTGTTGCGTGCCGCGATCATTGGCCTCGCTCTGGCGGGTCTTGCCGGCGCACCGGCGCCCGGGCAGAGCCTGGTCCAGGTGCCCATAATCACCACCTTTGCCGGTACCGGCAGCCTTACCGACACCAACAGCGGAAATGGAGGGCCCGCGACCGCAGCGGGCCTCAACAACCCGGAGGGCATCGCCTACGACGGCAAAGGAAACACCTACATCGCCGACTACTACAACAACACCATCCGCGTCGTCAATTCGTCAGGCATCATCAACGCCGCCTTTGGCACCGGCACAGCCTGCCCCAACCCCACTGCCTCCAGCGGTGCTTGCGGCGATGGTGGCGCGGCATCCGCGGCCACCTTCAACACTCCCTCCGCCATGCAGTTCGACACCAGCGGCAATCTGTATATCGCCGACCTCAGTAGCCAAAGAATACGCAAAATCACCGCGGTCAACGGGGTCATCTCCGGGAGCTCCATCATCTCCACAGTGGCCGGCAACGGCACAGCCGGCTACTCCGGAGCTGGCGGGCTCGCAACCTCAGCCGAGCTATTGAGTCCGCACGGTCTGGCCGTGGACAGCGCGGGCAACCTCTTCATCGCCAACCAGGGTCTGAATACGAGTTGCACCATCGAATATGTTCCCGCTGCCAATCAAAATCGCATCATCGGCGGCACATTGACGGCGCTGACCGCCGGCCATATCTATATCATTGCCGGGCAAGCAAATACCTGCGGCTACGTCTCAGATTCCAACGGCACCACACAGGCGACGGCTTCGAAACTCTACGGGCCGACAAATGTCGCCCTGGACTCCGCCGGCAATCTGTATATCGGCGATTATCAAAATGGCCGGATACGCAAGCTCACCATCAGCACCGGCGTCATCACGACAGTGGCGGGCAACGGCGGCACCTGCGCCCCCATCGCCCCCAACGGGACCTTTACCTCCATCCCTCCGTGCGGCGATGGCGGCGCAGCGACGTCGGCGCAGCTACAGGGTCCAACCGGCATCTATGTCGATGCAGCCAACAACCTCATTATCGGCGACGCCTTTGGCGCCCGAGTGCGCAAGGTGACCGCCTCTACCGGCCTCATCTCCACCATCTCCGGCACATCGCAACAGTGCACCAACATGACCCAGACCGTCGTGAACGCTGCCTATCCCACCTGCGGCGATGGCGGCGCGGCCACCAACGCACTGGTCAGCTTCCCGATCCTGATCTCGGTCAACTCTGCCGGCGTCATCTTTTACGTCGACCAATATGACAATAAGATCCGCGAGATCAGCGGCGGCACGATCTTCGCCGATACCACCATAGGCACGTCGACGCCGCCCTCGCAGAACGTTCTGCTTCAGGTGACAGGCAGCCCTATCACCATCTCCAGCATCTCGGCCCCGACCGGCCCAAATGGCGTCGCCGAGTTCACCGTCAACAACATCTCAGGCACAAACTGCACGGTCAATGGCTCAACCTCGGTCCCGGTCGGGACCATCTGCACCGTGTCAGTGAAATTCAACCCCGCCTACGTCGGCCCCCGTACAGACCAGCTGGTGGCCGTCACCAGCGGCGGCACATTCAACTTCGGCATGAGCGGCAACGGCATTGCCGGGCTGGGCCTGCTCTCACCGGGTGTCCTCTCTACGGCGGCCGGCACCGGTACCACCGGATCGACCGGCAACGGCAGCAGCGCCACCTCCGCAACCCTCAGCGCGCCACGTGGAGTCACCTTCGATTCCGCGGGTAACTACTACATCGCCGATACCAGCAACAATGAGATTCGCGAGGTCAACACCTCCGGCGTCATCAGCATTGTCGCGGGCGGTGGCGCAACCAACTACCTCACCTCGCCCGGCGGTCCGGCGACGTCCGCGAAGTTGAGCGGCCCCACCAACGTCGCGTTCGATGCTGCCGGCAACATGTACATTGCTGACGCCGGCAACCATGTCGTCAGCCGGGTCGACTCTGGCACAAAGCACATCACCGTCTACGCGGGAGACGGCACCGGCGGCTATACCGGCGATGGAAATCCCGCGACCTCCGCCGAACTCAACGCTCCCAGCGCACTGGTCGTGGACGCACCCACCGGCAATCTCTATATCGCCGATTCAGCCGCATCCGTCGTGCGCCTGGTGACTGCCATCAGCGGCAATATCAGCACGGTCGCTGGAACCGGTACCGCCTGCGCGACGCCCACAGCGGCCTGCGGCGATGCCGGACTGGCCACATCCGCCCAACTGAACAACCCCGGCGGCCTGGCCCGCGACAGCAGCGGCGATCTCTTCATCGGAGACTCCGGCGACAATCGCGTGCGCCGTGTCGACGGCGTCAGCGGCGTCATCACCACATTCGCCGGCACCGGCACCGCATCCTACACCGGCGACGGCAACGCGGCCGCCAGCGCAACCCTCAACACCCCAGTCCAGGTGGCCGTCGATCCCGCAGGCGATGTGTACATCGCCGATTCTTCGAACAATGCAGTGCGCTATGTCTCCCTCGTCTCAGGAGACATCAGCACCATCGTCGGCAACGGCGCCGCCTGCTCCACGACTCCTGCCCCCGCCTGCGGAGACGGTGGCCCTGCCAATGTTGCCGCCCTCGTCGACGATCGCGGGATATCCCTGGACGCCTACGGCAACCTCTACGTGACCGAGTCCGGGGGCAACCGCGTTCGCAAGGTCACCACAAACCCCGCTGGCCTGCCGTTTGCCACGGAGCCAATTGGTAGCGCCGCGCCCACGCTCGATGCCAGTTTGTACAACGTCGGCAATGCGACGCTCACCTACACCACGCCCGTCTCGCCCAATAGCAACGCCCTCGTAACCACGACCGGGCCCACCGCAGCCGCCAGTACCGCCTTCAGCCAGACCAACGCAACTACCTGCGGGCCAATCTACTCGGGCTCCGGAACCACCACACTCGCCTCGGGCGCAAACTGCCTCTACGTCGTCCTTTTCGATCCCGATACCGCCGCGGGCAACTACACCGGGACCCTGGTGGAGACGGACAACTCGCTCAACTCCGGCGCCGGCAACGCCATCTACCCAACCGCCTTGACCCAGACCCTGAACCTGACTGGGACCGCCACCCAGGGGACAGCCACTGTCACCGTCGGCTCCAGCCTCAGTCCTTCGCTGGTGGGCAGGAGCGTCACCCTCACCGCGACCGTCAGTGGCCTCGGCGTCTCACCCACAGGCACTGTCACCTTCACCTACACCCCCTCCGGTTCGTCGACGCCCGTCAGCTTGGGCTCGCCCGTCACCCTCTCGACCACGGCAGGAGTCACCACCGCAACGCTGGCAACCTCCGCGCTCCCACTCGGCACCGACTCGATCGTCGCCACCTACAACGGCGACACCAACTATCTGAGCGCCGCCTCCAGCGCGCTGCCTCAACTGGAGACCCAACAGTCCGGGACCGGCGACACCGTCACCGCAGCCTCAAGCTCCATCTCGGTGGGGTCCGCCGACCAGCTCACCTTCGCCATCCCCGTAGCCACTGGCGTGAGCGTGCCGACCGGCACAGTCACGTTCACATCGGGCGCAACCACGCTGGCCTCCGCATCGTGGCCGGGAACTCCATCGACCGGTACGTGCCCGCCCAGCGGTCCCGGCACCTGCTATCTCCTATCGCCCGCGACCGCCCCAACCAACATTCCAGTCGGCAGCCCAACCACCGTCACCGCCACCTATGCGCCCGGCGCGACCTCCGGCTATGCGGCTCCGGGAACAGCCCCCACCACCACGGTTACGGTGACCCTGATTCCCGACACCATCACCGTCACCTCGCCGAGCTCGCCTGACGCCGTGCTCTACGGCAGCGGCAACGTCACCATCACGGCCAGCTCGACCTCAGGCCAGCCGCTGACATACACATCAACGACCTTAAGCGTCTGCTCCGTCACATCCCCCGGCGGAGTCGTTACCCTGCTGACAATCGGGACATGCACTATCAACGTCTCGCAGCCGGCCGCGGGCAACTACGCAGCGGCAACCACGCAGACCGTCACCATCAACATCGGGGCCGCCACCAACACCATCACCTTCCCCGCGCTGGCCAACACCCAGATCGGCGCCACCCCGCCCACTCCGGCGGCGACTGCGACCTCCGGCCAGCCGGTCACCTACGGCTCCACAACGCCATCGGTCTGCACCGTCACCTCGGGCGGCGTCATCACCCAGGTAAGCGCAGGCACCTGCATCCTCACCGCAAACCAGGCGGCCACCGGCAACTACGCCGCCGCAACCCAACAGACGCAGAGCTACCAGATCCTGCAGAGCTCGCAAGCCGACACTCTGATCACGTCGAATGCAACTCCAACCGTCGGCGCATCCATCACGCTGACCGACACCGTACCCGTCGTCGGCGGCGCTGCCCCAACCACCGCACCAACCTTCTACTACACCCCCAGCGGCTCGTCGACGCCCGTCTCCCTCGGCCTCGGCTCCGCAACCGCAACCCCCGGCGTCTACACTCTGGCGACCACCGCCCTGCCCGTTGGCACTGACTCTGTCACCGCCAACCTGCCCGCCGGCGGAAACTATGCAGCCGTGACCTCCAACATCGTCACCGAGACCGTCGCCCAGTCCACCGTTCCCGGTGTCCTGACAACTTCAAACGCAACCCCAACCGTGGGAGCATCCGTCACGCTGACGGACACCATCGCCGTCATCAACGGCGCCGCACCGCCGGTAGCTCCCACCTTCTACTACACGCCCAGCGGTTCATCCACGCCAGTCTCCCTCGGCCTCGGCACCGCTACCGCAACTCCCGGCGTCTTCACGCTGGCGACCACAGCGCTGCCAGTGGGTACCGACTCCGTCACCGCAAACCTCCCCGCCGGAGGCAACTACGCAGCCTCCATATCGAACATCGTCACCGAGACCGTCGCTCAATCCACCGTGCCCGGCGTCCTCAGTACCTCCAATGCCGCTCCAACCATAGGCACATCCGTCACGCTGACGGACACGATCGCCGTCATCAACGGCGCTGCCCCACCGGTGGCACCCACCTTCTACTACACGCCTAGCGGTTCATCGACGCCGGTCTCCCTCGGCCTAGGCGCCGCAACCGCAACCCCCGGCGTATTCACGCTGGCAACCACAATGCTCCCCGTGGGCACCGACTCCGTCACCGCAAACCTCCCCGCCGGAGGCAACTACGCAGCCTCCATATCGAACATCGTGACCGAGACGGTGGCTCAATCCACCGTGCCTGGAGTACTCACCACATCCAACGCCACCCCAACCGTCGGCGCATCGGTCACGCTGACTGATACCATCACCGTCGTCGGTGGAGCGGCACCGCCCGTAGCTCCGACCTTCTACTACACCCCTGGCGGCTCATCGACACCCGTCTCTCTCGGCCTTGGCACCGCAACCGCAACCCCCGGCGTATTCACCCTAGCGACCACCGCGCTCCCTGTTGGCACTGACTCCGTCACCGCAAACCTCCCCGCCGGCGGAAACTACGCAGCCTCCATATCGAACATCGTCACCGAGACCGTCGCTCAATCCACAACGCCCGGCGTCCTCACCACCTCCAACGCGGCGCCCACCGCGGGCACCTCCATCACCCTCACCGACACGATCGCCGTCGTGGGTGGCGCAGCCCCGCCGGTAGCCCCGACCTTCTACTACACGCCCAGCGGCTCATCGACGCCCGTCTCTCTCGGCCTCGGCACTGCAACCGCGACCCCCGGCGTCTTCACTCTCGCAACCACCGCGCTGCCCGTTGGCACTGACTCCGTCACCGCGAACCTCCCCGCCGGTGGCAACTACGCGGCAAAGATCTCGAACACAGTTGTAGAGACGGTTACAGCCGTAACCGACACCATCACCTTCCCGGCGCTGCCCAACACCGCCTTCGGCGCGACACCTCCGACCCCCGCAGCCACCTCGACCTCGGGCCAGCCCGTCAATTACTCCACCGCAAGCACAGCCTGCTCCGTCACCAGCGCAGGCGTCATCACCTTCAACTCCATCGGCAGTTGCGCAATCACCGCGAACCAGGCCGCCGCCGGCATCTATGCCGCGGCCACGCCGGTGACGCAGACCTTCACCATCTCAGTAGCGGCTGACGCTATTATCGTGACCTCGCCTGCCTCCCCGGATGCGGTCTTGTATGGCTCAGGAACCGTGGCCATTGCGGCGACCAGCACCTCCGGCCAGCCGATCACCTATGCAACCACGACCCCAACCGTCTGCTCTGTCTCATCGGCCGGCGTGGTCACAATCCTCTCCACCGGCACCTGCACCGTCACCCTGAACCAGTCGGCCGCCGGCAACTTTGCCGCCGCCGCGCAGCAGACCGTAACACTGAACGTGAGCGCCGGAGCGAACACGATCACCTTCCCCGCACTCCCCAACACACCCTTTGCAGCCACGCCGCCAGTCCCGGCAGCGACCTCCACCGCGGGCGGCGCAATCGCCTACGCCTCCACCACGACAACCGTCTGCTCCGCAACCGCGGCGGGCGTAATTACAGACCTCGCCATCGGCACCTGCACCATCACCGCCAACCAGGCAGCGACCGCCAACTACGCAGCCGCCGCGCAGCAGACGCGCAGCTATCAGATCACGGTGGCCCCGGATGTCATCACGATCCCGCCGGCGGTACCCACCACCACTCCATATAGCAACGGCGGCGTCTTCCCCATCGCGGCGACCACAACCTCTGGCGTAACGCCAACCTATACCTCCACCACACCCACCATCTGCTCGGTCTCATCCACCGGCCTCGTCACAACCCTCTCCCCTGGCACATGCACGATCAACGTCTCCCAACCCGCGGCCGGCAACTACGCTGCTGCAACGACAGTGCCGGTGACCATCACCCTCACCTTAGGCATCAACACCATCGCCTTCCCGTCACTGCCGAACACATTGTTGAACGCCACACCGCCCGTGCCTACCGCGACCGCGACCTCCGGCCAGCCGGTCACCTACTCAACCACCAGCACGGCTTGCTCGGTCACCTCTACGGGCGTCATCACCTTCCTCACCAGCGGGACCTGCGCCATCACCGCCAACCAAGCAGCGATAGGCAACTATGCCGCCGCCGCCCCGGTGACCCAGAGCTTCAGCGTCAACCTCGCTCCAGCAGTGATCACCGGGACGGTGCCGCCTTCGGCTGAGCCGGGCTCCGGAACCATCTCCATCGGCGCCGTCTCCACCTCGAACCAGCCCATCACCTACACCTCCACCACGCCTTCTGTCTGCACCGTCACCTCGCCCGGCGGCTTGGTGACGATACTCGCTACCGGCTCCTGCTCCATCACCGCATCGCAACCGGCGGGTGGCGGGTACGCAGCGGGCTCGGCAAGTTTTGTCATCAGCGTCAATGACTTCACCATCGTGGCGCAGACCCCGCTCACCCAGACGGTCATTCCCGGGGCCGTCGCCACATTCACGTATGCGCTGGCCCCCATTGGCATCCAGTATCCCGGCGCCACCGTCACCTACACCGTCACCGGCTGCCCGCCGGGCGCAACCTGCACGATCAATCCGGTAACCGTCGCGCAAGGCGCAGGTCCGCAGACGCTCACCCTCACCGTAAGCACCGCACAGACCGTCGCCCTCCATCGCGTCCGTGAGACCGCCCCGTGGTCCTTCGCATTGCTGCTGCCCTTCCTTGCGCTGCGCAAGTCGCGCCGCAAGCTGGCACAGGCCATCACGACATGTGTGCTCTTGCTCGCAGCCATCTCCACGGTCACCGGCTGCGCATCCGACTACGGCTTCTTCGGACAGCCACCCCAAACCTATTCGATCGTCGTCACCGCAACCAGCGGAGGCATCACCCACAGCGCTGTCGCAGTCAGCCTAGAGGTGGAGTGAGCCGGATGTCAGGAGCCTTATTCGACATGCTTGAAACACGTCTGAAAGAACTGATGATTCGGCTTGCTCTGGTCGCCGCCGTCGCGATCCCCGGGGGCTTGCTCCACGCTCAGGCGCTGCCCAGCGGAAGAGCGCGCATCGCCACTCCCATCCCAATTGCCGGTCATCACGACGTTCAACTGGCGTTGAGCTTCGACATTGGCGATGCCAACCTTACCAGCACTAATGCCTTCAGCTTCCTATTTCAAGGCGGCAGCGCAGAGGTCTCAGCCCAGCTCTACAAAGGCCTTGGCGTAGCCGGCAGCTTCACCGGCCTGCACGCATCCAACAGCGGCCAGGGCATACCCGTCAATCTCCTGGCGTTTACCGCCGGCCCACGCTTTACGATCTGGACCGGCGGCCTCAATCATCGCGTGAGCCTCTACGGACAAGGCCTGGTCGGCGGCGTCGAAGGCATCGATGGCCTCTACCCAACTCCGTCCGGCCCAGCCGCGAGCGCCAGCTCGCTCGCATACCAGACCGGCGGCGGTCTCGATATAGAATTCACCCCCCACACCGCCATTCGCCTCTTCCAGGCAGACTGGCTGCGTACCCAACTGCCCGACGGCACCCAAAACGTCGAGAACACCCTCCGCGTCGGCATCGGCATCGTCTACCACTTCACCGCCCAGTAGCAACCAACGATTCGCAGCCGCTCATCCCAGCGCATTCCAGTACGATAGGTGCGTCCCAAATTCCCTCCCATCGCGGGAAGAAACAGGAGCGCCTGCCGACCCATGCAACCCACCCTCGGCAGTCCCTCCAATCCGATCCCCACCTCCGCCGCAGAAGTAACCGCCAGCCTCGACAAGCGCTGGTGGGGCCTGCTCCCCGCCGTCTTCATCACCTACAGCCTCGCCTATCTCGACCGCGCCAACTTCGGCTTCGGCGCCGCCGCCGGCATGGCCGCAACCCTCCACATCACGCAGAAGGACACCTCGCTCCTCGGCGCGCTCTTCTTCCTCGGATACTTCTCCTTCCAGGTCCCCGGCGTCCTGCTCGCGCGCCGCTACAGCCTCAGCCGCGCCGTCTTCGTCGCCCTCATCGCTTGGGGATCGTTCGCCGCCCTCACCGGCGTCATCCATTCCTTCTGGCTGCTCGCGCTCGACCGCTTTCTCCTCGGCCTCGCCGAGAGCCTCATCTTCCCCGTCATGCTCCTCCTGCTCACCCGCTGGTTCACCCGCGCCGAGCGGGCCCGCGCCAACACCATCCTCATCTTCGGCAACCCCATCACCGTTCTCTGGATGTCCGCCATTACCGGCTTCCTCATCCAGCGCTTCGGCTGGCAGCGCACCTTCATCCTCGAAGGCCTTCCCTCCATCCTCTGGGCGCCCATCTGGCTCGCCACCGTCCGCGACCAGCCACGCAACGCGCGCTGGCTCTCGCCCGCCGCCGCCGCCGTCCTCGAGCAGCGCCTCGCCGAAGAGCAGCTCGCCGTCGCTCCCATCGCCGCCATTCGCAGCGCACTCCTTCGCGCCGACGTGCTCGTCCTCGCCGTCCTCTACTTCTTCTGGTCGCTCAGCGGCTACGGCTTCATTCTCTGGATGCCCTCTATCATTCGCCTCGGCTCCGGCGTCACCATCGCCCAGACCGGCCTGCTCTCCATGCTCCCCTACCTCGCCGCCATCCTCCTCATGCTCCTCGCCGGGACCATCGCCGACCGCACCCAGCGCAACCAAACCCTCGTCTGGTCCTTCCTTCTCCTCTCCGGAGTCGCCCTCACCAGCTCCGCCCTCATCGCCCAGCGCAGCTTCCCGCTCGCAATGCTCGGCCTCACCCTCGGCGGCGGATGCCTCTACGCTCCCTACGGCTCCCTCTTCGCCATTGTCCCCCAGCGCATCCCACGCAACCTCACCGCCGAAGTCTTCATCCTCATCAACAGCGTCGGCGCGCTCGGCGGCTTCTGCGGAGCCTACTTCGTCGGCGCACTCCAGTCCGCCACCGGAAGCTCCCGCGCCAGCTTCTTCCTCATGTCCGCATCCATCCTCATCGCGTCCGCCCTCATCTTCGTCCTCCCCAAACCTCCATCAATCTCCCCCAGCTAAGCCATGCCCGAAGCAACCCCCATCCCGCGCCGCACTCAGACAACCAGCCACTGGCCCTTCGTCCTGCTCGTCACCGCCGCCATCGCCATCGCCTACTTCGATCGCCAGACCGTCTCCGTCGCCATCACCGCGATCCAGCGCAACATCCCTATCTCCAACCAGCAATTCTCGTATCTGCAAACGGCGTTCCTCCTCGCCTACGCCGCCCTCTACATCCTCGGCGGCCGCATGCTCGATCGCCTCGGCACCCGCCGCGGCTTCCTCCTCATCATGACCTGGTGGTCGCTCGCCTGCGCCCTGCACGGCCTCGCCACCGGCTTCACCCTGCTCCTCGCCGCGCGCTTCCTCCTCGGCATGGGCGAAGGCGGCGCCTTCCCCGCAGCCACCCGCGTCGTCTCCGAGTGGGTCCCGCTCCCCCAGCGCTCCTCCGCCATGGGCGTCATCAACGCCGGCACCGCCGTCGGCTCGCTGCTCGCCCCACCCCTCATCGGCCTCGTCCTCCTGCTCAGCGGATGGCGCATGGTCTTCTTCGTCTCCGCAGCCATCGGCCTCGCCTGGGTCGTCCTCTGGTCCCTCACCTACCGCGACAACCCCGCAACCCCCGCCCAAACCGCAACCACCCCCACGCCCCCACTCCCCTTCGCCCAAATCCTCCGCTTCCCTCTCGTCCGCTCCCTCGTCTTCGCCAAGTTCATGAGCGACTCCGCCTGGTACTTCCTCCTCTTCTGGCTGCCCAAGTACCTCTACGACGCGCGCGGCTTCGACATCAAACACGTCAGCCTCTACGCCTGGATCCCCTACGCCGCCTCCGGCATCGGCAGCCTGCTCGGCGGCCTGCTCTCGAGCCGCCTGTTGCGCGCCGGCCACTCGCTCGACCGCTCCCGCAAACTCGTCCTCGGCCTCAACGCCTGCTGCATGCCCGCCGTCATGCTCGTCCCGCTCGTCCCCGTGCAGTACGCGCTGCTGCTGTTCAGCATCGCCTTCTTCTCGCAACAGTCGTGGTCCGGCCTCATCATGACCATCCCCGCCGACATCTTCCCTCTCTCCGCCGTCGGCACCGTCGCCGGCCTCGTCGGCTTCGGAGGCTCCATCGGCGGCGCCATCTTCGGCCTCATCGCCGGCCAGCTCCTCGGCCACGGATTCTCCTACGGCCTCCTCTTCATCCTCGTCGGAACCTTCCACCTCATCGGCTTCCTAGCCCTCCTCACCTTCGGCGGCAAGCTCCAACCCCTCCGCACCCCCGACCTCCCTGCACCCGACCTCGCCTGAACCTATCCTCTCGCTCGCCCAATAAACGCACCGCGTAGATGGTATTCTTCAATCCATTCAAACCAACCGGTCGTCTTCTGTTGGAGATTCGCCGTGAATAAACCTCACATCCTGCGAACAGAATGGGAATTCCGCGCCCTCGCCTGAACTGCAAGCGCCTATGGCGCGCAGATGGCGAAGTATTTCACCATGAACCAACCGCCCCATGTTGCCATCGATTCTGCGGTTTCCGTCGTCCGGCCGCAACTGGCGATTACCCGGCTGATTGCACGGAGCGGCATCCCGGAACGAACTGCATCCATCCCACCCGAAAAGGCCTACGTTGTCTCGCTTCACCTTAATCATGCGAATTCCGGTGAATGGGAACTGTGGACCGATGAGAAGTACACAAAAACAGGGGCATGGCCAGTGGGCGGAGTCGCAATGTGCGACCTGGAGTCAAATTCGAGTATTCGAAATCCGGGCTCGATCGATTGGATTCACTACCATGTTCCGCGTGCAACCCTGGATTCCCTCTCGGACGATGCCGGAGTGCCCAGAGCTAAGCGTCTTTACTGCGTTTATGGAACTCCCGACCCGACACTCCATCACTTGACGCAACCGATTCTGCCGTGCCTCAATAGGCCGGAGATGTTCTCTCAGCTGTTCATGGATTCTTTCACCTTGATGATTTGTTCGCACCTTGTCGGGCGGTACGCTCAAACTCACGAAGCGTTCCCGCAATTCAAGGGCGGTCTGGCACCGTGGCAAAGTCGCCGCGTTGTGGATTTATTCCATCAGCACTTGGACGGCGAGTTAAAACTGGAAACACTTGCCGATGAATGTGGGCTTTCAGTCAGCCATTTTGCGCGATCATTCAGGAGATCGTTTGGGACCTCCGCACATCGCTACCTGATTCTGAAGCGTGTTGAGACTCGCAAAAGCTCTTTTGTCGGGAACGAATAAATCATTGGTGGAAATTGCCGCGCAGACTGGATTTTCCGATCAAGCCGCGCTTACCAGGACGTTTGCAAATGTCGTCGGTGCGACTCCGGCAAAGTGGAGGCGTGAACATGTACGTAGCAGAAATTTTGTCGAAATGCCCAAACGCCGTTTCCTTCGACCAAACGAATAGATCCCATCCTCAAGTTCGGTGGTCCGGCGGACTTTTCGCCCGCCTTCAGAGGGCGCTGAAAAAGTCGCTCTTGAAGGGGCGCGATTTCGTCGCGCCGATTTGAGCAACCGACTTAGCGTGCTTCAGCCACTGGGGAACGTTCACGCGCCACAACCGGTCTTTTCAGCGCCGCCTTCACTCCGCATTTTGAGCAGGAATCGACAAAAGTGGTCCATGTCTTCAATAGTCCCGAGCTCGTTCCTGACTATGGTTGGTGCAAGTCGAGGCTCGATACACGAACCGCTGAAGCTCAAACCGGAAAGGAGAATGATCATGAAACAGCATATTAAGAACGTGGTCCTGGTGCATGGAGCTTTCGCCGATGGCTCCGGCTGGAAGAGGGTCGCTGACATCCTCAAGAATGATGGCTACAAGGTGTCGGTGGCGCAGCCTCCCGAGACTTCGTACGCCGACGACCAAAAGTACACGAAGGCCGCAATCGACGCCATGGGCGGCCCAGTGGTTCTGGTCGGCCACAGCTACGGCGGGTCCATCATCACCGAGGCCGGCAATCATCCAAACGTTGCGGCGCTTGTCTATATTGCCGCCTTTGCCCTCGATGAAGGTGAGAGCTGTGCGTCGATCGAAGCAGGCCCTGCCGCAAGCCTCCAAGGCATTCAAATCGGACAGCAACGGGCTTTGGTGGATTGACGAGGCGCATTTCGTGGCCGACTTCGCAGCGGACATTCCACGGGATGAGGCGGAGTTCATGGCTATATCGCAGGTGCCGATCTCTACCGACTCGTTCACCCATCAGGTTAAGAATCCCGCCTGGAAGCACAAGCCCACCTGGTACATGGTGGCCACCGAAGACCGATCGATCAATCCGGATCAGGAGCGCATGATGGCGAAGCGCGCCAAGGCCAAGACGGTCGAAGTGAAGTCGAGCCATGTGGCCTACATGTCTTTCCCGAAGGAAACAGCCAAGCTCATCGAAGAGGCTGCCACCTCCGTCAGTGCGTAGCCATATCGCTATCGGACAAAATGATCTCCGCCGATCCAGTCCCGGTCGGCGGAGATTCTGCATGGATAGCCGCCTCAGGAGGGCGAAATGATGGATCACATCACCGTAAAAGGACAGGGCGGCACGTTCGCCGCCTATATCGCAAGACCGAAGACCTCGCCGGCCCCGGCTGTTGTCGTTCTACAGGAACTCTTCGGTGTGAACGCCGACATTCGCAAGCACTGCGATGAATTGGCTGAACAAGGCTACCTTGCGGTCGCTCCAGACCTGTTCTGGCGGCAGGAGCCGGGCGTCGACCTGAACGTCACCTCCCAGGCCGACTGGGACCACGGCCTTCGCCTCTATTCAGGCTTATGACAGAGATGCCGGCGTCAAGGACGTCAAGGACACCATCGACGCAGTACGCAATCTCCCGGAATGCAACGGCAAGGTTGCCTTGCTCGGCTATTGCCTCGGCGCGCTGATGGTCTTCATGACAGCCGTGCGCAACGACGGTATCGACGCCGCGGTCTGGTATCACGGCGCCGACACTGAGAAATACCTCGGAGAGGTCGATGGGCTTCATGCGCCCATTCTCATGCATCTGGCCGAGGAGGATGAGTTCATCTCCAAGGCTGCACAAGCAGAGATTAAAGCGGCTCTTGCAAAAAAGCCAAACGCAACGGTTTACAGCTACCCGGGGCAGAATCATGCATTCTCCCGCCATAACGGAAAACACTACAACGCCGCCGCAGCTCACCTTGCTAACGGTCGGACGAGTGAATTCCTCAACCGCCAACTACGATGACTGAGGTCGCCGCCAACCCACCTCACGCAAATAACAACGCCAAAGCAAACGCCAACTCACGTCGAGCGGATATCCTTGAGAGCGGAACTCCAAGGAGAAAAGGCCGCCCGCATGAAGATCACCTCAATCCGCACCCGCGTCGTCGAATGGACCGGCCCCACCGTCCCCCTCCCGCCGCACTTCTGCACCAACCCCATGGACCTCGTCGCCTTCCGCCAACCCTCCATGGGCAACTTCGCCTTCCACGGCTGGGTGCTCGTCGAAATCTTCACCGACGCCGGCCTCGTCGGCCTCGGCAACGCCGCCCTCTCGCCCCACGTCACCAAGTCCCTCATCGACACCTACCTCACCCCCATCCTCCTCGGCGCCGACCCCTGGGACATCGAGTTCCTCTGGCAGCAGATGTACCGCCGGACAATGGCCTTCGGACGCAAGGGCGTCGCCATGGTCGCCATCTCCGCCGTCGACATCGCCCTCTGGGACCTCCTCGGCAAATCCGCCAGGCAGCCCGTCTTCCGCCTCCTCGGCGGCCGCACCAAGGAAAAAATCCCCGTCTACGCCAGCCGCCTCTACGCCATGCCCATCCCCGAACTGCGCGCCGAAGCCCAGAAATATAAGGACGAAGGCTACAAAGCCATGAAGTTCCGCTTCGGCTGGGGCCCCATCGACGGCGCCGAAGGGATGCAGAAGAACGTCGAACTAGCCCGCAACGTCCGCGAGGTCGTCGGCGACGGCATCGACCTTATGGCCGACGCCTACATGGGCTGGACCCTCGACTACGCCAAACGCATGTTGCCCCTGCTCGAACCCTTCCACCTCCGCTGGCTCGAGGAGCCCGTCATCCCCGACGACACCCGCGGCTACGCCGAGCTCAAGCGCCACGCCCGCGTCCCCATCGCCGGCGGCGAGCACGAGTTCACCATCTTCGGCTTCCGCGAGCTCCTCGAAGCCAACGCCCTCGACTACATCCAGTTCGACACCAACCGCGTCGGCGGCATCTCCCAGGCCCGCAAAATCTGCGCCCTCGCCGAGTCCTTCCAGGTCCCCGTCGTCCCCCACGCCGGCCAGATGCACAACTACCACATCTCCATGGCCAGCCTCAACTGCCCCATCTCCGAGTTCTTCCCGCCCGTCGACGTCGAGGTCGGCAACGAACTCTTCTGGTACATCTTCAACGGCGAACCCACCCCCACCAACGGCTTCATCGACCTCGACGACCACCTCCCCGGCCTCGGCCTCACCGTCAACGAAGACTCCCTCAAACGCTTCACCATCACCGGCTGAGCGCTGAGTACGATTTTTATAGAATTGTCATCCTGACCCTGAGCGAAGCCGAAGGGGAAGGACCTGCTGTTTGCTCGCACGTCAACGCACATGTACTTAAGATAGGGCGGGACTTCAGTCCCGCCATTAACCGCCCGCTTGAGAGAGGGGCTTTAGCCCCTGAGGGAAACTCAAAGGAAGCAAAGATCACTCCCGGTTTACCAGTGATTCAGGAGGAGCGACCCTTACCTTTAGCATGGAAATGCGGGGATTGCGGAATGAGGATATGGCTCGCAGTGCTGGGGTTGGTGTGGGTAGGGACCGTAGCAGCTCAGACGCGGGATGAGCTACGCAAGATGGTGGATGCGAGCCAGGCATTTGCGTTACGCGATGCGGTGGAGCGCGAGGGTACCAGCGCCAGTGTTTTCTATCGCGGAGCTGTAGAGGCGTCTGTGAATGAGATAAGACCGGCGCGGAAGGATCTGGAGAAGGCTATCCGGAATGACCCACGTTCGAAGGAGGCGTCCGACGCGCGTGAAATGCTGGCCAACATGGAATCCCGCAACGGCCACTATCGCGAAGCGCTGCGCTGGGTGGAGGATGCTGTTCACGCAACGGATTCGGGGGACGCGAAGAATGCGCTGCCTGAGTTTCGCACGTTTGCCGAGGCTGGGGACATGAAGATTGTCCGGTTGAAAAACTCAACCGTCGATTGCTCCGATGGTTTCCCAGTCATCATCAACGGTAAGAAGGTGACCTATGGGTTTGATACGGGTGGAGCGGAGTCCGTGATCGGTGAATCGGATGCGAAGATGCTGGGGCTTGCGTTGCAACACGTGGGGACGAAAGAAAGGGAATCGAGCGGAAGTGCAATTCAAGGTTTCGATGTTGCGGTCGCGAAGGATATGGTCATCGGCGGGTTGCATCTGAGGAATGTTCCTTTTATCGTTTTGAATGACACGGGCGAGCCGTTTGTGCATTATCCAGTGGGGAAACGCGGGCTGATTGGGCTGCCGGTGCTGATGGCAATGCAGGCGGTGAGTTGGAAACCAACGCAGGGGCGATGTGAGTTTGGGCCTGGTGCCCGGGTGGCTGGGCCGAGCCTCCGGAATCTGTTGTTCGACGGTTCCACACCGATCGTGCAAATAAGTGTGGACGGCAAGCAGTTGACGTTCAGCTTGGATACTGGGGCGGCGGATACCGACTTGAATGAGGGATTCGCGAAAGCATTGCCGGAGTTGGTGCAAACCGGCCACAAGGAAAGCCGCCCAATAATGGGCTACGGGGGGAGCAATAATTATGATTCCGTGCTGCTGGGCCCGGTGGTATTCAGCACAGGCAGCCTGGACGTGACGTTGAAGTCGCCACACGTGTTTCTGTCGCACAGCCTCGGGAAGTTTGATGGGAACCTTGGGAACGATATTTTGAATCAGGCAAAGACCGTAGTGCTTGACTTCGAAGCAATGGAGCTGCGGCTAGAGTAGAAGACTAAGGAAGACACAGGAGACGCGTGCCTGGCCTGAGCTGCAACCAGAACCGCCCCGCACT